>NZ_FOSS01000001.1:442043-612926 GCF_900114355.1 Lysobacter sp. cf310
GCCGTACCGGTGTTGTTGGTCGTGGTCGGATCGTTCGTGGTCGAGGTCACCGTCGCGGTGTTGGCGTAGGTGCCCGTGGCGTTGACCGTTGCAGTGATCTGCAGCGAGGTCGACGCACCGTTGGCCAGATTGCCGATGGTCCACACGCCGGTACCGGACACATAGGCGCCCGCCCCGTTGTCGGAAACGTAGGTGTAGCCGTTCGGCAGCAAGTCAGCGACCGAGACGCCGGCCGAGGCCGACGGACCGTTATTGGTGACGGTCAGGGTAAACACAACATTCGTACCGACCGTCGGAGTCGCATTGTCCACCGACTTCGCCATGACCAGATCGGCCGAGGCGACCGGCGTCGTGGTGGCCGTGCCGGTGTTGTTGGTCGGAGTCGGATCGTTGGTCGTCGACGAAACGGTCGCGCTGTTGAGGTAAGTACCCGTGGCGTTGACCGTGGCGGTGATCTGCAGCGAGGTCGAGGCCGCGTTTGCGAGGCTGCCGATGGTCCACACACCGGTGCCGGAGACGTAAGCGCCCGCGCCGTTGTCGGAGACGTAGGTGTAGCCGTTCGGCAGCAGATCCGCGACCGACACCGCCGTCGCCGGCGACGGGCCGTTGTTGGTGACCGTCAGCGTGAACACGACATTCGTGCCCACGACCGGGTTCGCATTCGACACGCCCTTGACGATGGCGAGGTCGGCGGTCGGGACCGGGCCCGGCGTCGAGGTGCTGGTGTTGTTGCCCGGGGTCGGATCGTTGGTGGCCGAGGTCACCGTCGCGGTGTTCGCGTACGGGCCGGCGGCGTTGACGGTGACCACGATGTTCAGCGCGACGCTGGCGCCGTTGGCGAGGTTGCCGATGGTCCAGGCGCCGGTGCCCGGCACGTACGCGCCCGCGCTGTCGTCGGACACGTAGGTGTAGCCGGCCGGCAGCAGGTCGGTCACCGACGCGCTGGCGGCGGCGGACGGACCGTTATTGGTGACGGTCAGGGTGAAGGTGACGCTGTCGCCGACGTTGGGGTTGGCGTTCGACACGCCCTTGACGATCGCCAGATCGGCCGAAGCCACCGGCGTCGGGGTCGAGGTCGAGGTGTTGTTGCCCGGGGTCGGATCGGTCGTGGTCGAGCTGACCGTCGCCGTGTTGGCGTAGGTGCCGGTGGCGTTGACGGTGGCGGTGATCTGCAAGGAGACCGAAGCCGCGTCGGCCAGGTTGCCGATGGTCCACACGCCGGTGCCCGGCACGTAAGCGCCCGCGCCGTCGTCGGAGACGTAGGTGTAGCCGTTCGGCAGCAGATCGGCGACCGAGACCGCCGCCGCAGCCGACGGGCCGTTGTTGGTGACCGTCAGGGTGAACACGACGTTGCTGCCGACGACCGGAGTCGCGTTCGACACGCCCTTGACGATCGCCAGATCGGCCTGCGCCACGATGGTGGTGCTGGCCGAGCTGCTGTCGTTGCCCGGGGTCGGGTCGATCGCGCCAGCCGGCACGGCCACCGTCGCGGTGTTGGTGATCGCGCCCGGCGTGGTCGCGGTGCCGGTCACGGTGAAGGTGACGTAGCGGGTGTCGGCGCTGCTCGCCGCGCCGGTGTCGACCGGCAGGTCGACGTTGGTGTTTAGGTCGCCCGTGCCCGAGGGGCTGACGCAGACCGCACCGCCGGTGCCGACGCAGGTCCAGCTGACCGAGGTCAGGTTGGTCGGCACGGTGTCTTCGACGGTCGCGTTGGCGATGTCGCTGAGGCCGTTGTTCCAGACCTGGATCGTGTAGCTGACGGAGTCGCCCTGATTGACGGTCGCCGGGCCGGTCTTGCGGATCGCCAGATCGGCCGAGGCGGTCGGAGTGGTGGTCTCGGTATCGGTGTTGTTGCCCGTGGTCGGATCGTTCGTGGTCGAGCTGACCGTGGCGCTGTTGAGGTAGGTGCCCGTCGCGTTCACGGTAGCCGCGATCTGCAACGAGGCACTGGCGCCATTGGCGAGGCTGCCGATGGTCCACACACCGGTACCGGACACGTAGGCGCCCGCACCGTTGTCGGAGACGTAGGTGTAGCCGCTGGGCAGCAGGTCGGCGACCGACACCGCCGCCGCCGCGGACGGACCGTTGTTGGTGACGGTCAGGGTGAAGACGACGTTGGCGCCCACGACCGGCGAGGCATTGTCGACCGACTTGGCCATGACCAGGTCGGCCGAAGCCACCGGCACCGGGGTCGAGGTCGACGTGTTGTTGCCCGGGGTCGGATCGCCCGTGGTCGAGCTGACCGTGGCGGTATTGGCGTAGGTGCCGGCCGGATTGACGGTCGCGGTGATCTGCAGCGAAGCGGAGGCCGCGTTGGCCAGAGTACCGATGGTCCACACGCCGGTGCCCGGCACGTAGGCGCCCGCACCGTTGTCGGAGACGTAGGTGTAACCGCTGGGCAGCAGATCGGCGACGGCAACCGCCGCGGCAGCCGACGGACCGTTGTTGGTGACGGTCAGGGTGAAGACGACGTTGGTGCCGATGATCGGGGCTGCGTTGGACACGCCCTTGGTGATCGACAGATCGGCCTGGGCCGCGATGTCGGTGCTGGCCGAGCTGCTGTTGTTGCCCGGGTTCGCGTCGTTGGAACCAGGCGGCGGCGCGACGGTCGCGGTGTTGGTGATCGTGCCCGGCGTGGTCGCCGTGCCGGTCACGGTGACGGTGACGAACACGCTGTTGGGCTCGCTCGCCACACCGGTGTCGAGCGGCAGGTTAGCGCTCAGGCTGATGTTGTTGCCCGTGCCGCTGGGCGTGCCGCAGGTCGCGCCCGCACCGGTGCCCGCACAGGTCCAGCTGACGCCGGTCAGGTTGGCCGGGACGGTGTCGGTGATGCTCGCACCGGTCGCCACGCTGGGACCGTTGTTCCAGACGTAGATCTGGTAAGTGACGATACCGCCCTGATTGACGTTCGCCGGGCCGGCCTTGCTGACCGCCACGTCGGTGGACGCCACCGGTGCCGGGGTCGAGGTCGAGGTGTTGTTGCCCGGGGTCGGGTCGCCCGTGGTCGAGCTGACCGTGGCGGTATTGGCGTAGGTGCCGGCCGGATTGACGGTCGCGGTGATCTGCAGCGAAGCGGAGGCCGCGTTGGCCAGAGTACCGATGGTCCACACGCCGGTGCCCGGCACGTAGGCGCCCGCACCGTTGTCGGAGACGTAGGTGTAACCGCTGGGCAGCAGATCGGCGACGGCAACCGCCGCGGCGGCCGACGGACCGTTGTTGGTGACGGTCAGGGTGAAGGTGACGTTGCTACCCACCACCGGCGTGCTGTTCGACACGCCCTTGACGATGGACAGGTCGGCCGAAGCCACCGGCACCGGCGTCGAGGTGCTGGTGTTGTTGCTCGGGGTCGGGTCGTTGGTGGTCGAGCTGACCGTGGCCGTGTTGGCGTAAGGACCGGCCGCGCGCACGGTCGCGACGATCTGCAGCGAGGTGCTGGCGCCGTTGGCGAGCGCACCGATGGTCCAGGCGCCGGTACCGGGCACATAAGCGCCCGCGCCGTTGTCCGACACGTAGGTGTAGCCGTCCGGCAGCAGGTCGGCGACCGACACGGCTGCCGCGGCCGACGGGCCGTTGTTGGTGACCGTCAGGGTGAAGGTGACGTTGGTGCCCACGACCGGCGTGCTGTTCGACACGCCCTTGACGATGGACAGGTCGGCCGAAGCGACCGGAGTCGGCGTCGAGGTGCTGGTGTTGTTGCCCGGGGTCGGATCGTTGGAGGTCGAGGACACTGTCGCCGTATTGGCATAGGTGCCCGTCGCGCGCACGGTCGCGACGATCTGCAGCGAGGTCGATGCGGCGTTGGCCAGGTTGCCGATGGTCCACACGCCGGTGCCGGAGACGTAGGCGCCCGCGCCGTTGTCGGACACATAGGTGTAGCCGTTGGGCAGCAGGTCGGCGACCGACACGCCCGTTGCGGGCGACGGACCGTTATTGGTGACCGTCAAGGTGAAGGTGACGTTGGTCCCCACCGCCGGGGTGCTGTTGGACACGCCCTTGACGATGGACAGGTCGGACGAGACCACCGGCACCGGCGTCGAAGTGCTGGTGTTGTTGCCCGGGGTCGGATCGGTGGTGGTCGAGCTGACCGTGGCCGTGTTGGCGTACGGACCCGTCGCGCGCACGGTCGCGACGATCTGCAACGAAGTGGAAGCGCCGTTGGCCAGGCTGCCGATGGTCCAAGCGCCGGTACCCGGCACGTAAGCACCCGCGCCGTTGTCCGACACGTAGGTGTAGCCGGCCGGCAGCAGGTCGGCGACGGAGACCGCGGCCGCGGCCGACGGACCGTTGTTGGTGACCGTCAGCGTGAAGGTGACATTGGTGCCCACGGCCGGCGCGCTGTTCGACACGCCCTTGACGATGGACAGGTCGGCCGAAGCCACCGGGGTCGGCGTCGAGGTGCTGGTGTTGTTGCCCGGGGTCGGATCGTTGGTCGTCGAGCTGACCGTGGCCGTGTTGGCGTACGGACCTGTCGCGCGCACGGTCGCGACGATCTGCAACGAAGTGGAAGCGCCGTTGGCCAGGCTGCCGACGGTCCAAGCGCCGGTACCCGGCACGTAAGCACCCGCGCCGTTGTCGGACACATAGGTGTAGCCGGCCGGCAGCAGATCGGCGACCGACACGGCGGCCGCGGCGGACGGGCCGCTGTTGGTGACCGTCAGGGTGAAGGTGACGTTGGTGCCCACGGCCGGCGTGCTGTTCGACACGCCCTTGACGATGGACAGGTCGGCCGAAGCCACCGGGGTCGGCGTCGAGGTGCTGGTGTTGTTGCCCGGGGTCGGATCGGTGGTGGTCGAGCTGACCGTGGCCGTGTTGGCGTACGGACCGGTCGCGCGCACGGTCGCGACGATCTGCAGCGAAACGCTGGCGCCGTTGGCCAGGGAGCCGATGGTCCACACGCCGGTGCCGGACACGTAGGCGCCCGCGCCGTTGTCGGACACATAGGTGTAGCCGGCCGGCAGCAGGTCGGCGACGGAGACCGCGGCCGCGGCCGACGGACCGTTGTTGGTGACCGTCAGCGTGAAGGTGACGTTGGTGCCGACGATCGGCGCGCTGTTCGACACGCCCTTGGTGATCGCCAGATCCGCGAGCGCGACGATAGTGGTGTTCGCCGTGCTGCTGTTGTTGCCCGCGGTCGGATCGCTGGTGCCGGCCGGCGCCGCCACGTTGGCGGTGTTGGTGATCGCGCCCGGCGTGGTCGCCGTGCCAGTCACGGTGATGGTGACGAAGCTGGTGTCGGCCGACGTGGCCGCACCGGTATCGACCGGCAGGTTCGCGGTCAGGCTGATGCTGTTGCCGGTGCCGCTGGCCGCGCTGCAGGTCGAGCCCGCGCCGGTGCCGGCGCAGGTCCAGCTGACCGAGGTCAGGTTGGCCGGCACGGTGTCGGTGATGCTGGCGCCGGTGACGGCGCTCGGGCCGTTGTTCCAGACGCGGATGGTGTAGCTGACCGCCCCGCCCTGGTTCGCGCTGGCGGTACCGGTCTTGTTGATCGCCAGATCGTTGAGCGCGGTGATCGTGGTGTTGGCGGCGCTGCTGTTGTTGCCCGGGGTCGGGTCGGAAGCACCCGCCGGCGCCGCAACGGTCGCCGTGTTGGTGATCGCGCCCGGAGTGGTCGCGGTGCCGGTGACGGTGATGGTGACGAAGCTGGTGTCGGCCGACGTCGCCGCACCGGTATCGACCGGCAGGTTCGCGGTCAGGCTGATGCTGTTGCCGGTGCCGCTGGCCGCGCTGCAGGTCGAGCCCGCGCCGGTGCCGGCACAGGTCCAGCTGACCGAAGTCAGGTTGGCCGGCACGGTGTCGGTGATGGCCGCGCCGGTGGCCGCGCCAGGGCCGTTATTCCAAACGCGGATGGTGTAGCTGACCGCGCCGCCCTGATTGACGGTGGCGGTACCGGTCTTGCTGATCGCCAGGTCGGTCAGCGCGGTGATCGTGGTGTTGGCGGTGCTGCTGTTGTTGCCCGGGGTCGGATCGGTGGCGCCGGCCGGCGCGGCGACCGTCGCGGTGTTGGCGATCGCGCCCGGCGTGGTCGCGGTGCCGGTGACGGTGACGGTGACGAAAGCGGTGTCCGGCGTGGTGGTCGCGCCGGTGTCGACCGGCAGGTTCGCGGTCAGGCTGATGTTGTTGCCGGTGCCGCTGGCCGCGCTGCAGGTCGAGCCCGCGCCGGTGCCGGCGCAGGTCCAGCTGACCGAGGTCAGGTTGGCCGGCACGGTGTCGGCGATGGTCGCGCCCAGCGAACTGCTGAGGCCGTTGTTCCAAACGCGGATGGTGTAAGTGACGGTGCCGCCCTGATTGACGGTGGCGGTGCCGGTCTTGCTGATCGCCAGGTCGGACGAGGCCGCCAGGGTGTTGGTATCGGTGGAAGAGCAGACGCCGGCGCTGAAGCTGCGGCCGGCGCCGGTGCACGAAGCGCCGCTGTTGGTGACGCCGCTGGGCGGCGAAATCGACGCGGTGTTGCTCAGCGACGGCGGGAAGACTTGCGCCAACGCCAGCGGGGCCGCGAGCAGCAGCATCGCGGCGAGCGCGATACGCGACACGGTCCGGGACAGACGCGTTCCGGCGCCCTCCTCGCGGCGGTTATGCAGCGGGCGAGCGAGCGGGCGGGTGTTGGCAGTCTTCATGCGTAGGCCCAGACAGGGTCAGTAAGCGCCGGCGTTGGCGTTGAACGCCACCGGTACGGTGATGGTGGCCGTGCCGTTGGCAAGCAGGTTCACGGTGAGCGAAACGGTGTTGCCGCCGATGGCGCCGCCGTTGGCGACGCTGCAACTGGAACCCGCGCTGGCGGCGCAGCTCCACGGACCCGACAAGGTCGCGCCGGCAGGCAGCGTGTCGGCGATCTGTGCGGCGGTGATCGTCAGCGCGCCGAAGTTGCGCGCGACCAGCGTGTAGCTGGAGGTGCCGCCCGGCGTGTAGCTGGTGGCGACATCGCTCTTGGCGATCGTCAGATCGGACGCGGTCGCATTGACGAAGGTGCAAGTGATGTTCTGGTTGGCGCGGTAGTTGGCCGCGGCGATGGTCAGCGCGTTGCCGGCCAGCGACGAGGTCACCACGGCGTTGCTCTGATCGCGGCACGTCGCCGACTGCAGCGCGAAGCCGGTCACGGCGGTTTCGGTGACGCCGATCGCCGCGGCGTGATTGGTGATCGGAAACACCGCCGAGGTCTGCGGATTGAGCGTCGCGGTGTTGAGCGTCGGCGAGCCCACGCCATTGGTGCCGGTGAAGGGGAAGCTGCCGGTGTTGGCCAAGGTCTGCTTGACGATGCGCAGGTCGGAACCGGCGATCGACCAGATCACTTCGAGGCCGTCGCCAGCGCTGCCGCCGCCCGGATCGATGGCCGAAACGGTGAAGGTCAGGCTGGTGATGCCGGTGCCGTCGAAGCGGATCGAACCGCAACCGGTGCCGTTGGCGGCGGTGGTGCTGCATTCGGTGCTGCCGGCGGCGACGCCGCCCGTGGTGCGCTGGAAGGTATTGCCGGTGACGGTGAAGACCGAGTTGCCGCTGAGCCGGGTCAGGCCGACGGTGCCGCCGGTGGACACGCTGCTGCTCAGGGTCCACAGCGAGGAGTTGTTCAGACCGCCCGAGGAACCGCCGATGCGGTCCATGTGCAAGACCGGGTTGTCCACGGCTTTGCTGAAGGTGACGGTGATGGTGTAGGTGTTGGGCGGGATCGTCATGACCAGCGCGTTGGCGCCGGCGACCGTGCCGGTATAGGGGTTGTTCCAGAAGTTGGTGGTGTTGAAGGTGTCGTTGCCGTAGGGGCTGCCGCCACCGATCGCACCGGCCCAGTTCACCGTGACGCCCACGGCGGTCGCGTTGGCCGAATTGCCGGGGGTGGCCCAGGTGCCGGTGGTCGCGGCGGACACCGAACCGGCGACGAACAGCAAGGCCCACGACGCCAACAGCGCGAGCGAACGGAGGGTGCGGCGGGCGCTGTCGCGCGTTACGACGCAAGTAGGCATTGCTTCGGTCATGAGATTTCTTGCGCTGCGCGCCATCGCGCCGACCGCGCCCGACTCCTGGTCGTGCGTGCTCGAGCTGCGTGACTTTGGTTGAAGCCCCCAGGTACCAAATAGGTACCCAACTTGTGCCAATGCCGTGCTCAGCCCTTTGCCTGAGCCCCGGTTCGCGCGGACGCAATTAGCGACCTTTCCCTGTATCCCCTTCCGCACTACGCGTCCCCGTCCGCCTTGGCTTCCGGGAGTACGTTGCAAATAGTGTGCCATCCATCACACAACACCTGCAACCAACCGCACACTAACGCTCAGATGGAATCCGCGACATGCGTGCCAGACCCACAGGTCAGATGCGGCCGTTGTACGTCACTTTTGTGACCTATTGAATAGGGAAATCCCCCATAAGCCACTGATTACGCAAAGTGCGTGGCTTAAAACACACATACAAAGTGTGATTTTCATGCGCAATTGCCACGACGGGCCCGACGCCGGGGGCGCCGGCTCCGCCGCCGCGGCGAAACGCCGAGGATTCGGCTGAACACGGCCGCGCCCTATACTTTCCGTCCCCACTGCATCGGCCGTCCCATGCCCTCCAGCGCACCGTCCCTGTCCGTCCCCGACCTGGCGACCATCCAATCCCTGGCCCGAGACGACATGGCGGCGGTCGATGCCCTGATCCGGCGCCGGCTGGCCTCGGACGTGGTCCTGATCAACCAGGTCGCCGAGTACATCGTCGGCGCCGGCGGCAAGCGCCTGCGCCCGATGCTGCTGCTGTTGGCGGCCGGCGCACTGGGCCACCGAGGCCCGGACGCGCACCAACTGGCGGCGGTGGTCGAGTTCATCCATACCGCCACCCTGCTCCACGACGATGTGGTCGACGAATCGGATCTACGCCGCGGCCGCAAGACCGCCAACGCGGTCTGGGGCAACGCCGCCAGCGTGCTGGTCGGCGACTTCCTGTATTCGCGCAGCTTCCAGCTGATGGTCGAACTGGACCGCATGGAAGTGATGAAGATCCTGGCCGACACCACCAACGCCATCGCCGAGGGCGAGGTGCTGCAGCTGCTGCACGTGCGCAACCCGGACACCGACGAAGGCGCCTACCTGCGCGTGATCGAGCGCAAGACCGCGGTGCTGTTCGCGGCCGCGACCCGCCTGGGCGCGCTGCTGTCCGGCGCCGATGCGGCCACTCAGCAACGCCTGCACGACTACGGCATGGCCCTGGGCTATGCCTTCCAGATCGCCGACGACGTACTCGACTACGCCTCCGACGCGCAGACCCTGGGCAAGAACCTTGGCGACGATCTCGCCGAGGGCAAGGCCACCCTGCCGCTGATCCACGCCATCGCGCACAGCGACGATGCGGTGCGCGCGCGCCTGCGCGCGGCGGTCGAACACGGCGACACCGACGCCATGCCCGACGTCATGGCCGCGATCCACGCCACCGGCGGGCTGGACTACAGCCGCCAGCGTGCGCGCGATTACGCCGATGCGGCCGAAAACGCGCTGGAAGGTTTGGACGAGAACGACTACACGGCGGCGCTGCGCGGGCTGGCGAGGTACGCGGTCAGTCGGGATCACTGAGTTCCGGCGGGGAAAGCAAATCCCCCTCAATCCCCCTTTTTCAAAGGGGGAGGTTAAGAGCGGCGCGCTTCGATGCCGTCGCGCGCGGCTCTCGCTTCGAACGCAGTCCCGCTTTGAATGCAGCCCTCTTTCGAGTGCGCCCCCCTTTCGAATGCAGTCCCCCTCTTTGCAAAAGAGGGGTTAGGGGAGATTTGCGTTCCGCTCGAAGGACACAGCCCCACTTACCCGCACACCGCTCACTCCGCCGCGAAACGCTCGGCGAAGAAGTCGCGCATCATGCGCTCGGCGCGCTTGGCGGCGCGTTCGTTGTAGACGCAGCCCGGCGGATTGTTGGCTTCCGGCTCGGCGAAGCAATGCACCGCGCCGCTGAAATTGACGAACTGCCAGTCGGCGCCGGCCGCGTCCATTTCCTTCTCGAAGCTGGCGATGTCCTGATCGGTGATGCCGCGGTCGTCGGCGCCGTTGAGCACCAGCACCGGCGTGCGCGCGCCGTCGTCCTGGGCCGGCAGATCGGTGGACAGGCCGCCGTGGAAACTGACCACGCCGGCCAGTTCGCTGCCGCCGCGCACCAGTTCCAGCACGGTGCTGCCGCCGAAGCAGTAGCCCAGCGCGCCGATCTTGCCCGCGTCCACCGGCGCCTTGCCGGCCTGGGCCTTGAGCACCTTCACCGCTTCCTGGATGCGCGCGCGAAGCTTAGGTCGGTCCGCACGCAGCGGGCCGGCGACCTTGCCGGCTTCCTTGTCGTCCTTGGGACGGATCTTGCTGCCGTAGACGTCGGCGACCAGCACCACATAGTCGTCGCCGGCGATGAGCTTGGCGCGTTCGATCGCGGCCGGGGTCACGCCCTTCCAGTTCGGCACCATCACCAGGCCCGGGCGCTTGATCGCGTTGACGTCGTCGTAGACCAGCACCCCGGTGAAGGAATCCTTGCCGACCTTCCACTTCACCGGCTTGGCCTGCATCGCGGCCAGCGCCGGCGAGGCGCAAAGAACGAGGACGATCGCGGCTACGAGACGGCGCATGGCGGATTCTCCCTGAGGTAAGCGCGCAGCCTACCTCCGCGGCATGACGCCGAGATGTGAAATCGGTCCGCGGCTCAGGCGACGCCCAGGCCCGGGATCGAGCTGATCGCGTCGGGGTCGAAGCCCGCGAGCTCGGCGAAATGCCGGCCGCGCGCCACATAGTCGCGATACGGGCCGAAGCTGGGCGCACCCGGCGACAGCAGAATCACGCCGTCGTCGCCGAGGGCGGCACGCGCCTGCGTCATGGCCTCGGCCAGGTCCTGCGCCGCGCTCAGGCGGAAATCCGACTGCGCCGCCAGCGGCGACAGCAAGGCATGGATGCGCGGGCCGTTCTCGCCCATGGTCACGATCGCGACCGGCGCCTTGCGCCGCATCGCATCGGCGAACACGCCCCACTCCACCCCGCGGTCGTGACCGCCGACCAGGATCGCGATGCGACGGCCGTCGTAGCAGTCCAGCGCGGCCAGACTGGCGTGCGGCGTGGTGCTGATCGAATCGTTGACGTAGGCGATGCCGTCGCGCGTGCCGATCGGCTGCAGACGGTGCGGCAGCGGACGGAAGCTCGCCGCGTGCGCGGCCAGCGGCGCCGCGTCCAGGCCCAGCGCTTCTATCGCGGTCAGCACCGCGCACAGGTTGCCGCGGTTGTGGCGCCCCGGCAACGGCAGCGCCGAGGTATCCATGATCTCGACATCGCCGCGATACAGCGCATCGCCGCGCAGATGCCAGCCGTCCTCGCGCCCGAACCAGCGCACGTCGCTGTCGGGCAGCGCCAATGCGGCCAGGGTGGCGTCGTTGGCGTTGAGCACGGCGATGCGCGGCTTGGCCTCGGTCAGCAGGCGCAGCTTGTCCTCGACATAGCGCGCATGCGAACCATGCCAGTCCAGGTGTTCGGGGAACACGTTGAGCGCGATCGCGACCTCGGGCCGCACGCCGCCGCCGGCGACGTCGCCGGTCTGGTAGCTGGACAGCTCGATCGCCCAGAATTCCGGCGCCGGCGTCGGCGCCATCAGTTCCAGCAGCGGCAGGCCTATGTTGCCGGCCAAAGCGGTGCGACGACCGGCCGCGCGCAGCAGATGGGCCAGCAGCGACGTGGTGGTGCTTTTGCCCTTGGTTCCGGTCACGCAGATCGTGCGCGCCTCGGGATGCTCGCCGAACCACAGCGCGGTGCCGCCCAGCAGACGCGCGCCCTGCTCCGTCGCCGCCACCGCCTCGGTGCGATAGGGACTGATGCCGGGCGACTTGATCACGTACTCGAACGCGCCCAGACGTTCGGCGCTGGCCGCGGTTTCGATCAGCAGACGCGCATCGCCTAGCGCGCGCGCATCGGCGGCCTCGTCCTGCGAACAGAACAGGGTCAGGGTCTGCCCGGGCAGGCGATCGCGCAGCACCCGGTAGGCGGCGCGGCCTTCGCGGCCCCAGCCCCAGAGCGCTACGCGGCGTCCGTCAAGCTGCGAAATGCGCACGCAGGCGCTCCCACAAGGCGGGCGGCAGCCGCTGTTCCTCGTCCAGCACCAGCAGCGGTTCGATGCGCAGATCCTCGGCGCTCAACTGCGGCCGGATCTCGCGCGCGAAACGTTCGACCAAGGTGTCCTCGCGCCACTCGGGGCGCTCACTCAGCGCGGCCATCGCGGCGCGCGATTCGCGGCCCTCGCCCACGCATTCGAAGGGCTTGTGGTCCTGATACTCCAGCAGCGCGTCGTAGCCGCCGATCTGGCCGACGTCGTCGAGCAGGTTGCGGCCGAAGATGCCGACCAGGCGCGGCTTGGGCATGAAGGGCGCCAGCGCCAGGAACACGAAGTGGCATTTCGGGCACACGCCGCACCAGCGATTGGCTGGGCGCTCGCCGAGGATATGGAAATTGCGGTTGCAGCTGCTGAAGTGCGCGTCGTAACGGTCGCTGCGCGCGAACTGCCGCGCCACCGCGAGTTCGCTGAGCGGGCGCAGCAGCGAGTAGTAGTGCAGATCGGCCGCGACCTGGCGCTGCACGTGGTCGCCGAAGGCCTGCTCGCAGGCCCAGCCTTTGGACCACTGGTGATTCACCTCGCCGGTGCCCTCGATCAGGCTGCCGTAGCTGGCCGAGCGTTCGTTGGAGAACACGACCTGATCGACGCCGTGCAGCAGCGCCGCCAGCACCATGATCGCCGAGTTCACCACCGTCACCGGGATGTGGCCGTTCCAGGCGCCTTCGCGGTTGTAGTCGAACAACTGCGGCGCGAGCGCGCGGCCCAGGTTGAGCGTCGGCAAACCGGTGCGCTGCGCGCAGGCGGCGATCAGCTGGGAACCGCCGATCCAGGTCACGGTCTGCTCCACGCCCAGACTGCGCAGGGCTTCGATGCTGACCAGCGAATCCTTGCCGCCGCCGATCGCGACCAGGGCGTGCTCGCGCAACCCCAGGGCCGGCGCCTGCGCGGTCGCCGCCGCGGCGTGCGGGAAGCGGATGCGGCCGTGCAGGTTCAGACCGTTGCGGTAGGCGAACTCGCCCAGGCCGTTGACGTAGATCAGCTCCAGCAGGGCCGCGGTGTCGGCATCGATCTGATAGGCGTCGATGCGGATCTCTTCGGGCACCGCCGCCTTGTAGTAGCTCACGCCCGCGATCAGGTGCAGCAGCCGCAGCGCGCGCTCGACCGCGGCCGTACGCTGCGCATCCAGGTCGAACGGCGCGCCCGGCACGGTGATCGTTTCGATCAGCTCCGGGCCGTCGTCGAACGCGTAGACCAGCTGCGCCACGCCGCTCGCCGCGTCGAAACCGCAACGCACGAAACGGAACGCGCGGATCGCATCGCGCTGGAAACGCCAGTCAGTCATTACAGATCACCTTCTTGCAGTACTTGCTCGGCGGGCAGCGCCCGCAGGTTGTAGGTATGCGCCATCGCCATGCCGTAGGCGCCGGCGTCGGCGACCAGCAGCACGTCGCCCTCGGCGGTCGCGCGCGGCAGCGGGCGGCCGCGGCCGAGCACGTCGCTGCTCTCGCAGATCGGCCCGACCACGTCGCAGGCGACGCTGTCGGCGTCGTCCAGGCGGCTGAGGTTGTGGATGCCGTGGTAGGCCTCGTACATGGCCGGACGCATCAGCGCGTTCATGCCGGCGTCGCCGCCGACCCGGCGCACGCCGTCCTTCTCGACCACCTGGGTGACGGTCAGCAGCAGCACGCCGCTCTCGGCGACCAGGTAGCGGCCGGGCTCGACGATCAGGCCGTAGCGCGGGTACGCGGCCTTGATCTCGGCCAGTCCGGCGCGCCAGGCGGCGAGGTCGAACTCCCGCGCTTCCGGGGTATAGGCGATGGGCAGGCCGCCGCCGATGTCGATGGTCTCGATGGTGCCGATGCCGTCGGCCAGGCCGGCCAGCTGCGCGTACACGCCGCGCCAGTGGCGCGGATCGTCGATGCCGCTGCCCAGATGCGCATGCAGGCCGGCGATGCGCACGCCGAGACGGCGCGCCTGCTCGACGAAGGCGTCGAAACGCGACATCGGCAGGCCGAACTTGGCCGCGACGCCGCCGGTGCGCACCTTCTCGTGGTGGCCTTCGCCGTGGCCCAGGTCTATGCGCAGCCAGATCGAACGATCGCGGAATACCTCGGGCCAGTTCTGCAAAGCTTCGAGGTTGTCCAGCGTGACGGTGACGCCGCGCGCGAACGCGGCGACGTACTCGCGCTTGGGCGCGAAGCTGGGCGTGAACAGCACGCGGGCCGGATCGAGCTGCGGCAGGGTCTCGAACACACGTTCGATCTCGCCCAGCGACACGCACTCCAGGCCGAAGCCTTCGTCGGCGATCGCGCGCAGCACGTCCGGGTGCGAATTGGCCTTGATCGCGTAGTAGCAGCGATCGATGGACGGGGTCTCGCGCAGCGAGCGAGCGCGTTCGCGCACCGTCGCCAGGTCGTAGACGTAGCGCGGGGTGCCGGCGGAGGCGGCGTCGAGCAGGCGCGCGCGGTCGCCACGCCACCAGGCCGGCGCGCGCGTGGGCTTGCCGTGCGCGATCTCGCGCCAGCTGGGGCCGAACACGCTGTCGTCGCGCACCGGCATCGCGCCGCCGCGGATCAGCTCGTGATGCAGATGCGGCAGCAGGCCATCGGCATCGGCTTCGTCGATGACGAAGGTGAGGTTGAGATCGTTCGAGGACTGCGAGATCAGGTGCACGCGCTCGCGGCCGAACGCGGCCCAGATGTCCGACAAGCGATGCAGTAGCGAACGCATGCCGCGCCCGACCAGGGTGACCGCTGCGCAGGGCGCGATCACCTTGACCCGGCAGACCTCGGCCAGATCGGCCGACAGCGCCTCCAGCACGTTGCTGTTGACCAGGTTCTCGCTGGGATCCAGCGACACCGTGACGTTGGTTTCCGACGAGCCGATCAAGTCGATCGACAGGCCGTGGCGCTTGAAGCGCTCGAACACGTCGGCGAGGAAGCCGACCTGCTGCCACATGCCGATGCTTTCCATCGACACCAGCACGATGCCGTTGCGGCGGCTGATCGCCTTGACGCCCGGCACGGTCGCCGCACTGGCGTCGATGCGGGTGCCCGGCAGGTCGAAGCGCTCGGTGTCGAGGATCGCCATCGGCACCCCGGCGTCGCGGCATGGCGCGATCGAACGCGGGTGCAGGACCTTGGCGCCGGTGGTCGCGATTTCCTGCGCTTCGGCATAGTCCAGACGGGTCAGCAGACGCGCGTCCGGCACTTCGCGCGGATTGGCGCTGAACATGCCGGGCACGTCGGTCCAGATTTCGACCCGCTGCGCCTTGAGCAGGGCGCCGAAGTAGGCGGCCGAGGTATCCGAGCCACCGCGGCCGAGGATGGCGGTGCCGCCGTCGTCGTGACGCGCGATGAAGCCCTGGGTCAGCAGCATGGGTGCGGCCTGGCGGGCGAAGCGCGCGGCGAACTCGGGATCGGGTTCGCGCCGGCAGTTCACCGACAAACGCCGCGCCCAGGCGCTCTGGTTCGGCAGCGAGACCGCGTCCAGCCAATCGCGCGCATCGCACCAGCCGAAGTCGTGGCCCTGGCTGCGCAGATAGGCCGTGCCGATGGTCGAGGACAGCAGCTCGCCCTGGGCGAGCACCTCGGCCTGCCAATCCAGCGCGCGGTCGGCCACGCGCGGGTCGACCGCCAGCGCCTGCAGCGCGGCCAGACGCTCGCCGAGCACCGCATCGGCGTCGAGATCGAGCTCGGCGCAGAACGCGCGATGGCGTTCGACCAGGGCCTGCACGCGCGCGCCGATCTCGTCCTGCGCGCCTTCGGGCGTGCTAGCGATCGCCTGCAGTTCGTTGGTGACGCCCGACAAGGCCGAGACCACGACCACGACGCGTACGCCGTCCTCGTGCATGCGTTTGGAGGCGAGGCGTCCGATGGTGTCCCAACGGTTGCGGCGGGACACCGAGGTGCCGCCGAACTTGAGTACTACCCAACGAGATGCTTCCGCCACCGCCACTGTCTCCGGTTTGTTGTCGCGCTCTGATCGATACCCGGCTGCGGCCGGGCGTGTGTTCGGGCACCATGCCGCGGCCGTCGGGCGCGACCACCGGGCCCGCGGACGTGCCGGAGCCGGGTCTGAAGAGTCGCGCTCGCCCGCGCCGCGGGCATGAGCCTGCGATTCTAAACGGGAAAGCCCCGGCGCAGGCCGCTGGCGCGCGCAACACTGGAACGCCCACGGCGGAACGGTTCTACTGACCCGCCCGCCTAGCGCCCGAGACCGCCATGACCCTGCGCCGCTACCTGCAACTGGACGTGTTCGCCGACCGGCCGGGCGCCGGCAATCCGCTGGGTGTGGTCTTGAACGCCGACGGCCTGGACACCGCGGCGATGCAGGCCTTCGCGGCCTGGACCAACCTGTCCGAAACCATCTTCCTGTTGCCGCCGGTCGAAGGCGCCGACTACCGGGTGCGCATCTTCACCCCGCGCCAGGAACTGGCCTTCGCGGGTCATCCCAGTGTGGGCGCGGCTTGGGCCGCGATCGACGCCGGCCTGGCCAGCCCGCGCGACGGCGCCCTGGTCCAGGACTGCGCGGCGGGCTTGCTGCCGGTGCGCGTGGCCGGCAGCGGCGCGCGTGCGCTGGTATCGGTGCGGGCGCCGCGCGCGCAGCGCATCGACATCGCCAGCCTGGCCGAACCCGACGCGATCGCGGCCGCGCTGGCCACGGTGAGCGCACCGCTGAGCTTGGGCGGGCGTGGGCCGGCGCTATGGGACAACGGCGCGCGTTGGTGGGTGCTGGAGCTGACCGACGCCGCCGCGGTGCGCGCGCTGCAGCCGGACCTGCCCGCGATCGCGACCCTGACCCGGGCCTGCGCCGCGGTCGGCCTGGCGGTCTACGCGCCTGCAGAGGCGCCCGACCACCAACTCGCGGTGCGCGCCTTCTGCCCCGCCGACAACATCCCCGAGGACCCGGTCACCGGCAGCGTCAACGCCGCCATCGGCGCCCAGCTCGCCGCCGACGGCGGCTTCCCGGGCGGCGCCACGCGCTATGTCGCCAGCCAGGGCCGCGAGCTCGGCCGCGACGGCCGGGTCGAGGTCGCGCTGGACGAGCAGGGCGAGATCTGGATCGGCGGCCGGGTCCAGGCGGTTATCCGCGGCCGCGCCGATTGGTAAGCTGCGCGACCCAGCGGACCCCACGCCGCGACGCGATCCGACAATGAAACGCCGCTACCTGCAATTGGACGTATTCGCCGACCGTCCCGGCGCCGGCAACCCCCTCGCGGTGGTGCTGGATGCCGAGGGCCTGGACGAGGCCGCCATGCAGGCGATCGCGCGCTGGACCCGCCTGCCCGAGACCACCTTCGTGTTCGCGCCGACCGCGCCGGGCGCGAGCTACCGCATCCGTATGTTCAGTCCGCGCCGCGAGGTGCCGTTCGCGGGCCATCCCAGCGTCGGCACCGCGCACGTGGTGCTGGACGCCGGACTGGCCGCGCCCGTCGACGGCCGATTGCTGCAGGAAGGCGTGGCCGGCCTGCTGCCCTTGGCGGTGGACGGCGAAGGCGCCGCGCGCACGATCGCGGTGCGCACGCCGCGCGCACGCGTGCTGGAAACCGCCGGCGCCCAGGATCCACGCCTGAGCGCCGCCCTCGACGGCTTGCCCCTGGGCGCGCTGCCGCCGGCGCTGATGGACGGCGGCCGGCGCTGGTGGCTGGCCGAACTGCGCGACGAAGCCGCGCTGCGCGCCGCGACCCCAGACTGGAACGCGATCGGCGAGCTCGCCGAACGCACCGAGAGCATGGGCCTGTGCGCATTCGCGCGCGCCGATGCGGGCAAGGATTACGACCTGGTGGTGCGCGCCTTCGTCGGCGCGCCCGCGCAGTTCGAAGACGCCGCCTCCGGCGCCGCCAACGCCACCCTCGCGGCCTGGCTGCAGCACAACCACGCCCTGCCCGGCCGCGACGGCCGCTACACCGTCAGCCAGGGCCGCGAAGTCGGTTTCGACGCGCGCCTGCAACTGCACGTGGACGCCGACGGCGACGTCTGGTCGGGCGGCCAGGTGCATCCGATCGTGAGCGGGCATATCGATTGGTAGAGTTGCCTAACAGGCAACACAACGAACGGGGCGCCATGCGCAACGCGACCGTCTTTCTCATCCTTGTCGCAGCCTGCTCCTGCCGACCGCGGCTGCGACCGTCGAAGAGTACGTTTCCGACCGCGTGGACGTGTGCGAACTCGCAAAGGAATTCGCGGCCTGGGTGAACAACAACGATTACCCTCGAGCTGGAAGGCATTTCAAGATGGATCGGGCGCGAAGTCAGGGCCGCTCCCTCGAAATCTATCGCGGGCGTATCGACCGGTAGCTGACTCAGGCCCTAAGCGTTCGATTCGATGCATAGCCTGTGCCTCTAAGATCAGACCCCATGAACAATCGCTCCACGTGGCTATCGAGGAACCGCCGCGTCGTCGGCCTGCTGGCCATCAGCGTCGCGCTCGCGGCGGCGGCCTGGTTGGTGCGTACGGACCGGGTCTCGACGGAGGCGCGGATGAGCCGCGCCGAAGGCACCGTCCTGGCCTTGCGCTCGGAGTGTCGGGCGCGCAGCCGATTCTTGAACAGGGCCGTCTGCGCGCAGTTCCCACTGATTGGTTTCTACGACCCGTCCGGCGGCGAACATCGTTTCCAATCCACCACAGGCCGAGGCTTTCGTCGCCTGGCGGAAGGTCAATCGGTCGTTGTGCTGTACCTGCGCGCAGCGCCCGCCCGAACCGCGAAGATCGACGGGTACGGCCTGACGCTGGACGCCATACTGATTCTGCTGGCCGCGGCGGCCTTGGCATTGACCGTGGTCGCCGCCGCGCTGAAGAAGAGATAAAAGATGGGCCGGCGTTCGCCGGCCCTCTCCGATGCGCGGATCGGAACAGTGGAGCGCGTCATCTCGACGCCCACCGTCCCGACCGCCTCACTCCGGACGCACGTCCACGCGCACGCGGATCTTGTCGCCGGGGTGGTAGTTGGTGCGCGTGCGGTAGCTGCGGCCGCCGTACTCGTAGGTCACGTCGTAGGCGCTGACCGCGCGGTCGTCGCCGCCGTAGCCATTGTTGCCGTAGCCGGTATTCTGGACCGGATCGCAGACGCGCACCGAGCCGACGCGGTCGCGGCTGCTGTTGCGCTTGCTCTGCTCGTACACGCTGCGGCCGGCCATGCCGCCGACCATCGAGCCGACCGCCGAGGTCGCGTAACGCGCGCTGCCGCCGCCGACCTGGCTGCCGACCGCGGCGCCGAGGATGCCGCCGATCACGGTGGCCACGGTGCGCCCGGTTTCGGTGCCGGCGGAGCGGCGATAGTTGCCGTACTGGTCGGTGTAGCCGTCGTCGCGGCGGTAGTTGTCGTCGTAACCGCGATCGTCGTAGCCGTCGTAGGTGCCGCCGCCGTTGACGTAGGTCGGACGCTCGTAGCAACGCTGAGCGCCGTACTGGCCGCTGTTGTAGGAATCGAACACCGGATCGACGCGCAGCACGCGCGCGTAGTCGACCTGCGAACCCGAAGAGGCCGGATAGCTGTTCGGGTAGGCCGAACCGTAACCGTTCTGCGGATAGGACTGCGCCGAGGCGACGCCGGTGGCGGCGGCGAGGACCAGGCTAAGGGCGGTAACGGACAGGCGCTTCATGTCGGGCTCCACACGCCGGGATGGCGTGGATCGCATCGTCGGGTCGGCGCGGTCAACGCTGGCTGAATCCGGCCGTGGTTTCGGTGCCGGCCCTGGCGGCGTTTACCTGGCCGACAGCCAGTCGGCGACGCGGCCGGCCAATTCGGACGCGCCGCGCCCCAGCAGAGGGCCGACGTGGCTGGGCGATGGCGCCTGCAGGCAGTCGGCGCCCCAGGCCGCGGCCAGCTCGGCGGTGAGCTCGGGCGGCACGTCTTCGTCTTGCGCGGACGCCACGCACAAGGTCGCGCAGACCGGCGCGGCGACCGCGATCCCGTCCTGGGCGGCGCGCAGCACCGCGCCGGACTCGTCGCGCCAGCGCCGGTAGGCGTAGAGCGCGGCGGCTTCGTCGGCGTCGGGCAGCGCGCGCCGGGTCGAGGCCAGGCGCGCGTCGCGATGCCAAGGCACGATCGGCGGCCATGCGCGCGCAGGCAGGCGCGCCGCCCATGGCGCGGGCGGCAACGGATTGATCAGCACCAGCGCGTCGGCGGCGTCGGCGCAGGGCAAGGCGAGCAGGCCGCCCAGGCTGGCGCCGATCAGCGCACGCGGCCGCGGCAGGCGTTCGAACACCGCGCGCACCTGCACCACGTAATCGTCGAAGCCGGTGGCGGCCAGGCCGGCGTCGGCGGCGTGCAGCTCGAGCGCTTGCGCGGCCAGGCCGCGAGCGCGCAGGACCTCGCACCACCGGCTCCATTCCCAGGCGCCGCCGCCTGCGCCGTGAACCAGCAGCAGGTGGCGGATGGGCGCACGCGCCGCCATCAACGCGGGCCGCGCATCGGCGGGCGTCGCACGCGCGGCCTCAAGCCAGCGTCGCCTCCAGGCTGATCGGCACCGCGCTCAAGGCCTTCGACACCGGGCAGTTGGCCTTGGCATCCTCGGCGATGGCCTGGAACTTGGCGGCGTCGATGCCGGGCACGTCGGCGCTGACCTTGAGCCGGATCTGCGAGAAATTCGGGCCGCCTTCCATCGACAGATCGACCTCGGCGCGGGTGTCCAGGCGCGCCGGCGGATGTCCGGCCTCGGTCAGCTTGGCCGACAGCGCCATGGTGAAGCAGCCCGCGTGCGCGGCCGCGATCAGCTCTTCCGGGTTGGTGCCCTTCTCGTCGCCGAAGCGGGTGTTGAAGGCGTAGCGGGTGTTGTCCAGCACGCCGCTCTGGCTGCTCAGACGGCCCTGCCCGCTTTTGAGATCGCCTTCCCAATGTGCGGTGGCGTGACGCGAGATGCCCATGTGTCGACTCCGGTGGAATGAGGGGCGGTCAGGGTAACCGTGGGGGTGTTAGTTCTGTATTGCGGCTAAGAGCACCCCTACCCCCTCAACAAAGGGGGAACAGCAAGCAGCGAAGCGGGGAGACTGACCTGCCTCGCAAAGGCCTGGTCCTTCCGCCTGCCAAGGGCTGGTCTTCCCCCTTTGGAGAAGGGTGAGGGCGCGCGGCCTACGAACCGCAGGTTCGTGCGCGACTGAACGCCAGCGGGCTGTGCCCGCTGGCCGGACGGACTGAGGGAGATTTGCTTTCACGCCCCATGTTGCAACGCAACCCAAGCCGGGCTTGACCCGCCCCCTCGCCTGCGGGAGTCTTGATTCCCGGCCCCCCGAATGCCGGCACCCGCCATGACCGCCCGCCGAGCGCTCCACGCTCGGGCGCGCAGCGCGGACAGCCATGACGGCCTTCCCACCCTCACCCAGGGAGAAGTCCGCTCATGTCCTACAGCACTCAATCCATCCGCAACGTGGCCTTGGCAGGCCACCCCGGCGCCGGCAAAACAACGCTCTTCGAAGCCCTGCTGCAGGCCGGCGGCGCACTCCAGACGGCAGGCAGCATCGAACGCGGCAGCACCGTCTCCGACTTCGATCCGATCGAGAAACAGCGCGGCCATTCGCTGGACGCCGCCATCGCCAGCACCGATCACGCGGGCATCCACGTCAACCTGATCGACACCCCCGGCTATCCCGACTTCCGCGGCCCGACCCTGTCGGCGCTGGCGGCGGTGGAGACGGTCGCGATCGTGGTCGACGCCGATACCGGGGTCGAGTACGGCACCCGCCGCATGATGGAGCACGCCAAGGCGCGCAATCTCTGCCGGGTGCTGGTGGTCAACAAGATCGACCACGAGGGCGCCGACGCGGCGCGCGTGCTCGAGGACCTGCGCGAGAGCTTCGGCCCCGAATGCCTGCCCCTGAACCTGTCCGCCGACCGCGGCCAGCGCGTGGTCGACTGCTACGCCGCCTCCGCGGCCGGCAGCGCCGAGGCCAGCGACCTGGGCAGCGTCGGCGACTGGCATCAGAAGATCATCGACCAGGTGGTGGAGATCAACGAGACCGTGATGGAGCACTACCTGGACCTGGGCGAAAGCGGCTTGAGCGGCGCGGAGCTGCACGACGCCTTCGAGCAGTGCCTGCGCGAAGGCCATCTGGTGCCGGTGCTGTTCTGTTCGGCGCGCAGCGGGGTCGGGGTCAAGGAACTGCTGGATGCGGCCGAGGCGCTGTTCCCGAATCCGGCCGAAGCCAATCCGCCGCCGTTCGTGAAGGGCGTGGGCGAGGACGCGCAGCCGATCGTGGCCGCGCCCGATCCCAAGGCGCACGTGATCGCCGACGTGTTCAAGATCGTCAACGACCCCTTCGTCGGCAAGCTCGGCGTGTTCCGCGTCTATCAGGGCACGCTCAAGCGCGACACCCAGCTGTTCGTCGACGACGGCAAGAAGCCGTTCAAGGTCGGGCATCTGTTCAAGCTCAAGGGCAAGGACCATGTCGAGATCGAGCAGGCGATCCCCGGCGACATCGCCGCGGTGGCCAAGGTCGACGAGCTGCATTTCGACGCGGTGCTGCACGACAGCCACGACGAGGACCAGATCCACCTGGCGCCGTTGAACTTCCCCAAGCCCATGTTCGGCCTGGCGGTGGAAGCGGCCAGCAAGGGCCAGGAGCAGAAGCTGGCGACCTCGCTGCACAAGCTGTCGGAAGAGGATCCCTGCTTCCACGTCGAGCACGAGACCGAAACCAACGAAACCGTGATACGCGGCCTGTCCGACCTGCACCTGCGCATCAACATCGATCGCCTGAAGGACAAATACGGCGTGGAAGTGAAGTCGCGCCCGCCGCGCATCGCCTACCGCGAAACCGTCAGCGGCAAGGCCGAGGGCCATCACCGCCACAAGAAGCAGACCGGCGGCGCCGGCCAGTTCGGCGAGGTGTTTCTGCGCGTCGAACCGCTGCCGCGCGGCGGCGGCTTCGAGTTCGTCGACGAGGTCAAGGGCGGCACCATCCCCGGCCAGTTCCTGCCGGCAGTGGAGAAAGGCGTGCGCCAGGTGCTGCATCAGGGCGCGCTGGCCGGCTATCCGATGCAGGACGTGCGCGTGATCGTCTACGACGGCAAGCACCATCCGGTCGACAGCAAGGAGGTCGCGTTCGTGGCCGCCGGCAAGAAGGCCTTCCTGGACGCGATCAGCAAAGCCCGCCCGCAGGTGCTGGAGCCCATCGTCGACCTCGAGGTCAACGCGCCCGAGCAGCACATGGGCGACATCAGCGGCGGCCTGGCCAGCAAGCGCGCGCGCATCAACGGCACCGACGCCGCGCGCGGCCAGGAGATCATCGTCAAGGCGCAGGTGCCGCTGTCGGAGCTGGAAGGCTATGCGGCCGAACTGAAATCGGTGACCGCCGGGCGCGGACGCTACTCGCTGGATTTCAGCCACTACGAGCCGGTACCGGCGAACGTGCAACAGAAGCTGGTCGAGGCCTTCAAGCCGCGGGCCGAGGAGGACTGAGCGCGCGTTCCCCCTGGCGCTCCCGCGCGCTGGCGCGGGAGCCTTGCGATGTCCACAATCTTCGCAGGCCGCGCCGCTTCGGGCGCGGCCTTTCCCCCAGCCGAGCCTGCGCATGAAGCCCGAGAACCCCGCCGCGGCGGTCGATCCAGAGCTCGAAAAGACCTTGGACACGGCTTTGTCCGTGACCGCGCACCCGGTCGAGGCGGTGATCGCGCTCGCGCTGGTGGTCGCGGCGCTGCTGCTGTCCCACTACCTGAAACAGCGCCTGCGCCCGCGCCTGAGCGACCGGCCGCGCCTGCGCATCCTGCTGGACTATCTGTTCACGCCCACGCTGGCGCTGTTGCTGCTGGCCATCCCCGGGCCGCTGGGCATCGTCAACGAATTCGGCCGCGCCGCGATCTCGCTGGTGTTCCTGGCCCTGGGCGTATTCGTGCTGGTGCGCATCCCCGGCGCCCTGGTCGAGTTGCTGTTCCGGCCGACGCCCCTGCTCAAGGTCCTGATGCGGGTGGCCACGGTGCTGGCCTGGGCCATGACCATGCTGGCGGTGTTCGGTGCGCGCTACCCGCTGGTCGCCAAGCTGTTCGCCTCCAAGCTCACGCTGGGCAACATCACGCTGAGCACCGAGGACGTGGTCAGCGGCCTGGTGGTCGGCGTGATCATCGTGATCGTTTCGTACTGGGCCACGCGGACCCTGGATAAGGCCATCCAGCGCAGCCCGCACCTGGCGCCCAATCACATCCTGGCGCTGTCGCGCATCGCCGGCGTGCTGGTGTGGCTGGTCGCGCTGATGCTGATCTTCAGCGCCAGCGGCATCAACCTGGCCGCGCTGGCCGCCTTCGGCGGCGCGCTCGGCATCGGCCTGGGCCTGGGCCTGCAGAAGCTGGCGGCCAGCTACGTCAGCGGCCTGATCGTGCTGTTCGAGCAGTCGGTGCGGGTCGGCGACAACGTCTCGGTGGGCGGCGTGACCGGCAAGGTCACGCGCATGACCGTGCGCTATACGGTGATCCGCACCCGCGAAGGCCTGGAAGCGATCGTTCCCAACGACACCCTGACCGGCAACACCATCCTCAATCAGTCGTGGTCGGACCGCAACGTGCGCCTGACCTCGACCCTGCTGGTCAAGGGCGATACCGACACCGTGGCCGCGCGCACCATTTTCCTGCGCGCGGTCGCCGCCCAGCCGCGCGTGCTGCGTACGCCCGAACCCGGGGTCTACGTCAGTACGGTCACCGACAAGGGCATCGTGCTGGAAGCGCAGCTGTGGATCGCCGACATCGAGAACGGCCAGCATGCCCTGCTGTCGGACATCTACGACGCCACCCTGGCCGAGTTCCGCGCCCAGGGCATCGAACTGGCGGTGCCCTAGGCGGCCGGCGCACAGGCCGGTTCCAGGAGTAGGATGAAGCCGTGAGCGACACCACGATCCCGCGCTTCTTCTGGACCTTCCCGATGCGGCTGGTGCGCGAAGCGCGCCTGGACGAAGTGCTGGCCGAGGACGAACGCCTGCGCATCCTGTTCCTGTGGGGCAAGGACTGTCCGAACTGCGACATCGCCAAGGGCCAGATCCTACTCACGCCCGAACGTTTCCGTTGGCCGGACGTCGACTGGCTGCACGACAACGTCTACGAAGACCCGCAGATGGGCACGCGCTTCGGCCTGCACGGCATCCCCGCCTTCCTGGTGTTCCGCGGCGCCAGGAAACTG
The DNA here is from genome assembly GCF_900114355.1 of Lysobacter sp. cf310. Lineage (GTDB taxonomy): Bacteria > Pseudomonadota > Gammaproteobacteria > Xanthomonadales > Xanthomonadaceae > Lysobacter. Next base: position 467,161 of record NZ_FOSS01000001.1, read on the forward strand.
GGACGCATCGGCCAGTGGCCCGGCCCCGACGCCTTCGTCGCGGCGATCGAAAAGCAGCGCGCGGCCGAAGCCAGCGCGGCCACCGGCTAAGCATTCGCTTGGGGCACTCGCTTTGGGGTAGGAGCGGCGTAAGCCGCGACCAGCCACCATACGAGCCGGCGCAGATTCGGTAGCAGGCGTAGTTTCGCGGTCGCGGCTTACGCCGCTCCTACCCAAGGCTAGGCGTACGGCGCGTGCAACGCTGAGTCCCGCGCCGGACCGCGGGCGCGCACTTGGCGCGCGCGCATACGCGGCGCAGACTGCGGATTCCGCCCCCCGCAACCCCGCCGCCATGTTCGATACCGCCACCCTCGCCGCCTATCTGGTCGCCGCCGCCGTACTGGTGCTGATCCCGGGCCCGGGCACGGCCTGGATCCTGACCCAGGCAGCGTCCGGCGGCACCGCGCGCGGCGTGCGCGCCGCGTTCGGGCTGGAAACCGCCACCCTGATCCACGCCCTGGCCGCGAGCCTGGGCCTGTCGGCGCTGCTGGCGACCTCGGCGATGGCCTTCGAGGTACTCAAGTACGCCGGCGCCGCCTACCTGATCTGGTTGGGCATCAAGGCCTGGCGCGCGCCGGCGGACACCGCGCCCGCCGCGGCCAGCGACGCGCCGGCCGCGGCCGAGCCCAACATCTACCTGCGCTCGGTGATCACCGGCGTGCTCAATCCCAAGGTCGCGCTGTTCTTCCTGGCCTTCCTGCCGCAGTTCGTGCACCCCGAGCGCGGCTACGTCTGGCTGCAGTTCCTGGTGTTGGGCGCGCTGCTGTCGCTGATCGGCTTCTGCCACAGTCTGATGCTGAGCGTCGCGGTCGGCCGCCTCGGCCGACGCTACTCCACCGGCGCCGGGCGCTGGAAACAGCGCGTGACCGGCAGCGTGTTCATCGCCCTGGGCCTGCGCCTGGCGGTGCAGCAACGCGGCTGAGGTGAACCGCGCCGCGCCGGCCGCCGTCGACGCGCTTGAAGCCCGCATCCTCCGCCCTCAGGTCGTTGATTCACGACCTCAATGACGGAGTTGCGCGCATGAAGACCCAGGGCTTGCTCGACCAGCTGCTGAAGACCGCCCAGAGCAGCCTCGGCGGCGGCGGGCTCGAGAGTCTGCTGGGCGGCGGCAAAGCGCCGGCGCGTTACGAGGGCAAGGAAGAAAAGCGCGGCCTGTTGAATGCGGATTTCGGCAAGGGCGCGCTCGCCGGCGGCGCCCTCGGCCTGCTGCTGGGCAACAAGAAGATGCGCAAGATGGGCGGCAAGCTGGCCCTGTACGGCGGCGTGGCCGCGGTTGGCGTGCTGGCCTACAAAGCCTACGGCGAATACCGCAAGCAACAGGACGGCAGCAGCGCCGAACCGCAGACGGTGGACCGTCTGCCGCCGCCGCAGGCCGAGCTGCACAGTCAGGCCATCCTCCAGGCCCTGGTCGCCGCGGCCAAGGCCGACGGCCACATCGACGCGCGCGAACGCGAAGTGATCGAAGGTGAGTTCACCCGCATCGACAACGACCCCGGCCTGCGCCAGTGGCTGCACGCCGAGCTCGAAAAGCCGCTGGACCCGGCCGAAGTCGCGCGCGCCGCCAGCACGCCGGAGATGGCCTCGGAAATGTACCTGGCCAGCCTGCTCGCGGCCGACGAGCAGAGCTTCATGGAACGCGCCTACCTGGACGAGCTGGCGCGCCAGCTCAAGATCGACGACGCCCTCAAGGCGCGCCTGGAAGCGCAGCTGCAGGACGCACGCGAGAGCTAAGCCCCGAGAACCCTGGGGTAGGAGCGGCGCAAGCCGCGACCGAGCGCCCGCGTCGCCAAAGCAAGCGGCGCCGGCTTGCGCGGCTCCTACCCGGGGGTGGGGATGGGCCACGCCTCCCCCCTGTGTCGCCGTTCATGCGGTCCGGGTATCGTGCGCGCATCGCCCACGGAACCTGCCGATGTCCGCCCGAGCCCGCCTCCGCCCCGCCCTAGTGCGCTCCCTGCTGCTGGCCGCCGCGCTGCTGACGCTGGCGGCCTGCTCCACCCTCAATGCCGTCAGCGCCTACCTCGGCAACGAGGTCGCGTTCACCGCGCCGCAGTTGCAGCAGTCCTTGAACCGCAACTTTCCCAAGCGCTATGAGAAGCTCGGCGGGCTGGTGGCGGTGACCCTGATGAACCCGCGCCTGTCGATCCCCGACGACGGCGATCGCCTGCGCCTGGACTTCGACATCGGCCTGGCCGCGCTCGGCAGCGGTTCCTCGCAGCGCCCGTCCGGGCGTTTCACCCTGACCAGCGCCCTGCGCTACGACGCCGCCACCCAGGGCCTGCACCTGCGCGACCCGCGCATCGACTACGTCGACGTGCCGCAGCTGGGCGGGGTGATGACCGGCGCCTCGCGCGAACTGCTCAACGCCTGGCTCGGCGACTATGCGCGCCAGGAACCCGTCTACCGCTTCGACAACAGCCTGCTCGACAAGCTGGGTTCGCGCCGCATCGGCAGCACCCAGATCGAACACGGCCGCGTCGTCGTCCACCTCGACCGCTGACATGCGAACCTTCCGCTCTCACCGCCTGCTCGCCGCCTGCCTGCTCGTGTTCGCGCTGGGCGCCTGCGGCAAGAACGACGATCCCCAGGCCGGCACCGCCAACGGCGAAGCCGGCGAGCTGTTGCCGGCGCCGCAGGGCGCCAGCGGCGGCGTGACCGGCATGCCCACGCAGCCGGGACCGGGCCAGGTCGGCCCGCCCAACGCCGCCATCGTCGAAGCGCCGATGCTGGACGAGAACGGCAACCCGATCCTGCCGGCCACGCCCGAAGACGGCAGCCTGCCGGTCGCCGACGACGGCACGCCGCTGGTCGAGGACGGCACCGCCGTGCCCGGCGAGCCCACACCGCAGGACGCGGTCGCGGTGGTGCGCGACTACTACGCCGCGATCAACGCGCGCAGCTATGCGCGCGCCTATGCGCTGTGGTCCGACGGCGGCCGCGCCAGCGGCCAGTCGCCGCAGCAGTTCGCCGACGGTTTCGCCGACACCACCGGCGTCTCGGTCGAGATCCTGCCGCCGGGCCGCGTCGACGCGGCCGCCGGCTCGCGCTATCTGGAAGTGCCGGTGGCGCTGACCGCAAGCCAGCGCGACGGCAGCCAACGCAAGTACGTCGGCGCATACGTGCTGCGCCGCGCCGTGGTCGACGGCGCCACGCCGGAGCAACACGCCTGGCGCATCGGCAGCGCCGATCTCAGGGAAGTGAAGCCATGAAACTGCGCCGCTTGCTGGTTCCGTCCCTGCTGCTGGTGGCGCTGAGCGCCTGCGAGCGTCCCGCGCCGGCCGCGAACGCGCCCGCCGCGCAGGCCGGGGCGCAACCGGCGGCCGCCGCAGCCGCGTCCACGAATGCGCCCGCCACGAGCGCGCAAGCCGACAGCGCCACGGCCGCCGACTTCGTGCTGCCCGGCGATTTCGCGCCCGACACCGGCCCCGACGAACTGCGCAAGCGCTATGGCGCCGCCAATGTGCGCCTGGGCAAGGTGCCCGGCGCCGAGGGCGCGGAATTCTCCGGCGTGATCCTGTTCCCCGACGACCCGAACCGTCGCGCCTACCTCTACTTCCAGAACGAAGAGGCCCTGCAGGGCCTGTCGCTGGTGCGCGTGTTCGGCACGCAGTCGAAGTGGACGCTGGACAACGGCCTGCGCCTGGGCATGCCGCTGCCGGAGATGGTCGCCCTCAACGGCAAACCGATTTCGTTCTACGGCCTGGAGTGGGACTACGGCGGCACCATCGTCGATTACCACGGCGGCAAGCTCGATGCGCGCAAGGACGAACAGGTCGGCCGCAGCGCCAGCCTGGGCCTGCGCGACAACGGCGATCGGGGCGTGCCGCAGGGCAAGACGCCGGTCGGCGAAGGCACGTATTCCAGCGACGATCCCAAGTACCCCGAGCAGGGCCAGTGGATCGTGATCTCGGAACTGTCGGTCTCGTTCCCGGGCGAAGACGATCTATAAGCGGTGGCGCATGCGATGACGACACCGCGACCGCGGCTGGTGTTGGACACCAACGTCTGCCTCGATCTGTTCGTGTTCCGCGATCCGCACGCGGCCGCGCTCGCGCAGGCGCTCGCGAGCGGCCGCGTCGAGGCGGTCAGCGACGCCGACTGCCGCGACGAATGGCAGCGTGTGCTCGCCTATCCGCAGCTCGGCCTGGATGCGCAGACGCAGGCCGACGCGCTGCGCGCCTACGACGCGCTGGTGCGGGTCCTGGCCGACAGCGAGCGGCGCCCGCCGCCCGAGCGCGCGCTGCCGCGCTGCGCCGATCCGGACGATCAGAAGTTCCTCGAACTCGCGTACGCCGCCGATGCCAGCTGCCTGCTCAGCCGCGACCATGCGCTCACCGTGCTCGGCCGCCGCAACGCCCGCGCCGGCCTGTTCGAGATCATGACGCCGCAGGCCTGGGCCGGCGTGGACGCGTTCCGCAGCGCGCGCGCCTAGCCGCGCGACCGCCACGCGCCGGCACGACGGCGCATGCGATACTCGGCCCATGCAAGGCGTACCCGAGCAATTCGTCCACGCCCACGACGCCGCCGAGTTCCGGCAGCCCGCGCATCGCCGCGGCATCGAGCTGTACCGCGCGCACATCGTGCGCCACGCCTTCGAACCGCATACCCACGAAGCCTACGGCCTGGGCGCGATCGAATCGGGCGTGGAGCGTTTCCGCTACCGCGGCAGCGATCATCTGGCGCCGCCGGATTCGCTGGTGCTGATGAACCCCGACGTGCTGCACACCGGCCGCGCCGAAACCGAAGGCGGCTGGCGTTACCGCATGGCCTATGTCGATCCCGACCTGGCCGCGGAGGTCACCGGCGAGAGCGGCTGGTGGTTCGACGAGGCGGTGCGCCACGACCCCGCCCGCGCGCGCCGCATCGGCGCGCGCCTGGACGCGTTATGGCAGGCACGCGAGCCTTTGGCCTTCGACAGCCAGCTGGCGGCGCTGCTGGACGAGTTCCGCGTGCATGCGCGCGTGCCGCAACGCGAGCGCGCCGAGGCCGCGCCGCGCTTCGCGCCGGTGCTGGACTACCTGCGCAGCCATCTGGCCGAACGCCTGAGCCTGGAACAACTGGCCACCGTCGCCGGCCTCAGCCCCTTCCACTTCCTGCGCCGTTTCCGCGACCACTACCACGTCACCCCGCAGCAGATGCTGATGGCGCTGCGCCTGCATCAGGCCAAGCGCCGGCTGGCCGAGAACATCGCGCCGGCCCAGGTCGCCGCCGAGACCGGCCTGGCCGACCAGGCCCACCTGACCCGCGCCTTCGTGCGCCGCTACGGCATCACCCCGGCGCGCTATCGCAGGCAACTGCGCGGCTGAGCGCGGCCGCAATCTCGTACAAGAATCGCCGCCCCGCCCGCGCCATGCTGCGGCCATGCTGATCGGAACCCTCTATGCGCTGTTGGCCGGCCTGATCTGGGGCCTGGTCTTCGTCGGCCCGCTGCTGCTGCCGGAGTACCCGGCCGCCCTGCAGTCGGTCGGTCGCTATCTGGCCTTCGGCCTGATCGCCCTGCCCCTGGCCTGGTTCGACCGCGCCGCGCTGCGTCAGCTCGGCCGCGCCGACTGGATCGAGGCGCTCAAGCTGTGCGCGGTCGGCAACCTGCTCTATTACCTGTGCCTGGCCAGCGCGATCCAGCGCGCGGGCGGGCCGCTGCCGACCATGATCATCGGCACCTTGCCGGTGGTGATCGCGATCGCCGCCAATCGCCGCAACGCCCAGCGCGACGGCCGCCTGCCGTGGGCGCGGCTGGCGCCGTCGCTGCTGCTGATCGGCGCCGGCATCGCCTGCGTCAATCAGGTCGAACTCGACGCACTGCTCAACGATGCGGACGCCGACCTCACGCGTTATCTCAGCGGCAGCCTGCTCGCGATCGGCGCGCTGATCTGCTGGACCTGGTACCCGCTGCGCAACGCCGACTGGCTGCGCGCGCACCCCGGCCGCCACCCGCGCACCTGGGCGACCGCGCAGGGGCTGGCGACCCTGCCGTTGGCGCTGGCGGGCTACGCCGTGTTGTGGGGCGGCAGCGCGGCCATCGGCAGCGATTTCGCGATGCCGTTCGGCCCTCGCCCGGCGTTCTTCATCGGCTTGATGGTCGCGATCGGTCTGCTCGCGTCCTGGGTCGGCACCTTGTGCTGGAACGAAGCCAGCCAGCGCCTGCCGACCGCCCTGGCCGGGCAGCTGATCGTGTTCGAGACCCTGTTCGCGCTGGCCTACGCCTTCATCCTGCGCGGCGCGATGCCGCGCCCGCTGACCCTGCTGGGCATCGGCCTGCTGATCGCCGGCGTGCTGTGGGCGCTGCGGGTGAAACCGGTGCCGGTCGCCGCGCCCGCGCCCTGAGGCCGGGCGCGCTCAGATCTCGAAGCGGTACGACAGCTTGACCAGCAACTGCTCGCTGTCGCGCAGATCGAACGCGTCGCGGAACTCGCTGCCGGCGCTGCCTTCCAGGTTCAGTCCCTCTTCGAACAGGTCGCCGCCGCGCACGTAGGCGATGTACAGGTGCGACAGCGGCGCCAGCTCGTAGCGGTAGCGGATCTGGAAGCCGAGGTTGCGCAGATTGAAGTTCGGAATCGACTCGTTGACCTTGAGCGGACGGCCGTCGGCGGCGACGCGATAGGCCTGGCGGCTGTGCGCGTCCAGGCCGATCGCCTCCAGGCGCACGCGCAGCTCCTGCTTGTCGTCGATCAGCCACACCGAACCCGCGTTCAGCGAAATCATGTCGGAGCGGAAACTGCCGAGCAGATTGCCGCCGCGCCACAGCAGCCAGTCCGGGTTGTGCGAAATCTCGATGCCGCTGAAGAAGCTCAGGCGGTCGCTGACGTGGTAGCGCGGCTCGAAGTACAGCCGCGACTTGCCCTCGTCCATGCCGCCCAGGCCCTCGGCCGCGTATTGCGCCTCGCCGTAGAGGGCCCAGCGCCCCTCGTTCTGGCGCGGGCGGAAACGTTCGTAGTACAGATACAGCTTGGACGGCACGTCGACCACGCCGTTGCCGCGGGTGATCAGGTCGTCGTGGCCGGCGCTCCAGGCCGCGATCTCGACGAACTCGTTGCCGCCGTCGCGCAGGTCGCTGCGGCGGTTGATCGCGCCGGCGTCGGCGATGTGCGTGCCCTGGTCGTTGTAACGGCGCGAGACCGCGTAGTGCCAGTCGTGGCCGGCGTACGGCGACGAGGCCGGCAGGTCGGTCACGCGCCGGCCGAGGTCGTAGCGCAGGTAGTTGAAGTTGTTGCGCTCGAGATAGCCGAAGTCGTTGAGCTGCAGGTCGCGTCCCAGATGCACCATGTACAACTGGTGGCGCCAGCTATTGCCCATGTCGTAATCCATGCGCAGCTGGGCGCCGCTGTCGCGCACGCCGACGCCGCCCTGATCGACGCTGGAACCGACCAGGGTGCTGCGGATCGACCACTGCGAATTCGGGGTCCAACGGTGGTCGAACTCGTACACCGTGGCCTCGCGGTCCAGGAACGGCCGGTTCACGCGCGTGACCATCGCGCCCACGCCCTGTTCGGCGAAGTCGCGGGTGGCGCGCACCGCATAGAAGTCGCGCCCGACCTCGTCGGCCTCGTTGGCCGCGAACACGCCGTAGTTGAAGCCGGCGGCGCTGCCGTTGACCTTGATCGCGGCGGTGACGTCGCCGGAACCGACGCCGTCGTCGTTGCGGCCGCCGACGCGGCGGGTGTAGATCAGGCGACTGTTGTTGTTGAGCGAACCGAACGGCACGTCGAAGAAGCCCTGGTTCTCGGTGAAGAACGGGCGCTTGTCGCTGAAGAAGGTCTCGGTGGCGCTGAAGTTGACCGTGAGCTCGTCGCTCTCGACCTGGCCGAAGTCCGGATTGACCGTGGCGCTGAGCTGGAAGCGGCCGTTGGGCTTCCAGAACAGGTCGACGCCGCCGTCGAAATCGTTGTCCTTGCCGACCGCGTCGTAGACGCCGGACACGTAGGGCGTGATCGCCAGCAGCGACTGGCTGTAGGCCGGCACCTCGACGCGCTCGAACGCGGTCAGGAAGCGGCTTTCGGTGTAGCCGACCGCCGGCCACGAGGCGCGTTCGCCGGTGGCGCCGATCACGCGGTCCAGCGACACGCCGATGGTGCGCTTGCCCTCGCTGGCCGCGCGCATCGGCGCGATGTGCCAGGGAATCAGCAGCTCGGCGTACCAGCCCTGCTCGTCCTCGCTGGTGGCGTGGCGCCAGTCGCCGTCCCAGTCGTCGTTGAACTGGTTCTCGTTGGTGATCGTGGTGTCGATGATGCTGTTGGACAGCAGCACGGTGAAGTTGTAGCCGTTGCGGCCGTCGCCGTCGAAATCGACGTAGAGGTTGACGCGGTCCATCGGCCCGCCCTGGTCGCGCTGGGCGAACTGGCGCCGGCGCGGGATGCTGGTGGGCTGGGTGTTGCGGAAGCCGATCGCCAGGCCCTCGGGCGTGGCCAGCAACAGCGCCTCGGTCGGCTGCGGCGCCGGCGCGCGCGACAGCGGCTGGGTCAGGCGGAAATCGGTGATGCGCTGCGCGCCCTCCCATTCGGCCGGATCGATGCGACCGTCGATTTCGACCGCCTGCGCGAGCGGCGCGGCGCCGACTAGCGCGGCGAGGATGGCCAGGGTCAGGGGTGCGCGCATTGCGGTGCCTCGGTACTGATGGGGTTGGCCGCCACGCGACGCGGCGCGGACGTGCGGCATCGGTGGGATGCGCAGGCCTGCACAAAGGTTGCGTAGTGCGTGCCCAGGCGGTCGCGGCGCCCGAGCGTGGCGAAGCCTAGACCTCGCGCGTCCGGTTACCGCATGGCAAAAGTCATGGCAACCTTTCGCAGGGTTTGCGCATCCGCTGTTGGCACGGATCCTGCCGCGTCGCCGTGGGCGCCACGCTGGGCGCTGCGATCAAGGCGCGGTGGCGTCGTGGGACACGAAAGCGACTTCGCCGGTCGGCAATTCCAGCCATTCTGGATGCGCCAAAGCGCGCGCGATGTCGGCCTGGCCGGACAGCCAGTGTTCACGCATCGCGACGCGGCCGAACTGGTAGTCCTTGAAGTGGCCGATGCGCGCGCGTTCGCGATAGATCAGGTGGATCACGCTGTAGCGGCGGTCGCAGGCCAGCTGGGTCGCATACTGCGCCCACGGATTGCGCAGGCGCACGTCCTCCGGGATCTCTTCCAGCAACTCGCGCAGCAGCCGGCGGTAGTGCTGCTGCACACGCTGGGTGTCGGTGATCAGGCGGGTGCGGCTGGAGTACTGGATCTCTTTCTGGCGCTCGGCCACGTCCAGCAGGGTCTGCGGCAGCTCGCCCTGCGCGCTCCACAGGTCGACCTGGAACACCAGGGTGTCGCGGCGCGGCTCGCTGGCCAGCACCTGCGACAGCGGCGTGTTCGAGACCAGGCCGCCGTCCCAGTAGTACTCGCCGTCGATCTCCACCGCCGGAAACGCCGGCGGCAGCGCGCCGGAGGCGAGGATGTGGCGCGCGTCCAGGCGCATCTGGGTGTTGTCGAAGTACTCCAGGTTGCCGGTGCGCACGTTGACCGCACCCACCGACACTCGGATGCCGCCGTCGTTGAGGCGGTCGAAATCGACCATGCGCTCCAGGGTCGCGACCATCGGCGTGGTGTCGTACCAGCTGGCGGTGTCCGGGCCCGACGCGGCCAGCGGGTTCCAGCCGCGTGGCCGGTAGAAGCCGCGCTGGCCTTCGACCAGCGCGCGCCAGGCCTCCCAGGTGTCCAGCCAGGCGCGCAGGTCGTCGCCGAGACCGGCATAGCGCGCCTCCTGGCCCAGGGTGGTCGCCGGCAGCAGGGTCGGCTGCGAGATCGTGTCCCAGAACTCGCGCAGCGCCTCGACCCGGCGCCCGGGCGCATTGCCGGCCACGATCGCGGTGTTGAAGGCGCCGATCGAGATGCCGGCCAACCAGTCCGGCGCGATGCCGGCCTCGTCCAGTCCCTGGTAGACCCCGGCCTGGTAGGCGCCCAGCGCGCCCCCGCCCTGCAGCACCAGGGCGGTGCGCTCGGGACGGCGCTGCGGCGGCGGCACCGCCGGCTGTGCCGCGGGCTTGCGCGGCGCCGAAGAGGAACGCTTGCCTGGGGTGGTCGCCATCGGGCGACCTTACTGCATGTACCAGCCGTGGCTGACCACGATGCTCTGTCCGGTCAGGGCCGCGCTCGGGAACTCGGACAGGAAGCGCACGGTCTTGGCCACGTCCTCGACGGTGGTGAACACGCCGTCGACGGTATTGCCCAGCATCACCTTGCGGATCACTTCGTCCTCGCTGATGCCCAGTTCCTTGGCCTGTTCGGGGATCTGCTTGTCGACCAGCGGGGTGCGCACGAAGCCGGGGCAGACCACGTGGCTGCGCACGCCGTGCTTGGCGCCTTCCTTGGCCAGCACCCGCGCCAGCCCCAGCAGGCCGTGCTTGGCGGTCACGTAGGCCGACTTCAGCGGCGAGGCCTCGTGCGAATGCACCGAGCCCATGTAGATCACGGTGCCGCCCTTGTCGCCCCGGTACATGTGCGGCAGCACCGCCTTGGTGGTCAGGAAGGCGCCGTCAAGGTGGATCGCCAGCATCTTCTTCCAGTCGCCGAAGGCGTAGTTCTCGATCGGATTGACGATCTGGATGCCGGCGTTGGAAATCAGGATATCGACGCCGCCCAGTTCAGCGACCACGCGCGCGATGCCGGCGTCGACCGCGGCCTCGTCGGTGACGTCCATGGCCACGCCGATCGCGCGGCCGCCGGCGGCGACGATCTCGTCGGCCACGGCCTGGGCACCGGCCTGGTTGAGGTCGGCGATCGCGATCGCGGCGCCGGCGCGGGCCAGTTCGTGGGCGATTTCCTTGCCGATGCCGCTGGCGGCTCCGGTGACGACGGCGACCTGGCCTTGGATCGAACTCATGATGGCTCCTGGGAATGCGGATGGGGGCGCGACGGCGGCGGACGCGAGAGCGGCCATTGTCGCCGCCCTGCGTTATCGCGGCGTTGCGGCGCGGGACCGCAGTGTCCCGCGAGCGCGGCGCGGGCGGCCATCGGCCATTGGTACCAGCCGGCCCGCGCCACGGACGTGTCCGGCGCAGGAGCGAGGCCCGCTTCCTACGGGAGGGCGTCAGGCGAACGCGCTTCCTGTGGGAGCGGCGCCAGGCGAGCGCGCTTCCTGTGGGAGCGGCGTGAGCCGCGATCGCGAATCCGCGAACGCGTCGCAGGCATGGCTGCGGGCGCGACATCGCGCATTCGTCGCTGGCCAGGAGGCGCGGTCGCGGCTCATGCCGCTCCTACCCCAAAGCAGGCAATACCGGCCGACGCGCGCCCGCTCAATCTTTCTTGGACTTCTTCTTGTCCTTCTTTTTCTTCTTGTCCTTGTCCTTCTTCTTTTTCTTCTTGTCCTTCTTGTCTTTCTTATCCTTCTTCGGCTGCAGCATCGTGCCGGTGCAGTTCTCCGAGCCGCAGCGGCATTCCCAGATCTGCTTCAGGCGCTTGGTGTGCTTCTCGGCCAGGGTGATGCCGTAGTTGTAGGACAGCTCCTCGCCCGGCGCGATCGCGCGGATGGCCTCGATGAAGACCCGGTCCTGGCGGCGGTCGTCGCCCTCGTCCTCGTCCAGCACGGCTTCGCAGTTGGGCGCGCAGCTGTGGTTGATCCAGCGCGCGCTGTTGCCTTCGAAGTTGGCGTCGATCACGTACTCGTCGTTGAGCGTGAACAGAAAGGTGTGGCCGGAGTCGGTGTCGCCGGAATCGCCCGCGTCGACCTCCTCGTGGGTGCGGCGGCGGCCTTTGTATTCGATTACGCGTTCGCCCTTGGCGATCGGGGTGACGGCGAATACGCCGTTACCGTGGATGGCGGAACGACGGGCGGCGATCTTGCGCGGCATGCGGTAATCCAGAAGAGACGTCCGCGCATTTTGACCGCAAACGCGCGTCCGCGGCCATCGCGGTCGTGGACGCGTGCGCGAGCGCGACGCAAGCCGCACAGCGCGACCCCGTGCGCCGCCCCGAGCAGCGCGCCGCGCCGCGTCGACCGGGCCGATGCCCAGGCCGCCGCAAGCCGGCTGCGCCGCCTCGACGCGCGCTTGCCGCCCGGCCTGGCGCGACCGGACCTGCGCCCGGGCGCCGCCGCTCCATCGCCCCTCGCCCACGGCCCGCCGCGCGCCGCGCGCCCAACCAGATTGCCCGTCGGAGCACCCCAGGGCCCCGTCCGGCGGGTGCGCGGCCCCGCCCCTGAACCGCCTGAATGCGGGCGCTGGCTCCGTCGGGCCGGAAACCGTACAATTCCGGTACGGATTAAACCGACACCCACGCCGATGCTCCGCGTCACCAAGCTCACCGACTACGCGACGGTCGTTCTGACCGTGCTCGCCGCCCAATTGGACGGCGTGCCCGATGCCGTGCTCAGCGCCTCCGAGCTGGCCGAACGCGCCGGCCTGGAGACGCCGACCGTGAGCAAGCTGCTCAAGCCGCTGGCCCAGGCCGGCCTGGTCGAAGGCTTCCGCGGCGCCAACGGCGGTTACCGCCTGGCCCGCCCGGCCGACCAGATCGGCCTGATCGAAATCGTCGAGGCCATGGAAGGTCCGCTCGGCATGACCGAGTGCAGCGTCCACGCCGGCAATTGCGGCATCGAACAGCAGTGCGGCGTGCGCGCCAACTGGCGCCGCATCAACGACGTCGTGGTCGAGGCCCTGCGCAGCGTGACGCTGGCGCAGATGCTGAGCCCGCCGACGCCCCCGCCCGAACCCGACACCAGGCGCATCGCTCTGCGCCTGGCCAACGCATAGACAGTAGGCAGCCCCCATGGCCACCGACATCATCGAACAGACCTCCGCCGCGCCCGCCGCAGCGGATCTCGCCAACCGCGAGATCCACGAGCAGCTGGGCCGCCGCTACGAGGCCGGTTTCGTCACCGACATCGAATCCGACAGCCTGCCGCCGGGTTTGAACGAGGACATCATCCGCGCGCTTTCGGCCAAGAAGGACGAACCGGAGTGGATGACCGAATGGCGCCTGGCCGCATACCGGCATTGGCTGACCATGCCGATGCCGCACTGGGCCAAGCTCAACATCGCCCCGATCGACTTCCAGGGCGTGAGCTACTACTCCGCGCCCAAGGCCAAGTACGCCTCGCTGGACGAGGTGCCGCAGGAGCTGATCGACACCTACGACAAGCTCGGCGTGCCGCTGCACGAGCGCGCCAAGCTGGCCGGCGTGGCGGTGGACGCGGTGTTCGACTCGGTCTCGGTCGGCACCACCTACCGCAAGGAACTGGCCGACAAGGGCATCGTGTTCTGCTCGATGTCCGAAGCCATCCGCGAGTACCCGGACCTGGTCCGCAAGTACCTGGGCAGCGTGGTCCCGACCCACGACAACTATTTCGCCGCGCTCAACTCGGCGGTGTTCTCCGACGGCAGCTTCGTGTTCATCCCCAAGGGCGTGCGCTGCCCGATGGAGCTGAGCACCTACTTCCGCATCAACGCCATGGGCACCGGCCAGTTCGAGCGCACCCTGATCGTGGCCGAGGACAAGAGCTACGTCAGCTACCTGGAAGGCTGCACCGCGCCGATGCGCGACGAGAACCAGCTGCACGCGGCGGTGGTCGAGCTGGTCGCGCTGGAAGACGCCGAGATCAAGTATTCCACGGTGCAGAACTGGTACCCGGGCGACGAGAACGGCGTCGGCGGCATCTACAACTTCGTCACCAAGCGCGGCGAGTGCCGCGGCGCGCGCAGCAAGATCAGCTGGACCCAGGTCGAGACGGGTTCGGCGATCACCTGGAAGTACCCGTCCTGCGTGCTGCTGGGCGACGACTCCAGCGGCGAGTTCTATTCGGTCGCGCTGACCCATCACCGCCAGCAGGCCGACACCGGCACCAAGATGATCCATGTCGGCAAGCGCACCAAGTCCAAGATCGTCAGCAAGGGCATCAGCGCCGGCCGCGGCCAGAACACCTACCGCGGCCTGGTCAAGGTCGAGCGCAGCGCCGAGGGCGCGCGCAACCACACCCAATGCGACAGCCTGCTGATCGGCAAGAAGTGCGGCGCCCACACCTTCCCCTACATCGAGGTGCGTCACCCCAACGCCACCGTCGAGCACGAGGCCACCACCTCCAAGATCAGCGACGACCAGCTGTTCTATTGCCGCAGCCGCGGCATCGGCCAGGAAGACGCGGTGTCGATGATCGTCGACGGCTTCTGCAAGTCGGTGTTCAAGGAACTGCCGATGGAGTTCGCGGTGGAAGCCAAGAAGTTGTTGGAAGTGAGCCTGGAAGGCTCGGTCGGCTGACGATGTTGCTTTGCCCTTCTCCCGCCCGCGGGAGAAGGTGCCCGAAGGACGGATGAGGGCAAGCGGACCCCGCAGCCCTCACCCCAACCCTTCTCCCGCACGCGGGAGAGGGGCTAAAAGCGGCCTCTCGGCAATCGGGGCGCCGCTCAACCACTGGATACGAAAAGATGCTGAAGATCGAAAACCTCCACGTCCGCGTCGCCGGCAAGGACATCCTCAAGGGCCTCTCGCTGGAATTGCAGCCGGGCCAGGTGCATGCGGTCATGGGCCCCAATGGCGCCGGCAAATCGACCCTGGGCAATGTGATCGCCGGGCGCGAGGGCTACGAGGTGGTCGAGGGCTCGGTGACTTTCGAGGGCCGCGACCTGCTGGCGCTGGAGCCGGAAGAGCGCGCCGCCGCAGGCGTGTTCCTGGCGTTCCAGTACCCGGTCGAGATCGCCGGCGTGAACAACACCTATTTCCTGCGCGCCGCGCTCAACGCCCAGCGCAAGGCGCGCGGCGAGACCGAGCTGGACTCGATCCAGTTCCTCAAGCTGGTGCGCCAGAAGCTGGCCGTGCTGCATCTGAAGGACGAACTGCTCAACCGCGGCGTCAACGAAGGCTTCAGCGGCGGCGAGAAGAAGCGCAACGAGATCTTCCAGATGGCGGTGCTGGAGCCCAAGCTGGCGATCCTGGACGAGACCGACTCCGGCCTGGACATCGACGCCCTCAAGAACGTGGCCGAGGGCGTCAACGCCCTGCGCGCGCCCGACCGCGCCTTCCTGGTGATCACCCACTACCAGCGCCTGCTCGATTACATCAAGCCCGACGTGGTGCACGTGCTCGCCGACGGCCGCATCGTCGAGAGCGGTGGGCCGGAGCTGGCGCTGGAGCTGGAAGCGCACGGCTACGCCTGGCTCAAGGACCGCATCGCACCGACCGCGGTGGCCTGACATGAGCGCCTTGCTCGACTCCTTCTCCGACGCGCTGAACCCGCTGCTGCAGCGCCAGCAGTACCACGGCCTGCGCCGCGTGCAGGCGATGGAAGCCGCGCTTCAGGCCGGCCTGCCGCATGCGCGCAGCGAAGCCTGGAAGTACACCCCGCTGCGCAACCTGGAGCGCCGCCGCTACGCTGCGCCGCAGCCCGGCGTGTTCGATGCCGCGCTGCTGGCGACGATCCCGGCGCCGCGCCTGGTGTTCAACAACGGCCGCTACGACGCCGCGCTGTCCGACCTCAGCGGCCTGGCCGCCGGGGTCACCCTGCAGCCGCTGTCGCAGCTGCTGGCGGACGAGGACGCGCGCGCCTCCAACTTCCTCGAACGCCGCTACGAGCGCCCGGAAGAAGTGTTCGCCCGCGTCAACGCCGCCCTGGCCGAAGACGGCGCCGTGCTCAAGGTCGACAGCGGCGCGCAAGGCGGCACGGTGCGCTTGGTGTTCGTGGGTGCTCCGACGCAAGGCGGTGATGCGGCCTGGCACCTGCGCAACCTGATCGAACTGCAGGAAGGCGCCTCCCTGACCGTGATCGAGCACCAGCTCGGCGGCGGCGAGCACAGCCACCTGGGCAACAGCCTCAGCCACGTGCACCTGTCGCCGCGCGCGACGCTCGCGCATGCGCGGGTGCAGGACGAAGCCATTGGCGCCGTGTCGATCGCGCGCACCGACGCCGTACTCTCGCGCGAGTCGGTCTATCGCCGCCTCGATCTGGAGCTGGGCGCCACGCTGTCGCGTCACGAACTCAACGTCGCCCTGCACGGCGAGGCCGCGCAACTGCATGCCAACGGCGTGCTGCTGGCCACCGGCAAGCGCCACCTCGATACCCGTCTGGGCATCGACCACGTCGGCCGCGACAGCCGCTGCGACCTGGTCTGGCGCGGCATGGGCGCCGGCCGCTCGCGCGCCGCCTTCCACGGCGGCATCCTGATCCGCGAAGGCGCCGACGGCACCGCCGCGATGCTGTCCAACAAGAACCTGCTGCTGTCCGAGGGCGCCGAGATCGACACTCAACCGGTGCTGGAGATCCACGCCGACGAGGTCCAGGCCGCGCACGGCGCGACCGTGGGCCAACTCGACGCCAACGCCCTGTTCTACCTGCGTTCGCGCGGCGTGCCCGCCGAGCAGGCGCGCTCCCTGCTGACGGCGGCGTTCTGTCGCGAAACCCTGTCCGTGTTCGACGACGCCGAGTTGCGCGCCGCCCTGGAAACGCGTCTGGACGCGGCCCTGAACGGCCTGGACGAGGGCGCTGCCGCATGAACGCCCCCGCCGTCGCCATCGACTGGAACGCCGTACGCGCCGACTTCCCGCTGCTCACGCGCGAAGTCCACGGCAAGCCGCTGATCTATTTCGACTCGGCCAACACCGGCCAGAAACCGGAAGCGGTGATCGCGGCGGTCGACGACTTCTACCGCCGCCACAACGCCAACGTCAGCCGCGCCGTGCACGCGCTGGGCACCGAGGCCACCGAGGCCTACGAAGGCGCGCGCACCAAGCTGGCCAAGTTCCTCAACGTGCGCGCCGACGAGCTGGTGCTGTGCAGCGGCACCACCTTCGCGCTGAATCTGGTCGCATACTCCTGGGCGCTGCCGCGGCTGCGCCCGGGCGACGCGATCGTGCTCACGCGCATGGAGCACCACGCCAACATCGTGCCCTGGCAGTTGGTGGCCCAACGCACCGGCGCCACCATCAAGGTCGCCGAGATCGACGAGCTCGGCCAGCTCGATCTGCCCCAGCTGTATTCGCTGCTGACCCCGGAAGTGAAGCTGCTGGCCCTGACCCATGTCTCCAATGTGCTGGGCACGGTCAATCCGGTGCGCGAGATCTGCCGCGAGGCGCGCAAGCGCGGCATCGTCAGCTTGATCGACGGCTCGCAGGCCGCGCCGCACCGTGCGCTCGACATCGCCGCGATCGGTTGCGATTTCTACGCGATCACCGGTCACAAGATGAACGGACCGACCGGCACCGGCGCGCTGTGGGCGCGCCGCGAGCACCTGGCGCAGATGCCGCCCTTCCTCGGCGGCGGCGAGATGATCAAGGAAGTGCGCTTCGAAGGCACGGTGTTCAACGATGCCCCGCACAAGTTCGAGGCCGGCACCCCCAACATCGCCGGCTTCGTCGGCCTGGGCGCGGCGGTGGACTATCTGTCGGCGCTGGGCATGAGCCACATCGAAGCGCGCGAACAGGCCCTGCTCGACTACGCCACCCGCGCGCTGTCGGAGGTGCCCGGCCTGCGCATCTTCGGCCGCGCGCCGGAGAAGGCGGCGGTGATCAGCTTCCTGGTCGAGGGCGCGCACGCGCACGACCTGGCCACCCTGCTGGATCTGGAAGGCGTGGCGATCCGCTCCGGCCACCACTGCGCGCACCCGCTGATGCATCATTTCGGGGTGCCCGCGACCTGCCGCGCCTCGCTGGCTTACTACAATACGTTCGACGAGGTCGACGCCTTCGTCGCCGCTTTGACCAAGGTACGCACGCTGCTCGCATGAACGACACGCCCCTGAGTTTCCGCCCCGCCACCCATGCCGATACCGAGGCCCTGATCGCGCTGGTCGAGTCCGCCTACCGCGGCGACAGCAGCCGGGTCGGCTGGACCACCGAGGCCGACCTGCTCGGCGGCCGCCGCACCGGCGCCGACGACATCTCCGAGTGCATCGACCGCCCGCAGAGCGTGCTGCTGATCGCCGAGCGCGCCAGCGCCGACGGCGGCGCCGCGGAGCTGCTGGCCTGCGCGCATGTCGCGGTGGAGGACGGCGCCGGCTACTTCGGCCTGTTCTCGGTGCGCCCGAACCTGCAGGGCGGCGGCATCGGCAAGATCGTCATCGACGAGGCCGAGCGCATCGCGCGCGAGGACTGGAAGCTGCCGGCCATGCGCATGACCGTGATCGACGTGCGCGAGGAACTGATCGCGTACTACGTGCGCCGTGGCTACCGCCGCACCGGCATCATCAAGCCGTTCCCCTACGGCGACGCGCGCTTCGGCGACCCCAAGCGCGACGATCTGCGTTTCGAAGTTCTGGAAAAACTGTTCTGAGCGCCGCACCAGCCAGGCCATCGGCCAGCCACTAGAGAGACACGCCATGGGCGACTGGGTTTTCGTTTGCGCCACTTCGCAACTGCTGCCGGGCGAGTCCGCCGTGGCCTGGGACGGCGATACGCCGATCCTGGTCTGCAACTACGACGGCGACTACTACGCGCTGGAGGACAAGTGCTCGCACGAGGACTTCGAGCTCTCGGCCGGCAACTACGACGGCGAAGAGGCCACGGTCGAGTGCGTGCTGCACGGGGCCAAGTTCGACATCCGCGACGGGCGCCCGCTGTGCGCGCCCGCCTACAGTCCGGTGACCAAGTTCCCGGTCAAGGTCGAGAACGACGGGGTCTGGACCCGCGACGACCGCGCCTGAGGCGACAGCGGATGCCCACCGGGCTCTGAGCCCCGTCCCACAACGCCCTGATCCCCGGCCGCCACTGCGGCATCCCGCGCACCACGCCATCCTGACGGCCTCTTCGGGCCCGCGCTTGGGTCCGCTTGCGCGGTCGTCCAGCCGCGCCCCAGCGCCGCTTTTTGCCCAGCTCGCACGCGAATTGCGAACTGCGCGTTCACTTTTCGTTGCAAATGCGAATCGCTCTCATTAATATTCCCGGTTGACGCAGCCCTAGCCGGCCGCACCCCCATCGTCATTCCTGGATTCCTCATGTCGACCACGAAGTTCGTCGTGTCGCCGCTCGCCGGTGCACTTGCCCTCGCCCTCAGCGTTCCCACCATCGCGGCGCCGGCGCCGGATCCCCAAGCCAAGGATCTGGACGGCGTCGAAGTCCATGGCGTGAAGGTGCTCAAGGCCAGTTCGGGCAAGTACACCGCGCCGCTGCGCGACACCACGCAGACGATCACCGTGATCGACCGCAGCACCATCGACGGCCAGAACCTGCTGTCGCTGCAGGACATCCTCGCGACCCTGCCCGGCATCACCTTCGGCGCCGGCGAAGGCGGCGGCGGCTTCGGCGACAAGATCAACCTGCGCGGCTTCGACGCCAGCAACGACATCACCGTCGACGGCGTGCGCGACAGCGGTCTGTACAGCCGCACCGATCCGTTCAACCTGGAATCGGTGGAAGTCATCAACGGCGCCAACTCGGTCTACTCCGGCGCGGGCTCGGTGGCCGGCACCATCAACCTGGTCAGCAAGTCCGCCGGCGCGACCGAATTCAACCGCGCCAGCATCGCCGCCGGCACCGACGACTACGCCCGCGTCACCGCCGACAGCAACTTCCTGCTGGGCGAAAGCAGCGCGTTCCGCATCAACGTGATGGCGCACCAGAACGACATCCCGGGCCGCGACGTCGAGCGCAACGAGCGCTGGGGCATCGCGCCCTCGCTGAGCTTCGGCCTGGGCAGCGACACCACCTGGACCTTGAACTACGTCCACCAGGAAGACGACAACATCCCCGAATACGGCGTGCCGTTCTTCAACGGCGGCCCGTTGCCCGGCATCGATCCGTCGACCTACTACGGCTACAAGAACATCGACAAGCAGGAAATCGAGTACGACTCGCTGACCTCGATCCTGGAGCACCGCTTCAGCGACACCATGAAGGTGCGCAACCTGACGCGCTGGCAACAGGTCGACCAGTTCTCGCTGGTGGACGCGGTGCAGGGCACCTGGTGCATGCCCAACGGCCTGACTCCGCTCGGCGTCGCCTGCCCGGCCGGCGTGGCCCCGGGCCGCTACCTGCCCAGCGGCCCGCGCGGTTTCGGTCGCGACACGCGCAATACCACCCTCTACACCCAGACCGACCTGACCACCGAGTTCAACACCGGTTCGATGCAGCACACCCTGGTCGCGGGCTTCTCGGTGATGCACGAGAGCTTCGACCTCGACACCACCAGCGATTTCCGCAACGCCAACGGCACCAACCCGTACATCAACGGCCTACCGACGATGGACATGTTCCATCCGGACAACGTCTACCGCGGCCCGATCAACCGCACCCTGACCGGCCGCACCGAAGGCGAACTCGACAATCAGGCCGTCTACGTCTTCGACACGATCAAGTTCGGCGAACAGTGGCTGCTGAGCCTGGGCGCGCGCTACGAGCACAACGAAGGCAAGACCAACACCGCCAACGTGGTGCTGGCGCCGACCACCGTGGGCGCGCCGCTGCCGGCGCAGCCGATCGGCACGGTCACCGGCTACGGCGTGCCGGCCAAGAACACCGACGATCTGTTCTCCTACCGCGCCGGCCTGGTCTACAAGCCGGTCGAGAACGTCAGCGTGTATGCCGCCTACGGCAACTCCAAGACGCCGTCCAAGGCCTCGGTCAACGGGTCCTGCACGCTGACCAGCACCACCGGCACCGCCAACTGCACGGTCGATCCGGAAACCGCGGTCAACTACGAAATCGGCGCCAAGTGGGATCTGTTCGAGGGTCGTCTGGCGCTGACCGGTTCGCTGTTCCGCAACGATCGCGAGAACTACAAGGTCTCCGACCCGGGCAACCCGAACAATCCGACCGGCGCGCAGCAGCTCGACGGCCGCGCGCGCGTCGACGGCGCGATGCTGGGCGTGTCCGGCCTGCTGACCGACCATTGGGCGGTCTACGCCAACTACGCCTACCTGGACAGCGAAGTGGTGCAGGGCGTGTCCGACCGTCAGGCCGGCCTGGGCCTGGACTACACCAAGGGCGATCGCCTGCTGAACGTGCCGGAGCACTCCTTCAGCCTGTGGACCACCTACGACCTGTCGCCCAAGTGGCAGATCGGCTACGGCGCGACCTACCAGGGCAAGATCTGGCTGACCCAGCACAGCGCGACCAACCTCAACGGCCCGCTGGTGACCGCGGACAGCTATTGGACCCATCGCGCGATGGTCAACTACAAGATCAACCGCAACGCCGCCCTCCAGCTCAACGTCAGCAATCTGGCCGACGAGGAGTACTACACCCGCATCCGCAACAACGGCTGGGCCACGCCGGGCGAGGCGCGCCAGGTGGTATTGAGCGCCAACTTCACGTTCTAATCCGGACTTCCATAGTCCGCGCGCGCCGCCCGGGACCTCCCGGGCGGCCGCATTGAGGAAGACCATGCTGCTGCACGTGCCCAAAGTCCTCAGCCCCGAACAGGTCGCGCACTGCCGCGAGCGGCTGGCGCAGGCCGGCTGGGCCGACGGCCGCATCACCGCCGGCTACCAGTCGGCCAAGGCCAAGGACAACGCGCAGCTGCCGGAGAACGACCCGGTCGCGCGCGAGCTGGGCGCGATCATCCTCGACGCCCTGGCCAAGAACCCGACCTTCTTTTCCGCGGCCCTGCCGCAGCGGGTGTTCCCGCCGCTGTTCAACCGCTACGAAGGCGGCCAGGCCTTCGGCTTCCATGTCGACAACGCGATCCGCTACGACCGCAGCCGCGGCGGCATGGACACCGTGCGCACCGATCTGTCGGCGACCCTGTTCCTGAGCGCGCCGGAGGAATACGACGGCGGCGAGCTGGTGATCGAGGACACCTACGGCAGCCACAGCATCAAGCTGGCGGCCGGCGATCTGGTGCTCTACCCCGGCACCAGCCTGCACAAGGTCACCCCGGTCACGCGCGGCGCGCGCCTGGCCTCGTTCTTCTGGATCCAGAGCCTGCTGCGCGAGGACGCGCAACGCCGGTTGATGTTCGAACTCGACGTCTCGATCCGCCGCCTGACCGCCGACGTGCCCGAGCATCCGGCGCTGGTGCAACTGACCGGCGTGTACCACAACCTGCTGCGCCGCTGGAGCGAACCTTGAGCGCCAGCGACGCCGCCACGCGTGCGCGCGAATCCGCGGTCAAGGCCGGCGATCCGAATCGGCGCGCGTACTGGCTCAAGACCCTGCACCGCTGGCACTGGATCAGCGCGGCGCTGAGCCTGTTCGCGCTGCTGATCTTCGCGGCCACCGGCATCACCCTCAACCACGCCGCCCAGATCGAGGCCGAGCCGCAGGTGGTCACGGTCAAGGACACCCTGCCGGCCAGCGCCCTGCGCGGCCTGCAAGGCGAGCGCGCGGCCGATGCGCCGCTGCCGGCCGGCGCGCGCGACTGGATCGAAGCGCAGCTGGGCGTGAATACGGAAGGCCGCAGCGTGGAATGGTCGGACGGCGAGGTCTATGTCTCGTTGCCGCGTCCCGGCGGCGACGCCTGGCTCAGCATCGACCGCGAAAGCGGCGCGATCGAATACGAAGTCACCCGCCGCGGCTGGATCGCCTGGCTCAACGACCTGCACAAGGGCCGCAACACCGGCGCGGTCTGGCGCTGGTTCATCGATCTGTTCGCGGTCGCCTGCCTGCTGTTCGCGCTCACCGGCCTGTGGCTGCTGCAGCTGCATGCGCGCCAGCGCGGCAAGACCTGGCCGCTGGTCGCCGCGGGCGTGGCGATACCGGCGCTGCTGATCGTCCTTTTCATGCATTGAACCCCTGGAGACCGCGATGAAGTTGTTGCCCCGCACCGCACTGATCGTCGCCCTGGCGATGCCGGTGTCGGCGTTCGCCGCCGACCTCGACCTCAGCATCGAAATCCCGCGCCTGAAGGTCGCCGAATACCACCGTCCCTACGTTGCGGCCTGGATCGAACGTCCCGACAACAGCGTCGCCGCCGACCTGGCGGTCTGGTACGACGTGGACATGAAGAACGGCGAAGGCACCAAGTGGCTGAAGGACATCCGCCAGTGGTGGCGGCGCAGCGGCCGCAGCCTGAAGATGCCGGTCGACGGCGTCAGCGGCGCGACCCGCGCGGTCGGTCAGCACACCCTGAATTTCAAGGGCGGCAGCAAGCCCTTGGCCGGCCTCGCGCCGGGCCAGTACACCCTGGTGGTCGAGGCCGCGCGCGAAGTCGGCGGCCGCGAACTGCTGAGCATTCCGTTCCAGTGGCCGGCCAAGGGCGGCGCGCAGACCCTGTCGGCGCAGGGCAAGACCGAACTGGGCGCGGTGCGTCTGGCGGTCAAGCCTTGAGATTCGGGATTCGAGATTCGCGTAAGCGCTAAATCGCGCTCCCGGTTTCGACCCGCATTCCACGCCATCGCTGTTACGAATCCCGAATCCCTATTCTCCAATCCCGGATTTCAACCATGAAAATCAAACTCATCGCCGCCGCCGCGATCGCCGCGCTCGGCTTCGCCACCTCGGCGCAGGCGCACAAGGCCTGGCTGCAGCCGTCGCAGACCGTGTTCTCCGACAAGGGCGCCTGGCTCACGGTCGACGCGGCCGTGTCCAACGACTTGTTCTACTTCAACCACGTGCCGCTGCCGCTGGAACGCCTGCGCATCACCGCGCCGGACGGCAGCGCGGTGCAGGCGCAGAACGCGTCCACCGGCAAGCTGCGCAGCGTGTTCGACGTCGAGCTGGCGCAGGAAGGCACCTACAAGATCGCGATGGTCAACGAGGGCATGTTCGCCAGCTACAAGCTCGGCGGCGAAGCCAAGCGCTGGCGCGGCAAGGCCGAGGACTTCAAGGCCGGCATCCCGGCCGGCGCGACCGAAGTCAGCGCCTCGGAAAGCCTGGGCCGGGTCGAGACCTTCGCCACCGTCGGCTCGCCGACCACCGGCGTGTTCAAGGCCAGCGGCAAGGGCATCGAGCTGGTGCCGGTGACCCACCCCAACGATTTGTTCGCCGGCGAGAAGGCCACCTTCCAGCTGCTCGTCGACGGCAAGCCGGCCGCGGGCCTGAAGATCGAAGTGGTGCCGGGCGCGACCCGCTACCGCGATCAGCAGAACGAGATCCACCTGACCAGCGGCGCCGACGGCAAGTTCGAAGTGAACTGGCCGCAGGCCGGCATGTACTGGCTGGAGACCGCCAGCGAGGACGCCAAGACCACGCTGCCGGACGCCAAGCAGCGCCGCCTGAGCTACGTCGCCGTGTTCGAAGTGCTGTCGCAGTAAACCGACCGGCATGCAACCGCCTCCGATCCGCATGAGCTGGAGCGGCGCGAGCTGGGGCGGCAGCGCCCCGGCCGCGCGCGCCGTGCATGCGCTCGCGGGGCACAGCATGGGCACGCAATGGTCGGTGAAGCTGGTGGCCGACGCCGCCGCGCTGCCGGAACTGGAGCGCGGCATCCAGGCCCGTCTGGATGAAGTCGTGGCCCAGATGAGCACCTGGGAGGCCGACTCCGACCTCAGCCGCTACAACCGCGCCGAGGCCGGCAGCGTGCAGGCCCTGCCCGACGGTTTCCATGCGGTGCTGGACGCGGCCTTGAAGCTCGCCGCCGACAGCGGCGGTGCCTACGACCCCACGATCGGGCCGCTGGTCAATCTGTGGGGCTTCGGCCCCGACGGCGGACGTGAGTCCGCGCCGTCGGACGCCGAGATCGCCCAGGCGCAGGCGCGCGTGGGCTGGCAGCGGGTCGGCTTCGATCCGCACGCGCGCACCGCGACCCAGGCCGGCGGCAGTTATCTGGATTTCTCCTCGATCGCCAAAGGCTACGGTGTCGATCGCGTGGCCGAGTGGCTGAGCGAACGCGGCATCGGCGCCTTCCTGGTCGAGGTCGGCGGCGAACTCTACGGCCGCGGCCGCAAGCCCGACGGCGGCGCCTGGCGGATCGCGGTCGAGCGCCCCTCGGACGACACCGGCGACGACGGCACCGCGGTGCTGGCGCTGGACGGTTTCGCGATCGCGACCTCGGGCGACTACCGCCGCTACTTCGATCACGACGGCCGCCGTTATTCGCACACCGTGGATCCGCGCAGCGGCCGACCCGTGACGCATGCCCTGGCTTCGGTCAGCGTGCTGCACCCGCAATGCATGCAGGCCGACGGCCTGGCCACCGTGCTGGCGGTGCTGGGCCCGCAGGCCGGCATGGCCTATGCCAACCGTCGCCAGCTCGCGGCGATGTTCGTGCTGCACGACGGCGACGGCTTCCTGACCCGGATGACGCCGGCCTTCATCGCGCGCCAGCGCGCGGCTTGAACACGCATACGAAGTCGCAGATGCATCCGTCCGAATCCTCCTTACGCACGCGGCGCTTCGGCGCCAGCACCCTCGGCAACGCGCTGGTGCTGATCGCGCTGATGGTGCTGGCCTATCTGCTGCTGCGCTGGCAGGCCGAGCCGGTGCGTTGGCTCGCGCCGGAGCGCGCGCGCCTGCTGTGGGCGGCCGGCCTGGCGACGGCCTACGCCGGTTTCGTCGGCGGCATCGCCTGGGTGCGCGCGCGCCGCGCGCGTGCGCAGGCCCTGCCGCGCGCCTCCGCGGACGGCGCCCACGATTGGCTGGTCGCGTTCGCCAGCCAGACCGGTCACGCCGAATTCCTGGCGCGCCGCAGCTGGCAGACCCTGGCCGACAGCGGCGTCGGCGCCGATATCCGCATGCTGGGCACGCTGGACGCGTCCGCGCTCGCGCGCTACCACCAGGTTTTGTTCGTGGTCAGCACCACCGGCGAGGGCGATGCGCCGGACACGGCGGCGCGCTTCGTGCGCGTGGTGTTGGGCGCCTCCGCCGCCCTGCCCGGCTTGCGCTACGGCGTGTTGGCGCTGGGCGACCGTCAGTACGAACGGTTCTGCAGCTTCGGCCACCGCCTCGACCATTGGCTGCGCCACGCCGGCGCCGAGCCGATGTTCGACCTGGTCGAAGTCGACGACGGCGACCCCGGCGCGCTGCGCCATTGGCAGCATCATCTGGGCCTGCTCGCGGGGCATACCGAACTGCCCGACTGGAGCGCGCCTTCATATCGGCCGTGGCGTCTGAGCGAACGCGCGCAGCTCAATCCCGGCAGCGTTGGCGGCCCGGCGTTCCATGTCGCGCTCACGCCCGAGAATGCGGCCGACCTGCAATGGCAGGCCGGCGATATCGCCGAGATCGGTCCGCGCAACGGCGAGGCCGATGTGGCCGCGTGGCTGCTCGCCGCGAATCAGGACGGCACGGCCACGGTCGACGCGAACGGCGAAGCCGACACGCTGGCCGCGCTGTTGCGGCGTTCGCGCTTGCCGGACGCGACGGCGATGCAGGCGCTGGCGCCGCAGGCCGTCGCCGATGCGCTGCAGTCCTTGCCGCATCGCGAGTACTCGATCGCCTCGTTGCCCGCCGACGGCGGCCTGCAGTTGCTGGTGCGGCAGATGCGCCAGCCCGACGGACGCCTGGGCAGCGGCAGCGGCTGGCTGACCGCCCACGCAGGCGTCGGCGAACGCATCGACCTGCGCATCCGCGCCAATCCCTCCTTCCACGCGCCGGCCGACGCACGGCCGATGATCCTGATCGGCAACGGCACCGGCATCGCCGGCCTGCGCGCGCTGCTGAAGACCCGCGCCGCCGCCGGGCATACGCGCAACTGGCTGCTGTTCGGCGAACGCAGCGCGGCGCACGACTACCACTATCGCGACGAGCTCGAAGCCTGGCTGCGCGACGGCGCCATCGAACGCATCGACCTGGCGTTCTCGCGCGACGGCAGCGAACGCGTGTACGTGCAGCAGCGCCTGCGCGAGCACAGCGCGCGCGTGCGCGAATGGCTGGACGGCGGGGCGGCGGTTTACGTCTGCGGCAGCCTGGAAGGCATGGCGCCGGCGGTGGATGCGGTGCTACGCGAGATCGTGGGATTGGAGGCGTTGGAAGCGATGGCGCTGGATGGGCGGTATCGGCGCGACGTGTACTGAGTCACTCGGGCGCCTAACCCGGTGGAGTGGCGCGTCGGTTGTTGGCTACTGGGGTCGGGCGGGTCGCCGGCCATGGTTCGACTAGCTCACCATGAACGGCTCGTGACGTTGCGCCACTCGTGTCGTTGCACGGCTCGTCTCATTACGCCGCCCCGCGTTTCTTCCCCCTTTGGAAAAAGGGGATTGAGGGGGATTTGCTCTTAGGAACGCGCAACTTCGCCACTCACGGTTCGACTAGCCCATCACGAACAGCTCGGGCAGCGCACCAGGCGAACGCATCACTCGACAACCGGCGCCACCCGCACCAGCAACACCTCGCCACCGCCCTCCAGCACCGCGCGCAAACGCGCAGCGCCCGCCGCCAGCACCGCGGTATCGCCCGCCGCCAGCGGCGGCAGGCCGGTGTCGTCGGCGAAGCGGGCTTGCCCCGCGATCAGGTGCACGGCCCAGGTCTGGCCGGGTTCGGCGAAGATCACCATCGGTCCGACCAGCGGGCGATGCCAGAGCTGCGCCTGCACGCGCTCGCGCCGCCACATCAGGTTGAAGTCGTGGGTGGTGCCGTCGATCAGTTCGCCGTGCACGACGCGCTCGCCGGCGAAGCGCAGCTTGTCGTGCGGGGGCAGCAGTTCGTGCAGCTCGCCGTCGTCGAAGCGCAGACGCAGGCCGTTGCCGCTGAGCAGCACCAGTTCGCGATCGATGCCCGGAAACGCCGAGAACGCCGCGTCGCGCTCGATCTCGGCGATCGACAACCGCCAATCCCAATCGTCGCCGTCCACCGGCCGCGCGGCCGCGTCCAGGCGCAGGATTTCGCGGGTCCAGCCCAGCTGGTTGCGCCAGCGCTCGCGCCGGTACTCGTTGGCCGGGATCGCCCAGCAACGGCCGCCCTGGGCGGCTCCCGCTTCGTCTGTCATCGCCATCGCTGTGATCCGTTCCGATGGCGCAAAGTCTAACCAGCGCGGCGGCCGAGCGCGGCCCCACGGGCACCGGTCCCGCTGCCGGCTATCGGCGCGACCGAACCGGCGCTAAAAAAAGCGCCGCCGCCCGCGGATCCATCCACGGACGGGCGGCTCACTTCCTTGTCCAGGGCTCTCCCCCTGCATTCGTCGGACGTCCCTGCCCGTGCGTTGTCGGCCACCGCATCCTTGCGGGACCGACGGTCTGTCAGCGGCGGTTGGCCGCGCGCTGGGCGCTGCCGCCGCCGACGGCCGGCGCAGCGGGCTTGCGCGCCGGTGCTGCCTCGCCGATGACGATGCGGTCGCGATTCTTTTCCACGGTCTTCAGGCCGATGCCCTTGACCAGGGCCAGCTGTTCGGGGCTGCGGAAGGCGCCGTTGGCCTTGCGGTAGGCGACGATGGCCTCGGCCTTGGAGGCGCCGACGTTGAGCAGGACGCGGTCCAAGGTGGCGACGTCGGCGCTGTTGATATTGACCTTCTCGGCGGCCAGGGCGCTGCCCACGAACAGCAGCGACAGCAGCAGCGCGCGGGCGGCAAGCGCGAGGACGTTCATCTTGTTCAGCTCCATGGAGTGGATTCCGTTCCGATGCCGGCGGGCGTTGGGGAGGGATTCGCCGGGGGATTCGGTCTCCTCGACTCGATGGGGTCAGCGTAGCGCCGCGGCCTTGCGGAAAAAGCCAGCGGACGCCGCGTCGCAGGGTAGGAAAAGTCCTACACGGCCGGGAGGCGTAAACTTGCGGGTCTTACCCCCAGCTCGAGGCCCTTCGATGGACGCCAGCAAGGTCGACCGCTACGTCGGCGAAAAATGGGACGATGAAATCGTCCCGCAACTGGTTGAATACATTCGTATTCCCAACAAATCGCCGATGTTCGACGCGGACTGGGTCAAGCACGGCTACATGGACGACGCGGTCAAGCTGATGGAGACCTGGGCGCGCGCCCAGACCATCCCGGGCATGCAGGTCGAGGTGGTGCGCCTGGAAGGCCGCACCCCGCTGATCTTCATCGACATCCCGGCCGCGCACGGCGGCAGCGACGAGGACTGCGTGCTGCTGTACGGCCACCTCGACAAGCAGCCGGAGATGACCGGCTGGGACGCCGACCTCGGCCCCTGGACCCCGGTCATCAAGGGCGATCGCCTGTACGGCCGCGGCGGCGCCGACGACGGCTACGCGATCTTCGGCTCATTGGCCGCGATCATGGCCCTGCAGGAACAGCAACTGCCGCACGCGCGCTGCGTGATCCTGATCGAGGCCTGCGAGGAATCCGGCAGCTACGACCTGCCCGCCTACGTCGATCACCTCGCCGATCGGATCGGCAAGCCCTCGCTGGTGGTCTGCCTGGATTCGGGCTGCGGCAACTACGAGCAGCTGTGGTGCACGACCTCGCTGCGCGGCCTGGCCGGCGGCAACTTCACGGTCAAGGTGCTCAGCGAAGGCGTGCACTCCGGCGACGCCTCCGGCATCGTGCCCTCGAGCTTCCGCCTGCTGCGCCAGCTGCTGTCGCGCCTGGAAGACGAGACCAGCGGCAAGATCCTGGTCGAAGGCCTGTACGTGGACGTGCCCGAGGAGCGCCTGGAGCAGGCGCGCCAGGCCGCCAAGGTGCTGGGCAACGCGGTCTACGACAAGTTCCCGTTCCTGCCGGGCATGAAGCCGATGGCGAGCGAACTGTCGGAGCTGGTGCTCAACCGCACCTGGCGCCCGGCGCTGTCGGTGACCGGCGTGGACGGCATGCCGCCGCTGTCGTCGGCCGGCAACGTGCTGCGCCCGCACACCTCGGTCAAGCTCAGCCTGCGTCTGCCGCCGACCCTGGACGGCAAGCGCGCCGGCGAACTGCTGAAGGAAGTGCTGGAACGCGATCCGCCCAGCGGCGCGCAGGTGACGATGGAGCTGGAGAAGGCCTCGACCGGTTGGAACGCGCCCGCGCAGTCGCCCTGGCTGACCCGCGCGATCGACGCGTCCAGCCGCGAATTCTTCGGCCAGCCGGCGATGTACATGGGCGAAGGCGGCACGATTCCGTTCATGGGCATGCTCGGCGAGAAGTTCCCGGGCGCGCAGTTCATGATCACCGGCGTGCTCGGCCCGCACTCCAATGCGCACGGCCCGAACGAGTTCCTGCACATCCCGATGGGCAAGCGCGTGACCGCCTGCGTCGCGCGCGTGGTGGCCGAACATCACGCCGCCAGCCAGCGCGGCGAAACCAGCGGCGTGGCCGCGGTCGCCGGCGGCGAACAGCACGGCGATCACGGCTGCTGCTGATCGCGAACGCGCCGGCCGATCGCGGATCGGTCGGCGCAGCGCGGGTCGGAGCTCGACGCTCCGATCCGTGCCTCGAACAGACACGCGCCGCCCATGCGCGGGCGAGCGCATCGAAGACAGGAAAGCGAACCGCGCTCAACGGGCGCGGGCGAGCGCGCTAGCCGCTCGCGATTTCCATGCCGAACGCGATCAGATCGCCGTCCGGGCCGATCACGGTGAACTCGCGTTGGCCGTACGCCTGATCGAAGGGCGCACACACCGAGCCCGCCGGCAGCAGATCCAGCTTGGGCTTGAGCTGCGCGTACAGGCCGTCGACATCCTCGACGTCGACGTAGGAGGTGTAACGGCCTTCGCCGCGCGGCGGCAAGGGCCGGTCCTGGACCATCCGGAACGCCACGCCATCGCGCCAGACATAGGCGTAGCCGCCGCCGCTGAAGCCGAGCCGGAAGTCCAGGGTCCCGCAGAAGAACGCGATCGCCCCTTCGATGTCCGGCACGCGCAGGAAGGGGGTGACGCGATATAGCTGTGGCATGACGGTCTCCCGTGCTCGCGCGCAGCTTAGCGCCGAATCGGCGGCGCCGGCCGAGCGCCCCGCAGCGCCGCCACCGCCCCTGCAGGAGCGGCGCACGCCGCGAGCGCGACATTGGATCGTCGTCGTCGGCCCGCCTACCCACGTCGCCGGGGCAGCGACGCCCCGCGGGAATGTCGTTCGTCCATCGGACCGCGCCACCGCCTATGGCGCCGCAGCCGAGCGCCGACTCAGCGCCGGCCGCCCGCAAGCGTCCTCCCCCTGCTGCGCCGCGACACGGCGCTCACTCCCCCGACTGCTAGGATTCCCGGGCGTCACCACGACCCTGAGGAGGGGAACGCTATGGGCGGTATCGTTTATACGATCATCATCGGTGCGGTCATTGGTGTGCTGGCTCGTTTCTTCAAACCGGGCGCCGATCCGATGGGTTGGATCCTGACCATCCTGCTCGGCATCGCCGGCGCCTATGTCGGCAGCCTGCTGTACGCGGGCGGCGGCATGATCGGCTTCATCGTCTCGATCATCTGCGCCATCGTGCTGTTGTTCCTCTACGAGATCATCCGCAGCAAGACGGCCAAACGCTGATCCGGCTTCGGTCGTGCGAGAGGACGCCCCGGCTTAGGCTGGGGCGTTTGCGTTTGGGGGCGAGCGCCCAGATCCTCGACGCCCCTGCTCCCGCTTGCGGCGACCGCAGGCAGTGCAACGCCGAGCAGGTGCCCACGGGACTGATGAGGCGGCGGGATCAAGTGGGAGTGGCGCGGCGGCCCTCACCCCAACCCCTCTCCCGCAGACGGGAGAGGGGCCTAAGCGTGAAAGGCCGATGGCCGGCAAACGCTGCGCGTCAGCCCAAAGTGCAACGCCGAGTAGGTGTCCGCAGCGCGGATGAGGGCAACAGGATCAAGTGGGAGTGGCGCGGCCCTCACCCCAACCCCCCTCCCGCAGGCGGGAGAGGGGCTTAAGCGTGAAAGGCCGATGGCCGGCAAACGCTGCGCGTCAGCCCAACAAGCGATCGATCACCCGCTGCGCCAGGTCCTCGGCGTCCTGCTCCACCGTGTTCAACACCAGTTCCGGCGCTTCCGGCGCCTCGTAGGGCGAATCGATGCCGGTGAAGTTGGGGATCTTGCCCGCGCGCGCCTTGGCGTACAGGCCCTTGACGTCGCGTTCCTCGGCCACCGCCAGCGGCGTGTCGACGTAGACCTCGACGAACTCGTCCGGTCCGAACAGTTCGCGCGCCATGCGGCGTTCGGCGCGGAACGGCGAGATGAAGCTGACCAGCACGATCAGGCCGGCGTCGGTCATCAGGCGCGCGACTTCGGCGACGCGGCGGATGTTCTCGACGCGGTCCTCGTCGGTGAAGCCCAGGTCCTTGTTGAGGCCGTGGCGCACGTTGTCGCCGTCGAGGATGTAGGTGTGATGGCCGAGCGCGTGCAGGCGCTTCTCGACCAGATTGGCGATGGTCGATTTGCCCGAACCGGACAGGCCGGTGAACCACACGCAGCGCGGCGTCTGCGCCTTGCTGCGCGCGCGCGCGGCCTTGTCGACGTCGACGTGCTGCCAATGGATGTTGCCGGCGCGGCGCAGGGCGAAGTCGAGGGTGCCGGCGGCGACGGTGGCGTTGTCCTCGCGGTCGATCAGGATGAAACCGCCCAGCGCGCGATTGTCGGCATAGGGCTCGAACGCGACCGGCTGATCGAGGTTGAGATTGCAGTAGGCGACCTCGTTGAGCTCCAGATGTTTGGCGGCGAGCTGGGCCTGCGTGTTCACGTCGATCTTGTGCTTGATCTCGGTGACGGTGGCGCTGACCGTGCGCGCGCCGATCTTCAGCCAATACGGGCGCCCCGGCAGCAGCGGGCTCTCGCCCATCCACAGCAGGTGGGCGGCGAACTGGTCGGCGACCTGGGCCGGCGCATCCGCGGAGGCGATCACGTCGCCGCGACTGATGTCGAGCTCGTCGTCCAAGGTCAGCGTGACCGCCTGGCCGACGCCGGCGACCTCGAGATCGCCATCGGCGGTGACGATGCGCGCGACCCTGGAACGCCGGCCCGAGGGCAGCGCCGCGATCTCGTCGCCGGGCCGCACCGCGCCCGCGGCCACGGTGCCGGCGAAGCCGCGGAAGTTCTGGTTCGGGCGATTCACCCATTGCACCGGAAGACGGAAGCCGACCTCGACCTCGTCGCGGGCGACGTCCACGGTTTCCAGATGCTCGAGCACGCTGACGCCGTCGTACCAGGGCATGGCCGGGGAGCGCTGCAGCAGGTTGTCGCCGCGCAGCGCCGACAGCGGAATCGCGGTGACCTGGGCGATGCCGCGTTGCACCGCGAGTTCGCGGTACTCGGCGACGATGGCCTCGAACACGTCCTGGTCGTAGCCGACCAGGTCCATCTTGTTGACCGCCAGCAGCACGTGACGAATGCCGAGCAACGCGGCGATGTAGGTGTGGCGGCGGGTCTGGGTCAGCAGGCCCTTGCGTGCGTCCACCAGCACCACGGCGAGGTCGGCGGTGGACGCGCCGGTGGCCATGTTGCGGGTGTACTGCTCGTGGCCCGGGCAGTCGGCGACGATGAACTTGCGCCGCTCGGTGCCGAAATAGCGGTAGGCGACATCGATGGTGATGCCCTGCTCGCGCTCGGCGGCCAGGCCGTCGACCAGCAGGGCGTAGTCGATCTCGCCGTTCTGGGTGCCGTGGCGGCGGCTGTCGGCGTTGAGCGCGGCCAACTGGTCGTCGAACAGCAGGCGGGTGTCGTGCAGCAGGCGCCCGATCAGGGTGCTCTTGCCGTCGTCGACGCTGCCGCAGGTGATGAAGCGCAGCAGGCCCTTGGATTCGTGCAGGCGCAGGTAGGCGGCGATGTCTTCGGCGACGGCCATCAGAAATAGCCCTCCTGCTTCTTCTTCTCCATCGAGGCGGAGGGGTCGTGGTCGATCACCCGGCCCTGACGCTCGGACGTGGTCGCCACCAGCATCTCGGCGATGATCTGCTCCAGGGTCTCGGCCTCGGACTCGATCGCGCCGGTCAGCGGATAGCAGCCCAGGGTGCGAAAGCGCACCTTGCGCAGCTGCGGGGTTTCGCCCGCCCGCAGCGGCAGGCGCTCGTCGTCGACCAGGATCAGGGCGCCGTCGCGCTCCACCACCGGACGTTCGGCGGCGAAGTACAGCGACGGCACCGGGATCTTCTCGCGGTAGATGTAGAGCCAGACGTCCAGCTCGGTCCAGTTCGAGATCGGAAACACGCGCACGCTCTCGCCGCTGCGGATGCGGGTGTTGTAGAGATTCCACAGCTCGGGACGCTGGTTCTTGGGGTCCCAGCGGTGCTGTTCGTTGCGGAACGAGAAGATGCGCTCCTTGGCGCGCGACTTCTCCTCGTCGCGGCGCGCGCCGCCGATCGCGGCGTCGTGGCGCGCCGTGTCCAGGGCCTGCTTCAGGCCCTGGGTCTTCATCACGTCGGTGTGCACGCTGGCGCCGTGGCTGATCGGGCCGATCCCGCGCGCGAGGCCGTCGGGGTTGGTGTGCACGCGCAGGTCGACGCCGGTCTCGGCGGCGCGGCGGTCGCGGAAGGCGATCATTTCGCGGAACTTCCAGCCGGTGTCCACGTGCAGCAGCGGGATCGGCGGGCGCGCCGGATGGAAGGCCTTGAGCAGCAGGTGCAGCAGCACCGAGCTGTCCTTGCCCACCGAGTACAGCATCACCGGGTTACGGAATTCGGCGGCTACTTCCCGAAGAATATGGATGCTTTCGGCTTCGAGGCGGTCGAGGTGGCTCAGGTCCAAGGTCGGGCTCGTGGCTGCGGGGCGTGCGTGGGCGCCGCGCCGGGACCCGGCGCGACCGGGACTATCTGACCACAGAAGGGAATCGGGAGACATGCCAGCGGCGACGCACCTGCGAACGGGCCGCCATTAGGCCGCCCCGGCCGGCGCGCTCGGAAATGAGCGCAGGGCATGAACGCATAACGCAGCATCCTTTCCGCGCGTCTCGCGCGGGGCCTAGCCTGCAGGCTCCGAACCTCGCCGTTCCCTGCCCCGAGCCCGCCTTCCGCCATGCCCGCGCCCGCGCTACTTGCCACTCCGCTGACCGAGGACCGGCTGTCCGCGCTGCTGCGTCTGACCGACGACCTCGACCGCGACGGCCTGTGGTGGCTGTCCGGCTACGCCGCCGGACTGGCCGCACGCACCGCCGGCGGCGCCCTGGCGCCGGTCCCGCTGGCGCCCGAGGCGCGCAGCGGCGAACGCCTGACCGTGGTCTACGGCAGCCAGACCGGCAACGCCAAGCGTCTGGCCGAGCAGCTTGCGGCCCAGGCCGAGCAGGCCGGCCTGGCGGTGCGGCTGCTGCGCGCCGACGCTTACCCGACCCGCGAACTCAAGAACGAACGCCACCTCTACCTGGTGGTGAGCACCCAGGGCGACGGCGACCCGCCCGACGACGCCCGCGGCCTGGTCGAGTTCATCGCCGGCAAGCGCGCGCCCGAGCTCAAGCAGCTGCACTACGCCGTGCTGGGCCTGGGCGACTCCAGCTATCCGCAGTTCTGCGCGATCGGCGCCAAGCTCGACGAGCGCCTGGCCGAACTCGGTGCGACCCGCCTGCTCGCGCGCGGCGATGCCGACCTGGACTTCGAAACCGTGGCCACGCCCTGGCTGCAGCAGGCCCTGAGTGCGGCCAAGGACGCGCTCAAGCCGAGCGCGCCGCTGGCCACCGTCACCCCGCTGCGTCCGCTGCCGGCCGCGCCGGCCTACACCCGCGAATCCCCGTTCGCCGCCGAACTGCTGGTCAACCAGCGTCTGACCGTGGGCGGCAGCGACAAGGATGTGCGCCATATCGAACTGTCGCTGGAAGGCTCGGGCCTGAGCTACGCGCCCGGCGACGCGCTCGGCCTGTGGCCGCGCAACCCGCCGGCCCTGGTCGAGGCGGTGCTGCGGACCCTGGAGCTGGACGGCGGCGGCGAGGTCGAACACGGCGGCCAGCGCCTGCCGCTGCGCCAGTGGCTGGGCGAGAAGCGCGAGCTGACCAAGTTGGCGCGCCCGTTCGTGGCCAGCCACGCCGCCCACGCGCGCAGCGACGAACTCAACCGCCTGCTC
Source organism: Lysobacter sp. cf310 (assembly GCF_900114355.1). Taxonomy (GTDB): domain Bacteria; phylum Pseudomonadota; class Gammaproteobacteria; order Xanthomonadales; family Xanthomonadaceae; genus Lysobacter. Next base: position 502,776 of record NZ_FOSS01000001.1, read on the forward strand.
GCGCCGGACAACGCGGCCGCGTTCACCCGCCTGCTCGCCGACACCCAGGTCATCGACCTGCTGCAGCGCTACGACGGCGCCTGGTCCGGCGAGGAGCTGGTGGCAGCGCTGCGCCCGCTCACGCCGCGCCTGTACTCGATCGCCTCCAGCCAGAAGCTGGTCGGCGACGAGGTCCACCTGACCGTGGCCCACGTCGAATACGCCAGCGCCGGCGGCACGCGCTGGGGCGCGGCCTCGCACCTGCTCGCGCGCAGCGAGGAAGGCGCGCGCCTGCCGGTGTTCGTCGAACACAACGAACGCTTCCGCCTGCCGCGCGACGGCGCCCGCGACGTGATCATGATCGGGCCCGGCACCGGCGTCGCGCCGTTCCGCGGCTTCGTCCAGGAACGCGCCGCCGACGGCGCCGGCGGCCGCAACTGGCTGCTGTTCGGCAACCCGCATTTCCGCAGCGACTTCCTCTACCAGACCGAATGGCAGGCGGCGCTGAAGTCGGGTCAGCTGCACCGCCTGGACCTGGCGTTCTCGCGCGACCAGGCCCACAAGATCTATGTGCAGGACCGCCTGCGTCAGGCCGGCCGCGATCTCTACGACTGGCTCGAAGGCGGCGCCCATCTGTACGTCTGCGGCGACGCCACCCGCATGGCGCGCGATGTGCACGCCGCCTTGCTGGCGGCGATCGCCGAACACGGCGGCAAGAGCGCCGAGGACGCCGAGGACTACCTCAACGCGCTGCAGCAGCAGGGCCGCTACGCCCGGGACGTGTACTGATGGCCGCGCTCGACCACAACGGGTTTGCCCCGGCGGATCGGATGCAGCGCGCGTATCGCCATGGACGCGCCGCAGAGCGCGCGATGGCGGTGACAGCGCGCGCTGCATTCGGCCTGCTCGCGGAGGCGCGGGCATGAGCGCGCATTCGGTCGAAGACATCAAGCGCTCCAGCGCGCGCCTGCGCGGCAGCCTGCTGGAGAGCCTGGCCGACCCGGTCACCGGCAGCCTGCGCGAGGACGATCAGACCCTGATCAAGTACCACGGCAGCTACCAGCAGGACGATCGCGACATCCGCGACGAGCGCCGCCTGGCCAAGCTGGAACCGGCCTACAGCTTCATGATCCGCACCCGCACCCCGGGCGGCGTGGTCACGCCGGCGCAGTGGCTGAAGCTGGATGCGATCGCGACCACCTACGCCGAGCGCGGCCTGCGCATCACCACCCGCCAGGCGTTCCAGTTCCACGGCGTGATCAAGACCGAACTCAAGCCGACCATGCAGGCGATCAACGCCACGCTGATCGACACCCTGGCCGCCTGCGGCGACGTCAACCGCAACGTCGCGGTGGCCGCCAACCCGCTGCGCTCGCACACGCATGCGGCGGTGTACGCGCAGGCCGCGGCGCTGTCCGAGCACCTGCTGCCCAACACCCGCGCCTACTACGAGATCTGGCTGGACGAAGAGCGCGTGGCCGGCAGCGGCGGCGAGGAAGAGCCGATCTACGGCAACGTCTACCTGCCGCGCAAGTTCAAGATCGGCTTCGCGGTGCCGCCCTACAACGACGTCGACGTGTTCGCCCAGGACCTGGGCTACATCGCCGTGCTCGACGAGGCCGGCGAACTGCTGGGCTACAACGTCAGCGTCGGCGGCGGCATGGGCGCGACCCATGGCGATCCCGAGACCTATCCGCGCCTGGGCAACGTGATCGGCTTCGTCGCGCCCGAGCAGGTGATCGCGGTCGGCGAGGCGGTGGTCACCGCGCAGCGCGACCACGGCAACCGCGCCGTGCGCAAGCGCGCGCGCCTGAAGTACACCATCGACGACCACGGGCTGGACTGGTTCCAAGCCGAAGTCGAACGCCGCGCCGGGTTCCATCTCCTCCCGGCGCGGCCGTTCGCCTTCGCCCACAACGGCGACCGCTTCGGCTGGGTCGAGGGCGAGGACGGACGCGCGCATCTGACCCTGCGCATTCCGGCCGGCCGCATCGTCGACGGCGAGTCCGCCGACGGCTCGCAGGTGCGTCACCTCAGCGGCCTGCGCGAGCTCGCGCAGTTGCTGAGCGCGCACGAAGACGGCGCGGGCGCGGAATTCCGCATGACCCCGAACCAGAACCTGACCGTGGCCGGGATCGCGCCGGCGCTGCGCGAGGGCGTCGACGCCCTGATCGCGCAATACGGGCTGGACGGTTACCGCGCCGCCAGCCCGCTGCGTCGCAACGCCCTGGCCTGCGTGGCCCTGCCGACCTGCGGCCTGGCCATGGCCGAGGCCGAACGCTATCTGCCGGAACTGATCGGCAAGGTCGAAGGCCTGCTGCAACGGCACGCCATCGCCGACGCGCCCATCCACCTGCGCATCAGCGGCTGCCCGAACGGCTGCTCGCGCCCCTACCTGGGCGAGATCGCCTTGGTCGGCAAGGCGCCCGGCCGCTACAACCTGATGCTGGGCGCCGATCACCGCGGCCAGCGTCTGAACACCCTGTACCGCGAAAACATCGCCGAACCCGAGATCCTGGCTGCGCTGGATCCGCTGTTCGCCGACTACGCCGCGCAGCGCCAGGCCGAGGAAGGCTTCGGCGACTACCTGCTGCGCAGCGGAACCGTCGCCATCCCGCCCCACGCCATCCGTCCGAGCATTCCGATCGCCGTCGTCGCCACCGAGGTCCGCGCATGAGCCCGCCCGATCCCATCACCGCCGCCGAATCGCCGCGTGCGCTGGCCGATCTCAACCGCTGGCTGGCACGACTGAGCGCGCCCGATCGCGTGGCCTGGGCGCTGGAGAACACCGCCGGCGAGCACGCGCTGTCGTCCAGCTTCGGCGCGCAGGCCGCGGTCTCGCTGCACATGGTCACCCGCCAGGCGCCGAAGATTCCGGTGATCCTGATCGACACCGGTTATCTGTTCCCGGAGACCTACCGCTTCGTCGACGAGATGAGCACGCGCCTGGACCTCAACCTCAAGGTCTACCGTCCGCAGATCGGCATCGCCTGGATGGAAGCGCGCATGGGCAAGATCTGGGAACAGGGCGTGGACGGGATCGAGCGTTACAACCGCCTGCGCAAGGTCGAGCCGATGCAGCGCGCCTTGAACGAACTCGGCGTGCGCACCTGGATCGCCGGCCTGCGCCGCAGCCAGTCCAGCACCCGCGCCAACCTCGATTTCCTGAGCCTGCGCGACGGCCGCTGGAAACTGCACCCGCTCGCCGACTGGAGCGACCGCGACGTCTGGCAGTACCTGCAGGCGCACGATCTGCCTTATCACCCGCTGTGGCACGACGGCTACGTGTCGATCGGCGACGTGCACACCACCAGCAAGCTCGAGGACGGCATGCGCGAGGAAGACACGCGCTTCTTCGGACTCAAGCGCGAGTGCGGGCTGCATTTCGACGACGAAGGCGCGGCCGAACAGGCGGCTTGAGGCGCGCTCGCGCAGAAGCCCCCCTGCCCCCTTTTTCAAAGAGGGGAACTCCGACGCAAGGAAGGGAGGAACTTAGATGGGAGAACACCGCAATTCCACGCTTGCATGCGCGCTGCCTCCCCCTTTGAAAAAGGGTGAGGGCGCGCGGTTTACGAACCGCAGGTTCGTGCGCGACTGAACGCCAGCGGGCTTGCCCGCTGGCCGGACGGATTGAGGGGGATTTGCTCTCCGCTCCATCCGTCCGACCGACGAACGAAGCCGATGCACAGCGCCTGCGACGGTCTCGCGAGCCAGCCCGAACGCTGCGCTCAGACCGCAGCCGTACGCATCAACTCTTCCCAACTGGGCGCACGCGGCCACTGCGCTTCGAGGTTACCCTCGAGCACGCGCCGCAGGTCGCGGCGGTCGATCTGCGGGGCCAGGCCGTGCAGCAGTTCCAGCGCGTAGTCGCGCAGCACGCGCGCGCGCGGGATCACCGCCCAGGTCACGCATTCGGGCAGCGCATCGGGCGCGGTCAGCGCCTTGAGATCTTCGTCGCGGCCGGTCACCGCCATTTCGGCGAGCACGCCCACGCCCAATCCGGCGCGCACATAGGTCTTGATCAGGTCGGCGTCGCGCGCGGTCATCGCCAGCTGCGGCTCGACCCCGCCGGCGGCGAAGGCGCGGCGCAGCGAGGATTCCGGACGCGTCGAGGACTCGTAGCTGATCAGCGGATGCGCGGCCAGTTCGGCCAGCGTGGGCGCGCGCTTGAGCGAGGCCAGCGCATGCGTGCGCGGCACCAGCACCACCCGGCGCCAGCGGAACAACGGCACCGCCAGCCCGCCTTCGGGCGCGGCGCCGGCGGTGCTGATCACCGCCAGGTCGGCGTTGCCGTGCGACAGATGCTCCAGCACCTCGCCGTCCGCGGTCGCCTGCAGGTGCACGCTGACCTGCGGGAAACCGCGCTTCACGTTCGCGATCACCGGCGGCAGCACGTAGCGCGCCTGGGTGTGGGTGGTGGCCAGGACCAGGCGGCCGGCGTGCTGGCCGCGCTCGTTGGCGGCGTAGGCGCGGATGTTGCCGGCCTCGTCGAGGATGCGGCGCGCATGCGCAAGCACGCGCTCGCCGGCCGGCGCGATCGCTTCCAGGCTGCGGCCCTTGCGCACGAACAACTGGAAGCCCAGTTCGTCCTCCAGCTGTTTGAGCTGCTTGGACAGACCGGGCTGAGTGGCGTGTACGCGCTCGGCGGCCAGGGTGATGTTGAGGCCGGAATCGGCGATCGCGACGAGGTAGCGCAGCTGGGTGAGGGTCATAACGGCGGAATCCGGAACAGGGAGACGAGAGGACGGCGGCAAGCGACGGCGCGGCAACACCCGGGCATCCGGCACGACATCGCGTCCACGTTTATCTCTCTATTCGGATAGAAGGATTTATAGCCTAAGCCGGCCCGCGGCCGCTGTCCAGTAGTGTCGGCCCGCCGGCGGCCCCGCGCTCATGCCGTTAGGGCATGGGCACAGGCGGGGGCGTCATTTCCCCCGCCGGGCCGGGGTTTGTAGGTTCGCCCCATCGTCTTCGGCCCGACAGCGCCCTTTCTTGAACATGAGCACCGGTCTTTTCCCCCTGTTCGCCGCCCTGCGCGGCCGCGCCGTTCTCGTGGTGGGCGGCGGCGCGGTCGCGCAGCGCAAGGTCGAGGCCTTGCTGGAGGCCGGGGCGCAGGTCCGGGTCGGCGCGCCCGCCCTGCAGGCCTCGCTGGTCCAACTGGCCGAACAGGGCCGCATCCGCCATCTGCCCGGCGAGTTCGCCGAGCACTGGCTGGACGAGGTCTGGCTGGCGATCGCGGCTACCGACGATGCGCAGGTCAATCGCGCGGTCGCCGCCGCCGGCGAAGCGCGCCGGGTCTGGGTCAACGTGGTCGACGACGCCGAGGCCTCGAGCTTCCACGTGCCTGCGCGCATCGAGCGCGGACCGCTGCAGATCGCGATTTCCAGCGGCGGCGGCGCACCCATGCTGGCGCGCCATCTGCGCGAACGCCTGGAAACCCAGCTCGATCCCTCGCTGGGCGAACTGGCCGAATTATTGGGGCGCGAACGCCTGCGCATCCGCGCGCACTATCCCGACCTGGGCGCGCGCCGGCGTTTCTTCGACCGTCTGCTCGACGGCCCGCTGCCGGCGCTGCTGCGCCAACGCCGCCATCGCGCCGCCGAACGCGCGTTTACCGAAGCCTTGGAAACGCGCGAACCGCGCACGCCGCGCGGCTCGGTGGTGCTGGTCGGCGCGGGCCCGGGCGATCCGGGCCTGCTGACCCTGCGCGGCCTGCGCGCGCTCAACGAAGCCGACGTGATCCTGCACGACCGTCTGGTCAGCGCCGAAGTGCTGCGGCTGGCGCGGCGCGACGCCGAGCGCATCGAAGTCGGCAAACAGGCCGGCGATCATCACACCACCCAGGACCGTATCCACGAACTGATGCTGGAGCATGCGCGCGCTGGCAAGCGCGTGGTCCGGCTCAAGGGCGGCGATCCCTTCGTGTTCGGGCGCGGCGGCGAGGAAATCGAAGTGCTGCGCGCGCACGGCATCGCCTTTGAGGTCGTGCCCGGCATCACCGCCGCGCTCGCCTGCGCGGCCTACGCCGGCGTGCCGCTCACCCATCGCGATCACGCCCAGGCGGTGCGCCTGGTGACCGCGCACTGCAAGGATTCCGACGACAGCCTGGACTGGGCCGCGTTGGCGCAGGAGCGCCAGACGCTGGCGGTGTACATGGGCGTGGCCGGCTTGGAGCGCATGCGCGATCGCCTGATCGCCCACGGCCGCGCGCCGAGCACGCCGTTCGCGCTGATCGAGAACGGATCGCGCGCGAACCAGCGCACCGTGGTCGGCACCCTGGCCGAGCTGCCCGAGGCCGCGCTCGCGCACGACGTACGTTCGCCGGCGCTGCTGATCCTGGGCGAAGTCGCGGGCCTGGCCGAACGCCTGCACTGGTACGGCGCCGCGCCGCTGCGCCACGCGCCGGTGCTGGCCGCCGCGGCCTGAGTCCGCCCCCTCTTTCTCGATTCCTGGAACCGCCATGGCCCTCTACGACAGCATCCTCGACACCATCGGCAACACGCCCATCGTCAAACTGCACCGGATCGCGCCGGCGCATGTCTCGCTGTACGCCAAGGTCGAATCCTTCAACCCGGGCGGCTCGGTCAAGGACCGCCTAGCCCTGGCAATCGTGCTCGACGCCGAACGCAGCGGCGCGCTCAAGCCCGGCCAGACCATCGTCGAGGCGACCTCCGGCAACACCGGCATCGCCCTGGCCATGGTCGCGGCCGCGCGCGGCTATCCCTTCGTGGCGGTGATGACCGAAACCTTCTCGGTCGAGCGCCGCAAACTGATGCGCGCCTACGGCGCCAAGGTGATCCTGACCCCGGCCGCCGAGCGCGGCAGCGGCATGGTGCGCAAGGCCGCCGAACTCGCCGCGCAACACGGCTGGTTCCTGGCCCGCCAGTTCGAGAACCCGGCCAACCCGGCCTACCACCGCAGCACCACCGGCCCGGAAATCCTGCGCGATTTCGCCGGCAAGCGCCTGGACTACTTCGTGACCGGCTGGGGCACCGGCGGCACGCTCAGCGGCGCCGGCCAGGTGCTCAAGCTCGCGCGTCCGGATCTGAAGATCATCGCCTCCGAACCCGCCGGCGCCTCGCTGCTGAGCGGCAAGGACTGGCAGCCGCACAAGATCCAAGGCTGGACCCCGGACTTCGTGCCGGCGGTGCTGGATCGCGGCGTGGCCGACGAGATTCGTCCGGTCGACGACGTGCTCGCGCGCGACACCGCGCGCCGCCTGGCCGCCGAGGAAGGCGTGTTCGTCGGCATCTCCGCCGGCGCCACCGTCGCCGCCGCGCTGCAGGTCGCCGAGCAGGCGCCCGCCGGCAGCGTGCTGCTGGCGATGCTGCCCGACACCGGCGAGCGCTACCTCTCGACCTTCCTGTTCGAAGGCGTGGCCGAAGGCTCCGACGACGAATGGCTGGCGGCGCTGGCGCAGGAAGACAGCGTGGCGGCCTGAGCCCCGCTGCCTGGGGGAGCGGCGTGAGCCGCGATCGCCCTGCGCGCGCGCCCCCCATACGCGCCCCGCGCCCAATCCGCGACCCGCCATTCACCGCGCGCACCGGGGCGTTTACCCTGTGCGCTCGCGGCCCCCTTGGCCGCGCGGAGATCGCATGACCCAGCCTCACGCCGACGAGCGCGCCGACCAGCGCCTCGCCTGGGCCCGCCGCGCCACCGGCGACAGCCGCCTGCAACTGCAGCGCGCCTCGGTCGACGCCGGCTTCCGCAGCTACTGGCGCGCCGCGCCCGACGCGGCCGGCATGCCCGCCAGCGCCATCGTCATGGACTCGCCGCCGACGCTGGAGGACGTACGCCCCTGGTTGCGCATGCGCGCGCTGCTCGAAGGCGGCGGCGTCCGCGTGCCGCGCGTGCTGGTCGAGGACACCGAACACGGCTTCCTGCTGCTGGAAGACCTGGGCGGCCCGACCCTTGCCCAGATCATCGACGCCGACAGCGCCGACGCCTATTTCGATGCCGCGATCGAGCAGTTGTTGAAGCTGCAGGCGATCGCCCCGCCCGAGGGCATGGGCGAGTTCGGTGAAGCCCTGCTGCAGCGCGACGCGGGTCTGTTCGAGGAATGGTTCCTGCGCCGCCATCTGGGCCTGGAGCTCGACTGCGACGACACCGACCGTCTGGAGCTGGTGCAGCGTCGCCTGATGGACAACGCGCTCGCGCAGCGGCAGGTGCTCACCCATCGCGATTTCATGCCGCGCAATCTGATGCCGGTGCAGCCGGGCCCGGCGGTGCTGGACTTCCAGGACTGCGTGCGCGGCCCGGTCGCCTACGACGCGATCAGTCTGTTCAAGGACGCGTTCCTGAGCTGGCCGCTGGACCGCGTCGACGGCTGGCTGGCGCGCTACCACCAGCGCGCCGTCGCCGCGGGCGTGCCGGTGCCGGCGCTGGCGCGCTTCCGTCGCGACGCCGACTGGCTGGGCGTGCAACGGCACCTCAAGATCCTGGGCATCTTCGCGCGCCTGCATTACCGCGACGGCAAGACCAAGTATCTGCCCGACGCGCCGCGCTTCATCGCCTATCTGGACGAAGTGCTGCCGCGCTATCCCGAATTGCAGGCGCTGGCGGAGCTGCTGGAGACGCGCATCCGTCCGGCACTGGCGAGGCTCGCGCCATGAAGGCGCTGATCTTCGCAGCGGGACTGGGCGAGCGCATGCGCCCGCTCACCGACACCACGCCCAAGCCCCTGCTTGCGGTCGCCGGCAAGCCGCTGATCGAATGGCATCTGGAAAAGCTGGCGGCGTGCGGGGTGCGCGAGGTGGTGGTGAATACCTCCTGGCTGGCCGAGCAGTTCCCGCGCGCGCTCGGCGACGGCGCACGCTGGGGCCTGCGCATCGTTTATTCCTACGAAGGCACCACGCCCCTGGAAACCGGCGGCGGCATGCTGCACGCCCTGCCCTTGCTCGGCGACGCGCCCTTCCTGCTGGTCAACGGCGACGTCTGGACCGACTTCGACTTCGCGCGTCTGCCGCGCGCGCCCGAGGGGCTGGCGCATCTGGTGATGGTCGATCGCCCGCCGCAGGCCACCCAGGGCGATTTCGCGCTGGATCAGGACGGACTGGTGCGCAGCGACGGCGCGCACCGCCTCACCTACGCCGGCCTCGGCGTGTATCGCCCGCAATTGCTGGACGGGTGGCGCGCGCACAGCAGCGACGCCGGCGCCGCCGAAACGCCGCCGCGCTTCCGTCTGGCGCCGATCCTGCGCGCGCACATGGCCGAGGGCCGCATCCATGGCGAACACCATCGCGGCCGCTGGACCGACGTGGGCACGCCGCAGCGGCTGGCCGACCTGGACGCGGCGCTGTCGGGCTGAGCGCCAGGCATCGCCCGGCGAACTGCTAGCATGCGCGGCGATATGACCGACCGACACAAGCCGCTCAGCCAATTCCTCAGCCTGATCCTGCGCCATGAACCCGAGGCCATCGGCCTGCGCCTGGATGCGGAAGGCTGGGTCGACGTAAACGAACTCATCGCCAAGGCGGCCGCGCACGGCAAACATTACGACCGCGAGCTGCTGCGCGAGTTGGTGCGCGACAACGACAAGCAGCGTTTCAAGCTCAGCGACGACGGCGATCGCATACGCGCCAATCAGGGCCATTCGATCGACATCGACCTGGCCCTGGCGCCGATCGAGCCGCCGGCCCGGCTGTACCACGGCACCGCCACCCGCCACGCCGCCGCGATCCGCGTCGAGGGCCTGCGCAAGCAGAGCCGCCAGCACGTGCACCTGTCGGCCGATCGCGACACCGCGTTCAAGGTCGGCAGCCGCCACGGGCGGCCGGTCGTGCTGGAGGTACGCGCGGGCGACATGCACGCGCGCGGCGCGACCTTCTTCCGCGCCGACAACGGCGTGTGGCTGACCGACGCGGTCCCTGCGGAATTCATCGAATGGCCGGCGCAGACATGAGGCCGGCGCCCGCAACGCGACGCCACCACAGGAGCATGGTCGCATGAGCGCGGGGCACCGTTTCTCCGACGCGGAACGCGGCGGCGTCTACCGCGCCATCTTCGAGCGCCGCGACGTGCGTTCGCAGTTCTTGCCCGACCCGATTCCTGCGGACGTACTGGAGCGCCTGCTACGCGCCGCGCACCATGCGCCGTCGGTGGGATTCATGCAGCCCTGGGACTTCATCGTCGTCGAGGATCCGGCGGTCAAGCACGAAGTGAAGGCTCTGCACGCGCAAGCCAATGCGCAGGCCGCGCACAACTACCGCGACGAACGCGCCGAACTTTATCGGCAGCTCAAGCTGGAAGGGATCGTCGAAAGCCCGATCAATCTGTGCATTACCTGCGACCGCGGCCGCGGCGGCGAACATGTGTTGGGCCGCAACACCATGCTCGACGCGGACCTGTTCAGCGCCTGCCTGGCGGTGCAGAACTTGTGGCTGGCCGCGCGCGCGGAGGGCATCGGCGTGGGCTGGGTCAGCATCCTGGAACCCCGCGAACTGGCGCGCGTGCTCGGTCTGCCCGAGGGCGTCGAGCCGCTCGCCTACCTGTGCCTGGGCTATGTCAGCCAGTTCCTGGAGCGACCGGAGCTGCAAACGCGCGGTTGGCGCTCGCGCCTGCCGCTGCAGGATCTGGTGCATGCCAACGTCTGGGGCGGCGAGGTACAGGACCCGGCGCTGCGCAGCGCGCTGCTGGCCGGCGAGCCCGATCGGGACCCGACTCGCGGCGGTTAGGATGAGTCCGCCCGCCACTGCGTCCGCGGGCAGCGTTCATTGGGAGCGGATCATGCGTGGAGCCGCCATCGCCTGCCTGCATGCCTTGCTGCTGTGCGGCGCCCTCGCAAGCGCCCGAGCGGCCGAACCCATCGTCGGCTTGCCTTGCGAAGGCTGCGAGGCGGTGTTCGACGGCAAGCCGGCGCAATTGACCAGCGCATCGCGGATCGCGCCGGCCAAGGAACCTGGGCAAGCCCTGCTGTTGAGCGGCCAGGTCCGCAACGCCGCGGGCAAGCCGGTGCCGGGCGTGATCGTCTACGCCTACCAGACCGATCGCGGCGGCGTGTACCCGCGCGATCCGCGCCTGTCCGGCGAAACCGCGCGCCATGGTCGCCTGCGCGGCTGGGCGGTGAGCGATGCGCAAGGCCGCTACAGCTTCCGCACGATACGTCCCGGCGGTTACCCGACCAGCGACGAGCCGCAACATATCCACATGCACGTGATCGAGCCGGGGCGCTGCACCTATTACCTGGGCGACGTGCTGTTCGACGACGACCCGCGCCTGACCGCCGCGCGCCGCGCGCAACAAGGCCTGGCCTACGGCGGCAACGGCATCGCCCATCCGCAAGGCGACGCGCGCACGGGCTGGCGCGTGCAACGCGACATCGTGCTGGGCTTGAACGTGCCGGGGTATGCGCGCTGCGGGCGTTGAGCCGCTGGCCCGACGTACTGATTCGCGGCCTCGGGGTAGGAACAGCGCAAGCCGCGACCGCGCCACTGCGACAACGACGCGGGCCGCGACTACCACTGGGCACCCCGCTCACGACGCAAGCGAGTCCCGCGATCGCGGCTCACGCCGCTCCCACAGTGGTGGGTGCGTCGCTACGGCGAAGCTTGCGATGACCGCAACCACAATCGTGCACACAGGCGCGTGCCCCCTGCTTCCTGTGGGAGCGGCGTAAGCCGCGATTGGTAGCGCGGCGACACCCACATTCGACGCAAGCCGATGTCGCGGTCGCGGCTTGCGCCGCTCCTACAGGAAGCAACCGTGCCGGCCTTGCCAGGTGGGGCGCCTGTTCCTGTTCTCGCCTCAGGAAATCCAGGCACCCATGTACAGGGCCATGAAGGACGGCGCGGTCGCAACGACGGCAGTCGCAATGCCGGGACGGGTTATGCAGCGCCACAGGCCTACCACGCATGCGCTGACCGCGATGCACGCTATCACCGCCCAGGTTTCATAGCCGATCAGACAGATCGGGCTCACTCGCCCTACGGTCAAAGAAGGTTTGACGATAGCCAGCGCGGTCGACGCGATCAGCAACGCGACCCCAACAGTCACGAACACGGCCCAGGATTTGCGAGCCGCCACGGTCAAGCCTATCGACACCAACGCCGGGACATATCCGACAAAGCTCCAGAGTTCGTACGACACGCAAAGCTCCCGAAACTGGCCGTTCGCCGCCCGATCATCTCGCATGATCGATGCACGTGTTCAAGCCCTGCTCCGACCATCGCCGATCCGATCGACGCCCGAACAGGCCCGGGCGCTACCCGCGCCTCAACGCTGCTCCAGCGTCTGCTTCAGGAACGGCACCGTGATGCGGCGCTGCGCGGCCAGGGAGGCGCGGTCGAGGCGGTCCAGCAGTGCGGTCAGGCCGGCCAGGTCGCGGTCGACGCGCTTGAGCAGCCAGTCCAGCGCGGCTTCCTCCAGCACCAGGCCGCGGCGTTGCGCGCGCTGGCGCAGCACGTCGGCGCGGCCGTCGTCGTCCAGCGGCGACAGCGCGATGCGCGCGCATTGCGACAGGCGCGAGCGCAGGTCGGGCAGGCTCAGGGCGAGGCCGTCGGGGGCTTCGCGCGCGGCGTAGATCACCGCCGCGCCGGCGGCGCGCGCGCGGTTGTGGGCGTCGAACAAGGCGATCTCGTCCTCGCGCGTGCCGGCGATGACGTCCAGGCCGTCCAGCGCCAGCAGGTCGTTGCCTTCCAGCGCTTCGAGCGCGTCGCGCAGGCGCCCGGCGGCCGCGACCAACGGCAGGTAGGCGGCGCGGCGGCCGGCGGCTTCGGCCGCGGCGCAGGCGGCGAGCAGCAGGTGGGTCTTGCCGACGCCCGCGGGGCCGGCCAGGTACAGCCAGTCGCCGCCGGCCTGCTCGGCCAGCGCGCGCACTTGCGCGATCGCTCCTGCCGGCGCGGCGACGAAGGTGTCGAGTCGCTGGTCCGGCGGGTAGCGCAGCGCCAAAGGCAGCTGCGGCACGCTCATCGCTGCAGGTTCATCACGGCAGACTCATCGCGGATCGCAACAGGCTCACTCGGCTTCGCGCTCGGCCGGGGCCGGCACGATGTGCGGGCCCGGCTCCAGCAGGATCGACGACGGCGTGCCCGCGTACAAACGGCTGCGGGTGTAGCGCTCCTGGGCGTAGCGCAGCAGCACGTTGGCCACCGCCGCCACCGGCAGCGCCAGCAGCATGCCGAGGAAACCGAACAGCTGGCCGCCCGCGAGCACGGCGAAGATCACCGCGACCGGATGCAGGCCGATGCGGTCGCCGACCAGCTTGGGGGTGAGCCAATAGCCTTCGATCAGCTGGCCGATGCCGAACACGGTGAGCACGCCGGCGACGTACTTCCAATCGCCGTACTGCACCAGCGCGGCGATGGTGCCCAGGATGATGCCGCTGGCCGGGCCCAGGTAGGGCACGAAGGTCAGCAGGCCGGCGATCAGGCCGATCAGGATGCCCAGGTCCAGGCCCACCGCCCACAGGCCCAGGCCGTACATCACGCCCAGGATCAGCATCACCAGGAACTGGCCGCGCAGGAAGGCGCCGAGCACGTCGCTGGATTCGCGCGCGAGGCGGCCGACGGTGTCGAGATGGTTGCGCGGCACCAGCGAGGCCACGCGCGCGACCATCAGGTCCCAGTCGCGCAGGAAGAAGAAGGTGATCACCGGCAGCAGGGCGATGTTGGCGGCCATGCCGATCAGGGCGAAGCCCGAGCGCGACAGATAGCCCAGCAGGGTGCTGGCGACGCCGCCGGCGCGCTCCCAGTTGCTGCGCACCAGTTGGCTGATGTGCTCCAGGTCCAGCCAGGTGGTGATCTCCAGGCCGGTGCGCGTTTCCACCCACGGCAGCGCGGTGTTCATGAACCAGTCGCGGTAGCTGGGCAGCGAGGCGATCAGGGTGGAGATCTGGCGCTCGATCAGCGGCACCAGGATCACCAGCACCAGCAGCACCAACAGCGCCATCGCGGTGAACACCAGGGTCACGGCGACGTTGCGCGAGCGCCCCGCGCGTTCCAGGCGGTCGACCAGCGGATCGCCCAGCCAGCCCAGCAGGGCGGCGACCACGAACGGGGTCAGGATCGGCGCCAGCAGCCACAGCAGCCAGCACGCGCCCAGGCCGAGCGCGGCCCATTGCAGGCGGCGCAGGAATTGGGCGATGTCGTGCAGGGGGGTGGTTTCCATCCGGGGGTCCTATCGGTTCCATGCGGGCGACGCGCCGGCGGGCGGCGCATCGCGGTAAGGCTCAGCCTAGCCGGTCAGCGCAGGCGGTAGACCGGCGGCTGGCCTTCCAGGCCTTCCTGCGCCTCGAGCACGTCGTCGCCCTCGGTCATGCGCTTGAAGCCCTGCAGGCCGGAGATCAGCTCCAGCTCGAACTCGACCCCGCTGGGGCTGGCGCGTACCGGGGTGATCCGGCGCACCACCGCCAGCCGCTGCAGGTAGCCGGACAGGCGGATGAAGTCGTCGCTGCTGGTGATGCCGGTGAAGGTCACGCGGTAGTTGCCCGGCGGGCCGGCGGCGGTGCCGCGCTTGGCGTAGCGGCGCATCAGGGCGTCGGCGGCGCCGTCGGCGCCTCCGGCCATGGCGCGGCGGGCGTCGGCCTCCTCGCTGGTCCAGGTCGACAGCACCTTGCCGCCGTCGACGAAGATCCAGTCGGCCTTCCAGCCGGCCTTGGAGCGGTAGAGCTTGCCGATCAGCTGCATCGGCGGGCTGTAGCGGGCCGAGGCGCGCGCGACCGCGGCGCTGTCGCCGCGCCAGATCGCGCCGACCGCGGCCTGTTCAGCCGCGTTGCCGGTGGGCAGACCGAGGCGGTAGCCGCGCTCGATCGCGCGGTTCAGGGTGGAGCGGGCGGCGTTGGCCTGGGCCAGGCCGACCAGGCGCGGGCCGCTGCCGTCGTCGATGGCCAGCCACAGCACCGGCTTGGGGCGCGGGGTCGGCCAGACCGGCAAACCCAGCACCGAGGCCAGGCTGTCGACCTGGGACTGGTCGAAATTGACCACCAAGGTGGTGCGGTAGCTGGGCGCCCCGGTCGGGCCCACTCCCTCGTCCTGGCGGTAGTCGTAGCCGGCCACGTAGTCCTTGGCGCGGCGCAGTTCCTGGCCCACGCCGGGGCGCGCGGCCGCGCCGCGGTCGCCGGACAGCTTGCCCAGCACCTGCGCCAGCGCGCGCGCGAAGCCCGCGTTGCGCTCGGCCTCGCCCTGGCCGTTGACCGGCACTTCGGCCGCGTAAACGCCCTCGGCCTTGGCACGATCGCCTTCGACACGCTGCGCCCAGGCGGCAGAGCTCGCCAGCAGCAGGGTCGCGACCAGTAAAACGCGGATTGCCCGAACCATCGCTGTCCCTAGATAGGTGCGTAATGGATGAAATGGTGCCGTAGTGGGGCCGGAACGTCCATTCGCGCGCTCCGCGACTGGTAAAATGTCGGGCTTCTCCTCTTACTCGCGCCCGCCGGAGCCGCCGTGACCGCTTCCATCCCCGACGCTCCCACTCCCCTGACCTACCGCGATGCCGGCGTCGATATCGACGCGGGCAACGCCCTGGTCGAACGCATCAAGCCGATGGTCAAGCGCAGCTTCCGCCCCGAAGTCATGGGCGGGCTGGGCGGTTTCGGCGCGCTGTTCGACCTGTCGGGCAAGTACCGCGAGCCGGTGCTGGTCTCGGGCACCGACGGCGTGGGCACCAAGCTCAAGCTGGCCCAGCAGCTCGGCCGTCACGACAGCATCGGCATCGACCTGGTCGGCATGTGCGTGAACGACGTGCTGGTGCAGGGCGCCGAGCCGCTGTTCTTCCTCGACTACTTCGCCACCGGCAAGCTCGACGTGGACACCGCCGCGGCCGTGGTCAGCGGCATCGCGACCGGCTGCGAGCAGTCCGGCTGCGCCCTGATCGGCGGCGAGACCGCCGAAATGCCCGACATGTACCCGCCGGGCGAGTACGACCTGGCCGGCTTCACCGTCGGTGCGGTCGAGAAGTCGCAGTTGCTCGACGGCAGCCGCGTGCGCGAGGGCGATCTGCTGATCGGCCTGGCCTCCAGCGGCCCGCATTCCAACGGCTATTCGTTGATCCGCCGCATCTACGACCGCGCCGGCCGCCCGGCCGACACCGACCTGGGCGGGGTCAAGCTGATCGACGCGCTGATGGCGCCGACCCGCCTGTACGTGAAGCCGGTGCTGGAGCTGCTGCGCGCCAACGGCGGCGCGCACAAGATCCACGCCATGGCCCACGTCACCGGCGGCGGCCTGACCGAGAACATCATCCGGGTGGTGCCCGACGGCCTGGGTCTGACCATCGACGCCGCGTCCTGGGAACTGCCGCCGGTGTTCCAGTGGCTGCAGCGCGAAGGCGCGGTGACCCAGGAAGAAATGTGGCGCACCTTCAACTGCGGCATCGGCTTCGTGCTGATCGTGGCGCCGGAAGACGCCGCCGAGATCGAAGCCGAGCTGGAGCGCATGGCGTTGGCGAACTGGCGCATCGGCCGGGTGGTCGCGCACGCCGACGGCGAACGCGTGCATATCGGTTGAAGCAGGAGTGAGCTTAGAGGAGAGAGGAGTGAGTAAAGGCAATATCTTCGTTGAGCGGGCGCTTTCGCTCGCTGCTCACTACTCCACGCTCACTTCTTGCTCCAAGCCATGAACGCCGTCAAGAAGGCGGCGCTGGCCGCGGTCCTGGCCGTGTTCGCGATCAGCTGGATCGCCCCGACCAGCCCCTTCGAGCAAGGCATGCACAGCGTACTGACCGTGGTCGGCCTGGCCTGGCTGTGGCTGCACAACCGGCGCTGGCCGATGCGCGATAGCCACTTCATCGCGATCTGCGTGTTCATGATCGCCCACTGCGTGGCCGCGCGCTGGCTGTATTCCTACGTGCCCTACGACCGCTGGATCCAATGGTTGACCGGCGGCTGGTCGCTGGATCGCGCGCTGGGCTTTGAACGCAATCACTTCGACCGCTTGATCCATTTCCTCTACGGCGTGTGCTTCGCGCCGGCGGTGCGCGAGTATTTCCGCCAGCGCTGGCCGGCGCTGAGCGCGCGTCAGGCGTTCGTGCTCGCGGTGGCCGCGATCATGTGCACCAGCCTGATCTACGAATGGATCGAGTGGGCGATCGCGCTGGGCATGTCGCCGGAAGCGGCCGAGTCCTACAACGGCCAGCAGGGCGACGTCTGGGACGCGCACACCGACATGTTCCTGGCCACCCTGGGTTCGTTCGCGGCCTGGCCGCGTCGCCGCGCCCGGGCATGAACGTCGTCGCGCTGCCGCCGGCCCTGCAGGACTTCGAGCGCCGCGTCGCCGCGGTCGATTGGGACGCCTACGAGCGCCCGCAATGGAGCGACGCCGCGCAGGTGCGCGCGGCGCTGGCCGACGCCCTGCATGCGCACGACCGCGCCAGCAGCGACAGCGCCTATCACGCCGTGCTGTACGCGGTGGGCAACAACCACGCCGGCACCTACCACGCGATCGCGCTGGCGGTGCTGCCGTTTCTGGGCGAACTGATGCGCCACGGCCAGGGCTGGGCGCGCAGCACCGCCCTGGAGGCCTTCTTCGACCTGGCGCTGTCGTTCGAGCCCGACCGCGACCAGCAGGCGCTGGCGCCCGAGCTGGCGCGCCAGGCGCGCGCCCTGCGCCCTGTGCTGGAAGCCATCGCCGCCCAGGGCGGCGCCGACGCCGTCACCGCCCACGAGGCCCTGCTGGCGCTGGAGCCAGGCGCGGACTGAAGGCGCCGCGAACGCGCACCGCCGCCGCTTTCTTGCGACACTGCCCGTTCGCAGGCGGCTTGGCCGCGCCCGCGCTGACCCATCCACACGGCGCCGGCCCGCCGTCACGGAGGACGCATGGGCGCTTGGGGCATCGGTTCGTTCGACAACGACCACGCCAGCGATTGGCTGCTGGACCTGATCGAAGGCGAGGATCTCGCGCCGATGCGCGCGGCGATCGCGCAAGTGCTGGCGGAAGACGACTACCTGGATTCCGACCTGGCGGTGGAAGCGCTGGCCGCGATCGAAGTGCTGGCCGCCACCCTGGGCCGGCCCACCGCCGCGATCCAGGACGAAACCGAATTCCAGGCCTGGCTGGCGCGGCTGCAGTTGCAGGGCGACCCCAGCCTGGTGCCCGAGGCGCTGCGCGCGCTCGAGCGCGTCCTGGCGCCGGATTCGGAACTGCGCGAACTGTGGGAAGAAACCGAGGACTACGAGGACTGGTGCGCCGACGTCGCGCGCCTGCGCTCGCACGTGGGCGCCTGAGCGCGGCCGTCGCGAGACGGCGCAATCGCGGCCCGAACCGCGCCCACCGCAGCGGATCGCCTAAAATGCGGGCCCGCTCCCGAATCCCGCCCGCATGCCCCAGCTTCCCCGCATCGCCGTCCTCGCCTCGGGACGCGGCAGCAACCTGCAGGCGGTGCTGGACGCGATCGCCGACGGCCGTCTGGCCGCCGAGGTGGTCGGGGTGCGCTCCGACAAGCCTGGCGCGGCGGCGCTGCAACGGGTGCCGGCGGCGCTGCGCTGGAGCGACGATCCGCGCGCCTACGCCTCGCGCGAGGCCTTCGATGCCGCGCTAGGCGACGCGGTCGCGGCCTGCCGGCCGGACTGGGTGCTGTGCGCGGGCTACCTGCGCATCCTCGGCGCCGACTTCGTCCAACGCTTCCGCGGCCGCCTGCTCAACATCCATCCCTCGCTGCTGCCGCGCCACCGCGGCCTGCGCACGCATGCGCGCGCGATCGAGGCCGGCGACCGCGAACACGGCGCCAGCGTGCACTTCGTGATCCCCGAGCTCGATGCCGGCGCGGTGATCGCGCAGGCGGTGGTGCCGATCGCCGACGGCGACGACCCCGAGACCCTGGCCGCGCGCGTACTTTCGGTGGAACACCCGCTGCTGCTGGCCACGCTGCGACTGGCGGTCGCGGGCCGGATTGCTGAACAGGGCGCAACCGTGACCCTGGATGGTCATCCGCTATTTACCCCCCTGCGTTTAGATTCCGCCGGACACACGCTGCAGCCCTGAACCCGAGCGCGTACGCCCGGTCCAATACGCATAAGCGCCCCTCCGCCCCACTCGTCCGTCGACGCCCTCGCGCCCCAAGGACCCCGCTCCCGCCATGAAGTCACCGTTGCCCCTGCTCGCCGCCGTCCTGCTCGGCGCGCTGCTCCCCGCCCGCGCGTCCGCGCTGGAGCCGTTCGTGGCCGACTACCAGGTCTACAACAGCGGCAAGGTGCTGGGCGACGCGACCATGCAGGTGGTGCCCTCCGGCGGCCATTGGCGCATCGACCTGGATATCCGCGCCGAGCACGGCATGATGGGCCTGGCCGGCGCGGCCGCGCAGCAGAGCACGGTGTTCGACGTGGTCGGCGATACCTACCGCCCGCTCAGCCAGGCGCTGGTGCGCAAGGTCGTGTTTTCCAAGCGCCAGGTGATCGGCATCTACGACTGGAACAAGCGCAGCGCGCGCTGGACCGGCGACGTCAAGGAAAGCCGGCAGAAGCCCATCGCGCTGCAGGACGGCGACATGAGCGGCCTGCTGATCAATCTGGCCGTGATCCGCGACGCCCAGCCCGGCAAGACCCTGGGCTATCGCTTCGTCGACGGCGGCCGCGTGCGTCCGCACCAATACGTGGTCGCGCAGGAACTGGAAAGCGTGTCGGTCGCCGACATGGGCTACAACGCCATGCGCGTGAACCGGGTCCAAAGCGGCAACGAAGAGACCGTGATCTGGGTCGTGGAAGGCGTTCCGACCCCCGTTCGCATTCTTCAACGCGAAAACGGTCAAGATACCTACGACCTGCGTCTGGTCGAATATCGAGGAGTGAACTGATGGCCCTTACCCCCAAGGTTCCGTCGCTGCGTCCGTCGCCCTGGCTGCTGGCCGGCGCGCTGGCGCTGACCAGCCTGCCCGCGCTCGCGATCAAGCCCTTCAGCGCCGACTACACGGCCAGCTACATGGGCATGCAGGGCAACGGCCGCATGACCCTGGCCGCGGCCGGGCCCGGCCGCTGGAAGTACAGCCTGGAAGTCAGCAGCCCGCTGGCCAACCTCAGCCAGTCGACCGTGTTCGAGGAAAAGGGCGGCCAGTGGCGCCCGATCTCGGGCAGCGACTCCAGCAAGGTGCTGACCCGCAAGCAGGTCAAGAACGCCAACTACGACTGGAACCGCGGCGTCGCCACCTGGACCGGCGACGTCAAGGCCAACCGCGCCGGCCCGATCCCGCTGCTCGCGGGCGACATGGACGCGCTGCTGATCAACCTGGCCCTGGTGCGCGACGCCGGCGCCGGCAAACCCATCAGTTACCGCATGGTCGAGGACGGCCGCGTCAAGCAGCTCACCTACACCATCGCCGGCAAGGAAAGCATCGACATCGGCGGCAAGAGCCAGACCGCGACCAAGCTGATCAGCAGCAACGGCGACAAGCAGACCATCGCCTGGGTCGTCGACGGCATGCCGGTGCCCGCGCGCATTCTGCAGCGCGACAAGGGCCAGGACGCGATCGACCTGCGCGTGCGCGGCGTGCGCTGAGGTCCGTTCTCGCCCGATGAACGACAACGAGAGCCCCGCGATCGCGGGGCTCTTCGTTCTAGGGCGCACGAGGTTCGACCGGCCTGTCGATGCCGTCCTCCGCGGCCGGCGCGACTATCCTCACGCCTGCAGCGGGATTTTCGCCTTGCAGGACCACACCCCTTGCCGCCGCCCGAGCTGGGCGTAGCGTCCTCGCATGTAATCGATCTGGTAATCGTCGCCGCGCGGCAGCTCGCTGAACACGATATCGCTGGACGGCAAGGGAACCAACACGCCGCGTTGCGCGTCGTGGCGGCCGATCTGGAAGCGCGGCTCGATCGAAGCCTGGCTGGCGGTGTGCTGGCCGTCGGCCAGAACGACCAGTCCGCCGCCCCTGACCGCGCAGGAGGGGTCGATGATGGACGTGCCGCAGGAGGCGATCAGCTGCAGGTCCAGGCCCGGCACCTCCGGCCCGAGCACGCGACCCAAGTAGTTCATATCGTTGCGCAGGGTCTGCTGGCCGTGGTCCAGGCCCAACTCCACGCCCAGCATCATTCCATCCCAGCGAATCAGGTTGTCCAGACTTTGCTCCGGGTCCAAGGCGTAGCGGCTGGCCAGGCTCTGGTCGGCGTCGGCCAGGCGCGCTGCAGCGGCGTCGTCCAGGCGCGGACGGTATAGCTTTTCCAGCAGCACGTACGGCGGCGATGCATCCATCTGCGCGCGCTGGCCGCGCAGCACCAAGATGGAGTTGAGCAAGCCCCTTCGCTGCGTTAGCGACGCGCACAGGCTGCCGGCTACCAACAGCCAGTTCTTGAACAACGGCGTCCCATTAATCGCGCTATACAGGGCTCCGGCCAACTCGTGGCGCAGGGATTCCGGATAGGCGCCGAAACCGGCATCGGTGGCTGCGGTGGCGGCTTGCGCTCCTTTCCGGAACAGGAACTCTGGCGCCAGGAAGACTTTCAAAGTCTGCTCGTCGACCATGCCGTCGAGATTGGCATGGCGCTGCGCCGTCCAATACAGCACGTTGAGCAGACGCTGGGCGCGGGCCTGCAGATCCGGATCGGGCAATTGCAGCAGCGGTGCGCCGCTGGAGGGAATCACCTTGCCCGCCGGCGCCGCGTAATAGGTGGGCAGCATCCAGGCGAACGGCAGCAGATGGCTGTAATCGCCACGGCCGGCACCCCCGCGTACGAGCGTATCGAGGTCCATATCGTCTCCGTCAAAAGGCGTGCGTCATACGCCGCGCCGGCGGCATCGAGGCCAGGCGATGGCGTTCCGTGATCGTTCCCCTACCGTAAACGCCGCACCGCTCACCTGAAAGTGCGAGCCTTCGTCGGCATCGGCCCAGGGAGTGTACCTAGCGCGCGAACCCCGCTGCGCATCAGCCGGCAGGCGACGCGCAACCGGCATCGCGACCGACGCGACGCTGCAGGTCCGCGCATAAACGCCGTGCCGCGTCCGCGCGACCGCTCTCGCGCAGCAGCCGTGCCAGTCGAGTGGTCGCGAGCGGATGCATGGGCGCGAACTCCAGCACGCGCCGGTACCACTGCTCGGCCTCGCGGGTGTGGCCCAGGGCCAGATGGCGGTCGGCCACCAATACGCCGGTTTCGGCGTACCACGGCAGCAACTGCGATTTCTGTTGATCGTAGACCCGCGTCATCGCGGCGTAGGCCGCTTCGAAGTACGGCAGCGCGGCCTCGTCGCGCCCGCTGATCTCGAGCACGTCGCCGATGTTGATCAACGGCGCCCACGCATCCGGATCCAAGGCCAGCGCCTGCCGATACGCAGCGAGGGCGCCGTCCAAATCCGCCTGCGCGCTGCGTACGAAACCCAGCGCCTTGTGCGAGGCCGCATCGCCCGGCGCCAGGCGCACCGCCTGTTCCGCCATCTGACGTGCGCGCCGCAAGGTCTCGCGTGCAGTCGCTGTCTCCAGGTTGCCGCTGGCCAGCGCGTCGCCGAGCTTGGTGTACTCCGCGCCCTGCCCCGGCGGATGCGGCCAGCGCAGCACGCGCTGTACCAGCGCGTTGGCCAGGCCGGCGTAAGCCGGTGCATAGTCGGGATCGGTCGCGATCAGGCGCTCGTAGAGATCGATCGCGGCCTCGTTGTCGGCGCGCGAGAAACGCATGTAGAAATCGCCCGCGCGCTCGGCGATCGCGCGCGATTGCGCGCCGGCCGGCTGCGGCAGCGACAGTGTCAGCCACCCGACCAGGGCGAGCGCCGCCACGCCCGCAGCGCAGGCCAGCGCGAACGGACGCAGGCGGGTGCGGGCGCGAAGCGCTGGCGTAGGTGACGATGAGGGCTCGGGCGTCTGCGTACTCGGCGCTTCGACCACAACCGCCTCAGCGGACCCAGGCACTGCGGCTTCCAGCGCACGCACCGGCGCGATCAGGCGATAACCGCGTTTGGACAGCGTCTCGATATAGCGCGGCTCGCGCGAGTCGTCGCCCAGAGCCTTGCGCAGCTTGGACACCGTGCGCGCCAGGGTGTCCTCTCCCACCACCAGGCCCGGCCACAACTGCGCGAACAGCTCGTCGCGCGATAGCACCGCCTGCGGCCGCGCGGCCAGCGCGAACAGCAGGTCCATGACTTTGAGCTCCAGACGCTGCACGCCGTCGGCGCCGATCAGCTCGCCCGAAGCACGCAGCGCGCGCCACTCGCCGACCTCGATCGCCGCCGGCCCCGCCGTGTTGTTCGCCGCAAACCCCACGTCCGCACCCGCCTTCGGATTGGTCAGGAAAAAAGGAGGAAACCGTCCTTGCCCTACGATAGCGTCTGGGCGCGAATGGCGGCAGCACCGGCCGTCGCCCATCCCGGCGAGGCCGACCCCATCGTCCCGCCCGGAGCGCCGCATGCCCCTGCCAGCCTTCAAAGCCCTGCCCGCCCTCGCCCTGACCCTGCTCCTTGGCGTCGGCTGCGGCCACCAGGCCGCCTCGGCCGAGCTCGCGGTTCAACCCACGACACCCGTCCCTGCCGAGACCCGGATCGCCGCCGCCGAGGTCCGCGCCGAGTTCGAGGAGCTCTACCGCCGCCTGCGCGATTCCCACTACGACCTGTACGCGCGCCGCAACCGGGCCGAGTACGACGCCCTCTACGCCCGCATGCACGCCACCTTCGACCGTCCGCTGACCGCGTTCGAGGTACAGACCCGCTTCCAGACCTTCGCCGCCTACGGCCGCATCGCGCACGCCAACATCGCCTTCCCGTTGCCCGCGTTCCAGAGCTACCGCGAAGGCGGCGGCCGCGCCTTCCCGCTGTCGCTGCGCGCGGTCGCCGGCAAGTTGCGCGTGAGCGAGAACCTCAGCGGCCAGCCCGCCCCCGCGCCCGGCACCGAGATCGTCGCGATCGACGGCCGACCCGCGGCGACCTGGCTGCGAGGCCTGAGCCGCCACGTCTCGGCCGACAACGACTACCTAGCCCAAGCGCAGATGGAAATGTGGTTGCCGGCCCTGGTGTGGCTGGAGCACGGCCCGCGCGACAGCTACGCTCTGCGGATCCGCGACGCGCAAGGCCACGAAGCCGACCTGAGCCTGCCGGCACGCACCCAGGCGCAGATGCGCGCCGCCGCTGCCGCGCAGCCCAAGTCGCTGGAGCTGGATTGGGATCGACGCGAGTACCGCATGCTCGATGGTGGCGTCGCCTACCTGCGACCGGGCCCGTTCTACAACAACACGCCCGGCGCGGCCGACATGTGGGATTACGCCGCGTTCTCGTCCTTCATCGATGAAGCCTTCCGCAGTTTCCTGAGGGCCGACGCCAAAACCCTGTTGATCGACCTGCGCAGCAACCCCGGCGGCGACAACTCCTTCAGCGACCTGATGGTCGCCTGGTACGCCGACCGACCGTTCCGTTTCGTCTCCGAATTCAAGGTCAAGGCCAGCCAGGCCGCGATCGACAGCAACCGCAAGCGCCTGGACGCCGACGCTTCCGAACGCAACGCGACCTCGCGCCAATACGCCCGCGCCTACGCCCGGCATCGCCTGGGCGAAGTGTTCGATTTCGAAATCCCGATGACGCAACCGCGCGCGGGCGAACGCTTCCGCGGCAAGGTCTACCTGCTGATCGACCGCCGCTCCTACTCCAACACCGTCACCGTCGCCGCGCTATCGCAGGACTACGGCTTCGCGACCGTGCTGGGCGAGGAAACCTCGGACCTCGCCACCAGCTACGGCGCCTCGGAAAGCTTCACCCTCTCGCGCACCGGCATCGAAGTGAAGTTCCCGAAGGCCTACCTGATCCGTCCCAGCGGCAACACGGAAGCGCGAGGCGTGGTGCCGGATATCGCGATCGAGACGCCGCTAGTGGCCGGCGCGGACGATCCTGTGCTGGCGCGGGCGTTGCGGATCGTGGCGGACGGACCCGAACTCAAGCGGGCTGCGCAAACGGTCAAAGGCGAATAGTTATGCGAGACGGTGCGGAGCAACTGCTCATTACTCGACCGGAACAGGTGCAGAGTCGACTTGCCGAAAAAGTCCACTCTGACCCCTGCTTACGCCGGCCTGGCCGGGCGGAATTAGCGAAGAGCGAGCCTGTGTCATGAGGCCAGCATCTCGGGTCTGTCGTGCTTGCGCAGCCAGAAAAGTCTGAATCTGATGTCAGGCTAGTACGGAACTGTGGGTGTCCCAGATAGATCTCCCAGATAGATCTTTTGCTCTCCTGCCCCAGCGGATTTTCTCAATCGCTGCTACCTCCCCTGTTCGCGAGCGACAAACCGCTCACAGCTCATGGCTTCCTCTGAGATGGCAGCTTCGGAGCCAAACGGGTCTACCTCAGCGGTTGAAGATATGTATGCGCTTTCTTTGACATTGCAGGACCGAGCATCAAAATTCATCGATATGATCGCGTAGCGAACATAGAACGTGCTCGTGTACGTGCCATCTTCATGGCAGTCGCGCCCCTCACGCCTAGTGCCATAGCTCCAAGCAGACTCTCCTGAGGGCAGGTCTCTCGGAGAGCCTAGGCGCTTAACTGCTTGCGACTTGATCCGCTCCGCCCCTATCAACCATTTGACGTCATCGATTACATCTCCGTTTCCTATTTTTTCTGGCGCTATATCCATACTCTTTCCTGCGCATTCGCGAGCATCAACAGATGCACAGCTGGCAATTGTCAGACAAGAGATCGCGAGGGCAAGTGCTTTTGTTCGCATAGGGGTCACCATTTCTTGCAGCCGAAACAACGTTCTTCCATAAAGAAAATCCTCTGATGACCGTTTCGCACCTGCGCCTGGTGGCCGGCCTCATGAGCAAGCAAGCTGGCCAAAGAGCAAGCCTTTGCCGATATGAACATATGAGGATACACGTCCACTAGATCAGCATTCACATGAATTGCGTCTACTGGCCGCGGCGGATTATCAGTCGTAAATACTTGCCGTGGCACATAGCGATATTCCGCATCATGAAGCTTAGCAATGATCAGCTCTTTCTCCATATCGGAGATGCAGTACCCACTGTAGTACCCGTTCGGACCGCAATCCGTGCAGCCTGAGCATTTCCGCAGACGCTGAATGGCCTCTTCGTTTGCCGCACGCATCTCCTTCTCCCTAGGAGGGGAGAATCCGTAATACCTGGCAAGACCGTAGATATCAAACGAATGTAGCGGCGTGGAATGCACGTATGCGTAAGTACTGGGACCATCCCACAGTCCGATCGGATCACTTTCAAAGTACCGACCAGTGACAGACTCATAGTCACGGAAATAGTTGTAGTTTAGTCCGCTGACAACGTCATAGCGCTGCCCAGGGAACCGTAGATCAAACACGAACATCGCGCCGTTGTTGTCTGGATCCTGATTCGGTGCGCTGTCGCCGAAGGCCTCATCGCCCAACTGCCACGCCCACACGGATTTCTCCGCGACCGGATCAATCACGTTGCGCGGCGTGCCGAGATGATCGGCCTGGATGTAGTGGAGCTTGTTCGTGTCGATGACGCCGATCGGCAGATCGCCCAGCCAGATGACTTCCTGGACGCGATTGCCTGCATGGTCGTACACGCCAACCGTATGACCTGCCTCGTCATAGCTCGCATAGGTCTGCGCCGTTGAGGTGCTGGTCGGATAACGCCGCGTCTGCTCGCCCTTGCCGTTGTAGGCATAGTTCATCACCGCATTGCCGCCCTGCTTTACCTGACCCATGCGGTTGGCCGCGGTGTAGATGAACTCTTTGGCTGTGCCCCCGATGGCGGCCGTGTTGCCGACGGCATCGTACGTGCGGGCCGTAGCACCCACCTGTGACAGGCGGTGATTGGTGGTCGGGTAGGTATAGGTCTGCGTAGCGCCCGCGTCGGTCTTGCTGGTGCGGTTGCCGGTGGCGTCGTAGGTGTAGCCCTGCAGCAACGCGTTGGTCGTGCCGTCGCGGGTTTCGGTCAGGCGGCCGAGCTTATCGTAGGCATAGGCCCGCAGCGGCGGCTCGGACTGGTCGCCCTTGCGCAGCTTGATCAGGTTGCCGACGGCGTCGAACTCGTAACCCAGGGACAGGCCGTCCGGGCCCACGTCTTCGATCACGCCCGGCTGGTAGTTCTGGTTGTGGGTGCGCTTGAGGCGGCGGCCGTCGCCGTATTCCAGCTCGGCCACCGGGCCGAAGGGGTAGTAGGTCACGCTGGTCAGCAGCACCTGCGCAGGCTGACCTGGCTGGGTCACGGTCACGCCGCTGGGCTGGCCCAAGGCGTTGTGGGTGTAGTCCACCCGCATCCCGCTGGGATAAGTGACCGACGCCAGCTGGTTGGCCAGGGTGTAGCCGTAGACCAGGGTGAACACCTGGCCATTGGTGGTCTGGACCTTACGCACCACGTTGCCGCGGCGGTCGTAGCAGTAGCGGGTGTTTCCGCTGCCGTCGTCCATGCGGGTCAGGCGGCCGGCGCTGAAGGTCTCACCGCTCTGGCAGACGGCCTGGGTGGTGTCGTAGGTGTAGCCGACGTTGAGCGCGGTATCGCTGTAGGCGATACCGACCACGCGGTTGAGGGCGTCGTAGCTGTAGGTGGCCGTCTCGTTGCGGGCGTCGGTCTGCGTCTTCCGGTTGCCGGCGCTGTCGTAGGTGTAGCCGGTGATGCCGGTGTCCGGGCTGGTCAGCTGGGACAGGTCGCCCAGACCGTTGTACTGGTACTGGGTGTTCAGGCCCTTGGGATCGGTGACCTGGGTTAGGCGGTCCAGCGCGTCGTATTGGTACTGGGTCTGGGCGTTGATCCCGGCGGTGTCCTGCAGGGTCTTCAACAGACGGCCCAGCGGGTCGTAGTTGTTGTCGGTGACCGTGCTTAGGGCATCAGTGACGGTGTCTACGTTGCCAGCGGCGTCGTAGACGTAGCCAGTGGCGTGGTTGTAGGCATCCTTGCCGGTGCTGAGCTGGCCGAGCTGGTTGTAGACGCGCGACAAGGTGCGCAGCAGCACGCCGCCGCTGTCCTTGGTGTCTTCCTTGGTGCGCTGGCCGGCGTTGTCCAGGGTGTAGACGATCTGGTTGCCGGCGTTATCGGTGACCGTGGTCAGGCGGTGTGCGGCGTCGTAGCCGAACACGGTGTAGCTGCCATCGGGCTGGGTGATCTTGCTGACCAAGCCGGTGGGCGTGTACTCGTAACGGGTGATCGCGTCGTCGGTTTCGCTGCCGGCGTTGGGGCCGCGGACCTTCTGCGCGGTCAGCCAGCCACGGGGGTGGTACTCCATGTCTGTGATGACGCCGTTGGGGTCTTTGACCGACAGCGGACGGCCGGCGCCGTCGTAAGCCAGGGTTTCCGTGACTTGGCCCAGGGCGTTGGTGACCCTCCACAGGTCGCCCTTGCGGTGCGGACAGGTGGTCGGGGCGCTGGCGCAGGTGGCGTCGTCGCTGGCGTAGTAGGTGAACTGGGTGGTGTCGGTGACGTCGGTACGTGGGCCGTTGACCGAGGTCACCAGACCCAGCAGCGGGCAGGTGCCGGCGGTGATGTGGGACTGTTCGCAGTAGGTGCTGGTGCTGCTGCGGATACTGGCGGGCACTGCCGGGTCGGTGGCGGTGGACGTCAGCACTTGGCCGCGAGCGTTGTAGCTGTTGTCCTGCTTCGCCAAGGCGGTACCGCTGGCGGTGTAGGTCTGGCGCTGCGTGGGCAGGTCCAGGGCGGTGTCCCACACCGTGGTCTCGCTGCGCAGGCGGATGCTGGCGGCGGCCAAGGCGTCGGTGGCCGGGCATTGGGGAGTCGTGGCCGCCGGGTAGTCGTAACGCGCGATGACCCTGAGCCAGTCGGCATCGTAGTAGAGGCAGGACAGCAGATCGCCGCGGCGGCGGGCGGAGACGTTCGACTTGGTGTCGTAGACGGTGCCCGCAGCGATGGTCATCCCACCCGCCCCCGACTCCACCTGCTGGCTCGGCACCCGCACGCCGAACCGGGTCTGGAACTGGAACTGGGTATTGCCGCCCTGCGGCGTGGTGACGTTGACGTTGCTGCCGTCGGCGCCGTAGTTGACCACGTAGCGGTCGACACCGCCGGCATGTTCGGTAGTGACGGCGCGGCCGTTGCCGTCGTAGGTGAACGTAGCGTACGCCACGCCGTTGTGCGCCACTTCGGTCAGGTACCAGCTGTTGACGATCTTGACGTAGCTGTAGGACGTGACCGAGGCGCCCTGGGTGACGCTGGCCAGCTGGCCGTTGGCGTCGTAGCCGTAGACGATGGCCTGCCCGTCGGGCAGGTCGATGCGGCTGAGCTGGTCGTTGACGCCGTAGGTCATCGTGGACACGCGGCCGTTGGCATCGGTGACGGAGGCCACCCGACCGTTGGCATCACGCGCGTAGGACGCCACCACGCGGCCGTCGCGCAGATCGCGCTGGATCAAGCCCTGAGCGTCGTAGATCTCCTGTGCGTTGCCCGGCTTACGCAGCTCCCAGAAGCTTTGCCCGCCCACCTGATACGGAATGAGCCGGTACTGGCGCAGGTCGTCCTCGGGCTTCCATTGGCCATTGCCGTCATGGGTGAACGCCAGCGAGCGCCCGTCCGCGCGCATCACCAGCGCCGCCTGGAACTGCGAGGGCCGCGCGTCGCTCACGACCAACTCGCGCGTCAGATCGGAGAACCACGAGCCGCCATACGGGTTCGGTGAGCCGATGAAGGTGGGGAACGAGTTGTAGCTGCGCGCCAGGCTCAGTTGCGCGGTCAGCTCATCGCGCGTGCGCTCGATCTTGACGCCGCTGTTGACGGAAATGGGGTTGCCGACATCCGTGGGGCAGTGCTGGCAGGCCTTGGCGGGCGCCACCACCGACGAGTAGCGCACACAGGTGAACTGGTTCTTCAGGTAGTTGTACCCAACCGGGCACACTTGTTTGAGCGCCACGTAGTTCTGGTGGAAAACGTTGTATTGCGTCTGCCCAGTCGAGCGATCGGTCACGTCGTAGTAGCACCCTATGCCGGAGGTCGGATGGGTGCCGAATCGGCCATTCGCATAGGTGATCGGCGGCTGAGGCGAGTTCCGGGTGATGGAGTCGCCGACCAGTCGACAGGCCACGTTCGCGTTCGCAAAGAGCAAGGTCTTGCCGTCAACACCGGCCTGATACATGGTGGTGGACGGCAACGAATGCTCCTGCCCCCAAGCCGGCGCGATCACGCCGAGCAACAACATAGCCAATGCGAACGCTCGCGTTACCTGCCCCATTTCCTGCCCTTCTTCACTTTGCTACCGGCGAACGAACGCCACGAGAAGTTCCACGACCCAAACCTGACGCCCCACACAACCGCGTCATGCCAGCGAACAATATCCTGTCGCCAAGTCAACACTAAGATCGAAAAAGCCCCGCCGAAGCGGGGCTTATAATCCATGCTGAACTACACAACGAATCAACCGATACGGCGAATCTTCGCCCCCAACTGCGACAGCTTCGCCTCGATGTTCTCGTAGCCGCGATCCAGGTGGTAGATGCGGTCGATCGTGGTTTCGCCGTCTGCGACCAGGCCGGCCAGGATCAGGGAGGCCGAGGCGCGCAGGTCGGTGGCCATCACCGGGGCGCCGCTGAGCTTGGGCACGCCGCGCACCACCGAGGTGTGGCCGTCGACCCGGATGTCGGCGCCCAGGCGCAGCAGTTCGTTGACGTGCATGAAGCGGTTTTCGAAGATGGTTTCGTTGATCACGCCCGCGCCTTCGGCGATGCAGTTGAGCGCCATGAACTGCGCCTGCATGTCGGTCGGAAACGCCGGGTACGGCGCGGTGGTCAGGTCGACCGAACGCGGGCGGCGGCCCTGCATGTCCAGAGTGATGCGATCACCGTCGACTTCGATGACGGCGCCGGCGTCGCGCAGCTTGTCGAGCACCGCATCCAGAGTGTCGGCACGGCTGTGGGTGGTGGTGACGCGGCCGCCGGTCATCGCGGCGGCGACCAGGAAGGTGCCGGTCTCGATGCGGTCGGGCAACACGTCGTGGCTGCCTCCGTGCAGGCGTTCGACGCCGTGCACGACGATGCGGCCGCTGCCGGCGTGTTCGATGTTCGCGCCCAGGGCGTTGAGGCAGTCGGCCAGGTCGACCACTTCCGGTTCCATCGCGGCGTTTTCGAGCACGCTGGTGCCCTCGGCCAGGACCGCGGCCATGAGCACGTTCTCGGTACCGGTCACGCTGACCACGTCGAAGACGAAGCGCGCGCCCTTGAGGCGGCCGTTGCGATGGGCCTTGATGTAGCCGTTCTCGACCGAGATCTGCGCGCCCAGGGCCTGCAGACCCTTGATGTGCTGGTCGACCGGACGCGAACCGATCGCGCAGCCGCCCGGCAGCGAGACTTCGGCCTCGCCGTACTTGGCCAGCAGCGGGCCCAGCACCAGCACCGAGGCGCGCATGGTCTTGACCAGCTCGTAGGGCGCGACGTGGCTGTTGACCGTGGTCGGATCGACGGTGATGGTGGCGCCGTCGGTGACCACGCCGGCACCGAGCTCGCCCAGCAGCTTGGCGGTGGTGACCACGTCGTGCAGGTGCGGCACGTTGCGGATCGTCACCGGCGCGTCGGCCAGCAAGGTCGCGCACAGGATGGGGAGCACGGCGTTCTTGGCGCCGGAAATCTGGACTTCGCCGTTCAGCGGCTGTCCGCCTTCGACCACGATCTTCTGCATGTTTTTCCGCCGGGAATCGGGAATGGGGAATCGGGAATGGTTAAGAGCGGGCGATAGGATTGAAGGTCGCGACGAAATCGGAGCGCGACAAAAGGCGCGGCCCGATTCCCGACTCCCTATTCCCGATTCCCGGCTTCTTCGGGGGTCAGGGTCTTGAGCGCGAGGGCGTGGATTTCTCCGCCCATGCGCTCGCCCAGGGTGGCGTAGACCAGACGGTGGCGGGCCAGCGGCAGCTTGCCGCGGAAGGCCTCGGCCACGACGGTGGCTTCGAAATGCACGCCGTCGTCGCCGCGCACGTCGGCGCGGGCGCCCGGCAGGCCCTGTTCGATCAAGGATTGGATGGTTTCGGCGTTCACGTCTGGGGCACAGCCTTGGAGTCGGTCGGAGGACGACGGCACGACGGTCGGCGCGATGTTGCGCGCGGCCCGGCGAGCCGTGGAGGGTTGGGGGTGCCGCTGGCGGCCCGCCTCGCGGAGGTCGAAGCGCGCCCGTCCGGGGCGCCCCTCGCGTCGCCAGCCCGGGACCAGCCCGGACGCGCTCGCGGCGATCCCTGCGCTTGCGCGCGGGTTTCGCCGACGCGGCCAGTCCCTGGCCGCGCTAGCTGGGCGTTTGCGACGCCCGGCTAGACGGGCATTCAGCGGACGAACCGCATAGAATTCACGGATTAGCCTAGCGGAAAGCCCCGCGGTCCGGAATGGCGGCAAGGGAACGGCCCGTCCCACCGACCTGTCGGCCACGCGCGCCGGCGAGCCAGGTCTGCCGGCGCGCCGCGACCCGCCGGCCCCCTTTCCGACCCGGAGCGCCCCGCCGCCCCGCCCCAGAGCGAAGTCCCGATGACGATCTCCCCCCTCAGCGCGGCGTCCGCCCCGCACCCGGTCTCCGACGCCGGCCTGGCCGCCAGCGGCCGGCGCGTGTTCGAGATCGAGGGCCAGGCCCTGGCCGCGGTCGCCGCGCGCATCGACGGCGCCTTCACCGCGGCCTGCCGGCTGATGCTGGAAGCGCGCGGGCGGGTGGTCTGCACCGGCATGGGCAAGTCCGGCCACGTCGCGCGCAAGATCGCCGCGACCCTGGCCTCCACCGGCACCCCGGCCTTCTACGTGCACCCGGGCGAAGCCGGCCACGGCGACCTGGGCATGATCACCGACGCCGACATCGTGCTGGCGCTGTCCTACTCGGGCGAGAGCGACGAGGTGCTGATGCTGCTGCCGGTGCTCAAGCGCCAGGGCAACAAGCTGATCTCGATGACCGGCCGCGCCCAGTCGACCATGGCGCGCGAGGCCGACGTGCACCTGGACGTGAGCGTGCCCGCCGAGGCCTGCCCGCTGGCGCTGGCGCCGACCTCCAGCACCACCGCCTCGCTGGCGATGGGCGACGCGCTCGCGGTCGCCCTGCTGGAAGCGCGCGGCTTCACCGCCGACGATTTCGCCCGCTCGCATCCGGCCGGCGCGCTAGGCCGGCGCCTGCTGCTGCACATCACCGACATCATGCACGCCGGCGACGACGTGCCGCGCATCGCGGCCGACGCCAGCGTCAGCGAGGCGCTGGTGGAGATGAGCCGCAAGCGCCTGGGCATGACCGCGGTGGTCGACGACGGCGGGCGCCTGCTCGGTCTGTACACCGACGGCGACCTGCGCCGCACCCTCGACGATCCGGGCGTGGACCTGCGTTCGACCCGCATCGTCGAAGTCATGACCCGCGCGCCCAAGACCATCGGCCCCGAGGCCCTGGCCGTGGAGGCCGCGCAGCTCATGGAAACCCACAAGATCAGTGGCCTGCTGGTGGTGGACGCTGAACAACGCGTGGTCGGCGCCCTCAATATTCATGACTTGTTGCGCGCTAGAGTGGTTTAAAGGCCGAGATTGGGGATTCGAGATTCGGGATTCGAGATCCCGAGCCGAATTCCGGCGCCGCCTCTTCCAATCCCAAATTCCCAATCCCGAATCCCTGCTCTGATGCCCTACAGCCACCTCAACGACTACCCCGCCGAAATCCGCGAACGCGCCGCCCGGGTCCGGCTGGCCTGTTTCGACGTCGACGGCACCCTGACCGACGGCCGCCTGATCTTCGACAGCGAGGGCCGCGAACTCAAAGCCTTCCACGTCCACGACGGCCAGGGCCTGGTGCTGCTGCGCAAGGCCGGGATCGCGGTGGCGTTCGTGACCGCGCGCGCCAGCACCATCGCCGAGCAGCGCGCGGCCGAACTCGGCCTGGAGGCGCATACCCGCGTCGCCGACAAGCTGGCCTGCGTGCGCGAGATCGCGCAGCGCCTGGGCCTGGGCCTGGACGAGGTCAGCTTCATGGGCGACGACCTGCCCGATCTGCGCGCGATGGCCCACGTCGGCCTCGCGGTCGCGCCCGCCAACGCCCATCCCTGGGTGCGCGAGCGCGTGCACTGGCGCACCGGCGCCCAGGGCGGCTGCGGCGCCGGCCGCGAGCTGTGCGACCTGCTGCTGGCCGCGCAGGGCCACGCCGAGCGCCTGCTCGCGCAGGTGCTGGAATGAGCTGGCGCGGCCTGATCACCGCCTTCCTGGTGCTGGGCGCGCTCGCCAGCGGCTGGGCGCTGTGGTCGCAGCGCAACAAGGACCATGGCGGCGCGGCCGCCGGCGGGCGCTCGGACTACGTGCTCAACGATTTCGAAGTGGTGGTGCTGGACAAGCAGGGCAAGGAATCCTTCACCCTGCGCGCGCCCAAGCTGACGCGCGACCCCAACGTCAAGACCATGGACATCGCCACCCCGACCTTCCTGATCCCGCCCGCCGACGCGGCCGGCGGCGGCGCCTGGGAGGTGCGCTCCAAGGCCGCCTGGGTCAGCGCCAAGGCCGACGAGGTGCGTTTGCGCGGCGCGGTCCAGGCCGACAGCACCAATGCCGGCGGCAAGCCGATCAGCATCACCTCCGAGGAACTGAACGTGTTCCCCGACACGAACAAGGCGACTTCGGCGGTTCCGGTTAAGGTGGTTCAGCCGGGGACTATAATGACCGGCTCGGGATTGCAGGCCGATCTCGAAACCAAGAACGTCAACATCCCCAACGTCAAGGTCCGCTATGAAGCGAAAGCCCGCTAAGCCGCAGGTGCTGTGCCTGATCGTCGCCCTGCTGGCGGCCACCGCGGCGCATGCGCGTTCTTCGGACCGCAACCAGCCCATGGATGTCGGCGCCGACCACAGCAACTGCTCGGTCGCCAGCGACACCGGCCCCTGCGTGCTCACCGGCAACGTCAAGATCGTCCAGGGCACCCTGGTGATCAACGCCGCCAAGGCCGACATCAAGCGCGCCGACGGCGACATCAGCTACGTGACCCTGACCGGTTCGCAGGTGAACCTGAAGCAGGAGCTCGACGACGGCTCGCCGTTCAACGGCCGCGCCAACAAAGTCGACTACGACATGCCCAAGGACACCGTGATCCTCACCGGCAACGCCTACGTCGACAAGGCCGGCGACACGATCAAGAGCGAACGCATCGTCTACAACATGAAGACCGGCCAGATCGAGAGCGGCGGCACCGGCGGCCGCGTGAACCTGCGCCTGCAACCCAAGGGCAAGCCCGCCGCGCCGGCCAAGGGAGGCCGCTGATGCTGGTCGCCCGCGGCCTGCGCAAGGCCTACCGTTCGCGCGAAGTGGTGCGCGACTTCGGCCTGACGCTGGACGCCGGCGAAGTGGTCGGCCTGCTCGGCCCCAACGGCGCCGGCAAGACCACCTGCTTCTACATGATCGTCGGCCTGGTCCCGGCCGACGCCGGCCAGATCGTGCTGGACGGCAAGGACATCACCAGCGAGCCGATGTACGCGCGCGCCAAGTACGGCGTGGGCTATCTGCCGCAGGAACCCTCGGTGTTCCGCAAGCTCAGCGTGGCCGACAACCTGCGCCTGGTGCTGGAACTGCGCGAGGACCTGGACCGCAACGGCCGCGAGCGCGAGCTGGCCAATCTGATGGACGAGCTGCAGGTGACCCACGTCGCCGAGCAGATCGGCGCCAGCCTGTCCGGCGGCGAGCGCCGCCGCGTCGAGATCGCGCGCGCGCTGGCGGCCAAGCCGCGGCTGATGCTGCTGGACGAGCCCTTCGCCGGCGTCGACCCGATTTCGGTCGGCGAGATCCAGCGAATCGTGCGCCACCTCAAGAATCGAGGCATCGGCGTGCTGATCACCGACCATAACGTGCGCGAGACCTTGGGCATTTGCGACCGGGCGTATATCCTCAACGAAGGCGGCGTGCTCGCGCAGGGGGCTCCGGACGCGCTGCTGGCCAATCCCGACGTCCGTCGCGTGTACCTGGGCGAAACCTTCCGCCTGTAACCTTAGCTCGATTGCGCAGGGTTCCAGTCGGCGTTTTCGCCTTTGCTGGAACGCGCGTGCGGCCGCCCGCCCTATCAGGTCGCGTTAGACACCGAGCATGAAGCCCCGCCTCCAAGCCTCGCTAGGTCAACAGCTGGTGATGACGCCGCAACTGCGTCAGGCCATCCGTCTGTTGCAGCTATCGGCGGTGGAACTGGAAGCCGAACTGGTCACCGCGGTGGAGAGCAACCCGCTGCTGGACTGGACCGAGACCGCGATCAGCGTCAGCAACGGCGCCAACGGCAGTAGCGGCGACGAACGCGAAAGCGCGCCGGAATCCTCCGGCGAGGACCACCGCGACGCCCTGCCGCCGGAAGCCGATTGGGGCGCCAGCGACGGCGAGCCCTGGTACCAGCGCATCGGCCCCTCCGACCAGGACGACGACGGCCCGGTCGCGGAACAGGTCGCCGACGCCGACACCCTGCACGACCATCTGCTGTGGCAGCTGCATCTGAGCCCGCTGACCGCGCGCGACCGCCTGATCGGGGTGTCCCTGATCGAGGCCATCGACGACGACGGCTACCTGCGCGAGCCGCTGGACGCGATCGCCGCCTCGCTGGGCCCGGCCATCGACGCCGGCGTGGACGAGCTGACCACGGTGCTGCACCAGATCCAGCGCTACGATCCGGTCGGGGTCGGCGCGCGTTCGTTGGGCGAATGCCTGCACCTGCAGCTGAGCCAGTTGCCCGCCGACACGCCGGGGCGCGAACTCGCCAGCCGCCTGGCCAACGGCCCGCTGGAACGCCTGCCCAAGGTCGGCGTGGCCGGGCTGGCGGCTGAGCTCAAGCTGGAGGTCGCCGAGGTCGAGACTGCGGTGCAGTTGCTGCGTTCGCTGGACCCGCGCCCGGGCGCGCAGATCGGCGCGATCGCGGCCGATACCTATGTCGCCCCGGACGTGGTGATCTGGCGCCAGCACGGCCTGTGGCGGGTCGCCCTGGCCGACGGCATGCGCCCGCGGGTGTCGATCCACCGCGGCTACGAGGGCATGATCCGCCACGCCAGCGCGGCCGACGCCAGCTATCTGCGCGGCCACCTGCAGGAGGCGCGCTGGCTGCTCAAGAGCCTGGAAGCGCGCGGCGACACCCTGCTCAAGGTCACCCGCTGCCTGCTCAAGCAACAGGCCGCGTTCCTGGAATTCGGCGACAGCGCCCTGCGCCCGCTGACCCTGCGCGAGGTCGCCAACGAGATCGGCCTGCACGAGTCCACGGTCTCGCGCGCGATCTCGCGCAAGTACGCGCGCACCCCGCGCGGCACCGTGCCGCTACGCGCCTTCTTCGCCTCCGGCATCGACACCGGCACCGGCGGCGAGGCCTCCAGCACCGCGATCCAGGCCATGATCCGGCGCCTGATCGAGGCCGAAAACCCGCGCAAGCCGCTATCCGACGCGCGCCTGGCCGAAACCCTCAAGGCCACCGGCGTACCGGTCGCGCGCCGCACCGTGGCCAAATACCGCGAGGCGATGAGCATTCCCTCGTCGCAGGATCGGGTGCGGATGGCCTGAGGCCGGGCTGTGGCCTGGCCTAGCCCGAAGCCCCCCAGGCCGCCCTCATCCGCCCTCATCCGCCCTCCGGGCACCTTCTCCCGCAGGCGGGAGAAGGGAGATCAAGTGCGCCTCCCTTTAGCCCTTCTCCCGCTGGCGGGAGAGGGAGATCAAGTCCGCCTCGCTTTAGCCCCTCTCCCGCTCGCGGGAGAGGGGTTGGGGTGAGGGCGCGCCGCAGGCGCAAGCTCTCACCTCACCCGTCGCCCTCATCCGCCCTTCGGGCACCTTCTCCCGCAGGCGGGAGAAGGGAGATCAAGTGCGCCTCGCTTTAGCCCTTCTCCCGCTGGCGGGAGTAAGGGAGGTCAAGTGCGCCTCGCTTTAGCCCCTCTCCCGCTGGCGGGAGAGGGGTTGGGGTGAGGGCGCGCCGCAGGCGCAAGCTCTCACCTCACCCGTCGCCCTCATCCGCCCTTCGGGCACCTTCTCCCGCAGGCGGGAGAAGGGAGATCAAGTGCGCCTCGCTTTAGCCCTTCTCCCTCTGGCGGGAGAGGGAGATCAAGTCCGCCTCGCTTTAGCCCCTCTCCCGCGAGCGGGAAAGGGGTTGGGGTGAGGGTGCGCCGCAGGCCGCAAGCTCCGATCTCACCCGTCGCCCTCATCCGCCCTCCGGGCACCTTCTCCCGCAGGCGGGAGAAGGGAGATCAAGTGCGCCTCACCTCACCCCTCTCTCGCAGGCGGGAAAAGGATCAGCCCCAAGACGGACCCTCGCGCGTGGAGCATCGCCGCCGCGCGTGGAACATTTTCGCAGCGCTTTATTAACTTCGTTTTCACCCGCCCACCCGACTTTGGTCGCAGTTCACACGAAACCCCCATCGGATCAACGCTTTTCACCCCAGCCGCCAGATTTCGTGTCATCCACCCCTTGCGCCCACGCCCCAGCGTGCGATGCTGGGTTCGTGGCTCCGGCTACGGAGCCGCATTCCCTGCAACGTGTAAGGAGGCCTCCGATGCGTATCGAAACCCACAGCCAGCAGATCGAAGTCACCACCGCCCTGCGTGACTACGTCGAAACCAAGCTGGCGCGGCTGCAGCGTCATTACGAACAGCCTTTCGACATTCGCACCCAACTCAGCCTCGACAAGCCCGACCATCGCGCCGAAGCGACCGTGAACCTCGCCGGCCGCACCCTGCACTGCGACGCCGCCGCCATCGACATGTACGCGGCCATCGACCTGCTCGCCGACAAGCTGGACCGCCTGCTGATGAAGCACAAGAGCAAGCTGGTCGACCATCACCGTGGAGAAAGTCTCGCCCGGAACGGCGAATTCGGCTGATCGTTCGGGGATAATGCGGCGCCTCCCGACGCTGTGTTGAACGATGCCGCTTCATGAACTGCTGAGCGCGCAACGGGTCGCGATCCTGGAGGAATCCGGCGATCGCGACACCGTTTTGGACGCCGCCGCGCGCCTGCTGGCCGACGGCACGCCGACGGCGATCCGCGCCATCGGCGACAGCCTGCGCGAACGCGAGCGTCTGGCCAGCACCGCCATCGGCCACGGCGTGGCCATCCCGCACGGGCGCAGCGCCCTGTTCGATGACAGCCGCGGCGCCTTCCTGCGCCTCGAACAACCGGTAGACTTCGGCGCCGCCGACGGTGAAAAAGTCGATCTGGTGCTCGCCATGACCGTGCCCGAACATTACGTGCAACAGCATCTGCAGCTGCTGGCCGAACTGGCCGAGCGCTTCGGCGACGCCGATTTCCGCGCCGCCCTGCGCGGCGCGGCCGACGTCGACGAACTCGGCTGGCGCCTGCTCGGCGGCACCGCCCTGCGCAGCGGAGCGCGCGCATGACCACCAGCATCAGCGCCGGCGAGCTGTTCGAGCAGCAGCGCGAACGCCTGGACCTGCGCTGGCTGGCCGGCCAGCGCGGCGACGACCGCGTGGTCGCGGCGGTGGAAACGGTGGCGCGGCGTCCGTCCCTGGCCGGCTACCTCAACGCGATCTATCCCAACAAGGTGCAGATCCTGGGCAGCGAGGAGCTGGCCTGGCTGGATGCGCTGGATTCGCGCTTGCGCTGGGAAACCATCGAGAAGATCATCCAGTTCCGCCCGCTGGCGCTGGTGATCAGCAAGAACCAGCCCTGTCCCGAGGACCTGCGCCAGGCCGCCGAGGAAAGCGGCACCGCGTTGTGGGTCTCGCCGCGCCGCGGCCACGAACTGCTCAACCACCTGCAGTACCACCTCGCGCGCACGCTGGCGCCGCGCATCACCATGCACGGCGTGTTCATGGAGATCTACTCGATCGGCGTGCTGATCACCGGCGAATCCGGCTCGGGCAAGAGCGAGCTCGCGCTGGAACTGGTCACGCGCGGCCATCGGCTGGTCGCCGACGACGCGCCCGAGTTCACCCAGATCGCGCCCGACGTGCTCGACGGCACCTGCCCGGAAATGCTGCAGGACCTACTGGAAGTGCGCGGCCTGGGCGTGCTCAACATCCGCCAGATGTTCGGCGACACCGCGGTCAAGAACAACAAATACCTGCGCCTGATCGTGCACCTGACCAAGCCCATGACCGAGCCGCTGCCTTCGGGCATCGAGCGCCTCACCGGCGACACCGGCCTGCGCCGCGTGCTGGATCTGGACGTACCGATGATCACCCTGCCGGTGATGCCCGGCCGCAACCTGGCCGTGCTCACCGAGGCCGCGACGCGGCTGCACAGCCTGCGCATGAAGGGGCTGGATCCGGCCGCGGCCTTCATCGCGCGCCACAGCAATTTCCTCGAGCGCGGCGAATCATGAATCAGAGCGTGGAACCGGTCCTGATCATCGTCAGTGGCCTGTCCGGATCGGGCAAGTCGGTGGCCCTGCACACCTTCGAGGACCTGGGCTACTACTGCGTCGACAACCTACCTGCCGAGCTGCTGCCCGAGTTCGTGCGCAGCGTGATGCAGGCCGGCGACGGCGCGCCGGCCAAACTCGCGGTGAGCATCGACGTGCGCAACCGCCATAGCGACCTGGCCAATATTCCGGGCTGGCTGTCGACGGTGGGCGCACTGGGCGTGGATCCCAAGCTGGTGTTCTTCGACGCGCGCGACGAGGTGCTGCTCAAGCGCTACGCCGACACCCGTCGCCGCCATCCGCTGAGCCAGCTCGGCCTGGCCCTGGCCGACGCGATCGCGCTGGAGCATCAGGTGCTGCGCCCGCTGCGCCAGATCGCCGACGCGGTGGTCGACACCAGCGACCTCAACGTGCACCAGCTGCGCCGCTACGTGATCACCGAGTTCGGCATGGGCGGCGAGACCGGCATGTCGCTGCTGTTCGAGTCCTTCGCCTACCGCCGCGGCGTGCCCGCCGACGCCGACTTCGTGTTCGACGCGCGCGCGCTGCCCAATCCGCATTGGGACCCCACGCTGCGCCCGTTGTCGGGCCGCGACGCGGGCGTGCGCGACTACCTGCAGGCGCAGCCTTATGTGCAGCAGTTCGTGAGCCAGATCGGCGAGTTCCTCGACACCTGGCTGCCGCGCCTGCAGGCCGACAGCACGCGCAGCTACGCCACCGTCGCCTTCGGTTGCACCGGCGGCCGCCATCGCTCGGTCTATCTGGCCGAACGCCTGGCCGAGCACGCGCGCGAGCGCGGCTGGAACGAAGTCGCCGTGCATCATCGCGAACTGGACTGAGCGCGCCGATCGCGTTGTTCCTTCGGCCGCATTCGGCAACGACATCGCAGCGGTGAATCGCCGCTGACTTCGCGCCGCCTTACGAAACTTTTGCGCATTCCTGCCGCTGCTCTACGTCGGCGCCGCTAGGGTGGATACGCGCTCTCCGGCGCAGTCCCCCGAACCGGAGCACCGACGATGACCCATCGCATCCGCAATCCGCTGCCCGTCCTGCTTGCGCTGACCGCCGCCCTGTCGGTACCGCCAGCATTCGCGCAGGCCACGCCCCCGCCGCAGGACCCGCCCCCGACCACCGGCGCCGACGCCATGCAAGCGGCGCCGGCCGCGGCCCGCGTCACGCCCGCCTTCGCCGAATTCGACGTCGACAGCGACGGCAAGATCAGCCAGGCCGAAGCCGCGATCGACAGCCAGCTCAGCCGCGACTTCGCCGCGCGCGACAAGAACCGCGACGGCGCGCTGAGCGAGGCCGAGTACCACGCCGATGCCGTCAAGCACGAGGCCGGCAAACGCAAGTAAGCCGGATGCCGCGATCGCGTCGCCGCGCGCGTCCCGATCGCGGCCCGGCCCAGACCAAGGAGCCCACCATGAATGCCCATGTTCTTCGCCCGCTGGCCCTGGCCCTGAGCGCCCTGCTGGCCGGCGTCGCATTGACCGCTTGCAGCAAGCCCGAGCCGCCGGCCGGGGAGCTGCCGCCGCCGGCCACCGACACCGCAGCGCCCGCGGACACCGCACCGCCCCCGGCCGACACCGCGCCGCCGCCCAGCGACGGCACGCCGCCGGCCACCGATGCAGGCACCCCGCCGCCGGTCGAGGGCAGTTCCAACCAGACCCCGCCGGACCAGCCCTCGACCGACGCCAAGCCGCAGCCAGCGCAGTAAGGACCCGTCGCGGACGCGACGCGCCCGCCCCCACCACCCCGCATGGGCGGCCTCCGGGCCGCCCATGCCGCGAGCGTCGCCGACCGCGCTCGCAAAATCGCAAGCGCGGCCCTTCCGACGCTTCCGGGCTGTCACCGCCGTCTGCTAAGTTGGCCGCATGAGCGTCGGCATCCTCCTCATCACCCATGAAGGCATCGGCAATGCGCTGGTCGCGGTCGCGAGCCGGTTGATGCGGCCGTTGCCGCTGAAACTGGAAGCGCTGGAAGTGCCGTTCGATGCCGACCACGACCTGCTGCTGCCGATGGCCAGCGCCGCGCTGCGCCGCGTCGACGGCGGCCAGGGCGTGCTGGTGCTGACCGATCTGTACGGCGCCTCGCCCAGCAATCTCGCCGCCCGCGTCGCCCGTCTGGGCACGCCGGTGCGCCGCGTGTCGGCGCTGAGCCTGCCGATGCTGCTGCGGGTGTTGAACTATTCCGACCTCGACCTGGACGAACTCCCCGCGGTCGCCGCGGCCGGGGCGCGCAACGGCGTGATCATCGACGAGGCCTGATGTCCGACCCCAGACCGCAGCGCGACACCGCAACAACGAGACGGATTTTGAGGAACCCGCAATGATCGAACGCGAACTGACCGTCTCCAACCGACTGGGCCTGCATGCCCGCGCCACCGCCAAGCTGGTGCAGGTGCTGTCCGGCTTCCGCAGCAGCGCCACCCTCACCGCCAAGGGCCGCGAGGTCAACGCCAAGAGCATCATGGGCGTGATGCTGCTCGCCGCCGGCCAGGGCACCGCGGTCAAGCTGCGCGTGGAAGGCGAGGACGAAACCACCGCGGTCGATGCCGTGATCGCGCTGTTCGATCGCCGCTTCGACGAAGACAGCTGAGCGGTGCGCGCTAACGTGAGGCAGGCTAGATGAGGCAAGCGTTCTTCGGACATGGCGCATCGCGGGGCAGTGCGCTGGGCCGTGCCCGGGTCCGTCTGCCGCACGCGCTGGAAGTCGCCGAGGAGCGGATCTCGCCGGCCCAGGTCGAAGCCGAGCTGGCGCGCCTGCACGCCGCCATCGAGACCGTGCGCGGCGAGATGCACGCCCTGCGCGAACGCCTGCACGGGGCGCTCGCGCACGAGGTCGGCGAGTTCCTCGACCTGCACACCCTGCTGCTGGACG
This sequence comes from Lysobacter sp. cf310, assembly GCF_900114355.1. Lineage (GTDB taxonomy): Bacteria > Pseudomonadota > Gammaproteobacteria > Xanthomonadales > Xanthomonadaceae > Lysobacter. The sequence goes on from NZ_FOSS01000001.1 coordinate 545,714, forward strand.
ACCCCGAACTGCTGCACGGCCTGGACGAGCTGATCCGCACCGGCCGCTACGCCGCCGACTATGCCCTGCGCCTGCAGCGCGACCGCATCGCCTCGGTGTTCGAGGCCATGGACGACGCCTATTTCCGCAGCCGCGTCGACGACATCGACCAGGTCATCGGCCGCATCCACGCCGCCCTGCACCGCCGTGCCGGCGAGATGCAGGGCGTGGCCGGCGAGATCCTGATCACCGACAACGTCGCCCCGGCCGAACTGGCGCAGCTGCAGACCCAGGGCGTGCTGGCGATCGTGACCTCCGCCGGCAGCGCGCTCTCGCACAGCGCCATCCTCGCGCGCAGCCTGCACCTGCCGCTGGTGGTGGGCGCCTCGCAGGCCCTGCTCAAGATCAACGACGGCGACGCGCTGACCGTGGACGGCAGCAGCGGCACGGTGATCCTGGAGCCCAACGCCGACGACCTGCGCGCGCACCGCACTCGGGTGCGCGAGCACGCGCGCGAACGCAAGCAGCTGCACCGCCTGCGCCGCGAGCCCACGCGCACCGTCGACGGCGTCGACATCAAGCTCTACGCCAACGCCGAATCGCGCGAGGACGTGGCCGAGGCGCATGCCTTGGGCGCGGCCGGCGTCGGCCTGTACCGCACCGAGTTCCTGTTCCTGCAGCGCAGCGAGCTGCCGACCGAGGAAGAGCAGTTCCGCGCCTACCGCGACGTGGTGCTGGGCATGACCGGCCGCTCGGTCACCATCCGCACCCTGGACCTGGGCGCGGACAAGGCCGACCGCACCGGCCTGGCCCTGCGCGACGAACCCAACCCGGCCCTGGGCCTGCGCGGCGTTCGCCTGTCGCTGGCGCGCGACGGCCTGCTCGAAACCCAGCTGCGCGCGCTGCTGCGCGCCTCCGGCTACGGCCCGCTGCGCGTGCTGGTGCCGATGGTGAGCTCGCGCGAGGAAATCCGACGGGTCAAGCGCCTGCTCGACCAGGTCGCCGCCGACCTGCGTCGCGAGGGCCACGAGATCGCCGAACACGTGCCGCTGGGGGCGATGATCGAGGTGCCCGCGGCCGCGATCGCCCTGCCCAGCTTCATCGGCGCGATCGATTTCCTGTCGATCGGCACCAACGATCTGATCCAGTACCTGCTAGCCGCCGACCGCAACAACGAGGCCCTGGGCGAGCTCTACACGCCCCTGCACCCGGCCGTGCTGCGCCTGATCCGCGACGTGATCCGGCTGGCGCGCGCGCGCGGCAAGTCGGTGGCGGTGTGCGGCGAGATGGCCGGCGACCCGGCCTTCGCGCCGCTGCTGCTGGCCCTGGGGTTGGAGGAATTCAGCCTGCACCCGGCGACCTTGCTGGAGCTGCGGCGCGCGATCCGCGGCATGGACCTGGGCGCGCTGCGCGCGCGTGCGCCGGCGCTGCTGCGCGCGCGCGACCGCAAGGCGATCGAGGCCTGGCTGCGCGCGGACTGAACCGTGGCCCACGCGCGGCGGGCTACTTCCAGCCGTCGAAGTAGAAGCTGCCGGTCACGCAGTTGCTGCTGATCTTCTGGCACATCCGCGCGGCCTTGCCGCAACGCGCCAGCGCCGTCGCCAGCGCCTGCTCCTCGCTGCGGCCCTTGTCGGCGTAGAGGCTGGCGTTGCCGTCCGCCCCCATGCCCACCGCGATCGCCGCGCACTCGGCGCGATAGGCGATCAGGACCTTGCAGTCGGCGCCGCCGCCGTTGGCGCGGCAGGCCTCGATCGCGCCCTGCTCGGCTTCTTTTCGTTCGCTGATGCCGTTGTCCTGCCCGGCCATGCCCAGGCTGCGCCTGACCGGATCGTGGGCGATCGCGGCCCAGGCCTTGTACTCGTGCTTGACCGCCTGCGGCCCGCCCTCGGGCGCCGACTCGGCCGGTTTGTTGCCGCCGTTGATGCCGTAGCCCGGTAGCGGGATGCACAGCTGGCCGGCCGAACTGCCGCCCGGATACTGCCCGTCCGGACAGCCCTGCTCGGCGCGCGCGCCGCCGGCGACGAGCAACAGGCCGATCAGGGCCCACGTGTTGATGTTCATCCTTGCTTCCCCCTGTCTGCGCCCGCTGCGGTCCGCGCTCGCGCCGAATACGCGAGTGCGCGCCCCGCCATTGTGGCGGCCACGCGCGCGCCGGCCGGATGCGCCACCGGACTGTCCACCGAATTTGCGGCGGACCGGTCGCGCATGCGCGTACACGCGTGTGCCGCGTCGCTCCCAGCGATGCGGCGTACGCCGCGCCAACGCGCGCGGATGCCGATTTCTCTAGGCTTTGCCGGCCTCGCGGGCGATAATGCCCGCATGAACGCTTAACCCAGTCGCCGCCCTCGTGGCCGCGACGCGCCAACGGAAGTACCGCATGGCCGAAGCCGTCCGCCACGACAAGACCGCGCGTCAGCTGCGCCTGCTTTCCGATGCGCTCGACAGCGGTCGTCTGGGGCCGGTGCGGCGCCTGGTCAACACCCTCTCGCCCGCCGAGATCGGCAACCTGCTCGAATCGCTGCCGCCCGGCAAGCGCGTCGTGGTCTGGGGCCTGGTCGATCCCGAGGACGACGGCGAGGTGCTGGTCCACGTCGGCGACGAAGTGCGCGAAAGCCTGCTCGCGGACATGGACACCGACGAGATCGTGGCCGCGGTCGAGGACCTCGACATCGACGACCTCGCCGATCTGGTCGAGGATCTGCCCGACACCGTCATCGACGAAGTCCTCAAGTCGATGGACCGCGAAAACCGCGAGCGCCTGGAGCAGGTGCTGTCGTACGCGGAGGACACCGCCGGCCGCCTGATGAACCCGGACGTGGTGACGGTGCGCGCCGACACCACCATCGACGTAGTGCTGCGCTACCTGCGCCTGCGCGGCGAACTGCCCGAACACACCGACCACCTGTACGTGGTCAGCCGCCGCCACCAGTACCTGGGTCGCATCGCCCTGGCCGCCCTGCTCACCCACGAGCCCGGCACGCCGATCAACGAACTGATCGACGACGAGCAGCCGGCGATCGACGTGACCGAGACCGACAGCGAAGTCGCGCGCCAGTTCTCCGACCACGACTGGATCAGCGCCCCGGTCGTCGACGACAACAACATCCTGCTCGGCCGCATCACCATCGACGACGTGGTCGACATCATCCGCGACCAGGCCGAGCACCAGGCCTTGAGCGCGGCCGGCCTGGACGAGGACGAGGACTTGTTCAGCCCGGTCCGGCGCGCGTTCCGGCGCCGCCTGATCTGGCTCAGCGTGAACCTGTGCACCGCCTTCCTGGCCGCCAGCGTGGTCGGCCAGTTCGAGGACTCCATCGCCAAGCTGGTCGCCCTGGCGGCGCTGATGCCGATCGTCGCCGGCATGGGCGGCAACGCCGGTACTCAGGTGCTGGCGCTGATGATCCGCGGCCTGGCCCTGGGCCAGATCGGCGCGTCCAACGTCGGCGTGCTGCTGCGCAAGGAGCTGTCGGTGGCGCTGATCAACGGCGTGGTGCTGGGCATCGGCCTGGGTCTGATCGTGCTGCTGTGGTTCCGCCAGCCCGGCCTGTCGCTGGTGATCGGCGCCGCGCTCACGATCAATCTGCTCACCGCCGCGGCCGGTGGCGTGCTGGTGCCGGTCACGCTCAAGCGTCTGGGCTTCGATCCGGCCCTGGCCGGCGGCGTGGTGCTGACCACGCTCACCGACGTGATGGGCTTCCTGAGCTTCCTCGGCCTGGCCACGCTGATCCTGCTGCGCTGAGCGCGCTCGGACGCAGCGGCGCACACCTGGATCGTGCTGCGCATCACCACGCTCGCTGAACGGGATCCACGAAGGTGAACGACGACTTTTCCCAATGTGGCGGTCGCGGCAAATCGCAGGATCGCGCATGGACAGCGCGGAAATCGCACGGAATGATGCGATCAACAAGGATGCCGTGGACAGCACGATGCTGCGACCCGTTACCGTTCGCCTTTGGGCGATCCTGCTGCCGTTGGCCGTGATGATCGCGGCCTCCTGCACGCACACGCCCGCGGCCCGCGAACACGGCGCCTTCGTCGAGCGCAGCCTGGAGCTCGAGGGTCGGACCTATCGCTATCAAGTGTTCGTGCCCGCGCGCGCGGCCGGCGGCCGGCATCCGCCGGCGCTGCTGTTCCTGCACGGCTCGGGCGAACGCGGCGACGACAACCAGCGCCAGCTCGCGGTCGGGCTGGCGCCGCACATCCGCCGCGCCCAGGACGAGTTTCCGGCGATCGCGGTGTTCCCGCAGTCGCCCGCCAACGAATCCTGGACCGACGGCACCGCGCGCATGGCGCTGGCCGCGCTGGATGCGGCGCTGCGCGAATTCGACGGCGACCCGGACCGGGTCGCGCTGACCGGCCTGTCGCGCGGCGGCTACGGCGTCTACGAACTGGCGCTGCTGCAGCCCGACCGCTTCGCCGCGCTGGTGCCGATCTGCGGCGGCGTGACCGCGCCGGTCGCCGGCGGGGACCTGTATGTGCGCGGCGTGGCCACCGACGACGATCCGTTCGCGATCGCGGCCCAGCGCCTGCATCGCCTGCCGACCTGGATCTTCCACGGCGACCGCGACGAGTCGGTGCCGGTGCAGCAGTCGCGGCGCATGGCCGAGGCGCTCAAGCAGGCCGGCGGCGACGTGCGCTACACCGAGTTCGCGGGTGTCGCGCACAACGCCTGGGATCCGGCCTATGCCAGCGATGCGCTGTGGCCCTGGCTGTGGCGGCAGCGGCGGCACTGAGGCGGAAGGCTCGGGGCAACAGCAACAGCAACAACAACAGCAAATCCCCCTCAATCCCCCTTTTTCAAAGGGGGAAGACAAGCGGGGCGCGATGCGCCTTGTTGAGCTTGTTTCCTCATCCAAAAACAAGACAAGCGTACGCTGGGACCGGCCAGCCATACGCTTCCTCCCCCTTTGAAAAAGGGGGATTGAGGGGGATTTGCTCTACCCGCTATTGAGCGGGATTCGCTTCTACCCGCTCAAGCCTTCTTCAGAAACTCGGTGCGCAGCACCAGCCCCTTGACCTTCTCGACGTTGCACTCGATCAGATCTTCGTCGTCCGTGAGGCGGATGTTCTTGCACAGGGTGCCGCGCTTGAGCGTCACCGAGGTGCCCTTCACCTTCAGGTCCTTGATCACCAGCACCGAGTCGCCGTCGGCGAGCGCGGTGCCATTGCTGTCTTTCACGATCATGCTTCGATGTCCTTGCCGGCGCCGGGGGCGTCGCGGCTAGTAATGGGTTCAGCCCTTGAGCAGGGCTTCGAGTACGGCCATGCGCGCGGCGACGCCGTTGGCGACCTGGGTCAGGATCAGCGACTGCGGGCCGTCGGCGACCTCGTCGGTGATCTCGACGCCGCGATTGATCGGGCCCGGGTGCATCACGATCGCGTCCGCGGCGGCGCGCTTGAGGCGCGCGGCGGTGAGGCCGTAGTCGCGGTGGTAGTCGTCCAGCGACGCCACTAGGCCCTCCTCCATGCGCTCGCGTTGCAGGCGCAGCATCATCACCGCATCCACGCCTTCGAGCGCGGCGTCCAGATCCTGCGAGACCGTGCAGCCCTGCAGGGTCGCCGCGTCGGGCAGCAGCGCGGCGGGGCCGCAAACGCGGATCTCGCCGGTGCCCAGCGCGCGCAGCGCGTGCAGGTCCGAACGCGCGACGCGCGAATGGCGCAGGTCGCCCACGATCAGCACGCGCAGGCCGGAGAAATCGGTGCCCTTGGCCTGGCGCAGGGTCAGCATGTCGAGCAGGCCCTGGGTCGGGTGCGCGCTGCGGCCGTCGCCGGCGTTGACCAGACTGGTGCCCGGATCGACGTGCTCGGCCAGGGCCGCGACCGCGCCGTCCTCGTGGTGGCGGATCACGAAGCCGCGCACGCCCATCGCTTCCAGGTTCTTGAGCGTGTCCAGCGCGGTCTCGCCCTTGCGCGTGGACGAGGTCGAGGCGTCGAAGTTGATCGTATGCGCGCCCAGGCGCTGGGCCGCGAGCTGGAAGCTCATGCGCGTGCGCGTGGACGGCTCGAAGAACAGCGTGCACACCGCCAGCCCGTCCAGCGCGCGGCGGTCGTAGTGGCCTTCGGCGAAGGCCTGGGCGCGGATCAGCAGGGCGGTCAGCGCGTCGCGCGAGATGCCGTCCAGGGTCAACAGATGGCGCGGCGCGGCGGCCGGCGGCGTATGCGAAAACGTCGAGTTCATGCGGCGGGCAGTTGGTTCAGGTCGAGAGCGTCGTCGGGGGCGGCCAGGTAGCGCTCGACGATCACCGCCGCGGCGACCGCGTCCAGCGCCTCGGCGTCGCGCCGGCGCTTGCGGCCCTCGGCGCGATCGGCGGCGAAGCGTTGCGCGGCCTCGATCGAACTCAAGCGCTCGTCCACCAGCACCACCGGCAGGTTGTAGCGTGCATGCAGCTCGCGCGCGAACGCGTGCGCGCGCAGGCGGGCCGGCTGATCGCCGCCCTCCAGGGTCATGGGGTCGCCGACGATCAGGCCGTCCGGGCGCCATTCGTTGCGCAGACGGTCGATCGCGTTCCAGTCCGGGCCGTGGCCGTGCACGTCCACCACCGCCAGCGCGCGCGCGCCGTGGCCGAAGGCGCTGCCCACCGCCACGCCGATCCGGCGCGCACCGACATCGAAGCCCAGCACCGTGCCGTCGCGGCGGATGACCGTGCGCTGATCGGCGTCGGCGTTCATGCGTGCCCGGCGTAGTCGGCCAGGTGCGCGAAATCCACGCCGATGCGGCCCGCGGCGGCATGCCAGCGCGCGTCCAGCGGCAGGTCGAACAGCAGCTCGGCGTCGGCCGGCGCGGTCAGCCAGTCGTTCTCGGTCAGCTCGTGTTCGAGCTGGCCCGAACCCCAGCCCGCGCAGCCCAGCGCGACGATCGCGTTCTCGGGACCTTCGCCGCGCGCCATCGCTTCCAGGATGTCGCGCGAGGTGGTCAGGAACAGCGCATCGGCGATCGCCAGGGTCGAATCCCAGTGCATGCCGCCGTCGTGCAGCACGAAGCCGCGCTCCGGATGGACCGGGCCGCCGGCCAGCACGACCTGCGAACGCAGGCGGTCGTCGCCGCCGTCCACGCCCATCTGGCCGAAGACCTCGCCCAGGGTGTACTCGGAGGGTCGGTTGACCACGATGCCCATGGCGCCGTCGTCGTCGTGCTGGCAGATCAGGGCGACGCTGCGCGAAAAGTTGGTATCCGACAGCGCGGGCAGCGCGATCAGGAGCTGGCTGGCCAGGGGTGTGGGCATCACGGACATGGCGCCATTCTAACGTGCGTGTCGCGCTCGCGGGTCGCGGCCGATCCGTCGTAGCATGGGGTTTGCCCCCTGCCCCGGACCCGAGCCATGCCCCGGCCGACCCTCCGTTTCCCGGCGCCGGCCACGGCCGCCGTCCACTCGCGCCACGGACGCGCTTGAACATGTCCGGTTACTGCGATTACGCCCCCGGCCATCCCCTGCACGGCCCTTATCACGACCGCGAATACGGCTTCCCGCAACGCGCCGAGGCCGAGCTGTTCGAGCGCCTGATCCTGGAGATCAACCAGGCCGGGCTGAGCTGGGAAACCATCCTGCGCAAGCGCGACGGTTTCCGCGCCGCCTACGACGGTTTCGACGTCGACACGGTGGCCGCCTACGGCGACGCCGAGCGCGCGCGCCTGCTCGCCGACGCCGGCATCATCCGCAACCGCCTCAAGGTCGACGCCGCCATCCATAACGCCCAGATCGTGCAGAGCCTGCGCGCCAGTCACGGCGGTTTCGCGCAATGGCTGGACGCGCACCTACTGCTGGACGGCCGCCCGCGCGACAAGGCGGCCTGGGTCAAGCTGTTCAAAAACACCTTCCGCTTCACCGGCGGCGAAATCACCAACGAATTCCTGATGAGCCTGGGCTACCTGCCCGGCGGCCATCGCGAGAGCTGCCCGGTCTACGCCAAGCTGGCCAAGCGGCGTCCGCCGCCGCCGTGGATGCGGGCGGCGAAGGCCTGAACGATCCACGTTCCGTAGCAAGGCCCGCGCGCTAGCGCGTCGGCGCGGATGCGACCGTGGCAGGAACGCGCGCAACGACCGCAGCCGGCTCCGCGCCCGTCGCCGGCGTGCGCGACGCGGGCGCCAGCCCGGGCGATGCCGCCTGCTGCACCGGCGCGCGCGCATTCGGCAGCCACAGTTCGATCACGCGGTCCTCGGGCTTGAAGGCGCCGGGCAGTTTGCGCAGTTCGACCTGCGGCGCCGGGCCGTACCAGGCGCTCAGTTGCGGCGTCAGCCAATCCTTGAGCGCCTCGGCGCAGGCGCCGTCGTCGTCGATGCGGTGCACCACCAGGGTCGGTTGCGCATAGGCCTTGGGGGCGTCGGCGTTGCGCGCGCGCGCCGAGCGCACCACGTTCTCGATCCCGGGCATGGTCGCGCCGGGCTGCAGGGTTTTCCATGGCAAGGCCGCGGCGCGCGCGCGCGTGGCCTCGTCGTAGACCTGCACATAGACCACCTGGCGATGGCAGAGCCGCTGCACGCGCTGGCCGGGCGATTCGGAGGTCGCGGCCAACGGCGCCATCTGCTTCTTCTGAATCTGGCGCTCGGGCAAGGCGATGTCCTGCGGCAGGACCGCATCCGGATCTTCCTGGCCGTACACGCCCGCATCGGTACTGAGCACGGCGGAGGCGTCGGCGCTGGATTCCACCGATTCCGCGACCGGCGCGATCGCCAGCGCCGCGGCCTGGTCGCTGCGCTCCCAATACGGATCGCGGGTCGGCGGGTCGCAGACCGCCTCGCAGAGTTTGCGGTGCGCGCTCTGCACCGGCGGGCAGGCCTGGGCCAGCGCTTTCGACACCGGCAGCCCGCAACTGGCCTGCACGCGCGCGACCACGCGACCACCGTCGCTGAGCGTGCCGCGTTCGCGCCGCACCTGTTGGTACAGGCCGTCGAGCAGCGCCTGCGCGTCCTCGTCGATATCCACCGCTTCGGCGCCCGCGGGCGCCGCTTCGCCCTTGCGCGCCCATACCGGCAGCTTCGCGCGCAGTTCGTCCAGGCGTTTCCTGGTTTCGAGCCGGTCTTGTTCGCGCTGCGCGGCGAGCTTGTCGTAGACCTGCCAGGCCGGCAGCGCCAGGGTCGCGATCAGGCCCGCGCCCAGGCCGGCGCTGAGTGCGGCGGCCTTGGTCTCCGGACGCCAGAACGGCTTGCCGGCCTCGTCGGCCCGCGCCGCGATCGGACGCAGGCGGCGCAGCGAGGGCAGCGCGTCCTGCGGCGCGACCGGCACGCTCCAGCCCGGCAGTTGCTCCAGCCAGCCCGGCCGCAGGGCGCGGCCGAAATCCTCGCCCAGGCGGTGGTAGCTCTCCCACTGCGCTTCGTCGAAGAACTGGTCCGAGGTGGGCTGCTGCGGGAATTGCGGATTGCGCCGCGCGTACGCGAGCACGTCGCTGTCGAGGGCGAAGTGCAGGTTCGGCTTCACCACCAGCAACGTGCCTTGCTTGCAGCGGCCCTGGGCATCGGGGCGGTAGCGGATGCGCGCCAGCATCACCCCGCGCGCGGTGTAGTTGTCGCGCAGCTTCTCCGGCGGCAGCACGCAGATGTGCTCGTCCTGCATCAGCGGCAGATGGCAGGCGCTGTCCTCGGTGTAGAACTCGATCTCGGCGCCGAAGTCGATGCGCGCCTTGCGGATCAGGTTCTCCAGGTCGGCGAACTCGTAGGCCGGATCGGCGCCACAATCGGCCAGGACGATGAAGTCGAGCTGGCGCCGCAGCAGCGAATGCAGGCCGGTGTTGTCGAAATGGCCGCCATCGGACAGGTACCAGGCGCGCGCGCTTTCGCCGTCGAACGAGGCGGTGGCCTCGGCGATCAGACGCCCGAACTTGGAATTGCGATAGCGCCGCCACAGCGCCAGACCGAGCGCCTGGGTGGCGGTGGTGCCGACCGGGCCGACGCCGGCCATCGGCCGCTCCAGCTGCGCGGCCGTGCGTCCGGTGTCGAACCAATAGCCCAGACGCGCGCCGACCAGGAACAGCAGCATGGCCCAGCCGGCGGTGGTGTTGGAGCCCGCGCCCGGCGAGGCCGCCGCGCCCGAGATCGCGATCCAGCGCCCCAGTTTGTCCAGGCGCTGGGGTTCCACCGCCGCGCGCTCGCCGTCGCGTCCGACCTCCAGGCCGAAGGTGCTGGCCACCAGCGGCGCGCCCTTGCGGTCGGCGTTGTAGAGCTTGCTGCTGGCGCCGCGGGTCTGGTTGAGGCAGACGTTGATCAGATGCACGGGGCCGCCGCGCTCGTGCGGGCGATAGTCGGTGAGCGCGACGTCGTCCGCGCGCACGGTCGCGACCACGTTGGAGAACTCCTCGGGGCTGACCTCGCGCGCGCCGAGCACGGCCTGGCCGGGGAAACGGATCAGGTTGCCCACGGCCAGGTAGGTGCGGGTCAGGCGCGAACGGTAGAAACCGTGCAGGGACGTGGCGTTGACGGTCTCGGTGTGCATGCCGGTGCCGAGGAACCAGATCAACAGGCCCAGCAGCAGCCACAGCAGGCGCAGCAGGGTCGGTTGCTGCAGCATCCATTGCAGCCATCGCCAACGCGGCAGCAGACCCGACAGGTCCCAGGCCGGCAGCGCCAGACGCTCGCACAGTCCGCTCAGGATCAGGTGCGGATCGGTGCCGTGGCGGCCGAACACCCACCACTGCACCACCGTCACCCACAGCACCAGCAGCACCAGCGCAGCGCCCAGGCCAAGCACGTTGATCAGCAAGGGCATCAGGCCCGGGCGCGGGCCCTCTTCGGTCGAAAGCAGGCGCTGGATCGGCTCGCCGAACGCGCGCACCACCACCACCAGCAGGCTGCCCAGGCCGAGGCTGCCGTAGACCCAGGGCGCGCCGGCCTCCAGGTTCTGCAGCAGCTTCCAGCTCAACAGATCGACCGCGCCCAGCGCGGCCAGCACCAGCGCGATCAGGTTGATCTTGCGCAGATGCGCGGTCAGCAGATCGCGCTCGCGGGTGTTGAAGGTGTCGCGGTCGTCGCTGGCGCCGCGCACGCGCGTCCACAGCCACAGGCCGTAGCCGGAGACGCTGGCCAGCACCAGCACGGCGAGGAACTTGGCCGAGTACGCGGGCAGCGGCGGGCCGGCGTCGGACAGGCGCGAGGCCAGCAGCACGGTGACCGCGCCGGCCACCAGGATCATGGCGATATCCCAGCGCGAGTAGCGCGGCGGCGCGTTCAGCGCAGCCGCGTCCTTGGGCGCGACATCGCGCAGCGCCCAGTACGCCATCAGATTGCCGGGCGCCAACAGCAGCCAGCTCAGCGCCGCCAGCGGCCACCAGGCGGTGCGCCAGCCGCTCCAGTCCTGCGGCGCCAGCAAGGACGTCAGGCTCTGCAGCAGATGCGGCAGCACCACCAGGGTGCCGATCGCGATCGCGAGCAGGGCGAACTCCAGGTGCACGGCCAGGCCGGCGCGCAGGTAGGTGGCGATGGCGATGCCGTAGTCGCGCGCGCCGCGCGGCGCCAGGTAGCGGCCGTAGCGGCGCAGCCAGGCCAGCAACAGGGTGTCGCCGCGGCTGAGCAGGCGTTGCGCGTCGGCGATGCCCAGCGCCGCGATCAACCGGCCCAGGGCCGCGCCCGCATAGCCGCCGCCGGACACCGTGGACAGATAGTCGAAACGCGGCAGTAGGCCGTTCTGGGCCAGGCCGCGGATCAGCCCCAGGCAGAAGGTCGCGCTGCGTACGCCGCCGCCGGACAGGGCCAGGCCCACGCTGCTGAGCGTCGCACCCTCGGCGGCGGCGATGCCGGCCTCGCGGCGACGCTGCTCGATCGCGGCGCGTTCGGCGGCGTCGATGGCCGCGGTCTCGGCATCGTCGGGCGGCGGCGCGGCGGCGCCGGCGGGCGGGTCGGCCGGCGCCCGTGCGGGCTCCGGACCGGGCACGACGGGTCCCTGGTCGGTATCGGCCATGCGACATGCTCCGTGTCGTCAGCTACATCCCTGCTAGCGGCTAACGATACCCACGCGCACGACAGGACACCACGCCGGCCGTCGGCGCGCCCCAAAAAGAAGAAGCCCGGACCGGCCGGGCTTCTTTCCGTCGTTCGGTCGCGGTGGGCGCGTCAGCGCACTTCCGCGACCTCGACGCCGTCCAGGCCCTGGGCCAGGGTGCGCGCGTCGCCGCCCTGGGCGAGCTTGATGCGCAGGCGCACTTCGTTCTGCGAGTCGGCGTAACGCAGGGCGTCCTCGTAGCTGATCTCGCCGGCCTGGTAGAGCTCGAACAGGGCCTGATCGAAGGTCTTCATGCCCAGCTGAGTGGACTCCTTCATCACTTCCTTGAGCTTGTGGATCTCGCCGTCGCGGATGTAGTCCTGGACCAGCGGCGTGCCCAGCAGGATTTCCATCGCGACCCGGCGCGCCTTGCCGTCCGGCGTCGGGATCAGCTGCTGCGCGACCACGCCCTTGAGGTTCAGCGACAAGTCCATCAGCAACTGGCCGCGGCGATCCTCGGGGAAGAAGTTGATGATGCGGTCCATCGCCTGGTTGGCGTTGTTGGCGTGCAGGGTGCACAGCACCAGGTGACCGGTTTCGGCGAAGGCGATGGCGTGGTCCATGCCCTCGCGGGTGCGCACCTCGCCGATCATGATCACGTCCGGCGCCTGGCGCAGGGTGTTCTTGAGCGCGGCGTCCCAGCTGTCGGTGTCGATGCCGACTTCGCGCTGGGTGATGATGCAGCCCTCGTGCTTGTGCACGAATTCGATCGGGTCCTCGATCGTGATGATGTGGCCGCTGGAGTTCATGTTGCGGTAGCCGATCATCGCCGCCAGCGAGGTCGACTTACCGGTACCGGTGGCGCCGACGAAGATGATGATGCCGCGCTTGGTCATCGCCAGCGTCTTGATGATCGGCGGCAGGTTGAGCTCTTCGACGGTCGGGATCTTGGTCTCGATGCGGCGCAGGACCATGCCGACCTGGTTGCGCTGGTAGAAGCAGCTCACGCGGAAGCGGCCGACGCCGGTCACGCCGATCGCGAAGTTGCACTCGTGGGTCTTTTCGAACTCCTCGCGCTGCTGAGGGTTCATCACGTTGAGCACGAGGTCGCGGCTCTGCTGCGGAGTCAGCGGGTTCTGGGTGATCGGCGAGATCTTGCCGTGGACCTTCATCGACGGCGGCATGCCGGCGGTGATGAACAAGTCCGACGCCTTCTGGTGCGCCATCAGCTTGAGGAACGAGGTGAAGTCGATGGTGCTCATGGGGCTGCCTCCTCGGGAGGTCAAACAAAAAAAAGACGGTGCCGTGATGCTGTGGCTGCCGAGGGACCGGCGCCGGCACTGTGCCAGCAACGGCCCCGGGCAACCGGGACCTGCTTCACTTAGTCGAACAGGCGCTTGTCCTTGGCGTACTCGCGGGCCTGCGGGCGCAGGATCATGCCGCGCTTCACCAGGTCCTGCAGGTGCTGGTCGAGGGTCATCATGCCGTGGTTCTGGCCGGTCTGGATCGCCGAATACATCTGCGCGACCTTGTCCTCGCGGATCAGGTTACGCACCGCCGGGATGCCGACCATGATTTCCCAGGCCGCGGTACGGCCGCCGCCGACCTTCTTCAGCAGCGCCTGCGAGATCACCGCGCGCAGCGACTCGGACAGCATCGAGCGCACCATCGGCTTTTCGCCGGCCGGGAACACGTCGATGATGCGGTCGACCGTCTTGGCCGCGGACGAGGTATGCAGGGTGCCGAACACCAAGTGGCCGGTTTCGGCCGCGGTCAGCGCCAGGCGGATGGTTTCCAGATCTCGCAACTCGCCGACCAGGATGTAGTCGGGGTCTTCGCGCAGCGCCGAACGCAGGGCCTCGTTGAAGCCGTGGGTGTCGCGGTGGACTTCGCGCTGGTTGATCAGGCACTTCTGCGAGGTGTGCACGAACTCGATCGGGTCTTCGACCGACAGGATGTGCGCGTACTCGTTCTTGTTGATGTGGTCGATCATCGCCGCCAGCGTGGTCGACTTGCCCGAACCGGTCGGTCCGGTGACCAGGATCAGGCCCTGCGGCTGCTCGATCAGTTCCTTGAAGATGCGCGGGCAGCCCAGGTCTTCGAGCGACAGCACTTCCGAGGGAATGGTACGGAACACCGCGCCGGCGCCGCGGTTCTGGTTGAACGCGTTGACGCGGAAGCGGGCCAGGCCGGGAATCTCGAACGAGAAGTCGACCTCGAGGAATTCTTCGTAATCGCGGCGCTGCTTGTCCGACATGATGTCGTACACCAGCGAGTGGACCTGCTTATGGTCCAGCGCCGGAATATTGATGCGCCGCACGTCGCCATCGACGCGAATCATCGGCGGCAGGCCGGCCGACAGATGCAAGTCGGATGCCTTGTTCTTGACCGAAAACGCCAACAGTTCGGCGATATCCATGCGTGCTCCCCCGCACTGCAACAGAACTTCAGATGGAAACTTCAGACCACACGGAACGAAGCTACAGCGAAAACGCCTAAACGCAAACGAGCGACAATAGTGGCCAGCCGCAAGTAGCGGGAAGCGTCCCCTGCGAGGCAGTATAGCCCCGTACCCGCATTGCCGAACCAGCCCTCTTTCACAGGATTTCCCTACGTGCGCGCGCACGCCCTGCTCGGCATCTTGCACCAGTTGGATAACGCCGCGCGCCTTGCGCAGCGGCCAGTACCGCAGTTGCTCGCGGTCAGCAAGACCCAGGATGCGACCGCCGTCGCGGAACTGGCGGCGGCCGGGCAACGCGCGTTCGGCGAGAACTATGTTCAGGAAGCCGCGGCCAAAAGCGCGGTCCTGGCCGAACTGAGACTGGAGTGGCATTTGATCGGCCACCTGCAGTCGAACAAGGCCGAGCAGGCCGCGCAGCTGTTCGACTGGGTGCAGACCGTGGACCGGCCCAAGCTGGTCGCGGCCCTGGCCCGCCACCGCGACCCGGCGCGCGCGCCGCTGCAGGTGCTGATCCAGGTCAACATCGACGACGAGGCCAGCAAGCACGGCTGCCGGCCCGAGGAGGCGCCGGCGCTGGCCGCCGCGATCGCGGCCGAACCGCGCCTGCGTCTGCGCGGGCTGATGGTGATCCCGACCCCGCACGCGGACCCCGAGCGTCGCCGCCCCGCGTTCCGCCGCGCTCATGCCTTGTTCGAGTCGCTGCGCGCCGACCATCCCGGCCTCGACACCCTGTCGATGGGCATGAGCGACGACTACGCGATCGCGATCGAGGAAGGCGCGACCCTGGTCCGCATCGGCACCGCCCTGTTCGGCGCGCGTCCGCCCAAGCCCGCCGCATGAGCGCCGCGGCGCACCCGCAGGACCGCATCGTGTTCCCCGGCAACCCCTGGCCGGAAGGCCATGCCATCGCCGAATTCGAGTGGAGCGCGCGGGTCGAAGGCGAGGATGTGTGGTTCGATCTGCACCTGGTCGGCGCGAAGTACTACGCCGAACGCGAGATCGCCGACGACGGGGACGGCGCGGCTTCGGACTGGGCCTCGCCGATCGTGTGGGGCAACTACCACAACTGCATCCTGTCCTCGGTCTATTGGGGCGAGAGCGGCGGCATCCGGATCGGGCCGCTGGCGCAGTTCTCGCTGGCGGCGCTGGACGGCGCCGAATTCGTGGCCGATCCGTTCGACGGCGACGGGGAGCTGCCCGACGCCGACGAAGATCCGGCGTTCGGGCTGTACCTGCTGGGTCACGACAGCGCGGTCGATCACCGTATCCGCTTCCAGCGCCGCGGCGACAGCGACCGCTACGATCTGCTGTGGTCGGGCCGGATCGCCTTGAGCTACGCCGGCGACTACGTACCGCGCTACCGCTTCGAGGCGCGCCTCCACGACAGGGCCTGCCCGCCGCTGCCTGACGCGTCCCGACGCGGCGGTTCCTAGCGCGGGAGCGCGGCCGCCTCGGTATGCTGGCGCTCCAGTCCCGCACGCCCCGAACGCCATGCCCGCATCCGATACCGCCCTGTCCCCGCTCAGCCCGGTCGCCTTCATCGGCGGCGGCAACATGGCGCGCAGCCTGATCGGCGGCCTGGTCGCGCGCGGCGGCGACGCCGAGGCGATCCGCGTGGCCGAGCCGGTGGAAGTGCTGCGCGAGGCCCTGCAGCGCGACTTCGGCGTGCCCTGCTACGCCAACGCGGCCGAGGCCGCGACCGGCGCCAGCGTGTGGCTGCTCGCGGTCAAACCGCAGGTGATGCGCAGCGTGTGCGCGGCGCTGGCGCCGCTGGCGCAGTCGCAGCGCCCGCTGGTGATCTCGATCGCGGCCGGCATCACCGCCCGCCAGCTCGACCTGTGGCTGGGCGGCGATCAGGCGGTGGTGCGGGCGATGCCGAACACGCCGGCCCTGCTCGGCGCCGGCATCACCGGCCTGTACGCCAACGCCGCCACCGCCGAGCCGCAGCGCGCACGCGCGGCGGCGCTGCTGGACGCGGTCGGTCCGACGGTGTGGATCGCCGAAGAGGCGCAGATGGACGCGGTCACCGCGGTCTCCGGCAGCGGCCCGGCCTACGTGTTCCTGCTCGCGCAGGCCATGCAGGCCGCGGGCGTGGCCCAGGGCCTCACGCCCGAAGCCGCGCGCGCCCTGGTCAATCAGACCTTGCTGGGCGCGGCCACCATGCTCACCCATTCCGACGAACCCGCCGAGGTGCTGCGCGCGCGCGTGACCTCGCCCGGCGGCACCACCCAGGCGGCCATCGAAACCTTCGAAACCGGCGGTTTCCACGCCCTGGTCGAAGCCGCGATCGCGGCCGCCACCCGACGCGGCCGCGAGCTCTCGGCCGCCAACGACTGACCCCACCTACCGGAACCTCCGCCATGCGCACCGCTCTCGCCGTCTGCCTGCTGACTCTCGCGCTGCTGAGCGGCTGCGGCCGCGAGGCGGCGCTGCCCACCGCGTCCGGCAGCGCCGGCGCCGCGCCGCAGGAGGCCATCGCGCGCAGCGGCGACGTCAGCGTGCGCGCGAGCGCGCTGCAGACCTCGGCGCTGTCGCCGGCGGTCGCGCAGCAGTACGGGATCGTGCGCGACGACGCCACGGTGATGCTGCTGGTCGCGGTGCGACGCGGTCCGGACGGCCAGGACGTGGCGATTCCGGCGCGGGTCAGCGCCAGCGCCACCGACCTGCGCGGCCAGCGCCGCGAACTGGAACTGCGCGAGCTGCGCACCGGCGATCCCGGCAGCGCGCAGTTGCTGGATTACATCGGCACCGTCGAGATCGCCCTGCCGGACACCGTGCGCTTCGACGTCAGCGTGACGCCGGAAGGCGGCGCCAGCACGACCCTGCAGTTCAGCCGCGAGTTCTATCCGCGCTAGGCGACATCGATCGCGCTATCGGCGCGCATCCTCGCGCGTCAGCGCTTCCACGCGCAGCCGTTCGCGCGCGTCGAACGGCGCCAGCAGCGCGCTCAAGCGGGCCTGACGTTGCGCCGCGCTCAGGCTGGGGTCGGCCAAGATTCGATCGCGTTGCGCGCGATACGCGCTCAAGCGCTGATTCCACTGCGCGCGGCGCCGGTCGAGCTCGCCCAGACGTTGCGCCGCCGGCGCTCCGAACGCGGCCTCGCGCTCGGCGTAACGACGCTCGGGCGCGACGCCCTCGGCTTCGTACTGGGCGCTCTGCCGCATCGCCAACGCGACGGCCTCGCTTTCGCTGCGTGTGGGGTCGGCGCTCAGGCCCTGCGCGGCGTCGAGTTCGCGCAAGCGCTCGGCGCGTTGCGCAGGGGTGAGGCCGCGGTCGCGCAGCAGCGCCTGCCGCGCGATCGCATGCTCGAGGCGGCGCTCGTCCTCGCCATACCAGGCCTGGGCGACGACCTCGCCCAGCCGGCGCCGGCGCAGTTCGCGCCGGCGCTCGAGATCGGCGCGCAGATCGCCGCCCGCGCCCAGGGCCGCGCTTTCGCGCTCCAGCGCGACATAGGCGTCGAACCAGGCCAATACCTGGGCCAGCGCGGGCGCCCCCAGGCGCGGCTGCAGATAGCGGCGCAGGTCGTCGCGTATCGCCGCGGGCTCGCGTTCGCCCAGGCGGGTGAGGAAGTAATCGAACAGCCGGCGCAGGCCGCGGTCGATCGCCGGCTTGCCGGCCGCGTCCAGGGTCACCCCGCCGTCGACCTCGGTGCCGCGCAGGGAGTCTGCCGCGGTCGCGGCGGCGCGCGCACGCGGCTCCCCACGCGCATCGGCGACGCCGCGGGAGGGCGCCGTCGTCCGCACCGAAGCCGGCACCGACGTCGCCTCGCGATGCCAGCCCGACAGCCCCAGCACCAGGGCCACACCCGCCGCCAATGCCAGCGCTAGCGCGAAACGCAGCACCCTACAGTCCGGCGTTCTTCAGCCGGTTCAGATGCGCGCGGTAGACGCTGGGCGGATTGGACGCGAACAGGCCGCGCAGGCCGGCGACCTGGTTGACCTCGTCGAGGTGGTTCCAGGCGTAGTCGTCGCGGATCACGCTGCCCAGGTGCGAGGAGCAGCGCCCGACCAGGCCGTCGTTGGCCTCGAAGCCGAAGAACAGCGCACCCGCGCCCATCAGCAGATCGCTGGGGTCGAACACGTTGCTCAGCGGCGAGGTGCCGCCCATCGAGTAGTAGCGCACGCCGCGCACGCTGGCCGCGCCCTGGCCGCAGGCGCTGCTGGGCAGGCCTTGCGGATAGCGCGCGTTGAACGCCGCCGCGCCGGCGCTGTCGAGCGAAGCCAGGGCGGCCAGCGCGTCCTGCGGATCGTCGTCGCCGGATAGGAATTCCAGGAACGAACCCAGCGCGTCGGCGAGGCCGGCGACCAGGCCGCGGCCCGGCGAACCGGGCGGGAACGCGGTGCCGATGCCGTCGGCAACCTTGCTGCCGGTGTGCGGGCTGCCCATCGAGGTGATCGAGGCGACCAGGTCCGGGCGTACCGAGGCGACGTAGCGCGCGGTCGGTCCGCCGTGGCTGTGGCCGATCAGGTTGAAACGGCTGTAGCCGTAGGTGGCCTGCAGGGTTTCCAGGTAATCGATCAGCTGCTCGCCGCGCAGTTCGCTGGAGTTGGCCGAGGACACGTTGGCGACATAGACCTTGGCGCCGCCCGCACGCAGCTGCCCCGGGATGTCGTACCAGTAATCGTAGAGGCCGCCGAGTTCGTCGAAGCCGAACAGGCCATGCACCAGCACGACCGGGTGCTTGGTCTTGGTGTAGTCGTCGGCGCTGGCCGGCAGAGCCGCCGCCAGCAACAACAGGACCGCGAACAGCCGGGCCCAGACTCCGGCGCGCAACGCGCCCGTACGCAGGATCGATCGCGACATGTTCCCTCCCAGAAACCGTGTCGTACCGCTGGCGAGGCCGGCGGCGCCGGCCCGGTCGACTGTACGAATGCGTATGGGAGCTGCACGCCGCAGTGCACCATACGGGAGCGAACTGTGATGCCTATCGCGGCGGACTTGGCCCGCCAAGCGCCTGAGCCGGCTTAATTGTTGCGCTGCACCCAGGCGCGGATATGCGCGGCGATCTCGGCCACGCCGTCGCTGAGCGCGGCCGGACCGGGCTGCAGGATCAGCGGCGATTTGATCTCGTGCAGCTCGCCGTCGCGCACCGCCGGGATCGCCTCCCAGCCCGGGCGCGCGGCCACCCGCTCGGGACGGAATTTCTTGCCGCACCAGGAACCGAACACGATGTCCGGCGCCAGCGGGATCACCTCGGCGGCGTCGGCCAGGATGCGGTGCTTGGCCAGCGACTGCGCCGCGTGCTGCGGGAACACGTCGTCGCCGCCGGCGATCCGCACCAACTCGGCGACCCAGCGGATGCCGGTGATCAGCGGCTCGTCCCACTCCTCGAAATAGACCTTGGGCCGGCGCGGATAGGCCCGCGCCTCGCGCTCGATCGCGTCCAGCCCGCGCCGCAGTTCGTCGGCGTAGGCCACGGCGCGGTCGGCCGCGCCGACCAGGGCGCCCAGGCGCGCGATGTAGTCGAGGATGCCCTCGACGCTGCGGTGGTTGCTGATCCAGACCTCGACGCCCTGCTTGATCAGCGCGGCGGCGATCTCGGACTGGATGTCGGAGAAGCCGATCACGAAGTCGGGCTCGAGCTTGAGGATCTCGTCGATCTTGGCGCTGGTGAAGGCGCTGACCTTGGGCTTTTCCTTGCGCGCGATCGGCGGGCGCACGGTGAAGCCGCTGATGCCGACGATGCGGTGTTGTTCACCGAGCGCGTACAGGGTCTCGGTGGGTTCTTCGGTGAGGCAGACGATGCGTTGGGGGCCCATGCCGCGATTGTCGCATTACCGGTGCGGCCGGCGGCGATTGCCAGGCGCGCCGGGCGATGCGATCTTCGCCGCATGGAATCCAGCATCGTCTACGCCCGCGAGGCGACCGTCGCCGTCGCCGACTTTCGCCAGGTCCTGGTCGACTCCGGCCTGGGCGCGATCCGCCCGGTCGACGACGCGCCGCGCCTGCGGCAGATGCTGGACGCGGCCGATCTGATCGTGAGCGCGCGACGGCCCGACGGCGAACTGGTCGGCATCGCGCGTTGCGTCACCGATTTCGCCTGGTGCTGCTATCTGTCGGAGCTGGCGGTGTCGAAAGCGGCGCAGGGCCTGGGCATCGGCCAGGGTTTGCTGGACGAGACGCGGCGCCAGCTCGGGCCGACGGTGAGTCTGATCCTGGCCTCGGTGCCGGACGCGGTCGGCTTCTACGAACGCGCGGGCATGGCGCCGATGCAGCACACGTTCTGGTACAAGCGCGAGTATTGAAGCGGCCGCGCGGCGATATCGGGGCCGGCGTCGTTGCCCGAGCGACGCGACGATGCGGTTCGCTGCGCTCACCGCATCCTACGCAAGGCTACGACGGCCGTAGGCTGCGGTGTTAACCGCACCATCGCGTTACCCAAGGCGCTTGCGGAAATACACCACGCGCTCGGTTTCCTCGAAACCGCAGGCCGCGTGCGCGTGGTGGGCGTCGTGGTTGTCCAGCAGGGAATCGGAAGCCAATTCCTCGCAACCGCGCTCCCGCGTCCAGTGTTCGACCGCAGCGATCAGGGCCCGGCCGATGCCGCGGCCGCGCTGTTCCGGCGCCACGTACCAGCCTTCGAGAAACCCGACCGGCGAGCTGTCGGTGCCGTTGACGTAGTCCGTGCGCAGGCTGGCTTCGGCGAAGCCGCAAGCCCGGCCCTGCGCGTCGAACGCCAGCACGCACAGATCGCGCTCCGGACGCGCCAGCGCCTCGCGCATCTCGCCTTCGTGATCGTTGGGTTCCTCGCCCTCCTCGTCCGGCCACAGCGCGCCGCGCAAGCGCGCCCAGTCGGCCAGATCGGCTTCGGTCGCCGGCCGCACCCGGCCCGCGGCGCTCACGGATACAGCATCCGCTTCGACCAGTCGCCGGCGCGGTCGCATTCGTACAGCCAGCGCTCGTGCAGGCGGAAGTCGGCGCCGTACCAGAACTCGATCTTCTCCGGCCGCACGCGTAGACCGGTCCAACGCGGCGGACGCGGCACCTCACGGCCGTCGAAGCGCTGCTCGACCTGGGCCAGGCGCTGTTCGAAGGTCTCGCGCGACGCCAGGGTCTCCGATTGCAGCGAGGCCCAGGCGCCGAGTTGGCTCACGCGCGGGCGCGAGGCGAAGTAGGCGTCGGCCTCGGCATCGGAGACGATCTCGACCGCGCCTTCCACCCGTACCTGCACGCCGTTGCGCACGCGCGGCCAATGGAACAGCAGCGCCGCGTGCGGATTGGCCTGCAGCTCGCGGCCCTTGCGCCCGTCCAGATGGGTGTAGAACACGAAACCGCGTGCGTCGTGCGCCTTCAACAGCACGGTGCGCGCCGACGGACGCGCGTCCAGACCGGCGGTGGCGATGGTCATCGCGGTGGGATCGGGCTCGCCGGCGACGCGCGCCTCGTCGAACAGACCGGAAAATCCAGCGATGGCTTCGGCTAACAAGGGATGTGGGTTCATTGGGTTATTGTCGCGCGATGCCGCCCGCTACGCATCCCTCCGCCGCCAGCGCCTACGCCGCGGATTTCGTCGAGCGCGTGCTGGCCGACGCCTTGAATCACGGCGCCCGCGTCTATGCGATCGCCGGCCTGCAGGGCAGCGGCAAGTCGACCCTGGCCGCGCAGGTCGCCGCGCGCGCCGGCGAACGCGGCCTGCGGGTGGCGGTGCTGTCGATCGACGATTGCTATCTGGGCCGGCGCGAACGCGCGCAGCTGGGCCGCCGGGTGCATCCGCTGCTGGCCACGCGCGGCCCGCCGGGCACCCACGAAGTGGCACTGGCCTGCGCCACCCTGGACGCTTTGCGCGCCGGCGGCGCCGCGCGCCTGCCGCGCTTCGACAAACTCGGCGACCGCCGCCTGCCGCCGTCGCGCTGGCCGCGCCTGCGCGCGGTCGACCTGACCCTGTTCGAGGGCTGGTTCCTCAAGACCCCGGCACAGACGGCGGCGGAGCTGATCGAGCCGATCAACGCCCTGGAGCGCGACGAGGACCGCGACGGCGTCTGGCGCGGCTACTGCAACCAGGCCTTGGCGCAGGACTACCCGGCGCTGTGGGCGCGCCTGGACCGGCTGCTGTTCCTGCAGCCGCCGGGTTTCGAACACGTACCGGAGTGGCGCTGGCAACAGGAGCGTGCGCTGCAGGCCGCCAGCCCCGGGCGCGCGGGCATGGACCGCGCCCAGATCGAACGCTTCGTGCGCCTGTTCGAACGGGTGAGCCGGCAGGCGCTGGCGCGGCTGCCGGAGATCGCCGACTGGACGGTGCCGGTGGACGCGCGCCGGCGCGTGCTCGCCTAGAGCCGCGCGCAGGCGCGCGACGGCGCCGTCACTCGACGATGAAGCTCACCCGCAGGTTGACCCGCCACTCGGTGACGGTGCCGTCGTCCTCGGTCACGACCTTGATCTCGTTGACCCACGCGCCCTTGATGTTCTTCACCGATTCGCCGCACTTCTTCAGTCCCGATTTGACCGCGTCCTCCATGCTGGTCTTGGAGGAGGCGTTGAGTTCGATGATCTTGGCGATCGCCATGGGCGTGCTCCGGTCTGGCCGGCGCGCGGGTTGCGGCCGGAATGGCGAGCCTAGGCCGGCCGGCGTTAAGGCCACGCAACAGCCGACGGGCGCCAGCGCGGGGCCGCGGCTGGCTACAATCGCGGCATGAATCCCGCGAGCAATCTGATCCTGGTGGGCCCGATGGGGGCCGGCAAGAGCTGCATCGGCCGCCGCCTGGCCGAGCGCTACGGCCTGCGCCTGGCCGACGCCGACCGCGAGATCGAACAGCGCACCGGCGCCACCGTCGCCACCATCTTCGAATGCGAGGGCGAAGCCGGCTTCCGCGCGCGCGAGCGCGCGACCCTGGCCGAGCTGCTGGCCGAGGACGGCCTGTTGCTGGCCACCGGCGGCGGCGCGGTGCTGGACCCGGACAACCGCGCCCTGCTGCGCGAGCGCGGCTATGTGGTGCACCTGCAGGTCAGCGTGGAGGCGCAGCTGGAGCGCCTCGCGCGCGACCGCACCCGCCCGCTGCTGGCGCGCGACGACCGCGAGGAGGTGCTGCGCACGCTGTCGGCGCAACGCGCGCCGCTGTACGCCGAAGTGGCCGACCTGCGCTTCGATACCGAACGCATGACCGCGGCCGACGCCGCGGCCAAGCTCGCCGACGAACTCGACCTTTGCTGGCGCCGTCCCGCGCACGCGCACGGAGCCTCCGCATGACCGCCACCGCCTCCCAGCCCCTGCACCGCGTGAAGGTGTCGGGCGACGCCGCCTACACGATCGACATCGGCCCCGGCCTGCTCGCCGACGCCGAGCACGTCGCCGTGCACCTGCGCGGCCGCCACGCCCTGATCGTCAGCGACGGCCACGTCGCGCCGCTGTACGCCGACGCGCTGGAACGCACGCTGCGCGCGGCCCGCCCCACCCTGTCACTGGCGCGCTATGTGCTGCCGCCGGGCGAACACGAGAAGACCCTGGCGCGCTTCGGCGAATGCCTGGACGCGCTGGCCCGCCTCGGCGCGACCCGCGACGCCACCGTGCTGGCCCTGGGCGGCGGCGTGGTCGGCGACCTCGCCGGTTTCGCCGCCGCCTGCTGGATGCGCGGCGTCGACGTGGTGCAACTGCCGACCACCCTGCTGGCGATGGTCGATTCCTCGGTAGGCGGCAAGACTGCGGTCGATCTGCCCAGCGGCAAGAACCTGGTCGGCGCCTTCCATCCGCCGCGCGCGGTGATCGCCGACACCGCCACCCTGCGCAGCCTGCCCGCGCGCGAACTGCGCGCCGGTCTGGCCGAAGTGGTGAAGTACGGCGCGATCTTCGACGAAAGCTTCCTGTCCTGGCTGGAGGCGCACGCCGCCGACCTGTTGGGCGGCGACGACGCGACCCTGGCGCAGGCGATCGCACGCAGCTGCGGCTACAAGGCCGACGTGGTCGCGCGCGATCCCTATGAGCGCGGCGACCGCGCCCTGCTCAACTTCGGCCACACCTTCGGCCACGCCATCGAAACCGAACAGGGCTATGCCGGCGCGACCGGCGACGGCCTCAACCACGGCGAAGCGGTCGCGGTGGGCATGGTGCTGGCGGCGCGGCTGTCGGCCGAGCTGGGCATGGCCGACGCCGCCGACACCCAACGCCTGCGCAGCCTGCTGGAACGCCTTGGTTTGCCGACCACGATCCCGGCCGGTCTGTCGCCCGACGCCCTGCTCGCGCGCATGCGCCTGGACAAGAAGGCCGACGCCAGCGGGCTGCGCTTCATTCTGTGGGATCGCGCCGGCCTGGCCCGGATCGTGTCGGGGGTGGCCGACGAAGCGGTGCTCAGCATGCTCGCCAGCGGCTAAGCGGTCGCGGTGACGGCCGGGCCTTGCCTCGCCGACGCCGGAGCCGCACAGTGCGCCACCGGCCCGCTGCCGCAACGAGCGGTTCCATCCGTTGCAGGCGCACAGGGGCACCGCATGAGTTCGCAGTTCGAGTTTCTCGACAAACACTACTGCGCGACCGATCAGAGCCAGGTCGCGGCGCAAGTCGTGTTCGAGCGCCACGGTCCGTTTCCGCGCGCGCGCACCGCGGTGGTGGTCTACGCCATCGACTGGAACGAGTGGACCGAAGCCATCGCCCAAGTCGTGCGCGCCTATTCGGATCGCAGCGCGGGATCGCGCGCGGGCACGGCCGTGCTGGACGTCAACGCCAAGCAATGGCGCATCGTGCTCACCGGCATGCGTTTCGTCAGCGCCGGCCGTTATTCGCAGGGCAGCGGCACGGCCTATCGGGTCAACGAATATCGCGACGGCACGATCCAGCTGAAGGCCAGCGCGGTCGGCCATCCGCCGCAGCTGGGCGAGATCGTGCACTTCGAGCACCTGTCCGGCACGCTGGTCGGGCCGGTGGAACTGCCGCAGGCCTAGTTTCCCGCGGCGGACGCAGCACGGTCGGGATTCGCGATCGCCGCGCCTGCCCTCATCCCGCTCACCACCGAGCCCGGCCGCGAAGCGACCGGGCTTTCGTTGCGGCGCACGCAAGGCCGGCAAGCGCCAGCGCGCCGGCTGCGCGCTTACGCCGCCGCCTTCACCCGCGCCAGCGCGCGCTGGTTCGACGCGTACGGATTGTCGAGATAAGGCAGCGCATCGGTCCGGACCGCCTCGATCCACTGGTCGGTGCTCAACACCGCGGCGAAGCGGCTCTGGAACACCACCGAGAACACCCGATGGATCTCCTCGGCGCTGGCCCGGCCGGCGCTGTTCTCGTACGACAGCGAACCGCTGGCGTCGTCGAGGAACTCGACGTTCAACTGCAGGTGCGCGGCCTCGAAGATGGTCGAGGCGTCGCAGTTGTGGGTCATGTAACCGACCACGCTGAGGGTGTCGACGCCGTTGGCCGCGATCCAGTCCTTGAGGTCGGTGCCGGTGAACACGCTGGGGAAGTTCTTTTCGATGTAATGGTCGCGCGGACGGCCGCCGACGACCTCGTTGAGCTGCCAGCCCGGCGTGCCTTTGACGAACACCGGCGCTTCCGGCGGCGCGGTGTTCTGCACCACCACCACCGGCACGCCGGCGGCGCGCGCGGCGTCCATGGCGCGGCCGATGTTGGGCAGGGTCTGGCTCACCGGCGGGTGCTCGATGAGCAGGCCGCCACTGAAGTACTCGTTCTGGACGTCGACGACGATCAGGGCGCGCTTGCGGGTCATGGCGGAACTCCAAAGTAGGAAAGGGATCGGACGCCGTACATGCTCCGCTCGCGGCGGAATCGCCGACAGTGGCCCGAATGCCAATATTCGATAGAATCGGGCCATGAACGCCGACACCATCGCCGTGGTCGCCTTCGACCGCATCAGCCCCTTCCATCTCTCGGTGCCCTGCATCGTGTTCGAGGACCGCGGCTTCGACGCGCAGGCGCGCTTCGCTCTGCGGGTGTGCGCGGCCGAACCCGGCCCGCTGCGCACCCAGGCCGGTTTCAGCATCGCGGTCGAGCACGGCCTGGAGGGTCTGGACGAGGCCGGCGTGGTGATCGTGCCGTCCTGGCGCGACGCCGACGAACGCCCGCCCGAGGCCCTGCTGCAGGCCCTGCGCCGCGCCCATGCGCGCGGCGCCCGGATCGTCGGGCTGTGCCTGGGCGCCTACGTGCTGGCCGAGGCCGGCCTGCTAGACGGCCGCCGCGCCACCACCCATTGGCATTGGAGCGAGCACTTCGCCCGCCGCTATCCGCAGGTGCGCCTGCAATGGGACGTGCTCTATGTCGACGACGACGAACTGACCACCTCGGCCGGCACCGCGGCCGCGCTGGACTGCTGCCTGCACCTGCTGCGCCGGCGCTGCGGCGCCGAGCTCGCCAGCCGGGTCGCGCGGCGGCTGGTGGTGGCCCCGCACCGCCAGGGCGGCCAGGCCCAGTACATCGAGCGGCCGGTGCCGGCCTCGCCCCAGGACGAGCGCTTGTCGGGGGTGCTGAGCTGGGCCCTGGCCCATCTGGAGCAGCCGCACAGCCTGGACGCGCTGGCCGAACGCGCGCTGATGAGCCGGCGCAGCTTCACCCGCCGCTTCCGCCAGAGCACCGGCACCACGGTCGCGCAATGGCTGACCAATCAGCGCCTGGCGCGCGCGCAGCGCCTGCTGGAGAGCACCGACCAGCCGATCGAGGCGATCGCCGCCGACACCGGCTTCGGCTCGGCGGTGTCGCTGCGCCAGCACTTCGCGGCCGCGCTCAAGACCTCGCCCTCGGCCTACCGGCGCGAGTTCCGCG
Source organism: Lysobacter sp. cf310 (assembly GCF_900114355.1). Lineage (GTDB taxonomy): Bacteria > Pseudomonadota > Gammaproteobacteria > Xanthomonadales > Xanthomonadaceae > Lysobacter. The sequence goes on from NZ_FOSS01000001.1 coordinate 572,754, forward strand.
GCGGCTGAGCCCGTTGCGGCGCCGCCTGCCGCTACAATCCAGGCGTGCGCCTACTCCTACAACAACGCCCCGACGGCCGCGAAGCCCCGCGCTTCGTGCAGCTGATGCTGCAGCCCGATCTGCTGGGCGGCTGGACCCTGGTGCGCGAAACCGGCCAGATCGGCGGCCGCAGCAGCGTGCGTCGCGAGCAGTTCATGGACCGCGACAGCGCCTTCGCCGCGCTGGAACACGCGCGCGACCAGCAGCTCAAGCGCGGTTTCCAGCTGATGTTCGCCCAGGGCGCGGAAGCGCCCAGCGAGTGAGCGCGCGTCGCCCGGGCGCCCACCGGCCCGGGCTTTGCGGCAGCCGCACGCGGGCTTGACCGCGGCGCGGCGGAACACAGCAACGCAGCCACGCACGCCTGCGCGGCTCGCTTCGGCCCCGCCGCACCGCGATAATGCGCGCCCAGCCGACGCCCCCGCGCACCAGGAATCCAGCATGTCCCTTACCGACGCCGCACCCGCCAACGACCGCTTCCTGCGCGCCCTGCGCCGCGAGCCGGTCGACCGCACGCCGGTGTGGCTGATGCGCCAGGCCGGCCGCTACCTGCCCGAGTACCGCGCCACCCGCGCCCAGGCCGGCAGCTTCCTCAACCTGGCCAAGAACCCCGAACTGGCCTGCGAGGTCACCCTGCAGCCGCTGCGCCGGTTCCCGCTGGACGCCGCGATCCTGTTCTCCGACATCCTCACCGTGCCCGACGCGATGGGCCTGGGCCTGTATTTCGCCGACGGCGAGGGCCCGAAGTTCGAACGCCCGATCCGCAGCGCCGCCGACATCGACCGCCTGGCGGTGCCGGACATGGAAGGCGAGCTGCGCTACGTGATGGACGCGGTGCGCACCATCCGCCGCGAGTTGAACGGCTCGGTGCCGCTGATCGGTTTCTCCGGCAGCCCCTGGACCATCGCCTGCTACATGGTCGAAGGCGGTGGCAGCGACAACTATTCCAAGGTCAAGGCGCTCGCGCTCAACGACCCGGCCGCGATGCACAAGCTGCTGGGCGTGGTCACCGACGCGGTGATCGCCTACCTGCAGGCCCAGCACGCCGCCGGCGCGCAGGCGCTGCAGGTGTTCGACACCTGGGGCGGCGTGCTGTCGCCGGCGATGTACCGCGAGTTTTCGCTGCGTTACCTGCAACGCATCGCGGCCGAGCTGCCGCGCGGCGCGGGCGCGCAGCGCGCGCCGCTGATCCTGTTCGGCAAGGGCAACGATCCCTACCTGGAAGCGCTGGCCGCCAGCGGCGCCGAGGCGGTGGGCGTGGACTGGACCATCGGCCTGGGCGACACCGCGCGCCGCATCGGCGGCCGCGTCGCGATCCAGGGCAATCTCGATCCGGTCACCCTGTACGCCACACCCGCGGCGATCCGCGACCAGGTCGGCCGCGCGCTGGACGACTACCGCGACGGCAACGGCGGTTCGCGCGAAGGCCACGTGTTCAACCTCGGCCACGGCCTGTCGCCGGACATGAGCCCGGATCACGTGGCGGCGATGGTGAGCGCGGTGCACGAACTCAGCGCGCGCTGAGCGCGCAGCCGCAGCCAATGAAAAAGCCGGCGCTCGCGCCGGCTTTTTCGTATCGATCGATGGCGTCGCGAACTCAGCCCACGTCGATCTTGTTGCTGCGCAGCAGCCGCGACGGATCCGCCGGCGCATCGCTGGGCGCGCCGTATTCGAGCCGGATCTCGCGCATGTCCTTGGGCACCACCTGCTCGATCTCCTCGGGCGGTTCGCAGCCCGCCTGCAGGCGCTTGCCCAGGCCCATGCCGATCATCATCAGCGCCTGCGCCTCGTCCGATTGCGGCTCGCGCGCCAGCACCCGGTCGCGCATCAGGTAGGCGCTGTCGACGCCGTTCTTGGACACCGTCGACACCGCGCCGCTGGGCGTGGGCGCGCCGGCCTCGAGCTTTTCGATCGGCAGCGGATCCCAGCAGCGGCCGGTGCTGGCCACGGTCAGGCGCCCGGACAGATCGGACACGAAATCCTCCAGCGCGGCGCGCGCCTGCGCGCGCGTGGCCGCCTTGGCCGGCACGCTGTAGCGGCCCTTGACCAGGTACATGCGATCCAACTGCAGGGTCATCGCCGAACTCTTGCGCTCGCCCTGGCTGGTGTAGGCCAGGTCCAGCGAGCGGCCGCTGACCGCGCCGTCCTTGCGGCGCGCGGAGGCGAAGCTGCGCAGTTCGCCCATGTCCATGTCCTCATAGCCGCCGGGCTGACGGCCGACCTCGGCCAGGGCCTCGCGTTCTTCGCCGGCGACGCGCTCGAACTCGTCCGGCGACAGCACCCCGGCCGGATAGAAGTACACGTCGATCCAGCGATCGCTGCGGGCGCTCAGCGCATAGCGCACCGATACGCCGAATTCCTGGCGGTCGTAGCGGTGTTCGTCCACCGCCTGCCACTTGCCCACGCGCAGCGGATAGACCACGCGGGTCTCGCGCAGATAGCCGCCCAACAGGGGCACGGTCCGGGCCTGCGCGGTATCGGCGCTGGCGACCGCATCGGCGGCGTCGGCGCCGAGCGCGACGGCCGGCGTCCACGCGATCGACCAGGCCAAGGCCCAAGCCATCGCCCCTGCGCAGCCAGCTGCGCGCACTGCTTTACCGATCATCGCCGCTCCCGACTGCGCCTGCTGCGGGGCGCGCTTGCGCGGCCCCGCTTCCGCCGGATCATGCGCCGCTTCGACGGCGCCTGCCAGCCGGTCCGGCGCGGTCGGGACAGCCGCCCTTCACCCTGCCGGCGGCAACGCCTCGTCCAGCACCGCGGCCAGCATCGCGCCGGTCACCGGCTTACGCAGGAAACGGTCGAAACCGGCCGCGATCGCCTGCGGTTCGGCGTCGGCGTCGGCGCGCGCGGTGACCGCGATCAGCGGGCGCGCATAGCCCTGGGCGCGCAGTTGGCGGGCCAGGTCCAGGCCGTTGAGGCCGGGCAGGTCCAGATCGAGCAAGGCGGCGTCGTAATGCGCGGTCGCGACTTCGGTGAGCGCGCCCAGGCCGTTGCCGACATGGGTCACGCGATGCCCCTGCGCGCGCAGCAGACCGGCGATGACCTCGGCCACGGTGGTGTCGTCCTCGACCAGCAGCAGCGCCAACGGCGCGCGCCGCGATGCGCCGACCCGGTCGGGCGCGCTGGCGTCGCTGCCGACGATCGCCGCCGGCAACGGCAGCTCGAAGCAGAAGCGCGCGCCTTCGCCGGGCCGGCTGTCCACCGACAGCAATCCGTTCATCGCCGCCGCCAGCTCCTGGCAGATCGCCAGGCCCAGGCCGCTGCCGCCGTAGCGCGCGGCGGTGCGCGCGCCTTCGGCCTGCTCGAAGCGACGGAACAGGCGCGACTGCTGCTCTTCGTTCAAACCCGGGCCAGTGTCGGCGACTTCGAAGCGCACGCCCTGCGGCGTCATCGCCGACACCCGCAGCGAGACGCTGCCGCGTTCGGTGAACTTGATCGCGTTGCCGAGCAGATTGAGCAGGATCTGCCGCACGCGGTGCGGATCGCCGCGCAAGCCGCGCGGCGCGTCCTGCGCGATCTCCAGCTGGAACGCCAGGCCGCGCTTGCGCGCCAGCGGCGCCATCAGCGCGCTCGCGTCCTCGACCAGTGCGCGCACGTCGAAGGCCTCGTCGGCCAGCTCCAGCTTGCCCGATTCGATCCGGGCCAGGTCCAGCGCGTCGTTGACCAGACGCAGCAGATGCTTGCCGGCGCGCTGGATCGATTCGGTGTAGCCGCGCTGCTGCGTATCCAGCGGCGTGTCCAGCAGCAACTCGCTCATGCCGAGCACGCCGGTCATGGGCGTGCGCACTTCGTGGCCCAGCGTGGCCAGGAACCGGGTCTTGGCCAGCGAGGCTTCCTTGGCGATCTCGCGCTCGTGCTCGGCGGCCTGCCAGTCGAGGCGGCGCTTGAGGCGCCTGCGGTAGCGATCGGCCGCCCACCACGCGCCCAGGATCGCGATGCCGACCAGCGCCGCCAGCGCCGGCGGCGTGCGCCACCACGGCGGCTGCACGGTCAGCGAGAACTGGCGCGACTGCGACCAGATGCCGTCGGCGTTGGCCGCCTGCACTTCCATGCGGTAGGTGCCGGGTTCCAGCTTCGAGAACACGCGCTCGCCGTTGCCGGACTGGATCACCCAATCCGGGTCGTAGCCGTGCAGACGGAAGCGATAGCGATGCGATTGCAGATCGACGAAGGACAGCAGACGCGCCGACACGCGCAGGTCGCGGTCCTGCGGGCCCAGCACCACGGGGCGTTCGGGATCCAGCTTGAACTCGTCCTCGTCGCGGCGGTAGCTCAAGGTTTCGATCACCAGGCGCGGCGACTTGGCCGCTTCCGGCGCGCGCCCCGCGTCGAACAGGACCACGCCGTCCATGGTCACCGCCGCGGCCACGCCGGAGGGCGTGAGCAGCGGATTGCGTTCGGTGAACTCCTGACTGGGCAGACCGTCGCGCATGCCGTAGATGCGCAGGCGCTGCCGGGTCTGGTTCCAGCAGATCAGGCCGCGGCGCGTGGTCAGCCAGACGTTGTCGCCCCAGGCCAGCACGCCGCCGGACTCGGTCGCGGGCAGACCTTCGTCGCCGCTCACGCGCGCCAGCAGGCGCAGCTCGCGGCCGTCCCAGGCGTATTGCTCCAAGGCTTCCAGGCGGTGCAGCCACAGCCGGTCCTGGCCGACCATCGCGAAGCCGAACACGCGCCCGGCCGGCCCGCCCGGCAAAGCGTCGAAGCGGCGCGCGGCCGCGTTCCAGCGCGACAGGCCGGAGGGCCCGGCCATCCACAGCGCGCCGTCGGGGCCGACGTCGATCTGCTCGATGTACAGGCTGTCGACGCCGCGGTCGTCCTCCGGCTTCACCGACAGCAGCACCCGCCCCTCGCTGTCGCGCATCTGCAGCGCCGGCGGCATGTAGGCGATCCAGACGTTGCCGTCGGGCGTCTGCACCAGTTGGTCGGTGATGCCGTCGTCGCCCAACGCCGCGTCCTGCGGCGAGGTCGCGCTCCAGTTGCGCACGCTGCCGTCGGGCGCCACCCGCGACAGGCCGTGGTTGTCGCCGAACCACAGCGCGCCGTCGCGCGCCTCCAGCATCGAGTACAGCGCGGCGTCGGCGACCGCCGGCACCTGGCGCTGGGTCGAGCGGCCGTCGGCCAGATTCAAGTGATCGATCACGCCGCGTTCGCCGACCATCCACACGTTGCCGTCGCGGCTGGTCGCGAGGTCGCGCATGTAGCCCACGCGCGCCGCGCCGGGCCGACCGGTGCCGGGCCGGAGCACGGTGAACTGTCGCCAGTTCGGCGCCAGATAGGCGACGCCCTCTTCCTCGGTCGCGAACCACCAGCCGCCCTCGTGGTCCTGCAGCAAGTCGAGGGTGTTGATCTCCGCGATCGCGACATCGCCGGCCGGCGGCATCAGGCGCCCATTGAGCACGCGCCGCAGTCCGCGATGGGTCGCGACCCAGTAGTTGCCGGGGCCGTCGCCGACCACGCCGTACACGCCGATCTTGTCGGCGGGCTGGAACCACGGCATCTGCGCGATGCGGCCGTCGGGCGTGCGCCGGAACGCGCGCAGGCCGGCGCCGATCCACAGCGAGCCGTCGGCGGCCGGCGTCAACGCGGTCACCCAGGCGCCGCTGATGCCGGCGTGCGCGACCGTGCGGAAGCGCGTGCCGTCCCAGTAGGCCAGGCCGGTGGTCGTGCCCACCCACAGCCGCCCGGCGCTGTCGGTCTTCATGGTCCAGATGTATTCGCCGGGCAGGCCGTCGCGCGCCGCGCCCTTGGCGACGGCTTTGTCCGGCATGTAGCGGGTGATGCGGCCTTCGGCGTCGAGGCGATGCACGCCGGCGCCGTCGGTGCCGAACCAGATCGCGCCGTCGGGCGTGGACGTGATCGTGTAGATCTCGTCGCTGCCGATGTCGGGATGGGTCTCGCGACTGTAGTGGACGAAGTTCTGGCGTTCGCGGTCGAGCATGTGCAAGCCGCCGCCGCTGAGCCCGACCCAGACCCGATTGCGCGCATCCACGTGCAAGGCCTGGACCATGTTGCTGGGCAGCGAGCCCGGATCGCCGGGCACGTGGCGCCAGACCCGGAAGCTGATGCCGTCGTAACGCGCCAGGCCGTCGTGGGTGGCCAGCCAGATGTAGCCCTCGGCGTCCTGCGCGAGCGCGGCCACGGTGCTGGAGGGCATGCCCTCGGCGACGCCGTAGTAGCGGAACTGCGGCGTCTCCGGCAAGGCCGCGCGCACCGGCAGCGCCAGCGCCGCGAGCAGCAGCCAGCACAGCCAACGCGCCCATCCCGGGCATCCATGCACGACCGCTGGCCTGAGCATCCTCGGGTCCGATTCCTCGCTGTACGGCCGCTAGGCTCCCCGATCCGGGCCCGGCGAAGCAAGGCCCGCGACCGCGCACCCCGCCCCCGCGTTCCGCGACCGAGCCGCAACGGACCGTTGCGGACACGCGTCTACGGGTTCATCGTGCGGTCCATAGAATCCCCGGACGATGCAGGTCGGACCTGCCTTAGGAGCGCCGCGTGCCGAATCCGTCCTACCGTCCGCTGTGGTGCGCGCTGGCGCTGTGCGCGCTGGCGCCGCAGGCGCACGCGGCCGGGCCGGACACCTACGCGCTGGATCCGGTACACACGCGGGTGATGTTCGCGATCTCGCATGCCGGCTTCTCCAAGGCCCTGGGCACGGTATCGGGCAGCACCGGCACCTTGAGCTTCGATCGCCAGGACTGGCGCAGCGCGCGCCTGGACGTGCGCGTGCCGCTGACCCGGCTGGACCTGGGCGATGCCAAGTGGAACGCGGCCGCGCTGGCGGGCAACCTGCTCGACGGCGAGCGCTACCCCGAGGCGCGCTTCGTCTCCGATCGCATCGAGCCGGTCGACGCCGATCGCGCCAAGGTCTGCGGCCAGCTCAGCCTGCACGGCCGCAGCGCGCCCTTGTGCATGGACGTGACCCTCAATGCGCTCAAGCGCCATCCGCTGCCGCCGTTCCGCCGCACCGCCGGCTTTTCCGCCAGCGCCACCCTGAGCCGCGCCGCGTTCGGTATCGACGCCTGGAAATCGGTGATCGGCGACAGCGTCGAGTTGCGCATCGAGGCCGAGGCCGTGCGCGATCGCCAGGCCGGCGAAGCCGACGAGCAGCCACCGGCCGCCGAACCCGAAGTCGCGCCGTCCGCGCCGCCGAGCAAGCCCGACAACGACCCCTACGAACCCGCCCCGGTACCGCACGCATGACGATCAAGAACACCGAACTCCGCTGGGGCGCGATCAGCCAGCTGCTGCATTGGGCGATCGTGCTGCTGATCACGGCGATCGCGATCATCGGCCTGACCATGACCGAGATGGCCAACGGCCTGCCCAAGATCAAGATCTACGCCCTGCACAAATCGCTGGGCCTGACCCTGCTGGCGCTGGTGGTCCTGCGCCTGCTGTGGCGCTTCTACGCCGGCGCGCCCAAGCCGGTCGCGGGCACGCCGCATTGGCAGGAGCGCATCGCCTCGCTTACCCATTGGGCGCTGTACCTGCTGATGTTCGCGATGCCGATCACCGGTTGGCTGTTCAATTCCAGCTCCGGCTATCCGCTGCAGTACTTCGGCCTGTTCAACCTGCCCAAGATCGCCGCGGTGAACCCCGGCCTGGCCGATCTGAGCGAATGGCTGCACGAGAACGGCTTCTGGCTGCTCCTGCTGCTGGTGCTCGCGCATGCGGGCGCCGCCTTCTATCACCACCTGTTCCAGAACGACGACACCCTGCGGCGCATGCTGCCGATGCGCCTGCGCCAGACGCCGGCCGCCGCGCAAGCCGTGCCCGTCGCCGTGGTCGCCCCCGCCCCCACTCCGGAGAACCCCGATGTCCCTTAAGCCGCTCGCCGTCGCCCTGCTGTTCGCCGCCGCACCGGTCTACGCCGCCGACTACGTGCAGGCGCCCGGCTCCAGCCTGACCTTCGCCACCAAGTACCAGGGCGAGGTGTTCAGCGGCCGCCTGCCCGGCTTCACCAGCAAGATCAGCTTCGATCCGGTCCGGCTGGACACCTCGAGGTTCGATGTGATCATCCCCTTGGCCGGCGCCGACACCAAGAACGCCGAGCGCGACGACACCCTCAAGGGCGCCGATTTCTTCAGCATCGCCAAATTCCCGACCGCGCGCTTCGCGGCCACCAAGGTGCGCAGCCTGGGCGGCAACAACTACGCCGCCGACGGCAGCCTGAGCCTGCGCGGCGTGAGCAAGCCGGTCACCCTGACGTTCACCTGGACCCCGGGCCCCAAGCCGGTGCTCAGCGGCAAGGCCACGGTCAAGCGCCTGGACTTCGGCGTCGGCGGCGGCGACTGGGCCGACACCTCGGTCATCCCCAACGAAGTCGCGGTCAGCACCAAGCTCAACCTGGTGCCGGCGAAGTAAGCCCGAAAGCGCGATCGCCCCGCACCCCACGCCTCGCGTAGGGTGCGGTAAGCCGAAGGCGCACCGCACCATCGCCCGCTCGCGGGCGCGCCGGTTCAGCCGCCCAGAAACGCCCGCAGCCGCGCCGCGTCGAACGGCCACTCCAGCTCCTGCCCGCGCGCCTCGTCGCGCAACACCGGCACGCGCGTGCCGTAGCGCCGCTCCAGCGCCTCGTCCTCGTCGATGAAGACGCTGTCGAACTCGGGCGCGCGCGCCTGCGCCAGCACCTCCAGGGCCAGGTCGCAGAGATGGCAGTCGTCGCGTTGGTACAGGGTCAGGTGCATGCGCTTGCGTACTGAGGTGACGGGGTTCGCGAGCGTCTAGAATACCTAGAGTCCATCTTGGGACGGCTCATGGCCTTCCGCTCGATCCACGCTGCGACCCTGGGCGCGCTGCTGCTGGCGCCGGCCGTCGCGTGGGCGGGTCCGGCCTGCACGTTGAAAGAGGCGCAGTTGATCGCGGCCTGGGAGAGCGTCGGCGACGGTCAGTTCGAACAGTTCGCGCTCAGCCTGCAGGACGGCCGACGCGGCTTCGATTCCTGGCTGCACGAGCGCCCGGACATCTACGGCGGCCGTTGGAGCTTCGACCCCAAGACCTGTCGCCTGCGCATCGAGCACCCCGGCAACGAGCTGCGCTGGGACTACACGGTGCGCATGAACGATTCGAACACCCTGCTGCTGCGCGAATCCAAGGAACGCAACAGCGAGCGCTACCGCAAGATCGCCAACGGACGCTGACCGCGTCCCATCGCCCTCCAGCCGAGCATCCCCCGCCCCATGGCCGTCAGCACCTTCGATCTGTTCAAAATCGGCATCGGGCCGAGTTCCTCGCATACCGTCGGCCCGATGCGCGCCGCGGCGCGCTTCGTCGAGCGCTGGCTGGTGGAGAACGGCGACCTCGAACGCTGCGCGCGCCTGCGCGCCGAAGTGTTCGGCTCGCTCGCGCTCACCGGCCGCGGCCACGGCACCGACAAGGCCGTGCTGATGGGGCTGGAAGGCCATTGGCCGAACCAGATCGATCCCGACATCATCCCCGAGGCGCTGGAGCGCATTCGCAGCAGCAAGCGCATCCGCTTGTTCGGTCAGCGCGAGATCGGCTTCGACGAGAAGCACGATCTGATCATGAACAAGCGCCAGAAGCTGCCGTTCCACACCAACGGCATGCGCTTCACCGCCTACGACGGCGATGGCGAAGTGATCGCCACGCGCGACTACTACTCGGTCGGCGGCGGCTTCGTGGTCAACCAGGACGAAGCGGCCGAAGACCGCATCGTCGCCGACACCACCGACCTGCCCTATCCCTTCCATTCCGGCGACGAGCTGCTGGCGCAGGCGCAACGCAGCGGGCTCAGCATCGCCGCGCTGATGTTCGCCAACGAGCAGGCCTGGCGCACGCCGGAGCAGATCGACAGCGGCCTGGACGAGATCTGGAAGGCGATGCAGGCCTGCGTCGAGCGCGGCATCCGCCAGACCGGCACCCTGCCCGGCGGCCTGCACGTGTCGCGGCGCGCGCCGGCGCTGTTCGGCGAACTGTCGAGCAAGCCCGAAGCGGCGATGCGCGATCCGCTGACCGTGCTGGACTGGGTCAACCTGTACGCACTCGCGGTCAACGAAGAGAACGCCGCCGGCGGCCGCGTGGTCACCGCGCCCACCAACGGCGCGGCCGGCATCATCCCGTCCGTGTTGCACTACTACGACCGTTTCTGCCCGGGCGCGAACATCCAGGGCGTGCGCGACTTCCTGCTCACCGCGGCCGCGGTCGGCATCCTGTACAAGGAAAACGCCTCGATCAGCGGCGCCGAAGTCGGCTGCCAGGGCGAGGTCGGCGTGGCCTGTTCGATGGCCGCCGCCGGCCTGGTCGCGGCGCTGGGCGGCACCGCCAGCCAGATCGAGAACGCCGCCGAGATCGGCATGGAACACAACCTGGGCCTGACCTGCGACCCGATCGGCGGCCTGGTCCAGATCCCCTGCATCGAGCGCAACGCGATGGGCGCGGTCAAGGCGATCAACGCCTACCGCATGGCCATGCGCGGCGACGGCAAGCACAAGGTCAGCCTGGACAAGGTCATCAAGACCATGCGCGACACCGGCCGCGACATGCAGGACAAGTACAAGGAAACCTCGCGCGGCGGTCTGGCGGTCAACGTCATCGAGTGCTGAGGCGCGCGCCACGGATCGCGACATGAGCAGCGACACCCGCACCCAGGACCTCAAGCCCGGCGACGTGCTCAACATCGACAACGGCGGCAGCGTCGGCATGCGGGTGAAGATCACCACGCCGGCGCAGACGGTGATCGAATCGGAGCTGGCGCCCGGCGCGCGGCTCAAGATCACCGCCGGCGCCGAACCGCTGGGCATACACGTCGAAACCGCCGACGACGGGTATCGCGGGCTGACGCGGATCAAATGAGTCGGGCCGAGAACATCGCCGGACCTGAGCGCCATCGCAACGCCGGATTATCGCTATGGTCTTTCGCCGAGCGCGTGGAAGTACGTTGCGCGCGCTGCGACCGCCCTGGCGTCGTGCATGCCTCCTGGGCGGAACGGCGCTGGACCGCCCGCTACGTATGCGCGCATTGCGGCCTCGATGCGCGCAGCGAGCGCGACGACTGGCTGGGCCGAATCCTGCTTAGGGGCCGCCGACCTTGCGGATACTGCGGCCACCAGTGGCTACAGGTGTGCGAACAACGCGATTTCGAGCGCGGCTCGTCCACCGTCCCCGACCTGCGGCTGACCGCCGGGTTCGGCAGCATCGCCAGAACATGCCCGATCTGCGCGCACAGCAGCATGGTGGAGGTGTCCGCGCATCGCCTGCACAACGCCGACGGTCACGATCCGCACTTCGGCCTACCGTTGCGATTGATCGAAGCGACCCGCGCCGGCCCGCTATGGGTCTACAACCGCACCCACCTGGAAGAACTGCGCGGCTATGTCGGTGCGCAGCAGCGCGAACGTCGAGGCTTGTACGGGCGCTCGATGATTTCGCGCCTGCCGACCTGGATCAAGCTCGCACGCAATCGCCAGTACGTACTGCGCATGCTGGATCGGTTGGAGACCCGTCTGACGCCGACCGACGGGGCCTAGCCATGCGCTGCCTGCTGCTCCCCGGCATGGACGGCACCGGCGCGCTGCTGAGCGATTTCGCACGCGCGCTCGCGCCGCAGTTCCGCGCCGAGATCGTCGCGTATCCGCGCGATGCGGACTGGGGCTACGACGAGCTCACCGACTACGTGCGCGCACGCCTGCCGCGCGACGAAGCGTTTCTGCTGCTGGGCGAATCCTTCTCCGGCCCGATCGCGATCCGCATCGCCGCCTCGCAGCCCGAAGGTCTGCGCGGCCTGGTGCTGTGCGCGAGCTTCGCGCGTGCGCCCAGTCCGCCAGGCTGGGTACTGCCTGCTGCATGGCTGGGCCGGATCGGCACCGTCCTGCCGATCGATCGCTTCCCGGCGCGGCTGACCGCTGCGGCGATGCTGGGCCCCTGGGCCAACGAAGCATGGCTCGCGCGCACGCGCGAGGCGCTGGCCACGCTGGACCCTGCGGTGATCCGGGCGCGCATGCGCGCGGGCAGCACGGCCGACGAAACCGCAGCTCTGACTCGGGTCGCGTGTCCGCTACTGTACCTGCGCGGCCGCCACGACCGGCTGGTGTCGCGGCGCAGCTGGGAGCACATACGCGCGACCCTGCCGCGGGCCGATTGCGTGGAACTGGATGGCCCGCACTTCCTGCTGCAGGCGAAAGCAGAACAAGCCGCCAACGCGATCAAGCGCGCGTTCGCGGCCTAGGCGCGCCACGTCTACGGACGGCCGGCCCGGTTCGCGCTGGCTCGCGCGGTCAGCGCGGCGCGGGTGTCTGCGGCGGTCCAGTGGTTACTATGCGTCGACCCACAGGACGGCCACGACCATCGAGACGGAACCTCATTACACGCCGCGCATCGTGCCCGCCCACCCGCAATGGGCTCAGGACCTGGCATTGCGCGACGCGCCACCCGCGGGCAAAGCCGACAGCTGGGACGAGTTGAACCATCTGGACGAGACCTATCTGGAGTTCTCGATGGCCTCGGATATTCCCAGAGGGCCGATATTTTGGTGCGGCATCATTTGCCTGGCGACGGGCTTGTTCCCCGGCTACCTGATGTCCATCACCTGGCCAGCACGCGGCTTCGACATCTGGATGGATGGCATCTTGATCGTCCCGTCGCTCTTAATATTCTGTCTTGCCTACTTCTTCCTGCGCTTCGATCTGCGCCTGCCCAAAGACCGGCCGGTGCGCTTCAATCGCAGCCAGGGCAAGGTCTACGCCAACCACTACACCTGGAACCACAATCCCTTCGGCCGATGGGGCGGCGGAGCGAAGGTGTTCGACTGGTCCACGCTGCAGGCCGAGATCACCCGGCAGATCGGCGCCAGCGACGAAGTGGTGACGGAGCGCTATGCGCTTGAGCTCGTGGCCTGCAAGCCGGGCACCTTCGAGGAGGTCGACCGGTTCCGGCTGCAGCACGGCGCTCAAACGACCCTGCAATACGAAGAACAGTGGGAGCTGCTGCGCCGCTACATGAACGACGGACCGGAAGGCCTGCCGCCGCAGAACCTGCGCGATCAGACCCCGGGCTTCATCGACTGCCTGCTGTTCGCCATGCCGTGGTTCGCCCCGACTCCAACGGGCAGGCGCGTGCGCGAACGCATGCGCGGTTTTCTCGGTGCGCTGATGATGGTGCTGATGTCGCTGCTGTTCCCGCTTTGGCTGCTGTTCGGCCTGGGCAACGTCATCGTGATGCGTTTGGCCCCAGACGCGACGTGGCCAGCCGGCGTGGACGAGGCCTCGAAGCAACGAGCCGCCTGAGCGGACGCCACTGCGACCTGAGCCGCACGGCGCCGCGCCCACAAACCTGACAGCGTCCTCACGGGGCTTACACATCTACCACGGAGAAAGTGCACCGCACACCGGCAATGCGGCGCCCGGGCGATTTTTCCCGTGGAACTTGTGGTTACTATTCGTCAAAGCCAGCTAGGACCGCGTCCATGCCAGCCCGCCTCAGCCGTCGCGATTTCCTCAAATGCAGCGTGGTGGCAGGGATCTCGGTCTACGTCGCCGCGCCGGGCAGCGCCGCGCTGGCCGCCCTGTTCGAACGCGAACGACTGCGGCCGATGCCCTGGGACGCGGCCACCGGCAAGATCCGTTACCGCACCGACGCCACCGCCAAGGTCAGCGGCGAAAAACTCTTCAGCTTCGACATGCGCGCGCGCGACCTGCCCGGCTGGCCGCGGCAGCAGGCGCACGCGATGCTGCTGCGGGTGACCCGCGCCGACCGCGCTTATGCCGGCTACGACCTGTCCGTGCTGGGCGACGGCCTGCAGCCCGATCGCATCGTCACCGCCGCCGATCTCGCGCGCGACAAAGTCGGCTTCCCGCCTTTCTATGGCGAGCACATGCTGCTGCCCGAAGGCCAGACGCCGGCCTACCTGGGGCATGCGGTGGCGCTGCTGATCTGGCACGACTTCGACCGCTTCCGCGCCGCCAAGACCCGGCTGAAATTCCGCGACGACCTGATCCGCTGGGGCGCCGAGACCGGCCCGCTGCAGCGCGATCCCTGGGCGAGCTTCCGCTACGTGCGCGTGGGCGGCGCCACCGCCTACGACGACGACGCCTATTCCAGCCTCAAGGACACGCCGCTGTTTCCGTCCGGCTATCGCAAGAACCAGCCGCAGTGGCCGCCCGCGAACGCCGGCGGCGCGGTCGACGCCCAGGGCGCGGCGCATGCGGCGGCGATGGCGGCCAGCCTGGACGCGCCCGCCGACGGCCGCCTGGTGCTGCAGCGCGAATACTTCTCGCAGTCCATCGACACCGCGGCATTGGAACCCGACAACGGCAACGGCTGGTACGACCGCGACAACGCCACGCTGCACTTGGTCGCCGCGACCCAGTCGCCGCAGGAAATCGCCGAGGACGGCGCGCGCATGCTGGCGGCGAGCGCGCTGGGCGTGAAGCGGCTGGTGCTGCACCCCTGCTACACCGTCGGCTACGGCTCCAAGGATCACAATCCGTTCCCGTTCTATGCGCTGGTCGCGGGGCTGTACGGCGACGGTCGCGCGGTGCGCCTGGCCAACGACCGCTACGAGCAGTTCCAGGCCAGCCTCAAGCGCCATAGCTTCCGCATGCGCTATCGGATCGCGGTGGACCGCAAGAGCGGCCGCTTCGAGATCCTGCAAGGCGAGATGACCGGCGACGGCGGCGGCCGGCGCAACTTCTCGCCCTCGGTGTGCCTGGTCGCGGCAACCGCGGCGCAGTCGATCTACTACTTCCCGCGCAGCGACCTGGCCAGCACCGTGATCGCTTCGCGCGCGCTCGACGCCGGCTCGGCGCGCGGCTACGGCACCCTGCAGAGCATGGGCGCGACCGAGATGCTGGTCGACGAAGTCGCGGCCGAACTCGGGCTGGACCCGATCGAACTGCGCGAGCGCAATGTGTTCAAGTCCGGCATGAAGAACACCCAGGGCGCGATCCCGGGCGGCGCGCAGCGCGCCGACGAGGTGCTGGCCAAGGCCAAGGCGCATCCGCTGTGGCGCGAACGCGCGCGGCGCAAGCGCGAATACGAGGCCGCGCATCCGGGCAAGCGCTACGGCGTGGGCTTCGGCTGCGTGCAGAAGGATTTCGGCACCGGCGCCGAATCCGGTTTCGCCGAAGTCGCGCTGTCCAAGGACGGCCACATCCTGCTGCGCCAGGTCGCGATCGAGATGGGCACCGGCATGACCACCAGCCAGGCCGCGATCTGCGCGCAATGGCTGGGCCGGCCTGCCGACGAGGTGCGCACCGGCGAGATCGAATGGCCGGAGCTGCCGATGGTCGCGACCGGCGATCCCTGGCTGATGTCGCAGGCCGATCAGGACCGCCATCAGGGCGATCCGCGCTGGACGCCGAACCGGGTGATCCCCAGCAGCGCCAGCAACTCGGCGTATTTCTTCGGCCACGCCACGCGCGAGGCGGCGCGGTTGTTGTTCACCCAGGGCCTGTGGCCGGCCGCGCGCGCGCTGTGGGGCCAGGGCTACGGCGGCGGCCAGCTGGCGCCGCTGGTGGTGCGGCGCGAGGACGCGCGCTGGATCGAAGGCAAGCTCACCGCGGCCGGCCTGGTGCCGTTGACCCTGGCGCAGCTGGCGGCGAAGGCGCACGAACTGGGCCTGGCGACCGGCGCGATCGTGCACACCTTCAACCGCTGGCAATGGGCCGAAGCCGAGTTCCCGCTGTCGGGCGACGACGCACGCCTGCCGCTGGACGGCGTGGCGCTGCGCTGGGGCGACGGCAGCGGCGCAGGCGTCGGCACGCCGACCGCGAACGGCTACCGCATGATCGAGCGCACGCGCGTCCACTATCCGCCGACCCAGCGCAACAACGCCGGCGTCGTCTACTACAGCGCGATCGGCACCCTGGCCGAGGTCGCGGTCGACACCGCCACCGGCGCGGTCGAACTGCTCAACCACCACTCCATCCTGGAATGCGGCAACCAGATCGTGCCCGAGCTGGTCTCCGGCCAGCTCCAGGGCGGGCTGGCGATGGGCATCGGCCACGCCCTGCACGAATTTCTGCCGCTGTACGAAGACGGACCGGGCAACGGCACCTGGAACTTCAATCGCTACAGCCTGCCGCGCGCGCGCGACGTGGCGGTGTGGCGGCAGAGCGGCGAAGTGCTGGCGCCGCTGTCCGATACCGACCCGCCCAAGGGCATGGCCGAGGTGGTGATGATCGCGGTGGTGCCGGCGATCGCCAACGCGGTCGCGCACGCCACCGGACGGCGCCTGCGCGAACTGCCGATCACGCCGGAGAAGGTGCTGGCCGCGCTGGCCGGCGCCCCGCAACGCGCCACCCCGGAGAACGCCGCATGAGCGCGCCCATCGTCAAGCGACCGCTGGCCCTGCACGTCAACGGCCGCGCGCACGGCCCGATCGACGTGCCCGAGGACATGATGCTGGTCGACGTGCTGCACGAGTACCTCGGCCTCACCGGCACCCGCTTCGGCTGCGGCCAAGGGGTGTGCCGCGCGTGCACGGTGATCGTAGACGACGAGCACGGACCGCGCGAGGTGCGCAGTTGCATCACCGGCGCGCACTACTTCGCCGGCAAGCGCATCCGCACCGTCGAAGGCCACGCGCGGCGCGACGCGGCCGGCGCGATCGTCGAACTCTCGCCGGTGCAGCAGGCCTTCCTCGACCATTTCAGTTTCCAGTGCGGCTATTGCACGCCGGGCTTCGTCAACGCGGCCACGGTGCTGATGGAGCGGCTGAAGAAAAGCCCGGTGGCGGCAGCCGATGTCGAAGCCACCATCACCGAAGCCTTGGATCCGCACCTGTGCCGCTGCACCGGCTACGTGCGCTACTACCAGGCGGTGAAAGCGTTGGTGCTGGCCACGCCGGGCCTGGTGCGGGAGCGCACGCCATGACCCGGGTCGGCTGGCGGCGCGTCCTGGCCTGGGCGGTACTGCTGCTCGCGATCTGGCTGATCGCGAGCTGGCTGCTGCAATGGTGGGCCGGACGCGGCCCGGTGCAGAAGGTCGACGCCAGCGCCCAGCAACTCGCGCGCGGCCGCTACCTCACCGATGCCGCCGACTGCGCCGCCTGCCACACCGCGCCGGGCGGCGCGCCGTTCGCGGGCGGGGTGGCGCTGGCCTCGCCGTTCGGCACCATCCACGGCACCAACATCACGCCCGATCCCGAACACGGCATCGGCCGCTACACCGCCGACGATTTCCACCACGCCCTGAGCCGCGGCGAAGCGCGCGACGGGCACCAGTTGTATCCGGCCATGCCCTACGTGTCGTACCGCACGATCGCGCGCGAGGACTCGGACGCGATCTACGCCTACCTGATGAACCAACCCGCGGTCGCGCAGCCCAATCGCAAGAACGGCGTGAGCTTCCCCTTCAATATCCGCAGCGGCATCGCGCTGTGGAATCTGGCCTTCGCCGGGGCAGGCGCGGATGCGACGCCGGCCTCGCAAGGCGCGTCGCCGGCCTGGCGACGCGGCCGCTACCTGGTCGATACCCTCGGCCATTGCGGCGAATGCCACAGCCCGCGCGGTTGGGCCGGGCAGCTCAAGCGCGCCCAGCCCTTGGCCGGCAACAACGAACTCGGGCGTTTCGCCGCGCCCGACATCACCCCGCAAGGCCTGGCCGCGCGCGGTTGGGACGCGGCGCAGCTGCGCGGCTATCTCGCCACCGGGCTCACCTCGCGTGCGGTGGCCTCGGACGAAATGCTGACGGTGGTGCGGCTGTCGACCAGCCGGCTGACCGAAGCTGACCTGGACGCGATGACCACCTACTTGCTCGGCGACAAGCCGCCGAAAGCGGCGTCGGTCGTACACATATCGAACGCAGGACTCTCCGGGGCCGCCCATCGTAACTACGCCAATCTCTGCGCCGGCTGTCACGGCAGCGATCGCGAAGGCGTCCCCCACGTCGCGCCGGGGCTACTCGACAACAGCAGCGTTCGCGACAGCGATCCGCACAACTTGATAGTCGCCATCCTGGATGGCCTTCCCGAGCACGATCTCCCCGGGCTCGAGCGCATGCAGGCCATGCCGGGCTTCGCCCAGGATCTCGACGACACCGAGGTCGCCAGGCTCGCGAGCTGGCTGCGCGCACCCCGCGCCGCGCCCGTGGACGACGGCACCGTCGCCAAGTTACGCAAGGGCAAGTCAGCACACTGAGCCCTTCGCTTTGGGTAGGAGCGGCGCAAGCCGCGACCGTGAAGGCGGCAGCGAAGATGTTCGGGCCTGGAGTGCCTGCGGCGCTCTGCGGTGTTGTCGTCGCGAATGAGTGCCGCGGTCGCGGCTTGCGCCGCTCCTACAGAAAGCTGGCGCGCTACTAAAGCTCTGCGCGTGGCCGTGGCGGAGCGGTGGCTCGAGAGATCCCGATCGCGGCTCGCGCCGCTCCTACCCTTCGAGCCGCGCCCTCCCGCAACCGCCACGTGCCGTCGCAAGGCACGCCGCGATTGTCTCTCGGTCATTTGCATCTCGTTGCAACGCAACAAACAGGGCCTCTACTGACCGACGTTGTCATGCAATTCTGTGAACTGCACCGCAAACCCATACCCACACGATTGACAACGTTGTCAGCAAAAAACAGCCTCGGCCCTCGACACAGGCGAGCGGAGCGCTGAAACAGCCCCGCGCGCCGCCATACCGGCTCCGGGGAGGGAACCACCAGGTACGCACGGGCCAGGCCCGCACCGTTTCGCGCCGTTGCATGGCGACCTACGAGGAGGTTCGAACCTCCCGCGCAGCACCGAGGCCACGCGCCTCCTTTCCAGACACAGAGGGACAGCACCGGCCGGCGACGGCCCGGGATCTCGCAACGGACTTCGCAAGGGAGAGGACGCTCATGAAGCACGCAAGATCGACCACACTGGCGCTATGGACCTGCCTGCTGGCAGCGTCCTGGGGCTCCAACGCGCTGGCGCAAAGCGCGAGCTGCGCCAATATTCCGGCCTGGAACGCGGCGACCATCTACAACCCCGGCGACAAGCTGGTCTATCAGAACCGCCTCTACCAGGCCAACATCCAGATCTGGAACGCGCCGCCGACCCACTGCCCCAGCTGCGGCTGGTATCAGGACCTCGGCGCCTGCGGCGCGGGCGGCAACCAGCCCCCCAGCGTCAGCCTGACCTCGCCGGCCAACGGCGGCAGCTACAGCACCGGCGCCAACATCGCGGTGAGCGCCAACGCCTCCGACAGCGACGGCAGCGTCGCCCAGGTCGAATTCTTCCGCGGCACCGTGTCGCTGGGCGTGGACACCAGTTCGCCCTACGGCGTGACCTGGAGCAACGCCAGCGCCGGCAGCCATGCCTTCAAGGCGGTCGCCACCGACAACCAGGGCGCCAGCACGACCTCGTCGACCTCGACCATCACCGTGACCGCGCCGTCCACCGACACCACGCCGCCCAGCGTGCCGGGCGGCCTGAGCTCGCCTTCGCAGACCTCCAGCAGCATCTCGCTGACCTGGAACGCGTCCACCGACAACAGCGGCGGCAGCGGCGTGGCCGGCTACGACGTCTATCGCGACGGCAGCCTGGTCGGCTCGCCGACCGCGACCAGCTACACCGCCACCGGCCTGACCGCCAACACCGCCTACGCCTTCCGCGTGCGCGCCCGCGACAACGCCGGCAATGCGTCCGCGCAAAGCGCGCAGATCAGCGCCAGCACCACCCAGGGCGGCGGTGGCGGCAACAAGCGCGTGATCGGCTACTTCACCCAGTGGGGCATCTACGGCCGCAACTACCGGGTCAAGAACATCGACACCAGCGGTTCGGCCTCCAAGCTGACCCACATCAACTACGCCTTCGGCAACGTGCGCAACAACCGCTGCGAAGTCGGCGTGATCCAGCCCTCCGATCCCAACACCGGTGCCGGCGGCGACGCCTTCGCCGACTACAGCAAGTCCTTCGGCGCCGGCGAAAGCGTGAGCGGCGCAGCCGACACCTGGGATCAGCCGCTGCGCGGCAACTGGAACCAGCTCAAGCAGCTCAAGGCCAAGTACCCGGGCCTGAAGGTGCTGATCTCGCTGGGCGGCTGGACCTGGTCGCGCGGTTTCGCCAGCGCGGCGCGTCCGGAGAACCGCCAGGCCTTCGTCGCCTCGTGCATCGACGCCTACATCCGCGGCAACCTGCCGGTGACCGACGGCGCCGGCGGCGTGGGCGCGGCGGCCGGCGTGTTCGACGGCATCGATCTGGACTGGGAATACCCCGCCGCGTGCGGCCTGACCTGCGGCACGCCGGAGGAAAGCGCCAACTTCACCGCCCTGCTGGCCGAATTCCGCAGCCAGCTCAACGCGGTGCGTCCGGGCCTGCTGCTGACCATCGCCGCCGGCGCGGGCGTGGACAAGGTGCGCGTCACCAACCCGGCCGCGTATCACCAGTACCTGGACTACATCAACGTGATGACCTACGACTTCCACGGCACGTGGGATGCGAAGACCAACCATCACTCGGCGCTGTTCGATTCGCCCAACGATCCGTCTACCGGCGATCAGAAGTTCTACAACACCAACGACGCGCTCGAGGCCTTCCTGTCGCGCGGCGTGCCGGCGGCCAAGCTCAACCTGGGCATCGGCTTCTACGGTCGCGGCTGGACCGGCGTGGCCAACGTCAACAACGGCCTGTACCAGAACGGCACCGCCGCGCCCGGCACCTACGAGGCCGGCAACGAGGACTACAAGGTGCTCAAGAACCGGCCCGGCACGATCTACACCGACGCCAATGCGCGCGCGACCTGGAAGTACGACGGCAGCACGTTCTGGAGCTACGACACGCCGGCCATGATCATCGAGAAGATGGGCTACGTGAAGGCGCAGAACCTCGGCGGCGCGTTCTTCTGGGAGTTCAGCGGCGACGACCCGCAGGGCAGCCTGGCCACCGCGATCCGCGACGGCCTGCAGTGAGCTTGCGCAGCGCCGGACCGTTCGCGGTCCGGCGCTTGCCTCGGGGCGCCGGCCTCCCCTCGGGCCGGCGCCCCGGATTTATCCCAACGTATCGAATCAGTTGAACGCGAACGGCCGCATGCGCGCATGCGGCCGTTTTGTTTGCGACACATTTGCCGAAGCACTAGCTCTCTGTGGGAGCGGCGTGAGCCGCGATCGCGGCAACACGCACGGCCGCGGATCCAGATACGCCGATGACATCGCGACGGCGGAGGACTTGCTTTCGCCATCGGGGCGTTCGCCGGAATCCGCGGTAGCGCGATCGCGGCTCACGCCGCTCCCACGGAGAGCGAACGGCGGCATCCCCGCAGCTCGGCTCCGCCGGGGGCAGTAGCGGCGCAAGGCGGGTCGTGGCCGAAGCTTCTTGGTCGCGGCTTGCGCCGCTCCTACACCTAGGCCGTGGCAGAGCGACGGCGACCTCTGCGCTCAGCTCACCAGACGCAGCACATCGTCGAGCAAACCGGCGGCGGTGACTTCGGCGCCCGCGCCCGGGCCCTGGATCACCAGCGGCTGCTCGCGATAGCGGTCGGACCAGATCGCGACCTTGTTGTCGGTGCCGGCGCCGCCGGCCAGCGGATGATCGGCCGGCAGCGATTCCAGGCCGACCCGCGCTGCGCCGTCCTGCAGGCGCGCGATGAAGCGCAGGCGCTCGCCGTTCTTGTAGGCGGCCGCATAGCGTTCGCGCAGCGGCACGTCCAGCGCCGGCAGCGCGGCGTCGACGCTCTCGCGCGACAGGATCGCCAGCTCCGGCGGCACCAGCGAGGCCACCTCGACCTCGCCGGCCTCCAGCGCCACGCCCGAGGCGCGCGCCAGAATCAGCAGCTTGCGGCGCACGTCCTCGCCGGACAGATCGTCGCGCGGGTCGGGCTCGGTGTAGCCGGCGTCGCGCGCCTGCCGCACCAGCGACGAGAACGGGCGCATGCCGTCGTAGTGATTGAACAGCCAGGCCAGCGAACCCGACAGCACGCCGGCGATCGCGCGGATGCGGTCGCCACCGGCCTGCAGCTCGCGCAGCGAACGCAGCAACGGCAGGCCCGCACCGACCGTGGCGCTGTCGCCGTAGCCGCTGCCGCCGACCGCGCAGGCGCCGCGGATCGCGCGCCAGCGCGCGAGCGAGGTGCCCTGGCCGATCTTGCACGCGGTGACCACGTGGATGCCCTGCGCCAGCCATTGCGCATGACGCTCGGCGACCGCCGCGCTGGCGGTGGCGTCGATCACCACGCGCGCGCCGCCCTCGCCCAAGGCGGCGGCGACGCTATCGAGCGAGCTGGCCTGATGGGCCTCGGCCAGCGCCACGGCCGCGCGTTCCGGCGCGAGGCCGTCGGCGTCGGCCAACGCGCGCCGCGAATTGGCCACGTGCACCAGCCTCAGGCGCTCGCCCAGCGGCAAGCCCTGCCAGCCCTGCAGGCGCGCGAGCACCGCGCTGCCGACCGTGCCGGTGCCGAGCAGGGCCACCCGCGCGGACGCCGCGTTGCGATAGGGATGCGGCGCGAGCGCCTGCTGCGCCTGCGTCTGCAGGACGTCGGCCGCGGCGCTCATCGTTTCGCGCGCGCCGCCGTGGCCACCGCGTCGGCGGCGCGTTCCAGCGCGGCCTCGAGGTCGGCGATCAGGTCGTCGACGTGCTCGATGCCCACCGACAGGCGCAGCAGACCGTCGCCGATACCGGCCGCGGCGCGCGCTTCGGGCGACATCGCCGCGTGGGTCATGGTGGCCGGATGCGCGATCAGGCTCTCCACGCCGCCCAACGACTCGGCCAGGGTGAAGCATTCCAGGCCCTCGACGAAGGCGCGCACCGCCGCTTCGCCGCCTTCGATTTCGACGCTGAGCATGGCGCCGAAGCCGAGCTGCTGGCGCCCCGCGAGCGCGTGGCCCGGGTGCGATTCCAGGCCCGGGTAATGCACCACGCGCACCGCCGGGTGCGCGTCCAGCAGCGCGGCGATGGCCCGGGTGTTCTCCTGATGCACGCGCAGGCGCGCGTCCAGGGTGCGCAGGCCGCGCAGGGTCAGGAAGGCGTCGAACGGCGAGCCGGTCAGGCCCAGCGCGTTCGCCCACCAGGTCAGCTGCTGGTGGTGCTCGGCGTTCTTGGCCACCACCGCGCCGCCGACCACGTCGCTGTGGCCGTTGATGTACTTGGTGGTCGAGTGCACGACCAGGTCGGCGCCGAACGCGATCGGGCGCTGCAGGGCCGGCGACAGGAAGGTGTTGTCGACCACGGTCAGCGCGCCCTGGGCGTGCGCGGCCTCGATCACGAAACGCAGATCGGTGATGCGCAGCAGCGGGTTGGACGGGGTTTCGATCCAGACCACGGCCGGCTTGGTCTGCAGCGCCTCGGTCAGCGAACGCGGATCGGTGAGGTCGGCGGTGATCAGCTCGAACGCGCCCTTGGCGGCCAGCGCGTTGAACAGACGCCAGCTGCCGCCGTAGCCGTCGTGCGGCACCACGATGCGATCGCCGGGCTTGAGGAAGGCGTGCAGCACCAGGGTGATCGCGGCCATGCCTGTGCTGGTGATGACGCCGCCGGCGCCGCCCTCCAGCTCGGCGATCGCCTCGCCGAGCAGATCGCGCGTCGGATTGCCGCTGCGGGTGTAGTCGTACTGACGCTTGTCGTTGTAGCCGGCGAAGCTGAAGTTGGACGACAGCACGATCGGCGGCGTGACCGCGCCGTAGGCCGCGTCGCGGTCGATGCCGGCACGGACGGCGGCGGTGCAGGCGTTGCGGGTGCGGATCTGGGTCACGGCGGTCGTTCCTTCGTTATGGGTGCTCATGCCGCCGCCTGGGTACAGTCGGCCAGCGCTTCGCGCAGGATGGTGTCGATGTCGCCGGCCTCCTTGAGGCAGGCGTCGTGTCCGTAGATCGAGCGCAGCACGCGCAGGCGGGTTTCGCCGCGCAGGCGCTCGACCAGGTCGTAGGATTCGGACAGCGGAATCAGGCGGTCCTCGCTGACCGCGACCACGGTGACGGGCACGCGGATCAGGCTGGGATCGACCTGCTGCAGGTCGATCGATTCGGACAGGCGCAGGAAGGCGGTGGTCGGGGTGCGCGCCACGTACTTGGCGCCGCAATGGTCGAGGTAGTCCTCGGCGTCCACGCGCACGCGGCCGTCGCGCACCTGGGCGGCGCCGAAACGTTCGGCGAACTCCTCCGGCGTGCGGTAGCTCAGCACCGCCAGCTCGCGCGCCAGCGCCAGGCCCTGGCTCTCGTCGCATTGCAGCGCGCCCAGCGCGACCGCGCGGCGCTGCAGCGCGCGCCAGGCGGCGGCATAGGGATGGGCGCGGTGGGTGCCGCTGATCGAGACCAGCGCGCCGACGCGCTGCGGATGGCGCGCGGCGAACTGCAGGCCGACCATGGCGCCGTAGGAATAGCCGACGAAGGCCTCCAGGCGCTCGATCCGCAGCGCGTCCAGCAGCGCCGCGATCGCGTCGGCCTGGTCGGCCGGATCCAGGGCCGCGTCGAGCGCGCCATCGGCGCCCAGCCAATCGAACGCGAGCAGGCGATGACGACTGGGATCGAGGGCGCGGCCGCGGCCGACCTGGGTCTCCCACCAGCCGCCTTCGGGATAGGCGCGGCTGGGGGCGAGGTGGCGGTGGGCGGAGATCCCGCCGGCCACGAACAGCACCGGCAGCGAGGCCTCGCCCTGGATTTCGTAGCGCAGCACCACGCTGCGGCGGCCGGCGTGGCGCAGGTCGAGTTCGAGGCGCAGTTCGCCGCGCACGGCGTCGCGCTCGGCGCTCGCGGCGAGGTAGGCGTCGCTGCGCTCGAACAGGGCCGGAGCCTGCGATAGGGAGGATTCTGCGTAGGCGGTAGCGGGGGCGAAGCTCATGGCGGGCATCCGAAGTGACGGGGCCATCGAGCTTGCAAGTCGCTCGTGCGCGGCAGCGCACGTCGCAACCATCTTCCGACCAACGCCTAGGCGGGCCGCAGGAATTGGCACCTTCACGCGACTTGCGTCGCGTTGGGTTGCCCCGGCTTCTAAGGGCCTGTCCCTCAGCCGGTCTCGATGGATGCGGCCAGTCTGCCCGCGCCACGGAGGCGTGTCAATCGCTTCATCCGCATATAGCGATTAATCATAAGCTCGCGACCGGCATCACAAAAACCCACGCCCGCCGCATACACTTTGCGCCCATGACCCCACGCCTCCTTGTCGCGGCGACGATCGCCGCCCTGCTCGCCGCCTGCGCGACCACGCAGCCCGCTACCGCGCCGGTCGCCGGCACGCCCGGCATCACCTCGATCGCCGAGCGCTACGTCTCGGCGGACACGCCGAAGGAGGAGCTGGATTCGCTCGCCACCTGGCCGACCGAAGACGGCAAGACCTGGCTGATCGCGACCGCCAAGTCGACCCACCGCCTGGACGTGTACGACGCCGACACCGGCGCCGCGCTGCGCACGGTCGGCGGCGAAGGCAAGGCGATCGGCCAGTTCGACCGCCCCAACGGCATCGCGGTGTACGCCGACCACGTGTTCGTGGTCGAGCGCGACAACCACCGCGTGCAGGTGTTCGCCCTGCCCGACTTCACCCCGCTGGGCAGCTTCGGCGAACAGGAACTGCGCAGCCCTTACGGCATCTGGCTGACCGAGACCGAGCCGGGCGAGCTCGAGGTCTACGTCACCGACAGCTTCATGTACGGCAAGAAGTTCGACCAGGTGCCGCCGTGGGCCGAGCTCGACCAGCGCGTGCGCCGCTACCGGGTCCAGTTCGACCAGGACGGCCGCCTGCGCGCCAACTACGGCGGCGCGTTCGGCGACACCAGCGAGGCCGCGGCGCTGCGCATGGTCGAGTCGATCGCCGGCGACCCGGCCAACGACCGCCTGCTGATCGCCGACGAGGACCGTCGCCACGAATCCACGCTGCGCGAGTACACCTTCGGCGGCAAGTACACCGGTCGCAGCCTGCCCGACCGCAGCTTCGGCGCCGAGGCCGAGGGCGTGGCGCTGTGGACCTGTCCGGACGGCGGCGGCTACTGGATCGCGGTCGACCAGCTCGCGCCGCTGACCGTGTTCCACCTGTTCGATCGCGTCACTCTGGCGCCGGTCGGCAGCTTCGAGGGCAAGGTCACCGCGCACACCGACGGCGTCGCCCTGCATGCCGCCTCCACCGCGGCCTTCCCCAGCGGCGCGCTGTTCGCCGTGCACGACGACAAAGCCGTGACCGCGTTCGACCTCGCCGACGTGGCCCACGCGCTAAACTTGAAGCCGGGCTGCACCGAGTAGGAACTCGCATGGTTTGGGGGCCGCGCGCCTTGGCCGTATCGCTGTGCGTGGCGGCTCTGGCCGCCGCGCCGCAGGCGCACGCCGGCAAGATCTACCGTTGGACCGATCGCAGCGGCATCACCCACTACGGCGATCACGTGCCCGAGGCCGCGCCGCCGTCCGAGGTCCAGGTGATCCCGGTCCACAGCGAACCCGGCGCGATCGCGCGCCTGCGCATCGAATCCGACGGCAACCGCTACCTGGCCTGGGCCGACAACAACCTGTCCGGTCCGATCGAGGTCAAGGTCGATTACAGCCAGAGCTACGGCGGCAGCGGCGGCACCTCGACCCTGCCCGCGCGCGCCACCGTGGCCGCGCGCGCGAGCGCGCTGGTGGCGGTGCTGAGCCCGGAGGATTCCGGGCGCGGCATCGAGCTGCAGATGGAAAGCCTGCCCGGCGACCCCAGCGCGCAACCGCGCAACGTCGACTACGTATTGCCGCTGCGCCAGAACAACTTCCGCATCGACCAGGGCTACGGCGGCCAGTTCAGCCACAGCGACCCGGAGAACCGCTACGCGGTCGACTTCGCGGCCGAGATCGGCACGCCGGTGCTGGCCGCGCGCGAGGGCGTGGTGATGCAGGTCGAGTCGGACTTCGAGAAGGCCGGGCTCAACCGCGAAAAGTACGGCGGCCGCGCCAACTTCGTGCGCATCGTCCACGACGACGGCAGCATGGCCCTGTACGCCCACCTCAAGGCCGACGGCGCCCTGGTCCGGGTAGGCCAGCGCGTGCGCGCGGGCCAGCAGATCGGCCTGTCCGGCAATACCGGCTTCACCACCGGGCCGCACCTGCACTTCGCGATCCAGGTCAACCGCGGCATGCGCCTGGAGTCGATTCCGTTCCGGATGACCGGGCCGGCGGGGCCGCTGCGGATTTCGGGCGGGCTTTAAGAGCAAAAGCAAATCCCCCGTCGCCCGCTGCGCGGGCGCCCGCCCCCTTTTTCAAAGGGGGCTAGAGCACGCTAGCCGGCGCGTCGCCCACCTTTCCCGCATGTCGCCCAGCTTTGCCTCTCCCTTTGGAAAAGGGTGAAGGCGCGCGTCTACGAACTGCGGGTTCGTGCGCGCCTGAACGCCGGCGGGCTGTGTCCGCTGGCCGGCCGGATTGAGGGGGCTTTGCTTTCCGCCCGTCCAGGCCCCTCCAGGCCCCCGCCCCGCTACGGGCTATAATCGCGCCCCTACTCCTTACCTTCCGGCGCGCCCGGTGCGCGCCGTCGCCATGTCCGACGTTTCCCTAGAAGCCCTCCGCCGCCGCACCTTTGCGATCATTTCGCATCCCGACGCCGGCAAGACCACCCTCACCGAGAAGCTGCTGCTGTTCGGCGGCGCGATCCAGATGGCCGGCTCGGTCAAGGGCCGCAAGGCCGCGCGCCACGCGACCTCGGACTGGATGGCGCTGGAAAAGGAGCGCGGCATCTCGGTGACCTCCTCGGTGATGCAGTTCCCCTACGAGGGCCGCATCGTCAACCTGCTCGACACGCCCGGCCACGCCGACTTCGGCGAGGACACCTACCGCGTGCTGACCGCGGTCGACTCGGCGCTGATGGTGATCGACGTCGCCAAGGGCGTCGAGGAACGCACGATCAAGCTGATGGAGGTGTGCCGTCTGCGCGACACGCCGATCATGACCTTCATCAACAAGCTCGATCGCGAGGGCAAGAACCCAATCGATCTGCTGGACGAAGTGGAATCGGTGCTGGGCATCCAGTGCGCGCCGATCACCTGGCCGATCGGCATGGGCCAGCGCCTCAAGGGCGTGGTCCACCTGCTCACCGGCGAAGTGCATCTGTTCGAACAGGGCCGCAACTTCACCCGTCAGGATTCGACCATCTTCGCCTCGATCGACGACCCGGCGCTGGAGGCGCGCATCGGCGCGGAGGCCTTGCGCGAAGTGCGCGAGGAACTGGAACTGGTGCAGGGCGCCTCGCACCCGTTCGACAAGCAGGCCTATCTCGAAGGCAAGCAGACCCCGGTGTCGTTCGGCTCGGCGGTCAACAACTTCGGCGTGCAGCTGCTGCTGGACTTCTTCGTCGAACACGCGCCGCCGCCCAAGCCGCGCGAGACCACCGGCCGCGAAGTCGCGGCCACCGAGAA
Source organism: Lysobacter sp. cf310 (assembly GCF_900114355.1). GTDB lineage: Bacteria > Pseudomonadota > Gammaproteobacteria > Xanthomonadales > Xanthomonadaceae > Lysobacter. The sequence continues at coordinate 600,995 of NZ_FOSS01000001.1, forward strand.
CAAGCTCACCGGCTTCGTGTTCAAGATCCAGGCCAACATGGACCCGCAGCACCGCGACCGGGTCGCGTTCATGCGCATCTGCTCGGGCAAGTTCAGCGCCGGCATGAAGGCCTTCCAGGTGCGTACCGGCAAGGAAGTGAAGCTGGCCAACGCGCTGACCTTCATGGCCTCCGACCGCGAGATCGCCGAGACCGCCTACTCCGGCGACGTCATCGGCATCCACAACCACGGCACGATCTCGATCGGCGACAGCTTCACCGAGGGCGAGGCGCTGTCGTTCACCGGCATCCCCAACTTCGCCCCGGAACTGTTCCGGCGCGCGCGCCTGCGCGATCCGCTCAAGCTCAAGCAGTTGCAGAAGGGCCTGGCCCAGTTGTCCGAGGAAGGCGCGACTCAGTTCTTCCGTCCGTTGATGAGCAACGACCTGATCCTGGGCGCGGTCGGCGTGCTGCAGTTCGACGTGGTCGCCTACCGGCTCAAGGACGAATACGGCGTGGACGCCAGCTTCGAGCAGGTCAGCGTGGCCACCGCGCGCTGGATCCGCTGCGCCGACGCCAAGAAGCTGGAGGAGTTCCGCGACAAGAACGCGATGAACCTGGCCCTGGACGCGGCCGGCGAGCTGGTCTACCTGGCGCCCACCCGGGTCAACCTGCAGCTGGCCCAGGAACGCGCCCCGGGCGTGCAATTCCTGGCCACGCGCGAACACGCGCACGCGGTGGCCGTCGACTGATGTCGCGGCTGCGGCAGTGGTGGCTGTACTTGTTGAGCAAGCGTAGCGAAGTCGCCGCGCTGGACTACAAGGACGCCTACATGGCCAAGGTGATCATGGACATCCACCGCCTGCGCGGCGACAAGGCGCAGGCGATGTTGCCGCTGCACGCGCTGCAGCCGATCCACCGCATCGACCGCGAGTCCGCCCGCCAGGCCACGCAGGCGCGCGCCCAGGCGCTGGCCGCGCGCCGCGAGCAGTTGCTGGCCCACGGCCGGCTCGATCTGGCCGCCCTGACCGAGATCATTCCCTCGGTGTCGCAGATCAAGGTCGTGCGCGACGGCGAGCGCTGGCTGGCGTTCGAGGGCAACGGCCGTTTGTACGCGATGCGCGAGGCCTTCGGCGAGGACTGCGCGCTGCTGGTCGAGGTCGAGGAGTACCGCTTCGCGCACCCGCGCAAGATCCAGCGCAGGCTGCGGCGGGTGCGCCGGCTCAACACCCTGGAATGAGGGTGCGCCCGGCGCCGGGCCAAACCACGCACCCCATCACACTTTTCCCCGGGATCGGCTAGCATCGATCCACCGCGGCGGGGACCGCGGCAACCTACTGCAAGGGGAATGCAATGTACCTACTGGGTTTGGCGCTGAGCGTGATCGGCGGCTTGTGGATCATCGTCAACGCGTTTCGCGAAAGCGTGCTTTGGGGACTGGGATCGCTGCTGATCCCGTTGGTCGCGCTGGTCTTCGCGATCATGAACTTTTCCGAGAACAAGATCCCGCTGCTGATCTGCGTGGTCGGCACCGTGCTGACCATCATGGGCATGCCGTCCATGTCCGAGATCGCCGCCACCGCCCAGCCGGCGGCCTGAAGGCGCTGGCCCGGCGCGCGCGTCGCGCCGGGCCTGTTTCAACGCCGCGGCAGCCAGTCGGGTTCGGGCTGGTCGCGGTCGTAATACTCGAAGATCAGGTGGATGCGGTCGCTGTCGCCGGCGTTCTCCACCGCGTGCACCGCCATGTTGCTGACCTCCACCGCCTCGCCTTCGACGAAGTGGTAGCCGACGCCGTCGACGAAGAAGGTCACGCGCTCGTTGGTGATCAGCGGCACGTGCACCTTGTGCGGCCATTTCGCGGCCGGGTTGGCGTCGCGATGCGGCTTGATCACGCCGCCCGGCGCCATCCGCGCCAGCATCACCCGCGGGAAGGCGGCGTTGGCGTAGCCGTAGGGTCGCACCGCCTGCGCCAGCACCGGCTCCAGCAGCTCGCGCCACTGCGCCCACAACGGGCGATCGTAGGAATCGCGCCAGTCCTGGAAGTTGCTGACGAAGCGGAAGACCACGTGGCGGGTCTTGTCCAAGGCCTCGAAGCGGTTGGGCTTGTCGGCGTTCTCGGCGTCCCACACCGCTTCGGGGATCTCCAGCACCGCCGCGCGCAGCGCCGCGATGTCGACCGGCCCGAGCCGGCGTATCGAGGTGGTCTTGCGCGGGTTGGGCTGGATCGGGCTGGCATTCATGGGCGTCGCGTTCATGGCATTGGACCGGGTCAGAACGAATAACCGAACAGCTCCAGATCGCGCTGGTAGAGCTCGCCCACCGCGTCGATCAAGGGCTGGTCATAGTAGTCCCGATAACCGCCGCGGCGGGAACTGTTGACCTGGCCCAACGGGGCGCTGGGGATGCCGATGCGCGCGCAGATGCCGTCGTAGGAGCTCTGCATCTCCTCGACCCGGCCCACGTAGTCGGCCAGCAGTTCGCCGTCGGCGCCGGTGATCAGGCCGTGCTGCGGCTGGAACAGCACGTGCTGCATCGGCCTCGCCTCGAACAGGATATGCCGCATGACCGCCTGCGGGCGCTGCAGGAAGGCGCCGTCGGCGCGGGTCATGAACGCGCAATAGGAAATGAAGCGATCGTAGGGATTGCGCACGAACGCGAACTTGAAATAGCTCGCGAAGGCTTCCTCGCCCAGGAACGGACGCACCTGCTGCAGGCTGAGGTGGCCGTGCTTGATCGCGGCCAGTTCCTCGAACGGGAAGCGCTTGTTCACGAACAAACCGACCTGCTCGATGTCGTCGGCGCTCATGTGCTCGCGCAGGGCCTGGCGGACCGAATGGGTGCCGGTTTTGGGGATCGCGGCAAAAACGAAACGGTGCTGATGGGAGATGATCATGCGTCTAGCCCTGGAATCGGCCTATCCTAAGCCAGCTCCGGGCGCGCCGGGCAGCGTCCAGGCGCGCCGCGCCGGCCACGCCGCTCCGATTCCGAGCATTTGCTCCACCTCCCCCGAGGATGCTGCATCGATGGACAGCGCACGCCCTGGCAGCGAACGGCCCGACCGCGCGACCGCGCTCAACCCGCACGTGGTGTCGGTGCGCGAGGAGATCGCCAACGCGCTCACCCACGGCCTGGGCGCGACCGCCGCGCTGGCCGGCGGCGCGGTCCTGATCACCCTTGCCGCGCTGTACGGCGACGGTTGGCAACTGGTGGGCGCGATCGTGTTCGGGATCAGCCTGCTGCTGCTCTACGTGGCCTCCACGCTTTATCACGCGATCCAGCACCCGATCGCCAAGGCGCGCCTCAAGGTCTTCGACCATTGCGCGATCTATCTGCTGATCGCCGGCACCTACACCCCGTTCACCCTGATCGGCCTGCGCGGCCCCTGGGGCTGGGGCCTGTTCGCGGCGATCTGGGCGCTGGCCTTCGCCGGCATCGTGTTCAAGCTGTTCTACACCGGCCGCTTCAAGCTGCTGTCGACCGGCATCTACATCGCGATGGGCTGGCTGGTGATCGTGGCGATCAAGCCGTTGCTGGGCGCACTGGACACCTGGACCCTGGGCTGGCTGCTCGCCGGCGGGCTCTGCTACACCTTGGGCACGGTGTTCTACCACCGGCCCAAGCTGCCGTATTCGCATGCGATCTGGCATATGTTCGTGATCGCCGGCAGCGTCTGCCATTACATCTCGGTGATGGCGCAGGTGATCCCCGCGCGCTGAACGCGCACGGGCGTCGGCCTGAACGGCGCACAACGCGTTCACCTGCGCTTGACCGACGTGTGGGGATGGTGAGGCCACTCCTAACGAAGGACAGCGGTGCTGGCGCGCCTTAGATGTGCGCCTTCCGGGTGCGGCCCGATCGGGCGGCCCGGAGCCCGCCGATCGGTATGCGCGAGAGCGAGCCCCACCCCAGCCCGGATCCGACCACCCGCCCCAGCGGCGACGCCCAGCCCGCGTACGGGGCGGCGCGCGCCGCGCGGGCGCTGCGACTCCACCCCTGGCGCAGCGCCGCGGCGCTGCTGGCGATCGCGCTGCTGGCGCTGATCGCGTTATGGGATTGGAACTGGCTACGCGGGCCGATCGAGCGCCAGGTGCAGGCGCGCACCGGCCGCGATTTCGACATCGGCGGCGATCTGGACATCGCGCTGGGCCGCACCACGCGCGTGCGCGCCGACGCCGTGCGCTTCGGCGACGCCGCTTGGTCGCGACGCCGAGACATGGCGATCGCCGACCGTCTGCAGTTCGATATCGAGATCTGGCCGCTGCTGCGCGGCGAAGTGCGCATCCCCGATCTGCGCCTGCAACGCCCGCGTCTGCACCTGGAAAACGACGCCAAGCGCGGCGGCAACTGGGTGTTCGGCGAAACCGGCGGCGCCGGTCCGCGCTTCGATCGCGTCTGGATCGACCAGGGCGAGCTGAGCTTCGTGGATCCGGTCAGCCGCAGCGACATGCGTTTCGAGATCGCCAGCCTGGCGCCGGGCGCGAACGACGCCGCCGCGCCTATCGCCGCGCGCGGCGGCGGACGCTGGAAGGGCAATCGCTTCAGCTTGCAGGGCCGCGCCGAGTCGCCGCTGGAACTGCGCGATCGCGAACGCCCGTACCGTCTGGATCTGCGCGCCACCGCCGGCGCCACCCGCGCGCACGCGCGTGGCAGCCTGGTCGATCCGCTGCGATTGCGCGACTTCGATCTGCGCCTGGCGCTGTCGGGCCAGGATCTGGCCGACCTGTATCCGCTGATCGGCGTGGCCACGCCGCCGACGCCGCCTTACGCGCTGGACGGACGTCTCACCCGCGACATCGCCGGCGCACGCACCACCTGGCACTACGACGATTTCACCGGCAAGGTCGGCGACAGCGACCTGAGCGGACGCGCCAGCGTCGAGACCGGCGGCGCGCGCCCCTATCTGCGCGCCGACCTGCGCTCGCGCCGGCTCGACTTCGACGACCTCGGCGGCTTCGTCGGCGCCGCGCCGCAAACCGGGCGCGGCGAATCCAGCAATCCCGAACTGGCCGCCCTGGCCGCGCGCGAACGCGCGAGCATGCGGGTGCTGCCGGATACGCCCTACCGCCTGGACAAGCTGCGCGCGATGGACGCCGACGTGCGCTGGAAGGCGCAGCGCATCAACGCGCCGGGCTGGCCGATCGACGACATGGACGCGCATCTGCTGCTGGAAGGCGGCGTGCTGCGCCTGCAGCCGCTGGACTTCGGCGTCGCCGACGGCCGCATCCGCTCGACCGTGCGCATGGACGCGCGCCAAGCCACCATCGCCACCCATGCGCAGATCGACGCGCGCGGGCTGACCCTGGCCAAGCTGCTGCCGGGCGTGGAGCTGGCGCGCGACGCGGTCGGCAAGGTCGGCGGACAGATAGCCCTGGACGGACGCGGCAATTCCATCGCCGACATGCTCGGCAGCAGCGACGGCGATATCGCGCTGGGCATGGGGCCGGGCCGGATCAGCAATCTGCTGATGGAGTTCACCGGTATCGATATCGCCGAGATCATCAAGTTCAAGCTCGGTCACGACCGCCAGATTCCGATCCGCTGCGCGTTCGGCGATTTCGAGGTGCGCGAGGGCGTGATGCGCACCCGCGCGCTGGCCTTCGACACCAGCGATACCTTGCTGGTCGGCGACGGCAAGATCGACCTCGGCGACGAAACCCTGGACCTGATCCTGCGCGCACGCCCCAAGGACCGCAGCCTGTTTACGCTGCGCTCGCCGCTGAAGGTCTCGGGCACGTTCAAGCACCCCAAGGCCAAGCCCGACTACGCGCGCCTGGGCCTGCGCGGCGCGGCCGCGCTGGCGTTGGGCACGATCGCGCCGCCGGCGGCGCTGCTGGCGACGATAGAACTGGGGCCGGGCAAGGATGCCGCGTGTGGCGGCAAGTACGCGCGTTGAGCGGTGCGGGCCTGCGGGCGCGGTGACGACCGCAGCAGCGCGCGAGTCCGGGCGAGACGACGATGCGGTTCGCTGGCGCTCACCGCATCCTACGGGAGCGGCCGCTCAGCTCGCGATGTAGCGCTGCAGCTGATCCAACTCGAGCTGCTGGTCCTCGATCACCGCCTTGACCAGATCGCCGATCGACACCACGCCCAGCACTTGCCCGCTCTGCAGCACCGGCAGATGGCGGATGCGGCGGTCGGTGACGATCTGCATGCAACGCTCGGCGCTGTCGTCCAGGCCGACGCTGACCACCTCGGCGGTCATGATGTCGCGCACCGGGGTGTCGGCCGAGGAGCGCCCTTGGAGTACGACTTTGCGCGCGTAGTCGCGCTCGGACAGGATCCCGGTCAGACGCGGGCCTTCCATCACCAGCACCGCGCCTATGCGTTTTTCCGCCATCAGCCGGATCGCGTCGATCACCGGCGCGTCCGGGCCGATCGCGAAGACTTCAGATGCTTTCGCTTCTAGCAGTTGCCGCACGGTGCGCATGGCCTTCTCCTTCGGCGATCTGGGAGGGGGGCAGCGAGCCCTGGCCCGAGGATACTCCTGCCGCCGGCTGCCAGGTGTCGACGAGGTACAGCGGCCGCTGCTTGGATTCCTCGTACAGCCGGCCCAGGTATTCGCCGATCAGGCCCAGCGCGATCAGCTGCACGCCGCCCAGGAACAGGATCACCGCCATCATGGTCGGCCAGCCCGCAACCGGGTCGCCCCAGAGCAGGGCCTTGGCCACCACCCACACGCCGAAGCCGAACGCGAACAGCGCGGTCGCCAGGCCCATATAGGTCGCCAGCCGCAGCGGCGCGGTCGAGAAACTGGTGATGCCTTCCAGGGCCAGGTTCCACAGCCGCCAGAAATTGAACTTGCTGGCGCCGGCCACGCGCGCCTCGCGGTGGTAAGGCAAGGCGACCCGGTTGTAGCCGACCCAGCCGAACAGGCCCTTCATGAAGCGGTGGCGCTCGCGCAGCTGGCGTAGCCCGGTCAGGGCGCGCTCGGACAGCAGGCGGAAATCGCCGGTGTCGGCCGGAATCGGGGTCTTCGACAGGCGCCCGATCACCCGATAGAAGGCGTGCGCGGTGCTGCGCTTGAGCCAGCTTTCGCCCTCGCGTTCGATGCGGGTGCCGTAGACGTCGTCGTAACCCTCGCGCCACTTGGCGACGAAGGCGGCGATCAGCTCCGGCGGGTCCTGGCCGTCGGCGTCCAGGATCAGGGCGGCGCCGCGCTCGACCCGGTCCAGGCCGGCGGTCAGCGCCAGTTCCTTGCCGAAATTGCGCGACAGGCGCAGCAGGGCGATGCGCGGATCGGCCGCGGCCAGGCCTTCCAGCACGCGCCAGGTCGCGTCGCGGCTGCCGTCGTCCACGTACAGCACGCGCCCCTCGACGCCGTCGGCGGCGATCGCATCCAGGGCCGCGGCGATGCGCGGCTGCAGCAGCGGCAGGCTCTCGGCCTCGTTATAGGCGGCGACGACGACGGTCAGCAGATCGCGATTCATGCCTTCAATCATAGCCGGCGGCGCGGGTGGCGGTTTTCGACGCCATCGCAACGTCGCTGAAAACTGGCCGCGCCACCCTGAGCGGTGCCGACCCGCCACCGTCATGGAGCCGATCATGCCCACCGATGCCCGCTACCACGTGCTGTTCCTGTGCACCGGCAATTCCGCGCGCAGCGCGATGGCCGAGGCCCTGCTCAACACCCTGGGCGGCGACCGCTTCCGCGCCTGGAGCGCGGGCAGCCGTCCGGCCGGCTTCATCCAGCCCATGGCCGCCGAGCTCGCGGCCAAGCTGGGCTACGACCCGGCGCGCCTGCGCAGCAAGCACTGGGACGAGTTCGCCGGCGCCGACGCGCCGCGCATGGACATGGTGATCACCGTCTGCGACGCCGCCGCCGGCGAGTCATGCCCGGTGCGCCTGGGCGAGGCCGCGACCGCGCATTGGGGCGTGGCGGATCCGGCCGCCGCGGTCGGCGACGAGGACGCGCGCCGCCAGGCCTATGTGGCCGCGTTCGCGCTGCTGCGCCGGCGCGTCGAACTGCTGTTGTCGCTGCCGTTGGACAAGCTGGACCGCCTGGTCGCGCAGGATCGCCTGCGCGACATCGGCCGCGGCGCCTGAGCGCGCTTCAGTCGATCTGCTTGAGGTAGCCGCTGCCGCCGATGTAGCGCATCTGGCGCTGGATCGCGTTGGCGCGGCGCTGCACGTAAGGGCCTGGGCGCGCGATGCTGTAGCGCTTGGGATTGGGCAGCACCGCGGCCATGCGCGCGGCCTCGGCCGGGCCCAGGCGCGCGGCGTCCTTGCGGAAGTAGGTGCGCGCGGCGGCCTGCGCGCCGTACACGCCGTCGCCGAACTCGGCGATGTTGGCGTAGACCTCGATGATGCGGTGCTTGGGCCACATCACTTCGATCAGCAGGGTGTACCAGGCCTCGATGCCCTTGCGCACCCAGCTGCGCCCGCTCCACAGGAACAGGTTCTTGGCGGTCTGCTGGCTGATGGTGCTGCCGCCGCGAACCTTGCGGCCGCGCGCGTTGTTCTTGCGCGCCTTCTCGATGGCCTTGAGGTCGAAGCCGAAATGTTCGGCGAAGTTCTGGTCCTCGGAGGCCACCAGCGCCACCGGCACGTTGGAGGAGATCTCGTCCAGGTCGCGCCAGTCGTAGGCGACGCGGAAGCCGAAGTCGCCGCTGCCCCAGGCCTGGAACTGGCGCACGGCCATGAAGGCGCTGAACGGCGGATCGATAAAGCGCAGCACCGCGACCTGCAGGATCGAGGCGGCCAGGAACAGGAAAGGCAGCGCGATCAGCCAGCGCAGCCAGCGGCGGCGCCGGCGCGGGGCCGGCGGCGCGGGGACGGTCTCGTTCACGACTTGCACTGTCTGCACTCCATCCCCATCTTGGCCGGTCTCCCCTTTCACGCGGTCGCGCGCATTATCCGCGATCGGACCAGCATCCAGCGCGCGCCGCGCACGAGTCCACTCATGAACGATTCCAGCCCCGCCCCCACCGACGCCGCCAGCCAGGACCACGACCGCCTGACCCGGTTCCTGATCGAAGGCGCCGGCGTGCGCGGCGTGCACGTGCACCTGGACCAGACCTGGCGCCAGATCCGCGAACGCTCCGAGTATCCGCCCGCGGCCGCCGAGCTGCTGGGCGAGGCCGCGGCCGCGGCGGCGCTGTTCACCGGCCACGCCAAGGTCGAAGGCCGGCTGTCGGTGCAACTGCGCGGCGACGGCGCCCTGCGCACCCTGTTCGCCGAGTGCACCGCCGCCGGCACCCTGCGCGGCATCGCCCAGCTGGCCGAGGACGGCGGCGAGGTCTCGCGCGACCTGCGCCAGCTCGGTCCGGACGCGGTGCTGGCGATCACCATCGAGAACCCGCCGATCGGCGGGCGCGCCGGCGACGACCGCGATCCGGCCCGCTACCAGGGCCTGGTGGCGCTGGATTCGGACTCGCTCAGCGGCGCCTTCGAAGACTATTTCCGCCAGTCCGAGCAGCTGCCGACCCGTTTGCTGCTGGCCGCCGATGGCGAGCGCGCGGCCGGCCTGATGCTGCAGAAGCTGCCCGGCGACGGCGGCGACGAGGACGGCTGGACCCGCGCCGGGGCCCTGTTCGACACCCTCCAGGCCGGCGAGCTGCTGGGTTGGGACACCGCCACCCTGCTGACCCGCCTGTTCCACGAGGACGGGGTCCAGTTGCTGGGCGGCAAGCCCCTGAGCTTCGCCTGCTCTTGCTCGCGCGAGCGGGTCGAGGCCATGCTGGTCTCGCTGGGCCAGGAAGAGGCCGAGGCGGCGGCCGCGGCGGCCGACGGCGAGGCCCAGGTCCGGTGCGAGTTCTGCGGCCAGAGCTATCGTTTCAACAGTAACCAAATCAGTCACTTGTTCGCGGTGGCGGCCTCCGAGGTCGCCGCCCCCGACCGGTTGCAATAGGCCCTTCACACGCCCGTCTCGGTTTGTTAAATAAACATAAACCGTCTATAGTCTTCATCCAGTTCTAGGGGAACTTGACCGGCCCCGCCCGGTCGTATCGTCACCATGCAAGCACGCTCGCTACGTCTGTCGTTCGCCTTGATGCTCGCCTTCGGCGCGGCATCGGCTGCGCATGCGCAAACCGCGAAGCGCAGCGATACGACGTATCTGCCGGTCTGGAACCAGTCCAACGGCAAGGTCGAATACCTGTTGCAGCTCGAGCCCACCAATGCACCGGTGGCCGGCGCGCGTTGGCGCGTAGGCAGCAATTCGCTGGACGCCGCGTTCGGTCTGGATGCGGGCGACACCCTGGGCCTGGTCTGCGATCGCAAGACCGGCTTGGCCGGCGCGATCGGCAATCTCGCCAATCACTGCATGCTGGCCGCGCTCGACGAAGACGATCGCGGCGGTTCGCGTCAGGTCTCCGCGGGCGCCGCGCTCAGCCGCCCCGGCGGCAAGATCGGGCTCTCGATCGGCAACGGCAAGGACACCCTGCCGGCCTGGCTGAGCCCGAACGGCCGCAACAGCAAGCTCGATCAGAACACCCTGACCGTCTACGGCCAGAAGAACATCGGCCGCGAGGCCACGGTCTCGATCGGCGGCACCTGGGCGCGCGCGCGCCTGATTCCGGCCGGCGAAATGCCGACCATCGCCGACCGCTGGAACAGCAAAAGCCTCACCATCGGCGCCGGCTACGGCAACTTCGGCGCCAACATCGTCGGCCGCGTGGTCGACACGCCCGGGCAGCCGGGTCAGTGGGAAGGTCTGGGCGTCGGCCTGACCTGGCGCACGCCCTGGAGCGGACAGCTCACGGTCGGTGCCGAAAACGTGATTACGCGCGGCAAGAATCCGTTCGCGCCGGGCAACACCGACAAGGACGAAGGCACCGTGCCTTACGTCCGTTACGAGCAAGACCTCTAAGGCATCGCCTTCGGCGCGTCGGGTCTTCGACGCGCACTCTCGAATCGCCCGCACCGGATCGGCCACCCCAGGCCGATGCTTCGTCGCGTCTCTGCGTTGGCGCATGACCCGCTCCGCCCGGGCCTGACGAAGCGCATCGCCTTGGATGCGCAGCGCCCGAACGCCTCCAGCCGGCCCCACCACCCGATGCCGACAGCCTCGGCGCGCACCCCGACAGCGGCGCGCAGGTCTCCCGGAGTGCGCATGCGTCGCTGAACCGTGCCCCCTTTGCGCCAAACCGATGCCGCGCTTCGCCATCCGAGGCATTAATTCGACCGCCAATCGCGCCAATCACGTGCAGAAAACACTGTACGCATGCGTATTTAGGCTTGAAATTCAACGTCCTGCCGCTCAGTCGGAACGCCAGCTGAATAACGTGAAGAATTTGTCAAAAGACGACGTTTAACGACACTTTAATTACTCACTTCCGACGGCTAGTATCGGCGCCACCTTGCAGGAATTGGCGTCTTATTTGACTCCACCAGCTTGGTCCCATGGGTACCACCAATTCCGATTTTCTGGAGAGAGAGATGACCTTCAAGACCACCCAGCTCCGCGACGCGATTACCTTCGCGCTCGCCGTGGGCGCCACTGCCGCTGCCGGCACGGGTGTGGCCTTTGCTCAGGAAGAGAGCAAGGACCCGACCACCCTCGACCGCATCGAAGTGACCGGTTCGCGCATCAAGCGCGCCGATATCGAAACCTCGCAGCCGATCTTCTCGCTCAGCCGCGAAGACATCAGCGCGCAGGGCCTGACCTCGGTCGGCGACGTGATCCAGAACATCACGTCCAACGGCTCGACGCTGAACAGCACCTTCAACAACGGCGGCAACGGCGAGACCCGCGTCAACCTGCGTAACGTCGGTTCCAACCGCACCCTGGTGCTGGTCAACGGCCGTCGTTGGGTCGGCGGCACCGGTCTGGGTGGCGCGGTCGACCTCAACACCATCCCGACCGCCGCGGTCGAGCGCATCGAAGTCCTGAAGGACGGCGCCTCGACGATCTACGGTTCGGACGCCATCGCCGGCGTGGTCAACGTGATCCTGCGCCGCAACTTCGAAGGCGCTGAAGCCAACGCTTACATCGGCGCGTTCGACAAGGGCGACGG
>NZ_FOSS01000001.1:613886-616215 GCF_900114355.1 Lysobacter sp. cf310
TTCGGTTTCCGCTGGAAGCCGATCGACGACCTGATGGTCCGCGGCAACTGGTCGGAAGGCTTCCGCGCTCCGTCCATCGCCGAGCTGTTCACCGGCGTCTCGGACACGTTCCAGACCATCACCGACCCCTGCAACGGCTCGCTGCAGGGCGCTCCGAACACCAACCGCCCGGCTTCGTGCGGCTCGGTGCCGGCGTACAACCAGATCAACACCCAGATCCGTACCACCACCGGCGGCAACCCGAACCTGGGCGCGGAGAACTCCACCTCCAAGACCCTGGGCTTCGTGTACAGCCCGAGCTGGGCCGAAGGTCTCGACATCTCGCTGGACTGGTGGGAGATCAAGATCGAAAACGCGATCTTCACCCAGACCGCGCAGGCCATCCTGGACAACTGCTACCGCAACGGCACCGCCAGTGCCTGCGCCCTGGTGCAGCGCGCGCCTGACGGCCAGATCTCCGGCCTGCAGTCGACCCCGTCCAACGTCGGTACGATCTTCAACGAAGGCTACGACCTGACCGTCGGCTACAAGCTGCCGGAAACCTCGTTCGGCAAGTTCCGCGTGGTGTGGGACACGACCTACCTGGCCAAGTCCACCACCGACGTCAACGGCGACGGCATCGTCTCCGAAGATCCGGTGACCGGCGAAGGCGGCAACACGGCCGGTGAGTACCAGGGTGGTTCGGCACGCACCAACAACTGGCGCATCCGCTCCAACCTGGCGCTGAACTGGGAGAAGGGCGACTTCGGCGCGACCTGGTTCGTGCGTTACTTCTCGCACCAGGAAGAGTCCTGCGCCACCATCGCCGCCGCACAGCGCGTCAATCTGTGCTCGGATCCGACCCGCATCACCAACCTCGACGGCAACGATCCGGGTACCGCTCCGGACGGCCCGCAGCTGCGTCCGCAGAACCGCATCGGCGGCGCCACGTACCACGACGCCAGCGTCTTCTTCAACGCGCCGTGGAACGCCCGCATCACCGTTGGCGTGAACAACCTGTTCGACAAGGATCCGCCGCGTTCCGCGTCGACCTTCGCCAACAGCTTCGACCCGCAGTACGAAGTCCCGGGCCGCTTCATCTACTTCCGCTACGCGCAGAAGTTCTGATCGACCCGCAACACCCGCTGCAACGACTACGGCCCCTCACGGGGCCGTAGTTTTTTGTGCGGCACGCGTCCGTCGGCCGTTATCGATCGGCGACGCCGCCAGCGCGGGACGATGCGGCGATCCGACCCGCATCCAGTTCGCCGCGGCGCCATGGGTCGCTACGCGCGCACGTCGCCCGCATCGCGCCATCTTCCGTCGACACTGCGGCCCTGAGCGGGCCGTTTTTTTGAATGACATCCGTCGCCCAAAAGCGAATTCCCACGCTTCGATTCCGCTGCAGCGGAACGACGATGTGGCTGAGCATGCTTTCCGACAATCGCGACGGCGCTTTCATCGCGACGCGCGCGACGCGGCAACGCACACCGCGTTGATCACGCGCATTCGGCATGCGTCATACAAGTAAAGACCACGCCTAAAACACGTACTAAGAGTGACTAAATTTGTCTTTGAAACATCGCAAGTGCGCCGGAGTTTTAGGCGTTAGTCACCAATAAGAACTCACTAAGAAACGCATAGTGCGTGTGCACTCATCACATTGAGTGCCAATGCATGTAGTGCAAAAAAATCATTGTTAAAACCGTGTTGGATTTGCAGGAACGAGCGGATACGATCCGCCGCACCTTGCTGAAATTGGCGTCTTTCTTGACTCCCCCGGCCGGGTCCCATGGGTTCCACTATTTCGATTTTCTGGAGAGAGAGATGACTGTCAGAACCACCCAGCTTCGGGACGCGATTGCTTTCGCGCTCGCCGTGGGCGCCACCGCCGCTGCCGGCACGGGCGTGGCCTTTGCGCAGGAAGAAAGCAAAGACGCCACCACCACCCTGGACCGCATCGAAGTCACCGGCTCGCGCATCAAGCGCGCCGATATCGAAACTTCGCAGCCGATCTTCTCTCTCAGCCGCGAAGACATCACGGCGCAAGGCCTGACTTCGGTCGGCGATGTGATCCAGAACATCACGGCCAACGGCTCGACGCTCAACAGCACCTTCAACAACGGCGGCAACGGCGAGACCCGCGTCAACCTGCGCAACCTCGGCTCCAACCGCACCCTGGTGCTGGTCAACGGCCGTCGCTGGGTGGGCGGTAACGGCCTGGGCGGCGCGGTCGACTTGAGCACCATCCCGACCGCCGCGGTCGAGCGCATCGAAGTGCTGAAGGACGGCGCCTCGACGATTTACGGCTCCGACGCCATCGCCGGCGTGGTCAACGTGATCCTGCGCC
>NZ_FOSS01000001.1:617410-644893 GCF_900114355.1 Lysobacter sp. cf310
TTCGGTTTCCGCTGGAAGCCGATCGACGACCTGATGGTCCGCGGCAACTGGTCGGAAGGCTTCCGCGCTCCGTCCATCGCCGAGCTGTTCACCGGTCAGTCGGACACGTTCCAGACCATCTCCGATCCCTGTAACGGCTCCTTGCAAGGCGTGCCGAACGCCGATCGTCCGGCGTCCTGCGCCGCCGTCCCGGCATACGCCCAGGGCAATACCCAGATCCGCACCACCACCGGCGGCAACCCGGACCTGGGGCCGGAGAAATCCATCTCCAAGACCCTGGGCGTCGTGTACAGCCCGAGCTGGGCCGCAGGTCTGGATATCTCGCTGGACTGGTGGGAGATCGAAATCGAGGAAGGCATCACCAGCCTCAGCGCCCAGACCATCGTCAACAACTGCTACCGCAACAACGACCCGGCCGCCTGCGCCCTTATTTCGCGTGCGGCGGACGGCCAGATTTCGGGCCTGAAGGCCACGCCGAACAATGTCGGCAGCATCTTCAACGAAGGCTACGACCTGACCGTGGGCTACAAGCTGCCGGAAACCTCGTTCGGCAAGTTCCGCTTCGTGTGGGATAGCACGTATCTGGTCAAGTCGACGGTGGACGGCAACGCCGACGGTCTGATCAGCGAAGATCCGGTCCAAGGCGACGGCGGCAACCTGGTCGGCGAGTACATCGGCGGCTCGGGGCGCTCCAACAACTGGCGCATCCGCTCCAACCTGATGGTCAATTGGGAAAAGGGCGACTTCGGTGCGAGCTGGTTCGTCCGCTACTACTCCAGCCAGGAAGAGCAGTGCCAAGGCGTCATCTTCGGTCAGCGCTTCAACCTGTGCTCGGATCCGAACCGCTTCACCAATCTGGACAGCAACGACACCGACCTGCTTCCCGACGGTCCGCGCGCGCGTCCGCAGAACCACATCGGCGGAACCACGTATCACGATGCCGCCGTGTACTTCAACGCACCGTGGAACGCCAAAATCACGGTGGGCGTGAACAACCTGTTCGACAAGGATCCGCCGCGCTCCGCGTCGACCTTCGCCAACAGCTTCGACCCGCAGTACGAAGTCCCGGGCCGCTTCATCTACTTCCGCTACGCGCAGAAGTTCTGATCGACCCGCAACACCCGCTGCAACGACTACGGCCCCTCATGGGGCCGTAGTTTTTTTGCGCGACGCCCATCTCAGCGCCTGGCATCGATCGGTCTAGGACGCTGCCTCGGGCCGATGAAGGCCACTCGGCCTGCGGAGCTCGCAACGGCACCGGACGGCAGGACCGGAAGCGACCGCCAGGTGTCGCTGGGGAATCGCAAAATCGCACCGGCCCTTAATTCGATCCGCGGATTCCACCCCCGCGGCCCCCTGCAACGACCTGGACGGGCTTTTTTGCCGGCAATCTCACAAATTCAAGAGACTGCCCCCAGTCAGTTAACGACACTTTAATTAGTTTCCGGGGGCGGCTAGTATCGGCCGCAGCCTTGCCGACTTAGGCCGTTCTTTTTGCGCCACCCGGCGGGCTCCCATGGGACACCAAGACTGACTTGGAGAGAGAGATGACCTTGAAGACCACCCAGCTCCGCGAGGCGATTACCTTCGCCCTCGCAGTGGGCGCCACCGCTGCCGCAGGCACCGGCGTCGCCTTTGCTCAGGAAACCGAAAAAGAAGCCACCACCCTCGACCGCATCGAGGTCACCGGTTCGCGCATCAAGCGCGCCGACATCGAGACCTCGCAGCCGATCTTCTCGCTCAGCCGCGAAGACATCACCGCCCAGGGCCTGACCTCGGTCGGCGACGTGATCCAGAACATCACGGCCAACGGCTCGACCCTCAATAGCACCTTCAACAACGGCGGCAACGGCGAAACCCGCGTCAGCCTGCGTAACCTCGGCTCCAACCGCACCCTGGTGCTGGTCAACGGCCGTCGTTGGGTCGGCGGCACCGGTCTCGGTGGCGCAGTCGACCTCAACACCATCCCGACCGCCGCGGTCGAGCGCATCGAAGTCCTGAAGGACGGCGCCTCGACGATTTACGGCTCCGACGCCATCGCCGGCGTGGTCAACGTGATCCTGCGCCAGAACTTCGAAGGCGCCGAAGCCAACGCCTACCTGGGCGCGTTCGACAAGGGCGACGGCTTCCGCCAGTCCTACGACTTCACCATCGGCACGACCTCGGATCGCTTCAGCGCGATGCTGGGCTTCGGCTATGTGAAGGAAGAGCCGGTCATGGCCGGCGACCGCTACATCTCCAAGGAGCCGATCATCGGCACCGGCAACGCGTTCGGTTCGGGCACCAGCCCGGGCGGCCGCTTCGCCCTGTGCCCGGGCGGCTACGTCAATGGCGCCTGTACCGGCGCCCAGACCAACTTCAACGGCGGCCCCGGCACCTTCACGTATGAGCCGGGCGGCAACAGCGCCCCGCGTCCGTACGTCGCGCCGGGCGATGTCTACAACTTCGCGCCCGAGAACTACCTGCTGACCCCGCAGGAGCGTCGTTCGGTCTTCGCCGCCGGCACCGTCGACATCACCGACAACCTGCGCTTCAAGACCACCATCACCTACAACCAGCGCGAGTCCGAGCAGCTGCTCGCCTCGATGCCGGTGGTGCTGGGCACCGCTCCGGGCGCCACGCCGCAGGGCCAGCAGATCTTCATCAGCCGCAACAGCATCTACAACCCGTTCGGCCAGGACATCTCGCGCATCAACCGCCGCATCACCGAGTCCGGCGGTCGTTCGTTCAACCAGAACGTGTCCACGTTCGCGATGAACGCAGGTCTGGAAGGCACGCTGACCTTCAACGAGAAGTACTACGACTGGGAAGCCGGCTATTTCCGCGGCGAGAACAAGGCCAATAACACCACCTACGGCCTGTTCAACATGATCGCCCTGCAGCAGGCGCTGGGCCCGTCGTTCCGCGACGCCCAGGGCGTGGCCCGTTGCGGCACCCCGACCGCGGTCATCGCCGGTTGCGTGCCGCTGAACCTGCTCGGCGGCGTCGGCAGCATCACGCCGGAAATGATGAACTTCGTGTCGTTCACCGCGCACGACGAGTACAACTACGTCCAGCAGAGCTACTACGCCAACATCGGCGGCGACCTGTTCAGCCTGCCGGGCGGCCCGCTGGGCTTCTCGTTCGGCCTCGAGCACCGCACCGAGTCCGGCTACGACTCGCCGGACGCGCTGATCAACTCGGGCAACACCACCGGCAACAGCCGTACCGCCACCAACGGTTCCTACTCGCTGGACGAGGCCTACCTCGAACTCGCGATCCCGGTGCTGGCCGACGTGCCGTTCGCCAAGCTGCTCGACTTCTCGGTGGCGACCCGCTACTCCGACTACAGCAACTTCGGCGACACGCTCAACAGCAAGTTCGGTTTCCGCTGGAAGCCGATCGACGACCTGATGATCCGCGGCAACTGGTCCGAGGGCTTCCGCGCGCCGTCGATCTCCGAGCTGTTCGCCGGTCAGGCCGACTCGTTCCCGACCCTCAGCGATCCCTGCAACAACGCCAACTTCGGCAACCAGAACCCGGCCGGCCAGGCCCGCTGTATCGCCGAAGGCGTGCCCAACGGCGGCTACCAGCAGGACAACCAGCAGATCCGCATCACGGTCGGCGGTAACCCGAACCTGAAGCCGGAACGTGCCGAGACCAAGACCCTGGGCCTGGTCTACAGCCCGAGCTGGGTCGAAGGTCTGGACATCAATCTGGACTGGTGGAACATCAAGATCGAGGACGCGATCACCACGATCGGCGGTGCCGGCATCATCCAGCAGTGCTTGGATAGCGCTGGCGCCGGCCCGACCTGCGCCCTGTACACCCGTCGCGCCGACGGCAACATCCAGACCCTGCTCAACACCACCACCAACATCGGTGGTACGGAAGTCGAGGGTTACGACCTGACGGTCAACTACCGTCTGCCGGAAACCTCGTGGGGCCGCTTCAGCTTCGTCTGGGATACGACCTACCTGGCCAGCCAGAAGGACGATATCGACGGCGACGGCCGCTACGGCGAAGACGAGCAGAAGGTGCCGACCGTCGGCCAGCCGTTCTTCTTCAACGAAGGCGGCAACCAGGTCGGCGAGTACGACGGCCCGAACCAGCTCAACGCCTGGCGTGTCCGCTCCAACCTGGCCACGCGCTGGGAGAAGGGCGACATCGGCGCGACCTGGAACATCCGCTACTACTCGTCGCAGACCGAAAACTGCCAGGCTCTGGAAGACTACGGCTACGCCTTCCTGTGCTCGGATCCGGACCGCATCGTCGCCATCCCGACCGATGCCAACAACAACGGTGTGTGGGACGGCGTGGGCGGTGGCGACACCTTCACGCAGCGTAATGCGGCGGAGCGCCACATCGGCGCGACGACGTACCACGACGCGAGCTTCTACTGGAACGCTCCGTGGAACGCGAAGATCACCATCGGCGTGAACAACATCTTCGACAAGAACCCGCCGGTGTCGGTCACCACCTTCGCCAACTCGTTCGATCCGCAGTACGAAGTCCCGGGCCGTTTCGTCTACTTCCGCTACGCGCAGAAGTTCTGATCGAACCGCTCCACGCAGTACCCGCTACGGCCCCGAAAGGGGCCGTAGTTCTTTGCGGGCCCGGGCCTGCGCCGCTCCTCTCGTGTCGCGTTACACTCCCGACGCGGCCGCGCGCGCGGCCTCCGATCCCGGAACCGCACCATGCCCTTCGAGCTCTACCCCGCCTTCTCGGTCCCGTTCGCGCAGGACGTCCTGCCCAACCACCAGGCGATCAACGCCGAACTCAAGGCCTTGCTGTTGGCGCGCGAGGCGCAGGGTTCGCGCTACGCCAATCCCAACCCCTCGCTGGCGCTGCAGCAGGGCGTGTTCGAGAGCGAATTCGTGCTGTTCTCCTGGCCGGAGACCAGCGTGCAATTGCTGCGCCAGTTCTGCTGGAACACCCTGGGCCGCGCGATCCAGGAGCTCAACGGCTACAGCGCCGCCGAAATGGCGCGCCTGCAGATCTTCTCCCATACCTGGTACCACATCACCCGCCACGGCGGTTTCACCATCACCCACACCCACCCGATGGCGTCGTGGTCGGGGGTGTACTGCGTGGATCCGGGCGAGACCCCGGAGGACCGCCCGGAATCGGGGGTGCTGCGCTTCCATAACCCGCACTACTACAGCAACCAGTTCGTCGACCCCGGCAACCAGCGCCTGCAGACGCCGTTCCATCACGGCACCTGGAACATCCGCTTCTCGCCCGGGCAGCTGATCCTGTTCCCGTCCTGGCTGCCGCACGAAGTGCTGCCGTTCTACGGCCGCGACGAGCGCATCACCATCGCTTTCAACTGCTGGTTCTCGATGAAAGACGCCGCCTGAGCGGCGGCGTCGTTTCCTGGCCGCGGGCGCCCGGCTCAGTCGAGCTGCAGGGTCGCATCGCCGGAGAAGGTCTCCATGTGGATCTCGCCGCTGCCGCTGCCGTAGCGGTGCTCGAAGTTCGAGCCCGGGCCGTGCTTGGGCTTGACGATCTGCGCGTCCGGCGCCGACAGGTCGCCGCTGAAGCTCTGCCCGTGCACGGTCGCCGACAGGTTGCGCGGCAGGGCCAGGTGGACGTCGCCGCTGACGGTCTCGACCGAGATCTCGCCGTTGGCCGCCAGCGCGGTGCTCAGGCGGATGTCGCCGGACACCGAGTTGCCGTTGAAGCGGTGCAGCGCCGATTCGCGCACGGTCACGTCGACCCGGCCGGACACCGTTTCCACTTCCACGTCGCCGTCCAGGCGGCCGCGCAGCTGCAGGTCGCCGCTGACCGTCTCGGCGCTGACCTTGCCGCTGTTGAGGGTCAGGGTGAGGTCGCCGCTGACGCTGTCGATGCTGGCCTCGCGCGGCGCCGCGGCCACGGTCACGTCGCCGCTGACGCTGTCGATCGACAGCACCGAGGAGGCCACGCCGGTCACGTCGATGTCGGCCGAGACGCCGTCGATCTCGACGTCGGCGCGCAGCGGCAGGGTCACCTTGAGGTCGGTGGGCTCGCTCTTGTCGCCGCCGACCAGGAAGCCCATGCCGCTGCCGCGGTTGGGGTATTTGACCTTGATCGACAGACGCTCGCCGTTGCCCTCGATCTCCAGCTTCTCGACGCCGTTGCCGAGGCTGCCTTCGATCTTCACTTCCGGACGGTCCCAGGCGCGCACGTCGATGCGGCCTTTGACGTTCTCGATCTCGACCCGTCCGCGCGGATCCAGCGGGCGGGTCTGGTTGATGGGGGTGGCCGCAAACGCCGGGGCGGCGGCCAGATAGGCCAGTCCGAGGGCGAGTCCGAGCTGGCTTGCTTTGTGGAATGCGCGGGTCATGGTCGTCCTCCGGGGATCAGGTGTAGGCCACGCGCTGGGCGAGCGCGAGGCGTCGTGCGTAGGTGCGGCGCAGCTGCTCCAGCAGCAGGCGCGAGTCGGGGTCGTGGGCCAGCGCGTCCAGGATCAGCGCGGCGTTGCGGTCCAGTTCCTCGAACGCGGGCTGCAGGGCGGTCGCGTTCGGGGCCGGGGCGGCGCGCTGCATTTCCTGCATCGCGGCCTGGTACTGCAAGGTCATGCCGGCGGCCTCGCGCTGCAGCAGCGATTCGCTGCGCGCCTGCGGGGCGTCGTTGGCGGCCTGGTCGCGCCAGACGCCGGTGAAGCCGATCGCCAGCGCCAGGGTCGCGGCGACCGCGAACGGCGCCAGCCAGCGCGGCCGCGGCGTGCGTACCGGCGCGGCCACCTGCGGCTGCAGGCGCGCGGCGATGCCCGGCCACAAGTCGTTGGCCGGCGGCTCGTCGCGGCGCAGCGCGCGCAACTGCCAACGCAGGGCGTCGGGCAGTTCGCCGTCCGACGCGGGCTCTCGATGTTCGGTGTTCATGCCTGTCCTCCTAGCCGTTCGCGCAGCAATCCGCGCGCCCGGTGCAATTGCGCCTTGCTGCTGCCGACCGCCATGCCGAGTTCGGCGGCGATCTCCTCATGCTTCCAGCCTTCCACGTCGTACAGCACCAGCACCGCGCGGGCCCGCGGCGGCAGGCTGGCGACCGCGCGCTCCAGGTCCATCGACAGCGCGGTCACGTGTCCGGCCGAGTCGGCGCTGCCGACCAGCTCGAACGCGTCCTCGTCGCCGTCCTCCTGCGGCTTGCTGCGCCGGCTGCGCAACTCCATCAGCGCGGTATTGACCGCCAGCCGGTGCAACCAGGTGCTGAAGGCGGACTCGAACCGGAACGCTGGCAGCGCCTGCCAGGCGCGCACGAAGGCCTCCTGGGTGAGGTCCTCGGCACGTGCGCCGTGGTGGCCGACCAGGCGCGCGATCACGCCATGGACGCGGCCGGCGTGGCGGCGGTACAGGGTCTCGAAGGCCGCGGTCTCGCCGCGCGCCGCCGCCCCGACCAGGTCGCGGTCGTCGGCCGGTGTCGCTTCGTCTGGCAGGGATTCGGTCACGGCGGTCAGCATAGTCATTCCGATGCCCCGCCATCCGGGAAGGTTTAAGCCGCCGCCGTGCCGGCGCGCGGCCGGCTCAGACCAGCGCGCCCAGTCCCTGGATCAGCGGCTGCAGCTGGGCCTCGTAGGGCGACCAGGCCGAGCTGCGGTTCTTGATGATGCCGCCGCGCATCTGCGGGCTGCTGGCGGTGGCCACAGCGCCGGCGCGGTCCAGGGTGGTGGCCGCGGCGTCCCAAGGCAGACCCAGGAAGTCCAGGACCTGGCGCATCACGCCTTCGGGGTCGGCGACCAGGGCGTCGTAGCGCACGTCCATGATCCGGTCCGGCATGACCTCGTGCCAGTGCGCCATCAGGCGCTGGTACTGGCCGAACCACTCCACCAGTTCGTGCTGGTCGTAGGAGAAGGTGTTCACGTCCGAGAACATGGTGCGCAGGTTGGAGAAGCAGGTGTCGACCGGGTCGCGCACCATGTGCAGGATGCGCGCCTGCGGCAGCGAACGGCCGATGAAGCCCACGTTGAGGAAATTCGAGGGCAGCTTCTCGGTCAGGTAGGGCCGGTCCTTGGCGCGCCAGGCGCTGCGCTCTAGGAAGCGCTGGCCGACCTGGGCGTAGTCGACCTTGGCCGCGCGCCGCACCAGTTCGGCGTCGAGCACGGCCTTGTTGCGGTAATCGGCGCCGTAGCGCATCTGGGTGGTGAAGGCGTAGGTCTCGCCGCCGTCGGACACCATCGGGTGCCCGCCCAGCAGCTGCTCCAGCAGGGTGCTGCCGGAGCGGTGCATGCCCAGGATGAACACCGGCACGTAGGGGCCGGGTTCCTGGGTGACCGGACGCACGAACTCGGCATCGCATAGCCGGGTCAGGCCTTCGAACATGCGCCGCGCATCGAGGCGGTCGTGCGGGGTGAGCTGGCGCTTGATCCGGCAACCGCGATCCAGCGCCTGCCAGGATTCCTCGTAGCGGCCCAGGTCGTGCAGCTCGTTGTGCAGGGCGAAGGCCAGGTAGGCCTCGCTCTCGCTGGCCGGTTTGGCGGCGCGAATCTGGGTGAGCATGCGATCGACGTGATTGGACTCGGCGGTCTGCTTGCGCAGGCGCGACAACACCCAATGCGCCTGCGCCATGTTGGGCTGGCGCGCGATCGCCAGCTCCAGCTCGCGCTCGGCTTCCTCCATCTGCCCGAAGAACATCTGCACCACGCCGCGGAAATAGCGCATCGGCGCATGGCGCGGATCGCGCATCGCCGCCACGTCGAGGATCTGCAGGGCCAGGGCGTTGTCGCCGATGGTGCTGACCAGCATCGCCAGTTCGGTCAGCCACTCCACCGAGCGGCGTTCGCGCCAACGCGAATGCTCCACGCATTCCAGCAGCGCGCCGGGTTCGTTGAACATGCGCAGCGCGCGCGCCAGGGTCAGCACCGCCTCGTCCGAGCTCGGACGCCGCGCCAGCGCGCGCATCGCGTAGTCGTGGCCGAGCCGGTAGCGGCCCACCATCAGCGCCAGCCGCGAGGCGCGCAGCAGGGCCTGGACGTGGTGGGGATCGACCGCGAGCAGGTTTTCGAAGGCTTCGAGCGCGGCGTTGACCTGGCCCTGCCGCGCGTGATCCTCGCCCTGTCGCCAGAGCTTCTGCACCTGATCCTGGCTCATGCCGTCGGACCCAGGGCCACGCGTTCGAACTTGATCGCGAAGGTGTAGCGCGGCGCGTAACAGATCCGGTTCGGCGGACGCCCGGCGTGCTTGATCGCACCGTCGAAGATCACCAGCCGGCCCGGCCGCGGGGTGAGCGCGCAGGCCACTTCGTCGGCGGCATCGTAGAACATGGTCTCGCCACCCCACTCCAGATCCCAGTGCTCGCACAGGTACCACAGCGCGGTCAGATCGCGCTGGTCGGGCAGGCAGTCGGTGTGGGTGAACAGCATGTCGCCGAAGCTGGCGACGTTGGTGTAGGCGCGATACGGCTTGTAGCCGTAGCCCTGGCCGGTGAAGCCCAGCACCGCGCGCCGGGTCAGGTCGAAGATCGGCTGCTGCACCAGGGCCTCGAGTTTCACCTCGGTGGCCCAGTGCTTGTAGTCGTTGGTCTCCGGCCGCGCGACCTCGGTGCGCGTGAACGGCGCGCGCGCCAGGCTGCGCACGTAGTCGCCGACGTTGGACAGCAGGCCGTCGTACACCCGCAGCGGGCGGCCGTCGATCAGGAGTTCACGACTGGCCGCGATCGCGGCGGGGTTTGCGACGGACATGCAGGTCTCAGCGGGCCAGTGCGGCGGCGATGCGTTGCTGTTCGTCCTTCAGCGCCTGCGGCATACGCGGACCGTACTCGTCCAGGTAACCGCCGATGCTGGCGAACTCGGCGCTCCAGCCGGCGTGGTCGAAGCCGAACAGCTTGGCCTGGGCCTCGTCGGACAGGCTGACGCCGTCGAGATTGAGATCGGTCGGCGCCGGCAGATGGCCGATCGGCGTTTCCACCGCGCCGGCCTCGCCCTTGACCCGTCCGATCATCCACTCCAGCACGCGCAGGTTGTCGCCGAAGCCCGGCCACAGGAACTTGCCGTCGTCGCCCTTGCGGAACCAGTTGACGTGGAAGACCTTGGGCAGCTGGGCCTGGGCGCCGTCGAACGACAGCCAATGGCTGAAGTAATCGGCGAAGTTGTAGCCGCAGAACGGCTTCATCGCCATCGGATCGCGGCGCATCACGCCGACCGCGCCGGTCGCGGCGGCGGTGGTTTCCGAGCCCATCGCGGCGCCGACCAGCACGCCGTGGGTCCAGTCGCGCGCCTCGAACACCAGCGGCACCAGCGAGGCGCGGCGGCCGCCGAACACGATCGCCGAGATCGGCACGCCCTGGGCGTCCTCGGCCTTGTCCGAATAGCTCGGGCACTGCTTGGCCGACACGGTGAAGCGCGAGTTCGGATGCGCGGCCGGGCCCTTGGCCGGGTCGTAGGGATTGCCGCGCCAGTCGGTGACCGGGGTCTGGCCGTTGTCCAGGCCTTCCCACCAGGGCTGGCTGTCCGCGGTGACGCCGACGTTGGTGAAGATGGTGTCGTGCTGGATCGTCGCCAGCGCGTTCGGATTCGACTTGCTCGAGGTGCCCGGGGCGACGCCGAAGAAGCCGGCTTCCGGATTGATCGCGTACAGGCGGCCGTCGGCGCCCGGGCGCATCCAGCAGATGTCGTCGCCGACCGTCCAGACTTTCCAGCCGGCGTCGCGATAGCCCTGCGGCGGAATCAGCATCGCCAGGTTGGTCTTGCCGCAGGCCGAGGGGAACGCCGCGGCGACGTAGTGGGTCTCGCCCTGCGGGTTCTCGATGCCCAGGATCAGCATGTGCTCGGCCAGCCAGCCTTCGCTGCGCGCCTGGTGCGAGGCGATGCGCAGGGCGTGGCACTTCTTGCCGAGCAGGGCGTTGCCGCCGTAGCCGGAGCCGAACGACTTGATCGTCAGCTCCTCGGGGAAATGCATGATGAAACGGCGCTCGGGATCGAGCTCGCCGATCGAATGCAGGCCGCGCACGAACGCCCCCTCGCGCTCGATCCGCGCCAGCGCCGGTGCGCCCATGCGGGTCATGATGCGCATGTTGGCGACCACGTAGGGGCTGTCGGTGATCTCCACGCCGCAACGCGACAGCGGCGAATCGATCGGACCCATGCAGTACGGGATCACGTACAGGGTGCGGCCGCGCATGCAGCCCGCGTACAGCGCGTCCATCTTGGCGTGCGCCTCGGCCGGCGCCATCCAATGATTGTTCGGGCCGGCGTCCTCGGGCGAGCGCGTGCACACGAAGGTCAGGTGCTCCACGCGCGCCACGTCGTCCGGATGCGAGCGGTGCAGATAGCTGCCCGGATGGGTCTGCTCGTTGAGTTTCTCCAGGGTGCCGTCGGCGAGCATGCGCTCGATCAGCGCGGCGTTCTCCGCATCGCTGCCGTCGCACCACTGGATGCGGTCGGGACGGGTCAGGGCCGCGACCTGCGCGACCCATTCGTTCAATGCGGCCAACCGGCTGCCAGCGCTCCCCAGCGCGGGTGCAGTCGGTACGTCTTTGGAAATGGCGTTCACGGCAAGGGCCTCCAGCCGGGGGACTGTTTAAGAGTTAGGGATGAGCGTGGCCATCATGTGCTCGACATAGGCCTCGAATTCGTCGTGCTGCATCCGCGTCTGGTGCAACTGCAGATTGAGCTGCAGGAAACCGACGTAGGCGGCGTACAGCAGTCGCGCGCGATGTTGCGCGTCGGTGCGGCTGAGTCCGGCCTGGCGGAAGGATGCGGTCAGGTAATCCAGCCGGCGCTCGGAGACGCGGCCGATCACCGGCTGCACGGCCGGATGGTCCAGCGCCTTGAGCAGCTCGGAATAAATGATGTGCGACTTGACCTCGTGGGCGACGAGGTGGAACAGCGAGCGCAGGCGCTGGCGCGGATCGGGGATCGGCTCGAGCTGACCGAACACGGTCTCCTGCTCGACTTTCTCCCAGCGCTCCAACGCCGCGACCAGCAAGGCGTCGCGCGACGGGAAATGCCAGTAGAAGCTGCCTTTGGTCACGCCGAGCCTGCGCGCCAGGGGTTCGACCGCGACTGCGGCCACGCCCTGTTCGGCGATCAGGTCTAGGGCGGCCTGCGCCCAATCGTCGGCGCTCAGGCGGCCGTTGCGTTCTTGCTTGGTCTGGACGGGCTGGCTCATGGATGACAAGTGTAACCATACGCCACCGACGGGAACAGTATGCACCGCAGCATCGGCGAGTTGACAGCGGCCGGGGAACCTTACCATACTCGTGCGTATGTTGAGCGTTTGATGCTGGCGTTTGAACGCGGCGCGGCCCGCAAGCCCACGCGCAAGGCACTCGCATCACGCCCGCCCGACTAGCCTGAGCCTAGCCAACACGTCGTAATACCGCTGGAGCGTCGCCATGAGCATCGCCATTCCCTTCCTCGCTTTCCTCCTTATTGGTGCGATCGCCGCCTACCACCGGCTGCGTCTGCCGGTCTGGGCCGCCCTCACCGCGACCGTGCTGGTCGCTTGCTGGCTGTTCGGCGCCAATCCGATCGCGACCATCGTCGCGGCCGCGATCGTGGCCCTGATCGCGGTGCCGCTGCTGATCCCGCAGATCCGCCTGCCGCTGATCACCAAGCCGCTGCTGGGCTTCTACACCAAGATCCTGCCGCCGCTGTCGGAAACCGAGCGCACCGCGCTGGAAGCCGGCACGGTCGGTTTCGAGGGCGAACTGTTCTCCGGCAAGCCGGACTGGGATGCGTTGCTGTCGCAGCCCAAGCCCGAGCTCAGCGTGGAGGAACAGGCCTTCCTCGACGGCCCGGTCGAAGAGCTGTGCAAGATGACCAACGACTGGGAAATCACCCACGTCTACGCCGATCTGCAGCCGGAGCTGTGGGACTACATCAAGAAGAACAAGTTCTTCGGCCTCAACATTCCCAAGGAGTTCGGCGGCCTGGGCTTCAGCGCGCTGGCCAACCACAAGGTGATCCAGAAGCTGGCCTCGGTGTCGAGCGTGGTCAGCTCCACCGTCGGCGTGCCCAACTCGCTGGGCCCGGCCGAGCTGCTGATGCACTACGGCACCCAGGAGCAGAAGGAACACTACCTGCCGCGCCTGGCCGACGGCCGCGAAGTGCCCTGCTTCGGCCTGACCGGTCCCTGGGCCGGTTCCGACGCCACCTCGATTCCGGACTACGGCATCGTGACCATGGGCGATTGGAACGGCGCGCGCGTGGTCGGCGTCAAGCTCACCTTCGACAAGCGCTACATCACCCTGGCGCCGGTCGCGACCCTGATCGGCCTGGCCTTCCGCATGTACGACCCGGACGGCCTGATCGGCGACAAGCGCGACATCGGCATCACCCTGGCGCTGCTGCCGCGCGACACCGCCGGCGTCGAAGTCGGCCGCCGCCACTTCCCGCTCAACAGCACCTTCCAGAACGGCCCGATCCACGGCAAGGAAGTGTTCATCCCGCTCAGCCAGCTGATCGGCGGCGAAGCCTACGCCGGCAAGGGCTGGCAGATGCTGGTCGAGTGCCTGTCGATCGGCCGCTCGATCACCCTGCCCTCCACCGGCAGCGGCGGCGCCAAGATGGGCGCGATCGTGACCGGCGCCTACGCGCGCATCCGCAAGCAGTTCGGCCTCTCGGTCGGCCGCTTCGAGGGCGTCGAGGAAGCGCTGGCGCGCATCGCCGGCCACGCCTACGCGGTCAGCGCGCTGTCGCAGGCCACCGCCGCGGCGGTCGCGCGCGGCGAAAACCCGGCCGTGCCCTCCACCATCGCCAAGTACCACTGCACCGAGATGGCGCGCGAAGTCGCCAAGGACGTGATGGACATCCACGGCGGCAAGGGCATCATCCTGGGCCCGAAGAACTACGCCGGCCGCAACTGGCAGGCGCTGCCGATCATGATCACGGTCGAGGGCGCCAACATCATGACGCGCTCGCTGATGATCTTCGGTCAGGGCGCGATCCTGTGCCACCCGTGGGTGCTCAAGGAAATGAAGGCGGCGATGCTGCCGGACAAGAAGGAAGCCCTGCGCGAGTTCGACAAGAACCTGTTCGGCCACATCGGCTTCGCGATCTCCAACGCGGTGCGCAGTTGGTGGTACGGCTTCACCGGCGCGCGCATCGGCGCCGCCCCGGGCGATACCTACACCCGTCGCTACTACCGCAAGCTCAACCGCTACTCGGCGACGCTGGCGGTGATGGCCGACACCTCGATGCTGCTGCTGGGCGGCAAGCTCAAGTTCAAGGAGTCGCTGTCCGGGCGCCTGGGCGACGTGCTCAGCCAGCTCTACATCGCCAGCAGCATGCTCAAGCGCTACGAGGACCAGGGCCGTCCGGTCGGCGACCAGCCGCTGCTGGCCTGGGCCTTCCACGACGCCGTGCACAAGATCGAGCTGGCGCTGTCGGGCGCGCTGCGCAACTTCCCGATCCGTCCGGTCGGCTGGCTGCTGTGGGCGCTGATCTTCCCCTGGGGCCGCCGCGCGCAGGCCCCCAGCGACCGCCTGGGCCACCGCGCCGCGGCGCTGCTGATGTCGCCCAACGACGCCCGCGACCGCCTCGCCGAGGGCGTGTTCACCACGCCTTGCGCGAACAACCCGGCCGGTCGCATCAATAGCTACCTGCAAAAGGTGATCCTGGCCGAGCCGGTGGAGCGCAAGTTCCTCAAGGCGCTCAAGAACAGCGACATCGAAGCGCTGGACTTCGCCAGCCAGCTCGACGAGGGCGTGCGCGAGGGCTGGATCACCGCCGAGGAGCGCAAGCAGCTGGAAGAACTACGCGAGATGACCATCGATGCGATCAGCGTCGACGACTTCGACGCCGAAGAGCTGCGCTCGGCCGGTTACCGCGGCCTGCACGACCACGGCCACGACGCGCGCGCCGCGGCCTGACGCGGGCGCCGGCGTGCCACGCCACCACGCATGATCGCAACGGCGGGCCTTCGGGCCCGCCGTTTTCGCATGCGGCGGCGACCGGCGTCTGGCGGCCCACCCCATTCGATGCAGCGCGCGTCGCCGTTCGACGCGACGAGCGCGCCCTAGCGGAACCCCCGACATGAGCAGCAACGTCCTCGCCCTGTACCGCAAGTTCGAACGCATGCCCGCCGGGCGCTGGCTGTTCTCGCGCGCGGTCTGCCTCAAGGCGCCCTACTTCGCCAGCATCTCGCCGCGCTTCGTGTCGCTGCAACCCGGCCGTTGCGAGGCCAGCCTGCGCCACCGCCGCCGCGTCACCAACCACCTCGGCACCGTGCACGCGATCGCGCTGTGCAACCTGGCCGAACTCACCGCCGGGGTCATGACCGACGCCACGATCCCGCCGAGCATGCGCTGGATCCCCAAGGGCATGACGGTCGAGTACCTGAAGAAGGCCACCGGCACCATGCACGGCATCGCCACGCCGGATATCCCGGTGGTCGAAGCCGCGTCCGGCTACAACCTGCCGGTCAGCGTGGTGGTCAACAACGACGCCGGCGAGGCGGTGTTCCGCGCCCGCATCGCGATGTGGGTGTCGCCGCGCAAGTGAGCGCGATTCCCGGTCGTTTGCTGCGGGACATTCGGTCGGTGGCGGCACAATCCGCGTCGCGGGCATCGGCTAGAGTGCGGCCATGAGCGCGCATACCTGGATCTGGCTGGGCGGCCTGCACAGCCTGGCTTTCGCCGCCTTCCACCTGGCGTTCTGGAAGCTGTTCCGCTGGCGCGACACCCTGAAGGCCGCGACCGTCGCCGATCGCGCGATCCTGCAGATCCTCAACCTGCGCCTGATCTACGTATTTCTGGGCGTGGCCGCGCTGTGCTTCTTCTACACCGACGAATTGCAGGCCAGCGCGCTAGGGCATGCCGTGCTGGCCGGCATGTCCTTGTTCTGGGTCGGACGCACGATCGAGCAGTTCGTGTTCCTGCGCATCAACCGGCCGCTGGTGCATGTGCTGACCGCGCTGTTCGTGGTGGGCGCGGTGGTGTTTGCGATGCCCTTGCTGGGTTGAGGGGTTCGCAGGCGCGCGCTGGACGAGCCCGATCAACCCGCCAGACACAGCGCCGCGATCGCCGCCAGCGCCGGCACCGCCTGCACGAAGAAGATGCGGCGGTTGACCGTGGCCGCGCCGTAGACGCCGGCTACCACCACGCAGCCCAGGAAGAACAGCGCCACGTCGCGGCGGCCCCCGGCCGCGGCCCAGATCAGGCCGGCGGCGAGGAAGCCGTTGTACAGGCCTTGATTGGCGGCGAGCACCTTGGACTGCTCGGCCTTCTCGCGCGACTGGCGGAACACCTTCAAGCCCGCGGGCCGGGTCCACAGGAACATTTCCAGGACTAGGAAGCCGGCGTGCAGCGCGGCGACCAGCAGGATCAGCGAGACGGCGAGCAAGGACATGGCGGCTCCGGCAGGATTCGATCCGGCCTAGTCTAGGGCCGGAAGCGCCCGCGCGCTCAAGGCCGCAGCTGCACGCCCTGGCGCAGGCCGAACTCGGTCTGCGCGTCGTAGCGGCGGGTCAAGGCGGTGTAGCGCCGCAGCTGCGCGCGCGCGGCATCGTCCAGCGCGCGCCGCAGAAGTTTGCAGTCGGGCGCCGACCGCCGCGCCAGCATCGCGTCGCGCACCGCGAGCACCGCCTCGCGGCCGTGCTGGACGTGGCCGGCCTCGTGCGCTTGCAGGCTTTTGTAGAAGCGCCGCCACTCGCGCGCCAGGTCGCTGTCGACGCGCGCGCCGCTCCACTCCGGCAGGGTGGTCACGATCTCGGCGCCCACCGTCACCGAGATCAGTTCGCAGCGATCGCGGCGCGGTAGCGACTGGTAGGTCCAGGTCACGTTCCAATCGGTGCTGCCGGCCAGGCGGCGCCCGCCGTAGGCGTGCTGCGGGCCGTACTGGCGCATCTGCCCGGCCAGCTCCAGCGCGCTGCGCCCGAAGATGCGGTAGGTCGCGACGCGCTCTTCGATCGAGACCTCGGCGGTCGGCGCGTCCTGCGCGGCGCAAGGCAGCGCCAGCGCCCACAACGCCATCGTCCATCGCCATGCGCGTCCGCCTGCGGCCATGCCTCAGCGCTCCTCCGTCGTGCTAACGACAGGCGCGGTCGCGATCGCGGCCCTGCCCGCACAAATGCAGCCTGGAAATCTCCGGCGGCACGCCGAACCGGATCGGCAGGATGCTGGTGCCGATGCCCTGGGTCACGAACAACTGCCGCCCGCCCTCTACGAAATGCCCGACCGGATACGCGCCGTCGGCCTCCTTCCACAAACCCGGCCGCCCCAGCAGCGGAAACGCGATCTGGCCGCCATGGGTATGCCCGGCCATCACCAGCGAGGCGCGCGCAGGCATGCGCCGGAACACCAGCGGATTGTGCGTGATCGCCAGGGCCGGGGCTTGGTCATGGATTGCGGAAAACGCACGCGCGACGTCGTGCGGGGCCTCCAGCAGGTCGCCCACGCCGACCATCCACAGGCGGCAAGGGCCGAGCTGCACTTCGCGCGCCTGGTCCTCCAGCACCACCACCCCGGCCGACTCCAGCGCGCGTCGCACGCGCGCGCCGTCCTTCCACCAATCGTGATTGCCGAGCACGGCGTACACCGGTTTGCGCGCGGTCAGCGGCTTGAGGTGCTCGGCGACGGTCTCGGCGGGGATGTAGGTGCCCAGGAACACGCTCAGGATCACGTAGTCGCCGGCCATCAGCACCGCCTGCGCGTCGCTGGCCGCGAGCCGCGCGACCAGGCGGTCGAACTGCGCCACGCCGTTGCGCGGCGAGCCCACGTGCAGGTCGGACACCAGGTCCACCCGCAGCCCATCGCATTCGCGCGGCCAGTTCGGCAGGGCGAAGGCGTAGTCGCGTTGGGTCAAGGACCCGGGCTCGATCACGCAGCCCCAGACCGCGAAGCTCAGCACCAGCAGGGCGAGGATGCGCGCGCTCCAGCGCCGCCGCCACGCCCACCACCGGCGCGGCGCGCTCATCCCGCCTTGGGCTGGGCCTGCGCGTGCCAGGCCGCCAGCACTTCGGCCTCGCGCGCGGCCGACAGGCCGGCCTTGGGCTTGGCGCGGCGCGCGGCGGGCAGGCCGCGCCAGTACGCGAGGGTGTCGCGCACCGTGTCGGGCAGCGGCCGGTAACGCAGGCCCGCGGCCTGGGCCTTGGCGCTGCTGATACGGCCGAAACCGGCGTACTCGCCCTGCGCCGGAATCCACACCGGCATGTCCTGCCAGGGCCCGACCTTCTGCGCTTCCAGGAACGCCGCCGGCACCCAGGTCAGGGTCGACTTCGGCGCTTTCATCTGGCCCGCGATCTGCTGACAGGTCGTCAACAACTCGCCCATGCTCAGCTTTCCGGCCGGCGCATCGGCGTTGTAGATGCCGGTCTTGCGCTGCTCCAGCATGCGCAGCAGGAACGCCGCCAGATCGCGCACGTCGATGAACTGGGTCGGGTCCTGCGCGCTGCCGGGCGCGAGGATCTCGCCGCCGCGGTCGGCGCGCGCCGGCCAGTAGGTGAAGCGGTCGGTGGTGTCGCCGGGGCCGACGATCAGGCCCGGCCGCACCACGGTCACGCGGCCCGGCATTTGCGTTTCGGCCGCGCGCTCGCACAGCGCCTTGAGGCCGCCGTAGGTTTCGCCGGTCACCTCGGTCACCGTGGGGTCGGCGAGCTGCGCCAGCGGCGCGCGCTCGTCCTGGTTGGGGGTGTCGGTCTTGGCGTAGACCGAGATCGTCGAGACCAGCAGGTATTGGCCCACACGCGATTCCAGCAGCTGGGTCGAGCGGGTCACGTCGGCCGGCAGATAGGCCGAGGTGTCGAGCACCGCGTCCCAACGGCGGTCGCCCTCCAGCGCCTTCATGTCGGTCTTGCGGTCGCCGTGCAGTTGTTCGATGTCGCGGAAATCCTCGCCCGAGAAACGCTCCGGATTGGTCTTGCCGCGATTGAACAAGGTCAGCGTATGCCCGGCCTTGCGCGCGGCCTCGACGAAGTGCGGCCCGAGAAAGCCGGTGCCGCCCATGACCAGGATCTTCATCGGCTTCGGGCGCGCCTTGGCGCTTGCGAACCCGGGCAGGGCCAGCAGGCTGGCGCCGGCGAGGCCGGCAACGAGAAAGTCGCGGCGGTCGGTCATCGGTCGGTCCCCGGCGTGGTGGCGTCGACCGGCAGCGTGCGCTGGGCGCGGATCAGCCGCCATGCGCCGAAGGTCATGCCCAGGGCGACGCCGATGCCGGCCACGAACACCACGCGCGAGCCGAACAGCGCCAGCGCCTTGTGCAGCCAGACGAAGGTCAGATCGCCGCCACGGTAGACCACGGTGTCGATCACCGCCTTGGCCTTGTAGCGCGACTCGCGGTCGACCCGGGTATACAGGGTCTCGCGCCCGGGCTTGGCCAGCGAGAACTCGCCCGCGCGCGTGGCCACCTGCACGATCGCCACCAGCAGCGGCAGCGGCGACATCGCCAGCAAGGCATAGCCGAACAGGATCGCGAACGCGGGTATCAACAGGGTCGGCGCCACGCCCCAGCGCCGCAGCAGGAAGCGCGTGAGCAGCAACTGCACCAGGATGGTGGTCAGGTTCACCGCGCTGTCGATGGTCGAGTAGTAGCGCGTGGCTTCCTTCGCACCGGGATAGAACGCCTTCACGATCGCGGCCTGCTCGTTGTACAGCAGGGTGCCGACGCCGACGCCGAAGAACATCAGCATCGCCAGCGCGCGCAGCACCGGCCGCTGCCAGACCAGCTTGAGGCCGGCGACGACGGAGCCGCCCATCGCCACCTCGCCGCTGCCGCCGCCGCTGGCGCGCTCGCGCCGGATCGCCCAGACCCGCAGCTTGAGGATGCACAGCAGGCACAGGCCCAGGAAACAGGCCGACACCAGCAGCAGATTGGCCACGCCCAGGGGCCCCACCAGCACGCTGGTCAGCACCGGCCCGGCCAGCGCGCCGACCGTGCCGCCCGCGCCGATGTAGCCGTAGACGCGCTTGGCGTGCTCGTTGTCGAACACGTCGGCCATGAAGCTCCAGAACACCGTGACCGCGAACAGGTTGAACACCGCGACCCAGACGAAGAACAACGCGCCGCGGCCGGGCAGCTCGCGGTGGAAGGCCCAGTAGAAGCCGAGCAGGCAGACGATGAAGATCAGGTACACCACCGGCAGGAACACCCAGCGCGGAAAGCGCGACACCAGCGCGCCATAGATCGGCTGCAACGCCAGCATCGCCAGGAAGGTGCAGGTGAACAGCACCTGCAGGGTGAACTCCTTCAGCGACACGCCGTGGCTCAGGGCCCAGGCGATCAGGCCGGGCGGGAACACGGTCTCGATGTCGCCCGAGGCGCCCATCGCGTCGCGCACCGGGCGCAGCACGTAGTAGCCGCAGAGCAGGCTGAAGAAGTACAGCAGCGACCACCACAGCGGCGGCGAATCGGCCAGGGCGGCGCGGAAACGCGTCCAGCGGCCCTGGCCCGCGGCGTCGGCGGCGCCGACGGCAGCCTGATCGGTCACGGGCGCCGTCCTGCGGTCGGCGGTTGGCGGGGGTCGCGCGTCATGTCCTCGCTCCCGTGCGCGCTGGCCGGCACGTGCTGGCGGAACGTTAGCCCAAGCCGCCTTACCCCGCCAGCGCGACGAACCGGAGCGATTGGGAGCATTTGCTCTAATCGCCGGGCTTACGGTCGCCCGGTCACAGACAGGGCGTGGGCGTGTACGACTACATCATCATCGGTGCCGGCTCGGCCGGCTGCGTGCTCGCCAATCGTCTCAGCGAAGACCCCGACACCAAGGTGTTGCTGCTTGAGGCCGGGCCGCGCGATCGCCACCCCTTCATCCACATGCCCGCGGGCCTGGCCAAACTGGTCGGCAAGAAGGGCGTGAACTGGGATTACGACACCGCCCCCGAGCGCGAGCTCAACGACCGCACCCTGTGGTGGCCGCGCGGCAAGGTCCTGGGCGGATCGAGCTCGATCAACGCCATGTGCTACATCCGCGGCGTGTCCGGCGACTACGACGACTGGTCGGCCCAGGGCGCCAGCGGCTGGGACTGGAAGGCCGTGCTGCCCTACTTCCGTCGCTCCGAGCGCAACAGCCGCGGCGACGACGCCCTGCACGGCGCCAACGGCCCGCTGTACGTGTCCGATCTGCGCTACACCAATCCGCTGTCGCAGGTGTTCATCGAGGCCGGCCGCGAAGCCGGCTACGCGGTCAACCGCGACTTCAACGGCCCCGCGCAACAGGGCTTCGGCTTCTATCAGGTCACCCAGAAGAACGGCGCGCGCTGCTCCAGCGCGGTCGCCTACCTGGACCCGGCGCGCGAACGCCACAACCTCAGCATCGTCACCGGCGCCCAGGTCAACCGCATCACCTTCGACAAGGGCCGCGCCAATGGCGTGATCTACACCGCCGGCGGCCAGGCCTTCCACCAGGAGGTCTCGCGCGAGGTCCTGCTCAGCGGCGGCGCGATCAATTCGCCGCAGCTGCTGATGCTGTCCGGCGTCGGCCCGGCCGCGCAGCTGCGCAAGCTCGGCATCGACGTGGTCGCCGACGTCGGCCAGGTCGGCGAGAACCTGCAGGACCACCTCGACATCTGCACCCTGCAGCACTCGACCCAGCGCGTCACCTACGACCGCGTGAGCGATGTGCGCATCGCCTTCGACTACTACCTGCGCGGCCACAGCGGCCCCGGCAGCAGCAACATCGCCGAGGCCGGCGCCTTCGTGCGTTCGGCGCTGGCGCCGGACGAGCGCGCCGACATCCAGCTGCACTTCGTGCCGGCCATGCTCGACGACCACGGCCGCCGCCGCCTGGCCGGCGACGGCTACACCCTGCACGCCTGCTTCCTGCGCCCGCGCAGCCGCGGCCGCATCTCGCTGGTGAGCGCGCGCGCGTCCGACAAGGCCCGCATCGAGGCGCGCTACCTGACCGATCCGGAAGGTTTCGACCTGAAGATGATGCTGGAGTGCGCCAAGCTTTCGCGCGAACTGTTCGCGCAGAAGGCCTTCGACGCCTACCGCGGCGCGCCGATCTTCCCGCCGCGCAGCGACTACAGCGACGCCGAACTGATCGAGTTCATCCGCGAGAAGGCCGAAACCGTCTACCACCCGGTCGGCACCTGCCGCATGGGCAGCGACGACGCCTCGGTGGTCGACCCGCAGCTGCGCGTGCGCGGCGTCGAAGGCCTGCGCGTGGTCGATGCCTCGGTGATGCCCACCCTGATCGGCGGCAACACCAACGCGCCGACCATGATGATCGCCGAGCGCGCCGCGGATTTGATCCGCGGGCGTACGCAGTAACAGCGCGATGGCGGGCTCGAGCCCGCCATCGCGCCAAACCGAAAACCGTAGAGCGGCCACCGCGGGCCCGAGCCCGCGACAAGCCCTTACATCTCGACGATCGGCCCGTTCGGATCCGGCTCGGGCGGACAGCCGTTGCTCGCCGTGCAGATGCCTACCAGACGCCAGGCACCGCCGCGGCACTGGTAGTAGTAGCCCGGATCGACCGGATGATCGTAGGGCACCAGGAACATATGCCCCTCCGTTTCCGCCGTGCACGCATAGGTCGGCTCCGCCGCGACCGGAGCGGCCAACAGCATCGCACCGACGAACAGCGCCAACCCCACGCGTTTTGCAGTCCATCCCTTCATTGCGGTTTCCTCCATTGAAAGCTGCTGAACATCGTCCCCACCGGGCAACGAAAGCGCTCGCTCCTACTGACAGGCAGCCCCAGCGAACCGCTCAGGGAGGCAGCGGCGGCCTCCGCACGCTAGTCGGAGCCACACGCTAGCAGATTCCGCTGGCCGGTCAGAAGCACAGTGCAACGACCGCGCTGCCCCCACGCCCCAACGCCGGCGCCCGCTGCCACTGCGGTTGCGGTTGCGGTTGCGGTTGCGGTTGCGATTGCGATTGCGATTGCGATTGCGATTGCGATTGCGATTGCGATTGCGATTGCGGTTGCGGTTGCGGTTGCCGTTGCCGTTGCCGTTGCCGTTGCCGTTGCATTGGAATCCAAAAGCTCCGCACTCACACGACCAACCGTAGACCCGAAGGGCGGCGCGCAGGACGCGCGCCGTTTTTCGAATGGACAAGGATGTCCATTCGAAAAATCCCCGCGCCAGCCCCGAACCCGCAGGGGAGGTTTGGTCACGCTAGCCCTTCTCTTTGGTTACTTTCTCTTGGGCTAGCAAGAGAAAGTGACCCGCATGCGAAGCAGGCGGAAGCCCTTGACCTTCGGTCAGAAAAGACGACAGCAAAGCAAAAGCAAATCCTCCCCAACCCTCCTTTTACAAAGGAGGGAGCTAGGAGCGAGAGAAAGTGACCGGCATGCGCAGCAGAAGGGAAGCTATTGACCTTCGCGAGGCCTCGACGAAAGCAAAACCGAAACGAAGGCCCTCAGGCCTTGGCCAACATCGGCGGCAACGGACAATGCAACACCGCACAGATCGTGCGCAGCAACTCCGCCTCCGCCACCGCCACCCGGTTGTCGTGACTGATCGCCGCCGTCACCGCCTCCACCAGCAATTGCTTGGCCAACGGATCCAGCGCATCCAACGCCTCCCACACCCGATCCAAAGCCAACACCCCGTCCGCGGGAGGCGCATAGGGACGATGCTCCTGCGGCAGAATGCGCTGCAGACCGGCCAGATACGCCCGCTGCGCCGACACCGCATCCGCGTGCCCGCTCTGCGCGACCACCGCCAACAGCGTCGCCAGCTCCGCCGCCACCGCCTGCGGCTTGCGCCGCCCGAAGCGCGCGTGCCGCGACGGATCCAGCGACTCGGTCACCTGCACCGTGAGCAAACGCGCCAGACAGTACTCGAACAAGGACACCCGACCGTCGGCATTCACCGCCGCCTGCACCGCGTCCATGAACGCGTTCAACTGCGGCCGCGGACGCAGACGCAGCACAGGGAAGGCCAGCGAGGCCAGCGGCAGGCGCAGCATCGGATGCAGATCGGCCAGCGCCTGCGCACGCAGCGCGCGTGCCGCATCGGCCAGCTCCGGCCCCAGGCGCGCCGCGATCTCGTAGTGCTGACGCGAGGCGATCTGCGCGTCCTCGTCCAGCAGCAGGGCCAGCAGCAGCGGCACCACCGCGTCGCGCTGGCTCGCCAGCGCGCGCAACGCGTCGGGCAGGGTCGCGACGATGCTGTCGGCGCGGCGGTAGTCGTCGGCGCCGGGATGCGCGACCTGAGCCGCGACCATCGGCGGCGTCAGCGCATGCCTGCTGTCGATCTCCGGCAGCGGCGGCGGCTGGAGCGGACGGGCCAGGCCCATCGAACGGTCCTCGTCCAGACCGTGCGGCGGCTCGATCGCCCAACGCCGGGTCAGGCCTTCCAGTTGATCGGCGCGGAACGAAGGCTCGAGCGCGCGGATCCGCTCCAGCAGCGGCGGATGGGTCGCGAACAAACCGCTGAAGCCCACGCCGTCGCCGAACAACAGGTGGCTGACCTCCTCGGCATCGGCGCGGTCGTTGAGCTTGGCACCCTCGTGCAGGCCGCCGATCTTCTTCAGCGCGCCAGCCAGGCCCGAAGTCTGGCGGGTGAACTGCACCGCCGAGGCGTCGGCCAGGCGCTCGCGACTGCGGCTCACGCTGGCCTTGATCATGCGCCCGAAGAACAGGCCGATGTAGCCGACCAGCATCGCCACCAGCGCCGCCACCAGGATCGCGCCCACGCCCTTGCTGCTGCGCCCGCCGCGCCCGCCCTCGAGGATCTTGCGGCCGATGATGGCCAGCATCAGGATCCCGAACAGCACGCCGATCAGGCGGATGTTGAGGCGCATGTCGCCGTTGAGGATGTGGCTGAACTCGTGCGCGATCACGCCCTGCAGCTCGTCGCGATTGAGCCGGTCCAGCGCGCCTCGGGTCACCGCGACCACCGCGTCGGAGGGCGAGTAGCCGGCCGCGAAGGCATTGATCGCGGCCTCGTGTTCGAGCACGTACAGCTTGGGCACCGGCACGCCGGAGGCGATCGCGATTTCCTCGACCACGTTGCGCAGGCGGCGCAGATTCAGATCCTGGGTGTTCTCGGGCACCGGCACGCCGCCCATCTGCAGGGC
The DNA here is from genome assembly GCF_900114355.1 of Lysobacter sp. cf310. GTDB lineage: Bacteria > Pseudomonadota > Gammaproteobacteria > Xanthomonadales > Xanthomonadaceae > Lysobacter. The sequence goes on from NZ_FOSS01000001.1 coordinate 642,273, forward strand.
GACCGATTCGCCGCCGCCGCGCAGGCTGGAGATGCGGTACAGCGAGCCCAGCGCGATCACGCCGAGGGTGCCCAGCGTGGCCAGGGTCAGCAGGCCGGGATGCGCGCCGGCGAATATCAGCACCGCCAGATCCACCGCCAGCACGATGCCGAGCACGGCCAGGCCGAACAGCAACACCAGCCGGGTCGACGTACGCCGGGCTTGCGCCTGGTGTTCGAAGAAGTTCATTGCGGACGAGAATAGGAAATCGGGAATGGGGAATCGAAAAGAGCGACGGCGACATCGCCGCGGGACCACCGCCCTATTGGCTCTGGCGATTCCCTATTCACTTTCCCGATTCCCGGCTTGTCAGAACTGCACCTTCGGCGCTGCGCGCATTTCGGCGCGGTCGGCCGGGATCTCCAGCAGCGCGGCGGCGGCGAAATTGAACATGCCGGCGATCACGCTGGACGGGAAGATCTCGCGCCGATTGTTGTAGGCCATGACCGAGTCGTTGTAGGCCTGGCGCGCGAAGGCGACCTTGTTCTCGGTGCTGGTCAGCTCCTCGGTGAGCTGCATCATGTTCTGGTTGGCCTTGAGGTCCGGATAGGCCTCCGAGACCGCGAGCAAACGGCCCAGCGCCCCATTCAGCTGGCCCTGGCTCGCCGCCAGCTGCTCCATCGCCGCCGGATCGCCGGGGTTGGCCTTGGCCGCGGCCAGGCCGGAAACGGCCGCGCCGCGGGCCGCGATCACCGCTTCCAGGGTCTCGCGTTCATGACTCAGATAGCCTTTCACCGTCTCGACCAGATTCGGGATCAGGTCGAAGCGCCGCTGCAACTGCACATCGATCTGGGCGAAGGCGTTTTTATAGGCGTTCCGGGACGTCACCAGGGCGTTGTAAATGCCTACGACCCAAACTGCGACGATCACCACTAAAGCCAACAAAATCAGAATGCTGAACATGGTTGTTCCCCAATCCCCTTAGATCGGCGCTATGATCGGTCGCAACCCCAGCATACGCAGGCGCTGCGACCGATGAAAGACGAGCCGAACCCGCGGTCGCGACGTACCTTCTGGCGCGTGGCTAGCCTCGCCGGACTGCTCACGCTCACCCTGGGTTCGGCCGCGCAGACCTCGCTGCGCTGGAATCCGCCGTCGAATACTTCCAACGCCAACGCGCAGCCCGCGCGGGCGCTGCCGCAACCGGTATCGACCCAGGTCATGCGCCGCAACAACGTCATGCCGCTGGCTTCCGGCTTCGACGTGCAGCAGTTCGAAGGCATGGCCCAGCAGTTGGTCGCCAATCAACGCGTGCCCGGCCTGGCCATGGCGATCGTGCACAACGGCCGCATCCTCAGCGCGCGCGGCTACGGCATCACCGACGTGCGCGCGGCCGAGCCGGTCGACGCCCATACCGTGTTCCGCCTGGCCTCGCTGTCCAAGGGCGTGGCCGCGACCATGGCCGGCGTGCTGGTCAACGACGGCACCCTGCGCTGGGACAGCAAGCTGGTCGACTACATGCCCGGCTTCCAGATGGTCGATCCCTACGCGGCGCAGCAGATCACCGTCGCCGACCTGCTCAGCCATCGCGTCGGCCTGACCCACAACACCTACGACCGCGACCTCGAGAACTACACCGACTACCGCACGCTGACGCAGAAGCTGGCGTACGCGCCGATGTCCTGCCAGCCCGGCACCTGCTACGGCTACCAGAACATCGCCTTCAGCCTGATCGGCGACGTAGTGTTCGCGGCCACCGGCGATTTCTACAGCCAGGAAGTGCAGCGTCGCCTGTTCAAGCCGCTGGGCATGAACGACGCCAGCCTCGGCCTGGAAGGCATCACCGCCAGCGCGCGCTGGGCGCGTCCGCACGTGCGCGCACGCGGCGGCTGGACCTCGGTGACGCCCAAGCCCACCTACTACCAGCTGCCGCCGGCCGCCGGCGTCAACGCCAGCGCCAGCGACATGGCGCAGTGGCTGCTCGCACAGACCGGGCATCGCCCCGACGTGCTGCCGGCGCCGTTGCTGGCGACCTTGCACCAGCCGCTGGTCGACACGCCCGGCGAAACCCGCGGCTCGGCCTGGCGCCGTTCGCGCGTGAGCTCGGCCGGCTACGCCCTGGGCTGGCGCGTGTACGACTACGCCGGCCACCAGTTGGTGTTCCATGGCGGCGCGGTGCAGGGCTATCGCGGCCTGGTCGCGCTGCTGCCCGAACGCGACCTCGGCATCGCCGTGCTCTGGAACAGCGAGAGCGCCCTGCCCTCCGGACTGCTGCCGACCATTCTCGACCGCGCGATCGGCCTGCCGCCGGAGCGCTGGCTCGACGTCGACTTCGACGACCCGACCCTGTACGTCGACGCCGGCAACAGCGGCCGCCCGCCGGCCAATCCGCCGGGCAGCGAAGCCTCCACGGCCACCGCCGCGCCGCGCTAAGCGGCGCGCCGCGTTCTTCCCTATCCACAGTCGCTGCGCGCAAGCGCGGCGGCGGTTGCGCGCATGCGTCCGCGACGGCGTGCGGCAAGGGCCATGCGTCGAGCCTCACGACCCTGCGCCGTTCGTAGGAGGCGGTGGCAACCGCGCCGGCGCGGGGCACCGGCGTAGCGCGACGGTGCGGTTCGCCTTCGGCTCACCACACCCTACGG
>NZ_FOSS01000001.1:645385-980327 GCF_900114355.1 Lysobacter sp. cf310
GTGGAGGCGAACGTGGCCGCGCGCGAGCGGAGCCGATGGTTCTGGCGCGCTTGCAAGGCGATGGCTAGGCGAGGCCGCCGGGAACGCTGAGGTCGCGATCCGCGGTCGGCGTGCGGGTCTAGCGGTGCGCGCCTACGGCATCGGTCGAACGCCAAGGTCAGGGTGATCTGCAACCGGCGAGCATCGGGCGTCGCCCTGCTCCGCCGCCCGGCGCGGCCCGTAGAACTTTTCGGGGCCCCAAATAAAAAACTCTCCCCCCGCCTGGGCTGCGGGGAGAGAGCGGGATTACGGCTATCGGGGCTTTATTAGATCAGCGGAGCCGGGGTTGCCGGCAGGGCCGTCGCGGCCGGCTTGCGAGCCGACTTCTTCGAGGCCTTCTTCGCTTTCTTGGCAGGCTTCTTGGCAGCCTTCTTAGCAGCCTTCTTGGCAGCCTTCTTAGCAGGCTTCTTGGCTACCTTCTTAGCGGCCTTCTTGGTCGCCTTCTTGGCGGCCTTCTTAGCCGGCTTCTTGGCTACCTTCTTCGCAGCCTTCTTGGCGGCCTTCTTAGCCGGCTTCTTGGCTACCTTCTTAGCGGCCTTCTTGGCCGGCTTCTTGGCGACCTTCTTGGCAGCCTTCTTAGCGGGCTTCTTGGCTACCTTCTTCGCAGCCTTCTTGGCGGCCGGCTTCTTGGCGACCTTCTTCGCAGCCTTCTTGGCGGCGGGTTTCTTCTTCGCAGCTTTCTTCGTGGCCATGTGATGGCTCCTCGTCAGTGGTTGATCAGCGATTGATCAGGGGTATTGCCGGTTTTAAAGCCCAGTTGAACCAGAGCCGCGGGAGTCGGACCCGCGAGCAGCCGCCGACGCGCGAAGCGTGCCGGTACGGATTCTTCGACGCGATCCCCGGGGGCGGGAACGCGTCCGGCCGCGTACGGCGGCCAAACAAAAACCCGATCCGCGCAGGGCGAACCGGGTCGTATGGGGTGCGACGCCGACGGGGCCGAGAAGAACGATTGCGTTTTCGCGAGGGAAACGAATCCTGCGTCCACCGTTTTGACTGTCCGGGCGGAGGTTCGTTTTTTGCTGCGCGTTGTCGCGTTCGTTGTACTCACTCTCTTCCGCAGGAAACGTCTGCTGGGCGAAACCTAATCACGCTTTTTCGCACTGTCAACAACTCCGGCAAAATTTTTTCCGGGCCGGCCTCCGCCGCCCCCGCCGGAAATCGTCGTCGGCGACGACGCGAACGCAAGACGATTGCGCGCATCGCAACGCATCGAATTTTTCCCGACACGCTGAAAGCTATATTTGGCGCGGCTTTCAGCGCATCGAAAATTTTTTATCGCGCGCACGCATCGCATCGCGCGCGTCGCGGCGAAGCGCGCGCGAGCGCGTTCCGAGCGCCCGTTCGCGCCCGTCGGCGGCGCTGCCGAAAGGCGCCGGGTTTCGCGCCGCACAAGCCGATTTGCGCAAAAGTGCGCGAACTTTTTCCGCCGCCGCGGACGCCGACCGCGACCGCCGCGACGTCGCGAGCGGCGGCGTCGACGCGCTCGCGCGAGCGCGCCGTCGGCGCATGCACGCACCGCGCGCGGCGCGCCGATCGCCCCCGCGCGCGCCATCGCGCGGCTCGCCCGCGGGCGCCGCCGAGGTTGGCGACGCATGCGCGCGAGCGCTGAAAACAAGATGTTTTTCGATCGCACGCCGGAGCCTCGCGCGGCCCCGACGCCGGCGCCGGCCGCCGACGCGGCGGATGCGCGACCCGATCGCGGCGGCGCCGACGCGCCCTCGCCGGCCATCGCGCGACCGACGCGGACGGTCGCGCGGCGCGTCGGTGTGCCGGACCGGCATCGACCGGCCGCACGCGGACGCGCGGCCGTCGAGCCGGCGCGAGCGCGTTGAGCGCGTGAGGAGCGGGTGAAGCGGCCGATCGCGGCGATCGCGCGGGTCGCGACGCGGTTCGGCGAACGTGCGCGAACCTGCCGCGCGGCCGACGGCGATGCCCGCCGAGGCGGGCGTGCGCCGGCGCGCACATCGGGGTGCGAAGGCCGGCATCGCGGCCGCGGTCGCCTGACCGCGGCCGCGTCGCGCGCCTACGAACGCGGGTATCGCCGCCATCGCGACGCGCGCGCAAGCCTCGGCAGACGCGGCCCACGCAGCTGCGCCGCGGGTGCGCGGGCGGCGCGCTGCAGGCGCGGGATGACGCGGTGCGCGCCACGTCGGCTGCGCGGGAGGCGCGCCACCGCCGCCTCGGCCCGGGGCCGCGCGCGCGTTCGCGCCGCGCCGGAAACGCGAACGGCCGCACAGGGCGGCCGTTGCGCGGGCCGGATCCGCGAAGCGGTCCGGCCGTGCCAGGGTCGCGGACCGCGAGGGTCCGGCGACGCCGACTACTTAGTGATCGTCGTCTTCGAGCAGCTCGGCGTAGTCGTCCGGCGCCAGCAGCTCGTTGAGCTGATCCGGCTCCTCGACCTCGACGGTGAAGATCCAGCCTTCGCCGTAGGCGTCTTCGTTGATCGTCTCCGGCTTGTCGGCCAGGGCGGTGTTGACCGCGGTGACGGTGCCGCTGATCGGCGCGTAGACGTCGGAGGCGGCCTTCACCGACTCGACCACGGCGCAGGCGGTGCCGGCCTCGACGCGATCGCCGATGTTCGGCAGTTCGACGTAGACCAGGTCGCCGAGCAGGCCTTGGGCATGGTCGGAGATGCCGACCGTGACCTTGCCGTCGCCTTCGACGCGGGCCCACTCGTGGGATTTCATGAACTTCAGATCGCCGGGGATTTCACTCATGGCTGGCCTCGAACTCTGCGGGGGCGGCTGGGGAATTGCGCCTAGTTTAGCGGCGCGGACGCAACATGCGAGAGGGTGCGGACACAGCGGTCACGCTACCCGGAATGGCGCGCGGCCGCTGAGCAGGGCCTGACGCAGATCGTCGATACGGTCCTGGCCCCAGAACGGCTCGCCGTCGAGCACGTAGCCGGGCAGACCGGGCAGGTCGGCGGCGATCGCGTCGTCGGTGTTGCGCTGGTAGGCGGCGACGGTGTCGGCGCCGTCGGCGGCGGCGAGCACCGAGGCCGCGTCGAAACCGTGACGGGCTAGCAATTCCGTCAGCACCGCCGGATCGGCGATGTCGGCCTCGTGCGCCCACAGCGCGCGGAACGCGGCGTCCATGTACGCGGCCGGGTCGGCGCCGGCGGCGACCAGCGCGATCGCGCAGCGGTCGGCCAGGCCCGGATCCAGGGGAAAGTGCTTGGGCGCCAGGTTCAGCGGCAGGCCGCGGCGTTCGCGCCAGCGCTGCAGTTCGACCAGGCGGTAGCGCTGGCGCGCGGGCGCGCGCTGGCCCAGGGGCAGACCGCCGTTGGCCTTGAACAGCTCGAAGATCCGCAACGGCCGATAGACCACCTCGGCGCCGGCCTCGCGCGCCGCGTCCAGGAACGCGGCGTGGCCCAGGTAGGCGTAAGGCGAGATCAGACTGAAGTAGTAGTCGATGCGCGCGGCCATGCTCGTGCTCAGCCCAGCACGCCGTCCTGAGGCTGGCCGTCGCGCACGAACGGGAACTTGACCACGCGCACCGGCACTTCCTTGCCGCGGATGTCCACGCGCACCTGGCCCGGCTCGCCGGCCGGCACGCGCGCGAACGCGATCGATTTGTTCAGGGTGGGCGAGAAGGTGCCCGAGAGGATCTCGCCGTCGCCGTTGGCGGTCAGCACCTTCTGGCCATGGCGCAGCACGCCCTTCTCGTCCATCACCAGGCCGATCATCTGGCGCGGGGCGCCGGCGGCCTTCTGCTGTTCCAGCGCGGCGCGGCCGATGAAGTCGCGGCCCTCGTCCAGCGCCACCGTCCAAGCCAGCGCGGCCTCGTAGGGCGACACGCCGTCGTCCATGTCCTGGCCGTAGAGATTCATGCCCGCTTCCAGGCGCAGGGTGTCGCGCGCGCCCAGGCCGGCGGCCTTCACGCCCGCGGCCAGCAGCGCGTCCCACAGCGCGACCGCGGCGGTTTCCGGCACCACCACCTCGAAGCCGTCTTCGCCGGTGTAGCCGGTGCGCGCGACGAACAGCGCGGTGCCGTCCAGGGTCTGGGCCTCGCCGGCGACGAACTTGCCGAGCTTGCCGATGCGCGCGCGATCTTCCTCGCGCAGCAGGCCGATCACCTTGTCGCGCGCGCTCGGGCCCTGCACCGCGATCATCGCGTAGTCCGGGCGCTCGGTGACCTGCACGTCGAAGGCGCGCGCCTGCTCGCCGATCCAGGCCAGGTCCTTCTCGCGGGTGGCGGCGTTGACCACCAGACGGAAGAAGTCCTCGGCCAGGAAGTACACGATCAGATCGTCGATCACGCCGCCCTGCGGATTGAGCATGCAGGTGTAGAGCGCCTTGCCCGACTTCTGCAGCTTGTCGACCGAGTTGGCGACCAGGTGACGCAGGAAATCGCGGGTGCGCGCGCCGCGCAGATCGACCACGGTCATGTGGCTGACGTCGAACATGCCGGCGTCGCGACGGACCTGGTGGTGCTCCTCGATCTGCGAGCCGTAGCTGATCGGCATGTCCCAGCCGCCGAAGTCGACCATCTTGGCGCCGAGTGCGCGGTGGGCGTCGTTGAGGATGGTCTTCTGGGTCATGAGCGGCGGGGCCTGGGCGGTGGGGAGCCCGGGATTATCCCATGGAGAACCACTGCGATGCGCCCTGGGCGACGGTACGCCGGCGCATGGATGCGGGCCTACGCCAGCGCCAGCGACGCGAGCGCGGGTCGCGATGCGCGTTGCGGTTGTCGTCGCAGATGGAATCCGATCGCGGCTCACGCCGCTCCCACAGGAAGCAGGCCGCGGAAGCAGGTTGCAGGAAGCAGGCTGGGCGACGGGCGCCTACTCGGCGCCGAAGCCTTCGTTGTAGCAGCGCACGCTGGCCGGCGGCACGTCGACGAACTTGCCGCTGTCGCGGTCCAGGCGCACCGCCCAGCGCCGCGCCTCGAACATCTCCTGCGCGGCGGCGTCGGCCACCGCGGTATCGACGATCGCGATCAGGCCCGGATCGTCGACGCCGTCGCGCTGGCAGGTCGCCACCGAGACGTACTCGCCGCGCTTGAGCTTGGGATAGGGCACCACATCGGTGATCTTCCAGCGCGGCTCGTTGCCTTCGCGGCCGGCGAACTCGCCGGCGTAGAACTTCAGCGAACGGTCCTCGGCGTCGTCGAGGGTGCCGATCGAACGCGCGCAGATCTGCTCGGGCGCGCTGCCCGAGCCCACGCAACTGCCGGTGTTGGATTTCAGCCCGTCCGGATACGGCGGCACCACGCGGCCGATCCAGGTCGTTGCCGGCGCCGCCACGGGCGCCTGCGTCGTCGTCGCCACCGGCGGGCCGGCCCAAGCCGGGCACGCCAGCGCCCAGGCCGCGCACGCGGCCAGGCCTATGCCGATCCATTGGGCTTCATGCCGCTTCATCGCATCCCCTTCCGCGCACATGCGCGGACCCGCCCTATTCGACCGCCTCGACCCGCAGGCTCATGCCCTCGCTGGCGACCACGCGCACGCTGGCGCCGGCCGGCAGTTCGGGACCGATCACTTCCCAGTACGCGTCGGCGATCTGGACCCGGCCGCGGCCCTGCACGATCGCGCGGTCCAGCGCGACCACGCGCCCGACCAGTTGCTCGCCGCGACGGTTCAGCGCCGGCTGGTCGCTGCTGCGCTCGCGGCCGCGGAACCAGACGCGGTAGATCTGGATCGACAGGAAGCTCAACACCACGAACGCCGCCACTTGCGCCAGCACCGGCATGCCGGGAAACACCAGCACGCCCACGAACACCGCGGCCGCCGCGAAGCCCAGCCAGAGCATGAACGCCCCCGGCGCCAGCGCTTCGGCCGCGAACAACAGCAGGGCCACCGCGGCCCAGGTCACGATCTGCCAGTCCAGACGCATCGCTCAGCCTCCCGTGCGCGTCGGCACCGGCGGCACGGCCGCGCGTCCGCCCTGACGCTCCAGCGCTTCCTTGGCCAGCTCGGCGATACCGCCCAGCGAGCCGATCACGCCGGCCGACTCCATCGGCATCATCACGAACTTCGCGTTCGGCGCCTCGGCCAGCGACTTGAAGGCCTCGATGTACTTCTGCGCCACGAAGTAATTGATCGCCTGCACGTTGCCCTGGGCGATCGCGTTGGACACCATCTCGGTCGCCTTGGCCTCGGCCTCGGCCAGACGCTCGCGCGCCTCGGCCTCGCGGTAGGCGGCCTCGCGCTTGCCCTCGGCCTCCAGGATCGCGGCCTGCTTGTCGCCCTCGGCGCGCAGGATCTCGGACTGGCGATGGCCCTCGGCCTCCAGGATGTTGGCGCGCTTCTCGCGCTCGGCCTTCATCTGGCGCGCCATCGAATCGACCAGGTCGCGCGGCGGCTGGATGTCCTTGAGCTCGATGCGGTTGACCTTCAGGCCCCAGGGATGGGTGGCCTGATCCACCGCCACCAGCACCTTGGCGTTGATCTCGTCGCGGCGCGACAGCGATTCGTCCAGGTCCATCGAACCGATCGAGGTACGGATGTTGGTCATGACCAGGTTCAGGGTCGCGACCTCGAGCTGGGCGACCTCGTAGGCCGCCTTGGCCGCGTCCAGCACCTGGAAGTAGACGACGCCGTCGACCTTGACCACGGCGTTGTCCTTGGTGATGACGTCCTGCGACGGCACATCCAGGACCTGCTCCATCATGTTGATCTTGCGACCGACGCCGTAGACCACGGGAATCAGGAAATGCAGCCCCGGGGTCATGGTGTGGGTGTACTTGCCGAAGCGCTCGACGGTCCATTCGTAGCCCTGCGGCACCATGCGCACGGTCTTGAACAGAATGATCACGCCGGCCACCAGCAGCACGATGATCAGAATCGGTCCTCCCATGGCGTCCCCTCCCTTAAGTAGATAGGCGGAGTATAGGCGTCAGCCAGCGGCTGCGACGGTTTGCCGCCCGGCCGCATCCAGACCGGTAATGACAGCCCGACCCATGCCAGCCACGTCCAGCTTCGCGATCGATGTGCCCGATGCCCTGCTCGCCCGTGCGCGCGCCGGCGAGCGGGCCGCGTTCGAGCAGATCTACCGCTGGTTCGAGCGCCCGGTCTACACCCTGGCGCTGCGGATCCTGGGCGGCAGCGGCGGCGATCGCGAGGAGGCTTCGGAAGTGCTGCAGGACACCATGCTCAAGGTGCTGGGACGAATCCAGGACTTCCGCGGCCAGGGCGGCGGCGGCGACAGCCCGTTCTGGGGCTGGTTGCGCCAGATCGCGATCAACGAAGCCCTGATGCGCCTGCGCAGCCAACGCCGCCACGAACATGCCCTGGTGCTGGAAGACGACCGCCTCGCCGACGAGCATGCGCCGCCGCCCCCGGCCGCCGCCGACGCCGCCGCGCTCGCGCGCGCCCTGGCGCAGCTGCCGGCGGCGACCCGCAGCGTGCTCTGGCTGTACCACGCCGAGGGCTATACCCACGACGAGATCGCGGCGCTGATGCAACGCACGCCCAGCTTCTCCAAATCCCAGCTCGCGCGCGGCGGACGCCGCCTGCGCGAACTGCTGGAACCCACCAAGGAGGCCTCCCATGCCTGACGCCAGTTCCCGTCACGGCCCGCCCCCGCCGCCGCAGGACTGGGCCGGCGCGTTCGCCGCGCTGCCCGCCGAGACGCCGCCCGCGGACGGCTGGTCGCGCCTGTCCGCCGCCCTGGACGCACGCGGCGGCGCGACCGCCGCGCCGCGCGTGCCACGCCGCACGCGCCGGCATTGGCCGCGCTGGGCCGTCGCGGCCGCGCTGGTCGGTCTGGCCGTCGCGCTGCCGATCATGCGCAAAGGCGAGGCCGAACGACCGGTGCAGGACGCCGCGCGCATGGCCGCCACGACCACGCCCGCCGCAGCCACGGCGAGCGCGCCGCGCACGCATGCGCCCGTCGCGACCGCGCCGGAACAGCGCGACCTGCCTGCCGCTACCACCGCACCCGCCGGCACCGCCATCGTCGGCGCCGACCCGATCCGCAACGAGGCCGCGCCGCCACGCAAGCTCGCTTCCGCCCATCGCCCGCGCGGCAAGGCCGCACGCCGCGACACGGCGCCCGCGCCTGTGACCGCGCTGGCCACGACCGACGCCGCGGCCGTCGCCGATGCCGCGCTCGCCACGCACGCCGACGATGCCGCCGCGATCGCGCGCTGGCAGTCCGAGTCGGCGCAACTGGAAGCGCTGGTGGCGCTGGCGCGCGACGAGCGTGTCGGCAGCGCCGGCGTGACCCTGATGAGCGCCGATCTCGACAGCCAGATCGGCGTGATCGACGCCGCCCTGCGCCAGGACGCGCTGCCGCTCGCGCAACGCGCCTCGCTGTGGGAGCAACGCGTGCAGACGCTGCGCGACCTGGCCGGCGTCGAGAGCACCCAACGCTGGCTCGCCGTGCACGGCGAGCGCTACGACGACGCGCTGGTGCGCGTCGACTGAACCCTTCGTCTCGTCCATTTCATCCAGAGGTCCGTATGACATCCCGCCGCCTCCGCATCACCGCGCTCGCGTTCGCGATCGCAGCGACCGTCGCCTCGGTGGCGATCGCCCAGGACGCCCAGGTGCGCACGCGCACCGTGGTGGTCGACAACGCCGACGCCAAGACCGACGCCGAACTCAAGGCCGCCATGGACGAGTTGCGCCAGGCCCAGCGCCGGGTCGCCGAACTGGCGCGCGCGCGCGGCGAAAGCGCGCGCGGCCAGGCCGAGCTCGCGCGCGAAAGCGCCGGCCTGGCGCGCCTGTCCGCGCTCGATGCGCAGCGCCAGATGGTGATCCGCCAGACCGAACGCCGGCCGCTGCTGGGCGTGATCCTGAACGCCGATCCCGCGGCCGGCGCACGCATCGTCGCGGTCACGCCCGACAGCGCGGCGGCCAAGGCCGGCCTGCGCAGCGGCGACCGCATCGTCAGCGTCAACGGCGCCGCCGTGCGCGGCAGCGACGGCGAAACCCGCCTGGCCGCGACCCGCTCCGCGCTCGACGATCTGGACGTGAAAACGCCGGTGGCGATCGACTACGAGCGCGACGGCCGCAAGGCCACCGTCAAGATCACGCCACGACTGGGCGAGCACGTAATGGTGTTCGACGGTCCCATGCCGATAGCGGACAGCGACGCCGTCATGCGCCGCTTCCGGATCGACGCCGAGAACGCCGACCCGAACGCCTCGAACGCGGCGATGGCCAGCATCCGTCAACACGTCCAGGCGGATCTGGCTCGGCTGCGTTCGCCCGCCTGCCAAGGCCGCCATGACGAGAACTGCCAATTGCCGACCCTGGTCGAGGCGTTCCGCTGGAACGGACTCAATCTGGCCTCGGTGGAGAACGGCCTGGGCCGCTACTTCGGCACCGACCGCGGCGTGCTGGTGCTCAGCACCGGCGCCGATCTGGCCGGCCTGGAACCGGGCGACGTGATCCGCAGCGTCGAAGGCGTGGCGGTGAACACGCCGCGCGAGGCGATGGAGGCCTTGCGCGCGCGTCCGGACGGCAGCGAAGTCTCGGTCGCCTATCTGCGCGACCGCAAGGAAGCCAGCACGCGGGTCAAGGTGCCGCGCACCGTGCGCCTGTTGCTGCCGACGCCGCCGGCACCGCCCGCACCGCCCGCGCCGCCGGTTCCGCCGCCGGCTCCACCGAAGCCGCCCGCTGCGCCGGCTGCGCCCGTATCGCGCATGACGCCTGCATCGCGCGTGACGCCCGTCTCTCGCGTCACCCCGGTCTCTCGCGTATCGCCCGTGACGGCGCCGGCGGTCGACGCGCCGCCGCCGCCGGCCCCTCCGCCGCCTCCGCCGCCGCCCCCGGTTCCGCCGACGCCGCCGGTTCTGGTCTGAGCCGATCGCGCATACGCAAACGGCGTCCCTCGGGACGCCGTTCGTTTATGGCCCGGGACGGCGACCTAGCGACCCCGTTCGGACTCCAACAGCCCGATGCGCGCGCCGACCTCAGCGCTGTTCCGGCGGCGCCGCTTCCACCCACTTGGCGAACACCGCGTCGATCTGCTCGTCGGTGACGGCTTTGCCCTCTTCCAGGCCGCCGGCCTGCTCGAACAGCGGAATGATCATCGCCATGCCGTCGATCTTGGTCTTCAGATGCACGCCCGGCGCCTTGCCCAGAAAGCCGTCCCAACGCTGGCGCACCTTGGCCCAATAGCCGCGGGTCGCGTCCCAGTAGCGGTAGGCCGGCTTGAAGTCCACGTCCTTGGTCTTCTGGTAATCGTTGAAACCGAACTCGCGCGCCAGTTCGACCTGGCTGCCGTCGGGCTTGCGCAGCACCTTGGTGTTGAACTGCTCGTGGGTCCAGCCGCCGGGGGTCAGGGTGTGGCGGTTGATCGCGGCCACCGCGTTGTAATCGCTGCGCTTGGTGTACTCGCGGCGCGGCAAAGGGCGCCAGCTCAGGTCGCTGGTCCAGGTGGCCACGCCGTTGCGGTATTCCCAGCGGCCGGTGCCGCAGTAGCGCGGCGCGTCGCTGACCTCGAACACGCACTGGGTCCAGGCGCCGCGATTGAGCTCGGCCGGAATCGCGCGCACCTGCCAGGTCTGGTCGGCGCTGAACTCGAAGCGCGTGGGCGCTTCGTAGGTCCAGTCCTGACGCCAATGCTTGGTGACATGGCCGCTCTTTTCGTCGACCAGGATGTGCTGCAGAACGATCCTGGTCGGGCTGTCCTCGACCACGATCACCGTCTCGTTGCCGCCGCTGCGCATGGCCGGCGCACGCTCGTAGCCCGGCTGCAGCAGCACGGTTTCGTCGAAGGCGAAATCGACGATGTACTCGCCCTGCATGGCCAGAATCGAGGCGCGGTCGCGCGCGGTGTCGGCCGCGGCGGGCGCGGCGGCGAAGGCTGGCGTTGCCGCGCAGGCGAGCGTCAGGCAGGCGGCTGGCAGTCGGAACTTCATGGATGGGTTCTCGTCGATGGGCATGGAGGGAAGGAAAGAGGGAAAGCGCCGCCGCTCAATGCGACGCGAGCGCTTGTGGCTTCAAGGCCTCGGAGGCGGCGCGGCGCGCCATGCAGCAGCAGGTGTCCGGCCCGGTCCGCAGCCTCGCGCCCTCGGCGGCGGCGATGCGGCGCGCGTGCTCCAGGCCCAGCGCCGAAGGCTCGGCGGCGTCGGCGACCAGGATGCGGCGGCCGGCTTCGTCGCGGGCCAGTTGCAGGCGCAGGGTCTGCGCACTCCAGCCGCCGCCTAGCCAGCCTCGCAGGGCGCGCGCGAGGCGGCCCCGACTGCGCTCGGCGTCGGCCGCGGGCAAGCCGGCGACCGCGAGATCCCAGGCCAGGAAATCGCTGTCGGGCAGCAGGTGCAGACGCCAGCACGCGCGTCCGCGCGCATCGCGAAACACGATGGCTTCGCGTGCCGCCGCAACGCCCTCGCCGATGCAGCGCTGCGCGCTCACGCTGGCCAGCCAGCCGGCCAGCGCGTCGCGCTGACGGCGCGGGTACAGGCACAGCACCGTCGCGACCGCGGCCAGCCGCTCGGGCGCGGGCAATGCGCCCGCGTCCGTGCTCCCCGCCGTTGGCGATCGCGCGGCGCGCATGCGCTTACCAGTTCACCGCCAGGCTCACGCCCAGGTTGCGGCCGGAGGCGCTGTAACGGTCGATGGTGGTGCTGGTCGAGGCCAGGGTGCTGGGCAGATCGCCGCCGTCCCAGTATTTCTTGTCGCCCAGATTGAACACGCCGACGTTGATCCGGGCGCCCGGCGCGAAGCTGAAGTGCGCGAGCAGGTCGAGCACGCCGTAGCCGGGTGCGGCGAACAGGCCGGCCTGCGGCAGGTCGCTCTTGCGGCGCGCGAAACGCCCGGCGAGTTCGACGCCCCAATCGTCGCGGTCGTAGGCCAGGCCCAGCGAGCCGCGCAGCGGATCGATCGACGACAGCGCCGCGCCGGTACCGCGGTCCTCGCCCTTGGACCAGGCCGCGGCGCCGCGCAGCGACCAGCCGGCCAACGCGGGCGAGAACGCGCCGAAATCGACGCCGCCGCGCAGCTCGACGCCGCGGATCTCGGCCTCGGCCACGTTCTGCGACTGGAACACCATCAGGCCCTGGGCGTTGTTGCCGATGTAGCGCTGCGATTCGATGAAGTCGTCGTAGCGGTTGTAGTAGGCCGAGGCCTCGACGTAGACCGCCTCGCCCGAATAGCGCAGGCCCAGTTCGACGCCGTTGCTGGTCTCGGGCTTGAGATCGGGATTGGGGATGGCGGTGTAGCCGAACTGCAGATTGGTGAAGCCCAGGTTGACGTCGTTGTAGGGCGGCGCGCGGAAGCCGTGCTGGTAGCCGCCGAACAGCGACCAGTCTTCGGCGAAATGCCAGACCGCGCCCAGCTTCGGCGACACCGCGGTCTCCTTGAGCTGGCTCACCGCCACACCCGGGTTGTCGCCGACGAAGATCGGATCCAGTTCGGGCTTGAGTTCGTAACGGTCCACGCGCAGCGCCGGCACCAGGCGGAACGCGCCGTCGGCGAAGCTGATTTCGTCCTGCACGAACAGGGCCGCCACGGTGGTTTCGCTGATCGGGAAATCGCGCACCGGGAACACGTCCGGCGAGATGGTCTTGGTGACCACGCCGGTGGTGAGATTGGTGGACTGGCCGTCGCGCTTCTGGCGGGTGTCGGTGCGGCTGTATTCGAAACCGTAGGTCAGCGTGTGCGCGACCGAACCGGTGACGAAATCCTTGTGCAGCGTGGCCTCGGCGCCGAGCGTGCGCTGATCGAAGTTGAACTCGCGTTCGCGCCGGGTCGGGCTGGTCGGACGGCCGCCGATCAGGGTCACGCGCTCCTCGGTGGTGCGCTGGGTGGTCTCGCTGTCCTGGCGGTAGATCTGCCACTGCAGCGAGTCGGCGAACGCGGCGTCCAGCGCATCGATCTCGTGCGCGAACGACACCCGCGCGCGGGTCTGACGATCGTCGCCCAGCAGCGACAAGGTGCGCACGGTCGGCGCGCCCGGCGCGGTCAGGGCATTGCCGCGCGAGCTCAGCACGTCGGTATCGGTCTGATCCTCGTTGCCTTCCACGGTCAGCTTGAAGCGCTGGTTCTGGCTGGGCGCGAACACCAGCTTGGCCAGCAGGCTGCGGCCGTCGCTGTCCTGCGGGTTGGCGGCGGTGCGGGTGGAATCCTCGCTACGGCGCGTGCCCATGCTTTCGGTTTCCTTGCCCTGACGGTGGCCGACCGCGACCAGGCCCGACCAGCGCTCGCCGCCGAAGGCCGCGGTGGCGCCGCCGAACAGGCCGCTGTTTTCGCCCTGATAGCCCAGCTTGAAACCGAAGTAGCTGTCCTTGCCGTCCAGCAGATAGTCGGACGGGTCCTTGGTCACGAACGAGACCACGCCGCCCAGCGCGTCGGAACCGTACAGGGCGCTGCTCGGGCCGCGCACCACTTCCACCCGCTTGAGGGTGTCGAGGTCGACGAAGTTGCGGTTGGCGTTGGAGAAGCTGCCGATGTTGAAGCTGTCGGACACCGAGATGCCGTCGGTCTCCACGCGCACGCGGTTGCCGCCGAGGCCGCGGATGCGGATGTCGCCGATGCCGAAGCGGCCGATCACGTTGCTCACGCTGATGCCGGGCTCGTAGCGGAACAGGTCCTTGAGATCGCGCACGATTTCCTCGTCCATGCGTTCGCGGTCGATCGCGGTGACCACCGCCGGCACGTCCTGCGCCTCGCGCTCGGTGCGCGTGGCGGTGACCACGATGCGTTCGAGCTCGCGCGCGCCGGCGCCGGCGCCGTCGGGCGATTCGGCGCCGGTCTCGGCGGACGCGGCCGACGCGGTGGCCGGCAGGGCCAGCATCAGGGCCAGCGCGAGCGTGCTGGGAACGAAGGGGATGCGGACGGAACGGCGCAGGCCGGCGGTGCGTTGGGCGCGATGCATGAAGTCAGGCTCGAGTGGTGGTGTCGGAGGCTGGCTGGCATGCCGTGCGGCGTTGCTGGCGACCTGGAGAGAGAGAGAGTTCGGTGCGCCGTCCCTGGCGCGGAATCCGATCGATTCGCCGCATGGCCGCGCCGCAACCGGCATGGCATCGCCGCACCGCCTCCCATCCTTGGGAACGCGGCGCGGCCATGCCGTAACGGTGTTGCGGGCGACGGCTCTTACTTGGTGAGGATCAGCTTGTCGTTGCGGGTATGACGCAGGCGGTAGACCTCGCCGCCGTGGCGGATCAGGACTTCGCGCGCGCCGCGCAGGAGCGCGCCGCTTTCGACCAGCATCGCGTTGGCCGCCGAGACCGCGGGGGCGGCTGCGACGGCGGCGGCGGCGACCACCGGGGGGAGGGAGCGATCAGTACGAGGTTTGAGCTGCAACACCGGCTGGCGCAGGGACATGGCAGGTGACTCGATCGGGATTCGAGTTTGATGATAATGATTCTCATTTGCCAGTCAACACCTGTTTACACCGCCGGTCGGGGCGTAAGCAGGCGGCACCCCGCCGCCGGGGCGCCGGATCGGCCCGAACGGGCTCAGGCGGTGGCTTTCTCGACCCGGTCCCAGTCCTGCTCGGAATAGCGGTCGACCAGCTCCAGCGCCTGCAGGTTCTGTTGCAGTTGCTCGGGCCGGGTCGCGCCCAGGATCACGCTGGACACGTGCGGATTGCGCAGGCACCAGGCGATCGCCAGCGGCGCCGGCTCCGCACCCAGCTCGCGCGCGACCGCGGTGTAGGCGCGCGCGCGCTCGATCCGGCGCTGTTCGGGACTGAGCACGCTGCGCTGCAGCCAGCGGTAGTCCTCGTGGTTGAGGCGCGAATCCTCGGGCACGCCGTCGTTGTACTTGCCGGTCAGCAGGCCCGAAGCCAACGGCGACCAGATCGTGGTGCCCAGCCCAAGCTCGGCGTAGAGCGAGGCGTATTCCAGCTCGACGCGCTCGCGATGGAACAGGTTGTACTGCGGCTGCTCCATGGTCGGCGCATGCAGATGCTGCTGGCGCGCGATCTTATGGGCCTCGCGGATCTGCGCGGCCGACCATTCCGAGGTGCCCCAATACAGCACCTTGCCCTGGCGGATCAGCGTGTCCATCGCCCACACGGTTTCCTCGATCGGCACGTCCGGATCGGGGCGATGGCAGTAATAAAGGTCCAGATGATCCACGCGCAGACGCCGCAGCGCGCCGTGGCAGGCCTCGGTCACGTGCTTGCGCGACAAGCCCTTCTGGGTCGGCAGCGGATCCGCGGCCGAGCCGAACATCACCTTGCTGGACACGCAATAGCCGTCGCGCGGCAGGCGCAGGTCGGCGATCACGTCGCCCATCACCCGCTCGGCTTCGCCGTTGGCGTAGCCCTCGGCGTTGTCGAAGAAGTTGACGCCGTGGTCCCAGGCGGTGGCGATCAGCTCGCGCGCCGGGCCGCGCCCGATCTGGGTGCCGAAGGTGACCCAGGCGCCGAAGGACAGCGCCGACAGTTGCAGACCGGAGGAACCCAGGCGGCGGTATTGCATGACGTGCTCCGATGACGACCTATCAGGGGCGCATGCTAACCGGGCGGGCGTTAGGGCCGTAACTAGAGAAGAGGCGTAACGAGCAACCAGTCGAAGCCGGCTCTTACTAGTCACTGATTTGGCTTTCTACTAGCTCCTGCAGCTCCTGACTCGTCTCGTTAAGCCACCGCCCGGCGCAACCGGCTACAATGCCCCCACTTCCTCCTCCGGGGAGTAGCCCACCCGCCGCCGATCCGGCATGCGGGGACCTGCGTCAACACACTTGGCCCACCGGCCATGGCGCAGGAGCGGCAGCCAGCGCGCGACTTCGAGTCCGCGCCAGCGACCACGGGCAAGACCGAAGGCAGGCGTTGCGCGTACCCGGGTCGGGCCGTGCGGCGTTTGCCTTCGCCTCCGCGCGAAGCCCGGCCCCGGAGTTCCGATGGATACCTTCCCGCTGGCCACCGCCGCCCTGTCGACCGGCACGGTCGCGCTCGCCGAAATCGGCGACAAGACCCAGTTGCTGGCCCTGCTGCTGGCCGCGCGCTTCCGCCGTCCCTGGCCCATCGTCGCCGGCATCCTGGTCGCAACCCTGCTCAACCATGCCCTGGCCGCCTGGCTGGGCGCCCTGGTCGCGCAGTGGCTGCAACCTTCGGTGCTGCGCTGGATCGTCGCCGGCAGCTTCCTGGCGGTGGCGCTGTGGACGCTCAAGCCCGACAAACTCGACGGCGAAGGCGAGCGCCTGCCCGCGCGCGGTGCCTTCATCGCCACCACCCTCGCCTTCTTCGTCGCCGAGATCGGCGACAAGACCCAGGTCGCGACCGTGTTGCTGGCCGCGCGCTATTCGCCGCTGTGGGAAGTCGTGGCCGGCACCACCGCGGGCATGCTGCTGGCCAACGTGCCGGTGGTGCTGCTGGGCAGCCGCTTCGCCGATCGCCTGCCGCTGAAGGCCGCGCGCACGGTCGCGGCGGTGGTGTTCGCGGCGCTGGCGCTGTGGGTGGCGGTGCGCGGGATCTGAGCCGGGCCCGTGCGACCCGGATCCGGCCGGGCCGCGACGCGGCGGCGGGCGCCCTGCCCTCGCCGCCGCACGCGCGCTATGCTCGGGCAGCTCAACGGGGAGACACCATGCACGCCACGGGCGAACGCCTGCGCGAGATCGCGGTATCGCTGTTGTCGCGGCCCGACGAGATCATGCTCGAGATCGGCGCCGGCGGCGAGCTCATGGTCGCGCGCCTGCGCGCGGTGCTCGCGGCGATGCTGCTGGTGCTGCCGCCGCTCAACGCGATCGGCGGCGGCACCATCCAGGAAACCCTGATCGGCCTGGGCGGGGCGATCTTCGTCAACGTGTTCGCGCAGCTGTGGCTGGTGCTGGCGCGGCGGCCGCGGCGCTACCGCTGGCTGCCGTTCGCGACCGCCGGCTTCGACGTCACCGCCACCACCCTGGTGCTGATCGCACTGGCCCTGCAGCACCTGCCGGCCGGCCTCAACAGCCTGATCGTGTGGTGCGGTTACCTGCTGTCGATCGTGCTCACCGCGCTGCGCAGCGACGGCCGCGTGACCCTGTTCGCGGGCGGCCTGGCGATCGTGCAATACACCGCGCTGGTGCTGGCGGTGTTCGCCCTGGCGTCCTCGCCGGAGCAGCTCATTTCCAGCGACTACGGCGCCGTCACCCCCGGCGGCCAGGGCCAGCGCGTGGTGCTGCTGATGATGGTGGCCCTGATCACGGCCATGGTCGTGTACCGCATGCAGCGCCTGATCGAGATGTCCGGCACCGACGGTCTGACCCGGCTGCCGAACCGGACCTGGCTGGTGCACCGCATCCAGCGCCTGTTCGACGCCGTGCGCCACGACGGCGGCAGCCTGACCCTGGCCCTGATCGACCTGGACCACTTCAAGCGCATCAACGACGACAACGGCCACCATGCCGGCGACCGCGCCCTGCGCCACGTGGTCTCGGTGCTGCGCGAGCAGTCCGGATCGAGCGAATGGCTGGTCCGGCTGGGCGGCGAGGAATTCGTGCTGCTGCTGCGCAAGCCCCTGGGCACGGCCTGGGAGCAGGTCGACGCGATCCGCCAGGTCCTGGCCGAGCGCCCGTTCGAGCCCAGCCGCGGCGCCGAGCCGCTATACCTGACCTTCAGCGCCGGTCTGGCCGGCTACCCGCAGGAGGGCTCGGACCTGTCGCGCCTGCTGCGCCGCGCCGACCGCCGCCTGCAGCAGGCCAAGCAGCAGGGCCGCAACCGCGTGGTCGCGCGCGACACCTGAACCGGGCGCGCGGCTTGCCGCGACGCGGACCCGTGGACTAGGCTGCGCCTCCGGCCGCGAAAAAGGCCGGCGGCCGCGCTCGGCGTGGTCCAATAACGATAATTTCGCCGCCGGGGCCCCGGACGGCTCGGGGAGAACTGAGTGGATTCGATCGTCCGGGTGTTATTCGGCCTGTTTGGTTTGGCGGTGCTGGTCGGCATCGCATGGCTGTTCTCCAACAACAAGCGCCGGGTCGACTGGAAGCTGGTTGCCACCGGCGTGTCCCTGCAGATCGGCTTCGCGGCGCTGGTGCTGCTGGTGCCGGGCGGCAAGGACGTGTTCGACGGCATCGGCCACGGCTTCGTGACCGTGTTGAGCTTCGTCGGCAAGGGCTCGGAGTTCATCTTCGGCAACCTGATGGACGTCAAGACCTACGGCTTCATCTTCGCCTTCCAGGTGCTGCCGACCATCATCTTCTTCGCCGCCCTGATGGGCGTGCTGTACCACCTGGGCGTGATGCAGGCGATCGTGCGCGGCATGGCCTGGGCGATCACCAAGGTCATGCGCGTGTCCGGCGCCGAGACCACCAGCGTCTGCGCCAGCGTGTTCATCGGCCAGACCGAGGCGCCGCTGACGGTGCGCCCCTACATTCCGAAGATGACCGAGTCGGAGCTGATCACGATGATGATCGGCGGCATGGCCCATATCGCCGGCGGCGTGCTCGCGGCCTACGTGGGCATGCTCGGCGGCGGCGATCCGGAACAACAGGCCTTCTACGCCAAGCACCTGCTCGCCGCCTCGATCATGGCCGCGCCGGCGACCCTGGTGGTCGCCAAGATCCTGATCCCCGAAGTCGGCGAGCCGCTGACCCGCGGCACCGTGAAGATGGAAGTGGAAAAGACCTCCAGCAACATCATTGACGCGGCCGCCGCCGGCGCCGGCGACGGCTTGCGCCTGGCGCTGAACATCGGCGCGATGCTGTTGGCCTTCATCGCCCTGATCGCGCTGGTCAACGGCCTGATCGGCGGCGTCTGGGCCTCGCACCTGATGATCCCGAACGGCTACGACAGCGCGCATGGCGCGTTCACCTACTGGCTCGCGCCCAGCCTGCAGGACGGCTGGTTCTCGCTGTTCGGCACGCGTCCGGAACTGTCGCTGCAATCGCTGCTGGGCCACCTGCTGGCGCCGCTGGCCTGGGTGATCGGCGTACCCTGGCAGGACGCGACCACGGTCGGTTCGCTGATCGGCCAGAAGGTCGTCATCAACGAGTTCGTGGCCTATCTGCAGTTGGCCGACATCGTCAACGGCAAGACCGCCGGCGTGGCCCTGAGCGACGAAGGCCGCCTGATCGCGACCTACGCCCTGTGCGGTTTCGCCAACTTCAGCTCGATCGCGATCCAGATCGGCGGCATCGGCGGCCTGGCCCCCGAGCGTCGCGCCGACCTGGCCCGCTTCGGCCTGCGCGCGGTGCTCGGCGGTTCGATCGCGACCTTCATGACCGCGACCATCGCCGGCGTGCTCACCCACTTCTCGAGCTGACCCATGAGCCGGGTCGTCGTCGTCGGTTCCTTCAACGTCGATCACGTCTGGTCGGTCGCGGCGCTGCCGCGACCGGGCGAGACCCTGGCCGGCCAGTACCACACCGGCCCCGGCGGCAAGGGCTTCAATCAGGCGACCGCCTCGGCGCGCGCCGGCGCCAGCACCAGTTTCGTGTGCGCGCTGGGCGAGGACGCGGGCGGGCAGCTCGCGCGCGCGCTCGCCACCGCCGACGGCATCGACCTTCGCGACCTGCGCAGCGACGCGCCCACCGGCACCGCCGGCATCTATGTCGATCGCGACGGCCGCAACTCCATCGTGATCGGCCCCGGCGCCAACGCCGAGCTGTCCGTCGCCTACGTCGATCTGCAGCGCGAGGCCATCGCCCAGGCGCGCGTGGTGCTGGGTCAGCTGGAATCGCCGCCGGCATCGGTCGCGGCCGCGTTCGCGCATGCGCGCGGCGCCGGCGCGCTGGCCCTGCTCAATCCGGCCCCGGCCGACGCGGTGGCCACGCCGGAGCTGTGGACGCTGGCCGACGTGATCACGCCCAACGAAACCGAGTTCTGCGCCCAGCTCAAGCGCCACACCGGCGCGGTGGTCGATCCCGAGCGTCTGGCCGCGCTGGCCGACGACGAGCTGCATGCCGACTGCCGGCGCCTGCTGCCGCACGGCAGCGTGGTGGTGACCCTGGGCTCGGCCGGCTGCTTCGTCTCGCACGCCGACGGCCGCCTGCACGGCGACGCGCAGGCCTGTTACCGGGTCGCGGCCGCGCCGGTGCGCGCGGTCGACACCACCGGCGCCGGCGATGCCTTCAACGGCGCCCTGGCCGCATCCTTGGCGCGCGCGCCCGACGCCGCCTTCGCCGACCACGTCGCCTACGCCACCCGCTACGCCGGCCTGTCCACCGAGCGCTCCGGCGCCGCCTCGGCGATGCCGCGCGACAGCGAGCTGCGCGCGCGCTTCGGCGCGTGAACACGGCGGGCCACGGCCTGCTGTCCGTCTGGTAACCGCCCCCAGCCCTGGCCAGACGCCGGGCGCACGGGAACGCCGCCGCATGCCTCGAAGCCCGCCGTAGCCAACTCCGGGCTGCCAGCCGATCCCATCTCCGGCTGTCAAATGAGAATAACTCGCATTATCATGGCGATCCCCTGCAGTTCCCGGACCCGGTAATGCCCCCTCGCCACCTGCTCGCCAGCGCCCTGCTGGCCGTCCTCGCCGCACCCGTCGCCCACGCCGCCGAGGAGGCCACCGACCTCGACCGCGTCACCGTCTCGGCCAGCACCAGCCGCATGCCCGACTCCGAGGCCGCGCTGCCGAACACGATCACCGTGATCGACCAGGAGCAGTTGCGTCAGCAACTCGCGGTCACCCAGGACATATCGCAGGTGCTGGCCAACCTGATCCCCTCGTTCTCGCCCTCGCGCCAGAAGCTCACCAACGGCGGCGAAACCCTGCGCGGGCGCAAGCCGCTGTACCTGGTGGACGGCGTGCCGCAGTCCACGCCGCTGCGCGAAGGCGGACGCGACGGCCATACCGTCGATCCGGCCATGATCGAGCGCATCGAGGTCATCCATGGCGCCAACGCGCTGCAGGGCCTGGGCGCCTCGGGCGGCATCATCAACATCATCACCAAGCGCGCCCCGCGCCAGGACGGCGAGACCTTCCAGGACGTGAGCATCGGCGCCAGCACCGCGCTGCCGAACCGCAGCGACAGCACCGGCTATCGCGCCTCCTATCTGTTCGGCACCCGCAGCGGCGCCTTCGATTTCGTCGGCGGCCTGTCCTACGCCAGCGAGGGCCTGTACTACGACGGCAACGGCGACGCGATCGCGGTCAACGACATCCAGGGCGACCTGATGGACGCGCGCAGCCACAACCTGTTCGCCAAGTTGGGCTGGGAGCTCGACGACGAGCGCCGCCTGCAACTCACCGCCAGCCGCTACGAGCTGCAAGGCAACAACGACTACATCACCGTCAACGGCGACCTCGCCACCGGCCGGCTCGCGACCTCCGCGCGCGGCAGCCGCGAGGGCGAAGGCGCGCGCAACCGCTCGACCTCGGTGGCGTTGGACTACAGCGACAAGTCGCTGGCCGGCGGCTATTTCCAGGCGCAGTTGTATTGGGTGGACTTCAACGGCCTGTATGGCGCGTCCGACTGGGGCGATTTCTGGCGCGACGGCCGCGACCTCCATTGGTGGGACCAGTCGCAGAACGTGTCCGAGAAGC
Organism: Lysobacter sp. cf310; assembly: GCF_900114355.1. GTDB lineage: Bacteria > Pseudomonadota > Gammaproteobacteria > Xanthomonadales > Xanthomonadaceae > Lysobacter. The sequence goes on from NZ_FOSS01000001.1 coordinate 666,728, forward strand.
TCGGCGGCAAGTTCAGCTGGTCGCGCGACAACCTGTTCGATCAGCGCCTGCGCGTGACGCTGGGCCTGGATTGGGGCCGCGACACGACCTATCAGGAACTGGTGGTGGCGCGCATGAACTGGGTGCCGGAAACCCGTTACGAATCCTGGTCGCCGTTCGTGCAGGCCGAGTGGTGGATCACCGACAAGATCATGCTGACCGGCGGCCTGCGCTACGAGCGCGGCAAGCTCAAGGTCGACGACTTCACCACCATTCCCGCCAATGCCGGCGGCAGCCGCTTCGTCGCCGGCGGCACGCCCAAGACCAGCGAAACCCTGCCGAACTTCGGCGTGGTGTTCGAGGCCACCGATTCGCTGAAGTTCTACGCCTCCTACTCCGAGGGCTACACCGTCGCCGACATCGGCCGGGTGCTGCGCGGCATCACCGCGCCGAACCAGCGCGTCGACAAGCTGGTGGATCTGTCGCCGGTGGTGTCGGACAACCGCGAGATCGGCGTCGATTTCGATAACGGCCGCTGGCTGGCGCACCTGGCCGCGTACTGGTCGGACTCCGACCTGGGCTCGCGCCTGGCCTTCGACACCGCCACCCAGAGCTACAACGTGGTGCGCGAGCGCACCGAAATCCGCGGCATCGAAGGCAACGTCGCGTTCCAGTTCTCCGAAGCCGGCCGCGTCGGCCTGGGCTACGCCGGCGCCAAGGGCCGCTACGACAGCAACGGCGACGACCGCGTCGACAGCGACCTGCCCGGCATCAACATCAGCCCCGACCGCGTGACCGCGTTCTGGGACCAGACCTGGACGCCGAAGATCTCCACCCGCCTGCAGGGCAGCCGCTCGCTGGACCGCGACTTCGACCTGCGCGGCACCCAGGTCGCCAGCGCCGACGGCACCACCACCGTCGATCTGCAGGCGCGTTTCGCCCTGCCGGTGGGCAGCCTGAGCCTGGGCATCGAGAATCTGTTCGACGAGCAGTACATCACCTACTACTCACAGAGCACGCCGCGCGCCGACACCTATGTCGCCGGTCGCGGGCGCGTGTTCAGCGCGAGCTGGTCGCACCGCTTCTAAACCGCAGCCGCCGCCATCGAGCCCAGCATGACCTCACGCCAGGCACATCCGATCAAGCATCGCGTCCGCGCGGCGCTGAAGTGGCTGCACCTGTGGCTGGGCCTCGGCGTGGGCCTGGTGTTCGCGCTGGTCGCGCTGTCGGGCACCGTGCTCGCGTTCCAGCGCGAGCTGCTGGCATGGTCGCATCCGCAACTGAGCGAACACGCGCCGCCGTCGCCCGCGCAGCGCGAAGCCGCGCTCGCGCGCATCGTCGCCGACTGGCAGGCGCAGGGCCTGAGCTCGCTGGACCTGCCGACCGCGCAGCTGCCGGTGTGGCAGGGTTATTTCCCCGATGGCGAGCGCCGCTACTTCGGCGGCGCCAGCGGCGAACTGCTGCTGGTGCGCAACAAGGGCAACGACTGGGTGCTGTGGCTGCGCGATTGGCATACCCATCTGCTGACCGGCAAGGCCGGCGAGCAGGTGCTGGGCGTGGTCGGCCTGATCGCCCTGTTCCTGCTGTTGAGCGGTCTCTATCTGTGGTGGCCGCGCTGGTCCGCGCTGGGCGCCAGCCTGCGCTGGTACCGCGGCCCGCCGACCCGGCGCTGGTTCAGCTGGCACCGCGGCGCCGGCGTGCTGTGGCTGCCGCTGACCCTGCTGGCGGTGCTGACCGGTGTCGGCATGGTCTACGACGGCGCCACCCGCAGCGGCCTGCGTTTCGCGTTCGGCGACGGCGAAGACGCGCGCAAACCGCCCAAGCTGACCGCCAGCGACCGCCCGATCGACTGGGCCGCGCTGCTGCGCGCCGCCGACGGCCGCCTGCCCGGCGCCGAACTGCGTCGCATCGGCCTGCCCAAGGGCGACAGCGGCCTGGTCTCGATCCGCATGCGCGCGGCCGGCGAGTGGCACCCGGTCGGGCGCAGCGTGGTCTGGCTGGACCCCTATCGCGTGGCCGTGCTCGGCGTGCACGACGCCACCGCCCAGGAGCGCGGCGCGCGCGTCAGCGAGGCCCTGTATCCGCTGCACGGCGGCTTCGTCGGCGGGCGGGTCTGGCAGGCGCTGGTGGCCTTCACCGGCCTGGTCCCGAGCTTCTTGCTGGTCACCGGCTTCCTGTTCTGGCGCCGGCGCACCGCCCGTCGCTGAACCGTTCTGGGGGGCAGCCTCCCGATGGACCGGTAACAAAGCCTGGTCTAGTGTGCTTGACTAGGGTTCTAGCCCTTCCAAGGAGGAAACACGATGGCCGGCAAGTTCGAGATCAGCAAACGCTCCAACGGCGAATTCCAGTTCGTGCTCAAGGCCGGCAACGGCCAAGTGATCCTGACCAGCGAAGGCTATGCGGCCAAGGCGTCCTGCACCGCCGGCATCGAATCGGTACGCAAGAACAGCCAGGATCCCAAGCGCTACGACCGCAAGACCGCCAGCAACGCCAAGCTCTATTTCAACCTCACCGCCACCAACGGCCAGGTGATCGGCACCAGCCAGATGTACGCCGACGAAAGCGGCCGCGAGAACGGCATCGCCTCGGTGACCCTGAACGCTCCGGGCGCCACGGTCGACGATCAGACCGACTGAGTTCCCTGCCCGGCCGGCTCAAGCCGGCCGGGCCTCCGAGCGCACGCGAAGCGCTGCCCGGCGCCCGCTACAATGGCCGCATGCGTATCGGTCCCCACGACATCGATCCCCGCGTGGTGCTGGCGCCGATGGCGGGCGTCACCGACAAGCCGTTCCGGGTGCTGTGCAAGCGCCTGGGTGCCGGTCTGTGCGTGTCGGAGATGACCACCAGCGACGCGCGCTTCTGGAACACCGCCAAGTCGCGCCACCGCATGGACCACAGCGGCGAGCCGGCGCCGATCAGCGTGCAGATCGCCGGCACGGTGCCCGAGATCATGGCCGAGGCCGCGCGCCACAACGTCGATCACGGCGCCCAGATCGTCGACATCAACATGGGCTGCCCGGCCAAGAAGGTCTGCAATGCCTGGGCCGGATCGGCGCTGATGCGCGACGAGGCGCTGGTGGGACGGATCCTGGATGCGGTGGTGCGGGCGGTGGACGTGCCGGTCACGCTCAAGATCCGCACCGGCTGGGACCACGACCAGCGCAACGCGCTGAACATCGCGCGCATCGCTCAGGCCGCGGGCATACAGGCCCTGGCCGTGCACGGGCGCACCCGCGACCAGCAATACACCGGCCAGGCCGAGTACGACACCATCGCCGCGGTCAAGGCGGAGCTGCGCATACCGGTGCTGGCCAACGGCGATATCGATACGCCGCACAAGGCCGCGATGGTGCTGGCGCGCACCGGTTGCGACGCCGTGATGATCGGCCGCGCGGCGCAGGGACGGCCGTGGATCTTCCGCGAGATCGCCCACTACCTGGCGCACGGCGAGCTGCTGCCGGAACCGTCGCTACTCGAAATCCGCGACTGGCTGATCGGCCACCTCGAACACCTGCACGTCTTCTACGGCGAGGTCTCGGGCGTGCGCATCGCGCGCAAGCACCTGGGCTGGTACGCCAAGGACCGACCCGAGAACGCCGCGTTCCGCGCCGTGGTCAACCGCGCCGAAAGCGCGGACGCGCAGCTGCGTCTGACCCGCGACTACTTCGATGCGCTGATCGCCGGAGTGGCGCCCGAACTGTCCGCGGCGGCCTGATCGCGGGCTTCGCGACGGCTCGACGCATGGCGCTCGAGCCGCCATGAACCCTGTCGCCAGGGCGTCAGCGCTTCTTCTTCGCCTTGCTCTTGCCCTGGGCGTATTCCTCCGGGGTCTGACCGCCCTCCGGTACCGCGGGAAAACTCGGCGCGGCGCAACCGGGCGTTTCCTCGACCAGCGTCACCGCGAGCGGGTTCGGCCGCAGGTCCTTGGTGGCGCCGCTGGCGGCGTCCACGCCCACGCCGATCAGCCCTCCGACGAGCACGTTACCGGCCATGCCGGCCGCGCCCGAACCCGCGACCTGGCTGTGTACTTGCGTCAGCACCGGACGGAATCCGCTTTTGCACAGTTCCACGGCGAGCGGATACTTGCGCTTCAAGGTCAAGGTACACGGCGTTTCGCAGCGCTCGCCATTGGATAGCGAGACCGTCGCGCCGATCGGCGTGCTGTCGATGGTGAACGCTTGCGTCGTGCCGCGCGTGATCGTGGCGCAACCGACGCCAGCCAGCGTCATGAAGACGCCCGTCGCCAACCCGAGCAGGCGTAGGAAAATCGGCATATTGTTCCCCTGTGCATGAAGGACGCATGCGTCCTGCGACCCCCAGTCGCGGCCGCATATCAACACAGCGAATTGGCGCTAGCAACTGCGATGCACGCGCACGAGAAACGCCTGCACATAAAGCGCATTCGCTCTCAACACCAATGACACACAACGCGTGCCTTCATTGTGCGGAGGGCACGCCCGTATCGACTGTGCCGACGGCCGCCGCCGGCTCGTTCCAGATGCGCGTCCACATCGCCGGCAAGCGATCGGCAGCCTGCCACGGCCATTGCAGCTGCTGAGCGGATACCTCGCTCCAACCGTCGGTGTCGCGTCGGGCAACCACGAAGCGGAAGTTGTAGTCCGGCTCCAGCCCCATGCGCAGATCGCTGAGCACCAACTGGCCGTCGCGTTGCTCGGCCTTCATGAAGCCGTGGTTGAACCAGGCCAGACGCGCGACGGCCGGATACGCCGCGACCTGGCGATAGGCGTCCACGTCGGAGCGGTAGGCCTGGAAACGCATGGGACCGCGATCCGCGTACAGCGAACGTTCGCCCTCCACATAGCCTTGCGGCGTCATCGCCACCACCCGCCACAGCAGGATGTTGAACGGCATCGGCACCGAGAAGCGCGGCGCATCGGCCAGGCCCATCGCCACCAATGCCGGTTGCGCGGCGCGCTCGGCGCGCTGCTTGGCCCATAGCGAACCGCCCAGGTACAGCGTGCTCAAGGCCAGGCCCAACAGCAGCGCCGGCTGCGCGCTGGCCTTCGCGCGCGCGAACCAGGCCCAGATGCAGGCCGCCAGCAGCCACACGGTGTAGAGCGGATCGATGATGAAGATGCTGGACCACATGACCGGCCGCACCGTCAACGGCCACAGCAACTGCGTGCCGTAAACGGTGAACGCGTCCAGTATGGGATGCGTGAGCAAGGCCGCCTGCATCGCCCAGAACCAACGCCGCGGCGATTGCGCCACGCGGCCGCCGCGCCGGCGGAACCAGGCCCACACGGCCCAGGCCACGAACGGCAGCACCAACAGCGAATGGCTGAGGCTGCGGTGCCAGGTCATGCGCGCGACCGGATCGTCGGTGAGCAGGTTCACCGGTATCACGTCCAGGTCCGGCAAGGTGCCGAGGGCGGCGCCGGCCAGCAGGGCGGCGCGACGATGGCCGGCCGGGGCGATGGCGGCGCTGAGCGCGGCGCCGAGCACGATCTGAGTCAGGGAATCCATGCCCGCATGCTAGCGCGCACGGCGTTGCCGCCACGCGGGCGGCTGCGCCGCGTCGTACGCGTCGGTTCAGCGGCGGGCCGGCGCGCGCCGCGGCCGACCCGCATCGCGCTAGCGCTGGAACGGGCGGATCAAGCCGACCGGATTGCCCTCCGGGTCCTGGATCATCGCGAAGCTGTAGCCGTCGGCGTCGGCGGGCGCCATGTACTGACGCCCGCCGGCCGCGATCGCCGCGTCGATGGTGGCCTGCAGATCGTCGACCAACAGATAGAAGTTGTGCCCCGGTTCGAAGCCGGGCGTGCTCGGGTCGGCTTGGCCGATACCGCCCAGCAACGGCTGCATGCGTACCGGGAAATGCACGTAGGCGAAGCCGGCATCGCCGTCCTGGTAGCGCCAACCGAACACGCGACTGTAGAAGGCCCGCATCGCCGCCTGATCCCGGGCGATGATCTCGAACATCGCCACCGGATGCCGGTTCACGGACGCGTCGCTGTCGCTCATCCCATGCCTCCCTGGGTTTGCACGTACTCGTAGCTGGGGCCGACGGTGCGGCCGGTGCCGTCGTCTATATCGGTCTGCATCATCGCCACCGCCAGCACGCGCAGGTCGTACATCAGGCCGATCGCGCGGTTCAAGGATTGCGGCGTGCCGTTGAAGGCCTGGTGCAAGGCGTTGAGCAGGGCGCTGTAGTTGTAGGCGAACTGCTCGATGCGGCTGCGCGCCTGGGTGCCGGGCGCGAAGTCGGCGATCTTGCAGTTCGGCTTGAGCGGCCAGATCGCCGAGGGATCGAACTCGATCGGCGCGCCGGCGTAGGCATAGCCCTCGGGCGTGGTGATGAGCTCGCGCCCGGCCACGATCGATCCGAACATGTAGTAGTGCGCGGGATCGCCGGGCGACTGGAACGGCGTGACCGAACTGCCCTCGCCTTCGAGCTTGATGATCTCGATCGCGTGGCAGGCCGACTCCGGGCCCTCGATCGGGAACAGCTTGTCGGGCGGGAACCAGGCGCTGTCCACCACCTGCGGCGGCGCGCTGGTCTTGACGAAGATGCCCTGGCCGAGCTCACGGATGCGCTGCTGGATGGCGTCGTAGAACTCGCCGATGGTGGCGTATTCGGGTTCGCCGCCGGCCTGGAGCATGCGTTGACGGATCGGGATCTCGTCCTCGGGCTGTTCGATCGCCATGAACACGTGCTTGACCAGGCCCATCGAGAAGGCCTCGATGCCGACCCGCAGGCCGTCGCCGATGTCCATCGGCAGCGGCCCGGGATACTTGGGCACGAAGTCGCGGGTGTTGATCTGCGGGCTGCCGCCGATCGCGATCAGGATGTTGGCGGCGATGCTCATATGCAGCATCTCCTGCACGATGATGCTGCGGATCATCGCGGCGATGCGGCGGTTGCTGCCCGGCCGCAGCGACAGCATCGCGGTCAGATAGGGTGGGATGGTGCTGTGCTCCAACTCGACCGCGCTCTGCAGGTACTGGTGCAGATCGACCGCGGTTTCGGCGCTGCGAATGCCGCTGAGGATTTCCGGACGCAGGCGGATCATGGCGTGTCTCCCGGTTCTTGGCCCTGCCCCGCCTTGCGGCGCGCCAGGTACTGCAGGACGAAGGCGGACTTGCCCGCGCTTTGCAGCGGCGCCAGATCGACCGCGGGGGGTTCTGGCGTGGCAGTCGCGGCGGTCGCGGTCACCGGCACCGTCGGCGCCAGCGGCGGCTTGCCCAACAGCGGCAATCCGTCGGGCCCGGGCGTGTCCAGCCAGCGCAGGATGGTGGCGCGGTCGCCGGCGCTGAGGTCGCGCGTGACCGGCATGTGGTTGGGATCGCGCCGCGGCAGCGAGAACGCCAGGCGCAGCGCCTTCAGCCGCGTGATCACCGAGTCGTAGCTGCGCAGATCGACCACGTAGCGGCTCATGATCGGATAGAGATTGCCGTACTGGGTAAACAAGGGCTGGATGTCGTCGTACCAGGTCGGCGCCGCCGGCGGCTCGCTCTTGCTGTAGACCAGCACGCTCACGTAGTTGAGCGGATTGGAAACGTAGCCCGAAGGCTGCGCGGCGAGCTGATAGCCGATGCCGTAGAGCTGGCCGGCGATGTAGCCGCGCGGCCGCCCGGGGCCGGCGTCGGACGCGCGCAATTCGACCTGGGCACGGCCGGCCGCGTCGGTGGTGGCGGTGGCGGCGTAGGCGATCGCGTCGGCGGGCGTACCGATATCGGGAATCGACGCATGCGGCCGCGTCGGCGGCGTCATCGTGTCGCCGCCGCCGGAGCCGCCCATGAAGCCCTCGGTGGCGCTGAGCGCGATGCCGGCGCCGGCCAGCGGCTGGCCGTAGCGGGTGGCGTAGAACTCCAGTCGATCGCGCTCGCCCGGATCGATGCGGAACACGAAGTCGTCGGCACGCAGGTACTGGCCGTCCAGCGACTCCTGCATCAGCACCTTGTAGAAGCCCGAGGGTTGCAGCGACAGCAGCAGCAAGGGGCAGGCCGGCAGGAAGCTCTGCGCGCGCGGGTTCGCGCTGAGGTCGAAATCGATCACGCCCGCGGTCTGCGCGTACCAGTCCGGCGTTTGATACGGCACTTCGCCGATCAGCGCGACCGAGTTGACCGGAATGTCCGCGACCAGCTCGGCCAGCGGATTGAAGCTCAATACGCCGATCACCAGCGGGCCGAGATCCTCGAAGCCGCTGTCGGCACTCTTGATCGGCAGCGTGTTGCCCAGATCCAGGCTCAACGTACTCAGGTCGGACGCGACCTGGCCCTGGGCATCGTAGACGCCGTTCTTGGGCGCCAGCGGCGACTTCCCCGACGGCATCGCGATCATCTGCCGGCCGCGCACGAAATGCTTGGGCTCGCCGCGCAGATAGGGCCCGATGCTGCCGACCACGTGACCCATGGTGTAACGCGGGATGGTGGCGTCGCGGCCGTAGCCGTAGACGTTGAACGCGATCGACAGCAGCCCGTCCTCGGTCGCCTCACGCAACGCGCGCAGCAGCGGCGAGTCCAACGCCGCGTCCCAGGCGATGTCTTCCAGCACCGACTGGTAGTTCGCGGCCAGCTTCTGGTCCATGGGCACGCCGGCCTTCTGACGTTGCCACAGATTGCAGAACGCGACCGGTTTGAACTCGCCCTGCAGCAGGGCCTTGCGCGTCGCGTCCAGCAGGCGCAGCTGCATGCCCCAGATCTGCGACACCATCTGCTGCTGCGGGTCCAGATCGACCAGTTTGCCGGGCGCACGCTGGTCGGCGTTCTCCAGCAGCATGCCGATCGCCGGATCGTCGCTGGCGCTGCGTAGGGCCTTGCCGGCGAGCGCGCCGCCGGTCACCGCGCAATCCAGGAAACGGAAGATGCCGGTGCCCTCGGGGTTCCAGCTGCCGTTCTGGTTGTATTGCTGGTACTCGGGTACGAAGGAATCGTTCTGGAAGGTGCGGACGTCGTTGTTGATGGTCGAGACGTCGGCCTGGAACCAGCCGCTGAAATGCAAGCGCGGCGCGTCTAGGTAACTCATCGGTCGTGCTCCTGGCTATCGCGGCGCCCATCCTGAGCGCCGCGTCCTTGCTGGGATTCGGGTTCGGATCAACCCGGCCGGTCCTGCGGCTGTTACTTCTTCTGGCCTGCTGGCTCCTTGTCCGGGCAATCGCCGTCGAACAGGCAGCACCACTCCGGCTCGACCGGACACATCTGCGCGACCTGGCCCCAGGTCTCGGCCGGATCCGGGCGCTCGGCGCGGAAGCTGGTGTAGTTCTGGCTCACGATCGGCGCGTTGGGCGGATCGGTGGGCGAGCCGGAGAAGAAGAACGACTGCGGATGCCGGTAGCGCGGCGCGTTGGCGTCCATCGGATAGTCGGACGTCGGCTCGCGCCAGAACGCGTAGCCGAACAGGATCTTCTGCGGCCCGACCTCGCGCGCGTAGGCCTGCACGGCACCGTTGAGATGGGTGCTGCGCTGGGCGTCGTAAGGCAGGTGCTTGATGAAGTCCAGGCGCGGCGGATGGTTCTTGGGCGAGAACTTGCAGCACTGCGGCGTGCCGGGCGGACGGTCGGCGTAGCGCAGGAAGTAGGCCTTGTTGCCCAGCGAGACGAAGGCGCAGGTGAAGTTGTTGGTCGAGGGAAAGATCGGCAGGCACTGTTTTTCGTAGTACTCCATCATCGCGCCTTCGCCGTCCTTGTCGGCGGGCACGTAGGTGGAGTCGTAGTAGGTGGCGCCGTAGGAGACCTGATAGTCGGCCGGCGTCAGACCCGCCGGCGGCGAGGTGTAGGGCGGCGGGTACTGGTCGTAGTTGGCGAACACCCGGTACATGGTCCAGCCGCTGGTCCACCACTTCGGATACAGGGGATCGCTGGGCTCGCCCGGCTTGCGCGGATAGACGCAGCGCGAGGCGGGCACGCAGCCTTGGTCGTTGTGGACGCCGCCGGTGTAGTAGATGTGGCGCTCGGCCGGCGTCTGCTTCGCCTTCGCGGCCTCGACCCTGGGCCCGGACGCCATCGCCATGCCGGCCGTCAGCGACAGCGCGATCGCGATCCAGACCGCGGTGCGTCCTGCCGGCGGTGCTGTTGGGTGCTGGGACATTGCGCTTACCGAGATCCTGCTCATGGCGCCACTCCTCGATCGTGTTCACGGGATACAGCGGAGCCCGCGCCGGCCAGCAGCCGGCGCAGGAGGATGCGATGGATCAGCCACACCAGGGCCGGCAGGGCGAGCATGGTCGGCAGCATCGCGGCCGGATGCGGTTCGCTCAGGCCCAGCCAGGCGCTGGCGCCGTACAAGGCGCCGACCGCGCACGACGACAACGCGGCATGTGCGAACGCGGCCAGCGGCGGCACCCGCCACACGCCCGCCAGCAAGGCGCTGAGCTCGGCCAGCACCGGCAGCGGCCGTGCGGCGACGATCCACCACAAGGCCTGGCGCTGCGCCGACGCGCGCGCGCGATCCCACAAGGCCGCGCCGATCCAGCGGCGCAGGCGCGCTTCGGGCAGCAGCCGCCCCAAGACGTACCCCAGCGCGAACGCGAGCAGACAGCCGGTCGCCACCGCGAGCCCGCCCCACAGCGGCCCCAGCCCCCAGCACAGCAGCATGCCGATCACGCTGCTCGGCACCGGCAGCGCGACGTCGGCCACCAGCAGCGCGATACCCAACGCCGCCAGCCACAGGCGCGCGTCCTGCGCGGACAGCCAGGCCGGCGCGGCGCGATCGAAGGCCTCGCCCCACAGCGCGAACGGCACCAGCACGCAGGCCAGCAACAAAATCGCGAACAGGCCCAGGCGCCACCACGCCGAACGTTCCGCATAGGCGGCGGGCCCGCGGCGGCTCATTGCAGCGACCAACGCAGGGCCAGACGCAGTCTGCGCCCCGGCGATCGCGTGCCGATGGCTTCCTCGCCGCGCGCATCGGCGAGGTTGTCGATCGCCAACAGCAGCTGCGCCGGCCCCCATTGCTGGCGCAGGCTGAGATCCAGCGTGGTCGTCGCGTCCAGACGGCGCTCGCCGGTGGGGATGGAAGAGTCGTCGCGGCGGCCGAGGTGACGCAGCGCCAGCGACAGCTCGCGGCGCTCGCCCAGCGGCAGGGCCAGGGAGGCGCTGAACTGCGCGCGCGGACGGTAGCGCAGCCGGGTTTCGCCGCCGGCGCCATCGCCGGCCTGCACGTGCATCCAGCTGCCTTCGAACTGCAGCCGCCAGTCGTTGGCGTAACGCCGCCCGAGGCGCCACTCCAGGCCGCGCGTCTCGATGCGCGCGCGGTTCACCAACTGCGGCGGCGGTCCGGCATCGAAATCGATCAGATCGCGATAGCGCGCGTCGAACAGGGTCAAGCGCAGCCCCCAGCGCGCGTCAGCCGAGCTCGCGTAATAGAGCTCGCGGTGCAGCGCGCGTTCGGGCTTGAGCGCGGGGTTGCCGACCAGCGGATGGGCCAGCGCATAGAAGCTGGGCAACTTGGACGAACGCGCGACCGACAGCCCCCACTCGCCGCGCTCGCCGGCCAGCGCGCGCTGCAGCGACAGCATCGGATGGCTGGCGGCGTCGCCTCGGTCGGGATGCTCGTAGCGCAGCCCGCCCTGCGCGGTCCAGGGCCCGGCCTGCCACCGCGCTTCGGCGAAGGCGCTGGCGGTGCTGCGACGCAGGGCGAAGCCCGCCGGCAGCACGAAGCCGCCGAAGTCGATCAGGCTGTCGAGATCGCCCCGCTCGCGCTGGTACTGCGCGCCCACGGTGAACATCAGCTGGTCGCCGCCCAGCAGCAGCCAGTGCAGCTGCGCTTCGTCGCGGCGATAGTCGCCGAGGCTGCGCATCGCCGGCAGGCCGAAGGGATCGCGCAGGCCCGGCGCGACCCCGGGCGTGTCTTCCTCGCCGTCGCGCGTCAACGTCGCCAGTTGCGCTTCGATCGCGCCGCCGTGGCGCAGCCGGTATTCGCCGCGCAAGGACAGCTGGCGGCTGCGGCTGTGGCGGCGATCCAACGCGCGGATCACCGCGTAAGCGTCGCCGCCGCTGTCGTCGGGAAAACCGAGATTGCGACTGTCGCTGTAACGCGCGGCCGCGTGCAGGCGGGTGCGTTCGCCCAGCGCGCCGTCCCAGCCCAGGTTGGCGGCGCGCACGCGATTGCGCGCGCCGGCATCGCCGCTTTCCTCGCGCTGGGTGGCGCTGGCGCGCAAGCCGGCGCCCGACCACGATGCCTGCGCCGCGCGCAGACCGTCACCGCCGATGCTGGTGCCGAGCGCGGCGCCGGACGCGGCGCGGCGGGTGAAGATATGGATCAGCCCCGCGATCGCCTCGGCGTTGACCACGCTGGCGTTGCCGCGAACGATCTCGATGCGCTCGATGTCGTCGCTGGACAGGGTGTTGAGATCGACCGCGCTGCCGCGCGAGGACAAGGGATCGTTCTGGCGCACGTGATCGATCAGGACCACCACGTGGCTGGGATCGGCGCCGCGCAGATACAGCGCGCCGAAGCCGCCGCTGCCCGCGCCGCGATCGATCACCACGCCGGCCTGGCGCGCCAGGATGTCGGCCGCGCTCAGGCCCTGCAGCGCGTCCAGATCGGCGCGCTCCAGCACCGTCACGTGCTGGCTCGCGGCCGCGGCGGTGACCGGCAAAGCGCTGGCGCTGACGCGTTCTCGGTCCAGGGTATGGATGTCGTCGGCCGCTTGCGCCGCGCGCAGCGGCGACGCGGCCAGCAGCAGCGCGATCGCCAGCCATGGGCGTGCGCCATACGCAACAGGCATCAAGGCATCCGGATCCTTCCGAACCATCGCGTACCGTCCCTGGTCGCTAAGCCGTTTGTGGCCGGCGGCGCTGGTAAGCGCTACGCCTCGCTGCCGGCATCCCCTGTTCGCGGTCCGCGGCCATCGCTCCCCGATGCCCGTGTCCTTGGCCGTCCGGCCTTGGGACCCTCCCGCGGGGCTGAGGTTGGCACAGAATCCGGCGCCACGCCAATGCCCTCGCAAGGCACCGCTTTGCGGGATGGCGCGCGCCGGGTCGGGCGTCGATGCACGGCGAATTTTCGCTATTCGCAAATCCGGCGCAGCCGCGCGCGGAGATCGGCACAACGCGCGTCGGCGCAACGCCGAGGCATCCCGATAGGGATGATGTCGAACGCGCGAACGTTGCTGCCGTTCGTCGGTTTCGCCGCCGACATGACGTCAGTCATGGGCCGTTCCGGCACTCGTGCGCTTGCATGCGAATGCGAAATCATACGAGTGCCGGAGTCACCCCACACCGGCCTGCGGCGACGTCGCAGCCACAGGGCCAGGAGGCCCGAACGGAGAACGTCATGAACGCAAGAACCGCACTGTTCGTCGTCGCGATGGCCGCCACCGCACCGGTCTACGCCAATGAAGTGGTCGACACCCTGTCGCAGGAAACCGGCCTGAGCGAACGCAAGGTCCAGATGATCGTCGGCAACCGCACCGCGTTCGCCGAGTACACCCGCAGCTACGATCGCTCGCTCGAGCAGTTCAAGCGCGCGCTCGGCAACGAACGCTATCAGCGCCTGATGGCGGGCCAGACCATCCAGGTCGGCGAGCGTCGGCTCTCGCTCGGCGGCATGCAGGACCGCGACGTCGCCGCCAAGTAGTGGCGACGCATCCGCCACCGCTTGCCGTCCTCTCCTACTCCTGGGCGGGCGGTTGGCGGATGCGCGAGGCAGGTTGAGCGATATGGATCGGCTCCGCGCGTTGCGCGGAGCGAGGTCGGGTGTGGGCGTTGAGTTCGCTCAAACGGCAAATCCCCCTCAATCCTCCTTTTCAAAGGGGGAAGCAGAAGCTTTCACGCCGCGTGCGGCAATTGCGCGTCCGGCAGGCGCGGCGCGCGCGCGGGCAGCATCGCCAGGGTGTCGCCGTTGTGCGAGAGCAGGCGCAGGCTGCCGTCGGGGTCTTCGGCCAGTGCGGTCAGGCTTTCGACCCAGTCGCCGTCGTTGGCGTAGACGCAGCCGTCGCGTTCGAACAGACCCGGGCGGTGGATATGCCCGCAGATCACGCCGTCCAGGCCGCGCCGGCGCGCGTCGTCCAAGCCGGCCTGCACGAAGCGCGCGATATAGCGCTCGGCGGCGCCGCTCTGGCGCTTGAGGAATTCCGACAGCGACCAGTAGCGCAGACCGAAACGCCGGCGCACCCGGTTGAGCATCTGATTGCCGGTGAGGATGCGGTAGTACAGCCAGTCGCCGAACCGCTCCTGCAACCCGCCGAAGTGGGTCACGCCGTCGTAGTCGTCGCCGTGGGTGACCAGCAGGCGGCGGCCGTCGGCGGTGACGTGGATGCTGCGACGGCGGATCGACATGCGCGGCAAGGCCAGGCCGCAGAAGCGCCGGATCGGCCGGTCGTGATTGCCCGGCACGTAGATCAGTTCGGTGCCCGCGCGCCGCAGCGCGTGCAGGGCTTCGATCACGCGGTACTGGGCCGCGCCCCAGGCCATGCGCCGCTGCGCCATCCACCACAGATCGACGATATCGCCGACCAGGTACAGACGGTCGCAGCGCAGGTTGGCCAGGAACTCCGCCAGCTCGGCGGCATGGCAATGCTTGGCGCCCAGATGCACGTCCGACAGGAACACGGCGCGGCGGCGGGGCGGCAGTTGTGCGATCGACGGGCTCATACGCGGCTCTCGCTGGCGACGGAAGCATCGTCGTGGCGCGCCGCGGCCGCTTCGGCCGCCGGATCGACCACGCTCAGATAGCGTTCGCGCTTCTTCGGCCGCACGCGCTCCAGATCGACCTCGATCAGGCCGTCGACCGCGTCGCTGAAGGCCGGGTCCACGCCGAAGGCGAGGAACCGCGCCCCGCCCGGCTCGCACAATTCGGTGTACTGCTTGTAGAGCATGGGCAAGGTCGCGCCCAGCGCGTCCAGATTGCCGCGCAGCACCCGGAACGCGGTGCCGGCGTCGAGTTCGTCGAACTGCGGCGGCGCGGCGCGATAGACGAAGGGCTGCTTCGACACCGCCTCGCCCTCCTCGGCGCCGTAATAGCGCGCGTAGTAGGCCACGATCTGTTCGCGCGCCGCGGGCGGCAGCGCCGCGCTGATCGAGACCGGGCCGTACAGGTAGCGCACCTTGCGATGCCGGGCGAGGTAGGCGCCGATGCCCTGCCACAGGTAGTCGATGCTGCGGCTGCCCCAGTAGTCGGGCGCGACGAAGCTGCGCCCCAGCTCCATGCCCTGGGCCAGGCGCGGCACCGTGTCGTCTGCGTAGCGGAACAACGAAGCGGTGTAGAGCCCGGCCAGACCGCGCTCGGCCAGCACCTGGGCGCCGCGCGCGATGCGGTAGGCGCCGGCGATCTTGGCCGCGCCCGCGTCCCACAGCACGATGTGTTCGTACCAGCTGTCGTACAGATCCACGTCCAGGCGCCGGCCGGTGCCCTCGCCGACCGCGCGGAAGGTGAGTTCGCGCAGGCGGCCGATCTCGCGCAGCAACTTGGAGCCCGGCTGCAGCCGACCGACCCGGATCTGCTTGCCGTCGAAGGTCTGGCCCAGCGAGGTCAGGGCCGCGATCTCGATCCGCAGGGCGAGCGGATCGACCGCGTCGATCAGCGGTTCCGGGCCTTCCGGCGCGGGGCGCTCGCGCACCGTGCCGATCGCGTGCAGCTCTCGCCGCACCTCGCGCAGCAAGCGGTTGGGATCGGCGTCGGCGGGCAGGCTCAGCGGGCGGCCGATGCGCAGGGCGATCCGGCGCGAACCGCGCGCGAACATCTCGCGCGCCAGCAGCGCGGTGCCGGCCGGCTTGAACAGGGCCGAGGCGCCGTAGAACAGCGCCGAGTTGCGCGCCTCGATGCGCACCGGCAGCACCGGCGCGCCGGTCTTGCGCGCGAAACGCAGGAAACCGCGGCGCCAGCGCCCGTCGGTGACCCCGCGCAGCCCCAGCCGCGCGACTTCGCCGGCCGGGAACACGATCACGCACTGCTCGGCCTCCAGGGCGGCCTCGATCGCCTGCAGGCTCTCGGCGCTGGGCCGGCCGCCGAGGATCTTCACCGGCAGAATTAGCCCTTCCAGGCCGTCCAGGGCCTGCAGCAGATCGTTGGCGACGATGCGCACGTCGCGGCGCACGCTGCCGACCAGGTCCAGCAGGGCCAGGGCATCGATCGCGCCGGAGGGATGATTGGCGACCACCAGCAGACGGCCGCTGGCCGGAATGCGCTGCTTTTCGGCCGGATCGGCGCTGTAACGCGCCTGCAGGAACTCCAGGGCCGCGCCGACGAAGGCGAAACCGCGCAGATGGCCGTTCTCGGCCAGGAAACCGTCGACCGCGTCGAACTTCGACCAGCGCCCGATGGTGCGCAGCAGCGGCCGGGCCAGCCGCTCGCGGCGGCCCCGAAACCACTGCGGAAAGCGTTCTTGCAGGCGGCGTTCGAGTTGCAGCATGGGCGGGCGTCGCGGTGGCGGCGGTATGCCGCGCAGCCTGGGCCGCGCCGGAGACAGTCCGATGGCGCTGGGGCTTCAGGCGTGTGACAGCCGCTTAACGACCCGGCAACGCCGGAAATGGGCACAATGCGCCGAACCGGCCGAGCCTGTATCATAGGCGGCCATCTTTTTATCCGAATCGAAGGATATTCGCCCGATGTCCAGCTACCTGTTCACCTCCGAGTCCGTGTCCGAAGGCCATCCGGACAAGATCGCCGACCAGATTTCCGATGCGGTGCTGGACGCGATCCTGGCCCAGGACAAGCGCGCGCGCGTGGCCTGCGAAACCATGGTCAAGACCGGTGCTGCGATCGTCGCCGGCGAAGTCACCACCTCGGCCTGGGTCGATATCGAGTCGCTGGCGCGCAAGGTCATCAACGACATCGGCTACAACAACTCCAATGTCGGCTTCGACGGCCACACCTGCGCGATCATCAACATGCTCGGCAAGCAGTCGCCGGACATCGCCGCGGGCGTCGACCGCAAGAAGCCGGAAGAACAGGGCGCGGGCGACCAGGGCCTGATGTTCGGCTACGCCTGCAACGAAGCCCCGGAATTCATGCCGGCGCCGATCTACTACTCGCACCGTCTGGTCGAGCAGCAGGCCAAGGTCCGCAAGCAGAAGAACTCCAAGCTGCCGTGGCTGCGTCCGGACGCCAAGTCGCAGGTCACCCTGCGCTACGACGACAAGCACCAGGTCGCCGGCCTCGACGCGGTCGTGCTGTCGACCCAGCACGATCCGGGCATCAAGCAGAAGGACCTGGTCGAGGGCGTGTACGAGCACATCCTCAAGCCGGTGCTGCCGAAGGCGTGGCTGGAAAAGCTGCCCAAGAGCAAGGTCCACATCAACCCGACCGGCATCTTCGTGATCGGCGGCCCGGTGGGCGACTGCGGCCTGACCGGCCGCAAGATCATCGTCGACAGCTACGGCGGCATGGCCCGTCACGGCGGCGGCGCGTTCTCGGGTAAGGATCCGTCCAAGGTCGACCGTTCGGCCGCCTACGCCGCGCGCTACGTCGCCAAGAACATCGTCGCCGCCGGCCTGGCCGACAAGTGCGAAGTGCAGGTCTCCTACGCGATCGGCGTGGCCGAGCCGACCTCGATCTCGGTCACCACCTTCGGCACCGGCAAGATCAGCGACGACAAGATCGAGAAGCTGATCCGCAAGCACTTCGACCTGCGCCCGTACGGCATCGTCAAGATGCTGGACCTGATCCACCCGGTCTATCAGCTGACCGCCGCTTACGGCCACTTCGGCCGCAAGCCCAAGGAAGTCAGCTACGTCGACGCCGCCGGCAAGAAGCACACCGCGACCGCGTTCTCGTGGGAAAAGACCGACAAGGCCGACGATCTGCGCAAGGACGCCGGCATCAAGAAGTAATCCGCGCCGCGCCTTCGGGCGTCGCCACGAAAACGGAGCGCCTCGGCGCTCCGTTTTTGTTTGGGGGGCGCAAAAGCAAATCCCCCTCAACCCCCCTCAACAAAGGGGGAAGCAGAACGGCGCCTTGATGGCATTCGCATAGCCGAGGCGCCACGCTCGCTTCACAGACGCCTCATCCTGCGCGCACCCGCAGGGCCCAGCCTGATGCTACTGCCGCTCAGGAGCCCGTCGTCGTGTCCAGCCCGTCCCTCACCTCGCAAGTCGCCGTCTCGCTGCTGATCCTGGGCAGCCTGTGCCTGATCGCGTTCCGCCTGATCGGCGCCAGCATCGACGGCGACGGCGTGCTGCACGAGCCGTTCGCGCTGATACCGATCGGCTTCGCGCTGATCGCGAGCGGCGCGGTGGTCGGCACGTTCGGCCTGGTCCGCGCCGCCTTGGGCGCCCTCGCCCGTCGCCGCCGCTGATTGCAGCCAGGAGCGGCCGCCATGGACCCCAACGATTTCCGCGTCCTGCTGCTGAATCCGCCGCACACCGCGATCGGCAGCCGCATCCCGCGCGAGCAACTGCCGCCGCTGGGCCTGCTCAGCATTGGCGGCCCCTTGATCGACGCAGGCCTCGCGGTCGAACTGCTGGACGCCGAGTTCGGTCCGCTGACGATCGACGAGATCGTGCGGCGCGTGCTCGCGGCCGCGCCCGATCTGCTGATGGTCGGTCACTCCGGCTCGACTTCGGCGCATCCGACCATCGCCCGCATCGCCGCGCGCCTCAAGCGCGAGCGTCCGCAGCTGCGCATCGTCTACGGCGGCGTCTATCCGACCTATCACTGGCGCGACGTGCTGGAACGCGAAGCCGCGGTGGACATCGTGGTGCGCGGCGAGGGCGAGCGCACCGCGACCCTGCTAGCGCAGGCGCTGGCGCGCGGCGAGGACCTGGCCGGCGTGCCGGGGCTGGCCTATCGCCGCGACGACGGCCACATCGTGGAGACCGGCCAGGCCGAGATGATCCTGGACCTGGACCAGTGCCGGGTCGGCTGGGAGCTGATCGACCACGACCGCTATTCCTACTGGGGCGGCATGAAGGCGGTGGTGGTGCAGTTCTCGCGCGGCTGCCCCTACCTGTGCAGCTACTGCGGCCAGCGCGGCTTCTGGAGCCGCTGGCGCCATCGCGATCCGGTCAAGTTCGCGCGCGAGCTCGCGCGCCTGCACCGCGAACACGGCGTGCGCCTGATCAACTTCGCCGACGAGCTGCCGACAGGTTCGCGCAAAGCCTGGCAGGCCTTCCTGGAAGCGCTGATCGCGGAGAACGTCGACCTGACCCTGGTCGGCTCGACCCGCGCCGGCGACATCGTGCGCGACGCCGACATCCTGCACCTGTACAAGCGCGCGGGCGTGATCCGCTTCCTGCTCGGCATCGAGAGCTATTCCGAAGCCACCCTGAGCAAGATCCGCAAGGGCGCCAGCGTCAGCGAGGACCGCGAAGCGATCCGCCTGCTGCGCGCGCACGGGATCATCTCGATGGCGACCTATGTGGTGGGCTTCGACGAGGAGCGCGATCGCGACTACTGGAATTCGCTGCGCCACCTGCTGCGCTACGACCCCGACCAAATCCAGCTGCTCTACGTCACCCCGCATCGTTGGACGCCCTACTACGACAGCGTCGCCGACCGGCGCGTGATCCAGACCGACGCGCGCAAGTGGGACTACAAGCATCAGGTGCTGGCGACCACGCGGGTGCCGCCGTGGCGGGTGCTGCTGTGGGTGAAGGCGATCGAGGCGATCGTGCAGTTGCGCCCGCGCGCGCTCTACCGCAGCCTGCTGCACCCCGACCGCGAGGTGCTCAAGGGCATGCGCTGGTACGTGCGCATGGGCCGGAGGGTGTGGCTGCGCGAGCTGTTCGAGTTCTTCTTCGCCGGCGGACGCAGCCGCAACGGGCCCAGCGTCGAGGAATTCTGGGGCGCCTCGCTGTCGACGCAGGAATATGCCCTGGCCAAGCCGCAGCGGCGGCGCATTCCGATCCGCAGCCTCACGCCCTCGCCTTGAAACGAAAAGGGGCGCCTAGGCGCCCCTTTTCGCACGGCGGCCGGCGCTTACTTGCCGGCCTTGCTCTTGCCGCCCTTGCCCTCGGCCTGTGCCGACTTGGCCTCGGCCTTGCCGTTCTTGACGTAGCGTTCCAGCCAGTCGTTCGACTCGGCCAACATGTGCAGGATCGATTCGCGCGCGCGGTAGCCGTGCGATTCGTTCGGCAGCATCACCAGGCGGGCGTTGCCGCCCAGGCCCTTGATCGCGGCGTACATGCGTTCGCTCTGGATCGGGAAGGTGCCGGAGTTGTTGTCCTGCTCGCCGTGGATCAGCAGGATCGGATCCTTGATCTTGTCGGCGAAGTTGAACGGCGACATGGTTTCGTAGGTGCTCTGCGCCTGCCAGTAATTGCGCTCCTCGGCCTGGAAACCGAACGGCGTGAGGGTGCGGTTGTAGGCGCCGCTGCGGGCGATGCCGGCCTTGAACAGGCGCGTGTGCGCAAGCAGGTTGGCGGTCATGAAGGCGCCGTAGGAATGGCCGCCGATGGCGATGCGTTCGCGATCGGCGACGCCGCGCCGCACCACCTCGTCCACCGCCGCCTGGGCGCTGGAAGTGAGCTGATCCAGATAGGTGTCGTTGGGTTCCTTGTCGCCCTCGCCCACGATCGGCATCGAAGGATCGTCGAGCACCGCGTAGCCCATCGCCAGGAACGCCTGCGGGCCCCAGTAGCTGATCGCGTTGAAGCGGTACGGCGAATCGGTGACCTGGCTGGCCGCGCTGGCGGATTTGAACTCCTGCGGATAGGCCCACATCAGCAGCGGCAGCGGGCCGTCGCGCTTGGGCTCGTACTTGGGCGGCAGGTAGAGCGTGCCGGTGAGTTCCACGCCGTCGGCGCGCTTGTAGCGGATCTGCTCCTTCTTGACGTCCTTGAGCTGCGGCGTGGGATGCGCGAAGCGGGTCAGCGCGGTCGGCGCGGCCTCGGCCTGGCCCAGGTCGCGGATGTAGTAGTTGGTCGGCTCGGTCGGCGATTCGCGCGTGCTGATCGCGCGCGTGCCGCTGTTGTCGAGCAGCGCGCGCGGGTACTCGTAGTACGGCGCCTGCGAATGGAACAGGCGGGTCTTCTTGCCGTCGGCCAGATTCAGCTTGTCCACGAACGGACGGTCGCCTTCGGCCGAAGCGCCGTCGCCGATCAGGAACACGCTGTCGCCGTCCAGGATCAGGCGCGGATTGCCGGCGGCGTCGGCCTCGGTGGCGGGCGTGCCGGGGTCGTTGTAGCGGTCCTCGTAGGAGCCTTCGAACACCAACTGCGGTTCGCGGCCGACGTCGTCGGGCGCCACCCGCCACTGCTTGGTCTGGCGGGTCTTCCACCAGGATTCGCTGATCAAGGCGAGATCGCCGCGGCCCCATTCGATATCGGACACGCGCGTGCCCAACTGGGCCAGGGTCACCGGCGGCTGCTCGAACGGCGCGGCCTGCATCAGCACCGCGTCGCGGATCGCCACCTGCTTGGCGGGATCACCGCCGTCCTGGGCCTCGGCCCAGACCAGGGTGGCCGGCGCGTCGCCGCGCCAGCCGATCGAACGCACGCCGGTGGGCACGGCGTCGTTGCCGGTGGGCAGGCCGTCGACCAGCGGCAGCTTGGCCACTTCGTGGACCAGTTTGCCGTCCAGCGCCAACACTTCGATGCGGCGCGGGAAGTAGGACGCGGGCACCAGGTAGGAGAACGGCCGCTCGATGCGCTGCGCGAGCAGCAGCTTGCCGTCCGGCGACGGCGTCAGCGACTGGTAGAGATCGGGCAGACCGACCTTGGCGACCTTGCCGCTCAGATCGACCACGACCGGCTGCGAACGCAGGTAATGCGCGAACAGGCGCGCGTCGTTCTCGTTCTTGAGCAGGTCCTGGAAGGTGCGCAGCTGGCGCACCGCGCCGCCGCCCTGGGTCTGCTGGGTGGCGGGGCCGGTCGGGATGCCGTCGGACGCGGGCGCCGGGCCCTGGTTTTCCGGCTGCAGCTGCACCAGCAGGCGGCGGCTGTCGGGCATCCAGGTGTAGCCGCGTCCGCTCACGGTGTTGAGCGGCTGCGCCAGCAGCCGGCGCGCGCTGCGCGTGGCGATGTCGACCAGCCACAACTCGTTGGTGCCGGTCTTGGCGTCGACGTGGTTGAAGGCGAGCTGGCTCTGGTCCGGCGACCAGCTCAGGCTGGCCACCGCCAGCGGCTGCGGCAGGCCCTGCAGGCGCAGGTCCTTGCGGCTGGCGATGTCGAGCAGCCACAGGTCGCTGCCGAAGCTGAACCGGCTTTGCGCGTAGCTGCGCGGATTGATGCGCAGGCCGGCGAGCTTGAGCTCGGGCTGGGCGACCACGTCGATGCCGGGCAGGTTGGGCACCTGCATCATCGCGGCCAGGTCGCGGCGCGGGCTCAGCATCAGCTGCGGCGGACGCGGGGCGTCGACCAGGGCCTGCAGCGCCGGCGGCGGCAGACGATAGCCGCTGTCGGCGTTGGCGGCGGGCTTGGCCGGCGCGGCCGCGAGCGCGGCGGACGGTGCGAGCAACAGGGTGGCGATCAGGGCCAGGGAGACACAACGAGGCCGTATGGACTTCTTCATGGGCGATCCGCTTGCGTGGTGATGGCGGAACGGCCGCACCACGGCGGTGGATCCCCTGCCGGCGGGCGGTCCGTCGATGAACGGGGCCGGGCCCCAGAGCCCTCCCCGGGTCGAGAATAGCGGCTTCCGGCGGCGACTACCGGTACAATTCTGCCGGTTCGCCGAGGGGCGCTGCGACCGCGACGCAAGAGCGCGGCCAGGCTTGGCGGATTCCAAACGTAACGGCGCCCGATGTCCGCGGTCACCGCGCATTCCGGCCCCACGCCGGTCTCGACACGGCAGACCCCAAAAATCGGAGCTAAACAATGAACGCAGTAGCCAAGACCTTCTCCACCGACGGCGACTACAAGGTTGCCGACATCTCGCTGGCCGACTGGGGCCGCAAGGAACTCGATATCGCCGAGCACGAGATGCCGGGCCTGATGTCGATCCGCAAGAAGTACGCCGCCGCGCAGTCGCTCAAGGGCGTGCGCGTGACCGGTTCGCTGCACATGACCATCCAGACCGCGGTTCTGATCGAGACCCTGAAGGACCTCGGCGCCGACGTGCGCTGGGCCTCGTGCAACATCTTCTCGACCCAGGACCACGCCGCCGCCGCGATCGCGGCCACCGGCACCCCGGTGTTCGCCTGGAAGGGCGAAACCCTGGAGGAGTACTGGGATTGCACCCTCGACGCGCTGACCTTCCCGGGCGGCAAGGGCCCGGAGCTGGTCGTCGACGACGGCGGCGACGTGACCCTGCTGATCCACAAGGGCTATGAGCTCGAGAACGGCTCCAAGTGGGTCGACGAGCCGGCCTCTTCGCACGAAGAGCAGATCATCAAGAACCTGCTCAAGCGCGTCGCCAAGGAGCGTCCGGGCTTCTGGCACACCGTGGTCAAGGACTGGAAGGGCGTCTCCGAAGAGACCACCACCGGCGTGCACCGCCTGTATCAGCTGGCCGAAGCCGGCACCCTGCTGGTCCCGGCGATCAACGTCAACGACTCGGTCACCAAGTCCAAGTTCGACAACCTGTACGGCTGCCGCGAGTCGCTGGCCGACGGCCTCAAGCGCGCGATGGACGTGATGCTGGCCGGCAAGGTCGCGGTGGTGTGCGGCTACGGCGACGTCGGCAAGGGCTCGGCCCACTCGCTGCGCGCCTACGGCGCCCGCGTCGTGGTCACCGAAATCGACCCGATCAACGCCCTGCAGGCCGCGATGGAAGGCTTCGAGGTCAACACCGTCGAGAGCACCCTCGGCCGTGGCGACATCTACGTCACCACCACCGGCAACAAGGACGTGCTGACGCTCGAGCACATGTCGCAGATGAAGGATCAGGCCATCGTCTGCAACATCGGCCACTTCGACAACGAGATCCAGGTCGATGCGCTGAACGCTTCCGGCGCGACCAAGCTCAACATCAAGCCGCAGGTCGACAAGTACACCTTCAAGAACGGCAACTCGATCTTCCTGCTGGCCGAAGGCCGCCTGGTCAACCTGGGCTGCGCCACCGGCCACCCGAGCTTCGTGATGTCGAACTCGTTCTCCAACCAGACCCTGGCGCAGATCGACCTGTGGGCGAACAAGGACAGCTACGAGGCCAAGGTCTACATCCTGCCGAAGAAGCTGGACGAGGAAGTCGCGCGTCTGCACCTGGAAAAGATCGGCGTGAAGCTGACCCGCCTGACCGACGACCAGGCCGCCTACCTGGGCGTGTCGGCCGACGGCCCGTACAAGCCGGATCACTACCGCTACTGATCGACGCCGGCCGCGAGGCCGTTGCGATGCAAGACGAAAACGGGCGCCTCGGCGCCCGTTTTCTTTTGGGACGATGCCGCCGCACGATCGCAAGCTCGTACGCCTGTCATGGCATCGCGAGCCCGTGCGGTCGTCACCGCACGCTACGCGCCGGGCCCTGTAGGAGCGGCGCAAGCCGCGACCGCGCAAGCCAACGGAGCGACGCAGTCGCGGCTCACGCCGCTCCTACCCCAAGGCCGCGGCTTCGAACGCGATGCGTGCGCGGCCTGTAGGAACGGCAATGGCGACCATCTATTTTTGATGCGCCAACCCACCCCATCACAAGTTACGCGCTGGCCCCTGTAGGAGCGGCGCAAGCCGCGACCGCACAAGCCAACGGAGCGGCGCAATCGCGGCTCACGCCGCTCCTACCCCAAGGCCGCGGCTTCGAGAACGACGCAACGCTCGGGCTGTATGCGGAAGCCTGGCTCTCTGTGGGAGCGGCGTAAGCCGCGATCGCGCCAGCAACCGAAGCTACGCCTGCACCCGCCGCAGCGACCAGAACGGAATCTCGCGCCGCAGCCGATAACCGTTCTGCTCGTACAGCCCGATCGCGCGCGGATTCTCCTGGCTCACATGCAGGAACGGAATCAGCCCACGCGCATGGTTGTCGTTGGACAGAAACACCAGCAACCGACGCGCGTAGCCGCGGCCGTTGAAGTCCGGATGCGTGCACACCGCGCTGATCTCGGTATACGCCTGCGTGCCCATGCGCTCGCCGATCATCGCCGCGAGCCGGCCGTCCTGATAGATGCCGAAGTAGCGCCCCAGCTCGGGCGTGCGCGGACGGAAGTAATGCGGATACACCAACGCGGTCAGCGCCAGCACGTCCTCGCGCCGGCTCTCGTCCAGCGCCACGATTTCGGGGCCGTCCACCGGCTCCAGCGGCCGCTCGCAGATCATCTGCGCCAGCTCGGCCAGATGCTTGAGCTCCCAGCGCGCGGACACCGTCGGCGCGCGCCCCAGCACCAGCGCGGTATCGCCGGCCGGCACCAGCCCATCCAGCGCGTCGTCGACCGCGGCGCCCGCCTCGGGCACGCCCAGGAACGGCGCCACTTGGGCCGGATAGCGCGCGGCCTCGCCGGCGCGCAGGGCCAGCGCGCGATGGCGACTGGCCAGGGATTCCCAGATCGGATTGTCGAGCACCTGTTCGGACATGCGTGTTCACCGTATGCGCGCAGCGGGGTCTAAGGCCAGGTTTGGGCCGGCCGGCCCGGCGATCAAGGGCTGGCCGGGTCTCGTTTTATTTCATCGCGATGAAGAGATACTATGGACGCCACTCCGTCGCCTGCCCCGCCCATGCTGCCGATCAGTTTCGAGTTCTATCCGCCCAAGACCGACGAGCAGCGCGCCCAACTGGACAAGACCGCGGCCAAGCTCAAGGTGCGCAAGCCGCACTACGTGTCCTGCACCTTCGGCGCCGGCGGTTCGACCCTGAGCTACACCCCGGACACCGTGCGCCATCTACGCGACGCGCACAGCCTGGACGCCGCGCCGCACCTCTCCTGCGTGGGCGGCACCCGCGCCGAGATCCGCCAGCTGCTGAACCAGTACCGCGAGATCGGCTGCCGGCGCCTGGTCACCCTGCGCGGCGACCTGCCCTCGGGCATGGCCAGCGCCGGCGACCTGCGCTACGCCAACGAACTGGTCGAGTTCATCCGCGCCGAAACCGGCGATCACTTCCATATCGAAGTCGCCGCCTATCCGGAAATGCACCCGCAGGCGCGCGACGCGCACAGCGATCTGGAGAACTTCAAGCGCAAGGTCCGCGCCGGCGCCAACGGCGCGATCACCCAGTATTTCTACAATGCCGACGCGTACTTCCGTTTCGTCGACGACGTGCGCGCCGCCGGCATCGAGGTGCCGATCGTGCCGGGCATCATGCCGATCGCCAACTTCAGCCAGCTGCGCCGGTTCTCCGATCTGTGCGGCGCCGAGATCCCGCGCTGGATCCAGCAACGCATGATGGCCTACGGCGACGACGTCGACAGCCTGCGCGAGTTCGGCGCCGACGTGGTTGCGCAGCTGTGCCAGCGCCTGATCGACGGCGGCGCGCCCGGCCTGCACTTCTACACGCTCAACCTGTCCAAGCCGACCCTGAGCGTGCTCTCGCGCCTGAGTTGAGCCGGCGTGAGCGCTCCGGTTTGCGCCGGGGCTGCGTAGGCTGCCGCAGCGTGAACGGACTGCGACCGCCGCACTGTCGCCGGCCAAGCGCCGGCGCTACGCTGCGGCGATGCCTTGGTACGTCCGTGTCTGCGCCCTAGTCCTGCTGTCGCTCGCGGCCCTGCTGTGGCCGCGCGAAAGCCCGGCGCAGATCCGCCGCTGCGTCGGCCCGGACGGCGCGGCGGTGTTCACCGACCGCCGCTGCGAGGACATAGGCAGCAGCGACAGCCTTCCTCGTAACCCACCCGGCGCGGCCGCGGCCAAGGGCGGCTACCGCGGCGGCTGCGCGCGCAGCGTGCAGGACCTGGTGTACCAGATGACCAGCGCCATCGACGCCCACG
Source organism: Lysobacter sp. cf310 (assembly GCF_900114355.1). Classification (GTDB taxonomy): domain Bacteria; phylum Pseudomonadota; class Gammaproteobacteria; order Xanthomonadales; family Xanthomonadaceae; genus Lysobacter. Next base: position 693,339 of record NZ_FOSS01000001.1, read on the forward strand.
ACGGCAATCGTCTGGCCGGGGTCTACCACTGGACCGGCATGTCCGGCAGCACCGGTTATTCGGTGCTGGACCGCCTGGAAACCATCGCCCGGCGGCCCTTGGTCGATATCGTGCCGATCATGCCGACCGCGGCCGCACCGCCGGTCGTGGCGCCGCCGGCGCAGAACCTGGGCTGGGTCGAGGTCGATCCCACGGCCGACGTCGAACCCGGCTCCGAACTCGCACCCGCCGCGCCCGAACCCGAATACGTGCCCCAGGCCCGCCGCCTGCCGGTGGCGTTGCGGGTCGAGCAGACCCTGGCCAACGGCAGCACGCCCTCGCACACCGTATTCGGGCTGATCCGGCACTTCGGCTGCTGGTGGATCAAGGGCTGAGCGTCGGCACACCCTGAGCGTACCGATGCGTGCGGATGGGCCCGGCCGCGCCGACAGGGCACAATAGCGGTTTCTCCCCCCACGGAAGCCGGCGATGCAATACCCCGAATGGATCTGGCACAACGGCGCGATCAAGCGCTGGGCCGAAGCCACCACCCACGTGATGTCGCACGCGCTGCATTACGGCTCGTCGGTGTTCGAAGGCATCCGCAGCTACGACACGCCCAACGGCCCGATGATCTTCCGCCTGAGCGAGCACAACACGCGTTTGTTCGCCTCGGCCAAGATCTACGACATGCCGATGCCGTACACGCTGGATCAGGTCAACCAGGCCTGCCGCGAGGTGCTCAAGGCCAACAACTACACCACCGACTATCTGCGTCCGGTCGCCTACCGCGGCCTGGGCGGCTTCGGCCTGTCCGCCGACACCCCGACCGACATGGCGGTGGCGACCTGGAAGATGGGCCAGTACCTGGGCGCCAGCGTGCTCGAGCAAGGCATCGACGCCTGCGTGTCGAGCTGGCAGCGTTTCGCGCCGAACACCATTCCGGCCGGCGCCAAGGCCGGCGGCAATTATCTGTCGGGCCAGCTGGTCGCGCGCGAAGCGCGGCGCCTGGGCTTCGGCGAAGGCATCGCCCTGGCCTCGACCGGCCTGCTGTCCGAGGGCGCGGGCGAGAACCTGTTCCTGGTCTTCGACGGCGCGCTGCACACCACCCCGGTCAGCGCTGCGCTGCTCAACGGCATCACCCGCAACACCATCATCACCCTCGCCCGCGACGCGGGCTACACGGTGGTGGAGCGCGATCTGCCGCGCGAGTACCTGTACCTGTGCGACGAGCTGTTCATGTGCGGCACCGCCGCCGAGATCACCCCGATCCGTTCGGTCGACGGCCGTCAGGTCGGCGCCGGCAAGCCCGGTCCGGTGACCCAGCGCATGCAGGAACTGTTCTTCGGTCTGTTCAGCGGCAAGACGCCGGATAAGTACGGCTGGCTCGAACGCGTCGACTGAGCCGCATCCTCGGGTCACGGCGGCGATGGATTACCGCGAGCGCTACCGCAACGGCGAGCATCGTCAGGTGACGGCGGAGCTGACGCGGCTGGACCCGCGCAAGGGCGACGCGCGCATGCAGATGCGCGCGGTCGCCGAACTGGCGATGGCGCGGGTGGCGCACAACTGCCGGCTGCTCGTCCAGCGCCTGACGGCGCACGGCTATGCCTACTCGGTGTATTGCGACCCGGACGACGGCGGCGGCGTCTCGGCACCCTTGCTCGACGCCGATACCGTAGCGCCGGCCATGTTGAAAACTCGGGTCGGCGCGTTGCCGGTCACGCTGGAATGCTTCTGGCAGGCGATGGGCGGGGTCGCGCTCACCGGCACGCACCCCGATTTCCCCGACATGCTCGATCCTCTGGTGGTCTACCCGGCCGAGGCGCTGCTGGAAGAATCGGAGCAGGCCGAACGCGAGGACGACGGCCTGTTCCACCTGGCGCTGTCGCCGGACGATTACCACAAGGACAACGTCAGCGGCGGCGCGCCCTACTCGGTGGCCCTGCCGCAGGACGGCTTCGACTTCGTGTTGTTGTACGAATCGCGCGAAGCCTATTTCCTCGACTACCTGCGCGACGTCATCCTGCATCGCGGCGGTTTCGGCGCGCTGGACGCCCAAGCCGCCGGCGGCGTGCCGCTGAACGCGCTCACCGAAGGGCTGCTGCCGTTCTGAGCGACGACGACGCTCGGCGTTTCAGCCGACGAGCGCGGTCGAACCGCCGAAGCTCAGCGTGGCCACCACGCCCTTCTCCTCGCCCGGCTTGACCCGCACGTCCCAGCCGTAGAGCTCGCACAGCCGGCGCACGATCGACAGGCCGATGCCGCCGCCCTGCGAATGGCCGGCGTGGGTGCCGCGGTAGCCGCGCTCGAACAGCTTGGCCGCGTCCTCGGCGCTGAGACCGGGCCCGGAATCGATCACCTCCACCCAGCGCGGATGCAGGCGCACGATCACCTCGCCCTGCGTGGTGTACTTGACCGCGTTGCCGATCAGATTGCCCAGCGCCACCGCGACCGCGGCTTCCGGCGCGTCCACCACCAGGCCACGCTCGCCTTCCACGCGCAGGTCCAGCGGTTTGCCGGCGAGCTGGGCGCGGTGCGCATCCAGCAACTGTTCGGACAGGCGTGCGATGTCGGTGGCGCCGTGGCCGCGCTCGTTGCGCGACAGCAGCAGCAAGGCGCTGATCAGGTCGGTGCACTGCTGCTCGGCGCGCTGGATGCGCGCCAGGCGGACGCGGGTCTTCTCGTCCAGGTCCGAACGCGTGAGCAGCAGTTCGACCGCGCCCTTGATCACCGCCAGCGGCGTGCGCAGCTCGTGGCTGACGTCGGCGTTGAACTCGCGATCGCGCTGGACCACGTCGGTGAGGCGCTCGGCGTAATCGTCCAGGGCCTTGGCGAGCTCGCCGACCTCGTCGTCGGGGAAGTGCGTGGCCAGTCCTTCGGGCTGCGAAGCTCGACCGGATAGGCGCAGGCGGCGCGCGAGTTCCGACACCGGACTCATCACGCGCGAGGCCGCCCACCAGCCGACCAGCAGCGACAGCAGGGTGAACACCAGCACCGAGCCGTAGATGGCGCGGTTGAATTGCTGTTCGCCGCGCGTGGTCGAGCTCATGTCGTAGGCGAGGAAGAACCAGGCGTTGGGCGTCTTGCGCACCGCGAGCTTGTAGGCGAAGGACTCGCCGTTCTCGTCCTGGCCGCGCAGGCCGTGGATGCCGTCCTTGAGCTCGAACCACTCAGGACGGTTCACCCGCACCGAGTCGAACTTGTCCGGGGTGTAGACGAAGGCGCGGATCTGATCGACCGCGAACTCGGGATTCTTCGGGTCCTTCTCGAACTGCAACGCGAACTGGGTGATGTTGCGGTTCATCACGTCCTCGACCAGCGCGTTCTCGACCCGGGTGCGGGTCCAATTGGTCGCGAACGCGAACATGGTCGTCAGCCCGAAGCCGAGCAGGACGAAGGACAGAATGATGCGGCTGCGCAAGCGCCGCCGGTAGCGAACCCGTTTCTTGCGCCGCTCGGGCGCGGGCGATTCCCCTGTCGCCACGCGATCAACCGTTCTCGGGCGCCGCGATGCGGTAGCCGATGCCGTGGCGGGTCTGGATCAGCGGCGTGTCGAAGGGCTTGTCGACCACTGCGCGCAGGCCGTGGATGTGCACGCGCAGGCTGTCGGAGTCGGGCAGTTCCTCGCCCCACACGCGGGTTTCCAGTTCCTGGCGCGTGACCACCGCCGGCGAGGCTTCCATCAGCGCCTGCAGGATCTTCAGCGCGGTCGGGTTGAGCTGCAGCAACTTGCCCTGGCGACGCACTTCCAGCGTGTCCAGGTTGTATTCCAGATCGGCGGCGTTGAGCACCCGCGTCTGCACGCCGCGGCCGCGGCGCGAGAGCGCGTTCAAGCGCACCTCGACTTCCTGCAGGGCGAAGGGCTTGATCAGATAGTCGTCGGCGCCGGAGTCGAAACCGGCCAGCTTGTTGTCGAGGCTGTCGCGCGCGGTCAGCATCAGCACCGGGGTCTGCTTGCGCGCTTCGTTGCGTAGCTTGCGGCAGACCTCCAAACCGTCCAGGCCGGGCAGATTCAGATCGAGCACGATCGCGTCGAAGTCGTGCACCACCGCCAGGTGCAATCCGGTGATGCCATCGGCGGCGAAGTCCACGGTGTGGCCGCGGTCTTCGAGAAAATCGCCGAGATTGGCGGCAATGTCCTGGTTGTCTTCGATTACGAGGATGCGCATTGGACCTTCCTGTTTGAGCCTTCGACCCGAGAGTCGCGGCAAGGTTCCTGAATTGATGGCGGCGACGCGCGTCGGCCGTAGCGAACACGAGGCGGCGAGACTCCCGATTCTGCCAGAGCCCGCGCTGTGCGCTTCTCACTCGCTCATGACGGGCCGCACCGGCAAACAAAGGCCCAAGCGCGGGGCCACCGCGCCTGGGCCAAAAGGGTATTGCCCCGATTACCGTAACCTGCTTCGACCAGATCGCTGACTTGGAAGAGCGGCAGTGCTGCGGTCCGGACACGCTACGCGGAAATCGATTAAACGGCTGTTAAAACGAATATTAATTATTTGTTAAAAGCAACCTGAAATCGCGTTTCGTTCAGGTCTCTGCCGACGCCGCTGGCAAAGCCCGGGACGTCCGGCAGGGGGCGATGGCCGACGAATCAGACGGTTACCGGGCGTTCGCGGCAGATCGCGGCAAAACGCGAAAATGAGCAGCTCGTCACTATTTCTTGGCTGCCGCCCGTCGGGCCGAATGCCGCTTGGTGCGGCCGGCGACGTAGGCGATGACTTCCCCGGCCACGTCCACCCCGCTGGCCTCCTCGATGCCCTCCAGGCCGGGCGAGGCGTTGACCTCCAGCACCAGCGGGCCGCGATCGGAGCGGATCAGATCGACGCCGGCCACGCCCAGACCGAGCACGCGCGCGGCGCGGATTGCCACGTCCTGCTCGGCCGCGCTGGCCTTGACGCCCTTGGCGGTGCCGCCGCGATGCAGGTTGGAACGAAAATCCCCCTTAGGCGCTTGCCGCTTCATCGCCGCGACCACCTTGCCGCCGACCACGAAGCAGCGCAGGTCCGCGCCCTTGGCCTCGGCGATGAACTCCTGCACCAGGAAGTTGGCGTACAGACCGCGCAGCGCCTCGATCACGCCGCGCGAGGCCGACAGCTTCTCGGTCAGCATCACGCCGGCGCCCTGGGTGCCCTCGTTGAGCTTGATCACGTGCGGCGGGGGGCCGAGCATCGACAGCAGGTCGGCGGTGTCGTCGGGGTTGTCGCCGAACACCGTCGCCGGCAGGCCGATGTGCTCGGCGGCCAGCAGCTGGTGGCTGCGCAACTTGTCGCGCGCGCGCAGGATCGCGTCGGAGGAGTTCGGGGTGTAGGTGCCCATCAGCTCGAACTGGCGCAGCACCGCCGAGCCGTAGCGCGTGATCGAGGCGCCCACGCGCGGGATCACCGCGTGGTAGCCGGCGATCTCGCGGCCCTTGTAGTGCATCTCGAAGCCGTCCGAATCGATGCGCATGTAGCAGCGCAGCGGGTCCAGCACGCGCACGCTGTGGCCGTGCTGGCGCGCGGCTTCGACCAGGCGCCGGGTCGAGTAGAGCTTGGTGTTGCGCGACAGGATCGCGAGCTTCATGACTGGGGGGTGTCCGAATGGGATGCGGCAGGATTGGGCGCCGCCTTGCCGTGCAGGAACGAGCGAGCCGGATCGACCGTGAACACTCGTGCCATCGCGGTGCGGCCGAGCAGCATGGGGAAACGCATGCCACGACGATCCGCGAGGTTTATTTCAATTTCGCGTTCGACCCCGGCCAGACGCAGGCCGGTGCGCACGAACACGCGCTCGCCGCGGTGGCCGCCGGAGTCGGTGACGACGCGTTCGTCGTGGATCGGCGCCAGGCATTCCACCACTTCCGCCCCGACCGCGCCGGGGCTGAGGCGGAAGCCTACCCAGGGTGCGCCGCCTTCGCTGAAGCGCCACTGCGCGTCGACATGCAACGCCGAGCTGCGCGCGCCGCTGTCGATCTTCGCGCGCAGGGCGGCCACGCCCAGACCGGGCATCGCCACCCATTCCCGCCAACCGAGCACGATACGGGCTGCCATCGCGTCTCCGCTGCGTCGAGGTCGCCCTCAAGAAAAAACAGCGGCCGTCCGGATCAGGGGACGCGCCGCCGTCGCTGTCGGATCGGGCACGCCATCGCGGCGCGCATCGAGCCGTGGATGAGGGTGCGTACGACAGGACTGAACCCGTCGTATCCCTGGTCGAGCGCGATCGTTTGCTTAACGATCGGCCGCACCGGGAACCGTACCCGACACCACGTCCATAGCCTACCTCAACACCGCTGGGGACCTCCAGCGACGGCCCAGGGCGGTCCGCTTCGCACGCACGGACCGAAGCGGCACGCAGCGCGCAAGCGATACCGCCGTCGACCGCATGGCGGCCGAGCTATACCGGCATGCCATCGAACTGCGGCAGGTTCGGATCCACACGATCCCAGGCATGGCCGCGCGCGCGATACGTGACCATTTGCGGCCGATAACGGCCGGGGTCGTCGAGACTGGCCGCATGCACGGTGAACACGTCGGGCATGGCCGAGAAGGTCAGATAGACCGGCGATCCGCAGGTGGGACAGAACGCGCGCGTCTTGGCGTTGCCGCTGTCGCCGAGCAGATCCCAGTGCGTGGCCGCGCCGCTGAGTTTCACCTGCGCTCGGTTCGGGAACGAGAGGTACGAGCCGTGCCCGGTGCCGCTCTTGCGCTGGCAGTCGCGGCACTGGCAATCGTTCATCGCCAAAGGTTCGCCGGAGATTTCGTAACGGATCGCGCCGCAGGCGCAACCGCCGGTGTAAGGCTCGCTCATGTTCGTATCCAGATTGCGCTTCAGTGCAGGGAAGTCGGCGGCGCTTGTTCGGCCGCGACGCTGTCGAGCTGTTTGAACACCTTCGGCCAACCCTCGCTGAGGTTGCGGTAGGTGGCGTCGTTGCTGGGCGCGACGAAACCGGCGTGGACCAGGCGCAGGCGCGTGCCGCCGTCGGCCGGCGACAGGTCGAAACTCACCACGGTGTCCAACAAGGCACCGTAGCCGACGTTGCTGGCGTGGCCGCTCCGCCAGGCGAACGCGAGGCGCCGGTTCGGGCTCACCTCCAACACCTCGCAGTGGATCACGCCGTCCCAGGCGCCGCCGGGCGTGGTCTGGAAGGTGAAGCGCTGGCCGACCACCGCTTCGAATCCGCTCGGCGGCATCAGCCAGCGCGCCATCAGCGCGCCGCTGGTCAGCGTGGCCCAGAGGATCTCCGGCGCGTGCGGAAACACCTCGTCCAGCACGATCGCCTGGGTGGCGGTCTGCGATGCCGCGTCGTTCATGGGTCGATTTCCTTCAAGAGAGTGCGCAGGCTGGCGAAGCGTTCGCGCCAGAACACGCCGTAATGGCTCATCCAATCGACCAGCGGCGCCAGGCCTTCGGGTTGCGCGCGGTAGTAGACGTTGCGGCCCTCGGGTCGCTCGATCACCAGTCCGGCCAGCTTCAAGGATTTGAGGTGCTGGGAAATGGCGCCCTGCGTCACCCCGCTGCCGCGTGTGAGCTCGGCCACGGTGATCTCGTCGCTGCCGACGATGCGCTCGAACACGGCGCGACGAGTGGGATCGGCGAGCGAGCGCATGACGGCGTCGATGGGGGCGGCTTGGGTCATGGATAAACATTAGCTCTCGCTTATTGATTAGTCAATACTAATATTTAATTGATGCCCAGGCCATTGATTTACATGGCATTAGTCGACGCCAGGATGGAGGCCGTACGCACTTCGATCGGCGCACGCCGCAACGCGCAGCCGCGGACCGGCCGGCGCGGGCAAACGCAGGCAGCGGCCCGATCGCGGATCGGCCGCAGCGTCTGAAATGAAGAAACGAAGGCTCGCGCGGAAGGCGGTTCGAGCTTCGCGATTACCCGTCTACGAACGTCGGGCAAGAGATCGAGCGGGTGATGGGAATCGAACCCACGCTAGCAGCTTGGGAAGCTGCAGTTCTACCATTGAACTACACCCGCATGCGGCGAAGTCTATGCGCGCCTACGCGGGTTGGCAAACCGCGCGGACCCGTGCGGGCCCGCGCGGTTGCGATGCTGCTTAGAAGCCGGCGCCGATGGTGGCGAAGACGGTGGCGTGATTGCCGCCGGCCTGGCCCACGGTGACGCTGCTGCCGATGTTGGCGTCGAGCCCGAACAGCTGGGTGCGCGCGCCGATCAGCAAAGTGCCGTAGCTCTGATCGAAGTCGTGACCGGGCACGGCGTAGGGCGCGGTGCCGGGCATCGACTGCAGACGCGCGAACACTTCCTTGTCGGCGTCCTCGAACTCGCGGTCGTAGGTCAGACGCGCGTAGGGCTTGAGGTGGTCGTTGATCGCATAGCTCACCTGCCAGCCGGCGCTGCCGATCAGCGAATCGAAGCTCTGATCGTTGTAGGCCAGCGAGGTGGCCAGGGCCGGATCGCTTTCCTTGAAACCGTCGACGTCGATGCGCTGGGCGACCACGCCGATCACCGGGCCGTGACGCAGCGCGCCGTCGCCGAACTCCCAACCGGCGTTGATCGCGGCGGTCAGGTTCTTGCCGTCGGTGGAACCGCTGTGGACGCGGCTGGTCGGGCCGAGCACGACGCGGCGGTCGATGTCGTAGTCGACCTTGGTCCAGCTGAGCTGGCCGTTGACCCAGGCATTGGCGCCGTACCAGGCCGCGAAGCCGCCGAGGGTGGCGTCGCTCTGGTCGAACTCGCCGGCGTTGCGACCGAAGTCCAGGCTCTGCTTGCCGAAGCCGGCGAAGCCGCCGAACACCCAGTCGCCGCGGGTCCAGTCGACACCGCCGGTGATGCTGGGGCCGCTGCCGTCGTAGACGTCGCCCTTGCCGTAGCGCTGGAAGTCGCCGCGCGCGTCGGCCCACCAGCGCATGCCGTCGCCCTCGGGCTTGCTGCCCAGATGGTTGGCGACGCGATCGGCGCGCGAGCGGCCGACCATGGATTCGGAGTTCGGCAGCAGCGCGATCTGACGCGGCGCTTCCAGGATCGACACGGCGTAGTCGCCGAGGATCTTGTGGGCGCGCGAGGACGGGTGCACGCCGTCGGCGAAGGCGTAAGTGTCCGGTGCGTTCGGGTTGGCGTAGTTGAGCGGGCTGCAGGTCAGCGACGAGGCGGTGATCTGCGGGTTGCAGGCGGTGCCGGTGACGTTGGTGATGCCGTACGGCGCCGGGTTGGCGGTGATCTCGCGCAGCAGATTGAAGGTGTCGAGCGGGATCACGCGGTAGCCGGCCGTGGCCAGGCCACCGAACAGGGCGTTGTTGTAGGTCGTCGACAGCTGGGTGCCCGCGGCCTGGTTGGCGGCGCCGCCAGCGCGGAACTGCGGGGTCAGGCCGAGATCGGGAATGGTCGGCACCAGGATGTACTTGGCGCCGGCGTTGGTCAGGGCGCCGACGACGCCGATCTGCGAGGCGACCGCGGTGCCGATGGTGCTGGCCGGTGCGCCGCCGGCGACCGCGAACAGGTCGTTGGCGCCGCCCCAAACCGTGTACAGCGCGCGCGAATCGGCGCGGCCGCCGTTGGCGGCGAGGTAGTTGGTGGCCTGGGTGGCCAGCGACGGAATCGGGCCCAGCGCGCCGCTGGTGTTGGTGCCCGTGCGCGCGCCGCCGACGGCGTAGTTGGTGCCGCCCTGGTTGTCGCTGGCGGCGTTGGTGCCGTAGTAGTCGGCCAGGTACTCCGACCAGACCAGGCCCGGGTTGGTGGTGAAGCGACCGAGCAGGGCGCCGTTCGGGCCCACGGCCTGGACCAGCGCGGGGCGGAAGTGACCGGAGTCGGTCAGGCTGTCGCCGAAGAAGATCGTCTGCGAATAGGTCTGGGCGAAAGCCGGTGCGGCCGCCAGCGCCAGGGCGGCGGCGAGCACGGTGCGAACGGGTTTGATCATGGGATTCCCTGCGAGATCGTGAGGTGGTGTTGGTGTCGGGGCTTGAGGTTTGCCGCGCTGCGACAGTACGCCCGCGGATGGCTCGGCATCGAACCATGCGGCGCTGCGACATACAAGGCGCAGTGCGTCAAAACCATCCAGCCGGCGGCCAGCCTGGGCACAACCACCGGCCGGGCCCTGGCTGCGCGCCGGGCGGCGCGGGACAATAGCCGGCATGGACATCACTCTCAATGGCGAGCCGCGCGCGATCGCGGCCGCGACCACGGTCGCGCAACTGCTGCTGGACGAGGGCCTGGGCGAGCGCCGGGTCGCGGTCGAGGTCAACGGCGAAATCGTCCCGCGCGGCGCGCATGCCGCGCATGCGCTGGGCGCGGGGGACAAAGTGGAAATCGTGCATGCGTTGGGGGGTGGGTGAGCCCAAACGAGCTTTGCGCTGCATTGCCGCGCAGTTTGGGCGAACGCCCGGCCAAAGATGGCCGGGCCGGACGATCCGAAGCCCAGTAGCCGCGCCATGGATGGCAACGCACATCAACCCGAAGCGACGCCGGCAACGACGCAACGCCGCCTCCTATCAGTCTCACGTCGCACCCGCAGCCCATCGCGGCTCACGCCGCTCCCACAGAAGGCCGCGGCAGTTCCAACGACGCCCGAACCTGATCCATACCGCAGGCGTAATTGCCGGTCGCGGCTTGCACCGCTCCTACCCCTAGGCTCGAACCTCACCTCGCCCCTGAACTCCATCGCGGCTCACGCCGCTCCCACAGAGAGCTGCGGCACGCGTAGCGATACCCGACTCGTAGCCACGTCGCAGGCGTAGTTGCCGGTCGCGGCTTGCGCCGCTCCTACCCCGAGACGCGTACTTCGCCTCGTTCTTGCAGCTCATCGCGGCTTGCGCCGCTCCGTGCCGCAAAGCCCCGGCGCCACGCGCGGCCCGGCTCGAACCCCACTCAGGGCTGAAAAACCCCCGACAAAGCCGCGTCGCGATCACCCTGCGCCCCGGGCTATCGTTCATAATTCCGCCTATGACGACCCCCACCGCTGCAGACACGCTGGTCATCGCCGGCAAGTCCTACCGTTCGCGCCTGCTCACCGGCACCGGCAAGTTCCTGGATCTGGACCAAACCCGCCTGGCCACCGAGGCCGCCGCCACCGAGATCGTCACCGTCGCGATCCGTCGCACCAACATCGGCCAGAACCCGGGCGAGCCCAACCTGCTCGACGTGCTGCCGCCGGACCGCTACACCCTGCTGCCCAACACCGCCGGCTGCTACAACGTCGACGACGCGGTGCGCACCTGCCGGCTGGCGCGCGAACTGCTCGACGGCCACACGCTGGTCAAGCTGGAAGTGCTGGGCGACCAGCGCACCCTGTTCCCCGACGTGGTCCAGACCCTGGCCGCGGCCGAGATCCTGGTCAAGGACGGCTTCGACGTGATGGTCTACACCTCCGACGACCCGATCCTGGCCAAGCGCCTGGAAGAGATCGGCTGCGTCGCGGTGATGCCGCTGGCCGCGCCGATCGGCTCCGGCCTGGGCGTGCAGAACAAGTACAACCTGCTCGAGATCGTCGAGAACGCCAAAGTGCCGATCATCGTCGACGCCGGCGTGGGCACCGCCTCCGACGCGGCGATCGCGATGGAGCTGGGCTGCGACGGCGTGCTGATGAACACCGCCATCGCCGGCGCGCGCGATCCGATCCTGATGGCGCACGCGATGAAGCTGGCGGTCGAGGCCGGCCGCGCCGCGTTCAAGGCCGGCCGCATTCCGCGCAAGCGCTACGCCAGCGCGTCCTCGCCGGTAGACGGGCTGATCGGCTGAGATGACCGATCCGTTCTCCAGCGACGGCGCCAAGACCCCGCCCAAGCCGTTCACGGTCGAGGAAGGCCGACGCCAGGTGCGCAGCTTCGTGCTGCGCCAGGGCCGCTTCACCCCGGCTCAGCAACGCGCCTTCGACGAGCTTTGGCCGCGTTTCGGCATCGACTACCAGCCGGTCGGGAGCCGCGACGCGCCGCGCGACTACGACGCGATCTTCGGCCGCAAAGCCAAGCGCGTGCTCGAGATCGGCTTCGGCAACGGCGAGGCGCTGCGCTACGCCGCCCAGCACGATCGCGAACGCGATCTGATCGGGATCGAGGTGCACGCCCCCGGCGTCGGCCGCCTGCTCAACGCGTTGGCCGCCGACGCCAGCGATCACGTGCGCCTGTATCACCACGACGCGGTCGAAGTGCTGAACAACGAAATCGCCGACGGCTCGCTGGACGAGGTCCGGATCTACTTCCCGGACCCCTGGCACAAGAAGCGCCATAACAAGCGCCGCCTGGTCCAGCCCGAGTTCGCGCAATTGCTGGTGCGCAAGCTCGCCCACGACGGCCGCTTGCACCTCGCCACCGATTGGCAGGACTATGCCGAACAGATGTGGGACGTTCTGGATGCGACCCAGGGCCTGAGCAACCGCGCCGGCGCGCGCGGGGCGGTGCCCCGCCCGGATTGGCGCCCACAAACGCATTTCGAGACCCGCGGCCAGAAACTCGGCCACGGCGTCTGGGATCTGCTCTACGACCGCAGCTGACGAGCCCCCGACCGATCCGGCATGGATACCGCGCTGACGCTCACCACCGACATGAAGCTCGTACTCGGGCTGGTGGGCTTCACGATGGCGATGTTCCTGTTCGAGCGCATCCGCGCCGACGTGGTCGCCCTGGTGGTGCTGGTGCTGTTGGGCCTATCCGGCCTGGTCGAACCCGACGAACTGTTCAACGGTTTCTCCGGCAACGCGGTGATCAGCATCATCGCGACCATGATCCTGGGCGCCGGCCTGGACCGCACCGGCGCCTTGAACCGGCTGGCCGGCTGGCTGCTGCGGCGCGCGCACGGCGTCGAGCAGCGCTTGCTGCTGCTGACCACCGCGGTCGCCGGGCTCAACTCCTCGTTCATGCAGAACCCGTCGGTGATGGCGCTGTACATGCCGGTCGCCGCGCGCCTGTCCTCGCGCACCGGCCTGTCGCTGCCGCGCCTGCTGCTGCCGATCGCGGCCGCGATCGTGATGGGCGGCGCCCTGACCATGGTCGGCAACTCGCCGCTGATCCTGCTCAACGACTTGCTGCTCAACGCCAACAGCAACCTGCCCTCGGGCGCGGCCTCGATCGAGCCGCTGAAGATGTTCGCGCCGCTGCCGATCGGCCTGGCCCTGCTGGCCGCGTCGCTGGCCTACTTCCACTTCTTCGGCGACAAGCTGCTCAAGGACGACAGCGACAAGGGCGCGACCCCGGCCCGTACCCAGAGCTATTTCGCCAAGGCCTACGGCATCGAGGGCGACGTCTACGAGCTCACCGTCACCGCCGACAGCCCGCTGGTGGGCATGTCGCTGGGCGAGGCCGAGGCGCTGCGCGGCGCGCCGCTGCTGCTGGCGCTCAAGAGCGACAACGAGTCGCGGCTGTCGCCGCCGGCCGACGCCCGCATCTGGGTCGGCAGCGTGCTCGGCGCGATGGGCTCCAAGCAACTCGTCAGCGATTTCGCCCAGAACCATTTCCTGCGCCTGTCCTCGCGCCTGCGCACCTTCGGCGATCTGTTCAACCCCAGCCGCGCCGGCATTTCCGAGGCGGTGATCCCGGCCACCTCCGGCTACATCGGCAAGACCGCCGGCGACCTGCACCTGCGCAAGCAGGCCGGCCTGAGCCTGCTGGCGGTCAATCGCGACAAGCAAGTGCTGCGCGAGAACGTGCGCAACGTCCCGCTGCGCGCCGGCGACATGCTGGTGCTGCACAGCATCTGGACCGACCTGGCCGACGTCGCCGCCAGCAAGGACCTGGTGGTGGTCACCGACTACCCCAAGGGCGAGCAGCGTCCGCACAAGCTCAAGCTGGCGCTGGTGATCTTCGCCGTGGCCATGCTGCTGGCGCTGTCCTCGCGCCTGCCGGTGTCGATCGCGCTGATGACCGGCGTGGCCGGCATGCTGATCGCGGGCGTGATCAACATCGACGAGGCCTACGCGGCGATCAACTGGAAGACCGTGTTCCTGATGGCCTGCCTGATTCCCTTGGGCTGGGCCATGGATTCCAGCGGCGCGGCGGCCTGGATCGCCGGTCACACCATCGAGCGCTTGCCCACGGGCACGCCGGTGTGGCTGCTGGAGTTGCTGATCGGCCTGCTCACCACTTTGTTCTCGTTGGTGATCAGCCACGTCGGCGCGACCATCGTGGTCGTGCCGCTGGCGGTCAACCTGGCATTGGCGGCGGGCGGCAACCCGACCGCGTTCGCGCTGATCGTGGCGCTGTCGGCCTCGAACAATTTCATGACCGCGTCCAATCCGGTGATCTCGATGATCACCGGCCCGGCCGGCTACACCGGCAAGGAGCTGTGGAAGATCGGCGCGCCGCTGTCGCTGATCTACACGGTGATCGCGGTGCTGATGGTGAATCTGCTGTTCTGGGGCAAGTGAGCCGCTGCGCTGCTTGGATGCAAGCAGGAGCAAAGCAGAAGCAAATCCCCCTAGCCCCCCTTTTGCAAAGGGGGGAACTGATTCGCAGCGAAATGAGCGTGCGTTCGGGCAGCGGCTGTTTATTCCCCCTTTTAGAAAGGGGGGCTGGGGGATTTGCTCTCAGCCCCGCAGCACCTAAGCCAACCAGACCGCCCCGTCGCGCACCACCACCGCGATCGCGCGCAGCGCTTCGCCGCGGCAGGGGCCGGCCACGCAGGTACCGCCGCCCAGCTCGAAGCTGGCGCCGTGCGCGGCGCATACCAGCAGGCCGTCCTTGCTTTTGAGGAACTGACCCGGCGCCCAGTCCAGGCGGCGGCCGGCGTGCGGGCAGATGTTGAGCCAGGCGCGCACGCCGGTTTCGTCGCGGTACAGCAGCAGCGATTCGGCGTCGCCGGCTATGCTGGCCTCCGCCTCGGCGAAGCCGCCCACGGCGATGCGCTCCAACGAAATCAAGGGCTGCGCCGCCGAACCGCCGGCTTCGGCATGGTTTAACGAAGTTCTCACACCCTCGTCCATCGCTGGTCCGATACTCGTCCGTCCGGCCTTGTTGCCACATTGTGTCACGACACAAGAAATGTTCGCCCACAGCTTCCGCTTCGACCATCACCAATTCCAGCAGCGCATGCGCAACGCCTTCGAGCCGCGCAAGCCGCGCCACCCACTGCTGCGCTTCGCCGTCGGCGTGGTCGGCCTGGGCTTGCTGGCACTGCTGGTGATGTTCAGCGTCGTGATCGGCACGGCGATGATCGTCGCCGGCATCGTCTACAAACTGTGGAAGGGCCGCGGCAAGCCGATGGCGGCGCGCGACCCGCGCATCGTCGAAGGCGAGTACCGCGTCGTCGATGCCGCGCGCATCGAACGCGGCGATACCACCCGACCCCTGTAAGGCCCGCAATGACCGATGTGATCGCGGCACCGCCGCAGCCCCGTATTCCGGTCCGCGGCGGCGGACAGTTCCCGGTCCGCCGCATCTACTGCGTCGGTCGAAATTTCGCCGAGCATGCGCGCGAAATGGGCGCCGCCGTCCCCACCTCGGCCGCCGATCGCGGCCGTCCGGTGTTTTTCCTAAAGCCCGCCGACGCGATCGTGCTGGACGAAGCCGTGCCCTACCCGCGCGGCACCCAGGACCTGCACCACGAAGTCGAGCTGGTGGTGGCGCTGGGCCGCGACGCGCCCGCCGGCGAACTCGACCCGGCCCAGGCCGGCGCGCTGGTGTTCGGTTACGCGGTCGGCCTGGACCTGACCCGGCGCGACCTGCAGACCGCGGCCAAGGCCAAAGGCCTGCCCTGGGACACCGGCAAGGCCTTCGATCATTCCGCGCCGGTCAGCCCGATCGTGCCGGTGGCCGAGGTCGGCGAGCTCGGCGCGCGCGGGCTCAGCCTGGAGGTCAACGGCCAGCTGCGCCAGCGCGGCTCGCTCGACGATCTGGTCTGGAACGTGCCGGAGATCCTGCACGAACTGTCGCGCCTGTACGCCCTGCGCGCGGGCGACCTGGTGTTCATGGGCACGCCGGCCGGCGTCGCCGCGCTGCAGCCCGGCGACCGCTACCACGCCGTGCTCGAAGGCGTGGCCGAACTGCACGGCCAGATCGCGCCCGCGACGGTATAGTCGGGCGTTAGGCACCCCCGTGCCGTTCAATCCAGGGAGACCCGCCATGGGCATGATCAGCGAGTTCAAGGAATTCATTTCGCGCGGCAACGTCGTCGACCTCGCGGTCGGCGTGGTGATCGGCGCCGCGTTCGGCAAGATCGTCACCGCGCTGGTCGACGGCATCGTGATGCCGGTGATCGGCTTCTTCAGCGGCGGCGTCAGCGTCAGCGACTGGAAGTACGTGCTCAAGCCCTCGCAGCTGGACGCGGCGGGCAAGGAAGTCGCGGCCGAGGTCGCGATCAAGTACGGCCTGTTCCTGCAGACCGCGATCGATTTCCTGCTGATCGCGCTGGTGATCTTCCTGGTGCTGAAGGCCTACAACAAGGTGCGCAAGCCGGCCGAGGCGGCCGCCCCGGCCACGCCGGAGGACGTGCTGCTGCTGCGCGAGATCCGCGACTCGCTGAAGAAGTAAGCGGTTCGCCGCGACGCCCCGCAACGGCCGCCTAGTGCGGCCGTTGCGCTGTCTGGGCTCGCTCTGCTGTGGGGTAGGAGCGGCGTGAGCCGCGACCACGCATCCCATTGACGACGCAAGGTGGACAAAGCAGGTCTGTTGCAATCGAAAGCCGAGACGAGCCGCAGCTTTCGTCTACGCCGATTGCCGCGATCGCGGCTTACGCCGCTCCTACCCCGAAGCTGGCTTATGGGGTTGTGGCGCCATAGGACGGCAAGGAGCATTTCCAGCCCCGAAACGACAACTTCGGCAAACGCAGGAGCCAGCCTCAAGCGCCGCGATAGTCAGCGACAAAAAACGCTCAAGTCCGACGTGACTTGAGGCATGCAAGCCGCGCGCCGCGGGTTGCTAAGCTCGACGCTTCGTCTTTGCAGCCGGGGAGTTGGGAATGCGTGCACCGTTGTGGGCGGCCATGGCCGTCGTCTTGTCCGTCGCCACGCTGAGCGGCCCCGCGTACGCGGCCGAGCGCGAAACCCGCATCCCCGAGTCCGCCCTGGCCAACGTCGCCCAGCTGCGCGAACGCGCGCTGGCCAGCGACCTGGGCTATCGCATCACCGAATCGCTGACCACCGAGGTCGGTCCGCGCCTGGCCGGCAGCGAAGCCGATGCGCGCGCGGTCGCCTGGGCGCAGGCCAAGTTCCGCGAACTGGGCTTCGACAAGGTCTGGCTGGAACCGGTGAGCTTCCCGAAGTGGGAGCGCCGCAGCGAGCATGCCGAGGTGCTGGGCGCGCATCGCCAGCCGCTGACCCTGACCGCGCTGGGCGGCAGCCCGGGCGGCACGGTCGAGGCCGAGGTCGTGCGCTTCGCCGACCTGGCCGCGCTGGAAGCCGCGCCGGCCGGCTCGCTGGCCGGCAAGATCGCCTTCGTCGACTACCGCATGCAGCGCGCCCGCGACGGCGCCGGTTACGGCCCCGGCTCGCGCGTGCGCAGCCGCGCGCCCTCGGCGGCGATCCGCGCCGGCGCGGCCGCCATGCTGATGCGCTCGGCCGGCACCGACTCGCACCGAGCCCCGCACACCGGCATCACCCGCTTCGACGAGGGCCTGACCCCGATCCCGTCCGCCGCGCTGGCCGCGCCCGACGCCGACCAGCTCGCGCGCCTGGTCGCCAAGGGTCCGGTCAAGGTCCGCGTCGCCCTGGACTGCGGCTGGGACGGCACCGCCACCTCGCACAACGTGATCGGCGAAATCCGCGGCAGCAAGAAGCCCGACGAGGTCGTCATCATCGGCGGCCACCTGGATTCCTGGGACCTGGGCACCGGCGCGATCGACGACGGCGCCGGCGTCGGCCTGACCATGGCCGCCGGCAAGCTGATCGGCGAGATGAAGCAGCGCCCCGCGCGCAGCGTGCGCGTGATCGCCTACGCCAACGAGGAGCAGGGCCTGTACGGCGGCAAGGCCTACGCGGCCGCGCACGCCAACGCCGTCGCCAAGCACCAGATCGGCGCCGAGAGCGACTTCGGCGCGGGCCGCATCTACGCCTACTCCAGTTCGGCGCCCGCGCACGCGCAGGCCGCCGACAAGCAGATCGCCGAAGCGCTGGCACCGCTGGGCATCGAGTACACGCCGGGCAAGGGCGGCCCGGGTCCGGACATCGGGCCGATCGCCGAGCGCGGCATGGCCTGGGCGCGCCTGGCCCAGGACGGCAGCGATTACTTCGACCTGCACCACACGCCCGACGACACCTTCGACAAGATCGATCCCAAGGCGCTGGCGCAGAACGTCGCCGCCTACGCGGTGTTCGCCTATCTGGCCGCCTCCGCCGACGGCGACTTCGGCAGCCAGCCCAAGGCCGCGCCGGTTCCGGAAGAGTAAGCGCCGCACGCGAGCCCTAACGCCCCCCGTTTCAACGACAGGGCGCCGGCATCCCCGGCGCCCGCTTGCCGAGGTCGCCATGCACGTCGCTGCGTCGCCGTACCGCTGCATCCTCGCTGTCGCGCTGCTGCTGGGCGGCCTGGCGCCGCCATCTGCGGCGCGGGCCGAAGTCGAAGCCGCCGCGCCCGCGCCGCTGCACCAGCTGCGCATCTACCGCGTGCATCCGGGCAACGAACGCGCCTTCCACGAACGCTTCCGCGATCACGCCCTGCGCATCATGGACCGCCACGGTTTCGAGGTAATTGCGACCTGGCAGGCGCAGGCCGAGGGCCGCAGCGAATTCGTCTACCTGCTGCAGTGGCCGGACGAGGCCGCGATGAAGCGCGCCTGGGCCGGCTTCATGGCCGACGCCGAGTGGAGCGCGATCAAGCAGCGCACCGGCGCCGAGTACGGCCGTTTCGTGGACGGCATCGAAGACCGCAGCCTGCGCCTGACCGACTACTCGCCGCGCCGCCGCCTGGCCGATTGAACCGCCCGGCCAAGCGTGGCCGCGACCGTTCGTCGCTCGCGCCGGGCCCGATCGTCGCATCGCTTCACAGCCGTCCCCCAGCGTCGTTGCGCGGGCTTAGACTGGCCGCGCAAGGAACGCCCATCCACCGACCAGGAACGCCGCCATGTCCTTCCCGACCGCCGTCAACGATCAGATCACCGATGCCGTCACCCAGAGCAACGTCAAAGTCATCGGCGAAGCGCCGGCTTTCGCGATGGGCTCGATCTACCAGAGCATGGCCCACTCGACCGGCATCCTGTTTCAGAATGCCGTCGCCGCGCAGCAGCAGCAGAACATCCTGATGCAGGCCGCGGTCAACCAGGGCGTGATGCAGATCTACTCGATCGACACGATGGCGGCGGCCGGCGCGGAGCAGTTGCAGGCGACGGCCGAGCACAGCGCCGCCGGCCTCAAGAACACGGCCAGCAGCGCCGGCGTGAGTTCGCAGATCGTCGACGCGGTGAAGCAGAGCCTGCACGACGTGCTCGGCAGCGCCGGCGACTTTTCCTACGCGGTGCGCTGCGCGGCCGAAGCCATGCAGGCCGCGCTGGACGACATCAACGAAAGCGCACAGCACGAAAGCATGCGCACCCTGCAGTTGGCCGCAACCGCGGCCTGCCTGCGCGCGATGATCGCCGATCCGGACAAGGCCGACGCCTACGCGGGCGTGCTGGATACGATCCGTCGTCTGAGCTGAGCGGCGGCGGCCGTTTGAGCGCGGCAGCATCAACAACAGCAAGAACAACAGCAAATTCCCCAACGCCCGCTGCGCGGGCGTTCGCCCCCTTCTCAAAGGGGGCTGGTGGGCGACCGGCCGTATCGAATTCGCCGGCAGGGGCTCACGGTTTCGAGAATGCCCGCCCCTTTAGAAGCCCGCGTGCCGACGCCGACCCAATCGCCCGCAAGCATTCCCCCCTTTGAAAAAGGGGGGCCAGGGGGGATTTGCTTCCAACGCGCAGCGACGCCGGATCAAGCGCGCTGTCGCGACGCCCAGGCCGCCAGGAACACCGCAGTCGCCGAAGCCACGTTGAGGCTTTCGACCGCGCCGCTGCCGGGAATCGACAGGCGCAGGTCGCAGCTGGCCGCAAGCTCGCGGTCCATGCCCTCGCCTTCGGCGCCGATCACGTAGACCACGCGCTCGGGCAAGGCGGTGGCGAACAGATCGGAGCCGCCGCGCACCAGGGTCGCGGCCAGCGCGAAGCCGGCGCCGCGCAACTGGGCGATGGCGTTGTCGCCGCGGCCCAGGCGCACCATCGGCACCGCCTCGGCGCCGCCTTCGGCCACGCGCGCGGCCGCGCCGGACAGGGCCAGGGTGGAATGCTTGGGCAACAGCACCGCCGAGACGCCGAAATGCGCGGCGGCGCGCAGGATCGCGCCCAGGTTGTGCGGGTTGCCCACGCCGTCCAGCCACAGCGCGGCCTGCGGGCCGGCCGGCAGATCGCGCAGCCAGGTCGACAGCGACAGGTTTTCCTCGCGCAGCACGTCGGCCACCACGCCTTCGTGGTGGCTGCTGGCGGCCAGCTTGTCCAGATCGGCGTCCTCGACCACGCGATAGCCGACGCGATGGGCCACGCACCAGGCCAGCAAGGGCTGCAGGGCCGGAATGCGCGCCTCGCTCAGATACAGCTTGCGGATCGCCTGCGGCCGGCGCGCGAAGGCCGCGCGCACCGCGTTGAGGCCGTACAGACGCAGCTCGAGATCGCGCGCGCGACGCGGCGCGGCCTCGCCCTGCAATTGCGCCTCGTCCAGACGCTCGCCGACCTGGAAACCTTGCGCGGGTTCGCGCGGCGGACGCGGCGGACGCGGGCGCTCGCCGTGCGCGGGCGCGGGGCGTTCGCCGCCGCGTGCCGGCTGCGGCGCGCGTTCGCGCCAGGGCGTGTCGCGCCCGCGCGGCGCATCGCCGCTGCGTTCGCGTTCGCCGTCGCGCGGCCTGTCGTCGCCACGACCGGCCCAGGGACCGCCCGCGCGCGGCGGCCGCTCGGCGCCGGCGCGTTCGGGGCCCCCGCGATCGGAGCCGGAACGCTCTTGCCCCGGCCGCTCGCGGCCTGGCGCGCGCTCGTCGCGGCCGCCCTCGCGCCGCCAGGGATCGCCGCCGCCGGGCGGGCGCGGACCACGGGGAGGATCACGGCGCATCTTGCAGACTCCTTCTTACCTTGGCGAACACGCGCAGATCGTGCAGTTCGCCGTACTTGACCACGGCGCCGCGTTGCGCGCCCTCTTCGATGAAACCGTTCTTCAACAACACCTGCGCCGAAGCGGGGTTGCTGTCGAGCACGGTCGCGTACAAACGATGCAGCTCCAGCTCGCGCATGACCCAGGGCGCGAACGCGCCGACCACGCGC
Organism: Lysobacter sp. cf310; assembly: GCF_900114355.1. Taxonomy (GTDB): domain Bacteria; phylum Pseudomonadota; class Gammaproteobacteria; order Xanthomonadales; family Xanthomonadaceae; genus Lysobacter. Next base: position 714,471 of record NZ_FOSS01000001.1, read on the forward strand.
GTCATCAGGCCCCGGCTCCAATGCGCGCGGCCCAGCCAGTAACCGAACTCGGCGCCGTGACGGCGCTCGCCCTGCCCCGGGCGCGCGCCGATGCCGCCGCAGGCCTGGCCTTCGACTTCGATCGCGTAGACCGGATCGGCGAAGCTCACGACCTCGCCGGCCAGGAAACGCTCGCCGTCGTCGCGCGTGTACGGATGCGGAAAGCGGTCGCTGACGCCGCGCGCGACCAGAGCGTCGTCGGCGTGCGCGATCAGGCTGGCGAGGTCGTCGCCGCGCCACGGGCGCAGGACGTAGCCCTCGCCCGCCGGTGGCAGGCGGGCGGCGATGGCGGTGGGGTTCATGCAACTAGCCTAAATGTGCGACCGTCGCGCTGCAAACGGTGCGTGAAAGGAGCAGCGGTGAAGACCTATCCGATCGAGGAAGTGCATTCCGGCGAGGACGACTGCCTGTGGGTCAGCCTGGGCTTCGCCTCCGAACACGAACCGCTGGACGTGCTGCATATCGTCTGCGCCTACGAAGTCGAGCCGCAGGACCGCGAACACGGCATGGACGCGATCTGCCTGGAGCGCGACGACCAGAGCCGCGGCGGCTACGGCGGCGCCGAGCGCATCCTCGTCGGCGAACGCGCGGTCGAGGTCCGATTGAACGACGCCGGGCGCGCGCACCTCGAACTCGAGGACGGCTTGTGCCTGCTCTGGCCCGCCGAATTGGCGGGCAAGACCGAAGCGCTGCGGATCCTGGGCCGCATGCGCGAGCGCGAAAGCGGCCGCGTGGTCGAACTGGCCTGAGTGCGGGAGCGGCGCCTGCCACTCCCGCACCGGCTCAGGCGTGGCCGCCGGCCTGCGGGGTTTCGCGCTCCAGCTTCTCCAGCTCGTGCGCGACCGCTTCGGGCGACTTGGTGTACTTGGCCAGCAGCACGTAGAACGCGGGCACGATGAACAGCGACAGCAGGGTCGAGAACGACACGCCGAAGATCACCACCACGCCGATGGTCGCGCGGCTGGCCGAGCCCGGGCCGCCGGCCAGCACCAGCGGAATCGCGCCGACCACGGTGGCGATCGAGGTCATCAGGATCGGGCGCAGGCGCACCGCCGAGGACTCGACGATGGCCTCGTGGATGGCGCGGCCTTCGTCGCGCAGCTGGTTGGCGAACTCGACGATCAGGATGCCGTTCTTGGCCGCCAGGCCGACCAGCATGACGATGCCGATCTGACTGAACAGATTCAGCGTGCCGCCGGTGAGGGCCAGGCCGATCAGGGCGCCGAGCACGCCCAAGGGCACGGTCAGCATGATCACGAACGGATGGATGAAGCTTTCGAACTGCGCCGCCAGCACCAGGTACACCACCAGCAAGGCGAGCGCGAAGGTCAGCAGCACGGCGCCGCCGGCGGCCTGGTATTCGCGCGACTCGCCCTTCCAGTCGATCTGGGCCTGGTCCGGCAACTCCTCGTGCACGACCTGGTTGAGCCAGGTGATCGCGTCGCCCATGCGATAGCCCGGCGACAGGCCGGCGCTGATGGTGATCGAGCGCAGGCGGTTGAAGCGGTTGAGGCTGCCGGGCTCGGCCAGCTCCTGCAGGGTCACCAGGTTGGACAGCGGCACCAGCCCGCCGTCGCGCGCGCGCACCTGGATCGCGGCCAGATCGGCCGGCGAGGCGCGCAGGGCCTTGTCCGACTGCACCACCACGTCGTATTCCTCGCCGTTCTGCACGAAGGTGGTGACGCGGCGCGAGCCCATCATGGTTTCCAGGGCATGGCCGATGTCGGTCACGCTCACGCCCAGGTCGGCGGCGCGCTGGCGGTCGATTTCGACCCGCATCTGCGGCCGGGTTTCCTTGTAGTCGGAATCGGCGGAGAAGAAACCGGGGTTCTTCTCGATGCGCGCGAGCAGCTTGTCGCGCCACTGCGCGAGCTCGGCGTACTCGGGGCCGCCGAGCACGATCTGGATCGGCTGGCCGCGCGTGCGCACCAGGCCGCCGCTGACCTGCGGCAGCGCGCGCACGCCCGTGAGCTGGCCGAGTTCGGCGCGCAGGCCGTCGGCGACGTCGGCGGTGCTGATGTCGCGCTTGTCCCAATCCTGCAGGAACACCGCGATGCGGCCGGTGTGCATTTCCTCGCTGGCGCCGAAACCGCCGGGCACGCGCGGGTTGTAGCGCTGGATGGTCTTGTCCGGGCCGACGTGCGCAGCCACGATTTTCTCGACCTGCTGGACCTGCTTGACCGTGTAGTCGAAGCCGGCACCCTCCGGGCCGATGATGGAGATCTGGAACGAACCGCGGTCTTCCGGCGGCGCGAGTTCGGAGGGCACGTAGCGGAACAGGCCGTAACTGAGACCGATCGCGACCAGCATCAGGATGCCGAACAGCCAGGGCCGCTCGACGCTGCGGTCGAGCCAGCGCCGGTAGCGGCGGCTCACCCCGTCCAGGCGCGCGTTGACCCAGCGGTTGATCGGGTTGGATTTTTCCTCGCTGTGCGGACGCACCAGCTTGGAGGACATCATCGGCGTCAGGGTCAGCGCCACGAACGCCGAGATCGCGACCGCGCCGGCCAGGGCCACCGACAACTCGCGGAACAGGCGCCCGGTGTTGCCTTCCATGAAGCCCACCGGCAGGAACACCGCCACCAGCACCGCGGTGGTGGCGATCACCGCGAACGCGACCTGCTTGGTGCCGCGCGCGGCCGCGACCAGTTTGGGCTCGCCCAGGTCGGCGCGGCGCTGGATGTTCTCCAGCACCACGATGGCGTCGTCGACCACCAGGCCGATACACAAGACCAGGGCGAGCAGGGTCAGCAGGTTGATCGAGAAGCCGAACAGGTACAGCGGAATGAAGGCGGCGATCAGGCACACCGGCACCGTCACCGCCGGAATCAGGGCGGCGCGGAAGCTGCCCAGGAACAGCCAGATCACGATCAGCACCAGCACGATCGCCTCGGCCAGCGTGTGGTACACGCGCTCCACCGCCGATTCGATGAACACCGTGGTGTCGAAGGCGACGAAGATGTCGGTGCCCTGCGGCAGCGAGGGCCGGATGGTGTCGGCGGCCTTGCGCACGGCCAGGGCCACGTCGAGGCTGTTGGCGGTGGAGGTCTTGACGATGCCCAGGCCGATGTTGGGCTCGCCGTTGCTGCGGTAGTAGGCGCGGCGCTCGGCCGAATCCAGCTGGATCTTGGCGACGTCGCCCAGGCGCACCACGTAGCCGTCGACGCCTTTGCGCAGCGGAATCTGGGCGAAGTCCTCGGGCTTCTGGTAGCTGCGCGCCACGCGCAGGGTGAAATCGCGGGTTTCCGATTCGATGCGGCCGGCCGGCAGTTCGACGTTCTCGGCGCGCAGCGCGGCCTCGACTTCGTTGACGGTGATGTCGCGCGCGGCCAGGGCGTCGCGGTCCAGCCAGATCCGCATCGCGTAGCGCTGCTGGCCGCCGATGCGGACCTGGGCCACGCCGTCCACCGAGGACAGGCGGTCGACCACGTAACGCTCCGCATAATCGGACAGCTGCAGCGTGTCCATCTGCTTGGAGCTCATGTTGAGCCAGATGATCGGGTCGGCGTCGCTTTCGACCTTTTCGATCTGCGGCGGATCGGCCTCCTCGGGCAGACGGTTGGTGACCCGGCTGACCGCGTCGCGCACGTCGTTGGCGGCGGCTTCGATCTCGCGCTGCAGGGTGAACTCGATGCTGATCGAGGCGCGGCCGTTGACGCTGCGCGACTCGATGGTCTCGATGCCTTCGATGCCGGCCAAGGCATCCTCCAGCACCTGGGTGATGCGGGTTTCGACCACCGCGGCCGAAGCGCCCGGATAGGTCACGTCGACCGAGACGATGGGCGGATCGATCGCCGGCAGTTCGCGCAGGGTCAGGCGCGAAAACGCCATCACGCCCAGGGTGATCAGCAGCAGGCTCATCACGGTGGCGAACACCGGACGGCGGATCGAGAGGTCGGAGATATTCATCGTCGCTCAGCCCCGTGGCGCGCTGACGTTGCACGGCATGCGCAGGCGCTCAACCATTGCCGGCGCCCTTCGCGGCCGCGGCGGGCTTGGCGCCGCCCTCGACCACCTTGCTGCCCACGCGCAGCTTGCCGGTGCCGTCCACCACCACGCGCTCGCCGGCCTTGAGGCCTTCGACGATCTCGGCCAAGCCTTCGCGGCGCGTACCGATCTTGACGTCGGCGCGCTCGACCGTGCCGTCGGGCTTGACCCGATACACGAAGGAATCGTTGCCGACCTGGACCACCGCGATCTCCGGAATCAGCAGGGCCTGGCGCTGCGGACGTTCCAGGGTGATCTGGACCAGCATGCCCGGACGCAGCACGCGGTCGTCGTTGGCGAAGTCGCCGCGCACGGTGATCGCGCGCGTGGTCGGATCGACGCGCGCGTCGACGGTGCTGACCTGGCCTTCGAAGACGCGGCCCGGATAGGCCGCGCTGGTGCCGCTGACGTGCTGGCCCGGCGCGATGTCGGCCAACAGGGTCTCCGGCACCGGGAAATCGACGTAGACGCGCGCGGTGTCGTCCAGGGTCGCGATCGGCGTGCCCGGCGTGACCAGCGAGCCCGGACTGACCTGGCGGATGCCGAGCACGCCGCTGAACGGCGCGCGGATCACGCGGTTGTCGAGATCGGCGGCCATCTGCGCCACGCGCGCGCGCGCCGCGTCGCGGGTCGCGCGCTGGGTGTCCAGGGCCGAGCGCGCGATCAGCTGCTGCCCGGCCAGTTCGGTCTGGCGCTGGTACAGGCTGTCGGCTTCCTTGGCGGTGGCCTGGGCCTGCTCCAGCGCGGCCTGCTGGACCTGGCCGGTCAGGGTGATCAGCGGCGCGCCGGCGGCGACCACGTCGCCGCTGTCGAAATGCACGCGCTGCACGGTCTCGCTGACCTTGGCGGTCACGGTCACCGATTCGCGCGCCTTGACGTTGCCCAGCGCCTGCACGGTGTCGTTCCAGGGCCGCATCGCGGCGGCCTGGATGGTCACGGGCACCGGCCGGTCGCCGCCGCCACCACCTGGTTGGCGTTCCTCGCCCTTGCTGCAGGCCGCCATGGCCAGTACGACAACGAGCGCGCAGCCGACGCGGGAGCTAGCTGCACGGAATCCGGGGGCAAGGCGCATGCGGTTCTCTGAACGGGGAACACGGGAGGGAGGCTGGACGCAGCGCCGCAACAGGCGCGTGCAGACCCAACCGGGCGATTCTAGCGGCCCTGCGTTAACGTTCGCGTGGGCCATTGGTTGACGCTGCCTGGCCCGCGTGGCCGGATGATGCCGCTCAGCGCGTGTAAGGTTTGCCGAATGTGGCGGGTCGCCCGCGGCCGCGCATCGGGCCGGTGCCCGCCGCGGCGGCGGCCTGCCCCGTTCGCCTCCCCACTCCCCTCTTGTTCCCCCGCCCAGGAGCCGTACGCCATGATCCACGACAGCATTCTCGACACGATAGGCCGCACGCCGATCGTGCGCCTGCACCGCATCGCCCCCTCGCACGTGACCTTGTACGCCAAGGTCGAGTCCTTCAATCCCGGCGGCTCGGTCAAGGACCGCCTGGCGATCGCGATCATCCTCGACGCCGAAGCGCGCGGCCTGCTCAAGCCCGGCGACACCGTGGTCGAGGCGACCTCGGGCAACACCGGCGTGGCCCTGGCGATGGTGTGCGCGGCGCGCGGTTACAAATTCGTGGCGACGATGGCGGAAACCTTCTCGATCGAACGCCGCAAGCTGATGCGCGCCTACGGCGCCAAAGTGATCCTGACCCCGGCCGCCGAGCGCGGCAGCGGCATGGTCCGGCGCGCCGAAGAACTGGCCAAGCAGCACGGCTGGTTCCTCGCCCGCCAGTTCCAGAACCCGGCCAATCCGGCGTATCACCGCCAGACCACGGCGGCGGAAATCCTGCAGGACTTCGCCGGTCGCAGGCTGGATCATTTCGTCACCGGCTGGGGCACCGGCGGCACCCTCACCGGCGTCGGCGAAATGCTGAAACTGGCGCGGCCGGAGGTGCGCGTGACCGTGTCCGAACCGGCCGGCGCATCATTGCTCAGCGGCAAGGAATGGCAGCCGCACAAGATCCAGGGCTGGACTCCGGACTTCATCCCCGAGGTGCTCAACCCGCAGGCCGCCGACGCGATCCTGCCGATCGACGACCTGCTCGCGCGCGACACCGCGCGCCGGCTCGCGTCCGAGGAAGGCGTGTTCGTCGGCATCTCGGCCGGCGCCACCGTGGCCGCAGCGCTGGAAGTCGCGCAAGGCGCGGCGCCGGGCTCGGCGATCCTGGCCATGCTGCCCGACACCGGCGAGCGCTACCTCAGCACCATCCTGTTCGAAGGCGTCAACGAAGGCTCCGACGACGAATGGCTGGCCAGTCTGTCCTGAGCCCCACGCGCTGAGCCGCGCACGCATGCAGCCTTCGGCGCGCAACCTGCTGCTGTCCAACGCCGCGACCCTGGTCGCGGCGTTGGCGCTGGATTGGAATGTGGGCTGGCTGTTGTGGGCGTACTGGATCCAGAGCGTGATCGTCGGCTACTACGCGCGCGAACGCATGCTGTCCCTGCGCGAATTCAGCACCGAGGGCTTCACTTCCGGCGGCCAGCGCGTGCCGGAGAACGAGGACGGCAAGCGCTCGACCGCGCGCTTCTTCGTCTTCCACTACGGCTTCTTCCACCTGGGCTATCTGGTGTTCCTGTTCGCCCAGCACCGCGTATCCGGCATGTTCGACTGGCTGGTGCTGGTGGCCTGCGGCGTCTCGTTCGCGCTGTCGCAGCGCAAGACCTACGAGGTCCAGCACGCGGCCGATCTGCGCGGCCGGCCCAACCTGGGCGCGCTGATGTTCACGCCCTACCTGCGCGTGCTGCCGATGCACCTGACCATCCTGTTCGGCGCCGGCGGCCACGGCACCTTCGCGCTGCTGGTGTTCTGCGCGCTCAAGACCGCCTCGGACCTGGGCCTGGACGCGATCGACCGGCGCATGGCCGAACGCGCCGCGCTCAAGCGGCCGGCAACGCGCGGCGACGCCGCGCGCGAGGAATAGGCTTTCGACTCGTAGGATGCGATGAGCGCAGCGAACCGCATCGCCGCGATGCCGCGGCAGCGGTGCGGTTCGCTGCGCTCGCCACCCTTGCGGTCGAGTCCGAGCTTCGCGGCCGACTAAAGCCAGCCCGCTTCCCACAGATAGCCGACCGTCGCGATCGCGACCGCCAGCAGCGCGTACACCACCAGCTTGCGGTCGCTCTCGTCGTGCTGCACGGTCGGCGTGCGCACCGAAGTCACGCTGGGGCGCGAGCTTGCCGCATTGTGCGCCACCGTCGCGGTCCTGGTATGCGCGTGCAGATGCGCTTCGACGCGCTCCTTGGCGGTGCGCAGGTCCATGCCGGTCTGGTGCAGGACCTTGATCGCCTCGATGGTCTTGCCCTGCGACAAGGCCAGCAGCGCCGCCGCCGGCAGGCCGCCGTGCGCGCCCGTCGCGGCCTTGGCGTTGGTGCTGGTGTGGGACGAACTGCCCGCATGCGGCAAGGGCCGGCTGTTGCGCCAGGCCTCGACCGCTTCCTTGGCCAGGCGCAGTTCGATCCGGCCGTTGGCGTCGCGCACCAGCTTGATCGCGGTGATCAGATCGCCGCGCGCGACCGCCGCGGCGGCCTCCGGGGAGATCGCGACCTTCTTGGGATCCGCCATGCGCTGCCTCCTGCATCGACTGCGGCCAGTCTAACCGCCTTTGCGGTGCGGCCGGATTAGCTAAATAGCGCTAGGCGCGGCGATGGGGCGCGGCCGACGCGAACCGCCCGCCCTCCTCCGGCGCGGCGCTGCCTTCTCGGCCGGGCACCGCCTTCGGTCGCCGCTGGCGGCGGCAGGACAAGCCAAAAGGCGGCGCGACAAACAAAAACGCCGGCACTGGGCCGGCGTTTTCGCTGCAGCGGGCGGCGCAGTTAGGCGGCCGACTGCCACTGGCCCAGGGCGGCCAGGCCGTTGTCGCGCGCACGCGCGAACACGGTCTGCTGCGCCGAGGCGACGTTGTTGACCAGGTCCTGCGACCACAACTTGAGCGCGGCCGACTGCATGGCGCGGCCGTAGGAGAACGACAGCGGCCACGGGTTCGGGCCCATGCGGTTCATCGCGTCCAGGTGCGCGGTCGCGGCTTCGTCGGACTGGCCGCCGGACAGGAACACGATGCCCGGCAGGGTCGCCGGCACGGTCGACTTCAGGCACTGCAGGGTGGCGGCGGCGACTTCCTCGACGCTGGCCTGCTCGTCGCAGGTCGAACCCGGCAGCACCATCGAGGCCTTCAGGATGGTGCCTTCCAGCATCACGCTCTGCTCGTACAGCGCGCCGAACAGCGAGCGCAGCACGACCTCGGTGACTTCGAAGCAGGTGTCGATGTCGTGGCTGCCGTCCATGATCACTTCCGGCTCGACCATCGGCACCAGGCCCTGCTCCTGGCAGAGCGCGGCGTAGCGCGCCAGGGCATGGCTGTTGGCTTCGATGCAGGTGCCCGACGGGATGTCGTCGCCGATGTTGATGACCGCACGCCACTTGGCGAAACGCGCGCCGAGCTTGTAGTACTCCTCCAGGCGAGCGCGCAGGCCGTCCAGGCCCTCGGTAACCACTTCGCCGGGGAAGCCGGCCAACGGCTGCGGGCCCTTGTCGACCTTGATGCCCGGAATGATGCCGTTGTCGGCCATCAGCTTGGTGAACGGCACGCCGGCTTTGGTCGACTGGCGGATGGTTTCGTCGTACAGGATCGCGCCGGAGATGTAGTCGCCCAGCTTGGGCGTGCTCAGCAGCAGCTCGCGGTAGGCGCGGCGCTGTTCTTCGCTGTTCTCGATGCCGACGCCGGCGAAACGCTTGGCGATGGTGGCGTTGGACTCATCGATGGCGATGATGCCCTTGCCCGCGGCGACCATGGCCTGGGCGGTTTCGGCAAGCTGTTCGATGCTCATGGACGTCCTGGGGAGCGGTGGGAAGCCCGCAATTATAGCGGCTGGCGACGACAGCCGCCCCCGCGCGCCGTTCAGACGCGCCAGTCCGTTGCAGGGCCTGGCGGTAACCGTTTTCAAGTCGAGCCGCGCAGCACCGGAAAGCTGCACCGCAGGCCGGGACGCCGGGCCAGGCTCAGAGCTCGCCCAGACCCTCGGCGCAGCCGCTGGCGCCGACCTGGAGCAGGCGCAGGGTGTTGGTGGCGCCGTGCTGTTCCATGGTGTCGCCGCTGGTGAAGATCACGCGCTCGCCGATCGCCAGCTTGCCGGTGTCGAACAACTGCTTGACCGCGCTGCGCGCGGCGTCGCGCGAGGCCAGGCCGCGGCTGTCGAAATCGATCGGGTAGACGTCGCGCATCAGGGCCATGCGCCGGCGCGCGCCGTCGTGGCGCGAGAACGCGTAGATCGGCGAGTTGGAACGGAACCGCGACAGGAAGCGCGCGGTGCCGCCGGACTCGGTCATGGCCACGATCGCGCGCACGCCGATGTGCTCGGATACGAACATCGCCGCCATCGCGATGGCCTGGTCGGCGCGTTCGAGGTTGCGCGGCGCGGCTTCGAAATCGGTGTCGTGATCGAACTGGCGCTCGGCGCCCAGGCAGATGCGCGCCATCGCCTCGACCGCCTTGACCGGGTAGCGGCCGGCCGCGGATTCCTGCGACAGCATCACCGCGTCGGTGCCGTCGATCACGGCGTTGGCCACGTCCAGCACTTCGGCGCGGGTCGGGATCGGGCTGTCGACCATCGACTGCAGCATCTGGGTGGCGGTGATGACCACGCGGTTGCGCGCCAGCGATTCGCGGATGATCTTCTTCTGCAGGCCGGGCAGTTCGGCGTCGCCGATCTCCACGCCCAGGTCGCCGCGCGCGACCATCACCACGTCGCTGGCCTCGACGATCTCGGCCAGGTTCTCGATCGCCTCGGCGCGCTCGATCTTGGACACCAGCGCGGCATCGCTGCCGGCGGCGCGCGCGATCCGGCGGGCCTCGTTCATGTCCTCGGCGTTGCGGCAGAACGAGACCGCGATGAAGTCGGCGCCGAGCTCGGCCGCGACCGCGATCAATTCCTTGTCGCGCTCGGTCAGCGCGCCCAGCGACAGGCCGCCGCCCTGCTTGTTCAGACCCTTGCGGTCGGAGAGCGCGCCATCGTTGAGCACGGTGTTGACGATGCGCTGGCCCTCGACCGCGTCCACGCGCAACTGCAGCAGGCCGTCGTCGAGCAGCAGCACGTCGCCGGGTTCGACGTCGTTGGGCAGGCCCAGATAGCTCACCCCGACCTCGCGCAGGCTGCCGGGCGGCGCGTCGACGCTGGCGACCAGATCGAAGCGGTCGCCGGCCTTGAGCAAGACCTTGCCGTCGGCGAAACGCTCGATGCGGATCTTCGGGCCCGGCAGGTCGGCCAGGATGCCGACCTCCACCCCGACCCGTTGCGCGGCTTCGCGCACCGCGGTCGCGCGCGCGATCTGCGAGGACGGATCGCCGTGCGAGAAATTGAGTCGGACCACGTCGACGCCGGCGGTCAGCAGCGCGTCGAGCACGCCCGGCGGATCGGTGGCCGGGCCGAGGGTGGCGAGGATCTTGGTGCGACGAGGATTGGCGGGCATGGCAGACTGCGGTTCCGTGACTGCGGGCCACGCTAGCACAGCTGCCGCGTCCTTCCATCGGTTCCGCCCGCATGTCCGCTCCGATCCGAGACGAATCCGCCGAACGCGACGACCTGCCCCTGCTGCGCGGCGAGCGTCTGCGCCTGCGCGGCTTCCGCAGCGACGACCTGGGCGACTACTACGCCCTGCATGCCGATCCGGCGGTGATGCGCTACTGGAGCTTTCCGGCCTGGACCCAGCGCAGCCAGGCCGAGGACTACCTGGCCCGCGCGATCGCCGCGCGCTGCAACCAGAGCATGCTGTGCTGGGCGATCGCGCTGCGCGACAGCGACCGCCTGATCGGCGCGGCGACCCTGTTCGATATCCATCGCGAGCAGGGCCGGGCCGAGCTCGGCTATGCGCTGCAATCGGCGCATTGGGGCCGCGGCTATGCGCAGGAAGCCCTGTCGCTGGTGATGGAGCATGCCTACGACCGGCTGGGACTGCGCCGCCTCGAGGCCGACATCGACCCACGCAACCAGGCCTCCTGCCGGCTGGTGGAGCGCCTGGGCTTCCGCCGCGAGGGCGTGCTGCGCGAACGCTGGCAGGTCGCCGGCGAATGCCAGGACTCGGCGATCTATGGGCTGCTGGCGCGCGAGTGGCAGGCCCGCGGCGATTGAGCAGGCGCCGCAGGATGCGGTGAGCCGCCAGGCGAACCGCGTCGGCGCGAAGCTACGGTGCGCGGCGCTCGGGTTGGATATCGGTAAAGATGCGGTTCGCCGCGCTCACCGCATCCTACGAGACGAAGTCACACACACGACACCGCAAGATGCGGTGAGCCGCCAGGCGAACCGCATCGTCGCGAAGCTATGGGGCGCGGCGCTCGGGCTGGATATCCGCAACGATGCGGTTCGCTGCGCTCACCGCATCCTACGAGGGGCCGGCACGAGGCGCCGGTATAGCGTGCGGGTGCGAGCCGGGATGGCGCATTGCGAGACCGCAGGATGCGGTGAGTCCTGCCACGAAGCGCGGCGTCGTCGCAGGCCGGCACCCAGCGCGCGCGCCGACCGTGCTCGATGACCGGGATTCGCTGGACTCACCGCATCCTACGTGGGAGAGGAAGCGGCGCGGCATGCGGCCTTCGCGCTCACGGTGGCGCGAACGTCGCGCGATGCCGCGCGCGGCTGCGGGACCAACGCGACGCTGGCGTCAGTCGCAGATCCAGGTGTTGCGGGTGTAGTGGGCGGTGCGCTGGCCCCAGGACACGTACTGGCCGCCGCAGTTGGCGGTGGCGCCGCCGACCTCGTTGCCGGCGTCGTCGAAGTAGATCACCGAATAGCCTTCGCCCGCGCGTCCGGCCACGGCTGCGCCGGCCATCAGCAGCGCCAGCAGGGCGACGGCGATCGAGGTATTCCGGAACACACTGCCCTTGCGACCCATGGTGCGGACTCCGTGTCTGCGCGGCCGGTCGACCGCAGCCGGACGCTACCTCCGACGGCCGCCGCAAACCTTGACCCGCTTCACAGCAGGGCACGTGAATGGCACAAATTGCGTGCATCGGCACATCCGCAGCCGCGCGCGCCGACGCGCGGCGCGGTCGGCGGGTCCGGAATGCTGCGCCACGGGAGGCGCTGGCGCGGCTCGCTGTCGCGAATGCCGCGCGGGCTCAGGCCGCGAGCAGCGCCGGCAGTTGCTGCGGCGTCGTCGCCAACTGCTGCGCGCCGGCCTGGCGCAGTTCCTGCTCGCCGCCGAAGCCCCAAAGCACGCCGATGTTGCGCATGCCGTGGTGACGCGCGCCTTCGATGTCCATGCGCCGGTCGCCGATCATCCAACAGTCCTGCGGCGTCAGCGCGAAGCGCCGCAGCGCTTCGCCGATCAGCTCGGGCTTGTCGCTGAGGCTGCCGTCCATGGTCGACCCGATCACGTCGTCGAAGCGGTGCCCGAACGGCAGGTGCTGGATGATCTTGCGCGCATGCGGCTCGTTCTTGGCGGTCACGATCGCCAGGCGATGGCCGGCCGCGTGCAGCGATTCCACGGTCTGTTCGATGCCGGCGTAAACCTCGTGCTCAGCCCAGCCGTGGCTCTCGAAACGTTCGCGGTAATGCTCGACCGCGCGCTCGACCTGCGCGGGCTCGGCGAACAACGGCCCGAAGCTGGTGCGCAGCGAGGGACCGATCCAGCGCCGCAGCTCCGACTCCGGCGGCACCGGCTGGTCCATCCGGGTCAACGCATGGGCGACACAGCGGGTGATGCCGACCGCCGAGTCGATCAGGGTGCCGTCGAGGTCGAAGAACAGCGTCGGCGTGGCCGCGGCCACGCTCAGGCGCCCGCCTGCTTGAGCGCGGCGACCGCCGGCAGTTCCTTGCCTTCCAGGAACTCGAGGAAGGCGCCGCCGCCGGTGGAGATGTAGCTGACGTCGTCGCCGATGCCGTACTTGTCGACCGCGGCCAGGGTGTCGCCGCCGCCGGCGATCGAGAACGCCTTGGACGCGGCGATCGCGCGCGCCAGGGCCTGCGTGCCGTGACCGAAAGCGTCGAATTCGAACACGCCGACCGGGCCGTTCCAGACCACGGTGCCGGCGTTCTTGATCAGTTCGGCGTAGCGCGCGGCGGTGTCCGGGCCGATGTCGAGGATCATGTCGTCCTCGCCCACCGCGTCCACCGCCTTGACCGTGGCCGGGGCGTCGGCGGCGAAGGCCGGCGCCACCACCACGTCGGTGGGCACCGGGATATCGGCGCCGCGCGCCTTGGCGTCGGCCATGATTTGAGTGGCGGTGCCGATCAGATCGGTTTCGACCAGCGATTTGCCGACCTTGTGGCCGAGCGCGGCGATGAAGGTGTTGGCGATGCCGCCGCCGACGATCAGCTGATCGACCTTGCCGACCAGCGAGGACAGCAGCTCCAGCTTGGTCGAGACCTTGGAGCCGGCGACGATCGCCAGCAGCGGGCGCGCCGGGTTGTCCAGGGCCTTGGCCAGCGCGTCCAGCTCCGCCATCAGCAGCGGGCCGCCGGCGGCGAGCTTGGCCTGGCGGATCACGCCGTGGGTCGAGGCCTGAGCGCGGTGCGCGGTACCGAAGGCGTCCATCACGAACACGTCGCACAGCGCGGCGTAGCGCTTGGACAGGGCCTCGTCGTCCTTGCCCTCGCCCACGTTCATGCGGCAGTTCTCCAGCAGCACCAACTGGCCTGGCTGCACGTCCACGCCTTCGACCCAGTCCTTGATCAGCGGCACGTCGATGCCCAGCAGCTGCGACAGGCGCGCGGCCACCGGCGCCAGCGAATCGGCCTCGCTCCACACGCCTTCCTGGGGCCGGCCCAGGTGCGAGGTCACCATCACCGCGGCGCCTTTTTCCAGCGCCAACTTCAGGGTCGGCAGCGCCGCCAGGATGCGTTGCTCGGACGTGATGCGGCCGGCGTCGATCGGCACGTTGAGATCTTCTCGGATCAGCACGCGCTTGCCGGCGAGATCGAGATCGGTCATGCGGACGATGGACACGTAAGGCCTCCTGGGCACGGACATAAGGGGGAAGGCGGCGCGCGCAGGGTCGGCTGCCGTAGCCGGATATTGTAAGGGCCGGGCCTGGGAACGCGGGCCCCGGAACGCGAAAGGCCCGCCGGTGGCGGGCCTTTGCGCGGTTGCGGCAACGTCGCCGGATCCCGGAGACCGGCCTTCACGCCGCCGGCGGCGCGCTCCCGCGCAACAGACTGAAAGCGAAGCCGGCGACCACCAGCGCGCCCACCACCAGCACCGCCCATAGCAGCCAGGTGCGCCAGTTGCGCTCGGGCTCCGGCGCCTGCAGCGCGGCCGCGCCGGCCAGGGCCTTCATCGCGCCCAGGCTGGCCTCGGCCGGTCGCCAATCGGCGCCGCGGCCCTGCTGCAGCGCCATCATCGCCTGCGGCAACGGCAGGTCGTCGCGCGCGGTGCGCGCGCTGCCGGCGACCAGGGCGTAAGGCGGCGCGCCCTGGGCGATGAACACCACCATCTCCGGCTGATAACCCAGGCGCAGGGTCGGCTCGGCCGGCACCGCGCCATCGGCGCGCAGGCGCCAATAGCGGTCGTCGGTGCGCGCCGACAGGGCGCGCGAGGACGAGCGGCCGTCGGCGCCGACGCGGTAGGCGGTCCAGGTATCCAGGCGCCGCTGCCAGGGCGCATCGGCCTGGTCGCGGCTTTCCAGCATCCAGCGCACCGCGTAATTGCCGGGCAGCGCGACGTCGATGCGCTGGATCGGGAAGCGGCCGTCGAGCTCGAATTCGAAACGCGCGCCCTTGTCCTTGGCGCCCTCGGCGGCCAGGCGCCGGCCCTTGAGCTGGCGCCAACGCAGCGGCGCGGGATCGGCGCCCGCGCTGAGCTCGGCGCTGACCGCGCGGATCGGCGCCACCGCATCGGGATTGATCGGGCTCAGGCGCAGATAGCGCGCGCGCAGGCCGGCGGCTTCGAACGCGATCCGGCGCTGCAGCAGGCGGCGGCCGCCCTGCTCCAGATCGACCAGGCGCCCATTGGCGGCAACTTCGCGCCAGCGTTCGAGATCGTCGCTGGCCTCGACCCGGTAGGCCGCGTCCAGCGCGGTGCCCGGCGCCCAATCCAGTTCCAGCGCGCGGATCGGCGTGCGCACGGTGCTGGCGTCGATCAGCAAGGCGGTCTGCGGGCCGGTCGCGGTGCTGCGGCCGATGCCGCGCGCCTCGACCCGGCGCAGGCGTCCGTCGGCTTCCACTTCGCTGACCAACTGCCAGTCCTGCCCAGCGCCGGCCGCGCGCGCCGGCAAGGCGAACCAGGGCAGGCTGACTTTGGTGGTCGCGCGCACGTCGTTGGCGCCGGGCCGGTAGATCGCCGCCGGCACCGGATTGCCGGTGCCGTCGATCACGTCGACGTCGCGCAGGCCGGACTGACGCGCCTGCAGATAAACCGAATCGTCTAGCACGACGCGGTACGCGCCCGCGTTGGCGCTGCTCAGTTGCAGCGGCCACTGCTGGGCGTAGTCGTCGCGCGGCCCGGCCAGGCCCAGTGCCGGCCACAAGACGAAGGCGATGCTCGCTACCGCGCGGACCAGGCTCATGCCGACATCTCCGATGGGGGCTCTGCAGGTGCATCGCTCGTCGCCGGCGGCGCCGGCGCGAGATAACCGACCAGGGTGCACAACAGGCCGTAAGCGATGAAGGACGCGATCCCGAGCAGGTTGCCCAGGTGGGTGCGGTCGACGAATACCAGCTTGGCCAGCACCACCGCCATCAGCACCGCGCCGGTCAGCCACAGCCCACGCTGGCCGCGGCGCGAACCGATCACCCAACCCAGCACGCCGAGCAGGCTCCAGACCACGGTCAGGCTGGTCTGGACCAGGCCGGTGCGGTACATCGACCCATCCCAAGGCACGCCGCCCCAATGATGGGTCGCGCGCAGGGTGATCGCCGTGATCAGGGCGAAGCCCGCGGCCGCCAACAGCGGCACCCGGCGCGCGCGCAGATCGTCCGGCGCCGACGGCGACGCCAGCCAGAACGCGAACAGCGCCAGCACCGCGAGCTGGCTCAGATCCAACGGATTGAGCAGCGGCACCCAGGGCAGCGGCGCGCTGCTGCCGGGCTGGCCCAGCACGACGATGGCGCCCAGTGCCAGGGCGAACACGAAGCTGCCCTGGACCACGCCGCGCCATTGCCGGAAGCGTTCGCCCACCGGCAGCGCGACCCACTCGGGGCGCCATTGCAGGGCCGCGGCCATCAGCAGGAACGGCAGCGCCAGCGCCCCCCAGGTCCAGCCATCGCCGACGGTGGCGCGGCCCGCGAACTCGTGCAGCGACAGGCTGGCCGCCAGCGGCCAGGCCCACAGCCAGGTCGAGTGCGCGAACGCGAGCGCGGCGCCGGCCTGATCGCGCAGGCAACGCAAGGCGCGCAAGCCCGCGATCGCGTACACCAGCCAAGCCGCGAGTCCGTAGCCGCCGAAGGGATGCAGATGCGCGGTCTCCTGCGCGATCGCCAGCGGCAGCGCGGACGCCAGGCCGAGCGCGGCCGTCCACGACAACGCGCGCGTGGGCAGGCGGCGGTAGGTCTCGGCGGCCAGCCAGGCGCTGAGCGCGACGAAGGCCAGGCTGGCATCGGCGCGCAGGTCGGACAGCAGGAAGCGATCGAACTCGCCCCAGGCGTTGCCGCACCACCAGGCCAGACCCCAGAGGTAGTACAACAAAGCCGGATTGCGCTGCTCGGCGCGACGGTAGCTCCAGGCGCTGGCGAAACCGGCCAGTGCGATCAGCAAGGCGCCCATGAAGCGCGCGTTGAGCACCGCGGTCAGCGGCTCGGGGCCGTCGCTGATGCCGATCAGGAAACCGCCGGCGGCGAACACTTGCAGGGCCAGACCGGCCAGCTGCGGCAGGATCCGCTGCTGACGCAGGCCCAGCCACACCAGCGCCGCGCCTTCGACCGCGAACACGCAGGCGGTGGTTTGCGCCGACAGCGCCAAGGGCACGGCCAGGGTCGCGAAACCGACCGCGAGCAAGGCATAGGGCGTGGCCAGCGCAACGAAGTGCTCGCGGCGCTTGAGCCACCAGGCCAGCGCCGCATACAGCACGGCCAGGCCCAGTGCGCAGAACGCCAGCGGCATGCGCTCGCCTTCGAGCAGACCGGCCTGCAGCGAGAACGCGACCAACGGCGTGCCGAACACCAGGCAGCCGTCGATGAAATCGCGTCGTCCCGCGGCCTGACGCCAGGCGTAGAGGATGGGAATCAGCAGATAGAAGGCGAAGAACAGCAGCAGGAAGGGTTCGGTGCTGGCGAAATCCGCGCTGCGATAGCGCAGCACGCCCCAGGCGGTGCCGATGCCGAAGGTGAACACGAAGCCGAGCAGGTTGAGCGCGCGCCACGGCCGCCACCAGGCGATCACGAAGATCGCCGCGTTGAGCACCGCGTAATAACTGAACAAGGCGACGTGATTGCCCTGCCCGGTCGACAGCCAGATCGGCGCCATGAAGCCGGCGAAGATGCCCAGCAGCGCCAGCGCGATCGCGTTCTGACGCACCGCCAGCACGCCGGCACCGGCGACCAGCACGATGCTGAGCGCGAACGCCGGCCCCGCCTCGATCAGTCCGTAGCGCTTGAACGCCGCGAACACCACCAGCAGCAGCACGCCGATCGCGCCGCCCTGCAAGCTCAGCGCGAAGCTGCGCTTGCGTTCGCGCTGGCGCCAGCCGAACACCAGCCCGGCCAGCGCGGCCAGGGCGATGCCGGCCAGGCGGAACTCGATCGGGAAGCGCATCCAACCCTGATCGGTGGCGTACTTGAGCAGCGCGGCCACGCCCGCGAACAGCACCAGCATGCCGACCTTGACCGGCACGTTGCCTTCGGTGAACCAGCGCTTGACCGCGCCGACCATGCGCTCGATCGGATCCGGCTGCGCGGGCGCGCGCACCTGGGCGCGCGCGGCGCGCGCGGGCTCGGCGCGCGGCGCCTCCGGGAAGATCGGGCGCGGCGCCGAGGCGGGCAACGGCGGCGGCATCGCGGCGGCCGGTTCGGCGGCGCGCGGCGGGGCGGGCGGTGCGCTCGGGGGCGGGCCCGCATCGGGGCTGGGCGGCGATCCCGGCGATGCGGTCGCGGACGCTGGCGGCTGCGCGGACGCCGCAGGCGCGCCGCGCATGAGCTCGCCCAGGGTCGGTTCGCGCTCGTCGGCCTCGTCGTCGGCGACGTCCGCGGCCGCGGCTGCGGACGGTCGCGCGTCGGCGCGTCGCGCGAGTTCGGCGATGCGCGCCTCCAACAGCCCGACCCGGGCCTTGAGCCCGGAGATCGAAACCAAGGCGATGATCAACAGCACCGGCACGGCCAGCAGCACCAGCACCAACAACGCCAACAGACCCTCCATCGCGCCCCATCCCTGTCCTTGTCGCCACGCACGTTAACACCAAGCGCGGCGCCGCAACGGCGCCGAAGTTTTTGTTGCGAATCTGCGGTCGTTCACCACATATCGTGTTGACGGATCGGGGCACCCCTAATATGTTGTGCCCGTCGGTGCCGATCGCGAGATCGGCTTAAAAGGGAAGCCGGTGCGGACCCGCCCCGAAAGGGCGGCGACAAAGCCGGCGCTGCCCCGCAGCGGTATGGGAAACGAACGCGGTCATTGCACTGGGCGCCCTGCGCCTGGGAAGCGGCCGCCAGTAGGAGAAGCAGGAGTGAGCGGAGAGAAGTGAGTGGTGAGCGGTTCGGTACTCGCTCCTCACTTCTCCCCGCTCACTTCTGGCTTCAAGTCCCGAGCCCGAAGACCTGCCGACAGCCGCGCGTCGCACACCGCGCGGTACCGGCTCAGGAGTCTTCGGGGGAAGACGGCCGGTGTCGCCCCGCCACGGTTCGCCGTCGCGGTCCGCGGGCCGTCTCGGCCTGCGCGACACCCTGTCGTCATCCTCGAACACTTCGCGCCCGCGGGGGCGCAAGCCGCAACGCCGACCCTCGGCGTTGCGTCCTGCGTCCGCGCACGTCGGCCCTCGTGGGAAGGCCGGCGACCCGTGCGCCCACGCATCGGAGCCCCTATGACCACTACCACCGAAGCGCCCGCCGTTGCGAGCACCTCCCCCGCCCCCGCCCAGGCGCCCGCGCGCCAGCCCGACGCCACGCCCGGCTTCGCCCTGACCCCGCCGGCCGCCAACCTCACCATGAGCGTGACCAAGCGCAGCGGACGCCGCGAACCGGTCGACCTCAACAAGATCGTGCGCGCGGTCACCCGCTGCGGCGAGGACCTGTACGCGGTCGATCCGATGCGCGTGGCCACCCGCACCATCTCCGGCCTGTACGACGGCGCGACCACGCGCGAGCTGGACGAACTGTCGATCCGCACCGCCGCCCTGCTCACCGCCGAGGAGCCCGAGTACGGCCGCCTCGCCGCGCGCCTGCTCAGCAACGTGATCGAGAAGGAAGTCGCCGGCATCGAGATCCACGCGTTCTCGCAGTCGGTCGTGCGCGGCCACGAGCTGGGCCTGATCAACGACCGCCTGCTGACTTTCGTGCAAGCCAACGCGCGCAAGCTCAACGACGCCATCGACCGCAGCCTGGACGCGCGCTTCGACTACTTCGGCCTGCGCACCCTGTACGACCGCTACCTGCTGCGCCACCCGACCGCGCGCACCGTGATCGAGACCCCGCAGCAGTTCTTCCTGCGCATCGCCTGCGCCCTCAGCGAAGACGTCGGCGACGCGCTCGCGCTGTACCGCCGCATGGCCCAGCTCGACTACATCCCGTCCTCGCCGACCCTGTTCAACGCCGGCACCACCCACGAGCAGCTGTCGAGCTGCTTCCTGCTCGATTCGCCCGACGATTCGCTGGAAGCGATCTACAAGCGCTACATGGACGTGGCCAAGCTCAGCAAGTTCAGCGGCGGCATCGGCCTGAGCTACACGCGCATCCGCTCGCGCGGCTCGCTGATCCGTTCCACCAACGGCCTCAGCAACGGCATCGTGCCCTGGCTGAAGACGCTGGATGCGTCGGTGGCGGCGGTCAATCAGGGCGGCAAGCGCAAGGGCGCGGCCTGCGTGTACCTGGAGCCCTGGCACGCCGACGTCGAGGAGTTCCTGGAACTGCGCGACAACACCGGCGACGAAGCGCGCCGCACCCACAACCTCAACCTGGCCAACTGGATTCCCGACGAATTCATGCGCCGCGTCGAAGCCGACGCCGAGTGGTCGCTGTTCGACCCGGCCAAGGTGCCGCAGCTGACCGACCTGTGGGGCGAGTCCTTCGACCGCGCCTACCACGCCGCCGAAGCGGCCGGCCTTGCGGTCAAGAAGGTCAAGGCGCGCGACATCTACGGCCGGATGATGCGCACCCTGGCGCAGACCGGCAACGGCTGGATGAACTTCAAGGACAAGTCCAACCGCGCGTCCAACCAGACCCTGCGCGACGGTAACGTCATCCACCTGTCCAACCTGTGCACCGAGATCCTCGAGGTCACCTCGCAGGACGAGACCGCGGTGTGCAACCTGGGCTCGATCAATCTCTCGCACCATGTCGAGATGTACGAAGACGGCAAGGGCGCCTTCGATTTCGACAAGCTGGCCGAAACCGTGCGCCTGGCCGTGCGCCAGCTCGACCGCGTGATCGATCTGAACTTCTACCCGATCGAGACCGCGCGCCGCGCCAATCTGAAGTGGCGCCCGGTCGGCCTGGGCACCATGGGCCTGCAGGACGTGTTCTTCAAGCTGCGCCTGGCCTTCGACTCCGAGCCGGCGCGCAAGCTGGCCCAGGAAATCGCCGAGGCGATCTACTTCCACGCCCTGTCGGCCTCGAACGAACTGGCGATGGAGCACGGCAGGCACCCGTCCTTCGACGACACCCGCGCCTCGATCGGCGAGCTGCAGTTCGAAGCCTGGGGCGTGACCCCGTCGCAGCCCGAGCGCTGGGACGGCCTGCGCCAGCGCATCGCCGAGCACGGCTTGCGCAACTCGCTGCTGATCGCGATCGCGCCGACCGCGACCATCGCCTCGATCGCCGGCTGCTACGAATGCATCGAGCCGCAGGTGTCCAACCTGTTCAAGCGCGAGACCCTGTCGGGCGACTTCCTGGTGGTCAACAAGTACCTGGTCGAGGAGCTCAAGAAGCTCGGCCTGTGGACCGCCGAGATGCGCGACCGCATCAAGATGGCCGAGGGTTCGATCCAGTCCGTGCACGAGGTGCCCGAGTCGCTGCGCCAGATCTACCGCACCGCCTGGGAACTGCCGATGCGCTCGCTGATCGACATGGCCGCCGAACGCGGCGCCTACATCGACCAGAGCCAGTCGCTGAACCTGTTCATCGAGAGCCCGAACATCGGCCAGCTCAGCTCGATGTACATGTACGCCTGGAAGAAGGGCCTGAAGACCACCTACTACCTGCGTTCGCGCCCGGCCACCAAGATCGCCAAGAGCACGGTCAGCGCGCCGGTCGCGGCGCCCAAGCCGGAGTACACCCAGGACGAGGCGATCGCCTGTTCGCTGGAAAACCCCGAATCCTGCGAAGCCTGCCAGTAAACCCGCTTTAGCCCCTCTCCCGCCGCGCGGGAGAGGGGTTGGGGTGAGGGCCGCCCCGCGACTCGCGCCGTAACCGATTCTCGAGCGCTCCCATCCGCCCTCCGGGCACCTACTCCCGCTCGCGGGAGTAGGAAAGCAATTCAAGGAAATCCCATGTCCCTCGCCACGCCCCGCCTGCTCGACCCCGGTTTCGATCTCACCCTGCGGCCGATGCGCTATCCGCATTTCTACGAGATGTACCGCGACGCGATCCGCAACACCTGGACCGTCGAAGAGGTCGATTTCTCGCAGGACGTCAACGACCTCAAGCACAAGTTCGGTCCGGCCGAGCGCCACCTGGTCGAACGCCTGGTCGCGTTCTTCGCCACCGGCGACAGCATCGTCGCCAACAACCTGGTGCTGAACCTGTACCAGCACATCAACGCGCCCGAGGCGCGCATGTACCTGTCGAGGCAGCTGTACGAGGAAGCGCTGCACGTGCAGTTCTACCTGACCCTGCTCGATACCTACCTGCCCGACCCGAACGAGCGCGCCAAGGCCTTCGACGCGGTCGAGAATATCCCCTCGATCCGGGCCAAGGCCGAGTTCTGCTTCCGCTGGATCGACTCGGTGCAGGACATCAAGCGCATCGAGACGCGCGAACAGCGCCGCCAGTTCCTGCTCAACCTGATCTGCTTCGCCGGCTGCATCGAGGGCCTGTTCTTCTTCGCCGCCTTCGCCTACGTCTATTACCTGCGCTCGCGCGGTCTGCTCAACGGCCTGGCCTCGGGCACCAACTGGGTGTTCCGCGACGAAAGCTGCCACATGGCGTTCGCGTTCGAGGTGATCCGCACCGCGCGCGAGGAAGAGCCGGACCTGTTCGACGCCGACCTGCGTGCGCAGGTGGTCAGGATGTTCGAGGACGCGGTGGATTGCGAACTCCAGTTCGCCCAGGACGTGCTGTCCGGCGGCGTGGTCGGCCTGTCGCTGAAGGACATGCGCCAGTACCTGGAGTACTGCGCCGACCAGCGCATGGCCCAGCTGGGCATGCCCAAGCATTTCGGCGCCACCAACCCCTTCGGCTTCATGGACCTGCAGGACGTGCAGGAAGTGACCAACTTCTTCGAGCGCCGGGTCTCGGCGTATCAGGTCGGCGTGCAGGGCGAAGTGGCGTTCGACGAGGCATTTTGAAGCAGAAGTGAGAAGCGAGAAGCGAGGAGCCAGCAAGAGCGCCTCATCCCCTCCCTCCTGCCTTCGCTCACTCCTCACTCCTCCACGCTCACTCCTAGCCCCATGACCGAAGCCCGCATCATCGAGATCGTCTTCCCCGATCACACCAACCATCTAGGCACCCTGTTCGGCGGCCAGGCCCTGGCCTGGATGGACAAGGCCGCCTTCGTCGCCGCCTCGCGCTACGCCCGCCGCACGGTGGTGACCGCGCGCTCGGAACAGATCGACTTCCACACCGCGGTGCCCAAGGGCGCGCTGGTGGAGCTGATCGCACGCGTGGTCTCGGTGGGCCGCACCTCGATGCAAGTCGAAGTCGAGATGCATTGCGAGGACCTGCTCAGCGGCGAATCGCAGCTGGCCACGCGCGGGCGCTTCACCATGATCGCGCTCGACCGCGAGGGCGTGCCGACGCCGGTGCCCGCGCTGGATTCCGCCGCGGCCTGAACCCGCGGACGTCGATTGACGGGCCCCGCTCCGAGGCGTACTTTGGCAGCCGTCATGGTGACCATCGCTTCATAAAGATAAAGCGATGTGACAAGACGCCGCCGGTTCGCGCCGGCGACGGCTAGAGGGAATCCGGTACGGACTCGCGTCCAATTCCGGAGCTGCCCCGCAGCGGTGTAGGGAACGACCTCCGTCAGGCACTGGGTGCGAGCCCGGGAAGCGACGGACAGTAGGCGGCGTCGAACGGCGCCATGCCCCAAGCCCGAAGACCTGCCATGACCGGAGGGTTCGCCCTCCGTCCGACTCCGGCCCGCTGGCCGGCGCCGGCGCGCGGCTGCGGCCGCCCGTCGCGCCTGTTGGTGGAGCCGGTTCGCCCGCGGGGGCGAAGGTCGAAGGCAGGTCGTGCTCCGGCGTCGCCGCATCCGCGGCGGGCGGTCGCGCGTGCGTACCCGCCTTCCTTCGTTGCCCTGCTCATGCCCACACGCATCGCAGGAGACATCATGATCAGCGTTACCCACCTCGGCTTCCCGCGCATCGGCGCGCGACGCGAGCTCAAGCAGGCCCTGGAATCGTTCTGGAAAGGCGAGACCGCGGCCGGCGATCTGCACGACACCGCACGCACGCTGCGCGCCCGGCACTGGACGCTGGCGCGCGACGCCGGCGCCGACGTCGTGCCTTGCAACGACTTCTCGCTCTACGACCACGTGCTGGACACCGCCGTCCTGTTCGACGCGGTGCCCGCGCCCTACCGCGAGACGCTCGACGCCGATCCGCTGGCCGGCTACTTCGCGCTCGCGCGCGGCCTGCAGGACGCGCGCCACGATCTGCGCGCCCTGGAAATGACCAAGTGGTTCGACACCAACTACCACTACCTGGTGCCGCAGTTCGAACCCGATCAGCGCTTCGCGCTGCGCGGCGACAAGCCGCTGGCCGAACTCGCCGAAGCGCAGGCGCTGGGCCTGCAGGCACGACCGGTGCTGCTGGGGCCGGTGTCGCTGCTCAAGCTCGGCAAGCGCCGCGACGGCGGCGATCCGCGCGCGCTGCTGGACGCGCTGCTGCCGGCCTACGCCGAACTGCTGACGCGGCTGAAGGCGGCCGGCGCGCAATGGGTGCAATTGGACGAGCCCTGCCTCGCGCTGGATCTCGATGACGACGATCGCAAGGCCTATCGTCGCGCCTACGACGCGCTGGCCGGCGTCGACGCGCCCGCGCGCCTGCTCGCCAGCTACTTCGGCGGGCTAGGCGACAACGCCGAACTGGCCGCCGCCCTGCCCGTGCAGGCCCTGCACCTGGACCTGGTGCGCGCGCCCGGCCAGCTCGAAGCGCTGCTGCCCAAGCTGCCCGAAGACCGCGCGCTCAGTCTGGGCGTGGTCGACGGCCGCAACATCTGGCGCGCCGATCTCGACGCCGCGCTCAGTCTGGCGCGCCGCGCCGGCACGCGCGCGCAGTGGCTGGCGCCGTCGTGCTCGCTGCTGCACGTGCCGATCGACCTGGGCCTGGAACGCAAGCTGCCGCCGCCCTTGCAGCAGTGGATGGCCTACGCCAGGCAGAAGATCGAGGAACTGCGTCTGCTCGCCGACACCCTGGCCGACGACGGCCGCGCCGCGGGCGCTTTGAGCGCGGCCGCGAGCGCGCGCGCCGCGCGCCTGGCCTCGCCGCTGCTGCGCGACGCCCAGGTGCGCGCCAAGCTGGCTGCGGTGGTGCCGGCGATGACCCAGCGCGATTCGGCGTATGCGCGGCGCGCGCAGGTGCAGGCGCAACGTCTGAAGCTGCCCGACTTCCCGACCACCACGATCGGCTCGTTCCCACAGACCTCGCAGGTGCGCCAGGCGCGCGCCGAGCACAAGGCCGGGCGCCTGGACGACGCCGGGTATCGGACCTTCCTCGAGCGCGAGACCGAGCTGTGCCTGCGCGAACAGGAAGCGCTGGGCCTGGACGTGCTGGTGCACGGCGAGTTCGAGCGCAACGACATGGTCGAGTACTTCGGCGAGCAGCTGTCCGGCTTCGCCTTTACCGCCCACGGCTGGGTGCAGAGCTACGGCTCGCGCTGCGTGAAGCCGCCGGTGCTGTACGGCGACGTCGCCCGCCCGCGCGCAATGACGGTGGACTGGGCGCGCTACGCGCAGTCGCTGACGCCGCGCCCGGTCAAGGGCATGCTCACCGGGCCGGTCACGATCCTGCAGTGGTCGTTCGTGCGCGACGACCAGCCGCGCGCCGACACCTGCCGTCAGATCGCCCTGGCCCTGCGCGAGGAAGTGCTGGACCTGGAGGCGGCCGGCATCGCGGTGATCCAGATCGACGAACCGGCGCTGCGCGAAGGCCTGCCGCTGCGCCGCGCCGACTGGCCGGCCTACCTGGCCTGGGCCGGCGAAGCCTTCCGCCTGGCTGCCAGCGGCGTCGACGACGCCACTCAGATCCACACCCACATGTGCTACGCCGAGTTCAACGACATCATCGAGGCGGTCGCCGCATTGGACGCCGACGTGATCTCGATCGAGACCTCGCGCTCGCGCATGGAGCTGCTGGACGCGTTCGTGCGCTACCGCTATCCCAACGGCATCGGCCCCGGCGTCTACGACATCCACTCGCCGCGCGTGCCCAGCGTGGACGAGATGCGCGAACTGCTGGACAAGGCCCTGGACGTGCTCACGCCCGCGCAGTTGTGGGTCAATCCGGACTGCGGCCTCAAGACCCGCGGTTGGCCGGAGGTGCGCACCGCGCTGAAGGCGATGGTGCAGGCGGCGCAGGGTTTGCGCGAGTCGGCGACTGCGGCGGTTTGACGTCGAGCTCGAAAGCAGCCCCTCATCAGGTTCCCCCCTTTGAAAAAGGGGGGCCAGGGGGGGATTTGCTTTTGGCCGGTGCCAACAGCAACAGCAAATCCCCCGGCGCCGCTGGCCACGAATCGACATCGACTGACATGAGGCGCCCGCCCCCTTTTGCAAAGGGGGCGATGGGGATGGGGTAGGCAGTGCAAGGTTTGCGCGAGTCGGCGACTGCGGCGGTTTGACGTCGAGCTCGAAAGCAGCCCCTCATCAGGTTCCCCCCCTTTGAAAAAGGGGGGCCAGGGGGGGGATTTGCTTTTGGCCGGTGCCAACAGCAACAGCAAATCCCCCGGCGCCGCTAGTAACGAATCGACATCGACTCGCACAGGGCGCCCGCCTCCTTTTGCAAAGGGGCGATGGGGAACGGGCTAGAGAAATCGCGCGCCCAAAAGAAAAGCCCCGCATACGCGGGGCTCTTCGTATCGCAACGATCGCCGCGGCTTACTTGCCCGCGACCACCTTGACCATTTCCAGGCACTTGTTCGAGTAGCCCCACTCGTTGTCGTACCAGCTGACCAGCTTGACGAAGGTGCCGTCCAGGGCGATGCCGGCGTCGGCGTCGAAGATCGAGGTGCGGGTGTCGCCGCGGAAATCGGTGGCGACCACCTTGTCCTCGGTGTAGCCCAGGATGCCCTTGAGCGCGCCTTCGCTCTGCGCCTTCATTTCGGCGCAGATCTCGGCGTAGGTGGCGTCCTGGTTGAGCTCGACGGTCAGGTCGACCACCGACACGTCCGAGGTCGGGACGCGGAAGGACATGCCGGTGAGCTTCTTGTTGAGTTCCGGAATCACCACGCCGACCGCCTTGGCCGCGCCGGTGCTGGACGGGATGATGTTCTCGAGGATGCCGCGGCCGCCGCGCCAGTCCTTGTTGGACGGGCCGTCGACGGTCTTCTGGGTCGCGGTGGCGGCGTGCACGGTGGTCATCAGGCCGCGCTTGATGCCCCACTTGTCGTTCAGCACCTTGGCCAGCGGAGCCAGGCAGTTGGTGGTGCACGAGGCGTTGGAGATGATGGCCTCGCCCTTATAGGTTTTGTCGTTGACGCCGTAGACGAACATCGGCGTGTCGTCCTTGGACGGCGCCGACAGCACGACCTTCTTGGCGCCCGCGTCCAGGTGCTTCTGGGCGGTGGCCTTGTCCAGGAACAGGCCGGTGGACTCGATCACGACCTCGGCGCCGACCTCGTCCCACTTGAGGTTGGCCGGGTCGCGTTCCTGGGTCAGGCGGATCTTCTGGCCGTTCACGATCAGGGTGTTGCCCTCGACCGCGATGTCGCCCTTGAAGCGGCCGTGGACCGAGTCGTACTGCAGCATGTAGGCCAGGTAGTCCGGCTCCAACAGGTCGTTGATCGCGACGATCTCGATCTCGCCGCCGAAATTCTGCACCGCCGAGCGCAGCACGTTGCGTCCGATGCGGCCGAAGCCGTTGATGCCTACCTTGATCGCCATTTCTTCAAGCTCCTGCGCCCGCACAGCGGTGGGATGGGAAACCCCTATTCTAGCAAGCCCGGGCCGGGGGCCGGCCCCAGGCCCCCGGGCGGGCGATATTGCAACGAAAGTCATGGTTCCCAAGCTGAACGTGCCACTAAAGTGCCAGCAGATCCAAGCCGGATCACTCAGGGGACTCACGGAATGAACAAGCGTTCGCAGCGGGCCGCGCTCGCGGCCCTGGCCTTGGCCTGCCTGGCCCAACCCGCCCTGGCCCAGCAGGCCGGAACCTGGACCCTCGGGGTCGGCGCCCATCAGGTCTCACCCAAATCCGACAACGGCACCGTCCTGGGCGGCACCGCGCAGTTGGAGATCGGCGACGACGCGCGCCCGACCATCACCTTCGAATACTTCGTGCACGGCAACGTCGGCATCGAAGTGCTGGCCGCCATCCCGTTCGAGCACGACATCGACGTGGTCGGCGTCGGCCGGGTCGGCAGCACCAAGCACCTGCCGCCGACGGTGTCGGTGCAGTACCACTTCAACAGCCACGGCGTGGTCTCGCCCTTCGTCGGCGTCGGCCTCAACTACACCGCGTTCTTCAGCGAAGACACGCGCGGCGCGCTGGCCGGCACCAAGCTCAAGCTCAAGGACTCCTGGGGCCCGGCCGCGCACGCCGGCCTGGACTTCCCGCTCGGCGATCGCGGTGCGATCCGCGTCGACGTGCGCTGGATGGACATCGACAGCGAGGTCCAGCTCAACGGCGTCAAGATCGGCACCGCCGAGATCGACCCGCTGACCTACGGCATCGCCTACGTCTGGACGTTCTGAGACGCCTGCCCCGGCGCCGCGATCGCGACGCCGGGGTGCGAAACGACAAGAGCGGCATCGTCCGCGCGCGACTGCGCGGCGCGGCAACGCCGTCGCCTCTAGTAAAGTGACGGGATGATCCGCGCCCTCCTCATCGCCCTGCTCCTGCTGCTGCCGTTCGACGCCCTGGCCTGGGGCACGCTCGGCCATCGCCTGGTCGCGCTACTGGCCTGGGACGAACTCGATCCGGCCGTGCGTGGCGACATCGACGCCCTGCTCGCGGGCGAGCCCGACCCGACCCTGGCCGGTATCGCCAACTGGGCCGACGATTTGCGCAGCAACGACCCCGACCTGGGCAAGAAGAGCGCGAAGTGGCACTACGTCAACCTCGGCGAGGACGACTGCGTCTACGAGGCCGCGCGCAACTGTCCCAAGGGCGATTGCGTGGTCGAGGCGATCCGCGCCCAGACCCTGATCCTGGGCGACCGCGCGCGACCGCGCGACCAGCGCCTGCAGGCGTTGAAGTTCGTGGTCCATTTCGTCGGCGACGTGCATCAGCCGCTGCACGCCGGCTACAGCCACGACAAGGGCGGCAACGACGTCCAGATCAACCTCAACGGCCGCGGCAGCAACCTGCATCAGTTGTGGGACAGCGGCATGCTCAACGCCGCCCATCTGGACGAGAACGCCTGGCTGCAGCGCCTGCGCGCGCTGCCGCTGGCGGTCAGCGTGGCCAAGCCCGCGCTGCCGCCGGATGCGGCCGCCTGGGCGCAGGCCTCGTGCCGGATCGCCCTGCAGCCGGGCCTGTATCCGGCCAAGGCGACGATCGACGAAAATTACGTGCAGACTTGGCGTCCCGAGGCCGAGGCGCAGTTGCGCCGCGGCGGCAGCCATCTGGCCGCCGTGCTCAACGCCGCGCTGAAGCGCTGAGCGCAAACCACACCGCCGCGCGCCGAGCCCGGCGCGGGCGCACGAATCGCACGGACGCCCCAGCAAGAGGAATCCGATGTCCCCGCAGGTGCAGTCTTTCCATCATGCCGACACCGGGACCTGGAGCTACCTGGTGGTCGATCCCGCGACCGCGCAGGCCGCGATCGTCGACCCGGTGCTCGACTACGACGCCCGCGCCGGCCGCACCGGCGGCGCCTCCGCGCAGGCGATCCTGGACGCCGCCGAGGCCTGCGGCGCGCAGGTGCGCTGGCTGCTGGAAACGCATGCGCATGCGGACCACCTCAGCGCCGCGCACTGGCTGAAGCAGCGCCTGCCGCAGGCGCGCATCGCGATCGGTCGGCGCATCCGCGAGGTGCAGCGCACCTTCGTTCCGGTGCTGGGCCTGGACGCCAAGGTCGAGGCCGACGGCAGCCAGTTCGATCATCTGTTCGAGGACGAGGAAGAGTTCGCGATCGGCGAGTTGCGCGCGCATACCATCGCCGTGCCCGGCCACACCCTGGACAGTCTGGCCTACCTGATCGGCGACGCCGTGTTCGTGGGCGACTCGCTGTTCATGCCCGACAGCGGCACCGCGCGCTGCGACTTCCCCGGCGGCGACGCGGCCATGCTCTATGCCTCGATCCGGCACCTGTACGAACTGCCCGACAGCACCCGCGTCTACGTCTGCCACGACTACGGCCCCGAAGGCCGCGCACCGCGCTGCGAGACCAGCATCGGCGAGCAGAAGCGCGCCAACATCCACCTGCGCGCCGATACCGCCGAAGCCGAGTTCGTGCGCATGCGCGAGGCGCGCGACGCGACCCTGGCGGTACCGGCGCTGATCCTGCCGGCGCTGCAGATCAACCTGCGCGCGGGCGCCCTGCCCGAGGCCGAGGACAACGGCGTACGCTACCTCAAGATTCCGCTCAACCAACTCTGAGGCCGCCATGCATCCGACCCGCTCCCTGCTCGCGATCGCCTGCCTGAGCCTGAGCCTGTCCTTGGGCCTGGGCTTGGCCGCCGCCGCGGAGCCCGAAAAGAGCGCGCACGCGCATGCCTCCGACCCGCCGCAGCGCATGGCGCCGGTGGACGTCGCCCTGGACGCGGCGCGCATCGCCGGCCTGCCGCGCGTGACCGCCACCGGCACCGCCCACGGCAAGACCCTGAGCTGCGAGGGCGTGTCGCTGGCGGCCTTGCTGCGCGCGTCCGGCGCGATGCCGGAAGAACCGCTGCGCGGCGCGCAGCTGGCGCGCGTGGTGGTGATCTCCGCGCGCGACGGTTACCGCGCCGCCTATTCGCTGGCCGAACTCGACCCCAGCCTGGGCGCACGCGAGGTGGTGCTGACCGACCGCTGCGACGGCGCCGCCCTGGACGCCGACGACGGCCCCTGGCGCCTGATCGCGCCGGGTGAATCGCGGCCCGCGCGCTGGGTGCGTCAGGTCGAATCGATCCGGGTGATCGATGCGCCCTAGAGCGAGAAGTGAGCGTGGAGGAGTGAGGAGCGAGTAAGTGCAATGCTTGCTTACGCTCACTCCTCACTCCTCCACGCTCACCCCTCGCTTTTCGCGTTACGCTGCTGCCATCGTCCATCGGAGTTCCGCCATGCTGCTGACGCGTCGTCGCTGGCTCAGCGCGCTGTGCGTGCTGTCCTTGTCCTGGTCCGGCGCCATGGCCGCGCCGCCCAAGCCCGCACCGATCACGGTGTTCGCCGCCGCCAGCCTGAAGGAATCGCTGGACAAGGCCGCGGTCGCCTACGAGGCCGCGACCGGCCAGCCGGTGCGGGTGTCGTATGCCGCCAGTTCGGCCTTGGCGCGGCAGATAGAACAGGGTGCGCCCGCCGACGTGTTTCTGTCCGCCGACCTGGACTGGATGGACTACCTGCAGCAGCGCAATCGCATCGACGTAGGCAGCCGCCGCAACCTGCTCGGCAACACCCTGGTGCTGATCGCGCCCAAGACCAGCCAGGCCCAGCCGCTGACGCTGAAGCCCGGCGTCGATCTGCGTCCGCTGATCGGCGACGGTCGCCTGGCCCTGGCAATGACCGAAAGCGTGCCGGCCGGCAAGTACGCGCGCGCCGCGTTCGAATCGCTGGGCGTGTGGACGCAGTTGCAACCCCATGTGGTCGAAGCCGAGAACGTGCGTGCAGCGCTGATGCTGGTCGCGCGCGGCGAGGCGCCGCTGGGCGTGGTGTACGGCAGCGATGCGCGCGTCGAACGGGACGTGCGCGTGCTCGCGACCTTCCCCGCCGATACCCATCCGACGATCATCTATCCGGTCGCGCGCATTCGCGCGAGCCACCATCCGCAGGCGGCCGCGTTCATGCGCTGGCTGGCGACGTCGGCGCCTGCGGCGAGCTTGTTCCGCCGCGCCGGTTTCAGCCTGCTGAAGTAAGCGCGAACGGCGCATGTTCGATTTCAGCCCGGCCGAACTGACCGCGATCGCGCTCAGCCTCAAGGTCGCCAGCGTGGCGGTGTTGTGCAGTCTGCCGCTGGGCGTGGCGATGGGCTGGCTGCTCGCGCGCAAGAACTTCCCGGGCAAGCTGCTGTTCGACGCGCTGCTGTATCTGCCGCTGGTGCTGCCGCCGGTGGTCACCGGCTATGTGCTGCTGATCCTGTTCGGCAACCAGGGGCCGATCGGCCGCTTCCTGTCCGACAGCTTCGGCCTGAGCTTCGCGTTCCGCTGGACCGGCGCCGCGCTGGCCTGCGCGATCATGGGCTTTCCGCTGATGGTGCGCGCGATCCGGCTGTCGATCGAAGCCGTGGACCAGCGCCTGGAGCAGGCCGCGGCCACCCTGGGTGCGAATCCGTGGCGGGTGTTCTTCGGCATGACCCTGCCGCTGGCGCTACCCGGCGTGATCGCCGGCGCAGTGCTGGCCTTCGCCAAGGCGCTGGGCGAGTTCGGCGCCACCATCACCTTCGTGTCGAACATCCCCGGCGAGACCCAGACCCTGTCCTCGGCGATCTACGGCATGTTGCAGGTGCCCGGCGCCGAGTCCGGCCTGTGGCGGCTGACCGTGGTCGCGGTCGCGATCTCGTTCGGCGCGGTGCTGTTGTCGGAATGGCTGGTGCAGCGCCAGCGTCGCGAGCGCGCCGCGTGAGCGCGACGCCACTGCACGTGCTGGATTTCACGCTACGCCGGGGCGTGTTCGAGCGCAGCGTGAGCATCCGCAGCCAACAGCGCGTGATCGCCCTGGTCGGCGATTCGGGCGCGGGCAAGACCTCGCTGCTGCACGCCATCGCCGGCCTGCTGCGGCCGCAGCGCGGCCGCATCGAGATCGGCGGGCGCTGCCTGTTCGATGCCCAGGCCGGCATAGACCTGCCCGCGCATCGGCGCCGGATCGGCTACGTGTTCCAGGACGCGCGCCTGTTCCCGCATCTGGATGTGCGCCGCAACCTGCTCTATGGGCTGCGCGGCGAGGCGCGCGTCGCCCCGCGCTTCCAGCTGCAGGCGATCGTCGAACTGCTGGGCATAGGCGCGTTGCTGCCGCGCTCCACCGCCGGACTGTCCGGCGGCGAGATGCAACGCGTGGCCCTGGGCCGCGCGCTGCTGTCGCAGCCGCAGATTCTGCTGCTGGACGAACCGCTGTCGATGCTGGACATGAACCGTCGCGACGAATTGCTGCCTTACCTGCAGCGCGTGCGCGACGAGGTCGCCCTGCCGATGATCTACGTCAGCCACTACCCCGACGAAGTGCGCCGCATCGCCGACGAAGTCCACATCGTCGGCTAAGCCGCTTCGACGCGCGTCGCTACGCGGCCGCGATCATTCGTCCGTCACCTGGATCGGATCCAGGGCGACCGTCGCCGCGTCGAACGGCGCCGCCGCGGTCGGACCGGACGTGGCGGCGAAATCGACCGGCACCTGCACCCACGAGGCCACCGGCCGGCCGTCCTGGGTCGCGGGCTGGAAGCGCCACTTGCGCGCGGCCTCGACGGTGCTGGCATCGAGCTCGGCATCGCCCGAGCTTTGCGCCAGCCGAACCTGCTGCGCGCCGCCATCGCTGCCGACCTGGATTTCCAGCAGCACGCGCCCGTTGACCTTGCGGCCCTTCGGGTACGGCGGCGGCGACAGCGCGCCATAGGCCGCGGCGGTCAGCTCGATGGTCTGCGCGCGCGGGTTGGCGACCGGCGTCGGCGCGGGCTTGGCCGCGGGCCGCGGTTCGGCCATCGGTCGCGGCTGGACCACGGGCCGCGCGTCTGCCGCGGCGCTCACGGTCACCGTCATGTCGATGCCTTGCAGCACTTCGGCGTTGCTCGATCCGCGCACGCTGCCGATGCTGATGCGCGCCGGTTGCCCGTTGCGCACCGTCAAGCGCGGTTGTCCGACAGGCTTGCCGTCGCGTTGCAGCGAGGCCACCAGCAGCGACTGCCCTTCGCCCAGCGGGGATACCCGGCCCTGCAGCGACCACGTCGAACCGCCTTCTTCGCCGCTCACGCCGAAGGATTCGCCGTAGCGTTCGAGCACACGGAAGCTGCTGGGGTCGCCGCCGTCCAGGCTCACCTCGAACTTCAGCAGGGCATAGCCGTCGGGCAACGCGGCCGCGGCGGCCGGCGCGCGTTGCGGCTGCGCCGACCAGGCGGCCGCGCCGGTGGCTGCCGCCAGCAGAGCCACCAGGGCGCCGCCCGAGATCCAGCGCTTCGACGATACGTTGGCGTGCTTGAGCATTTCGATTCTCTCCTTGAGCGGATGGCTGTGGCCCCAATGGCAGCCCAGGGGCACGGGGCGCGAGGCCAGCTGGGTCTTGAGCATGGCTTCGCCATAGGCGCGACGCGCCTGCGGGTGGCGGCGAATCACGCGTTGATCGCAGGACAGTTCCTGGTCGTGGCGGTAATGGCGCACGGCGTAGTGCAGCAGCGGGTTGAACCAGTAGACGCAGCGCAGCGCAGCGACCGCCGCGTTGAGCGCCAGGTCGCCGCGCGCGATGTGCTCGCGCTCGTGGGCACGCATCAGCGCCTGCTGTTCGACGCTGTAGCGCCGCTCGAAATCCTCTGGCACGACGATGATCGGCCGCAGCAAACCGATCGCCGCCGGCAGACCGGCCACCGCATCGGCCTGGCGCAGTCCGTCGGCGCGCGGGCGCAGCACGCCCAGCGCGCGTACGAAACGGCGCTGCTGCCAAGCCAGCGCGGCCAGGGCCAACAGCGCGCCGGCCAGCCAGATCGCCAGGGCCGTGTCGGCCGGCGCGATGCCGGGCGCCTGCGGCGCGGCCACCGTCAACGGGGCCTGGACCATGGCCTGCACCGGCAAGGCCAGCGGCATGCGCGCGGGCGCGGCCGGCAACAGCACCGCCACGACCGCCGCCGGCACCAGCGCCCACAGCGCGTACGCGGCGGCCGCGCCGAAGCCGCGCCGCAGCGGGCGCCGCAACAGCAGCACCACGGCGATCGCGAAACTGCTCGCCAGTGCGGTTTCCCACAGGACGGCGGCGATATCAACGCTGCTCATCGTCGAGCTCCTCCAGCAACTTGCGCAGTTCGGCGATGTCCTTGCGGCTGAGCTTGCGCTGCTCGCTGAAGTGCGCGACCAGCGGCGCGACCCGGCCGTCGAACAGACGCTGCAACAGACCCTGGCTCTCCTCCAGCACCCAGTCCTCGCGCTTGAGCACCGGCGCGTAGAGATAGCGCCGGCCCTGCTTCTCGGCGCGCACGGCGCCTTTGTTCAAGAGCCGGTTGAGCAGGGTCTTGATGGTCGCCTCCTGCCAGTCCTGGCGCTGGGCCAGGGCCGCGACCACGTCCTCGGCGGCGAGCGGATGCTCGCGCCAGAGCACGTCCATCACCACCGATTCGGCTTCGCTGATCTGCATCGTTTACATCCGTAATTTTTCTTGAGATTACACCCGTAATCGAAGTTGTCAAGCCGGCCACCGCGGCGATGCGATACTCCGGGCCATGACCGCACCCGCCCATTACGAACGCCTCGACGACGCCGTCGATTTTCTCTACGCCCGCATCCAGGGCCCGCTGCATCTGGGCGCGCCCCTGGGCCTGGGCAAGCCGCACCGCTTGTTGAACGCGATCTACGCGCGCGCCGAAGCCGACCCCTCGCGGCCGCTGCATCTGTACACCGCGCTGTCGCTGGATCCGCCCGGCGCCGGCCAAGGCCTGGAGGGCCGCTTCATCGGCCCGTTCGCGAGCCGCCACTTCGGCGACGACTTTCCGCGCCTGAGCTATGTGCGCGCGCTCAAGCGCGACGCCTTGCCCGCGCATATCGAGATCGAGGAGTTCTATCTGCAGTCCGGCGCGCTGCTGCATTCGCCGCCGGCGCAGCAACGCTACGCCAGCCTCAACTACACCCACGTCGCGCGCGCGCTGGCCGACCGCGGCGTCAACGCGATCGTGCAGAAGGTCGCGCGCCGCGACGGCGACAGCCGCCTGTCGCTGTCGTGCAACACCGACCTGACCCAGGACGCGGTGGATGCGATCGTCGCGCGCGGCCTGCCGCGGCCGCTGCTGATCGCCGAGGTCGACCCGGAACTGCCCTGGCTGGGCGGCAGCGCCACCGTCGCCGAGGACTACTTCGACGTGGTGCTGACCCCGCCCGGCCCGCATCCCAGGCTGTTCGGCCTGCCGCGCCAGCCGGTCACCGACGCCGACTACGCGATCGGCTTCTACGCCAGCACCCTGGTGCGCGACGGCGGCACCCTGCAGATCGGCATCGGCGCGCTCGCCGACGCGCTCTGCCACGCGCTGGCGCTGCGCCACGCCGACAACGCCGGCTACCGGCGCGTGCTGGCCGCGCTGGATCCGGCCCTGGCCGCGCGCGCCGATCTGGCTCCGTTCGCGATCGGCCTGTACGGCTGCAGCGAGATGATCAACGAGGGCTTCCGGCGCCTGGTCGAGGTCGGCGTGATCCGACGCAAGGTGGTCGACGACGAAGCGCTGATGCTCCGCCTCGCCGACGGCAGCGCCGACGAGGCCGACCGTGCCGCGCTGGA
Organism: Lysobacter sp. cf310; assembly: GCF_900114355.1. Lineage (GTDB taxonomy): Bacteria > Pseudomonadota > Gammaproteobacteria > Xanthomonadales > Xanthomonadaceae > Lysobacter. The sequence continues at coordinate 750,530 of NZ_FOSS01000001.1, forward strand.
ACGCGACGGCGAATACCTGCACGGCGGCTTCTATCTGGGCTCGCCCGAGTTCTACGACTGGCTGCGCCGGCTGCCCGACGAGCAGCGCCGCGGCATCGGCATGCGCCGGATCAGCGAGGTCAACGAGCTCTACGGCGGTCACGAGGCGCTGGAGCGCCTGCAACGCCGCGATGCGCGCTTCTTCAACACCTGCATGATGGCGACCGCGCTGGGCGCGGCGGTGTCCGACGGGCTCGCCGACGGCCGTGTGGTCTCGGGCGTGGGCGGCCAGTACAACTTCGTCGCCATGGCGCACGCGCTGCCCGATGCGCGCTCGGTGCTGATGCTGCGCGCGACCCGCGAGGCCGGCGGCCAGGTCAGCTCGAATATCGTCTGGAACTACGGCCACACCACCATCCCGCGCCACTTGCGCGATATCTACATCAGCGAGTACGGCATCGCCGACCTGCGCGGCCGCGCCGACGAGGACTGCGTGCTGGCCATGGCCGCGATCGCCGACGCGCGCTACCGCGGCGGTCTGCTCGACACCGCGCGCCGCGAGGGCAAGCTGCGCGCCGATTACGCCATGGCCGCGCCGGCGCGGCACAACACGCCCGAGCACCTGCGCGCGGCGCTGGCGCCGCTGCGCCGCGACGGCCTGCTGCCCGACTATCCGCTGGGCAGCGATTTCAGCGCGGTCGAACAGCGCCTGGTGCGTGCGTTGGGCTGGCTCAAAACCGCCACCGCCAGCCGTAGCGGCAAGCTGGCCACGATCGCGCGCGCCTTGACCGGCGCGCGCAGCGACGACGCCGAGGCGCTGGCGCGCATGGACCTGGCCGCGCCCTCGGGCCTGGGCGAACGCCTGCTGGCACGGCTGCTGGCGCTGGGCCTGCGCGAGACGCGCGCGCCCTGAGCGGTCGGGCGCACGCCAGGGAACGCATGCCGGCGCTGGTCGTGGCGGGCGCGGCCAGGGTCGGCTTCGCGATCGCGGCTGCCGCCGCTCGCACAGGAAGCGGGGGCGGACGCCGCATATACTTCGGTCACTGACCGTGTTTCAGGGAGCGCCTCGCGGATGTCGTCGGATAACGTCTACAAGCATTTCTACCGCACCATGCGCCTGGGCGCGGCCGAGCTCAGCGACGACGGCGGGCCGTTCGGCTTCGACATCACCACCGCGCTGGAATTCGACTATCTGATCGAACGCTACCAGTGCGACGCCATCATCGAGACCGGCTCCAACGTCGGCGACACCACCGAGTATCTGGCGCGCGCCTACCCGCACCTCAACATCGTCACTTGCGACGTGGTCGACCGCTACGTCGATCTGGTCAAGCGCCGGGTCGGCTTCATGCCGCATACGCACGTGGAGAAGCTGGACTCGCCGGAGCTGATCGCCAAGTTCCGCGACCAGTTCCGCTGCCCGCTGTATTACCTGGACGCGCATTGGTACGACGCCTGGCCGCTGGAACACGAGCTGTCGCTGATCGAGAACGGCGTGGTCTGCGTGGACGACTTCAACATCGGTCATCCGCGCTTCGGCTTCGACAGCTACGACGGCGTGGAATGCGGCCCGCAGATGCTCAGCCGCTTCGTCGACAAGATCCCGGCCTACTACACCAACAACCCCGACGCGCAACACGAACTGCCCTGCCTGCAGCCCGGGCGCCGCGGCGGCAAGGCCTATTTCGGGATCGGCCAGCAGCACGACCATCTGCGCCACCATCGTTACTTCAAGCGCTACGACACGCCGCGACCGGCGGCCTGAGGCGACACACCGGGCGCCGCCGTCCACGCCACCCGGAATCACGCTCGCGTTCATCCGGCGCGCGCGATCATGAGCGGGTCGGCCGCCGAAACTCGGCGCCGGCCGCGCGGTCCAATCCCGTGCCGACCGCCGCGCGGGCGCCGGCCGCAACCGTAACCAGGACGAGCAAGGCATGTCGAAGAGGTGGCTGTTCGCATCGGGTCTGCTGGCACTGAGCCTGTTGGCCACGGCCTGCCAGCGGCCGGCGAACGGCGACGATGCGACGGCCCGCGCCGAGGCGGTCACCATCGGCGACCAGTCCGGCGACCGCTCCGCCGCTCCCGCCGACGACCAGGCGCCGGCCAAGGCCGACGCGCTCAAGGGCACCTACTGGCCGCCGGCCAAGCTCGATTCCGGCGAGGCCTCGATCAGCTGCGAGTACGACTACGCCCAGCACGGCGACGGCGAGGCGCTGACCTCGCTGGAGTTCTTCAGCCTGGTCGATGCGTTGCGCGCGTGCCAGCCGCAGGGCATGGTGCGGGTGCGCTACCGCGGCAAGATCGGCGCCGGCTTCACCGCCCTGGTCCAGCGCGTGGCGGCGATGGCCGATCGCATGGAAATCCCGACCCGCATCCTCGACCTGGATTCCACCGGCGGCCATGTCGAAGAGGCGATCCGCGCCGGCGACTCGATCGCCGAATCGCGCTGGGCGATCTGGATCCGCGAGGATTCGCAGTGCCACAGCGCCTGCGTGCTGGTGCTGGCGGCGGGCGATACCCGTTCGATCTCGGGCAAGGTCGGCATCCACCGTCTGATCCGCGATCGCTCCACCGCGACCTCGCGCGCCGAACTCAGCGCCGAGCTCAAGGCCATCAACACCCAGGTGCGCGATTATCTGGAGCGCAACGGCGTGGCCACCGCGGTCGCCGATCAGATGATGACGGTGGCCAACCGCGACCTGCGCATCCTCAGCGAGGCCGAGCTCAAGGAGTACGGCCTGGCCGGCACCAACGCGGCCCAGGACGATCTCGACCGGATCCGGGTGGGACGCAAGTGCGGCGAGGACTTCATGCGTCGGCGCGACGCGTTCCGGCGCGATTTCGACAAGCAGTGCATGCAGGTCGGCCAGGCCTTCCAGGCCATGGCCGAATGCGGGCTGGCGCTGCGCCAGCGCTACGGCTTCCCCGACGCGCGCTGCGCGCAGGACAGCCCCATGTCCGAGTACGACCGGTATCCGGGCCGCCTCGAGACCGACGAGCCGCCGACACGCGTCACCGTGCGCGGCGAACGACCCGCCGGCTGATCGCGGCCGCGGGGACGGCGCGCGATCCCCCGAGACGATCCCCCAAAACGGTTACAGCGGCGAGCAGTCGGTCCAGCCGGCCACGCCGCCGACGGCGTTCATTTCGGCGACCAGGGCGTTGTGGCAACTCTGGTACGAGTTGCCGAAGACCTCGTGCCCGGTGCGGAAGGTGGTGCCGATCTCGCCGATGTGTTCGATGCCGTCGCCCCACACGGTGTACTGGGTGTAGTAGCTGCCGCGCCAGGTGCCGGTGCTAGGGCCGACCGGATCGTCGCGGTCGTGGATGACCCGGCCCGGCACGCCGTTGGCGGCGCCGGCGGGATCGGAGGCGAGGCTGGCGCCGAGCAGCACGGTCGTCATCAGGGCCAGGTTGAACAGCTTGAGCTTCATAGCGATCTCCAGGTGGGACCGCCGTGGCGACGGCGGCATTGGACGGTTGCGGGTCCCGGGGCCGGCCCTGCGATCGCGTGATCGGCGGCCGACCGGGTCCGATCACGCTAGGAGCGGGGCCGCCCGGCGGCCAGTACGCGCACGGGACCAAACCGGACCGCGGCGGGAACGAATCGCGCCGATGCTTCGAAGAATCAATCGCTTGGCGCGGATTCGTACCCCGTTTGTGCCCCCGAAACCGTTGGAGCCGCGGGCGCGGCGGCGCCTACACTGAGCGGGCCATCCACCTACCGTGACCGAGCCATGACGCGCCAACCGCTGCTCTGCCTGCTCAGCCTCAGCCTGCTGTTTGCCACCGGCGCCCACGCCCACGACCCCCTGGCCAAGAACAAGAAGTGGTGCCTGGACCCGAACACCTCGCCCAAGATCGTCAGCACCTTCAGCATCACGCCCGCGGCGCTGGCGCAGTACCGCACCGAGCACGCGCCGCTGCTGGGCACGGCCGGCGCGACCTACTGCGTGCCGGAGAAGACCTGCGGCATCGTCGACGAGTGGTATTGGGCCAACGAGGCCGCGCACGACCAATGCTCGGCGCTGGGCGTCAAATCCGCCGATCCCGCGGCGCAGGCGGTGCCCTTCGTGCAGGGGCCGGTCGATTTCAGCCCCGACAACGGCGACCACCACGACCTCTACCGCTTCAAGGACGGCAATCTGCAGGGCGTGTGCGTGGTCTGCGTCGACAACCGCGTCGAGGCCGAGCCGCTGTTGCCCGACCGCTGAGGCGGGGCCTCAGACCAGGGCGCGGCGCCGGGTGTAGGCCAGCGCCGCGTCGACGCGGCGCTGCAGGTCCTCGCGTTCCTGGGCCGTCATCGTGCAGTGGCTGAGCACGTAGTAGGCCGAGCGCAGCACGTCGCGCCAGCGCGGCCGCCGCGGCAGCCGCGACAGGCTCAGATAACGCTCCATCGCGCGCACCCGCAGGCGGCCGTCGTCGACGGTCACCCGCCAGATGCGGCTGCGCTCGGCCAGCTCCAGGCGGCTGCTGCCGGTGCTGCGCTCCCAGGTCTCGACCACGGCCAGCATCAGCTCGACCAGGGTGCGGCGGAAGTCCTCGCGCAGGTGCGCGTCGTGATCGGAATCGTCGGCGTTCGCCGCGACCTCGGACAAACCCGTCATGGCGGCCGCGCTCGCGCAATCCTCGCGCAGCCCGAGCACGATCAGACCGTCGCCGCGCAGCCAGGGCGTGAGCCGGGCCTGCAGGCGGATCGCGCCGTCGCGGCGCGCGCAGGCCAGGGTCTGCTCGCTGGCGTCCTCCATGCCTTCCAGCGCCGCCGTCCAGGCCTCGCGATCGGCCTCGCCCAGATAATCGCCCAGCGCCTGGCCCACCGGCGACGCGGCATCGGCATCGAGCAGTTCACAGGCGGCGCGATTGGCGGCCAGCACCTGGCCCTCGGCATCGATCAGGCAGACCGCGTCCTGGCGACTGTCGAGCAGGGCCTGCAGCAGGCTGCGGTCCTCGGCCAGCGCCTCCGTCTCGCGCCGGTAGCGCGCCAAGGCCTCCTCTTCGCGCACCTCGCGCTCGGCCTCGAGCAGGCGCGCGCGTTGGCGCCGGCGCATCCATAGCAGGCCCAGCGCCAGCGCCGCGGCCAGGCTCGCGGCCAGGGTCAGCCACAACAGCAGGGTGCGCTGGCGCAGTTCGCCGCGCCGCAACCGGTTCTCGGTTTCCAGCGCGGCGATGGTGCGGTCGCGTTCGGCGGTTTCGAAGCGCGTGCGCAGCCAGCCCAGTTGGCGATCCTGCTGCGCGCGGCTGAGCACGCGTTCCTGCTCGTGGGCGTCGCGCAGGGTGGCGATCGCTGCGCCGCGATCGCCCGCGGCCTCCTGCGCCAGCGACCGCTCTTCCAGCAGCGCGATGCGTTCCACACCGCTTTCGGGCAGCGCCGCGATCGCCGCGCGCAGGCGTTCGGCGGCCGCATCGGCGCGGCCCTCCAGGCGCTCGCTGCGCGCGATCTGCAGTTGCAGGCTGGCCGGCAGGCTCAACTTGTGTTCGCCCGCGATCGCGAACGCGGCCTGCCGCCACTGCCGCGCCTGGGCCAGATCGGCGCGCGACAAGGCGGTGCGCATCAGGCCGGCGTACACGCGCAGCTCGTAGGCGCGGTTGCCTGCCTCGCGATACGTCTGCAACGCTTCCTGCAGCCAGCGCTGAGCCTGCGCCGCGTCGCCGCGGTCCAGGCTGAGCTCGCTCAGGCTTTCCAGCACGTGCCCGGCTTCGACGCGGTTGTTCTGGGCGCGGAACGCGACCAGGGCCTCGCGGTAATGGCGGGTCGCCTCGTCGGGCTCGTCGAGTTCGCGGTAGACGTCGGCGATGTTGTTGAGCACCGCGCCGCCGACCTCGCCCTGGGCGCGCTGCATCTGCAGGCTGGCGGTGAGCGTGCGCAGGGCGCCGCGGAAATCGCCGAGCCGGCGCAGCGCGCTGCCGACGTTCTTGAGATCGCGCGCGACCGCGCTGCGATCCTCGTGCGCGGTCGAGAGCTTGAGCGCGCATTCGAAACGGCTCAGCGCCTCGGGGATGAGCTCGCGCCGATAGGCGAGGATGCCGCGCTGGCGCACCAGTTCGTAGTGCAAGGACCAATCGGCGTCGCGGCCCAGGCTGGCCTCCGCGCAATCCAGCGCCTGCGCGGCCTCGTCGAAGCGCCCGCCGCCGATGCGCTCGCGCGCCTGCGCGAGCAAGCCCGTGGCGGTGGATGCGGCGGTCGGCGCGACGGCGCCGACGGGCAGGCCGAGCCGGCGCGGGCAGGTGGCGGGATCCGGCAGCGGCCGCGGTGTCGGCGCGGCGTCGCACAGCACCCGCGGCGGCGCGGCCGACGCGGCGCCGACGAGGATCAGAAACAGCGCGGAACAGATCGCGGCCAGCGCGTAAGGCCGGCGCCGCGCTTGCGGCCAGCGGGGCGTGCGGGCCGGGGCCGCGGTCAACCGCCGCGCCTTTGCGGAACATCGGCCCGCGCGGGTCGCGTTGCGCGACCCGCGTTCGACAGCATCGGTGCCGGCAGCCTCATCGGCGCGGCCCCTGAGCTCAGACCAGCGCCTTCGCCGCCGCGACCACGCGCTCGACCGTGAAGCCGAAGTGCGGGAACAGCGCCTCGGCCGGCGCCGACGCGCCGAAGCTGTCGATGCCGATCACGGCGCCGTCCAGGCCGACGTACTTGCGCCAGAAATCGCTGACGCCGGCTTCGATCGCCACGCGCTTGCGCACCGCGTTGGGCAGCACGGATTCGCGGTAGGCGGCGTCCTGGCGGTCGAACACGTCGCTGGACGGCATCGACACCACGCGCACCTTGACCCCGTCGGCGGCCAACGCGTCGGCGGCCTGGGTGGCCAGACCGACCTCGGAACCGGTGGCGATCAGGATCAGCTCGGGCGCGCCCTCGCTGTCGCGCAGCACGTAGCCGCCGCGCGCGATCTGCTTGAGCTGTTCGTCGCTGCGCGGCTGATGGGTGAGGTTCTGGCGCGAGAAGATCAGGCAGCTCGGACCGTCCTTGCGCTCGATCGCGGCGCGCCACGAGGTCGCCGATTCGACCGCGTCGCAGGGACGCCAGACGTCGTTGTGCGGGATGTAACGCAGGCTGGCCAGATGCTCGATCGGCTGGTGGGTGGGGCCGTCCTCGCCCAGGCCGATCGAATCGTGGGTGTAGACGTGGATCGCGTGCGCGCCCATCAAAGCGCTCATGCGCACGGCGTTGCGCGCGTAGTCGCTGAACACCAGGAAGGTGGCGTCGTAGGGAATGAAGCCGCCGTGCAGGCTGAGGCCGTTGCTGATCGCGGTCATCGCGAACTCGCGCACGCCGAAGTAGATGTAGTTGGCGTTCGGGTCGTCGCTGGCGACCGACTTGCTGCCCTTCCACAGGGTCAGGTTGGAATGGGCGAGGTCGGCCGAGCCGCCGATCAGTTCCGGCAGCAGCGGCGCGAAGGTCTCGATCGCCATCTGCGAGGCCTTGCGCGAGGCGATGGTCTGACCGTCGGCCTGCAGCTTGGCGATGTAGGCGTCGGCATCGGCGGCGAAGGTCTGCGGCAGTTCGGCGTGCGAGCGGCGCACAAGTTCGGCCGATTCGTTCGGGTACTGCGCGGCGTAGGCGTCGAACAGACGGTTCCACTGGTCCTCGCGCACCTGGCCGGTGCTGCGCGCGCGCCAGCCGTCGTAGATCGGCTCGGGAATCTCGAACGCCGGGTGCGGCCACTGCAGGGCCTCGCGGGTGGCGACCACTTCGTCCTTGCCCAGCGGCGCGCCGTGCGAGGACTCCTTGCCCGCCTTGGCCGGCGAACCGAAACCGATGGTGGTGCGGCAGCAGATCAGGGTCGGCTTGTCGGTCTTGGCCATCGCGGTGTCGATGGCGGTCTTGATCTCGACCGGATCGTGGCCGTCGACGTTGCGGATCACGCGCCAGCCGTAGGCCTCGAAGCGGGCCGGGGTGTCGTCGGTGAACCAGCCGTCGGTGTTGCCGTCGATCGAGATCTTGTTGTCGTCCCAGAACGCGACCAGCTTGCCCAGGCCCCAGGTGCCGGCCAGCGACGCGGCTTCGTGCGAGATGCCTTCCATCAGGCAGCCGTCGCCCATGAACACCCAGGTGCGGTGATCGACCACGGCCAGCTCGGGACGGTTGAAGCGCTGCGCGAGCAGCTTCTCGGCCAGCGCCATGCCGACGGCGTTGGCGAAGCCCTGACCGAGCGGACCGGTGGTGGTTTCCACGCCCGGGGTCATGAAGTTTTCCGGGTGGCCCGGCGTCTTGGACTCGAGCTGACGGAAGCGCTTGAGCTCTTCGATCGACAGGTCGTAGCCGGCCAGGTGCAGCAGCGCGTACTGCAGCATCGAACCGTGACCGTTGGAGAGAATGAAGCGGTCGCGGTTGAACCACTTCGGATTGTTCGGATTGTGGTTGAGGTAATCGTTCCAGAGCACTTCGGCGATGTCGGCCATGCCCATCGGCATGCCCGGATGACCGGAGTTGGCGGCCTGCACCGCGTCGATGGCGAGGAATCGGATGGCGTTGGCGAGGTCGCGGCGGCTGGGCGTCGTCATGGCGTCGGGCACGGGGTCTTCTGGAGGCGGGAGGCGCCCGCGCGAGCGGCTGGACCAGCCGGGCGGACCGGCCATTGTCCCATCCGCGCGCCGCCCTGTCGCGCCGGATCGGCGCGGACCGGGCCCGAAAACGGCAAAGCCCGCCGTAGCGGGCTTTGCGCATCCTGGCTGAACGCCGCCGGACGGCGGCGCCGGGCTCAGGCGACGGTTTCGGGCGCTTCCGGCGCCTCGTCGGCGAGTTCGCCGCTGCGATTGGCCACCACCACCGCGGTCGCCAGATCGCCGGTGACGTTGAGGGCGGTGCGGCACATGTCGAGGAAGCGGTCGACGCCGAGGATGATGCCCACGCCCTCGGGCGGGATGCCGAGCACGCCGCAGATCATCGCGATCACCGGCAGCGAACCGGCCGGCACGCCGGCCGTGCCGATGCCGCCGAGCAGGCACAGGCCCAGCACCATGACCTGGTGGACCAGGGTCAGCTCGATCTGGAAGGCCTGGGCCAGGAACAGCACGGTGATGCCCTCGAACAGCGCGGTGCCGTGGTGATTGGCCGAGGCGCCCACGGTCAGCACGAAGCGCGAGACCTTGCGCGGCAGGTGCAGGTTCTGCTCGGCCACGCGCAGGGTGATCGGCAGGGTACCGGTCGAGGACGCGGTCGCGAACGCGGTCAGCAGGGCTTCCTCGCTGCCGCGGAAGAACGCGCGCGGGCTCATGCCACCGGCGAACTTCACCCACAGCGGCAGCACGATGAACATGTGCACCGCGATCGCCAGGATCACGGTCAGGGCGAACTTGCCCAGCACCAGCAGCAGCTCCCAGCCGAACTGCGCGCACAGGGCGAACATCAGGCAGGCCACCGCGTACGGGGCCAGCTTGATGATCATGCCGATCAGGCGCATGCAGATCTCGAACAGGCCCTGCAGCGCGGTCTTGAAGGCCTTGGTGGCCGGCGTCGGCGTCATCACCAGGCCGATGCCGATCATCAGGGCGAAGAACATCACGCCCAGCTTCTGCTTGTCGTCGACCGCGGCGGCGACCACGTTCTTGGGCACGATGCCCAGCAGCAGCTTCATGAAATCCATCTGCTGGCCGGTGGCGGCGATCTCGCCGGCCTTCTGCGCGCCCTGGGCCATGGCCTGGTCGAGCATGGCGCGGTCCAGGCCGTGGCCGGGTCCGATCAGGTTCACCATCAGCAGGCCGATCGCGACCGCGATCAGGGTCACCACCGCGGTGTACAGCAGGGTGCGCCAGCCGAGCCGGCCGAGACTGGCGACGTCGCCCAGTTCGGCCACGCCCAGCACCAGCGCCGAGAACATCAGCGGCAGCACCAGCATGAACAGCAGCGCCAGGAAGATCTGGCCGATCGGCTGCGCGACGTAGCCGACCAGTCCCAGCACCAGCGGCGAGCCCGGCGCGACGAAGTGCGCGACCAGGCCGATCACGGCGCCCAGGATGAAACCGATCAACACCTTGATGTGCAGGGGGATGCCCTTGGACGGCGTGGCGTCAGGCAGGCTGGCGTGGCTCATGCGGTACTCCCGGGTGCGTCAGCCGGAAAGAGTACACCAGCCCGGTCACCGTCCCGGCGGGTACAGCGGCGGCAAGGGCGAGGCGAGGTGCGTGGCTGTGGCGCGCCAGCGCGGGCCCTGCGCGAACGCGGCACGCAATTGCGCACGCGCAGCCGGGCCGTCGCCACCGGCCCAACGCGCGCGTTGCATGGCCTGCAGAGCGGCGCGCTGAGCGGGATCGTCCAGGCGCTGGATCAGTTCGTCGACGTCGGCCGCCGGCGGCTGCGCGAGCGCGCACAGCGCGGCCGCGACCTCGCCGAAATCGCCGCTGTCCAGCACCTGCTTGAGCGAGCCGCGCCGGCCCGAGCTCGGTATCGGCGGCGCGGCGCCCTCCCCCGTGGCCGCGGGCAAGGCCGCCGCGCCGGTGCGTGCCGGCGCCGGATGCGCGCGTCGCTGCAGCGCCCAGACCAGGGTCGCCAGCCACAGCGCCGCGAACACCAGCGCCGCCAGCGCCCACCAGCGCGCGGCCGGATCCTGGGCGATCGCCGCGATCGGCGAGGCGGTCGAGGCGGCTTTGGCATCGGCGGCCGGCGTCGGCAGCGGTGCCGGCTTCGAGCCGTCGGCGGCCGCGATCTTCCAGCTCAGCGCCGGCAACTGCGCGGTGCGCGCCGTGCCGCTGCCCACGTCCCACCAACTCAGGCGCAGTCCGTCCAGGCGCGCGTCGCCGGTGCGCGAGGGCACCAGCGAGAACTTGCGCGTGAGCTTGACCCGCGGGCGGCCGTTGACGAAGTTCTCGTCCGACTGCAGCGGTTCGGCGAACACCTGCACGCCGTCGATCGGCGGCAGTTGCAGCTCCGGCAGCTGCGCGGCGGTGGCGCCGTCGGCGCTGGCCTCGATGGTCAGGGTCGCGGCGCTGCCCGCGCGCAGGTCCTGCGGCGCGGATTGGTAGCGCAGTTGCAGATCGCGCAACGGCAGCCACGGCTGCGGCGCGTTGGCCGGCATCGCGCGCACCTGCAGGCGCTTGGCCGCCGCGGCGGTGCGCAGACTGTCGCCGTTGCTGCCGAACATGTCATCGAAGAAGCTGGGCGCGCCGCGGCCCTCGAAACGCGCGCCCGGCACCGTGACCTCGCCGCTGCGTTCGGGCACCAGCAGATAGCGGCGCTCGACCACGTTGTAGCGGCGCCCGCCGAGCTCGCGCGAGTACTGAGCGTCGTCGCCGACGCGCTGGAACGAGGCGCCTTCCGGCGCCGGCTGGTCGAGCTGGCCGGCCACGATCGGCACCGCCGAGTACAGCCGCACCACCCAGCCCACCGCCTGCTGCACATAGGGATCGGCGTCGTCGGCTTCGCTCTCGATGAACACGTCGTCGCCCGCGCGCGCCGGCGCGCGCGCGGCCACCGGCGCGACCACCAAGGTCAGCGGCGAAGTGCGCTCGCCGCCCACGCTCAGCGCCGGCACGGTCAGGCGCCCGTCGCGACGCGGACGCAGCGCCACGCCGTACAGCGAGCGGGTGACGAATTGGCCGTTGCTGCGCTCGAAGGAGCGCCGGCTGGTGTTGTTGCTGACCTCGAAGTCCTTGGCCAGCGGCGCGTAGTCCGGGCCGGCACCGCTGAGCGAGGTGGTCTCGATGTTGAGCGTGACCGTCTCGCCGGCGTTCATGCTGTCGCGATCCAGCCAGGCGCGCGGCTGCGCCATCGCGCCGAAACTGACGGCGCACAGCAGCCACAGCGCGAGCGCGGCGGCGGTGCGGACGTGGAAGGACGGCATGCGCGGCATCGCGGTCAATCTCCTTGCTCGCCCAGGACCTGGCGGCGTTCGTGCTCGATACGGAACTTCTCGCGCAGCAGCCCGCCCGGATCGTCGGGCACGCGCTTGAGCCAGGCTTCGTTGGCGATGCGGATCTCGCGCTGCTGCGGCGTTTCCTTGCCGCGCGCGCGCGCCTGCGGCGGTTGCTCGCCGCGCGGCCGTTGCTGCAGCGCGCGCTGCATGCGCTCGCGCTGGGCGCGGTCGGCCTGCTCCTGGGCCTTGGCCGCGGCAGCCGGATCCTGCTCGGGTTTGGAGGCGGACTCGTCGCGCTCGGGTTTCTGCTGGCCCGGGGCCGGCTTCTGCGGTTTCTGCTGACCCTGCTGCGGATCCTGCTGCGGCTGCTGGGGCTGGCCCTTGCCGCCCTGCGAGGACTGGTTCTGCTTGGACTTGTCCTGCGGCGGCAGCTTGCGCTTCATCGCCGCCTCGACCGCGCGCTTGTTGGCCAGGGCGTCGGGCATGCCCGGCTGCAGGCGCAGCGCGCGATCGTAGGCCGCGATCGCCTGCGGGTACTGCCCGGCCTTGGCCAGCGCATTGCCGAGGTTGTAGTGCGCGTCGGCCGTGTCGGAACCGCGGAACAGCTGCGCCGCGCGCGGGTAGTCGCCGCCGCGGTAGGCGCGGCTGCCTTCCTGCATGCGCTTGTGCTCGACCTGATCGGGGCGCTGCCACAGATCGGCGGCGCGCGCCGGCTGCAGCGGCCACCACACGCACAGCAGCAGCACCGCGAGCGCGCCGCGGCGGCGGAACGCGAACAGCGCGAGCAGCAGCAGCGGCGGCAACAGCCAATAACCTTCGTCCTGCCAGATCCGCCCCTTCTCGCCCTTGGCCGCGGTGGCGTCGGTGGGCTTGGGCTTGAGTACGCCCAGCGCCTGCAGGTCCTCGTCGCCGCCGGTCACGGCCGCATAGGCGCCGCCGCCGGCCGCGGCCAGATCGCGCAGCGAGCCGGGATCGAGCTTGACCCCGACGATGCTGCCGTCGCCGCGCCGGATCGCCGCGCCGGCGACGCTGCCCAGGCCGAGCGCGGACACGCGATAGCCCTCGCCCGCCGCTTCCGCCGCGGCCGCGCGGGTGCGCGCATCGCTGTGGTCGCTGAGCAGCAGGATGTCGCCGCGCTCGAAGCCGGCACGCCGCAACAGCCGCGCCGACCAGGCGATCGCGCGGTCGCCGCGTTGACCATCGACCGGCATCACATCGGGACTGAGCGCGTCCAGGAACAGCGCCACGTTGGCGGCGTCGTCGGTAAGCGGAGCAACCGTGAAAGCGTCGCCAGCGTAAGCGACCAGGCCGACCTGCCCGCCGTCGCGCTCGCGCAGCAGGGCCGCGATCTTGGCGCGCGCCTGGGCCAGGCGCGACGGCGGCAGATCCGCCGCGAGCGCCGCGCTGGACAGGTCCAGCGCGATCACCAGCGGCGCGCGGCTCTGCCACAAGGCCTGTTCGGTCTGGCGCCAGCTCGGGCCGGCCAGCGCGAGCACGGCCAGCGCCCCGCCGAGCATCGCCAGCCACAGGCCGTAGCGCGTGCGGCGGTCCTGCCCGGACTCGAGCAGGTGCGGCAACAGATGCGGATCGACCGCGTCGCGCCAAGCATTGGCGCGACGCCGGCGCGCGCGCCACCACACGGCCAGCACCGGCAGCGCCAGCAAGGCCCACAGCCAATGCGGCCGCAGCAGATGCAACTGCGAGAACGCGCTCAGCCACTCGCTCATGCGCGTCGCCTCCCTTGCAGCGCGAACGCCAGCAGCGCCAGCACGAACGCGCCCGCGAGCGGCCAGGCGTAACGTTCGATGCGCGGACGCACCGCCTGGCCCGGACGCCGGATCGGTTCCAGGCGATCGATCTCGGCGTAGATGCCGGCCAGCTCGGAGGTATCGCGGGCGCGGAAGAAGCGGCCGCCGGTCTGCTTGGCGACCGCGCGCAAGGTGGTCTCGTCGATGTCGTCGCCAGCGCCGGGCATCGGCAGCTTGATGCCGAACAGGGACAGCGCGCCGTCGCCGCCGAAGGCGATGGTGTGCACGCGCACCTGGTCGGCCAGTGCGAGTTCGGCGGCTTTCTTGGGCTCGATCGCGCCGGCGGTGTTGACGCCGTCGGTGAGCAGGATCAGCACGCGCTGTTCGGCCGGCTGGGTGCGCAGGCGTTTGACCGCCAGCGCGATCGCATCGCCGATCGCGGTCTCCTGCCCGGCCAGGCCGACCACGCTGTCGGCGAGCTGGTCGCGCACCGTCGCGCGGTCCAGGGTGAGTGGCGCCAACGCGTAGGCGCGCCGGCCGAACACCAGCAGGCCGACGCGGTCGCCGACGCGGCGGTCGAGGAAGTCCGACAGCACCGCCTTGGCCGCGGTCAGGCGGTCCACCGGTTGCCCGCCCAGCTCCATGTCCGGCTCGCGCATGCTGCCCGACAGGTCCAGCGCCAGCATCAGATCGCGTCCCACCTGCGGCGGCTGCACGGCGTCGCCGAGCTGCTGCGGGCGCGCGGCGGCCACACACAGCAGGATCCACGTCGCCCACATCAGCCAGCCCGGGCCGCGCCCGCGCAGGCCGTGGCCGCCGACCGCGGCGACCGCGTCCAGGCGCTCTCCGAACGGCACCTTCAAAGCCGCCGAGCCGTCGCGCGCGACCGGCAGCAGCCAGCGCGCCAGCCACGGCAAGGGCAGCGCGAGCAGCCACCACGGCCAGGCGAACACATCGCGCGCATCGCTCAGCGCTCGCATCAGCGCGTCCATCAGCGCACGCCCATCAGTTCGAGGAAGCGCGCGCGCACCGGCTCGCGCAGGGCCTCGACGTGCAAGGGATCGACGTCGCGGCGGAAACCGCCGTCCAGCAGCAGCCGGCCCGCGGCCTCGACGAATTGCGCCGACTTCGCACCGCGGTCGAGAAAGGCCAGCCAGTCCTCGCCCTGCAGACGATCGGCCGCGCCGTCGCGCCGGCGCGCGGCGCGGCGCAGCAGCTCCGACATCGCCGCGACCTGCGCCGCCGGTGTGACCGCGGCGGCGATCGCGTCGTCGAACAAACGCTCGGCCGTGCGCCGCTTGCGCAGGCGGCGCGCGCGCAGGAACCACACCGCAGCGGCGATCAGCGCCACCGCGGCGAACACCATCCACCAGCCGGGCGCCGGCGGCCACCACGAGGGCGCCGCGCTGTCGTGCACATCGCGCAGCAGCAGGGTCGGGTCGGCCATCACGCCACCAGCGGCCGGGCCCGGCCCAGCAGGGGCAGCCAGGATTCGCTGGGCGCGTCGCTGGACAGGGCCTGTGCGCGCACGCCGCGCAGCGGCAGTTTTTCCAGCGCCGCCGCGACCGGCGCGACGAACTCCTGGGACCAGCGCTGGCGCTGCGCGGACACGCCCAGGTCCAGTTCGATCCGGCGTTCGCCGCTGCGGAAGGCCAGAGCGGACGACGGCGGCGCGTGTTCCAGCGGATCGGTCAGCAGCAGCACGATCACTTCGTGGTGTTGGGCCAGCGCCGGCCAGCGCCGTTCCGGCACCAGCGCGAGGCTGCGCGGGTCGGCCAGCACCACCAGGCGCGAACCCGGCCGCAGCAGGCGCTCGGCGTGATCCAGCGCGACCGCGAGCCCGGCGTCGTCCTCGGGCGGACGCGCGTACCAGCGCACCAGCGCGTCCAGCGCGCGCAAGGCGCCGCGCGGGCCCGAGGCCGGCGGCACCGGCGCCTCGCGCAGACTGCCGCGCAAGGCCGCGATGCGGTCGCCGTCGCGCGCCGCGGCCCAGGCCGCGATCGCACCCGCGCGCGCAGCCTGCACCGACTTGAAGCGCACGCGCGTGCCGAAATACAAGGCCGGCGAGGTATCGGCGACGATCAGGCTCAGGCGCTCGCGCTCGGCCTGGAACAATTTGGTGTGGGCGCGTCCGGTGCGCGCGGTCAGGCGCCAATCGATGTGGCGGGCGTCGTCGCCGTTGGAGTATTCGCGCGACTCGGCGTATTCCATGCCGCGCCCGCGCAGGGGCGACAGCGCATGCCCGCTCACGCCGTGCCGGCCCAGGCGGGCGCCGCGGCGCCCGCCGACGGCGGCGCGCAAGGCGACCAGCTCGGCCAGGCTGGGGACGATGCCGTCGCTCATGCGTCGCCCCGCAGGGCTCGATCGCGAATCACGAACGCGCGCTCCCGACCATCAGGGCAGCGGCACGCGCTGCAGCAGCTCGGCGACCAGACGATCGCCGTCCCAGCCCTCGGCGGTGGCCTCGTAGCTGGGCAGGATGCGATGGCGCAGGACTTCGGGCGCGATCGCGCGCACATCGTCCGGGGTCACGTAGTCGCGTCCGGCCAGCCAGGCGTGCGCGCGTGCGCAGCGTTCCAGGGCGATCGAGCCGCGCGGGCTGGCGCCCCAGGCGATCCGGCGCGCGAGCGCGGCGTCGTAGCGCGCGGCGTCGCGCGAGGCCAGCACCAGTTCGATCAGGTAGCGCTCCACCGCCGGCGCCACATGCAGCGACAGCACCGCCGCGCGCGCGGCGAACACGTCGTCGAGCGGCATCCGCTGCTCGATCGGCGCCGTCGCGCGCAGCGAGTCGCGCGCGCGTTCGCGCGCCAGGCGCAGGATCTCGGCCTCCGCCGCGGCTTCCGGATAGCCGATGCGCACGTGCATCAGGAAGCGGTCGAGTTGGGCCTCGGGCAGGGGAAAGGTGCCCTCCTGCTCGATCGGGTTCTGGGTCGCCATCACCAGGAACAGCGACGGCAGCGCATAGGTCGCGCGCCCCACCGTGACCTGGCGCTCGCCCATCGCCTCCAGCAGCGCCGACTGGACCTTGGCCGGAGCGCGGTTGATTTCGTCGGCGAGCAGGATGGGATGGAAGATCGGGCCCGGCTGGAACTCGAAGCGGCCGTCCTGCGGGCGCCAGACCTCGGTGCCGGTGAGATCGGCCGGCAGCAGGTCGGGGGTGAACTGGACGCGCGCGAAGTCGGCCTCCAGCCGCGCCGCCAGCGCGCGCACCGCGCTGGTCTTGGCCAGACCGGGCGCGCCCTCGACTAGCAGATGGCCGTCGGCGAGCAGGGCGATCAGCAGGCGCTCGATCAGCGCCGCCTGTCCGACGATCTCCGCCGCGAGCGCCTCGCGCAGGCCGCGGAAGGCGTCGTGCAGACGCGCCAGCTCGGCGTCGGGAAGGGCGGGCGTACGGTCCGGCGCGAGGCCGGCGAGGCTTTCGGGGGTATCCATCGATGTTCCGACGCGGGGCGAGGTCCGATTTTGACCGAACTTGGCGGCGCGGGTTCACCCAACCGATGGCACGTTCAGTTCCCGGCCGCCCCGCCCTGCCCCGTAAACGCGAAGAGGGCCCGTAGGCCCTCTCGCGTGCTGCGGCTGCGGTAACGGGCGCTTAGCGCTGCGTGACCTTGAGCACCTTCGGGGTGACGAAGATCAGCAGCTCGGCCTTTTCCTTGGAACGGCCCTTCTTCTTGAACAGATTGCCCAGGAAGGGGATGTCGCCCAGGAACGGCACCTTGGTGATGTCGCTGCGGTCGCGGAACTCGTACACGCCGCCGATCACCACGGTCTGGCCGTCTTCGACGAGCACGGCCGTGTTGACCGCGCGCTTGGCGATGATCGGCACCTGACCGATCGAGGTGTTGAGCTGGCCGTCGACCTCGTCCTTCTTGACCGCCATGTTCAGGAACACGCGGCCGTCGTTGGTGATGGTCGGGGTGACCTTGAGCTCCAGCAGCACGTCCTTGAACTGGACGTTCGGGATCGGCGTGTTGTTGCCGCCCTGCTGCGGGGAGATCGTCACGTAGCCCACTTCCTGGCCCTGGCTGATCACCGCTTCGCGCTGGTTGCTGGTGACCACGCGCGGGTTGGAGATGACTTCGCCGCGGCCTTCTTCCTGGATCGCCGACAACTCGATGTCGAGCAGGTAGCCGGCGTTGAGGATCGACAGCGCCAGCGAACCGGCCGGGTTGTCGACGCCCAGGTTGGTCATCAGACCGCGGGTGATCGAACCCAGGGTGCGCACCGGCGGAGAGCCGACCGAGCCGCCGTTGAGCCAGTCGCGGAAGGCGTTGGCGTAAGCGGTATCGGCGGCGACCTGCGAGTTGCGGGTCGCGGTGTTGGCGTCGAGGTTGCCGCTGAAGTAGGAATTGTCCTTGTTGCCGCTGATGCCGAACTTGGCGCCGAGCTCGCGCGAGACCGATTCGGTCGCGATCACGATGCGGGCCTCGATCACGACCTGGTCGACCGGGCGATCGATCACCCGAACCAGTTCGCGCATCTGCGCAACCTTCTTCGGGATGTCGCTGATCATCAGCGTGTTGGTGCGCTCGTCGGCGACCAGGCGGCCGCGCTGCGAGAGGAAGCCGTTCTCGTTCTGCGATTGACCGCCACTGCCGCCGCCACCGCTGCCGCCGACGCCCTTGGCATCGGTCAGCGCTTTGAAGATCGCGCTGGCATTGTGGTAGTTGACCTGGATGTACTCGGTGACCAGATCCACGCGGTTGTCGAGCGCGATGCGCGCGTCTTCCTTGTCCTGCTCGTACTTGGCGATTTCGGCCTGCGGCGCGATCCACACCACGTTGCCGCTGCGGCGCTTATCCAGGCCCTTGGCCTGCAGGACGATGTCCAGGGCCTGGTCCCAGGGCACGTTGACCAGGCGCAGGGTGACGTTGCCCTGGACCGTGTCGGCGGCGACCACGTTGAGGTTGGACTCCTCGGCGATCAACTGCAGCACGGTGCGCACCGGCACGTCCTGGAAGTTGAAGGTCACCGGGCGGCCGCTGTAGCCGCGCTTGCTGGCGTCGGTGGTGCTGCTGATGGTGCTGGCGCCGACCGCACGGCTGGACGCCGCGGCCGCCGACTTGGGCACGATCTCGACGATGTACTCGCGACCGGTCTGGTAGGCCAACGACTCGAAACCGCCGCTGGTGTTGAGCACCAGCTGGGTGCCGTTGCCGCTGGCGCGCGCATCGATGCGCTGGACCGGCGTGGCGAAGTCGGTGACGTTGAGCGGCCGTTGCAGCGCGGCCGGCAACTGGGCGTTGCCGACATTGATGACCACGCTCGAACCCTGACTGCGCAGGTCGGGCGCGGCACCGTCGCCGCTGAACTTCAGGATCAGCTTGCCGGAGCCGCCG
This sequence comes from Lysobacter sp. cf310, assembly GCF_900114355.1. GTDB lineage: Bacteria > Pseudomonadota > Gammaproteobacteria > Xanthomonadales > Xanthomonadaceae > Lysobacter. The sequence goes on from NZ_FOSS01000001.1 coordinate 769,388, forward strand.
TCGCCGCGCTTGAAGTCGATGTTCGCGACCGAGATCGCGCCCGGCAGCTGCTTGGCCGGATCGAGGCTGTGGGCGGGAGCGACCACGGGCGCGGCGGGAGCCGCGACCGGTGCCGCGGCTTCGGACGCCGGCGTCGCGGCGTGCGCGGCGCTGAGTCCCGCGAGCAGGCCGACCACCAGGCCGGCGCCACGCGTGCTGAAAGCCAAGGGGCGCCGGGCCGGCCGCGAGCATTTGGCGTTGAATACGGTCATCGTGCTATCCCCCAATCAATTGTCTTCTAACGCCACGGTGGCCGGACGTTCCAGCCAACCACCCGCGCCATCCGGCACCAGTTCCACCAGCTCGATCCGGTCTTCGGACACGCTGGTCACCCGGCCGTCGTTCTGGCCCATGTACGCGCCCGGCCGTACCCGATAGGTCACCTTGTCGGGCGCCATCACCAGGGCGATCACCCCAGGACCGCGGCCGAGCGTGCCGACCATGTCGAGACTGTCGAGCGGGAACTGCTCCAAGGTCTGCTTGCGACGCGTCGCGTCCGGACGCGGGCCGCTGCCCCCGCCCTGGTCGGTGAACGCGTTGCTGAACGGATCGCGCATTGCCTGCGCGGCGTATTCGAAGGTTTCGAACTGCTGCATCACCGGCAGCGGATCCAGCGGCGGCGCCGGACGCGCCTTGACTTCGGCGATCCACTTTTCCAGGTTCGGCGCGTCGCCCGGCGTGCTGGTGATGCCGCGCGAGCAGGCCGTGGCCGCCAGCAGCATCGTCGCCGCGATCAGGAGACGGCCACGAGCGCCCGCGTTGAATGTCGTACGCATCAGCCGCCCTCCTTCTTGTCGCCAGTGGGCGCGGCAGGTGCGGCCGCCGCGGCATTGGGATCGCCGTTGGCCTGTTCCTGCGCCGACACTTCTTCTTCGTCCAGGTAACGGTAGGTCTTGACCGTGCCGGCCAATTCCAGGGGACTGTTGGGCGTGATCACCGCGGACTTGTCGCCGGCCGCGGCGCCGCGCGGACGCAGCGAGATGTCGTGCATGGTCATGATGACCACGCGCGGCAGCGAGGCCACGCCGCTGACGAAACCGCCGAACTGGTGGTAGGTGCCCACCATGCGCAGCGCGATCGGCTTCTCGGCGTAGAAGTCCTTGGGCTGCTCCGGACCGGGCTGGAACAGTTCGTTGGTGATGCCGGTGGCGAGCGCGGTCTGGGAAATGTCGACGATCAGGTCGGGCATTTCGGTCTTGCTCGGCAGCTGACGCAGCATCTGCTGCAACTGCTGCTCCATCTGCACCAGTTGCTGCTTCAGCGGTTCCAGGTTGGCGGCGCGGCCTTGCTTGGTTTCGAACTCGGCGCGCAGGTCGTTCTCGGTACGCTCCAACCCTGCAAGCTGGGTGCGCTTATCGCTGACGAACAGGTACCAGGCGAGCCCCACGATCACCAGACCGATGATCACGCAGAAACCGATTTTGGCCTGCTGCGGCCACGACCCCATGTTGTTGAAGTCGAGGTCCTTGAGCGACATCTTCTTCTGGCTCACGATTCGGCCCCCTTGTTGTTGCCTGCGGCCGGAGCCGCGGCGGGCTGCTCCTGGACCGGCGTCGGGACGCCGCCCGGAGCGTTGCTCGGAGCCGGTGCGGCGGCGGGCGCGGCGGCCGGAGTCGCCGGCGCCACCGGGGCGATCGCGGCCGGCGCGGCGGCGCCGGCCGGTGCGTTCGCGGCCGGTGCGGCGGCGGCGGGTGCCGTAGCCGGAGCGGTCGCGTTGGCCGCGGCGGCGGCGGTCGCGGCATCGGCGCCAGCAGCCGGCGCGTCGGGCTGGCCGTCGCCGTTCTCGTCCTTGGGCGCGTTCGGGTTGGCCAGCTTGACCTGCAGCTTGAACTCGTACGGCAGGCCCTTGTCGGTGCCCTTGGCCTCGATGATCGACAGGTCCGGATTGGTCATCCAGCCCGAGCCTTCCAGGTTGCGCATGTAGGTACTGACGCGGGCGTTGGACTGCGCGCGGCCTTCCAGGGTCAGGGTGTCGGAATCCTGCTTGATCGCCGTCAGCACCGCGCCGTCGGGGATCGTGCGCACCAGCGAATCGAACAGGTGCACCATCTGCGAACGGTTCGACTGCAGCTGCTCGATCACTTCCTTGCGCGCCAGCAGCTTCGACTTCTTCTTGTCGAGCTCCTCGATCTCCTTGATCTGCTTGTCGACCTCGGTGATGCGGTCCTTGAGGTAGTTGTTGCGGTTGTTCTGGCCGGCAATCTGACCGTTGTAGAACATCACGATCAGGCCGGACAGCACCAGGGCGCCGAAGACGGCCGCCACGACCATGGTGACGAACTCTTTCTGCCGCTGCTTACGGCGTTCGGCTCGCCACGGGAGAAGATTGATGCGTGCCATCAGTCGAAGCTCCTCAGGGCGAGGCCGCACGCGATCATCAACGCCGGCGCGTCCTGCGCTAGCGCGTGCGCCTGCACGCGCGGACCGAGCGTCATGTGCGCCAGCGGATTGGCGATGATGGTGGGCACGCCCAACTGCTCTTCGACCATCTCGGCGATGCCGGGGATCGAGGCGCAGCCGCCGGCGAGCACGATCTGGTCCACGCGGTTGAACTCGCTACCGGCGTAGAAGAACTGCAGCAGGCGGCTGACCTGCTGCACCATCGCTTCCTTGAAGGGCTCCAGCACTTCGGCCGAGTAGCTCTCGGGCAAGCCGCCCTGGCGCTTGGCCAGGCCCGCTTCCTCGTAGCTCAGACCGTAGCGGCGCATCACCTCGTCGGTGAGCTGCTTGCCGCCGAACACCTGTTCGCGGCTGTACAGGCTGCGGCCGTTGCGCAGCACGTTGAGCGTGGTCATGGTCGCGCCCGAGTCGATCAGGGCGACGATGCCGTCACGCGGCGTGCTGAGATGGTCGGCGATCAGCGCGAAGGCGTTCTCGACCGCGAAGGCTTCGACGTCCATGACCCGGGGGGTCAGGCCGCCGATCTCCAGCGCCGAGGCGCGCACTTCGACGTTCTCCGAGCGCGAGGCGGCCAGCAGCACCTGGATCATGTCCGGGCTGTTGGGCATCGGGCCTAGGACCTCGAAGTCGTGATTCACTTCCTCGATCGGATACGGCACGTAGTTCACCGCCTCCAATTCGACCTGGGACTCGAGTTCCTCGCCGTCCAGGTCGCCCGGCATCGGGATCACCTTGGTGATGACCGAGGACCCGGCCACCGCCGCGGCGGCGTGCTTGGCCCGGGTTCCGGACCGCGCGACCGCGCGCTTGATCGCCTCGCCCACCGCCTCGACCTCGACGATGTTCTTCTCGACGACGGCGTTCGGCGGCAGCGGCTCGACGGCGTAATGCTCGACCCGGTAGCGGTTGCCGGCTCGGGAGAGCTGCAACAGCTTCACTGCGGTCGAACTGATATCCACGCCGACGAGGGCCGGCTGGCTTTTTGTGATGACGCCCACTGTTTTCTCCCCATGCCACAAGCGCTTACGCGCACTTCGTGTGGCCCCGCCTTAGATAACGGACTTTTCACAGGCTGGCAACCATTTCTTTCAGGAATGCCAACCTAGACCGCCTTTTTTGCGTAACGGCCTTAGCGGAAATCACCGGCCGCCTGCCCCCCGGGGCGGTCCGTGTCCCCGCTCCTCTATACTCCACGGCCACTACAACCCGCAATCGGAACCCGCTTCGATGCCCCGTCTCCGCCGTCTTCTGCGCTGGGCGCTCTACGCGTTCGCCGGCTTGGCCCTGCTCGGGGTGATCGCCGCCGGCACCCTGTACTACCTGATCGCCCCCAAGCTTCCGGACGTGGAGACCCTGCGCAGCATCGAGCTGCAGGAGCCGATGTACGTCTACGCCGCCGACGGCCGCCTGATGGCCATGTTCGGCGAGACCCGCCGCTACCCGGTGGCGATCGAGGACGTGCCGCTGCGGCTCAAGCAGGCCTTCATCTCGATCGAGGACGCCCGCTTCTACAAGCACCACGGCATCGACTACAAGGGCATCGGACGCGCGGTCTGGCTGCTGGCGACCACCGACGACAAGCGCGTCCCGGGCGGCTCCACCATCACCCAGCAGGTCGCGCGCCAGTACTTCCTGAGCTCGGAATACAGCTACAAGCGCAAGCTCGGCGAAATGCTGCTGGCCATGCGCATGGAGCGCGAGCTGAGCAAGGACGAGATCTTCGAGCTGTACTTGAACAAGAGCTTCTTCGGCAACCGCGCCTACGGCGTCGGCGCCGCCGCCGAGTTCTACTACGGCAAGAAGATGAGCGAGCTTTCGCTCGACGAAATGGCCTCTCTGGCCGGCATTCCGAAGTTCCCCTCCAGCGGCAATCCGCTGAGCAACCCGGAGCGCGCCAAGGAGCGCCGCGACTACATCCTCGACCGCATGGCCGAACTCAAGTACGTCAGCGCCGCCGAGGCCGCCGTGGCCAAGGCGGTGCCCATGCACGCCACTCCGCACGAGCGTCCGGTCGAGGTCTACGCGCCCTACGTGGCCGAAATGGTCCGCCAGCAGATGATCGAGCGCTACGGCGCCGAGGCCCTGACCAAGGGCTATCACGTCACCACCACCATCGACCCGACCCTGCAGGCCGCGGCCGACAAGGCGGTGCGCGACGGCCTCAAGGTCTACGACCGCCGCCACGGCTGGCACGGGGTCGAGCAGCACTTCGACCTGGCCGCCAACGAGGACGCAGCCACCGCCAAGCAGCGCCTGCGCTCGATCCCGGCCCAGGCCGGCCTGCTGCCCGCGATCGTGCTGGGCAACGAAGGCGGCGGCGCGCGCCTGGCCCTGGCCGACGGCAGCGAAGTCGCGCTGGCGCCCAACCAGGGCTGGGGCGGACGCAGCCCGGGCAGCCTGGTCAAGCGCGGCGACCTGGTCCGGATCGAGCGGATCGAACCGCCGGCGCCCAAGCCCGACCCCAAAAATCCCGACGCCCCGGTCGTGGCGGCCCCGCCGGTGGTCGGCGCGCCGCTGGGCTACCGCCTGGAGCAGCTGCCGCAGGCGCAGGCCGCCCTGGTCTCGCTGGAACCCTCCAACGGCGCCCTGCGCGCCTTGTCCGGCGGTTTCAGCTTCGCCGGCGCCAAGTTCAACCGCGCCACCCAGGCCCGCCGCCAGCCCGGCTCCAGCTTCAAGCCCTTCGTCTACGCAGCCTCGTTCGAGCGCGGCTACAACCCGGCTTCGATCGTGCTCGACGCCCCGGTGGTGTTCCGCGACCGCCGCGGCCACGTCTGGCGCCCGCAGAACGACAGCGGCAACTTCGCCGGCCCGATGCGCGTGCGCGAAGCCATGGTGCAGTCGCGCAACCTGGTCTCGGTGCGCCTGCTCGACGCCATGGGCGTCGATTTCGCGCGCAAGTACATCGCCAACTTCGGCTTCGATATCGAGCAGTTGCCGCCCAACCTGTCGATGTCGCTGGGCACCGCCTCGCTGACCCCGCTGTCGGTCGCGCGCGGCTACGCCACCTTCGCCAACGGCGGCTTCCGCATCACGCCCTGGTTCATCGACGAGATCAAGGACCGCGCCGGCGCGGTGGTGTTCAAGGAAAAGCCGGCGACCGCCTGTCCCGAATGCGGCGGTCGCGGCCCCGGCACCGGCGTGCGCTCCAGCACCGTGGTCGACGGCTTCAACTTCGGCCCCGAAGGCGAGGCCAAGCCCGATCCCAAGGCCAGCGCCAAGGCCTCCGAACCGGCTAAGCCCGCGGCCAAGCCGCCGGCGGACCTGGTGATGGCGCCGCGCGCGATCGACGACCGCATCGCCTACCAGATCGTGTCGATGCTGCGCGACGTGGTCCTGCGCGGCACCGGCACCGCGGCCAAGGTGCTCGGCCGCGAGGACATCGGCGGCAAGACCGGTTCCACCAACGACCACCGCGACGCCTGGTTCTCCGGCTTCGGCGGCCCGCTGGTGACCACGGTCTGGGTCGGTCGCGACAACTACAAGTCGCTGGGCTACCGCGAGTACGGCGGCAAGGCCGCGCTGCCGATCTGGATCGACTACATGCGCGCCGCGCTCAAGGACAAGCCGATCGCCCCCAACGAGCCGCCGCAGGGCATGGTCAAGGTCTCGGTGGGCGCCAACGGCGCGCTGATCCCGGACGGCGGCGGCGGTATCACCGAGTGGGTCAAGGCCGAAGACCTGGACAAGATGCAGTCCTATGTCGATTACGGCCCGGCCGAAGCCGCGCCCTCGGAAGAGTCCTTCGACATTTTCTGAGCCCGGGCCGCAAGGGACGCCCGCCCCGGCGCGGGCGTCCACCGTTCCGGCGCCGGCGTGATGAGCAACACCACGTCGGCGTGATAGCGTTGAATCGCCGGCGCGCGTCGCCGGCCGCGGCGAGTCCCCTCGCCGACGCCGTGCCCGCCGCGGAGGTCGTCATGCCACATCACGCCCGTCAGCACGCACAGCAGCACGCCGAAACCCGCACCCGAGAACGCCGCCACCGCCTCGCCCACGAGGCCGCGCGGCTGATGGCCGAGGGCGGCATCCGCGACTACCACCAGGCCAAGCTCAAGGCCGCCGAGCGCCTGGGCATCTTCGACGACGCCTCGCTGCCGCGTAACCGCGAGATCGAGGATGCGTTACGCGAGTACCAGCGCCTGTTCCAACGCGACAACGCGGCCGGCCTGCGTCAGCGCCGCGAGGCCGCGCTGCGCGCGATGGAGTTCTTCGCCGCGTTCGAGCCGCGCCTGGTCGGCCCGGTCCTGGACGGCACCGCCGACGCGCGCAGCCCGGTCGCCCTGCAGCTATACAGCGACGACGCCGACGCCGCCCCGCGCTTCCTGGATCAGCACGGCATCCCCGCCGAAGCCCGCAGCCGCCGCCTGCGCCTGGACCGCGAACGCAGCGACGACTTCCCGGTCTGGATCTTCAGCGCCGAAGACCTGAGCTTCGACCTCACCGTGCTGCCGCTGGACGTGCTGCGCCAAGCCCCGCTGTCGGGCGTGGACGAGAAGCCGATGAAGCGCGCCTCGGCCGCCCAACTGCGACAGTTGCTGGCGGACGAGGAGATCGCGGGGTATGAGGGTTTGAGGCAGGAGTGAGCGTGGAGAAGCGAGAAGCGAGCGGACGCCACGGCGCGGTTCGCCTGCGGCTCCCCACACCCTACCGAGCCCCCTGACGCCGCGACCCGCCGTTGCCGTTGCCGTCGCCGTTGCCGTTGCCGTCGCCGTTGCCGTTGCCGTTGCCGTTGCCGTTGCCGCGGCATTGAAGTCCAAAAGCACCGCACTCACACAGACAACCGTAGACCCGAAGGGCGGCGCGCAGGACGCGCGCCGTTTTTCGAATGGACAGGGACGTCCATTCGAAAAATCCCCGCGCCAGCCCCGAACCCGCAGGGGAGCTTTGGTCAAGCTAGCCCTTCTCTTTGGTTACTTTCTCTTGGGCTAGCAAGAGAAAGTGACCCGCATGCGCAGCAGGCGGAAGCCGTTGACCTTCGGGCCGAGCCGACGAAGCAACAACAAAAGCAAATCCTCCCCAACCCGCCCGGCCAGCAGGCACAGCCTGCTGGCGTTCAGCCGTGCACGAACCTGCGGTTCGCAAGCCGCACGCCTTCGCCCCTTTTCAAAGGGGGAGCCGAGAACGAGCCCTGCTACCCATTCCATCCCCACGCCCCAAACGAAAACGCCCCGCACTAGGCGGGGCGTTTCGCATGCGCTGCGATGCGGCTTCAGCGCTTGTCGCTGGCCACGTAGTCGCGCACACCATGACCGGTATAAATCTGACGCGGACGCCCGATCTTGTTCTCCGGATCGTTCTGCTGCTCCAGCCAATGCGACACCCAGCCCGCGGTGCGCGCGATCGCGAACATCACCGTGAACATCTCGACCGGAATGCCCAGCGCCTTGTAGATGATGCCGGAGTAGAAATCGACGTTCGGATAGAGCTTGCGCTGCACGAAGTACTCGTCCTGCAGCGCCGCCTCTTCCAACTTCATCGCCACTTCCAGCAGCGGATCGTTGACGCCCAGCGCGCCCAGCACGTCGTGGGTCATCTTGCGCACCAGCGCCGCGCGCGGATCGTAGTTCTTGTAGACGCGGTGGCCGAAGCCCATCAGGCGGAAGCCCGATTCCTTGTCCTTGGCCTTGTCGACCGCCGCCTTGACGTTCTCCGGGCGGCCGATCTCGTTGAGCATCTTGAGCACGGCCTCGTTGGCGCCGCCGTGCGCCGGACCCCACAGCGCCGCGACGCCGGAGGCGACGCTGACGTAGGGGTTGGCGCCGGTCGAGCCGACCAGACGCACGGTCGAGGTCGACGCGTTCTGCTCGTGGTCGGCGTGCAGGATGAACAACAGGTCCATGGCCTTGGCGGCGACCGGATTGAGCTCCAGCGGCTCGCTCGGCACCTCGAACAGCATGTGCAGGAAACGCGTGGTGTAGTCGAGGCTGTTCTTCGGATAGCGGATCGGCCAGCCGATCGAATAGCGATGGCAGGCGGCGGCGATCGTCGGCACCTTAGCGATCAGACGGATCGCGGCCAGGCGGCGCTGCTCCGGATCTTCCAGGTCGAGTTCGTTGTGGTAGAAGCTCGCCATCGAGCCGAGCATGCCGACCAGCATCGCCATCGGGTGGGCGTCGTGGCGGAAGCCGTACAGGAAGGTGCGGAAGGCCTCGTGCATCATCGTGTGATGCGTGACCTCGTGTTCGAACTTGCTGAACTCGTTGGCCGTCGGCAGATCGCCGTTCATCAGCAGGTAGGCGACTTCGAGGAAGTTCGACTTCTCGGCGAGCTGCTCGATCGGGTAGCCGCGGTACAGCAGCACGCCCTCGTCGCCGTCGATGTAGGTGATCGCCGACTTGCAGCTGGCCGTTGCGGTGAAGCCCGGGTCGTAGGTGAACAGACCGGTTTCCTTCGGCACCTTGGCGATGTCGATGCAGGAGGCACCGAGCGTCGGATGCTGGACCGGAAGGGTCACGCTCTTGTCGCCGGCGGCCAGGGTGACCTGGTCGAAGCCGGGTTTATTCGGGACAGCCTTTTCAGCAGCGGATTTTTCAGGGGCGGACTTATCAGTACCGGACACGAACAGCTCCTCATGTCTGCGCCGCGCAGGGATGGCCGCGGGCGAGGTGGGGACAGGGAATCGCGGACGCGCCGCGTGCCTGAATTATCGCACACCGGCATGGAGCACCGGCTCTGACTTTGGTCGCGGGGACGGGCCGGGCTGTTCCGCCGGCGGGGTCGATCGGAGTGCGGGCCCGGCGCGGGATGCGCCGCGCGCAAGCGGATCGACGGGGCCCGCGGCGCCCCTCAGGACGAACGCGACCCAAACGCAAACGGCCGCCCAGAGGGCAGCCGTTGTGCGCGAAACCTGGCGGCGCGATTACTTCTGCGCGTAGCGCTTGCGGAACTTGTCGACGCGACCGCTGGTGTCCATGATCTTGTGCTTGCCCGTGTAGAACGGGTGCGAGGCCGAGGAGATATCGACCTTGATCAGCGGGTACTCGGCGCCGTCGACCTTGACCGTTTCCTTGCTCGACAGGGTCGAACGGGTCAGGATCTGGAAGTCGGTGGTGACGTCCTGGAAAACGACGTCGCGGTACTCGGGATGGATACCTGCCTTCATGGCACTCACAAATTGATGCGGGAAAGAGCGGCATTATAGCCGCCCCTTCGCGGCCGAGGCAAGTACCGGTCTAAGCGGCCGCCAGAGCGCCCCGGATCAGGCCCTGGAAGCGTTCCTGGTCGTAACGCATCAGGATCGCGACCCGGGCCGGGGCCCCGCCCTCCCCGCGCCAGTCCACGACGGTCGCGCCGCGGCCGTGGCGGCCGTCCAGCTCGATCGCCAGGGACCGGTCCAGCACCTCCAGCGCCCCCTCGGGCTCCAGCGCGAAGGCCATCGCCAGGGCGTCGGCGGCATGCCAATGGGCGCCGCGGCGGTCGGCCGACCACAGCCGGGTCTTCTCCGAGATGCGCTCGTAGAAGCGGGCGCGATCGCTGTCGGCCTGGAGCCACTGCACCACGTCGTCGTGCAGGAAGCCGTGCGCGATCACCGCCTCCCAGTCGGCCAGTTCGATGCGCTCGAAGGCCTCGAACACGATGTGAGCGGCCTCCGGATCGAAGTAGATGTTGAACTCCGCCGCCGGGGTGATGTTGCCGCGGCAGGTGACCGCGCCGCCCATGACCACGAAGCGCGCGACGCGCTCGGGCAGGGTCGGGTCCAGCTTGAGCGCGAGCGCGATGTTGGTCAGCGGGCCCAGCGCCACCAGCAGCAGCTTGCCGGCGTGTTCGTGCGACAGGCGCAGGATCGCCAGGGCGGCGTGCTCGGCCTCGACCTGGCGGCGCGCGGCCTGGTAGCCGACGTCGCCGAAGCCGTCCTGGCCGTGCACGTAGCCCGCGTCCGGCGAGGGATGCAGCAGCGGCGCGGCGGCGCCGGCGAACACCGGCACCTCGACGCCGGCGACCTCGCACAGCTTCAGGGCGTTGGCGACGGTGTGCTTGAGGCCGACGTTGCCGGCGGCGATGGTCAGTGCGACCAGCTCGTGGCGCGGGTCGTTGAACGCCATCAGCAGCGCGAGCGCGTCGTCCACGCCCGGGTCGGTATCGATTAGCAGGGGAATGCGGTCGGTCATGTAGCCACTCTTTCGACATTGACGGCCGGATCGGCCGGGATGGCGTGCAGCGCGCCTTCGTAGCGCAGCAGCTCGCCGAAGGGAAACAGGGAGAAGGCGACCGCGAAGCGATAGCGGTCGCCGTCCTCGATGCGTTTGTAGGCGTCGGTGCGCGGGAACAGGAAGCGCGGCAGCGGCAGGCCGCGCAGGGCCACCGACCGCACGCGCCAGCGCCAGCCGCCGTCGGCCAGGTCCACGCCCAGGCGCAGCCGCGCCGGGCCGGTGGTTTCCAGCCAGTGTCCGTCGGGGTAATGGCCGACCGGACGGAATGTCGACACCAGTTCGCTGCCGTCGTCGAAACGGCGGCGCCAGTGCATGGCCTGGCCGTCGTGGACGATGCGCACCTGAAAGCCGCGGCGCGGGCGATCCAGGGGGATGCCCAGGCGTCGCGCCAGGCGCCGTCCCAGGCGCCCGGCCAGGCCGGTACCGGTGGAGATCGCGACTTCGCCGCTCAAGCTGCCGCCGCTGCGGTGCAGCGCTTGCAGCAGGGGGTGCAGCCGCTCGAAAGCCGGGCCGAACCATTGCGTGGCCGCGTTGTAAGGGGCTCCCGGCATCCGGGGGGTGCGCTCCTGGCGGCGGGACACTATAGCCAGAGTTTTGGCGGTTTGTGTGGCGAGGGGGTGGGAGGGGGCCCGGATGCTCGAGACAAGGTTAGGGATCGCGGGATGCTCGCTTGCGCCGGGCCCTCACCCCAAGCCCGCTCCCGCTAGCGAGAGCGGGATCCGGAACCGAGCGGGAGGGAGACTCTGCCGTCCCTAACTCCCGCTTGCGGCGACCGAAGGAAGTGCAAGGCTGGGCAGGTGTCTGTAGGGCGGATCAGGGGCGAGCGGCTGCGGCCTCGTCGCCACGCTACGGCGAGCCCCGCGGAAACCGCGACAGCCAATACCGCGTACGCCGCAGATAGTGATCCGGCGCCAGCGGCGCATAGTCGAAATAGCGCCCATCGCGGTCGGCCGCGCGCGCCGGCTCCAGCTGCGTGCCCTCGTGCCATTCGTTGAAGGACGTGATCGACACCCAGCGGGCGCCGCTGTCCACGGCCGCGCCGAACATCGCGTCGTAATAGGCGCCGCCGTCGCGGCCACGCTCGTTGGCGCGGTTCCAGGGCCGCACGCGCCGGTCGCTGTAGCCCGGCCCCACCGAGGGAACGAAGCGCAGGCCGTGCTCGTCCGCCCAGCGCTGCAGTTGCGGCCAGTGCTGCGGCGTCGAGCCCCAGGTGAAGCCGCGGCTGGCGAAATAGGTGTAGACGCCGTCGAACCCGCCATCGAGGAAGAACCGGCCCTCGTCGGCCCGCACCCACAGGCCGATCACATCGGCGTCGTAAGCGCCGCCGCGCAGCGTATCGGCGCCGTCCGCGCGCAGCAGCCGCGCCCAGTCGGAGGCAGGCAGTTGGTAGGAGTCGTAGACGAAGAACAACGGACGCCCGCTGCCGGGATCGCGATAGAACGCCGGATGCCGGCCGTAGTCGTCGATCGCGGCGACGAGCTGCGCGCGCGCCGCGACGATGTCGGGGCGCGAGGCCGGTTCGATCTGGAAACAGATGCGCAGGCCGTGGCGCGCGGCGGCGTCGAACAGCGCGGGCAGGCTGCGATAGCTCGGGTCCGCGCGCCCCAGCCAGGTCACCGCGACCACGCCGATGCCGGCCTGCGCGATCATCGCCATGTGGCGCTCGGCCAGCGCCGGGTCGGCGCTGCTGTACTCGCCCAGCGCGGGGTAGAAGTCGGCGGCGATGTCGCCGCCGCCCGGGATGTCCGGCGCGCCCGCGTCCTCGGCGCGCAGCTTCAGCACCGGATGCGCCCAGTGCAGGCGCGCGCCGTCGCGCTCGGGGTTGCCGTACCAGTTGTAGTAGAAAACGATCGCGCGCGGATGGAGCGCGGCGGCCGGCGGCGTGCGCGGCGGCGTGGCGGCGCAGGCCGTCAGCCACAGCGCGCACAGCGCCAGCGCCGCGCGCAACCTCACTGCGGCTTGGCCGCCGGCAGACGCAGAGGATGCGCCTCGGTATTGAAGGTCACCTGTTCGAAGTCCAGCGTCTGCGCCGGCGCGAACAGCAGGTAGTAGTACTTGAAGGTCTCGGCGAACAGGAAGCTCTCCATCGAGTCGTCCTGCTGCTTGCTGGTCACGTCCTTGAGCGCGGCGTAGCCGGCTTCGGTGCGGCAGTGGCGCACGAAGTCGTCGAAGAACTCGCGCCCCATCGCGCGGTACTTGGGATCGCCGGTCAGCACATGCAGGTAATAGGCCGACTCGACGATCTCCGGCCGCAGCGCGTAACCGGGCGACGCGACCTGCATCTTGGCGTAGTCCAGCGACTCGGGCTCGATGCCGTGCAGGCGCCACATCTTCAAGCCCGAATCCTGCAGGCGCTGGGCGCGATCCAGATCGCCGCCCAAAGCCAGCAGCGCCGGCATGAACGCGTCCAGTGCGCCGTAGCGCGTGGCCGTGCGCTTGCCGGTGACCATGTCGGCATGGCCGTACCACAGCTCGCGCTCGCGCACTTCGTCGGCCAGATGCGCATTGACCGCGACGATGCTCTGATCCCACATCGCCTTGCATTCCTGGTCGCCGAACAAACGCCAGCACTTGTACAGATACTCGTAATAGGAATCGATGCCGCCGCCGATGTGCGAGCCGGTATCGGTCCAGCGCCCGCTCTCCACGTCGATCCAGGACCCGACCAGGCCGGTCTTGGGGTCGCGCCGCTTATAGGTCTCCACCAACGCGCGCTTGGCCCGGTCGTAGTACACCGGCTTGCCGGTGAGCTTGGACAGCATGCCGAACTCGATCAGCAGGGTGCCGGTCTCGGCCGGGTTGCTGACCTTGCCGCGGGTCTTGCCGGTGCGCAGATTGACGTGGGTGTAAGGCAGGCCGGTGGGCGAGTCGAACGCCGGCAGCAGGCGCGTGCCCAGGTCGTCGGCGAGCTTGAGCAGGCGCTCGTCGCCGGTGGCCTGGTAACCCGACAGCAGGCCGCCGAGCAGACGGATGGTGACCTCGAAGTTCTGCACGACCATGTCGCGGTCGAAGTTCAGCTGGGTCGCGATCAGCTCGCGCGCCTCGTCGGCCTCGCTCTTCAGGCCCATCAGCAGCAGAGTGTCCAGCGCGTCCACCGGCGTCATCAGCAGCGAGTGCGGGTACCAGTCGTGGCCGCTCTTGCTCAGCGGCTTGAGCGCGTCGCGGCCCCAGGCGTAGCGCTTGTAGCCCTGCCAGGCATGACGGGTCTCCTCCTTCACGCGTTCGGCCATGCGTGCGGCGTCGGCGGCGTCCGCGCTCTGTGCGGGCGCGGCCGCGGCCGGCGCCTGAGCGGAGGCGGCCGTTGCGGTGTCGGCGGCGGGACGGGCGCAGCCGGCGATCAGGACGGCGGCGATGAGGCAGGCGAGCGTGCGTGGAGTCATCAGGATCACCAAGGTCGGTTGGGTGGCCGCGCCGATACCGGCGTACGGCGCGGGAAAACGGAAACCGGATTCAGGGCGCGCCCAGCCAGCGCAGCCGCAAGGCCTCGCGCAAGCGCGCCGGATCGGCGTCGGCGCGCACGCGCAGTTGCACGGTTTCGCCGGGCAGCAGGGTCAATGCGTTGTCGGACAGCTCGGCGTCCAGGCCGTCGAACTCGATCCACAGCCCGCGCGCGAGGCGATCGGCCTGCAGCGTCAGCACCGCGGCCTTGCCGTCGCGGCGCCACTGCGTGCGCAGGCGCGGATCGTCCAGTGCCAGCGCCTTGGCTTCGTCGAAATAGATCACACGGCGCGACACCGCCTCGCCTTGAGCCTGCAGCTCGAACACCGCCGCGGTACGGCGCGGGTCGGCGCCGCGCAGCAGTTCGGCATCGCTCCAGGCGCCCGCGGCGGCGACGGCCAGCGGCGTCAGCGCGACCTCGCCCTGCGCACGCCAATGTTCGCGGCCGTCGAAATCGATCACGCGCAGCGTCCATCGCGCCGGCAGGGCCTGGGTGCGGTCCGATAGCAGACTCAGCGTGGTGCGTCCGTCCTTGCGCAGCGCCGCCGCCGCGACCGGGGCGAAGAAACGGCGTGCGTGGAAATGCAGGGCCTTCCAACGGCCGTAATAGTCCAGGCTGGACCAGGACGCGCCCGGCCAGACGTCGTTGAGCTGCCAGTACAGCGAGCCCATGGTGTGCGGCCGGCTGGCGCGGTGGTGCAACGCGGCCAGCTCGATGCCCTCGGCCTGCATGACCTGGCTGAGGTAGACGAACTGGGCGAAATCACGCGGCTCGCCGTAGCCGGCGCGGATGTAGTGCAGCAGGCGCTCGTTACCGGCGCCGGCCAGGAACTTCTGGTGGGCGCGGATTACCGGCGTATCGATGCCCTGCTCCGCCGCGCTGGCGAAGGCGTCGACGGTGCGCAGCGACGGCCAGGCCTGCAGGCCGAACTCGGACATGAAACGCGGGGTCTCGTCCAAGTAAGCGGCGATCGGCTTGGAGCCGGCCCACACGTCCCAGTAGTGCTTGTCGCCCTTGCTCGAATCGTTGGCCTTCTCGTCCAGGTCGTTGCCGGGCGAACTGGACCAGTACGGCAGATCGCCGGCCTCCTGCGCGACCACCTCGCGCAAGTCGCGCCCGAACAGTTGCACGTAGCCGTCCCAGACCGATTGCGCGTAGCGCGGATCGGCATCCATCAGCTTGCGGCGATGACCCCAGTCCTTCCAGGCCGTCTCCTCCTCGTTGTTGCCGCACCACAGCACGATACTGGGATGGCGGCGCAGGCGTCGGACCTGGTCGCGCGCCTCGGCCACGGCATTGGCGCGGAAATCCGGATCGAAGCCCGGCTGCATGCCGCCGCCGTACATGAAGTCCTGCCACACCATCAGGCCGAGCTCGTCGGCCAGGTCGAAGAAGTCGTCGCTTTCGTAATAGCCGCCGCCCCAGTTGCGCAGCATGTTCATGTTGGCCGCGCGCGCGTCCTCCAGGGTCTTGCGCAGGCGTTCGCGCGGCACCCGCGCGGGAAACATGTCGAACGGGATCGCGTTGGCGCCCTTGGCGAAGATCTCGATGCCGTTGACCGCGAACGCGAAGCCCTGCCCCGCCGCGTCGCGCGGCCGGCGCAGCTCGACGCGGCGCAGGCCGGTGCGCTGTTGCGCCTGGACGCGCTGGCCGTCCGCGCCGAGCAGACGCGCGCGGAAGGTGTACAGCGCCTGCTCGCCGTAGCCGAACGGGTACCAGCGGCGCGGCCGCTCGATCCGTACCGGCACATTCAGCGTCTGCGCGCCGGCTTGCAGTTGCACGGTCTGGCGCAGCGTGCGCGCGCGGCGACCGTCGGGGTCCAGCCAATCCAGTGCCAGGGTCGCGCTGCCGGCGGCGTCGGCGCGCAGTTGGACCTGCGCGCGCAGCTCGGCGACATCGGCATCGATGCGCAGCTGGCGCAGGTGCAGTTCGTCGATGCGCGGGCCGCTCCAACTCTCCAGCTTCACGTCGCGCCATAGGCCGGCGGTGACGTAGCGCGGGCCCCAGTCCCAGCCGTAGTGGTAGCCGGGCTTGCGCGCGAAGTTGCCGGTCATCGCCTCCTTGGGCTCGTCGCCGTAGGGCGAGGGGTAGTTGCCGGCGATCTTGTGCGGCATCGCCTCCACGCGTGGCAGCAGGCGCCGGATCGGCGAATGCAGCAGCACCCGCAGCTCGTTGCCGCGCGCGCGCAGCTTGCCGGCCACCGGCACCCGCCAGGTCCGGAAGGCGTTGTCGGCCGACAGCAGCGCCTCGCCGTTGAGGTAGACGTCGGCGTAGGTATCCAGGCCCTCGAATACCAGTTCGGCATGAGGCTGGCGCAGCGTGGCCTGGCTCAGATCGAAGCGGCTGCGGTATTCCCAGGCGCCCAGGCCTATCCATTGCAGCTGCGCTTCCGGCGCGCCGACGTAGGGATCGGGAATCAGCCCCTGCGCGAGCAAGTCGGTATGTACATGGCCGGGCACGCGCGCGGCGCGCCATTGCGTCGCAGGCAAGTGCTCGCGCGCCTGCGGGTCGTCCGGCAGCAAGCGGAACTCCCAGCCCTGATGCAGGTGGCGCACCTCGGGCTGCGTCGCCGACGCGGCCGTGGCGAACAGCGCCGCCACGGCGATCGATACGACCGCCGCGCCGCTACGCCATCCCTGCCCGAGCTTGGCCGGCCGCATCGTCGCCCTCAGCTCCCGCGCACCAGGTTCAGCACTTCGTAGCACGCGCCCATCGTGTGGTAATCGGTCTTGCCGGCCGGACTCTTCTCGTCGCTGTACTTGCGGTTGTCGGCATCGAGGATGCGGAACCAGGCGCCGTGGCGATGATCGACGAGATGCGCCCAGGCGTAGGCCCACAGGCGCTGGTACCAATCCCAATAGCGATCTTCGCCGGTGCGCGCGGCCAGCAGCGCGGCGGCGGCCAGCGATTCGGCTTGAACCCAGAAATACTTGTCGTCGTCGCATACATACGCGGGTCCCTCCGCAAGAGCCCGGCCATCCATGAGCGGACGATCCAAAGCGTTTGCTTCGCTCAACGCCTGCCGTAGGCCCTCGAACGCAAAACCGTAATACATGCCGCCGCGCTGCCCGTCCCAGGAATGCGCGAGCGCGGTGTCGAACAGATGGCGCGCGGTCGGCAGCAGCCAATCGGCTTCGACATGCCGGTCCAGGATCAGCAGCAGCTTGGCCCACTCGGTCTGGTGGCCGGGCTGGAAGCCCCAGGGGCGGAACAGGTGCTTGGGATCGTCGAGGTGGTAGGTCCAGTCGATGTTCCAGTCGGCGCCGTAGTGCTCCCACACCAGCCCGCCGGCCTGGGCGGCGTGGTGGCGGGTCATGCGCTCGGCCAGGCCCAGCGCGCGATCCAGGTAGCGGCGCTCGCCGCTGGCTTCGAACGCCGCCAGCATGGCCTCGCACATGTGCATGTTGGCGTTCTGGCCACGGTAGCCGCTGAAGTTCCACTGCGCGTCGGCCTCATCGCGGTACAGGCCGTGCTGCGGTTCCCAGTAGCGCCGCTCCAGCAGCTGCCAGGTCTCGTCCATCCAGGCGCGCGCCTCGTCCATGCCGGCCTTGAGCGCGGTGGAATACGCCAGCAGCACGAAGGCCACGCCGTAGCAGTGGTAGGTCTCGTCCTCGACCCGGCCGTCGCGCAGGGTCCAGGCATAGCCGCCGGTGTCCGGGTTGCGATGGCGCTCGCGCAGATAGCGCAGGCCGTGACGCGCCGCGTCCAGGTACTGCGCGCGCAAGGCCGCGTCCTCGCCGAACTCGCGCGCGGCCATGGCGTAGTTGAAGACGAAACGGGTGCTGCTGACCAGGTGCCGGTGCGAGGCATCAAAGACCCCGCCGTCGTCCTTGAAGTAATGGAAGAAGCCGCCGGACGGATCGATGCAGCGCGGGTGATAGAAGGCCATGGTGCGCGCGATATGCGCACGCAGGAAGTCGGCGGAACGGAAGTCCGGGGCGACGGGGTCAGGCAGCGTGTTCATACTGATCCTTGAGCAATTGCTGCACCTGCGCGCGCGTGGGCATCGCGGCGAAGGCGCCGTGCCGGGTCACCGCCAGCGCGCCGACCGCGGCGGCGAAACGCAGGGCGTCCTCCAGCGCGGCGCGGTCGGCCAGGAACGCGGGCAGGCCCGCCGCATCCACGCCGCGTTCGCATAGATGCGACAGCAGGCCGCCGACGAAGGCGTCGCCGGCGGCGGTGGTGTCGACCGCCTTGACCCGGAAGCCGCGCACCTCGCCCTCGCCGTCGGCGCTGTACCAGCGCATCGGCGCGCCGCCGTCGGTGACCACCAGCCAGCGCGCCGCGCCCGCGAACAAGCGTTCGCGCACCGCGCGTTCGCCGGTCTCGCCGCCGCCGTAGGGCTCGGCCAGGTAATCCAGTTCGTTGCGCGCCAGCTTGACCAGGTCAGCCTGGGCCAAGGCCTGCCACAGGCGCTGCCGCGGCTGCACGTCCTGCGGCCACAGCATCGGGCGCAGGTTGAGATCCAGGCTGACGAGGGCACCGGCCGCACGCGCCAGGCGCATGCCCTGCAAGGTGGCCTCGGCGATCTCGTCCTCGGTCAGGCTGTTGGAGCAGACGTGGAAGGCGCCGGCCCGGGCGAAGCAGTCGGCGGCGTAGTGCTCGCTGCGGAACAGCAGATCCGCCGCCGGCGGACGGTAGAAGCTGAAGCTGCGCTCGCCGTGCTCGTCCAGGGCGACGAAGGCCAGCGCGGTCTTGGCCGCGTCGGTGCGCAGCACGTAGTCGGTGGACACGCCGCAGCCGCGCAGACTGTCGAGCAGGAAATCGCCGAACATGTCGCGGCCCAGCATGCCCACGAACTGGGTCGGCGCGCCCAGGCGCGCCGCGGCGGCGGCGACGTTGGCCGGCGCGCCGCCGGCGTACTTGAGGAACGCGCGCGGCGCGTCGTCGACGGGCGCGGGCTGGGCGAGGAAATCGATCAAGGCCTCGCCGAAGCAAACGATGTTGCGCATGCGGTTCAATCCTGCCCCTGTGCGGTGTTGGCGGACGGCGATAGGCGCGAGCCGCGCAGGCCGTACCAGACGATGTAGGCGTAGCAGAGCGCGGACACGACGAAGGCGTACTGCAGGGCGCGGGTCTCGTCGCCCAGCGTGCCCTTGAGCAGATCGACCAAGGCGCCCTGCAGCGGCGGAATCACCGCGCCGCCGACGATGGCCATCACCAGCAGGCTGGAGGCCTTCTCGGTCATCGGCCCCAGGCGCTCGATCGCCAGGGTGAAGATGGTCGGGAACATGATGGAGTTGAACAGGCCCACCAGCACCACCGACCACAAGGCCACGCCGCCCAGGGTGTTCATGGTGACCAGCAGCAGCACGATGTTGATCGCCGCGTACAACGGCAGCAGCCGGCGCGGATTGGCGCTCATCAGCAGCGCCGCGCCGAGGAAGCGGCCGATCATCGCGGCGCCGTGGTAGTAGGACAGGTACAGCGAAGCCTGGCCTTCGCTCATCGCGCCGATCTCCGGGCGCGAGACGTACTTGACCATGAAGTGGGCGACCGTGACCTCCACGCCCACGTAGAAGAAGATCGCCAGCACGCCCCAACGCAGATGCGAATGACGCAGCACGTCGACGAAGCCGTGCTTGCGCGTGTCGGCCTGTTCGGTGGCCTCGGTGAGCGCCGGCATGCGGAAGAAGTACACCGCCGCCGCCAGCACGATCAGCGCCACGGCCACGCCGATGTACAGCGGTTGCACGGTCTGCACGCGTTCGGCCGCCGGCAACTTGGCCAGTTGTTCGGCGCTGAGCAGGGTCGCGCTGAAGATCAGCAGGCCGGCCACGTAGGGGCCGATGGTGTGGCCCAGCGAATTCACCGCCTGGGCGAAGTTGAGGCGGCTGGCGGCGCGCTCGGGCACGCCCAGCAGGCTCACGTAGGGATTGGCCGAGACCTGCAGCAGGACGATGCCGGTGGCCAGAATGAACAAGGCCGGCAGGAACAGTTCGAACGAGGCCGCCTGCGCCGCCGGCAGCACCAGCAGCGCGCCGCCGCCGGCGATCAGCAGGCCGATCACGATGCCCAGCTTGTAGCCGACCCGGGCCACCACCCGCCCGGCCGGTACCGCCATCACGAAGTAGGCCCCGAAGAAGGCCGAGTCCAGCAGCATCGAGCGCGCGTGGGTGAGCTGGAACACCGACTGCAGGTGCGGAATCAGCACCCCGTTGAGCTCGGTGATGAAGCCCCACATGAAGAAGATCGCGGTCATCGCGATCAGGGCCGCGCGGTTGCGCGCGGCGGACGCCGGCGCGTTGGGATCGTGAGTGCTCATGGCGTCGACTGCTCGGTGGAGGCGTCGTGCGGTCGGCGCCGGAAGAGGGAACTCACATGGCCGCGGCTCCGCTGCTGCCGCGCACCACCAGCTTCACCGGCGCGATCACGCGCCGCGACAACGCGCCCGGATCGCGCACGCGCTGCAGCAGCAGCTCGGCGGCCTGGCGCCCGCACGCGCGCGGCTGCGCCGCCAGCGTGGTCAGCGACGGCGTCGACAGCGCCGCCTCGGTGATGTCGTCGAATCCGGTCAGGGCGAAGTCCAGTCCCGGCCGGATCCCGCGCGCGCTCAGGCCCAGCATCAGGCCCAGGGCGACAGTGTCGTTGTAGCAAACCGCCGCGGTCGCATCCGGCGCGTGCTCGAACAGCTCGGCGGTGCGCGAGGCGGCTTCGACGCGGGTCGGGCTGCATTCGACCAGCCAATCCGGCGAAGGCTCGATCGCGGCCGCGCGCATCGCGTCGCTGTACCCCTGCCGGCGCTGCCGGCAGGAACTGGAATCGGCATGCCCGCCGAAGAACGCGATCCGCCGGTGGCCCAGCGACAGCAGGTGCTCGGTGGCCAGACGCGCGCCGTGCTCGTTGTCCAGCGCCAGGAAGTCCCAGTCCACGCCCGGCAAGGCGCGGTTGAACACCAGCGCCGGCGTGTGCGCGCCCAGCAAGCGTTGCAGCGCCGCGCCGTCGCTGTGCTCGGCCGGCGACAGGATGATGCCGGCCGGCCCGTGCTCGACCAGCGAGCCCAGCACCGCCAACTGGCGCTGCGGCGATTCGGCCGTGCTGCCCAACAGGGTGACGTAGCCCTCCTCGCCCAAGGCTTCGTCCACGCCCGCGGCGAACTCGGCGAAGAAGGGATTGGACAGGTCGTTGATCACCAGCGCGACCGAACTGGAGGTCTGCCGGCGCAGGTTCGCCGCGGCGCGGTTGTAGACGTAGCGCTGCCGCTTCAGCTCCGCTTCCACCCGCGCGCGGGTATCGGCATGCACCAGCGGACTGCCGCGCAGCACCAGCGACACCGTCGCCCGCGACACGCCGCAGGCCTGGGCGATGTCGGTCACGGTGACCTGCTTGCGGTTGGACCGGCCGGTGCCGGGCTTGTGGGTGGTCATCGGAGATCCCGGGTCCTTGGACTCGTGCTGTGGCCCGATTATTCACCAAGTGGATCGATCCAAGTTGGCCGCTTGCGGCGGCAAGGCGCACGCCGGCCGACCCGCGGCAGCTGCGGACCGCCGGGCGGCGCAAGGAGGCCGCGACCGCACTCAAGGCGCGCTCCCGGTTGGCGCGCCGCAAGCCGCGGGCGGACGCGCCGAGGCGGCGGTGGCCCAGGCCGACGGCGCGGGACCGAGCTCGAAGCGCAGGGTTCCGCCGTCGCGTACGCGCGACCAGTCCAGCCAGGCCTGGTCGACCGCGGCGCCGCCGAAACGCACCGACTGCGGGTACTGCAGCGTGCGACCGTCGGCGCCCGGCGCCTCGATGCGCAGGGTCTTGCCCTCGCCCAGGTCCAGATCGACGCGTTCGAAACGCGGCGCGTGCAGCACCAGTTCGCCGCTGCCCGGCATCAGCGGGTACAGGCCGATCGCGCTGAACAGATACCAGGCCGACATGGTGCCCAGGTCGTCGTTGCCGGTGACGCCGTTGGGCGCGTTGGTGAACAGCGTCTGCGCCGAACGCAGCACCGCCGAGGTCTTCCACGGCTGGCCCAGCAACGCGTACAGCCAGGGCGCGTGCAGGTCGGGTTCGTTGTTGGGGTTGTAACGGTACTGGCTGTAATAGCTGTAGGGCCCCACCACCCACTGCTTGCGCGCGGCGTTGACCGGGTCCGCCACCAGCGCGTCATAGGCGAAGAACGCATCCAGCCGGCGCAGCGCCTCGGGTTCGCCGCCCATCGCCGCGGCCAGGCCGGGCACGTCCTGCTGCACCAGCCACTGGTACTGCCAGGCGGTGCCTTCGTGGAAGCCATGATGCGAACGCGGGTTGTAGCGTCCGTCCGGCCCGGTGTACCAGCCGCCGTCGTCCAGGCGCGGCCGCGGGAAGCCGGTGAAGCCGAGCTCGGCGTCCTTGGCTTGCGCGTCCCAGACATGGCGCCAGTTGCCGCCGCGCGTGCGCAGCGCCTGCGCGTCCGCGTCCTCGCCCAGGGCCTGGGCGAAGCTCGCGAGCGAGCAATCCGCGAGCGCGTATTCCAGCGTGGCCGAACCGCCGTGATGCGGATCGATGTCCATGCTCTTGACCGGGAACGCGCGGTCGTACTGGACGAAGCCGCGCTGCAGATAACTGGGATTGCCGGCGCGACCGCTGCTGCGCGAGCCGAACGGCGGCACCCCGAAGGCGTTCTCGCGCAGCGTGGTCCAGGCCTCGCGCTCGCGGCCCTGCAGCGCGCCGAACTTCCATAGATCGACCAGGAAAGGCGTGACCGGGTCGCCGGTCATCACATTGGTCTCGAAGCTGGCGTAGCCCCAGCGCGGCAGCCAGCCGCCCTGTTCGCGAATCTTCAGCACCGACTGGGCGATGTCGCGCGCGCGCTGCGGACGCAGCATCGCCAGCAGCTGGTTCTGCGAGCGATAGGTGTCCCACAGCGAGAAGTATTCGTAATAGGTCCAGCCGTCGGCCGGGTGGATGCGATCGTCGTAGCCGCGGTAGCGGCCGTCGGCGTCGCTGCCGGTCAGCGGTTGCAACAAGGTGTGGTAGAGCGCGGTGTAGAACACCGTGCGGTCGTCGCCGCTGCCGCCTCGCACGCGCACGCTCTGCAGTTCCTTGCGCCAGGCGTCCTGCGCGCGCGTGCGCATGGCCTCGAATCCCAGCGCCTGGTCGCCGGCCATGGCGTCGGCACGCAGGTTGTTCCAGGCGCCTTGCTGATCGACGTGCGAGATCGCACTGATCGCGGTCACCGCGCGGCCCTGCTTGAGGTCGAAGCTGAACCATGCGCCGGCCGGACGGCCGTCGCCCTGCATGGCGCCGCGGCCGCCGGGGTGGCCGCCTTCCTCGTCCCAGGTGCCGTGGCTCTGGAACGGGCGGTCGAAGCGCAGCACGAACCAGGTGGTGTAGTTCTGGCCACCGCAGAAACTCTTGGTGGTGATGCGGCCTTCGACGCTGCGTTCGTCGACCACGCGCAGCGCGCTGCCGACCACCCAATGGCGGTTGTTGGCCTGGCCGGTGTTGACCAGCACGTGGCCGGTGGCCGCGTCGACGCCGAAGGTGTAACGCTCGGCGGCGGCGCGGGTGCGCGCGGTGGTTTCGACGTCGATGCCGCCGTAGTCGGTCAGGCGCACCTTGTAGTAACCCGCCTGCCCGACCTCGCCTTGGTGGGTATAGGCGGCGGCGTACTTGCGCTGGTCGAAGCTCTCGGCCTTGGCGGTGTCGAAGGTGCCGCCCGGCGCGATGCTGCCGGTCACCGGCAGCACCGACAACTGCCCGCCCTGCTCCCAGCAGCCGGCACCGGACAGGAAGGAATGGCCGAAGCCGCGGATCTTGGGCTCGTCGTAGCGCCAGCCGGCGTAGTGATCGCCGATCGGCGAGACCTGGATCAGGCCGAACGGCGCGGACGCGCCGGGATAGGTGTTGCCGTCGTCCTTGGTGCCGATATAGGTGTTGACTGTGGCGGCCAGGTCTTCGCGCGCGGGCGCGGCCTGCGCGGCGGCAGCGGTCAAGGCCAGGGCCAAACCCAGCCAGCGCAGGCCCGCGCGCAAGCGAAGGGCGGCACGGGCGGTCTGCGGCGGCGTGTGCGAGCGACTCATTCGATCACCAGTTCGTCGACGAAATAGAAGGACGGGCTGCCGGCACCGGGATGGCCCGCGGGCAGGTCGCCATAGCCTTGAATCTGCAGGCGCAGGTAGCGTGCGCGCATCGGCTGCGGCAGGGTCAGGCGCGGCGTGTGATAACGCTGGCGCAACTCGGCGGCATCCACGTCCAGCGCGAGCTCCGCGCCCGGCGTCCAGCGCCGGCCGTCGTCGGACGTGAACAGCTGCAGGCGGCGCGGCGGCAGGATCCAGCTCTGGGTCTGCTGCAGGAAGCGCGCCGATACCGCGCGCACCAGGGTCGGCGCGCCCAGGTCGAGGCTGAGCTCGACGTCGCCGCCGACCCAGGCCGTCCAGCGGCCGTCGGCATGCTCGTCGCCGGCCAACACGCCGTCGCTCAGGGTCGCGCCGTCGGCAGTGCCGCGGTAACGCGGGTGCGCCGGCAACGAATAGCGCACTTCGCGATCCAGACCACGGTGCGCCACCAGACTGTAGGCGCGGCTGCGCGCATAGGCGCGGCCGTGCCGATACGGGGTCAGCTTCAGCGTGCCCGGCCGGGCGATCTCGAGGCTGTCCTCGAACCAGGGCGAGGTCGCGTCCGGTTCGCGGCCGTCCAGGCTGTAGTGGATGCGCAGGTCGGAGAAGCCGCGTTGCGCGTGCACGCGCCACACCCGTCGCGCCGGATCGCGCTCCAGCCGATAGCCCACCAGCTCGGTCGATTCGGGGCCATAGCCCACCCGCCAGGCATCGAGCCTGGGGTAATGCTGGCTCAGTCGGCGCTGGAAATCCGGGTAGTCGCCGACGCCGCTCCAGGTGTTCTCGGCGAACGCGAGCAGACGCGGATACAGCATCGCTTCGGCATTGCGCGGCGTCACCCGCTCGGTCCACAGCGGCGCCTCGGCGCCCAGCACCTGTGCGGCATGCTCGGCGAACGCCGGCGCGGCGGCGAAATCGGTGCGATAGAGCTTTTCCAGGCTCAGATCGCTCGGCGCCCGATCCAGATAGAACGGGCTGGCCACGACGATGCGGTTGCCGTTGCGCAGCGCGCGCGCGGCCGGCTCGTCGCCACGCCAGACTTCGACGATGGCGTCCTTGCCCAGACCGCCATCGAGAATCTCGTCCCAGCCGATCAGGGTCTTGCCCTTGCCGGCGAGGTAGCGCTGGATGCGGTGCACGAACCAGGCCTGCAACGCGCCCTCGTCCTTCAAGCCGAGTTCGCGCATGCGCCGCTGCGAGGACGCGCTTTCCTTCCAGCGCGCCTTCGGCGCTTCGTCGCCGCCGATATGCACGTAGGGCGCGGGGAACAGCGCGATCACCTCGTCGAGCACCTGCTGCAGGAATTCGAAGGTGGCTTCGTCGCCGGCGCAGTAGATGTCCTCGAACACGCCCCAACTGGTGGGTACGGCGATCGGCTGCTTGCGGCAGGACAGTTCCGGATAGGCCGCCAGGGCCGCCGATGCATGTCCCGGCATCTCGATCTCGGGAATCACCATGATGTTGCGCTGGCGCGCGTACTCGACCACGTCGCGTATCTGCGCCTGGGTGTAGTAGCCGCCGTAGCGGCTGCCGTCTTCCTCGTCGCGCCACGCGCCGACCTGGGTCAGCTTGGGATAGCGCTTGATCTCGATCCGCCAGCCCTGGTCTTCGGTGAGATGCCAGCGGAAGGTGTTGATCTTGTAGTAGGACAGCAGGTCGATCTGTTTCTTGACGAAGTCGACCGGCATGAAGTGGCGGCCGACATCGAGCATATGCCCGCGATAGCCGTAGCGCGGCGCATCCTCGATGCGCAGCGCCGGCACTTCGATGCGCGTGGCGCGGCCCGGCGGCAGCAGCTGACGCAGGCTCTGCACCGCCCAGAACAGTCCGCGCGGTCGCGCGGCGCTCAGCACGATGCGCTGCGGCGCGACCTCGAGGCGGTAGGCCTCTTCGCCGGCCACCGCGGCATCCAGACGCAGTTCGATCGTGCGCGCGCCGCGCCCGCCACGGCCGGTCAGCCACAGGCCGTGGTCGTCGGCCAGCGCACGGCGCAGGAAGTCGGCGATCTCGCGGCTGCGGGTATCGGCGGGCACGACCAGGACCGCGTCGCTGTCGAGCACGAACCTGCCCTCGCCCGGCTGCCAATGCCGCGGCTGCGGAATCAGCGACTGCGCGCACGCGAACGCCGGCGCGAGCAGCAACAACAGCAGCGTGGCGAGGCGGATACCCAAGTCGAACGCGTTCCGGATGCGTGCCTACGGCCCGTAGGCGAGGAGTGTGCGACGGCCTGCGAGCGGCCGCCGCCCTGGAAGAAAAGGAGCCCGGCCGTTCGGCCGGGCCCAGGGCCCGAGGGGAGGGCGGGAGAGATCAATCGAAGTTGAACACGTACTCCAAGGAAACTTCGCGGCCGACCGGGCTGAACAGACGGCTGTTGTAGAACTCGTAGTCGAGCTTGTACGGGTCCTTGTGGTTCCAGCCGGTGCTGTTGAACACGTTGTTGACGTAGAAGTTGATCTTGGCGCGGTCGGTGACCTTGTAGCCGACGTTGAAGTTCCAGGTGATCGCCGGACCGACGCGGCCGTAGTAACGCGAGGTGCTCTTGCCGGCGTTGGGGTTGCCGCTGCCGGGCGGAACGGAGCAGTTGGCGTCCAGGCTGTCGCTGGGCACGTAACCGTCCGGGAACGGGCGGCAGCCGCCGGGGTTGTCGAGGCGGTCGGTGCCCCAGTGGTAGCGCACGCCCGGCACCGAGCCGATGCGGTCGCCGTACACGGTCCAGTTCCACTTCTCGCCCTGCCAGCTCACGCTGCCGCGGATCTTGCTGCGCACGTCGCGATCGCGCCGTTCCGGGTTGGGATCGGTCGCGTACACCTGCTCCTTCATCGACACCAGGTTGGTGTAGTTCAGGCCGAACTGGAAGTTGCCCCAGCGCGCGGTATCGAGGCGGTAGCGCAGCGAGGCGTCGACGCCGGCGACGCTGCGCTGGGCGATGTTGATCGGACCGGTTTCCACCGACAGCAGGCGGCCGTTGGCGTCGCGGTTCACGCGCGCCAGGATGGTCGCGCAGTACTCCGCGCCGCTGGGGTTGGACCACGGCACCGAGGGATCGACGGTCTTGCCGGTACGGCAGCCGGCCTCGTCATTGAGGATCACGTCCAGCGGCAGGTCGCGGATTTCGTCGTCCAGGTCGATCGACCAGTAGTCGGCCGAGAGCGACAGGTTGTCCATCGGGTCCCAGACCAGACCGACCGTCCACGACTCGCCCAGTTCCGACTTCAGATCCGGGGTGCCGCGGCGGTTGGCGCCGAAGGCGTAGAACACGTCGGGGTTGCCGCTGCCGCAGTCGTTGGTCAGATAGGCGCCGCTCTGAATGCAGCGCAGCGGGTCGCTCATGCCGACGTCGGAGGTGCTGGGCTGGGCCAGCAGGAAATGCATGTCCGGCGCGTGGAAGCTGGTGGCGTAGCTGCCGCGCAGCAGCAGGTTGGACAGCGGGCGCCATTCGATGCCGGCGTTCCAGGTGGTCTCCGCCTGCGAGCCGATCGCCAGACGCGCGGCCGAATCGAAGGCGTGGTAGCTGCCGTAGTGGTCGCGGCGCGCCGCCGCGGTCAGGGTCACCGATTCCAGCAGCGGCACCTTGAACTCGACGCCGGCCGAATAGCGCGTGCGCTCGCCGCCGCCGCGATCGATGTTCTGCACCCAGTAGTCCTGGTTGCCGCGCGGATCGGGATCGAGCTGGTAGCCCTGCTTGGCCGCTTCCAGCACCGCGGCGAAGCCGATCGGACCGGCCCAGCCTTCGAACAGGTCGCCGCTGATCGAGGCCTGGGCCTGATTGACCCAGGAGGCGGCGTTGTTGATCGAGTTGACGCCGAACTGGCGGTACTGCTCCGGCGTCACCGGCGCCCACCAGCGCGCTTCGTTGAAGTTGTACACCGGCAGGCCGCCCTGGGTGCCGATCTGCGGACCGAGGAAGAAGTTCTCGGCCGCGTCCCAATCGACCGTGGCGATGCGCTCGTGCACGGTGTAGCGCGAGCGCCCGACCGAGGCGTCCCAGTTGAAGCGGCCGTCGAACACGGTGCCGCTGAGGCCGGCGCTCAGGTCCCAGGACTGTTCCTTGTTGAGGTTGCGCATGTTGTCCATGCCGCCGACCTCGAACGGGGTGAAGCTGCGCACGCCGATCAGCTGGCGGCCGGTGTTGGCGTCGATGAAGGCGCCGCCGTCCAGGCCGTCGGTGAGCTGCAGCGAAGGCGGCGAGGTGCCCCATTGCGCCTTGGAATCGTACAGGGCGACGTTGACCCAGGCCTGCATGCCGTTCTCGAAATCCCAGGTGGCATGCGCGTAGGCCGACCAGTCCTCGCTGCCGCTGCGCAGCAGCCAATCGCCGAAGTCGGCGCTCTTGCCGCACAACTGGCCGGTGTTGCTGACGGTGTTGGTGTTGTAGTTGTAGACCAGACGATCGGCGCGGTAGTACTCGCCGCGGAACTGCTCGCAGGCGCCGGGGGGCGGGGCCAGGCGACGGTTGCCGTTACCGGCGTCCAGCAGGGCCAGGCCGGTGAACGGACGGAAGCCGACCTTGCGCTGCTCGGTGTTCCAGGAGCTGGGCGCGGCATCGTCGGAGTCGTCCATCTCGGGGCGGTCGCGGCCGAACAAGGGGTCGCGCTTGGTCCACTGCAGCGCGTAGCTCACGCTCCAGCGCTCGCCGGTCTTGCCGCCGGCCCAGGACAGGTCCCAGGTATCGCGGCCGCCCTCGGTGGAGGTGCCGCCGCGCACGCGCACTTCGTCGCCGCTGTAGTTCTTCTTCAGGATCACGTTGATGACGCCGGCGATGGCGTCGGAACCGTAGATCGCCGAGGCGCCGCCGGTCAGCACTTCGATGCGCTCGACCGCGGCGGCGGGAATATTGGAGTAGTTGGCGAAGTTGCTCTGGCCGCCGTAGGGCAGCGGGTAATCGGCGACGCGGCGACCGTTGACCAGCAGCAGGCTGCGGTTGGGGCCCATGTTGCGCAGGTTGAGCGGGCTGGCGTTGGGCGTGTGCGAGCCCCACTGCACGTCGGCCTCGACGGTGCCGATGGCCTCGTTGAGCGTGCTCAGGGCGTCGTGCACGGTGACGAAGCCTTCGGCCTTGATCTGCTCGGCGGTCATCACCGTGACCGGCGCCGGTCCTTCGATTTCGGTGCGCTTGATGCGCGAACCGGTGACGGTGATTTTTTCGACTTCGGTTACCTGGTCCTGGGCGGCCGTCCCCTGCGGCGCGTCCTGGGCCTGCGCGGCCAACGGTGCGAACAAAGCGAGCGCGAGCGCGCTGGTCAACGCATTGCGGTGAAGCGTGGAGTGAGTCATCACGGCTATCTCGAAAGGTGGGCTGCAACGGGACACGCGGACAGCGATCTCCAGCTTTTGTCACGATCTAAAAATCAGGTCGTTTAAAAGGGACGCCGGCCCGGCCATCCCTTTCCCCCTACAAAACTGGATCGATCTAAATTCAGCACAGGCTTTGCCGAATTGCATTCTGCGCTGCAACAAATCTTTAACCTTCGGCGCTTAAGTGATTGAGCCGGATGGGTTTGGCACCCGCCAACGCGGTCGGCTCCAGGCGCGCCGCTTTCGTGAGCGCGGTGCGGCCTGAGCGCGGCGCCGGGGTCGCGCTGCACGGCGGCGCAGGGTGCGGGAGCGACCGCAGCGGCGCGAGCGCAGATCGGCGCGGTGGTGCGGCTCGCCGGTGGCTCGCCACAGCCTGCGGGCTGGGTCAGACGGCGCCGGCGTCCAGGGCATCGCGCAGCGCCGCTACCCGGCCGCGCTCGCTCGCGCTCCAATCCGGATCCAGCCCGGCCAGGGCTGGATTGCGCCAGCGCATGCGCGAGCGCTGCGGCGCCTTGGCCGAGGCGTGCACCTGGCTTACGCCGGTCGCGGCCAGCAGGCCGCGCACGTTGCCCGGATCGAGGCCCGCCCCCGCCATCAACGCGATGCGTCCGCGCGCCTGCCGCACCAGCGCGGCGATGGCCGCCGCGCCGGCGGGCGCGCTGGCCGCGCCGCCGGAGCTCAGCACGCGCTCGCAGCCCAGCGCGATCGCGTCCTCCAGCGCGCGCGCGCGATCGCGCGCGGCGTCGATGGCGCGGTGGAAGGTGACCCCCAGCGCGCCGGCCGCGGCGATCAGCTCGGCGCAGACCGCGCGGTCGACGTCGCCGTCGGCATCCAGCGCGCCGATCACCACGCCGTCGCAGCCCAGGCGAACGCACAGTTCGATGTCGCGGCGCATGCGCTCGCGCTCCAGCGCGTCGTAGAGGAAATCGCCGGCGCGCGGGCGGATCAGCACGTACAGCGGAATGCGCAGGCGCTCGCGCGCCATCGCGATGCTGGCGTAGGACGGCGTGCAACCGCCCTCGCCCAGGTTCTCGCACAGTTCGATGCGGTCGGCGCCGCCGTCCTGCGCCGCCAGCGCCGAGGCCAGCGAGTTGGCGGCGATCTCCAGGGCGATGCGGCTCACTTGCGTGCCGTGGCGTAGACCGAGGCCGACTCGTGCAGCCGCTGGTGCGGCCCGGCGCCGCCGTCGTGCACGGCGTAGACGAAGCCCTGGTGCAGGGCGTAGGCGCCGACGTCGCCGTGTTTGTTCAAGGCCAGGAAGCACACTTGCAACTGCTTGCTGGCTTCCGGCCGTTTGCGCACCACGCGTTCGATAGCCTCGCGGCAGGCCTCGGCCGGCGAACGTCCCTGGCGCATCAGTTCGACCACGAGAAAGCTCGCCGCGTTGCGCACCATCTCCTCGCCCACGCCCGAGGCGGTGGCGGCGCCGGCCTCGTTGTCCACGTACAAGCCGGCGCCGACGATGGGGCTGTCGCCGACCCGACCGTGCAGCTTCCAGGCCATGCCGCTGGTGGTGCAGGCGCCGGCGAGCTTGCCGTCCGCGCCGATCGCCAGGATGCCCAGGGTGTCGTGGTTGCTGGCGTCGCCGGGGCGCTGGACGCGTTCGGCGTTGATCTGCGGGCGGTACTCGCTGGTCTTCAGCCATTCGCGCCAGGCCTTGCGCGCCGTATCGGTCAGCAGCGGCTGCTTGGGGAAGCCCTGCGCCAGCGCGAACTGCTGGGCGCCCTCGCCCACCAGCATCACATGCGGGGTCTTCTCCATCACCGCGCGCGCCACGGATACCGGATGCAGGATGTCCTCGAGCGCGGCGACCGCGCCGCAGCGGCCGTCGCCGGCCATGATGCTGGCGTCCAGAGTCAGCACGCCGTCGCGGTCGGGATTGCCGCAGCGGCCCACGGTGGGATTGCACAGGTCGGCCTCGGCCCAGCGCGCGCCGGCCTCCACCGCGTCCAGCGCGTCGCCGCCGCGCGCGAGCACCGGCCAGGCCGCGGCATTCGCGCCGACGCCGAAATCCCAGGTCGACACCACTTTGGCGCCGCTGGCGGGCGCGGACCGCGCCACGCGCGGCGCGGCCAGGGCGCCCGCGGCCAATAACGAGGACTGGAGGAATTGGCGGCGCGTGCTCATGACGTGGTCTCGATGGGAAGTCGGTCGGCGGACGCCGCCGCGCCGTGCGAACTCAGTCGCCGGCGTGGCGCTCCAGGTAATAGGCGGCGGCGCCGAGCAGGCCGCGTTGGCCGTGCTCGACCAGCCGCACCGGCGTGCGCGCCATCAGCTCGGCGAACACGCCCTTGTTGCGGAAGCGCGCGGCGAAATCGCTGGCCAGCAGGAACGGCGCGATCTGCGCCGGGATGCCGCCGGCCAGGTACACCGACTGCGCGCCGAAGGTCACGGCGAGGTCGCCGGCCAGGCTGCCGAGCATGGCGCAGAAGATCGACAAGGCCTCCACCGCCTGCGCATCGTCGCCGCGCTGCGCGGCCGCGGTGATCGCCTCCGGCGTGTCCAGCCGCGGCGCCGTCGCGTCCAGCGCGCACAGCGCCTCGTAGGCATGGACCAGGCCGGGGCCGGACAGCACGCGTTCGTTGTCCACGTGCGGCCAGCGTTGCAGCAGTTGCCGCAGCAGATCCAGCTCGCGCGGCGTGCCCGCGGCCAACGCGGCGTGGCCGGCTTCGCTGGCCAGCACGCGCGCGGGCGAGCCCGGCACGTACAGCGCGGCGCCGAAGCCGGTGCCCGGGCCCAGCACCAGCGCCGCGCCGGCGTTGGCGGCGGCGTCGCCGCAGATGTGCAGCATGCGCGCCGGGTCCAGGCGCGGCACCGCATAGGCCACGGCTTCGAAATCGTTGAGCAGGGCCAACTGTCCGCAGCCGGCCTCCAGCCGGGTGCGCTCCAGCGACACCGGCCAGGGCAGATTGCTGTTGAGCAGGCGGTCGCCGTCCAGGCGCCCGGCGATCGCGACCACCGCGTGCTCCGGCACCACCTGCGCCTCTTCGGCGAAGTCGCGCAGGATCGCGGCCAGGCTGGGCGCCTGCGCGCAGGCGTATTGGCGAAAGCGCAGTACCGACAGCGT
The DNA here is from genome assembly GCF_900114355.1 of Lysobacter sp. cf310. Lineage (GTDB taxonomy): Bacteria > Pseudomonadota > Gammaproteobacteria > Xanthomonadales > Xanthomonadaceae > Lysobacter. The sequence goes on from NZ_FOSS01000001.1 coordinate 801,803, forward strand.
GCCGTCGTCGCCGACGCGCACATGTCCGACCCGGGCATGGGTGCCGCCGACATCGGCGGCGATCAGATCGCGCAGTTGCGCGCACTTGGGATGGACCGTCATAGCCGGCGAGCATGCCGGTTCCGACACGTGCACCGCTAGCGCGGTCTCGCCGCGACGAGGGACCGGAGTGTCGGCGGTGGCCGGCGCGGGCAGGACGGCGGCGTTGGAGCGGACGGCGGGCATGGCCTGCTTCCCAGGGGGTTGGCCCGATTATCGACCAAGCCGTCGCGCATTTGTATCGATCAAAACCAGCCGATTTCGTCAATTCAGCTGCGCCGCCCGGATACCGCGGCGCATGGGGGCGCCTGCCCGCCTACGCCGAAGCGTAGCGCGCGGCGCCGCCGACCCAGCGTTCGACGATGCGCTGGGCGATCTCGGGCGCGTCGGCGAGCAGGCGCTCGCCCAGCGCCTGCACCTGCGGCAGCAGGTCGGCGTCGCGGACCAGATCGGCGACGCGGAAGCCGGCCAGACCGGTCTGGCGCGTGCCCAGCAGTTCGCCGGGGCCGCGCAATTCCAGATCCTTCTCGGCGATCACGAAGCCGTCGTGGGTCTGGCGCATGGTCTCCAGGCGTTGCCGCGCCAGCCCCGACAGCGGCGCGCGGTACAGCAGCACGCAGCTGGACGCGGCGCGACCGCGCCCGACCCGGCCGCGCAGCTGGTGCAGCTGCGCCAGGCCCAGGCGCTCGGCGTTCTCGACGATCATCAGCGAGGCATTGGGCACGTCCACGCCGACCTCGATCACCGTGGTCGCGACCAGCAGGTCGATGTCGCCGTCCTTGAACGCGCGCATGGTCGCCTGCTTCTCGCTGGCCTTCATGCGGCCGTGGACCAGGCCCACGCGCAACTCGGCCAGCTGCCGCGACAGTTCTTCGAAGGTGGTCTGCGCGGCCTGCGCCACCACCTCGTCGGAATCGTCGATCAGGGTGCAGACCCAATAGGCCTGGCGGCCCTCGGCGCAGGCGCCGCGTATGCGCTCGACCAGCTCCGGACGGCGTTCTTCGCTGAGCGCCACCGTCTGCACCGGCGTGCGCCCGGGCGGCAGTTCGTCGATCGCCGACACGTCCAGATCGGCATAGGCCGCCATCGCCAGGGTGCGCGGGATCGGGGTGGCGGTCATCACCAACTGGTGCGGGACGATCGCGTTCGCGCCGACCTCCCCGCCCGCGCCCTTGTCGCGCAGCGCCAGGCGCTGGTGCACGCCGAAGCGGTGCTGCTCGTCGACGATCGCCAACGCCAGATCGCGGAAGGCCACGCCCTCCTGCATCAGCGCGTGGGTGCCGACCACGACCTGGGCCTCGCCCGAGGCCACCTGTTCCAGCACCTTGGCGCGCGCGCGGCCGGTGACCTTGCCGGCCAGCCAGGCCACGCGCACGTCCAGCGGTTCCAGCCAGCCGCGCAGGTTGTTGAGGTGTTGCTCGGCCAGCAGTTCGGTCGGCGCCATCAGCGCGGCCTGGCGGCCGGCATGCACCGCGATCATCGCCGCCATCGCCGCCACCACGGTCTTGCCGCTGCCGACGTCGCCCTGGACCAGACGCAGCATCGGCGACGGCTTGGCGAGGTCGGCGCGGATTTGCGCGAACACGCGCTGCTGGGCGCCGGTGAGCGCGAACGGCAGGGCCTTGCGCAGGCGCTCGGCCAGGGCCAGACCCTTCAAGGCGGGCGCCTTGTGCGCCTGCTGGGCGATGCGCTGACGACGCAGGCTGAGGTGATGGGCCAGCAGTTCCTCCAGCGCCAGGCGGCGCTGGGCCGGATGGGTGCCGGCGATCAGCGCGGCCACGTCGGCGTCCTGCGGCGGCCGGTGCACGGTCAGCAGGGCCTGGCGCAGGGTCGGCAGTTGCAGGCGCTCGCGCAGCTCGCGCGGCAACAGTTCCAGCGCGTCCTCGTCGGGCAGGCGGTCCAGGGCCAGGCCGATCAGGCGCCGCAGCGAGGCCGGGCCGATGCCCTCGACCGCGGGGTAGACCGGATCCAGGCGTTCGCCCAGCGCGCTGTCGTCGTGATCGTCGAGCACGCGATAGCTGGGATGCACGATCTCCAAGCCGATCTGGCCGGGCTTGGGCGTGCCGTAGCAGCGCACGCGCGCGCCGACCCGGAACTGCGCGACCTGGGCGGCGCGGAAATGGAAGAAGCGCAGCACCAGGGTGCCGCGGCTGTCGTCGCCGATCGCCACCCGCAGCAGCGGTCGATAGCGGAATCCGCGCTCGACCGCTTCGACGCGGCCTTCGACCTGCGCCGGCACGCCGGGCTGCAGCAAGCGGATCGGGGTGATCGAGGTGCGGTCCTCGTACTGCCGCGGCAATTGCAGCCACAGGTCCTGCAGGCTGTTCAGACCGCGCGCGGCGAGTTTCTCGGCCACGCTCGGGCCGACCCCGGGCAGGCTGGAGAGCGGCTGCAATTGGAGATCGACGGACGCCCCGCCCTTGCGCTTCGGCATGCGCTAAGCATGACGGCAACGCGCGCAAACCAAAACCCCGACGCCTCGCGGCGCCGGGGTTCGGTGTCGTCGCCCGGCGCGCGGCCGGGCTGCGGCGCCCTTAGAACTTCGCGTTGAACTCCACACCGAAGGTGCGCGGTTCGGTCACGCGCGCGCCGACGGTGCCGAGTACGGTCTTGCCGTAGGTACCCAGGGAATTGATGTACTGGTTGTCGAACACGTTGTTGCCGAACAGGGCCAGGCCCCAATGGCCGTTGGGCGCGGTCCAGGCCAGGCGCACGTCGGTGCGGTTGCGCGACTCGTCCAGGTCCAGCGCCGGGCTGGGCCCGCAGTCGCCCTGCGCCACCGATTCGGTGTTGCAGCGCTTCTTGCTGCGGTAGGCATGGCGCAACGAGAGACGCAGGTCGCCGTGCTCCTGCAGGTACCACTGGTAGTTCATGCCGCCGGCCAGGAACCAGTGCGGCACGCCGGTGGGCTTGCCCGACAGGTCCAGGCCGCTGATCGATTCGTAGTTCTTGTAGGTGGCGTCGATGAAGGCGGCGTTGAAGTCCAGGCCGAGGCCGTCGGTGACCTGCCAGCGCGCATCGAAGTCCACGCCGTAGGCTTCCATGTCCGAGGTGTCGACGACGAAGCGCGGAATGGTGGTGCTCATGTCCAGCACCACCGCCTGGCGGTTGTCGTAGACGTAGTAATAGGCCGACAGGTTGTACTGCAGGCGATGCTCGGGGAAGGACTGTTTCAGGCCGAACTCCAGGTTCCACACGTCCTCGTTGTCGAAGCGGCTGCCGATCTGCAGCGAGTTGAACCCGCCGGCCTTGTAGCCCTTGGCCAGCGAGGCGTAACCCATGGTGTTGTCGTTGAAATGGTAGTCGGCGACGAAGCGCGGGCTGACATCGCTCCAGGAGCGTTTGGCGCGGTTGGTCACGCCCTTGTTGAGCATGGCCGGCGGGTCGATGAAGGCCACGTCGAAGACGAAGGTCTCGCGCGGGATGCCGGCCAGGGCGAAGAAGCCCATCGCTTCCAACTGGTCCAGCGCCGCATCCAGCTCGGGCGCCGAACGCGGGTTGTTGAGCCAGCTGAAGTCCTTCTCGTCGCGGGTGTAGCGCAGGCCGAAGGTCAGGTTGAGCTTGTCGGTGGCATGCCAGATCACGTCGCCGAACACCGCGTAGGACTGGGTCTCCAGGGTATTGATGAACTTCTCGTTCCAGCGGTGGCCGCGCAGTCGGATCGGAATGCCGAACGCGGCCAGCTGCTGGTCGACGTAGCCGAACAGATAGCCGGTGGGCGTGGGCGCCAGGCCCAGGTTGTGGACGATGGTGTCCACCGAGTCGGTCAGGGCGTTGACCTCGCTGGTCTGATCGGCCTCCTCCTTGAAGTAACTGGCGCCGGCGACCCAGTCGATGCGGTCGGTGCTGCCGGCGAACTTGAACTCCTGGTACAGGCTTTCGTTGCTCTCGGTGTTGGTGGAATCGACGTAGAGGTAATTGCGGTCGGTACCGTCCTCTTCGACGCGGTTGACCGAGTCGTAGTCGCGCCAGGAGCTGGTCATGGTCAGCGTGCCCCAGTCGAAACCGTGGTCGACGATCAGGGTGACGCCGTCGAAGCGGCGCGATTCCTCGTTGCCTTCGGCGTCGGAGGCGGTGGGCACCTTGCGCGGATCCAGGTAGCCCAGCTCGTCCACCGGCAGGGTCGGCAGGCCCGGCCGCGGCGGCAGCGGCACGATGCCGGTGGTGGCCTGGCCGAGCTGGTCCAGGTTCTCGTGGTCCCAGCTCAAGGTGGCGGTGGTGCGCTCGCCCAGGCCCAGCCGGAACGCGGCGCGCGTGGCCCAGTTGTTCTCAGGATTGAGGTCGCGGCCGGTGTTGGCGTCCTGGATCCAGCCGTCGCTGTGATTGAACAACGCGTTCACGCGCAGGGCCGCGTCCTCGCCGGTGGGCAAGTTGACCATCGCGTCGGCGTAGACGCGTCCTTCGTTGCCCAGGCGCAGGCGCGCGGCGGCTTCGGTTTCGCTGCCGGGCTTGCGGGTGATGATGGACACCGCGCCGGCGGCGGTGTTGCGGCCGAACAAGGTGCCCTGCGGGCCCTTGAGGATTTCGATGCGCTCCACGTCGGTGAACGGCAGCAGCACGCCGCCGCCGCGGCCGGCGTAGACGCCGTCGACGTAGATGCCGACCGCCGGGTCGGTGCCGATGCCGAAGTCGTCGGTGCTGATGCCGCGCAGCTGGAAGCTGGGCTGGGTCGGCTGCTGGCTGTTCACCACCAGGCCCGGCACGAAGCTGTCGAGATCGCCCAGGTCCTTGGCGGCGACGTCGTCGATGAGCTGGTCGCTCACCACCTGCAGGGCGATCGGTACGTCCTGCAGTTCCTGCTCGCGGCTCTGCGCGGTGACGGTGATGGCGTCGAGGTCCTTGGCCTCGGCGCGCGGCTGCGGCTCGGGCGCGGCGGTCTGCGCCTGCGCCGTTGCCGGCATGCCGAAAGTGAGGACGGCACCGCCGCACAGTGCGGCGATCGCGGTGACCAACTTGTGTTTACGCAAGAGCATCGGATCTTTCCTCACGCTCGTTTTCGACATGGACGACGCGTTCCCCCCGGACACGTTCGTCGCCCTCCCCAGCAGCACGCGCCTCGCCGGGCGCTAGCCGCAATCTCCCTGCTGCGCCGCGATCCATTCCCGGATCAGCGTCACGCCTTCGCGATGCACCACGCTGCGCCCGACCTCCGGCATCATCGCCGAAGGGTCGTCGCTGTCCATGCGGTAGACCAGGATCGACGCGTCCGGATCGCCCGGCACGATGTCGTGCCTGCGGTCGCCGGTACCCTTGCCGGCCGCGATCGGCAGCTTGCAGCGGCCCAGCCGCAAGGGTTCGGCGGTCGCCGCGTCCAGCCACAGGCCCGAGGTGTTGCCCGGCCCTTTGGGGCTGTGGCAATGGCCGCAGTTGATGTCGAGGTAGGCACGCGCACGCGCGTCCAGACTGGCGCGCGCGCTATCGCGCCAGTCGGCCGCATGCGGCGCGGCGCTCGGCGCCGGTGCGTCGCGCAGATAGCCCAGGCGCTGCCATTGCGCGAGCTGGTTGGCGCGTCCGTCCGGGTAGTCGAAATCGCGATTGAGATGGCGCGCCTTCAAGCCGATCGGCTGCAGCGCCTTGCTCTTGATGTCGGTGCCGTGGCAGCCGCCGCACTGGTTCTGATCCGGCACCTGATAGGTCGCGCTCTCGCGGCTGCCGTCGGCGTCCTGCAGGCTCAGCGCGACCAGCTCGCCGCCGCGCATCAGCTTGGCCTCGGTCTGCTCGGCGTTCCACACATAGGGCAGCGCGATCCAACCGTCCTGGCGCCGCACCAGCAGGCGGGTTTCGATCAGGCGCACCTGGTTCAGGTCCAGCGCGCCGTCGCGGAACTCGCCGGCGCTGCCGCTGCGCGCGACCACCTCGCTGCCGGCGGCTTCGCCGGGCACGCGCGGGTAGTAGAAGGTCTTGCTGACCACGGTGCCGACCGGAAACTCGAACGCGCCCTCGGCGCTGTAGCGCGCCGCTGCGCCCTTGGGCATCCACACCGTGCGCAGCTTGTGCGCGTAGTCGCTGAACAGCGGCGTGTTGAGTTCGTAGGGCACCACGCCTTCGTTGAGGCGCAGCTGGCGATCGGCCACGCGCAGCACGCCCCATTCGCTGAGCAGGGCCGGCTGGCCTTCGGCATGGAAGCGCACCGGCGCCGGCGCGCGCTCGCAGGCGGCGACCAGCCACGACAACAACAACAGCAGAGCGATGCGCGTTCGCGTTGCCGTCATCGCTCAGCCGCGCTTGAGGTCGATGGCCGGCAGCTTGGGCAGGGTGCAGTTGTAGGCCGCCATGTCCTTGCTCGGGTTCTTGTAGCCGCCGGGGCCGTCGGCGTTGAGCACGCCCGACACGTCGCGCAGGCACAGGTGCGGGTCGCCGGGCTTGGCCGGCTTGGGATTGCGGTAACCGTCCCAGAGCACGTCGGGCAGGCTGCCGGTCAGGCCGTAGCTGGCGACCTTGAGCGCCTTCAGGTCGAAGCCGTCGGGTGCGTCGCCGCCCCCGGACAGGCGGTTGCCGTAGACCGAGATGCGCTCGGGATAGGGATCGAAATCCTTGGCCGCCTGCTCGTCCTTGTAGCCGGTCGAATAGACGCTGGAAATGATGATGTTGGTGGTGGCGTTGTCGCGGATGTCGTTGTCGAAGATCTCGACGTCGTCGTTGGAATTGACGACCACGCCGCTGCCCGCCGGCACGCTGGCCACCGGCGTGCCCTTGGCGCCGAAATTGGCGGTGTTGTTCTTGTACACCTGGTTCTTGTACACCCGGATCGCCCCGCCCTGCTGCGACAGCGCCGGCATGTTGAACACCAGGATGCCGCCGGTGTTGTTGGTGGCGGTGTTGCCGTAGACGTCGGCGTTGATGGTGTTCTCGATCTCGATGCCGGCGACGTTGAACTCGGCGCGGCTGTTGCGCACGATCACGTCGCGCGACTGGCCGACGTAGATGCCGGCGTCGGAGGCGCCGATCGCCACCGAATTCTCGATCAGCACGTTGCGGGTCTTGACCGGATACAGGCCGTAGGCGCCGTTCTTGGTGCTGGGCCCGCCGGTCCATTCCACGCGCACGTTGCGGATGGTGATGTGTTCGCCTTCGTTGACCTTGAGGCCGTCGCCCTTGCTGTCCTCGATGGCGATGTTCTCGAGGGTGAAGTTGCTGGCGTTGACCAGCAGGCCTTCGGCGCCCGCCTTCTGGCCCTTGAAGGAGAGCACCGACTTGTCGGGACCGGCGCCGCGGATGGTCACGCCGTCCACGCGCAGGCTGAGGCTGCGGTCGAAGCTGTAACGGCCGGCCGGCACCTCGATCACGTCGCCGGGCTTGGCGTCGAGCAGGCGGGTGCGCAGGGTCTCGGCGTAGGCCGGGTCGCCGGCCGCGACCTGCGCGCTGGGCACGTGCGCCGGTCCGGCCTCGCGGCCGCAGGCGGTCAGGGCGATCACGATCGCGAATGCCAGGGTCAGTCTGCTCATCGAGTCTTGCGCTCCCCGTTTGGTCGTTATTGGCACGTCGCGAGTGACCGTGCTCGGATCGCGCCGCTTCCCCTGGCCGGCGCCGCACTGCGTTCACGAGTCTCGGCCGCGGTCACGCGCGCGCGTGAGGGCAGTTGCGGCACACTAAGGGGGGATTAACGGCCAAGTTGCGAGAACGATGCCGCATCGGATCCAGGAAGCGCCACGCACCGACATCGCCCTGATGTCGCCGAATCTGCTGTGGGGCCTGTTCCGGAGCGCGGAGGAACACGGCGTGTCCAGCGCCGACTGGCTGCTGGGCACCCAGCTCACCCGCGCCCAGATCGACGACCCCGGCGTGCGCCTGCCCGATCGCCAGACCGCGATCGTGGTCGAACGCGCGCTGCGGGTGCTGCCGCCCTCGATCGGACTGGACCTGGGCGCGCAGCAGAACGTCGGCAACTTCGGCCTGCTCGGACTGGCCATGACCACCGCGGCCACCTTCGGCGAGGCGATCGCGCTGGGCCTGCGCTTCACCCCCGTGGTCGGCAGCCTGATGCGCTTCGTCGAAAGCGCGGCCGCGCCGGGCGAGATCGCCTTGGCCGGCGAGATGATCGTGGCCAACGCGGCCATCCATCGCTTCGTGTGCGAGGAGTTCTTCGCCAGCTGCCTGGCGCTGGCGCGCGGGCTGGTCGGCGCGGCGCTCAAACCCCTGCGCCTGGAGTTCAGCTACCCGGCGCCGGACTACGCCGAACGCTATCGCGAGGTGTTCGAGTGCCCGATCGCCTTCGACCAGCCGCAGGACCGGCTGGTGCTGGACGAACGCTGGCTGGCGCATCCGCTGAGCACCCACAACCCGATCGCGGCGCAGCAGGTGCTGGCGCTGTTGCGCGCGCAGATGCCCGCGACCCAGGCCCCGGGCGAGACCACGGCGGCGGTGGAGCGGCTGTTGCGCGCGCAACTGGCGAGCGACCCCAAGCTGGCCGACATCGCCGCGCAGTTGCACGTGAGCGAGCGCACCCTGCGCCGCCAGCTCAGCGCCGAAGGCACGCGCTACAACGCGCTGCACGACCGGCTGCGCATCGATCAGGCCTATGCCCTGCTGCGCGACCGCGAACGCCCGATCGCGAGCATCGCGGCGGCGATCGGCTACAAGGACCCGCGCGAGTTCCGGCGCGCGTTCAAGCGCCTGACCCAGACCACCCCTCGCGAGGCGCGCGAACGGCTGCTGGAAGAGGCGGCGGTGCGCAAGACCGCGCCGGGGTGAATGCGCGCATCGCGTTCGACGCGGGCGCGGCATGCGGGGACACGCTCGCCACCAGCGGCTCCGCCGCAGCGGCTAGCGGGGCGGCACGCCCCACCGCCTGGGAGCGATGCGCGCGGCGCATCGCCCCGATCGCGACGGGGATCAGTCCAACACCATGATCGCGTCGGCCTCGAAGGCCACGCCGCGCGGCAGCGCGGAAACCTGCACGGTCGAGCGCGCCGGGTACGGCGCGTTGAAGTACTCGCCCATCACCGCATTGACCTTGCCGAAATTGCCCAGGTCGGTCAGGAACAGGCCCAGACGCACGATCTGCTCCAGCGAACCGCCGGCGGCCTCGCAGACTTCCTTGAGGTTGAGGAACACGCGATGGGCCTGGGCCTCGATATCGCCCTCGATGACCAGGCCGCTGGCCGGATCGAGCGGAATCTGGCCGGACAGATAGACGGTGGCGCCGACGCGCACGGCCTGCGAGTACGGGCCGATCGCGGCGGGCGCATTGGCCGTGTTGATGATCTCTTTGGACATGGACGGGATCCTGATGGGGGACGGGCAATGCTAAGGCGTTTGCGCCGGCGCGGGAGCGGTCAGCCGCGGTAGCCGTTGCTGATCGGATAGCGGCGCTCGCGCCCGAACGCACGGTGCGAGACTTTCGGGCCCGGCGCGGCCTGGTGGCGCTTCCACTCGCTGATCCGCACCAGGCGCAGCACCCGGTCGACGGTGTCGGCGGCGAAACCGGCCGCGACGATCTCGTCGCGCGACTGCTCCTGGTCGACGTGGCGTAGCAGGATCGCGTCGAGCACGTCGTAAGGCGGCAGCGAGTCCTGGTCCTTCTGGTTGTCGCGCAGCTCGGCCGAGGGCGGGCGGTCGATCACGCCCGGCGGAATCAGCGGCGCGCCGGCGACCGCGTTGCGCCAGCGCGCCAGATCGTAGACCTCGGTCTTGTAGAGGTCTTTGATCGGCGCGTAGCCGCCGCACATGTCGCCGTAGATGGTGGCGTAGCCGACCGCGTACTCGCTCTTGTTGCCGGTGGTCAGCAGCAGGCCGCCGAACTTGTTGCTCAGCGCCATCAGCAGCGCGCCGCGCGTGCGCGACTGCAGATTCTCCTCGGTCACGTCCACGGCCTTGCCGGCGAAGGTCTCGGCAAGGGTGTCCAGATAGCCCTGGAACGGCTTTTCGATCGGCAGCGCGATCAGGCGCACGCCCTGGGCCTGGCATTGCTCGGCGGCCAGGTCGTTGGACAGGCCGGCGGTGTAGCGCGAGGGCATGCGCACCGCGGTGACGTTGTCCGCGCCCAAGGCATCGACCGCGATCGCCAGCACCAGCGAGGAATCGATGCCGCCGGACAGGCCCAGCCAGACCGAGTCGAAGCCGTTCTTGCGGCAATAGTCGCGGGTGCCGCGCACCACCGCGCGCCAGGCCAGCGAGTCGCGGCCGTCGTCGGTTTCCTCGGGCCAGGCCACCGGCGCGAACGCGCGCGTGGCCGCGTCGTAGTCGGCGACCAGCCAATGGTCCTCGAACGCGCGCGCGGCGTTGTGCACGCGGCCGTCGCCGTCGGCCAGCACCGAGGCGCCGTCGAACACCAGCGCGTCCTGGCCGCCGACCACGTTGAGATAGGCCAGCGCGCAGCCGCTTTCGCGCACGCGCTGGGCGATCAGGGCGTCGCGCTGGGCGTGCTTATCGCGCTCGAACGGCGAGGCGTTGGGCACCAGCACCAGCTCGGCACCGGCCGCGGCGGTCGCCGCCAACGGCTCGGGGAACCACAGGTCCTCGCAGATCACCAGGCCCAGCGGCACGCCCTTGACCTCGAACACGCAGCTCTCGCCGTCGGGATCGACGTCGAAGTAGCGACGCTCGTCGAACACCGCGTAGTTGGGCAGCTCGCGCTTGCGATAAGTCGCTTCGACGCGGCCGTCGCGCAGCACGCTGGCGGCGTTGTAGACCACCGCCCCGGCCGCCTGCGGCCAACCGACCACCGCGGTGATGCCGCCGCCCACCGCGCTGGCCACGCGCAGCAGCGCGGCCTCGCAGTCGGCCAGGAAGCTCGGGCGCAGCAGCAGATCCTCGGGCGGATAGCCGCTGATCGCCAGTTCGGGGAACAGCACCACGTCGGCGCCATGCTGGTCGCGCGCCTGCACGATCATTTCGGCGATGCGTTCGGCGTTGCGCTCGACGGCGCCGACCGGGAAATCGAACTGGGCCAGGGCGATGCGGAGGGTCTGGGACATGGGCGCTCGGTTGGCAGAAGGTCAGCTCAGGCTGATAGCGTCGCAGGCCACCGCGGCATGGATCTGCTCCAGCACCGCTTCGGTCCGCGCCAGGACGTCATTGTTCCAGAATCTGAGGACGCGGTAGCCGCGGGATGCGAGGAAGCGGGTCCGGGCGCGGTCGGCGCCCGAATCCGCGTGCTGACCGCCATCGGCTTCGACGATCAGGCCGCGCTCGATACAGGCGAAATCGGCGACGTACGGCCCGATCGGGTGCTGACGACGGAATTTGCAGCCCATCAGGGCGCGATTGCGCAGATGGAACCATAGGCGGCACTCGGCGTCGGTCATGCTCCGGCGCAAGCGGCGTGCGTCATCGCGTTTCTGGCCGGGGCGCATCCTTGCGCGGTTCTTGGCAGGAGAGCTCAGCTTGCGATGGGCGGGGTTCCACGCGTGTAGGAAAAGCGGCCCTCACCCCAACCCCTCTCCCGCAAGCGGGAGAGGGGCTAAGCCGCGGCCATGGGTAGGAATATGGGAAGTCGCTCTGATAGAAATCCGGGGCCTCTGGAAATCCGGGCCATCACGTGGCTCCGCCCCATCGTGGCGGCCGCCCCAAAGCGACGCACCGAGCCCCTCTCCCGCAAGCGGGAGAGGGGCTAAGCCGCGGCTATGGGTAGGAATATGGGAAGTCGCTCTGATAGAAATCCAGGGCATCTGGAAATCCGGGCCATCACGTGGCTCCGCCCCATCGTGGCGGCCGCCCCAAAGCGACGCACCGAGCCCCTCTCCCGCAAGCGGGAGAGGGGCTAAGCCGCGGCATGGGTAGGAATATCGGAAGTCGCTCTGATAGAAGTCCGGGACGTCTGGAAATCCGGGCCATCACGTGGCTCCGCCCCATCGTGCCGGCCGCCCCAAAGCGACGCACCAAGCCCCTCTCCCGCAAGCGGGAGAGGGGTTGGGGTGAGGGCCGCCCAATCGCCAAGGCCCTCAAACGCGAAAAGGCCGCCCGAAGGCGGCCTTTTCGACAACCACATCCAGCGCCGGCTTACTTCGCCAGACGCTTGGCGATCGCCGCGCCCAGGTCGCCGGGCGACTTGACCGTGGTGATGCCGGCCTTTTCCATCGCCGCGAACTTGCCGGCGGCGGTGCCCTGGCCGCCCGACGCGATCGCGCCGGCGTGGCCCATGCGCTTGCCGGCCGGAGCCGAGGCGCCGGCGATGAAGCCGACCACCGGCTTGGTCACGTGCTGGGCGATGAACTCGGCCGCTTCTTCCTCGGCCGAACCGCCGATTTCGCCGACCATGATGATGCCCTCGGTCTGCGGATCGTTCTGGAACAGCTTCAGCGCGTCGATGAAGTTGGTGCCGTTGATCGGGTCGCCGCCGATGCCGATGCAGGTCGACTGGCCGAGGCCTGCGTCGGTGGTCTGCTTGACGGCTTCATAGGTCAGCGTGCCCGAGCGCGACACGATGCCGATCTTGCCCGGCAGGTGGATGTGGCCCGGCATGATGCCGATCTTGCACTCGCCGGGCGTGATCACGCCGGGGCAGTTCGGACCGATCAGGACCGTGTCCGGATAACCGCCCAGGGTGTTCTTCACGCGCAGCATGTCCAGCACCGGGATGCCTTCGGTGATGCAGACGATGACCTTGATGCCGGCGTCGGCCGCTTCCAGGATCGCGTCGGCCGCGAACGGCGGCGGCACGTAGATCACCGACGCGTCGGCGCCGGTTTCGGCGACCGCGTCGCGCACGGTGTTGAAGACCGGCAGACCCAGGTGCTGGGTGCCGCCCTTGCCCGGGGTCACGCCGCCGACGACCTGGGTGCCGTAGTCGAGCATCTGCTCGGCGTGGAAGGTGCCCTGCGTGCCGGTGAAGCCCTGGACGATGACCTTGGTGTTCTTGTTGATCAAAACGGACATGTCAGTGGCCCCTTACTTGCCGGCGACGGCGGCAACCGCCTTCTTAGCGCCATCGTTGATATCGTCCGCCGGGGTAATGGCCAGACCCGAGTTCTTCAGCAGTTCCTTGCCGGCTTCGACGTTGGTGCCCTCGAGGCGCACGATCACCGGCACCTTGACGTCGACTTCCTTGACCGCGGCGATGATGCCGTCGGCGATCATGTCGCAGCGGACGATGCCGCCGAAGATGTTGACGAAGATCGCCTTGACCTTGTCCGAGCTCAGGATGAGCTTGAAGGCCTCGGTCACGCGTTCCTTGGTGGCGCCGCCGCCGACGTCGAGGAAGTTGGCCGGCGAGCCGCCGTTGAGCGCGATCACGTCCATGGTCGCCATCGCCAGACCGGCGCCGTTGACCATGCAGCCGATGTTGCCGTCCATGGTGACGTAGTTGAGGTCGTGCTGGCTGGCCAGCACCTCGGTCTCGTCTTCCTGGCGGATGTCGCGCATCGCGGCCAGGTCCTTGTGACGGAACGTGGCGTTGTCGTCGCTGTTGACCTTGCCGTCGAGCACGGCGAGGTCGCCGTTGGTGAGGATGGCCAGCGGGTTGAGCTCGACCAGCGCCAGGTCCTTCTCGTTGAACAGGCGGAACAGGCCCTGCATGATCTTGGTCAGCTGACCGACCTGCTTGGCGTTCAGGCCCAGGTCGAAGCCCAGATCGCGGCACTGGTAGGCCTGCAGGCCCTGGATGTAGTTCACGTGCAGGGTCTTGATCAGGTCCGGCGTCTCGGCCGCGACCTTCTCGATCTCGACGCCGCCTTCGGCGGAGGCGATGAAGGTGATCGACTTGGTGGAGCGGTCGACCAACACCGACAGATACAGCTCCTTGGCGATGTCGGTGCCTTCGGAGATCAGCACCGTGTCGATCGGCAGGGCGACGCCGGCGGACTGGTAGGTCTCCATCCGGGTGCCGAGCATGGCGGTGGCGTACTGCTTCACTTCGTCGTAGCTCTTGGCCAGCTTGACGCCGCCGGCCTTGCCGCGGCCACCGGCGTGGATCTGGGCCTTGACCACCCAGAGGTCGCCAGGAATGGCCTTGGCGGCCGCAACGGCCTCATCCGGCGTGCGCGCGACGCGCCCGGCGGGCACCGCAATGCCATAGTCGGCAAACAGCTGCTTTGCCTGATATTCGTGAAAATTCATGCGTCACCGAGGGGAGTGAAAGACGTCCCGCGCGAATAGCGGACCGCTGGGCGGGCCAGCGCGAGGGGGCCGCATTGTCGCCGATCGCGGCGGAGCGAGCAAAACCGGGCCCGGACGCGGCCGGCACCGCCAGACCCGGCAAAGCCCGCCACAGCAGGCCGCGACCGCCCCGGGAGGCGCCGCGCGGCAGGCCCGGCGCATGGGCGATCCGGGCGCTTTCGCGCATACTCGGCGCCATTCCGTCCGGACTAGGGTCAGCCGCTTGCCGTCAGGTCTCGCCCCCGTCGCCGCCTCCGATGCCGACCACGCGCTGCGCCGCGAGCTGTACTTCTTCACCCTGTACCGGCTGCTGGAGGCCGCCCTGCTGGCCCTGCTGGTGTTCGGGCCGGCCCAGGTCCTGATCCGCGCCCCCAGCCTGCCCCTGCTCGCGCGCGCCGTGGTCCTGGGCTACATGCTGGCGGCGATGCTGCTGTTCGTGTCCGGGCGCCGCGGCGACCTCCACACCCAGGCCCTGATCGGCATCACCATCGACCTGCTGGCCGGCATCCTGGCCCTGCACGCCCTGCCCGCCGCCGGCACCGGCATCGCCCTGATGCTGGTGTTCAACGTCGGCGCCGCGGCCTTGCTGCTGCGCATGCGCTACGGCCTGAGCATGGCCGTGATCGCGGTGGCGCTGCTGCTGGGCGAGTACGCGTTCAGCGAACTGGTCGGCAACGGCAGCGAACGCGTGGTCGGCGAGCCGGTGATGTTCGCCCTGGGCTTCATGGCCATCGCCACCTTGACCAGCCTGCTCGGGCGCGAGATGCGCGCCAGCTCGGCCCTGGCCGAGCGCCGCGGCGCCGAGGCCGCCAACTACGCCGAGATCAACGAACTCATCATCCGGCGCATGCGCACCGGCGTGCTGCTGGTCGACGGCGAGGGGCGCCTGCGCCTGGCCAACGAGGCCGCGATGCTGCTGCTGGGCGACCCGGGCGAGCACTCCGATCACAGCCATCGCAACCTGGCGATCGCCTCGCCCGAGCTGGCGCGCCGGCTCGGCCGCTGGCGCGCCGATGCGGTCCCCGACGAGACCCCGCTGCAGATGGCGCCGGACCAGCCCGAGGTGGTGCCGCGCTTCACCCGCCTGCTCGCCGGCAGCGACCAGACCCTGATCTTCCTGGACGACACCTCGCTGGTCTCGCGCCGCGCCGAATCGATCACCTTGGCCGCGCTGGGCCGGTTCTCGGCCAGCCTGGCCCACGAGATCCGCAATCCCCTGGCCGCGATCAGCTATGCCGTGCAGTTGCTGGAAGAGTCGCGCGACATCGCCGTGGCCGACCGCCGCCTGCTCGAGATCGTGCGCCAGCAGGGCACGCGCATGAACGGCATCGTCGAGAACGTGCTGGGCATGGCGCGGCGCGAACCGGCCAAGCCCGAGCACGTCGACCTGGTCGCGTTCAACCGCCAGTTCGTCGACGAGTACAACACCAGCCACCCGATCGAACTGGACAGCCTGCGCGCGACCTCGACGCAGCCGCGCATCCCGGCGCTGGTCGATCCGCGCCAGTTGCACCAGGCCCTGACCGTGCTGGTGCACAACGCCCTCACCTACGGGCGCATGCCGGGCGAGCCGGCGCGGGTGACCGTGCACGCCTACCTGGACGCGAGCGCCGTGCCGGTGATCGATGTGCTGGACCGCGGCCCGGGCATCCCGGAATCGGTGGCCTCGCGGCTGTTCCGGCCGTTCTTCACCACCTCCAGCCACGGCACCGGCCTGGGCCTGTACATCGCGCGCGAGCTGTGCCGGGCCAACCAGGCCTCGCTCGACTACGTGCCCATGCCGGGCGGCGGCGGCTGCTTCCGTATCCACCTCTCCGGCACCAACGCGATGTTGCCGGCGTGACCTGGAGCACGCTCCCGGCTTGGCCGTGACGCACCCTTAAGCTATCGTGTCGGGCGGAGGATGCAATGGCAGAAACTCGTAGTGCACTGGTGATCGACGACGAGCGCGATATTCGCGAGCTGTTGGTCATGACTTTGGGCCGCATGGGCCTGCGTTGCGACACCGCCTCCAGCGTTTCGGAGGCGCGCAGCCAGCTGGCCCGCAATCGCTACGATCTGTGCCTGACCGACATGCGCCTGCCCGACGGCTCCGGCCTGGAGTTGATCGCCGAGATCAGCCAGAAGCATCCGGACACCCCGGTGGCGATGATCACCGCGTTCGGCAATGTCGAAGCCGCGGTGGAAGCGCTCAAGGCCGGCGCCTTCGATTTCGTCGCCAAGCCGGTCGAACTGACCGTGCTGCGCGACCTGGTCCGGCACGCGCTGGAACTGAACGAGAGCCGCCGCAGCACCGCCGACACCGTCGCCTCGCGCCTGTACGGCGAATCGCCGGCCATGGCCAAGCTGCGCCAGACCATCGGCAAGGTCGCGCGCAGTCAGGCGCCGGTCTACATCGCCGGCGAGTCCGGCGTGGGCAAGGAGCTGGTCGCGCGCACCATCCATGCCGAAGGCGGCCGCGCCAGCGGTCCGTTCGTGCCGGTCAACTGCGGCGCGATCCCGGCCGAGCTGATGGAAAGCGAATTCTTCGGCCACAAGAAGGGCAGCTTCACCGGCGCCCACGCCGACAAGCCCGGCCTGTTCCAGGCCGCCGACGGCGGCACCCTGTTCCTGGACGAAGTCGCCGAGCTGCCGCTGCCGATGCAGGTCAAGCTGTTGCGCGCGATCCAGGAGAAGTCGATCCGCCCGGTCGGCGCCCAGGCCGAAGTCGTGGTCGACGTGCGCATCCTCTCGGCCACCCACAAGGACCTGGCCGCGCTGGTCGCCGACGGCCGCTTCCGCCAGGACCTGTACTACCGCATCAACGTGATCGAACTGCGCGTGCCGCCGCTGCGCGAACGCCTGGACGATCTGCCCGGCCTGGCCAGCAAGGTGCTCGAGCGCCTCGCCGGCGCCCAGGGCCGCGCGATCCCGCGCCTGGGCGACGACGCCCTGGAAGCGCTGCGCGCCTACGCCTTCCCCGGCAACGTGCGCGAGCTGGAGAACATCCTCGAGCGCGCCCTGGCCCTGGCCGAGGGCGAGCTGCTCAACGCCGCCGACCTGCGCCTGCCGCGCCTGTCGACCCAGGGCCCCGCGCCCGTGGCTGGCGCACCCGCGGCGCCCGCCGCGGCCGCGCCCTCGGCCGGCGCCGATCCGCGCACCCTGAACCCGCGCGATACCTCGACCAGCGCCCTGCCCTCGTACATCGAGGAAATCGAACGCGCCGCGATCCAGCAGGCGCTGCAGGAAAACCGCTACAACAAGACCCGCACCGCCGCCGCGCTGGGCATCACCTTCCGCGCGCTGCGCTACAAGCTCAAGAAGCTCGGGATCGACTGAGTCCGCCCGGATCAGATCCGGGCCACGCCGATCCAGCCCGCGCTGAGCATCGGCGTGAGCCATTCCAGCAGGTTGATGCCGGCCTGGAAGCTCCGCACCGCGACCCGCCCCGCCGCGCCACTGCGATCGATCATTTCGTCGAAACGCGCCCCATAAGGGGCTAGCGATTGCAACTCGATCCCGGCGCGGTCGAACAGCGTTCGCAGGGTCTTGTACGAGTAGATCTGCAAATGATCGGGATGGGTCGATTCACGCCCAGCCAGCCCGATCGCGAGGTTGTGCCAACTGCAGGCGTTGGGCGTCGAGAACACCAGCGCCACCCCCTGCAGCTCCGGGCAGGCCTTGAGATTGCGCAGGAAACCCAGCGTGTCCGGCAGGTGCTCGATCAGCTCCCCGACCACGATCAGGTCGGGCCGGCCGTAGCGCGCCACGCTGTCCGACAAGGCAAAGATGTCGGCATTGACGATGATGCCGTTGGGACGCGTCTTCAGCCCCTGCTCGGGCACCAGTGCGGAATTGTCGATGCCCACCACTTCGCTCGCCACCGCGCACAAGCGCGAATGCAGCCAACGGCCGCTGTCCTGCTTGGCCGCGTAGGCCGTCTCGTCCAGAGCGCCGAGATCGAACACGCGTTTGTCGCGCGCATGCGCCTCGATCTGCGCGATGCGATCGCGCGGCCGGTCCACCTTGATGCCTTCCAGGGCCGTATAGCTCAGTGGCTGCATGGCATCGCGCCTTGCGGCACGCGCATGCGCACCAGATAGTTGGGGCGGTCTGTCGTCAGCAGACCCAGTTCGGTCGGCGCGCTGTCGGGCAGCAGGCGCTGCGCCATTTCCGCCACCTGCGCCGACCCGATCAGCATCACCCCGCGATCGCCGCTGATGTACTTGTCGGCCAGGAAACCCAGGGTCGCCCGGTAATGGCCTGGCTCGACGTCCTTGACCAGCAAGGGCGCCCCCGGCAACAGCGCATTGGCGACCGCGCGCAGGAAGTCCTCGCGCTGCTCCGGCGCGACGTGATGCATGACGTCGACCACGATCGCCGCATCGTACTTGCGCGACAGGGACCGCAAGTGGTCCTGAATGGTGGTCGAGGGCACCAGGGCGACGCGCGCCTGGAACTGCGGGCGCAGGAACCGCCCCACGCTGCCGGCCACATCGACCATGGTCACGCGCAGGTCCGGCCGCAGCGCGAACAGGCGGTTCAACAGCTCGCCGTCGCCACCGCCGATGTCGAGCACGCTGGCGTCGGCCGGCAGGGCCTCGGCCAGCTTCGCGGCCACCCGATCCAAGTCGACGAATATCGCGCGATAGGCATTGGCTGCCACGCGCTCCAACGACGCGGGCATGCACGCCCGCAATAGCGGACCTATCCTCATGGAGCCCCCGAAATCGATAGCGGCTTATTCATCGCGCAGCAGCGGATGCACGGCGCGCCGGGGCACCGCGGAGATGTCGTAAGCCAGGAAACCCAGCAGCAACTGGATCCCGACGATGATCTGCAAGGCCGCCAGCATCACGCTGCCGGCGCTGGTCGGCACCCCGCTGCGGAACGACTCGATCCAGAACCCCAGCCCCATCGCGACACCGACCGCCATGAACAGCAGGCCGAACGCCAGCTCGATCGAGGCCAGCGACAGGTCGCGCAGGAAGTAGTTGTAGAACACGCGCTTGAAGGTGTTGCGCACGTGCTTGAACAGGAAGTCGAACAGGATCTTGGAGATGCGCAGATTGCTGGTCTCGGCGCCGTAGCGCGCGTCCATCGGCACGTCCACCACCACCGCGCGGATGATGTTGAGCCGGAACAGCATGTCGGTCTCGAAGAAATAGCGCCGGCTGATCTTCTTCAGCGGCAGCTTGGCCACCACCTTGGCGTGGATCGCGGTGTAGCCGTTGGTCGGATCGAACACGTCCCAGTAGCCGGACGAGATCTTGGTCATGAACGACAGCATGGCGTTGCCGAAGATGCGCAGCTTGGGCATGCGGCCGATCTGGGCCAGGTCGTAGAAGCGGTTGCCCTTGGTATAGTCGGCGTCGCCGCGCAGGATCGGCCCGACCAGTTGCGGCAGCGCCGCACCGGCCATCTGACCGTCGCCGTCCATCTTCACCACCACATCGGCGCCGTCGGCCACCGCGCTGCGGTAGCCGGCCATCACCGCGCCGCCCACGCCCAGGTTGACCTCGTTGAACAGCACGCGCACGCGCGGATCGCGGCACTCGCTCTCGACGTAGCGGCCGGATTGCTCCGGGCAGGCGTCGTCGACCACGTAGATGCGCCACACCGCCGCCGGCACGTCCTCGATCACGCCCAGGATATGTTCGCGCACGCGATGGCAGGGCACGACCACGGCGATACGCGGCGCGTCGGTCGCGGGCTCCAGCCCGGGCAAGGCGGCGATCGGTTCGGCGAGCTGGCTCATCAGGCGGCGCTTTCGTAGGACAGGCGATAGGCGCGCGCGAGCAGGCGTGCGATCGGGCGCGGCCACAGGGAATCGAACATCATCTGGTCCTCCGCCGCACGCACCCCATCGCGCACGCCCGCGCTGGTTTCGCTGCCGGGGTGGATGCGATGCAGCATCAATTGCTCGCGAATGTACACGAACGCGCCCGGCTCCCGCGCGCGCCGCACCCAGGCGTCCCAATCCAGGTTGACGCGCAGGTCCTCGCGAAAGCGCGGCACGCTCGCGCCGCGCGCCAGGGTCACCGAAGGACACGGAATCGGGCAGCCGAAGCGCAGCGCGCGCAACTTGGCGCCCGGTCGCGCGATCGCGCCGCGCCCCAGGAACGCCAACTCCAGCAGCGCACGCTTGATCCGCAGCATCGCGGTGGCGTCGCGCACGGCCTCGCTGTCGCCCAGCAACTCGGCGTAACCGGTGAACAGCAGCGCCGCATCCGGATGCGCCGCGGCGGCATCGAGGGTGCGGCGGGTGAACTCGGGCAGATAGAGGTCGTCCTGGTGCGCGACCGTGACCCAGGGCGTGTCGGCCTGGGCCAGGGCCTGGTTCC
Organism: Lysobacter sp. cf310; assembly: GCF_900114355.1. Classification (GTDB taxonomy): domain Bacteria; phylum Pseudomonadota; class Gammaproteobacteria; order Xanthomonadales; family Xanthomonadaceae; genus Lysobacter. The sequence continues at coordinate 822,199 of NZ_FOSS01000001.1, forward strand.
AGTCGCGGCCGATGCCGGCGTTCGGCGCGTGCACCGTCAGGCTGGCGCCGTACTCGCGCGCCAGCTCGGCCAGCCCCTCGTACGGCGTCGAGGTCGCCAGGTGCAGGCGCGAGGGCAGACTCTGCGCGCGCAACGAATCCAGGCACGCGCGCAGGTGCGGCGAGCGCCCATAGGCGGGAACCACGAAGGAATGCAGCGACTCGGACACGCGCGCGACGCTCAGGAACCCTGCCCCACCGATGCCAGCAGCAAAACCCCGGACGACACCAGCGCGACGCCGACCCATTGCGCCGGCGTGAGCCGCTCGCCATAGACCAGCCAGCTCGCGGTCGCCATCAGTATGTACATGGTCGCGCCGGAGATCGCGAACGCCATGCCGAGCTTGACCCGGCTCACGACGATCACCCAGATGGTGAAGCCCAGCCCCTGGATCGCGATCGCGGCCAGCACGCCCGGCGACAGCATGGCCGACATCAGCCAGTCGAAACCCTTCAGGTCGGGGCTGCGCACGGCCAGTTGCAGCAAGGCGCGCTTGATCAGCAACTGGCTGCCGATGGTCGAGCAGCTCACGAACAGGATCATGAAAATTTCGCGGATCACTCAGCCCCCAAGGCGTACAGGCAACGATTCAGCACCTGCGCGTGCAGGTTCCACGGCAAAGGCGGCGGCGGACGCCGGGGCTATGCAGCCTATCTAGTATGCAAGCTCGCCTTAGGCCTGCCACACGCCGACCGTCGAGCTGCGACCTGGGTCACCGCACGGGCAGACCGTCGCCGCTCACCGACAGCGGCCCCATACGGAATCCGGGCCAGGCGCAGCCATGGATGTGACGCTCATGGTCACCACCGTCTCCCTGACTGACAAAAAAGGGCAGTCCGCCCACCCCATTCTGCGACTCCAACTGTGACGATATTTTCTTTTTAGAGATTTTTATGTCCCAAATAGGCTGGCACGAGTTGTGCGTGATACCTAGGGCACGCGCTACTCGTGCGGCCGGCGACGGATCGCCAGGCCGGGCGAGTCGGCACGTGACTCACACCACCCCTAGGAAAAAGTCATGAAAAACAACCAGCAAGGCTTCACCCTGATCGAACTGATGATCGTGATCGCGATCCTCGGCATCCTGATCGCCATCGCTCTGCCGGCCTACCAGGACTACTCGATCCGCACCAAGAACGCCGAGTGTCTGAACGTCTCTGCGGCTGCCAAGCTGGCCGTGTCCGAAACCGCCCAGGACCGCGGCTCGCTGTCCCTGGTCAGCTCCACCAACACCGGTTACACCTTCGAGGCGAGCGACTACTGCGCCTCGGTCGTCGTCGCCAACGGCGGCACGATCACCGCGACCACCAAGAGCACAGGCGCTAACGTGCAGGCCATCTTCTCGCTGATCCCGACTGGCGCACAGGGCCGCATCGACTGGGAATGCAAGAACACCGCCGCCAACGTTCCGCCGTCGCAGCTGCCGGCCGAGTGCCGTCCGAAGTAACCCTCGCGCTACCCGATGATCCCAAGCCCCGGTTCGCCGGGGCTTTTTTGTTTTTGAAAAAAACAAGTCCTTATCAGGACAAATAATTCATTAATTCCATATTGAATCCTGGTTGAGCAACCATTCTTCAATGTGCCCTCCTCATGCCTGCCGTCGTTCACCAATTAACTGCGACTACGCTCTCATTCGTCGTGCCGGCACCTACAAGGCAGTCTTTTCGAGACTTCAGTTGGCCTTGTTGGCATGGGTTGTGCGTATGCTTTCCGTGCACGTGCAGTTACGCACGGCAAGCCGACGGACCGCCAAGCCGGGCCAGCAGGCACGTGAAGTTCACCACTCCTAGGGGAAACACCAATGAAGAACAACCAGCAAGGCTTCACCCTGATCGAACTGATGATCGTGATCGCGATCCTCGGCATCCTGATCGCCATCGCTCTGCCGGCCTACCAGGACTACTCGATCCGTACCAAGAACGCCGAGTGCCTGAACGTCGCCGCGGCCGCCAAGCTGGCCGTGTCCGAAACCGCCCAGGACCGCGGCTCGCTGTCCCTGGTCAGCACCACCAACACCGGTTACACCTTCTCGCAGAGCGATTACTGCGCCACGGTCGTCGTCGCCAACGGCGGCACGATCACCGCGACCACCCGCAGCACGGGTGCGGACGTCCAGGCCGTCTTCTCGCTGGTCCCGACCGCCGCTTCGGGTCGTATCGACTGGCGCTGCAGCAACACCGCTGCCAACGTTCCGCCGTCGCAGCTGCCGGCCGAGTGCCGTCCGTAAGCACGACCTAAGCAACACGTAAGACCCGAGCCCCGGCCACAAGCCGGGGCTTTTTTGTGCCATCGTCGCAAGCGCCTATCGCACAGGCAGGCTTGGCCGCTCATACTCTTTCGTTTGGCATCCAGGTCCCGACATGCAGGCACGACTGCTGTTAGCCGCATCCATGCTGATCGCGCTGGTCGTCTATTGGCCCGGATTGAATGGACCGTTCGTACACGACGACATTTCCTCCTTCGCCGCCCTGCAAAGTTGGCTGCACGGAAAAGCCAATTGGCAGGAAGTGCTGCCCGGAAATGCGTCGTGGCTGTACGCGCGACCAGTGTCCATGGCCAGCTTCATGCTCACCGCGGCGCTGGGCGGCGGCACGCCTTTCTCCTACAAATTCGGCAACCTCGCCGCTCATCTGCTGTGCGGCTTGCTCGCCTGGCAGGTCCTGCGGCGTCTACTGGCTCGCGATCCTCGCCTGACCGCGCGCGCGGACCTGATCGCCGCCATCCTGACCACCCTATGGCTGCTGCATCCGCTGCATGCCAGCACCGTGCTGTACGCGGTTCAGCGTATGGCGCAGCTCGCCGCGTTGTTTGCGCTGGCTTCGCTGTGGTGCTATCTCGCCGCCCGTCAACGCCTCGACGAAGGACGCACCCGGGCCGCCCTGCCCTTGTTGTTTCTGCTCGCGCCGCTGCTGTTCGCGGCCGCAGTGCTGAGTAAACAGAATGGCGTCGTGGCCCCGGCGCTATGCCTCGCGCTGGAACTGGCTTATTTCCGCGGCCCGCGCCCCAAGCCCTTGCTCGCGTTCTTCGGTGTGTTCCTGGCCCTGCCCGCAGCCGGCGTCGCCACCTTGCTGGCTTTTACTCCGCAGCGCCTGCTAGGCGGCTACGGCGAATGGGACTTCAGCCTCGGAGAGCGGCTGCTGACCCAGGCCCGCGCGCTGGTCGATTACCTGGGCACGCTGCTGCTGCCCTATGCGCCACGCATGGGTTTGTACACCGACGATTTCGCCACCTCCACCGGCCTGCTTTCGCCGCCCAGCACCCTGCTGTGCCTGCTGCTGCTGGCCGGCATAACGCTGGCTACGATCCTATTGCGACGGCGCGCACCCAGCCTGTTCGCCGGCTGGATGTTCTTCCTGATCGCCCACGCCGTCGAATCCAGCTTTCTGCCGCTGGAGATGTACTACGAGCACCGCAACTACCTGCCGTCCATCGGCCTGCTGCTGGCCGTGGCCGGCCTGGCCGCGCTCGTCCCCGCAGCCGCGAAGGAAGGGGAGCGGCAGAACCGATTGGTCCTGGCGGCGACTCTGGGCCTGGCCGCGGTGCTGGCGTTCGCCACGCTCGGCCGCGCCCTGGTCTGGCGCCATTTCGATACCATCGTCGAGCAGGCGTTGCGCTTCCATCCCAATTCGATGCGCGCGCATCTCGACCTGTCGACCCTGGCCCTGTTCGGTCGCCGCTACGATGAAAGCGAACGCATACTCAATGACTTGGCCGCCAGCACCACACCCCGCGACCGACTGCTGGCCAATATCAACCTGATCACCACGCAATGCCTGCGCAATGACAGCGCCGACCCCGACCTGCTGAAGCGCATCGAGAAAGACGCGCAGCCGGAGCTGACCATCTTCGAATCGCAGTCGTTACTGCAAATGACCAACATCGCCGGCAAGGGCTGCGGCGAGATCTCTCTGCTGGACATGGCCGGGACCACCGAGACACTGCTCGCCGCCGCCCATGCGCAACCCGACTCGGTCCGATCGAAATGGGTGACTCGCGCGATCGCCGCCCAACTCTATGCGCGCGCCGACCGCTGGTCGCAGGCGCAAGCGCAGGCCGAATTGGCATGGCAGCCGGGCGCCGATCTGGCCATCGGCGAGATGCTGACGCGAATCTATATCCATAACGGGCGCCTGAGCGACGCCGAGCGCACCTATGCTCAGTTGAAGCAGCGTACGAAGCCCTACGACACCCCGGGGCAACACAACCTGCGCGAGCTGCGGAAATCCCTGGCCCAGGGCGGTCCACGGCCACCCGCTCCCCAGGCTCCCTGAGGCGCCTGCCTGGAAGGCATTGGGCGTAATGGCCGAACTGCGTCATATCACGACGCAGAAGGCTGATCGGCGAGCGCGCGATCGCCCTGCCGGGCCGGCGTTCATGACGGCCGTCACACCCCCAGGCTTGGCACGTTCTTTGCAGCGTTCTCCTACTAGGGGGGATCTGCGCCCGACCAGGAGCATTGTGCTCAGGCCGGCCGATCCGAACGCTACTATCGGAGAGGGCCATGAATAAGCGTCATACCGGGGGTTTCACCCTGATCGAACTGATGATCGTGATCGCGATCCTCGGCATCTTGATCGCCATCGCACTGCCCGCCTATCAGGACTACTCGATCCGCACCAAGAATGCCGAGTGCTTGCAGGTTGCCGCCAGCGCCAAGTTGGCCGTGGGCGAAACCGCTCATTCCGCCATCGGACTGACCAACGTGACCTCCAGCAACGTGGGTTACACCTTCGCCGGTAGCGACTACTGCGCCTCGGTGACGATCGCCAACGGCGGCACGGTCACCGCGACGACCCGCAGCACCGGCGCCGACGTTCCGGCCGTGTTCTCGCTGGTTCCGAATGCCGCACAAGGCCGCATCGACTGGACCTGCAGCAACACTGCAGCGAATGTTCCGCCGTCGCAGCTGCCTGCCGAGTGCCGCAACCCCTGATTTCGGGGACGTGACCGGATCGACGAAAACGGCCACTTACCTTGTGGCCGTTTTCTTGTGGGCCTGTCTCGTGCTGGACACGATCCGCGCCGATGACGCAGGATTCCGGCACTCCGGGGCGCGTCACGCTCCGCCCCTCGCCGCCGTGCACCCGACCGGGAATCGGCCCCAGCGGTAGCGCCATCCCATGCAATCCCCGACCTCTCCTCGCTCCTGGCGAGCAGCCTTACTCGCTGACGGCGCGCACCTGCGCCTGGCAAGCATCGGATTCGCACTGCTGGCGCTGGCCACTCTGGCGATCTACTGGCCGGGCCTGAACGGGCCTTTCCTGCTCGACGACGGGGTCACTTTCCCCCCGATCCAACGCTGGCTGGCAGGGCAGGCCAGCCTCGCCGAAGCCGTGCTCGGCCGGGGCTCGCAACTCACGGCGCGACCGGTCGCTATGGCGAGTTTCGCGCTTAGCGCAATGCTGGGCGGCGATACGCCGTTCTCGTTCAAGCTCGGCAATCTGATCCTGCATGTGCTGTGCGGCCTCCTGGTCTGGCAGTTGGTCCGTCGCCTGCTGGAACTCGACCCGCGACTGGCGGCACGCGCGCCGTTCCTGGCGACGATCGCGAGCGGCCTATGGCTCCTGCATCCCATCCAGGTCAGCACCGTCCTGTACTCGGTACAACGCATGGCCCAGCTCAGCACCGCACTGGTGCTCGCCGCGGTGCTGCTCTATCTGCTGGCGCGACGCGAACTCGCCGAAGGCCGGGTGCGATCGGCGCTGTTCAAATTGTTCGTGACCTTCCCGCTGCTGGTGGTGCTTGGCCTGCTGAGCAAGCAGAACGCAGCGGTGGCGCCTCTGATCTGCCTGGCCATCGAGTTGAGCTACTTCGGCTTCGCGGGAAAGGGACCGGTGCGCGCATTCTTCGCCGCCTTCGTGCTCCTGCCCGGGACGGCGGTGTTGGCCTCGCTGTTGCTCGCACCGGACTGGCTGCTGGGCGGCTATGCGGAATGGGACTTCAGCCCGATGCAGCGCCTGCTCAGCGAAGCGCGCGCCCTGACCTCGTATCTGGGCTTGATCCTGTGGCCGCGCGGCCCCGGCATGGGCGTCTACACCGACGATTTCGCGCTCTCGACCGGGCTGTTTTCGCCGCCCGCCACCGCGCTGTCGGTCCTGGCGCTGCTGGCGGCCAGCGCGGGTGCCGCGTACTGGCGGAAAGCCGCCCCCAGCCTGTGCGCGGGATGGTTCGCATTTCTGGCCGCGCATGCGGTCGAGTCGAGCCTGCTGCCGGTTGAGCTTTACTACGAGCACCGCAACTACTTGCCGCTGACCGGATTGGTCCTGGCGGCGGTGGGCGCGACCGCATTGCTGCCCGCCGGAGCGACCACGCGCAAGACCTACCGGATGCAACTCGCGGGCGCGGCGCTGGTGATTATCGTCGCACTGGCGACGGTCACTGCCGGCCGGGTTTCGGTCTGGCGCAGCCTGGACAGCATTTCCGCCGAAGGTCTGCGCGAACATCCGCATTCGTTGCGCGCCATCTACGATCGCGGCAACGTGCTTTTGGCGCGCGGGGACATACAGGGCAATCTCGCGCTGATGGTGTCCTTGGCTGCCAGCGAAGACCCTCGGCATCGACTGCTGGGCCGCTTGCACGTGATACGCGCGCGCTGCGATGCGGGCCTTCCGGTCGTGCGCGCGGACTATGCCGGGATCGCCCCTCTGCTGCTGCCGAAACTGACCATCTTCGAGCTACAGGCGCTGCGCTCGCTGGCAGTCACGCAGCAACGTCGCGGCTGCGCCATCGCCGCGCACGAACTCGGAGACCTGATCGCGCAAGCGGCCGAGACCGCCGGCGCCCAGCCGGAATCGGCGCGGCCGAAGTGGTTGGTCCGCCTACTCGCCGCGGAGACCTACGCGCGCGCCGGCGACCTTGCCGCCGCCGAAACGCAGGCGCGCATCGGCTGGAGCGCCAGCGGCGATCTGCCCACCGGCGTACTGCTGGCGAAGATTCTGGCTGCGCGCGGCGCGCGCGAGGATGCGGCGCGGATTTGGCTGGAACTGGACTCCCGCATCAAGCCCTACGACAGCCTAGGCCGGTCCGAACTCGCCCAGATTCGCGCCATGTTGACCGCGCCGGCGCCGTAACGCCGCTCCTCGTCAGTGCCCGTGCCGAGGCGACCGGCGGGCAATCGACATGGGATCGCGATCCGCTTGGCACGGCCGCCTCCACGCTAAAGTCGCCCTCACGATCGTCGCCACGCCCGCAATCCCAGGCTTCTTCTACACCTCCAACTCATGGGCTCCGAATGTCGTCTTGGCTCGAACTACTGAAGCGCGACGCGCGCGGTATCGGCGCACGCTGGGACGCGGCGCGATGGTGGCTGTGCTGCATGGCGGCGGTGACGCTGGCGGTGTACTGGTCCGGCTTGGACGGCCCTTTCCTGTTCGACGATCCCGCCAATCTGTCCGTATTCCGCGATTGGTATCACGGCCGGGTCGACTGGCGTTTCGCGGTGTTCGGACGCAACGATCTGCTGTCCGCCAGACCGGTATCGATGGCCAGTTTTCTGCTCACGGTTGGTATCGGCGGCCCTGGCCCCATGCCTTACAAGCTGGGCAATGTGTTGATTCACCTGGCCTGCGGCCTGTTGGCTTTCCGAGTCCTGCAGCGCGCACTGTCCGAGGACGCCGCATTGGCGGCGCGCGCCCGACTGCTAGCTGCGATCGCGATCGCTTTGTGGTGGCTGCACCCGATCCAGGTCAGCACGGTGCTGTATTCGGTCCAACGCATGGCGCAACTGGCCGCGCTGTTCGCGCTCGTGTCCGTTCTGGCCTATTGGGTCGGACGAGCGCGACTGGTCAACGGCCGAGCGCGCTCGGCGGCCCTGCTGCTATTCGTGGCATTTCCGGTGTCGCTCGTCTGCGGCGTCCTGAGCAAACAAAGCGCGGCGATCGCGCCGCTGCTGTGCCTGGTTCTGGAACTGGCCTACTTCCGTGGCCCTCGACCGCGCGCCGTGAAGTGCTTCTTCGCCGTGTTCCTGGCCCTTCCGATGGCCGCCGCCTCGCTAGCCCTGCTCTGGTCGCCCGAACTCCTGACCCGCGGTTACGCGGATTGGGACTTCAGCCTCGGGCAGCGCCTGCTCACCCAGGCGCGCGCGCTAATAAGCTATCTGGGGAGTTTGCTATGGCCAAGGGCCGAACGGATGAGCTTGTTCGGCGATGACTTCGCCCTGTCGACCAGCCTGCTCTCGACGCCTTCGCCGCTGCCCGCGCTGGTTGCTCTCGCGACCATCAGCGGCGTGGTATTCGCGCTCCGTCGACGCGCCCCCAGCCTGTTCGCAGGCTGGTTCTGGTTCCTGGCCGCGCACACCGTGGAGTCCAGCGTGCTGCCGCTGGAGATGTACTACGAGCATCGCAACTACCTGCCATCGCTGGGCTTGGGCCTGGCCCTGATTGGCGTGCTGGCCTTGCTGCCGAAACGCGCGTCGATGGGCTTGCGACCGCTACCTTTGACCCTGGCCGCGGCCGGACTGTGCGCCTTGCTGGCCACCTCCACCTGGGGCCGTGTTCAGACTTGGCGTAGCAAACAGGGGATCGTGTCGAATGCCTTGCTGCACCACCCGGACTCGCTACGGGCGCGCCAGACCCAGGCCTTTATCGACGTCAGCGCCGATCGGATCGATGCGGCGCTCGCGCAGATGGCGCAGATGGCCGACGGCCCGATACCGCGTCGGCGCCTGTTGGCTCGAATCGATTCGGTGTCCATCGCCTGCCTAGGCGAACGCGACCCCGACCCGGCTTCGCTCGAGCAGGCCTTGACCGACACCCAGGCTCAAATCACGCTGGACGAAGTCCTGGTCGCCGATCTGCTGTCCCAGGCCACCAGTGTCGGCCGTTGCCCGCGGATCACCTCCGAACGGACCATCGACACGGTCCTGAGCCTGCTGGCCGCCGCCTCGAAGCAGCCGGACACCGCCGAACCCAAGCGCCAGATGCGCCTGATCGCCTCCCTGCTGCTTGCGCGCGCGCAGCGCTGGCCGGAGGCGCAACAGCAGGCCGAGCGCGCCTGGGCCGCGCAAGCACCCCTGGAGACCGCCGACATCCTGGTCCGCGCCTATCTGGCCAACGGCGACCGCGACGCGGCCGAGCGGACCTGGCGCGAACTGCAGGCCCGGGTCCGGCCCTATGATCGTGCCGGTCAGCACCTGCTGGGGCAGCTGCGAGGTCTGATCGAGCAACATTGAACCGTCGCCTGCAATGGCTGTCCTATCATTCCAGACGCCTACGTTAATGGCCAAAATCGAGCCCTGACTAGCAAAAAGGCGACATCTGTCCGCTCGCGTGGCCCACGGATTGGGGTAAAGTCGGACCGGGGAAAAACCGAGGACTGCGATGTCTAGCGTCGCTACCGCCAACTTGGTGGGGATCACCGGCATTGCCCGGCGCCTGGTGCTGGACGGCGCCCTGGAAGAGACCGCGGCCCGCGAAGCCATGGCCACGGCCAGCAGCGAACGCAAGCCGATCGCGACCTACCTGTCCGAAAAGCGCCTGGTCTCGGCCGGGCAGCTGGCTGCCGCCAACTCGATCGAGTTCGGCGTGCCGCTGTTCGACGCCGCCACGCTCGACGCCTCGCAATCGGCGATCAAGCTGGTCAGCGAGGAACTGGTGCGCAAGCACAGCGTGCTGCCGCTGTTCAAGCGCGGCAACAAGCTGTTCGTGGGCCTGGCCGATCCAACCAACACCCGCGCCCTGGACGAGATCAAGTTCCAGACCAACCTGGTGATCGAGGCCATCCTGGTCGACGAGGACACGATCCGGCGCAGCCTGGACCAGTGGCTGGAGTCGGCCGACGCGCTCGGCGAAGGCGTCAACGAGGAGGGCCTGGAAACGCTCGACGTCGGTAGCGGCGACGACGACCTGACCGCCGCCGGCGACAGCGGCGTCGACGCCAAGGGCGACGACACCCCGGTGGTGAAGTTCGTCAACAAGGTGCTGGTGGACGCGATCCGCCGCGGCGCCTCGGACATCCACTTCGAGCCTTACGAAACCGATTATCGCGTGCGCCTGCGCATCGACGGCCTGCTCAAACAGGTCGCCAAGGTACCGGTCAAGCTCAGCCCGCGCATCGCCGCGCGCCTGAAGGTCATGGCGCAGCTGGACATCGCCGAGAAGCGCGTGCCGCAGGACGGCCGCATCAAGCTCAACCTGTCCAAGACCAAGCAGATCGACTTCCGCGTCAGCACCCTGCCGACCCTGTTCGGCGAGAAGATCGTGCTGCGTATCCTCGACGGCAGCGCCGCGCGCCTGGGCGTGGACAAGCTCGGCTACGAGGAAGACCAGAAGGAGCTGTTCGTCGGCGCCGTGGTCAAGCCCTACGGCATGGTCCTGGTGACCGGCCCGACCGGCTCGGGCAAGACGGTGTCGCTGTACACCGCGCTGAACATCCTCAACGACGACATGCGCAACATCTCCACGGTCGAGGACCCGGTCGAAATCCGCGTGCCGGGCATCAACCAGGTGCAGATGAACGTGAAGCGCGGCATGACCTTCGCCGCCGCGTTGCGCAGCTTCCTGCGTCAGGATCCGGACGTGATCATGGTCGGCGAAATCCGCGACCTCGAGACCGCCGAGATCGCGATCAAGGCCGCCCAGACCGGCCATATGGTGCTCTCGACCCTGCACACCAACGACGCGCCGCAGACCATCGCGCGCCTGATGAACATGGGCGTCGCGCCGTACAACATCACTTCCTCGGTGACCCTGGTCATCGCCCAGCGCCTGGCCCGCCGCCTGCACGACTGCAAGCGCGAGGTCCACCTGCCCGAACACGCGCTGCTGGCCGAAGGCTTCAGCCACGACGAGATCGTCGGCGGCCTGAAGATCTACGAAGCCGCCGGCTGCCCGGACTGCACCGAAGGTTACAAGGGCCGTACCGGCATCTATCAGGTCATGCCCATGACCGAACAGATCCAGGCCATCGTGCTGGAAGGCGGCAATGCGATGCAGATCGCGACCGCCGCTTTGAAGTCCGGCGTCCGCGACCTGCGCCAGTCGGCGTTAATGAAGGTCAGGAACGGCGTCACCAGCCTCTCCGAAATCAACCGCGTTACCAAGGACTAAACCATGTCCGCGACCCGCACCGCGACCAAGCAGCAGCCGACCGTCCGCCGCCCCAATCCGCTCGAGATCTTTGTCTGGGAAGGCAAGGACAAGCGCGGCGTCGTCATGAAGGGCGAGCAGTCGGCGAAGAACGCCAACATGCTGCGCGCCGAACTGCGTCGCCAGGGCATCACGCCCGGCACGGTCAAGCCCAAGGGCAAGCCGTTCCTGGGCGGCGCCGGCAAGCGCATCACGCCTCGCGACATCGCCATCTTCAGCCGCCAGATCGCGACGATGATGAAGTCGGGCGTGCCGATCGTGACCTCGCTGGAGATCATGGCCGGTGGCCAGAAGAACCAGAAGATGAAGACGCTGATCAATACCATCCGCGCCGATCTCGAAGGCGGCTCCTCGATGCACGAGGCGCTGAGCAAGCATCCGGTCCAGTTCGACGAGCTCTACCGCAACCTGGTCAAGGCCGGCGAATCGGCGGGCGTGCTGGAAACGGTGCTCGACACCGTCGCCAGCTACAAGGAGAACATCGAAAGCCTGAAGGGCAAGATCAAGAAGGCGCTGTTCTACCCGGCCACGGTGGTCGCGGTGGCGATCCTGGTCAGCGCGATCCTGCTGATCTTCGTGGTCCCGCAGTTCCAGAAGACCTTCCAGAGCTTCGGCGCCGAGCTGCCGGCGTTCACCCTGATGATCATCGGCGCCAGCGACTTCATGATCAAATACTGGTGGGCGGTATTGTTCATCATAGTCGGCACCATCGTCGGCTTCATCATGGCCAAGAACCGATCCCCGGCCTTCGCCCACTTCCTCGACCGCATGATGCTGAAGATCCCGGTGGTCGGGCAGATCCTGCACAACTCGGCGATCGCGCGTTTCGCGCGCACCCTGGCGGTGACCTTCAAGGCCGGCGTGCCGCTGGTGGAGGCGCTGGACACCGTCGCCGGCGCCACCGGCAACGTGGTCTACGAGCAAGCCGTGCGCCGCATTCGCGACGACGTCTCGGTGGGCTACCAGCTCAACATGTCGATGAAGCAGGTCAACCTGTTCCCGCACATGGTGATCCAGATGACCGCGATCGGCGAAGAGGCCGGCGCGCTCGACACCATGCTGTTCAAGGTCGCGGAGTTCTACGAGGAAGAGGTCAACAACGCGGTCGACGCACTGTCCAGCCTGCTCGAGCCGCTGATCATGGTGGTGTTGGGCGTCGTGGTCGGCAGCATGGTCATCGGCATGTACCTGCCGATCTTCAAGCTCGCCGCGACGATCTGACCGCCCCGGGGTTATCCTTCACGCATGGCATTCCTGGATCAGAACCCCGGCCTCGGCTTTCCGCTCGCGGCCGGTTTCGGGCTGTTGGTCGGCAGTTTTCTCAACGTGGTCATCCTGCGCCTGCCCAAGCGGCTGGAATGGCAGTGGAACCGCGACGCCCGCGAGATCCTGGAGCTGCCCGAGCTCTACGACCCGCCGCCGCCCGGCATCGTGGTCGAGCGCTCGCACTGCCCGCACTGCAAGCACCAGCTGAGCTGGTACGAGAACATCCCGGTCTTCAGCTACCTGTTCCTGCGCGGCCGCTGCCGCAGCTGCAAGACCCCGATCTCGCCGCAGTACCCGCTGGTCGAACTGGTGACCATGCTGGCCGTGCTGGCCTGCGTGTGGCGCTTCGGCTTCGGCTGGCAGGGCTTCGGCGCGATCGTGTTCAGCACCTTCCTGATCGCGCTGTCCGGCATCGACTTCCGCACCAAGCTGCTGCCCGACCAGCTCACCTTGCCGCTGATGTGGCTGGGCCTGATCGCCAGTTCCGACAATCTGTACTTCACCACCAAGCCGGCGCTGCTCGGCGCGATCGCCGGTTATCTGAGCCTGTGGTCGGTGTGGTGGGTGTTCAAACAGCTGACCGGCAAGGAAGGCATGGGCCACGGCGACTTCAAGCTGCTGGCCGCGATCGGCGCCTGGGTCGGGCTCAAGGGCATTCTGCCGACCATCCTGCTGTCCTCGCTGGTCGGCGCCATCATCGGCTCGATCTGGCTGACCGCGCGCGGACGCGACAAGGCCACCCCGATACCGTTCGGGCCCTATCTCGCGATCGCCGGCTGGGTCGTGTTCTTCTGGGGCGAGCAACTGGTCGGCGCGTACATGCGCTACGCCGGGCTGCGCTGACCGCCATGGCCGCGTTCTGCGTCGGGGTGACCGGCGGCGTGGCCTCGGGCAAGAGCGAAGTGACCCGGCGTTTCGAAGCGCTGGGCGTGAGCGTGGCCGATGCCGATCTGGCCGCCCGCGCGGCGGTCGAAGCCGGCTCCGCGGGGCTGGCCGAGGTCGTGGCCGCGTTCGGCGCGCAGGTGCTGGACGCCCAGGGCGGCCTGGACCGCGCCGCGATGCGCCGCCGCGTGTTCGCCGACCCCGACGCGCGCCGGCGCCTGGAAGCGATCGTCCATCCGCGCGTGCGCGCCCTGCTGCGCGAACAATGCGAACGCGCGCCCGGCGCCTATGCGATCGCGGCCATTCCCCTGCTCACCGAAGGCGGCGGCCGCGAGGCCTACCCCTGGCTGCAGCGCATCCTGCTGGTCGACGTGCCGGTCGAGGTCCAGCGTGCGCGCGTGATGGCGCGCGACCGCGTCGAGGCCGAGCTGGCCGAACGCATGATCGCGGCCCAGGCCACGCGCGCGGCGCGCCTGGCGATCGCCGACGACGTGATCGTCAACGACGGCCCGCTGGACGCGCTGGACCGCCAGGTCGCGGCCCTGGACCGACGCTATCGGGCCTTGGCCGCCGGCTGAGCCGGGGCACCGCGTTGTGTGGGAGCGGCGTGAGCCGCGATCGCTTCTCTGCGCTTGCCATCAAAGCGCGCTAATCGCGGCGCTTTCACAGTCGCCGGAATCGCGCCGAGGCCGGCACCGACCGTTCAAGAATCGCGGCTTGTGAATCAGGCAGCGCCTCAGCGGTATCCGCTCGCAGGCGGCGGCCCGTACCGCCGATGCTTTCAGGCCGCCGCTTCGGCGACCGCGTCGGGCCACAGGCCGCGGATCGCGGCCACGCCTTGGGCGCCGTGCGCACGCGCGGCGGCGATGTCGCCCGGACCTAGCCCGCCGATCGCATAGATCGGCAGGGACACCGCCTCGCGCAGGGCCGCAAAGCCGTCCCAGCCGATCCCGGCCGCACCGGGATGGCTGGGCGTGGCGCGGATCGCGCCGACGACGGCGAAATCGCAAGCCAACGCCTGCGCGCTGCGCAGTTCGTCGGCGTCGTGGCAGGACGCGGCCAGCGGCAACTCCGCGGGCAGCGGGCGCCGGGTGTGCTCGCGCAGTTGCGCGGCACGCAGGTGCAGACCCACCGACAGGGCCAGGGCCAGCTCGACGTCGCCGTTGATCAGGACCTCGGCGCCCGCCGCGCGGCAACGCTGCACCGCCGCGGCCACCAGCGCACGCCAGCGCTCGGGCGCGGTGTCGGGCGCGCGCAGCTGGATCCGGCGCGCACCGGCGGCCAGCGCACGCTCCAGCGCCGCCAGCCAACGCGCATCGTCGGCACCACCGGGCGCGGGCGTGACCAGATAGCGATCGGGCTGCAGCAGCGCCGCGACCACCGGTCGATCGGCCGGCGGCATCTGGTAGCGGGCCAGCTTGGCCGGCGGTACCCAGACCAGGGCCTGCCCTTCACGGCCGCGCACGCTGCCGCGCCAGTGCTTGAGCTCGCGCACGTCCAGGCGCAGGCGCTTGTCGGGATAGGCCTGCGGCACATCGATCAGGGCCGCGCCGACCTCGCAGTCGATGCCCAGCTCTTCGTGCAGTTCGCGTTGCAACGCGGCCTCGGGCGATTCGCCGGCTTCGCGCTTGCCGCCCGGGAACTCCCACAGCCCGGCCAGATCGCGACCCTCGGTGCGGCGGGTCAACAGGATGCGGCCGCGCGCGTCGCGGATCACACCGGCCACCACTTCGACCACGCGTTCGGACCGCGGCGACGGTGCGGCGATCGGATCGCTCATGGACATGCGGCTTGCGGCGACCGGCGCGGCTTCGGCGACGGTCGCGGGGGCTCGGACCTCGGCCCACCCTCTCCCGCGGACGGGAGAGGGCGTCGAGTATCAGGCCAACTGCCCATGGCAGTGCTTGTACTTCTTGCCGCTGCCGCAGGGGCAGGGATCGTTGCGGCCGACGTTGGCGAAGGCTTCCTCGGACACCTGCGCGGCCTCCTCGTCGGCGCCGAAGCCGCCGGCGCTGGCGTGCTGGAACTGCATCTGCCGGGCCTGTGCCTCGGCCTGCGCGCGTTCCTGCGCTTCCATCGCCGCGATCTCTTCCTCGTTGCGGATGCGCACGCGCGACAGCAGCGTGACCACTTCGCGCTTGACCTTCTCCAGCATGTCCGAGAACAGCTCGAAGGCTTCCTTCTTGTACTCCTGCTTCGGCTGCTTCTGGGCATAGCCGCGCAGATGGATGCCCTGGCGCAGGTAGTCCATGCGCGCCAGATGCTCCTTCCAGTTCTGGTCGAGCACGTTGAGCATGATGTGCTTCTCCAGCATGCGCATGGTCTCGGCGCCGAGCTGGACTTCGCGATCGGCGAAGTGCTGGTTGACCGCCTCGACCACGCGCGCGGCGACGCCGTCGGCGTCGAGCTCGTCGTGGCTGCGGGCGAAATCGACCATCTCCACCTGCACGCCGAACTCCTCGGCGATGCCGGCTTCCAGGCCCGGCAGGTCCCACTGCTCGTCGACCGAATTCGGCGGCACGTAGCGCGCGACCAGGTCGGCGACCACGTCCTCGCGGATGCCGTCGACGTTGTCCTGCACGCTCTCGGCTTCCAGCAGCTCGTCGCGCTGGCCGTAGATCACCTTGCGCTGATCGTTGTTGACGTCGTCGAAGTCGAGCAGGTTCTTGCGGATGTCGAAGTTATGGGCCTCGACCTTGCGCTGCGCGTTGGCGATCTGCTTGGTCACCAGCGGGCTTTCGATGATGTCGTCTTCCTTCAGGCCCATGCGCGCCATCACGCGCTGCACCCAGTCGGCCGCGAAGATGCGCATCAGATTGTCTTCGAGCGACAGGTAGAAGCGCGAGGAACCCGGATCGCCCTGGCGACCGGCACGGCCGCGCAGCTGGTTGTCGATACGGCGCGATTCGTGGCGCTCGGTGCCGACGATATGCAGGCCGCCGGAAGCCTTGACCGCGTCGTGACGACGCTGCCACTCGGCCTTCAGGCGCGCATGGGTGACTTCGTCGACCGGCTGGCCTTCGTTCTGCGCCGCCAGTTCGGCCAGCTCGCTCTCCAGCGAACCGCCGAGCACGATGTCGGTGCCGCGGCCGGCCATGTTGGTGGCGATGGTGATCGCGCCGGGACGTCCGGCCTGGGCGACGATGTTGGCTTCGCGCTCGTGCTGCTTGGCGTTGAGCACCTCGTGGGTCACGCCGGCCTCGCGCAGCTGCTGGCTGAGCATTTCCGAGACTTCGATCGAGGTCGTGCCGACCAGCACCGGCTGGCCGCGGCTGTACGCGTCCTTGATTTCGTTGAGCACCGCGCGGTACTTGCCGGCGCGGTTGAGGAACACCTGGTCCGGGTGATCCTTGCGCACCATGGTGCGATGGGTCGGGATCACGATCACTTCCAGGCCGTAGATGCTCTGGAATTCGTAGGCCTCGGTGTCCGCCGTACCGGTCATGCCGGCCAGCTTCTTGTACATGCGGAACAGGTTCTGGAAGGTGATCGACGCCAGCGTCTGGTTCTCGCGCTGGACCGGCACGCCTTCCTTCGCCTCCACCGCCTGGTGCAGACCGTCCGACCAGCGACGGCCGGCCAGGGTGCGGCCGGTGAACTCGTCGACGATCACGACCTCGCCGTCGCGCACGATGTAGTCGACGTCGCGCTGGTAGATCGCGTGCGCGCGCAGCGCAGCATTGAGGTGATGCACGACGCTGAGGTTGTTGGCGCCGTACAGGCTGTCTTCGTCGCCCTGCAGGATGCCGGCGCGGCGCAGCAGGTCCTCGGCGTGTTCCTGACCGGACTCGGACAGGTGCACCTGCTTGCCCTTCTCGTCGACCCAGTAATCGCCCTCGCCGTCTTCCTTCTCCTGGCGGATCAGCGACGGCACCACGCGGTTGACCTTGATGTACAGCTCCGGCGACTCGTCGGCGGGGCCGGAGATGATCAGCGGCGTGCGCGCCTCGTCGATCAGGATCGAGTCGACCTCGTCGACGATCGCGTAATGCAGGCCGCGCTGGAAGCGGTCTTCCTTCGACAGCGCCATGTTGTCGCGCAGGTAGTCGAAGCCGAATTCGTTGTTGGTGCCGTAGGTGATGTCGGCGGCGTAGGCGGCATGCTTGTCGCTATGCGCCATGCCCGGATAGACCACGTCGACGCTCAGGCCCAGCCAGTTGTACAGACGGCCCATCCAGGCCGAGTCGCGACGCGCCAGGTAGTCGTTGACGGTGACCACGTGCACGCCCTTACCCTCGAGCGCGTTGAGGTAGACCGGCAGCGTGCCGACCAGGGTCTTGCCCTCGCCGGTGCGCATTTCGGCGATCTTGCCCAGGTGCAGGACCATGCCGCCGATCAGCTGCACGTCGTAATGGCGCATGCCGAGCACGCGCTTGGACGCTTCGCGGCAGACCGCGAACGCTTCCGGCAGCAGCTTGTCCAGGCTCTCGCCGGCGGCGATGCGCTGCTGGAATTCGGGAGTCTTGGCCTGCAGCTCGCTGTCGGAGAGCTTTTCCATCTCCGGTTCGAGCGCGTTGATCTTGACGACGGAGCGTTGCAGTTGGCGCAGCAGGCGATCGTTGCGGCTGCCGAAAACGCGGGTAAGCAGGCTGTTGAGCATGAACGGGTCCGTGAAGCGAAACAGGAATCCGGGGACGGAACGCGTTAAGAACGCTTAACCGCCGGCGAGTTCCCGATTGAGGAAGGTCCAGAGACGGAATCGGAGCGCGTGGCGCCCCGATCGCATCGAGCCTGGTCTTAAGCCAACGCTCATTCTAGCTTGGGCCGCGCCCCCGCGCTTGCAAGGGGCAAGGCCGGCCGACGACGGGTCGCGCATTCATGCGCACCGGCCCGAAAACGCGAACGGCGCCCGAGGGCGCCGCAGCGGTGTGGTGCTCGAAACCGACGCCGGGCCCTGAGTGCGCGTCCGGCGCGGCGGACGTTAGGCGGGCCGCGGGCCAGTGGCTCGCAGGCAGGCCCGCCTCGGCCTCAGCCGCGCAGCGGCGACTGCTGGTTCAAGAACTTGACCGGGTTCACGACCCGACCGTTCTCCCATACCTCGAAGTGCACGTGGGCGCCGGTGGAGCGGCCGGTGGAGCCGGCCTTGGCCACTTCCTGGCCCGCGCGGACCAGCTCGCCGACCTTCAGCAGCAGGCGCGAGTTGTGCGCGTAGCGGGTCACGTAGCCGTTGCCGTGGTCGACCTCGACCACATTGCCGTAGCCCGAACGCACGCCGGAATAGCTGACCACGCCGTCGGCCACGGCCAGCACCGGATCGCCGACGTCGGCTTCGAAGTCGATGCCCTTGTGGAAGGCGCTACCGCCGTTGAACGGATCGGCGCGACCGCCGAAGCCCGACGTGATATAGCTGTTGGCGATCGGCGCGCGCGACGGCACGGCGTTCATGTCGAGCTGACGATTGAACAGCAGCGACTCCAGCACCGACAGCTGCTCGCCGGAGGCCTTGAACTGGCCGTCCAGCTTGGCCATACCCACCGATAACTCGGCCTTGGGCATGTCCCGGACCGGGCCGGCACCACCTTGGCCGACCGGCTTGTTGAAGTCGAACTCGCCGTCCTGCAGCTGACCGATGCGGGTCAGGCGCTCGCCGAGCGCGTTGAGGCGGTTGGCCTCGGCCTGCAGCTCGCCCATGCGCGCGGCCAGGGCGTTGATCTCGCGCTGGGCGTCGCGGCGGGTGGCGTCGATCTGGGCCTGCTGATCGCGCACCTGGGCGCGCAGCATGGCGTTGTCGGCGATGCCGGCGCCGGCGCCCAGCGCCACGCCGGTGCCCAGCAGCAGGGCTACCGCGACCGCGGGGCGACGTCCGCCGAAGTGGCCGACGTGCTGGAAGAACGTACCCAGCTGCGCCCGCGATTTGTTTACGATGGATTGATAGGTCATTTGTTCTATGTCTGATTCCAAGTCCAAACCACCAACGCGCCCCCCCTCGACCCCTCGCGACGCGCTCGAAGCGCTGCTCGCGGAGCCGGCGGGGAACCCGATCCGTCGAGCGCTCTGGCTGGACGGTCTGGACCGACGGTTACGCCCCCTCTTGCCGCCTTCGCTGGCCGCGCACGCGCGACTGGCTAACTTCGAGAACGGCAAGCTCGTATTTGTCGTCGATGCTCCGGTGTGGCGGGCCAAGCTGCGGCTCGCGGCTCCTGAACTACTCGACGCGGCCCGTTCCGTCGGGCTGGATGCAGCTGAACTGATCGTCAAAACGACAGCGCCGGCGGCTGCGCCTGTGCAACCGGCCCGGAAAGCCTTACCCATGTCGGCGTACGCGCAAAAAGCTTTGGCGGACGCCCTGGCATCGCTCAAGGAACCCGATCCATCGGGTTCGGATGATGCCGCCTGACCACCGTTCGACGGCTGGCACGGTCCGTGCCGCCGCCGGCTATGAGGCCGGGTCGGGGCATGCTAACGGCCTAAACCCTTGAATTTGTTAAGAACGCACTAAAGAAACGGAAAAAATCCGTTAAAATTTAGTTAAAGCGTCACCGGACGTTCACGTCTGTGATCCGTCGCACGTTGGGGTCATGCTTTGTGCACCCTGTGTTCCCGGGCTGTGCCGGGTCGGGCGCGAGGCTCAGGCCGTGACCGGCTCGCCGTAGGCCACCGGCGGCGCGTCGACGTCGGTGTAGGTGACTTCTTCCCAGGCCGAACGCTCGGCCAGCAGGGCGCGCACCAGCTGATTGTTGAGCGCGTGACCGGACTTGTAGCCCTCGTAGGCGCCGATGATCGGGTGCCCGGCCAGGTACAGGTCGCCGACCGCGTCGAGGATCTTGTGGCGCACGAATTCGTCGGCGTAGCGCAGGCCGTCGTCGTTGAGCACCCGGAACTCGTCCAGCACGATCGCGTTGTCCATCGAGCCGCCCAGGCCGAGGTTGCGCTCGCGCATGTACTCCAGGTCGCGCATGAAGCCGAAGGTGCGGGCGCGGCTGACCTCGCGGATGTAGTTCTCGGTGGAGAACTCCACTTCCGCGCGCGACTGCGAGGCCGGGATCGCCGGATGGTCGAACACCACCGTGAAGCCCAGGCGGAAGCCGTCGTAGGGCTCGAAGCGCGCGACCTTGTCGCCGTGGCGGACTTCGACCGGACGCTTGATCCGGATGAAGCGCTTGGGCGCCTCCTGCTCGGCGATGCCCGCCGACTGCAGCAGGAACACGAAGGGGCCGGCCGAACCGTCCATGATCGGCACTTCGGCCGCGGACAGTTCGATGAAGATGTTGTCGATGCCCAGGCCGGCCAGGGCCGACAACAGGTGCTCGACGGTCATGACCTTGCCGGCGCCCTGGGTCAGGCCGGTGCACAGCACGGTCTCGGTGACCAGCTGGGCGGCCGCGGGGATCTCCACCACCGGATCCAGGTCGACGCGCCGGAACACGATGCCGCTGTCCACCGGGGCCGGGCGCAGGGTGAGAAAGACCTTCTCGCCGCTGTGCAGGCCCACGCCGGTGGCGCGGATCACGTTCTTGAGGGTGCGCTGACGCAACATGGTTCTGGGGAGGATCTGCCTGGGCTGCTGGGGAACGGCGGCCGGTCGTGGATTCTGGTTCTGCGGCCGACGCCATCACTATCGGGACGGGGTCGAAACCGCGCAAGGGTAGCACGCAGGACCCTGAACCTGAACGGAAAGGACGCAGTGTCCTACCCGGGTTCCCATACCGGATTCCCGCGCGGAGAAACCGACCGGTCGACCCGCCTAGGGACGGGTCGACCGGTCCAAACGCCGTGCGCCTGAGCGTGCGGCGGAGTGCTGCCCCCCGGGCCAGGGGACGAGTCCGGCCCGGGGGTGTACTGCAGGAGCGAGCTGAGAGAAGTGAGAAGTGAGCGAAAGCTGCGCTTACTCGCGCCTCACTCCTCTGCGCTCACTACTCGTTACTCAGTCCGCCTGCCGGCGCAGGAACGCCGGGATGTCCAGGTAGCTGCTGTCGTTGCCGAAGTCGGCCACGGCCGGGGCCGAGGTCTCGACCGGGCGCGAACCGCCGCGCAGGCTGCCGCCGAAGCTGGGCATCGGCGAGGACGGCATTTCGTCCATGGCCGAGAACTCCGGCTGGCCGGTGGTCGCATTGCGCACCAGCTGGATCGGGGCGCGCTGCGATTCGCGCTCGTAGCCCTGGCCGCGCACCGACTGCTTGGCGGCGACGCGGTTGAGGCCGGTGGCGACCACGGTGACCTTGACCTCGTCCTGCATGTCCGGATCGAGCACGGTGCCGATGACCACAGTCGCATCCTCAGAGGCGAAGCCCTCGATGGTGCGGCCGACCTCGTCGAACTCGGCCATGGTGAAGTCCGGACCGGCGGTGATGTTGACCAGGATGCCGTTGGCGCCGGACAGGTTGACGTCGTCCAGCAGCGGGTTCTGGATCGCCGATTCGGCCGCGGCCTGGGCGCGATCGTCGCCGCGCGCCGAGCCGGTGCCCATCATCGCCAGGCCCATCTCGCTCATCACGGTGCGCACGTCGGCGAAGTCGACGTTGATCAGGCCCGGACGCACGATCAGGTCGGCGATGCCCTGCACGGCGCCCAGCAGCACGTCGTTGGCGGCGCGGAAGGCCTGGATCATGGTCGCGTTGCGGCCGAGCACGGTGATCAGCTTCTCGTTCGGGATCGTGATCAGCGAGTCGCAGTGGTGCGACAGCTCCTCGATGCCCTTGAGCGCGACCTGCATGCGGCGACGGCCTTCGAACGGGAACGGCTTGGTGACCACGGCGACGGTCAGGATGCCCATCTCCTTGGCCAGCTGCGCCACCACCGGCGCGGCGCCGGTGCCGGTGCCGCCGCCCATGCCGGCGGTGATGAAGACCATGTCGGCGCCGGTCAGCGCGTCCATGATGCGTTCGCGGTCTTCCAGCGCGGCCTGACGGCCGACTTCCGGATTCGCGCCCGCGCCCAGGCCCTTGGTGACGTTGCTGCCCAGCTGCAGCTGCAGCTTGGCGCCGCAGTTCTTGATCGCCTGGGCGTCGGTGTTGGCGGTGATGAACTCCACGCCGTCGACGTTGCCGCTGACCATGTGCGCCACGGCGTTGCCGCCGCCGCCGCCCACGCCGACGACCTTGATGACCGCGTTCGGGGCCATTTTTTCAACCAATTCGAAATGTGCCATGTCCTCGTCCTCGTTATGTATTGCTAGTTATGGATACATCGCTGGTGCCGCATGAAAACCTTCGCCGCCGCCTCGCCTGCCCGCGCGATCCGGGCCCCAGCCCGGATCCGGAATCGGCGCCGATCGCATCCGGCTCGATTCCTTGAAACCCACGTCGCTCACGACCGTTCGCCCGGTCAGAATTCGCCGCGATACCAGTTCTTGATCTTGTTGAAGAAGCTGCCGGCGCGGCCGGTCGGAATCACCGAGCTGCGCCGCGGGTGTTCGATCTGGCTGCCCATCAGCAACAGGCCGACGCCGGTGGCGTGGACCGGGTTGCCGACCACTTCGCCCAAGCCGGTCACGTGCTGCGGAATGCCCACGCGCACCGGCATCTGCAGCATTTCCTCGGCCAGCTCGACCACGCCTTCCATCTTCGCGGCGCCGCCGGTCAGGACCATGCCCGCGCGCACGTGCTGTTCGAAACCCGAACGGCGCAGCTCGGCCTGGATCATTTCGAAGATCTCCTCGTAGCGCGCCTGCACCGCCTGCGCCAGCGAGTGGCGCGGCATGCGCCGCGGCGGCCGGTCGCCGACGCTGGGCACCTGGATCGATTCCTCGGCGGTGGCCATCTGCGCCAGCGCGCAGGCGTAGCGGACCTTGATCTGCTCGGCCTCGGGCGTGGGCGTGCGCAGCATGTGGGCGATGTCCTCGGTGACCTTGTCGCCGGCGATCGCCAGGCTGGCGCTGTGCGCGATCGCGCCCTGCACGAACACCGCGATGTCGGTGGTGCCGGCGCCGATGTCGACCAGGACCACGCCCAGTTCGCGCTCGTCGATGGTCAGCACCGCGGTGCTGGAGGCCAGCACGCTCAGCACCAGGTCGTCGACCTGCAGGCCGCAGCGCTGCACGCACTTGCTGATGTTGGCCGCGGCCGACTGCGCGCACACCACCAGATGGGCGTGCACTTCCAGGCGCACGCCGCTCATGCCGACCGGGTTGCGGATGCCTTCCTGCGAATCGTCGAGCACGTAGTCGCGCGGGATCGCGTGCAGGATCTTCTGGTCGGCCGGGATCGCGACCGCCTTGGCCGCCTCCAGCACGCGGTCGAGATCGCCGTAGGTGACCTCGCCATCGCGGATCGGCGCGATGCCCTGCGAATTGCGGCACTGCACGTGGTTGCCGGAAATGGAGGCGTAGACCGAGCGGATCTCGCAGCCGGCCATCAGTTCGGCTTCCTCGATCGCGCGCTGGATCGACTGCACCGTCGACTCGATATCGACCACCACGCCGCGCTTGAGCCCGCGCGATTCGTGCGATCCGATGCCGATGACCTCGATCGGGTTGCCGGGCGAGTACTCGCCCACCAGCGCGACCACTTTCGAGGTGCCGATGTCGAGGCCGACGATCAGCGATTTGTCGCCTTTGCGATTCATGACTTTTCCTGCTGCTGTTGCGTTGCGGCCGAAGGCGCCGTGACCGGCGCCCACGACAGCGCGAAACCATTGGTGTAGCGAAGGTCGGCGCGGGCCAGGATCTGCACCCGTTGCGCCAGCAAGCGCGGCATCAGCCGCACGAAGCGCGACAGCCGCGCGCGCGCCTGCTCGCGTCCGACCACGACTTCGGTACCGCCTGGGGCGGCGCCGTTGACCAGGCCGAGGGTGCAACTGCCGCGCTGGTCGATCTCGACCCGCTGCACCTCCATCCCGATCGGCGCGAACATCGCGCGCGACTCGTTGTACAAAGCCACCACCTCGGCCACCCGCGCTTCCGGGCCGGCGAACTGCGGCAGGCCCTTGGGCACCTCGATGCCCTGGGCCGGGAACAGCCGGCCCTGCTCGGACAGCAGGCGGTCGGTGCCCCAGCGCGCGAACGGCCGGTGCTCGGCCACGCTCACCTCCAGCACGTCCGGCCAGCGCTTGCGCACCTCGGCGTGCTCGACCCACGGCAGCTTGGCCACCGCGGCCTGCGCCGAGGCCAGATCGACCGCGAAGAAGCCGCGCTGCGCGTAAGGCAGCAGCGTGCGCCGCAACAGCGCCTCGTCGACGCGATCGAACTGCCCGGTCACGCGCAGCTTGCGCAAGGGCCATTGGCCCGCGCCGATCCAGCCGTTGAGCACGGCGACCACCGGCAGCGCGACCAGCGCCAGCGCGAGCAGCCAACCG
Organism: Lysobacter sp. cf310; assembly: GCF_900114355.1. Classification (GTDB taxonomy): domain Bacteria; phylum Pseudomonadota; class Gammaproteobacteria; order Xanthomonadales; family Xanthomonadaceae; genus Lysobacter. The sequence goes on from NZ_FOSS01000001.1 coordinate 846,702, forward strand.
ATGAGGCGCAGCATGGCGTTCACGCCGTGGCACCTCCTTGCACGGTCGCCTCGAGCACGCGCCAGCACAGCTCGTCGTACTCGATCCCGACCTGACGCGCCGCCTTGGGCACCAGCGAATGGCTGGTCATGCCCGGCGCGGTGTTGACCTCGATCAGATACAGCTGGCCGCTGACGCGATCGCGCATCACATCGACCCGGCCCCAGCCCTTGCAGCCGGCGGCGACGAAGGCGCGCATCGCGATGCGGCGGATCTCGTCCTCGACCTCGCCTTCCAGGCCCGGGCACAGGTATTGGGTGTCGTCGGCGATGTACTTGGCGTGGTAGTCGTACCAGGGGCCCTTGGGCACGATCCGGATCGACGGCAGCGCGGTGTAGCCGTCGCCATCGATCAGCACCGCGACGGTGAGCTCGTCGCCGATCACCATCTGCTCCATCAGCATCTCGCCCGGGTAGCGCGCGGCCAGGGCCACGGCCTCGTCGATGTCGGCGTCGGCCAGCACGCGCGACACGCCCACGCTGGAACCTTCGCTGGACGGTTTGATGATCACCGGCAGGCCGATCTCGCGCGCCGCCGCGTGCACGTCCTCGCCCTTGGCGATGCGCTTGTAGCGCGGGGTCGGCAGGCCTTCGGCCATCCACACCTGCTTGGTGCGGATCTTGTCCATCGCCAGCGCCGAGCCGAGCACGTCCGAGCCGGTGTAGGGCACGCCCAGCGCTTCCAGCACGCCTTGCAGCACGCCGTCTTCGCCGCCGCCCTTGTTGCCGTGCAGGATATTGAACACGCGATCGACGCGGCCGGCCTGGATCGCCTCGATCAACGCGGGAATGCCGTCGATCGCGAACGCGTCGACGCCGCGCGAGCGCAGCGCCTCGAGCACCCCGCGGCCGGAATCCAGCGACACCTCGCGCTCGGCGCTGGTGCCGCCCATGAGCACGGCGACCCGTCCGAACACGACAGGATCGGTGACGCGGAGCGGTGCGAACTGCGAACTCACTTGGATTCTCCCTGGAAACCTTGGCTGGCGATCTGCTGCGCGGCGTGGCCGATGTCGCCGGCCCCCATCATCAGCAGCAGGTCGCCGTCGTTGAGGACGTCGGGCAGCACCGCGGCCAGTTCGGCCGCGCCGCCGACCACCACCGGATCGATGCGGCCGCGCGCGCGGATCGCGCGCGCCAGCGACTTGGCGTCGGCGCCGGCGATCGGCGCTTCGCCGGCCGGATAGATCTCGGTCAGCACCAGCGCGTCGACGCTGGACAGCACCGCTGCGAATTCGTCGAAGAGGTCGCGGGTGCGGCTGTAGCGATGCGGCTGGAACGCCACCACCAGACGCTTGTCCGGCCAGCCGCCGCGCGCGGCGGCGAACACGGCCTCGAGTTCCTTGGGGTGGTGGCCGTAGTCGTCGACCAGCTGCACGTTCGCGCCCTTGGCGGTGCGCAATTGCGCGAGCAGGTTGAAGCGACGGCCGATACCGGCGAAGTTCTGCAGCGCGCGCGCGATCGCGTCGGGTTGCACGCCCAGCTGCCAGCCCACCGCGGCCGCGGCCAGCGCGTTCTGCACGTTGTGGCGGCCGGGCAAGGCGAGGGTCACCGGGGTGCGGGTCGCGTCCGGCAGGCACAGGGTGAAGCGCATGTTCGGGCCGTGCTGCTCGACGTCCTCGGCGCGTACGTCGGCGGCCTCGTCGAAGCCGTAGGTCATGACGTGGCGCGGGGTTTCCGCGGCCAGCGCGGCGACCTTGGGGTCGTCGATGCACAACACCGCCAGGCCGTAGAACGGCAGGCGGTGCAGGAATTCCTCGAACGCGGCCAGAACCTTGGCGAAGTCGCCGCCGTAGTTTTCCAGGTGATCGGCGTCGATATTGGTGACGATCGCGATCTGCGGATTCAGGCGCAGGAAGCTGCCGTCGCTCTCGTCGGCCTCGGCCACCAGCCACTGGCCGCCGCCCAGGCGCGCGTTGGCGCCGGCGGCGAGCAACTGGCCGCCGATCACGAAGGTCGGATCGATGCCGCCCTCGCCAAGCACGCTGGCGGCCAGCGAGGTGGTGGTGGTCTTGCCGTGGGTGCCGGCGACCGCGATGCCGCGGCGGAAGCGCATCAGTTCGGCCAGCATCTCCGCGCGCGGCACGATCGGAATGCGCTGCGCGCGCGCTTCCATCAGCTCCGGGTTGTCGCGCCTGATCGCGCTGGACACGACCACGCAGTCGCTGCCCAGCACGTTGGCGGCGGCGTGGCCGCGATGCACGGCGATGCCCAGCGACGCCAGGCGGCGGGTCACCGCGTTGTCGGCCATGTCCGAGCCGGACACCTGATAGCCCAGCGTGCACATGACCTCGGCGATGCCGCTCATGCCGGTGCCGCCGATGCCGACGAAATGCACGCGCGGGAAGGCCTTGGCGAGATCGCCCGTGTGCTGCAGCCGGCGGCGCAGGGCCGTACTCATGCCGGCTTCCTCATGTTCGATTGCTCCAGGACGATGTCCGCGACCCGTTCGGCCGCGTCGGGTTTGGCCAGCGCGCGCGCGGCCAGCGCCATCTGCAACAGGCCCTCGCGCTCGCCGAGAATTTCGATCGTGGCCGAGATGCGCTCGGCCAGGTCGCTGCTTTGCGGCAGCAGCTGGGCCGCGCCGCGGTCGACCAGGAACTGCGCGTTCTTGGTCTGGTGGTCGTCGACCGCCTGCGGGAACGGCACCAGCACGCTGCCCACGCCGGCCGCGCACAGCTCGGCCAGGGTCAGCGCGCCGGAACGGCAGATCACCAGGTCGGCCCAGGCATAGGCCGCGGCCATGTCGGCGATGAAGGGCTCCACCGATGCGGCCACGCCGGCCTCGGCATAGGCGCGCACCGCGTCCTCGCGCAGCTTCTCGCCGCACTGATGGCGCACTTCATAGCTCAGGCGCCCGCGCAGGCCGGCGATCGCCTTGGGCACCGCCGCGTTGAGCGCGCGCGCGCCCTGGCTGCCGCCCAGCACCAGTAGGCGCAGCGGACCGCTGCGGCCGGCATAGCGTTCGGCCGGCGGCGCCAGCGCGGCGATCTCGGCGCGCACCGGGTTGCCGACGACCTCTTCCTTGCCGTTGGCGAAGGTGTCCGGAAAGCCGGTCAGCACCTGCCGCGCGAACCTGGCGAGCACGCGATTGGTCAGGCCCGGGGCGCGGTTCTGCTCGTGCACGATCAGCGGAATGCCGGTCAGGCGCGCGGCGATGCCGCCCGGCCCGGCCGCGTAGCCGCCGAAGCTGATCACCGCGCGCGGCTGGCGCTGGCGCAGCACCTGCGCCGCGGCGCGCACCGCGCCCAGCACCTTGAACGGCGCCGCCAGCAGCGCGGCCGCGCCCTTGCCGCGGATGCCGCGCACGGCGATGGTGTCGATCGCGATGCCGTGCTGCGGCACCAGACGCGTTTCCATGCCGCCATCGGCGCCCAGCCACAACACCGGCGCGCCGCGCGCGATCAGCGCGCGCGCGACCGCCAGGCCCGGGAAGATGTGCCCGCCGGTGCCGCCAGCGAGGATCATCACCGGACGCAGGTCGGAGTCGGTGGCGGCGCGGTTGGCGCTCATGCCGTCCTCCCCAGGCTGGGTTCGATGCGCTGGCGCAGGCGGCTGGTGCCGCGCACCGGCTCGGCGGCGACGCCGGCCGGCAGCGGATTCGCGGTCGCCGGCACGCCGGCGGAGGGCTGCACCGCCTCGGTGCGCAGGCGCGCGACCTGGCGCTGGGCGCGGTCGAGTTCGTAGGACACGCGCAGCAGCACGCCCAGGGCGGCGCAGGTCATGATCACGCTGGAACCGCCCGAGGAAATCATCGGCAGGGTCAGGCCCTTGGTCGGCAACAGGCCCAGGTTCACGCCGATCGAGACGAAACTCTGCAGGCCGACCCACAAGGCGATGCCGAAGGCGACGTAGCCGGAGAAATGGCGGCGCATCTCCACGCACTTCAGACCGATCCACAGCGCGCGCCCGGTCAGCAGGGCATACATGCCGACCACGGCGCACACGCCGACGAAACCGAATTCCTCGGCGATCACCGCCAGGATGAAGTCGGTATGCGCCTCGGGCAGATAGGACAGCTTCTGCACCGACGCGCCCAGGCCCACGCCCAGCCACTCGCCGCGCCCGACCGCCATCAGCGCGTTGGTCAGCTGGTAGCCGGTCTTGAACGGGTCCGACCACGGATCCAGGAACGAGGTCAGTCGGCTCACGCGGTAGGGTTCGGCGATCGCGACGATCGCCAGCACCGGCAGACCGATCAGGACGGGGCCGAACATGCGCGGCATGTTCACGCCGCCCAGCACCAGCATGCCGGCGGTGATCGCCAGAATCAGCGAGGAGGAGCCGAAGTCGGGCTGCAGCAGCAGCAGGGCCACCAGCACCACCGCCACGCCGATCGGCTTCAGCATCGCCATCCAGGTCGCCGAGATGTCTTCGCTGAAGCGCTTGAGGTAACTCGCCAGCCACAGGATGTAGAGCAGCTTGACCGCCTCCACCGCCTGGAAATTCGACACGCCCAGGTTCAACCAGCGACGCGCGCCGTTGACGCTTTTGCCGATGCCGGGTACGAACACCGCCAGCAGCAGCACCAGGCACACCAGCAGCAGCACCTGGTTGTACTGCTCCAGGGTCTTGAGCTCGGTGCGCATCAGCCACACCGCCGCCACCAGGCCCACGGCCAGGAAGATCGCGTGCTTGACCAGGAAGTAGAACGGGCCGACGTCGAGCCCGTCGGCGATGCCGATCGAGGCCGAGCCGACCATGACCAGACCGACGCAGGCCAGCGCGCACGACACCGCCAGCAGCCACGGATCGTAACGTCCGTGGATGGCGTCCAGTCGTGTTGCCTGGCGTGCGGCGGTGTCGTTCATCAGCGCACCTTCAAGGTCGCCAGGCCGACGAGGACCAGCACCACCGAGATGATCCAGAAGCGCACGATCACGCGCGGCTCGGGCCAGCCCTTGAGCTCGAAGTGGTGGTGGATGGGCGCCATCCGGAACACGCGCTTGCCGGTCAGCTTGAACGAGGCGACCTGGATCATCACCGACAGGGTTTCGATCACGAACACGCCGCCCATGACCACCAGCACCAGTTCCTGGCGCACGATCACCGCGACCGTGCCCAGCACCGCGCCCAGCGCCAGCGCGCCGATGTCGCCCATGAACACCATCGCCGGATAAGTGTTGAACCACAGGAAGCCCAATCCCGCGCCGGCGATGGCCGCGCAGATGATCACCAGCTCGCCCGCCCCCGGCACCTGCGGAATCTGCAGATAGTTGGAGAACACCGCATTGCCCGAGGCGTAGGCGAACACGCCCAGCGCGCAGGCCACCAGCACCGTCGGCATGATCGCCAGACCGTCGAGGCCGTCGGTCAGGTTGACCGCGTTGGAGAAGCCGACGATCCAGAAATAGGCGATCGCGATGAAGGTCACGCCCACCAGCGGCAGCGCGATCGACTTCAGCATCGGGATATAGAAGGTGGTCGCGGCCGGCGCATCGGCGGTGTAGTACAGGAAGATGCCCGCGGCCAGGCCGAAGATGGACTGCAGCAGGTACTTCCAACGCGACTTCAGACCGTTCGGGTCGCGGTGCACGATCTTGATCCAGTCGTCGTACCAGCCGATCGCGCCGAACGCCAGCATCACCGCCAGCACCAGCCAGACATAGCGGTTGCGCAGGTCGCCCCACAGCAGCACCGAGGCCAGCACGGTCATGATGATCAGGGCGCCGCCCATGGTCGGCGTGCCGGCCTTGGAGAAATGCGTCTGCGGGCCGTCCTGGCGGATCGGCTGGCCGCCCTTGTACTGGGCGAGCTTGCGGATCACCGCCGGCCCCCACCACAACGACAGGCCCAGCGCGGTCAGGGCGCTGAGGATGCCGCGGAAGGTCAGATAGCCGAACAGGCCGAACAGGCTCTGCAGTTGTTCCAGCCAGCGCGTCAGTTCAAGCAGCATGCGTCGGTTCCTCCCCGTTCGGCGACGCGTCGCTGGCCAGCAGCGCTGTCACGATTCGATCCATCGCGCTACCGCGCGAACCTTTCACCAGCGCGCGCACACCCTCGCGCAGCTCCGCCGCGAGCGCCTGTGCCAGCGCCTCGTGACTGTCGTAATGGGTGGCGCCGTCGCCGAACGCGCGCGCCGCTTCGGCGCTGAGCGTGCCCAGCGCGAACAGACGCTTAAGCCCGGCGCCCTTGGCGCGACGGCCGGCCTCGGCGTGCATCGCCGCGCCGTCCGGGCCGAGTTCGCGCATGTCGCCCAGCACCAGCCAGCCCTCGCCCGCGCGGCCATGCGCGGTGGCGTCGGCGAGCGTGTCGATGGCCGCGGCGACCGAGCCCGGATTGGCGTTGTAGCTGTCGTCGATCAGCACCGCGCCGTTGCGCAGGCGATGGGTGACCAGACGCCCGGACACCGGACGCGCGGCGTTGAGCCCGGCCGCGGTGATGTCCAGCGCGACCCCGGCGCCCAGCGCCAGCGAGGCCGCGGCGAGCGCATTGCGCACGTTGTGGCGGCCCGGGATGGCCAGCGCGATCGCGGCCTCGCCCTGCGGCGAGGTCAGCACGAACTGCGAGCCTTCCTCGCCCAGGCGAATGTCGCGCGCGCTCACGTCGGCGCTCGCGTCCAGGCCGAAGCGGATCAGGCGGCGGCCGTGCGCGCGCTCGGCGAAATACGGCGCGAAGGCGTCGTCGGCGTTGATCACCGCCACGCCGTCCGGCGGCAGCGAGTCGTAGACGGCGGCCTTGGTGTCGGCGATCGCGAGCAGGCTGCCCATGCGCTCCAAATGCGCGGGCGCGACGTTGTTGACCAGGGCCACGCGCGCGGGCGCGATCGCGGTCAGGTAGGCGATGTCGCCCGGCGCACCGGTGCCCATCTCGTAGACCGCGTACTGCGCGTCCTCGGGTGCCGCCAGCACCGCCAACGGCATGCCGATCTCGTTGTTGCGGTTGCCGGGCGTGGCGTAGGCGCGGCCGGCGCGCTCCAGGATCGCGATGGTCAGGTTCTTGACGCTGGTCTTGCCGCTGCTGCCGGTGATCGCCAGGGTGATCGTGGCGCTGCGCTCGCGCTGCACGGCGGTGGCGAATGCGGCGAGCGCGCGCTCGGTGTCGGCGACCACCACCTGCGGCAGCGCGACCTCGAGCGGGCGCGAGACCAGCGCGCCGGCCACGCCGGCGGCGGCCGCGGCGGCGACATGGTCGTGGCCGTCGAAACGCTCGCCCTTGAGCGCGACGAACAGCGCCTCGCGCGCCTCGGCCAGGGCACGGGTGTCGGTGACCACGGACGCGACCACGGCGTCCTCGCCATGCAGGCGGCCGGCGGTCATGCGCGCGATCTCGGACAGGCGCAGCGGCTTCATGCCCGCACCTCCAGCGCCGCGCGCGCGACGTCGGTGTCGTCGAAGGGGTGCTTCACGCCGTCGATTTCCTGATAAGGCTCGTGGCCCTTGCCGGCCACCAGCACGATGTCGTCGGCGCCGGCAGCGGCTATCGCGCGGGCGATCGCGGCGGCGCGGTCGCGCAGCACGATCGCGCGTTCGGGATGGGCGAAGCCGGCGACGATGTCGGCGACGATGGCGTCGCCGCTCTCGCCGCGCGGGTTGTCGTCGGTAACCACGACCGTGTCCGCGCGCGCCTCGGCGATCGCGGCCATCTGCGGGCGCTTGCCGCGGTCGCGTTCGCCGCCGCAGCCGAACACGCAGATCAGGCGCGCGCGCGCGTGGCCGCGCAGCGAGCTCAGGGCCTGATCCAGTGCGTCGGGCGTGTGCGCGTAATCGATCACCACCAGCGGGCGGCCGTCGCCGCCGAGGCGGTTCATGCGGCCATGGATCGGCTGCAGTTGCGACAGCGTCGCGGCGATCTGCGCGGGCGCATCGCCCAGCGCGTACAGCGCGCCGGCGACCGCCAGCAGGTTGTCGACGTTGAAACGGCCCAGCAGCGGCGAGGCCACCGCGTGCGCCTGGCCGTCGACCACCAGGTCGAAGCCGATGCCGCGATTGTCCAGGCTCAGGCGCTCGGCGCGCAGCTGCGCGCCCTCGGCGCCGCGCGAGCTCAGGCCGATCGCGCGCACGTCGGCCGACAAGCCGGCGTGCAGCTCGCGCCCGAACGCGTCGTCGAGATTGATCGCGCCCGCGCGCAAGCCCGGCCACGCGAACAGCCGCGCCTTGGCCGCGCCGTAGCTGGCCATGTCGCCGTGATAATCGAGGTGGTCGCGGGTCAGGTTGGTGAACACGCCGACATCGAAATGCACGCCGTCGACGCGCCCTTGATCGAGCGCGTGCGAGCTGACCTCCATCGCCACCGCCTGGGCGCCGGCGTCGTGCATGTCGGCCAGCAGCTCGTGCAGCTGCAGCACCAGCGGAGTGGTGAATCCGGTCGGCACGATCTCGCCGTAGAGCCCGGCGCCGAGCGTGCCGATGGTGCCGCAACGCAGGCCGCGCAGGTGCCAGGCCTGCGCCAGCAACTGCACGGTCGAGGTTTTGCCGTTGGTGCCGGTCACCCCGACCATGGTCATCGCGGCGCTGGCGCGGCCGTGGAATCGGTCGCCCATCTCGCCCAAGCGCGCGCGCAAGCCCGGCACGGCGATGGCGTCGTCGGGCGCCGGCAGGTCTTGCGGCGCGGGCGGTTCGAACAGGATCGCGCTGGCACCGGCGGCACGCGCCTGGGCGACGAATTTCAGCCCGTGCGCGCCGAAACCGGCGATCGCGACGAAGGCATCGCCTGCGCGCACCGCGCGGCTGTCCAGGGTGAGCCCGGAGATGCTCAGGCCGGCCGGCACCGCCGCCACGTCGGGCAGCAGTTCGGTCAAGGGCATGGCGCGGCGCGCGGCGTTCATCGCCCGGCTCCGATCGGCGCCACCGCGCCCGCCGCCACCGGCGGCAGATCGGCGGGCAGTTCTTCGATGTTCTCGCTCACGCTGTCGGCGTCGATCGGCAGCACCGGGCCGCTGGGCTTGCCGCCGTTGGCCTTGAGCCGCTTGGCTTCGGCCGCCGACTGCGCCGCCAGCCAGGTGTCGATGTCGTCGGGCGCCACGTCCATCAGGCGCAGGGCGCCGTCCATGACATTGCGGAACACCGGGCCGGACACCGAGCCGCCGTAATAGCCGCGCATCGACGGATCCGGCTCGCTGATGACCACGGTCATGGCGAAACGCGGGCGCTTGACCGGCACCACGCCGGCGAACAGCGAGATGTACTTGTTGGAATAACCGCCGGTGCCGCTGAACTTGCGCGCGGTGCCGGTCTTGCCGGCGACGTGGTAGCCCAGGATCGCCGCGGCCTTGGCGGTGCCGCCGGGTTCGGTCACGGTCTGCATCATGCGCATGATCTCGGCCGAGACCTTCGGATCCATCGCCTGGTGCGGTTCGTTGCGCTGGCCGCGCACGAAGGTCGGCGCGATCAGCTTGCCGCCGTTGGCCATCGCCGCGTAGGCCATCGCGATCTGCAGGGGCGTCGCCGACAGGCCGTAGCCGTAGGACATGGTCGCCTTGGTGGTGCCGCTCCAGCGGTCCGGCGGCATCAGCACGCCCGAGGACTCGCCGGGGAAGCCGCTTTCGGGCTTGCTGCCGTAACCGAAGCCCTTCACGAACTGATAGTAGTAGTCGTTCGGCAGCGGCAGCGCGAGTTTGGCGGCGCCGACGTTGGAACTCTTGGTGATCACGCCGGTGACCGTCAGCACGCCGTAGTTGTGCGTGTCGTTGATGCGGTAACGGCCATTGGGCATCGAGCCCGGCCGGGTATCGACGATGGTGTTGGGCGTGACCCGGCCCGCCTGCAGGGCCGCGGCGATGGTGATCGGCTTCATGGTCGAGCCGGGCTCGACCACGTCGGTGACGGCGCGGTTGCGGTGGGTGTCCGGATTGCCGGACCCCAGCAGATTCGGGTTGTAGGTCGGCAGGTTGGCCATCGCCAGCACCTCGCCGGTGTCGACGTCCAGCACCACCGCCGAACCGCTGCTGGCCCCGGTTTCGAGCAGGGCGCGGCGCAGTTCGCGATAGGTCAGGTACTGGATGCGGCGGTCGATGGTCAGGGTCAGGTCGTGACCAGGCTCGGCCGACTTGACCAGATCGACGTTCTCGATGATGCGGCCGGCGCCGTCGCGGATCACGCGCTTGGCGCCCGGCTTGCCGCGCAACCAATCGTCGAAGGCCAGCTCCAGCCCTTCCTGGCCGCGGTCGTCGATATTGGTGAAGCCCAGCACATGCGCCATCGCTTCGCCCTGCGGGTAGAAGCGACGGAACTCGCGCTGCGAGAACACGCCGGGAATCTTGCGCGCGAGGATGCGGTGGGCTTCGTCCGGATTGATCCGGCGCTTGAGGTACAGGAATTCCTTGCCCGAGCGCTGGCTGAGCTTGCGGGTCAGGTAATCGGTGGGCACGCCCAGCGCCGCCGCCAGCTCGGGCAGACGCGCCGGATTCTTCAGCAGTTCCTTGGGATTGCCCCAGATCGACTCGACCGGCGTGGACACCGCCAACGGCTCGCCGTTGCGGTCGGTGATCATGCCGCGCGAGGTCGGGATCGGAATCTCGCGCAGCGCGCGCGCATCGCCCTGCTGGCGGTAGAAGTCGTTGCCGATCACCTGCAGATAGAACGCGCGCCCGACCAGCGCCATCGCGCACAGGCCCAGGGCGCCGCCGACGATCAGCAGGCGGTTGCGCAGATCGAAACGCGCGCGCCCGCGCGGCTTGCCGGCGCCGCGATCGGAGGGACCGCGCGAATACGGGCCCTGGCGCTTGCCGCGCTCGCCGAGCAGACGGTCCAGCGGGCCGCTGCGGTGGTCGTCGCGCCGGCCGCTCATGGCTTGATCACCACGGTTTCGACGCCTTCTGGAAACTTCATGCCCAGGCGGTCGCGCGCGACCTGATCGATGCGGTTGCTCTCGGCCCAGGTCGCCTGCTCCAGCTGCAGGCGGCCGAATTCGATGTTGAGCTCGTCGCGCTCGCGGTCGAGCTTGTTGATCTGCACGAAGTACTGGCGGTGCTGATGGCGCGCGTAGACCACGGCCAGGGCCGAGGCCAGGTTGGCCACCACCAGCACGGTCAGGAGTAGGCGCAGGGTCATGCCGCCTCTCCCAGCTTCTCGGCCACGCGCAGCACCGCGCTGCGCGCGCGCGGGTTGTCGGCGGTCTCGTCGTCCAGCGCCTTCTGGGCGCCGCCTACCGCCAACAAGGTCGGCGTGAACGCCAGCTCGATCGGCATGCGCCGGTTGGCCGGCGGAGCCTTGCTGTGGCGCAGGATGAACTGCTTGACGATGCGGTCTTCCAGCGAATGGAAGCTGATCACCGCTAACCGGCCGCCGGGCTTGAGCCGCGCCAGCGCGCCGTCGAGCCCGGCCTCCAGATCGGCCAGCTCGCGGTTGATGTGGATGCGGATGGCCTGGAAGCTGCGCGTGGCCGGATGGATCTTGTCGCCGCCGCGCGGCACCACCGAGGCGATCAGGTCGGCCAGCTGGGCGGTGCGGGTCAGCGGCTGCTCGCCGCGGCGGGCGACGATGGCGCGCGCGATGCGGCGGCTCTGGCGCTCTTCGCCGTAGGTCCACAGCACGTCGGCAATCTCGCGGTCGGAGGCCTCGGCCAGCCACTGCGCCGCGCTCTGGCCGCTGTCGGGGTCCATGCGCATGTCCAGCGGGCCGTCCTTGCCGAAGCTGAAACCGCGCTCGGCCACGTCCAACTGCGGCGAGGACACGCCCAGGTCCAGCAGCACGCCGTCCAGGCCGGCCTCGGCCGCGTCCCAATGGGCGAGCTCGGCGAAGCTGCCGCGGAAGATCGCCACGCGCGGATCGGCGCCGAACTCGCGTTCGGCGACCGCGATCGCTTCGGGATCCTTGTCCATCAGCAGCAGCCGGCCTCCGGCGCCGAGTTGATCGAGTACGCCGCGCGCGTGACCGCCACGGCCGAACGTGCCATCCAGGTACGTCCCACTCCCGTCGATGCGCAGGCCGTCCAGGACCTGCCGATACATCACGGGGAGGTGGCCGGACCGCGCACCCGGGCGCTCCATGCCACCGCCCGTCACAGCTGCAGGTCGAGCAGCTCGTCGCTCAGATCGTCGTCGGTAATGGTCTGACGGATCTGGGCGTGATGCGCCTGCTCGCTCCACAACTCGAATTTGTCGCCCATGCCCAGCAGCACGGCCTTCTTCTCTATGCCCACGGCGGCGCGATGGCTGGCCGGCACGGTGATGCGGCCGTTGCCGTCGAGCTCGACGAAGGAGGCCGCGCCGACCAGCTTGAGCTGGATGTTGCGGTTGACCTTCTTGGCCTTGGGCAGGGCGTTGACCTGGTCGCGCACGCGCTCCCAGATCGCCAGCGGATAGAGATAGAGGCTGCCGGCCTCGAACGGGTTGTAGGTGATGACCAGACGGTTGCCGCAATCGCGCGCGACGAGGTCCCGGTAAGCGGTGGGCACCGCTAGCCGGCCCTTGTCGTCGATCGTGATGGCGGTTTCGCCCTGGAACATTGCCCACCTTGTGCGGCGCCCCTCTCTACCGGACGGGTCGCCTGGTTAGGTCCGCCTCGCGACGGATCACCTGCGTACTGGCCGCCAACCGGCGGCCAAGACCTCCGAAAAAACCACAAAAAACCCGGTTTTCCCTCGGATGCCCACCTTAGCACTGCGCACAAGGTTGTCAACAACTTTTGAGACGGAATTTCGCTAGGCGCATCAATGGCTTGCGGCAATCTTCAGAACTTTATTCAAGACTTATCCACTAACCTTTGTTTCGTCTCATATTTTGAGATTCTGGCGATTAGTTTGACCGTCGTCGCAGTCCGGAGCCGAATTTGCGCCGTCGTGCTGCGTCGCAGCATTTCGTCTCATCAAACGGTGAGCCAGGTAACCGAACGCCGGCTTAACCAAACCGGGCCCACGCTGGCGTTCCGCCCACCCCAGGAACCGCCCATGACCGCCCTGCGACCCGCGTTGACCGCACTGCTTCTGTGCCTGGGCGCCGCCGCCTGCGCGCCCCGCCAGGCCCCCACCGCCGCCACGCCTACGCCCGCGAACGACGCCGACCGCGCCGCGCTCGCGCAGTTGCGCGCCGAGCAAGCCCAGGAACAAAAGCACCTGGAAAACTTCGACGATCTGGACTTCAACGTGTACAGCGGCCGCAAGTGGGAGGAGTTCCACCGCAGCCATGCGGCCAACATCCTGGTCCACTACCCCGACGGCCACACCACCACCGGCCTGGACGCGCACTTGGCCGAACTCAAACCGCAGTTCGTGTTCGCGCCCGACACCCGCATCAAGGTGCATCCGGTCAAGGTCGCGCAAGGCAACCTGACCGCGGTCATCGGCGTGATGGAAGGCAGCTTCACTCAGCCGATGCCGATCGCCGGCGGCAAAACCCTCGCCCCCACCGGCAAGGCCTTCAAACTCGACATGGCCACCGTCGGCCGCTGGGAAAACGGCGTGATGGTCGAAGAGTGGCTGTTCTGGGACAACCAGGCTTTCATGAAGCAGATCGGTTTGGCGAAGTAGTCCGCACGCCGATTTTTTTGCTGCGCATGCGCGAAACAAAGAGCGCGCGAAACGAGAATTTCGGCGCGAATCCGATGCCCCGCGTGCCCTCACCCCAGCCCTCTCCCGTAAACGGGAGAGGGAGCAAAAGCGCAAGCCATACAAAGCACAGATGCCCCCCGACATCGCCACGATGTGAAGAGCCCCCTTAGTAAGGGGGCGCGGCGACAGCCGCGGGGATTGGAAGCACATAGCGGGGCTCGAACTTGCGCAGCAAGTTTGGGATTTCGTGCGCAGCACGAAATGCCCCCCTTAGTAAGGGGGCGCGGCGACAGCCGCGGGGATTGGAAGCGATAGCCTGGGGCCCAAAGTTTTCTACGAAAACTTTGGGGCTTTTTTAGACGCCCTCGGCGTCTAAAAAAGCGGCGGAGCCGGCCGTAAGCCGGGTTCTGTCGTGAGCAGTCATTCCTCTAGGCGCAACGTCACCGTTACGCTCAAGCAGCCTACCCGGAGACACCGCGGGCCGCGGCATAGTCTCCCTATTTGGCCTTGCTCCCGGTGGGGTTTGCCGTGCCGGTCCGTTACCGGACTCGCGGTGCGCTCTTACCGCACCGTTTCACCCTTACCACGCGCGTCTTGCGACGCCGTTCGGCGGTTTGCTCTCTGTTGCACTTTCCGTCGGCTCGCGCCGCCCAGGGGTTACCTGGCACCGTGCCCTGTGGAGCCCGGACTTTCCTCGGCACCCGATCCTGCGATCCGATGACGCGACTGCCTGGCCGACTCCGCCGCGCGTATTGTCGCACGTGGGACGCCACGCCGACGCGGCAGGGCTAAATTGGCGAACAGGCACAAAGCGCGCGCTCAGGTAAGGATCGGTTGGAACCCATGCATAGCGACGACCCGGAAGACCATTACCCGCTGTATCCGCTGGGCATGTTGCGCCGTCACGGCCTGATCGGCGCCCAGGACCTGGCCCAGCGCCTGCCCGACTGGACCGAGCAACAACTACGCGACGCCTTCTGGCCGGCGTATCGCGCCATCCGCGAAACCGAAACCGAGCTGGAACGTTCGTCGGGCATCGACGGCGGCGAGCGAGTGCTGGCGCTCAACGGCCAGCCGATCTTCGTTTCCGAGGACAGCTGGAACTTCCAGGTGCTGGCCGGCCCAGCGCTCATGGATCGATTGGTCGCGGCGCTCGCGCCCTCACGCGCAACGCAAACCGACTAGCGGCCCGCGAACGCCAGTCCAAAAGCAGGTCATCGGTGCGGCTGCGGCCACACCACCGCCTTCGCGCACAGCCGCCCGCTCAACGGTCCACGCTTCGGCACTTCTGCCTGCCCCGCCCTGTCGCAAACGCGATTCAGCAACCGCCGCCACCGCCGCTGGCGACCACGCTCCAATCGCGCTCGCCGCGCCGCCACACCTGATAACGCCAGCTCTCGTAACCGCGGCCGATGAAGATCAGCTCGCTGCGACCGTCGCCGTCCAGGTCCAGGTGGTCCAGGTAACTGTGCGAGCGCGAACTTTCCCCGCCCTCGCCGACCGCCGCATCGCGATGGGCGACGCGGTGCCCGCCCTTGCCGTCCGACTCCACGATCAGCATCGCGTAGACCTCGGCTTGCGGATCGTCGCCGCGGTCGTCGGCACCAGCGAGATAGGCGTACAACGTGGCGATCAGCACGCGCGGCCCTTGCCCTTGCGATCGCGCCGCGGCGAACTGCAGGCCGCTCGCGGCCTCGGCGCGCGCCGCGACCATCGCCGCCTCGACCTTCGCCGGCGGCAGGCCCTGTCCGCGCAGTTCCTTGCGCAACAGTCGCTCCAGCAGGGCCCGTTCCTTGGCATCGGGTTCGGCCTCGGCCTTCGCCGTCAGCGGCCGCAGCGGGAAATTGGCCACGATGCCGGCGCCCAGCGGCGTGTCGGCGGCGGCGCCCACGCGCTGCGCCAAGGCCACGTCCGACTCGCAACTGGGCTCGGTCTTGCCGAGCACGCGCAGCAGGCCGGCATCGATGCCGCGGCGGTAATAGTGATAGACGCGGCCGGGCCGGAAATACGCCGGCACGCGACGCGGGTCGCCGACCGGCAAGCTGTCGTCGCCGGCCGTGTACGGCCCATCCTGCAAGCCGCCTTCGCTGAGCTCCGCCAGCGGACTGAGCAATTGGCCGTCATAGGCGAAAATCAGGCGCGGCTCGCCCGCCTCGCGGCTTACCTGGGGTTTGCGCAAGGTCGCCAAGGCCAGTTCGGCCTGCGCCAACGCTTCGGTATCGCCGGCCTCGCGCAACGCGTCGATATGCAGACGGTGTGCGCGCTCGTCGAATGGCGCCAGCGCCAGCGCGCGCGCGCCGAGCAGACGGCGGCCAGCGCGATCGGCGGCCGGCAGCGCGAGGTAGTCCTTACGTAATGCCTCCACGGTCGGTGCGGCCGCGCCGAGCAGATCGCTGCGCACCCAACCGATCACGCCGGAGTGGTGTTGCGCCCATACCCGCGTCCAGCCGTCCTCGTCGCAACCGCCCTCGAGCTGGGTTCCGATCGGAAGCTGCGCGCGCGCCTGGCTGGCCGGATCGGGCTTCTCGTGCAACATCGCCACGCTCGCTTGCACGTAGCGCGCACCGCGCTCGCAGGCGTCCGCGGCGATGCGGGCCGCATGCTGCCTGGCTTGCTCGCGCTCGGCTCGGTGGGCCAGCGCCGCCGCCGTTTCGGCCGCCGCCTGCGCACGGTCGGGCCGCTCCTGCGGCGCGGCCACCACCACGCCGGCCACGAGCACGGCCATGCCCAGGCCCGCACGCCAGCGCAACCTCCGCCTCGCCCCCATCGCCCCGCCCTTCGCGCCGCCTTGGACGCCCTTGGTTCAATCGCCGCCGTACAGCGCCTTGCGCGGCGCCCCGCTGAGCTCGGCGGCGACCTTGGCCGCCTGCGACGGCTTCAGATACTCGACCAGCTTCGCATACAGCCGCCGCCCTTCGACGACTTGCGCATCGGCGTCTTCGCCCGCGCCTTCGATCATCACCACGAACTCGCCCTTGCGCTGATTGGGGTCGGCCGCGACGCGTTCGCGCAATTGCGCCAGGCTGCCGTCGAGCACGGTCTCGAACAGCTTGGTCAGTTCGCGCGCGAGCACCGCCGGGCGCTCGTCGCCGAACGCGGCCGCCATGTCGGCCAAGGCTTCTTCGATGCGGTGCGCGGATTCGTAGAACAGCAGGGTGCGCGGCTCGGCCGCCAGCCGGCTCAGGCGCTCGCGGCGCGCGGAGGCCTTGGCCGGCAGGAAGCCTTCGAACGCGAACCGGTCAGAGGCCAGCCCGGCCACGCTGAGCGCGGCGATCGCGGCGCAGGCGCCGGGCACCGGCGAGACCCGGATGCCGGCCGCGCGCGCGGCGCGTACCAGGCGGAAACCGGGGTCGCTGACCAGGGGCGTGCCGGCGTCGGACACCAGCGCCAGCGAGTCGCCGGCCTGCAGGCGCGCGACCAATTGCGCGGCCTGGGCGTCCTCGTTGTGCTGGTGCAGGGCCAGCAGCGGCCGCTCCAGGCCGAAGTGGGACAGCAGCTGACGGGTGTGGCGGGTGTCCTCGGCGCAGATCGCGGCGACGTTGCGCAGGGTCTCCAGCGCGCGCGGCGAAAGGTCGCCGAGGTTGCCGATCGGGGTCGCAACGATGTGTAGGGTACCGGGGCTGTGCATCGTGCTTCCGTGTCGGGGCCGGGTAGAATCCTAACCGGTCCCCCAAGGAACGCCGCGTCGCGGCGGGAAGCAAGCCGATGCGCCTTCAGCTCGAGATCGCAGGATCCACCCTTACGCCTACCGCTGCCGGCCGGGTCGGCTGGCGCGGTGCGCGGTACGCCTTCGCCGCCCTGGCGTTGGGCCTCGCGCTGGCGGGCTGCGGCACGGTGACCACCCATACCGGCCCGGC
Organism: Lysobacter sp. cf310; assembly: GCF_900114355.1. Lineage (GTDB taxonomy): Bacteria > Pseudomonadota > Gammaproteobacteria > Xanthomonadales > Xanthomonadaceae > Lysobacter. The sequence continues at coordinate 864,025 of NZ_FOSS01000001.1, forward strand.
GCCGGCACGCACCGCCGGCCATCCGCTGGTCGTCCAGGCCGGCGAGCTGGCGCGCAACGGCGCCGCCCTCAGCGGCGCGGCGCGCAGCGAGAACGACAGCCAGATCGAGCGCCTGCTCAACCAGCTCGACAACGACAGCCTGGCCCGCGAAGCCGCCGCCCTGCCGGCCGGCGACCCGCTCTACAACTACGCCGGCCGCGCCCTGCTGCGCCGCGGTCTGCCGCTGCCGCGCCCGTTCGATCGCAATCTGCGCCTCGATCCCAGCCGCCCGCCGGCCGACAGCGACGGCTACCGTCCGCCGAACAAGATCGCGGTGCTGCTGCCGCTGTCCGGCGGCCTGGCCACCGCCGCCTCGCCCGTGCGCGACGGCTTCCTGGCCGGCTACTACGGCGAGAACCGCCGCCGCCCGGACGTGGTCTTCTACGACACCCTCGGCACCGCCGGCGGCACCCTCGCCGCCTACGACAAGGCCGCCGCCGAGGGCAACGATTTCGTGGTCGGCCCGCTCGGCCGCGACGAGGTCAGCGCGCTGTTCGGCAAGGGCGAGCTGCCGGTGCCAGTGCTCGCGCTCAACCGCGGCACGGTCGCGCCGCCGTCCGGCAACGCCAGCTTCTCGCTGTCGCCGGAAGACGAAGGCATCGCGGCGGCCGACTACCTGCTCGGCCGCGGCGCGCGCCGCGTGTTGGTGGTGGGCGGCGGCGACGACGGCCAGAACCGCGCGGTGGCCGCGCTGCGCGCGCGCCTGAACGAGCGCGGCGCCGCGGTCAGCGACGTGGTCGGCGAAGGCACCGCGGATTTCGCGCCGTTCGCCAACAAGGACGGCGGCGTCGATGCGATCTTCCTCGCCGTCAAAGGCGCCTCGGCGCGCACCCTGATGCCCAAGCTGGCCCTGGCCGGTCTGGGCGGCAAGCCGCGCGTGGCGACGTCCTATGTGCTGTCGGGTACCGGCAAGCCGGAGCAGGACCGCGTGCTGGACGGCATCGTGTTCCCGTCCGAAGCCTGGACCACGCGCGGTGTGCGCGGACTCCCGGCGGCGGCCTCCGCCGGCCAGACCCTGCCGACCGCGCGCGGGCCGGCCGCGCGCCTGTTCGCGTTCGGCTACGACGCCTGGCTGCTGTCGGCCTACCTGGAACGCATGGCGACCGCCAGCGACGGCCAGGTCACCGGCGCCACCGGCACCCTGCGCATCGACGGCTTCGGCAACGTGATGCGCACGCCGGCCTGGTCGACCTTCAGCAGCGGCGTCGCGGTGTCGCTGAGCGACGTGGCGCGCCAGTAAACCGGCCCGCATGTCCGCGCCGACCGACCGACGCAGCCGCGGTGCGGCGGTCGAGGCCGCCGCGCGCACGCACTTGCTCGCGCAGGGCCTGCGCGACATCGCCGCCAACGCCAACTTCCGTTTCGGCGAACTCGACCTGGTGATGCTGGACACCCGCGCAAGCGAGGACTGCGTGGTGTTCGTGGAAGTGCGTTACCGCCGCAGTGCGGCCTTCGGCGGCGGCGCGGCCTCGATCGACCGCGGCAAACGCCGGCGCCTGGTCCAGGCCGCGCAAGCCTTCCTCGCCGCGCACCGTGCCTACCGCAACGCGCCCTGCCGCTTCGACGTGATCGAAGCCGACGGCGACCCCGACGCGCCGCGCCTGCATTGGCTGCGCGACGCCTTCCGCGCCGACGAGATCTAGACCCGCATGCCGACCGTCATCAGCCACGCCGTAGTACCGCTGGCACTGGGCTGGGCCCTGGGACCGCGCCGGATCGACCGGCGTTTGCTGGTGGCCGGCGCGCTCGCCGCCATGCTGCCCGACGCCGACGTGGTCGCGTTCAAGTTGGGCATCGCCTACGCCGACGATTTCGGCCATCGCGGCGCCAGCCATTCCTTCGTATTCGCCGCCGCGGTCGGCGCGCTGGCTGCGCTCGCCAGCCGCTGGTTGCGCACGCCGCCGTTGTGGGCGGCGCTGTGGCTGGCGGCGTGCGTGGCCTCGCATCCCGTGCTGGACGCGTTCACCGACGGCGGGCTCGGCGTCGCCCTGTGGTGGCCGTGGTCGGACGCGCGCATCTTCGCGCCATGGCGGCCGATCGAGGTCTCGCCGATCGGCGCGGGCTTCTTCAGTCTGCGCGGCCTGCATGTGCTGTGGTCGGAGATCCAATGGGTGTGGCTGCCGACCCTGCTGTCGGCCGCGCCGCTGGCCTGGCTCGCGCGCCGGCGTGCGGGTGCGCGCGCATGAGCGCGCTGCCGGCCGAGCTCGCGCGCACGCTGGCCGAGCTGCTCGGCGAGGGCTGGCTCACCGATCCGGGCGAACGCCTGGCCTACGCCTACGACAATTCGCGCCGCGAGGCGCTGCCCGACGCGGTCGCGCTGCCGCGCACGCGCGAGCAGGTGCAGGCGCTGGTGCGCGCCTGCCGCGCGCATCGGGTGCCGGTGGTCGCGCGCGGGCGCGGCACCAACACCACCGGCGCCTCGGTGCCGGTCGCGGCGGGCGTGGTGGTCTCGTTCGAACGCATGGACCGCATCCTCGCGATCCGCCCCGGCGACCGCTGCGCGGTGGTCGAGCCCGGCGTACTCAACGGCGAGCTGCAGAGCGCGCTCAAGCCGCACGGTCTGTTCTGGCCGCCGGATCCGACCAGCGCCGCCTTCAGCACCGTCGGCGGCAACCTGGCCTGCAACGCCGGCGGGCCGCGCGCGGTCAAGTACGGCGCCAGTCGCGACAACGTGCTCGCGATCACCGCGGTTGCCGGCACGGGCGAGCTCATCGTCTGCGGCACCGCGACCACCAAGGGTTCGACCGGCTACGACCTGCATCGCTTGTTGGTCGGCAGCGAGGGCACCCTGGCGCTGATCGTCGAGGCGAGCCTGCGGCTTACGCCGTCGGCGCCGCAGCGGCGCGCGCTGCGCGCGATCTACCGCGATGTCTCGTCGGCGGCGCTGGCGGTGGCGCGCCTGATGGCGCAGCCGGTCACGCCCTCGATGCTGGAATTCATGGACGGCGACGCCTTGCGCCTGGCGCGCGACGTCGGCGGCGCGGATCTGCCGCACGAGGCCGGCGCGCTGCTGATGGTCGAGGCCGACGGCGATGCGGACACCTTGCCGCAGGCGATCGAGGCGCTCAAGCGCGCGGCCGCCGGCGAAGGCCTGCTGGCGCTGGACGATGCGGCCGACGAGGCCGCGCGCGAAAAGCTCTGGGCCGCGCGCAAGGCGCTGTCGCCGGCGCTGCGCACGCTCGCGCCGGGCAAGATCAACGAAGACGTGGTGGTGCCGGTGTCGCGCATCCCGGAACTGGTCGACGGCGTGCAGGCGCTGGCGCGCGAGTTCGCGCTGCCCATCGTGTGTTTCGGGCATGCCGGCAACGGCAATCTGCACGTCAACCTGCTCTACGACCCCGCCGATGCCGATCAGAGCCTGCGCGCGAACGCGGCGATGGCGCGCGTGTTCGCACTCGCGTTGGGCTTGGGCGGCACGCTGTCGGGCGAGCATGGCATCGGCCTGGCCAAGCGGGAGTTCATGGCGCAGGCGATCGATGCGCCGACGCTGGCGCTGATGCGGCAGCTCAAGGCGGTGTTCGATCCGGAGGGGATACTCAATCCGGGGAAGTTGTTGCCGGATTGAGGGGTCGTGGGAGACGCTGGTAGCGAGGGTGTCGGGCCGTGCGCGAGCGATTTTCATCGCGCAGAAGCAAATCCCCCTCAATCCCCCTTTTCCAAAGGGGGAAGAAGAGCGAGGGCATCGCGGCTTCCAGCGCCGTAGGATGCGGTGAACCGCAGGCGACCCGCATCGTCGCGTAAGCGCGCACAGGTGCGCGACGGCGATGCCCGATGCGAACCACGACCGCTTACGCGGCGAAGTGGTCGTAGCCCTTGCGCGCATCCTGCCAAGGCGAACCCTCGGCATCGAACGCCGACAAGCCCTCGCCCGCCACCACGCGTCCGATCGCCGTCACCGCCACGCCCGCCTCGGCCGCGTCGTGAAGGATCGCCTCGCGCGCGGCCTGCGGCGCCGTGAAGCACAGTTCGTAGTCGTCGCCGCCCGTGGCCTGCAAGCGATATCGGTCCGCGTCGTCGAAGCAGGTGCGCAAGGCGGCCGAAGCCGGCAGCGTCGGCAGTTCGATCCGCGCTCCAACGCCGCTGGCCGCGCACACATGGCCCAGATCGGCCAACAGACCGTCCGATACGTCGATACCGGCGTGGGCGTGACGCAACACGGGCAGCAACGCCAGGCGTGGCGTCGGCCGGTTCAGGCGCTCGCGCAGAAAGGCCTCCATCGCCGCACCCGCTCGCCACTGCGCCAAGGCGCCCGCGGCATCGCCGAGACTGCCGCTGACCCAGACCGTGTCGCCGACGCGCGCAGCGTCGCGGCGCAGCGCTCGGCCCGGTTCGATCAGCCCATGCACGGTCACGCACACCGACAGCGGGCCGCGGGTGGTGTCGCCGCCGACCAAGGCCACGCCATGCTGCGCGGCCAGGCCGAGGAAGCCGTCCAGAAACGCGTCCAGCCAGCCCGCATCCGCCTGCGGCAAGGACAGCGACAGGGTGCACCAGGCCGGCTCGGCCGCCATCGCGGCCAGGTCCGACAGATTCACGGCCAGGGCCTTCCAGCCGATATCGGCCGGCGCGGTCTCGTCGGGGAAATGCACGCCCGCGTTGAGCGTGTCCATCGCCACCACCAGCTCGCGCCCGGCCGGCACGCGCAGCACCGCCGCGTCGTCGCCGATGCCGAGCGCGACGTCGTCGCGCGCGGCCACGCGTTGGCGGATGCGCGCGATCAGGTCGAATTCGGCCATCGCGGCAGGTCGCGCCTTACTTGGCGCGCGGCGCCTGCGTTTCCACCGGGCGCCAGTCGGCGGCGGCATGGTCGAGCACGCCGTTGACGTAGGTGTGCCCGTGCTCGGCGCCGAAGCGCTTCACGGTTTCGATGGCCTCGTTGAGGACCACGCGATACGGCACGTCCGGGCGGCGGCGCAGCTCGTAGGCGGCGATGCGCAGCACCGCGCGCTCGATCGGATCGACCTGCTCGATATCGCGGTCCAGGAACGGCGCCAGCGCGACGTCCAGCTCCTCCTGGTACTTGTCGACGCCGCGCACCAGATCCTCGAAGTACATCAGGTCGGCGACTTCATGGGCCTGTTCGTGCGCGAATTGCGCGATCACGTCCTCGACGCGCGCGCCCGACAACTGCCAGGCGTAGACCGCCTGCAGCGCGCGGCGACGGGCGCGCGAGCGCGCGACCGGATCGATTCCATCGTGGCGGCGGCGGTTCATCGGCTGTGCTCCTGTGATGCTTGCTCGAACGGCGCCTGCGCGAGCAGGTGCGCCATCTCCAATGCGGCCAATGCGCACTCCTCGCCCTTGTTGCCGTGGCTGCCGCCGGCGCGGGCCTCGGCGTCTTCGTGGCGTTCCACCGCCAGCACGCCGTTGGCGATCGGCAGGCCGTAGTCCAGCGATACCCGCATCAGGCCCTCGGAACAACCGTCGGCGACCTGTTCGTAGTGGCGGGTGTCGCCGCGCACCACGCAGCCCAGCGCGACCACCGCGGCATGCGCGCCGGCGCGGGCCAGGCGCGCGGCCACCACCGGCAGTTCCCAGGCGCCCGGCACGCGGATCACGTCGATCGCGTCCTCGGCGACGCCGTGTTCGGCGAAGGTGCGGCGCGCGCCGGCGACCAGCGTATCGGTGATGCGCGGGTTCCAGCGGCTGGCGATGACGGCGTAGCGCGCGCCTTCGGGGCTGCGCAGATCGCCTTCGTAATGGGACATGGGGGGACCGTCTGGACGAAAGAGGTAGTTTAGCGGCTGGGGCGGCCCGTGCCGACGAATCGGCCAGGCCGTAGCCGCCGCGGTACGCGCATGCGACCGCGAACGGGCGCACGCGCGGTTCGGCCGGGCTCAGCCCAGCGCGGCCGGATCGACGTATTCGACGACCTCCAGCCCGAAACCGGCCAGGCCGATCTGACGCCGGGGCGTGCCGAGCACGCGCAGGCGAGCCAGACCGAGATCGGCCAGGATCTGGCCGCCGGCGCCGTTGCGGCGCCATTCGGCCAGCGTATGGCCCTGGCTGGGCGCGACCACCGGGTCGGCCTCGTGCACGGCCGGCTGCTCGCGCACCCGCGCCAGCAGCGCATCGGCGCCGGAAGCGTCGCCCAGCAGCACCAGCGCGCCGCGCTCCTCGCGCGCGATCGCCGCCAGCACGTCGCCGACCGCGGGACCGAAGTCGGCGCGCCGCCAGTGCAGCGCATCGGCCAACGGGTTCTGCACGTGCACGCGCACCAGGGTGGGCAGGGTCGGATCGGGTTGGCCGCGCAGCATCGCGAAGTGCAGCGCGTGGCTGAGGCGGTCGCGGTAGCTGATCAAACGGAACGGACCGTACTCGGTCTCGATCTCGCGCTCGTCGACGCGCTCGACGGTGTGCTCGGTGGCCAGGCGGTAGCGGATCAGTTCCTCGATCGAACCGATCTTGAGCCCGTGCTCGGCCGCGAACGATTCCAGCTGCGGGCGCCGCGCCATGCTGCCGTCGGGGTTGAGGATCTCCACCAGCACGCCCGCCGGCTCCAGGCCCGCGAGCATGGCCAGGTCGCTGGCGGCCTCGGTATGGCCGGCGCGATTGAGCACGCCGCCGGGCTGCGACATCAGCGGGAAGATGTGGCCGGGCTGGGCGAGGTCGGAAGGCTTGGCGTCCGGACGCACCGCGGTGCGCACGGTGTGGGCGCGGTCGTAGGCGGAGATGCCGGTGGTGACGCCCTCGGCCGCCTCGATGCTGACGGTGAAGTTGGTGTGGTGCGAGGAAGTGTTGTCGCGCACCATCGGGCCCAGGCCCAGCTGCAGGCAACGCTCGCGCATCAGCGACAGGCAGACTAGGCCGCGCGCGTGGGTGACCATGAAGTTGATGTCGGACGGACGCACCAGTTCGGCGGCCATGATCAGGTCGCCTTCGTTCTCGCGGTCCTCGTCGTCGACGATGACCACCATGCGACCGTTGCGGATCTCTTCCAACAGTTCGGGAATGCTGGCGAAACTCATGCGCCGGTCTCCTGTGCGTGGCCCAGCAGGCGCTCGACGTAACGGGCGACCAGGTCGATTTCGAGATTGACCGCATCGCCGACCGAGGTCTGCGCGAACGCGGTGTGGGCGACGGTGTGCGGAATCAGCGCGACCTCGAAGCCCTGCGCGTCGGCTTCGTTGACGGTGAGGCTGACGCCGTCCACGCAGATCGAGCCCTTCTTGGCGATGTAGCGCGTGAGCGCGGCCGGCGCGGCGAAGCGCCAGCGCTGCGCGCGCGCGTCCTCGCGCACTTCCAGCACGCGACCCACGCCGTCGACGTGGCCGCTGACCAGGTGCCCGCCGAGGCGGTCGCTGGGGCGCATCGCGCGTTCCAGATTGAGCATGGCGCCGTCGCGCAGGCCGCCCAGGGTGGTCAGGCCCAGGGTTTCGGTGGAGGCGTCGGCCTCGAACCAGTCGCCGCCGAAGGCGATCACGGTCAGGCAGACGCCGTTGACCGCGATGCTCTCGCCCAGCTTGGGTTCGGCGAAGTCGAGACTGCCGGTGGCCACGCGCAGGCGTACGTCGCCGCCCAGGCTCTGGCGATCGGCGAGCGCGCCGACGCCTTCGATGATGCCGGTGAACATCAGCGCGTCTCCCGGACAGCAAGCGCGCGGTGGCTAAGGTGGAACTTGGACATGAAACGTTTCCCGCATGATGGTGAGCGAAAAACGCCTCAAGGCACGAGGCAAGCGCACGGCGACGCGCGCCATGCGAAAGCCGTCTTCTTTCATCCGGACTGTGACCGTCGGCTCCGGCATCCGACCGGATCTGCTGACCCTCCGGCGTGGCCGGAGGCGCTCGCGGGCTCGCGCGGGGACTGGCCCGCGCCTACCGCCGGTGGGGAATCTCACCCCGCCCTGAAGACGTTACGTTGTGGTGCCGGAAACCGGCGCGGGCATTCTAGCACCGGGGGTGGGGCCGGCCGGCCGGATGCAGTGTTCCGGGGGTGGTGGGGGTTCGCGGCCTAAAGCAAATCCCCCTCAATCCCCCTTTTTCAAAGGGGAAGACGAGCGCTGTTCCCCCTTTGAAAAAGGGGGCCTAGGGGGGATTTGCTTTCAAGCCTTACGCCGCAAATGCAAAAACAGCGGCCACTGCAGCGAGCGCAGGTCGCCCGCATCGCCCCAGGCGGCCGCCAGCGCCGGCGCATGCCGCGCGACCGGGTCGTCGCCGCTGTCGGCGCGGCAGCGCGCGGTCGCCGACATGCTGCCCAGATACCCCAGGAAACGCGCCAGCGACCATTCGGCCTCCAGCCACAGGCTGGGGGCGGGCAGCGCGGGGAACGGCCAGTCGTAACCGGCATAGGCGGCGTCGACCTGGGCGCGCTCCGGCGGCCAGTAGGCCTCGATCTGGGCGCGGAACGCGGCCACCGGTTCCAGCATGCCTTCTGGGGCCAGGAAGTCGCCGTAGCCCCAGGCCGCGAGCACGCCGCCGGGCGCGAGCACGCGCTCGCATTCGCGGAAGAAGGCCGCGCGGTCGAACCAATGCAGGGCCTGGGCGACCGCGATCAGTTGCACGCTGCCATCGGCCAAGGCGGTGCGCTCGCCGGGTTCGACCGCGAGTTCTACGCGCGCGTCGCCGGCCTGCGCCCAGTGCTGGGCGATCTGCTGGGCGCTGGGATCGCTGGCGTGGACCCAGGCGAAACGCGCGGCCAGTCCGCGCGTGGCCTGACCGCTGCCGCAGCCCGGCTCCCATACCCGCGCCGTCGCCGGCGCCACGCCGCTCAGCGCGTCGAACAAGGCATCGGGGTACTCGGGTCGCGCCGCCGCGTAAGCGCCGGCGATCGCCGAGAAATGGTCTTTGAAGTCGGTGCCGCTCATGACCGCGCCCTCAGCTCAGAGCCTCCGGCCGCAACAACAGGCGCACGTCGTCGCCGATGCGGCGCGATTCGACGATGTTCAAACGCAACTTCTGGGTCATGGCCTCGATGTCCAGGCCGTCGAACAAGGGCCGCGCGTTCTGCCCCAGCAACACCGGCGCCACGTACAGCAACACTTCGTCGACCAGGCCGGCGGCGAGGAAGGCGCCGGCCAGGGTCGCGCCGGCTTCGAGCTGGATTTCGTTGACGCCGCGCTCGGCCAGCAGGCGCAGCACCGCGTCCAGATCGAAACGGCCTTCGCGCACCGCGACCGCGGCGTGCTGGGCGCTGAGCTCGCGCGGCGGCTTGGCGTCGGGCGCGTGCAGGTACAGCGTGGGCGCGTTGCCTTCGCGCACGCGTCCGCGCGCGACCGTGGCCAGGCCCGGATCCAGCACCACCCGCAGCGGCGCCACGAACGGGGTGTCGTCGCCCAGGCGCACGGTCAGCGAGGGATCGTCGGCCAGCACGGTGCCGGCGCCGGTGACGATCGCACCCGCGCGCGCGCGCCAGCGCTGCACGTCCAGGCGCGAGGCGTCGCCGCTGATCCATTTCGATTCGCCGCTGGCGAGCGCGCTGCGCCCGTCGATGCTGGTCGCCAGCTTGACCCGCAGCCACGGCCGGCCGCGCTCGATACGCGACAGGAAACCGCGATTGAGCGCGCGCGCCTGCGCCTCCATCAGACCGCTGGCCACCTCGATGCCGGCCGCCTGCAGCTGGGCGAAGCCGGCGCCGTCGACCTGCGGGAAGGGATCGCGCATCGCCGCGACCACGCGCGCGACGCCGGCCGCGATCAAGGCCTCGCTGCAGGGGCCGGTGCGGCCGGTGTGGGCGCAGGGTTCGAGGGTGACGTAGGCGGTGGCACCGCGCGCGCGTTCGCCGGCCGCGTTCAAGGCGTGCACTTCGGCGTGCGCCTCGCCCGCGCGCTGGTGCCAGCCCTCGCCCACCACCTCGTCGCCATGCGCGATCACGCAGCCGACCATGGGATTGGGCTTGGTGGTGTAGGCGCCCTTCTCGGCCAGGCGCAGCGCGCGGGCCATATGGCGGTGGTCGGTGGCGGTGAAGGAGGTGGTCATGGGGCGCGCTTGAAATGGGTGGCGTCGGGAAAGTCGGAGATCAGGCTGCGATCCGCCTGCACGGTCAGGGTCATCGCGCCGCCCTCGCTGGCGCCGATGGCGTTGGCGTCGAACTCGATCAGGTACAACAGCTTGGTCGCATCGTCCACGTTCAGCCAGCGTGGACGGTCGGGCTGTTCGGGGAAGCGTACGCCGACGGCTTTCACGACGGCATCGGCCGGCAAGGCCGCGAACTCGAATTCCCCGTCGCCGCCCTCCTTCGAGGTCCGCTCGATCACCCGCCCGTCGGCCAGACGCAGCATCGCCTTGGCCTCGCCCACCGCCAGACCGATACGCGGCTCGTACACCTTGACCCAAACGGCCTCGCCAGGGCGACGCGACCGGTGCGCCCACCAGGTGGCGACCGGCAACAGTCCCGCGTCCACCGCCTGCTGCAGGGTTTCGATGCCGTCGCCACGCACCTTGTTCAGATCGGCTTCGGTCAGGGGCGGCGGTAGCGCGCGCCGGATGCCGTCCTCGCTGTCGAGCCTGCGTTCCACCAGCACCACCGTACCGTCGCTGCGCTGCCAGCAGCCGGTCACGTCCATGCCCGCCATCGGCACCTCGCGCAGGCGGAAGCTGCCGTCCGCGTTCAACAGCAGGCTCGGCGCGGCTTTCGCCGCGCTCGCCGCATAACGCCCCGCGAGCGCCGCGTCGCCTGCTGCGCAGGTCGCGGCGGCGGGCAGCGCGAGCATGCAGGCGCACACCAGCACGATCGCGCCGGCGGCGCGCGGATAGGATCGATGGCGCGTCATGCGGTGGGGATTCTCTCGGCGCGGCTCGCGCTCATGGCGTGCGTTTGAAATGGATGCGATCGGGCGTATCCGCGCGCAGGCTGCCGTCGGCTTGAACGATCAGGGTCAAGGGACCGCCCGGCAAGGCGCCCACCGTCAGCGCGTCGAAATCGATCAGGTACAAGCGCTTAGTCGAATCGCCCGTCGTCAGCCAGCGCGTACGCACGGGCGGGTGCGGGAAACGCACCCCGATGGCGGTCACGACGGCGCCGGCGGGCAGGGACGCGAGCTCGTACTCGCCGTCGCCCGTTCCCGCGCTCGCCTCGAGTTCCTGGCCGTCCCCCAGGCGCAGCACGACCTTGGCCTCGCCCGCCGCGATGCCGACCTTGGATTCGAACAGCTTCACCCGCACCGGCTCGCCGGGCTTGCGTACCTGATGCGCCCACACGCGCCCGACCGGCAACAAACCGGCGTCCACCGCCTGCGCGATCGTTTCGATGCCGTCGCCGCGCACCGCGTCCAGATCGGCTGGGGTCAGCGGATCGGGCAGGACGCGCTGGATGCCCTCGCCACCGCTATCCGCGCCCGGCGCGAAGATCACGCGATCGCCGTCGCGCGACCAGCAGCCGGTCACCTCCGGCGTCGGCGCCGCTGCCGGCAGGTCGTAAATTCGGAAGCGGCCGTCCTGGTTCAAGCTCAGGCTCACCGGCACGTCCGCCACCGAGGCGTAGCGCGCCGCCAGCGCCGGGTCGGCGGGCTTGCAGGCCGCCACGGCGGATGTCGCCGGGAACGCGCAGACAAGCAGGGCCAGCATGCGCGCGCATGCCCCTTGCCATCGGGCTCGCGGGATGCGCGGCGGTGTCGCCAGGCAGCACCGTGTAGGTAGTCCATCGTTCATCGCACGCTCCTGCGAAAGTCAGTGACGCACGTAACGGCCGGGCACTCGCGGCGCGATCAGATCGCCGTTGTCCTGGCTCAGGATGATCTGCTCGAACGGCACCGGCGCCGCCGCGGCGCTGTCCAGGCGTATCGCGAAAATACGGCCCTGGGTTTCGTCCAGTGCCAGAGTCTCGGCCGGAACGTCAGGGGCTTGCAGGATCACCTGTTGCAATCGAGCGCTCGGTCGCTGCACGGCCAAGGCCCAGCCACTGGGACCGGTTTCGGTGCGTTCACGGCGCCCGTCGGAGTACACGAACGCCACCTCGATCCCCTGAGCCCGTGCGCCGACCTTCGGATCACCGACGACGACCGCGTAGCCGCTGCGCTTGTCCATCTCGGACGGCGGCAGGCAGCGCTCAGCATCGAATGCGGCAGGGCGTAATGCCGGCGTGGGACGACCGGCCACCGCATGCAGGCGCCAAACCGCTTGCAGCCGCTGCAGATACGTTTGCGTCGCAAGCTCCGCCGCCTCCATCTCGTCGACGGGGACCGCGTCGCCGGACGTCTGCCCTTGCATGGCCGCTTCGTTCGCGGCGGCCAATGCTGCCGTGGCCGCCGCTTCCGTCGCCGACAGCATCGGCGGCGGCGAGCGCTCGGGATGCTGGACCTTAGCCTCGACCGCCACCGCGGCGGCCGTTTCCAGCGCCAGTCGCGCCTGTTCTAGCGCAGCCAAAGCCGGCGCCAGTGCAGCCTCGGCCTCGCTGCGGCGCGCAGGATCGGTCGCAGCGCTTACATCCGCGATGGCGGCCAGTTCGCCCAGTGCGAGGCCGGCCCGATAGGTCGCCACGAACCCGCAGGCCTCCTGGATCAGCGTCTCGCGCCGCTCCGCCGCGAACTCATCGAGCCGCTTTTGCGCATCTGGATTCCACGGCATTACCTGATCGAGCGAGAACGCAGGCCCATCGCGCACCGGCGCTTGCGTGGTCAACACCACGCTGTCGGCGCCTACGTTCCAGCGCCCGCTGACCGATTCGACCATCAGGCCGTAGCTCAGGCTCCACTCGAAGCTGCCGTCAGGCCTGAGCACCAATTCCGAGCCCGCGTCGGGCGCGCCTTCCAGGGTGTAATGCCCGGCCAGCGCCGCGCGCTGCCGGTCCTCGATCGGGTCGGCGGCACGCGCCGTGGTACCGAGCAGAGCCAGCGCGAGCAGCGAGAATCTAAATGCGTTCAACATGCGCGAACTCCTTTCGGCGCGTAACAACGATCAGGTTTCGCAGGCCGTTCGCGCGCACTGCGCGGCCCAGGCGGATGCGCTCGCCGGGCGGTCATAACCAATGATTGTGAGTAGGTCCGAACGTGGCCTGCGGCGCATGACGGCGCAGCTCGGCCAGAAACGAGGGCATGTCGTCCAGGCCCAGATAGTGGCGGACCGAGCCGTCCGCCAGTTCCGCCTGCAACAGGAAAAGCCGGCCGCGCATGGTGTACGGGCGCACGCGCACGAACTGGGCCACCGGCTCGGACACCTCGTGATCGCGATCGGCCCAATGCACGCGGCCGTCGTCGAACCACATGCTCGCCGAGTCGTGCATGCGCCAGAACCTGGCCTCGATCCGACGCTCGTACCACCAGACACAGGCGAGGATCAGCGCGGCGGCGGCCAGGCCCCAACGCGCTTCGACGGCCCGAAGCGCGCCGCCGTACCACAGCGCCAAACCGGCCAGCGCCAGCAGCACCAGCCCCGAACGGGTATAGCGGAAGTGCATCCGCCGCAGTTCTTCGCGCACGAATCGGTAAGGCTGCGAGCCGGTCATGATCGGAAGGCTCAACGCTTCTTGGGCTTGTCGGGGATGTCCTCGCCCAGCAAGGGCAGCTGCGCATCGCCCGGGATATCGCGCTCCAGGCGGTCGAGTTCCTCGCGGAAATCGGCCACGTCCTCGAACGAGCGGTAGACCGAGGCGAAGCGCACGTAGCCGACGTGGTCGAGCTTGCGCAGCTCGGCCATCACGAACTCGCCGACCCGGCGCGAGGGCAGCTCGCGCTCGGCTGTCATGCGCAGCTGGTGCACCACCGCGCGTACCGCCGCTTCGATCTGCTCCTCGGCCACCGGCCGCTTCTGCAGCGCGCGGTCGAAGCCCACGCGCAGCTTGCGCGCGTCGAAAGCCTCGCGGCGGCCGTCGCCCTTGATGATCATCGGCAGTTTCAGCTCGATCGTCTCGAGCGTGCTGAAGCGCTCTCCGCAGGCCTCGCAGACGCGGCGGCGGCGGATGGTGGCGCCGTCGTCGGACACGCGCGAATCGATCACGCGGGTGTCCTGGTGCTGGCAGAAGGGGCAATGCAAAGGATTAGCCTTGGCTGGACAGCAGCGGGGAATCGGCCTTCGCGGTATTCATGCGCTCAGAACCGCGGGTACCAGTATTCGACGGACTCCACGCTGGCGACGGCAACGCCGCGGGACGTGGCGGGGACGAACGTCGCCGATCTTACTGCGGCCGCGGCCGCATCGTTGAACAACACGTCGGTGCTGCACGCGACCAGGGCGTCGCCGACCTTGCCGTCCGCCGTCACCGCCACCCGCAGCATCACGTAGCCGGGGCGCAGGCGCGCCGGCGGCACTTCCGGCAAAGGAAGCGCTTGATCGCTCGCGGCAACGTAATCGCGGCCCTCGTCGACGCCGCGCGGGCGGTGCCTGGCCTCGAATGCGCGGTACTCGGAGGCGTAGTGCACGGCGCTGCCGCGCCCGCAGACGTAGTAGTCGCCGTCGTCGGCGAACGCGATCGCCGGCCGGGCCGCGGATGGCCCCGGCGGAGCCGGCGGCATGGGCGGCGGCGGGGAGTCCGGCGGTACCGGCTCGCGCACCAGACGCACGATCGGCAAGCGCGTCGGCGTCGGGTCCGGCGCCGCCTGGACGCAGGCCGCCGCCAGCAGCAAGCTCAGGCACAGCGCCTTGCGCATGCGGCGGCTCCGAATCGGGTGCAGGCCGCGAATCGCACGCGCGGGCCTCGTACCCGTCATCGCCTCGTCTCGGCCCGCATCGGAATCGATCATTTGTGGCGCCGGAACCCGTACCGCGGCCCGTCCGGATAGAAGCGCATGCTCACGTTGCCGTAGTCCGCGACCGGGCGCCCGTCCTGCAACGCGGGCGCGTAGGTGACCTGCCGGGCGAACGCCAACGCCGGCGCGTGGAACAGCGGGTCGTTGCTGCAGATCACCATGGCGTCGCGGGTGCGGCCCTTGGCGTCGATGATGACCTTGACCACCACCTCGCCGACCTTGTCGCCGGCCGCGGCGGGATACAACGCCTCGGGGCGGTTGTTCGGCTCCGGCGCGCGGCTGCCGTCCTGCGTGTAGGCGGCCTGCGCCTTGCCGCGATCCGCCTCCGACAGCCACGGCACGCGGTTGCGCGCGTGGAAGTCCGAGATCTCGCGCCAGTTCGTCCGATACGGCCCCGCCCCCGCGGACAGCTCGCACATCGGGATGTAGTAGGTCTCGGTCATCCCGATGCTTTCGCGGAAGTCCGGCAGCGGCGGCGGTGCGGGCGCGTTGATCTCGACGATCGTCGCCTGGGCGGCTTCGGCCGGCGTGAGTGTCCTGTACTCGATCGTCGGCGGCTGGTCTTTTCCAGCCGGCGGCGCCGCGGCCGCTTGCACGCTCAGGCATGCAAGCCAGCCGAAAACCGCCAGCCGGAAACCGGCCTTAGCCATACACCGGGAACTGCGCGCACTGCTTGGTCACGTTCTCGCGCACACCGGCGATGACCTTTTCGTCGGTGGGCTGGTCGAGCACGTCGCAGATCCACTCGGCCAGGGCCACGCAGTCGGCTTCCTTGTAGCCGCGGGTGGTGACGGCCGGGGTGCCGATGCGCAGGCCCGAGGTCACGAACGGCTTCTGCGGGTCGTTCGGCACCGCGTTCTTGTTGACCGTGATGTGGGCCTTGCCCAGCGCTTCCTCGGCGGCCTTGCCGGTGATGCCCTTGCCGATCATGTCGACCAGCATCAGGTGGTTTTCGGTGCCGCCGGAGACGATCTTGTAGCCGCGCGCGATGATGGTCTTGGCCATCGCCTGGGCGTTCTTCACGACCTGGGCCTGGTAGTCCTTGAACTCCGGCTCCAGCGCTTCCTTGAACGCGACCGCCTTGGCCGCGATCACGTGCATCAGCGGACCGCCCTGGATGCCCGGGAACACGATGCTCTGCAGCTTCTTGACCAGGTCGTCGGAGGCGTCCTTGGCGACGATGATGCCGCCGCGCGGGCCGCGCAGGGTCTTGTGGGTGGTCGAGGTGACCACGTGCGCGTGCGGCACCGGGCTGGGGTAGACGCCGGCGGCGATCAGGCCGGCGACGTGGGCCATGTCCACGAACAGGTAGGCGCCGATCTTGTCGGCGATGGCGCGGAAGCGCGCCCAGTCGACCACCTGCGAGTACGCGGAGAAGCCGGCCACGACCATCTTGGGCTTGTGCTCCAGGGCCAGGCGCTCGACTTCGTCGTAATCGATCAGGCCCTGGTCGTTGACGCCGTACTGGACGGCGTTGAACAGCTTGCCGCTGGCGTTGACCTTGGCGCCGTGGGTGAGGTGGCCGCCGTGGGCCAGGCTCATGCCCAGGATGGTGTCGCCCGGGTTGAGCAGGGCGAAGTACACGGCCTGGTTGGCCTGCGAGCCCGAATGCGGCTGGACGTTGGCGTAGTCGGCGCCGAACAGCTCCTTGACCCGGTCGATCGCCAGTTGCTCGGCGATGTCGACGTACTCGCAGCCGCCGTAATAGCGCTTGCCCGGGTAGCCCTCGGCGTACTTGTTGGTGAGCACGCTGCCCTGGGCTTCGAGCACGCGCGGGCTGGCGTAGTTCTCCGAGGCGATCAGTTCGACGTGGTCTTCCTGGCGACGCGCCTCGGCGGCGATGGCCTGGGCAAGCTCGTCGTCGAATCCGGCAATACGGGTCTGGCTGGGGAACATTCGCGGCCTCGGAGGGGATGAACGGACGGGGGGAGAGGGGTGCGTCGCGTCAGGCCCAGGCCGGCGTTAACCTACGAGCAGGCTTGACGTAAGACTTGAAATGTTAGCCTAGGGGCGTATGGCGGCCAACCGCCATGATGGGCCCGCAGGCCCCGGAGCGCCCGAAACCGCTCGCCCCCCCCACCGCTTTGCTGGATGTCCCGACCGTGAAATGGGTCTTCGTCTTCCTGTTCCTGGCCAGCGCCGTGTACGTGCACCTGCGCGGCAAGGTACGCCACCGTCTGGGACGGCAATTGCTGGACCATTCGACCTTCATGGCCCCGATCAACGTGCTGATGTACGCCTGCTCGCGCGTGCCGACCAGCCCCTTCATCGAGCCCGACCGGCATTTCCCCGAACTCGAGCCGCTGCGCGCGCGCTGGCGCGAGATCCGCGAGGAAGCCCTGCACCTGCGCGAGCTGCAGCACATCAAGGCCGCCGACGGCTATAACGACGTCGGCTTCAACTCGTTCTTCCGCCGCGGCTGGAAGCGCTTCTACCTGAAGTGGTACGACGAGGCCCACCCCTCGGCGGCCGAGCTGTGCCCGCGCACCACCGAGCTGCTGCGCCAGATCCCGGCGGTCAAGGCCGCGATGTTCGCCGAGCTGCCCCCGGGCGGCGAGCTGCGCCCGCACCGCGACCCCTTCGCCGGCTCCCTGCGCCTGCACCTGGGCCTGGACACGCCCAACGACGATGCCTGCTTCATCGACGTCGACGGCCAGCGCTACAGCTGGCGCGACGGCGAGTGGACCATGTTCGACGAGACCTACATCCACTGGGCCCAGAACGGCTCGCAGGCCAACCGCATCATCCTGTTCTGCGATATCGAGCGGCCGATGCGCTTCGCCTGGGCGCGCGGCATCAACCGCTTCGTGGCCAAGAATTTCATCGCCGCGGGCGCCTCGCCGAACATGGAAGGCGACAAGACCGGCGGCATCAACCGCCTGTTCAAGTACTTCTACGCCCTGCGCCTGAAGGCCAAGGGCCTGCGCGAGCGCAACAAGACCCTGTATTACGCCCTCAAGTACGCCCTGGTGTTGGCGGCGATCGGCTTCGTGATCTGGCTGTAACCGCCGCCTTTGGGGCAGGAGCGGCGTAAGCCGCGACCGCGCAAACCGGCTTCCCGGCGCAAGCCAGGCCCCTGCGCGCCCGCCCCGCCTGCCTCCGACGGGGCCTCCCGCCCCATCGGATCCCTCCACCGCCCCGCCCCGCGCTGGAACCCCGCCCGCGCCTGCGGGATAATTACCGCTTCCCGCCACGCCCCTCCGGCCATCCCCGGCCCGGCTCGGCGCGCCCATGCTTCGGAGTCCGCATGCAATACATCTACACCATGAACGGCGTCAGCAAGACCGTGCCGCCGAAGCGCCAGATCATCAAGGACATCTCGCTGTCGTTCTTCCCGGGCGCCAAGATCGGCCTGCTCGGCCTGAACGGCGCCGGCAAGTCGACGGTGCTGAAGATCATGGCCGGCGTCGACCAGGACTTCACCGGCGAAGCGCGTCCGGCCAGCGGCATCAAGGTCGGCTACCTGGCCCAGGAGCCGCAGTTGGATCCGGCCCACACCGTGCGCCAGGCCGTGGAAGTCGGCCTGGGCGAGATCATCAACGCCCAGGCCGCGCTGGACGCGGTCTACGCCGCCTACGCCGAGGAAGGCGCCGATTTCGACAAGCTGGCCGCCGAACAGCAGCGCCTGGAGTCGATCCTGGCCGCCGGCGACGCCCACACCCTGGAGAACCAGCTGGAAGTCGCCGCCGACGCGCTGCGCCTGCCGCCGTGGGAAGCCATCGTCGGCAACCTGTCGGGCGGCGAGAAGCGCCGCGTCGCGCTGTGCCAGCTGCTGCTGCAGAAGCCCGACATGCTGCTGCTCGACGAACCCACCAACCACCTCGACGCCGAATCGGTCGAATGGCTGGAGCAGTTCCTGGCCCGCTACACCGGCACCGTGGTGGCCGTCACCCACGATCGCTACTTCCTCGACAACGCCGCCGAGTGGATCCTCGAGCTCGACCGCGGCCGCGGCATTCCGTGGAAGGGCAACTACACCGACTGGCTGGTGCAGAAGGACGAGCGCCTGAAGCAGGAAGAGAACCAGGAAAAGTCGCGCCAGAAGGCGATCCAGAAGGAGCTCGAGTGGGCGCGCAGCAACGCCAAGGGCGGCCGCAGCAAGGGCAAGGCCCGTCTTGCGCGCATCGATGAGCTGCAGTCGGTCGATTACCAGAAGCGCCAGGAAACCAACGAGATCTTCATTCCGCCGGGCGAGCGCCTGGGCAACAAGGTCATCGAGTTCAAGAACGTCAACAAGAAGTTCGGCGACCGCCTGCTGATCGAGGACCTGAGCTTCAGCGTGCCGCCGGGCGCGATCGTCGGCATCATCGGCCCCAACGGCGCCGGCAAGTCGACGCTGTTCAAGATGATCATCGGCAAGGAACTGCCGGACTCGGGCACCATCGAGACCGGTCCGACCGTCAAGCTGGCCTATGTCGACCAGAGCCGCGAGGCCCTGACCGGCAACCACAACGTGTTCCAGGAAGTCTCCGGCGGTCTCGACATCCTCAACATCAACGGCATCGAGATCCAGTCGCGCGCCTACATCGGCCGCTTCAACTTCAAGGGCCAGGACCAGCAGAAGATGGTCGGCTCGCTGTCGGGCGGCGAACGCGGCCGTCTGCACATGGCCAAGACCCTGCTGCAGGGCGGCAACGTGCTGCTGCTCGACGAACCGTCCAACGACCTCGACATCGAAACCCTGCGCGCGCTCGAAGACGCCCTGCTCGAGTTCCCGGGCAACACCTTCGTGATCTCGCACGATCGCTGGTTCCTGGACCGCATCGCGACCCACATCCTGGCCTTCGAAGGCGACTCGCACGTCGAGTTCTTCCAGGGCAACTACCGCGAGTACGAGGAAGACAAGAAGCGTCGCATGGGCGAGGAAGGCGCCAAGCCGCATCGCCTGCGCTTCAAGGCGCTCAAGTAAGCCGCAACACCCGGCGCCCACCCGAAACGGTGGGCGTCTTCGCAAAGACCGACAGGACATCACCATGAGCTTCATGCAGGCGCTGCGCACGCGCTGGACCCAGGCCGAGTCGCTGGTCTGCGTCGGCCTCGACCCCGAACCGGCCAAGTTTCCGGCGCGCTTCGGCGCCGATCCGGACGCGGTGTTCTCGTTCTGCCGCGACATCGTCGACGCCACCGCGCCCTATGCCTGCGCGTTCAAGCCGCAGATCGCGCACTTCGCCGCGCTAGGCGCCGAGGACGCGCTGGCGCGCGTGATCGCGCACGCGCACCAGGCGCATCCCGGCATCCCGGTGATCCTGGACAGCAAGCGCGGCGATATCGGCAGCACCGCCCAGCACTACGCCAGCGAAGCCTTCGACCGCTACGGCGCCGATGCGGTCACCGCCAACCCCTACCTCGGCCGCGATTCGGTGCAGCCCTTCCTCGACCGCGCCGAGCGCGGCGTGATCGTGCTCTGCCGCACCTCCAATCCGGGTGCGGGCGATCTGCAGGACCTGATGGTCGACGGCCGCCCGCTGTACCAGCACGTCGCCCACAAGGTCGCGCACGAGTGGAACGCGCACGGCAATTGCGCGCTGGTGGTCGGCGCGACCTGGCCGGAACAGCTGCGCGAAGTGCGCGCGATCGTCGGCGAGGTGCCGTTCCTGGTGCCCGGCGTCGGCGCCCAGGGCGGCGACGTCGAGGCGGTGGTCAAGAACGCCAAGACCGCCGACGGCACCGGCCTGATGGTCAGCTCCTCGCGCGCGATCCTGTACGCGTCCTCGGGTGAGGACTATGCCGAGGCCGCTGCGGTCGCGGCGCGGACTCTGCGCGACCAGATCAACGCTTGCCGGTGAGGCAGCCACGCGTAACGAGTAAGTAGCAACGAGTGACCCGCAAGAGCACCATCGCATTTAGCAGTTGCTCGTTCCTGGTTGCTCGTTACCGGCTAGTCGTTACCCAGCACCCATCACTCCCCACCGGTCGCCGCCACTGATGGATCGCCACCGCCGCCGCCTGCTCGCCGCCGCCCCGTTCGCGCTGGCCGCGGGCGCCTGGCCCGCCGCTCCCGCGCTGGCCACGTCCATCGCGCGCAAACGCACGCGCCTGATCCTGCTCGGCACAGCCGGCGGCCCGACCCCGAAAGCGCTGCGCGCGGCGCCCGCCAATGCGGTGGTGATCGACGACGCGGTCTACGTGGTCGACTGCGGCAACGGCATCGCGCGGCAGCTGGCGTTGGCCGGGCTGTCGCTGGGCGCGATCCGCGACGTCTTCATCACCCATCACCATTCCGACCACAACGCCGACTACGGCAATCTGCTGTGGCTGGCCTGGGCCGCCGACCTGCGGCGTCCGGTCGACACCTGGGGGCCGCCGCCGCTCAAGCGCATGACGCGGCAGTTCCTCCGGCTCAACGACAGCGACATCCGCACCCGCATCGCCGACGAGGGCCGGCCGCCGTTGGCGCCGCTAATCCGCGCGCACGAGCTGCGCCACGGCGGCGTGGTGATGCGCGACGAGCGGGTCAAGGTGACCGCGGCGCTGGTCGAGCATCCGCCGGTCGCGCCCGCGTTCGCCTACCGCTTCGACGGCCCCGACCGTTCCATCGTGTTCTCCGGCGACACCCGGCCGTCGCCGGCGCTGGTCGAACTGGCGCGCGGCGCCGACGTGCTGGTACACGAGGTGATGTACCTGCCGGCGCTGGAGCGATTGATCGCCAGCGAAGCGCAGGCCGCGCGCTTGCGTCAGCACCTGCTCGACAGCCACACCACCACCGAACAGGTCGGGCGCCTGGCCAGCGAGGCCGGCGTCAAAACCCTGGTGCTGAATCACTTCGTGCCGGGCGGCGACGCCTCGCTGACCGATGCGGTGTGGCGCGAAGCGGTGGCGCCGCACTTCAGCGGCGAGCTGATCGTGGGGCGGGATTTGATGGAGATCTGAGGGGCAGGAGCAAATCCCCCCTGCCCCCCCCTTTTTCAAAGGGGGGGGGGAACAGCAACAGCTCTTTAAGGAAGAGACCGGCAATAGCCTGCCCCCGCTTTTGATCCCCCCTTTGAAAAAGGGGGCTAGGGGGGATTTGCTTTGGCTTTGGCTTTGGCCGTATCAACGCAGCCAAGCTCGCACGGCCGCGATGGGGAATCGCAGCCAGATCGCCGCGAACACGCCCACCCGGGTCGCGAAACCGCGACGCGCGTATTCGAACTTGCGGAAGTAGCGCCACAACCCGCGATGCTTGTGCCACTCCACGAACAGCGGCCGCGAGCGGCTGGATACGCCGCGCACGTGCAGCACGCGCACGCCGTTGGCCACCGCGACCGTGGCGCCGGCCTCGCGGGCGCGCCGGCACAGGTCCAGGTCTTCGGCGTGCAGGCGATAGCCCGGATCGAAACCGCCGATGCGCTCGAACAATGCGCGCGGCATCAGCATCAAAGCCCCCGACACCGCCTGCACGCGCTGCAGCGCCTGCGCGTCGTCGGGGGCCAGGTTGAGCGCGGCGCGGGGCGCGCGGCGAAGCGCGCCGGCCAGCATGCCGGCGAAGTCGGGATCGTTGCGGCGGGCCGCGCCGTCGCGCACGCCGTCGTCGTCGACCAGGTCCGCGCCCAGCAGCGCCTCGCCCAGCGGCGCGGCCAGCGCGCGCAGGCGCGCGAGCGCGTCGGCTTCGAGCAGGCAATCGGGATTCACGAACGCCAACCAGCGCGCCGGCGCCGCGCCGAGGTCGGCCACGCCCTGGTTGCAGCCCACGCCGAAGCCGGGGTTGTCGGGGTTGTCGATGAAACGCACGCGCGCATCGCTGGCTGCGTGGCGCTGAACGATATCCAAGGTGCCGTCGCTGGAGTGGTTGTCGACCACGCGGATCGCGCTCACACCCTGCGCGGCGCGCAGACGGCCGAGGCAGTCGTCGATGGTCGCCGCGCTCTGGTAGCTGACCACGATCGCGGCGATGCCGTCGTCGGGCCCGGCCGCGGCGCGCGGTGCGGAATCAGGTGAAGAGGTCACGTTGCGGATCCGGTGGGCCGACCCCGTCGAGCAGGGCGGCCAGTCGTTCGCGCGAACCGCGTAGCGGGTCGCTCATCAAGAATCCCGCCAAGCGCGCGTGCCAGTCCGGCCAGCGCACCGCCAGGTGGTCCATGTCGCCGTCGCAGGGCCCGCCCTCGCCGCGACGGGCGACGAAGGCGGTTTCGCACAGCGCGTTGCGCCAGCCCAGTCCCGACAGGCGCAGCGACAGATCGGTGAGCGCCGCGTACCAGGAGCCGTAGCTGGCGCCGTCGATGCCGCCGGCGCGTTTGCGCGCGCTGCCGCGCAGCAGCACGGCGTGGCCGATCGCCGCCGGCAGCTCGGGGTACAAGGCCGGCATGCCCGCGGCCGCGCGCGACAGCCGCTCCAGGTCGGCGGGCACCGCCTCGATCTCGCCGATGCGCGGCCAGGACGCGGCCTCGCCGGCGTTGCTCCAGGGGGTCGCGGTGGCGATCGCGCCGTCGGTGGCGAAGCAGGCGGCGAGCCGGCTGAGCCAGCCCGGCGCGGGGATCGCGTCCGGCGCCAGCACCGCCACGTCGGCATCGCCGCACACCGCGAGCGCCTCGCCCAGGTGGGCGGCCTCGCCGATCGGGCGCTGGCGGCGGGTGTAGTCGGCCTTGAGCGGGGTGCGCGCCATCCAGCGTTCGACGATGGCATAGCCGCGCGGGCCGGCCTGGGCGTCGTCGGCCAGCCAGACCCGGGTGCCCGGCGGCGTGCACGCGTCCAGCGCGGCCAGACAGGCGTCCAGCGCGTCGTCGTCGACGCCGACCGGGACCACGACGATGGGCAGCTCGAGCATGCGCAGACGATCCGCGATCGATCGCGGATCCGTCAAGGCTGGATCGACCGGCTCAGGGCTTGCGACGCTTGGGCTGCAGCGGCTCCATGGCCCGGAAGCGGCGGCCGTACTCGTCGGTCAGGTTGCGCACTTCCTGCGGGTTACGAACGATGGTCGGGGTCAGCAGGATGATGGTTTCCAGGCGCTCGTTGACCGAGGACTGGCGCCCGAACAAGCCGCCGATCACCGGAATCCGGCTCAGCCCCGG
Source organism: Lysobacter sp. cf310 (assembly GCF_900114355.1). Taxonomy (GTDB): domain Bacteria; phylum Pseudomonadota; class Gammaproteobacteria; order Xanthomonadales; family Xanthomonadaceae; genus Lysobacter. The sequence continues at coordinate 887,674 of NZ_FOSS01000001.1, forward strand.
GAAGCCCGAGGAGCCGCGACCGAGCTGGTCGCTGATCAGGCCCGCCATCAGCACCGTGTCGCCGCTCTGGATCGCGGCCTCGGTCTTGAGCTTGCGGGTGTCGATGCGGACGTTGCCGTTGCGATCGGGGTTGCCGGTGGGGCTGCTGACCTCCTGGACGATGTCCAGGAACACCATGCCGTCCTTGCTCACGCGCGGACGCACCTTGAGGATGATGCCGGTGTCCAGGTACTGCACCTGGCTGTAGGTATTGTCGTTGCTGGAACCCGGATTGACCGTGACCGAGGAGATCGGAATGCGGCTGCCGACGTTGAGCGTGGCTTCGGCGTTGTTGCGTACCAGCACCGACGGCGACTGCAGCAGCTGCACGTCGGTCACCGCGTCCAGCGCGCTGATCACGGCGGCGGCGTTGCGGCCAAGGAAGGTCCAGCCCAGGCCGCCGGTACCGTCGGTCACCGGCTTGATGCTGCCGGCCAGGGTGCTCCAGGTGGTGCGGCCGACCGCGTCGGGCAGGCCGTTGTCGGTGACCGCCTTTTCGAAGAACCAGTTCACGCCGTAGGACAGATCGCCCTTGAGCTGCACGGTCGCGACCTGGGCCTCGATGTGCACCTGCATCGGCATCACGTCGAGCTTGTCGATCACATCGCGGATCGAACGCCAGGCGCCGGGGCTGCTGCGCACCAGCAGCGAGTTGGTTTCCTCGACCGCGGCCACGCCCACGCGCGCGCCGTCGATTTCCAGGGTGACCGCGCCGTTGCCGCTTTGGCGCGAGCCCAGCGACATCTCGCCGCCGCCGCTGCCGCCCGTACCGCCGGTGCCGCCGTCCTTGCCGCCGATGTTGGCGGTGGAACCGTTGGCGCCGTCCTGCAGTTCGACCGGATCCAGGCCCGGCATCAGCGAAGGCGAGCCGCCGCCGGAATCGCCGCCGCCGCTGCGGCCGCCGCCGAACACTTCCGACAGGCGCTGGGCGAGTTCCTTGGCCTTGATGTACTTGAGTTCGTAGGTGAACAGCTGCATTTCGCCGCCGGCGCCGTCGATGCGTTCCAGCCACTGCTGGATGTCGTCGAGGTAGTCGGCCTGGGTGCTGATCACCAGCACCGCGTTGGCGCCTTCCAGCGGCATGAAACGGAACATGCCCGCGACCGGCGACTTGCTCTGCTCGCCGAACACCTTCTCCAGGTCGGCCACCACCTTGGTCGCCTTACCCGACTGCAGCGGGAACACGCCCACCGACATGCCCGACAGCCAGTCGACGTCGAAGATCTCGATGGTGTGCAGGTAGTTCTCGAGCTCGGCGCGGCTGCCGCCGACGCTGATCACGTTGCGCGCGCCGTCGACGTTGATGATCGCGTTCGGACGCGCGTAGGGCTTGAGGATCTTCTCCATCTCGGTAGCCGAGATGTAGCGCAGCGGCACGGTGCGCACTTCGAAGCCGCGCGCGGTCGAGGCCGGGTTGGTGCTGGGCGCGACGTTGCCGGCCAGGGCCTGATCGGCGGGCACGACGTTGTAGCGGCCGCCGCTGTAGACCAGGCGCGCGTTGTTCCAGCCCAGCACCATTTCCAGCAGGTTCATCGCCGCGGCGGGGCTGACCGGCTTGGGCGTGGACAGGGTCACGGTGCCCTGCACGCCCGGCGCGATCACGTAGTTCTGGCCCAGCATGTCGCCGAGGATGGCCTTGACCACCGCATGCAGCGATTCGCCTTCGAAATTGAAGGTGGCCGAACCGCTGGTGGCGCCGATGCCCGGAGGCGCTTCCGCCGCCGCGCTGCGATTGATGACCTGACCGGTGCCGCGCCGGATCTGCGGACGCGGGCCGCGGTTCTCGTCTTCCAGCGGCTGCGAGGAAACGCCTTCGCTGGAGGAGGTGCCGGCGGTGCCGGCCTTGCCGGAGAGCGTCGCCGGATCGGCATCGCGCCTGACGTTGGGGACCGGCCCGCTGGCGCAGGCCGCCAACAGGCTGGCGATGGCGAAGCCGACGATGGCGCAGGACGCGATTGGGTTGTGACGTAGCTTCATGCGTTCACTCTCACGGCGTCTTGGCCGGGGGTTGCTGGGCTTGCTGTTGCCGCAATTGGGCGCGACGCGCCTCGATCCTTTTGCGGATGGCTTCCATCTGCGCCTGCTCGGTCATCGGTTCGCTACCGGCGGGGCTGATGACGGTGTTGCTGTTGGTGACCGGCGCCACCTGTCCGACCGGATTGGTCGAAGGCGACGGCCCGGTGGCGCTGCGCGCGACCGGCTGCGGTTGCGGCGGCGGCGGTGGCGGGCGTGTGTTCGGCACGGCCGGATTGGGCGGCGGCACCGGCACGGCGACCGCGGTCGGCGGCTGCCCGCCCTGGCCGTCGTACACGCGCAGGTCCATCTCGCGCCGGCCCTCGGGGCCTTCGAACACGGCCTTGCGCGGATCCAGCGCGCTCAGGCGCCAGGCCGGATGCGATTCGGGCACTTCGCCGAGCTTGACCCGCACCGACTCGCTGCCGTCGGCCGGCTGCAGGATCGCCATCTTCAGATCCGGCGTGATCAGCACGCTGGTCAGCACGTAGTCGAAGGTGTTGGCCTGCACGGTCTCGTCGCCCTTGCCCTGAACGAAGAACGCGCGCGGGCGGCGATCGTCCATCAGCAGCGGACGCGCGGCGATTTCGCCGTACTGGGTGAGCGGACCGATACGCGGCTTGGCCGGCGCGCGCGATTGCGGCAGGGCCTGGACCAGGCTGGCATCGTCGTCCAACAGCCGGGTCTGACGACCCATGCCGGCCAGGGCCAGCAGCCAGGCCAGCACGGCCCAGCCGGCCACCGTGGCCAGCAACCAGGTACGCGGACTGGCGGCGTCAAGGCGCATCGGCGGCCCCCGGGACGTTGGCGGGCTTGGGCGCCGGCGTCGCGGCCGCGGGGCCGGGGCGCAGGTAGCCGTAGAGGTCGAAGCTCACGTCGACGCCGCCGTCGGACGAGGGCCGGCCGGTGCCGGGCACGAAGTAGCCGCGCGCCGACAGCAGATTGAGATTGCCCACGAACAGACGCGGCGAACCGGTTTCCAGCGAATGCAGCACGGCCGCGGTCTCGCCGGTGCCGCAACGCAGGCGCACCTGCACGACCACGCGCGCGTACTTGTCGCGACGGCTGGTGTCGGCCAGCGGCGAGCGGTTGTCGATGCGGCAGCTTCGGTTGCCCGGGCTGGCCTGGGCGACCACGTTTTCCAGGCGCTGCACCAGGGCCGCGCTGGCCAGTTCGGCCGAGGCCTCGGGCAGGAAGCCCGGCAGGCCGGCTTGCTGCTGGCGCACTTGCGCCAAGCGCTGCTGCACCTGCGGCGCCTGCTGCAACTGCATGCGCTGGCGCAGCTCGCGCTCTTTCAGGCTGTCCAGGCGTTCGTTGGCTTCCAGCATCGGCACGGTCCACCACGGGTGCACCAGCACCGCGTAGGCCAGCGCGAGCACCGCCAACAGCAGGCCCAGCGCCGCCCAGCGGTCGCGTTCGATGCCGCCGATCTTGAGCTCATTGGCCACGGGCGGCCTCCGCTCGCGGCGGACCGATCTCGGCGGTCAGGGTGAAACGGTCGCGGCCGCTGGTGGGGTCGGGCTGGACCGCGCCGGTCAAGGCCGGCGAGCGCCACAGCTGGGTGCCCTGCAGGCGCGCGATCAGCGACGAGGCCTCGCGGCTGAGGCCGATCAGCAGCAGGCTGTTGTCCTCGATCGCGAGTTTTTCCAGGTAGGTGCTGTCGGGCAGACGCTTGCTGAGTTCGTCGATCAACTCGATCGTGCTCGGACGCTCGGCGCGGGTGCGGTCGAGGAAGGCCTGGCCTTCGATCAGTCCGATCAGTTCCTGGCGCTGCGCGGCGGCGTTGCGCGCGGCGACGGCATGGCTGGCGATGGTCTGCTCCAGGGCGTCGGCGGCGCTGCGGCGGTTGGCCAGCAACTGCCACATGGTCGCGGCGATCGCGACCAGCGCGACCGCGGCCAGGGCCAGGTTCCACAGCCGGAACGGATCGCTGTGGCCGCGGCGCTGCGCGGGCGGCAACAGGTTCACCGCCAGCGGCATGCCGTCGGCACCGGCGACGTCGACGCCGGCCAGGCTGTCGGCGAGCGGACCGATCGCGGCCAGTTGCGGGTTCAGGGCCTGGCGCGGCACCGCCACCAGTTCGGCGTCGAGCTGGCCGTCGGCATCGCGGCGCGCGAGCACACGCGCATCGAACGCGACCGCATCGGCGGTGAACGGGGTTTGGCGGTCGATCTCGAAACCGACCACGTCGCGCAGGCGGTCGGCCGCGGCGGCCGGCAGCGCCAGGCGGCGGCGCAGGCTGGTCGCGGCCGGCAGCAGCAGCCAGCGCGGCAGGTCGGCCAGGCTGGACGGCAGCAGCGGCGCCAGCGGATCGCTGGTGTGGGCGACCACCGCGCTGGGGCCGCCGGACAGCGCGGCCAGTTCGGCGGCGGCGGGGTCGGCATAGGCGGCCAACCCGGGCAGCACGCCCAGTTCGCGCAGTTCGGCGCCGCGCTGCAGACGCAGCGACACGGCATCGCCCTGCACCTGCAGCAGCAGGCGGCCGCGGTCCATGCCCAAGGCCTGGCGCGCGCGCAGCGGCAGCCAGGCCGCGAGATTGCGCCCCCACCACGACAGAAAACCGCCCGCGCCGGGCATCACGCGGCTGCCCAGACGTCGTAACGGATTGTCCGTCTGCCAGCTTCCCGGCCGGCTTTCCACTTGCGAATTCATCGTGGCGAAGCTCCCTCCTCCCAACGCAACGGTGTATAGGCCATGCCTGGCACGGCACCGCCTCCCGCGCGCACGACGACTCGCAACACCGACTCGCGGCCATCGGAGAGCCGCGCGCGGCTGTCGATACTATAGGTGCCACTGCCTTCGCCGACGAGACCGGGCAATTGCCCGGGCAATCCCCCGCCCGGCATCGGTGTGCCATCGGGGTTGCGGCGGCCACGCTGGGCCACCACATCGGCACCGTTCAGGCCCATCGCATCCAGCACCGGTGCCGCAGCGAACGCGGGATCGGGCTGGGCGCGGCCACTGTAGACGGTCAGGTAGGGCTCGAGCTTGGCATACAGCGCGGGCGTGAAGCCCAGGATCTGCTCGACCTCGGCCACACTTTCGAACTCTGCGTCCTTGGCGCCGTAAGGCAGACCCGCCGAGGCGTAGTCCGGATCCTCGGCCCCGCCGGCGACCTGGGTCAGCGGATCGGGATCGCGCCAGTCGGCGATGGCCGAGGCCAGACGCGCCGCATCGGCCTGTTGTTCGATGCCGCCCACGCCCTGGATCAGCGCGGTCAGCAGGGCCGGATCGGCCTGGTTGAGATCGACCTTGCCGTTCTCGTCGATCAACTTCACTTCGACCTCGGCGCCGCCGTAGGACCAGCGATAGGCCGTGCCATCCGGACGCCATTGCAGGCGCGGATCGGCCTGGCCGACCCGAGTCAGTGCAAATTCCATGCCTGCACGCGCTGCGTTTTGTGCGACCAAGCCACGCATCAACACGCGGCCCTGCAGATTCTCGACCCGTGCCGACAGCGCGAACGCGCCGATCAAGGCGGTCAGCATCGCGATCAGCCACAGCACCAGCAGCAGCGCGGCGCCGCGGGCGTGACGGTGGGCGCTGCTGCGCGGCGCGCTCATATCGTCCCCGGCACGACGCCGCGCGCGACGCTGGCGGCCAGCGGCAACGACACCACCAGCGGCGGCCAGTCGCGGCCGTCGATATCGGTCAGGGTGACTTCGACCATCAGCGGCAATTGCTCCACCGCCTGCCACCGCTCCTGCCAGTCGCCGAGCTTGCCGGTCTCGTCCAGGGCGCGGTAGCGGAAGCGCGCCGACTTCAGGCCTTCGACCAGAAGTTCCGGCGGACGCTCCTGTTCTTCCTCGATGGTCTGGCCGGCCAGCACCATCGACAGCGACAGCATGATGCGCGCCTGGTCGCCGTCGGATTCGATCGCGAAATCGTGCAGGTAGGGGCCGCCGCGGCCGAGGTAGTCCGGCAGGTCGGCGACGAAGCGCAGACGGTCGGGCTCGCCGATGAAGCGCTGCGGCAAGGCGCTGGACTGGTCGAAGCCGAACGCGACCGGGCGGGTCGCGATCAGGCGTTTGCGCAGGAAGCCTTCGACCGCGCGCTGGCGTTCGTTGCGCTGGGCCATGGCCTCGCCGCGCGTCGCGGTCTGGGTGGCGGCCGACAGCGTCGCGAAGGCCAGGGCCACGCCCGCGGCCAACAGCACGGTCGCGAGCAGGATCTCGATCAGGGTGAAGCCGGCGGCGGCGCGAGGCGCGCGCATCATGGCAACACCGCTTCGGTGCCCGGCAAGGCGCTGCGCAGGCTGCGCAACTGGAAGCGCTGCGCGGGCCCGCCGTCGCCCCACTCCACCGCCAAGGTGATTTCGAACAACTGCGGACCGTTCACATCGACCGGTTGCGCGACCGCGGCCACGGCGCGGTCGCGCCACGGCGCCACGCCCAGGGTCCAGCGGTAGCGGCCTTCCTCGAAGTCGCCGCTTTGCTGGCCCGGCGTGAGCGGCTCGGCCACGCCGACCTGGTCCAGCAGCGACTGCGCGTACAAGCTCGCGCGTCCGGCGTCGCCAGCCCAGCGCACCTGCCGCGCCGAGCCAGACAGCGTGCCCAGCAGCAGCGTCATCGCCAGCGCCAGCAGCGCGAAGGCGATGATGACTTCGATCAGGGTGTAGCCGCGCGCCGCGCGCGCGGCGCGCCAGCCGGACCGACGCGGCGGCCGCGCGCTCATCGGCGCGCCTCCACGCGTTTGAGGCGCACTTCGCCGGTGAGCCAGGCGACGTCGATGTTCCAGCCCGCACGCTTGGCGCTGAGCTGGATGCGGCCACCGGTGGATGCGCCGTCGTTGAAGAACACGATCGCGCCCTGGCCTTCGGCGGGCTGCAGCTGGCGCGCGCCGACGAAGGACAGTTTCAAGGACTTCGGAATCTCGCCCGCGCGCCCGTTCGCGCCGCTCCAGGTATGCGCGCCCGGATCGATGGTGAAGGTCTGCTTGCGGCCGGTGGCGATCGCCTGGGTGCGGGTGTAGCGCAGCTGCGCGGCCAGTTCCTTGGCGTTGCTGCGCAGCTGCATGCCGGCGATGCCGCCGGTGAACGCGAACGCGGCCAGCAGGCCGATCGCCGCGATCAGCGCGATCACCAGCAGCATTTCCAGCAAGGTGAAGCCGCGCGCCGGCGCCACGACCGCCCGCGCCGAGGCAAAGCCCCGGCGGCCCCCTACGGGAGCGCAAGGGCGATGCCGCGACTGCCTCATGCGCGGCTTACTCGAACTTGACGTCGCCGTCGACGCTGGTACCGCCGGGCTTGCCGTCCTTGCCCAGGATCACCACGTCGAAATCGCGGCCTTCGCCGGGCGAGCGGTACTCGACCGGATGGCCCCAGGGATCCTTGAGGTCGGTGTCGCGGACATAGGGGCCGAGCCAGCCGCTGGCGTCCGAAGGCGCCTTGACCAGCTCGTCCAGCGAGCTCGGCAAGCGGCCGGTGTCCATCTGGAACGACTCGACTTTGCCGGCCAGGGTCTGCACCTGGGTCTTGGCGAGCTTGAACTTGGCGTTGTCGTTGGCACCGAACACCTTGGTCCCGACCACCGTCATCACCGCGCCGATCAGCACGATCACGATGATGATTTCGATCAGGCTCATGCCGCGCTGCAAGGCGGCGGACGGGCGGCGCAGGGAACGGGGATTTCGCATTTCGTTCATCCGTAGGTGGTTGGGTACACAGAAGAGGCGATCCTGCCAGGGACGATCCCGCTGCCCCCGGGACTCGGTTCGACCGCCGCGCGTCGGAACGGTTCCGGGGCGGCAGGGTCCAGCTCGATTCTGTGCCGCGATTCCGACGCCGGTGCAGGCGCGCGGGAAGCGGTACAGCTTGCGTTCAAAACGGCGGCAACGCGTCGATCCGGACCCTCGCACGCGAGCCTGAACAGGGAACCGCGTCGCAATTTCGCCGCCCCGCCCTCAGCCGATCGCATTGGTCAGATCGTACAGCGGGGTCAGGACCGCCAGCACCACGGTGCCGACCACGCCGGCCAGAACCACGGTGATCACCGGCACCATCGCCGCCAGCATGCGGTCCAGGGCCAGGCTGGTTTCGTGCTCGAAGGTCTCGGCGGTCTTGACCAGCATGGTGTCGAGCGCGCCCGACTCCTCGCCGACCTGGATCATCTGCAGGGCCAGGCGCGGGAAGCGCTTGCCCTTGCCCAGCGCGGTCGACAGGGCCACGCCGTTCTTGACCTCTTCGGCCGCGGCTTCGACATCGGCGGCCAATACGCGGTTGTCCATCACGTTGCGGCCGATGCCCAGCGCGGTCATCAGCGGCACGCCGTTGCGCACCAGGGTGCCCAGGGTGCGCGCCAGGCGCGCGGTCTCGATCTTGGCGACCAGGGCGCCGGCGAACTTGCGCTTGAGCAGCCAGCCGTCCAGCGCTTCGCGGAACACCGGATCGCGACGCTTGCGGTCGAACCACCACAGCGCCACCGCCGGCGCGGCCACCAGCAGGAACCACCAGTCGCGCACGAACAGGCCGATGCTGAGCACGATCTTGGTGAAGAACGGCAGCGGCGCGTCCAGGCTCTCGTACATCACCGCGAACTGCGGTACCACGTAGCCGAGCAGGAACAGCAGGCTGGCGCCGACCATCACCACCAGGATCGCCGGGTAGATCAGCGCGTTGATCACGCGGCCCTGCAAGGCGCGGCTGCGTTCGAGATAGTCGGCCAGCCGCGCCAGCGTCTCGTGCATGCTGCCGCCGGCCTCGCCGGCACGCACCATGTTGATGTACAGGCGCGAGAACGTACCGTGCTGGCGTTCCAGCGCGGTGGACAGCGAAGCGCCGCCGCGTACCGCGTCGCGCACGTCGGTGACGGTGCGCTTGGCGGCCTCGTCCTCGGGCAGCTCCAGCAGGATGGTCAGCGCGCGGTCCAGCGGCTGGCCGGCGCCCAGCAGGGTCGCCAGCTGCTGGGTGAACTGGACCAGGCGCGCGCCCCCGAACGGCTTGGGCTTGAACAAGCCCTTCCACACCGAAGCGCCGCCGGCCTCGCTGGCCAGCTTGGCCTCGACCGGCAGATGGCCCTGCTCCTGCAGGCGCTGCACGACTTCGGAGTTGCTCGCCGCCTCCATCTGGCCGTCGAGCATTTCGCCGCGGGCGTTGAGCGCTTTGTAGTGGTACAGGGCCATCGGCGGCTCAGTCGCAGGCCATGCGGTCGGCCGGCACCACGCGCGGGTTGCCCAGCGCGAAGGCGCGGATCGGGCGCGACCACATCTCGAAACTGGAAATGCCCGGCGTGACCGCGCAGGAGCTGGTGTACTCGAAGCGCTCGCCGTCGGAGGAGATGTAGAGATCGAACTTGATCGCGACCGCGAGGTCGTGACGGATCGTCAGCATGGTCTCGCCGCCGTCGGCGCTGCCGCTGGCGGTGACGTTGGCCTGGGCCGCGTCGCTCACCACCGTGCTGCTGGCCTTGCCGTCGGCCACGTCGACCTTCAGGGTCAACGGCGGCTGGCCCTTGCCGACCGCGAAACCGGCCGGCAGCGCCGCCTTGTCCAGCGATTTGGCGGCGGCCTTGCCCGCCGCCTGCGCGACGCCGGCCATGGCCAGCGCGGCCGCCAATACCCACAGGCCCGATATCCTTACCGTTGCGTTGTTCATACGCCCTGCCTCTATGGTGGTGGCGCGCGGCCCCGACGCGATCACGCGTCTTCGGTCACGCGCAGTACTTCTTCGATCGTGGTGTGCCCGGCCAGCGCCTTGACGATGCCGTCCTCGTACATGGTGCGCATGCCGGCGTCGCGCGCGATCTGCTCGATCTCGCCCATGCCCGCATGGCGCATCACCGCGCGCCGCAGCTCGTCGTTCATGACCAGGAACTCCATGATCGTGGTGCGGCCGTGGTAACCGGTCGGCGCCAGCGCCGACCCGCGCGGGCGATACAGGAAGATCTCGCCCTGCGGCTGGTAGCGGCGCAGATGGAACTTCTCGATCTCCTCCGGCGAGGCGGGATACTTCTCGGCGTGGGTCGGCTCCAGGCGGCGCACCAGGCGCTGGGCCAGGATGCCGTTGATGGTCGAGGTCAGCAGGTAGTCTTCGACGCCCATGTCGAGCAAACGGGTGACGCCGCCGGCCGCGTTGTTGGTGTGCAGCGTGCTCAGCACCAGGTGGCCGGTCAGCGCGGACTGGATCGCGATGCGCGCGGTCTCCAGATCGCGCATTTCGCCGATCATGATGATGTCCGGGTCCTGGCGCACGATCGAGCGCAGCGCATGCGAGAAATCCAGGCCGATCTGCGGCTTGGCCTGGATCTGGTTGATGCCCTCGATCTGGTACTCGACCGGGTCCTCGACGGTGATGATCTTGACGTCGCTGGTGTTGAGCTTGCTCAGCGCGGTGTACAGCGTGGTGGTCTTGCCCGAGCCGGTCGGGCCGGTCACCAGCAAGATGCCATGCGGCTGGTCCAGCACCTTCTGGAACTGCGGCAGGAACTCGTCGGTGAAGCCGAGCTTGTAGAAGTCGAACACCACCGTCTCGCGGTCCAGCAGTCGCATCACCACCGACTCGCCGTGCGCGGTCGGCACCGTGCTCACGCGCAGGTCCAGCTCCTTGCCCTGCACGCGCAGCATGATGCGGCCGTCCTGCGGCAGGCGGCGCTCGGCGATGTTGAGCTTGGCCATGATCTTGATGCGGCTGATCACCGCCGCGGTCAGATTGGCCGGCGGGCTCTCGCCCTCGGCCAGCACGCCGTCGACGCGGTAGCGCACTTTCAGGCGGTTCTCGAACGGTTCGATATGGATGTCCGACGCGCGCAGCTCGACCGCGCGCTGGATCACCAGGTTCACCAGCCGGATCACCGGCGCCTCGGAGGCGAGGTCGCGCAGGTGCTCGACGTCGTCCAGATCGCCCGAGCCCTCGCCCTCGGCGGTCTCCACGATCGCGCCCATCGCGCTGCGGCCCTGGCCGTGCCAGCGCTCGATCACGTCGCCGATCTCCGAGCGCAGCGCCACGTAAGGCCGGATGTCGCGCTGGGTCGCCAGGCGCAGCGCGTCCAGCGTGTAGACATCCTGCGGGTCGGCCATCAGCACCTCAACGGCCTGCTCGGTCTCGCGGACCGGGCAAACCGCGAACTGCTTCATGAATTTGAGTGTCAGGGCAACGCCTTCCGGGGGTAATTCCGGTGCGTCCTTGATGCTGACCAGGGGCAGGTCCAGCACCGCGGCCACGGTTTCGGCGTGGTCGCGCTCGGACACCAGGCCCAGCCGGGCCAGCAGCGCCAACAGGCTGCCGCCGGTTTCCTCCTGCAGCCGGCGCGCGCGCGCCAGGTCCGGCTCCTTGAGCCGGCCCTTGGCCAGCAGGGCCTCGACGATGGCCGCGTCGACGACGGCTTGTGGGCCTCCGGCCCCGGCCTCAGCGGTGGACGACCCGGTCTCTGGAGCCCCGGGCGATCCCATATTGGTGGCTACTGCGTTCACGTCACCCTCCTGCGCGTGAACCCGGACTTTAGCAGTTTCGGTCGCATTCTCTGCCAGTCTGTCCGGGCACGCAGGCGGTGGCCGCTAGCGGCGCGACATCGGCCGCAGGCTTCGCCTCCCTCACTCGCCCTTCAGCTCCTTATCCAACTTTTGAGCGTCCAAACGTCCCTCAACCCGGAATACCCCCTGAAACTCGTTCGAACTGGATGACTTCTGGCTCTCAGCACTGGATTTACCTTGTGCATCGTTCACCGAGCGCTGGCCGAGGTTGTTCAGCACGAAAGCGGTAGCCGCGTGTCCCGCCGACTCGGCCAAATCGCGCGTTCCTTCGATCATCTTGCCGATATTCTTAGTCTCGCGCTCAGCCAGCTTGGCTGCACGATTCGCCGTATTTCTGGCCTGACCCGAGAGTTTCGAATACGCACGGGCTGATCGAATCAGGCTGGGCGCGGTTCTCCAGGAGCGCAGGAGGAACGACCCCGTACCCGGTATCACAGCGCCGATAGTGCCCGCCACGGCGATATCCGATTTGTCGAGTTCTGACCACTCCCTGTGCTCGACCTTCCGTTGGATGAGGATTTCGATCCCGATGCCGAAAAGCGCGCCTCGCGCCATGACTCCGCCTACCGCGCAAGCGGGGCAACGCCCATCGGGATCCGTGAACGAGTACGGATTGTTGTACGCGTACGCATAACGATTGAAATGAAGCGGGCCTTCGTCGGCCACGGTCACCGGATCGACGCTGAGGAAGCGTCCGACATTCTGGTCGTAGTAGCGCTGCTGCATGTAGGTCAGCCCGGTGGCGCCGTCCATCACGTGGCCGGCGTAACCCACGCCGTTGTAGGCGGGCTTGTTGATCGCGCCGCCGTACGGCTCCCAATGGGTACGATCGATCACCGCGCCGGCGGTGTCGGTGACCGCGATCGGGCTGCTCAGCGCGTCGGTGTGCTGATACTTCAACTGACCGACGCCGGTCGCGCGGCTCCACTCCACCAGCGCAAGCAGGCTGCCCCCCAGATAGACGTGAGGCACGTTGAGTTCCGGATGGCTGTCGTTCTGCGCCTCGCCTTCATGATGCTCCTCGCGATACAGCAGTTGTCCATCTACGTTGTAGAACGATAGCGTGGAGGTCGTGTCTGGGCGACCGGTGACCGACACACGGCGTCCGTGGGCGTCGTAGCGATAGACCTCCTTGCCGGCGACCCTGCGCAGGCGATTGCCGTAGTCGAAGTCGTATTCCTGTCCGTTCTTGTTGTTCAAGTTTCCTTGCGGGTCGTAACCCAGGCCCAGGGTGGTGGCTCCCGCATCGTTTCGGAAATTCGTCACCTGGTTCTTTTCGTTGTACCAGTAGTAGTCGGTGACCGTGGTCGCGCCGTTGAAGTTGCTCTTGTAGCGGATATTGTCCAACGCGTCGTAGCCGAACCCGCGTACCGTCAGCCAATGCAGGTGAGCCTGCACCAGGCGATCTCGATTGTCGTAGACCATGTCGCGATTGCCGCTGTAGAGGCCCGCCGCCGCGTTGACGTCGCGAATCGCCGTGGTGTTGCCGTTGCCGTCGTAGGCGTAGGTCTGGTCGAAAACGCCGGAATCCGTCACGCGCGCGGGCAGCTGACGCGCATTCTGCGCCATCGTGTGGACGACACCGTTGCCGTAAACGAAGCGCTTGATCGCACCGTTGGGGTAGTAGCTGACGTTATCGGCGAGCGTGCCCCAGTTGGAACCGACCGACACCGCCTGTCCCAGCGCGTTGTTGGCATAGCTGATCGGCTGTCCGTCCGGAATGACCACGCGATTGCGGTTGCCGTAGCTGTCGTAACCGTAGCTCGCGGACCAGCTGTACGACCCCGGTCGCGCCATCGTTTCGGCCGTCGGCATGCGGCGCTTGTTGTAGGCATAGGTATTGACGACCGTACCCTGGCCGTCGCCGTCGTTGCGGGTGGTTACCTCGCGCGCCAGACCATCCGGCGTGTAAGCCCAGGTCTGGTCGCCGCGTCCATCGGGGAAGGCCAGCGTGGCCAGACGGTTGCGCTCGTCGTAGCTGCGCAGCGCGCGGCGGCCGGATTGCTCGGCCTCGGCCTGGTTGCAGTTGTTCGGATCCGGCAGATCCAGGCCCGCCGCCGACCAGGCCAGGTTGCCCGCCGCGTCGTAGGCCATCACGGTGGCGCCGGTCTCGGGCTCGATGATCTTGCACAACTGCTGGTACTGATCGTAGACGTATCGCCGCGCCAGGCCGGTCGGGCCCGAGGGCGGCTGCGACACGGTCACACTGGCGGTGGCCGAACGCGCGGACAGGCCCCGGTTGTCGTACGCGATCGCATGCACCGTGTGCGGACCGATGCTCACCGCCGACCAGCTGAATTCGTAGGGCGCGGCGCTGTCGGTATGGATCAGTTGGTTGTCGGCGTAGAACTCCACGCGGCTCACGCCGTCCGGATCGGACGCGTTCGCCTGCAACGCGAAGCTGGCCGGCACCGTCGCCTGCGCGCCACTGGCGGGGCTGGTCAGCACGATGGCAGGCGGACCGTTGCCGACGATCCACATCGCCGCCGAGTCCGTGTGGTAGCCACGCGTGTCGAACGCACGCGCGACCAGGCTGTGGCCGCCCTCCAGGCCGGTCCAGTGCAGTTCGTAGGGCGCGCTGGTGTCCTCGCCCATCTTGATGCCGTCGACCAGGAACTCGACCCGCTGCACGCCGTCGTCGGGGTCGGACGCGTTGGCGGTGAACGCGATCGGACTTCCGGCCGTGTAGACATAGTTGTTGCCGGGGCCGGTCAGGGCGACCGCGGGCGGGCTGTTGTTGGTCGGTACCGCGGCCACGTCCACGGTAGCCAAGGTCAGACTGCCGCTCTTCAGGTAGAAGCGCAGCCCGCGGCTGTCGATCCCCCCGACGGCCGAGCCATTCTGTCCAGTGGCCCACCGGGTCATGATGCTGCCGTCCGGCAGGGAGTACCAAACCTCCGCGTTGGCCGCGTTGGAGTTCCAGCTGACCGTGGTGTAGCAAGCGTTGCCGCCCCAGGGAATGGTGCAGGTCTGCGGCGACGCCGTGATCGAACCGCCAAGCACGTTGAAGGCACGGCCGGCACTGACCGGATCGATCCAGCGGCGGTCGCACATTTCGAACGATGCGTCGATGAAATACCGGCCCGGTGGCAGGTTGTTGAGCACCTGGCCGTTAGTGACGGAGGTATCCAGCCCCGGACCGGTGACGAAAATATTGATCGGCCCGCAGCCCGAGGTCGCGTTCAACAACACCTTGACGTTGGCGGGCGCGGCGAAGTTCATCTCCGGCGCGGCGGGATAGCTGAAGCTCAGCGTCGGCCCCGCTGCGGCCGCAGCCAGCCCCGGCAACAGGGCCGCCAGCAGCAGCCACAACCACCACGTCACTCGCAGCGGCGCGCGCATCGCCCGCGCCGAACCCATCGCATCATTTGTCTTGCGCATAAACCGACCTATGGGCCGAATCCGGCCTGCTGTCCTATGCCGTACCGCGAACCGCATACGCGGCCCGCAATCCCCTGAGCGAACGCCGGATCAACCGCCCGGGCCGCGCACGATTTCCTTGGTGTTGCCGAGCACGTCGCGGACGATCGTGGTGCGGGTCTTGTCGGACGTATCCACCGCAGCGTCGATCACCGTCGGCTGCCCATAGTTGGGCTGACCGTAGACCTGGAAGCTCTCGATGCTCTTAATGCCGCGCGGGTCGGTGGTCAGGCGCCGGAAGCCGGCCAAATAGTCGACGCGGCTGGTCAGGGGTCCATGTTCCGAGTCCTGCACCGTGCCCGTCGGCCGTCCAAGCGCATCGAAACTGCTGCGCGTGCCCTTTAGCGACCCGTCGTCGAAGTTGATCCAACCGTCGACGTACGGATTGCGCGGATACGAAGCGAATACGGCGCGCCCATCCTGGTCGTAGCGCTTGGCGCTCCAGCGCGCGGTCCCTGCGACGTCGGCCGCGTCGTGCTCGCTCTCGGCCACCGGTCGCCACAAGGCGTCGAAGTAGCTGGCCTTGACGTGATTGCCGGTGGTGGCGGTCTGGCGCCAATGTCCAGCGCCCAGACCGTACTCGCTCTGCGCGACCGGCTCGAAGCTGAGTACCGTCGGATGCCAGGCCACGTCGTCGCCGGCCGGCGGAGTGACTCGATTGAGCCTACCCATGGCGTCGTAGCCGTAAGCGGTGGCATAGCCGTTCTCGTCGGAAACCGAGGTCAACCAGCCGTTGCCGTCGACCGCGACGATCTTCTGCGTGCCGTCGTGGAAACGTGCGGTCTGCGGCATGCCGCGTTTCCAGTCACTCACCGTGGTAACCAGGTTGCGGCCGTCCTTGACTGTCGCCAGGGTGCCGTCCGGGTTGTAGCCCAGGGTCTGTTGCAGCCTCTCGTAGGCGTAGCTGCGCACCGGCAGCGCGGTCGCGGGGTCGTAGTCGGTGCGCGTCGGCACCGCGCCGGTGTTTACATTGGTCTGCCGGGCGGTCTGGCCGATCACCCACTTGGCCTTGTCGTTGTAGTACTCGGTTAGATCGGTGCGGGTATAACCCAGGGTGTTCGACTGACCCACGCGCATGGGCTGGGCAAACTCGTCGAAGGTTTCGTTGTCGCTGTAGAAGCTCACGCCGTCTTGCAGCACCGAGCCGGATATCTGCGGCCGCTGACGCTCGGACGAGAACGAGTCCAGACGAATCTGCGGACTCACACCCATGCGGTCGGCGAAGGCCTGCTGAGGCGCACTTGCGTTGCTGAGATAGGTGCTGGTGGATTTTCGCAGCAAAGTGCTACCCGCATAGGTCTCCACCTGCAGCAACTGACCCTCGTTCTCGTTGAACACCACACCGTAGGTGCTGACCGTGCGCTCGCCGCCGGGACCGGTCACCGTGGTGGTCTTGGTCGTTGCGCAGTTCGCACAGGTTCCAGCCCAGCTACCGATCGGCGTGGTGTAGTCGTAGCTCCACGTATAGCCCGGCAAACCCGGGCCGGTGACGGTCTTGCTGCGCACTGCCAGCACGTCGAAGCGTGCCGGCACCAGCGCGGTGTAGGCATCCTCGGTAGGCTCGTAGTCCGGCTCCGGCCGCGCGCTCATGTCGGGAGGGGCGATGCAATCCAGGGGCACGTTCTGGCGACCATGGCGTATGGTTTGGAATACGAACTCGCCGCGCGCGCCCGAAGGATGCGTAATGGAGGCGGTGCGCGTGAGTGGGACCAGCGCGCGCATCCAGCTGCACGTCAGCGCCTTGTCCTGCAGGCGCGCCCGCCCACCGGGAATTTGCGGCTCGGGGTCGTTGCTGTAGTAGGGATTGCCCCACATAGCGCCGAAATCGATATTCCAAGCGCTGTTGTCCGGTTGCGTCACCGTGGTCAACTGCGAATAGGCAGAGTAGCCGTAGCGCCACTCGCGACCGGTGTTGGTGGCCACCTTGGTCACGCGGTCGTAGCCATCGACGTTCTCCCAACTGAGGCTCAGTTGGCGACCGTCGCTGGAAGTGATGGAAAGCAACTGCGCACCGCTCCATTGATAGGCGACCCAATTGCCGAAGCGGTCCTCGATGCGGGTCGGGTACAGGCGAATCTCGTCGCGCGGGACCGGGCGCTGCAACACGGTGCCGTCGGCGCTGACCGGCTTGAGCAATTCATCGGACGGGCGCGCGACCATCCAGTCGAAGCGGTAGCGGGTGCCGTCCGGCGAGCGTGCCATGAAGCCTTCGCCGGCCTGCCCGCTCTGCAGACTGGGCACGCAGGACAAATGCCAATGCTTGTTGGTGACCCAGGGATACGCGCCGCCGTCGGTCGGGCGCGGACGAGTCTCCGCGGTGGCCAGCAGCAGTTCCTGATCGCCACCGGCCACGTTCATGCGGTAGCCGCTCCAGTACTCCCATTCCTGTACCGCGGGCGCGCGTATCGGCGTGTCGCTCTGGATCTTGACCGAGGGTGGGCGCGCGGTTCCGACGCTGGTCGGACTCGAACAACGGTTCGCCGTGGCAGTGGCGGGCGCGCTGCCCAGCACCCAGCCTTCGGCGTGGCTGAACATGCCGCTGATATAAGGCACGTCCCAATCCCAGTCGCCGAACGGGCGACTGCGTGCGTCGGTGGCGGCGGCGAAGCGTCGTCCGAGCGCGACCGGTATCGGGAAATTGCCGGGAATCGACACGTCCACGGTCGCGAAGCTGGTGGCGCCGGTGTAGAGATTGACCGAGTCGCCGAACAAGGTCGGCCCCTCGGACTTCACCGTCTGCGCCGACTTGATCAGCTTGTCGTATTCCTCCCACGGCGCTCTTCCCGCGCAGGCAGTACCGCAGGCCAACGCAAGCAACGTTCCGACCAGATAGCGCACGGCGTACTCCTTGTCCCCAGAGTGAGTGCGATCGGCGCGAGCGCGGCGATCGAGGGCGCATTGTCCAGTCAGCCGCGCGAGCAAGGGGCCCGGTTGGGCGCAGCGCGCGCACGCTCAGGCGCACGTCGCCACGCTGGTTCGACGAGCAAAACGCTTCGTCGCAGACCAGGCACGTTTCGTCGCAGTGGCGCGCGTGGCGCAAAAAAAGAGGGCGCCCTGTGGGCGCCCTCTTTCGAACCTCATCGTGACGCGAACGTCAGCCCACCCACACCCGCGCATTGCGGAACATGCGCATCCACGGCGAGTCGCCGCTCCAGTCGCGCGGGGCCCAGCTCAGATTGGCGCTGCGCAGGGTGCGCTCGGGGTGCGGCATCAGGATGGTGGCGCGGCCGTCGCGCGAGGTCAGGCCGGCGATGCCGTCGGGCGAGCCGTTCGGGTTGAGCGGGTAGCGCTCGGCGACGCGGCCTTCGCCGTCGACGTAACGCAAGGAGATGTCCGCCGCGCTCTGGTCGAGGTTGTTATCGAAGCTGGCGCGGCCTTCGCCGTGCGCCACCGACACCGGGATGCGCGAGCCGGCCATGCCGCGGAAGAACAACGACGGCGATTCACCAACCTCGAGTAGGCCCAGACGCGCTTCGAACTGTTCGCTGCGGTTGCGCAGGAAGCGCGGCCAGTGCTCGGCGCCCGGGATGATGGGCTTGAGCTGGGCCAGCATCTGGCAACCGTTGCACACGCCCAGCGAGAAGCTGTCCTCGCGCGCGAAGAAGGCGGCGAAGGCATCGCGCAAGGCGCTGCGCTCGAGCACGCTGGTGGCCCAGCCGCGGCCCGCGCCGAGCACGTCGCCGTAGCTGAAACCGCCGCAGGCCGCGAAGCCTTTGTAGTCCTGCAGCGAGACGCGGCCGGCGATCAGGTCGCTCATGTGCACATCGAACGCTTCGAAGCCGGCGCGGTCGAACGCCGCCGCCATTTCGATCTGGCCGTTGACGCCCTGCTCGCGCAGGATCGCGACCTTGGGACGCGCGCCCAGGTTCACGAACGGCGCGGCGACGTCGTCGGCCGGATCGAACGTGAGCTTTGGCTTCAGGCCCGGCGCGGCGAAGTCGCGCGCGATCGCGCGCTCCTCGTCGGCGCAGTCGGGGTTGTCGCGCAGCTTCTGCATGGCGTGGCTGACCGACCACCATGCGTCGAACAGCTCGTCCCAACGCCATTCGGCCAGGGTCGCGCCGTCTTCGCGCACGCGGATCGCGGGCGCGGCGGCCGCGCCCTCGACGCGGCTCAGCACCGGCTTGGCGATGCGCTGGGCGCAGTCGATCAGGCCGTGGCGCGCGACCAGGTCGGCGAACTCGGCGCGGTCCTCGTCGGCGATCTGCACGATCGCGCCGAGTTCCTCATTGAACAAGGTGCGGAACGGATCCTCGCCCCAGCCGTCCAGGCTGATGTCCAGGCCCAGACGCGAGCAGAACGCCATTTCGCACAGCGCGGTGAAGGCGCCGCCGTCGCTGCGGTCGTGATAGGCCAACAGCAGGCCGGCCTCGCGCGCGTCGCGGATCAGTTCGAAGAAATCGCGCAGGCGCTGCGGGTGATCGAGGTCGGGCACGCCCAGGTCGTCGCGGTCGCCGTCGGCGGACAGCGCGGCGAACGCGGGCAGGCCGCCGGCCTCGGCCGAGCCGGTCGCCTGCGGATGGCATTGCGCGAGCACCGAGCCGCCCAGACGCTGCTTACCCGCGCCCAGACCGATCAGCCACAACTCGCTGTCGGGTTCGCGTGCGAGCAACGGGGTGAGCTGCTGACGCACATCCACCACGGGCGCGAACGCGCTCACGATCAGCGACACCGGCGACACCGACTTGTGGGCGACGCCGTCGGCCTGCCATTGCGCCTGCATCGACAACGAATCCTTGCCGACCGGAATGCTCAGCTCGAGTTCCGGGCACAGCTCCAGGCCGACCGCCTTGACCGCGTCGAACAGCAGCGCGTCCTCGCCCGGGTGACCGGCCGCGGCCATCCAGTTGGCCGACAGCTTGATCCGGTTCAAGGATTCCACCGGCGCGGCGCATAGGTTGGTGATCGCTTCGCCCACCGCCATGCGCGCGGCCGCGGCGGCGTCCAGCAGGGCCAGCGGGGTGCGCTCGCCGATCGCCATCGCTTC
Source organism: Lysobacter sp. cf310 (assembly GCF_900114355.1). Classification (GTDB taxonomy): domain Bacteria; phylum Pseudomonadota; class Gammaproteobacteria; order Xanthomonadales; family Xanthomonadaceae; genus Lysobacter. Next base: position 907,598 of record NZ_FOSS01000001.1, read on the forward strand.
GCCGACGTAGCCTTCGAAGCCCGACAAGGTGATCGCGCAATCGGCCAGCGGCAGCTGCCAGGGGCCGATCATCTGATCGCGCGCGGTCAGGCCGCCGACGCTGCGGTCGCCGATGGTGACCAGGAATTGCTTGGACGCCACGGTCGGATGCGCGAGCACGCGCAGCGCAGCCTGGCGCAGGTCCAGGCCGTTCCAGTTCAGCGCCGGCCACGGCGCGGCCGGCGGACGGCGGGTGTCGCGGTGCATCTTCGGCGGCTTGCCGAACAGCAGGTCCATCGGCAGGTCGATCGGCCACTGCCGAGAGTCGCCGCCAACGCCTTGCCGCGTGCCCTCATCCGCCCTACGGGCACCTTCTCCCGCAGGCGGGAGAAGGGAATCCGCAACGCCATAGACGGATTCGACGGTCGCGCCGTAACCCACCACCAGGCGCTCTTCCGCGGTCGCGTAACCGACCACCGCGAACGGGCAACGCTCGCGCTCGCAGATCGCGGCGAAGTCGGCGACGCGGTCGGCAGGCAGGCCGAGCACGTAGCGCTCCTGCGATTCGTTGCACCACAGCTGCATCGGCGACAGCGAGGGATCGTCGCTGGGCACGCGCGCCAGATCGATCACGCCGCCCAGGTTGGAGTCGTGCAGCAATTCGGGGATCGCGTTGGACAAACCGCCGGCGCCGACGTCGTGGGCGCTGTCGATCGGATTGTCCGCGCCGAGCGCGACGCAGCGGTCGATCACTTCCTGACAGCGCCGCTCCATTTCCGGGTTGTCGCGCTGGACGCTGGCGAAATCCAGGTCCTCGGCGCTGTCGCCGGACGCGACCGAACTGGCGGCACCGCCGCCCAGACCGATCAGCATCGCCGGGCCGCCGAGCACGATCACGGCATGACCGGGCTTGAGGCCGAGCTTGGCGACCTGGATGCGATCCATCGCGCCGAGACCGCCGGCGAGCATGATCGGCTTGTCGTAGGCGCGCGCGTGCGCGCCCTCGGCGAGCTCGAAGCTGCGGAAGTAGCCGACCAGATTCGGGCGGCCGAACTCGTTGTTGAACGCGGCCGCGCCGATCGGACCGTCGAGCATGATCTCCAGCGCCGGCGCCATGCGCGGGTTCAAGGCGCGCTCGCCTTCCCAGGGCTGCGGCAGGGTCGGGATGCGCAGGTGCGAGACGCTGAAACCGCACAGGCCGGCCTTGGGGCGGCCGCCGCGGCCGGTCGCGCCCTCGTCGCGGATCTCGCCGCCGTTGCCGGTGCTGGCGCCGGGGAACGGCGCGATCGCGGTCGGGTGGTTGTGGGTCTCGACCTTGATGCAGAACGCCGACGGCGTTTCCGCTTCGGCCGCATACGCCTGGCTGCCCGGCTGCGGGCGGAAGCGCCGGCTCGGATAGCCTTCGACCACGGCCGCGTTGTCGCTGTACGCCGACAGGGTGTTTTCCGGCGTCTGCGCGTGGGTGTGCTTGATCATCTTGAACAGCGAGCTGGTCTGCTCGCGGCCGTCGATGGTCCAGGAGGCGTTGAAGATCTTGTGCCGGCAGTGCTCGGAGTTGGCCTGCGCGAACATCATCAGTTCGACGTCGGAGGGCGCGCGGCCCAGCGCGGCGTAGCGCTCGCGCAGGTAGGCGATCTCGTCCTCAGCCAGGGCCAGGCCGAGGCGCACGTTGGCGTTCTCCAGGCCGTCCAGCGGGATGCGTTCGAGTTCGCCGCGCTCCGGCACCGCGAACAGCGCCGCCGCGTCGTCGCGCGCATCCAGCAGCGACTGCGTCATCGGATCGTGCAAGGCCTTGGCCAGCGCGCCCTGGGTGGCGGCGTCGGCCGGCCAGCCGGCGAGGTCGTAGCGGGTTCCGCGCTCCACGCGCGCGACCGGTTGCCCGGCGCCGCGCAGCAGTTCGGTGGCCTTGCTGGCCCAGGGCGACAGCGTGCCCAGGCGCGGGGTCACGTAGCGCGAGACCGCACCGGCTTCGCGCGCGGCGGCGTCCGGCTCGGCCTGCAGGATGCGGCGCAGGGTCTCGCCTTCCGGCTGCGCGCCCGCGTCGGGCCGGACCCAATACACGGGCCAGGCGTCGATCAGGCGGACTTCGGGGTGAATGGCTTGCAGGCGGGCTTGGAGCCGTTCGCGGCGGAACGGAGACAGGGCCGAAAGGCCCTCGAGGACGATCATGTCCGGGGAACCGTGCAACGTCGGGCCCGGTATTGTATCCAAGCGCCCGCACCCGCGCCGTTTTCCGTGCACACGGCCCGCAACGGCAAGCCCGGCGGGCCCGAACGGGCCCCGGAAACGACGATGCCGCCTCGCGGCGGCATCGTCAGCGGCGCCCGGCCGGGCCGGCCGGGGCGGCGGGACTCAGGCCCCGCCGGCGGTGGTCGCGGCCGGCACGGCGTCGACCGGGCCGGTCGCGGCCGGCTTGGCGCTGCCGTCGGTGGCCAGCTTGTCCAGGGTTTCGCGCAGCGCCGCCGGCGGCACGTAGCCGCCGAGCTGGGTGCCGTCGGCCGCCAGTATCATCGGGGTGCCGGTCAGGCCCACGCGCTGGCCCACGTCGTACTGCTGATTGATGCTGTTCTTGCAGTTCTTGTTCGGCACCGCGTGGTCGGCCTTGGCGTCGGTCAGGGCCTTGCGGCGATCCGGCGCGCACCACACCGACACCATCTTGTTGTAGTCCTGGCTGCCGATGCCGGCGCGCGGGAAGGCGAGGTATTCGATCGCGATGCCCTGGCGGTTGTACTCGGCGATTTCGCTATGCAGCTTGCGGCAGTAGCCGCATTCGACGTCGGTGAACACCGACACCGTGTACTTGGGATTGGCCGGCGCGAACACGATGCGCTCGCTGGCCGGGATCGCCTTCAACGCCTCTTTGCGCATGCCGGCCAAGGCCACTTCGCTGAGGTTCTTCTTGGCGGCGGTATCGAACAGGGCGCCGCCGGAGCCCGGCAGGAACAGGTAGCGGCCGTCGTCGCTGACGTAGACCACCTGGCCGGCGACGATCGCCTCGCGGAAGCCGGGGATCGGCGCGGCGCCGACGCGTTCGACGGTGACGCGCGAGTTGAGCACGCGGATCGCCTCGATCGCGCGCGCGTCCGGCGTGCCGGCGGCGGCCTTGGCCTCGGCGGGCTTGGCGCTCACGGCAGCCGGGGCTTTGGCGGCATCGGCGGCGGGCTTGGGGGCCTCGGCGCAGGCCGACAGGCTGAGCGCTCCGAGCACGGCGAATAGGGCGTACTTCATCGATCGGGTCCTTGGCTGGTTCACCGGGCGTTTGGACCGCGCGGGGAAGGTGTGGTTCAACGATTGTCGCACGGGGCGCGGGACGGGGTCGTCCGGTGGGGCCGGGGCCGGTACCGCTAGCGCGACGGGGTTGGCGTTTTGGGGAACCTGGGAGTACGCGAATCGGGGGCGGGAGCGGACGGTCGCGGTTGCTGGGCGGTTCACCCGCGGGGGTGATGCTTGGCATGCAGCTGCTTGAGCTGCTCGCGCGCCACCAGCGTGTAGATCTGGGTGGTCGACAACGAGCTATGCCCCAACAGCATCTGCAACGCGCGCAGATCGGCGCCGTGATTGAGCAGGTGAGTGGCGAAGCTGTGGCGCAGGCCGTGCGGGCTGATCCGGGCAGGGTCGATGCCGGCGAGCGCGGCGTAGCGCTTCACCAGCCCCCAGAACTGCTGGCGGGTCGGCGCCTCGCCGTTCTGGGCCAGGAACAACGGCGCCAGCGCGCGCTTGCCGGCCAGGACCGGACGCGACTGCGCGAGGTAACGTTCCAGCCAGTGCTGGGCCTCTTCGCCCAGCGGCACCAGGCGCTCCTTGCCGCCCTTGCCGGTCACCCGCAGCACGCCCTGGCGCAGATTGACCGCGGTCGCGGCCAGGTTGACCAGCTCGCTCACGCGCAAGCCGGCGGCGTACATCAGCTCCAGCATGGCGCGGTCGCGCAGGCCCAGCGGGTTCTCGACCTCGGGCGCGCCCAGCAGCGCCTCGATCTGGCTTTCGGCCAGCGCCTTGGGCAACGAACGCGGCAGCCGCGGCGGCTCCAGCAGAGCGGTGGGGTCGTCGGCGCGCTCGCCGCGGCGCAGGCGCAGGGCGTAGAAGGCGCGCAGCGCCGACAACAGGCGCGCGTTGCTGCGCGGCGAATACCCCTCCTTGGCGCGCCAGGCCAGATAGTCGAACAGGCCCGCGCGATCGGCGCCGGCCAGGCCGCCGTCGCGGCCGCCGCGCCAGCGCGCCAGGCCTTCGAGGTCGCGCCGGTAGCTGTCCAGGGTCTGCTGGGCCAGGCCGCTTTCGGCCCAGATCGCGTCCAGGAACACGCGGATCGCGGCCTCGTCGGCATCGGGCAGCGGCGGCAAGGACATGGCCAGGCTGCGGCGTTCGGCGGGCGTGGTCTTGCGGGTTTTCGGCGACGTCATCGCGGCAGCGTCCCTCAGCCGGGCGCGGCGACGCAAGCCCGCCGCGCGCATCGACGCGCTACGACCGCGTGCACGCGCCGGCTATCCTGTTGCGATGAGCACCGAACACAGCGCCCCGGACACCCCCTCCTGCCCCGCCCCCCTCGTGCTGTGGCGGCTGTTCGCGCTGTTCTACGATTTCTGGCCGGTGCTGGCACTGTGGATGCTGGCCTCGGCCTTGTTCTCGGTCGGCTACACCGTGTCCGGACACGACGTGCACGAGAACATCGCACCGTTCAGCGCGCTGCAGTGGCTGCTGTGGCTGGTGTGCTGGCTGCTCACCGGCGCCTACGCCACGATCAGCTGGCGCCGCGGCGGCCAGACCCTGGGCATGCGCCCCTGGCGCCTGCGCCTGATCGGCGCCGACGGCGCCCGACCGGGCTGGAGGGCGCTGCTGATTCGCTATGCCGTGGGCAGCGTGTCGCTGCTGGCCGCCGGCCTGGGCTTCTGGTGGGCCTGGCTGGACCGCGACCGCCTGACCTGGCACGACCGCGCCAGCGGGACGCGGTTGATTCGGCTGCCGAAGAAGTAGCTCGATCCGCGCGCGTCGCCGCCGCCACGCGACGACGCGGTTCGCCTGCGGCTCACCGCATCCTACGACCGGCGTACCGGACCCGTTGCCGTTGCCGTTGCCGTTGCCGCGGCATTCAAATCCAAAAGCACCGCACTCACCCGACCAACCGTAGACCCGAAGGGCGGCGCGCAGGACGCGCGCCGTTTTTCGAATGGACAGGGACGTCCATTCGAAAAATCCCCGCGCCAGCCCCGAACCCGCAGGGGAGGTTTGGTCAAGCTAGCCCTTCTCTTTGGTTACTTTCTCTTGGGCTAGCAAGAGAAAGTGACCCGCATGCGCAGCAGGCGGAAGCCTTTGACCTTCGGGCCGAGCCGACGAAGTAACAGCAAAAGCAAATCCTCCCCAACCCTCCTTTGATAAAGGAGGGAGCTAGGAGCAGGAGAAAGTGGCCCGCATGCGCGGCAGGCGGAAGCCTTTGAGCCTGGTGACGAATAGGCCTAAGCAAAGACCCCGAATCCGACCTGAAGCCTAGCTTGCGCAGCAACCAGAGTTCGAGATCGCGGCTTACGCCGCTCCCACAGAAAGCCGTCTCGAATCGAAATTTACGACGTAGCCGGAACTCGCGGTCGCGGCTTGCGCCGCTCCTACAGAAAGCCGACTCGAATTGAAAATTACGACGTCGCCGGAGATCGAGATCGCGGCTTACGCCGCTCCCACAAAAAGCCGTCTCGAATCGAAATTTACGACGTAGCCGGAACTCGCGGTCGCGGCTTGCGCCGCCCCTACAGAAAGCCGACTCGAATTGAAAATTACGACGTCGCCGGAGCTCGAGATCGCGGCTTACGCCGCTCCCACAGAAAGCCGCCTCGAATCGAAAATACGACCTAGCCGGAGTTCGCAGTCGCGGCTTGCACCGCTCCCACAGCGGCGCTGCGGTAAGCGCTAGAGCGTTAGCCCGAGCGCTTCTTGAACAGGAATGCCGACACCCCGACCATGATCACCGTGGGCATCAGATAAGCCAGGCGGAAATCGAACTTGTACACGCTGGCCAACTTCACGAACTGCGTCTGCAACAGCCAGAAGCCCAGCGCGAACACGATGCCGATGAACAAGCGCTTGCCCATGCCGCCGCTGCGCAGCGCGCCGAACGCGAACGGAATCGCGGCCAGGCACAGCGCCAGCACGTTGATCGGATAGAACCAGCGGCCCCAGTAGTGCTCCTCGAACTCGCCCGCGTCCAGACCGTTGCGCTCGCGGTAGTCGATCGCCGCGGCCAGCGCCGTCGAACTCAGATAGCGCGGCCGATCCGAGCCGGCCATCAGCGCCGCGCCGTCCAGCTTGGACTCCCAACGCTCCTGCGCCACATGGGTCTGGCTGACCGACTTGGCGCCGAACGTGGTGCGGGTGACATCGCGCAACACCCAGCCGCCCGGGCGGTGTTCGGCGATGTGCGCGATCGCAGCCGACTTCAGGCGGCCGTCCTCGGCGAACTCGTAGAAGAACACGTCGCGCAGTTCCAGCCAGGTGTCCTTGCCGTTGCTGCGGTCCTGACCGCCGCCGGCGTTGAGGATGAAATCGCCCTCGCGCGCCCACAGGCCCGAGTACTGGGCCACGATCATGTTCTTGGACTTGGCCGAGGCCTTGAGCGCTTCGGCGTTGCGCTGCGCCCACGGCGACAGGGTTTCGCCGTTGACCACCATCAGCAGGGTCAGCGTGGCCAGCGCGCCGGCCACGGCCAGGCTCAGGCGCCGGCGCGACAGGCCGACCGCGCGCAGCGCGGTGAGCTCGGAGGTCGCCGCGAGCTGGCCCAGCGCCATCAGCGCGCCGATCACCGCCGAAGTCGGAAACAGCGTGTAGGCGCGGCGCGGAATCGTGTAGACCATGTAGGTCAGGGCCTGGGTCAGGCCGTAGTTGCCCTTGCCGATGTCGCTGAGCTCGCTGCTGACGAAGCCCAGCATCACGTCCAGGCCCATCAGCACCGTCCAGGTCAGCAGCACCGTGCCCAGCACGACGCGGCCGACGTAGACGTCGTGGATCTTCGGGAAGGGCTTCATGCCAGCGCCCTCGCCCGGCGCAGGCGGCCGTCGCCGAAGTACAGCCACAGCGCCAGCGCCAGCATGGGCAGCACCAGCCACCACAGGCCCAGGCTCAGCGAGATCTTGCCGCTCTCCAGCCAGCCGGTGCCCGCGATCATCAGATTGATACCGATCAGATAGGCCAGGAAGCCCATCAGAATGCGTCCGTAACGTGCCTGGCGCGGCATGCTGCGCGCCAGCGGGATCGCCATCAGGGCGAAGGCGAAGGTCAGCAGCGGCGGCGCCAGCCGGTAATGCAGCTGCGCGCCGGCCTCGCGACGCGCATCGCCGACCAGGGCCGGCGTCGACATCAGCTCGGGGTTCTTGGGGTCGAACTTGGTTTCGCCGGCCGGCAGCAGCAGCTCGTTGCTGGCGTAATGCATCATGCGGAAATCCAGGCCGTTGTCGCGCGGCCCCTCGACCTGGAAGCCCTTGTTGAGGGTCAGATAGCGGTTGCCCTGCTCGTCGACCTTGAGCACGCCGTCGTTGGAGGTGGTGATCTCGCGGCGGTCGTCGCTCTGGCGGTACACGAACACGCGCTGGAAGCGGCTGCCGTCGTTGGACATGGCGCCGACATAGATCACTCCGCCCTTGCCGCCCGGCAGTTCGGTGAAGCTGCCCGGCTCCAGACCGGCCACGATCAGGTTGCGATTGGCCTCGCTGATCATCTGCTTGGACACGCGCTCGGCCCAGGGGCCCAGCCACAGCGAGCAGGCGCCCACCACCAGCACGATCGGCACCACCAGCAGCATGACCGGCTTGAGCAGGCGGCGCGGGCCGACGCCGATCGAGGCGATCACCGGCATTTCCGAGTCGCGGTAAAGCCGGCCGGTGCCCATCATCAGGCCCAGCATCAGCGCCAGCGGCAGGATCAGCGGCAGCCACTTCAGCAGCACCAGGCCCAGCTGGGCCAGCATCATCCCGGCCGGGACCCGGCCGCGGGCGATGTCCTGCAGCACGTCCGTGAAGGCCCCGCCCACGGCGACGATCAGCAGCACCACCAGGGTGGCGAAGGTGGCCTGGGCGAATTCGCTCAGCAGGTAGCGGTCAAGCTTGGGCATCAGGCGTCGGGCTTCGGCATGGGGGCGGGCTTGCGTTAAACTCGGGGGTTCGTTCGACGGCATGGGACGGCTGCAGCCGGCGCGATACGCGCAAGTCCAGCCCACCGGAAGCCGCCCGATTGTACGGAACTCACTTCCTTTAGCTGCACTTCTACCTGGGAATCTGTTGGATGACCCTCGAATTCGACCTGAACCGCGATGCGCCCGCCGCCGTCAAGACCGATTGCATCGTGGTCGGCGCCTATGCCGACAAGACCCTGACCGCCGCCGGCCAGGCGCTGGACGCCGCCAGCGGCGGCCGCCTGACCGCCCTGCTGGAGCGCGGCGACGTCAGCGGCAAGACCGGCAAGACTACCCTGCTGCACGATCTGGCCGGCGTGACCGCGCCGCGCGTGCTGGTGGTGGGCCTGGGCGAGGCCGGCAAATTCGGCGTGCCGCAGTACCTGAAGGCCGCCGGCGATGCCGCGCGCGCGCTCAAGGCCGGCCCGGTCGAACACGCGGTGTTCACCCTGTCCGAGGCGCCGGTGACCGGCCGCGACAGCGCCTGGGCGATCCGCCAGGCCGCGATCGCCGCCGATCACGCCTGCTACCGCTACACCGCCACCCTCGGCAAGAAGAAGGACGAACCCAGCCTGCGCAAGCTTGCGATCAACGGCGGCGACGCCGCCGCGCTGGCCCAGGGCCAGGCGATCGCCGCCGGCGTCGCCTTCGCGCGCGAGCTGGGCAACCTGCCGCCGAACGTGTGCAACCCGGCCTACCTGGCCGAGCAGGCGCAGACCTTCGCCGCGCGCTTCCCGACCACCAGCTGCGAAGTGCTGGACCGCGCGCAGATGCAGGAACTGGGCATGGGCTCGCTGCTCGCGGTGGCGCGCGGCTCGGCCAACCCGCCCAAGCTGATCGTGCTCAAGTACAACAACGGCGGCGACGCCAAGCCCTACGTGCTGGTCGGCAAGGGCATCACCTTCGATACCGGCGGCATCAACCTGAAGGTTCAGGGCGGCATCGAGGAAATGAAGTTCGACATGTGCGGCGCGGCCACCGTGATGGGCAGCTTCGTGTCCGCGGTCGGCATGCAGCTGCCGATCAACCTGGTGGTGGTGGTGCCGGCGGTGGAGAACATGCCCGACGCCGACGCCTACCGCCCCTCCGACGTGCTCACCAGCATGTCCGGCAAGACCATCGAAGTCGGCAACACCGACGCCGAGGGCCGCCTGATCCTGTGCGACGCGCTGACCTATGCGCAGCGTTTCGAGCCGCAGGCCCTGCTCGACGTGGCCACCCTCACCGGCGCCTGCGTGGTCGCGCTGGGCAAGTACGCCAGCGGCCTGATGAGCAAGGACGACGACCTCGCCGCCGAGCTGCTCGGCGCCGGCGAGCAGGTGTTCGACCGCGCCTGGCGCCTGCCGCTGTGGGACGAGTACCAGACCCAGCTGGAATCCAGCTTCGCCGACGTCTACAACATCGGCGGCCGCTGGGCCGGCGCGATCACCGCCGGCTGCTTCCTGGCCCGCTTCACCGAAGGCCAGCGTTGGGCGCACCTGGATATCGCCGGCGTGGCCAACGACGAGGGCAAGCGCGGCCTGGCGACCGGCCGTCCGGTCGGCCTGCTGAGCCAGTGGCTGCTCGAGCGCGCGGCCTGAGCCCGCCGGATCGCATCGGGTGCCGCGCGCCGACTTCTATCTGATCACCACCGCGCGGTTCCGCGAGGAACCGCTGCGCCTGGTGAGCGAACTGGCGCGCAAGGCGTTCGACGCCGGCCTGCCGACCCTGATCCTGGCCCGCGATGCGGCCCAGGCCGAGGCCCTGGACGATCTGCTGTGGGACATGGGCGACGACGTCTTCATCCCGCACCAGATCGCCGGCGCCGACGTCGACGAGGAGGAGGCCGACGTGCTGATCAGCGCGCCGGACGCCGACGCGGCGATGCGCCCGCTGGTCATCAACCTGCGCGACGACGCCGTCCAGGGCAGCTTCGATCGCGTGCTGGAAGTGGTGCCCGCCGATGCCGAAGCGCGAGGCCCGCTGCGCGAGCGTTGGAAGCAGTACCAGTCGCGCGGCTTCGACCTGAAAAAGCACGACATGTGACACCCGCCGCCCTCGTCCGCGAGGGCGGTGCGCACCGGGAAGCCGTCGCGCTCCCGCCCCACCCCGCTCCGCATCCGGAACGGGGCGCCGATCCGCCTTATATCGATTGATGCCATGACCGACACCCTCGCCTCCAGCTACGACCCCAAACAGTTCGAAGCCCGCCTGTACGCGCAATGGGAGAGCAGCGGCGTATTCCAGCCGCACGGCGAGGGTCCGGCGTACACGATCCTGCTGCCGCCGCCCAACGTGACCGGCACCCTGCACATGGGCCACGCCTTCCAGCACACCCTGCAGGACGCGCTGATCCGCTATTACCGCATGCGCGGCTATCGCACCCTGTGGCAGATGGGCACCGACCATGCCGGCATCGCGACGGAAATGGTGGTCGGCCGCAACCTCGCCCTCGAAGGCAAGGGCGAGACCCGCGATTCGCTGGGCCGCGACAAGTTCATCGAAAAGGTGTGGGCCTGGAAGCAGCAGTCCGGCGGCACCATCGAGCGGCAGATGCGCCGGCTGGGCGCCAGCGGCGACTGGTCGCGCAGCGTGTTCACCATGGATCCGATGGCCTCGGAGGCGATCACCGAAGCCTTCGTGCGCCTGCACGAGAAGGGGCTGATCTACCGCGGCCAGCGCCTGGTCAACTGGGACCCTGTGCTGAAGACCGCGATCTCCGACCTGGAGGTGGCCAACGAGGAAGAGAACGGCCACATGTGGTCGATCCGCTATCCCTTGGCCGACGGCGCGAGCTACGAGTATGTCGAGCGCGACGCCGACGGCAACGAAATCCTGCGCGAGATCCGCGATTACGTCGTGGTCGCCACCACCCGCCCGGAAACCATGCTGGGCGACACCGCGGTGATGGTGCACCCCGAGGACGAACGCTACACCGCGATCCATGGCAGGTTCGTCGATCTGCCGCTGACCGGCCGCCGTATCCCCGTCATCACCGACAGTTACGTCGACCGCGCCTTCGGCACCGGCGTGGTCAAGGTCACGCCCGCCCACGACGCCAACGACTACGCGGTGGGCCAGCGCCATTCGCTGCTGTCGATCAACATCTTCGCGCCGGATGCGTCGGTCTGGACGACCACGGGCCCGACCGCGCTCAAGCACGTGCTGTCGTCCGCCGATCCGAATTTCACCAAGATCGCCCCTGATAGCTGCACGCCGCAGCAGACTCAGTACATGGACGATTTCTCCTTGTTCACCGAACAAGGCATGACGGCGATCGTCGAAAAGTACATCCCGGCCGCGTATCGGGGCCTGGACCGCTTCGAAGCGCGCAAGATCATCGTCGCGGATCTGGATGTCGCGGAACTGCTGATCGAGGTCAAACCGCATCGCCTGCAGGTGCCGCGCGGCGATCGCAGCGGCCAGGTGATCGAGCCCTATCTGACCGACCAGTGGTTCGTGAAGATGGACAGCCTGGCCCAGCGCGGACTCGAACTCGTCGAGTCGGGCGAAGTGAAGTTCGTCCCGGCGAACTGGATCAACACCTACCGCCATTGGCTGGAGAACATCCAGGACTGGACGATTTCGCGCCAGCTCTGGTGGGGCCATCGCATCCCCGCCTGGACCGTTCGCTCGGGCGAGGCGGATTTCACGCTGCTCATCGGCGAGGTGGTCGCCCGCACCGAAGCGGAAGCCGCGCTGTCCGCTCACGCAAAGCTGCTGCGCGCGCTCGGCCAGGACCACTACGAGAAGATCAAGGATCGCATCGAGCTGGTGCAGGACCCGGATGTGCTGGAAACCTGGTTCTCCTCGGCCATGTTCCCGTTCAGCACGCAGGGTTGGCCGAACGAAGACAAGATGGGCGAACTGGGCTTCGACATCGCGCTGCCGACCAGCGTGCTGGTGACCGGCTTCGACATCATCTTCTTCTGGGTCGCGCGCATGATCATGATGACCGACGAGCTGGTCGGCCGCGTGCCGTTCCGCGACGTCTACATCACGGGTCTGGTCCGCGACAAGGATGGCCAGAAGATGTCGAAGTCGAAGGGCAACATTCTCGACCCGCTGGACATCATCGACGGCATCACCGCCGAGGCCCTGGTCGCCAAGCGCACCACCGGCCTGATGAAGCCGCAGGACGCGCCCAAGATCGAAAAGGCCACGCGCAAGGAATTCCCCGACGGCATCCCGGCCTTCGGCGCCGACGCGCTGCGCTTCACCATGACCGCGCTGGCCGGCCCCGGCCGCGACATCAAGTTCGACCTCGGCCGCGCCGAGGGCTACAAAAACTTCTGCAACAAGCTGTGGAACGCGACCCGCTTCGTGCTGATGAACACCGAGGGCGCCAGCTTCAACGGCGCGCCGGAGCCCAAGACCGACGCCGAGCGCTGGATCCTGGCGCGCCTGGCCCAGGTCGCGGCCGAGGCCGAGACCCAGTTCGCCGCCTACCGTTTCGACCTGCTCGCGCAGGCGCTGTACGAGTTCGCCTGGAACGAGTTCTGCGACTGGTTCGTGGAGCTGGCCAAGCCGGCCCTGCTGGGCGAGGATCTCGACGCCGCGAACAGCACCCGCCACACCCTGCTGTACGTGCTCGAGCGGCTGTTGTCGCTGCTGCACCCGCTCACCCCGTTCGTGACCGAGGAGCTGTGGCAGCAGGTCGCGCCGCGCCTGGGCATCGCCGGGGACACGATCATGCTGCGGCCCTACCCGCGGGCCACGGATTTCGGTGCCGACTACGCCGGCGCCGAAGCCGACGTCGAGTGGCTGAAGGCGATGGTCAGCGCGTTGCGCAAGATCCGCAGCGAGCTCAACGTGGCGCCGTCCAAGACCGTCGTGCTGTTGCTGTGCGGCGGCGGCGACAGCGACCGCGCGCGCGCCGCGCGCTTCGACTCGCAGCTGCGCTTCCTGACCCGCCTGGAGCGCGTCGAGGCGCTGGCCGCCGACGCCGAAACGCCGGCCGCCGCGACCGGCGTGGTCGGCGATCTGACCCTGCTGGTACCGCTGGAAGGCCTGGTCGATCTGGACGCCGAGCGCACCCGCCTGGACAAGGAGATCAAGCGCGTCGACGGCGAGATCGGCAAGTGCGAGAACAAGCTGTCCAGCGAGACCTTCGTCCAGAACGCACCGCCCGCCGTGGTCGAACAGGAGCGCAAGCGCCTGGCCGACTGGCGCGCGCAGCGCGAAGCCCTGCAGGCGCAGCGCGCGAAGCTGGGTTGACGACGCGCGCATTGCGAGCGCGCGCGTAGGGTGCGGTAAGCCATAGGCGCACCGCACCGACGTTGGTCCGGCGACAGGACGATGGTGCGGTTGTCACCGCACCCTACGGCCGCGGCATGCGCGGGCAAAGCATCGCGGCTTACGCCGCTCCCACAGGAAGCGCGCGCCTGCGTCGCGGCTCGGCTCTGCTTCGGGGTAGGAGCGGCGTAAGCCGCGACCGCGAAACTTCGGCCACGACGTGGTCGCGGCTTGCGCCGCTCCTACAGGAAGCGTGCGGCTGCGTCGCGGATGGGTTTTGCTTCGGGGTAGGAGCGGCGCAAGCCGCGACCGCGAAGCTTCGGCCACGACGCGGTCGCGGCTTGCGCCGCTCCTACAGGAAGCGTACGGCCGCGTCGCGAGGATGGGTTTTGCTTTGGGGTAGGAGCGGCGCAAGCCGCGACCGCGAAACTTCGGCCACGACGTGGTCGCGGCTTGCGCCGCTCCTGCAGGAAGCGCGCGGCCGTGTCGCGAGGATGGGTTTTGCTTCGGGGTAGGAGCGGCGTGAGCCGCGACCGCGAAGCTTCGGCCACGACGCGGTCGCGGCTTGCGCCGCTCCTACAGGAAGCGTGCGGCCGCGTCGCGGATGGGTTTTGCTTTGGGGTAGGAGCGGCGCAAGCCGCGACCGCGAAGCTTCGGCCACGACGTGGTCGCGGCTTACGCCGCTCCTACAGGAAGCGTGCGGCCGGGTCGCAAGGATGGGCTTTGTTTGGGCCGTAGCGGGCGGTAAGCCGCAGGCGCACCTCACGGATGCCACCATCACGCGGAAGGCGATCGCCAAGGCCTAGAACGCGATACCCGTTTCCTCGACCACGTCCTGCGCTTCGCGCGCCAGCACCTCGCGTGCGAACGTTTGCGGATCGAGCAGGGCCAGCTCGCAGGCCGCGTCGGGGTTGGCGAGCGCGATCACCGCGCCTTGCAGGGACACGTAGCTGGGCCGGCGCGAGGCACGCGCGCCCTTGGCGACATAGGCCGCTTCGTGGCCGCGCAACACCACCGCGTCGCCGCCCTTGGCCTGTGCCGCTCGCGCCAGCTTGTCGAAGGCCAGACGATAGTCGACCGGGGACGGACGCATGCCCGTGCGCAGGTTGGGCGCCTTCTCGCCCAGCGTCACCGACACCTGGCCCAGCCGCCTGTGCGCGCAGGTCGGCGCCGAGGTCAGCAGGCGCACGCCGGGCGCCGGCTCGGACGCCGACGCGGGCGCCAGCGCCAAACCGGCCAGCAGCCACGCAAGGGGCCATGGTGCCGGCCGCATTCGCTCAGCCTTCGTCCGCCAACAATTCCATCGCCATCACCAGCGCGTCCTCGCGGCCGTCGCGGGCCGGGTAATAGCGCGGGCGGCGGCCGATCTCGTTGAAGCCTTCGGCGTGGTAGAGCGCGATCGCACCCGGATTGGACGGGCGCACTTCCAGGAACACGCGCTGCGCGCCGCGCCCGCGCGCGATCTGCAGCAGCGCGTGCAGCAGGCGGCGGCCGTAGCCGTGGCCCTGCTGCTCCGGGGCCACGCAGACATTGAGGATGTGGGCCTCGCCGGCGGCCAGGCTCATCAGGAAATAGCCCAGGATGCGGTCCTTGCGGTACAGCACCCAGGACGGGTAATCGGCGCGCAGGCAGTCGCGGAAAATGCCCAGCGTCCAGGGGAATTCGTAGGCGCGGATCTCGATCGCGTGGACCGCGTCCAGATCCTCCTCGCGCATCGGCCGGAGCGCGGCGGCCGGAGAATCGCGGTCGACGTCGGCGGCCAATGCGCTCATGGGCGGGAGCCTCGCCGCAGGCTGCGCAACAGCGGCCACAGGGCGCGCTTGGCGGCCGGATAGCCGCGCAGGGTGGCGGCGTCGTACAGGCTCAGCACGGCCTCATCGGGCGCCGCATCGGGGCGGCGGCCGGCCGCGCGCAGCACCGCGCGCAGCAGGGCGTCGTCGGCGCGCGCGGCGGCGGTCGGCGCGCGTTCGACGGGACGCTCCGGCGCGCGTTCTGCCGTGGGTGCGCGCAACTCGGCGCGCGCGCGCTCGGGCGCGGCCGGCGCTTCCGCGCGCGGCGGCGGCGGCGCTTCCGGCGCGGTCGACGCCAGCGCCAGCGCCGGGTGGCCCAGCGCCTGCAGCCACTCGCGTTGTTGCGCGCTCCACAAACTCACGTGGCGGTCCCCGTGTCGGCCGGCGGCAGCCGGCGCGCGCGCCGGTACAGCGCGTAGACCGGGCCGGACAAGGCATACGGCGCGAAGATCAGCAGCAGCACGCTGGGCGGGTCGATCGCGATCGCGATCACCACCACCACCACCACCAGGATCGCCAGGAACGGCACCCGGTCGTGCTTGGGGCCGCCGCCCTTGAAGCTGAAATAGCGCAGCCGGCTGACCATCAGCAGGCCGGCGATCACGGTCACGGCCAGGGCGACGTAGCGCAGCTCGTCGCCGGTCCAGCCCAGTTCGTCGCAGGTCCATACGAAACTGGCGACCAGGCCCGCCGCGGCCGGGCTGGCCAGGCCGATGAACCAGCGCTTGTCGACCTGGCCGACCTGGGAATTGAAGCGCGCCAGCCGCAGCGCGGCGCAGGCGGCGTACAGGAAGGCGGCGATCCAGCCGATCTTGCCCGGCATCGGACCGTCGTGCTTCATCGCCTCCAGCGCCCAGTGGTACATCACCAACGAGGGCGCCAGGCCGAAGCTGATCAGGTCGGCCAGGGAGTCGTACTGGACCCCGAATTCGCTCTGGGTATTGGTCAGGCGCGCGACCCGGCCGTCGACGCCGTCCAGGATCGCGGCGATGAAGATCGCGATGCAGGCGTCGCCATACCGGCCCTGGGTGGCCGAGATGATGGCGTAGAAGCCGGCGAACAGGCCGCCGGTGGTGAACAAATTGGGCAGCAAATAAATGCCGCGTCCGCGCGGTCGAGGCGTAGGCGTAGGTTCCATAACGGAAGTGTAGCGCTTGCCTGCGCGCCGGCACGGTGCTGCAATCGGCATTCCCCCTGTAGTCCCCCTACCCGCCACCGTCCAGCACCGACCTGCCCGGAGCCGACCATGCCCTGCCCGACCCGCATTCCCACCCCCCGTCCGTCGCGCCACGCGTGGCTGGCCGCCGCCCTGCTGGCGCTGGCCCTGCCGGCCGCCGCGGGCGAGGTCTACCAGTGGAAGGACGCCAACGGCGTCACCCACTACTCCGACTCGCCGCCGGCCAACCAGGGCAACGTCAAGGGCCGCCAGATCCAGCACAAGACCGGCGCGCCCTCGGTGACCCAGGCCAAGCCGACCGAAAGCGCCGAATGCACCACCGCGCGCAGCAACCTCAAGCAGCTGCAGAGCAACGCCCCGATCGGCCTGGACACCGACAAGGACGGCAAGGCCGATTCCGCCTTCACGCCGGAGCAGCGCGCCGCCCAGGTCAAGCTGGCCGAGGCCTCGATCGCCGCCTATTGCAAGCCGGCCGTCGCCGCCGCCGCTGCCCAACAGATGTAAGCCGATGAAACTGGGCTGGGCCATCGTCGCGGGCATCGTGCTCGGCGCTGGCCTGGCCTGGTGGGCCGCTCGCGACGAGCCGGCCCCGACCCGCCGGGCCCAGGCCGACGCCCGGGCCCGCGCCGAGGCCGCCGAGCCGCCGCTGTACCGCTGGCGCGACGCCTCCGGCCAGCTCCATGTCGGCGAACGCCCGCCCAAGGGCCTGCCTTACCAGCGCGTGGCGCGGGCGCCGCAGGCCGGCATCGAAGTCCACGGCGACCGCGACTGAACCGGCGCATTCGCGCGACGAGCGCGCGCACGGCAGAATGGGGGTTCCCCTCCGGTTTCGAATTCCCGCCGATGCGTCTGTCGCAGTTCCATCTCCATACCAGCAAGGAAACCCCCGCCGACGCCGAAGTCGTCAGCCACAAGCTGATGCTCAAGGCCGGCATGATCCGCAAGCTCGCCGCCGGCCTGTACACCTGGTCGCCGCTGGGCCTGCGCGTACTGCGCAAGGTCGAGCGCGCGGTGCGCGAGGAAATGGACGCCGCCGGCGCGATCGAGGTGCTGATGCCGACCGTGCAGCCGCGCGAGCTGTGGGAGGAAACCGGACGCTGGGAGAAGTTCGGCGGCCAGTTGCTCAAGCTCAAGGACCGCAAGGAAGCCGAGTACTGCTACGCGCCCACCGCCGAGGAGGTCATCACCGACTTCGCGCGCAACGAGCTGTCCAGCTACAAGCAGCTGCCGGTCAACTTCTATCAGGTCCAGACCAAGTTCCGCGACGAGATCCGCCCGCGTTTCGGCGTGATGCGCGCGCGCGAGTTCCTGATGAAGGACGCCTATTCCTTCCATCTCAGCGACGAGGACCTGGGCCGCGAGTACCGCAACATGTACGACGCCTACGGCCGCATCTTCACCCGCCTGGGCCTGCAGTTCCGCGCGGTGTTCGCCGATACCGGCGCGATCGGCGGCAGCGCCTCGCACGAATTCCATGTGGTCGCCGACTCGGGCGAGGACGCCATCGCGTTCTCCGACGGCTCCGATTACGCCGCCAACGTCGAGCTGGCCGAGGCCGTGTCGCCGGGCGCGCGCGCCACGGCGGCCGAGACGCTGCGCAAGGTCGATACGCCGACCCAGAAGACCTGCGAGGAGGTGGCCGCGCTGATGGGCATCGGCCTGGAGCGCACGGTCAAGTCGGTCGCTATCGTCGGCGCGGATGCCGACGGCCAGGCCCAGTTCGCGCTGGTGCTGGTGCGCGGCGACCACGTGGTCAACGAAATCAAACTGCGCAAGCTCGCCGGCCTGGGCGAATACCGCCTGGCGACCGAGGCCGAGATACTCGAGCACCTGGGCGCCAATCCCGGTTTCCTCGGCCCGGTCGCGCCGCCCAAGAAAATCCGCGTGGTCGCCGACCGCGGCGTCGCCGCCATGGCCGATTTCGTGGTCGGCGCCAACGAAAACGGCTACCACCTGGCCGGCGTCAATTGGGGCCGCGATCTGACCGAGCCCGACGAAGTCGCCGACGTGCGCAACGCGGTCGAGGGCGATCCCTCGCCCGACGGCAAGGGCCGCCTGCGCATCGGCCGCGGCATCGAGGTCGGCCATGTGTTCCAGCTCGGCCGCAAGTACGCCGAGGCGATGAAACTCAGCGTGCTCGACGAGACCGGCAAGGCCGCGGTGCCGGCGATGGGCTGCTACGGCATCGGCGTGTCGCGCATCGTCGCCGCCGCGATCGAGCAGAACCACGACGAGGCCGGCATCTGCTGGCCCGAGGCGATGGCGCCGTGGGCGGCGGTGGTGTGCGTGATCAATCCCAAGAACGACGCCGGCGTCGCCGACGCCGCCGCCGCGCTGTACCGCGATCTCAATGCCGCCGGCATCGAAACCGCGCTGGACGACCGCGGCCTGCGCCCGGGCGCGATGTTCGCGGACATGGAGCTGATCGGCATTCCGCACCGCATCGTGGTCTCCGAACGCGGCCTGGCCGCCGGCACCTACGAGTACCGCGCGCGCCGCGCCGCCGAGGCCGAACACCTCGACCGCGAGCGCCTGTTCGCGCGCCTGACCGCGACCGCCTGAGCCGGCCGAACGCGCTGGATTATCCGAGCTAGAAACTCCCGGGAAACCCCCGGGAGATTTACTTCCGTCGCGCCAGGCCATTAATATGCAGGCGCACGCCATGGACCGGCAGATAATCCAACCCGATATTGCAACCGGAGCCCCCCATGTCGATCGACCTGAACTCGCTGTCCGCGAAAGAACTCGAATCACTGATCTCGCAGGCCAAGAAGCGCAAGACCACGCTCAGCAAACGCAAGCCGATCGCGGCGGTGCGCAAGAAGCTGACCCAGCTCGCCAAGGCCGAGGGCTACGACATCGCCGAGCTGTTCGGCAACGGCGCCAGCGCCCCCAGCGGGCGCGCCAAGGCCGCCAAGCCGGCGGTCGCGCGCAAGGCCCGCAAGCCGCTGGGCAAGGTCGCGCCGAAGTACCGCAACCCGGCCAACACCGGCGAAACCTGGACCGGCCGCGGCAAGCAGCCGCGCTGGCTGGCCGCCTATACCGGCAACGGCCGCAAGCTCGACGAGTTCCTGATCAAATAAGTCCGGCGCCGCGAACGCGCCGTCGCAATGAAAACGCCGGCCTCGCGCCGGCGTTTTCGTTATCGGAACCGGGATTATCGGGGCGACAAGCTGCGACTTTAGTCGAATATCCGCCCCGATTATCCCCGCGGCCTACAGATTGCGCCGCGCCGGCAACAGCAGATTGCCGAACAACAGGCCGGCGATCAGGGCCAGCAGGATGTTGATCACCGCCAGCACCGCGTCCTGGCCGACTTCCATGTCCTGCTGCTGGATCAGGGTCAGCAGGCCGCGCAGGCTGACGCTGCCCGGCACCAGCATGATGATGCCGGGCACACGCACGATCGCGCCGGGCCGGTTGCCCCAGCGCGCGTAGGCGTTGCCGGCCGCGGTCAGCGCCAGCGCGGCCAGGAAGATGCCGGCCGGACTGCCCCAGGCTTCGCCGGCGAAACGCGAAATCAGATAACCGCAGGCGGCCGCGGCCATCACTTTCGGATAATCGCTGCGGTGGGCGCGGAACAGCACCGCGAACGCGTACGAGGCCACCGCCAGCCCGCACCACTCGACCCAGGCCGGTTGCGGACGCGAGGCCTGGATCGCCGGCGACAGGCCGACCAGCTCGCCCAGGTACAGCGCGATGATGGTGCCGACCGCGAGCTTGACCACGGTGGTTAGCGCACCGGCGAAACGCGCCGTGCCCGAGACCAGGTGCTGGCTGGTGAGTTCGTTGACCGCATTGGTCAGCGCCATGCCGGGCAGCAGCACGATCAGCGAGGCGATGATCACGGTGTTCTGGTTCAAGGGCACCAGGAAACTGGCCACCAGTACCGCGACCATGGCCGCGACCATGCCGGCGACCGCCTCCAATGCCTCTTTGAACCGCGGCCGCGCGCCCGACCAGTCGATCAGCAGGCCGATCAGCAGGCCGTTCACGCCGGCCACCGCGATGTCCGCCCAGGGCAGGCGCAACAGCCCGCCGACCGCGGCCGCGGCCAGGCCGAAGGCCAGCACCTGCATCGCGCGCCAACGCGTGGTGCGCGGCCGGTCCAGCGCTTGCAGCGCGGCGTGGCCGGCGGCCAGGTCGAGCCGCCCGGCCATCACGTCCTCGGCGATGCGGTCGGTCTCGCTGAGCTTGTAGAGGTCGTTCTCGCCCGGCGGCATCCGGATCACGCGGGTGGTGTCGCTTTCGCCGGGCGGTCGGTGGGGGTCGCTGAAGGTCAGGATCAGGCCGGTCGGATTCGACCAGGGCTCGCACTCCAGGCGCAGCCGCTGCGCCACCGCCGACACCGCGCCTTCCAGGCGCTGCGCGGTGGTGCCGTAGGCGTGCAGGCGCTCGGCCAGTTCGACCACGAAGCCGATACGCGCGGCGTAGCTGGTGGCGCTCAGTGGGGCGGGCGGCGCGCTCGAGGAATCGGGTGTCGACATGCGCGAAAGCATCGCATGCGGGCGTGCCGCATGGGCAGCGCGATCGCACGCCGAGTCAGCCCGCGGACGGCCCGCGCACGCGCACGCCGCCCTCACCTCGTCGTTCCTAGCCTGTATCCTCCGCCGGAGAGCCTATGACCGCACCGTCCACGCACACGCCGCAGATCGCCGCCGACGCCCAGACGCCGTCGCGGCTGCGGCTATCCGGACGCTGGACGCTGGAGAACGCCAACGCGATCTCGGCCGCGCTGCACAGCGCGCCGCACGACGCGACCACGATCGACGCCAGCGCGGTCGAGCGCCTGGACTCGGTGGGCGTGCTGCAGCTGATGCGCTTCGCGCGCCGGCGCGAGCTGGATTTCGACGGCTTCGACTTCCACGACAACCACCGCGCCCTGGTCAGCGCGATCGAGGACGTCGCCGACGAGCGCCCCAAGAAGAAGCGCGAGTACGGCGTCTATGCCGCGCTCGCGCGCCTGGGCTACGCGGTCACCGACAACTGGAAGGAAGTGCTGGCGCTGATCGCCTTCTTCGGCGAAACGCTGGTCAAGATGCTGCGTTTGTTCAAGGACCCGGGCCGCTTCCGCCCGACCGCGACCGTGCACCACATGGAGCAGGTCGGCCTGGACGCGGTGCCGCTGATCGCGCTGCTGTGCTTCCTGGTCGGCGCGGTGGTGGCGTTCCTGGGCGCGACCATCCTGCGCGACTTCGGCGCCACCATCTTCGTGGTCGAGCTGGTCAGCATCTCGTTCCTGCGCGAGTTCGGCGTTCTGCTGACCGCGATCGTGCTGGCCGGCCGCACCGCCAGCGCCTTCACCGCCCAGATCGGCGCCATGGTCAGCCGCGAGGAAGTCGACGCGATCCGCACCCTGGGCATGGACCCGATCGACCTGCTGGTGATCCCGCGCGTGCTGGCCCTGCTGGTGATGCTGCCGCTGCTGACTTTCGTGGCGATGATCTTCGGCCTGCTCGGCGGCCTGACCGTGGGCGCCTACAACCTCGACATCCCGCCCCAGCAGTACCTGGCGCGCATGCACGAGACCATGGAGCTGCGCCATTTCCTGGTCGGCCTGTCCAAGGCGCCGGTGTTCGCCCTGCTGATCAGCCTGATCGGCTGCCTGGAAGGCCTGCAGGTCGAGGGCACCGCGCAGTCGGTCGGCGAGCGCACCACCTCCAGCGTGGTCCAGGCGATCTCGCTGGTCATCATCATCGACGCCTTCGCCGCGATCTGGTTCATGGAGGTCGGATTTTGAGCGAGCCCATCGACGACCCGCGCGACCACATCGACGCCAACACGCCGATCATCCGCGTGCGCGGCCTGGTCAATCGCTTCGGCGAGCAGACCGTGCACGACGGCCTGGACCTGGACGTGAAGCCCGGCGAGATCCTGGGCGTGGTCGGCGGCTCGGGCACCGGCAAGTCGGTGCTGATGCGCTCCATCCTGGGCCTGCGCCGCCCCGACGAAGGCAGCATCGAGGTGCTCGGCATCGACGCGCGCAGCGAGGATCCGCTGCGTCGGCGCGAGATCGAGCGCAACACCGGCGTGCTGTTCCAGGACGGCGCGCTGTTCTCCTCGCTGACCGTGGGCGAGAACGTGCAGGTGCCGCTGAAGGAGTACCACGGCGACCTGCCCGACACCCTGCGCTACGAATTGTCCCTGCTCAAGGTCAAGCTGGCCGGCCTGCCCGCCGATGCGATCAACAAGCTGCCCTCGCAGCTGTCCGGCGGCATGCGCAAGCGCGCCGGCCTGGCGCGCGCGCTGGCGCTGGATCCGCCGCTGCTGTTCCTGGACGAGCCCACCGCCGGCCTGGACCCGATCGGCGCGGCCGCGTTCGACCGCCTGATCCGCACCCTGCAGCAGGCGCTGGGGCTGACGGTGTTCCTGATCACCCACGACCTCGACACCCTGTACGCGATCTGCGACCGCATCGCCGTGCTCGCCGACCGTAAGGTGATCGCCTGCGCGCCCATGGCCGAGATCGAGAAGCTCGACCACCCCTGGGCGCACGAATACTTCCACGGCCCGCGCGCGCGCGCCGCCCAGGTCGCGCGCGACAAATACGCGGCGGCCGCCGAACGCTGACGCCGCCGCACGCAAGGACGCCCAGGTTTGTATTCCACCCTCTCCCCCGCGCTCGCCCCCCTCGATCACCTGCCGTGGGCCGCGCTCGCGCTGGCCTCGCTGCTGCTGTGGTGGCCGCGCGCGCGCATCGCCAGCCTCGCCCTGCTGGCGCTCGCCGGCGTGGCCGGCTTCGCGCTGGGCCAGCTCGATGCGCGTGCGCTGATCGCCTTGGCGCTGCTGGCGCTGGCCGGCTGGATGGTGGGGGCGGCGCGGCCGAAGGCCGCGCGCATCGGCGGACACGTCCTGTTCGTGGCGGTGGCCTTGGCGCTGGGCTTCCATGCGGCGCCGGGCTTCCACAATCCGCTCGCGATCGCGCCGACCTGGGTCACGCCCGATGCGATCGAATTCAGCATGTACCTCAATCTCGACAAGCCCCTGGTCGGTTTCTGGCTGGTGCTGGTCTGGGCCGGGGTGCAGCGCGAGCGGCCGCTCGCGGACTGGTTCAAGGCCGCCCTGCCGGCCGGCCTGGGCGTGGCTTTGCTGTGCCTGGGCGTGGCCTACGCGCTGGGCCAGATCGCCTGGGCGCCGAAGTGGCCGAGCTGGGGCCCGCTGTGGGCGCTCAACAATCTGCTGCTGGTGACCCTGGCCGAGGAAGCGCTGTTCCGCGGCTATCTGCAGGAAGGCCTGAGCCGGCAGTGGCGCGAACGGCGCTGGGGTGACGCGGCCGCGATCGCGATCGCCGCGCTCGCGTTCGGCCTGGTCCATCTGGCCGGCGGCTGGGCCTGGGCGCTGCTGGCCACGGTGGCCGGCGCCGGCTACGGCCTGGCCTACCGCCGCGGCGGATTGCAGGCCGCGATGCTGACCCATTTCGGATTCAACCTGCTGCACTTCACCGCGTTCACTTACCCCATGCTGGCATGATGTCCGTCACGGACCGCCCGCCGGGCCTCATCGTCTCAGGTGCCTGATGGAAACCAAGGCCAATTACGTCCTCATCGGCGCGTTCACGATCATCGCGACGCTGTTCCTGCTGCTGTTCGCGCTGTGGGCCGCCAAATACTCGTCCGAGAAAAGCTGGCGCGAGTACGCGGTGATCTTCAACGAACCGGTGACCGGCCTGTCGGAAGGCAGCACCGTGCAATACAACGGCATCTCGGTCGGCACGGTGAAGCTGCTGCGCCTGGCGCCGGACGACCCGCGCCGGGTGATCGCGCAGCTGCGCCTGCAGGCCGACGCGCCGATCAAGGCCGACACCCGCGCCAAACTGTCGCTGACCGGCATCACCGGCAGCCCGATCATCCAGCTCACCGGCGGCAGCCCCGGCAGCCCGGCCCTGGCCGACGTCGACCGCCGCGAAATCCCGGTGATCCAGACCGAGGCTTCGGCGCTGCAGAACATCGCCGACACCGCCAACCGCCTGGTCGCGCGCCTGGACCAGGTGCTCAGCGACGAGAACGTCAAGCGGGTGTCGAACACGCTGTCCAACATCGAGGCCATGACCGGCTCGATCGCCGACCAGCGCGAGGACCTGCGCGCGCTGATCGTCAACGCGCGCAAATCCAGCGAACAACTGTCGGCGACCCTGGACACCACCAACCAGGCGGTCAAGAACGTCGACCGCGAATTGGTCGCCAAGCTGCCGGGCCTGATCTCCAAGCTCGACAGCACCCTGACCCGCCTGGATTCGGCCGCCAACGGCGCCAACGGCATCCTCAACGACAACCGCGCCGCGATCAGCAGCTTCGCCAACGACGGCCTGGCCCAGCTCGGCCCGACCCTGGCCGAGCTGCGCGTGCTGGTGCGCGACCTGCGCCGCATCAGCGACCGCATCGACAGCAACCCGACCCGCTACCTGCTCGGCCGCGACGCCCAGAAGGAGTTCGAGCCGCAATGACCTCTCGCCCCCTGCCCCGCCCTTACGCGCTGCTGCGCCGCGCCGCCGGCCTGAGCCTGCTGTTGAGCCTGAGCGCGTGTTCGATCCTGGGCGACAAGCCCAAGGAGCGCTCCACCCTGTACGCGCCCGATCCGCGCGTGCAGGCCGACGCCGCCTGGCCCAACGCCGACTGGCAGCTGTCGCTGACGCCGCCGACCTCGGCGCGCATGATCGACAGCCTGCGCATCGCGGTGCGCCCGACCCCGAACGAGATGCAGGTCTACAAGGGCGCCGGCTGGGCCAAGCCGCCGGGCGAGATGCTGCAGGACGCGCTGCTGCGCGCGCTGGAGGACTCCGGCCGGATCGACGCGGTCGCGCGCCAGGGCAGCGGCGTGGCCGCCGACTACAAGCTGGTGCTGGACCTGCGCCGCTTCGAATCCGACTACAACGGCCAGGCGCTGCCTTCGGCGACCATCGAAGTCAGCGCCAAGCTGCTGCACAACAGCGACCAGAAGATCGCAGCCGCGCGCACCTTCGTGCAGAGCCAGCGCGCGTCCACCACCGCGGTGCCGGACGTGGTCGCCGCCTTCGACGGCGCCCTGGCCGCGATCACCCGCGACCTCGGCGGCTGGATCCTCAGCAGCGGCAACGCCCACGAACAGGCCGAGCACCCGCGCAGCGCGCGGCGCTGATCGCGCTCAGAACGGATCGGCCGGCCGCAGCACGCGGCCGGCGCCGCGATAGGGCAAGGCCGGCACGCTCTCGATCGTTATCGCCTGCGCGGCGACGCGACGGCGGCGCACGGCGATCGCGCCGATATGCGCCGCGCCCAGCCGGAAACTCCAGAACCGCCATGCCGGCGGCACCGCGCGATCGCGCTGCAGGCGCGGCGCGCCATCGTCCGCGTGCGCGAAGGCGATGCGCTCGAACGGCAACCGCAGGCCGCGGCCGCCGGCCTTGGCGCAGGCCTCCTTCAGGGTCCAACTGCGCAGAAAGGCATCGGCGCGCTGCTCGGGCGCTTGCGCGAGCAGCGCGGCCAGCTCGTCCGGCGCCAAGGTGCGCGCGTTCCACAGCTCCTGGGTGTCGCGCGCGCGCGGTTCCAGATCCAGGCCCACGCGCCCGCCCGGCGCGACCAGGCAGCCGACCAGACCCGCGCAATGCGACAGGCTGAAACTCAGTTCCGGCGCATCCGCCACGCGCGGGCGCCCATAGACGCCGCGCAGGTAACGCCAGTCCTGCGGCGGCCGCGGCCGGCAGGCCGACAGCGCGTGGCGCAGCAGCAGGCGCGCGACCAGGGCCTCGCGCCGCACCGGCGCCAGGCGCAGCCGCGCCAGGCGCGCGCGCTCGTCCGCGTCCAGCAGGCCCAGCTGCGCCTCGTACACGGCGTCGTGGGCGGCATCGACCTCGGCCAGGAACAGGCGCGGCGTGGCGGGCGCGCGCGCATCCTTGGCGGGGGGAGAGGCGGGGCCGGTCATACGCAAAGGCCAGAGGGAGGCGGCGTCGAGCATACCGTCGGCGCCGCATTCGCGGGTCCGGACAGGGGCCGGCTTTGAGCTCGGGGCCCAAACCCGCGACAATTCCAGCCTCAGCAAGCGGAGAGCCAGCATGAGCGAACACAGCCCCAACCCCGCCGAGGTCGAGCGCGACGTCATGGAGTACGACGTCGTCACCGTCGGCGCCGGTCCGGCCGGCCTGTCGTTCGCGATCCGCCTCAAGCAGATCAACCCGGAAATCTCGGTCTGCGTGATCGAGAAGTCCAGCACCATCGGCGCCCACATCCTGTCCGGCGCGGTGATCGAGACCGGCCCGCTGGACGCGCTGCTGCCGAACTGGCGCGACAACCCGCCGCCGATCTGCGTGCCGGTCACCCAGGACGAGTTCTGGCTGCTGACCAAGGAAGGCGCGCGCCGCCTGCCGGTGCCGCCGGGCATGAACAACCACCACGGCAACGTGATCGTGAGCCTGGGCGCGACCTGCGCCTGGCTGGCGCCGCAGGCCGAGGCGCTGGGCGTGGAGATCTACGCCGGCTTCGCCGCCTCCGAAACCCTGCACGACGCCGACGGCCGCGTGGTCGGCGTGCGCATCGGCGACATGGGCGTGGCCAAGGACGGATCGCACAAGCCCGGCTACACCGCAGGCATCGACATCCGCGCCAAGGTCACCGTATTCGCCGAGGGCGCGCGCGGCCACCTGACCAAGCGCCTGATCAAGCGCTTCGGCCTGGACGCGAACAGCGACCCGCAGGGCTATTCGATCGGCATCAAGGAACTGTGGCAGGTGCCGGAAGACCGCGTCACCCCGGGCAAGGTCGTGCACAGCTTCGGCTGGCCGGCCGACAACCACACCTACGGCGGCAGCTTCCTGTATCACCTGGACAAGGGCCGCATCGCCCTGGGCTATGTGAGCGGCCTCGACTACCGCGACCCCGACTACAAGCCCTGGGAAGCCTTCCAGCAATGGAAGAACCACCCGACCGTGAAGCCCCTGCTCGAAGGCGGCAACCTGGTCTCGGCCGGCGCGCGTGCGATCGTCACCGGCGGCTGGCAGTCGCTGCCCAAGGTCGAGATGCCGGGCGCGCTGCTGATCGGCGACACCGCCGGCCTGCTCAACGTGCCCAAGATCAAGGGCACCCATCAGGCGATCCGCAGCGGCATGCTCGCCGCCGAACACCTGGCCGCGTCCGAACTCGCGCCGGAAGGCTACGACGCCAAGCTGCGCGCCTCGCCGGCGATGGACGAGCTCAAGAAGGTCCGCAACATCAAGCCCGCGTTCAAGCGCGGCCTGTGGTTCGGCATGCTCAACGCGGCCTGGGAAACCGTCACCGGCGGGCTGTCGCCGTGGACGCTGAAGAACAAGCCCGACTGGTCCTCGCTGCAGAAGCTCGAGGACGCCGAAAAGCCCAAGCGCGATTACGTCGACCGCACCCTGGCGCCGCGCGACCGCCTGGCCGGCGTCTACTTCGCCGCCACCGAGCACGATGAAGATCAGCCCGTGCACCTCAAGGTCGCCGACACCTCGATCTGCGTGACCCGCTGCGCCGAGGAATACGGCAACCCCTGCACCCGCTTCTGCCCCGCCGGCGTCTACGAGATCGTCGAAGAGGCCGAAGGCAAGCGCCTGCAGATCAACGCCGCCAACTGCGTGCACTGCAAGACCTGCGACATCAAGGACCCCTACGAGATCATCACCTGGGTCACGCCGGAAGGCGGCTCGGGGCCGAATTACCAGAATCTCTGAGCGTGACCGTCCGCGCATCGCGCGTCGCGCTGTGGACGATCGCATTGGCGATTGTCTCGGCGGCCGGCTGGGTGGCGACGCGCCCGCAGCCGCCCGTCCGCGTATCCGAGCATGCATCCTGGATTCCGATACCCGAAGGCGGCATGGATGCGTCCGAGTATCCGATCCGCGATTTGTTGATAGGCAACTTCAGCGACGGCCTCCAGCATCATCTCCCGTCCAATGCGGATCGCTCCTTGGTGCAGCGCTGCGGGGCCGGAAAGCCCGGCGAGCCCGCGGAAACTTATGCCGCGCTGATCGGCGACCACTGGTTCGTGAAGGATCAAAAGATTTGGAGCATCGAGATGACCTCGTCCGGCGATTGGCTGGACGTGACCATCGTCGACGGATTTCCTGTGATGGCGCCGGAGCCGAAACCAGGCGAAGTCCTGCGCACCCTTGAACTGCGGCCCGTGTTGCGGCGCACCGTACGTAAGGCGGATCTGGCCGACGTGCGCGAGGCCTGGAGCGCACCGGCCTTATGGGTCGCGCCGCAGACCGATCGTCATTGCCTCGACGGCAGCATCGTCTATCTAGAGGCCTGCGTGCTGGGCCGCTACCACGCCCGCTCGCGCACCTGCGGCTCTGCCGGCACCGTCGAAGGAATGAAGTTGTGGCAACGCCTGCGCGCGCACTTCCCCGATCCGCCGGCCGCCACGATCACGCGCGTCGACTCGCCATAGCGCAACCGCTGCCCTGCTCGCTGGGACACGAGACGCATCGCTCACGCAACCCACCGCGGAAGCTCGCTCAAGCGAACAACAAATCGCGCATGCGCTTGTCCACCTGCGCGGTGACGTTGAACCGCATCCAGGTGCTAGGCGCCTGCTGCGCGGTGAACAGACTGCCCGGCGCGATCAGGATGCGCTGCTCGCGGCAGCGCATCGCCAGTTGGTTGGTGTCGGTGCGCATGTTCGCCCACAGAAACATGCCGTCGGCCGGGTCGCCGAGGATATCCACACCTTCGGCCGCGAACATCCGTTTCGCCAGCTCGCGCTGTCCCGCGAGCCGCTCACGCAGGCCTTCGACGTGCTTGTCGTAGCGGCGCTCGGCCAGCAGCTTATGCACCAGCCGCTCGTTGAGCTCGGGCGTGGTGAAGCCGGTCAGGATCTTGGCGTTGGTCAGCTTGCGCGCCAGTTCGGCGTTGGCGGCCAGGTAGCCCACGCGCACGTTCGCCGCCAAGGTCTTGGAGAAACTGCCGGCATAGACCACGCGATCGAGCCGATCCAACGCCGCCGCGCGCGTCACCCGCGAGCCGCAAAGATCGGCGTAGACGTCGTCCTCGAACACGGTCACGTCGTGGCGCGCGGCCAGCGCGAGGATGCGCGCGACCACGCTTTCCGGCAGCGACAGCCCGGTCGGATTGCGCGCGGCGGTGCTCAGCACCAGCAGGCGCGGCCGCTCCTGCGCCATCCGCCGCTCCAGCTCGGCCAGATCCGGGCCGTCCGCACCGCAGGCGATGCCGACCACGCGCGCGCCGTGCGCGGCCACGATGCCGAGCGCGCCGAACCAGCACGGGTCGAGCGTCAGCACCGCATCGCCGGGTTTGACCAGGGCCGAGAGCACCAGGTTGAGCGCGTGCGCGACGCCGGTGGTCAGCACGATCTGGTCGGGCTGGGCGAGGATGTCCAGCGCCGCCAGGCGCTGCTGCAACAAGGCGCGCAAGGGCGCGTAGCCGTGCGGCTTGCCACTGTCCAACCAACGCCCCTCGCGCCCGAGCGCGCGGATCGCCGCGCTCAACTGCGCGCCGTCCAGCCACGACGCCGGCAGCACGCCCAGCCCCGGCCCCTGCGCGGCGCCGCTTTCGAGCATGTTCTGCATCAGCCAGTCCAGATCGATCACCGATCCCGGTGCCGGTTCCGACGCGGGCGTCGCGAGCGCGCGCTCGCGCACGTAGAAGCCCGAACCGCGGCGCGCTTCCAGATAGCCGTCGGCGACCAGACGCTCGTAGGCCTCGACCACGGTGAACGGCGACACTCCGCGCTGGCGCGCCAGGACCCGCACGGACGGCAGGCGCATGCCCGGCCGCAACACTTCGCCCTCGATGCGCCGGCGCGCCCAGCGCACGCAGTCTTCGACCCGGCTCAGGCCGGGCGGGCGACGCTTAGGAGGCAGGGTCACCGTATCGGCCCCAGGAGCGGAAAGTGTATCGGTACTGTACTGGTCGGCGGGGTTAAAAAGTACCTGCGGCGTAACGCCGCGCTCCCCTGCCTTCGGCCCCGACCCAGACCATGACCAACGCCACCTCCCTCCTTCCCCGTGGTCTCGCCCTGTGCGCGCTGCTGGCCGCAGGCGCGCTGTCGCCCGCGGCCGCCGCCGAGCCCGCCGACCAAGCCTGCATCGGCAGCTATCGCCTTCAGGACGGCCGCGACGTCGACCTCGCGATGTCCGACGAATCGCACTACCGCTGGCGCATGAAGGACGGCACCAGCGGCAAGCTGAGCTGGGCCGCGCCGGGCGACTGGACCAGCACGCTGGGATGGACCGAACGCGCGGACGGCCACCGCGTCGCGCTACCCGACTGCGCGTCCGGCCGCATCGCCTTCGACGGCATCGCCGGCGAACGGCTCGCGTTCGACGTGATCGAGACGCGCTTCGTCTCCGCCGGCGCGACCCTGGCCGGGCGCCTGGTCCTGCCGCCGGGCAGGAACCGGGTGCCGATCGTGGTGCTGGTGCACGGCTCCGAACGCGATTCGGCGCGCGACTATTACGCGCTGCAGCGCCAGTTCCCGTCCGAAGGCATCGGCGCCTTCGTCTACGACAAGCGCGGCACCGGCGCATCCGGCGGGCGCTACACCCAGAACTTCCTCACCCTGGCCAACGACGCGATCGCCGCCTTGCGCGAAGCGCGCCGGCTAGCAGGCGCGCGCGCCGGCAAGATGGGCTATCAGGCCGGCAGCCAGGGCGGTTGGGTCGCGCCGCTGGCGGCGAAGATCGAGCCGGCGGATTTCGTGATCGTGAGTTTCGGCCTGGCGGTGTCGCCGCTGGACGAGGACCGCGCCGCGATCGAACTGGATATGACGCGGCGCGGCTACGGCGCCGACGTGGTCGCCAAGGCCATGCAAGTCGCCGACGCCACCGCGGCGGTGCTGGAGAGCGACTTCCGCGAAGGCTACGAACAGGTGGCCCGGATCAAGCAGCGCTACGGCGCCGAACCCTGGTTCAAGTTCGTGCGCGGCAACGTCAGTTTCTTCATCCTGGAAAAGCCCGAGGCCGAACTGCGCAGCGTGGGCCCCACGCTGTTCCCGGGCACGCCCATGGACTACGACGCGCTGCCGGTGCTGCGCAATCTGCGCACGCCGCAACTCTGGCTGCTGGGCGGAGAAGACATCGACGCGCCCAGCGCGGAAACCGCGCGCCGGTTGAGCGCGCTGGCCAAGGACGGCGCGCCGATCCGTTTCACCGTGTTTCCGCACGCCGAGCACGGCATGTACGAATTCGAACTCGGCGCCGACGGTAGCCGCCTGTCCACGCGTCAGCCTGCGGCGTACTTCCCGCAGATGCGCGACTTCATCAAAGCCCGTTGATCCGAGACGGGCGCTGCGCCCGGTTCGGCTTTCGTTCGCAGGTACTGCGGCGATGCCTCACGCGCATCGCCGCAGGCTGCAAGCGCGCCTCAGGCGGCGCGCTTGAACGCCACGCCGGTCTTCTCGCGCAGCTCGTCCTCGCTCACGCCGGGCGCGCTTTCGACCAGCACCAGGCCGTCCTCGGTCACGTCCATCACCGCCAGTTCGGTGATGATGCGGTTGACCACGCCCAGGCCGGTCAGCGGCAGGGTGCATTCGGGCAGGATCTTGTGCTCGCCGTTCTTGGCGCTGTGCTCCATCAGCACCACCACGCGCTTGACGCCGGCCACCAGGTCCATCGCACCGCCCATGCCCTTGACCATCTTGCCGGGCACCATCCAGTTGGCCAGATCGCCCTTGTCGGTGACCTGCATCGCGCCCAGGATCGCCAGGTCGATGTGGCCGCCGCGGATCATCGCGAAGCTGTCGTGGCTGCCGAAGTAGCTGGCGCCGGCGCGCGCGGTCACGGTCTGCTTGCCGGCGTTGATGAGGTCGGCGTCGACCTCGGCCTCGGTCGGGAACGGGCCGATGCCGAGCAGGCCGTTCTCGGACTGCAGCCATACGTCCATGCCCTCGGGGATGAAGTTGGCCACCAGCGTCGGCAAGCCGATGCCGAGATTGACGTAGGCGCCGTCGGTGAGTTCCTGCGCGGCGCGCTGCGCCATTTGATCGCGGGTCCAAGCCATGTCGAATTCCTTGAAAGAGTCGTAAGCGTCGAGTCGTCGGTGGGGCGTGCGCGTCAGGCGCGCACGGTGCGCTGCTCGATGCGCTTCTCGGGCGCGGCGTTGAGCACGATGCGATCGACGTAGATGCCGGGCAGGTGCACGTGATCGGGATCGATCGCGCCGATCTCGACGATTTCCTCGACTTCGGCCACGCAGACCTTGCCGGCCATCGCGCAGGCCGGATTGAAGTTGCGCGCGGTCTTGCGGAACACCAGGTTGCCGGCCTTGTCGGCCTTCCAGGCCTTGACCAGCGAGACGTCGGCCTTGAGCGCGGTTTCCATCACGTAGTGGTGGCCGTCGAACTCGCGCGTCTCCTTGCCGTCGGCGACCACGGTGCCGTAGCCGGTGCGGGTGTAGAACGCCGGGATGCCGGCGCCGCCGGCGCGCAGGCGCTCGGCCAGCGTGCCCTGCGGGTTGAACTCGAGCTCGAGTTCGCCGGACAGGAACTGGCGTTCGAATTCCTTGTTCTCGCCGACGTAGGACGAAATCATCTTGCGGATCTGGCGCGTTTCCAGCAGCAGGCCCAGGCCGAACCCGTCGACGCCGGCGTTGTTGGAGATCGCGGTCAGGCCCTTGACGCCGCTGTCGCGCAGCGCCGCGATCAGGGCCTCGGGGATGCCGCACAGACCGAAGCCGCCGACCGCCAGGGTCTGGCCGTCCGCGACCAGGCCGCGCAGCGCCTCGTCGGCATTGGGGAACACTTTGTTCTTCGCGGCGCCGGCGCTGCGCGTCGCGGCAATGGCCTCGGCCATGGGGGAACTCCTTTGCGGGATGGGCGCAGTTTAGCGCGCCAGCCCGCCCGGCCCCACCGGACCTTAGGGCAATGGTCACTCGTGCCGGGATGGGCGGCGACGTTAGACTTCAAGCATGAGCAAAATCGCCCTGGTCACCGCCATCGCCGCTACCGGAACCGACACCGATATGGTGCCGCTGATCGAAGCCTGCGCCCGCGCCGGCCTGGCCGCCGAGGTGCGTGCCTGGGACGACCCCAGCGTGGCCTGGACGCGCTACGACGCCGCGCTGCTGCGCTCGCCCTGGGACTACACCGAGCGCCTGCCGGAGTTCCTGGCCTGGTGCGAACGCGTGGCCGCGCAGTCGCGCCTGCTCAATCCCCTGCCGGTGGTGCGCTGGAACACCGACAAGCACTACCTCGCCGACCTGGCCGCGCGCGGCGTGGCGGTGGTGCCCAGCGCCTTCGTCGAACCCGAGGCCGAGCCCCTGCCGGCGCTGCAGGCCTTCCTGGCCGCGCATGCCGACGCCGCCGAGTTCGTGGTCAAGCCCACGGTCAGCGCCGGTTCGCGCGATACGCAGCGGTATGCCCGCTCGCAGGAGTTCGCCGCCGCCAACCACATCGCGCGCCTGCTGGACGCCGGCCGCAGCGTGCTGCTGCAGCCGTATTTGGCCTCGGTCGATCGCGACGGCGAAACCGCCCTGCTGTATTTCGACGGCGACTACAGCCATGCGATCCGCAAGGGCGCGCTGTTGCGTCCCGACGACGGCGGCAACGGCACCGCGCTGGCGCCCGAACAGATCGTCGCGCGCGAGCCCGGCCAGGACGAGCGCGCGCTGGCGCAGGCGGTGCTGGCGGCCGCGCGCGATGCGCTGAAGCTGGCGACGCCGCTGGCCTATGCGCGCGTGGACCTGATCCGCGACGCCGACGGCACGCCGCGCCTGCTGGAACTGGAACTGTGCGAGCCGTCGCTGTTCTTCCCTTACGCCGACGGCAGCGCCGACCGTTTCGTCGCGCGCCTGCGCGAACGCCTGGGCGCGACGAACTAAGCGCGTACCCGAACCACGGGCACCTCAGGAGCGCTACGCATACCAGAGGATACGGACGCTCAAGAGCGTCCGTACACGTCCTCGAGCCGGACGATGTCGTCCTCGCCCAGGTAGCCGCCGGACTGCACTTCGATCAACTCGACCGGTTCGCTGCCGCGATTGCGCAGGCGGTGCACGCTGCCGCGCGGAATATAGGTGCTCTCGTTCTCGCGCAGCTCGAACACCTTGTCGTCGCAGGTGACCTCGGCCACGCCGGAAACCACGATCCAATGCTCGGCGCGGTGCTGGTGCTTCTGCAGACTGAGCGCGGCGCCGGGCTTGACCACGATCTTCTTGACCTGGAAGCGTTCGCCCACGCCGATCGAATCGTAGCTGCCCCAGGGCCGGTAGACCTTGCGGTGGAACAGATGCTCCTGGCGGCCGGCGGCCTTGAGCCGGTCGACGATGATCTTGACGTCCTGGACCCGATCCTTGCGCGCGACCAGGGTGGCGTCGGCGGTATCGACGATGACCAGATCCTCGACGCCCAGGGTCGCGATCATGCGGCGGTCGGACGCGCGCACCAGGCTGTCGCGGGTGTCGACCGAAATCACGTCGCCTTCGTGGCGGTTGCCGTCGGCGTCGCGCTCGGCCACCGACCACAGCGAGGACCAGGAGCCGATGTCGCTCCAGCCGCAGCTCACCGGCACCACCGCGGCGCGGTCGGTCTTCTCCATCACCGCGTAGTCGATCGAATCGCTGGGGCTGGCCGCGAACGCGTCCTGGCCCAGGCGAAGGAAATCCAGATCGGTGCCGGCGCTGGCGAACGCGGCCTGGGCGGCGGCGTGGATCGCCGGCGCCAGCCGCGCCAGCTCGTCCAGATAGCTGCGCGCGCGGAACAGGAACATGCCCGAGTTCCAGGCGTAGGTGCCCTCGGCGAGGTAGCGCTCGGCGGTGGCCTGGTCGGGCTTTTCGACGAAGCGCTCGATGCGGTAGCCGTCCGCGCCCAGGGTCTCGCCGCGCAGGATGTAGCCGTAGCCGGTCTCGGCGTAGTCCGGGCGGATGCCGAACGCCACCAGCCAGTCCTCGCGGCCCAGCCGCAGCGCCGCGCTCACGGCGTCGCGGAACGCGGCCTCGTCCTCGATCAGATGATCGGCCGGCATCACCAGCAGCAGCGCGTCGGGGTCGCCGGCCAGCGCGTGCAGGGCCGCAGCCGCGATCGCCGGCGCGGTGCTGCGCGCGACCGGCTCCAGCAGGATGCCGCCGCTGCGCACGCCGATCGCCTGCAACTGCTCGCCGACCATGAAACGGTGGTCGTCGGCGCAGACCGTGATCGGCGCCTGCGCATCGGGCAGCTTGCTCGCGCGCAGCACGGTTTCCTGGAACAGCGAATGGTCCCCGATCAGCGACAGGAACTGCTTGGGTTGGTTCTGTCGCGAAAGCGGCCACAATCGGGTTCCGCTGCCGCCGCTGAGGATGACCGGGTGAAGCATTTCGACTCCGCACTGGGGTTACGTCGTGAAGGGTACCGGATCGGAGCCGCAAGCCGCCCGGTTCGCGGTGCCGCGGCTGCCTCCGCCGCTCAGGCGGCAGTCACCCGGACGCGCCGCCGCGGCCCGGAGGCGGCGTGAACGGCGCCCCGTCGGTACGGCTGCCGGGGCCGGACGGCGCCAGCGCGCAGGTATCCCTGCATGGCGGACAACTGCTGTCCTGGATCTGCGGCGGCCGCGAACGTCTGTACCTGAGCCCGCGCGCTCGCTTCGCGCCGGGCCAGGCGATCCGTGGCGGCGTGCCGGTGATCTTTCCGCAGTTCTCCGACCGCGGCCCCGGCCCGCGCCACGGCTTCGCGCGCGTGCGCGAGTGGGCGCAGGCGGGCGCGGGCCGCTTCGTGCTGCGCGACGACGACGCCACCCGTGCGCTGTGGCCGCACCGTTTCGAGACCGAACTCACGGTCGCGCTCGGCCACGGCTCGCTGACGATGTCCCTGCGAATCGCCAACATCGGCATGGACGCCTTCGACTTCAGCGCCGCGCTGCACACCTATCTGCGCGTGGACGAGTTGGCGCGGGCCAGGCTGCTCGGCCTGGGCGGGTGCCGTTATCTGGACGCGACCCTGCGCGACGAGCCCGGCGTGCAGCAGGAGGCGGAATTGCGCTTCGCCGGCGAGTTCGACCGGCTCTATCCGGATACCGCCCCCGAACTGCGGTTGCGAGAGGACGACCGCGGCCTGGACATCCAGGCGCGAGGCTTCCCCGATACCGTGGTCTGGAACCCGGGCGAGGCCCTGGCCGCGGCGCTGCCGGACCTGGGTGCCTGCGAGCACCGGTGCTTCGTCTGCGTGGAAGCCGCCGCGGCGGCGGCGCCGGTGCGGCTGCAGCCCGGCGAGTCCTGGCAGGGCACGCAAACCTTGATTGCGCGGGAATCAGGCTGAATCCAGGCTGCGACGCGGCGCCCGCCTCCGCGCGCGCCGCGCCGCTGAAGCCAGGCGCCGTCTGGCAAACTAGCGGCCTTGCGCCCGGCGCTCGATGCATCCATGACCTCGCCCAGCATCCCCATCAACTCGCTACTGCGGCATATCGAACCGCTGCAAGGCGCACTGACGCAGGCCGCCAACGAGGTCGTCGGCAGCGGCCATTTCGTGCTCGGCCGCCGCGTCGCGGCGTTCGAAGCCGAATTCGCGGCCTATTGCGGCGCCGAGCACTGCATAGGCGTGGCCAACGGCACCGACGCACTGGAACTGGCGTTGAAGGGCGTGGGCGTGACGACCGGCGACCGCGTGGTCGTAGCCGCCAACGCCGCCATGTACGCGACCTCCGCGGTACTGGCCTGCGGCGCCGAGCCCGTGTTCGCCGACACCCTGCCCGACGACGCCACCCTGGATCCGGCGGCGGTCGAGGCCGTGCTGCGCACCGGGCCCGCGCTCAAGGCCCTGATCGCGACCCACCTCTACGGCCGGCTTGCGCGCATGCGCGAGTTGGTCGCGTTGTGCCGGGCCCATGGCATGGCAGTGATCGAAGACTGCGCGCAGGCGCATGGCGCGCGTAGCGCGGACGGCGTGCGCGCCGGCGCGCTCGGCGACATCGCCAGTTTCAGCTTCTATCCGACCAAGAACCTCGGCGCCATCGGCGACGGCGGCGCCGTGGTCTGCCGCGATGCCGAGCTCGCCGCGCGCGTGCGCCAGTTGCGCCAGTACGGCTGGGCGGGCAAGTACGTCAACGCCCTGCCCGGCGGCCGCAACAGCCGGCTCGACGAAATCCAGGCCGCCATGCTGTCGGCGATGCTGCCTTCGCTGGACGGCTGGAACCAGCGCCGGCGCGCCGTCGCCAACCGTTATTCCACGCAGATCCGCAACGCCGCGATCGCGACCCCGGCCGCGGCCGGCGACGACTATGTGGCCCATCTCTACGTGATCCGCAGCGATCGCCGCGACGAACTGCGCGAGCACCTCGCCGCGGCGGGCGTGCAGACCGACATCCATTACCCGACGCCGGACCATCGGCAGCCTTGCCATGCCGGCCGCTACGCCGGCATCGACCTGCCGCATACCCAGCGCGACGCCGAGCAGGTGCTGACCCTGCCCTGCTTCCCGGAGATGACGGACGACGAGGTGTCCAGAGTGATCCAAGCATGCAACCGGTTCTGAAAGACAGCCTGTCGCTGGTCGTGCCCGTGTACGGGAACGAAGCCTCGATCGATGCCCTGCTGAAGGCCATCGCCTCGATCCGGCAGCGTTGCCAGGGCGGCTTCGAGGCGGTGTTCGTGGTCGACGGCAGTCCCGACCGCAGCTATGCCCTGCTGCACGAGCGCCTGCCGCAGGCGGGGTTTCCGTCGCAGCTGATCAGCCTGTCGCGGAACTTCGGCGCGTTTTCCGCCATCCGCGTGGGCCTGGAGAAAGCGCGCGGCAGTGTGATCGCGGTAATGGCGGCCGATCTGCAGGAACCGCCCGAACTGGTGCTGGGCTTCTACGACGCGCTCAAGAACGACGCTCACGACGTGGCCTTCGGCGTGCGCGAAGGCCGCTCCGATCCCTGGCTGAGCAAGCTCGCCTCCAGCGCGTTCTGGTCGCTGTATCGGCGCTTGGTCATGCGCGACATCCCCAAGGGCGGCGTCGATATTTTCGCGATCACCGCACGCTTCCGCGAGCGCCTGCTCTCGCTGGGCGAGTCCAACACCAGCCTGTTGGCGCAGCTGTTCTGGCTGGGCGGGCGGCGCAGCTTCATCAGCTACGAGCGCAGATCGCGCGAGCACGGCAAGAGCGCCTGGACGCTTGGCAAGAAGATGCGCTACCTGTCGGACAGCATCTTCGCGTTCACCGACCTGCCCGTGCGCATCCTGATCGCGCTGGGCGTGGTCGCGATGACGATCGCGATCGTATTGAGCGTCGTGACGCTGGCCGCGAAGCTCTCCGGCCTGGTGCCGGTACCGGGCTATACCGGCACCATGCTGACCGTGCTGTTCTTCGGCGCGTTCAATTCCTTGGCGCTGGGCGTCGTCGGCACCTACGCCTGGCGCGCGTTCGAGAACACCAAGGGCAGGCCGCTGGCGGTGATCCAGTCGGAAGAGACGTTCAACGAGGGATCCGAATGAGCCACTACGTCCACCCCAATGCGCTGTGCGAGACCGACAGCGTAGGCGAAGGCACGCGCATCTGGGCCTTCGCCCATGTGCTGCCGGGCGCCCGCATCGGTCGCGACTGCAATATCTGCGACGGGGTGTTCGTCGAAGGCGACGTGACGGTCGGCGACCGCGTGACGGTGAAATGCGGCGTCCAGCTCTGGAACGGCGTGCGCCTGCACGACGACGTCTTCGTGGGCCCGAACGCGACCTTCACCAACGACTTGTTCCCGCGCAGCCGGCAGTACCCGGAGCGGTTCCTGGAGACGGTGGTCGAAGCCGGCGCCTCGATCGGCGCCAACGCCACCATCCTGCCGGGGCTGCGCATCGGCAGCGGCGCCATGGTCGGCGCCGGCTCGGTGATCACCCGCTCGGTTCCGGCCAACGCGATCGTCGCCGGCAACCCGGCGCGCATCATCGGCTACGTCAGCGACCAGTCCATCGCCGCCACCGAGGCCGAAGCGCCGGCGGACGACCGCGTGGGGGTCCGCGCGACCACCATCAAGGGCGTGCACCTGCATCGCCTGCCGCAGTTCCTGGACATGCGCGGCTCGCTTTCGGCCAGCGAGTTCCAACGCGATCTGCCGTTCCAGCCGCAACGCCATTTCGTGATCTACGACGTGCCCTCGCAGGAAATCCGCGGCGAGCACGCCCACAAGCGCTGCCACCAGTTCCTGGTCTGCGTGCACGGCTCGGTGCGGGTGCTGGCCGACGACGGCAGCAGCCGCCAGGAGTTCCTGCTGGATTCGCCGGCGCTGGGCATACACCTGCCGCCGATGACCTGGGGCACGCAGTACCGCTACTCGCCCGATGCCGTGCTGCTGGTGTTCGCTTCCGAGCCTTACGACGCCGACGATTACATCCGCAGCTACGACGAGTTCCTCGCGCTCGCGCGGGGCTGAGCGGTGCGTGCGCTGGCGCCCATCCTCGGGAGCGAGAAGTTCCGGTTCCTGGTCGCGGGCGCAACCACTACCGCGTTCTCGTACCTCCTGTACCTGCTGCTGTTGTTGTGGATCGCTCCCACGCCCGCCTACGCCATCTCCTACGTTGCCGGCATCGTTTGGGCGTATTCGATCAACAGCACCTGGGTCTTCAAGGGGCGCTGGACCTGGTCGGGATTGGCGGCCTATCCGCTGGTGTACCTGGTCCAGGCCGTGGTCTCGTTCGCGCTGTTCTCGCTGCTGCTTCAGCAGTTCCGCCTTCCCGCGGCAGTGGCGCCGTTGGTGACGATCGTGCTGATGCTGCCGATCAACTACGCTCTTGGCCGCAAGATAGTGCGTCGCACCTCGCATCCGACACCTTCCGATAACGACAGGCTCCCATGACCGCTTCCACGACCGCCGCCTTGCCCGCACCCGCGCCGCCGCGGACCTGGGCGGGGCCCCTGCTCGCCGCCGCGGTGGTGTTCCTGCTCGTCTACGGCGTCGAGCTGTCGAACTTCTCGCTGTCCATCGACGAGGAGGCGGCCAGCTTCGCCACCGATACCGCGCAAGCCTGGCTCAGTCAGGGCCGCTGGGGCATGAGCCTGCTGACCTGGCTGCTGCCGAACTTCGAGGCCATCCCGCTGTTGTCGACGGCGCTGTTCGGAGTCGGCCTGATCTTCGCCGCGTCGCGCGCGATCGACGACTTCGCCTTGAGCACGCCGCGCGCCTATGTGTACGCGATCGTCCACACCGGTTTCCCGCTTTGGCTGCACATCGCCGAGTTCAACACCTTCGCCGCGGGCTTCGGCTTCGGCATCGCCGCGGCGGCGCTCGGCGGCGGACTGGTCGTGCGCGGCCGCGGCTGGGCGGATCGCGCCTTGGCGGTGGCCCTGCTCGCTTTCGCGATTTCGATCTATCAGACACTGGCCTTTTACGTCGTCCTGTACGTCGTACTGACCTTGCATGCCCGATTCGAAGCGGGTTCCGACGTCGAATCCAAGCAGCGGCTGCGCGACCTGGTCGCGAAGACCCTGATATCGGCGGCGCTGTTCATCGCCGCCTTCGTCGTCTATTGGATGACGCAGCGGATCGCCCTGCGCGTCACCGGCATCCAGATGGCCTATGTCGATGTGTACCTGCAACTGGATCGCCTGCGCGCCGATCCATCCGGCTCGTTGAAGATCGTCGCGCAGGCGCTGGCGAGCTACCTGAGCGGCAAGCATCCGATCTACTTGGGATGGGGCGGCGCCGTGCTCGCGCTCTCGTGGCTGGGATTGCTGCCGCTGTGGGCGCTGTCGCGCGAGCGCTCCGGCAACGGCCTGCCGCAGTGGCTGTCGACTTGGGTGGTCGCGATCGTAGGCGTCGCCCTGATCGCGGTGCCTTTCGTACTGTCGCTGGGCAGCCTGCCGGCGCGTGCGCATGTGGCCTGGGCCCTGCTCGCCGCATGGCTGGCCACGCGCTGCGTGCCGGGTTCGAGTCCGCGCCTGGGCGCCGTCTACTGGGCGGGCCTGGCCTACTACGGCATCGTCGCCGCCTCGATCGGCTCGTCGCTGTTCTATACCGAGCACCTGGTCCGCACCTCCGATGCCGCGCTCACCCAGCAACTGGCGCCGGCGCTTGCGCAGGCTGCGGGCCCGAATGCGAACGGCCGCATCCGATTCAGCCTGGCCGGCCAATTCCAGGCCGGCACTCAAGGCCAGATGCAACGCGCCGAGGTGTTCGGTGCCTCGTTCTATTCGCACGATGGCGGCAACATCTGCCGCGTCGCGCTGTACATGACACTGCAGGGCGTCGGCGGGTTGGAACCGGTGCCGCTGGGCAGCCGCCCCGATCTCGCCCCGGCCGCCGAAGCCATGCCGATCTGGCCGGCGCCCGGTTCGGTCCGCTCGGTCGATGGAGTGGTCATCGTCAAGCTGGGAGCGCCCACGCCGCAGCAATTGGCGGCCACCCATTGCGGCCTGGTCCCACCCCGGGCGGCGCCCTGAACCCGATCGCCGCGCAGCGGCCGGCCGCTGCGCCGGACGCGCCACAGGCACCGTCGGGACTGAACGCCAACCTCGCGATCGGTATGGATGCCCGCACGTTGGCTACACACTGAGCGCATTTCGGCGGCCCGGACCGCGAGGGGCCGGCCCCGCCCCCCTGCGCCCGCCAACGGTCTCCGCTAGAATTGGCGGTTCTCGGCCCCCGGGCCGCGCACCCCCCAACGGGCACCCCCAAGGAACCCCCGCACGATGAAGATCCTCGTCGGTTACAAGCGCGTGGTGGACTACAACGTCCGCATTCAGGTCAAGCCGGATGGCTCCGGCGTGGTCACCGACGGCGTCAAGCTGTCGGCCAACCCCTTCGATGAAATCGCGCTGGAAGAAGCGCTGCGTCTGCGCGACAAGGGCATCGCGACCGAGGTCGTGGTCGCCACGATCGGCCCCGCCGACGCCCAGGCGCATCTGCGCAACGGCCTGGCGATGGGCGCGAACCGCGCCATCCACGTCGTCAGCGACCAGCCGATCCAGCCGCTCACCGCCGCGCGCACCCTGCTCAAGCTGATCGAGAAGGAACAGCCGGACCTAGTGATCCTGGGCAAGCAGGCGATCGACGACGACGCCAACCAGACCGGCCAGATGCTGGCGACGCTGTGGGGCCGCCCGCAGGCCACCTTCGCCTCCAAGCTCGAAGTCGCCGACGGCAAGGCCACGGTCACGCGCGAAGTCGACGCCGGCCTGGAAACGCTGGAAGTCGATCTGCCGGCCGTGGTCACCACCGATCTGCGCCTCAACGAGCCGCGCTTCATCAAGCTGCCCGACATCATGAAGGCCAAGAGCAAGCCGATGGAGTCGATCGCCTTCGCCGACCTCGGCGTGGATACCGGCGACACCCTCAAGACCACCCACTACGCGCCGCCGCCGAAGCGCAGCAAGGGCGTGATGGTCAAGGACGCGGCCGAACTGGTCGCCGCACTGAAGCAGAAGGGGTTGCTGTGATGAGCAAGGTACTGATCGTCGCCGAACATCTGGACGGCAAGCTCAACGCCTCCACCGCCAAGTGCGTGTCCGCCGCGCAGGCGCTCAAGCCCGACGCCATCGACGTGGTCGTGCTGGCCGCCGACCCGACCGACGTCGCCAGTCAGGCCGCGCAGATCGCCGGCGTCGCCAAGGTGCTGGCCGTGGCCAATCCCGCCAACGCCAACGCGATCGCCCAGGTGCAGGCGCCGCAGATCGCAGCGTTGGCGCAGGGCTACAGCCACGTATTCGGCCCCTCGACCACCTTCGGCAAGGACCTGATGCCCTGCGTCGCGGCCCTGCTGGGCGTGGCCCAGGTCTCGGACGTGATGGCGGTGGAAGGCAGCCATAGCTTCAAGCGCCCGATCTACGCCGGCAACGCCATCATCACCGTCGACGCGCCGACCGATCACACCGTGGTCGCCACCGTGCGCACCGCGTCCTGGCCGGAAGCCGGCAAGGGTGGCAGCGC
Organism: Lysobacter sp. cf310; assembly: GCF_900114355.1. Taxonomy (GTDB): domain Bacteria; phylum Pseudomonadota; class Gammaproteobacteria; order Xanthomonadales; family Xanthomonadaceae; genus Lysobacter. The sequence continues at coordinate 950,659 of NZ_FOSS01000001.1, forward strand.
TGCCGTCGAAGCGGCGTCCGTCGACGCCGGCCTGCCCAGCCACACCCGCTACGTGGGCCTGGCCGCCGGCAAGTCCGACCGTCCCGACCTGCAAAGCGCCAAGCGCGTCGTCTCCGGCGGTCGCGGCGTCGGTTCGGCCGACAACTTCAAGATCATCTATGACTTCGCCGACAAGCTCGGCGCCGCGGTCGGCGCCTCGCGCGCCGCGGTCGACGCCGGCTACGTCCCCAACGAGCTGCAGGTCGGCCAGACCGGCAAGATTATCGCGCCCGAGCTCTACGTCGCGGTCGGCATCAGCGGCGCGATCCAGCACCTGACCGGCATCAAGGACGCCGGCACCATCGTCGCGATCAACAAGGACGGCGATGCGCCGATCTTCGAGATCGCCGATATCGGCCTGGTGGGCGATCTGTTCACCCTGCTGCCGGAGCTGGAAAAGGCGCTGTAAGCCGCCCTCCGCCAGCGCACGCGAAAGGCCGCCTCCGGGCGGCCTTTTTCGTTGCCGCTTGCCGTTTTCCCCAGTACGGACGCCGGCCCGATCCAGGGCGGAGAGCGGCGTCGAACACAGCTGGCACACGAACGCCCCCATTCATGTGCTTTCGGAACTGGAATAGGCGTAGCAAATAGGCGCAACCCACCCGGGACCCGGTCATACGACGGCCCGAGCGAAGGCGCTATGCTTGCCACCGGGCGCCACCAACGATGCAGCCAGCTGAGGCAACGATGCGTTATTCCATATTAGCTTTGACCCTTACTTTGTTCATCGCCGGCTGTGCGTCCGAATCGGACGACGGCGGCAAGGCTGCCACTGCCTCATCCAAGGCTGGCGCTGGCGCCATCGCCCAGGCGGCGAGCCCGACGTTCGGCCATGCGCCGGGCCAGGGCTTCGCAGCGCTGCCCGATCGCGGCGCCCTGATCCAGTACGACCGCAAGCAGCCCAGCGAACAGCGCGGCGCCTTCACTTATCTGCCGGTCGAGCTCAGCGAAGCCCACGGCCTGGCCGCCACCGTGCCGGGTCGCGCGATCTCGCTGACCACGCCGGACGGCCGTCCGATGCGCATCGCCTACCAGCGCCACGAGGAAAGCCTCGACGGCAACTGGACCTGGATCGGCCAGACCGAGGACGGCCTGCGCGCCGTGATCACCTTCGGCGAGAAGGCGGTGTTCGGCAAGATCGAACAAAAGGCCACCGAGGCCCTGCGCATCACCACGCTCAACGGTCGCACCTGGATCATGCAGGCCGATCCGTCCAAGCTGCTCGACGGCAATCTGCGCAGCGAAGCCGAATCCGACACCCTGATTCCGCCCAAGGCCGCGGCGAACGCCGCGTCGGCCCAGGTCGGCACGCTGGCCAACGCGGCCAACACCGTCGACGTCGCGCTGGGCTACACCGCCGGCATGATCGCGCGCTACGGCGGCGCCACCCAGGTCAACACGCGTCTGGTCAACCTGATGGCAATCACCAACCAGGCTTATCAGGACAGCCAGATCAACCCGCGCGTGCGCCTCGTGCACACCATGCAGGTCGACTACACCGACGCCAACAGCAACGACACCGCGCTGGAAGCCCTGACCGGTTACACCTGCACCAGCTCCGGCTGCACCCAGCAACCGGTGCCGGTGGGCCTGCAGGGCCTGCGCGCCGCGCGCGACGCGGTCGGCGCCGACCTGGTCTCGCTGGTGCGTCCGTTCACCACGCCCGAACAGGACGGCTGCGGCATCGCCTGGCTGCTCGGCGGCGGCGGCAGCACGATCGACAACTCCGACGCCGGCTTCGGCTATTCGGTGGTCAGCGACGGCCAGGACCGCGACGAAGGCGACGGCAAGACCTACTTCTGCCGTGAGGAAACCCTGGCCCACGAGCTCGGCCACAACATGGGCCAGGCGCACAATCCCGAAGACAGCAGCGGTCAGGGCGCGCACAGCTACTCCTACGGCTACCGCGAAGCGGCGACCAACGGTTTCTATACCGTCATGGCCTACCGCCTGGCCAGCAGCACCCAGTTCTCGATCCCGTACTTCGGCAACCCCAACGTCGTCCACCCGGGCACCGGCCGTCCGACCGGCAGCGCCACCGCCGACAATGCGCGCAGCTTGAACATCACGATGCCGCTGATCGCGCAGTTCCGCGCTTCGCTGATTCCGGACCCGACCAAGGTCCGCAACGACGTCAACGGCGACGGCAAGTCCGACCTGATCTGGTACAACAACAGCCAGGGCTCGATGGCCTATTGGTTCATGAACGACACCGCGGTCCTGAGCAGCGGCAGCTTCTCGGTCGGCACCGCTTTCCGCATCGTCGGCACCGGCGATTTCGACGGCGACAACCGCACCGACCTGCTCTGGTTCAACAGCTCCAACAACCAGCTGCACCAGTGGCGCAGCCTCGGCAACGGCCAGTTCAGCTCGTCCTTCGTGGGTGCTATCGGCGCCGGCTGGACGGTCGTCGAAACGCCCGATCTCAACGGCGACGGCAAGAGCGACATCGTCTGGGAGAACACCGCCCAGGGCACGATGGTGTATTGGCTGATGAACGGCTCCACCACGATCAGCACCAAGCTGTACTCGGTGGGCACCGCCTACCGTGTGGTCGCCAGCGGCGACTTCGATGGCGACGGTCGCGGCGATCTGATCTGGGCCAACCCCAGCCAGGGCTACCTCTACCTGTGGCGCAGCCGCCCCGACGGCAACTTCGACACCCCGTTCGTGGCGGCGTACGGCACCGGCTGGAGCATCGCCGGCGTGACCGATCTCAACGGCGACGGCAAGTCGGACTTGATCTGGGAGCAACCGACCCAGGGCATGATGGCGCAGTGGTGGATGAACGGCGCGAATGTCCAGTACTCCAGTGCGAAGTCGGTGGGCACCGCTTACCGCATCGCCACCACCGGCGATCTCAACGGCGACACCCGCGGCGACATCGTCTGGGCCAATGCATCGACCGGCCTGATGTTCCTGTGGCGCAGCCGTGGCGACGGCGAGTTCGACACGCCGTTCCTGGCCAGCTACTCGACGGCGTGGTCGTTGATCCCCTGATCGGCGCCTAGCCAGCGAAGCACCGAAAGCCCCGCGAATTTCGCGGGGCTTTTTTTTTGCCCCGACGCCGGCGAAGGCCGATCGACGCTCGATCCGGGGCCGGCGCCGACGCCCCAGCCGGCGCATCGAGGCCGGAAATTGCGCTCAACGGGGTCCCGGACGCGCCCAGCCGCGCGGCGGGCTTGAAACGCAGCGCTTATCCTACGCACAGGGGAGCCGGCGGCAGGCGTCGGTGTGGGGCGGCAAATGCGTTATTCGGTACTGGTTCTGGCACTAAGCATGTGGATGGTCGGCTGTTCGTCCGAATCGGAGCCCGGGCTCGCGCGAAACGCCGCCGCCATCCGGGCGCCCGATCGATTCGAGCCAGCGTCGCTCAGCGTCGGGCGTGCGCCGGGACAGGGCTTCGCCTCCCTGCCCGATCGTGGCGCCCTGGCCCGCTACGACGACCTGACCCGTCCCGAGGTGCGCGGCGCGTTGACCTATCGCGCGGTCGAACTCAGCGAAGCGCATGCGTTCAAAGCCACGGTTCCGGGCAGCGCCATCACCCTGACCGCACCCGACGGGCGCCCGATGCGGATCGCCTACCAACGCCACGAAGAAAACCAGGACGGTAACTGGACCTGGATCGGCCAGACCGAGGACGGTCTGCAGGCCGTGATCACCTTTGGCGAGAAGGCGGTGTTCGGCAGGATCGAACAACGCGGGACGGCGGCGCTAGGCATCGACACGCGCAACGGTCGCAGCTGGCTGGTGCAATCCGACCCATCCAAGCTGCTCGATGGCCGACTCCTGAATCCGGGTCAATCCGATGCGCTGCTAGCGCCTGCTGCCGCGGCGATCGCGGCCGCCAGCGCCGATGTGACGCCGCTCGCCACCGCCAGCTCGACCATCGACCTGGCGCTGGGCTACACCCCAGGCATGGCCGCCCGTTATGGCGGCACCTCGCAGGTGAATACGCGCCTGACCTACCTGGTGGCACTGACCAACCAGGCCTATCAAGCCAGCAAGGTCTTCTTCCGTATTCGCCTGGTGCATACGATGCCGGTCGATTACACCGATACCGCTGCCAACCCCTTGGCGCTGAGAGAGCTGACCGGCTACACGTGCGCCGACGTCAGTTGCGCCTCCCAGCCCATCCCAACCTCACTTCAGGCTTTGCGCGACGCGCGCGAGACCTATGGCGCCGACTTGGTATCGCTGGTACGTCCTTTCGTCGCACCCCAGCAGGGCAGCTGTGGCGCGGCCTGGATCAACACGCCCTCGATCAGCAATTATCCGCTGGACAGCATCGACGAGAAATTCGGCTACTCGGTGGTCAGCGACGGCGGTGATCTCAACGAAAGCGACGGCCGCTACTACTCCTGCGTCGAGCACACGCTGGCGCACGAGCTGGGCCACAACATGGGCCAGCAGCACAACATGGAAGACCCCGCTCCCGGCGGAGTGGGCGCGGCAGACGCCTACGGCTATCGCGAAGCCGAGGCCGACGGCTTCTACACCATCATGGCCGTCCCCCTCGCCGGCGGCTCGCAGTTCCCAATACCCTATTTTTCCAATCCGAACGTCAACCACCCCGCCACTGGCCGCCCGGTCGGCACCTATAGCCACAACAACGCAAAGAATCTCAACCGGTTCATGCGGGATATCGTGAAGTTCCGCGTGTCGGTAATTCCGCCCACGAAACGCAGGGTCAGTGGCGACTTAAATGGCGACGGCAGGTCGGACCTGATCTGGTACAACCCCAGCCAATCGCTGATGGCCTACTGGTGGATCAACAATACGACGGTGCTTGGCAGCGGCGTTTTTTCCGTTGGCAGTAGTTTCAAGATCGCCGGCACTGGCGATTTCGACGGCGATGGCCTGAGCGACATACTGTGGAAGGACGAGGTCGACGACAAGGTCTATGTGTGGCGCAACCTTGGTAACGGACAATTCTTCGGCGCCTATGTATCGGCGCCGTATCAGCTCCCCACCTGGGCAACCGGCTGGACCGTGATCGGTTCCTCTTACGACTTCAACGAGGATGGCAATGACGACATCGTCTGGCGCGACAGTACCGGAAAATATCGAATCATCTGGCTGATGAATGGCACCACGAAGCTGCGTAGCCACGCTTCGGCATGGGGACCATCCCCTCCGTTTGAATTTACCGCAGTCGGGGACTTCGATGGAGATCACAACGGCGATCTGATCAGTGTTGATCCGACGCAAAACTGGCTCATGTTGTCCAGTAACGATTTTGGCGATTCAGAAACGTACACCCATGGGATCATCGGCAACTACGATCCCGCCTGGAAGCTCGTGGGCGTGACCGATCTCAACGGCGACGGGCGCTCGGACCTGCTTTGGGAGAACCCCAGCCAAGGCCTTATGGCGTACTGGTGGATGAACGGCTTCACCATCCAGTCGTCCGGCGTCAAAGTCATCGACCCCGCCTACCGCATCGCCGCCACCGGCGATTACAACGGCGACGGTCTTGGCGACATCCTGTGGACCAATGCCACTACCGGCCTGATCTTCCTATGGCTGAGCCGTGGCGACGGCGAGTTCGACACGCCGTTCCTGGCCAGCTACTCGACGGCGTGGTCGTTGATCCCCTGATCGGCGCCTAGCCGGCGAAGCACCGAAAGCCCCGCGAATTTCGCGGGGCTTTTTTTGCCGCCGCGCGAGCGAAGCCAAGGCCGGATAGCGCCGGCGCGCCGCCCGTCGCCGCCCTGCATATCGACGCTTGCGCCCAACAGGGTGCGGCTTGCGGCGAACCGCATATCGCCTGCAAGCGACTCCGCTTATCCTGTCCGCAGGGGACCGGCAGTCACGCCGGTATGAGGTATCGAATGCGTCACCTGGCATTGAGCTTGGCGGCCGGTCTGCTCTTGGCCGGCTGCACGTCCGAATCCGATGTCGATCCGTCGCGGACCCGCATTTCCACCGCTCCAGCCGCCGCTATGCCGGCGCCGGCGCGGATCGCGCGCGCATCCGGCGCGGGCTTCGCGGCCCTGCCCGATCGCGGCGCCCTGGCCCGCTACGATCGCCTCGTCGCACCCGAAGTGCGCGGCGCCTTCACGTCGCATCGGATCGAGCTCAGCGAAGCGCACGCGCTCAACGCCACGACTCCTGGCAGCGCGATCTCCCTGGCCGCTCCGGACGGGCGGACGATCCGTATCGCCTACCAGCGCCACGAGGAGCACCCGGATGGCAACTGGACCTGGATAGGCCAGACCGAGGACGGCCTGCAAACCGTGATCACCTTCGGCGAGAAGGCGGTATTCGGCAGGATCGAGCGGAATGCGACCGAAGCGCTGCGCATCGACACGCTCAACGGGCGCAGTTGGCTGGTCCAAGTAGACCCCGCCAAGGTGCTCGGAGGCCAACTTCTGAGCTCCGCCGCCTCCGATGCCTTAGCCGTGCCAGCCACTGCCATGGCCGCCTCCGGCAGCCAGGCAACGCCACTCGCCACACCGGGCAATACCGTGGACCTGGCCCTGGGCTATACCCCCGGCTTGGTCACCCGTTACGGCGGCACCTCTCAGGTGAACACCCGCCTGGCCCACCTGGTAGCCCTTACCAACCTGGCCTATCGATCCAGCATCGTCTACGGCCGGATTCGCCTGGTTCACACGCAGCTGGTCAACTACACCGACAGCACCAGTAATCCCACGGCCCTGGCGGCGTTGACCGGCTACACCTGTGGCTCGGTCAGTTGCGAAACCCAGCCGGTTCCGAGCGAGCTGCAGCCCTTGCGCGATGCGCGTGAAACTTATGGCGCCGACCTGGTTTCCCTGGTTCGCCCGTTCGTCGCTCCGCAACAGACCAGTTGCGGAACCGCGTGGATAAACCGTCCGCCGATGGACGGCTTGCCGCTCGACGCTACCGCGGAAAAGTTCGGTTACTCGACAATCAGCGACGGCAGCGACTTCAACGAAAGCGATGGCGGATCTTACTCGTGCCGCGAGGAAACACTGGCGCATGAGCTCGGCCACAATCTCGGCCAGGCCCATAACTGGGAAGACAGCGTTGGGCAACCTGGCGCACACCAGTACGCATATGGGTATCGCGAAGAAGAAGCCGATGGTTTCTACACCATCATGGCCTACCCACTCAGCGGCGCCAGGCAATTCTCCGTTCCCTACTTCAGTAATCCGAAGATCAACCACCCGGGCACTGGACGTCCGCTGGGCGATTCTAATCACGACAATGCACAAAGCCTTAACTGGATATTCCGGGATGTCGCTGCATTTCGCAGCGCGCTAGTGCCGCAACTGCGCAAGTCGGTACGCAACGATTTCAATGGCGACGGGTCCTCCGATCTGATCTGGTACAACACCAGTCAATCGATGATGGCGTACTGGTGGATCGCCAGCACCACGGTCGTTGGCAGCGGAAGCTTTTTTATCGGCCCAGGCTACCGCATCGCGGGCACCGGCGATTTCGACGGCGACGGCCGCAGCGATATCCTCTGGATCAGCGACGCCGACAACACGGCTTACTTGTGGAAGAGCCGCGGCGATGGGCAGTTCGATACAGCGTATGTCTCCGCTCCTTACGCCTCGTTCGCCAGCAGCGGAAAAGGCTGGACCGTTCTCTCTTCCGCATACGATCTAAACGAGGACGGAACGGACGACATCATCTGGCAGGACAGCACCAAGCGGGTCCGCTACTACTGGATGATGAGCGGCCCCAGAGTCATCAAGGCCTATGCTCTCCGGGAAAGCCTCATCTATAACCATCAGATGTTCACCGGTGGAGACTTCGACGGCGACCGCAATGGTGATCTCATCCTGGTCGACACCACGAGCAACCAACTGATTCTTTCAAAAAACACACTTGGTGACGGGATCACGAGCAGCGGCCTGAGCATCGGTAGATACGATCCGAACTGGAAGCTCGCGGGGGTGGCGGATCTGAACGGCGATGGCCGATCCGACCTGGTCTGGCAGCACTCCAGCAGCGGCTTGATGGCCTACTGGTGGATGAATGGCGGAGGCATTCAGGCCTCGGGCGTCAAGGCTATCGACCCTGCATACCGCATCGTGGCTACCGGCGACTACAACGGCGATGGCCTTGGCGACATTCTTTGGACCAACGCCACCACTGGCCTGATCTTCCTGTGGCTGAGCCGTGGCGATGGCGAATTCGACACCCCGTTCCTGGCTGCTTACTCGCCAGCGTGGGCGCCGATTCCCTGATCGACGTTCAGCCGAGATCGAACAAGACCGAAAGCCCCGCGCAACCTGCGGGGCTTTCTTCTTTTCCAGGCTTCCATCGCGTAGCGGAATCAGTTGCCAGGCGCGTGCCGGGCGGCGACTGATTGCGCCTACGAGACGTTATCGGAATCGCGCCTTCATGCCCCGACGATCCAGGCGATCGCGATGGCATCGGCACCATGAATGTGCCTAATGCACGCACTTAGTCAACACTGTCTGCGCACGCCATCAACAACATCGCATTCTTGCCGCTGATCGCGTGATTTCTTCTTCGCACGATCTATGCAACCTTCGTCGTATACACCCGCAGCGACGATCACCAAGGGGCAAAGCCATGCGCGGTCTCCTACTGATTATCACGACTTCATTCCTGCTGGCCGGATACTCACGCGAATCGGTCGACATCGGTGCGGCGTCGAACGAGCACACCTCGACTGCGGTCACGCAGGACGATGGCGACGGCAAGGCAGACATCGTCCGGCCGATCCACCCGCAGGGGGCCTTGGTTCTACTCCATGTCTGGCGCAGTCGTGGCGACGGGAGTTTCGATACGTGCCACGTTACGGCGCACAACGCCCTGCACTAGCAACCGCTCCCACCCGTCATACGCGACTGATCGCTCCCTACCCACGGCACACGAGCACTAGCCCCCACCAGACCCCTCGCAGCCGACTCACCGGGATCACCTATGCGCAACCTCGCTCTAATCTCCATCGCCGCATTTCTGGCGACGGGCTGTCCGCTCCAGACGCCTGAGAACGAAGCCGCATCGAAAGCGCGAACTATGAGCCTGGCCACGAGCGCGGTGCGGGTCGACGCGACCATCGTGTATCCGTCCGAGCTAGCCGCCAACGCGGCCGGAGCGCCTATCTACACAGGCCGTGATCCGGCCAAGGCGCAAACGACCGCGCAGGCAGCGCCCTTGGCGAGCCCGCGCGGCGCCTACAACGACGCCAACGCCGACGGTCGCTCGGACTTGGTCTGGATCGGCGAGGTCAACGGAGCCCTGAACAGCGCTCACTGGCTCATGGATGGGGCCCGGTTCGTGCGCACGCTGGGCCCGTCCGCGCTTGGTAACAGCGCTGTCGCGATCAGCACCGGCGATTTCGACGGCGACAGGCGGGTCGACCAGATATGGCTGAGCAATAACGGGACTCTGACCCTGGGCAGGCTCAACGAAGCCGGCTGGTACGAGGAACGATTCATCGCCCAGGTCGGGGAGGACTGGCTGTTCGACCGCTCCGCCGACCTCAACGGCGACGGCAGGAGCGACATCGTCTGGATCAATTACTCGAAGAATCTGATGGCCTATTGGCTCATGAATGGCACCAGCATCCTGCGCACGGGCGCATATACGCTGGACGCCGTCAATTACGGGCTGACCGGCGTCGGCGACTTCGATGGCGACGGCCGCGAAGACCTGCTGTGGCGCGGCTATCGAAGCCACGTCCTGTACCTGTGGCGCAGCCGCAGCGACGGGAACTTCGATCAGCAGTACGTCAGCACGGTGGGCGCGGACTGGGTGCTCGATGCGGTCGCCGACCTCAACGGCGACGCGCGTTCCGACTTGGTCTGGGCCAACCGGGAACTGAACCTGATGGCGTACTGGTGGATGAACGGTACCGCCGCCCAACGCACCGGCGTCATCAATACCGACACCCAGAACTATCAGATCGGCGCCTGGGGCGACTTCGACGGCGACGGCAAAGGCGACCTGGTCTGGGTCGGGCGCGGCGACGAGAACGGCAACCCGAGCTACCTGTGGCGCGGTCGCGGCGACGGAACCTTCGAATCGATCTTCATAGCGACCTACGACGGCGGCACCTGGACGCTCATGCCCCCGTATGCGGATTCGTGATCGTCTCGACGGACCGCGGACCTCATCCATCGCCAACCGCATCACACCGATCCTTGGGAAACCCAGCATGCGCAATCTGATCTCAGCCGCTATCGCCACCGCTTTGTTGACAGGTTGTCCGCTCGAACAGGGTGAAGTCGGAGATAAATCGAACAGCGGCATCGCAGCCGATACTGCTCCGAACGCGGACACCGCCATGAACCGAACGCCGGTTACCGCGATGACACCAATGCCAGGCACCGCGCAGGGCGGCGTGGTGAAGGCCGTGGATCTCGGCCCGTCAGACGCGCTGGCGATGCCGGCTGCATGGGCCGCTACGCCGCTCGCGGCCGCCACGCGTCCGGCCCAGGGCGATGCGAACGCGGACGGCCGCTCCGATATCACCTGGATTCGCACCCGCCCCGGCGGCTTTCAGGACGTCGCGCATTGGCGAATGAACGGCACCAGCGTGCTGCAATCGACCGGCCCGACGCAGGTTTGGCAAGGAAGCGCGCCTGTCCTCAACGGTGATTTCGACGGCGATCGACGGGTCGACCAGCTCTGGTTCAATACCAGCGACGCCAGCCGCCAACTGACTCTGGCGCGGCAAAACGAGTCCGGCGGCTTCGAGCAAAGTTACATCGCCATCATCGGTGCCGGCTGGGCCCCCAGCGCGGCAGTGGACCTCAACGGCGACGGCAAGAGCGACATCGTGTGGGTGGATAGGGCGCGCGGGCTGATGGCCTACTGGCTCATGAGCGGGCCCACGGTACTTTCCAGCCGACTCTATTCCTTCGACACCACCAACTACAACTTCTTCGGCAATGGTGATTTCGACGGCGACGGCCGTGGCGACCTGCTGTGGGCGAGCAAGAGCACCCGCACCCTGTACATGTGGCGCGGCCGACCCGACGGAAATTTCGATCAGTTGCATGTGGGCGACGTCAGCGCCCACTTCCAATTCCTGGGCGCCACCGATCTGAACGGGGATGGAAAATCCGACCTGGTCTTCACCAGCTTCGTCTTGAAATTGTTCTCATATTGGATGATGAACGGCGCCGCCGTGCAGCAGCAGGGCAGCATGAACATCGATATCGAAAAGCACGAAATCGCCGGCCTGGGCGACTACGACGGCGACGGAAAGGGCGACGTCCTATGGACCGGTCGGTCGTTCAGTCAGTCCGAATCCTTGTACCTATGGCGCGGTCTCGGCAACGGGACCTTCGACCCGCGGTTCGTAGCCTACTACGACCACAGCAGCTGGCAGCCGATGCCGAATCCATAACGCGCCTCAAGGCCCGACTTCACGGCCCACGTGCCCCACGAGCCGAGGCGTTTCGCTCAAGTCGAACAAGCTGGGAGTCGCATAGAGTCGGCCCAATACGGCTCCCTGCCGCCCCGTCGATTGCGCCCCCTGCCCTCGTCCGTCACCCATCGCACTACACCGACCATCAGGAATCGCGCCATGCGAAACTTCATATCAGCCGCCATCGCCGCCGCGCTATTGACCGGATGCCCGCTCGAACAGGGTGAAGTCGGGGCGGAATCGAATAGCGGCGGTATCGCAGCAAAGAATATTCCGAACGCGATCGCGGCCACAGGCCGGATGCAGGCTACAGCGACGGCACGCGCGCCCAACTCGGCGCGAGGCGGCATGGTCAAAGCGGTGGCTTTCGGCCCGTCCGACGCCCTGGAAATGTCGGCCGCACAAGCCGCTACGCCGTTCGCGGCCGCCACGCGCCCGGCCAAGGACGATGCGAATGCGGATGGCCGTTCCGATATCACCTGGTTTCGTGTCCGCGGCGCCGACAGTGAGGTCGCGCATTGGCGTATGAACGGAGCGACGGTACTGCAAACGACCGGGCCGACGCTGGTCAAGCCGGGAAGCGGCCCTGCCGGAAACGGCGATTTCGACGGCGACCGGCGGGTCGACCAGCTTTGGTTCAATCTCAGCGAGGACAACCGCCAACTTACCCTGGCACGGCAGAACGAGACCGGCGGCTTCGAGCAAACCTATATCGCCGCCATCGGTGCCGGCTGGGCCCCTAACGCGATCGAGGACATCAATGGCGACGGCAAGAGCGATATCGTGTGGGTCGATCGCGCCCGCGGCCTAATCGCGTACTGGCTAATGAACGGGGCATCCGTACTGGACAGCAGGCTGTACACCGTCGACACCAACAACTACGACTTTCTGGGCACCGGCGACTTCGACGGCGACGGCCGCGGCGACCTGCTGTGGCTGGGCCGCAGCACCAGAGGCCCCCTGTATATGTGGCGCGGCCGACCGGACGGACACTTCGATCAACTGCTGGTGGGGGACCTCAGCATCGCCTTCCAGTTCGATAGCGCTACCGATCTCAATGGGGACGGCAGGTCTGACCTGATCTTCACCAGCTACAGCGGCAGATCGTTCTCGTACTGGCTGATGAACGGCGCCGCCGTACAGCAACGCGGTAGCATACCGATCGATCGCGACAACTATGCGATAGCGGCGACCGGCGATTTCGACGGCGACGGTAAGGGCGACGTCATGTGGACTACGAAGGCGCGGGAAGCCACCGCATCCTTGTATTTGTGGCGCGGCCGCGGCGATGGGACCTTCGATTCGCAGTTCGTGGCCTATTACGACCACACCACCTGGATGACCCTGCAGAATCGATGATTAGGCCGCTGCCGTACCTAACGTGAAGATGCACAGCGACGCTCGCTGGCATAACGCGGCTCCCAGACGGCTATGCCTCGACCTCGCGCTTGGCATCTACACCCACGGCTGCATCCATCCGATCGGGCGGAAACCTCATCGACGGAACTCCCCGTGCGCCGCGCCATTCCATACCTTCTTGCCATGCTGACGACGGCAGGCTTCTGTTCCGAAGCGGTTGCGGGGTGGCCGTGATCCTCAACGGCGATGGACGAACCGACCTGATCTGGACGAACCGGGACGGCCTGATGGCGTATTGCCAGGTGAACGGCATCAGCGTGCAAGGCAGCGGGAGTCTCCCGGTCGATCTCGACAACTACGAGATTGCGGCAACCGGCGATTTCGACGGCGACGGCAAGGCCGACATCATATGGACCACGAGAGATCGCGCTACCAACGCACTACTGTTCCTATGGTGCAGCCGCGGCGATGGCCGTTTCGATGCGTCCTGCATCGCTGCGTACGACCGCTCCGCATGGCTACCTTTACCGGATCGCTATCCCCAACCGCTGAAGGGCCACGAAACCGTCGAACGAACGCGGACCGGTGGCATGGGCCGATGCGGGCGACTCCCACCCATTCGCCTCGTGGGCGCACCGTGGAACGAATGAAGCTGGATCAACCTGGCTTGCCTGCGGGAATTCCACGGCGATGCCGTTGGCCAGCCGGTGCCATCGGCTAATTGCTTGTCGTTCTCGCAAGCCCATATAGAGGCCAGAGTTCGTACACACCAGCAGCGCGCCCGTTCAGGGAAAACCGCGCGCAGTGTCCGACCAATCGGGGGGATCGCGTTCGACATTACGTGGCCGAGGGCCTAGGATCGGCGCATCCGTAATATCGAAGTCCGGTCCGGCGGCTGCGACTCAGTGGTTACTGCACCGCAGCACGACCGCACTAACAGTCGGGCACCCGTCGTGTGGATGCCGATGGCTCAGTCGGGAGGGATCTCGCATGCGATTCGCCATCTTTGCTGTCGCGACAGCCTCGATTCTGCAACTCGCCATCGGTGGCGCGTTCGCCAACGAACCTCAGTCGGGCTATCTGCCTTGGCGCTTGCCGCTGCCTCGAGTGGCTGAACCGTCGAGCGACTCTCTGGCCCGCCCATCGGGTTTGAGAGTTTCCTCCGCACGGCCCAGCAACTACATCGCTTCAATGACGTCCGTGCATAACGACGTCGATGGCGACGGGCGCTCCGACCTCATTTGGTACACCTACTTTTCTGATCACACCATCCCTACGTACTGGAACCTGTCCTACTGGCGCATGGAGGGTCCATCGCGAGCTTCTACGCACAACCACATTTTCCAGTCGGATCTGCGAGCTGCGCCAACCTCGGGTGATTTCAATGGGGATGGCCGCACCGATCTTTTGTACGGACCGCCCGTCTACCACCCGATCAATCGGTTCTGGTTCAGCCGCGGCGACGGCGGCTTCGACACTGCACAGGCCAGTGGAGGCGATCAATACATTGGGTGGGCACTGACCTATCTGCCAAACAACGTCGACCTTAATTCGGACGGCCGCGACGATATTCTCCTTCGCAAAGCGAACAACAATCTCGGTGCCTACTTGCTCATGGACGGGCGAACGGTGCTGGGCTCCGTGATATTCGATCTAGGCCCCGGCTATGCGATCAACGGCGCCGGCGATTTCGACGGGGACGGACTGGGCGACCTGTTGTGCAGCCTGACTGCCCTCGGCCACCTCTACTTCTGGCATAACCGCGGCGATGGAGGGTTCGACGTATCGCTGATCGCTGTCTACGATCCATCATGGGAAATCGTCGGAAACCCAGACCTCAACGGCGACGGACGATCCGATATTGTCTGGAGCAATCAGGCGCTGAACATGCTCGGCTTCTGGTGGTTGGACGGCGCTTCGATCATCCGCTCCGACTCGAAATGGGCAGGGCCTCGCCCGAGGGTCGCGACTGGGGACTTCGACGGCGATGGAATCGGGGACGTCGTCTGGACGCAACAGGTCAGTCCCTACTACTCGTTCATGTGGCGTAGTCGTGGCGATGGTGAGTTCGACGCCTACCTGATAGCTCAGATCAATCAGTACTGGCGGAGCGCACTTTGATCGGTTTCGCTAAGCCTTCGCGGCCGCCACTCTTTCGGATCACCCCATCAGGGACGTTGAAGATGAGACAGCCTATCCTCCGAGCCGCGATCGCGATGATCCTGGTCGGCGCATGCGCCGACGGTTCCGCGCGCGTACCCGAACGCGGCTACGCGCCGTGGCGCCTTCCGCAACCCGCGCAGCAGGAGACCATCACCGCTCCAGTGCCGCCCAGACGCTCAATCGACTACTCCGCCACAGCCCCTCAGCCTTTCGCCGACGTGCAGAAAGCCGTACGCAGCGACTTCAATGGCGACGGACGTTCCGATCTTCTGTGGCATTCGTTCTACTACCGCACCAACCCGCCCACCTCAGCCACGATCGCTACGTGGAACATGAACGGGACGTCGGTCTTGTCGGCCAACGTATTCCAATTTCACAACGCTGGTCAGGCTCAAGCCTATGCCAATCCGGGAGATTTCGATGGCGATGGTCGCGCCGATCTCTTGTTCGGCCATCCCGGCGGCATCATTCCGCTATCGTTCTGGCAGGGCCGTAGCGACGGCGGCTTCGACGCTACGTTCCTGACGCCTGCATCGCTTCCTGGCAGGTACGCCAGACTGCGTGGCAATGCGGATCTGAATGCAGACGGTCGAGACGATTTGGTCTTGCACAACAAGACCACCGGCAAAGGCACGTATGTATTCATGAACGGCTCCACGGTACTCGGATCGACGACCTTCGATCTGAGCGCCGAGTACGAGATCAACGGGGCCGGCGATTTCGACGGCGACGGCCTGGACGATCTGTTGTGCAGCCATACCGGACTGGGCTATCTATTTCTGTGGCGCAACCGTGGGGATGGCGGCTTCGATGTATCGCTAGTCTCGGTCTACGACCCCACCTGGAAGATCGAAGGCAATCCCGACCTCAATGGCGATGGTCGCGCGGATATCGTCTGGAAACACGACAATTCGGGCATGGTCGCCTTCTGGTGGCTGGACGGAGATTCGGTCTTGCGCGCGGATACCCGATGGGCCGGCGCCAACGGCATTCAGGCCGGCGACTTCGACGGCGATGGCCTGGGCGATATCGCTTTCACAGATGGCAGCTATGCGCTCCTATGGCGCAGCCGCGGCGATGGCGACTTCGACGAGTACCTGATCGGTGCCTACGCATGGTGGTGGCGCCTGTTGCCCTTGCACCAGGGATAGCGCAGCGGATCGTTCAACGGCTCCTAGGGGATGTCTCCATCGGTAGTTCGATGGAGATGGAGTGCAAGATCTCGCCTGGACGCAGGCAGGCACGCTCTACACATTCCTTAGGCACACCCGTGGCGACGGCGGGTGCGACATAGGGCGGCCATTTTCTTGGCCTGATCAACCAGCGCCGGCACTGCACCTGTACTTGCAGCCTTGACCGATCGGGCGAGCTGCCGTGCTCTGGACCAGCATGCACTAAGGGCGTCACGCCCTTGCGACCGGGACCGGGCTCGAGGAGCACCGGCTGGGCGTCGGACGACACGGCGGCTCCACGCGACTGACTGGCCGACCGGACCCTGGCGCCACCGGTTCGGCGCATCGCCACGCACCTGCATTGGAATCGCGACGGATGAAGCTAGTAATCTGAGAGCGGGCCGGATGTACGGCTCTTGATACCTTCACGCCTTAGGCCCCACTACGGATACAACGCGATGAATCGTTGCTCCTGCATAGTCGCCGCCGCTTTGTTTGCGATGCTGGCGATCGGCGATCTGTCCGCCGCGCCCCCTCGCAAGGCCTCAGGCCCCTGGAATCCCACAGTCCGATCCAGCGCCCCCGCCACGATCGACCCGGCGCCCCTACGGAACCGCGAAGCCTCGCGCTTGTTCGCTAAGGCCCAACCGCTAGTGGCGTCCGCTCGATCCGTGCGTAACGACATCGATGGGGACGGGCGGTCCGATCTCATCTGGCACACCTACGAGCGCGACTTCCACCCAGGGATAGCCGTGTATCGTTTCGCCTATTGGCGAATGGACGGCGCAACGATTCTGTCGAAGCATAGCTACGAGATCGACACGAACTTCCGCGATGTGGCGACCGGCGACTACGACGGCGACGGGCGCGCGGACATACTCTTCGTTACCCACGACTACATCCCAGCCTCGCCCGAGAAGCGCGTTTTCATGTGGCGTAGCCGTGGAGACTCAACGTTCGATGCCTACTTCCTGGGCAGCGTTCCGAAAGCATGGGTCGTGGCGCCGCCTGCCGCGGTCGCCGACATCAACGGCGACGGACGCGACGACATCGTCTGGGAGAACCGAGACAATAACCAAGCCGCCTATTGGCTGATGAACGGTGCGAGCGTGATCGGGTCGTCGGTGTTCGGCGTGAATGACGATTGCAGGATGAAAGGAGCGGGCGACTTCGACGGTGACGGCGACGATGACCTGCTCTGCACCACATCGTGGCGGGTGTATCTCTTGCGCAACACGGGTAGCGGCGATTTCGACATGCCCGGGAGCATCCCCTTTGAATCGTACTGGCATATCTCGGGCAACGTCGATTTGAACGGCGACGGCCGCACCGACATCGTGTGGAACGGCAGTAAGACCGTGGGCATGATGGGGTTCTGGTGGATGAATGGATCGAACGTAATCCACCAAGAGCCCCGCTGGATCGGATATGACTCCTATTTTCTCGGCGTCGGCGACTACGACGGCGACGGTCTGGGCGATGTCGTGTCCTTGCAGACCGTCGAACCGGATCGTAAGTCTCACTACGTGCTGCTATGGCGCAATACCGGCAACGGCTTCGACATCCAGTTGGTGGATGAGTCCGACAGCATATGGCTCCTGATGTAGCCGGAGTTCGGGCAGACCGGCGGCTCGCCGACTCGCATCCCGGCTCGATGCGCCGGCCGACCGGACGGACTAGAGCCAGGCCAGCGCTTGCTCCAACCGCGCTATGACGGCGCTCGGAGCGGCCACACCGTTGCCGCTCTCGCCGTCGCCCCCCTTGCCCGCAGGCAGGTACAGCAAGGTCGTCCCCACACCGGCACGCTGCCCGGCGAGGATGTCCGAGCCTTTGTCGCCCACCAGTACGCTGTCCGTCAGGGATACATCGAACTCCTCGGCCGCGGCCAGCAGCATGCCCGGATTGGGCTTGCGCATCGGCGATTCGCGGCGGTACTCGCCGATGCCGTGCACGGGATGGGTGGGGTCGAAGTAGACCTTGTCGATCGGCGCGTCTTCGGCGGCGAAGGCCTCGCACATGCGCTCGGTCAGTGCATAGAAGTCTTGTTCGCTGTACAGACCGCGGCCGATGCCGGCCTGGTTGGTGACCACGAACAGGCGATAGCCCTTGGCGCGCGCCGCGCGGCACAGGTCGAAGATGCCGTCGATGAAGACGAAATCCTCCCAGCGATGGGTGTAGCCCTCGTCGCGGTTGATCACGCCATCGCGATCGAGGAACAGCGCTCGCACGAGCTCGGCCACGATCAGCGGATCGCCGACAGCAAGGTCTGCGCCCGCGCGTAGTCCTCGGGTGTACCGATGTCGATGAAATCCGTGCTCGTCGGCAAGGCAAGGAACTCGCGACGGCTGACCGCGTCGCGCAGGTACTCGGTCTCGAACGAGAACCGCTCACCGGCCGGGAATTCGCGCACGATGTCCGTGGGCAGCACGTAGCAGCCGGCGTTGATCAGGCCGGGGCCGCCGCTGGCGTCTTTCTCGAGGAAACCGGTGATGCGACCGTCCTCGTCGACCTCCAGCTTGCCGTAGCGCGCGGTGTCCTCGACCTCGCGGGCGACGATGATGGGCAGGCCGCGACGCACCCACAGCGCGTCGGTTTCGGCGGTCTCCACGGCTAGATAAGTGTCGCCGTTGAGCACGTAGACATGACCGTCGTCGCAGTGGGTCATCGCGGCGCGGATCGCGCCGCCGGTGCCCAGCGGCTCGCTCTCGACCGCGTAGGCCAGCGGAACGCCGCGGAACGCGTCGCCGAAATGGGCGACGATCGTCTCGGACAGATAGCCCACCGACAGCACGATACGCTGGAAGCCGTTGTCCACGAGATGGCCTAGCAGCAGTTCCAGGAACGGCCGGCCGGCGATGCGCGCCATCGGCTTGGGAACGTCGCTGACCACGCTGCGCAGGCGTGTGCCGAAACCGCCCGCCAGGACGATCGCTTGCTTCACGCGGGCTTACCGAAGATCGCGCTTTCCACCAGGCCGGTGATGATGTGGCCCAGTACCGCGTGACCCTGCTGGATCTCGGCGGTGTCGGTGGAGGGCGTGCGCAGCAGGATGTCGCATAGCTCGGGCATGTCGCCGCCACCGCTACCGGTCAAGCCGATGCAGAACAGGCCGCGCTCGCGCGCTTCGCGCAGTCCGGCCAGAACGTTCGGCGAACGGCCCGACGTGGAGTATGCGATGAACACGTCGCCGCTGCGGCCCAGGGCCTGGATCTGGCGCGAGAACAGCTTGTCGTAGCCGTAGTCGTTGCCGATCGCGGTCAGGATCGAGGTGTCGGTGGTCAGCGCGATCGCCGGCAGACCGGGGCGGTCGAAGGCGAAACGGCTGACGAACTCGGCCGCGATATGCTGGGCATCAGCGGCGCTGCCGCCATTGCCGGCCAGCAGAAGCTTGCCGCCCGAGTTCAGCGTCTCGATGCACTTGGCCGCGCAGGCTTCCAGCTGTTGCTGCGTGGTCTGGTCGTCGGCGAGCGCGCGCATGACCTGCACCGCTCGCTCGAGCTTGTCGATGATCTGCTGTTTCACTCGATCCTCCAGGCTTGCGTACCGTTCTTGGTAAAATGGCAATTGCTGACTTGGCCGTCGAAGGCCTTCAGCGCGCGGATCACTTCCATGCGTCGATCCGGCTTGACGAAAAACATCATGAAGCCGCCGCCGCCCGCACCGGACACCTTGCCGGCCAGCGCGCCGGCGCCGATGGCCGCCTCGTAGATGGCCTCGATCTTAGGCGTGGACACCGAACTGGCGGTGCTCTTCTTGCTCTCCCAGCCCAGGCGCATCGAACTGACCATGTCGCCGAAGCTGCCCTTCAACAGGGCGACCTTCATGCTCTGCGCCTCGTCCTTCAGGCGATGCATGGCCTCGATGGTGCTGGAATCCTTGTGGCGAACGTTGTCGCTCTGGTCGGCGATGATCTTGGCCGACTCGCGCGAGACACCGGAGTAGTACAGCAACAGCGACGCCTCCAATTCGCATAGGACCCAGTTCTTGATCCGCAGCGGGTTCACGATCACGCGGTCGTTGTCGTAGAACTCCATGAAATTGAAGCCACCGAACGTGGCCGAATACTGGTCCTGCTTGCCGCCCTTGAGGCCGCAGTCGACGCGTTCGATCTTGTAGGCCATGTGAGCGATGGCGTAGTCGTCCAGCGCCAGGCCCAACAGCTCGGCGAATGCGCGGATCATCACCACCACCACCGTCGACGACGAGCCCAGGCCCGAGCCGATCGGCGAGTCGCAGAACGTGGTCAGCTCCACCGCCAACGGCACGCCGCCGTTGTAGTTGGCGACGATCTCGTTGTAGACCGCCTTGTGCAGCTGCAGGTTGCCTTCGATCGGATAGCTGGCCTGCAGCGGCAGCTCGGCCGTTTGCTCCTGGTCGCTGGCGACGAAGCGCACGCTGTCGCCTTCGGTCGCCTTGATCACCGCATAGGCGTAACGATCGATGGTCGCGTTGAGCACGTAGCCGCCGTAGGTGTCGCAGTACGGCGACACGTCGGTGCCGCCGCCGGCCAAGCCGAGCCGCAGAGGAGCGCGGGCACGGATGATCGCGTTGCGGTTCACAGCGGCGAATCGTTCTGGAAGGGAACGGCGTCCTGGTTGGAGTTCTTCATCGACTGCATGTCCTGTCGATATTGATTGAAGTGGATGCGCAGTTCGCGATCGTCCAGCGCCGCCGGACGCTGCCAGCGGCCGCGTGCCTCGACTTCCGCCGTCGGGCGCTTGCGCACCACCATCTCGATCCCGCATTCGCCCACCGGGGTCAGGGTCTGATCGAAGCGCGGCAGGTCGAAGCGATAGGTAGACGACAGCTGCTCGATGCGCACCACTTCGGCGTCGGCGCCCAGGTCGCGCGCTAGGTCCAGCAGGTTGATGGAGCGGTCGCTCCACGACTCCGGCTTGTAGACGGTGAAGGTCCACTTGTGGTCGCGATTGAAGGTGCTGGGGAACACGCCCTGCTCGTACAGATCCTCGTCCGGAACCGTGAGCACCAGATAGCCGCCCGGCTTGAGCACGCGGAACCAGTTCTTCAGGCCTTCGCGGGGATCGACCAGGTGCTCCAGGCAGTGGCTGCTGTGCACGAAATCGAAGCTGCCGTCGGCCGCGCTCTGCAGGTATTGCGCGTCGCCGTCTTCCCAGTCCCAGGTCTTGACGCCGACCATGCGCGAGAACATGCCCACGTACAACGCGAGCGGATCGGGTTTGCCGCCGATATCGATGCCGCTGCCCACGAAGTAGCGGTTGCTGAAGTTCGGATCCGACAGTCGACGCGCAATCGATTTGCTGCATTCTTTCATGGTGCAATCCTAGTCACGCAAGTTGGCTTGGGCTCGTCGTCCCAAGCTGTAATGTTTCCGTGCCGTCAGGCGCCGGTCTGAGCGACCAGCGCCGACGAAATGGGCGACCACTCCGCGCCCACCGGCGACAACGACAGATCGGTGATTTCGCCGGAGGCGCCGAGCAGCCAGGCGCCGGTTTGGGTGGTGGACGGGTTCCGCCACAGCAGATCGGTACGACCGTTGCCGTCGACATCCAGCGCTGCGACGAAGTGCCAATCCGCAACCGCCTGGCGCGCGAGCGTAACCGGCTTGGCCACATCGCCGCCGCTCCAGGCCAACAGAGAGCCGGCCTGGTCCTTCCAAAGCAGATCGTCTCCCGTCTCGCCGTCGAACTTCCCGGCGGCGAGCAGGGTCCAGGCCGAGCCCGGATCGGCGAGACCACGCGAGGACTTGAGCTTGGCGCCATCGAGCGACCAGATGCTGGCGGATGCATGATCGTTCTTGCGCCAGAACAGATCGCCACGGCCGTCGCCGTCGAAATCGCCGACCTGGGCCAGCGACCAGGCGCCGCCGGTGTCGCCGATCATGGCCTGTTCCAACACCTTACCGTCGCGCAGCAGCCACACCGCCACACCGCCTTCGCGGCTGGTCCACACCGCGTCGGCATATCCGTCGGCGTTGGCGTCGACGAAGGCCGCCAGACGCCAATCGGCGCCGGCCTGCGGCAGGACTTCGGTGCTGGGCTCGGCGGCGCCCGCGGCGACCTTCCACAAGCGGACTTCGCCGTTGGCCGGATTGCGCCAGGCTGCCAGATCGCTGCCCGACCAGCCGCCCGTCACGTAGGCCAACACGGCCCAATCCGAATCCACTGCCCACAACCCGACCGGGGTCATGGCGCCCTTGTCGCCGAAGCGCCAAGCCAGATTTTCGCCACTGGACTGGTTGCGCCAAAGCAAGGACGTGCCCGCGCCGGCGGACTGCGGCGCCGCCGGGCTGGACGAAGCCTGCGGATTGACCGGCACGTCCGGCAGCGCGGCTGCATTCTCGGCCGGTTTCTTGGGCTCGGTCAGCCACCAAATCGCGCCCAGGGCGGCCGCCGTTAACGCTACGACCAGAATCGCCTTCTTCATTGAGACCTTACTCCTTGAAATACGAGGCCGCCGGACATCGTCGCATCCGCATGTGATCGCCGCGTTTGCGCGGCCGAAGCCCTGCGGCAGCGGCTCAACGACGGCCCTTGATCGCGATGCACAGTATCTGCTCGCCGCCCAGATAGGCGAACTTCGGCGACCAATAGAACAACAGGCGCGCATCGGAGAAGCCGGCGTCGCGCATCTGCTGCAGGGTCTGTTGACTGAAATACTGGAAGCACAGCGCACCGCCCTCCGGATCGACCGGATTGCCGTGATACTCGGGCTCCAACAGGTGCACGAGCTCGCCGGCTTCGTCGATGTAGGCGCGAATCACGTTCTTCTCGGCCAGGCGACTCTGGTCTTCGAAGGCGAACGGCGCAGACCATAGCATCGCGCCGCCGGGACGCAGCACGCGGAAACATTCGGCGAACGCCTTTTCGGGTTCCGGCACGTGTTCCAGCACGTCGAACGACAGTACGTAATCGAAGCTCTGGTCCGGGAAGGTCAGGGCCATGAGGTTCTCGTTGCGCAGACCGGCCAACTCTCCGCCCGGTGCCACCTTGTCGGCGAGGTACTCGCTGCCCTGCGTATTCGGATAGTGCTCGCGGACCCAGCGATAAAGCGGCGTGGTCTGCTCGGTGATGTAGATGCGAGAGTCGGCCGTCGGCTTCAGCTCGGACTGGAACGCATGGATCGCGGCGCGGACACGATTGATGAATCCGCACTTCGCGCAATCCAGATGCTCGCGCCAATTCACGTCGGAACGCGACCCGGAGCTGTATGCGAAGCTGACGTTGAATGCCGACGGCCGGTCGCATACGGCGCAATGGCCGCCGACCAGGAACGACTCCACACCCGCGGGAATCAGCGACTCCTCATAGGCCTTGCGCTTGGGGTATTGCGGTAGCGTCTTGGCGTGGTAGGAGCGGTACTGCTCGGCGGTCGAGACGACCGTAGCCTCGAACGCGGGCACCTCGCCCGCGACCATCGACATGAAGGCATCGATGCGGCGCAGCCCGGCGTCCAGCGAATAGGTATCGGCGACGAAATCCAGGCCGGCCTGGCTCAGGCGGTCCCAGAGCGATTCGTCGCTATACAGGCGCACGACCTGGTCGGCGAAATCCTCGGGCTCGTCCGCCACCAGCACGTGCTCGTCGTCGCTCACCCGCATCCCTTCCACGGCCATCGATGTCGCCACCGACGGCACGCCGAAACTCAGGCTGGTGCCCAGCTTGCCCTTGATGCCGGCGCCGTAGCGCAGCGGCGCGATGCTCATGCGGATGCCGTCGAACCAGGGCTTGAGGTTCTCGACGTAGCCGACGACGTTGACGCCTTCGATCGCGCCCAGCGCATGGACTTCATCGGAAGGCGAGTTGCCGATCAGATGGACCTTGGCGTCCGGAATGCGCGCACGCACCGACGGCCAGATCTGCTCGCAGAAATACACCACCGCATCCACGTTCGGCGGGTGCGGGAAGCCGCCGATGAACAGGAGATCCTTGCGCGAAGCGTAGTCGCCGTTGCGCCCGGGAATGTCGACGAACATCAGCGGCACCAGATGGATGTTCGAGTTCGGCAACTCCTTGGTCAGGATGTCCAACTCGTGGTCGCTCATCACGATGCTGTGATCGCAGCGACGGATGACGTCCAGCTCCTGTTCCTTCCAGCGCAGCGCGGCCTGCATCTTCTCTTCGGAACCCTCGATCTCGGCCTGACGGATGTCGCGCAGGTAGTGCAGATCGGAGGTGTTGAGGATGATCTTGGCGCGGCTGGCGTAACGGCGGATCTGATCGATGTACAGCTCGGCCACCGGCGCGCGACACAGGAAGGCGTAGTCGTACTGATGCCCGACGCTGGCCAGGTGCGACTCGATGGAGCCGACATCGTCCTGATTCAGACAAGTCACGCCCACGCTCTGCAGGGCCTGGGTGTAGTGGCCCAGGTGCATCAAGTCGCTGGGGATGAAGATCACTTCATAGCCGATATCGACCAGGATCTTCATCAGGTAGAACGCGGTGATCGAGCCCGCGTCGCAATCCGGACGCGGCGTCGACCAGTCGATGAAGAGCAGCTTGCCACGATCGCCGCCGGCCTGACTGACCGCCTCTTGCTCCGGAGCCAGATAGGACGCCACTTGCACCGGGCGGCTGATGCCGTTGCGGTGCAGGATCGGGTAGATGACGTTGAGCTGGCGGACCGTGTCGCGCACCAGACGCAGACCGCCGCGGCGATAGACCGACGCGCCCTTGGCTGCCATCGCCCACCAACCGCCGGAGTGGTCGCGCGCGCGACGCAGGGTGGTCATCAGGTTGGACGTGCGCTCCAGCACGCCGGCGTCCTGGGCGACCGCCGCGATCTGCATTGCCGGCACTGCCTGCACTACTGGCGCAGCCTGCACGGCCGGCTCCTCCGCTTGCGCGGATGCTTCGGCTGCCACCGCGACTTGTTCGGGCGTGTGCAGGTTGATGCCCTTGGCGCCGCCCCAGCTGAACGCGTACGGCAGCTTCGAGTAATGCTGATAACCGTTTCCGAACACCAGCGCGCGGTACTGTTTGAGCAGATCGCTGATCTCGCCGACGTTTGCGGCGTTGAGCTGCCAGCTGTGACGGGAGAACACCGTCTCGTCGTTGAGATTGTTGCCGCTGAAGTGCACGAAG
This sequence comes from Lysobacter sp. cf310, assembly GCF_900114355.1. Taxonomy (GTDB): domain Bacteria; phylum Pseudomonadota; class Gammaproteobacteria; order Xanthomonadales; family Xanthomonadaceae; genus Lysobacter. Next base: position 975,801 of record NZ_FOSS01000001.1, read on the forward strand.
CGCAGCGGCTGACCGTTGGCGACCCAGCCGCGCGACGATTTCTCGACCTTTCGCTGCTGAAGGTTCCAGTAGGCGACGTTGTAGCCAGGATGATGCAGGATCCGCGTGGACGGCAGGAACGAAGGCAGCAGATCGGCCCACTTCTGGTCGACGAACAGGCCGTTCGGGATGTCGATCACGCACTGATGCTCGAGCCGGCGCGACCACCAGCGCACGATATCGATCACGCGCGGGCTGCGATTGAGCGCAAGGAAGCCGAGGTTGTAGATGCCTAGTTGCAGCATCTTGATGTCATCGATCTCTACGCCGCCTTCGGCCGGATCGAGGACATGCGGCGTCATCACGGCATCGGCGCCGGCGGCCAGACTGTCCTGAACTTCCTTGAGCGGGCTCACCACCAGGATGTCCGGATCCAGGTAGACGACCTGCTGTTCGTTGCGCTTGTTGAACAGGTAGTCGAACACGTACGGCTTGATCGACGTATTCAGCTCGGTGATGTTGTAACGCTCGATCATCCCGGGCAGTCCGGGAATGTCCAACGCGTCCAGCTCGATGATCTCGAACGGTTCCTTGGAGGGGTCGAGCATGCCATCCAAGCGATCGCACAGGGCCACATAGAAGGTCGCGCCCGGGTGGTGCTCGCGCACGGAGTCGAACAGCGTGTGCGCGTAGGCGAGGAAATTCTTGGAGCAGATCGTGAAGAAGGAGAGCTGGGCGGAAGGGTTCATGTGGTCAGCATCAAGTCCAGAGCGGGAAACCCGAAACCTCGGCAGGGGCGCGAGGGCGGGGTGTGCGGGAAGGCGGCCGTAAGCGGCCTTGCCTAACCGCGCCTACCGACGCACGGTCCAATCGACCTCGTGCCAAATGCCGGAGCCGTCCGTCAGGGGTGCCCGAACGCTCCATGCGCATTCGAGGACGCTGTTTGAGTGCTGCTTCATGCGCTGTGTTTCCTTGAGTCCATTTCGAATTTTATCACCGATATTGAGTCGTTTTTGGGGACAATCGCCTCAGGCGCGACTCCCGACCGCGGCGGTAAACGGGGTGGACCGGGGCGCAGAGGCCGCAACCTAAATGCGCATTCAGCTATCGCGGCGCCAGGTCAGGGCGATGCCCTCCTCCAACCCCACCGACGGCCGCCAGCCGAATCGGGCGCCGGCGGCGGCGATGTCGAGCACGACCTCGCGGACGTCGTAGCCGCGCGCCGGCAGGTGCTCGACCCGCATCTTCCGGCCTGTGACCTGTTCCACCGCCGCGCGCACCGCGTTGAGGCTGTGGCCGATACCGCTGCCTGCGTTGTATACGCCGCAGGCGGAACCGTTTACAGCGCGCGTCACCAGAGCCACCAGATCGTCGATGTAGAGGTAGTCGCGCACCGCGCCGCCATCGCCCCAAATCTGCAAGGGCCTGCCTTCGCGCGCGCAGGCCAGGGCCGTGGCGATGAAGCCCTGCCGCCCGGATGCGACCTGGCGCGGGCCATAGGGATTGGACGGACGCAGGATCAAAGGGTCCAGATCGCCGAGCTGGCGATACATGAGCAGGTATTGCTCGATCGCGACCTTGACCACGCCGTAAGAAGAGATCGGCCGCAGGGGGTGGTTCTCGCTCACCGGCAGGTGATCGGGATTGCCGTAGACCGTGCCGCCGGACGAGAAGAACACGATGCGGCGCAGACCGCGTTCGCGCATCGAGGCGATCAGGGCCAGGCTGTCGATCAGGTTGCTCGATACGTCGAGGGCCGGATCGAGGTTGGAGGTGGACGGTACCGTCGTACTGGCCAGATGCAGCACGACGTCGCAGCCGTCGAGCATCTCACCCAGGACGGCACGATCGGAGTAGGCGGCGCGGCGGTAGTTCACGCCCTGCCAATCCAGATCGGCGCGGGCGGCGCGCGGGTCCAGCACCGACACCGCATGCCCGCCCGAACGCAACCCGTCGACCAGATGCGACCCGATGAAACCGTTGCCGCCGATCAACAGGACGCGCATGTCATTCCTCCGCCTCCAGGCCGAAGTAGGCGCGCAGCCGCTGCGCATAGTCGGCGGCGGCGGCGATGGTTTCCGGCTCCAGCGGGTACAGCTCGCGCGCCAGCGCTTGCGCGGACAGGACTTCGTCGTAGTGCCTTTGCAAGTCCAGGGCCGCCGTGACGCTGGTCGCGTGGCGACGGTGGCTGTTGAGCGTTCGCGGTTCGAAGTGGATACGGCCCAAGGCGAGCAAGCGCAGGTACACGATCCAATCGCCGGCGACGCGATAGGATACGATCTCCTGCTCGTGCGCCTCCAGCACCTGCAGCAGGGCATCGCGCCGGAACAGCACCGCGCTGACGTTCGGCACGGTGTTCTTCACCGCCAGGCCGTGCAGGGCCTCTTCCGCGCCGGTGGCCGTATAGGCGGCGCGCCAACGCTCCGGCGACAGATCGTCGGTGTAGGCGGTGTAGTCGTCGGCGAGCACGCCGCCCTCGCTGTCGATCTGTTCCGACTGGCAATAGGCCATCACCACGCTAGCATCGGCGCGCATCGCGTTGGCGAGCGTCTCGATCATCTCCGGCTTGACGTCGTCGTCGGCCTCGGCGATCCAGACGAACTCTCCGCTCGCCTGGCGCACGCCCGCCAGCCATTGGCGGAACACCGAGCCCGAATTGCGCTCGTTGCGCACCAGCACCGGTTCGGGATGGCATTGGCCGCGCAACTCGCGCAGCACGGCGATGCTGTCGTCGGTAGAGGCGTCGTCCAGCACCAGTATTTCGGTCAGCGGCAGGGTTTGCGACGACAGCCCGCTCAAACGTTGCTGCAGGTAATGCGCGTAGTTGTGGTTGGGCACGATCGCAGAGACTCGCGGCACGTCGCGCCCCAGCAGCTCGAGCAGATCCAGGGCGTAGCAGCGGAACGAGAACTCGCTGTCCACCAGCTTGCGGCCCGCCTCGGCGTACGCGGTACGCAGCTCCAAATCGCGGCACACGCTCAACAAGGCCTGCGCATAGCCCTCGAGATCGAAGGCGGGCACCGCGATGCCGGCCCGTCCTTCGATCAGGTCCGCGCCGCCGCCGGTGCCGGCGAAGGCGACCACCGGCGTGCCCACCGACAGACTTTCCAGCACCACCGACGGGAACGGATCCTCGCGCGATGCCAGGGCATACACGTCGGCGCCGGCGTAGTAGTCGTCGGTATCGAAGTCCAGGCCCGCGAAGTGGAACCGGTCGGCGATGCCGGCCTGTTGCAGGAAGGCGTCGACCTCTTCCTTCACTTCCGCCTCGTGATGTCCGACCCAGACCACGTGCAGGCCGGGTTCGCTCGCGCACGCGATCGCCGCGGCCTGCGCCAGCAGATCCAGGCCCTTGCGTCGGTCGGCATAGCCGACCGACAACACCACTAGCGCATCCTCGGCGATGCCGAGTTTGCGGCGCAGCTCCACGCGCGGTGCGGAGAGATCGTGCAGGCCGCGATAGCGGCTGCGGGTGAACAGCCCCTGCGGGCGCAGCACCATCTTTCCGGTCAGGGCATCGGGCGGCAACAGCGTCGCCATGCCCTCGCGCACCGCCTGCGAGGAAATCACCACATGATCGCTGGATTCGACCAGCTCGTGCAGCGCCGGCTCCAGACAGTACTGCGCGATCAGGCCAGGCAGCTCGTGGATCAGGGAAACCACGCGCAATCCGGCTTCGCGGAACGGCGCGATCATGCGACCGGAGACGGTCGTATTGGCGATCACCGCGTCCACGCCGCTGTGTCGCAGACCCTGCGCGAACGCCAGCAGTTCGGCCTCGTCCATCTGGTACAGCCGGTGCACGGGCGCAAGCGCCTCGAAACTGGGTTCCAGCAGGCCCTCGCCCTGCATCAACACCTCGACGTCCTGATGCATTCGCTTGAGTTCGCGCACCAGGTTGAGGGCGAGATACTGAGCGCCATGCGGATGGGCGTCGTGCGAGAGCAAGGCCAGCTTCGCGCTCGGCAAGGGCATGGCCAAGGCGGCGCGCGTCGCGTGCAGATAGGCGTAGCCGTGGCGGCGGTCGGGCTCGAGATAGGCGCCGTTCAACCAGTCGTTCCAAGCGTTCACGAACACCAGTCGTTCGCCGGCCACCGGATTGGCCGCGGCGTCGTCCGCGGCGGCCGACAACCAGCGTCGGTAGGCCTCCGGGCTGGCATTCACGAACACCCGGCCCTGCCCCGCTTGAGCGCCCTCTTCGTCCCAGCCCGGCATCACACCGCGGATCAGCAGTCCATCGGGTGTAGGCGCGCGCTGGGCACGCGTGACCAGCTCGCGGTAGTCGACGATCGCGCCGGCCCAGTCCGGGTCGACGATGCCGAATTGCGCATCGATCGGAACGAGATCGTCGGTCGGCGCGTGCGGCGGCCATTCCAGCTCGACGTCGAAACCGGCGACGGCGCAGGTCTCGCGTTCGCCGCAAGCATTCGTGCCGGCTTCGACGGTTTCCGCCGTGTCGGGTGCGTCGACGGCGACGACTTCTGCCGCTTCTGCCGCTTCGACCGCTTCGACCGCTTCGACCGCTTCGACCGCTTCGACCGCTTCGAC
>NZ_FOSS01000001.1:980367-1514377 GCF_900114355.1 Lysobacter sp. cf310
GCTTCGACAGCTTCGACAGCTTCGACAGCTTCGACAGCTTCGACAGCGATCGCATCATGCCCCACCTCGGCGTTCGGCGCATCGTCGGCGGCTTGGGGTTCGGGCTCGCGCGCTGCGGGCTGCAACGCAGCCAGGAACACGTCGCCGAAACCGGCCTCGCGGCAGGCCTGGCGCCAGCGCTCCGGAACGGCGCGATCGACCGGCGACGATTCCGGGCCGCGCACCACCACCAGCGGGCGCCCCGCTATGCGGATATAGCGCGGATCGGCCAGGTAAGGCGCCAGCTCGGCGACGAAGCGCGCGCCGTCGTCTTGGGTCGGCGTATCGGTATCGGTATCGGTATCGGTATCGGTATCGGTATCGGTATCGGTATCGGTATCGGTATCGGTATCGGTATCGGTATCGGTATTGGTATTGGTATTGGTATTGGTATTGGTATTGGTATTGGTATTGGTATCGGTATCGGCGTCGGCGTCGGCGTCGGCGTCGACAACTGCATCTGCATCGGCATCGGCATCGGCATCGGCATCGGCATCGGCAGGCATCGTGGCCGACCAGCACACACAGAACGGGAAATCGATCGTCGTATCGGCGACGTAACGCGACAAGGGGCTGCGATCGAGATCGCCGCTCAGCAGAAAGCAGAAACCGTGCAGGCCGTGCAGTCGCGCCAGTTCGACCTGACGCTGCATGACCGCACCCAATTGCGGATCGTAGAACCCCAGTTCGCCCGGCAGCCGGGGCTGCTCGTGGCCGACGAATCGGGGTACGGCGGCCGCGATATCGGCCCAGCCGCTGCGATCCTGGGACTGCGTCGCGGCATCGTGATCGGCGCCGGACGCGGTCCGGGGCAGGTACAGCGCGATCGCCTTGGCGCGCAACGCGACCGGGCCGGTGGCCGCCGGCGCGGCGACGAAGTCCAGACTGCGGCCCGAACGCGCCGAGGCCAGCACTTGGCGCACGTATCGCTGCTGCAACGCCAGGCGCTCGGACAGCCGCGCCAGTTCGCGCGGATCCACGCCCGGTACCGATACGCCGCCGGGGGAGCCCGCGCCAGCCTCAGGATCGTGCTCGTCCCAGCGCCGATAGGAACCGGTGCGCGATAACACCGGCGCCAGCCCCCGGAACACGAGCTGCTTCAGCGACAGCCGGGTCGACCACGACACCGGCAAGGCATGGTAGGCATCGCGCAGCGAGCGTCCGATCAGGGCCTTGAGCGAGCCCATGCCTACTTACCCTTGAACGCCGCCGACAGCCAGCGCACAGGCGCGGTCAACTTCCAGCTGCGCGAGCCCATGATCTGGCGGAAGCGCTCGTCCTGCGCCCGCATCTGCGCCTGGCATTCGTCCAGCGCCGTCTGCAGTGCGACCACGTCGGCGGCGGTGGACTGTGGCGCCGCCGCGATGCGCGCGCGTACCGTGTCGAGCTCGCCGCTCAGCTGCGCGATCTGGGCGCGCGCGGCAGCCAGTTCCATGTCGTTCTGACTGGCCTCCACTGTGCCGATCTGGGCCAACTGCTGCCTGGCCTGCTCCAACGCGCCATCGGCGCGCGCCTCGGCCTCGGCGATGCGCCGATCCGCGTAAATGCGGCTACCGAGCGCATCGAACAGACGCAGCACCGTCGCCTCGCTTTCGCTGCCGCGCAATGCGGCCAGATCGAGCAGGGATTGCGGCTGATCGGGACCAACCAGCAACACGCCCAGGCCGTGGGTGTGCTGGAACTCGAAGCCGGGATACTGCTGGACCAGCTCGCCCCACAGCTTCCAGACGCCGAAGTTGCGCTCGCGCACCATGGTGTCGTGGAACAGCACCACGCCGCGGCTGGACATCTTCGGCAGCCAGGTCTCGAAGTCCTGACGCACCGCTTCGTAGGTATGCAGGCCGTCGATGTGCAGCACATCGATGCTGCCTTCGGCGAAGTACTCCAGTGCCTCGTCGAACTTCATGCGCATCAGCGCCGAGAAGCCGCCGTACTGCTCCTGGTTGTATTGCCAAAGCGTCTTGAAGACTTCGTCGCCGTAGAACCCGGAATGCTCGTCGCCCGTCCACATGTCGACTGCGAAGCAACGCGTGTCCAGGGCGCAGTGGCGCACCGCCTGGCAGAAGCCCAGATACGAAGCGCCATGGTGGCTGCCCAGCTCGACGAGCATGCGCGGCTTGGCTTCTTCGACCAGCCAGAACGCGAACGGAATGTGGCCGATCCACGCGCTGGGCGGCACGCGCGCCGCCGGTAGCGACATGGCGGCATTGAGTTTCAACTGCGGCGTTCCGGCACTCATGCCTCAACCTCCGCTACGCGCGCAACGACGCGAACCATCGTCGCAAGGGAGTCGGCCAACCGAGACGTATGCATATGGGAACACGGACTCAATTTCTAACTCCGGAACTGGGGTTTGGGGGAGGGACAGGCTGCTCGGCATCGGCCAGGGGCGCTGGCGTCACATCGCCGGAAACCGTGAGCGAACGTCGGGTTTTCGATCAGGCCGAGGTCCCGTGGGCTTGCGGCGAGGCGACATGCGCGGGCGCGGCCGGGTCCGTAACGCTCAACTCGATCGCACGGAAGGGAATACCCACCAACCCGGTCGAACGGGTTTCCATCACGGACTCGAGCACCAAACCATCATAAACCCAGATCGCTTGAACGTGATTGAAATAGGTACCGTCCGCGAGCGCAGTGTCGACCGTGTATCGGCCCGGCGGCAGGTATGGCATGCGGAACTCGAATACCGCGCTCACCGTCTGTCCGGGCTGGACCGGCTTGGCGATATCGTGATCGCGGTAGGTGTTCACGCCGAACAACTGCTGGCCTAGACGGTCCTTCAAGAAGAAGCCGATGATGGGGCTGGCGATGTGGCGATGCGCTACCGCTTCGATGATCAGGCGCACGACCTGTCCGCCTTCCATCAGCAACAGCTTGCGGCCTTCGACACTCTCCAGGCGCATCGAGGTGATGCTGGCGCCGCCGTCGCCGAAGCCTTCGAGGTTCGGATCGAAACGGAACACGCGCATGCGGCTGTGATCGAGGCTGGGGTCGAACCCCTCGGCATCCGTCTCGGCAGGGGCCAGCGATTTGTCCCTCGTCGCATCCATTACGCCGGCATCGTCGGTGTGCTCGCGCTCCAGCGGCTCCGCCGCTGGCTTCGGCAGCACTTCAGGACGATGGCCGTACACGCTCGCGCTGTAGGCTTCGCAAACTTCCTTGGCCGGCCCATCCATCACGACACGGCCGCCGTCCAGCCACAGAACGCGGTCGCACAGATTGGTCACTGCGCCGGCGTCGTGACTGACGAAGAGCACGGTGCCGCGCTTCTGGAAGTCGCGCAGGAAGCGCATGCACTTCTGTCCGAAGAACACGTCGCCGACCGACAGAGCCTCGTCGATGATCAGGATCTCGGCATCGGCATGCGCGATCACGGCAAAGGCCAGGCGCACGTACATGCCGCTGGAGTAGGTCTTCACCGGCTGGTCGATGAAATCGCCGATGTCGGCGAAGGCGACGATGTCGTCGTACTTGCTGGCGATCTCGTCCTGGCTCATGCCCAGGATCGCGCCGTTCATGTAGACGTTCTCGCGACCGGTGAATTCGGGGTTGAACCCGCTGCCCAGCTCGAGCAGGGCGCCCACGCGACCGGAAATGGCGGCGGTGCCGCTGGTCGGCGACAAGGTGCCGCACACGATCTGCAACAACGTGGATTTGCCCGAACCGTTGCGCCCTACGATGCCGACGGTTTCGCCGCGCGCGACCGTCATGGACACGCCGCTCAACGCCCAGAACTCGCGGAAATAGGTGCGCGGCTTGAGGCCCGCCATACGGTCCAGGCGCGGCAGCAGAGCCTGCTTGAGGCGATCCTGCGGACGCTCGTAGATCTGGTAGCACTTGCTGACGTCCGATACCACGATCGCCCGGTCCGCGGGCGTCGCATCGGTCGGCTGGGGGAAGGCGTCAGAGGACATCGGCGAACCCCCGGCGCGACTTCTGGAACCACCAGTAACCGAACGCCATGAACACCAGCGCGAACGCGTAGTAGCGGATCAGCAGCGACGGATCCGGAGCGACCTCGGTGAACAAGGCCGCGCGACTTTGCTCGATGGCGATCGTGATGGGATTGGCATAGACCCAACCGCGGTACTTTTCCGGCAACGACGCGATCGGATAGAACACCGGCGCGAGGAACATCAATACCGTCGACACCACGCCGGTCATCTGGCCGATATCGCGGATGAAGACGCCCAGCGAGGCGAGCAGCCAGGAAATCCCCAACGCGAACAGCACCAACGGCAGCAGGATCACCGGCAGCCACAGCGTGGTCAGCGGAATCGAACCCTCCAGCAGGAGCTTGGCCACCAGCAGGATGGTCAGGCTGGCCAGCGCATGAAACACCGCCGAACCCATCAGGCTCCAGCCCAGCGTTTCCAACGGAAACACGACCTTTTTCACGTAGTTCGCGTTGCCGACGATCAAACTGGGCGCCTTGATCAGGGCCTCGGCGATCAAGCCATGCGCGATGACGCCGATGAACAGCAGCAACGCGAAGCGCGCCTTGCCCTGGCCGGCGAGCGAACCGGGCCACTTGGCCTCGAACACCACGGAGAACACGAAGGTGTAGACGGCCAGCATCAGCACCGGATACAGGAACGACCAGGCCACGCCCATGATCGAGCCGCGATAGCGCCCCAGCACGTCGCGCCGGATCAGCTGCGCGATCAGGCGGCGCTCGCGCCAGAACCCCAGGAACAGGCTGCGCGGTCCCGCTGGCGGCGGGAGGTGCGAGTTGATCAACTGGCCATGACTCATTGCGCCAGCGCACCTTCGAGTTCGGCGCGCAGATCCGCCAGATCCTCCACACCCACGCTCAGACGCACCAGGTTGTCGGCGATGCCGAGCGCCGCGCGGCGGTCGGGCGGGATCGAGGCGTGGGTCATCACGGCCGGGTGGTTGATCAGGCTTTCCACGCCGCCCAGCGATTCGGCGATCGCGAACAGTTCGCAGCGCTCCATCATCCGACGCGCGCCGTCCATGCCGCCCTTGACCAGGATGCTGACCATGCCGCCGAAGCCGTGCATCTGGCGCTTGGCCAGTTCGTGCTGCGGGTGCGAGCTCAGGCCGGGGTAGATCACCTTCTCCACCGACGGGTGCGACTGCAGCCATTCGGCCAGCGCCTGCGCGTTCTCGCAGTGCGCCTTCATGCGCAGGTGCAGGGTCTTCAGGCCGCGCAGGGCGAGGAAGCTGTCGAACGGGCCCTGCACGCCGCCGATGGCGTTCTGCAGGAAGGTCATCTGCTCGGCGATGCCGGCGTCGTCGCCGACCACCACCATGCCGCCGACGATGTCGGAGTGGCCATTGAGGTACTTGGTCGCCGAGTGCATGACCAGGTGCGCGCCCAGTTCGAGCGGACGCTGCAGGATCGGCGAGCTGAAGGTGTTGTCGACCACCACGATCAGGCCGCGCTTGCGCGCGATCTCGGCGATGCGGGCCACGTCCACCAGCTTCAGCAGCGGGTTGGTCGGGGTTTCGATCCAGACCAGCTTGGTTTCGGGGCGGATCGCGGCCTCGAAGGCGGCGATGTCGCTGAGGTCGACCCAGCTGAAGTCCAGGCCGGCCGAGCGCCGGCGCACGCGTTCGAACAGGCGGTAGGTACCGCCGTAGACGTCGTCCATCGCGATCACATGGCTGCCGGAATCCAGCAGTTCCAGGATCGTCGAGGTCGCGGCCAGGCCGGAGGCGAAGGCGTAGCCGTGGCTGCCGCCCTCCAGGCCGGCGACGCAGCGCTCATAGGCGAAGCGGGTCGGGTTGTGGCTGCGCGAGTACTCGAAGCCCTGGTGCACGCCCGGGCTGCTCTGGGCGTAGGTCGAGGTCGCATAAATCGGCGTCATCACCGCGCCCGTGGTCGGGTCGGGGGACTGGCCTGCGTGGATCGCGAGGGTGCCCAGTCCGGGCTTGTGCGCCCCGCCATCCGGCTTTCGTTCAGTCATTGCGTTCTTCCGCTTCGGCTAGCATGCGCAAACGCGAATTCTACCATCGCCCATGAGTCCGACCCGGCGCCTGCCACCCGACTTCAGTCACAGTGCAGCCTATCCATTGTTCGCCTTCGACGCGGCAGCGGGACGCGGCTGGGTGCTGCATTTCGAGCCCGCCGACTACCGCCGCGCGAGCTTCCTGGACCAGCGCGCCCTGCACCATCGCGACATCCGCGGCTGGGAGCTGTCGCTGACCGAAATCGAGGCCGCGCTGGCGCCGCCGCCGACCCCGGCGCCCCTGCACTGGATTTTCCATATAGGACATTGCGGCTCCAGTCTGGTCAGCCGCTTGCTCGATACGCTGGAACCGGTGCTGGGCCTGCGCGAGCCCCTGCCCCTGCTGAGCCTGGCCCAGGCCCCGGACGACCCAGCCACGCAGGCCTGGCAGGGCCCGGTGCTGCGCCTGCTGAACCGGCGTTTCGACGACAGCCAAGTCGTGCTGATCAAGCCGACCAGCGCCGTGACCAGCTTGGCGGGACGCCTGCTGGCGCAGGCGCCCGGGCGCGCCTGCCTGCTCTGGATCGACCTGCGCAGCTGGCTGGCGACCATGCTGCGCGAGGACGGCCTGCGCGACGGCAGCCTGGCCGGCGAGGCCCTGCGCCTGGCCGAGTTCGGCCCCGCCGGCCTGCCCGCGGCCACCGGCGACGGCGCCCGCCTGGCCCGCCTGTGGCTGGCCGAACAACTGCGCTGGCGCCGCTTGCGCGCGGATCCGGCCATGGCCGCTCGCCTGATCGACCTGGATTTCGCGGCCGTGCTGGCCGATCCGGCCGCGCGCACCGCCGAGCTGGCCGCGCACTACGGCCTGGCCGTGCCCGCGGACTGGGCCGCGCGGATCGCGGCCTCGGGCCTGCTCGACCGCTACGCCAAGGATCACCGCCAGGCCTACGATGCCGCCGCGCGCGAACGCGAGCTGGCGGCGGCGGCGCGCGCGCACGCGGCGCAGATCGAGGCCGGCCTGGCCTGGGCGGACGGCGCGCTGACCGGCCTGGATGCAGACGGCTTGCGGCCGCGACTGGGTCTGTGAGCGCGAGCGCTCAGGCCAGGAACGTGGTCATCGCATAGCGCGTGCCGCTGCGCACCGGCAGCACCTCGTGCAGCAGCGAACACGAGAACACCAGCGCCGAGCCGGTCGCCGGCGAGAACAGGTGCGGGCCGAATTCGGGATAGCGGAACTCGCCGCCGCCGTAGGCGCCGGCGTTGAGGTTCACCGACAGGGCGAAGCGCCGGTAGGCGACGTCGGGCGTTTCATTGTCGCGGTGGGCGCGGAAGTAGCCCGCGTCCTGCGGATAGGCCAGCAGCTTGAACGGATCGCGCCGCGCCACGTTGAACTGGTAGACGCGCGCGATCTCGGGCAGCGCGCGGCGCAGCAGGCGTTCGTGCATGCGCGCTTCCAGGGCCGGATCGCGCGGAAAACTCTCGCGGCGCTGCTTGACGGCGGGATCGAGCTGGAACCGCTGTTCGCCGTCCTCCAGCACCACCACGCCGGACGCGTCGCCGCCGCCGCAGTCGACATCGAGATGACGGATCAGTTCGGCGCACAACTCGGCTTCGAACACATCGGGAATCTGCAGCACCGGCGCGATGCGCCAGGTCTGCGCCGGCGTCAGCGCGCGCTCGCCCGCGGCCGGCATCGGCGGCGCGGCGGCCGGCAGCGCGTTCGCGGCCTGCAGGCGCAGGTTGTCGTCGGTCAGCCACAAGCGGTTCGCGCCCAGCCCCGCCAGCCAGCGCGGATCGGTCGCGTACGCCTGCCAGCCCGCCGGCGGATTCGGATACGCGACCGCGCCCAGGCACAACCCGCGCACGCCCGCCGGCGGCGCCGGCAGGGCCGCGACCGCGGTTTCGTCGGCAGGGGTGGCCAGCCACAGCGGCGCGCCGGCGAACTCGGCGTGCAGGGTCTGGGCCTGCCCGGCGCCGTCGCGCAGCAACACATCGGGCAGGCGGTCGCCCGGCAGCCAGCGTTCGGCCGCCGCCGCGGTCACTGCACGCGCCGCCGCAGGAAGTTGAGCAGGTCGATGCGGGTGATCAGGCCCAGGAAGCGCTCGCCGTCCATGACGATGGCGACGTGGCCGCGGTCGAACACCGGCAGCAGCGATTCGATCGGATCGGACACCGGGATCTTGTCGAGCTTGCTGACCATCGCGGTCGAAACCGGGTCGCGGAAGCGCGATTCGTCGCCGTACACGTGCAACAGCACGTCGCTCTCGTCGACGATGCCGACGATGTGCTCGCCGTCCATCACCGGCAGCTGCGAGACGTCGTACAGCTTCATGCGCTGGTAGGCGGTGACCAGCAGATCGTTGGGGCCCACCACCACCGTGTCGCGCTGCGAATACGGGCGCAGGATCAGGTCGCGCAGGTCGCCGTGGCTTTCGCGCTGGATGAAGCCGTTGTCCAGCATCCAGTAGTCGTTGTACATCTTCGACAGGTACTTGTTGCCGGTGTCGCACACGAACACCAGCACGCGCTTGGGCTGGGTCTGTTCGCGGCAGTACTTCAACGCCGCGGCCAGCAGGGTGCCGGTGGAGGAGCCGCCGAGAATGCCTTCCTTCTCCAGCAGCTCGCGCGCGGTCAGGAAGCTTTCCTTGTCGCTGATCGCGTAGGCCTGCTTGACCCGGGTGAAGTCGGAGATCGGCGGCAGGAAATCCTCGCCGATGCCCTCGACCATCCAGCTCGCCGACTTGTCCGAGAGCGTGCCGCGGTTGATGTATTCCTCGAGGATGGAACCGACCGGATCGGCCAGCACCAGCTCGGTGTTGGGCGACAGCTTGGCGAAAGCGCGCGACAGGCCGGTCATGGTGCCCGAGCTGCCGCAGCCGAACACGATCGCGTCGAGCTGGCCGCCCATCTGCTCGAGGATTTCCGGCGCGGTGCCGAACTCGTGCGCGGCCGGATTGTCGGGGTTGCCGAACTGGTTGATGAAGTAGGCGCCGGGGGTTTCGCGCGCGATGCGCTCGGCCAGGTCCTGGTAGTAGTCGGGATGGCCCTTGGCCACGTCCGAACGGGTCAGCACCACCTGCGCGCCCATGGCCTTGAGGTTGAAGATCTTCTCGCGGCTCATCTTGTCGGGCACCACCAGCAGCAGCTTGTAGCCCTTCTGCTGCGCGACCAGGGCCAGGCCGATGCCGGTGTTGCCGGCGGTGCCTTCGACCAGGGTGTCGCCGGGCTTGATCTTGCCGGCCTTCTCCGCCGCTTCGATCATCGACAGGCCGATGCGGTCCTTGATCGAACCGCCGGGGTTCTGCGATTCCAGCTTGAGATAGAGCTCGCACACGCCGGTGTCCAGGCGCTGGGCTTTGACGATCGGGGTCTGACCGATCAGTTCGAGTACGGATTGATGGATGGCCATGCGGTTACGCGGCTTCTGCGAGGCCGCGTTCGGCGCGGCGGGACCCGGCCATTCTAGCGGGGCGCCGCGCGTCGCGGCCGCGCGCGCGAGCGATCGTCGGAACCCGCAAGCGCGACCGGGCGCACGCCCACGACAACCGTGCGACGCGCGATCGGGCCGCGCTTATCCGCGGGCCGGGCCAGAAAACGAGTCGGGAGTACGGGCCGGCGATGGTCACGGCCCATCCGGTAGCCGCGGGCGGTGGCGGCCGACGAGGATGGCCGCCACCGCCCGCGCTGAAGAAGATTCAGTGAGGCTGGGTGTCGTACAACTGGGTCAATCGGTCTTTCGCCGCCAGCTTCTCGCGCTTCATCTGCGCCAGGGTGACGTCGTCGATCGGCAGCACGCCGAGCTCCGCGTCCATCACCTTCTTGTCGAGCTCCTTATGGCGCTGGTAGAGCTGTTTGAACTCGGGGCTGCTCTTGATCAGGGCGTCGATTTCGGGCTGCGGTCGTTCTTCGAACATGAAAGCCTCCTTCAGCAGAAAAGCAAACGCCCCGGCCTAATGACCAGGGCGTCGCGGGGGGTCCGTGAGGGGCGCCAGGCGGGGCGCGGGGCCGGCCTCATACAGGCCGGCCACCGACTTGCTTGCGGTGGCGGGTTCCTGCAGATGGTGGGCTTGCGTCATCGGCCTGGCTCTTCGCCAAGCGGAAATCCGGCCGCTTGGGTATTCGACCCTACTCCTCCTTTTCGGGGTCGGCAAGGCCGACGGTCGCATTCGCCGGGATCGGCATCGGATCCGCGCCAAGGCGGTGCCATTGGCGCGGACACAGGTCACAAATAACTGATTATTAAGATTATTTGTCCGCGACCACAACGTCGACGCGATCGCCCTTGCCGCTGCGGCCGCTACTTTGGATCTTGCTCTTGGGCACGCCGCCGGCGACCAGGGCATCGCGTATCGCGTCGGCGCGGCGCTGGGCCAGCTTGGCGTCGCCGGCCTGGGCCTCGACCTTGACCGACGCCGAAGGGCCGGCCTGGACGTAGGCCGCCAGGGTCCGCACCTGCCCGGCCGCGGCGCCGCCCAGGGCGGACTTGCCGGCACCGAAGGCATCGCGGTTCAAGGCGAACACTTCGCCGCGCGCCTCGCGCTTGGACGCCGGCAGTTTGCCGCCGGCCATCAGCTCGGCCTCCTGCCGCGCCAACGCCGCTTCGCGCTCGCGCGCGGCGTTGAGCTTGGCGGTCTGGGCGTCGCCGACCGTGGCCAGGGCCGCGTCGGCGTCCTGGATCGCGAGCGCGTCGGCGGCGGCCTGGGCGCGCAGGCGCTCGGCCTCCTCGGCCTGCATCTGCGCCTGCAGGCGCAGGCGCTCGGCTTCGGCACGCGCGCGTTCGGCGTCGCGGCGGCTGGCCTCGACCAGCAGATCGCTGCGCTCGCGGTCGAGGCGGTCGACCTCGCGCTGCGCGGCCTGGCTGCGCGCCGCGATCTCGGCGATCTGGACCCGGCGCTCGGCCACGTAGAAAGCGCCGTCGCGGTCGCGGCGGCTGGCCTCGGCCAGGACCTGCACGGCCTGGCGCGCCTGCAGGCGTTCGTAGGCGCCGAAGCCGTTGAGGCCGGGGTCGGCGTCGACCGCGGTCAGGCGCCGCGACAGCCGCGCCACGTCGGGGTCCTCGGCGGCGTACGCGGCCGGCATTGCGGCGGCCAGCGCGGTCGCCAGCAGGGTGCAGCTGAGCAGATGGCGCAGGCTCATCGGTCGTCTCCGGTCTGCAGGCGGCGGCGCAAGTCGGCGATCTCGGCGCGGCGCTGGGCCAGCTCGGCGTTGATCACCGCGTCGCGGCTCTTGGCGGTGGCGAGGTCGCCGTCGGCGGCGGCGGCCGCGGCCAGGCGACGGGCGTCGTCCTCGCGGCCGCGCGACATCGCGCCCTGGGCCTGGCCCAGCGCATTGCGCGCGGCGGCCAGGTCCTGCGGCGCGTACTGGTCGGCATCGGCGCCGTCGGCGCGCGTGACCGCCTGCTGGGCGGCGGCCAGCTCCGCGGTCGGCGGCGGCAGCGAGGCGCATGCGCTCAGCGCGGAAGCGAGAACTAGTGCCAGCGCCACGGTGCGCATCTGTGAGAAGCTGATTCGTGCGAAGCTTGCGTTCATAGGGGATGCCGTTGCGTAAGGAGTGCGCTCGGCCATTGTCGGAAGCCGGCGGCGTGCTTGCAACGGTACGTAGTCGTTAACAAGGGGTGTGTGCATGGACATCGGCTATTTCCTGAAGCTGATGACGGAAAAGAACGCGTCGGACATGTTCCTGACCACCGGGGCGCCGGTTTATATCAAGGTCGAGGGCAGACTGTACCCGCTTGGCAACACCGGGTTGCCCCCGGGCATGGTCAAGAAGATCGCCTATTCGCTGATGGACGAGGGCCAAGTACCGCAGTTCGAGCGCGACCTGGAGCTGAACATGGCTCTGGCGCTGCCCGACGCGGGCCGGTTCCGCATCAACGTGTTCAAGCAGCGCGGCGAAGTCGGCATGGTGATCCGCGCCATCCGCAGCATCATTCCCAGCATCGAAGAACTGCAGCTGCCGCAGGTGCTCAAGGAGATCATCATGGCCCCGCGCGGCCTGGTGCTCATCGTGGGCAGTACCGGCTCCGGCAAGTCGACGACGCTGGCGTCGATGATCGACCACCGCAACAGCAATACTTCGGGCCACATCCTCACCATCGAGGATCCGATCGAGTATCTGCACAAGCACAAGAAGTCGATCGTCAACCAGCGCGAAGTCGGCCTGGACACCCACGCTTTCCACAACGCGCTCAAGAACGCGATGCGAGAAGCGCCGGACGTGATCCTGATCGGCGAAATCCTGGACGCGACCACGATGGAGGCGGCGATCGCCTTCGCCGAAACCGGTCACCTGTGCCTGGCGACGCTGCACTCCAACAACGCCGACCAGACCCTGGAACGCATCCTCAACTTCTTCAACGAGTCGGCGCACAAGAACGTGCTGATGAACCTGGCCTTGAACCTCAAGGCGGTGGTGTCGCAGCGCCTGGTGGTCGGTACCGACGGCCGCCGTCTGCCCGCCGCCGAGATCCTGATCAACACCCCGCACGTGCGCGACCTGATGCGCCGTGGCCAGGTGCACGAGATCAAGCAGGCGATGGAAGAGTCGCTGGAAGAAGGCATGGAGTCGTTCGACCAGTGCCTGTTCCGCCTCTACAAGGAAGGCCGAATCGAGATGGAGGAGGCGCTCAAGGCGGCCGACTCGCGCGACGGCCTGGCGCTCAAGTTCCGCCTCTCCGAGGGCGGCGCCGAGCACGATCCTTACGCGGACATGTACGACGCCAACGCCGCGCATTGAGCGCGGCGTCACGCAACGCACAAGGCCGGCCATCGCGAGATGGCCGGCTTTTTTCTTAGGCGTAGCGGACGCCAGACCAGTCGACGCGCTCCAACTTACAGGGCGCACGCCACCGTCAGCATGTACTCCTTCTCCGATCCACGCTGTACCGGTTTGAACGAAGTGTCCGGATTCAACAGCCTTTCCATCGCGCGCCCGCGTCCGCCCGAATCGGGGTAGAGCACGATGTCGACCACCGAGACCTCTTTCTTGCCGCATTTGAACCGCATGAGCGACGTGGACGATTTCGCGCCTGAAGTATCGCTGGGCTCGTGATCCGACAATGAATCGATCTGAATGAACGCCGCCCCTTTTACCAGGCTGTCCTTGATGAAATAGACCGGTATGCCGTGGCGGTTGTCGTACAACTTGATCAAGCGGCCCGACTTCTGCGTGGGCGCCGCAGCCGAATCCGCCCCCCATCCGATCGACGCCACCAACGCGACCAGCGCCAACGCTGCGAACCGCTGCCTCATACCCACCCCGCTATTGAACGTCCGGCACTGTCGACTGGTGGATCAGCCGGCTTGCTCAGGCATGTCCGGCTGATTCTCCGGCCGCGCCGCGTCGAACGCGGGCAGCTCCAGGCAGGCCTGCTCGATCCGCACGATGGTCGGGAAATCGTCCAGCGGCACGCCGAAACGGCGCGCGTTGTAGACCTGCGGCACCAGGCAGCAGTCGGCCAGGGTCGGAGTGTCACCTTCGCAATAGCGCCCGGTGGACGGGTGGTCGGTCAGGGTCGCCTCGATCGCGCTGAAGCCTTCGCGCACCCAGTGCTTGATCCAGTCCTCGCGCTCCGGATGCGGCACGCTCCAGGTGCGGTCGAAGTACTGCAGCACGCGCAGGTTGTTGAGCGGGTGGATATCGCAGGCGATGGTCTGGGCCAGCGCGCGCACGCGCTGGCGGTCGCGCGCGGTGGCCGGCAGCAGCGACGGCTGCGGCCAGGTTTCGTCCAGGTATTCCAGGATCGCGATCGACTGCCGCATCTTGCGGCTGCCGTGCTCCAGCACCGGCACCAGACCCAGCGGATTGATCTCGCGATAGGCCTCGCTGTGCTGCTCGCCGCCGTTGCGGACCAGGTGCACCGGCACGATCTCGTACGCCAGGCCCTTGAGATTGAGGCCGATGCGCACCCGATAGGACGCGCTCGACCGCCAGTACGAATACAGCCTGAGTTGCTCGCCCACTGCCTGTCCCTGGATCTGCCGTCGTGCCTGGTCGATCGCCACCTTAGCCGGTGGCCGGCGCGCCGGGGATACCTCTCGTCCGGCGCGCCGCTGCCGTCAGGCGGAAGCCTGTTGCTCGATGCGCTGCTCGATCGCGCCGAAGATGCTGCGCCCGTCGGCGTCCAGCATCTCGATGCGCACGGTGTCGCCGAACTTCATGAACGGGGTCAGGGGCTTGCCGTGCTCGAGGGTCTCGACCGTGCGGCGCTCGGCGAAGCAGGACGCGCCCAGCGAGGTGTCCTCGTTGGCGACGGTGCCCGAGCCGACGATGGTGCCCGCCGACAGCGGCCGGGTCTTGGCCGCATGCGCGACCAGCTGGGCGAAGTTGAACTGCATGTCGACGCCGGCCTCGGGCGCGCCGAACCACTCGCCGTTGATGTGGGTGAGCAGCGGCCGATGGACCTTGCTGTCCTGCCAGGCCTCGCCCAGCTCGTCCGGGGTCACGAACACCGGGCTCAGCGCCGAGCGCGGCTTGGACTGCAGGAAGCCGAAGCCCTTGGCCAGCTCGTTCGGGATCAGGTTGCGCAGCGAAACGTCGTTGACCAGGCCGATCAGCTGGATATGGGCGGCGGCCTGCTCCGGCGTGGCCGCCATCGGCACGTCGTCGGTCACGATCACCACCTCGGCTTCCAGGTCGATGCCGTAGTCCTCGCTGACCACCCGCACCGGATCGCGCGGGCCGTAGAAGCCGGCGCTGACCGCCTGGTACATCAGCGGATCGACGTAGAAGCTCTCCGGCACCTCGGCGCCGCGCGCGCGACGCACGCGCTCGACGTGCGGCAGGTAGGCGCTGCCGTCGACGAATTCGTAGGCGCGCGGCAGCGGCGAGGCCAGGGCGGCGTAGTCCAGATCGAACGCACCCTCGGCGTTGCCGGCGTTGAGCGCGTCGGACAGGGCGTTCAAGCGCGGCGCGGCGTTGGACCAGTCCTCCAGCGCGCGCTGCAGGGTGTCGGCGATGCCGCTGGCGCGCACGGCGCGGGTCAGATCGCGGGAGACGACGATCAGCGTGCCGTCGCGGCCGCCTTCCTTCAGGGAACCGAGCTTCATCCAGACCTCAAATCGCGGGGCGCCGCAGCGCAATGGTTTCAATTGTAACCGAATCGTCGCGGGCAACAGACCCGCGCGAATCGGCCCTCACCCTACCGGGCCTGGGCGTCGGCGGCGAGTCGGGGCGAGTTCCCGAAGCCCACCTCGCGACCGTTCGGCGCGACGATGCGGTTCGCCTTCGGCTCACCGCATCCTACGCAGCGTGGCGGCTGAGCCGTAAAAACAAAAAACCCGCCGGAGGGCGGGTTTCTTGTTGCCGATCCGCGCCGTCGCCGGCATGGATCGATCTTGTTGTGGCAGCCCCGGATGGATTCGAACCACCGAATGCCTGAGTCAGAGTCAGGTGCCTTACCGCTTGGCGACGGGGCTATAGAACAAATCTTAGCAAAAAACGCAGAATTGCGACTGCGATTAACGCTTCGAGAACTGGGTAGCGCGACGTGCCTTGTGCAGGCCGACCTTCTTACGCTCGACTTCGCGGGCGTCGCGGGTCATGAAGCCGGCCTTGCGCAGCTCGGACTTCAGGGATTCGTCGTACTCGACCAGCGCACGCGCGATGCCGAGGCGGATCGCACCGGCCTGGCCGGTGATGCCGCCGCCGGCGACCGTGACGTTGACGTCGAACTTGTCGCTGGACTGGGTCAGCTCGAGCGGCTGGCGCACGATCATGCGCGCGGTCTCGCGACCGAAGAACTCTTCGATCGAACGCTGGTTGATGGTGATCTTGCCCTCGCCCTTGCGCAGGTACACGCGAGCGGTGGAGGACTTGCGGCGGCCGGTGCCGTAGTTCTGCTGGATAGCCATGTGCGTGTCTTTACCTTAGATGTCCAACGGCTGCGGCTGCTGGGCAGCGTGCGGATGCTCGGAGCCCTTGTAGACCTTGAGCTTGCGATACATGGCGCGGCCGAGCGGATTCTTCGGCAGCATGCCCTTGACGGCGATCTCGATGACGCGCTCCGGGTGGCGCTCCAGCGCCTGGCCCAGGGTTTCGCTCTTCAGGTTGCCGACGTAGCCGGTGAAGCGGTGATAGATCTTGTCCTGGAGCTTGTTGCCCGTGACAGCGATCTTCTCGGCGTTGATCACCACGAGGTAATCGCCGGTATCCACGTGAGGGGTGTAGACGGGCTTGTGCTTGCCGCGCAGACGGCGCGCGAGTTCGGAGCTCAAGCGGCCGAGCGTTTTGCCCGACGCGTCGACGATGTACCAGTCGCGCTGGACGGTCTCGTTCTTAGCGGTAAAAGTCTTCATGGAAGTCTGCTATGGGTACCTGGTCGGGCTGATTTCGCGCATCTCCCCGACCTGCGATCAGGGCGGGCGCGGCGCGGAATTTCGCCTCGCGTTGTGAATGTGGAACGAAAGAGGCGGAATGATAGCGGGGTCAGCCCGGCCCTGCAAGTCGAGCTGAACCGGTGCTAGCATCGGGGGTCATGTCCGCCGCCCGCCCGCCTTCCGCCGACCCGCTGGTGGCGCTGGCCGACCGTTGCGTCCAGTGCGGGCTGTGCCTGCCGGCCTGCCCGACCTACGGCCACGACCGCCTCGAAGCCGAATCCCCGCGCGGGCGCATCGCCGTGGCGCGGGCCTGGGCGCTGGGCACGATCGAGCCCAGCGCGGTCGCAGACACTCACCTGGACCACTGCCTGGGCTGCCGCAGCTGCGAAGCCGTGTGCCCGGCCGGCGTGCAGTATGGCGAGTTGCTGGGCCTGGCGCGCAGTCGTCAGCGCCAGCGCCGCCCCGCCGGCCGCCGCCAACGCTGGATCGAGGCCCTGGCCGCGCGTCCGCGTGCGCTGCGCGCCCTGCTGGGGCTGTATCGGCTGGCCTACCCGGCCCTGCCCGGGGCCTGGCGGCCGCTGCCCAGACCGCCCTCTGTTCGCCCCGCGCCCGCGCTGCCGGCCGGGAACCCCTCCGGTGGCGAGGTCGCGCTATTCGTCGGCTGCGTCGCCGGGCCTTATGAGACGGCGCTGCGCGACGCGGTCGCGCGCCTCTGCCGCCATCTGGGCTATCGGATCCGCCCCATCCCCGCGCAAACCTGCTGCGGCAGCCTGCATGCGCATGCGGGCGACGCGACGCGCGCGCAGGCCCTGGGCGCGCGCAACCGCGCCGCCTTCGCGGGCGCGGACACCGTGCTGAGCCTGGCCAGCGGCTGCCACGAAGCCCTGGCACAGGCCCTGGCACCGCACATGCGCGTGCTCGATGCGATCGCCTTCCTCGAATCCCAGGCCGATGCGCTGCGCCTGCGCCCGCTGCGCGAACGCGTGGCCCTGCACCTGCCCTGCACCCAGCGCAACGTGGTCGGCTCGGTGCCGGCGCTGCGCCGCCTGCTGGCGCGCGTGCCCGGGCTGGACGTGGTCGAACTCGATGCCGGCTACGGCTGCTGCGGCGCGGCCGGCACCCAGATGCTGACCGAGCCCGAGCGCGCCGACGACTACCGCGCGCCGCTGCTGCGCCAGTTCGCCGACAGCGGCGCGAGCCGCCTGCTCAGCGCCAATATCGGCTGCCGGCTGCACCTGGGCGCGGCGCTGGCGACGCCGCCGCTGCATCCGCTGGAGTTCCTGGCCGGCCTGGTCGAGGACGCCGATTCACTGCCGGCGAACGCCGCCGCGCCGTAAACTGCGCGCATGACCACGATCCGCGAGCTGTCTCCCCTGGACCGCCTGCTCAGCGATGCGCAGCGCGCCCTCGACACCGTCTTCGGCGCGCCCCACGCCGCGCGCCCCAACCCGGCCGCCGACACCGCCCAGATCGAGCTCGACGACCAGGAACGCCGCCATGCCGCCGGCCTGATGCGCATCAACCACGTCGGCGAGGTTTGCGCGCAGGCGCTGTACTGCGGCCAGGCCGCGGTCGCGCGCGACGCGGCCACGCGCGAGCACCTGCTCGAGGCCGCGCAGGAGGAAACCGATCATCTGGCCTGGTGCGCGCAGCGCCTGGACGAACTCGACAGCCGCCCCAGCCTGCTCAACCCGCTGTGGTACGCCGGCAGCTACGCGATCGGCGCCCTCGCCGGCCTGCGCGGCGACGGCTGGAACCTGGGCTTCGTGGTCGAGACCGAACACCAGGTCGAGGCCCACATCGACGAGCACCTGGAATCGCTGCCGGAAGCCGACGCGCGCAGCCGCGCGATCCTGCGCACGATGAAGGAAGACGAGGCCCGCCATGCCGCCAACGCCGAAGCCGCCGGCGCGCGCCTGCTGCCGCCGCCGGTGCCCCGCCTGATGGCGGCGGCATCGAAGCTGATGAAGGCGGTGGCGTACCGCCTGTAGCGACACGACTGCGGCGGCCGCTTCGTGCGGGAGCCGAGGTGGATCGCGATACGCGGTTTGCCCCAGCAACGAAAAAGGCCGGCTTTCGCCGGCCTTTTCGCTAACGCGCGAACCCGATCAGTCGACCAAGTTGCGGCCGTGGAACAGCTCTTCGATCTCGCGCTTGAGCCGCGCCTCGATCTTCATGCGCTCCTTGAACGACAGGTTCTTGGCCTTCTCCTCGAACAGGTAGTTGTCGAGGTCGAATTCCTTCAGGTGCATCTTGGTGTGGAAGATGTTTTCCTGATAGACGTTGACGTCGAGCATCTCGTAGCGCGACTTCACGTTCTTGGCCAGGTAGTCCTGGATCGAGTTGATCTTGTGGTCGATGTAGTGCTTCTTGCCCTTCACGTCGCGGGTGAAGCCGCGCACGCGGTAGTCCATGACCACGATGTCGGACTCGAGGCTCTCGATCAGGTAGTTCAACGCCTTCAGCGGCGAGATCACGCCGCAGGTCGCCACATCGATGTCGGCGCGGAAGGTCGCGATGCCGTTGTCCGGGTGGGTCTCCGGATAGGTGTGCACGGTGATGTGCGACTTGTCCATGTGCGCGACCACGGCGTCGGAGATCACGCCCTTGGCGGCCGACTTGTCGATCACCGGCTCTTCCGAGATCAGGATCGTCACCGAAGCGCCCTGCGGATCGTAGTCCTGGCGCGCGATGTTGAGGATGTTGGCGCCGATGATGTCCGCCACATCCGTGAGGATCTGGGTCAGTCGATCGGCGTTGTAGGCCTCGTCGATGTACTCGATGTACCGCTGGCGCTGCTCTTCCGAGACCGCGTAGCAGACGTCGTAGATGTTGAACGAGAGGGCCTTGGTGAGGTTGTTGAAACCCTGCAACCTCAGGCGCGGCAACGGCTTGACCACGGTAGGGGGATCCCGGTCGGACGGCGAGGGCGTGGATTATGCGGCAAACGGCAGCGGGGGGAAACGCAGGCTGTCGTCCCGCTGTCACAAGTCGGAGGCCTGGGCGGCCAGGGGACTGCCCATATCGGCCCGGGGTGACGTAGAGTGCCGCAGGGTGACGCTATTTGCCCAATCCCCCGGTTCGTCCTAAGCTCACTCGATAACCTAAGCCCAATCCCATGTCCGCCAATCCGGTAGCCCCCTTGACTGCCCTGCGCCGAACCAATAGCCCGTTGCTGCCTGACGGCGCGACGATCGAACGCTTCCTGGCGCACTGCCACCGCCGACGCTACCCGTCGCGGACCGACGTGTTCCGCCCGGGGGACCCCGCCAGCACCCTGTATTACGTGGTTTCCGGCTCGGTGAGCATCATCACCGAGGAGGAAGACGGCCGTGAACTGGTGCTGGGCTACTTCGGCCCCGGCGAGTTCGTCGGCGAGCTCGGCCTGTTCATCGAGAGCGACCATCGCGAGGTGATCCTGCGCACGCGCAGCACCTGCGAGCTCGCCGAGATCGGCCACGAGCGCCTCTACGACCTGCTGCTGACCCGGCTGTCGCTGGACGCGCCCAAGCTGCTGTACGCGATCGGCGCCCAGATTTCGCGCCGCCTGCTCGACACCAGCCGAAAGGCCGGCCGCCTGGCCTTCCTGGACGTGACCGACCGCATCGTGCGCGCCCTGCACGACCTGGCCAAGGAACCCGAGGCCATGAGCCATCCGCAGGGCACCCAGCTGCGGGTGTCGCGCCAGGAGCTGTCGCGCCTGGTCGGCTGCTCGCGCGAAATGGCCGGCCGCGTGCTCAAGAAGCTCCAGGCCGACGGCAAGCTGCACGCCCGCGGCAAGACCGTCGTCCTGTACGGGACGCGCTGAGCCGCCCTTCCACGATGGGTCGCGCCGCCCCTTCCGCCGAGACCGCACCCCGGGTGCGTCCGGCGGAATTGGGCGATGCCCACGATGTCGCCCGCCTGCTCGGCGACCTGGGCTATCCCTGCAGCCGCGACGAAGCGGCCGAACGCATCGCCGTGGTCCGCCACGACCCGCGCCAGCACCTGCTGCTGGCCGAAATCGACGGCGACGCCTGCGGCCTGATCTCGCTCTACACCCTGTATTCGGTGGTCCACGGCACCGAGCTGGCGCGCATCACCGCGCTGGTGGTGTCGCCGGCCTGCCAGCGCCAGGGCATCGGCCGGCGCCTGCTGCGCGAGGTCGAGCTGATCTCGCGCCGCGTCGGCGTGACGCGCATCGAGGTCACCAGCAACCTGCGCCGCGACGAGGCGCACGCCTTCTACCGCGACTGCGGCTACAGCGACGGTTCGCTGCGGTTCGTGAAGGCGTTGGGCGACTAGCCCCGCCGGACAGCCGAGCGGGAGCGCTCGCAGGTGTGGCGAGCGCAGCGAACCGCACCGTCTCCGCCTCCTCAGCCCCCAACGATGCGGTTCGCTGCGCTCACCGCATCCTACGGCGCGGCGCCGGAAGGTCCGCGCCCGGCGCATTTGCGCGGTCGCGGCCCGCATCGCGCCTGCTTCAAGGCCATCGGCCTCTAAGACTTTAGTCGGGTGCGGAGAGCGCAGCGACCCGCGCCGTATGCGACCTCGATACCGCGCGGCGATGCGGTTCGCTGTGCTCACCGCATCCTACGGGACCGCCGCGGATCGGGCGGCTCGCCGCTGTGCGTGCTTGCGCGGACTGCGGCCCCACAACGGGGCGTCCTGGCTCTCTGTGGGAGCGGCGTAAGCCGCGATTACGAAACCCTGGCGATCTTTGCGAGGCCGCGGCCCTAGCCTGCCGCCGACGCCACCGCGTCGCCGCCACGGCCGGGGCAGCCCCAGTTGAGGATGGGCGTGCCCGGCGGCAGCACGCGCTGGAACATCGCAATGCGGCGCGCCTTGGGGTTGACCACCACCGGCCGGCGCGCGGCCTTGAGCAGCGGCAGGTCGGCGCTGCTGTCGGAATAGGCGACCTCGACCGGCGCGGTGTAGCCGGCCTCGCGCAGCATGCTCATCTTCATTTCGGAGTGGCAGTGGCGCAGCGCGCCGACCCCGCCCAGGCGCGGGCCGACCAGGGTGCCGACCACCGGCACGTCCTCGTGGGCGACGAAGGCCAGGATCGCACGCGCCAGTTCCGGCGGCGCGCCGGTGGCGATCACCACCCGGTCGCCGCGCTCGCGATGGTGGTGCAGCACGTCCAGCGCCACCGGCAGCAGGCGGCGGCGGATTTCGTCGGTGTGCACGGCCACGTAGCGGTCGATCACGCCGTTGAACTCGCGGCGCCCGCTCATGCCCACCGAACCGACCCAGACGAAGCCGCCGATGCCGACGCGCCGGGTCGGCAGGAACGCGATCAGCGGCCCGAACACCGGTGCGATCAGCAGCGCCAGCACCTGCCGCCACCACGCGCGCCGGATCAGCCAGGCGAACAGATGGCTGCCCGAGTCGCCGTCGTAGAGGGTGTGGTCGAAGTCGAACACCACCAGCGGCGCGTCCTCGCGCGCGGGCGGAAAGCGCCCCGCCGCGCTCATGCCGCGAACAGCCGCTGCAGAGCCGCACCCGGGTCGCGCTCGCGCATGAAGCTTTCGCCGATCAGGAAGGTTTCGATGCCGGCGCCGCGCATCTTGGCCACGTCGGCGCCGGTGGCGATGCCGCTCTCGGTGACCAGGGTGCGATCGCGCGGCACCGCGTCGCGCAAGGCGATGGTGGTGTCCAGCGAGACCTCGAAGGTGCGCAGGTTGCGGTTGTTGACGCCGATCAGCTCGCAATCGGTCTGCAGCGCGCGTTCCAGCTCGTCGATGTCGTGAACCTCGACCAGCACGTCCATGCCCAGCTCCATCGCCAGGCCGGCCATTTCGATCATCGGGCCGTCTTCGAGCGCGGCCACGATCAGCAGGATCGCGTCGGCGCCGATCACCCGCGCCTCGTAGACCTGGTAGGGATCGATGGTGAAGTCCTTGCGCAGCACCGGCAGCGCGCAGGCCGAACGCGCCTCGCCCAGGTAGAGGTTGCTGCCCTGGAAGAAATCCACGTCGGTCAGCACCGACAAGCAGGCCGCGCCGCCGGCCTCGTAGCTGCGCGCGATCTGCGCGGGCTGGAAGTCGGCGCGGATCAGGCCCTTGGACGGGCTGGCCTTCTTGACCTCGGCGATCACCGCGGCCTCGCCGGCGGCGTGCTTGCGCTTGATCGCGTCGACGAAGCCGCGCGTGGGCGCCTGCTGCGCCGCGCGCGCGCGCAGGTCGTCCAGCGAGCGCACCCGGCTGCGCTGTTCGATCTCCTCGACCTTGCGGGCCAGGATCGTGCGCAGAACATCGGTCATTCCATCATCTCCACATCGCCCGTCAGGGGCTGGCCGGGGCGCCATTGTCCCAGTTGCAGCCGATCGAGCAAGACGACGACCGCCTCGCGGGCCTCGCTGTTGTGGACGGGCAGCACCAGGACGTCGCCCGGCCCGGCCCAGCGCAGCAGGCGGGTGGCGGCCTCGACCTCGTCCAGGCAGACCTCCAGCGCGCCCTCGGCCAGGCCGCGGCGGCGCAGCTCGTCGCCCAGGATCGCGGCGACCTCGCCCGCGGCGCGGCCACGCATATAGCCCTCCAGATCCTTGAGCACGACCCGGTCCGGCCGGAAACCGGCCGCGACCGCCGCCAGTTCGCGGATGTCGCGGTCCTCGCGGTTGCCGGCCTGGCCCAGCAGCAGGCCGAGCCGGCGCCCGGGCCGGGCCGCGACCTCGAGCAGCTTGCCCAAGCCGTCGGGGTTGTGGGCGTAGTCCAGGTAGACCTCGCTGTCGCCGTAGGTCCAGCGCTGCAGGCGCCCGGGGTTGTCGCCGGGCGCGGCGCCGAACCGCGCCAGCACCTGGGCGATGCGCTCGGGTGCGACGCCCAGCGCCGCCGCCGCGAGCGCGGCGCCGGTCAGGTTGGCGAGGTTGTAGGCCACGCGCCCGCCCAGGGTCAGCGGCATCGCGGCGACCTCGCCCAGGTCGTGATCGCGGCCTTCGTAATGCAGGCGCAGGCGGCCGTCGCGCACGCCGCAGGTCGCGCCGCCTTGCTCGCGGTGCGCGCGCAGGCGCGGGTGCGACTCGTCCAGCGCGAACCAGCCGATCCGGTGCGGCAGCGCCGCGCCATGCCGCACCAGCAGTTCGTCTTCGGCGTTGAGCACCAGCAGGCCGTCCTCGGCCAGGCCGCGCGCGACCGTGAGCTTCACCTGCGCCAGATCGTCGAGGTTGTGGATGCCGTACTCGCCGAAATGATCGGGGCTGATATTGGTGACCAGGGCCACGCGCGCGCGCTGCGGGGTGAGGCCGCGGCGCAGCAGCCCGCCGCGCGCGGTCTCCAGGATTGCCGCCTCCACGTCGGGGCGGCGCAACAGCGTGCGCGCGCCGACCGGGCCGGAGTAGTCGCCGCCGTCGATGCACTCGCCGTCGACGTACAGCCCATCGGTGCTGCTGTGGGCGGTGTGCCAGCCCTGCGCGCGCGCCATCGCGGCGAGCACGCGCACGCTGGTGGTCTTGCCGTTGGAGCCGGTGACGATGGCCTTGGGGATGCCGTGCAGTTGCGGCCAGGGCACTGCGTCGGCCGTCGGCAGCGCATCCAGGCCCCAGGTACGACTGCCGGCACCCTCGCCCAGCGACAGCGCATCATCGTCGCTGTAGGCCAGCACCGCATGCGTTTGCGCCAGCTCGATCAGTCCGATCACGTCGGGACGCGCCTCCGCGCGCGCCGAGGCCTGCAGCGTGCGCAAGGCATTGTCGCGATCCCAATACGCCGCGTGTCCGGGCGCATGCGGCGGCAACGCGGCCTGCTCGACCGGACCGGTCACGTCGATCCACGCCCATTCGTTGATTTCGGTGGCGCTGTACAGGCAATCGACCGGCGCGACGAAGGCCAGGGATGCGCCGCTGGCGTGTTCGCGCACGACGATGTCGCCTGCTTGCGGCCAGCGCAACAGATCGCGCGCTTCGGCGACGTTCCGCCGCCAGCGCGCGAGCGCGGACGCCTGCGGCCGCTCGCCCCGCGTCTCCAGCACCGCGCCAGGCCGATCGAAATACAGATTCGCGCCAGTCAACCGGCGCGAATCCTCGAACGGAAACTCGTACTCCGGTAGCGCGGCCGCTGGGTTGGACTCAGCCGTCACTCAATCGCTCTCTTCGCGTTCGAAGCGCAGGCCGCGTTCGTCGCGGACCACGCCTTCCATGGCCGCGACCACGGCCTCGTCCAGGGTCTGCTCCAGCGGCGGCAGCTCGATGCGCGCGGTCGCCGCGGCCACGCCGCCCTCGGGTTGGAAATGGATGATCTGCTTCCACGAGCGCGCCAGCGCGTCGGCGAACACCAGCAGCAGGTCGCCGGATTGGGCCATGCGCAGGGCGGCGTCGATCGCGGCCTGCTCGTCGGGAATGATGGTGATCGCGGCCTCGCTCACGCCGCGCGCCTGCAGGGCCTTGGCGATGATGCGCGGCACCTCGTCGCCGTCGCGCCCGCGCAGGCCGTCGTCGCGGCGGCAGACGTAGTGGTCGAACTTGCCGGCCACGGCCTCGGCGATCGCGTGCAGGTCCTCGTCGCGGCGGTCGCCGGGGCCGGCGACCACCACCAGACGGCGTCCGGCCACGTCCAGGCGCTGGGCCAGATCGGCCATCACCCCGACCGCGTGCGCGTTGTGGCCGTAGTCCATGAGCACCTTGAACGGATGCTCGTTGTAGACGTTCATGCGCCCCGGCGCCTGGAAGAAGGTGGTGTCGAAGGTGCGCAGGCCGTGGCGGATCGCGTCCAGCTTCATGCCCAGCGAGAACGCCATCGCCGCGGCCACCATCGCGTTCTGCACGTTGTGCAGGGCGCGGCCTTCCATCGTGGCCGGGATCAGGTGGGTCCACAGCAGCGGGATGTGGCTGCCCTTGTCGTACAGCGTGATCATGTGGCCGTTGACGCCGGCTTCGAGCGCGCAGGCGCGGCCGCCGGCGCGGATGTGCTCGCGCACCAGCGCGTGGGCCGGATTCATGGTGACGTAGCAGATCACCTTGGCGTCGGTGTAGGCCGACATCTTCAGCACGTTGGGATCGTCGGCGTTGAGCACCGCGCAATCCTTGGCCACTTCCACCACCACGCGCTTGACCTCGGCCAGCTGCTCCAGGGTGTCGATGCCCTTCAGGCCCAGATGGTCGGACTGGATGTTGATGACCGCGCCGACGTTGACCTCGGACACGCCCATGCCGGCGCGCAGCAGGCCGCCGCGCGCGGTTTCCAGCACCGCCAGGTCGATCTGCGGATCCGACAGCACCATGCGCGCCGACACCGGCCCGGTCATGTCGCCCTCGACCGTGCGCTGGCCGTCGATGTAGACGCCGTCGGTGGTGGTGAGGCCCGGGGTGTAGCCGGCCATCTTGGCGATGTGCGCCAGCATGCGCGCGGTGGTGGTCTTGCCGTTGGTGCCGGTGACCGCGGCGATCGGCACGCGCGACGGCGTACCGGGCGAGAACAGCATGTCGATCACCGGGCCGGCGGCGTCGCGCGGCGTGCCTTCGCTGGGCGCGACGTGCATGCGGAAGCCCGGCGCGGCGTTGATCTCGCAGATGCCGCCGCCGGCGTTCTTGTAGCTCTCGGCGATATTGGGCGAGATGAAGTCGACGCCGCCCACGTCCAGGCCGATCGCGCGCACCGCGCGCACCGCCATGTCGCGGTTGTCGGGATGGATGATGTCGGTGACGTCGGTGGCGGTGCCGCCGGTGGACAGGTTGGCGGTGGAGCGCAGGTAGACGACCTCGTCGTCGGCCGGCACCGACTCGGCGGTGTAGCCGACCCGCTCCATCATCAGCGCGGCTTGAGCGTCGAGTTCCAGCCGGGTCAGCACCTTCTCGTGGCCGACGCCGCGGCGCGGGTCCTGATTCACCGCCTCGACCAGCTCGGCGATCGTGCGCTGGCCGTCGCCGACCACGTGGCCGGGCGTGCGCCGGGTCGCGGCGATCAGCTCGCCGTTGACCACCAGCAGGCGGTGGTCGTCGCCGCCGACGTAGGTCTCCACGATCACCGAGCGCGAATGCTCGCGCGCGGCCTCGAAGCCGGCGCGGATCTCGTCCTCGCTGGAAATGTTGATGGTGATGCCGCGGCCGTGGTTGCCGTTGTAAGGCTTGGTCACCACCGCGCCGCCGAGCTTGCGCGCCGCGCGCACCGCGCCCGAGGCGTCGGTGACCAGCTCCTGGCGCGGCACCGGCAGGCCCAGCGAGGCCAGGATCTTGTTGGTCTCTTCCTTGTCGCTGGCCAGCTCGACCGCGATGTGCGGGGTGCGGCCGGTGACCGTGGCCTGGATGCGCTGCTGGTACTTGCCGTGGCCGAACTGGATCAGCGACTGCGTGTTCAGGCGCAGCCACGGAATCCCGCGCTCCTCGGCCGCGCGCACCAGCGAAGCGGTCGACGGGCCCAGCGCGCGGCGCTGGGCGTAGCGGATGAAGTCGTCGCGCGCCGATTCCCAATCCCAGTCCTCGGGCACGCTGCCGGCCGGACGCAGTTCGACCGGCAGCAGCGAGCTGAGCAGCTTCAGACCGAGCTCGCCGGCGGCGATGCCCTCCTCGCGCTGGGCGTACTCGTAGACCACCGAGTACACGCCGGGGCGGTCGTCGCCGACGCTGCGGGTCTTGCCGAAGGTGACGTTTTCGCCGGCGACGTTCTGCAGCTCGATGGCCACGTGTTCGAGCACGTGGCCCAGCCAGGTGCCGTCGTCCTCGCGCAGGCGGCGCACGAAGCCGCCGGGCGCGCGGTAGGAGCAGCCGTGCTCGGCCAGGCCGGGCAGCGCCGCCAGCAGGCCGTCGACGAAGGCCGGCCCCAGGCGCGCGGTCGGCCAGGCCTCCAGCGCCTGCAGGTCCAGTTCCAGCCGTATGACCGGAAAATGCGCATACAGCGAAGGGCCGACGTAGACGGTGCGTTCGAGTATGCGCATGTGAACCTCACTTCATGTCTTGGGTGGTGCCAGCGAACCGGCGGATGCTTTGCGGGTGTTGAGATTGAACGTGGCGCCCCTGGTGAGGATATGCACGCCCAGGCCGAGCAGGCACACCGGCTCGTTCTCGCCGACCAGGTGCATGGACGAGAACTGCAGGCCGTCGGCGTCGACCACGGTGACCGAACCGCTGCCCTCGACCTCGATCGTGTTGTCGGGCGCGATGAAGGCCGCCGTGTCCTCGTCCAGACCGATCCCGACCGCGAACGGGTTGTAGGCCAGCGACGCCACCAGACGGCCGAGACGGTCGCGCTGACGGAAGTGCTGGTCGATCACCACGCGGTTGGTCAGACCCAGGCCCGGCGCGAGCCGGACGCTGTTGGCGCGCGGCGACGCCCCTTCGACACCGTAAGCGATCATGTGCTCGCTGAGAATACTGGCGCCGGCGCTGGTGCCGCCGACGGTCACGCCCTGCGCGTTGCGGGCACGGATCGCTTGCGCCACCGGTGTGCCGCCCAGCAGGGTCGAAATCCGCACCTGGTTGCCGCCGGTGAAGAAAATACCGCTGGCGCGCTCGATCCGGCGCACCCGGCCCGGCTCGTGGCAGTCGCGACGGGTGTCGAAGTCCATCACCTCGACCTGCGCCGCGCCGAGCTCGCTGAACAGCTTCTCGTAACGATCGCCGGTATCGGCCAGACGGCTGGCCGTGGGAATCACCACGATATCGGCCGAGCGGCCGCCGCTGACCTGGAGGAAACGCCGCAGGATGGCGGTGTCGTTCTCTTTGTCTTCCGCTCCGCCGATCGGAACGATCCAACCCCGTTGTTCGCCATCGGGGATTCTGCTGGGTGCCATCTACTTGCTCGCTTCTACTTAAACTTGATCGGATTGCCGCGACGGGGTTTCGAACTGGCCGTGGCGCAGCACCGCGCCATCGCGCACGTGCGCCGTCCCGCCTATGAACACATCATGCGCCGCCCCGCCCGCGTCCAGGGCGACCAAGTCGGCATCGGCGCCGACCTCGATCCGGCCCTTCGCGTCCAGACGCAGCAGGCGCGCGGGGTTGAGGGTGTAGGCGGGCAAGGCGCGCTCCAGCGCGACGCCGCGCGCGAGCACCGCGTTCAGGCTGTCCAGCAGCGCGCCCGACTCGCCCACGTCCATGCCGCACACGCGCCCGTGCGCGTCGAAACAGGGCAGGCAGCCGCCGGCATCGGAGCTCACCGTTACCCGCTCCGGCGGCGCGCCGCTGTCGAGGTAGCGCTGCAAGGCCTCGTCGGCGCTCCAGGCGTCCTCGCCCTCCTCGACCGGGAACGCGGTCAGATCGACCCAGCAGCCGCGGCGCGCGAGCGCCAGCGCTTCCTCGAACAGCGCCTTGCGCCGGTTGACGTGGGTGGGGTTGAACACGCGCGCCGGCAGTTCGCTGCGCTCCAGGGCCTGGCGCACCAGCTCCAGCCCGCGCGCGCCGTCGCCCAGATGCAGATGCACGATGCCGGCCTTGCCGGTCATCAAGCCGGCCACGTGCGCTTCCGAGGCCAGTCGCAGCAGTTCGTCCAGGGTCGGCTGGCTGGAGCGGTGATCGCTGATCGCGACCTCGCCTACGCCGAGCAGGGGTTCGATGAAGGCCACATCGCCGCGCACGCTGCCGGTCAGGGTGGCCGGCGGCAGGTGGTAGCCGCCGCAATAGCCCCAGGCGTTCAAGCCTTCCTCGCGCAATGCGTAAATCGCCGCGACCAGCTCGCGCGTGCTGCGTGCCAGATCGTCGGTGCCGAGCAGGCCGACCACGCTGGTCACGCCGGCGCGGGTGTAACGCGACAGCATCGGCGCGGGCACGCGGGTGCGGAAACCGGCTTCGCCGCCGCCGCCGGTGACGTGCACATGGCCGTCGATCAGCCCCGGAATCAGACGCCGGCCTTGCAGGTCGATGCTGTCGACCAACCACTCGGCCGGCACGGACGGCGCATCGGCGCCCATCCACAGGATCTTGCCGCCGCCCAGCAGCAGGTGCTGCCGGCCCAGCGGCTGCGGCGCGTACACCTCGGCGTTGCGCAGCAGGCGCAATCCGGCATGCGCGGCCTTACTCATCTTGCGGTCCCCTGCTCCAGCCGTACGCGCGCTCGACCTTGGCCACGCGCAATTCGTAGCGACCATACCAGTGTTTGCGGCCGCGTTCGCGGGTGGCGGCGTGCTCGAGATTGCGCTTCCAGGCCACGATCGAGGCCTCGTCCGCCCAGTAGCTGACGGTGATGCCGAAGCCGTCCGCACCGCGCGTGGATTCGACGCCGAGATAGCCGGGCTGCTGCGCGGCCAGCTCGACCATGCGCTCGGCGGCCTCGCCGTAGCCGGCGTCGTCCTGATCGGTGCGTCGCGAGCTGAAGATCACCGCGTAATACGGCGGCGTGGGCAGTGTGGCGAAGGGATCGCTCATGGTCGGGCTCGCTGGCGAAGGCTGGCGAAAGAGCTCAGGACGCGAGTCGCTGGGTCGCGGCGACGAACTCGTCCAGTTTGGCGCGCGCGGCGCCGGAAGCGAGCGCGGCGCGTGCGCTCGCGATGCCCTCGGCGATGCTGTCGACGGTGCCGGCCGCGTACAGCGCGGCGCCCGCGTTGAGGGCGACGATCTCGCGCGGCAGGCCGTCGCGGTTCTCCAGCGCCTGCAGCAGCATGGCCTTGGACTCGGTCGCGTCGGCCACGCGCAGATTGCGGCTGGCGGCCATGGCGATGCCGAAGTCCTCCGGATGCACTTCGTACTCGCGCACCACCCCGTCGCGCAGCTCGCCGACCAGCGAGCCGGCGCCCAGCGACAGCTCGTCCATGCCGTCGCGGCCCCAGACCACCAGCGCGCGCTGCGCGCCCAGTTCCTGCAGCACGCGCACCTGGATGCCGACCAGATCGGGATGGAACACGCCCATCAGAATGCTGGGCGCGCTGGCCGGATTGGTCAGCGGGCCGAGGATGTTGAACAGGGTGCGCACGCCCATCTCGCGCCGCACCGGCGCGACCACCTTCATCGCCGGGTGGTGCACGGGCGCGAACATGAAACCGATGCCGGTGTCGGCGATGCACTGCGCGACCTGCTCGGGCTGCAGCTCGATCGCCGCGCCCAGGGCCTCGAGCACGTCGGCGCTGCCGGACTTGGACGAGACGCTGCGGTTGCCGTGCTTGGCGACCTTGGCGCCGGCCGCGGCGACCACGAACATGCTGGCGGTGGAGATATTGAAGGTGTGCGCGCCGTCGCCGCCGGTGCCGACGATGTCGACCAGGCCGCTGCGGTCGGCGACCTCGACCGGGCGCGCGAACTCGCGCAACACGGTCGCGGCGCCGGCGATTTCGCCGACGGTTTCCTTCTTCACGCGCAGGCCGGTGAGGATGGCCGCGGTCATGGTCGGCGAGACTTCGCCGCGCATGATCATGCGCATCAGCTCGACCATCTCGTCATGGAAGATCTCGCGGTGCTCGATCGTGCGCTGCAGCGCTTCTTGCGGGGTCAGGGGCATGGCGCGGTCCGGATTCAAAGCTCGGCGATCAGAGCGAAGCGTGTTCGAGGATTTCCTGGCCCATCAGGACGCAGTCGTCGCCGAGGCGGTAGTACTCCAGGCGCATCCGGTACTGGCCCTTGTAGACGTAGCCCCAGACTTCCAGCACGTCGAAGCGCTGCTTGGGATTGGCCGGATTGACGATGGACGGCAGTGGCTTGGCCGGGCCGGACACTTCGGCGCGGTCGTCGTCGTCGGTGTGGAAGGCCAGCAGCTTCTTGGCCTGAATCACCGCGTCGGCGGCGCAGGCCTTGCTGGACGGCTGGGTCGCCGCGTGCGCGCTGGCGCTCGATCCGGCCAACAGCGCAAGGGCGAAAACGAAGGGCATGCGGATCATCATCAACGCTCCAGGAAGTTCTTGAGCAGAGCGTGGCCGTGCTCGGTCAGGATCGACTCGGGGTGGAACTGCACGCCCTCGACCGGATGCTCGCGGTGGCGCAGGCCCATGATCTCCTCGAAGCTGCCGTCCTCGTGCTCGGTCCAGGCGGTGATTTCCAGGCAGTCCGGCAGGGTCTCGCGCGACACCACCAGCGAGTGGTAGCGCGTGGCTTCGTAGCGGTCGGGCAGCCCGGCGAACACGCCCTGCCCCTGGTGGCGGATGCGCGAGGTCTTGCCGTGCATGATGGTCTTGGCGCGGACCACGTCGCCGCCGTAGGCCTGGCCCAGGCTCTGGTGGCCCAGGCAGACGCCCAGGATCGGCACCTTCGCGCCGAGTTCGCGGATCAGGTCCAGCGATACGCCGGCCTCGTTCGGCGTGCACGGGCCGGGCGAGATCACGATCCGCTCCGGCTGCAGCGCCGCGATCTGCGGCACCGTCAGATCGTCGTTGCGGATCACCTTCACCTCCGCCCCCAGCGCCTGCAGGTACTGCACGAGGTTGTAGGTGAAGCTGTCGTAGTTATCGATCATCAGTACGGACATGACGCGTCTCGAAAGCGTTGGGGGCCGGGGCTGGGGGAGCGGAGATCGGGCTGCGAGCCGCCACGCGCGGACACATCCAGCGGCGGCCGCGGCTGCGCGGACGCCAGCCCACGATTATCCGGCCGCGGGCGGTCCACGGGAAATAACGATCGCGAGGGGGTGCGGCGCGGGGACGCGCGGCCGTCAGGCGAGGCTGGACAGCGGACGGCGCGGGCGTGGAGCGAAGGCGATGGAGTCACGCGGGGTTTCCCGGAAGGACGACGGAACGCAGACGGCGGCAGCACGCCACCATCGCCAGCCCGGGACGGCCTTGGACGGGAATTGCGGGTTCGCGCGAACGATCATGGGCCTACTGTAGCCGCTTCGCGGGCCCGACGCGACGGGCCGGCCCGGCGTCGGCGCTAGCCGCGGCCGGCTTCGGCCGCGGCCAGCGCGACGCGTACCTCCAGCCCGGGCGCGTTGTCGCCCAGGCTGACGTGGCCGCCGTGGCGGTGCGCGATCGCGCGCACCAGGCTCATGCCCAGGCCGGTGCCGGGCGAGCCACGGTGCGCCTCCAGGCGCTGGAAGCGGTCGAACACGCGTTCGCGGTCGGCCGGCGGGATGCCCGGGCCGCGGTCGCCGATGGCCAGCGTGACCGTACCGCGCTCGCGGCGCAGGCGCACTTCGACCTCGCTGTCGGCGGGCGCGTACTTGACCGCGTTGTCGAGCAGATTGACCAGCATCTGGAACAGCTGGTCGGCGTCGCCGCGCACCGTCGCCGGCGCTTCGTCGGCGCGCGGCAGCTGGGTGCGCAGGACGATGCCGCGCTCGCCCGCGCTGGGCGTGTACAGCTCGACCGCGTCGCGCGCGAGCTCGGCCAGGTCCAGCACCGGCTCGTCCTGCACCGGCGACTGCGCCTCGATCCGCGCCAGCCGCAGCAGCGCGCCGAAGGAATGCAGCAGCTGGTCGGTCTCGGCGATCGCCGCGTCCAGCTCGGCTTCGCGGCCGGCGCCGTCGGGGCGGTCGCGCAGTTCCTCCAGGCGATTGCGCAAACGCGTCAGCGGCGTGCGCAGGTCGTGGGCGATGTGGTCGGTGGCGTGGCGCACGCCGCCCAGCAGTTCGCCGATGCGGTCGAGCATGCCGTTGAAGCGACGCGCGAGCCGGTCGAAGGCATCGTCGCTGCCGTCCAGGGCCACGCGCAAGGCGAGCTCGCCGCCGCCCACGCGTTCGGCGGTGTCGTCCAGGCTGCGCAGGCGCCGCGACACCCAGCGCGAGGTCAGCCAGCCGATCAGCGCGCCCAGGGTGGCGGCGACCAGCAGCGCGGCCAGCGCGGTGCGCAGCATCAGGGCCAGGAAGCGTCCCTGCGAGCGCAGGCGCACGCCGGTCAGCAAGGTATCGCCGCCGGACAGGCGTTGCAGTTGCGCGACCACGCGCAAGCGCTCGTCGCCGTCGCGCTCGACGAATTCGGTCCAGCGCTGGTGCGGCGCGCGCGCGATCGGACGGCCCTGGTAGCGGCCCGCGAGCACGCGCCCGTCGGCCGCGATCAGGGCGTAGACCGCGTCGGGATCGTCCTGCGCGTCCAGGCGTTCGCGCAATTCGCTTTGCAGCGCCGCGCGGCCGTGTTCGCGGTACAGCTCGACCAGGCCGGCGGCATCGGCGCGCACCACTTCGCGCGCGTCCTCGACCAGCAGCGCCGACACCGTGTAGTGCACGCCCGCGCCCAGCAGCACGAACGCGAGCAGGAAGGAGGCGGTGACCGCCAGCGCCAGCCGGCCGCTGGTGGAGCGCAGGGTCATGCGCCCAGCCGGTAGCCGGCGCCGCGCACCGTGTGCAGCAGCGGTTTGGGATAGCCCAGGTCGATCTTCTGGCGCAGGCGGCTGATGTGCACGTCGATGACGTTGGTCTGCGGATCGAAGTGATAGTCCCACACCGCTTCCAGCAGCATGGTGCGGGTGACCACGCGCTCGGCCTGGCGCATCAGGTATTCGAGCAGACGGAACTCGCGCGGCTGCAGCTCGATGCGCTTGCCGCCGCGACGGGCCTCGCGGCTGAGCAGGTCGAGTTCGAGATCGGCCACGCGCAAGCGCGTCGGCTCGCTGCCGCCGGCGCTGCCGCGGCGCAGGATGCTGTCCAGGCGCGCGCTGAGCTCGGCGTAGGCGAAGGGTTTGACCAGATAGTCGTCGGCGCCGGCGCGCAGGCCCTCGACGCGGTGATCGACCTCGCCCAGCGCGGTCAGCAGCAACACCGGCGTGCGGTTGCCGGCGCCGCGCAGGGTCTGCAGCAGGACCAGGCCGTCCAGCCCGGGCAGCATGCGGTCCAGCACGAGCGCGTCGTAGCGCTCGGTGGTGGCCAGGAACAGCCCGTCCTTGCCGTTGTCGGCATGGTCGACGGTGTGGCCGTCTTCGCGCAGGCCCTTGGCGATGAAGCCCGCGGTATGGGGATCGTCTTCGATCAGCAGGACGCGCATGCCGACTCCCGGTCTCGCAAAAAGAATACCCCGCCGGGAGGAAGCCGGCGGGGCAGCCACCTGGGGTTTAGGTGGGCTTCGGGGACGTATGAACGGTGGAACGCAGGAAGGAGGCGGTTGCGGTACGGCAGTTGCGGTAGGTGGTTACGGCGCGATCAGCTCTTCTTGGCTTCGGTCGCGGCCTTGGCCTCGGCCTTCTTCGCCTTGTGGACCTTGTGCTTGACGGCGGCGGTCTTGGCCGGAGCGGCGGCGCCCGGCGCGGTGGCCGGAGCGGCGGCGAACGCGGAACCGGCGACGGCGGTCAGGGCGAGCGCGATCAGGGCATTGCGGACGTTCATGGTGAGGCTCCTGGACGGTGGGTTGGGAACACGGGTGATCGGGTTCTTGTCGTTGGGGTCTGCCCCAGCGCAGGGTCAGATTGCGCGCCGGGCCTTGCCGGCGAGCTTTCGGGCGCATGAACTATCCGTAATGTTCGGCGCGGGCCGGCGTGGCCCGCGCGTGGCCCCGGCGCGGCCTCAGTCGGCGAGCAGGAACACCGTGTAGATCTTGTCCTGGAAGTCGATGTAGCCGGCCTGGAACGAGGTCGACGGCGCCTGCGCGATACGGCTGCCGGTGACCTGGATGCGATCCAGCTGATAGCCGTCGCGGCCGTTGCCCGACCAGGCGTACAGCGCCGGCCAAGTACCTTCGCGCACGCCGTAGTCGAACTGGGGCGCGACGTCGGACACGCTGTAGACGCCGCCCAACCGCGCACCATAGGCGCGCGCGATCACTTCGGCCTTCTCGCGCGAGGAGGCGATGCTCTTCTCGCGCAGCTGGCGGCGCAACTCGGGCTCGCTGGACAGCTCGGCGGCCACGCTGGAAATCGTCAGCTCCTCGGAGGTCTTCACTTTCGCAAGGAAGCGTTCCAACGCCTCCTTGCCCCCGAAGCGCGCGCTCAGCGTGCGGCGCACGCCGGTGCCGACGAAGACCTCCTGGCGCAGCTTGTCGTCGTAGCGGCGGCGGGTATCGACCTGCAACGAGGTCGCGACGATCTCGTTGTCGGCCACGCCGACCGCCTTGAGCTGCGCCAGCGTCTGCTGCAGATGGGCCTCGACCCGCGCCTGCGCCGCCGCCGGATCGGCGTCGATCGCCTCCAACTGCATCGCGATCTTGTAGCGGTCCGGTACCGCGCGCGCCTGCGCATCGCCATAGACCAGGATGTGCCGCGTCGGCGGCAGGGCGTTGACCTGCGCCTGCGCGGCGGTGGAAATGAAAGCCAGGCCGAGCAAGGCCAGGGTACGCAACTTCATGTCGCCTCCTTGATGACGATCGTGGTGTCGATGCTGAACGCGCTGCCGTCCGCGGTCGGACGGGGCACCTGTATCGCAACGGGCGAAGTCGGAGTCCGGGGTTAGCGGATAGGGCGCGCACGAGCCATCGACCGCGCGGACCGCTTTGGGGTAGGAGCGGCGTAAGCCGCGACCGCGACATCCACACGGCGACGCCAGCGCGCATCTCACGACGCAAGCGCATGACCTGTCGCGGCTCACGCCGCTCCTACCCCACAGCAGACGCGCGTGGATGGAGGCGCGCCGCGAAGCAGCGGCGCGCGGACGACGCGCGCTTACAAGCCGCGCGCCGCCTGGGCCACGGCGCGGAACAGCGCGCGGCCTTTGTTCATCGTCTCTTCCCATTCCTTCTGAGGGTCGGAGTCGTAGACGATGCCGGCGCCGGCCTGGATGGTCAGGCGGCCGTCCTGGATCACCGCGGTGCGGATCGCGATCGCGGTGTCGGCGTCGCCGTGCCAGCCGATGTAGCCGACCGCGCCGGAATAGACGTTGCGCTTGATCGGTTCGAGTTCGCGGATCACTTCCAGCGCGCGGATCTTGGGCGCACCGCTGACCGTGCCGGCCGGGAAGGTCGCGCGCAGCACCTCGGCGTAGCTCAGGCCTTCCTTGAGACGGCCGGTGACCTCGCTGACGATGTGCATCACGTGGCTGTAGCGTTCGATCACGAACTGCTCGCCGACCTGCACCGTGCCGGCTTCGGCGACCCGGCCGACGTCGTTGCGGCCCAGGTCGATCAGCATCAGGTGCTCGGCGCGCTCCTTGGGATCGGCCAGCAGCTCGG
This sequence comes from Lysobacter sp. cf310, assembly GCF_900114355.1. Taxonomy (GTDB): domain Bacteria; phylum Pseudomonadota; class Gammaproteobacteria; order Xanthomonadales; family Xanthomonadaceae; genus Lysobacter. The sequence continues at coordinate 1,016,492 of NZ_FOSS01000001.1, forward strand.
CCTCGAGCGCGTTGTCCTCCTCCACGGTCTTGCCGCGCGGGCGCGTGCCGGCGATCGGGCGCACGGTGATTTCGCCGTCCTGGAGACGCACCAGGATTTCCGGCGACGACCCCACCACCTGGGTCTCGCCCACATCCAGGAAATACATGTAGGGCGAGGGATTGAGCGCACGCAGCGCGCGGTACACGTCGACCGGGCGCGCCTTGAACGGCACGCTCAGGCGCTGCGACAGCACCACCTGGAAAATGTCGCCGGCGCGGATCAGCTCCTTGGACTTCTCGACCGCGTCGATGAAGCCCTCGCGGGTGAATCCGGACACGAAGTCGTCTTCCTCCAGCCCGACCGAGTCCAGGGTTTCCGGATAGCCGGCGCCGGCGTGGCGCAGGCGGTGGGTGAGCTGATCGAGGCGGCGGTTAGCGCGCGCGTAGGCCTGCGGCTCGCTGGGATCGGCGTGCACGATCAGATACAGCCGGCCCTTGAGGTTGTCGAACACCGCGACTTCCTCGCTCTGCATCAGCAGGATGTCGGGCGTGCCGAGCTCGTCGGGCTTGTGGCTGCCGTCGGCCTGCGGGGCGGCCAGGCGCGGCTCGATGTACTGGATGCATTCGAAACCGAACCAGCCGACCAGGCCGCCGGTGTAACCCGGCAGACCCTCGATGCGCGGCACCGAGTGCGCGGCGCGCAGGCGCTCGACTTCGGCGAACGGATCCTCGACGGTGCGGGTCTCCAGCAGTTCGCCCAGTTCGGTCACGAACAGGGTGTGGCCGGCGAAGGCGTACACGCGCTTGGCCGGCAGGCCGATGATGGAATAGCGGCCGAAGCGTTCGCCGCCCTCGACCGATTCGAACAGATAGGTATGCGGGCCGTCGGCGAGCTTTAGATAGACCGACAAGGGCGTGTCGAGGTCGGACAGGACCTCGCGCACGACGGGGATGCGGGTATAGCCGTTAGCGGCCTGTTGCTGGAAGAGTTCGGGCGAAATCACGCGGCGGTTCCTTCATGGACGAGTGGGCAGGAGCGACGATGGCCGACGGCCACCATCGCCAACCCACGTCGGCGCAAAAGGAATGCGGGTTCGCCCAGGCTTTCATGGCCGACACTGTAACGGCTTCGCCGGGCCGGCGCGACGGGGGCCTGCGCGTCTAGGCCGCCGGCGTAGACGCCGTCAGCAGCGGGCAGTCCGCGGGCAGGTGCATGCGTACGCGCGCGGGCACGCAGTCGATGCGGAAATGGCGCGAGCGCACCGGCTCGCCGTCCAGGTTGAGGGTGAGTTCCTGCTCGCTGTCGATCTCCACGCTGCGCAGGCGCGCGCGCACCGCCACCCGCTCCAGCGCCGCGTGCTGGCCCTGGGTCAGCAGGGTCGCGGCGGTGGCGCCGACCTCGCCGCTGAGATCGGGCACCACGGTCAGGTCGAGCAGGCCGTCGTCGATCAGGGCATCCGGACACAGCGCCTGGCCGCCGCCGGCCTGGCGGCCGTTGCCGACGCCCAGGGCGATGAAGTCGCCATGCCAGTCGAAGCCCTCGCCGCGCAGATGCGCGCGGATCGGCTCGATGCGGCCGAGCTTGGAGATGCCGGTGATCAGATAGGCCAGGCCGCCCAGCATCTTCTTCAGGCCCGCGTCGGTTTCCACCGTGACCTGGGTACCGAAGCCGCCGCTGGCGAGATTGGCGGCCCAGTGGGTGCCGTCGGCGGCTTCCAGGCGCAGCAGGTCGATCGGCCGCGGGCGGCTGGCGCGGATCAGTCGCAAGGCCTCCAGCGCGTCGACCGGCAGCCCGGCGGCGCTGGCGAAATCGTTGGCCGTGCCCATCGGCACCAGGCCCAGCGCGGGCAGCGCGTCGGCGGGCTCGTCGCGATGGGCAAGCGTGGTCGCGACCTCGCTGAGGGTACCGTCGCCGCCGGCCGCGACTATGCAGTCGGCGCCGTCGGCGATCGCCTCGGACACGTAGCGCTCGGCGTCGCCGCCTTCCCAGGTCACGCGCACGTCCAGGTCGACGCCATCGGCGCGGATCGCGGTCACCGCCTCGCGCAGGGCGTCGTCGCCGGCGGACTTGCCGTTGAGGATCAGGCGCCAGTGCGGCTGCGGCATCGGGCGGGGTCTCGCGCGTGAGGAGCGGCGAGGCTAGCAGCGCCGCGCTAAGACCCGGTGAACGCGTCGCGCGATTTCATGGCGCGATTGTCATCGTCGCGTCATCGCCGGCCTGGAGTATCGAAGGCCATATCAGGGACGACGGGCGGAGGCTGGATTGCCTCCAATATTACGGAACGGCGCCGCGGCGCCGTTTCAAGACGCCGGGCAGGACGCCCGGCGTTTCAGCGGAGGACGGCGTCGGACAGCACGACGCCGTCCTCGTCGGCGCACAGCCAATCGCCGGGCCGCACGATCACCCCGCCGATCTCCACCGCCACGTCGCGCTCGCCGCGATCGTGTTTGTCGGTCTTGCGCGGGCAAGTGCCCAGGGCTTTGACGCCCAACTCGAGCGCGCCGATGGCGGCGCTGTCGCGGATCGCGCCGATCACGACCACCCCGGCCCAACCGTTCTCCACCGCCTTGGCCGCGAGCAGGTCGCCCAGCATCGCGCGCCGCAGCGAGCCGCCGCCGTCGATCACCAGCACCCGGCCGTGGCCGGATTCGGCCACCGCCTCGCGCACCCGCGAATTGTCCTCGTGCGCCCGCACCGTGCTGACCACGCCGTCGAACGCGAGACGTCCGCCGTAGTCGCGCAGCGGCAGCTCGATCACGCGCAGGCGATCGCCGTGCAGGTCGCACAGATCGCAGGTGTTCACCCGCGCGCGCCCTGCACCGCCGCCTTCATGCGCCCGATCACATCGGCGTAGTCGGAGACGTTGAAGATCGCCGAGCCGGCGACGAAGGTGTCGGCGCCGGCCGCCGCGATCTCGGCGATGTTGTCGGCCTTGACCCCGCCGTCGATCTCCAGGCGGATCGGCTTGCCGGTGGCGTCGATGCGCTCGCGCACGCGGCGCAGCTTGTCCAGCGCCGAGGGTATGAAGCTCTGGCCGCCGAAGCCCGGGTTGACCGACATCAGCAGCACCAGGTCCAGGTCCTCCAGCACCCAGTCCAGCACTTCGATCGGGGTGGCGGGGTTCAGCACCAGGCCGGCCTGGCAGCCGTGCGACTTGATCAGCTGGATCGTGCGATGCACGTGCGCGCTGGCTTCCGGGTGGAAGCTGATGATGCTGGCACCGGCCTTGGCGAAGTCGGGGACGATGCGGTCCACCGGCTCCACCATCAGGTGCACGTCGATCGGCGCGGTCACGCCGTGCTTGCGCAGCGCCTCGCAGACCAGCGGGCCGATGGTCAGGTTGGGCACGTAATGGTTGTCCATCACGTCGAAATGCACCCAGTCGGCGCCGGCCGCGAGCACATTGTCGACCTCCTCGCCGAGCTTGGCGAAATTCGCCGAGAGGATGGACGGAGCGATCACGGTGGGCTGCATGGGCGGGGCTCAGACGGACAGGCCGCCATTGTCGCCTCCGGCCGCGGGCGGGCCAAGCGCGATCGCGCCGGCTCAGCCCATCCGGCCGGGCCGGACCGCTCAGCGCCGCTGGCGCAGGGTCTTGATGCGGTCGTAGGCGCCGTTGATCTCGCGCGCCTTGGTCTCGGCCTGCTGGCGCAGCTCGGGCGCGGCGCCGTTGAGGCGGTCCGGGTGGTACTGCGAGATCAGCCGGCGGTAGGCCTGGTCGACCTCGGCGTCGCTGGCCTCGGCGGTCAGGCCGAGCACGGCGTAGGGGTTGTCGCGGCTGAGCCTGAACCAGTCGCTGTCGAAGGCATGGCCGATCAGCAGGCCGATCAGCGCGCCCAGGAAAGGGTTGGAGCGCAACAGCGCCGCACCGGCGAAAAACCCCAGCAACTTGCCGTACCAGCGTTTCGTCGCCATCGCCGCCGCAACCGCCTGCCCAGGACCGGCCGCCAGTCTACCTGCACGCGAGGCCCGGCCGGCGTACACTGCCCGGCCCCGTCGCGCCCGCGCACGCGGCCGACGACGGGGATTCCGCCCGCCGCCATGGGGACTACACGTTGTCGACCACCTTGCGATCCGCCCTTTCCGAGTCCCACCTGCCCGGCCTGCCGCTGCGCCATCGCGGCAAGGTCCGCGACGTCTTCGACCTGCCGGCCGAACGCCTGCCGCCGGGCACGCCCGCCGGCGACTACCTGCTGATCGTCGCCACCGACCGCCTCAGCGCCTTCGACGTGGTCCTGCCCGACCCGATTCCGGGCAAGGGCGAGATGCTGTGCCAGATCAGCAACTTCTGGTTCGGCAAGACCGCGCACATCGTCGCCAACCACCTCACCGGCATCGACGTCGCCGCGGTCCTGCCCGCGGGCACCGACCCGGCGCCGTACGCCCAGCGCGCGGTGGTGACCAAGCGCCTGAAGCCGGTGCCGATCGAATGCATCGCGCGCGGCTACGTGATCGGCAGCGGCTGGAAGGACTACCAGCGCACCGGCCGCATCAGCGGCATCGCCCTGCCGGACGGCCTGCGCCAGGCGGAAAAGCTCGCCGAGCCGATCTTCACGCCCTCGACCAAGGCCGCCGTCGGCGACCACGACGAGAACATCGACTTCGACACCGCGGTGCGCACCGTCGGCGCCGAACTGGCCGAAGCCGTGCGCGACGCCACCCTGCGCCTGTACCGCTACGCCGCCGACTTCGCGGCCCAGCGCGGCATCCTGCTGGCCGACACCAAGTTTGAGTTCGGCACCGACGCCGACGGCCGTTTGTACGTGATGGACGAGATGCTCACGCCCGACTCCTCGCGCTACTGGCCGGCCGACGAGTACCAGGTCGGCACCAGCCCGCCCAGCTACGACAAGCAGTACGTGCGCGACTATCTGGAAGCGCTGGGCTGGGACAAGACGCCGCCGGGCCCGCCGCTGCCCAGCGACGTGATCGAACGCACGCGCGCCAAGTACGCCGAGGCGCTGCAGAAGCTGGCGGGGATTTCGGTCGACTGAGGTCGGCCGGAATCGGCATATGTCCGTGGGCTGGATGCTGGGACTGTTTGCGCTGGTAGCGATCAGCCTATTGGCGGCGGAACTTTGCGCCTACACCGCGAAGCTGCGCATTTCGGAAGTCGCTCCCGATTATGCGCAGCAGCTGTTCCGGACCTGGGGTCAACGCATCCTCCCAAAATCCGGCCCGTGTCGATTCAAAGTTCTGTACTTCCAACCGCCGCTGCCCAGGTTGGCAGCGACCGTCAAGAAATTGCGCGTGGTTCTGCTGACCAGCGATATTTTGTTGTATGCGTACATCGGTGTGGCGGCGATCTGGATCGTCCATGGCTGGCTCGGCTGATCGACCGTAGGATGCGGTGAGCGCAGCGAACCGCATCGTCGCGCACCGCCCTCGGAGCCACCCTCATGCCCAAAGGCCTGCTCTTCCTCGCCGTCGCGATCCTGGCCGAAGTGGTGGCGACCAGCGCCCTCAAGGCCTCCGACGGCTTCACCCGCCTGGGCCCCTCGCTGATCGTCGCAGCCGGTTATGCGACGGCGTTCTACTTCCTCTCGCTGGTGCTCAAGACCGTGCCGGTGGGCGTGGCCTATGCGATCTGGTCCGGCGTGGGCGTGGTCCTGATCGCCCTGATCGGCTGGCTGGTGCTGAAACAGCCGCTGGATCTGGCCGGCATGATCGGGATCGGCCTGATCGTGGCCGGGGTGGCGGTAATCCAGCTATTCTCCCGTACTGGTGCGCACTGAACCGCCCGTCCGCCGCCGCGCACGCCTGACCCGCCGGGAGCCCGTCATGAGCACTGCCGCCGAACCCGCATCGCAAGACGCCCCGTACCAGCAGCGTCCGATCGATCGCTACTTCGCCAACTATTCGCGCGATCACCAGAACCGCGCCAACCAGCTCATCCATGTGATCTGCGTGCCCGCGATCGCCTGGAGCGTGATCGCCCTGCTGTGGTGCATCCCCTCGCCGGGCACCTGGTTCCGCGCCGGCTTCTGGGCCGGGCTGGCGATGTTTGCGGCCTGGATGTTCTATTACCGCGCCTCGCGCAAACTCGGCCTGGGCATGCTGCTGCTGTTCGCGCTGTCGGGCTGGCTGACCCAGTACCTGCACGACCGCCTCGGGGTGATGCAGCTGCTGTACCTGGGCATCGGCGTGTTCGTGGTGGCCTGGATCGGCCAGTTCATCGGCCACAGCAAGCTGTACGAGGGCAAGCGCCCCAGCTTCTTCACCGACCTGCGCTATCTGCTGATCGGGCCGGCCTGGGTGCTGGCCAAGCTGTATCGCAAGCTGGGCTGGTCGTACTGAGCGCGTAAGCGCAACGCTGCGTGCGACGGCGTTCGCGCCGCGCGCGCACGCCAGCGGCGACAATGGGACCCGCGCGGCTACGCCCAAGCCGCGCCGCTTCCGGCTTACGACCTCATGCCCGCCCGCGACATCGTCCTGCTGCTGCTCATCGTCCTGGCCTGGGCCGGCAACTTCCTGACCTCGGCGTTCGCGATGCGCGAGATTCCGCCGTTCCTGTTCACCGGCCTGCGCTTCGCCCTGCTCGCGCTGCCGCTGATGTTCTTCGTCAAGCGCCCCGCGCCCGGGCAGTGGCCGCGCCTGATCGCGGTCTGCCTGTGCATCGGCGTGCTCCACTTCGGCCTGAGCTTCACCGCGCTCAAGCTGGCCGGCGACCTGTCCTCGCCCGCGATCGTGATGCAGAGCTACGTGCCGATGACCGCGTTGCTGGCCTGGACCATGCTGGGCGAGCGCTTCGCCTGGCGCACCGGCGTGGCGATCGCGGTGAGCTTCGCCGGCGTGCTGGTGCTGGGCTTCGATCCGCTGGTGCTGGACAAGCCGATGTCGCTGGTGCTGATGCTGATCTCGGCCGCGTTCCTGGCCGTGGGCACGGTACTGATGAAAGGCTTGCGCGGCCTCGACGTTTACAGCCAGCAGGGCTGGACCGCGTTGTTCAGCGTGCTGCCGCTGCTGGCGATCAGCGCGCTGCTCGAACCCGGCGGCATCGCCAGCCTGGGATCGGTGAGCTGGGTCGGCTGGTTCGGCGCGATCTACGCCGCGTTCGTGTCCTCGCTGCTAGGCCACGGCCTGTATTACGTGCTGGTGCAGCGCCATCCGGTCGCGCTGGTCACGCCCTGGCTGTTGTTGGTGCCGGTATTCGCGATCGGCCTGGGCGTGGCGTTCTGGGGCGATCGCCCCGGACCGCGCCTGCTGCTGGGCGGCGCCATGGTGCTGGGCGGCGTCTTCATCATCGCCCTGCGCGCGCTGGCCAAATCGCGCCCGATCCCGGCCTCCGACACGCCCTGAATGCGCATGGCGGCGCGCGGTCGCGATGCGGCCGTGTCCGCTTGCGCGCCGCCACGCCGTTGATCGTCCTTGTCAGCCGCCAAACCACGCCCCTCGACAAGGACGCCGCCATGACCACACGGACCTCCCGCACGGCCCTCGCCCTGCTGCTCGCCTGCTCGGTCTTGTTCGCCGGTTGCCGGCTGGAGCGCAGCGTTTTGAACGGCATGGGCCAGGTGACGCCCGCGCAGTACTGCCCGGGCGACACGGTCACCGCCTCCTACGACCTGCTGCGCGAGGAGACCTGCCCCGCCGACGTCGATTGCGCAGCGCATTTCCCGAACATGACCATCACCAGCGCGCCCGAGGCCTTCCCGCCGCGCATGGTGCGCGCGTTCGCCGACAGCTTCACCTTCGCGCCCACCGCCGACCGCGTCGACGTGACCTTCGACATCGATCGCGATTCGGTGACCATTCCGACCTCGCGCTTCGACGGCAGCAGCCGCATCTTCGTCCAGCGCACCAACCTGCGCGACCACACCCACACCATCACCCGCATCACCGGCACCATCGACAGCGAGTTGCTGCACGAGGGCGTGTGCTCGGGCAATACTCCGGTCAATCTGCCGGCCGAGATTCCCGGCCCGCCGCGGCTGTCGCCGAACATGCGCCTGACCGAGCTGTGCAACACCAACGGCGTGCCGATCATGGTCGAGGTCAGCACGACCTCGGGCAGCATGGCCTTCAACCTGCTGCCGGGCCGCTGCCTGCAACCCGGCGTCGACGGGGTGCCGGCCGACCTGGCCAACGCGCGCACCATCGGCGCCAGCGCGCCCGATCTGTCGGCGCGTTGCTCGGCGACCATGCAGCAGCCGCCGCGGCCGCTGCGCACGATCGCGCGCATGGCCTGCCGCTGAGCCGCGCGTCCGTCCCCCTTCCAGCTACGGGAACATCGCCATGAAACTCCCCCTGCGCTTCGCCGCCGTCGGCCTGTTTTGCCTTGCGCCGCTGGCCCTGCACGCCGCCAGTTCGGCCACCACCTTGCTCCAGAGCATGGACAAGACCCACTACAGCGCGCACGTGGTCGCCCGCATCAGCCAGTACGCGCCGCCGCTCAAGGGCAAGACCGAGCACGCGCTGGTCAGCGTCGACAGCGTCGAGCTGCTGCTGGAACGTCCGGATCGCTTCCGCTTCGTGCTGCGCCCCGGCCAGAAGAACGAGTTGACCTTCGTCGCCCAGGCCGGCATCGCGCGCTGGCGCGACAAGGCCACCGGCGCGACCGGCAAGGCCGGCACCGACAAGGTCGTCGATCCGTTGGCGTTGATCGCGCTGGGCACGGCCGGCGAACTCAAGCGCTATTCGTCCCTGGGCGAACTCAATCCCGGCAAGTCCTCGCCCTTGCGCGGCGCGCGCCTGGATCCGCGCGTGTTCGGCAGCGACGTCGAACGCGCCACCGCCTGGTTCGGCAACGACCAGCCGGTCGGCTACGGTTTCGAGATGAGCGACGGCAGCCGCATCTACCTGGCCATCGCCAGCTACAAGCCCAACGTGCAGACCAAGCCCGGCGATTTCGAGCTCTGAGCGCCTCAGCGCGGATCGAACATGCTGCGCTCGGGCAGGAAACGGCGCGGCGCGTAGCCGAAATCGCGCTGCGCCGGCCCCAGGTCGAACGCCAGATCGCTGCGCATGCGCCGCACCGCGGCCTCGCCCAGTCCGGTGGCGTGACCCGTGGCCTGCGCAGCCAGCAGGGCCAGATTGAACACCGGCGACGGCAGCTCGATCAGTTTCGGCGGCGGCTCCAGCACGGCCAGTACGCGCGCGACCATGTCGCGATAGCGCAAGGTCTCGCCGCCCGGCAACGCGTAGCCTTGGCCGTGGCTGGCGCTCGCCGAGACGCAGGCGAACGCGGCGGCGGCGAGGTCGTCCACGTGCACGGGCTGACGCAGGCCGGTGGCGTTGCGCGGCAACGGGAAACGCCCCCAGCGCTGCGCGATCGCGGCGATCCGCGTCAGGGTGGCGTCGCGGCCGGCGCCGTAGATCAGGGTGGGCCGCAGCACGGTCGCGGCCGCGGCGCGCTCGCCGGCTTCGGCGAACAAGGTCGCCTCGCCCTCGCGCAGGCGCGCGGCGACGTCGCGCTCGTCCGGATCGGCCGAGCCGCGCTTGGTCTCGACGCTGGTCGAACCGAACGCGACCACGCGCGGCGCCTCGACCCGCGAGGCCGCATACCAGCGCGCGAAGCCGTCCAGCGGACCGCAGCTGAAGATCGCATCGACCCGGCGCGGCAGTTCCTCGAGCCGGGCGAAGTCGCCGCGCAGCCAGTGCAGCCCGGGTTCGTCGTGCTGGTCATGACGCGACACCGCGCTCACGCGCCAACCGTCGCGTCGCAGCGCGCCCAGCAACGGCAAGCCGATCTGGCCGCTGGCCCCGAACACCAAAGCGTGGCGCATCCCTCAGCTCCGCTGCGCGCGCGACGGCAGCACCGCGCGCAACCATAGATAGCCCACCACCGCCGAGATCACCGACGCGGCCAGCACGCCCAGCACCGCTTCTTCGTAATGCAGGGGGTTCTGATAGGCCAGCGAGGCGATGAACAGGCTCATGGTGAAGCCGATGCCGCACATCAGGCCCAGGCCCAGCATCGCGCGCAGGTCCATGCCCGCGGGCAGCTTGACCCAGCCCAGCGCGCGCAGCAGCAGGGCTATGCCGACGATGCCGATCGGCTTGCCGATCACCAGTCCCAGCACGATGCCCAGCGGCAGCGCCGCCATGGCGTCGTCCAGGCTCAGGCCGCCCAGCACCAGGCCGGCATTGGCGAAGGCGAACAGCGGCAGGATCGCGTAGGCCACCCAGGGATGCAGCGCGTGCTCCAGGGTTTCCAGCGGCGAGTGCTCGTGGGCGTCGTCGATGGCGTTGCGCTTGTCGACGTGCGGGATCATCAGGCCGGTGGCGACGCCGGCCAGAGTGGCGTGCACGCCCGACTTGAGCACGCACACCCACAACACCACGCCCAGCAGCAGGTACGGCGCCAGCGCGGTCACCCCGCGCCGGTTCAGCAGCCACATGCCGGCCAGCGCGGCGCCGGCCCAGATCAACGCGGTCGTCGACAGGCCGTGCGAATAGAACAGCGCGATGATCAGGATCGCAATCAGGTCGTCGATCACCGCGATCGTCGACAGCAACAGTTTCATCGCCGCCGGCACGCGCGAACCCAGCAAGGCCAGCACGCCCAGGGCAAAAGCGATGTCGGTCGCCGTCGGCACCGCCCAGCCGCGCATGGCCTCGGCGTCGCCGCGGTTCATCGCATAGAACAGCAGCGCCGGCACCGCCACGCCGGCGCTCGCGCAGGCCAGCGGCAGGATCAGCTGGGCGCGCCCGGCGAGCTGGCCGCTGAGCATCTCGCGCTTGATCTCCAGCGCGACCAGCAGGAAGAAGACCGCCATCAGGCCGTCGTTGATCCACAGCAGCGCGGGCTTGGCGATATCCAGCGCGCCGATGCGCACCTGCACCGGCATCTGCCGGAACGACTCGTAGGCATCGTGCAGCGGCGAGTTGGCCGCGATCAGGGCCAGCACGGCCGCGGCGATCAGGACCAGACCGCCGGCGGCCTCGAGGCGGAAGAAACTGCTCAGCGCGCGCAAGGCGCGCATCGATGGGGGACGCGCCGACGGCGACGGCTGCGGAGTCGAGGGCGTGCTCATGGACGCAGTATATCCAGCCCGCGTCTACGCCCCGTACCCGTCAACGGTGCAGCATCGCCAACTCGAAGCCGATCCAGGCCAGCAGCGCGACCAGGAGGATCGCGCCTTCGCCCTTGCTCACGCGCAGGTCGCCGCGCAGCATCGGATACAGCATCAGCGCGAACGCGATCGCCGCGGGCAGCTCGAAGCGCACGAACGAGGCCGGCAGCGCCACCGCGTTCCAGGCCGCCATGCCGCCGATCACGATCAGCAGATTGAACAGGCTGGAGCCGATCACGTGCCCGACCACGATGTCGCCCTGGCCGCGCCGCGCGGCGGCGATGGCGGCGGCGGCTTCGGGCAGGGCGGTGCCGATCGCGACCGGCAACAGGCCGGTGAGCAACGGCGTCAGGCCCAGCGAGGCGCCCAGTCGCGGCGCCGCGCCGACCACGAATTTGGAACCGAAGTACAGCAGCACCGCCGCGATCACGAAGCGCAGCAGATTCAAGCCCAGATCGGTGCGGGTGCGCGCGAACGCGGCGATCGCGTCCTGCAGTTCCGGCGCCTCGCGGCGCGTGCGCGCCATCGCATAGGCGACCACGGCGACGAAGAGCACGACCATGCCCGCGCCCTCGGCGCGGCTGAGCACGCCGTCCAGGCCCAGCACGATCACCGCGGCGGTGCCCAGGATCAGCACCAGCAGCAGCGGCGCCAGCGAGCGCCAACGCACCAGCAACGGCGCGGCGAACGCGGCGATGCCCAGGGTCAGGCCGAAATTGACGATGTTGCTGCCGACCGCGTTGCCCAGCGCCAGGCTCTGCTCGCCGCGCACCACCGCCTGCAGGTTGACCGCCAGCTCGGGCAGCGAGGTGCCGAAGGCGACCAGCGCCAGCCCGGCCACGAACGGCGAGGCGCCGAAACGCTGCGCCAGCCCGGACGCGCCCTTGACGATGGAATCGCCGCCCAGCGCCAGCAGCACCAATCCCAGCACGAACAAGCCGATGGCTTCGAGCATGGTCTCTTCCCCTCGCGGACACTGCCCCGATTCTATGCCGAGTGCGGGGCCTGGCGTCCATCGGCGCTGCGGATCGACGCCACGGCCGCTTGCGGGCTACGGCGAGCGAGCGGGCATGGCGTTGCGGCGGTTCGCCGCGCTCACCGCAGCCTACGGCCCTGTCGGCGGGCCGGGATCAGGAGCAGCCTTCGACGTAATCGACCTGGGGCACCAGGCCCACGCGCCACAGGCTGGCCTTGCCGTCGACGATCTCGAACAGCAGCACGCCGGAGCCCGACGCGTCCTTGATGCGCCAATACTCGCCGCCGTCGACGTATTTGTGCGGCTGGGTTTCGATGCGTCCCGCGTACAACGCGCGCAGTTCGTCGGCGCCCATGCCGACCTTGCCGCCGCCGGGCGCGACGATGTCCTCGCCTTCGCCGACGTCGTAGCGCACCAGCTTCTCGCCTTCGATCATCAGACCCGGCAGCTCCGGGCGGCTGGCCGAGCTCAGGTAGTAGCAACCGCCGGGCTCGTCGGCCTTGCCGGCGACGTCGCCGCCCAAGGCTTTCCGGGCGTCGGCGGCATCGCCGCCCAGGCGCAGATCGCCGTAACCGTCCATGCGCGCCAGGCCGCTGTTGTTGGCCGGCGCCAACGGCGTCGGCGCCGTGGCCGGCGGTACGTCCTCGCTGGGCTGATCGGCCGCCGCCGGCGCTGCGGTCTGCGCGGGCGCCTCCTCGGTGGGCGCGCGGTCGCCGCAGGCGCTCAGGACGAGACTCAGCAGCAGCGCGCTCGCGCCCGCTTGGAGGGAACCATGCTTCATTACGACCCCGGCTGCGACGCAGCATGTGCAAGACGCGCGCAGCCTAGCGGCCGCGCGTGAACGGCGCGCGAAGCGCCGCGCGGCCTCAGGCCGAACGCGGCGGTTCGAAATGCCGGCGCAGACCGGCCCAGCAGGCCTGGTACTCGCGCTGGCGGTGCGGCGCCTCGAAGGCCTGCGCGGTCGGGCGGATCACCGCGCGGGTCTCGAACATGAAGGCCATGGTGCCGCCGATCACGTCGGGCTTGCTCAAATCGGCGTGGCTGGCCTTCTCGAACGTGGCCGCGTCCGGGCCGTGCCCGCTCATGCAGTTGTGCAGCGACGCGCCGCCGGGAACGAAGCCCTCGGCCTTGGCGTCGTAGGCGCCGTGGATCAGGCCCATGAACTCGCTGGCGACGTTGCGGTGGAACCACGGCGGGCGGAAGGTGTGCTGCGCGACCAGCCAGCGCGGCGGGAAGATCACGAAATCCAGGTTGGCCGTGCCCGGGGTGTCGCTGGGCGAGGTCAGCACGGTGAAGATCGAAGGATCCGGGTGATCGAAGCTGATCGAGCCGATGGTGTTGAAGCGGCGCAGGTCGTACTTGTACGGCGCGTAGTTGCCGTGCCAGCCAACCACGTCCAGCGGCGAATGGCCGAGATCGGCGCGCCACAGCTGGCCCTGGAACTTGGCGATCAGCTCGAACTCGCCGTCGACGTCCTCGTAGGCCGCATTCGGGGTCAGGAAATCGCGCGGATTGGCCAGGCCGTTGGCGCCGATCGGGCCCAGGTCGGGCAGGCGCATCAGCGCGCCGAAGTTCTCGCACACGTAACCGCGCGCGACGCCGTCGGGCAGCTCGACGCGGAAACGCACGCCGCGCGGGATCACCGCGATCTCCTGCGGCTCGACCTCGAGCACGCCCAGTTCGGTCGCCAGGATCAGGCGGCCGTGCTGCGGCACGATCAGCAGCTCGCCGTCGGCGTCGTAGAAGAAACGCCCGTCCATCGAACGGTTGGCCGCGTACAGATGCACGCCGACGCCATGCTGCGAGGCCGGCGAGCCGTTGCCGGCCATGGTGTAGAGGCCGTCGACGAAATCGACCGGCGTGTCCGGCATCGGCAGCGGATCCCAGCGCAGCTGGTCGGGCGAGACCGGGCCATGCTCGAAATCGTTGTGCAGCTGCGGCTGCGGATACGGCGCGAAGCTGCCGTGCATCGCCGCGGGGCGGATGCGGTACAGCCAGCTGCGGCGGTTCTCGCCGCGCGGCGCGGTGAAGGCGGTGCCCGACAGCTGCTCGGCGTAGAGGCCGTAGGCGACCTGCTGCGGCGAGTTCTGGCCCTGCGGCAGCACCCCGGTGTAGACCTCGCTCGCGAACTCGTTGCCGAAGCCGCTCTGATAGCCGCGCGCGGCCACCCGCTGCGCATCGCGCTCGGGCATCGGAATCACGTTGTCGCTGTCGTTGGCGGCGGTGTTCATGGCGATTGCGCTCTGGAGCTTAGAGCCCCTCCCCCTCCGGGAGAGGGGTTGGGGCGAGGGTCCGGCCGCCGGGAGCCCTGAGGGTCGCCTCGACCGCCGCTTCGATGTTCATCCATCCTGACAGTGGGGAGAGGCGGATTTGAGCGTACGGCCCTGTCCCGCCCCTCTCCCACCCCTCTTCCGACGGAGAGGGGCTTGAAGCGCCGAGCTTAGAGCACGCCGCGGCGCATCTGGTCGCGTTCGATGCTCTCGAACAGGGCCTGGAAGTTGCCCTCGCCGAAGCCCTCGTTGCCCTTGCGCTGGATGATCTCGAAGAAGATCGGACCGATCGCGTTCTGGGTGAAGATCTGCAGCAGTTTGCGCTGGTGGGTCTCCGGGTCGGCGTCGATCAGGATCTTGTTCTTGGCTAGGCGCGGCACGTCCTCGCCGTGGTTGGGCACGCGCTGATCGATCACGTCGAAGTAGGTGTCCGGGGTGTCCAGGAACTCCACGCCCTGCGCGCGCATCGCTTCCACCGTGTCGTAGATGTTGTCGGTGAAACAGGCGATGTGCTGGATGCCCTCGCCCTTGTAGGCATCGAGGTATTCGTTGATCTGCGACTTGGGATCGCTGGACTCGTTGAGCGGAATGCGCACCACGCCGTCCGGCGCGGTCATCGCCTTGGACACCAGGCCGGTCTTGGCGCCCTTGATGTCGAAGTAGCGGATCTCGCGGAAGTTGAACAAGCGCTCGTAGTAGTCCGACCACTTCTGCATGTTGCCGAAGTAGAGGTTGTGGGTGAGGTGGTCGATGAAGGTCAGACCGAAACCGGCCGGATTCTGCGGCGCGCCCTGCACCGGCAGGTAGTCCTCGTACACGTTGCCCCGGTCGCCGTAACGGTCGACCAGGTACAGCATGCAGTCGCCGATGCCCTTGACCACCGGCGCGTCGACCGCGCGGCTGGCGGCCTGGTCGACGATCGCCTCGCCGCCGTTGCCGAGCACGGCGTCGTACACCGTGGTGCCGGGCTGCTTGAAACGGATCGCGAAACCGCAGGCGCTGGGGCCGTGGGCACGCGCGAAGTCGGCGGCGAAGCTGTCCGGGTCCTCGTTGACCAGGAAGTTCACCCCGCCCTGGCGGTAGACCGTGATCGGACGGGTCTTGTGGTGCAGCACGGCGGTGAAGCCGAGCTTGCGGAAGTAGTCGTGCAGCATCTCGCCCTGACCGGCCGGGGCGGCGAACTCGACGAACTCGAAGCCGTCGATACCCAGCGGATTTTCGAAGGTGGTGACCTGCATGCCGAGGTTGGGCTGCGCATTCATGGCATTGTTCTCAGGTAGCGGCCGGCCCCGTGCGGGACGGCCTGGTGCGAAGAGCCGTTATAGTTTCATATGAAACCATATGCAAGCAAGGTACAGCGCAGCATGAACAAGCCCCGCCCCCGCCATGCCGAGCTCGACCTCGAGCATTTCCTGCCCTACCGCCTGTCGGTGCTGTCCAACCGGGTCAGCAGCGCGATCGCGCGGGTCTACTCCGAGCGCTTCGCCCTGAGCGTGACCGAATGGCGGGTGATGGCCGTGCTGGGCCGCTATCCGGGCCTGTCGGCCAACGAGGTCGCCCAGCGCACGGCCATGGACAAGGTCGCGGTGAGCCGGGCGGTGGCGCGCCTGATCGAGGCCGGCCGCCTGGCCCGCGAGACCCACGACGACGACCGCCGCCGCTCGGTGCTGCAGCTGTCGCCGGACGGTTACAAGATCTACGACGAGGTCGCGCCGCTGGCGCTGGCCTTCGAACGCCGCCTGCTGGACGGCATGGACGGCACCGAACGCGAACTGCTGTTCCGCTTGCTGGATCGGCTGGACGAGCTGGAGATTCGGGCCGAGGCGGATATGCCGGTGGCGGGGTGAGCTAGCTAGCGCTGCATTCAAGCCCCTCTCCCGCTCGCGGGAGAGGGGTTGGGGTGAGGGCCGGCTCGCGCGCTGAACTTCAACCGCATGCGCCGCCCTCATCCGCCCTACGGGCACCTTCTCCCGCCGGCGGGAGAAGGGACTCCCATCGCGCTTACGCTTCTCATCGCGCCTACGCGTTAGCCCCTCTCCCGCTCGCGGGAGAGGGGTTGGGGTGAGGGCCGGCGCAGGCGCGCAACGCCGACCGCATGCGCTGCCCTCATCCGCCCTTCGGGCACCTTCTCCCGCCGGCGGGAGAAGGGACTGCAAACGTCCCATCGTGCCTACTCTTCTCATCGCGCCTGCGCTTCTCATCGCGCCTGCGCGTTAGCCCCTCTCCCGCTCGCGGGAGAGGGGTTGGGGTGAGGGCCGGCGCAGGCGCGTAACGCCAACCGCATGCGCTGCCCTCATCCGCCCTACGGGCACCTTCTCCCGCCAGCGGGAGAAGGGACTCCCATCGCGCTTACGCCTCTCATCGCGCCCACGCGTTAGCCCCTCTCCCGCAACGCGGGGAGGGGGTAGCCTCGTAGGATGCGGTGAGCCGAAGGCGAACCGCATCGCCACCGCGCCTCAGGTCGAGGGCGGTGCGATGCCCGGGCAGAACCTACTCCCCGCAACGCCGGTACTCGAACGCGATCCGCAGCTCCTTCCCGTCCCGGCCCGGCCCCGCGATCTCCGCGTGCAGCCGCTCGCCCTCGCGCCGGTACTCGATGCGCTGCGGAAAATCGTGGGCGGGGTTCTCGAAGCGGACCCGGTTCGGCCCGCCTTCGCTGCGCCGGAACGCCGTCGCCGGGCCGCCGCCGGGCTGGGCCAGATACGTCGGCACGCCGTCCACCGGCTCGATGCGCAGGAACTCGAAGCTGCCCACGCGCTCGCCGCGCGCGCTGCGCGACACGCCGTACAGGCGCCCGCCCACCGCCGGCAGCCAGGTCTCGTCGATGCGCTGCCCGTCGGCTTCGCTGCACCAGTGCCCGGCCATCCAGCCCAGATCGGCGGCGGCTTCACTGGCGGGCGTCGGCGACACGGCCAGCACCAACCCCAGGCCCAGCAGACTCGCGGCGAAATTCATCGGCTTCCCCTTTTCGTGATCGATTGACCGCCACGCTAACGCCGGCGCGCCGCGATCGGCTTGTAAAAACGCGCAGGCTCGGGCTTTGATGGTGGCATGGACTACAGCGAGCAGCCCGCGCCGCCGTCGCTGAGCCGCCACGTGCAATGCCTGTGGCG
Source organism: Lysobacter sp. cf310 (assembly GCF_900114355.1). Taxonomy (GTDB): domain Bacteria; phylum Pseudomonadota; class Gammaproteobacteria; order Xanthomonadales; family Xanthomonadaceae; genus Lysobacter. Next base: position 1,033,848 of record NZ_FOSS01000001.1, read on the forward strand.
GCTGCGCGACGACACCCCCGCGCCCGAGGTGCAGGCGATCTATGCCGACGGCCGCTGCGAACTGATCGCGCACCTGGGCGCGCCGATGCGACTGTACGGCGCCGACGGCGATTCCCAGTTGCAGGCGCCGCTGCTGTTCGCCGCCCAGCAGCGCGGCCCGATCCGGCTGCAGCCGACCGGGCCCGTGCATTGCCTGGGCGTGCGCCTGACCCCGGCCGGCTCGCCCCTGATCGCCGGCGCACGCCTGGCCGCGCTGCGCGACCGCATCCCCGACCTGCGCGAGCTCGACCCGGGCTTCGCCGCGGCGTTCGCCGAAGCCGCCCACGCCTGCGTCGCCGGACACGGCGCCGACGTGATGTGGGCGCTGCTCGCGCAGCGCGCGGCCGGCCAAACGCCGGACGCCGCGATCGAACAGGCGCTCGCGCAGTTGGACCGGCACGACGGCGACCTGCGCATCGCCGAGCTCGCGCGCAGCACCGGCCTGGGCCTGCGCAATCTGCAGGCACGCTTCCTGGCCGCGGTCGGCATGACCGCGAAGGAGTACGCACGCGTGCGGCGCCTGCAGGCCCTGCTGCGCAGCCTGGACGAGGAACGCGCCGCCATCGCCGACGCCGCGGCGCGCCATGGCTATAGCGATCAAGCCCACGCCACCCACGACCTCAGCCGCTGGACCGGTACCACACCCGCGCGGCTGGTGCGCGCCTTGCGCGGCGACCGCGACGGCGAAGCGACCTTGCGCCTGGCCGCGGCTTTCGTGCGTGGGCATTCGGGCGTGCGCGCGGTGGCGCTGGGCGACTAGCGCCGTCGGCTCAACCGGGTTGCGGCTCGGACCAGTGCGCGCACATCCGATGCCAGCAACGCTCGATCTCGGCGACCGTGGCGCGCGGCCCGGCGCGTACGGCGGGGCCCGATGCGACGCGCAGATGCGCGAGCAGCCATGCGTCCGACCAACCGTCCCAGACGCCCAGGTGATTGCGCAGGTTCGCATGCAGCACCGGGAACACCTCGTTCCACAGCACCGCCTCGGCCGCCTCCAAGCCCAAGCCGGACTCGAGCACCGTCCGCGCCACATAGGCGTAACTGAGTTCGTCGAGTTCGGTGTCGAGGAAGAATTCCGAATACGCGCGCCATAGCGGCAATCGGTCCTCGGGGCGGGCTCCGGTCATGTTCGCATTGAACATCCAATCCCGGTTCGGGCCAAGCCGCTCGGCGACTATGGCGTATCCGTCGCAGCCGCCAGTTGCTCCCGCAGCCAGCGCCTGAACTCCGCTTCGGGCAGCGGGTTCGGATTGATTCCCCACTCGTTCCAGGCGCTGTCGAGCACCTGCCGCCACTCAAGAATGGCGACGCGGGTGACCTCGTCGGACTGCACGGCGGGCGAAAACTCGCATTGGCCGATGTAGCCATGTAACCAGGTCAAGCCGACGCTGCCCGCCAAATAGGATCGGGCAGCGTCCAGCAGTTCCCGTATCTCCGGCAAGTCCGTGCGCATCGGCAACCGCGGCCGATCAGGGCGCGTCCGCGTACTGCCCGGACCGTCTCCAGTCCGGCAGCACGTGGATGAACCAATAAAACAGCTTCGACCAGCTCGAGGTCTCGAAGACCAGGAATGCGCCCCAGACGTTGCTCGCGCCGCCGATGTAGCGATCCTTCCAATGCAGGATAGGAATGAACGCGACCCAGAAGATCAAGGGCGCGAACAGCACGCAACCGACGAAGGTCAGCGCCACGACATCGGCCGCGATGCCGACGATCATGAGGGCTATCCCCAAGCCCGCCGCCAGTGCGAAACGCTTCAGCCACAGCCATTTGGGTTCGAACCATTCAGCGCGCGTCATACGTCCTCCAAGACCAGATCCGATCGGACGGAGGCGACACGACCTCCGATCGCTCACTTCACCCCATGCATCAACTTATTGATGAACGGCGCGAACAGCAGGAAGGCCGCGCCCATGCCGAAGCCGGCGTAGGCGATATGGGTGTAGGTGGCCGAGTACTGGGCCAGTCCGCCGAGGTCGCCGCCGGAAGCCACCGCCGCGACCAGACCGGCCACGTAGTTGCCGATCGCCGAGCACAGGAACCAGGCGCCCATCGCCATGCCGGTGTCCTTGGGCGCGGCCAGCTTGGAGACCATCGACAAACCGATCGGCGACAGGCACAGCTCGCCCATGGTGTTGAACAGGTAGGCCAGCACCAGCATTTCCCAGGGAATGCGCCCGCTGCCGTCGGCCATGTAGGCGATGCCGGCGATCAGGACCGAGAAGCCCAGCGCGACCAGCACCAGCGCCAGCGCGAACTTGCGCGGCACCGACGGGTTCCAGTTGCGCTGGTCCAGGCGCGGCCAGGCCCAGGCGAACAGCGGCGCCAGCGCGATGATGAACACCGAGTTCGCCGACTGGAACAGGGTGAAGTCGAACGGCGCGTCGACGTGGTCCTTGGCGAAGAAGTTCAGCGAGGTGCCGGCCTGTTCGAACATGCCCCAGAACAGGATCTTGGCCAGGAACAGCAGCAGCATCGCGATATAGCGGTGCATCTGCACCTTGTCGCCGCTGCGCAGGCTGCCGCCGACGAAGTAGATGCTCAGGCCGACCATCATGACCAACAGGATGTAGCCGACGATCTCGGTCCGGCTGAGCATCAGATACACCACCGGCACCGAGGCCACGCAGCCCAGCAGCACCTTGAACACGCGCGAGCGGTTGAGCGCGGGCGCCGGCGATTCGCCGATGCGGCCCAGATGCCCGCGCAGCCAATGGAACATCATCAGGCCGAAGATCATGCCCACGCCGGCGGCGAAGAAGCCCCAGCGGTAGCCGTAGTACTTGCCGATGATCGCGCCGCAGACGATGGGCGCGAGCGCGCCGCCGACGTTGATGCCCATGTAGAAGATGGTGAAGCCCGAATCGCGGCGCGGGTCGTTGGGCGCGTACAGGCGCCCGACCATGGCCGAGATGTTGGGCTTGAACAGGCCGTTGCCGACCACGATCACCGCCAGGCCCAGCAGGAACCAGGTCAGCTGCGGAATCATCAGCAGGAACAGGCCCACCGCCATGATCACACCGCCGAGCACGATCGACGGGCGGTAACCCAGATAACGGTCGGCGACGAAGCCGCCGAACAGGCCGGTGGCGTAGATCAACGCGGTGTAGGCGCCGTACGTCAGGCTGGCCTGGGCGCGCGCTTCGCCTTCCGGCAGCAGGCTGAAGAAGGTGGTGGCCACGTACACCGCCAGCAGCGCACGCATGCCGTAGTAGGCGAAGCGCTCCCACATTTCGGCGCCGAACAGCATCCACAGCGCGCGCGGATGGCCGACCAGCTCGCCCGGCGGCGGCGCGATGAATTCGGGTTCGACGTGTTTGGTGACGGTCATCGGAAGTCGCTCATGCGATAGCGGGTTGCGAATGCGGCGACGCCACGGCCGGAGCTCTCCGGCCGTGGCGCCTAGGGGTACGGCTGCGGGCGACGGCGCTTACTTGACGCCGTGCATCAACCGGTTGATCAGCGGGGCGATCAGGAACAGCAGCAGGCCCGCACCGGCCAGGATGTAGAAGCCCATGGTGTAGGCGGTCAGCGCCGAAGCCGTGGTCATGCCGGTCTCGCCGCTGGCCTGGCCGGCGAAGATGCCGGCGAGGTTGTTGCCGATCGCGATCGACAGGAACCAGGCGCCCATGGCGAAGCCGGTCAGGCGCGCCGGCGCCAGCTTGGTCACCATCGACAGACCGATCGGCGACAGGCACAGCTCGCCCACCGACTGGATCCAGTACACCGCGAACAGGGTCCAGAACGGGATCTTGCCGGTGTCCGGCGCGATCAGGTTGACCAGCGCGAACATCAGCAGCAGGAAGGCCAGGCCGTTGAAGATCAGGCCCAGGCCGAACTTGCGCGGGATCGAGGGATTGGCGCGGCCCATGCGCACCCAGATCCAGGCGATCACCGGCGCCAGGGTGATGATGGCCACCGAGTTCACGCTCTGGAACCAGGAGACCGGGAATTCCTTGCCGCCGGCCAGCGCCATGAACAGGCTTTCGAAGCCGATGCTGCGGTCGACGATCTTTTCGGCCAGGAAGTTGAACGAGCTGCCGGCCTGTTCGAAGAAGCACCAGAAGAACACGTTGAAGGTCAGGATGATCAGCATCGCGATCACCTTGTCGCGCGAGACCTTACCCTCGCGGATGCCCTCCACCACCAGCATGATGGCCGGCACGATCAGCAGCGCGATCAGGATGTACTGCAGCACCATCGCGTTGATGGTCAGCAGGAAGTAGAAGATCGGAATCGCGATCAGCGCCGCGCCGCCCAGGACCAGGAACGAACGGGTCAGGCTGGTCTTGTCCGCCGGCGGCAGGCCGATGCCCTTGAGCTGGGCGCGACCGAACCAGAACCAGATCAGGCTCAGCACCATGCCGATGCCGGCCGAGATGAACACCACTTTGTAGGCCGGCGTGTCGTTGACGCCGAACACCTTCTGGGCCAGGTACTGGGTGACCAGCGGCGCCAGGAACGCGCCCAGGTTGATGCCCATGTAGAAGATGGTGAAGCCCGAGTCGCGGCGGCCGTCGCCCTGCAGATAGAGCTTGCCGACCATGGTCGAGATGATCGGCTTGAACAGGCCGTTGCCGACGATGATCGTGGCCAGGCCCAGCTTGAACATGGTCTCGGTGGGCGAGGCCAACAGGAACAGGCCGGTCGCCATGATCATGGCGCCGAGCAGGATCGAACGCTGGTAGCCGATCAGCTTGTCGGCGATCCAGCCGCCGAAGATCGCCGAGGCGTAGACCAGCGCCAGGTAGGCGCCGTAGAGCTCGCTGGCGGGCTTCTCGTAGCCGGCGTCGCCGCCGTGGAACTGCGCCACGATGTACAGGACCATCGCCCAGCGGATGCCGTAGAACGCGAAGCGTTCCCAGAATTCGGACATGAACAGCATCCACAGAGGCTTGGGATGCCCCAGGACCTGCTTGAATTCCGGAATGGGCGTTTCGCCCGTCGTCGTTGCGGCTCCGCTCATGCGGTGTCCCCCGTGTGTCGAAACTGAATGAGATTGCCCTTGCCGGCGGCACGGGATCGGGGAGATTTACCGGCTGCCGCCGGTCCCGTCAAACCTTTGTGAAGACGCTCGCGTATTGCTGCGGCGCAGCAATCGACCCTGCGCGCCGCTCGAAAATGTCTGAACGGGAAGCGGTTTTGCCGAATCCCACCGCTGGGCTTGCGCTTGACCGGAGCTGGGCCGATTCCTGCGACCGCGCCGCCCGCGCTCCCGATCGCATGAACGAATGCCTAGCGCCAGGCAGGGGTCGCATCGCGTCGCGGCCGTGCCGCCCGGTTTGCGCGATCGGCGACGCCCCTGCGCCGCTGCGCCGGCGCCCTCAGTCGGCTTCGGCGGCCAAGGCCTCGCCCAGCAGACGCGCGAACGCCGGATGCGCCGCGCCCAGGCAGGCCACCGCCTCGTCCCGCGCGCACCAGCGCAATTCCTCGTGTTCGTCGGGCTGGCGGTTGCGGGGCTCGCCGCGCCACTGCGCGACCGCGTACAGATGCAGCCGCCACGGCGCGGGCCGCTCGCCCTCGATCGTGCCCAGGCGCCGCCAATGCGTCGGCGTCACCCCGACTTCCTCGTCCAGTTCGCGCGCCAGCGTGTCGAGCTCGCTCTCGCCGTCCTCGATGTGTCCGCCCAGCACGTCCCAGGCGCCGGCGAGAAATTCGCGATCGGCCGTGCGTCGGCCCAGCAGCACGCGCCCGTCGCGCACCAGCAGAGCGCCGACGCACTCGTGCAGGCGCGCGCTCACGGCACGATCGCGCCGCCCGGGCCGATGCTGGTGCGCACTTCGAACAGCTCCGGGAAGAAGGTCAGTTCCAGCGCCTGCTTGAGGAAGCCCACGCCGCTGGAACCGCCGGTGCCGCGCTTGAAGCCGATGATGCGCAGCACCGTGCGCATGTGGCGGAAACGCCAGAGCTGGAACTGGGTTTCGACGTCGACCAGATCCTCGCACAGCGCGTACTCGCGCCAGTACAGGTCGGTGTTCTCGTAGATGCGTTCGAACACCGGCTGCAGGGCCGGATCGGCGACGTGCGGCTGACGCCAGTCGCGCTGCAGATGCGCGGCCGGAATCGCATGGCCGAAGCGCGCCAGGTACATCAGGAATTCGTCGTACAGACTGGGCGCGGCCAACGCGCTTTCGAGTTCGGCCTGCGCGTTGGGATCGTGACCGAACACCCGCAGCATGCCTTCGTTCTTGTTGCCCAGCATGAATTCGATGCGCCGGTACTGCAGCGACTGAAAGCCCGACGACGGCCCCAGGGTGTCGCGGAAGCCCATGTATTCCGACGGCGTCAGCGTCTCCAGCACCGACCATTGCTCGGTCAGCTGGCGCAGCACCTGCTTGCAGCGCGCGAGCACCTTCTGGCACTGCCAGACCTGGTCGTTGCGCAGGTGTTCGATGGCCGCGCTGAGCTCGTGGATGATCAGCTTCATCCACAGCTCGGACACCTGGTGCTGGATGATGAACAGCAACTCGTCGTGATGCGGCGGGTCGGAGCGACCGTGCTGGGCCGACAGCAGGCGGTCCAGCTGCAGATAGCCCGCATAGGTGATCCGCCCCTGCAGATCGGTGTGGATTCCGGTCTCCAGTTCGCGCTGGTTCTTCTCGACGGTCATCGCGGTTCTCGCTTAGGGGCGCAAAGGGTACCGCAGCGCGCGCCTTCCGGACGGTCCACCCCCATCACCGTATGGTATGCCGTCATGCCCTTGAAATGCCGATTTGTGACGATTGATGCACAATCTTGCCAGCCCGCGTCAGGGGGACTGGCGGGCGGTATCCAACGGGGAAAAACATGGACAAGTTCTTAGGCCGCTGTGCGGCCGTGGCTTTGGCGTTCCTGATGGCCGGCGGCGCGCAAGCGCAGGTCGTGGTCAGTCAGGTCTACGGCGGGGGCGGCAATTCCGGCGCCACGCTGAAAAGCGACTTCATCGAATTGCGCAATAACGGCGCCACGGCGGTCGATCTGAGCGGATGGAGCGTGCAGTACGCGTCCTCCGCCGGCACCACCTGGGCGCGCACGCCGCTGACCGGCAGCATTCCGGCGGGCGGCTACTACCTCATCAAGCAAGCCGACGGCGCCGGCGGCACCGTCGACCTGCCCACGCCCGACGCGACCGGCACCCTGGCCATGGCCGGCACCGCCGGCAAGGTCGCGCTGGTCAACAACAACGTCTCGCTGACGGGCGCCTGCCCGGTCGGCGGCGCCACCGTGATCGACTTCGTCGGCTACGGCACCGCCGCCAACTGCTCGGAGACCGCGCCCACCGCGACGCTGACCAACTCCACGGCCGCGCTGCGCAAGAACGACGGCGCCACCGACACCGGCAACAACAGCGCCGACTTCAGCACCGGCGCGCCGACCCCGCGCAACACCGGCACCACGCCGCCGAACCCGCCGGATCCGCCGGTCGCGCTGACCATCGCCCAGATCCAGGGCGCCGGCCTGCTGTCGGCTTACGACGACAAGCTCGTGGTCACCGAAGGCATCGTCACCGCGCGCAAGTTCAACAACGGCTTCTTCCTGCAAAGCGCCAACGACGACGGCAACCCGGCCACCTCCGAGGCGGTGTTCGTGTTCACCGGCGCCGCGCCGCCGGCCAGCGCCGCGGTCGGTAACCGCGTGCGCGTGACCGCCAAGGTCGACGAGTTCACCCCGCCCTCGAATCCGAACCAGCTCAGCATCACCGAACTGGTCTCGCCGACGGTGGAACTGCTGGAAACCGGCGTCGCCCTGCCGGCCGCGGTCGAACTGAGCTCGGCCGAGCTCGGCGCCAACGCCACCCCGGGCACGCTGGAACGCCTGGAAGCGATGCGCGTGAGCGTGGCCCAGTCGGTCGCGATCTCCGGCACCGACGGCAGCATCGACGAAGACGACGCCAACTCCTCCAGCGACGGCGTGTTCTACGTGCGTCTGCCGGAGGTGGCGGTGCCGTTCCGCGAGCCCGGCATCGGCATCATGGACACGATCCCGATCCCGGCCGGCAAGAACCCGCCGCGCTTCGACACCAACCAGGAACGCCTGATGGTGCGCAGCCGCGGCCAGATCGGCGCGCTGCCGCTGTCGGTCGACGGCCAGGCCCAGATCTCCGGCCTGCTCGGCGTGCTCGACTACTTCGCCGGCACCTGGGCGCTGTTGCCCGACACCGCCACCCCGCCGACCTTCGCCGGCGGCAAGCAGCCCGAAGCGGTCGCCGACGCGGGCTACGAAGACATCACCATCGGCGGTTTCAACCTGCTGCGCTTCTTCGACGAAGTGGCCGAGAGCAACGGCGCGCCGACGCTGAAGCCCGAGGCGGTGGAAAAGCGCCTGGGCAAGACCTCGGCCGCGATCTGCCAGTACCTGAAGACGCCCGACATCCTGGGCGTGGTCGAGGTCGAGAACATCAGCATCCTCGGTCGCCTCGCCGATCGCATCAACGCCAACTGCCCCAGCGCGCCGGGCTACGTGCCCTACCTGGTGTCGGGCAACGACCCGGGCGGCATCAACGTCGGCTTCCTGGTCGCCACCCGCGACAACGGCGCCGGCCAGCCGCGCGTGGAAGTGCTGGAAGTGGTGCAGTACGGCAAGGACGCGACCTTCGCCAATCCGAACGGCAGCACCGCCCTGCTCAACGACCGTCCGCCGCTGCTGCTGCGCGCGATCGTGCATCAGGACAACGGCGCGTCGTATCCGATCACGGTGATCGCCAACCACCTGCGCTCGCTCAACGGCATCGACGACGTCGCCGCCGGCGGCAACGGCTGGTCCACCGAGGGCGCGCGCGTGCGCGCCAAGCGCGGCGCGCAGGCGGCCTACCTGGCCGGCCTGATCGAGCAGATGCAGCAGAGCAACCCGAACGAGAAGATCGTGCTGGTCGGCGACTTCAACGCGTTCGAGTTCAACGACGGTTACACCGACGTGCTCGGCGTCATCAAGGGCGAGGAAGCCGCCGAAGACCAGGTCCTGACCTACGTCGACAGCCCGCTGACCAGCATCTTCGTCGACGGCTCGCAGCTGATCGCCGATCCGGCCCAGCGCTACTCGTACGTGTTCGAAGGCAACGCGCAGACCCTGGACCACGTGCTGATCAACGAAGCGCTGGTGATGGACAACGTCGGCCTGTCGGTCGACCACGCCCGCATCAACGCCGACTTCGGCGTGTTCCGCTTCGGCGATGCCAGCCAGCCGCTGCGCGTGTCCGACCACGACCCGGTGCGCCTGGTCCTGAGCGTGCCCGCCTTCCGCAGCGCCGACCTGGCGGTGAGCGCCTCGGCCACCCCGGCCAGCGCCCGCGCCGGCCAGACCGCTACCTACACCGCCGGCGTGTTCAACGCCGGTCCGAACGCGGCCGATGCCGCCGCCGTGGCCTTCGTGTTCGACGCCCTGGTGGCGCCGGTCGCGACCGCGCCGGCCGGCTGGACCTGCGCCGCACCGGTGCAGGACGCGACCACCACCACCGTCACCTGCACCACCGCCAGCCTGGCCTCGCAGGGTTCGGCCACGTTCGCGCTGAACGTGGTGCTGCCGGCCCTGGCCAGCGGCACCCCGCTGCGCATGGCGGTGGCCGCGCAGTCGCAGACCCGCGACCCGGCCAACGGCAACAACCAGGCCGCGGCGCAAGTCGTGGTGACCACCCAGGCCGACCTGTCGGTGCAGATCGCCGGCGGCGCGCTGCCGGTGCGCAAGGGCGCGATCGCGACCTTCCTGGTGCCGGTGACCAACGCCGGCCCGGACGCCGCCGCCCAGCCCAAGCTGGTGCTGACCGGCAACGTCGCGGTCTCGGCCGCGGCGGTCGCCGCTCCGGCCGGCTGGACCTGCGCACGCACCGCGGTGCCCACCGGCTTCCGCGCCGAGTGCAACCGCAGCACCAACCTGAACCGCGGTACCCAGTGGTTCGCTCTGGCGGTCGTGGTGCCGGAACGTCCGGCCGTGGGCAGCAGCCTGGTGTTCGACGCCAACATCAGCGCCGCCACCCCGGACCCGGTCGCCGGCAACAACAGCGACACCATCAGCGTGCAGATCCGCCGCTGATCCGCAGCAAGGCTTGAACGAAAGGGCGCGGCGCGAGCCGCGCCCTTTTCGTTTGTGCCCCCCGCCCTCGACCGCGGTTGCCCTTGCTCCCTGTGGGAGCGGCGTGAGCCGCGATCGCGCAAGCCCGCACGTCTGCGCCGAATCGGATTCCGATGTGGCGCCGCCGCTTCGATTTCGCGGTCGCGGCTCCCGCCGCTGCTCCCCCAAAGCGGTGCGCAGCGCCCCCAACACGGGGCCAACCGTACGCCCGCGTGCAGTCGCGCCTAGTCGTTTCCGCGATTTTTTGCATGCCGCAGCGCGCAACGGCGCTTAACACGCGTTTGGGTATCATCCGCAGCACCACGCAACAGCCGCCACCGCGGCCGCTGCGACAGCGCCAGGTCCGCAGCAAGCCCTCACCGGCCGCCGCGGACCCAGCCAGTCTGAACGGTCCGCGCGCCGGCACTGGATCCGGGCGGGAAGGTTCGGGCCTCCCCCATCCCCAATTCAGGACTGCCCCGCGATGACCGTCGCCGCGACGTTCGAAATCGAATACCTGCAATACCTCGGCATCGACGGCCAGCCCGTCGCCGAACTGCCGCCCGCGTTCCGCGACGCCAGCAAGCTGCTGCCGCTGTTCAAGCAGATGCTGTTCGTGCGCGTGTTCGACACCAAGGCGATCGCACTGCAACGCACCGGCAAGCTCGGCACCTACGCCGCCTGCCTGGGCCATGAGGCCACCCACGTCGGCATCGGCGCCTCGATGCTGCCCGACGACGTGTTCGCGCCCAGCTACCGCGAGTACGGCGCGCAGTTCATGCGCGGCGTGCTGCCGCGCGAAGTGCTGCTGTACTGGGGCGGCGACGAGCGCGGCAACGACTTCTCCGGCCCCAAGAAAGACTTCTCCTGGTGCGTGCCGATCTCGACCCAGTGCCTGCACGCCGCCGGCGCCGCGCTCGCGTTCAAGCTGCGCAAGGAAAACAACCTGGCCGTGGCCTGCTGCGGCGACGGCGGTTCGTCCAAGACCGACTTCTACGCCGCGCTGAACTCGGCCGGCGCCTACCAGCTGCCGCTGATCCTGTGCGTGATCAACAACGGCTGGGCGATCTCGGTGCCGCGTTCGGCCCAGACTGGCGCCAAGACCCTGGCCCAGAAGGGCATCGCCGGCGGCCTGCACTGCCTGCAGGTGGACGGCAACGACCTGATCGCGGTGCTGGAAGGCATGCGCCGCGCCGCCGAGCGCGCACGCAAGGGCGAAGGCGGCAGCGTGATCGAGTTCATGACCTATCGCCTGCACGACCACACCACCGCCGACGACGCCCGCCGTTACCGCGGCGAGGCAGAGGTCAAGGAAGCCTGGACCCGCGACCCGGTGCCGCGCCTGCGCGCCTATCTGACCGCGCAGGGCTTGTGGAGCGAGGACGAAGAGAAGGCCTGGGCCGAGGAATGCGGCAAGAAGGTCGACGTCGAAATCAACGCCTACCTGGAAACCCCGGTGCAGCCGGTCGAGGCGATGTTCGATTACCTGTACGCCGATCCGCCGCCGGATCTGCTCGCGCAACGTGCGGCCGCGCTGGCCCTGGAGGGTCGTCGATGAACGTCGATACCAAAGTGAAGGTCGAGACCGCCAACGCCGTGGCCACGCCGGTCGCGATCACCCTGATCGAAGCCATCACCCAGGCCCTGGCCTACGAAATGCGCGCCGACGAGACCGTGCTGGTGCTGGGCGAGGACGTGGGCGTGAACGGCGGCGTGTTCCGCGCCACCGCCGGCCTGCAGCAGCAGTTCGGCTCCGAGCGCGTGCTCGACACGCCGCTGGACGAAACCACCATCGCCGGCCTCACCGTCGGCCTGGCCGCGCAGGGCATGAAGCCGGTCGCCGAATCGCAGTTCGACGGCTTCGTGTATCCGATGGTCGATCACATCATCTGTCACGCCGCGCGCTTCCGTTACCGCACCCGCGGCCGTCTGCACTGCCCGATGGTGCTGCGCGTGCCGTGGGGCGGCGGCATCCGCGCGCCCGAGCACCACAGCGAAGCCAACGAATCCATCTTCACCAACGTGCCCGGCCTGCGCGTGGTCATGCCGTCCTCGCCGGCGCGCGCCTACGGCCTGCTGCTGGCCGCGATCCGCGACCCGGATCCGGTGATCTTCATGGAGCCCAAGCGCATCTACCGCCAGTACAAGGAAGTGGTCGCCGACGACGGCGAGGCGCTGCCGCTGGACGTGTGCTACGTGCTGCGCGACGGCAGCGACGTGACCCTGGTCAGCTGGGGCGCGCAGGTCAAGGAAGCGCTGGAAGCCGCCGACAAGCTGGCCGGCGAAGGCATCAGCGCCGAGGTGATCGACGTGGCCACCCTGCGTCCGCTGGACTTCGCCACCATCGCCGAATCGGTGAGCAAGACCGGCCGCTGCGTGATCGTGCACGAGGCGCCCAAGACCGCCGGCTTCGGCGCCGAGATCGCCGCGCGCCTGGCCGAGGAGTCGATGTACGACCTGCTCGCGCCGGTCGAGCGCGTCACCGGCTACGACACCCACATCCCGCTGTTCCGCCTGGAAATGAAGTACCTGCCCAGCGTGGAACGCATCGTCGCCGCGGCCAAGCGCGCGCTGGCGGCGGGCTGAGCGCAGGGCGATGCGTCGCGCGCGCGTCGTCGTCGGCCACCGCGTGCCGGATCGGCCGCCGATCCAGGTCTCGCGCGGCCAGCGCGTGACCCTGGGCGACCGCGACCGCGACTGGCCGCAGTTCGTCTGGACCGTGCTCGGCGAAGGCCACGGCGGCTGGGTGCCGGCGGCGCTGTTCGACGGCGAACGCGGCGCCGCCACCGCGCTCAGCGACTACGACACCCGCGAACTGGCCGCGCGGACCGACGAAATCCTGACCCTGCACTACGAGCTCGCGCAGTGGTGGTGGGCCGAGAACGATCGCGGCGAACAGGGCTGGATCCCGGCGCGCGCGCTGGAACTCTTCGACGAAGGATCGCCATGACCGAGTCCGCCCCGCCACGCGAAGCGATCAACCTCGCCGACAAGCTCGCGCGTTTCAACGAGCACTGGTCGCCGCGCGTGATCGCCGAGATGAACGACTACCAGTTCAAGCTGGTCAAGCTGCAGGGCGAGTTCGTCTGGCATGCGCACGAGCACACCGACGAAGTGTTCATGGTGGTGCGCGGCCGCATGCAGATCGGCTTCCGCGATCACGACGTGGAGCTGGGCGAAGGCGAGATGTATGTCGTCCCGCGCGGCGTCGAGCACATCACCCGCGCCGAACACGAATGCCATGCCCTCATCATCGAGCCGCGCGGCGTGGTCAACACCGGCGAAGCCGGCGGCGACCTCACCGCGCGCAACGACGTGTGGGTCTGAACCTTATCCGCCGCCGGCCCGGGCCGGCGACGACCGCATAACCAACGAGACGATCGAACCATGACCGACACCAAAACCTTCCTGCTCCCCGACCTCGGCGAAGGCCTGCCCGACGCGACCATCGTCGAATGGGCGGTGAAGGTCGGCGACACGATCCGCCTCGACGACACCCTGGTGTCGATGGAGACCGCCAAGGCCGTGGTCGAGGTGCCCTCGCCGGTGTCGGGCAAGGTGCTCAAGCTGGCCGGCGCCGCCGGCGACATCGTCGTGACCGGCACCATGCTGGCCGAGTTCGAACTCGACCCCAGCCAGCCGCAGCGCGCCGATGGCCAGGACACCGGCCATCACCACGGCGGCGGCCATGCCGCGCCGGCCGCGCCCGCGCCGCAGGCCGAGGCCGCGCCGGCCAAGGCCGTCGAAGCCGAGCGCGCCGACAGCGGCACCGTGGTCGGGGCGATGCAGTCCTCCGACGCGGTGCGCAGCGAACAGGCGGTCGCGGTGGGCGGCGTCAAGGCGATGCCGGCGGTGCGCGCGCTGGCGCGCAAGCTCGGCGTCGACCTGTCGCGCGTGCGCGCGACCGGCAGCGACGGCGTGGTCACCAGCGACGACGTCAAGCGCGCCGCCGCCGACGGCAGCGCCGTCGCGGGCGCCGAACCGGCGCCGCGCGCGGCCGATCGCGCGCCGGCGGCTGCCGCGGCCCCGGCCGCCGCGCCCGCGCGCAGCGCGCTGTCGGCCAGCGGCCGACCGATGCGTACCCAGCCGCCGGGCGTGAGCGTCAGCGGCCAGCCCGAACAGCTCAAGGGCGTGCGCCGCAACATGGCGCGGGTGATGGCCGACGCGCATGCCAAGGTCGTGCCGACCACGCTCAGCGACGACGCCGACATCCATGCCTGGGCGCCGGGCAACGACATCACCGGCCGCCTGGTGCGCGCGATCGTGGCCGGCTGCAAGGCCGTGCCCGCGCTCAACGCCTGGTTCGACGGCGACAAGCTCACCCGCACCCTGCACCCGCATGTCGACATCGGCATCGCGGTGGATACCGACGACGGCCTGTTCGTGCCGGCGCTGCGCAACGCCGACGTGCTCGACGCGCGCGGCGTGCGCGAGGCGGTCAACCGCCTGCGCGCCCAGGTCGAGGACCGCAGCATTCCGGCCTCCGAGCTCAGCGGCTACACCATCTCGCTGTCCAACTTCGGCATGTTCGCCGGCCGCTACGCCACCCCGGTGATCGTGCCGCCGACCGTGGCCATCGTCGCCGCCGGCAAGGGCCGCCACCAGATGACGCCGGTGATGGGCGGCTTCGAATCGCACAAGGTGATCCCGCTGTCGCTGACCTTCGACCACCGTGCCTGCACCGGCGGCGAAGCCGCGCGCTTCCTCAAGGCGATGCTAGACGATCTGGCGCGGCCGATGTAATCGCGGCGACCGTGCGTACGCATAACGGCATCGACGGCGGCGCGCCATGAACCTGCGCGCGCTGACGCCGATGCTGCGTACGCCGGACCTGGCGGCGACGGTCGCGTTCTACACCCAGGTGCTGGATTTCCAGCTCAGCGCCGGCGATGCCGCCGGCGGCTGGGCCGCGCTCGAACGCGACGGCGTCGAACTCATGCTCAGCCGCCTCAATGCGCACGAGGGCGACCTCGCGCCGGCCTTCACCGGCTCGCTGTACCTGCGCACCGACGATGTCGACGGTTGGTGGCGGCGTCTGCGCGAGCGTGCGCGCGTGTGCTATCCGATCGAGGACTTCGGCTACGGCATGCGCGAGTTCGCGATCTACGACAACAACGGCTATCTGCTCCAGTTCGGCCAGCCGATCGCCGCCTTCGACGAGGCATAGGAGCCCCGCATGACCCACCGCAGCCGCCTGGCCGGTTTCATCATCGATTGCGAGACCGGCGACGTCGACCGCGCCGCCGGCTTCTGGAGCAACGCGCTCGGCCTGCCCCTGGGCGACGGCTACGACGAGGACGGCGCCAGTTACGTCGAACTGCGCAACGCGCCCGGCGAACTGCACGTGGAAGTGCAGCGCGTGGACCATCCCTCGCGCGTGCATCTGGACATCGAGTCCGACGACATCGACGCCGAAGCCGCGCGCCTGGAACGCCTGGGCGCGAAGAAGATCAAGTTCATCAAGCGCTGGTGGGTGATGGAAGCGCCCACCGGCCACCGCTTCTGCGTGGTGCGCATGAAGCACCCCGAGCGCGGCGCGCCGCCCAAGGTCTGGGACTGATCGCAACGGCCGCAATCGCCCGTCCGGCGCGCGCCGGCGGCTCGATCGGACCGCACGGCGTCAAGCCGCGGCGCTCTCCGCCGTGGTCGGACCGATCACGTGTTTCACCTGCGCCACGCTGGTGACCGGAAAACCGCCGATTTCGCCGTGGCGGCGGATGCTGTCCTCGTCGGGCGCGATGTAGACGCAGTAGATCTTGTCGTCGGTCACGAACGACTCCTGCCACTGCACTTTCGGCCCCAGGCCATCCAGCACCTCGCAGGATTTGCGCGCGATCGACTGCAGCTCGGCGCCGCTGAGCGCGCCGGCGCCGACCAGTTCGCGTTCGATGATGTATCTGGGCATGACACGCCCTCGGAAGCGCGTGCTGACGTCCGGTGTCCGGCTACGCGGACTGCGATCGCGGCAAGTTCCACTTGTCGCCGCCTGCGCCTGAGCGCAAGGCCAGTCTGCGCCCGCGTTCGCGGCCCGGCAAGCGTCAGTCGCGTCGCGGCGTGTCGTCGGCGACCACGCGGTCGCGGCCCAGGTTCTTGGCCCGGTACAGGGCCTGATCGGCACGGTCGAACACGCGCTCGGGCGTGTCCCGGCCCGGCTCGCCCGCGGCCACGCCCACCGACACCGACAAGGCGAACGGCAGCGAGGACCGCGCGACCCGGCCGCGGATGCGTTCGGCGATTTCGTAGGACTGCGCCAGGCGCGCGTCCGGCAGCACGATCAGGAACTCCTCGCCGCCGTAGCGTACGGCGATGTCGCCCTGGCGCACCGAGGACGCGACCGCATCCGCGACCGCGCGCAGCGCGCGATCGCCGAGCAGATGGCCGTAGCGATCGTTGACCTGCTTGAAGTGATCCACGTCCAGCAGCAGCAAGGCGTAGGGCGCGCTTTCCAGGCGCCGCATCGCCTGCGGGCTCTCGCGCAGCTGCGCCAGCGCGGCGCGGTTGAGCAGGCCGGTCAGGGCGTCGTGGCTGGCGCTGTACTGCAGTTCGTCGTGGCGGCGCTGCAGATCGGCTTGCGCATCCTCGAGCCGGCGCGCGAACGCCTCGCGTTCGCTCAGCAGGCGCCGCTGCTCCATCGCGTAGCGGCGCAGCTCCAACAGATGCTGGGCCTGGCGCGCCAACACCTCCAAGCCGTCGCGCTGGGCCGGACGCAATTCGCGCGGCTGGCTGTCGAGCACGCAGATCGTGCCCAGCGCATGGCCGTCGGGGCTCAGCAGCGGCACGCCGGCGTAGAAGCGCAATGGACGGCCGCCGATGCTGACCACCCGCGTGCTGAAACGCGGATCGTCGGCGACGTCGCGCACGATCAGGGTTTCGCCCGGGCTGCGAATCGCGTGATCGCAGATCGCCAGCGCGCGCGGGGTCTGCGCTTGATCCAGGCCCACCCGCGCCTTGAACCATTGGCGGTCGCGATCGATCAGGGAAATCGCCGCCGCCGGCGCGTCGCACAGCGTCGCGGCCAGGCGCACCAGGTCGTCGTAGGCTTGTTCGGAAACGCTGTCTACCACCGCGTAGGCATCGAGCGCGTCCTGGCGCTGAGCCTCGTCGGTGGGCGCCGGAACGGCGCGTAGGCGGGCAAGGGACATCGGGGGGTACCGGAGAGACCCACGCAGGCTACCGTCCCGGGGACCGCCGTCTTGTGACCGCCCTCACAGCTACCAGGGCGGCCATCCGGCGGTTAAGGCTGGGGCCATTCAGCCAGCTGAATTCGCGCCCGATCCGGTCAATGCCGCCCCAACCAGACCTCCAGCCCCTGGGCGTTGAGCTCGATGTCCACCGCCAGCAGGGCCAGCACCTGGGCGGCGTCCAAAGCGCTGCCGTGCACGGCCGCGCGCGCGACGTAGAGCTCGCCCAGCGAGGCGACCAGGCGCGCATGCCGATCGGCGCGACCGTCGGCCGCGCGCGCCAGCGCGACCATGGCGTCGATCTGCGCAATCAGATCGTCGGCCAGGCGGGCGACGTCGCCGACCGGGCCGTAGTGGGTCAGCCGCATGGCCTGCGGCTCGTAGGCGAGCAGCTTGCGGATCGAGGCCTGCAAGGCTTCGGGTTCGAACTGCACCGGCGTGCTGGTCGGTATCGCGAACGCGCCGCGCGCGCTGTCGAATTCGCGATAGGACAAACCGAAGGTGTCGCCGGTGAACCAACTGCGGCTGCGCTCGTCCCACAGGCACAGGTGATGGCGCGCATGCCCCGGCGTGTCCAGGCACAGCAACGAACGCCCGGCCAGGTCGATGCGATGGCCGTCGCCGGCCGCCACCACGCGCTCGGCCGCGACCGGCAGGATCTCGCCGTAGCTGCGCGCGATTTCCTCCGCGCCGTAGACCGCGGTCGCGCCGGCGACTAGGCGCGAGGGATCGATCATGTGCGGCGCCCCGCGCGGATGCACCGCCAGGCGTGCGTTCGGCAAACGCCGCATCAGCGCGCCCGCGCCGCCGGCATGATCGAGATGGACATGGGTGAGGACCAGCCAGTCGACGTCCTCGGGCGCCAGGCCCTGCGCCTGCAGCGCCGCGAGCAAGGCCGGCACCGAATGCTGGGTGCCGCAGTCGACATAGGCGGCGCGGCCTTGCTCGACGATCAGATAAGCGGCATCGAAGGCCGGCCGATGAAAGCCGGTATCGATGGTGACGATGCCATGGGAGTCGGTCATGGAAGCGACGCGTGGGGCGAGGCCGCCAGTCTAGGTCGCCCTCAGGCGATAAGCGAAGACGTGCCGTCCCTTCTGCGTTCCAGCCCCTCTCCCGCGTGAGTGGGAGAGGGATCGGGGTGCGGGCCGCTCTTGCCTCAGCCTTCCTCGACCGCGAACTGCGCCAGCGCCTCGACCACCTCGGCCAACTCCACGCCTTCGTGCAGATGCCCGACCAGCTCCTCGCCCGCATGCACCGCCGCGTTCTGCGCGCGATGCAGCGCCGCGCCGCCTTCCTGCTTGAGGCGCCCGATCAGCTGGCCAGCGGTGCGCGCCGACTCGTGACCGGCGCTCTGCAGCAGCACGCGCTCGCCGTCGACCAGCTTGAAGTAGAACTTGCCGTCGCTCTCGCGGTATTGCTTGAAGCTGGGCGCGGCCGCCTTGGCGGCTTTCTTGCGCTCGCCCACCACCACTTGCGACAGATCGCGCAGCCCCACCGCCGCGCGCAGCGACTGCATGAAGGGCACGCCATGGGTCGCGCGCACGCGCTGCGCGCCGTCGCGCAGGATCGCCTCGATCTCGGCCGGCTTGGCCATCAGGGTCTCGTACTTCTCGCGCTGCGGCGCGACTTCGGCGTCGATGCGCTCGAACAGCGCCTGCTTGGCCTCGCCCCAGGCGATGCCGTCGGCGAAGGCCGCGCGCATCTGCTCGGTCTCGGCGCCGCTGGCGAAGGCCTGGTAGAGCTGGAACACGTTGGAGGTCTCGGCGTCCTTGGGCTCCCCGGGCGCGCGCGAATCGGTGACGATGGAATAGATCAGCTTCTTCAGCGTCTCGCGCGGCGCGAACAAGGGGATGGTGTTGTCGTAGCTCTTGCTCATCTTGCGGCCGTCCAGGCCCGGCAGGGTCGCCACGTTCTCCTCGATCGCGGCTTCCGGCAGGGCGAAGTGTTCGCCGTAGAGGTGATTGAAGCGCTGGGCGAAATCGCGCGCCATCTCGATGTGCTGGATCTGGTCGCGGCCCACCGGCACCTTATTGGCGTTGAAGACCAGGATGTCGGCGGCCATCAGCACCGGATACATGAACAGTCCGGCGGTGATCGCGGCATCGTCGTCCTCGCCGTCGGCGCGGTTGCGATCGACCGCGGCCTTGTAGGCGTGGGCGCGGTTGAGGATGCCCTTGCCGGCCACGCAGGTCAGGAACCAGGTCAGCTCCGGGATCTCGACGATCTCGCTCTGGCGATAGAACCAGACCTTGTCCGGCTCCAGGCCGCAGGCCAGCCAGGTCGCGGCGATCTCCAGGGTCGAACGCTGCACGCGCTCGGGTTCCTGCACCTTGATCAGCGCATGCAGGTCGGCGAGGAAGTAGAAGCTCTCCACGCCCGGGGTGCGGCTGGCGGCGACCGCCGGACGGATCGCGCCGACGTAGTTGCCGAGGTGGGGAGTGCCGGACGTGGTAATGCCGGTCAGGACGCGGGTCGGGGTCATTGCGGGCCTGGATGGAGCAGGGCCCGCCAGTTTACCCGCTGGCCCCGGCCCAGGTGGCCGGCCGCGCCGGCGCGCCGAAGCTGAGCGCCGGCCAACGGCCGCGGCGCCGACGCCGGCGCTTAACCCCGCCGCCGATGCCGGTGCGTTCGCAGCAGTGCCCACCCCGGAGAACCCGCCATGTTCCGCTCCCTAGTCCTGCTGGCCGGCGCCCTGATCGCCGCCACCGCCTGCGCACCGCTGTCCGCACGCCCCCTGGTCGATGTCGCGGTGATCGACCGCGATGCCGGCGACTGGCTGCCCACCTACCCCTACCGCGGCCAGCAATGGATCGCCGGCGCGCCCGGCCACCGCTACGCCGTGCGCCTGACCAACACCAGCGACCAGCGCGTGCTGGTGGTGCTGTCGGTGGACGGCGTCAACGCCGTGACCGGCCAGAACGCCCACCCCTCGCAGGCCGGTTACGTGCTCGAGCCCTGGCAGAGCACCGAGATCAACGGCTGGCGCAAGTCGATGGAGGACGTGGCCCAGTTCGTGTTCACCGACCTGCCCGACAGCTACGCCGCGCGCACCGGCCGCCCCGACAACGTCGGCGTGATCGGCGTGGCGGTGTTCGAGGAAGCCCGCCCGGTCTACCGCTACGACTACCCCGCGCCGATCGCGCGCGGCGAACGCGAGGCCGACGGTCGTTACCGCGCCGGCAACGACGCCGCCAAGGCCGCCGCGCCGGCCGCGGAATCGCGCAGCGCTGACGCGATGGCCGCGCAGTCGATCGGCACCGGTCACGGCCAGCGCGAGTGGTCGCCGGTGTCGCAGACCGGCTTCGATCGCGCCACGCGCTCGCCCGCGCAGGTCACCCAGCTGCGCTACGACGATTACAACACCCTGGTCGCGCGCGGCGTGCTGCCGCGCTACCCGCGCTATCCGGACTACCGCAATCGCGAGCCGCGCGCTTTCCCCAGCGGTTTCGTCGCCGATCCGCCGCGCTATTGATCCGCGCATAGCGAAGGGCCGGGTGCGCACCCGGCCCTTCGTTTTTCTGCTTGGCTATCCGCGCGCTAGCCGGCGTCTGCACCGGCCCGCGGCGGAATCGGCGAGATCGTCAGTTCAGGGTCTTCTCGAAATCGCGCACTTCCTTCTCGGCGCGTTCGCGTTCCCAGCCGTAGCGCTCCTGCAGCTTGCCGGCGAGATACTTGGAGTCGCCCGCCGCCACATCGAACACGTCGTCGGTGAGGTCGCCCCACTTGGCCTGGGCCTTGCCCTTCAGCTGGGTCCACTTGCCCGCGATGATGTCTTTGTTCATCTGTCAGTCCTCGATCTCGTTTGGGGGAGAACGGTGCCTGCGAGTGCTGCACCGTTGACGCAGCTTCGCAGGCGCGGCATTCGCGCAGGGTCGCGATTGCGTTAGCCGGGTGTTGATGAGGATGAACGCGATGAACGCTTCAGCTAGGCGAATGCGCGCCGCGCATGAACGCGCGCGCATCTCGCGCGCCGACGCGCCGGCATGCGCGCAAAAGAAAGGCCGGATCGCTCCGGCCTTTCTCTCTTGCGAGAAACGCGAGGCGATTACTTGCCGTCGCGCACTTCCTCGGCCTTCTCTTCGACCTTCTCGCCAGCCTTCTGCACGTCCTTGCCGGCGCCGGCAACGGTGTTGCAGGCGGTCAGGGTGCCCATCGAAAACAGGGCGAGCAGCAACAGGGCAGTCAGACGCTTCATTGAATTCTCCTTGGTCGGTAGAACCGGTCGGTAAGCCGTTCGGACGCGTCGTCCGGCGGCGTGACCTTGGAGAAATGAGACGTTAGGCGATGTGAAGCCGGTGTGGAATCGCGCCCTGCGCGGCTGCCGCCGTTCATCCTGCGGCGCGCGCATCGCGTTCAGTCGCGCATCAACGTCGACTTTCCAAACAGGCTTTCGACCAGGTCCACCGACAGCTTGGCGGTGCGATTGCGCTTGTCCAGCACCGGGTTGAGTTCGACGATGTCCAGCGACGCCAGACGCCCGCTGTCGGCGATCATCTCCATCACCAGCTGCGCTTCGCGGTAGTTCGGGCCGCCGGGCACGGTGGTGCCCACGCCCGGCGCGATGCTGGGGTCGAGGAAGTCGACGTCGAAGCTCACGTGCAGATGGGTGTTGTCGTCGACGCCTTCCAGGGCCTCCTCCATCACCCGCTTCATGCCGATCTCGTCGATGTAGCGCATGTCGTAGACGTCCAGGCCGTGCTCCTTGATCAGCTGCTTCTCGCCCGGATCGACCGAGCGGATGCCGATCTGGCGGATGTCCTCGGCGCGCATCGCCGGCGCTTCGCCGCCCAAGGTGGTCAGCGCTTCCGGACCGATGCCGCACAGACAAGCCACCGGCATGCCGTGCACGTTGCCCGAGGGCGTGACCCGGCTGGTGTTGAAGTCGGCGTGCGCATCCAGCCACAGCACGCGCAGCTGCTTGCCGGTTTCGCGGCAATGGCGCGCGACCGCGGTGATCGAGCCCAGGCCCAGGCAGTGGTCGCCGCCGAGCAGGATCGGCATGCGGCCCTCGCGCAGCTCGGCCGCCACCGCGTCCATCACCAGGCGGTTCCAGGTCACCACCTCGGGCAGATGGCGATAGCCGTCGACCGGCTTCTGCCAGGGATTGCGCGGGCCGTCGAGGTTGCCGCGGTCGATCACGTCGACGCCGCGCTTGAGCAAGGCCTCTTCGAGACCGGCGATGCGCAGCGCTTCCGGCCCCAGCCGTGCGCCGCGGTGTCCGGCGCCGACGTCGGTCGGTGCGCCGATCAGCGAAACCGGGGGATAGCTGCGACTCATACGTGATCCTCCTGACCCTGCCGGCGAGCGGCTTCGAATGCGATGGCGGAGCGACCGCGCGGCCGCCCTGTCCGGCCGCGCTTCGCGAGGAAGGCCGCGTCCGGCTAAGCGCCCATTGTCGCACTCAAACGACCGCCGGGCTCGTCGGCGCAGGCCCCGGTTTGCGCGTTCGCCGCACAGGCGCGCTCCACGCCATGGAGTAGCCTAGACGGCGCCTGAGCGCTGGCGGGAGCGAACGACGTGGCGGGATACCGGTGGACTCGCTGATCACGGCCGCCGCGCGCGCGCTCGCGGCGGGCGATCCTCTGCTCGCCCTGAAGTACGTGGCGCTGCGCGAGGACGCATCGGCCCTGGCCTTGCGCGGCATCGCGATGGCCCAGCTCGGCGATCTGGAGCGTGCCCGGCAACTGGTGCGGCGCGCGGCGCGCGCGTTCGCGCCCGCCGAGGCGGTGGCGCGGGCGCGCTGCGTGCTGGCCGAGACCGAGATCGCCTTCGCCGCGCGCGAACTGGGCTGGTCCGAACCGGCCCTGGACGCGGCGCGCGCGACGCTGGAGGCGCATGGCGACCGCGTGAATGCCGCGCACGCGCGCCAACTCGCGATCCGGCGCCTGCTCCTGATCGGCCGCCTGGACGACGCCGAACGCGCCCTGGCCGAGCTCGATCCCGCACCGCTGCCGCCGGCCTCGCGCGCGGTGCACGAACTGGTGCTGGCCGGCATCGCGATGCGCCGCCTGCGCACCCAGCCCGCACGCGCCGCGCTGGCGCGCGCCGAACAGGCCGCGCGGCGCACGGGCATACCCGCGCTGATCGCGGAAGTCGCCAGCGCGCAGGCCATGCTGGCCGCGCCGGCCGCGCGCCTGATCCGCGACGGCGCCGCGCAGCCCTTGCGGCTGGACCAGGTAGAAGCCTTGCTGAGCTCGGACGCCTTCGTGATCGATGCCTGCCGGCACGCGCTGGGCGACGGCCGCGAGCGCGTGTCGCTGGCCTCGCGCCCGATCCTGTTCGCGCTTGCGCGTGCGCTGGGCGAAGCCTGGCCCGGCGATATCGCGCGCGATGCCCTGATCGCGCACGCCTTCGGTTTCAAACGCATCGACGAAACCCACCGCGCGCGTCTGCGCGTCGAGATCGGACGCCTGCGCGCACTGCTGCGGCCGCTGGCCGAAGTGAACGCGACCGCGCGCGGCTATGCCCTGCATCCGCGCCATGCGCGCGAGCTGGCGGTGCTGGCGCGGCCGGTCGATGAGAAATACGCCGCGGTGCTGGCCCTGCTCGCCGACGGCGAGTCCTGGTCGAGTTCGGCCTTGGCGCTGGCGCTGGGCGCGAGCCAGCGCAACGTCCAGCGCGCGCTCGACGCCCTGACGGCCGCGGGCAAGGTGCAGTCCTATGGGCGCGGCCGCGCGCGCCGCTGGACCACCCCGCCGCTGCCCGGTTTCGCGACGAGCTTGTTACTCCCCGCCGTGCTGTAGAGGCGCTACGGTGCAGCCATGAAAACCTCAACCGCCCACATCGTACGAGAGTACGGCCCCTTCCCCGGCACGGACACCGTGCACGGGGTCACCTTCGACGGACGCAACGTCTGGTTCGCGACCGGCGATTCGCTGCAGGCCCTCGATCCCGACAGCGGCGACACGCTGCGCTCGATCGACACCGCCGCGCATGCCGGCACCGCCTTCGACGGCCGCCACCTGTTCCAGATCGTGCAGGACCGCATCCACAAGATCGACCCGGCCACCGGCACCGTGCTGGCGACGATTCCCTCGCCCGGCCAGGGCGGCGACTCGGGCATGACCTGGGCCGAAGGCACCCTGTGGGTCGGCCAATACCGGGACCGCAAGATCCACCAGGTCGACCCCGACACCGGCAAGGTCCTGCGCAGCATCGAATCCAACCGCTACGTCACCGGCGTCACCTGGGTCGACGGCGAACTCTGGCACGGCACCTGGGAAAGCGACGAAAGCGAATTGCGTCGCATCGATCCGAACAGCGGCGAAGTGCTGGAACGGGTGGAGATGCCGGCGGGCAAGATGGTCTCCGGCCTGGAGTCCGACGGCGGCGACCGCTTCTACTGCGGCGGCGGCAGCAGCGGCCAGGTGCGCGCGGTGCGGCGCCCGCGCTGAGCGCCGGCGCGAACGCCGGGCCGGGCACGGCCCGGCGACCGTCCCGCCTGGCCCGCAACGCGACGAACTCAAGGCGCTGGGCACGGTGCGCGGCAGCCTGGACGAGCTGGAGCTGAGCGACGAATCGACGGCGCCCGAGCAGGCGCTGTGACCACGCGCGCCGACTGAGCGCAGCCGGCTCAGTCCAGCCACGCCCCCGGCGCCATCGGATGGATGTCGATGGGCGTGTCGCGCGCGGCCTTGCGCAGACGTCCGATCGGATCGTCGACTTCCACGTACTCCGCGAGCCCGGACACGCCGTAGTGGATCGGCACCAGACGGCGCGCACCCAGGATGGTCGCGGCGGCCACCGCCTGCTCCGGCGTCAGCACGCCCGGCAGGCCGCTGATCGGCTTGCGCCAACCGAAGCGCGCGCCGTTGATCGGCAGGAACACCGCATCGAACGGGCCGAACTGACGGCCGATCCGCCACCAATGCCCATGCCAGAGCGTGTCGCCGGCATGGAAGATGCGCCGACCGCCGGCCGACACCACCCAGGACACCTGCGGATCGCCGTAACCGTCCGAAGCCGGCACCGGCGTGGCGGTGAAATCGCCCAGCAGTTGCGGCTCCCAGGGCGCGCTGGGCCGTGCGCGCGCGTTCTCGGGCAGCGGCAGCGGATTGGTGCCGGCCGGATGCACCAGCGCGCCGCCCTGGCTCAGCGCCTGCGCCACCGCCATCGCGTCGAAGTGATCGGGATGCGCGTGGGTGATGAGCACATAGGTATCGCCGACGGCGTCGCCGACCGGAATCAGCTTGTCCTTCAGCGCCGGGCCCCAGGCCTCGGGATTGATCAGCGGATCGATGAACAAGGTCGCGCCCGGCAGTTGCAGGCGTATGCCCGCCCAGGCCAGACGTTGGATGCGCAAGCCCTCGGCCGGCGCGGCCGCGAGGATGCGCCCGGCGGGCAGCAGCGCCGCGGCGCTCAGGCCGACGCAGCCGGCCAGGAATCGCCTGCGCGCGATGCGGCGATCGATCGGGTGCGGGCGCCGGCTCATGCGCGACCCGCCAGCGCGGCCAGCGCCGCATCGAAAGAGAACACCGACTGGGCGACGATGACCTCCAGATTGCGTTGGTGCCACTCGCGTTCGAACGCCAACGGCGCCACGCCCGGCGCCAGGCAGTCCTCGATGGCGATCGCGGCGATGCGCGCATCGGCCTGCTGCGGTGCGAGCTCGGCGCGGATACGCACGACGGTGTCCTGCAGCCGATCCAGGTAATGAAGCGCGTGGTCGAGCACGGCCGCGGGAAAGCGCCCCATATGTCCGCCCACGACCGTGGCGCGACCGAACTGGCGTAGCCGGCCGATCGCGGCGCGGATCAGCTGCGGATCGGCCTTGGACAGATACACGATGCGGCCGACGATGTTGTCGCCCGCGCAGACCAGATCGGCGCTGGGCACGTCCACGCTGAGGTGGTCCATGGTCTTGCCGGGGTTGTGCAGCAAGCGCAACTCGTGCGGCCCCCATTGGATGCTCATCGCGTGGTCGAACACTACCTTGGGTTCGCGATAGAACGCATCGACGCGGCGGTTCTGCGACAGGAAGCTGTGGCGATGGTGGCGGTGCGCGATCGTCAGCGCCTCGGGAAACTGCGCCAGGCCTGCGAGGTGATCGCTCATGTAATGGGTCGCCACGATCATGCGCACCGTCTTGCCCATCTCCACGCACAGCGTGCGATGCAGCCAGCGCGCGTCTTCCTCGCTGCCCAGGGCGTCCACCAGCAAGACCTCGTCTCCGGCCAGGAAGGCGGTGGCGACCGACTCGTAGCCGTCGCCGACGAACATCAGCACCTGGGGACCCAACGCTTCGAATCGCATGACCAACGCCCTTGGTATCGAGGGACGCATCATTGCCAGCGCGTGTGGGCGCGACAAACGAGATGTTTTCGAGATCACATTAGTAAAAATAACTTGATAGCATGGACCCAGGCATCCGTCAGCCCGAGGCGCCCGTGAAGTCCCGCCACCCCGCTCCGCTCAACGCCCTGCGGGCCTTCGAAGCGGCCGCGCGCTGCCTCAGTTTCCAGGGCGCGGCCGCGCAGTTGTTCGTGACCCCGGCGGCGGTCAGCCATCAGGTCAAACACCTCGAGGCTTACCTCGGCTGCAAGCTGTTCCATCGCGGCCATCGCTCCGTCGAGCTGACCCCTGAGGGCGCGACTCTGGCCGCGTCGCTGGGCGAAGTGTTCGGGCAACTCGATCTGGCCCTGGACCGCGCGATGGCGCCCACCGTCGCGGACCTGCGCGTGAGCACGGTGGAGTCCTTCGCCGCGAAATGGCTGGCGCCGCGGTTGCACCGATTCCATCGCGATCACCCCGAACTGCGCCTGCGCATCGAGACCGGCAACGAGCGCAGCGATTTCGCCCGCGACGGCACCGACGTCGCGATCCGCTACGGGGCCGGCGGCTACACCGGCGTCGACGCCGAACGCTTGCTGGAAGCGCCGGTGTTTCCGGTCTGCGCGCCCACGCTGCGCGACGACCTCGCGCCGCCATTGGCCAAGCCCGACGACCTGCGCCACCACACTCTGCTGCACGACGAAAGCGCGCTCGGCCGCGCCGGCGTGCCGGACTGGCCGGCCTGGCTGAAGGCCTGCGGCGCGACGCGCGTGGACGCGAGCCGCGGCCCGGTGTTCGCCAGCATCTACCTGGCCCAGGAAGCCGCGGTCGCCGGCCACGGCGTCGCCCTGGGCGTCGCGCCGCTGGTCGAGGAGGATCTGCAACGCGGCCGCCTGATCCAGCCCTTCGAACACGTGCTGCCCAACGCCTACGCGTTCTGGATCGTGCGCCGCACGGGCAGTGAGCGCCATCCGTCGGCCGATGCGTTCTGCGCATGGTTGCGCAAGGAAGCCTCGGACACGGCCGCGCGCCTGGGTCGCGAATGAAGGGGCGGAATCCGAACCAGGCGCGGGCCTGGCCGTCTTGGCCGATCTGTAGCGGCCTGAGCTGGCGCGCCCTGCACGCGCGAATCTATTCCGGCACGCTCGCGTCCGCGTCCGTCATCGTCTCTTCGAGGCGGCTCATCGCCGCTACGTAGGCGTATCGATACTTGCTGGACCCCGCTTTTGCGCGCTCGGAAGCTTGCCTATCGAATTTCGCCAGCACTGTGCGCAGGCGGTTCCGATCGGGGTGCGTCGCGACGACCGCGTGGAGAACGGCATCGGTGGCCAGCAGATCGCCGCGCGCGACGTCCAGCTCCTCGCGCAACTGCGCGACCTGCCGGTTCATCTCCGAAATCAGGCGATCCAGTTCGAACTTGAGGTCCAAGGCGGTCTCCGGTGGTGGCTAGTGAGGTTGGCCGCTGAAGCCTACTACCGGAACGCTCCCATTCGCGCATGCGAACAGCGGGTCCGCGCGGTTGCCGCGCTGCGGTGCACTACCCGCCCATCGATCGGCCGCGCGCCGCGGTTGTCCGGATCGTCCGGCCGGGCCCCTCGGCCTGCACCAGTGCTCTACCATCGGAGCTCACATCAAGGAGGACCGGGCTATGTGGACTGAAGTGGCTGGATACCTGATCGACCCGCGCCAGATCGCTGCGTTGGGACCGGTGCATCCTTCCGGTACCGGCGGGAGCGGCGGCGCGGTTGCCTCGACCTTCGAGATCGTCACGCTGGGCGGGCACGTCGTGCTGCCCAAATTCGCCGACGCCAACCAGGCGAATGCGGCGCGCAACGCGCTCAAGGGCAGGCTTCCTGCCTGAGCCCGGAAACGCGAGCAGCCCGCCGATGAGGGCCAGTCGCTGGGACCGTCCTTGCGAGTGTCTCCGGCCTTCGCCATTACATCGCTAGTTCTGCTATGGCCCTCAGCGGATCTTTAGGTCAAGCGGAGGTTACGACCGATGCGATGTCCGCTTCCAATCCGAAGCGGACATTGCGCGCGGCGCAACAGTGATGCCGGGAGACTATGTCGATCACTAGGCGCATAAGGGCCGGCATGCCCCTCCTTGCTGATGAATAGGGAGTCGAAGAAGTCCCTGAAGATCAATCGGTGCCAAACAGCTCGCTCATTGAGACCTGCTGCTCACCTTGAATGTGGATCGTGACTGCGGATCAGCTTGCGAGAGTCGATCAAACGCTGCGAATTCTCGCGGAAACCGATGAATTCAAGCTGCAGCTCTCACTAATTGCCACATCTTCACAATCCATCCACGTACTTCAACCTCAGCTGAAGACGGGTCATGACGACGGCAAAAAGGCCGCTATATTCCAGGTTCCCCCGACGAAGGAGATTGGAATGTTTCTGACCAAGCAACATGTGGTGGTGGCACGTACGCTCGGCGTGGCGATCGTCGCTCTGAGCCTCGGCGCCTGCGCCACTTACAAAGAAGAGTTTGCAGGGATCAACTCGCGCCTCGATCAACTCGACACGAAGGTGCAGGGCGCGGCCCAGAGCGCCGAATCCGCCAATCAGTCCGCCCAGCAGGCCAACCAGCGCCTGGATCAAATGGAAAGCCGCGTCCAGCAGCTCGAAGCGGCGCCGCGCCGTAAGCCGCGCGGTTAATCGCTTTTGCGCCATTCACGACGAACGGCCTGAACCGGGAACCGGTGGCCTATGCGGGCCGCCGGTCTCCTTGTCTTCATCCAGTCTTCGTTCCGAGGAACCGTCCCATCCGTACTGACACACGCCCTGCGATCCGGGCCATTCATGCTGCGCTGGCATTGGCGTTGGCGTTCGCGAGCTTCGACGCGGCCAGCGCCGAGGATGCCGCCGCGCGACCAGTCGTCGCCGCCGATCAGCTTCCGCCCGATCAAGACGTATCCGCCACGGTGATCGAGCTCGCGGGCTGGGTGGTCGCCGCCAAGGACAGCCACGGCTATCCCTTCGCGGTCATAGACAAGGCCTCCGCGCAGATCTTGGTGTTCGGCGGCGACGGCCGGCTTCGCGGCGCGGCACCCGGGCTGTTCGGCTCGGCGGTCGGCGATCACACGGCCCCCGGCGTCGCCGGCCTCGCGCTGCGCGAGATTCCAGGCCGGGATCGCACCACGCCCGCGGGCCGCTTCGTGGGCGGTTTCGGCCCGTCGATCGACGCAGGCCGCGTGCTGTGGGTGGACTACGATTCCGCGGTCTCCATCCACCCTATCGCCACTGGCGTTCCGGAAGAGAGACGCCCCGAACGCCTTGCATCGCCTTCGCCGGACGACAACCGCGTCACTCATGGCTGCATCAACGTCTCGCCCGAGTTTTACGAGCAGATCATCCGTCCGACCTTCGAGCGCGGCGGAGTGTTCTATATCTTGCCGGATGCAGAGCCGATAGCGGAGGCCTTCCCGGACTTCGCGAAAAGTCGCGAGACCACGAAGCGCAAGGGTGGAAGACGCGCACGCGCGGCCCGCGAGTGAAGGGCGCGCCGGCGGATGCCTTTAGCTATGCGAGGCGGCGCAGCGACTGATGCCGCTCGTGGCCCTGCCTACTCTTCTAATGTGCAGTGCGTGCTGCGACCTCCATGCAATAGGCGCGCTGTCAGGCATTTCGTCTGATCTTGATAGCTACTCGACCCACCAAGTCCAGGAGCATGCGTCCTTAGCTTAAACATCCGTCTCCTCCGCATTGCCCCGTCCAGCTTACTTAACGATTAGGCCTGGCAATTTGTTCGAGTCGGTGCGGCTTCGCGGCTCAGCCTGATTCTAACGTCGGTCTAAGCCCCTTATCGCCGATAGCGGACCTATGCCCACGCTGGACGGCCGGAATAGCGTTAGCTTCCCCTTGCGAGCCAAAGCGGAAATGGGTCCTTCTTTGCCCAAAGCCGTATTGCAGGGCTTTCCCCGCCGAGGCCGCTGGGTCGGCTTATGCGTGTCCGCTTGTTAGCCAGGCCCAGCAGCCCTAAGATCGAGCTCTGTCAGGGGATGAGCTCATCTACGATGTGTCGTAGGCAATTCCAGTATCCGACCCCAGGAATACCTAATTAGGTAGTGGAGGATTAGGGGAGATCTAATTGCGTTGATAGCAGTCAAAGGGTCACGTAGCAAGGCTGAGTTCTAAGTCTGTGTCGTCACAACCAGAAGCGATGCTGATCTTCTCGTATGCCTCATTGAGTCGAGAAGTCCAGCGTGTAGAACTGATTGAATTTGCTGCTTCGTTGACTCTTCTAGCGTGGCCACATCAAAACCTGCCTCGTGCAATCGCGCAGCGCTGAGCCCTCCTGATCTGCCATATAAAATCTCGTTGCACCGCAGGTTGACAAAGAGAACACCGGCTCAGGGGCGCCCCTGATGTCCAACAATTCGTTCAAGTCAGCATCGCTTTGCGGTGCAGCATAGCTCAGGCTTTTAGCCGGCCACCAAACATCCATGCAGACGAAAGAAATAAAGTCGCTAGTCGAGTTCATTCGAGAGTCTGACTCGCTCGGACCATTTTCCGATTTGGTGCTTTTTCGTGGACAAGCAAAGCAAGGCAACTTACTTCCTGGAGTCGCACGCAAGAATCCCAAGCGTGACACAACGAAAGAGGAGCGCCAGATACTGCAACAGCTGGCTCTTCAAGGCGCATCACTTCTCAATGGTGCGGGCGAAACCGAGCTAGACCGCCTCATTTATGCACAGCATTACGGCTTGAAAACTCGCCTACTCGACTGGACTAGCAATCCGCTAGCAGCTCTCTGGTTCGCCTGTTCTGACCGATGCGAGGGGGACGTGTATGTCTACTCGATGGAGGCAGACGATTTACTTGAGAAAGACGTCTACTCCAAGGATCCATTCGTGATTGCAAAGACGCGTGTTATCCAACCCAGAATGAATAATCAAAGAATCACAGCTCAGAGCGGCTGGTTCACACTGCACCGCTACTCCAAGACAAGCAGTAGCTTCGTTGCCCTAGACAAGAACCCTCAAGCACGTAAGTACCTCAGTGAGTACCGAGTACCCGCAAAGTTCCGGTTATCGATCATCCATTCACTCGACAGGCACGGCGTCAACGCAAGCACGCTCTTTCCCGACATAGGAGGCCTTTGCGCACATCTCAACTGGCGACATAGGCTGGCCTTGTAACTCGTTCAAGCCGTCGCGAATTCGCAACGAGTATTGACTCAAGCGTTGGCCAATACTCCCTTATGGCCGGAAGCCGGCATTGGCGTACAGGCGCCTAAGCCAAGCTATCTGGAGAGAGGCGGCGGCGCCGCTGTGTCCGCGCCAATGCCTTTCCTGGGCTTTCGAGCTGGGAATCGCCGCGGGAAAACAGTCCGACGAAAAAAAGGAAATTGAGGAGGCCGCCGAAAGAAGACTGAAGCGGCCTTGGGGCAGAGCGGCTATTATTCAGAGCAAAGTTGCGCAGCGGGTGGCCACCTACGATGCCGTAGCCAAACATCATCGCCGAGCTCATAGACGAGCATGGGTGGATATTCTCGCGTGCGCCTAAGGCGCTGCTGACTAGCAATGGATTGTGGTGATCGATGACGAAGCCGTCGCTGACGTGAGTGATGAGCTCGTTGCGCTCAGATTTTTCGTCGACGCTGCAGCGGACGATCAGGTGAATGGCAATACGTCCTTCATTCGGTTTTCGCCTTGGCTTCTTAAGTAAATCGAGAAATACTGCAAAGCAGGGAGCATGGAACCACCTGATCTCCTACGCCCAGTGACATTCGGCGCTACCTCAGTAGCGAGCTTCCTAACTCAGCCGCCTAGGCCGAAAGTTCTTTGGGTATCCGCAGTTGAGCGCAGTTTTTTGAAGCTCCCGGGCCACCCGTTGACTATCCCATCCCATTGCCTCGACGATCAGGACAGAAATTGAGCAAGAGAATACTTGAAAAACCGCATATGGAAGACAACATGATCGATATCGGGGACGTGGATGCACCGATCTATCGCATCTTCTCGCTCGAACGATTGTTGGACGTGCTTCGCACACAAACGAATGCACTGGTTCACCCGTCGAAGTGGGACGATCCTTTCGAAAATTTCTTCCTTAAAAGCCATGCTGAATTGCCGGACGGAACGCACGTCAGCATGGAAAGCCTGTCCGCAAGCTGGTATGGCCAGTGCTGGACGCGGAACCGCGATAGCGATGCGATGTGGCGGATATATAGCGCAGCTCAAACTGGCGTTCGCATTGGCACGACTTCACGAGCCCTTTTCTCGTCGTTTTACCAAGAGTCTGATACCTTCGCGAGCCTCAAGTATTTGATTGGCTCAGTTGACTATCAATCTCGAGCGGATATTGAGCGCTTCTTGTCGGAAACCACATTTACTGACTTAGCTTTCGGTGGACAGCCGCATCGTTTTGGGAGGACGCTACTCGTGAAGCGACCCGAGTTTTCCCATGAAAACGAGATTCGACTCTTGTTTCACGATGTGGAAGGCAATCACGGGCATGATCGTCTGGCGATATTTCCCTTCCCATTTGACCGGATCGTTTCTGAGGTGGCTCTCGATCCGCGGTTGAGCGAGACAGACTTCGCACAAAGACGCAAGGAGCTCGTCGATGCGGGCTGCTCTGTGCCGATCATCCAATCTGACCTTTATCAATTCAGCCCCAGCACGATCCGCCTGGGGTGATGTCGAGGGGAGACAGCATTTGGCGACGGAGAGCTCGCGGTCGGGCGAGTATGTCACCGGTCTACGGCAAAAGTCCGCTTCCGCCCCATAGCGGACAAACAGCAACGACATATTGGGTAACTGGGATCCGCCACCATCGAAGTGCTAGATTGCCTTTATCACCGCAGCCGTCAGCGTGTCAGTGAACGCCGCCATGACCGGCCGCGATGGGGCGACCTAGAACGACAAGACACGAAAAATTCCGAAATTTGCGGGGTTTGGCGTCATCCCAGGGTTGTCTTGGCGACGACTGAGCCTGGGCTTTGGTGCCGGCAGTCAGAATCGAACTGACGACCTACCGCTTACAAGGCGGTTGCTCTACCAACTGAGCTATGCCGGCGAAGGGCGACATTCTAGCCCGTGCGCGCGTCGGGTGGCGGATTCCGGAGCGGATACGGCCTGGAAACGCCCCGGGCGTGCCGCCGCTCAGCGCAACTTCGCGCAGTCGATGCCGCGGCGCTGCACCGCGATCGCGGATTGGGCGGCGTCGGGATCGAAGCCCTCGCCCGCGACCACGTCCAGCCAGGTGCTGGCGCGGGCGTCGCCCAGCGGCTCGGCCTGGGCGGCGAAGCCGGCGGCGTTCAGGGCTTGCGCGCGTTTGCGCGCGGCGTCTTCGGTGCGGTAACGGCCGAGCGCGATCGCGTGCGCCTCGGCGCCGTCGGCGACCACGAAGTAATCGTTGAAGCCGGCCGCGGCGATGCGCTGCGCGACCGCCTGCGCTTGTTCGCGCGAGGGCTGTGGCGGCAGCAGTACGCGCCAGCCACGCGCGGGGGCGGCGCGCTGTTCTCGCACCGCGATGCGTTGCGCCAGCGGTTGCAGGTACTGCCGCGCGGACGCGGCCAGGTCGCCGTTCTCGAACGGGCCGAAGCTGTAGCAACGGGCGTTCTTGGCGAGCGCGGCCTCGGCGGCGGGCGCAGGCGCAGCGGCTTCCGGCTCGGCGCTGGGCGCAGCGACCGGCGGCGCGGCGGGAGCGGCGGCGGGCGGCGCCGCTGCGCTCACGGTGGCATCGCGCAACGCGGTGCTGGGCGGGTCGGTCGCGGGGCGCGCGTTCGCACGCGCGGCGGGCGCATCGCGTTCGCTGAGCAACTGCAGACGCGCGATGCCCAGCGGCGGCGTGTCCGGCGCGGGCGGCGCCACCGGCGCGCGCAGGCCCCACCACGCGGTCACGCCGAGGTTGAGCATCAACAACAGTACGAGCAGCGCACGGACCAGCATGGCGCGATTCTATGCCCTGGGCCGCGCGCCCTCCCAGTTCGCGCAGGCATCGAACGCGCGCGTTGCGACGCGCGTCATATTCGCTGCGTGCGCGCGTGCGGCGCGGTGGCGGGCGTCACAGGGGCGTCGATGCGGCGTTGCGCCGACAGGCACATCGCGTGCGGCAGCATCCCGTATCGATCGGATCCGAATGCGCGCGAGTCGGCCTGGCCGCGATACGCCGCGCTGACGCCGCGACGCTCAGTTCGCGGCGACGGCCGGCGTCGCCTCGGGCGCGGGCGCGACGGCGGCCGGCACCGGCGTGGGTTTGGCGGCCGTGCGCGGGCGCGGCGCGGTCTCGCTCAGCAAACGCAGCGGCGCGATCCCGGACGCGACGACGGCCGGCGCCGCGGCGGGCACGGATTCGCGCTGCCACCACCACGCGGCCACGCCCAGGTTCAGCACCAGCAACAGGACGATCAGGGCGCGCAGCAGCATGGGCTGGGTTCCAGGCGGATCACGCGTCGATTCTAGGCAGCAAGTGTGCGCATCAGCACGCAGCGCCCGCCGGACGGGCGCGCGCGGGGATCAGGCGGCAACGCCGCCCACGCCTGCGCCCTCGCGCTCGACCGCGGCCCAGATCGCCAGCCCGTCCAGCACCAGCCCCGCCGCCGACACGGCCTCGGGCAGATGCGGCTGCAGGGCCTCGGCGCCGCCGCCGTGCAGCAGCAGGCGCGGGCGCCGGCCCAGGCGCTGCTGGGCGGTGTCCAGGCTGCGCTCGATCAAGGCCAGCGCGGCACCGTCGCAACCCGAGGCCAGCGCGTCTTCGGTGTCGGCGGCAAAATCGACGTAGTCGCCGCCCTGCTCGGGCAGCTGCGCCGCGCGCGCGTGCAGGGCCTCGCGCATCAGGGTCGGCGACGGCGCGATGCGGCCGCCCAGGTGCAGGCCGTCGGCGTCGATCAGGTCCACGGTCAGGGCGGTGCCGACGCCGCAGACCAGGCTGGCTCCGTCGCCGCGCGCATGCGTGCCGAGCAAGGCCAGAAAACGATCGACGCCGAGCTTGCGCGGATCGGCGTAAGCGATGCGTACCTCGCCCAGCCGCGCCTGGGTGCGCGCGACGGCGATGCGCGCGCAACGCGCGGTGAGCGCGTCCAGCACCGCCAAGCGCAGGCCGGGCGCGGCCACGCTGGCCAGATAGGCGACCTCGATGCGCGCGGGCAAGGCCTGCGCCAGCGCGGCGGCGACGTCTTCCTCGCGATGCGGCAAGGCCAGCGTCGCGCCGACGCGGCCGTCGGCCTGCAGCGGCGCGCACTTGAGTCGGGTATTGCCGAGATCGAACAGCCAGGCGCTCATGCCTTCGCTCCGGGCGCGCGCCGCACGCTGACTTCGCCGGCGTGGAAGTTCTGCAGCGAGCCGTCGCCCAGCCGCACGCGCAGCGCGCCGTCCTCGGCCAGGCCCAGCGCGATGCCGTCCTGACGCAGGCCATTGCCGCCGTGCACCGCGATCGCCGCGCCCGCCAGCGCGTCGAGCGCCGCGTAGCGCGGCAGGAACGGCGCCAGGCCGTCGGCGTCGAATTCGTCCAGCGCCGGCAGCAGCCGCGCCAGCAGCGCCGCCGCGACCGCGTCGCGCGCGGGCGCCGCAGCGTCGCCGAGCGTGGCCAGATCGCACCAGGGCTGGTCGATCGCCGCCGCCGCGGCCGCGGGCATACGCACGTTGAGCCCCAGGCCGATCACCGCGCGCGCCGGTCCGGCGTGTTCGCCGCCGCCTTCGATCAACAGGCCGCCGAGTTTGCGCAGGCCGCGCGCGTCCAGCACCACCAGGTCGTTCGGCCACTTCAGGCGCACGCCCTCGTAGCCCAGGCCATGCAAGGCCTCGACCGCGGCGATGCCGGCGACCAGGCTGAGTCCGCCCAGGCGCGCGAGCCCGCCGCCGAAACTGCGCGACAGCGACAGATACAGATGCGCGGCCAGCGGCGAGGCCCATTCGCGTCCGCGCCGGCCGCGGCCGCCGGTCTGGCGTTCGGCCAGCAGCACCGTCGCGCCCTGCGCGGGCGTGGCCCGGCGCAGCAGTTCGCTGTTGGTGGAGTCGATGCTCCAGGCCACTTCGAGTTCGGCCAGTCGCGCGCGTGCCTGCGCGGGCAGCGCGGCGACGATCGCGGCGGCATCGAGCAGACCCAGCGGCTGGCTCAAGGCATAGCCGCGACCGGGTTTGGCCTCGATCGCGACACCGGCTTCGCGCAGCGCCTCGATGCGTTTCCACACCGCCGCCCGGGTCTGCCCGGACACGCGCGCGAGCGCGTCGCCCGAGGCCGGGCCGGCGATCAATCGTTGCAGCAGCGCGCGCTCGTCCATCAGCCGCGGCGCAAGCGATGCAGCAGGCGCGCGCGCGCGAAGCGCGACTCGGTGCCCGCGCGCAGGCGCGCGAGATTGCCGCGATGGGTGTAGACGATCAGCAGCGCCACCGCGCAGGCGAACCACAGGCGCGGCTCGCCGGCGTCGCTCCACCAGGCCAGCACGGGCAGGCACAGCGCCGCCAGCACGGTGGCCAGGCCGACGTAGCCGCTGAGCACCAGGGTCGCGACCCAGACGATCAGCAGCGGCGGGGTCGCGTACGGCCACAGCACCAGCAGACCGCCGACCGCGGTGGCCGCGCCCTTGCCGCCGCGGAAGCCGTGCCACAGCGGCCAGACATGGCCGAGCACCGCCGCGAACGCGGCCAGGTAGCCGTGCGCGGTCACGCTCAGGCCGCTGGCGACCGGCGCGTAGCTCAGCGCCAGCCAGGCCGCGAGCGCGCCCTTGCCGATATCGATCACCACCACGCCCAGGGCGAAGCGCAGGCCCTGGGTGCGGAAGGCGTTGGTGCCGCCGGCGTTGCCGCTGCCCTGCTGGCGGATATCGACGCCGCGCAAGCGCCCCAACAGCAGGCTGCCGGACAGCGAGCCGATCAGATAGGCGATGAGGATCAGCGCATAGCTCAGCGGCGCGATCGAGGACAGGGACGAGAACGACATAAGCGGATTATGCGCGAGCGCCGCGCCCGCATGGCGCAGCTCGGCCCTGGGCCAGGCGCGGCGCCCCCACCCCGAAGCGCGAAAGCGTCACGGCGCCGGCTGCACCGACACCAGCAGCGCGCCGCGCCCGGCGTGCGCGCCGATCGCCGGGCCGGTCTCGACCAAGTGCGCCTCGGCCAGATCGATGCGGCGGCGCAGGCATTCGAGCAAGCGCGCGCCGTCGTCGCGCGCATCGCAGTGGCCGACGATCGCGCGCCAGCGCGCGCCGCGCGGCAACCGGCGCGCGACGTAGCGCGCGAACTTCTCCGGCGCGCTGCGCCGCGCCAGCAGCCCGCCGCTCACGCCGAGGCGGCCGTCGGCCTTCATCCGCGCCACCGGGGTCAGCCCGCTGTAGCGCACCGCCGGCCCGGCCCAGGCCGGGATGCGGCCGCCGCGCACCGCATGCGTGATGTCGCGCGCCATCGCCCAGGTTAGGGTCAGCGGACGCAGGCGTTCCAGTTCGGCCAGGATCGCGGCCAGGTCGGCGCCGGCCTCGGCCAGCTCGGCCGCGCGCCAGGCCAGCAGGCCCTGTCCGCCGGCGGCGTTGACGCTGTCGAACACGCGCACCCGCAACGGGTCGGCGCGCGTGGCCGCCTGCTCGCCGGACTGCAGCGTGCCCGAGACCGCGCGCGACAAACCCACGTAGACCACCTCGGGATGGTGCGCGAGCAGGAAATCGAAGGGCCGGCGGAAATCGCCCGGCGGCGGCTGGCTGGTCTTGGGCAGGTCGGCGGCGACGGCCATGCGCCGGTAGAACTCGGCCGTGGCCAGGCCGACCTTGTCCAGGTAGTCGCGGCCGTCCACGCTGACCCGCACCGGCACCACGTGCAGCGCATGGCGTTCGAGCACGGCCTCGGGCAGATCGGCGGCGCTGTCGGTCACCACCGCCACGCGCTGCGCGGATTCGGCGCTGCGCTGTTGCAGCAGCATATCGTCGGCCTTCATGCCCTCGACCGCGCCGAAGGCGGCGCAGGCATCGAACAAACCCTGCGGCGCGCCGACGTGCGCATGCACGCGCATGCGCGTGGCGCCGCCGGCCAACACCAACGAGTCGGCGCCGATCGCTTCCAGCGCGGCGCGCAGGCGGTCGCGTTCGATGCCCTCGCCCAGCAAGAGGCATTCGCTGCACCAACGGCGTTCGGGATCGACGTCCTCGTGCGGCGCGTGCGCCTCGTTCGCGCTCGGGGTTTCGTTGGCGGCCGCGACCGCGCCATGCACGCGCAGCGCGCGCGGGCCGCCGTCGACAAACTCGGCGATGCCTTCGAGCAGGTCGACGAAGCCCTGCGCGCCGGCGTCGACCACGCCGGCGCGCTGCAGCAGCGCCATCTGTTGCGGCGTGCGCGCCAGGGCGATGCGGGCACGGGCCAGTGCCGTCGCGAAACCGGGTCGCGGGTCGCCCTCGCTGGTCGCCTCGCGCGCGGCTTCGTCCAGCGCGTCGGCGAAGGCGCCGATCACGCTCAGGATGGTGCCCTCGACCGGATGCGCCAGGGCCGCGCGCGCGCTGTCGGCGCCATGCCGCACCGAGGCCGCCAGCGCGGCCGCGTCCAGCACCGGCTGGCCGCGCGCGTGCTCGGCCACCCCGTGCAGGAACTGGGCCAGGATCGCGCCCGAATTGCCGCGCGCGCCGTCGATCGCGTCATTGCCGATGCGCAGCAGCAGCTCGCCGATATGCCGGCTGCGCCGGCTCAGAGCCCCATTCAGCAAGCTGCCCAGGGTGTGCGCCAGGTTGTTGCCGGTGTCGCCGTCGGCGACCGGGAACACGTTGATCTTGTTCAAAGTGTCGCGCCCGGCGATGACCCGCCTGGCGCCGGCGATCAGGGCCCGGCGCAGGGCCGGAGCGGTCAGGGGTGGGCGCGGCGGGCTCATGCCCGGAGTCTGCCCGAACCGTTCGTCCGAACCTGCTGCGACGCAGCATGGGTTGCCGCAACGGGGCGCACAGTTTCGCGCTATAGTCCGGATCTGTCCGGTGGCGATACCCATCCGGGCTAACGAGGATTCCGCCATGCTACGGATCTGCTTCTGCCTGCTGATCGCCCTCGCCAGTGCGAGCGTCGCCGCGCGCGAGGTCAAGCTGAGCGCGAACGAAAGCTGCCCGGAAAGCTCCTCGCAAAAGAAGGATGCGGTGCGCGCGAGCAATCGCGCAGTGGTCGCGCCGACGCGCGCCGCCGATACCAAGGCCAAGCCCACGGTGCACAGCGACGCCAACAACGGCCGTCTGCAGTCGCCGCGCTGGCACAGCTTCCTGCCGGGCATGTTCCGCTGAGCCCGAGCGGCTCGGGCGCGCCGCGCTCGAGCCTGCCGTTGCAAACACCGTTCTAGTCCACGCCTGCGTCATCGGCGCGCAGCGGTGTGCGCAGGCGAACGCTTGCGGTTAGCCTGTCGCTCCCGCCGCCGCCCTCGCCCGCCGTGTTCGAACTCTTGCGCCGCCTGCGGCGCCCATCGCCCATCGCCGACGACCTTTGGCGCGACGCACGCGCGGCGGTGCCGTGGGCGCAAGCGCTGGACGCGTCGCGCGACGCGCGCCTGCGCGAACTGGTCGCGCGCTTCGTGCACGAGAAGACCATCAGCCCGATCGGCGAGCTCAGCCTCGACGATCGCCAGCGCTGCATGCTGGCGATGCTGTGCTGTCTGCCGCTGCTGGAGTTCGGCGCCGAAGGCCTGCGCGGCTGGTCGCAGCTGATCGTGTATCCGGATGCGTTCCGGGTCCATCGCAGCCACATCGACGCCGCCGGCGTGCTGCACGAATGGCAGGACGAGCTGATCGGCGAGGCCTGGGACGCCGGCCCGGTGATCCTGTCCTGGGCCGACGTGCTGGCCGATTGCGAGGATCCGCGCGCGGGCTTCTGCGTGGCCGCGCACGAGATCGCGCACAAACTCGATGCGCTGGATGGCCTGCTCGACGGCACCCCGCCGTTGCCGCGTGCGTGGCAACGCGAATGGGCGCGCGATTTCCAACGCGTGTACGACGGCTTCGTCGACGAGGTCGATTCCGGTCGCGAGACGTTGATCGATCCCTACGCGGCCGAGGCGCCGGAGGAGTTCTTCGCGGTCGCGACCGAATACCACTTCAGCGACCCCGCCCTGCTGCGCGAGGCGATGCCGGAGATCGCGGCGCAGCTGCGGCGCTTCTATGGGCCGTCGCCGTTTGGTTGAGGGGTGGGGGTGGAGCGAAGGCAACTGCAACAGCAATAGCAAAATAGCAATAGCAACAGCAAATCCCCCCTAGCCCCCCTTTTTCAAAGGGGGGGACTCGACGGTGCGGGGGGAACTCGATGGTTCGCGCGTTGGGTTTGCGAATCAACCGAGGGCCGGGCGCGGCTGGTCTTCCCCCTTTGCAAAAAGGGGGATGGAGGGGGATTTGCTCTTACCCCTTGCCGCCGCTCAAAGCCCCGGCGGCAGCTTGACCTCGAAGCGAGCGCCGCCGAGCTCGTCCGACGGCACCACGTCCAGGGTGCCGCGGTAGCCGCGCACCAGGTCCTGCACGATCGCCAGGCCGATGCCGTGGCCGTGCACGCGTTCGTCGCCGCGCACGCCGCGCTGCAGGATCAGCGCGACCTTCTCCGCCGGAATGCCGGGGCCGTCGTCGTCCACCGCCAACAGCAGGCCGGGGCGGCGATTGGGCGCGGTCTCGCCCGGCGTCACCGTCAGCAGTACGCGCGAATGCGCCCACTTGAACGCGTTCTCCAGCAGGTTGCCCAGCAGTTCCTGCAGATCGCCGGGCTCGCCGTGGAACTGCACGCCGGGCGTTACGTCGAACTCGCACAGCACGCCCTTGGCGGCGTACACCTTTTCCAGGCCGCGCACGATCTGCTCGGCATGCGGTTCGATCGCGACCGGCGCGGCGAACAGGGCGTGGCCGCCCGAGGCCGCGCGCGCGAGCTGGTAGGACACCAGATCGTTCATGCGCCGCAGTTGCAGGTCCACATCCTCGCGCAGCTCGCCGTCGGGCGCGTCGTCGTCCAGGCGCGCGCGTAGCACCGCCAGCGGCGTCTTCAGGCTGTGGGCGAGATCGGCCAGGGTGTTGCGCTGGCGGTCCAGGTTCTCGCGCTCGCTCTCGATGAAGGCGTTGATGCTTTCGGTCAGCGGTTCCAGCTCGCGCGGGTGGCGCTCGCTCATGCGCGAGGCCAGGCCGCGCTGCACGCGCTTGAGCTCGTCGATCACGCGCTGCAGCGGACGCAGGCTCCACTGCATGATCAGCGCCTGCAGCAGCAACAGGATGAAGCCGGCGCCGCCGAGATAGCGCCACAGCGCGCCGCGGAACACCGCGACCTGGCCGCTGAGCGAGGTGGTGTTCTCGAGTATGTAGATCGTGTACGGGAATTCGGCGCGCGGGTCGCCGCCCGCGGCCCAGGTCAGGCCGATGCCGTAGCGGTAGGCCTCGCCGACGTCGCCGTTGATCTCGGTGATCGGCAGCGGGCCCTCGAAGCGGCGCTCGCTGGGCTTGAGCATGGCCGCCGGAGGCAGCAGCGGGCCCTGCGCCGAGGGCGAGTCCCAATGCCCGTTGGGCAGCACCAGTTCGGCGTACAGGCCACTGCCGGGCTGGTCGAAGCGCGGGTCGATCGGCTCGTAGGGTTCGACGAACTCGCCGCTGCGGTCGAAGTCGCCCTTGGCCGCATAGGCCAGGGCGTAGCCGTGCAGGCGTTCGCGCAGGTTGTTCTCTGCGGTGTCGAGGAAGGCGCGGTCCAGGGCGTAGCCGGCCAGGGCCAGGAAGGCCAGCAGGCCCAGACTGGCCGCGAGCAGCTGGCGGGCGCGCAGCGAGCGCGGCTGGCCCCAGCTCACGGGCGCGGCCTCTGGCGCGGCAACGAAAACCGGGCGCGCAGCGAACGCGGCTGGTCCCAGCTCATGACCGAGGCCTCTGGCGCAGCAACGAAAACCGGGCGCGCAGCGAACGCGACTGGCCCCGACTCATGACCGAGACCTCTGGCGCAGCAACGAAAACCGGGCGCGCAGCGAACGAGGCTGGTCCCAGCTCATGACCGAGACCTCTGGCGCAGCAACGAAAACCGGGCGCGCAGCGAACGCGACTGGCCCCGACTCATGACCGAGACCTCTGGCGCAGCAACGAAAACCGGGCGCGAATCGCGTTCGCGCCCGGTCGCTTGAGTTCGCTGAAAGTTGCGTCCGCCCGCATGCCCGGCCCGACGTCCTCGCCCGGCCGCGGCCGGACGAAGCCCGTCCTTACTCCCCGCTGCGCGGAATGGCGAAGCGGTAGCCGCGGCCGCGCACGGTCTCGATCGGCTTCATCGCGCCGTCCGGGTCCAGCTTCTTGCGCAGGCGGCCGATGAAGACTTCGAGCACGTTGGAGTCGCGGTCGAAATCCTGCTGGTAGATGTGCTCGGTGAGGTCGGCCTTCGAGACCAGCTCGCCGGCGTGCATCATCAAGTACTCCAGCACCTTGTACTCGTAGCTGGTCAGGTCGACGTTGGTACCGGCGACGCTGACCGTCTGCGCGGCCAGGTCCAGCATGACCGGCCCGCACTCCAGGGTCGGCTTGCTCCAGCCCGCGGCGCGGCGTACCAGCGCGTTGAGGCGCGCCAGCAGCTCTTCGACGTGGAAGGGCTTGACCAGGTAGTCGTCGGCGCCCTGCTTGAGGCCCTCGACCTTGTCCTGCCAGCTCGAACGGGCGGTCAGGATCAGGACCGGGAACTTCTTGCCTTCGTCGCGCAGGGCCTTGATCAGCTCCATGCCCGACATCTTGGGCAGGCCGAGGTCGATGATGCCCAGGTCGAACGGGACTTCCCGGCCCATGTACAGGCCTTCCTCGCCGTCCTGGGCGGCATCCACAGCGAAGCCTTCCCGCTTCAGGCGCGCGGCCAGAGTCTCGCGCAGCGGTGCTTCGTCTTCGACCAACAGAATTCGCATGGGCACTCCCTTATCAGTCGACCGCGCCGGAGGGCGCGACCTCTACGCCAGAGGTTAGTCGTTGTCGTTGTCGTCGCCGCGTGTACGGCCGCCATCGTTGCGACGTTCGCGGCCCTGCTGCGGGTCGTCCATGTAGATCCGGACCCGACCGCTGGGGTCGACGACCTTGACCCGATTGACGTCGCGGCCGTCGAACGGCACGCGCTCGGCGCTCAGGACCTGGCCGCCGCCGCTTTCACGTTCGACGCGGCGCACTGCATCGGACAACGCGCGATGGCCTTCGTGCCGGTCATGGCCGTCGTCGCGGTCGCGACGCTCCTGGCCCTGACCCTGGCCGCGGCCGCCCCGGTCCTGCTGCGCCCAGGCGTCGCCCGCCCCGAC
Source organism: Lysobacter sp. cf310 (assembly GCF_900114355.1). Lineage (GTDB taxonomy): Bacteria > Pseudomonadota > Gammaproteobacteria > Xanthomonadales > Xanthomonadaceae > Lysobacter. The sequence goes on from NZ_FOSS01000001.1 coordinate 1,077,536, forward strand.
CGCGGTAGCGGCGAGCAGCAGCGTGGCCATGACTCGGGCGGACAGGATCTTCATGGGGACTCGACAGGACAACGTGACGGAACAATAGCGCACGGGCGCTGGATGAGGTGGCATTCTCGAAACGGAGCGGTGAATCCGGTCTGAACTTTTTCTTTACGTCCCAGCCACCATTCAGGCCCGTACTTGCGAGCAACGACGCGGAGCGTCGGCGAAACCGCCCGGTACTCGAATTCGAAGGCCGCGACCGCCCGTAAGCCCGGGCGGCGATGACATCGTGGTCAATGGACCTCAGTAGATCTCGCCCACGCAGCAGCGCAGCGAGCCGCCGCCGGCCTCGATCGCGTCCAGCGCGACCGCCGCCACGGCGAAGCCCGCCTGCGCCAGACCGGCCCGGCTGGCCGGGCTCAGCGCCGCGGCCGCGCGCGCGCTCATCCAGACCCGGTCCGGCGACAGCGCGATCGCGTTGCCGGCGAAGGCGGCGTGCTCGGCCGGGCTCAGCGCGATCGCGTGCGGCGCATAGACCGCGGCGATGGCGGCGGCCGCGGCCGGATCGGCGAAACCGCCGGGGCAGATCAGGGCCGCGCGGCCGGCCAACACCGCCAGCACCACGTTGGTGTGGTATTCGCCCGCCGCCAGGTCGAACAGCAGGGTCGCGCGCAGGCCCAGGGCCTCGTGCATCAGGCGCGCGCCCTCGGCGTCGCAACGCTCGGACAGGCCGCAGTAGCCCAGCCCGCGCGCGCGGTCGATCACCAGCGCGCCGGTGAGCTCGCAGGGGTGCGGCTGGGTCGACAGGTCGATCTCGGCGTAACCCAGCACCTCGCGGAAGAAGGCGCGGATGTCGGCGCGCGCGGCCTCGCGCTGGCGCACCGGATGGCGCATGCGCCCGATCAGGGTGCGGCCTGGCGCGGTCGCATAGACGTTGTTGGGGAACAGCGCGTCGGGCGTGTCCGGGTCGCCGGCGAAGCAGACCGTGGGCAGCAGCGCCGACAGCGCGCGCTGCAGTTCGCGGTGCTGGGCGCTGGCCAGGCCCGGGTCGAAGCCCTCGGCGGCGGCCATGTAGCGGTTGTCGCCGGCCGACTGCTCGGCGCGCGCGAAGCCGTCGGGCGCGACCAGGAAGGCGGCGCGCGCGGTGGCCGGGCCGAAGTCCGGCGCGCAGTCGCGCGCGATGGCGAGAAAGGCCTCGCGGTCGCGGCCGATCATGCCGCGTCGGCCCGCGCTTCGGTCAGCGCCAGCGCGCGTTCCACCAGCGACCAGTCCGCGCCGGGGCGGTGCGCGCCCTCGCTGAGCACCTGCCGGAACGCGCGCCCGCCGCGCTCGCCATGGAACAGGCCGAGCAGGTGACGGGTGATGTGCTTGAGCGCGACGCCGCGCGCGAGCTGGTCTTCCACGTAGGGCCGCAGCCCGCGCAGCAGTTCGGCGCGGCTGCGCAGCTCACCGCCGAACCAGGCCACGTCCAGGCGGTGCAGCAAATAAGGATCGTGATAGGCGGCGCGGCCGAGCATGGCGCCGTCGCTGTGGGCCAGGTGCGCGCTTGCGTCGGCCTGGCTGGCGATGCCGCCGTTGACGATCACCTGCAGCTCCGGATGGTCCTGCTTCAGGCGATAGGCCCAGTCGTAGCGCAGCGGCGGCACTTCGCGGTTTTCCTTCGGCGACAGGCCCTTCAACCAGGCATTGCGCGCATGCACCACGAACATGCCGCAGCCGGCCGCGGCCACGCGTTCGATGAAGGCCAGGAACACCTCGTAATGCTGATCGTCGTCGACCCCGAGCCGGCACTTCACCGTCACCGGCACCTCGCAGGCCGCGACCATGGCCGCGACCGAGTCGGCCACCAGCCCCGGCTCGCGCATCAGGCAGGCACCGAACCGCCCGGCCTGGACCCGGTCGGAGGGACAGCCGCAGTTGAGATTGATCTCGTCGAAACCGTGCTCGGCGCCGATCCGCGCCGCCTGCGCCAGCAGCGCCGGCTCGCTGCCGCCCAACTGCAGCGCCACCGGATGCTCGACCGGATCCATCGCCAGCAACCGATCGCGATCGCCGTGGATCACCGCATTGGCGTGAACCATCTCGGTATACAGCCGCGCATGCGGCGCCAGCGCGCGGTGGAAGACCCGGCACTGGGTGTCGGTCCAGTCCATCATCGGGGCGACGGACAGGCGCAGTTGCGCGGCGGGAATGGCGGTGGCGGGAGCGGCGGTCATGGCGGGCATTGTACGGGGTGGGCGTTGAGCGCCGGCTCGGGCTGCTCCGTCGCTTCGCACTCGAAGTGCAGTCTAAATATCCAGAGCTAATACGAACCTGACCCAAGTTTTCCGTAGCGATTACTCATACACTGCATACACGCCATCGAATTCCCACTGACTGACGCCTTCTGCCCCTTTACTCAAGTAGCCAGGGTCAATAGGAACGTGCAGGTCGACGCCACGACTCAAGCACTCAATGACGGCCGCTTTCTCGTCTGGAGATTGCCGCTCCCACCATCGCGGAGAGAAAGCGGTGTTCTCGCAGTTGGAGACAACCATGCGGAACATGGCATCCGCTCCCGCCCTCTGGTCCTCGTGGATGACAGCCGCAAGTGATCCAATGAATTTGCGGCATGTCGGAGCGCTCGACTTTTGCCAGGCGAACAAGAAGCCCCATCCGTGCTGGACGGGCGCAGAGCAGAACGTTAGGAGGTCATAGCGGCACTCAGGATCCGCCAGATCCTGCAGCGGCTGCCCCAAGAAATCGAACTCAGGGTAGAACAACCCCGAGAACGCAACAGTTTGCGGTTGCTTGCTCGTGAAAAGAAGGTATTCGATATCAAGATATTTCTTGCTAGATATTGCCAGATCGAACTGCGATTTGTGAGATCGCAGGTTCTCCAGCGAGATCGACGTCCCCGCTTTCATTATATCTAAGGTCGGGCGCATGGCGCTTCCTTCCGGGAGATCCCTGATCTGGCTTTCTATGAGATCTAGCGCGTTTTCCTTGACGAAGACTTCCCTGCACAGCGACCTGTAGGCATAGAGAAGAACCTGCTCGCTTGTCGGTACTAACGGCGTCTTGTCTATCGGAGCGAACAACTCATTGTCATGCCTGTTGCAGAATCCATTGAAGGTCGAGACGCCGCCTATTCCATGCCTAACGAGGGAGACTCCACCATCGTTTTTCTTGATGCCCCCCACATTCATCGATAACGCGTAGACATGCCCTTCGTGCGCAATGACGGAAAGCTGTCCATTCTTCTGGATTGAGTGAGCGCTTATGAACTCGCCACACTGCTCCCCGCTTGCGTAATGCAGACACCGCCCGGTCTTCGACAACTTCTTCTTCCTACCGACGTAGGTATTGAGATCAAAAAGTTGTGGCTGGTCGAACGGCATTGGGCCCGACTCAGATTTTCCATCTAGCGACCAGCATATGTAGGCGATGGCGATGCCTTTCTCCTGCGCAACTCGAAACTGAGCAAGCCCAATATCGCGATCTGTGAAATCCGCCTCTACAACTTCAACAATTGGAACTTCCTCGTCAATGACTGTCCATTCGCCTTTCGCAACGAAGAAGCGCGCCTTTGAATAAGCAGAAATTTCGTTGTCTGCAATAACCCAGCATGCGGCATAAGCACCAGCTACGGCAGAGTAGTGCAGGTTGTGCGTGGTGGGGGCGACCTGGAATCTGACGAAGAACGTTGCCCGATTGGGCACGGAAGTGACGCAATGCTCGCCCGTTCTCTCAACCATACGTAGACATCACTTCCTAACATAGAATTGTTCAACGAGATGTTCAACAGGCGTAAGTCCAATGGCAGTACCGCCTTGCAGGCATCGCCCCACCCCGGCGTCCCGGTGCCTCGGATTAACGAGATTGCTCACTCACATCTTTCACACCTTTCGCTTCGGCGCGCACACCACTATTTCGGCTCCTAGGATTCTCGTTCGTGCGCTGGATACTTCTCCAGACAAAGCGTTTCACTCATCCAGTAGTTTCTCGCCAGTCCAATTGCGTCTTCATCACTCAGGCCAAGGAGCGCAAGAATCTCCAGGTTGGATAGGGCCGCAATGAAATCACCATAGCGCAGCAAGATCCAGTTCTTCGCAGCCTTGTCCCTGAGGTCACCAGCGGCGTGCGCGTAGTAGTGGCGACTGTCCTTTATCTGCCTGAGGGCATCATCTGATGGCATGACTTTGAACGCGGCAGCCCATCGCGCTCGGATGTCCTGAAGGCGTTCCAGCAACGAAAATTCCTTCTTGGTCATGCGCGTAGTGCGCAGCTTATGTAGCTCTTCCAGCGCCGCGACGTTCCAGAGAAAGTGCAGGATGATGTCCTTCCTGTCCCGGTCGAAGGCCGCGAAGTATCGTTCGAACGCTTCGGGATAGGCTTGATGTACCTCGAACCAGCGCATCAACAACGCCGGGAAGCGATCCCGTATGTCGTCGAACTGCGCCAACTGCTCGTCCCATTCGAACTTTCTTGGCTTGACCGCATGCAGCGATGAGTGCCTGATTTCAATATCCGGAACCCCCCGCTCGATGTCTGCCTCGTCGATGACCATCAGATGCGTATGCGGCAGATGCTGCTGGGACAGGAACTCCAAGAACCTTCGCAGGCGGTACATCAGCTCCCACAGTCGCTCGAAGGGCAATCGCGTGGGCGACAGAATCCGAAAGCCCATCGGGCGATCCACGTGGAATTGCTCTGAGCCCCAATTGCCAAACGGCACTGTAGCCGAATAGAACCTTTCGAGAGCGAGTCTGTCGGGCAAGGGGTAGCGCGTCACCTCAAACGCCTTGAAGCGCACGACCGTACTGGACTGGTCCCCGATGTCGGCGTCGAAGCACTGTTCATGGAACCATGTTGGGCTACCTGGCAGTCGGAACTGCACGCCTCGACCGCCCAAATCCTTGCGCAGTGTGCCGAGCGCAATACGCGTGGATTCGATCTTGGAGGACACTACGGTACCGTCGCCCTTTCTGCTGGCGGATGCGAAGCAGTTGAACAAGGTTGCCATTTCGTGCCGCCCTTGGAGCTTGGCGAAAACGATGGCGTCAGCCAGCAGACCGGTCGGGGTCAGAGCCCCCTCCAAGCGCACCGTGGCGCCAGCTTCGTCGAAGTCCAGGACGCCGGAAACTGCAGTTTCCTCACTCTGACTGGGTAGCCAGAAGCGACCCAGATACGAGTGTGGCGTATCCGTATTTCTCAAGCTGCCTCCTCACTCGCTAGCCGAGCGATTGCGAGCATGGTCAGGCGTCCTCGTTGGTCCCGACACCATGTTGCGCCAAGCTATTTTTCCGCAAGTTGTCTGCAATGACTGTCGGCAATATAGATGGTGTTGCGAATGACACGCTCGCGTGTGTAAATGCGTGCACATAAACTGAACACGATAAATCGCAACTAACTGAAAATTCAAGAATTTCCGCCAAGTCCATCATCGGAGCGATGGACAGGCGCAATTGCGCGGCGGGAATGGCGGGAATGGCGAGGGCGGCGGTCATTGCGGCCATTGTAAGGGCTGCTAGCGGAGCCCCGGCTCTGGGGTGCCGCCCCAAGGCCCTGGCAGATCTGTGTTTGACCGCCGCGCCGGGCGCGCCGCGTTGGCCTAGGGGCGGACTCAAGACCGCGCTGGATACGCGCTGCGGGCTGCATCGCGCCTGCACTTGAGATTCGAACGTCCCTCAGTCGCCGTTTCTTCCACTCCGGACGCGCGACGCGAAACGGAAGGATGCCGAGATGTCGCACCGTCCTCTCATCAACCCGCCGCGCTACGCGCTCGACTGGTCGTACACCGTCGCAGTGGCGGCCCTATTCGCGAACCTACCGGCGCACGCCAGCTGTGAAGAACGCCCCGGCACGCCGACCGATCTAGTCGCCGCGCCACTGTCCCCCACCGCCATTCGCCTGAGCTGGAGGAACACCACCGGCCGGGCGGCGGCGGGCGCTGCAAGCGGCCATACCATGTATTTCGACTTCCACGTACGCGACCTCTACGGTGGTGATCTAGGTCGCGACCTGACCGGGGACGGGCCCCATTCCAACCTCCTGTACGGCGGTATCACCAGTCGCGAGTTCGATGGCCTCAACATGGGCACGGACTATTGCTTCTACATGCACGCGCGCACCGCGGCGGGCACCCAGGGCTGCGTGTCGCAGCAGCCCTCGTCCGCCGCCTGCACCGCAACCCTAGTACCGGCCGATTCCGTGCCCAACGGCTGCAAATCGGGCTACGTCTGGCGCACGGCGACGCCGGCCGACGATGTCTGCGTCACACCCGAGGTGCGCGCGCAGACCTTGGCCGACAACGAGCTCGCAGCCAGCCGGCGGGTTGCCCCGCCAGGCTTCAACCCCGATACCTGCCGGATGTCCAGCCTGGATGGCTCGGACCGTCAGCCCAAGGAATGCTGGGCCTTCAACGTTCCCTGCATTGCGCCCTATGTCTGGCGCCGGGCCACGCAGGACGACTATGTGTGCGTGCCGGTCGAAACCGCACAACAGGCTGCCAGCGACAACGCACGCGGGCCCGAGCGTCGTCCGACCCGAGTGTCCGCCAACGCGGTGCCGCCATCCGCGCCGGATCAAGCGAATCCGCCGCCGACGCAGCGCACCTGCTCCGGCCAGCTGTATGCGCAGGCCGAGTACTTCGATATCCACTACAGCAACGGCAACGGGTGCAGCCGCACGGATCGCGTGATCGCCAACTCGCAAGGAGAAGCCATGATGTGCGGGCGCGCAACATACGGCGACGCCTTCGAGGAAACCGCGCCGACGACGTTCCGCGTCAGCGGCACGACCAGCCCCTCCGGTTGCCGGGGTTTCACCATCAGCGCGAGCAGCGAAGACAACGCACTGCAATGCGCGGCCGCGGAATGCGGCGTAGACTGCGAGACCGCGATCGGCGAGTGCCCTTAGTCGTCCATGACCAGCGATCCGCCGCCAGTCCCGTGACGCTCGCGGGTCTGAAATTGTCGACGGGCCGCACTGCCGCTAACGTAGGGCCGTCGACGACAGGGAGCGGGCATGGCCTACGCAGTGCTGGTGCTGGCGGCATGGGGCATGGTGTTCCTGCGCCTGCCGGTGTGGCTGGCGCTGCTGCTCGGCCTGGGCAGTTTCGGCTTTGGCGCGGTGCTGGTGGTGTTCGGCGCCGCCGGCGCTTATTGGAACAGTCATATGGCGCCCGGCAACGACGGCGCTTACTGGACCCTGGGAACGGGCGTGCTGCTGTTGCTGGCCGGCATCGCAATGCTGGTCAGGCCGATGTTGCGTGCGCCGCCGGAGCCCTGAGCCCACGCCCGGCCCGTTCCGGCGCATGCGGGAACCGCGAGCCGCGCGCGCCGGCCTCACGCACGACCGACCCGCAGCTGAATCGCTTGGATGCAAACCGCCCTGAACAGGCCGACGCCGACGGCCGCGTCACCGCGCGCGGCGGAACCTCAGGGCGCAGGGGCTGCATCGAAGGAGGCCCGTCATGAAACCGCAGATCCGCGCCTATGCCCTGGCGCTGGCCGCCGCGCTGGTCGCGACGCCGGCTCTGGCCCAGGAAACCGCCAAGCCGAAGACGATGAGTTCGGCCGAGAAGATCGCCGTGATCGACAGCAACCGCGACGGCATCGTCACCGCCGAGGAGCATGCCGCAGGCGCGCGCGCGATGTTCGAGCGGATGGATGCCGACCACGACGGCAAGGTCAGCGCCGCCGAAATGGATGCCGCGCATCGCGCGATGAGTCAGCAGCAGCCGCCCAAGGCCAACGCCGACGATCCGCCGCCGAACGAGCGGCCGATGGACAACAAGAAGAAGGAGTGAGCGCGTGCGCGACTCGCGCCGGCCCTATTCCGGCGGGTGCCAGACCATGTAGACGTCGGCGCGGGCGTAGTGCGAGCCGGGACGCGGCGCCGGGTAATGACGGAAGCCGACGCTTTCGTACAGCTTCAGCGCGGGCGTGAGCTTGGTGCTGGATTCCAGGAACAGTTCGCGCCCGCCCAGCGCCTGGAAGCGTTCCAGCGCGCCCAGCATCAGCAGGCGCCCGATGCCGCCGCCGCGCAGGCGGCTGTCGACGGCCATCTTGGTGAGCTCGTAGACGCCATCGCCCTCGTGCTTGAGCGCGACCGTACCGAGCGCGCGCTGCGCTGCGTCCACCGCGAACAGCACACGCCCGCCGTCGGCGAGCAGATGGGTTTCTGGATCGTCCAGCACCGCGCGGTCGATGGCCTCGACCACGAACCAGCGCTGCAGCCACTCCAGGTTGAGGCGGGCGAAATCGGCGCGCCACTGCGGGGCGAAATCGACGATGCGGATATCGGTGGCGGGGACGCGTTCGCTCATGCGGCCATCATAAAGCCGCCCCAGCCCGCCGCGTGGACGCGTCTAGTGCTTGCCCGGGGCCTTGCGCGGGTCCGGCCCCTTGGCCTTGTCGGCGCCCTTGCCCTTGCCGGCCTCGCGCGCGGCCTGCGGCGGCTGCGCGCGCTTGCTCTTCACGCTGGGCCGATTCGGGAAATCCCGGCGCAGCTCGGCGTCTATCGCGATCGGACGGCCCCAGCGGTCGTAGGTGGGCACGAAGCCGCGCTTGAGGCGGTGGAACTCGGGCGAGCCGGGCTTGATGCCCATGCGCTGCGCGACCGCGCCCCAGCCCTCGCCGTGGCTGCGTTCCCATTCGTCGACCACGTAGCGGCAGGGACGGCCCAAGACCTGCGCCAGCGCGCAGGCGTAGTAGACGTCGCCCGGCGCCCAGCGGCGCGCGCCCAGCAGTTCCGACACCAGCTCGCGCGGCGCGCCGTAGTTGCGCACCATCTCGTCGACGAAGGGCTCGCGGTAGCGCGTGCCGTAGCGGTTCACGTCGCCCAGCCAGGTATCGACCCAAGCGTCGCCGCTGCGCGGATCCCAGCCGAAGGCGTAGTCCTGCGCCCAGCTCTGGCCGATGCCCAACACCGCCGCGATCGAGGCCAGCAGCGCGAGCATGCGCACGCGCAGGCGCGAGCGCGGCGGCTGGGGCGACGGTGCGGCGGCGCGGTCCATGCTCAGCGCGAGATCACGAATTTGCCGAAGGCCACGCCCAGGTCCCAGCCCTCGCCCTTGCCGGCCAGGGCCAGCGAAACCTCGCCCTTGGTCATGACCTGGGCCTTGCTGGACTTGACCGCGCCGGCATGCGCCTCGGCGGTGGCGTAGGTGCCCAGGATCTCGGAGATGTTGTGCACGCCGGAGAACTCGCCGACGCCGTTCTCGATCTTGGACTTGCCCACGGTCAGACCGCCGCCCTTGGCGCTGATCTTGACCGCCATGCTCTGGCCGTTGCTGCAGCTGACCGTGCCGCTGCCGGAGGAGGTCTTGTAGAACACCGACCAGCCCGACAGATTGAAGCGCAGCTTGCAGTCGACGTGGCCGGCGGCCTGCGCCGCGGGGGCCCAGGCGGAGGCCAGGCCGGCGACGGCCAGGCTGGCGCACAGCAGTAGCGATTTCATGAGGGACGACTCCTTGCGGGCAGGGCCGCAGGCTAGCACCGAACGCGGTGCGCGGCAGCAGGCGAAACGACGGCACCGCGGGTCGCGGTGCCGTCGGGTGGGCGCTTAGTCGTCGTAGCGCCTGCGGTCGTAGCGGCTGTCGTAGTAGCGGCCGTCGTAGTAACGGTTGTCGTAGCGGTTGTCGTAACGGCGATCGTGGCGACGGTCGTAGCGGGCGTCGTAGTACTCGGTGCGGCACTTGCCGTACTGGTTGCAGTTGGCGGTGCGGTAGCCAGGACGGTACTGGTTGCGGTAGCCGTAGGCGTTGCCGTACGGCGGCTGCGCATAGCCGTGGCGCGGCACGTTGCGGTAGTAGGTCGGGCGGCCGTAGCGGTCGCGCACCACGATCAGGCGATCGTTGTAGCCGTAGTTGCCGTAACGGTAGTACGGGGTGTTGCCGCGGATGATCACGTCGGCCACATCGACGATCACGCGGGCGAGGTCGTCGCTCTGCGCCATTGCCGGGGCCGGCGCCATCGCGACCACGCCGAAGCCGGCGGCCACGACCACCGGGGCGAGCCATCGGGACAGTGCGGTCATGTCGTTCTCCTCAAGCCTGCACCATTGCAGGCATGGGGCGACGATGCGACCGCGACGGTGAACGATTTCGTAATTTCGCGGTTCCGCGCCGGAACCGCTCAGCCGGCGTTGGGCTGGCGTCGGCGCCCGTTCAGGCGATGGCCGCGCGCGCCAGTTCGCGCACCGCCTCGGGCAGCGCGGCGGCGCCGTCGACGCGGCGCAGGCGCGGCGCGTCGGCCGCGATCTCGGCCTCGTTCTCGTGCGCCCAGGTCACGTGATACGGCATGTGGATGCCCCAGCCGCCCAGCGCCAGCACCGGCGCGATGTCCGAGCGCAGGGAATTGCCGATCATCACGAACTGCTCGGCGCTCAGGCCGAACTCGTCGAACAGGCGCGCATAGGTCGCGGTGTCCTTTTCGCTCACGATCTCGATGCGACGGAACAGGTCGGCCAGGCCGCACTGCTTGACCTTGGCTTCCTGATGGAACAGGTCGCCCTTGGTGATCAGCACCACGTCGTACTCGCCGGCGATCGCGCGCACCGCCTCGGGGATGCCGGGCAGCAGCTCGACCGGATGCCGCAGCAGGTCCTTGCCCAGGCCGACGATGCGGTGCAGGTCGGCGGCGCTGATGCGCTCGCCGGTGATCTCGACCGCGGCCTCGATCATCGACAGCACCATGCCCTTCACGCCGTAGCCGAACAGCGCGATGTTGCGCTTCTCGACTTCGTAGAGGTGCTGCTGCACGCCCGCGTCGTGCAGGTCGACGTAGGCGCCGACGATGCGCTCGAAGTCGAGCTGGGCCTGATCGAAGTAATCCTGGCTGCGCCAGAGCGTGTCGTCGGCGTCGAAGCCGACCAGCCGGATGGCGGCCGCATGCGTGCGATTCATGCGCGCATTATGCCGCGCGCGCGGCCCGACGAAAAACCGGGACCGCAAACAGGAAGGGCGGCCCTAGCCGCCCTTCCTCCGCAGGGGAGTCCACACCCCCGGGTTCCACTATGACCGAGCGTGTATCAGCCGCCGTGCTTGGCCGGCTTGCTGCTCTGGGCCTTGGCCACGTAGGCCTTGTACTCGTCGGCGGTCAGCGAGCCGTCGGCATTGCTGTCGGCCTTGTCGAAGACCTGGCCCAGGGCGGGCACGCTCGAGGCCTCGGTCTTGCTGAGGTTGCCGTCCTTGTCGACGTCGACATCGCTCCAGCTCTTCTTCTGCGGCGCGGCGGCGGTCGCAGCCGGCTCGCTGGTCTGGGCAGCGGTCGCATCGGTCGCGGCGGCGGCCGCGGCATCGGTGCTCTGCGCCTGCTCGGCCGGCGGAGCCTGCTCGGCCTGCTGCGCGAACGCGAGCGGAGCCGACAGGCTGGCGACGAGGGCGAAAGCACCGATCAACGACTTGCGGGACAGGGTATTCATGCGATCTCTCCTGGAGGTGATGTGTTGCGCGGATGTCTGAAAGCTTGGGGGTCACCGCACGACTGCACCTTGCCGGCCCGCGTCTGAACCGATCGCGCGCGCGAAGCGTTAAAGCTACGTTCGCTTAACCACACCGCGCGCGAATGACGTTAGGCGAGCCCGCCGAAATACGGCAAAACGTGACCCAGGACGGCATTGCGCGGGGTCGCGCTGTGCGCCGATTGGCTGAACGCAACACAACCTTTACGAAATCGCGCGTCGGCCGCTCATGCGCGCATGCGTTCGCGGGCGCCGCGGCGATGCGCGCGCACGCACCGGCGTCGAAGCCGGTCGCGGATTCGACGTGACGGCCGGCACGGCGCGTCCACGCTCAGGCGCTGTCGAAGCTCACCGCGTGCGCGAGATCCGGCGCGAAGCGGCTCAGGCAATGCAGTGCCTGTTCGTCCAGAGCCGCGCGCTGCGGCTTGGACAGCGACGCGAACGGGACGATCGCGATCGTCGCCGCGTCCTTGCCGCGCTCCATGCTCCAGGTGCCGGCCACGTAGCCGTCGATCAGCACGGTCGCACGCACGATGCCGTTGCGGGTGAACACCGCCGCCTTGTGGCGTTCGTCGAAGATGCGGCTGCGGTCGGCGTGGGCGAGCAGCAGGTTGTCGAAATCGGCGAGCAAACGCGGTGGCGCGGGCGCGTCCGGCTCCGGTGCCGGCGCATCCACGGGATCGAACAAGGTCGCGCCTGCGGCATTGCGGTAGGTGCGCAGGCGCGGACGCAGGCGCTCGACGATCGCGCGCACGCCCTGCAGGCCCGACCAGGCGGCGATGTCCTGCGCCGTGGCCGGCCCGAACGCGGCCAGATAGCGCAGCACCATCGCCTCGCTGGCGTCGTCCGCGCTCAGGGGCTGGCCCAGCCAGTGCGCGGCCGGCGCGAAGGCGGCGGGGCGATGCGAGTCCCAGATCCCGGCCGGCGGCACGTGAATCAACGGCTCGACGCCGCGCACCCAGCGCGCCATCGCCGCCGCGTCGCGCTGCGGCCATTGCGGCTGCAGCGCCGCGCCCAGCTCGGTCGCGTTCAAGGATGCGCGCGCCAGCAACGTCAGCCCGGCCGCGCCCAGCGCATCCAGGTCCATGCCCTGCACCGCGCGGCCCTGATCGCTTTGCAGGAACAGGCGCCGCAGCATCGGCTGCAGGGTCGCGCGCCAATCCAGATAGTCGCGCGCGCTGACCAGATGCAGGGTGCCGCGCATCATGGTCGCGCGCACCACTTGGCGCCCCTGCATCAGCTCGGTCAGTTGCTGCGGGCGGAACGCCGCCAAGCGCGACCACAAGCCCAGATACGGCGGGTTCGGCGCCTGCGCCTGCAGGCCGCCCAGGCGCTCGATCATCGCCAGCGGCGATTCCGAGGACGGCCGCAGCAGCGACTGCCGCTGCAACAGGGCGCGATTGAGCGCGCGCGTGTCCAGCGTGTCGCCGGCCGGGCCGCGCGCGGCGGCGGTTTTGCTTGCGGGCATGGTCGCGGACTGAAAGGACTGGATCGAACGATAGCCGGATCCGCGGCGATTCGTCGCCCAGGCCGTACCGGTGCTCAGTCCGACGCAACGTGCGCGCGGACCGCAGGTGTCAGCCGCCCTTCGGACACTTCGGCGGCCAGTCCTCGTCGCCCTCGCCGCGCAGCAGGAACAACTCGCCCGAACGCTCGCCTTTGGTGTCGCGCGCGAACAGCATCGAACGCCCGCTGGGCGAAAGCAGCGCGCCGATCTCGCTGCCGTTGACGTTGATCTGCGGGCCCAGCCTGGTGCGCGGCGCCCACTTGCCGCGCTTGCGGTGGCTTTCGTAGAGGCCGTCGCCGGCCATGAATACGATGCGCTCGCCGCCCGGCGCGATCAGCGGCTCGTACTCGTCCTCGGCGGTGTTGAGCTGGGGGCCGAGGTTCTCGAGCTTCCAGGCGCCCCGCGCGCCCTGGCGCGCACGCCACAGGTCGGTCTTGCCGTAGCCGCCGGGGCGGTTGCTGGAGCCGAAATAGAGCCAGCCGTCGGCGGCGGGGCGCGGGAACCATTCGGCGCCGGGCGAATTGACCGGTGCCGGCAGACGTTCGGGTTTGCCCCAGCGCCCGTCGGCGTCGCGATCCACGCGCCAGATATCCAGGTCCTTGCGCGGCACGCCGTCGACCGAGCGCGAGGAAATGAAATACAGGCTGCGTCCGTCGGGCGTGAACCAGGGATCGGCTTCGACGCCGTCGCCCGCGAACGGCGGCGATGCGGGTTCCGACCAGCCGTCGGCGCCGCAATGGCTGGTGTAGATGCGCCAGCCGCTGAAATCGGGGCGGCTGCGCACGAAGTACAGATCGCCGTTGCGCGGATCGAAGGCCGGATGCGATTCGAACTGCGCGCTGGAGATGCGCGCCGGCTGCCAAGGCAGCACCTCGGCGGCGTGGGCGGAGGCCGCGAGCCCCCAGCCCCATAGCAGACACCAAGCCGCAGCGCGGCCGCCCACTCTTGCGCTCATGCCTCGTCCTCTGCGCTGACGCCGACTTGCGGCTCGCCCTCCTCGTCGATGGCGACGGAGACGACGATGGGACGGCAACACACCTGGCAGTCCTCGATGTAAGTCTGATCGCCGGCGGAGACGTCCAGCAATAGGCCGATCGTCTCCCCGCAGTACGGGCAGCTCACGTCGATGAAGGGCTGCATGGACATCGCTACCAGCCGACGCGGTAGGTCTGGCCGGTCTGCAGGCCTTCGACGCTGCGCACGAAGGCCAGCGCGGCGCGCGCGGCCGACACCGGCTCGAAACCGCGAAAGTAGGGGGCATAGTCCGGCATCGCCTCCTCGATCACGGTCGGGCTGACCGCGTTGATGCGCAATCCGCGCGGCAGCTCGATCGCGGCCGCGCGCACGAAGGCTTCGATGGCGCCGTTGACCAGGCTGGCGCAGGCGCCGGCGGCGATCGGTTGTTCGCTGAGGATGCCGGTGACCAGGGTGATCGAGCCGGCGTCGCGCAGGCGCGTCTGCGCCGCGAGCGCCAGGTTGACCTGGCCCATCAGTTTGTCGCGCAGGCCCAGGCCGAAAGTGGAGGTCTCGATCGGCGCGGGCGCGATCCGACTCAGCGGCGCGAAGGCGACGTTGCCGGCCACGCAGACCACCGCGTCCAAGGGCCCGGCCTGGTCCAGTGCGGCCTCGATGCTGGCCGGATCGGCCAGGTCGATGCGCACGTCGCCGGCGCTGCGGCCGGCGCCGATCACCTCATGGCGTTCGGCCAAGGCGGCCGCGACCGCGCGCCCGATCACGCCGCCGGCGCCGATCACCAGCGCGCGCCGGCGCGCACCCTCGTTGGCCGCGGGCGCGCTCACATCGGCGTCTTCGGCTGCACCGTCGGCAGGGTCTGGTCGGCCGCCGGCACCAGCAGCACTTCCACCGGCTGGCCGGGGTTATGGCTGCGAATGCGGAACTCGCTCGCATCGAGCTTGAGGATGTCGGTCGGATAGGACTGGCCTTCCTCGATCAGGGTCAGCTGACCGCCGTCGAACGTCCATTGCGCCTGCAGCGGCGTGCCGCCGGGGCCATCGATCACCAGGGTGCCGTCGGCGATGAAGGCATAGGTGGTGCCCTTCTCGACCGTGGCCGACTCCTTGACCTCCCAGACCTTGCCGGCGAACTGCGACGGCGCGGGCGTGCTCGCGGCGGGCGCCGTCGTTTCGGCGGCCGGCGTCGGCGCCGCGGCGGTCTCGGCGGCAGGCGTGGCGGCTTCCGGCGACGGCGTGGGTTTGCAGGCGGCCAGACTCAGCGCGGCCAGGGCGGCGAAGGCGTAAGCGGTACCGGAATAGCGACGCATGCGGAGCTCCATGAATGCGGTAAGCGATGGATCGCACCTTAGCACCGCGACGTTAACGCCAAGCGCAGGCGCGGCGCCCTCACGTCGCGGTAACCCGAGCGCGCCCAAGCTCGCCGCGACGGCCGGGCGACGACGCTGCGAGCTTGCGCGTGCTCGGCCGCCATCGGCACGATGCGCGGCGCCATACGGCGCATCGCGACTCCAAGGCGAAACATCGTCAGGAGGAAGCATGAAGATCCGACACGTGTTCAGCACGCCCGATCTCGACAGCGCCCAGGCCGCGATGAACGCCGCCCTGGAAGCCGGCGTGCACGACGACGACATCCTGTTGATCGCGCGCTCGGACATCGAGCTCGAATCGATCCCCAACGAACGCAAGGAAGCCGACACCGACCTGATGCCGGCCGCGTTGCGCGGCGCCGGCATCGGCGGCGCGGCCGGACTGGCGGCGGGCCTGGCGGTGGTCGCGGCCACGCCGATCGCGCTGACCCTGGCCGGCGCGGCGGCCGCGACCATGGCCGGCGCGATGGTCGGCTGCTGGGCCTCGGCGCTGGTGGGCTCGTCCCTGCCCGACCCGATCCGGCGCAAGTTCCACGACGAGATCGAGGCCGGCCGCATTCTGGTGGTGGTCGACGGCAGCAAGGAACTGCTGACCGCGGCCGAACCGCGCATCGTCGCCCAGAGCGGCGCCACGCCGTTGCCGTTCGAGGCGCACAAGGCGGCGGTGGCCTGACGGCGCAGCGGATGTCGCGTGCGCGTCAGCGCTTCTTGGCGGCGCGCTTGCGCTTGGGCTTGGGCGCGAGCGCGGCGCGGTAGTTCTCGTGCAGGGCCTGGACCTTGGCGATGTAGGCCTGGGTCTCGCGGTACGGCGGCACCCCGCCGTAGCGCGCGACCACGCCGATGCCGGCGTTGTAGGCGGCCGCGACCAGGGTCAGGTCGCCCTTGTAGCGGCGGATCAGCTGCTTGAGGTGGCGCGCGCCGCCGTTGATCGATTCTTCGGCCGAGAACGGATCGACCACCCCGTATTCCCGGGCCGTGGCCGGCATCAGCTGCATCACGCCCTGCGCGCCCTTGGGCGAGACCGCGGCCGCGTTGAAGCCGCTCTCGGCATGCGCGATCGCGCGCAGCCAGGCGTCGTCGACGCCGGTGGCCTTGGCGGCGGAACGGAACTGCGCGGCGTACTTGTCCAGCTGCGGCTTGCCGACCTGGCCCAGGCCGACGTGCGCGGGTTCGCCCGGCGGCGTTTCCACGGTGAACGACAGCACCTTGGTCGAGCCGGGCAGATTGCGCGTGCTGTAGACGGTCTGGCCGTCCTGCTGGCGCTCGTAGAGGGTGCCGTTGATGACGCCCATCGAGCCCCACAGGTTGGGCACCTTGGCGACGTTGTCGTCGAACTCGCGCGCTTCGCAGCGCGAGCCCGGTTCGGGCGCGGTCGCCAGGCTGACCGAGCCGTCGCGGCCGACGCAGCGGTAGACCTTGCGCGCGTGCGCATCGCCGGCCGCGCCCAAGGCGAGCGCGGCGCCCAGCGCGAGCGCGAACGGCAGGGGCAGTCGGCGGTTAATGCGCGGCCGCCGCGGCGCCGGCCTGCAGCGCGACCACGCGCACGTCCACGCGCTTGCAGTCGTTGTCCTGGCAGATGCCGTTGATCCAGGCCTCGCCGTTGCCGAACATCACGCCCTTGCCGCTGACGGCGAGCTCGGCGTACTTCTGCTCGGTCACGACCTGGGCGATCGCCGGCGTCACGATCTGGTCGTAGGCGGCGACGAAGGCGGCCGCGTCCTGGATCTTGGTCGGCTTGCCGGCCAGGGTCGCGTTGAACGGGTAGTCGGCCATCTTGGCCACCGCCGCGGCATCGTGCGCGGCCACCGCTTTCTGGAAGGCGAGGATCGCCGGCTCGTACACGGCCGGATCGCCCAGCACTTCCTCGATCGACTGATTGACCTGGGCGCGGCCGGCGTCGTCCGCGGGCGCGGCCGGCGCGCTCGCAGCAGGCGCAGGCGCGGGATCGGCCGCGGGCGCAGCGGCGGCAGGCGCGGCCGCGGGCGCATCCGCCACGGGCGCGGCGGTCTCGGCGGGCGGCGTGGGCTTGCAGGCGGCCAGCAGGGCGACGGTGGCGGCGGTCAGGATCAGCGCTCTCATCGGGTCGATCTCCTTGGGGTCGGCGGCCAGCGGCGGCCGAGGCGTGCGGATAGTAGCGCCGCGGCGGTGATTGCCGGCCTAACGGGCGCCCAACGGGTGTCGGCGGTCGCGATACCGCGCGTCCGCGCTGGATTCGCGGACGCGGACTCGGGCACTCTGGCCCTCACGCTCCCGCCCGGTGATGCCTTGGAACCGTCCTCGTCCGATCGCACCGGCGCGCGCTCCGCCGACACCGCCCCCTCGACCCTGCGCGCGGTCAGCCGCTGGCAGTTGCTGGGCCTGTCGATCAACGACGTGGTCGGCAGCGGCATCTATCTGCTGCCGGCGACCGCGGCCGCCTTGCTGGGCCCGTCCAGTCTGTGGGCGGTGCTGCTGGCCGGCTTCGCGGTCGGCCTGCTGGTGCTGTGTTACGCCCAGGCCGCGAGCTATTTCGATCAGCCCGGCGGCGGCTATCTGTACGCGCGCGAGGCCTTCGGCTCGTTCATCGGCTTCGAGGTCGGCTGGATGCTGCTGCTCACGCGCATCGCCACCGCCGCCGCGCTCAGCAACGGCCTGGCCGAGGCGGTCGCGCACTTCTGGCCGGGCGCTGCCAGCGGCGCGGGCCGTATCGCCGTGGTGGTGGGTTCGCTGGCGCTGCTGGTGGCGATCAACCTGGTCGGCGTGCGCGCGGCCGCGCGCGCGGGCGTGCTGCTGGCGATCGCCAAGCTGCTGCCGCTGTTCCTGTTCGTGCTGCTGGGCGCCAGCCACTTCGACGCCGCGATCGCCGACAGCGCCGGCGCCCTGCCCGGCGACGCGATCCCCTTGCGCAACCTCGGCGAGGCCGCCTTGCTGCTGCTGTTCGCCTACGCCGGATTCGAGAACCTGCCGGCGGCCGCGGGCGAGTACCGCAATCCGCGCCGCGACGTGCCGTTCGCGCTGCTGACCATGATCGCCTCGGTCACCGCGATCTACTTCGCGGTGCAATGGGTGGCGCTGGGCACCTTGCCGGGCCTGGCCGAATCCAAGGCCCCGCTGGCCGAGGCCGCCGCGCGTTTCGGCGGCTGGTGGCTGGCGCTGATCCTGACCGTGGGCGCCAGCGTCTCGATCCTGGGCACCAACAACAACACGGTGATGATGGCGCCGCGCTATCTGCTGGCACTGGCCGCCGACGGTTACGGGCCGCGCGCGCTGGCGGCGATCCATCCGCGCTTCCGCACGCCCGCGGTGGCGATCCTCAGCATCGGTGCGATCTCGCTGGCGCTGGCGCTGTCGGGCTCGTTCGTGCAGCTGGCTCTGCTGTCGGTGGTCTCGCGCCTGTGCACCTACCTGGGCACCGCGGTCTCGGTGCTGGTGCTGCGGCGCCGCCACGGCGACCGCCCCGAAGCGCTGCAACTGCCGGGCGGGCCGCTGATCCCGATCCTGGCGACCCTGCTGTCGCTGGGCCTGCTGGCCAGCGCGAGTTGGAAGAACCTGGTCGCGGCCGCGATCGCACTGGCGGTCGGCGCGGTCGTGTATCTGCTCCGCCGCAAGCCGGACGAAGCCCCCGCCGGATAAGTCGGCTGGGTCGTGCGTACCGGCCCAGGGGCGGCGGGCGCGCGGCACAACACGTGCACCGAAAGTTCGCCAAATCGTCGCGAATGCAATCGAACGTGGGCGATGCATAGGGATTTCTCCCGATTGACCCTCCTTCTCGGCGCCCGGCACTGTCGGCCGCAGGGGCGCTACCGCGCCCTCGCCTGCCGTCGTCCGGCCACGCCAGCGCCGGGCGGCATCCGAATCCGCTCACTGGAGAGCCCCATGCGATCGCAGCACCCGACCCTCCGCCACGCCGCACTCGCCCTCGCCCTGTCCGCCGCCTGCCTGTCCGCGCCGGCGTGGTCGGCCGAACGCGTGAATCTGGGCGCGCTGGGCCTCAACGGCCCCGTCGACGGCTTCATCGTGCGCTACCGCAGCGGCAGCGCCAGCCGCAGCGACGCCGGCGTATTGCAGCGCAACCTCAACAACGCCGCGACCGTGTTCGGCCGCGCCAAGCCGCTGAGCCTGCAGCGCGAGCGCAGTCTGGGCATCGGCGCCGAACTGGTGCGCGCCAGCACCCTGCTCGACAGCGTCGAGGCCGCGACGCTCATGCGCCAGATCGCGACCAATCCCGACGTGGAGTACATCGAGCCCAATATCCGCCTGTACGCGATCGCGACCCCGAACGATCCGCAGTTCTCCAGCCAGTACGGCTTCGGCACCGGCGCCGGCGGCAGCAACGCCACCACCGCCTGGGACAGCGGCCATCTCGGCCAGGGCAAGATCGTGGCGGTGGTCGACACCGGCATCACCTCGCATCCGGACCTCAACGGCAACGTGCTCGCGGGCGGCTACGACTTCATCAGCAGCGCCAGCACCGCCGGCGACGGCAACGGCCGCGATGCCGATCCCTCCGATCCGGGCGACTACACCACCTTCCTGCAGTGCGGCATCGCCAATCCGCTGCCGACCAATTCCAGCTGGCACGGCACCCACGTCGCCGGCACCGTCGCGGCGGTGACCAACAACGCCACCGGCGTCGCCGGCATGGCCTACCAGGCCAAGATCCTGCCGGTGCGTGTGCTCGGCCGTTGCGGCGGCACCCTGGCCGACATCATCGACGGCATCGTCTGGTCCTCGGGCGGCACGGTCGCGGGCGCGCCCGCGGTCGGCGCCAACAAGGCCGACGTGATCAACATGAGCCTGGGCGGCAGCGGCACCTGCAGCGCGGCGATGCAGGCGGCGATCGACGGCGCGGTCTCGCGCGGCACCACCGTGGTGGTGGCCGCCGGCAACAGCAATGCCGACGTGTCCGGCGCGACCCCGGCCAGCTGCAACAACGCCGTCGTGGTCGGCGCCACCGACTCGGCCGGCGCCAAGGCCAGCTTCTCCAGCTACGGCACCGGCGTGGACGTGTCCGGCCCGGGCGTGGACATTCTGTCGACCCTCAACCTGGGCACCAAGGGCCCGACCACCGCCGGCTATGCCTCCTACAGCGGCACCTCGATGGCAACGCCGCACGTGGCCGGCCTGGTCGCGATGATGCTGTCCAAGCCCGGCACCGATCCCACCCCGGCCCAGGTCGAGGCCTTGCTGAAGGCCAACACCAAGCCCTTCGGCGCCACGCCGGCGCAACCGATCGGCACCGGCATCATCGACGCCAAGAAGACCCTGGACGCGACGCCGTAACGGCAGCGCCGCACGAACGAAGAACCCCGGCGCGAGCCGGGGTTTTTCGTTGCGGTCGCGTGCTCAGGGCGCGCCGCCGCAGGTGGCGTTGGCGCAGACGTTGCGCTGCTCCAGCGCGCGATCGATCGATCGCTTGTCGGCGCGGTCGCGATCGGCCTTGCGTTGGGCGACGGTTCTGCACACGCGCTCGACGCGGTTGCTGCCCATCGACTTCACCCGCTCGCAGACCACGCGCTCCTCGGCCGACTGCTTGGGCGCGGCCTCGATCCAGGCCAGGTCGTCGCCGACCTGGGCGCGCTGGCTCTCGTCCAGCTGCTCGTAGCTGCGCCCTTCCAGCAACTTGAACAAGGCGTTCTGGCGGCTCACGACTTCGCGTCGTAGATCGGTCGGAAGACGGCCGTAGGCGCCGCTGCCGGCGTCGATGTCGCTGCGGATCTGGCGTTGCTGCGCCAGCACGGCGGCGGTGTCGAACGGTGCCTCTTGCTGAGCGACGGCGATGGGCGCGATGCACAAGCTCGCGACCAGGATCAAACTCAAACGAAATGCGCGCATGGTTTCCTTGCCTGCAAAGAGGCCGGACGACCGGTCGCGCCCGTCTCGTGTCTGTGCGGGCGCGCGCGTCCCCGGTCGCCCGCGCCGACGCGTGGGTGCGCGCCGGCACGATCGATCCTAAGTGAGGGTGCGCGCGCGCAGACGCCGCAACGCGATGCCGCCAAATTCGGACAAGTCGC
Organism: Lysobacter sp. cf310; assembly: GCF_900114355.1. GTDB lineage: Bacteria > Pseudomonadota > Gammaproteobacteria > Xanthomonadales > Xanthomonadaceae > Lysobacter. The sequence continues at coordinate 1,098,810 of NZ_FOSS01000001.1, forward strand.
TCAGGCCGCGCAGTCCGCGACCGCCGCATCGGCGCGCGCCTGCGCCGACATCAGCCACAGCGACAGGGCGATCGCGACCGCGACGATCGCCGCCGCCGCATAGCCCAGGGCGCCGACGCCGATCGCGTCGATCACGCGGCCACCGACCAGCGCGCCCACGCCGATGCCGAGGTTGGCGCCGGAGATGTTCAACGAAGCCGCGAACGCGGACGCGCCCGGCGCGGCCTTCATCACCCGCACGTGGCTGACGATGAACAAGGCGGCCTGGGTCACGCCCCACACCGTCAGCGCCAGGATCAGCCCCCAGGTCGAGCCGATCGCGGGCACCACCGCCAGCAGGCCCAGCGCCATCGGCGCGCTGAACAACAGCGAGGCGCCGATCGGATTGCGGTCGACCAGGCGCCCGCCGATGCTGTTGCCGATCAGGCCGACCGCGCCGAAGGCCATCAGGGTCCAGCCGATCCAACTGCCATCGAAACCGGCCAGGCGCTCCAGCAGGTCGGCCAGATAGGTGTAGGCGGTGAACATGCCGGTGAACAGCAGGGTCGACAGCAGCACGTGGCCGATCAGCAGCGGATCGCGCAGCACCCGGAACTGTTCGGCCAGCGGCGAATGCGCGCGCTCCAGCCGGCTCGACGGCAGGAAGACGTACAGCAGCGCGGCCTTGCCGAACGCGACCGCCGCCAACGCGGCAAAGGCCACGCGCCAGCCGTAGGCGTCGGACACCAGGGTGCCGATCGGAACGCCGAGCACGGTGGCGCAGATCACGCCGAAGGAAATGATCGAGATCGCGCGGCCGGCGCGTTCCTGCCCGACCAGGTCCACCGCAGTCTCGCTGGCCAAGGCCCAGAACACCGGCACGCCCAACGCCGGGATCAGGCGCGCCAACGCCATCACCCCGATGTTCGGCGCCAGCGCCGCGGCCAGGTTGGACAGGCCGAACAGCAGCAGCACGATCACGAACAGACGCTTGCGCTCGAAGCGCGAGAAGTAGGCGGTCAGGAACGGCCCGCTGGCGGCCACCGCGAACGCGAACAAGGTCACCAGCAAGCCGGCCTCGGGAATGCTGACGCCCAGATCGCGCGCCAGCGGCGGCAGCAGGCCGACCAGGATGAACTCGGTGGTCAGCACGGTGAAACCCGCGGCCGACAGCAGCATGATGGGTAAGAGCAGCACGTGAGGCTCCGAAGCTTGCGAATAGGGCGCGGCCGCGAGCGCCGCCGACGAAGGCGGGCTGCGCGACGATGGCGGGGGTGGTGGCGGATCGCGCTGCGATCCACGCTGCGGGCTTTGCAATCTAGACGGCGCGCATGCAGCGATAAACGCGAATGGCGCCGCGTCTGCGTTCCAGCAACGGATCAATCGGCGCAAGCCCGCGCCGCGCATGGCTTTGGCGGGAATTCGATGTTGTGGGAATCACTATCCCAATTCGTCGTACGTCATTGCCGCGCGCCGCGGTGGTCGTGGTTGCGGTAGCGACCGCACGAAGCGCGGTGCGGGGCGATGATGCGGTTCGCCTTCGGCTCTGCGCATCCTACGGTTGGGCCTCAGACCGAGGCGGCGATGTGATCGCGCAGCCAGCGCTGGGCGGGATCGCGGTGCGAGCGTTCGTGCCACAGCATGGACATCTCGTAGCCCGGCAGCTCCAGAGGCGGCTCGACCACGCGCAGCGTGGGCGCGTCGCGCACCAGCCGCTCGGGCAGCAGCGCGACCAGGTCGGTGCTGGCCACGACCGATTTCACGAACAGGAAGTGCGGTACCGACAGCACGACCCGGCGCGCCAGACCCAACGGCGCCAGCGCTTCGTCGGTGACGCCGTGAAAGCCGCCGCCGTCCGGCGACACGATGACGTGCTCCAGCGCGCAGAACTGCGCCAGAGTCGGGCGGCGCTTCAAACGCGGATGACCGGCGCGCCCCACCAGCACGTAGCGTTCGGTGAACAAGGCGCGTCGACGCAAGCCCTCGGGGGCGCCGTGGGTGGTGTGCAGGGCCAGATCGATTTCGCCCTGTTCGGCCTGCCTGGCCACGCGCGAAGGCTGCATCTGCAGCACCGCCAGGCGGCAGGCCGGCGCCAGCGCGCGCAGGCCGTCCAGGGCCGGCAGCAGCACCGCCGACTCGCCGTAGTCGGCCGAGGCCACGCGCCAGGTCTGCTGCGCCTGCGCCGGATCGAAGGGGCCCTGCGGCGACACCGCGCGTTCGACCGCCTCCAGCGCCTGCCGCAACGGTTCGCGCAAGGCCTCGGCGCGCGCGGTCGGGCGCATACCGCGCGGGCCCGGCAGTAGCAGCGGATCGCCGAACAGATCACGCAGCTTGGCCAGGTGCACGCTGACCGAGGGCTGCGAGAAATTCAGGCGTTGCGCCGCACGCGTCACGTTGTGCTCGGCCAGCAGCGCGTCCAGGGTGACCAGCAGGTTGAGGTCCAGCCGCCGGAGATTATCCATCGACATACCTGGAATATTGAGAATTCATTTCCAATATACCGTGGCGGCTCCTAGCCTGCGCGCATCCCCTCCCCGAGATCCCGCATGAACGTCCTGCTCGTCTACGCCCATCCCGAGCCCCGATCCTTGAACGGCGCGCTCAGGGACTACACCGTCGAACGCCTGCGCGCGGCCGGTCACGAGGTCCAGGTCTCGGACCTGTACGCGATGAACTGGAAAGCCGTGCTGGACGGCGACGATCACCTGGACCGCGCCGCCGATGCACCCTTTCATCCGGTGCTCGACTCCAAGCGCGCCTACGACAGCGGCCGCCAGAGTCCCGACATCGCCGCCGAGCAGGACAAGCTGCGCTGGGCCGACGCGGTGATCCTGCAGTTCCCGCTGTGGTGGTTCACGATGCCGGCGATCCTCAAAGGCTGGGTCGATCGCGTCTACGCCTATGGCTTCGGCTACGGCGTGGGCGAGCACTCCGATGTGCGCTGGGGCGACCGCTACGGCGAAGGCACCCTGGCCGGCAAGCGCGCGATGCTGATCGTCACTACCGGCGGCTGGGAATCCCATTACGGCCCACGCGGCGTCAACGGCCCGATCGACGACCTGCTGTTCCCGATCCAGCACGGCGTGCTGCACTACCCGGGCTTCGACGTGCTGCCGCCGTACGTGGTCTACCGCACCAGCCGCATGGACGAACAGCGCTACGCGGCGGTGCGCGACGGTTTAGGTGAGCGCCTGGACGCGCTGTGGACGACCGCGCCGATCGGGTTCCGTCGCCAGAACGGCGGCGAGTACGAAATCCCCGCGTTGACCTTGAAGCCGGAAATCGCGCCGGACCGGATCGGATTCCACGCCCACATCGTGTAAGCGACGACCACTCGGCCCCCACACAGCACGCTCTTCTCCCCCTTCGAAAAGGGGGATCAAGGGGGATTTGCTGTTGCCCCCGTCCCCGCCGGCATCGCCATCAACTGCCGCTGCAGATCGAACAGGATCTCCTCGTCGCCGTCCAGCCAGCCCTCGCTGTCCTGGCCGCGGTAATGGCGATGAAAGGCGCGTTGCGCCGCGGCCGGATCGCGCAGGTCGTAGCCGATGGTGCGCAGCGCCGCCCAGCGGTCGAAACCCGCCGGCGCGGCGGCGCGCTCGGCGCGCGGCCACAGGCCGAAGCCGGCCTCGGCCAGACGCGACCATGGGAACAGCGCGCTGGGATCGTGCTTGCGCGTGGGCGCGATGTCGCCGTGGCCGACGATCAGCTGCGGCGGGATCGCCAAGCGCTGGGTGATGTCGCGCAACAGGCGCAGCAGGGTCTGGATCTGCGCCTCGGCGAACGGCGCGCTGCCGTCGTTGTCCAGCTCGATGCCGATCGAGGCCGAGTTGAGGTCCTCGATGCCGCCCCAGCTGCCGGCACCGGCATGCCAGGCGCGGTCCTGTTCCGATACCAGCTGATACAGGCGGCCGTCGGCGTCGATCAGGTAATGCGCGCTGACCCGGCGCTCGCCGTCGCCCGCGCTGAGCACGCGCAAGGCGCCCTCGGCGTTGTCCATCTCGGTGTGATGCAGCACGATCAGCTGGGCCCGGCGCGGGCCGTAATTGGGCGAGCCGTGCCATTGCGCGAGCGGGTTGCGCTCGGGCACGCTCGCGCAAGCGCCGAGGACCGCGATCAACAACGCCGCAACGCATAGACGCAGCGCATTCACAGGCCGCGCGCATGCGGCGTTTTCAGAGTCGAGCTCTACGGAAACGAGCTTCCTGGAGACGCACCGTCTGGAAGCGAATGTGTGGAAACCGACTGCCGACTGCACCATCGCGCTCCGTTCGCATCGCAGCCGGATCGTCGCACAGCGCCCGCTCGCAGGCGAGTCGGCGGATCGCGATCACGACCATGGCGGCCTTCGGCGCCAGCCTGTCGCGGCCTACGGCCAGGACGCGGCGGGCCGCGGTGTCGGAGGCCGCCGCCCTCGCCTATTCGAGGGTCGTCGCGCTCGCGTCGGCCGCGGGGCGGCGGATCTGGCGGCGCAGGCCGATGCCGTACACCAGGTAGTAAGCGACCAGGGTCGCCGCGATCGCCATGGTCAGCGGGCTGGCTTGCGATGTCGGCATACCGCTGGAGAACGCACCGCCGGCCCAGCGCCAGGCCAGGCGCCCGATCAGCAGCAAGGACAGCGCGCCGCCGATCCAGGGATTGGGCGTGTAGTAGGCGTCCTTCAGGCAGGGCTCGACGTGGGTATGGCGCAAAGCGAATACGCCGATCGCGGCGCCGATCAGGCTGCCCGCGAGCACGCCCGGCCATACGTGCGGCAGCATGACCGCGCCGAAGATCAGGGCCGCCATCGCCACGCCCAGGATCGCCATTCGCACCAGCGCACGCGTGGGCCGATAGGCCTGGCGGCCGAACTGGCTGCGGATGCGGCGGTAGTAGATCCAACCGATGCCCGCGGTGGCGAGGATCGGGGTCATGGCGGGCAGGCTCAGTTGCATGGTCGCGCTCCAGGGTTCAGGCGCACTTTGCGCCGGCACCGCCGCCCAGGCTAGGTGCCGGAGGTCACTTCAGGCGCTAGCCCGCCTTGATCTTGTGGCCGCCGAACTCGTTGCGCATCGCCGCCAGCAGCTTGTCGGCGAAGGAATCGCTTTCGCGCGAACGCAGGCGCTCCAGCAGCGAGGCGGTGATCACCGGCGCCGCCACGTCCAGATCGATCGCCTCGGCCACGGTCCAGCGGCCCTCGCCGGAGTCCTCCACGTAGGGCGCGATGCCGTCCAGGGCCGGATTCTTGCCCAGCGCGTCCGCTCCCAGGTCCAGCAGCCAGGAACGCACCACGCTGCCGTGGCGCCAGATCTGCGCGACCTGGTGCAGGTCCAGATCGAAGCCGGGCTTGCGCTGCATGATCGCGAAGCCCTCGGCATAGGCCTGCATCAGGCCGTACTCAATGCCGTTGTGGACCATCTTGGTGAAATGCCCGGCGCCGCTGGGCCCGACCCGGCCCCAACCGCGGTCCGGCGCCGGCGCCAGGGTCTCGAACAGCGGACGCAGGCGCTCCACCGCGTCCTCGTCGCCGCCGATCATCAGGCTGTAGCCCTCGGCCAGGCCCCAGATACCGCCGCTGGTGCCGGAGTCCACGAAGTGCAGGCCGCGTTCGGCCAGCTCCGCCGCACGCCGCATCGTGTCCTTGTAGTTGGAGTTGCCGCCGTCGATCACGCTGTCGCCCGGGGCCAGCAACGGCAGCAGCTGGGCCAGGGTCTCGTCGACGATGCGACCGGCCGGCACCATCAGCCACAGCACGCGCGGCGCGGGCAGCGCCGCCACCAGGTCCGCCAGCGTCGCCGCGCCGGCGATACCGCGCGCGGCCGCCTGTTCGCGCGCCGCCGCGCCGGGATCGTAGCCCGTCACCCGATGCCCGCCGCGCAGCAGGCGCTCGGCCATGTTCGCGCCCATCCGGCCCAGCCCGACCATACCCAGTTCCATCGCCCGCTCCCGCTATGAGGTTGTGGCAGTGTATGGGGCCGGCCGGGCGAGCCCGCAACACGCTCCTCACGCAGCACTGCGTTGCACGCATGCTGCTGACAGGAACTGACACGCGCCCGGGCGATCATGGCCCACACCCAGCGAGGACCCGCTCATGCCCCTGCAAGGCAGTTGCCACTGCGGCAAGACCCGTTTCGAAGTGACCGAAGCCCCGACCGAAGTGACCCGTTGCACCTGCTCGATCTGCAGCAAGCGCGGCGGCCTATGGGCCTACTACACCCCCGAGCAGTTCCGCCTGCTGACCCCGCTGGAGGACGTGGCCACCTACCGCTGGAACACCGGCATGGTCGCCCACCATTTTTGCGCCACCTGCGGCTGCACCACCTACGGCGAAAGCCCCAGCTGGGTCGATTTCAAGCCGGATTTCGACCACCCCAAGATCAGCATCAACGCGCGCCTGCTGGACGAGTTCGACCTGGACGCGGTGCCGGTGACGGTGATCGACGGCAAGAATCTTTGGTGAGCGCGGCGACGCGGCCTTAGAGGCCGTGTCCGCCCACCGGCCGGGTGGTGGTGCCCGCATCGAAGCCGGCGATGATGGGCATCGCGCGCGCGATCGCCGCGCGCACGGCCGGCAGCTTGAGCGAGGCCGCGTGGCTGTCCTGGCTGTCCCAGACCTCGGTGATCCAGATCGCGTCGGCATCGCCGGCGTCGTGGGCGACGATGTAGCTCAGGCAGCCGGGCATGTCGTGCACGCCCTCCAGCAGGATCGCGACCAGTTCGTCGCGCTTGCCCGCGTGGGCGGTCATCTTTCCGATCAATCCGTACATCGTCTGCGCTCCTGCGGGGCTCGCGCGCACCGGCGCGAAGGCGGCGCCGGCGATCGCGGCGCCGGCCATGAGCACGAACCCGCGTCGCTGGCGGTCCATGGCGCGCATCTTAGCGCCGTCGTGCTGGTATGGGCTTGTGCTCGCGTAGCGAATCGAGGTCGCGACATGACGCCTCCTACACAGCGCCCGATTATGATCCAGGCGCGCGGGTTCGCACGAGCGCGCGCCCTCCACCCGCCGAGGTGCCCATGCCCTGGACCCGCGACCGACTCGATGCCGAACTGGCCGCGCTGGAGACCCAGCTGCCGGCGGTGGAACACGATGCCGACCGCCACGACGTGCTCGCGCGTTTCGCGCTGCTGGCCAATCCCATACTCGAAGCCGCCGCCGCGGAGGACTACGCGCATGCGCTGGATCGCGTCCAGGCCATGCTGGCCGCGCGCGGGCTGGTGCTGGAGGACGACGGCGTCGCCGGCTAGGCCGCGCTGGCGTCGAACAGCTCGGGGCCGTAGGCGGTCAGGCGTTCCAGCACGCTGGCGCGGTCCGGGCATTCGAAGATGCGCACGCGGCGCTCGACGAAGGCCTGCGAGGCTTCCTGCATCAGGAACGGCAGATCCTGGTCGTCGCCGACGATGTAGATCGCGGGCTTGCCCAGGATCAGCGCCCAACCGGCCTCGTAAAGCACGCTGGACACGATCCTCTTCGGATAGAACAGGATGAAATAGCGGCTCTCGCGCAGCGCGGCCATGTCCTTGCGCAGCGCGAGTTCCTCCGGGTCGAAGTCCTCCATCGTCGGCATCGTGGCGCCGGCGTAGAACACCGAGGCATAGCCGCAACGCTGCTTGAGCACCTCAATCATCGCCAGCACGGTGGCGCGGTTGTCGGCGTATTCGGCGTCGCCGCTGTGGCCGGCCATGGCCGCGGCCACGAACACGTCGTACTTGAAGCGATCCAGGGCGATGCCGATGCGTTCCCTGACCCAGGCGTAGACGTCGCTGTCGCGGTCGTCGGGTTTGACGATGGAGGTGTGCGAGCCGCGCACCACCTTGATCCGCGACGAGGTCAGGCCGATGCCCGCGCTCAGCGAGTCCACCCAGCGGTCGTAGACGGCCTCCACCGCCCAGGTCGGAATCGTGGTCCTGCGCAAGGTGCTGACGCGTTCGTCCAGGGCGATGTGGTTTTCGAAACTCAGATTGATCTTGCGCACCAGCTCGCCGTGCGGCCGCAGCGCGCGCGCATCGAAGGAGAACGCGCCCAGCCAGGCCGGCACCCGCAGCGCCCCCAACTGCGGCGTCGCCATCAGCAGCAGTCCGGCGATGCGCTTGAGCGCGTCGTGTTCGCCGGTTTCCAGCAGACGGTGGATGGTGGCCTTGCACAGCAGTCCGCCCATGCTGTGGCCGATCAGGACGATGCGCTTGTAGGCCTTGAGCTGGTCGCGGATCAGATCGGCGAGCACGCGCGCTTCGTCTTCCAGGGCGATCGACCGTGTCCAGGCCCAGCGTCCGGCCGCGGTGCGGTACTGGTACATGCCGACGTCGACCTCGGGCAGATCGTCGTACAGGAAGGCGGGAAAGCGGCCCCAGGTCGCGCCCGGCCCGTAGCGACTGCCGCCCAGGCCGTGCACGAACACCAGCAGGCTGTCGTTGGCGCTGACCGGGCTGCGCTGGTGCACCACCAGCGCCTCCTCGCTCAAACGCGCGTAATCGGCCGGATCGGCGTAGGCGGCCTGCGACTCGCGTTTCATCGTCGTCCTCTCCATGAACGCAGCGATGTCCTGAAACCCAACGGCACCGGCGGCGCCAAGGGGCCAGCGCGCGGGCGGTCCGCCGCGATCAGGCCGCCAGGGCCGCGATCGCCTCCACCTCGAACAGCATGCCGTCCAGGGCCAGGCGCGGCACCGGGATCAGGGTGCAGGCGGGTTTGGCTGCATCGCCGAACGCGGCTTGAAGCTCCGCCCCGAACGTGTGCAGGCGCTCCTGGCTGTGATCGACGATCAAGACCGTGAGCTTGGCGACGTCGGCCGTGCCGGCGCCAGCCGAAGCCAGGGCGGTCTTCAGATTGGCCAGCGCCTGACGCACCTGATCGCGGAAGTCCGGCGACAGGCGCCCGTCGGCGGTTTCGCCGCCTTGGCCGGCGATCAGCAGCCAGCGCGCCGCGCCGCTCACGCTGGCCACATGCGAGTAGCCGTTGGGCGCGGGATCGTAGAGGCCGGCGGGGTTGGCCAGGCTCAGCAGCGGAGTTTGATGAAAGATGGTCATGATCGTCCTAAGGGGGAAAGGATGCCGTCGGACATGGAGACCGCGGCGGCGCGATCAAGCGCGCGCCGCACGGTCGCCCTGCAGCAGCGGACACCGGGACGACGATCCAGCGCGGAACCGTGTGACATCGCGGGCAAGCCCCTTCACCGCCGTTGTCGGCGCTAAGCTCACAAACACGGCCTCGTGGCGTTGGTAACGACAGGCGGACCCGTGCGCGCGTCCGCCGTCCTTATCACGCGCGCATGGAGACGCGACATGAGCCTTGCAACACACAAGTTCGCCCATGCACTGCTGGGCGCGGCGTTCGGGCTGGCCCTGCTGGGCTGGAGCGGCGCGGCCGCGGCCGCCTGTCCGGGCGCCAGCCCCTGCGAAACCATCCACGTTTACCGGATCCAGTCCTGGCCGACGATCCAGGTCGACGCCGCCGGCCGGCCCCTGATCTCGATCCAGGAGGCCAACGGTGCCGACGAGAAAGCCTTCACCCTGGCGGTGGCCGGCCAAGTCGGTTCGAAAGCGCTGGCGATCCGCTACAACGTCACCCGCATCGAAGACCCGCCCAACGACTACTGCGAGTGCAACCTGGAAAACAAGAACAAGGGCTGTCCCTCCAACCTGGCGCCGGAGCTGTTGCACCAGTGCGCGCGCGTCTGCCGGCGCGGCGCGTTGGACTCCTGCACCGGCACCGGCTTCAACGTCAAACAGGACAGCGGCGGCAAGTGGTATGCGTTTCCGGCCGCCACCCAATGCGGCGGCGCCCGCAATGTCTGGAAGAAGCACGCCTTCGGCGCGGTGAAGCCCACGTCCTGCGATTGGCTGGAGAACTCGCGCGTGATCAAGGAGGTCAGCTGCATCGCGACCGCGCTCGCCGCCGATCCCTTGGTCGGTCTGGACGCACTGTTCAACAACGGCGCGCCCTGCCCCGCGATCGCCGAGGCGACGCTGGAGTACCTGCCCTAAGCCGGGCCGCGACCGGCAATGCGCGCCCGCCGTATCCGGTGGGCGCGCGGCGCCGGCCCAGGATGGGCGGCGTTTACAGGCCCAGCTCGCTCAAGCCGGGATGATCGAGCGGACGCGGGCGCGACGAATCCCAATGGAACTTGCGCGCGCCGGTCTCGATCGCCAGGTCGTTGATCGAGGCGTGACGCTGGCGCATCAGGCCATCGGCGTCGAACTCCCAGTTCTCGTTGCCGTAGGCGCGGAACCACTGGCCCGCCTCGTCGCGCCACTCGTAGGCGAAGCGCACCGCAATGCGGTCCTCGCCGTGAGCCCACAGCTCCTTGATGAGCCGATAGTCGAGCTCCTTCGCCCACTTGCGGGTCAGGAAGTCGACGATCGCGGGTCGGCCGTTGAAGAACTCGGCGCGATTGCGCCAGGCGCTGTCGTGGCTGTAGGCCAGGGCGATGCGCTGCGGATCGCGGCTGTTCCAGGCGTCCTCGGCCGCGCGCACCTTGGCGATCGCGGTGTCGAGGTTGAAAGGCGGCAGCGGCGGGCGGGGTTGGTTTGCGTTCATGGCTGTCTCGGGATCGGAAGAGAGCGGAACAGCGCTCCGGCGTACCGGAGCGCTGCGGGCGGTTCACTGCTTGGCGAGGAAATCGCGGATCAGCTGCGCGATCCGTGCGCCCTGGGTTTCCAAGGCGAAATGGCCGGCGTCCAACAGATGCACTTCGGCCTTCGGATTGTCGCGACGGTAGGGCTCGGCGCCCGCGGCCAGAAAGATCTGATCGTTCTTGCCCCAAATCACCAGGGTCGGCGGCTGATGCTTGCGGAAGTAGGCCTGCCATTGCGGGTACTTGGGCAGATTGTTGCGGTAGTCGTAGATCATCGCCAGCTGGATGTCGGTGTTGCCGGGCCGGTCCAGATAGGCCTGGTCCAGCGTGTAGGCGTCCGGGCTCACCAGCGACGGATCCGGCTCGCCGTGCAGGTACTGCCAGCGCGTGCCTTCCAGAGTCATCGCGGCCTGGCGCAGGTGCTCGCCGTTGGCGGCGCTGTGGTCGTTCCAGTAGGCCTTGATCGGGTCCCAGAACTTGCCGATGCCCTCGAGGTAGGCGTTGCCGTTCTGCACGATCAGCGCATCGACGCGCTCGGGATGCGCGCTGGCCAGGCGAAAGCCCACCGGCGCGCCGTAGTCCATGAGATACAGCGCGTAGCGCGGCAGCTTGAGCTGGCGGGTGAACCCGTCCATCAGCACGGCGTAGTGGTCGAAGCTGTACTCGAACTCGTTCGGCGCCGGCGTCGCGCTGCGGCCGAAGCCCGGATAGTCGGGCGCGATCACGCGATAGCGATCGGCCAGGCGCGGGATCAGGTCGCGGTACATCTGGCTGGAGGTCGGAAAGCCGTGCAGCAGCAACAGCACCGGCGCATCGCGCGGGCCGGCCTCGCGATAGAAGATCTCCACGCCGTCGACCTTGACGGTGCGGTAGTGGACGGCGCTGGGATCCTGGCGCTCGATGCCGGCGGAGGGCGTCTGGGCCAGCGCCAGCGGTGCGGCGAACACGCTGGCGGTCGCCAGCAACAGGGCGGCGGCGGTGCGCAGGCTGGGCGAGGACTTGCGTGCGGTCGGGACGGACATGAGAGGACTCCTTGGGGTTGGGTTGCGTTTTTGTACCGAACGATCGGTACAATAGATTCGGATACCCCACCCGTCAACGCAGGTAATGCGGACGCAGTGTTGCAGCGGTGCCCACATTGACCGCGCCGCGCCCTGCAACCATATTGGACCGATCGTTCCATCCGACTGACCGCCATGCCCGCCCCTCTGCTCTCCCGCGATGCCGTCGTCGACCGTTTGCTGGGCGCGTTCCGCCGCCACGGCTACGACGCCGCGTCGCTGGGCCAGTTGTCCGAAGCCACCGGCCTGGGCCGCTCCAGCCTCTACCACTACTTCCCTGGCGGTAAGGAAGACATGGCGCGCGCCGTGTTCGATCGCGTCGATGCCTGGATGCAGGACGAGGTGCTGGCGCCGATGCAGGGCGGCGGCACGCCGGAGCGCCGCCTGGCCAAGGTGATCGCCAAGCTCGACCACTTCTACGGCGGCGGCGCCGAGGCCTGTCTGTTCGGCAACCTGGTCGTCGGCGATGCGCGCACGCTGTTCCAGGATCGCCTCAACGCGTCCTTGCGCGGCCTGATCGACGGATTCGCGCGACTGGCGCGCGAGAAGGACGGCGTGTCCGCGCGCGAGGCGCAGCGCCGCGCCGAGGACGCGGTGGTGCGCATCCAGGGCTCGCTGATCGTCTCGCGCGCGATCGCGGAATCCGAGCCGTTCCGCCGCGTACTCAACACCCTGCCGCAGCAACTGCTGGGCTGAGCGCAAGCTTCCGTCGCAACCGCATAGGAGATTGAACGCGCCGTCCGCGACCGTTCGTCGCCGGCCTGGCCGATCCCGCGTGGCCGATTCGTTCGCCCCTAAGTGGCGCCCAGGCTCAGCGGCGCAGAACGGATTCGAGGCACGACAAGGAGGTTGGCCATGCCGAGCACCGCGGACATGCTGTGGTTCAAGACCCGTTTCGCCGCGCGCGTGGTACCGGCGCTGGCGGGCACCCCGCTCACCCTGGACCTGATCACCGCCCTGGCCTGCCAGGAAACCGGCGAGGTCTGGCCGCTGCTGCGGCGCAAGAACATGAGCGAGGAACGCATCTTGGCCCTGTGCGTGGGCGACACCTTGGACGCGAACGCCGGCCGCAGCGCGTTTCCGCAGACCAAGACCGCGCTGCTGGCCGCCCGCCGCGGCGAGGAAATGTTCGCGATCGCGCGCGCGGCGCTCGTCGATATGGCCGCGCATATCGAGGCGTATCAAGGCGCCGCCTCGCGACCGAACAAGTTCTGCCACGGCTTCGGCATGTTCCAGCGCGATCTGCAGTTCTTCCGCGACGACCCGGACTACTTCCTCGAACGCCGCTACGAGCAATTCGAACAGACCCTGGCGATGTGCGTGGCCGAACTCAAGCGCGGCCTGCGCAAGCTGCGCCTGCAGGACCGTCCCACGCTGACCACGATGGAACTGGCCGCGGTCGCGATCGTCTACAACACCGGCGGCTTCAAGCCCGAGCGCGGACTGCGCCAGGGCCATTTCGACGGCGAGCGCTTCTACGGCCAGGCCATCTTCGACTTCATCCGCCAGGCCCAGACCGTGCCGACGCCGGACGCGCCGGCGCCGCTGCCCACGCCGCGCACCGGCGAGGCGGCGGTGCCTCCGCCCAGTCCGGTCACCGCCACCGGCCCCTTCTTCCGCGTCGACACCCGCGTCTCGACCCTGCGCCTGCGCAGCGAGCCGCGGATCAGCCGCCCGCCCACCGCCAACGTCAAGGGCGAGTTACCGGACGGGCATCCGGTGCGCGCGGTCAGCGGCCGCGCCGTCAACGGCTTCATGGAGGTCGAGACCAGTCTGTTCGGCGCGCTGCTGCGCGGCTTCTGCTCGACCGATTTCCTGGTCCGCGACAACAGCCTGGGCGAGATCCCGGTGGTCGAGCCCGCGCGCGATCCGCCGCGCACCGGCGTGATCGCGGTGTTCATGCCGCGCCGACCCGGCACGGTCACGCGCCGCCGCGACGCCGCCGGCGCGCACTCGCTCAACGAGGACGGCCAGCCCGAACGCTCGGGCGACAATGCGCCGGAGCTGCGCGACGATCTGGCCCAGATCATCGACTGGCTCGCGGTCGACAAGCCCAGCCACAAGCGCTATCAGCCGCATTCGGGCCTGACCTTCTGCAACATCTATGCCCACGACTACTGCCATCTCGCCGGCGTGTATCTGCCGCGCGTGTGGTGGAACTCGCCGGCGATCGAAAAGCTGCGTCGCGGCCAGACCGTCGAGCCGCTGATCGGCAACACCATCTTCGAGATGCGCGCCAACGACCTGTTCCGCTGGCTGCGCGATTTCGGGCCCGAGTTCGGCTGGCGCCAGGTCGCCTCGCCGACCCGTCTGCAGGAAGAGGCCAACCAGGGCGCGATCGCCCTGATCGTGGCGCGGCGCAAGATCGAGGGTAAATCCGGGCACATCCTGCCGGTGGTGCCCGAGACCGAAACCGAGCGCGCGCACCGCACCGCCAGCGGCGAGGTCGACAAGCCGCTGCAAAGCCAGGCCGGCGCGACCAATTTCCGTTACGGCACCAGCACCGCCAACTGGTGGAAGGACGAGCGCTTCGCCGAAAGCGCGTTCTGGGTTCACGCCTGAATCTCTCCTCAGGCGTCGCAGCGCGGTCGGGGGGCCGCTCTGCGTGGCAGGCGGCGCGTCTCACGTCCACACGGACGACGTGGGGCGCGCCGGCTAAACCCTGACGCCGCCGCGGGCATCGCATCCAGGAGGCGCGACGACGAGGGTCGCGCCCGTATCATGGCCCTGGCAATGCGTGGAGCGGCGAATGAAGGCTTTGTGGTTGGCGACGGCCTTGTGCGTCGCGAGTAGCGTACCCGCGGGCGCGGCCGAGCCGGCGGCTCCAAAGCCCGATCGCGGCGTCTGGGTGATCCGGGATGTGACGGTAATCCCCACCGATACCGATGAGGTGCTCACGCACCGCACTGTAGTGATCCGTGAGGGTCGCATCGCGAGTATCCAGGCACCTGGCGCCCTGCTCCATCCCTTGGGGGCACGCTACGTCGACGGCCGCGGCAAATTCCTGATTCCCGGCCTGGTCGACGCGCATGTCCATATCGCCACCGAAGGCGCGCTGCGCGACAGCAAGAATCCGGTGCTGTCCGGCCTGGATACCGGTGCCGACCACGTCTACGACCGCCGCGTGCTGCTGAGCTTCCTCAAGGCTGGCGTGACCGGCGCGGCCAACCTGGGCGGCGGCGCCCACAGCGACGAGGATCTGTTGTGGCTGCGCGACGAGATCGCCGCCGGCCGCATTCTCGGACCGCGCCTGTACGTGGCCAAGCGCATCAACGGCCCTCGCGCGGAAGTCGCCTCGCCGCGCCCGGCCGAGGTGCCGGCCTCCAAGCCGGCCGCGCCGACCACCGCCGCCGACGGCATCGCCGCCGTGCGCGCCGCGCGCGAACGCGGCTACGACTTCATCAAGCCTTATCAGTTCCTCAACCGCGAGACCTACCAGGCCGTGGTCGAGGAAACCCGGCGCCAGGGCATGGTCAGCTCCGGTCACCTGCCGGAACTGGGCTGCGGCGTCTGCGCGGACCGCGCCTTCGCGTTCGCGCATCCGCTGGACAACATCGCCCATAGCGAAGAACTGGGCCGCTACGGCCGCGAATCCAACCTCGCCCCGCGCGACATCGACGCGCTGGTCGACCTTGTCGCGCGCGACAAGATCGGGGTCACCCCGACCCTGATCACGCTCAAGCAGATCGTGCACATGTACGTGCAGCGCGACGTGCCGGCCGTTCCCGGCGACTGGCTGGCCCTGGTCGATCCGGTCACCCGCCTGGATTGGGCGCCGGCGAACAACAACTACCTCAGCGCCAGGTTCCGCAACCAGGACGGCGCCGACACGTTCTCGGCCGGCTACGACTACTCGCGCCTGCTCACGCGCGAGTTGTGGAAGCGCGGCGTGCCGCTGACCGTCGGCACCGACGCGCCCTTGCCGGGTCTGGCGTTCGGGGTCTCGGTGCACCAGGAAATGGTCGAACTGCGCGAGGTCGGTCTCACCCCGCTGGAAGTGCTGCGCGCCGCGACGATCAACGCTCATCGGCTGTTCGATAGTCGGGGCGGCAGCGGCGCGGTGCGCGTAGGCGAGCGCGCCGACCTGGTTCTGCTCGACGCCGACCCGCTGGCCGACATCCGCAACGTCGCCCGCATCGACGGCGTGTTCGTGCAGGGCCGTTGGCTGCCGGCGGCGAGGATCGAGGCGATGCTGAAGGAGTCGGAGCCGGCGATGCGCGCGCTCTCGCAACGCATCCAGGACCGCCAGGCGGCAGCGCAGCAGGCCAAGCCGGCGCCCTGACGGGCCGATTGCCGGCCCTCGCCTGCTGCCCTTGCCGATCGGCCGGCGCCAGCACGCCGCCCGAACCGCTGGGCCTACCAATCGCGCCCGGACCGACGCCGCAACGAAGCCAGCACGGTCGGCGCCCCGGCGCGGTCCGAGGGATGCGGGCGCAATTTCGCCCGGCCCAGCTCGACGTCGCGGCTCAGCGTGCTGACGCAGCGATTGGCGTAGCGGGTGCTCGCGTCGTACCTGGCATAGGCCGCGCGCGCTTCGTCCGGGCGGCCCGCCTGCGACAGCGCGAGCGCCAGAGCCCCATCGACGACATGCAGGTTCCAGCGCGCCTCCATGCCGGGCTGCGCCGCCAGCCGCCGCGTCGCGCGGTAGTAGGCGATCGCCTTGTCGAAATCGCGCGCGCGCAGATACCACTCGCCAAGCGCACGGTAGACCCACACTTGCGAGCCGGGGTCCTCGGCCAGCCCCTGCAGTTGCTCGATCTCGGCGACGACCGGTCGCGCGCGTTCGACTTCGCCACTGCGCAGCAAGGCGACCGCGTACACGGCTTGGGTGCCTATGCTCCAGGTATGCCGCGGACCGAACGCGACTTTGCGGGCGCTCAGACTGCGCGCCGCCCAGGCCTCGGCAGGGACAGGGTCGTCGCCGCACAGATACAGCACCGCCAGATGATCCATGTAGGCGGCGGTGACGCCGTGCTGCTCCCCCAGCAAATCGATGAGCGTCTCCACCTCGCGCTGGAAGCGCCGGGTGGACTCGCGATGCCGGCCTAGCTCGCCCAGGGCCACGGCAATGCGAATGCGCGCGACGACGGCATTGCCGCTGCGCGGGCCGCTGGCGGCGCTGGTCAGGCCTGCGGCGCGCTCGCCGCTGAGCAGGGCTTGGGCGGGGTATCCGGCCGCCGTCTGACAGACGCTGAGACTGCTGTAGGCATCGCCTAGCTCGCTCCCGCCGACGGCGCCCGGACGCTCCAAAATGCCGGTATAGGTAGCGATGCACTCGGCATAGCGATTGCGCAGCATCGCATTCCACCCGCGTGCGGCCTGAATGCGCCATTCCATCGAGGACGGCGCGTCCGCTCGATAGGGAAACGCGGCCTGCAGTTCGTCCAGGCGCGCTTGCGCGCGCTCCGGAAAGCCGCGGTACATGTCCACGGTCGCGCGCAGCAGACGCGCATCCGCAATCGCTCTCGCACTCGTCCCATCCGCTCCACCCAACAGCACGATGGCGCGATCGGCGGCGCGCTCGGCGGCGGCGTAACGCCCCCGCGAGATCAGTCCCTTGCCCAGCGCGACGAGGATGCGGCCCGCGGTACCGGGGTGCTCGCGAAAGCGGGATTCGGCCGCTTCGATGCCCTCGTCCAGGGTATCGGCGATGGGCTGGTCGTGGTCGCGCCCCTCGAAGGGATCGCTGGCGGCCAGGATGTTCTCGCTCAGGAAATCGTTGACCGCGGCGGTTTCGTCGCGCGCCAGCCGAAGCCGCGACCGCTCCTGCGCCGCATAGACCACGAACCCCGTCACCAGCGCGGTCGCGGCCAAGGTCGCCAGGGCGACGCCGACCGTACCGATGGGATGGCGCCGGAGCATCCGCCCCAGGCGATACAGGTAGCCCGCTTGTCGGGCCGCAACCGGCTTGAGCTCCAGGTATCGGATCAGGTCGTACTTCAATGCGGTGACGGTGGGATAGCGCCGCGCGGGATCGTCCTGGGTGGCCATGCCGATCACGGCCAGCAGATCCTTGCAGGGCTCGCGTAGCTTGCCCGCCCGTACCACCGCGTCCAGCAGACGACCGAGCTGCCAGACGTCGGACGGCGTGCCGACGTATTGCATGGCGCGCTGTTCGGGGCTGGCGAAGCCCGGCGTGAACGCGGTGGCCTGTTCCTCGTCCTGGGCCAGGCCGGCGATCCCGAAATCCAGCAACTTGGCCTGCCCCTGCGGGTCGACCAGGACGTTGCCGGGTTTGATGTCGCGGTGGATCACCAGCCGGCTGTGGGCGAACTCGAGCGCCCCCAGCGCCGGCAGCAACAAGGCCACGCGCGCGCGTTCGCTCAGCGCGTTGGCCTGCGCATGCCGATCGATGGGCAACCCTTGCACGTACTCCATCGCGAACCACGGATGTCCGTCGTCGGTGTGCCCGCCATCGACGAGGCGGGCGATATTGGGATGCGACAGCCCGGCGAGCACTTGGCGTTCGCGACGGAACAAGGCTTCGCCGGTCGGCGACTGGGCCGCGTCCGGCAGCCACTTCAGCGCGACCGTCTGTTCGAAATCGCCTTCGCAGCGCTCAGCCAGGTAGACCTGGCCCATGCCACCGCGGCCCAGCTCGCGCACGATCCGCCAGGCGCCCACGCGCGCGCCCGGCATCAGCGCGCGGTCGGCGAGCCGCGTGCGCAGCAGGTCCTGGAACAGCGCGCCGCGCAGCACCCCTTGCGGTTCGAGCAGGCGATCGCGCAGCGTCATGCGGGGATGCTCAGCCGGTCTCGTCGGCCAGAGCGCGCAGGCGCGCACGCGCCCGCTGCCACAGCCGCTGCGTGGAGCGCAGCGGAAGCGCCAACGCCGTCGCGGTCTCCTCCTCGCTCAGCCCGCCGAACAGTCGGCATTCCACCACCCGCACCAGGCGCGCGTCGGTTTCGCCCAATCGTTTGAGCGCGGCGTCGATCGCCAGCAGTTCTTCGGCCTCGCAGTAGACCGCTTGCGCGATATCCAGATCGGCCTTGCCCAGCGTGGTGTGGGCCTGATCGCCCCCGCGCTTCTGGGCGAGGTGATCGCGCGCGTGGTTGATCAACAGCTGGCGCATGACCATCGAGGCCAGCGAAAGGAAATGGGCGCGACTCTCGATATGGTCGGCGCCCGAACGATCCAGACGCAGGTAGCAGTCGTGCACCAACGCGGTCACCTCCTGCCCGGCGGCCCCGGCGCTGGCGCGCCGCGCCAGGCGTTTCAGATCCGCATACAGCAGATGCACCACGCGATCCCAGGCGGCATCGTCCCCGCCGCGCGCCTGCCCCAGCAATACGGTGATTTCGCCTATGCCCGCAAGCGTCGGCCCGGTCCCTTCAGATCGCTCGATCACGGCGGCTCCAGATGCGGCGGGTGCCGCGGCGCGCACGTCGTCCATCGCGTGCGACTCACGCTATATCACCGGTCGCGTTTTCGAGCTTCGAATTCGCGGGCCGCGATCGCTCAAAACACAGGCAGGGATCACGAATTCGCGTGATGCGTTGCGGCAATCGGCGGCGATTGGCGGATGGCGCGTCCCTATCGGGTAGCTCCATACGATGGCATCAACAGGACGCCCGCACCTCCCCGCGATCGAGCCTGAAAAATCCCATCGCATTTGCGCACATCAACGACACCATTCTGGAGATTCATTGATGAAAACCAGGCACATCAAAAACGCCGTCTTCTCGCGCGCGATCGCCCTAGGCTTGCTCGCGGCCGCCGCCACGTTCTCCGCCGCGGCGCAGTCGCCCGCCGCCGAGGGCAGGATCGCATTGCGCGACCAATCGAATACGACGCTGCGCGCAGCGGCCCAACAGGGTCTGCGCACGATGATGTCGGAGTTGGCGCGCGGGCAAGTCGCCAACGCGCGTGTTCCGGCGGACTTTCCGATCGCGGTAGCGACCTTCGGCGAGCTTCGCAAGGTGTCGCTGGGCGCCGGCTTCGAGGTGAGCACGATCGACCCGGCGCCGCTGATGTTCGCCAAGCAGACGGCCGATCTGAGCCGGATGACGCGCGGTACCGATACCTGGAAGTTCATGCTGCTATCCGATGGTCGGCCGGTCGGCCTGCTGGACATGAACAAGGTCCAGGGCCGTTGGCAAGCGATCGGCGCGGGCTCCTCCAAGCTGGCCGAGGATCTCGCGGCGTCCGCACCGGCGACCGGCGCCGGCGCGTTCCGCTTCGTGCGCATCTATCAGGCCACCTCCGACCTGATCGAAGTGCGCGGCGCCGACAACACCGCGCATTACGTGCCGCTGCGGTCGGCGCGGCGCTCGCTGTCCCTCTCCGACGCGGCGGCGAAAAGCGCGACCTTGACCAGCGAGGAGCTGCTGCCCTCGTTGCAATCCGCCGTGCAGGGCAACCTGCAGCGCGGCAGGCAGTGACCCCCTACTTTCGGAGAAAGCCATGAACCTCAAGAACAAACTCTCCACTGCCCTGCTGCTGGCACTGAGCGCCGCCGGCACCGCATCGGCCGGCGTGCTCAATGTTCCTCTGCACATGCAGGAACACAGCAACTGGTGCTGGGCCGCCTCGGCGACGATGATCCTGCAGTATCACGGCCGGCCCTTGGCGCAATGCACCTTCGTCAACAAGGCCTTCAACATCAACTACGCCTGCGGCAACAGCACCTTCTACTGGAACAGCCCCGCCAATCAGGGCAACTGGAACTACTACGTCGACGACCACATGAACTACTACTGGGGCGGGATGCGCTTCTATCAGCAGAACGGCTACCTGAGCCAGGCCGACCTGCAGTACCGCATCAATGCCAACAAGCCCTTCATCATGTCCTGGCGCTGGAGCAACGGCGGCGGCCACGACGTGGTGGTGAAGGGGTATTCGGGCAGCTACGTGTACTTCAACGATCCCTGGGACGGCAGCTACACCCGCACCTACGCCTCGACCGTATCGGCGCCCGATCGGCATTGGGAAGACGTGCTGGTGCAGTACTGAGGTCGCTGCGCGCCCGCTCCACGGCGAGCGGGCGCGTGATGAGGGCAGGCGCTCCCGCATCGCGGCCCATCGACGGCGACGGATTCGCCGGGGGTTCTCTCCGGCGGCCTTACCCGCGCATCCGCCGCGCGATCTCGCTGATCGCGGCGATGCCCAGGGTCAAGGCGATCGTGGACAGCAGCTGCATGCGCGGGCCCTCGGTGAGCAGGGCCAGCGCGATTACGCCGCCCAGCATCGCCAGGCCCAGCCAGGTCAGGTACGGGAAGGCGTTCATGCGGAACGGCAGCGGCGTGCCCAGGCGGTCGGCGCGACGGCGCAGGATCAGCTGCGAGACCAGCGACATGCCCCAGACCAGCAGGCAGGTCGAGCCGACCACGTTCAGCAGCGCCGGCAGCACGCGCTCGGGGTACCACAGCTCCAGCAGCGCGGCGAAGAAGCCGAAGGCGACGCTGGCCAGCACCGCGGCCACCGGCACCTGGCGACGGTCGACGACGGCCAGGAAGCGCGGCGCTTCGCGGCGTTCGGCCAGCGAGAAGATCATGCGCGAGGCGCCGTAGAGGTTGGCGTTGAGCGCCGACAGCAATGCGATCACGGCGACCAGGGTGATCGCGGCGGCGGCGCCCGGAATGTTGGCGACCTGCAGCACCGCCGCGAACGGCGACTTCAGCGACTCGCTGGTCCACGGCACCACCGCGATGATCACGCTGACCGAGCCGATGTAGAACACCAGGATGCGCCAGGCCACGGTACGTATCGCGCGAGTGATGCTGCGCACGGGATCCTGGGTTTCGGCGGCCGCGACCGCGACGATCTCGGTGCCGCCGAAGGCGAAGATCACCACCAGCAGCGCCGCGCCCACGCCGGCCCAGCCCTTGGGCGCGAAACCGCCGTGGTCGACGAAGTTGGACAGGCCCGGCGATTTCACCTCCGGCAACCAGCCCAGCAGCAGGGCCGTGCCGATCGCGATGAAGGCCAGGATGGCGGCGACCTTGAGGATCGCGAACCAGAACTCGAAGGCGCCGAAATTCTTGACGCCCAACAGGTTGATACCGGTGAACACCACCATGAACAGCAGCGACATCATCGCCACCGGCAGCCCCGGCCACACCGTCGCCAGCAATCCGGCCGCGCCCACCGATTCGGCCGCGATCACGATCACCAGCTGCGCCCACCACAGCCAACCCAGGGTCGCGCCGGCGGTGGCGCCCATGGCGTCGGCGGCGTAGACCGAGAACGCGCCGCTGGCCGGCTTGGCCGCGGCCATCTCGCCCAGCGCGCGCATCACGATGATCACCAGCACGCCGGCGATCAGATAGGACAGCAGCACCGCCGGACCGGCGGCCTGCACGCCCACGCCCGAACCCAGGAACAAGCCGGCGCCGATCGCGCTGCCCAGGCCCATCATCACCAGCTGACGCGGTTTCATCGCGTAGCCCAACTGCGGTTCGGCGGGGCGGGCGGTCGTGGATTCGGGCTTCATTCGGCCATCTGCGATCGGGGCGGTGGAGGCGGAACGATACAGCAGCGGGGGCCGGGACGCGGCCCCGGCCGCACCGTGCTCAGCGCTCCCTGGGCGGGGCGGAACGCTTGAGCGTGCCCAGCACCTTGTTGCCCACCGGCTTGGACAGTCGCAGCACCAGCGATTCCACGTGCTTCGGGTAGTCCAGATGGTCGACCTTGGGAATCTCGTAGGCGGAGATGTACTTCACCGCCATCCAGCGCTCGCTCGGCGCATTGGTCACCGCCCGCGGAAAGCCGATGCCCAGCGGCGCACGCAACTGCTGGTACATCTCTTGCCCGAACCCCGTGCTGGCCTTGCCGACGTAGAGCACGTTGCACATCGAATCGTAGAAGGCGTAGACGCCGGTGTTCTTCTCGTGGCCGTTCAGGGCCTCGCGCAGGACCTTGCTGATCTCGTTGCGGCCGACGATGTCGATCGGCTCGAACTCGACCGCGACCCGGAACTCGGGCGCGATCGTCGCCGACAGCAACCAGCGCAGCGTGGATTTCTGCGGCTTCTTGCTGCCCGCGCGCCAGTACTCGATCTGCTGTTTGCTGTAACCGGTGTGGCGCGCGAACTCGCCGCTGTCGCCATGGAAGTGCTCGCGCACCAGATAATCGACCAGCCCCGCCTCGAACGAAAGCGCAGCCTTGCCGCGCTTGCGCGCCTGTACGGCCTTGGCCGCCTGTTTCACTGCCATGCTTCCCCCTGTAGGAAACGAACGAATCAGGATTCCGGGCCGCGCCCAGGCGTAACGCGCGATTGCAGCGCCTCCTCGAGCACGGTCTCGTAGAGCTGTAGGCGCAGGCGCATGAGCACGCCCATGAACGCGACCATGTAGGCGATGGCGAGGAACAGGCCGAGCAGAATCTGCCAGAGCGGAGTCTGCCCCCAGTCGACGAACGCCTTGATCTGGATGCCCAGCGCGATCAGCAAGGGCGCGATGCCGAGCTTGTCGATGCCGCCGGCCATCAGGCCGATCTTGGCCGACAGCCGCGTCTGCGTCCGGCGGGTGAAGCGCAGGTACTCGGCCAGTTGCTCGGTCGGATAGCGGCGCAGCCATACGACCAGCTCGCGGCATTGCACGATGTCGTGATCGAGCTGGCTCACTTGGTTTGTGCGCCAGTTCCGCATGCTGCGACCCACGACCCAGATGGAGCGGAAAAATTCCGGCGCGCAGCCCAGCACGGCGATCGCCAAGCCCGCCTGGGCGATCCACAGCATCCATTCGCGCGGGGGCATGAAGGTGATCAGCAGGGACGGCAGCAAGCCCAGGATGATGCCGACGTTGCCGATCACGCCCAGGATCGCGAACGGCCGCGGCGTGTTCAACACCGCCGCCGGCCCCTCGGGCAAGGCCTTGATCCGCCGCTCCAGTTCCGTATAGCTGAGCTCGCCCGCTTCCGTATGCCGCATGCGCATCGTCCTAATGCTCCCCTGGGCGCAGAGTAACCGTACTGGTTAGCCAGGCCCAGGGGCGCAACTTGGATCGGATCGCAGGCGCTTACTGCGCAGGCTTGACCTGCTCCGCCCAGCTCTTGGCATCGCTGCTGCCGTCCAGGAACGGCAGCACCGTGGTCGCCAGGCGCGGCGAGGCGAAGATGTCGTAGTGGGTCAGGTCGGGCAGGATCGCGAGACGGTTCTGGGACAGGGCCTCGCGCCCCCAGCCGGCATCCTGCAGGCCGCCGCCCAGCAGCTGATAGAACTTGACCATGTACTCCGGGCGGTACATGTCGCCGTCGCCATAGACCAGCATCACCGGCAGCTTCAGCTGCTTGACCTCGGCCGACCAGTCGAAGTGAGCGCGCATGAAGTCGCCCAGGGTGTCGAGCAGGCGCGGGAACTCGTCGACGTTCGGCGCGACCGCGGCATAGCTTTGGTACATCGGCGTGTCCTTCATCATCGGCGCGGCCGCGGCGGTCAGGCCGTTCTGCTGCGCGCGGATGCCGGGATAGAAACCCTCGTCGGAGTACGCCGCCGACACCAGCGCCAGGCGTCGCACGCTGGCCGGTTTCTGGATCGCCATGCGCAGCGCCACGCAGCCGCCCAGCGAATAGCCCAGCACATCGACCTGCGGGTGGCCGAGCTTGGCGACCAGCGCGGCCATGTCGTCGGCGTTGGCCTGGCAACTGAAGGGCCGATCGCCCAGCGGCGTGCGGCCATGGCCCTGATAGTCGACCGCGATCACCTGGCGGTGCGCGGCCAGCTGCGGCAGCACGACGCCGAACATATCGGTCGAGCCCAGGCCGCCGTGCAACAGCAGCAAGGGTTCGCCCTTGCCGTGGATCTCGTAGTAGTAGTCGATGCCATCGATCTTCTGCCGCCCCTTGGTGACGCTGGCGCTGATCGTGGTGGCGGGACGGGTTTCGGCCGCCGATACGGCGGCGGGCAGCGCCACGGCGATGGCGGTGCAGGCCCACAGGGTCAGGCTGAGCAGGTTCATGGTCGGTCTCCGGTGAGGTCCGGCGCCGGAATGGCGCCGAGTCTTGGCTCTCACTGGAACGACGAACCACGGTGACCCGAATCGACACGTCCCGCGAAAATTTTTCGGCGCCGCTCAGTCCTCGGCGACCAGGCCGGTCGCCAGCGCGCGCTCGCGGTTGAGGAAGATCGCCATCGCCGTGCGCATGCGCAGGAAGCCGAGCTTGCGGTAGAAGCCTTCCTTGCCCGGGTTGGCATAGAGAATGATCTTGCGATGGCCGGCCGACAGGGTCTTCAGGCGTTCGATGATCGCCTTGCCCAGGCCGCCGCCCTGATAGTCCGGGTGCACGGCGATATCGCACAGATAAGAGCAGTCCAGGCCGTCGGCGAGGGCGCGGCCGGCGCCGACCAGGCGCTCGCCGTCGTAGACGAAGCACACATAGCGGCTGTTGCCGAACACCACGGCCAGGTCGGCCGCGGGCTTGTCGCCCAGCGGCGCGATCCGGTAGAGCTCGGACAATCGCTCCCAATCGATGCGCTCGCAGTCCAGTCGCCATTCCATCGTCGTCTTCCTCTAGTTCGTTCGCAGGACGCCGTTCGCAGCAGGGTGGACGGGGTCGCGGCCGCCTGGTGGCAGGCGTGGCCTTAGCTTAGGCTGACACTGGTTCCTTCGACGATCCAGTTTTTATGAGCCCAGTGGAACCAGTTTTCGAGTTCCAGATCGACCTCGACGGAGACGGCGGGCGCTTGCGCCAATTGCACGAGCAGTTGCGCGCGGCGATCGTAGACCAGCGCTTGCGTCCGGGCGTGGAGCTGCCCTCGACGCGCCGCGTGGCCAGCGCCTACGGCCTGGCGCGCAATACCGTGATCGCGGCCTACGACCTGCTGGTGGCGGAAGGCCATGTCCTCACCCGTGCCGGCGCCAGGGCGGTGGTCACCGACTATCGGGCCAAGTCGGCGCGGCCCGCGCGCGGCGGCGCGCGCCCGGCCGACGAGCGCCTGAACCCGCAGTGGCGCACCCTGCCGGCGCGCGCGCGCAACGCCGACGAGACCTGGATGCCCGGCTTCCATCTGGGCACGCCCGAACACCGCCATTTCCCGTTCGAGGTCTGGCGGCGCCTGCTCGGGCGCGTCTACCACCCGCGCCACATCGGCGCCTTCGACTATCACTCGCCCTACGGCCGGCCCAGGCTGCGCGCCGCGATCGCCCAGCACGTCTCGTTCGCGCGCGCGGTCGCCTGCGGCGCCGACGATGTGTTGGTGACCTCGGGCGCGCAGCAGGCGTTCGACCTGATCGCGCGCGTGCTGGTCGTGCCGGGTAAGACCCAGGTCGCGGTCGAAGACCCGGGCTATCCGCCGCTGCGCGCCGCCCTGCTCGCCGCCGGCGCCCAACTGGTGCCGATCGCGGTGGACGAGGAAGGCCTGTGCGTGGACCGCCTGCCCACCGATGTGCGGCTGATCTGCGTGACGCCCTCGCACCAGTTCCCGACCGGCGTGGCGATGTCGATGGCGCGCCGGATCGCGTTGCTGGCGTTCGCGCGCCGGCACGGCGCGACCATCGTCGAGGACGATTACGACGGCGAGTTCCGCTACGGCCACCGCCCGCTCAACGCCTTGCAGACCCTCGACCGCGACGCCAGCGTGCTCTACGTCGGCACCTTCTCCAAGAGCCTGTTCCCCGCGCTGCGCATCGGCTACGTGGTCGCCCCGGCGTGGGCGCGCGAGCCGCTGGCCGCGGCCAAGCAATGCATCGATACCGCCGGCAATGCGCAGCTGCAGGACGCGCTGGCGCAGTTCATTCTCGACGGCCATCTGGCGCGGCACGTGCGGCGCATGCGCAAACTCTATGGCGAACGCCGACGCGCCATGCTCGAAGGCTTCGCCGGCGAGTTGCGGCCCTGGCTGGTCGCCATCCCTTCGGAAGCCGGCATCCATGTGTCCGCGCGTTTCCGCGATCCGGGCCAGGCGACGCGCTTGCTGACCAAGGCGCGCCAGCATGCCCCCGGCGCCTGCGCCATCGGGGAATTCGCGACGCGGCCCGATCCCGGACTGGGGCTGGTGTTCGGCATCGGCGGCATCGAAACGCAGGCGATACGCGACGCCTTGCGCACGTTTGCCTTGTCCCTGCGACGCTGAAGCGTACGGATCGAACGCGCGCGTCGACGAACGCCGGACCGATTTCGAAGCTTCTTAAAGCGATAGCGCGCCAAGGTCGCGACGCGCCCGCACGTTCGCAACCCAGTCGCGGAAGACCGCGCACGCGCGCTGAGTGATTCCACTCATGCGATGCGCGCGTTACGACGGCGTGACGTTGTTGCAGTACACAACGAATCCACAATCGACTTCACAGTTCCAATTTCGCGGTGATGGCAACCTGCGTATGAGTTCGGACTAGAACTCATCACCAACACGTCTGGACGACTACATCGCACCGGAGGCGGCAGGCAGCCGCAGCCACTCCGGCGATGCGCACAAGGAGCAGTGCGATGAACGATGCGCGTGCAGTCTCGTTGCCGCTGTCCGTGGCCCAGTTGGGGCTGTGGTTCAGTCAGAAAATCGCCGGGCCTGGCGCCAATTTCAACCTGGCCGAGGCGATCGATATCCAGGGCTGGATCGATCCCGGATTGTTCTTGCGCGCCCTGCGCGAGGTCTCGTCCGAAGCCGAGGCGGTGCGCTTGCGCCTGATCGACGTCGACGGCGTTCCGCGTCAATGCATCGTCGGCGCGCGCATCGACGAATTCCCCTACTTCGACTATTCCGAGCACGCCGATCCGGCCGCGGCCGCCGAGCGCTGGATGACGGACGAGTTGCGCTCGCAGACCGAGGTGGACGACGGCCCGCTGTGGGTATGCGCCCTGTTCAAGCTCGCCCATGACCGCCACGTCTGGTATCACCGCGCGCATCACATCGTGCTGGACGGCTATGCCGGCGGCCTGATCGCGCGCCGCGTGGCCGAGATCTACTCCGCCTATGCGCTCAATCGCGAGCCCGACGCGAGCGGCTTCCGCACCCTGGCTTCGCTGCTGGAATCGGAGGAGAGCTACCGCGCCTCCGATCGCTGCCGGCGCGATCGCGAGTACTGGCACGAGCAATTGGCCGACCTGCCCGAACCGGTGACCCTGTCGCGCCGCGGCGCGCGCGGCGACGGCGGTCTGCGCCGCAGCACCGGCTTTCTCGACAGCGCCCGCACCCGGCGCCTGCGCGCGCTGGGCAAGCAGCACGCGGCCAGCCTGCCGCAGGTGCTGATCGCCCTGATCGCGGCCTATTACTTCCGCGCCACCGGCGCGGCCGATCTGGTGCTGGGCATGCCGGTCAGCGGCCGGGTCAATCATCAATTGCGACACACGCCCGGCATGCTCGCCAACGCGGTGCTGCTGCGCCTGCGCATGCGGCCGAAACAGAGCGTAGGCGAGCTGATCGCGCAGGTCGCGCGCGTGGTCGCGCAGGCCCTGCGCCACCAGCGCTACCGCTACGAGGATCTGCGCCGCGAACTGGGCCTGGTCGGCCAGGGCCAGCGCGTGGCCTGGCTGGGCGTGAACATCGAGCCCTTCGACTATGCGCTGGACTTCGGCGGCGCCACCGGCGTGCCGCGCAATCTGTCCAACGGCTCGGCCGAGGACCTGACCGTCTTCGTCTACGACCGCGGCGACGACGGCGGCCTGCGTTTCGATTTCGACGCCAATCCCTCGCTGTACGGCGACGCCGAGTTGGACGACCATCGCCGCCGCCTGCAGCGCCTGATCGACGCCGCCCTGGACGATCCGGCCGTCGCCCTGTGCGCGATCGATGTGCTGGGCGATGAGGAACGCAAACGCCTGCTGCGGCAATGGAACGACACCGCCGCGCCTCTGCCCGCCGCGACCTTGCCGGCCCTGTTCGCCGAACAGGCCTGGCGCAGCCCGGAGGCGGTGGCCGTGTGCCACGGCGAGCGGCGCCTGAGCTATCGCGAGCTGCATGTGCGCAGCCTGCACGCGGCCAACCGCCTGATCGAACGCGGCGTCGCGCCCGGCCAGATCGTGGCGATGGCGCTGCCGCGCGACGAGAACCTGCTGGTGGCCATGCTGGCGATCGGATTCGCGGGCGCGGCCTATCTGCCGCTGGATCCGGAAGCGCCGGAAGAACGCCTGGCCAGCATGCTGGACGATGCGCGGCCGGCGCTGCTGCTGACCTCGGCGGAACTGGCGCCGCGGCTGGCGCGATTGGCGACGCCGCTGGCGACGCTGGCGCCGGCCGAGCTCGCGCCCGCGCTGGCGACGCCGCGCGCGTTCGACCTGTCCGCGCTGCAGTCGCGCGCCTATGTGCTCTACACCTCCGGCTCCACCGGCCGGCCCAAGGGCGTGGAGGTCAGTCACGCCAATCTGAGCAATCTGCTGGAAGCGATGCGCCGCCAGCTCGCGCCGCTGCCCGCCGACCGTTTCCTCGCGGTCAGCACGGTGATCTTCGATGTCGCCGCGCTGGAGCTGTTCCTGCCGCTGCTGGTGGGCGCGCGCACCGTGATCGCCGGCGCCGACATCGTGCGCGATCCCGCGCGCCTGGCCGGCCTGATCCGCGAGCACGGCATCGGCTACATGCAGGCCACGCCCTCGCTGTGGCGCATGCTGCTGTCCAGCGGCGACACCGACCTGAGCGGCGTGCATGCGCTGGCCGCCGGCGAAGCGCTGCCGGCCGAACTGGCGCAGCGATTGGCGACGCTGGCCGACCGGGTCAGCAATCTCTACGGACCGACCGAAACCAGCGTCTACTCCACCGCGATCGAATTGTCGGCCGCGGACCTGGCCGCGCCGCCGATCGGCCGCCCCATACTCAACACCCGTCTCTACGTGCTCGACGACAGCGGCGGCCTGGCGCCCAGCGGTTGCCCAGGCGAGCTCTACATCGGCGGTGCCGGCGTCGCCCTGGGCTACCTCAATCGGCCCGAGCTGACCGCGCAGCGTTTCCTGCCCGACCCCTTCGGTCCCGCGGGAGGCCGCATGTACCGCAGCGGCGACCGCGTGCGCTGGCGCGAGGACGGCGTGCTGGAGTACCTGGGTCGCAGCGATCAGCAGGTCAAGATCCGCGGCATCCGGGTCGAGCCGGGCGAGATCGAAAGCCAGCTCATGCGGCATCCGACGGTCGCCGAGGCCGCGGTGATCGCCGAGCCCGCCGGCAGCGAAGGCGGCCTGCGCCTGTGCGCCTACCTGGTGCCCGCAGCGGGCCAGCGCATCGACACCGACGCGCTGCGCCGTCATCTGGCCCAGCAACTGCCCGATTACATGATCCCCGGCGCACTGGTGAGCCTGCCGGCGCTGCCGCTGACGCCCAGCGGCAAGCTCGACCGCAAGGCCCTGCCCGCGCCGGAGCGCGGCGAACGCGGCGGCTTCGTGGCGCCGCGCACGCCGGTGGAGCGCAAGCTCGCGGCGATCTGGACGGAACTGCTGGGCTTGCCGCGGGTCGGCGTGCACGACAACTTCTTCGAACTCGGCGGCGACTCGCTGATCGCCGCGCAACTGATCGCGCGCCTGCCCGAGCGCTTCGGCAAACGCCTGCCGGTCGCGAGCCTGTTCGAGGCCTCGACCATCGCCGGCCTGGCCGCGCTGCTGGAACGCACCGACCACGAGCACGGCGACCCGCTGGGTGCGGTGCTGTCGCTGCGGCGGGCCGCGGCGCCCGCCACCGCGCCGCGCCCCCTGTTCTGCATCCATCCCATCGCCGGCCTCAGCCTGGGCTATTCCGGCCTGCTGCGGCACCTGGATCCGGCGATGCCGGTGTACGGCCTGCAGGCGCGCGGCCTGCGCGGCATGGACCGTCTGCCGGCCAGCATCGACGAGATCGCGGCCGACTATCTGGCCCAGATCCGTCGCCTCCAACCCGAGGGGCCGTATCGGCTGCTCGGCCGTTCGCTGGGCGGCCTGATCGGCCACGCCATCGCCGCGCAGATGAGCGAACAGGGCGAGCGCGTGGAACTGCTGGCGATGATCGACAGTTATCTGTTCACGCCCAGCCTGCCCGCGCAGAGGCGCGAACCGGCCGACGAAGTGCGCGCGGCCCTGGACTTCCTCGGCATCGCACCCGGCCCCGGGCCCGCGCCGCGCAGCCTGGACGAACTCGCCCCGGCCCTGCTCGCCTACAACACGCGCTCGATGCCGTTGCTGCGCGAGATCGCGCGCGATCATCCGCGCTTCGTCGAACACGCCTTCGCGGTGATGCGCAACAACCTCAGCCTGGCGCGCCGGCATGCGCCGCGCCGCCTGGATCTGGACCTGGTGTACTTCCACGCCACCCAGCGCCTGGGCGATCCCTCCGCGCTGATCGAACACGATCCCGAGACTTGGCGCGCCTACGTCGGCGGCCGCTTCGAGCTGCACGCGCTGGATTGCCATCACGAGAGCGTGCTCGACACCCTGCCCGCCGCGCGCATCGGCCAGGTCCTGAGCCGGCACCTGGAGCGCCTGCAACCGCGCGCGCCGACGTCCGCGCACGCACCCGACGACGATTTCGAACCGCGCACGGTGGCGCATGCCTGAGCCGACCATGAGCGACGTCCGCCCGATCGCGATCTTCACCATCGGCACCCTCGGCGACGTGCTGCCCTGCGTCGCCCTGGGCCAGGGCCTGCAGCGCGCCGGCTATCCGGTGCGCATCGTCACCAGCGCCAACTTCGAAGCGCTGGTGCGCGAGGCCGGCCTGGACCATTACCCGCTGACCGCCGACTTCCAGGCCATGCTGGCCGCCGATCGCGCCATCGCCGATCGCGGCCTCAACCTGTACGCGATGGCGCGCACCTTCCGCGAACGCTATGCGCACTGGGCCCGGCACTGGACTGCCGAAGGCCTGGCCGCCAGCGAGGGCGCCGGTCTGCTGATCGGGGTCAGCAACGCGATCCAGCTGGCCAAGGCGATGTCGGAAGCGCGCGGCCTGCCGTTCGCGATCGCGCGCCTGCAGCCGCTCACGCCCTCGCGCATCCTGCCGCCGATGGTGATGGCCGGCGGCCGCGAGCGTCTGCCCGGCTGGCTCAGCCTGAGCCTGTACCGGCTGATCCATCTGCTGGTCTGGTATGTGATGAAGCCGGCGATCAACGACATCGTGCGACCGCAGCTGGGGCTGCCGCGTTTTTCCTGGCATGGCCCGCATCTGGGCCGCAACGCCCAGCGCGAGAAGACCCTCAACGGCTACAGCCCCAGCCTGCTGCCGCGCCCAGCGGACTGGCCCGACAGTTCCCAGGTCACCGGCTACTGGTTCGCGCAGGACACCCGCTGGCAGCCCGACCCGGCGCTGCAGGCCTTTCTGGAGGCCGGCGACAAACCGATCTACGTCGGCTTCGGCAGCATGGTCAACGCCGACGCGGCCGCGTTCACCCGCACCGTGCTGGATGCGGTCGAGCGCAGCGGGCTGCGCGCCGTGCTCGCGACCGGCTGGGGCGGCCTGGACGGCGCCGACGGCGTGCGCGACGGGCGCTGCTATTTCCTGCGCCAGGCCCCGCACGACGCCTTGTTCCCGCACATGTGCGCCGCCGTGCACCACGGCGGCGCCGGCACCACCGCGGCGGCGGTGCGCGCGGGCATTCCCTCGGTGGTGGTGCCGTTCTACGGCGATCAACCGTTCTGGGCGCGCTGCCTGCACGCGCGCGGCGTCGCCCCGCCGGCGGTGCAGCGCAAAGGCCTGGACGCGGCGCGACTGGCGGCCGCCATCGCCGCCACTCAGGCGCCGGCGATGCGGCAGGCCGCCGCGCGACTGGGCGACACCGTGCGCGCCGAAGACGGGATCGGCAACGCCGTCGCCCAATTGCGCGCCTGGGGCCTGGTCGAAGCGATCGCCGACCCCGTCCCGCGCCCGCGCCGTCACCTGCGGAGCGTGGCATGAGCGCTCCGCCGGGCCGTCCGCTGAGCCTGTTCGAACGCGCCCTGTACGGCGACGGCAGTTTGCCGGGCAATGTCGTGGTCACCGCCTGCATCGAAGGCCGGATCGATCCGGCCGCGCTGCTGCGCGCGCTGAGTCAGGCGCAGGCCCGCCATCCGCTGCTGCGCTGCCTGATCGTCGAACGCGAGGGCCGTCCCTGGTTCGAGTTGCGACGCACGCCGCCGCAGATCCCGCTGCGCATCATCGATCGCCGCAGCGACGAGGACTGGCTGACCTGGTCCGAGCGTGAGCTGCAGCGGTGTTTCGACGGCCGGCGCGAGCCCTTGGCGCGCCTGCTCTGGCTGCGCGGCGAGCACCGCAGCGAACTGGTGCTGATCTGCCATCACGCGATCTGCGACGGCCGCGCGCTCACCCACCTGCTGGGCGAACTGCTGCGCGATTGCGACGGGCCTGAGCGCGCGATCGAGACCCGCGACGCGCTGCCCAGCTTCGCTGACTGGCTGCCCGCCGCGGTACGCGCCGATCGCGGTCTGCAGCGCAGTATCCGCTGGCGCGCGGCCGCCCTGGCCCTGGCCTTGCGCCTGCTGGTGCGCGACCGCCCGGCGCAGCACTACGGCGCGATCTACCGCGAGTTGTGGACGCTGGACGAAGCCGTCAGCCGGCGCCTGTCCGAGCAGTGCCGCGCGCAACACGTCAGCGCCTACGTCGCCATCAGCCTGGCCTTCGTGTTGGCCTTCCGCGCGGTCTGCGGCGCGCAGCGCATCCAGCGCTTCGTCGCGCCGGTGGACATGCGCAGCCTGCTGCCGAACCTAGGCGACCGCGACCTGTTCGGCATCGCGCCCACGGTCGAGTTGCGCCCCGGCAAGACCGGCGCGGGCACCGCCGCGCCGGACGAGTTCTGGACCCGGGCGCGCGCGCTACAAGCCGAATTGCAGCGCAGGATCGAAGTCCTGCCGGCCAAGGTCTATCGCAACTTCCTCGGCCTGGAACGCCTGCACGGCGTGTTCGATCGCATGGTCGTATACGGCCGTTCGCGCCGCGAGGGCCGTCAGCTCACCCTCAGCAATCTCGGCCGCCTGTCGCTGACTCAGGACTATCGCGGTTTCCACCTGCGCGCGGTGCGCGGCATCTCCGGCGTGGTCGGCGCGACCCCCGCGCATCAGCTGGTGATCTCGCGTTACGCGGGCCGCTACGACTTCTCCCTGTCCTCCGACGAGGAGTCGCTGCCGCGCGCGCACGCGCTGCGGATCCGCGAGCACGCGATGGACTTGCTGATGGCGCTGACCGCGCCGCAAGCGCAGCCCCACGCCGAACCCGCTCCCGTCTCCGCCGAACCGGTGCGCGCCGCATGAACCGCTATGGCCTGATCTTCGTGCTCTACCAGCCCGACGCCGAGTTCGTCGACAACCTGCGCCGCGCGCGCGAAATCTGCGCGGACCTGGTGGCGGTGGACAATACGCCCGAACCCGACGCCGCCCTGCACGCGGCCCTGCATCGCGAGCGCATCGACGTGCTGGTCAACCGCAACCGCGGCGGCCTGGCCGGGGCCTACAACCGCGGCGCCGAAGTGCTGCTGGCGCGCGGCTGCGAGGTGATCTTCCTGCTCGACCAGGACTCCAAGATCGAGGCTTCGTTCTTCACCGCGATGATGCAGGCCTGCGCCGCGGTCGGCGGCGACAGCTTCGTGCTCGGGCCGCGCGTGTACGAGATCAACCTGCGCAAGTGCATGCCGACGTTTCCGCCGGGTCGGCGCTTTCCCCGGCCGGTGCGCATGACCGAACGCGAGCACGGCCTGTTCCCGACCTTGTTCGTGATTTCCTCGGGCTCGGCGATCTCGGCCGCCGCCTATCGCAAGCTCGGCGCCTTCCGCGAGGACTACTTCATCGAGTACATCGACATCGAGTACGGCCTGCGCGCGTCCAGCCAGGGCGTGCCGGTGTACGTGAACGCCGACGTGACCATGCAGCAGACCACCGGCCACATCCGCCGCCACGGCAAGCTCTATACCACCCACCACGTCGCCTGGCGCCGCTACTACGGCGCGCGCAATGCGGTGCACTGCCTGCGCCTGTACAAGGCGCATTGGGGCCTGCATTGGCTCAGCGGCGCGCTGGCCCTGCACCAAGCACTGTGCGTGGCCCTGTTCGAACCCGACAAGCTGCGCAAGCTCACCGCCATCGCCTGCGGCTACCTGGACGGCCGGCGCGGACGCCTGGGCACCTTCGAACGCCTGCATCCGCGCATTCACGCCTATTGCACCCGCGCCAGTCGCGAGGCGCAGGCGGCCGAGCGCGCCAAGCCCGCGCCGGCACCCGCGCCCGGAGACGCCGGGTGAGCCGCCCGCTGTCCACGATCGAGCAGCTGATCGACGGTTGCATCGTCTACGCGCTGCGGCTGGACGGCGAAATCGCCGAGGCCGATCTGCGCAGGGCGATCGCGCGCGTGCAGGCCAAGCATCCGGCCCTGCGTGCAACCTTGCGCACGCAAGGCATGGCCGTGCGCTACGTGGACGATGGCGCCGGCCCCATCCCCCTGCGCGTGCTGGGCTTGCGCGGCGACGGCGATAGCCGCCGCGAAATCGACCAGGAGCTGGAAACGCCCTTCGCCGAGGGCCAGGCCCAGTTACGCCTGGTCTGGCTGCGCGGCGCGGGCCGCAGCGAGCTGCTGTTCGCGGCCTCGCACCGCATCTGCGACGGCATGAGCCTGCTGATCGTGGCCAGGGAAACCCTGCGCGCCCTGTACGACGACGTGCCGTTGCCGCCCTACGCGCCGCTCACCGCCGCCGATATCGTCGGCCACTACGTCCCCGCGCATCCGCGACGCCGGCGCTGGGTCGCCGGCCTGATCGGCCTGGCGCTGCGCCTGCTGCCGCCGATGGCGCCGCCGCGCAATCGCGAGCACCACCTGGAATGGAGCGCCGGCGCGGTGCTGTCCAGCGCGCTGCGTCAGCGCTGCAAACGCGAGGACGTGTCGGTGCACGCCGCCCTGCTGGTCGCGCTGGACGCGGCCCTGCTCACCGCACTGGGCCGCGAACAGGTACCGGCCTGGATCGAAAGCCCGATGGACGGCCGGCGCGGACGCGTGCCGGCGCTGGCCGACGACCGCCTGTTCTACGGCGGCGGCGGCCTGAAGTTCCGCACCGGCCAGGACGACGGCAGCGGCTTCTGGGATCGCGTGCGCGAAGCGCATCGTTCGATACAGGCGCAGATCGAGCGCGAAACCCGCGAGATTCCCAGCCGCTACCACTTCTGCGAACTGATCCGGCCACCGGCGCCGGCGCGCTTGAACGCGCTGATCCGGCTCGGCAATGCGCTCGGCCTGAAGGGCAGCTGGAACCGCATCACTTTGTCGAATCTGGGCCAGCTCGATCTGGTCGACGAGCGGGCGCCGTTCCGCCTGGACGATTTCCGCCTGTACGTGCACTCGCATTCGGTGCGCGCGCTGGGCCTGATCGTGTACGCCCTGCACGGCCAGCTGCGCTTCTATTGCATGGGCGACGAGCATTGCATCGATCCCGAGCGCGCCCACGCCCTGCGCGAGGCCCTGATGGCGGTGCTGGAAGCCCAGGTCGCGCGCACCCAGCCCGCTGCGGCATCGCCGTCCCGCGTGGACGGCGCGGCCTGGGCCGGTTGAGGCGCCCTGCCTTTCGACACGGCTGCGCCGCGGCCGGCATCGGGCTAACCTGAGGCCCGACCCGATCGAGGAAACCGCGATGGCGCTCGTGCTTTACCAGCATCCCCTGGCTTCGTTCTGCCACAAGGTGCTGATCGCCCTGTACGAAAACGGCACCGCCTTCGAACCGCGCCTGATCGAACGCGCGGCCGCCGACGAGCACACCCGTTTCCTCGATCTGTGGCCGGTCGGCAAGATGCCGGTGCTGCGCGACGAAGCGCGCGATGCGACGGTGCCCGAGACCAGTATCATCATCGAGTACCTGGACCGTCATTACCCGGGTCCGCAGCCGTTGCTGCCCGCCGATCCGACCGCCAACCTCGACGCGCGCCTGTGGGACCGGTTTTTCGACCTGTACGTAAGCGTGCCGATGCAGAAGATCGTGCTGGACCGCCTGCGCGGCGAGGACGAGCGCGATCCGCGCGGCGTGGCCGATGCCCATGCCGGCCTGGGCATCGCCTACGGCATGATCGAGCGGCGCATGGCCGACCGGGTCTGGGCCGCCGGCGACGAATTCGGCCTGGCCGACTGCGCGGCAGCGCCGGCCCTGTTCTACGCCGGCATCGTGACCCCGTTCGGCGACGGCTACCCGCAACTGAGCGCCTACTTCGAACGTCTGCTGCAGCGGCCGTCCTACGCGCGCGTGCTGAACGAGGCGCGGCCTTACTTCAAGCTGTTCCCCTATTACGAGCGCATGCCGGCGCGGTTCCTGGCCGAGAGCTAGGCACGAGGGTGTCGACGCGCCATGACCTCGCAGGTCATGGCCGGCGCTGCCCGCCCTGTCTATCATCGCCGTCGAAGCCCGAACCTGGCCGCACGAACACGATGTCGGATTTCGCAGTCGCCCGATTGTTCGACAGCGGCACCCTGGCGGTGCGCGACGTGCTGTGCGGCGGTCAGTGCCGCCATCGCAGCCAGGAGGAATGCGCCTCCTCGACCCACCTGGTGTTTCCTTATCGCGGCCTGTACCTGCGCCACGTCGGCCAGGACCAGTCGGTGGCCGACGCCAACCACGCCCTGCTGTTCAACGCCGGCGAGGGCTACCAGGTCAGCCACCCCGTCAGCGGCGGCGACGCCAGTCTGGTGCTGGCGCTGTCCGAACCGCTGCTGCGCGAACTGGCGCCGGCCGAATTGCTGCAAAAGCGCGACCAGCTCGGTTTCCGTCTGCAATCGCTGCGCATCGATGCGCGCGCGCAGGCGCTGGTCGCCCTGCTCCGGCACAACCTGCAACTGGGCCGCATCGAAACGCTGGAAGCCGAGAGCCTGGCCCTGACCCTGGTCTGCCGCAGCCTGGGACCGCGTACCACCCACATCACCGCGGCCACGCACGCGCGACGCCGATTGGTGGATCGGGTCAAGGTCTTGCTGGCCGCGGACCTGACCCGGCGTTGGACCCTGGAAGAGATCGCGGCCGAGATCGGCGGTTCGGCGGTCTACCTGACCCAGGCCTTCCAGCAGGTCGAGGGCCTGCCGCTGTATCGCTATCACCTGCGCCTGCGCCTGGCGCGCGCGCTGGACCGGATTCCGCACAGTCAGGACATGTCGGCGCTGGCCCTGGACCTCGGTTTCTCCAGCCACAGCCACTTCAGCGCCGCGTTCAAGCAGGCCTACGGCCGCACGCCCTCAGCGTTCCAGCGCTCGGCGCTGGCCAAGAGCGCCTGAGCGCGCGCCGCGCAAACCGCTAAAGAATCCGACAGCGGCGGCGCCGCCGCGATGGTCTCCTGAGCGTGCCCGAACCGGGCCCATATCGGAGAACCCCATGAACGAGAACACCTGCGCCGCTTGCGACAGCGAGCTGGACGAACACGCGATCCAGGTCACGATCGGCGGCCGCGCCGTCGAGGTGTGCTGCGAAGAATGCGCGCACAAGCTGCGCGAAGCGGAGCTGCGGCCATGAGCGGCGGTCAGCGCTATTTCGCCGACCGTCGCACGGTCGACACGCCTTCGGGCCGGATCAGCTACGTCGAACAGGGCCAAGGCCCGGTGGCGTTATTCGTGCACGGCGTGCTGCTCAACGGCTACCTGTGGCGGCATCAGCTCGCCGAGCTCGGCGACAGCCGGCGCTGCATCGCGCTGGACCTGCTCGGCCACGGTTACACCGAGGCCGGCGCGGGCCAGGATGCATCGGTCACCGCCAACGCGCACATGCTGGCGCAGTTCCTCGACGCGCTGGGCATCGACCGCGTCGATCTGGTCGGCAACGACAGCGGCGGCGGCATCTGCCAGATCTTCGCCGCGCTGTATCCGCAGCGCATCCGCAGCCTGGCGCTGAGCAACTGCGATGCCCACGACAACTGGCCGCCGGAGGCGTTCAAGCCTTTCGTGGCGATGGTGGCCGCGGGCGGACTGGGCGACACCCTGCGCGCCATGCAGGCCGACAAGTCGGTGTTCCGCAGCGCGCTGGCGCCGGCTTACGAGCGTCCGGACCAGGTCAGCGACGCCACCATCGACACCTATCTGCGGCCGCTGCTGGAACCGGCGCGACTGGCCGAGCTGGAACGTTTCGTCAACGCCTTCGACTGCCGCCACACCCTGGCGATCGAGGACGGCCTGCGCCGCCTGCAGGCGCCGACCCTGATCGCCTGGGGCACCGACGACGTCTATTTCCCCCTGCCCTGGTCGCTCTGGCTGCAGCAGACCATCCCGGGCACGGTGCGGCGGGTGGAGTTCGAGGGCGCGCGCATCTTCTTCCCCGAGGAGCGCTGGCAGGACTTCAACTGCGAACTGCGCGCGCATTGGCAGGCGCACTCCGTCGAGCAGGCCGGCGCGCAGGCTGCCACGGCATGAATCGCCAGCGCGCACATCCGCTCTCTCACGCTACGTCACGGGGTTTCAACTGATGCACACCATCGCTGTCTACGGCGCTTACGGCCACACCGGCCGCTTCGTGATCGCCGAACTGCTCCGGCGCGGCCTGGTGCCGCGCCTGGGCGGACGCGACGCCGCCAAGCTGGCGGCGCTCGCGCAGATCCATCCGGACCTGGAGCGCCGTCAGGCCTCGATCGAGTCGCCGGCCGAGTTGGATAGTCTGCTGGACGGCGCCGCCGCGGTGATCAACTGCGCCGGCCCCTTCCTGGATACCGCGGCGCCGGTACTGGAGGCCGCGTTGCGCGCCGGGCTGCCCTACCTCGATGTGTGCGCCGAGCAAGGCGCCGTGCTCGATCTGGTCGAGCACTACGACGAGCGCGCCCGCGCCGCCAGCATCGTCGCGATACCGGCGATGGCCTTCTTCGGCGGTCTGGCCGATCTGCTGGCCACCGCCGCGCTGGGCGATTGGCCCGAGGCGGACGCGATCGAAATAGCGGTCGCGCTGGACAGCTGGCATCCGACCGCGGGCACGCGCATCACCGGCCAGCGCAATCAGCGCGCGCGCCTGGTGATCGCCGACGGCGAACTGGCGCCGCTCGCGCAGCCGCCGGCGACGCGCGACTGGACCTTCCCGGCGCCTTTCGGCGTCCAGTCCACCGTCGCGTTGCCGTTCTCGGAGATCGCCACCCTGTCGCGCCATGTGCGCAGTGCGCGCGTGGATTCGTACATGAACCTGACCGCGCTCCAGGACGTGCGCGATCCGCACACGCCGCCGCCGACGGCCGCCGATGCGAGCGGACTTTCGGCGCAGCGCTATGCGGTCGATGTGCATGTGCATCGCCAAGGCCGCAGCCATCGTGCGTTCGCGCAGGGGCGCGACATCTATGCGGTCAGCGCGCCGTTGATCGTCGAGGCCCTGGTGCGGATCCTCGACGGGCGCGCGCACGCGATGGGTGTGGTCGCACCGGGTCAGACCTTCGACGCGGCGGCGTTCCTGAGCGCGTTGCCGGCGCTGCAGTGGACGCTGGAGGTCGAGGGCTGAGCGCCAGGGGTGGCGGACGCGCAAGCTCCGCCGGCCCCACTCAGTAGAATGCGATGCCCGGACGCAGGATCAAATGGAAGATCAGCGTCAAAGCGATCAAGGCCAGCAACGGCACCGCGAGCGAACGCACCGGTGCGGTTTCGCCGGCGCGCGCGGGAATCGCGAACCAGGCCGCGGCCTGCATCCACCACAGGCCGATCACGTACTCGGCCACCGGCACGATCGCGACCTGGTCCAGGCTACCCGGCACCCGCATCGCGATGATCAAAGGCAAGGCCAGTAAGCCCGGCAGGGTCGCGACGCGGAACACGAAACCCGCGCGCCGGCCCGGCGTGGCGATCTCGTCGGCCTGCGCGGCCAGGCTGAGCAGCGGGCGCAACAGGCGCACCGCGATCCACACGATCAAAGCCATCGCCAGCAAGGCGGCGACGGTCTTGGTCGCCGCGCTCCACTGCAGGTATTCCATCGCCATGCCGACGTCGTTGCCGGGAAAGATCGCGCCGACCACGAACTGCGGCAGGGCCTGATAGCAGCCGTGGAAGACCATCCACAGCGCGAACATCCGCCACAGCGCCGAACGCGGCGGGCAGCGCTTGAGCCAGCAGGCGCAGAGTGCGGCCAGGATCAGGGTCGCCAGCGCGCCCGTGCCCTGGAACAGCTTGGCCAGCGGGTTGTCGCCGTCCCAGTTGTGATTGTTGTGGAACAGGGTCGGCCGCAAGCCCGGCGTGAACGCCTTGGGCAGGACCAGGAACAGCTCTTGCACGAAGAAGATCAGGCTGAAGCTCAAGGCGTACAGCAGCATCGAGGCCAGGATCAGCTTCCAGTCCCAGGCCGGCGACGACGAAGCCGCGCGCGGTTGTCCGCGACTGCGCAAGACGCCCCACAGACCCAGCAACACGGGGCCGCCCAGGGCGAAGGACGGAGCGAAGACGGACAAGAAACCGGTAGAGGTCATTGCAAGCGAGCGCGGCGGGGATCAGGCGCGAGTGTAGGGCCTTGCGCGGCCGCGCGAACGGCTTAGCGCCGGAATTCGTAGAGCACGTCTTCGCGCAGGCCTTCCAACAGTTCCTCGCTCAACATCGGCAAGGGCAGGCTTTCGCGCGCGGACAGCACGATGTCGGCGTCGAGGGCGCCGCTGTAGTGATGCATCAGCAGCCCCATATGTGCGTTCTTGGTCTGGGTCAGCATGTCGCGGATGAAGGCCAGCCACGGCGCCGCGGATTCGACCATGCGCTGCGCGCGCTTGTCCTGCTGCTGGGCGAGCGCGCGCTCGATCTTGGCCTCGCTCCAGCCTTTGCGGCGCAGGCGCTGGACCGCCTCGTCCGTATCCTTGGCGCGCTCGCGCAGGCGCCGGCCGATCGGCACGTCGCAGTCGCAATGCCCGGGCGTGGTCAGGTAATGACGCAAGCCGGGACCGATCTGGCGGTCGATGCTGGGATTGGATATCGGCAGCAGACGGCGCCCATGCCTTTGCGCGATCGCCGCCAAGGCGGCGTGGTCGGCGTCGGCGGGCAGGGTGGCGGTGACGAAGCGGCACATGCGCCCAGTTTAGGCGACGCCTGGCCTGCGGTTCCGCAACGCCCCACGAACCGCCGCAGGTCGGATCAAGGCCTTCCGGCACAAGACCTCCGGTGTCGCCCGGCCTATAAACAGCGCAGACGCTACCGATGCCGACAGGAGTCATGCATGCCGCCGTCCAGTCCCGTCCCCCACCCGCGCCTGTCCGCCTGGGTCGAACGCGGCGCCCAGCCGGCGATCCTGGCCGGCGCCTTGCTGCTGTGGTGGAGCCTGCTGCCCAGCGAGGCGGCGACCCTGATCGTGTTGATCGTCGCCTTGCTGGTGGCCAGTGGCCTGGAGGCCTGGCTGCCGGCGATGCCGGAATGGCGGCAGAGCC
The DNA here is from genome assembly GCF_900114355.1 of Lysobacter sp. cf310. Classification (GTDB taxonomy): domain Bacteria; phylum Pseudomonadota; class Gammaproteobacteria; order Xanthomonadales; family Xanthomonadaceae; genus Lysobacter. Next base: position 1,140,527 of record NZ_FOSS01000001.1, read on the forward strand.
TGGGCACGCGCCTGCGCCTGATCGGCGTGTACGCGCTGGCCTTGGCGCTGTCGGTGCTGCTGCTGGGCGCCTACGAGGCGGTGCTGGGACCGGCCCTGAGCGGGTTCCGCAGCGGCCCCGGCGCCGCGCTGTGGCCCCATGGTTGGCCGCTGCCGCTGCAGGTCGCGCTGCTGTTCTTCGCCTCCGACCTGATCTATTACTGGATCCATCGCGCCATCCACCGCTGGCCGCTGCTGTGGCGCCTGAGCGGGCACGGCTTCCACCATGGGTTCCAGAACCTGCACGCGCTCAACGTCGGCACCAACCATCCCTTCGAGGTGGTGTTCCTGATCCTGCCGCTGGTGCTGCTGGCTGCCGCCACCGGCGCGCCCGAACGCGCGGTCGAAGCCGCGGGCATCCTGCTGATGGTCAACGCGGTGCTGGCGCACGCCAACCTGCGCATGCACACGCCGGGCCTGTCCTGGCTGATCACCGGTGCCGACCATCACCGCCGCCACCACTCGCTGGTGTTCGAGCAGAGCAACAGCAACTACGCCTGCAATGCGATCGTCTGGGACCGCCTGTTCGGCACCTACAGCCAGGGCCCGGTCGTGCAGACCGGTATCGGCCCCAGCGAGCCGGGCCTGTGGCGCATGTACCTGCTGCCGTTCCGCGAGCCGACCGACGCCGACACGGTCTCGTCGCGCCAACACGCGCCGCCCGACTGAACTCGGCGGGCGCCGCGCAAGCGTCGCAAAGCCCGTCGCAGCACGACTTCAGAATTCTTCACTCGCCGATCAGGCACTTCAGACGGTTTCCCGCTGTGATCGCGGCTCCTTCCACCGATGAGAGCCGATCATGCCCCTGCACCGCCTGCTGTTGTTGCTCGCCCTGGCCAGTCCGGCCGCGTTCGCCGCCGACGACGGCTGGCCGGCCGCGCGCCCCAGCGATAGCGCGTTCGATCCGGTCCCGCTGAAGGCGCTGAACGCCCGCCTGGACGACGGCAGTCTCAAGCAGCTGACCAGCGTGATGGCGGTCCAGCGCGGCCAACCCGTGTACGAACGCTACTTCAACGGCGCCGACGCCCAGACCCTGCACGACGTACGCTCGGCGACCAAGAGCGTGACCGCCCTGCTGGCCGGCGCGGCCATCGACCGCGGCCTGCTGCCCGGCGTGCAGGATCGCGTCTACGACCGTTTCCCGGAATTCACCGCTGCCCATCGCGTCGACCCGCGCCTGCGCGCGACCACCCTGGCCGATCTGCTGACCATGAGCTCGCTGTGGGAATGCGACGACGAGAATCCGTTCTCCACCGGCAACGAGGAGCGCATGTACGTGACCGAGCGCTGGCTGGACTTCGCCCTGGCGCTGCCGGTGAAGGGCTACGCGCCGTGGATGCGCAAGCCGGCCGACAGCCCGCACGGGCGCGCGTTCGCCTACTGCACCGCCGGTTCCTTCGTGGCCGGCGCGGTGATCGAACGCGCGACCGGTCAGCCGCTGTCCGAGTTCGCCGCGCAGGCCCTGGAGCGGCCGCTGGGCATCGAACGCAGTCAGTGGAACCGTTCGCCCGAGGGCATCGGCATGGGCGGCGGCGGCACCCGCTACCGCACCCGCGACCTGGCCAAGTTCGGTCAGCTGGTGGTCGACCAAGGCCGCTGGCAGGGCAAGCAGGTGATCTCGGCCGGCTACATCGCCGCCATGACCAGCGTGCAGGCCCAGGCCAACGACGAATCCGAGTACGGCTACCAGTGGTGGCGCATGCACTTCCAGGTCGGCGGCCGCGACGTCGCCGCCTGGGCCATGTCCGGCAATGGCGGCAACTATGTGTTCGCGGTGCCGGAGCGACAGTTGGTGGTGACCATCACCAGCAGCGCCTACAACCAGCGCAACGGCCACACCCAGTCGCGCGAGATCTTCCGCGAGCTGTTGGCCGCGCTGCGCTGATTCAGGGCAGGTCGGCCGGCTTCCAGTCGGCCGACGCCACCCGTGCGCGCTGGGCGGCGATATCGGCATCGATGCGCGCCAGCACGCGCGCGTAGCCGGGATCGCCGTGCAGCGCACGGAACAAGGGCGAGGCCTGCAGGTAGGCGCGGTCGCGATAACCGGCGTCGACCGCGTCGTCGAGCGCGGCCACGGCCGTCTCCGGTTGCCGGCGCGCCAGCTCCAGCAGCGCCAGCTCCAGATACAAGCTGGGCCAGGGCGCCGGCTGCCCCGCCTTCGGGCGCAGCTCGGCGATGCGCTGGGCGATCCATTGCGGACTCGGCGCCGGCTCGGCGTACAGCCCTTCCACGGTGAGGCCCAGCGATCCCTGCGGGCGCAGCCGCCGCGCCTGCGCGAACGCGGCGCGCGCGGCCGCGCGATCGCCGCGCTGCAGGGCCAGCTCGCCCTGCAGCAGGTGCAGCTCCGGATGCGGGGTGCCGCGCGTCAGGGCCTCGTTCAAGGCGCTGGCGGCCTCGTCGTAGCGGCCGGCGCCGAACAGGCTGCGCGGCCAGGCGATGTTGGAGAACACGTTATCGGGGAACAGACGGAAGTTGGCCTGATGCCGGCGGCGCGCGGCCTCGGCGAAGCCCAGCAGTTCCAGCTCGCGCGCGACCTGGACGTCGCGGAATCGCACCCGCGCCGGATCGCCGCGCAGCTGCATGTTGCCGCGCAGGGCGTCGGCGATCTTGCCCTGCTCCTGGTAGAGGTAGGCCAGCGAAGCGCGGGTGTGGTCGTCGTCCGGATCCAGCCGCAGCGCGCGCTCGTAGCCGGCCACGGCCTGGCCGATATCGCCCAGGCAGTCGTGCGCATAGCCCAAGGCGCTCCAGGCCGCCGCGCTGTCGACGTCGCGGCGCAGCAGCTGTCGGGCCAGGCGCAGGCCGCGCTCGGCGTTGTCGCGGCCGCCGTTGTAGAGGCAGGTGCGCGCGCTGGACAGACGGCTCAAGCCCAGCAGCGCCGCCGGGTCGTCCGGATCGGCGGCCAGGGCCTGCTGGTAGAGCGCGATCGCGCGTTCGTTGTTGTCGGCCTGGCCGATGCCGGCGTAGTAGGCCGCGCGCGTCAGCAGCGGCGAACGCGGGCGTTCGTGGTTCGTACGCCACCACAGCGCCGCGCCCACGCCGATCGTTGCCAATGCCAATGCCGCGAGCCCGGCCCACAACCAGCGCCGCGTTCGCCGCGTCGGTGCCTGCGGCGCGGTCTCGGCATCCGCCAGCGGCTGCGGCGGCGCGCACAGCTGATAGCCCTGCCCGCGCACCGAGCGGATGTAGCGCGGGGCGCGGCTGTCGTCGCCCAGGGCCTGGCGCAGCAGCTTGATGCGCTGGGTGATGGTTTCCTCGCTGACCACCGCCGGCGCCCAGACTTCGCTGGCCAGCTGATCGAAACCCAGCACGCGGTCGCCGTGCGAGAGCAGGCAGGCGAACAGGCGGAAGCTGAGACCGGACACGTCCAAAGCCACGCCCTCGCGTTCCACGCGTTGGCGTTGCAGGTCGATGCTCAGGTCCAGCAGTTGCAGTCGGGACACGGCGATACGAGGCAGCGGAGGGAACGCGCACCAGGGCGCGGCGTCCGCGATGCTACACGGGCGCGCGACCGCTTAGTCGCGTCGACCGTGCTTTCGCCCGCCCCGGAGCGCTAGCCCGGCGGGCGCACGCGGAACACCACGCTGATGCGCGGCCCCTGCGCGCGCCGGGTCTTGGGGATGCCGTGCTCGTGGCTGAGCTGGGAGGCGTGGCTCATGCTCAGCAGGCTGCCGGGCGCCAGATCCACGGCGATGGTCTCGCGCGCGCCGCGCTGGGCGCGGATCAGCATGCGCCGCGGCGCCCCCAGCGAGACCAGGGTGATGGGATGGCCGCGCAACAGGGTGTGCAGCTTGTCGTGGTGCATGGCCACGCTGTCGTGGCCGTCGCGGTAGAGGTTCATGCCGATGCGGTTGTACGGCGCCGGCACGCGGGCGCGCACCTGCTGCAGCATCCGCGCCAGCGGCAATGCGTCGGGCAGCTCGTCGGTGGCGTAGTGGGCGAGCAGGCGCGGCACATCAACGATGCGGTCGTACATGGGGCGCTGCAGGTGGGTCCAGGCCGCCTGCGCGTGCAGGGTCTCGAACCAGGCCTGCGCGGTAGCGGCATCGACGAAGCCGGGCCAGTAGCGCACCCCGCCCTCGGCGTCGTCCACCAGGGTCTGGCAGTCGGGCGCGAACAGGTCGTCGGCGTAGTCGCACAGGGCTTTCATGGCCGACCTCAATGGAAATCGCGCGAGCTGGTCTGCAGCTCGCCGAGCAGATGGCTGAGGTCCCGCAGCTCGCGCGCGATCAGATGACGCACGCCGTCGACCTGCTCCCAGCGCCCACGCACCGACAGCAGGCGCGCGCCCAACAGGGCCTTGCGCGCGCGCAGCGCCACGTCCTGCCACACCACCACGTTGACCGAGCCGTGCTCGTCTTCGAGGGTGACGAAGATGGTGCCGCCGGCCGTGGCCGGGCGTTGGCGCTGGGTGACGATGCCGGCCGCGTGCACGCCGCGCCCGTGCCGTTGCGTACTCAACTGCTGCGAGTCCATCACCCGCAGCTGATGCAGGCGCTTGCGCAGCAGCGCCAGCGGATGCGCGCGCAAGCTCAGGCCGACCGCGCGGTAGTCGGAGGCTACGTCCTCGCCCTGGTTCGGCGCCGGCAATTCGATGAGGTCCTCGTCCGGGCTGTCGGGCAGCAGCGGGCGTTGGCGCTCGATCCCGGCCACCGCCCAGCGCGCGGCGTGGCGATGCCCGGCCAGGCTCTGCAAGGCGCCGGCCTCGGCCAGGGCGTGACGCGCTTTCTCGTCCAGGCCGGCGCGCAGGCACAGGTCGCGCACGTCCGCGAACGGCGCCTGCGCGCGCGCGGCGACCAGCGCAAGCGCCATCGTTTTCGACAGGCCGCCGATCTGGCGCAAGCCCAGGCGCAGCGCCGCTTGGCGGCCACCGTCCTCGCCGACGCGCAGCTCGCCGCCCTCCAGGGTGTTGTCCCAATCGCTGCTGCTCACGTCGATCGGGCGCACTTCCACGCCGATGCGGTCGCCGCGCCCGCGGCGCGCGTCCTGCACGATTTCGCTGGGCGAGTAGAAGCCCATCGGCTGCGCGTTGAGCAGGGCGCAGACGAAAGCCGCCGGCTCGTGGCGTTTCATCCAGCAGCTGACGTAGACCAGCTTGGCGAACGAGGCTGCGTGGCTCTGTGGGAAACCGTAGGAACCGAAACCCTTGATCTGCTCGAAGATCTGCTCGATGAAGGCGGAGGAGTAGCCCTTGCCCTCCATCAGCTCGCGAATGCGCTCGCGATGCGGCTCCATGTCGCCGCCCCTACCCCAGGCCGCCATCGAACGGCGTAGCTGATCTGCCTCTGCCGGCGAGTATCCGGCGTGGATCACCAGCTCCATCACTTGCTCCTGGAACAGTGGAATGCCCAGGGTCGGGCCGAGAATATGTTTGATTTCCGGTTTTGGGTAATCCACCTTCTCCTTGCCCTGCCGGCGCCGCAGATAGGGATGCACCATGCCGCCCTGGATGGGACCGGGCCGCACGATCGCGACCTCCACCACCAGGTCGTAGAAATCCTTGGGCTTCAGCCGCGGCAGCATGCTCATCTGCGCGCGCGATTCGATCTGGAACACGCCGACCGTGTCGGCGGCCTGGATCAGTTCGTAGGTCGGCCCATCGCCGGCCGGCAGGCGCGCGATGTCCAAGCGATAACCGCGATGGCGTTCGATCAAGTCCACCGCCTTGCGAATGCAGGTCAGCATGCCCAAGGCCAGGCAGTCGACCTTGAGCAGCTTCATGGTCTCCAGATCGTCCTTGTCCCACTGGATGATGGTGCGCTCGTCCATGGCCGCGTTCTCCACCGGCACCACCGTGCTCAGGGACGCATCGCTGATGACGAAACCGCCGACGTGCTGGGAGAGATGGCGCGGATGCCCGCGCAGCTGCGCGGTCACCGCCAGCACGCGCCGGATCAGCGGGTTGTCCGGGTCGAATCCGGCCTCGCCCAGGCGCTGCTCCATCGGCGTTTCGCCGTTGCCCCAGCCGTAGCATTCGGCCAGCAGCGCGATCTGATCCGGCGGCAGCCCGAAGGCCTTGGCCACGTCGCGCACCGCGCTCTTACCGCGGTAACGGATCACGGTGGCGGCCAGGGCGGCGCGCTCGCGGCCGTACTTGGCGTACACGTACTGCAGCACTTCCTCGCGCCGCTCGTGCTCGAAGTCGACGTCGATATCGGGCGGTTCGCCGCGCTCCTCGGACAGAAAGCGCGCCATCAGCAAACGGCTCTCGGCCGGATTCACCGCCGTGATGCCCAGCGCGTAGCACACCGCCGAATTGGCCGAGGACCCGCGGCCCTGGCAGAGGATGTTCAAGGAGCGCGCGTAGCGGACGATGTCCTCCACGGTCAGGAAGAAGGCCTCGTACCTGAGCTTGGCGATGAGCTCCAACTCGCCGTCGATCTGCGCGACGACGGCCTCCGGCGTGCCGTCCGGCCAGCGCTGACGCATGCCGGCCTCGGTCAGGGCGCGCAGCCAGGTGGTGGGCGTATACCCGTCCGGCACCAGTTCGGCCGGATAGTCGTAGCGCACCTGATCCATGCGGAAGCGGCAGCGGCGCGCGAGGCGCACGGCGGCGGCCAGCAGTTCGGGCGGATAGATGTTGCCCAGCGCGCGACGCGTGCGCAGGTGGCGCTCGCCGTTGCGGAACAGCTGCGCGCCGCAATCGGCCAAGGGCGTGTTGTGGCGGATCGCGGTCATGGTGTCCTGCAATACGCGCTGGCGGCGCAGGTCCATGTGCACGTCGCCGCTGGCCAGCGCCTCCATATCCAGATGCGCGGCCAGCTCCAGCAGGGTGCGCAGACGCGCGTCGTCGTCCTCTTCGCGGCGTAGCTCCACCGCCAGGAACGCGCGCGCGCCCAACAAGTCGCGCAACCAGCGTCCCTGCGATTCGTCCGGCACGCAGGCCGGCAACCACAAGGCGAATACGCCCGCTTCGCCCTCGCCCAGCACCTGCCGCAGATCCTCGCGGGTCAGGCGGTACGCGCCTTTCGGCGCCGCACGCCGCGCGAGGGTGATCAGCCGGCACAACCGGGTGTAGCCGTCCTGGGTTTCCACCAGCAACACCAGCTTCAGGCCGCACTCCAGGGTGAACTCGCTGCCCACCACCAGCGGCAATTCGGTCGCGCGCGAGGCCTCGTATGCGCGCACGATCCCGGCCAGCGAGCATTCGTCGGTGATCGCCAGCGCTTCGTAGCCGCAGTGCACGGCGCGCGCGAACAGATCCTCGGCGCTGGACGCGCCGCGCAGGAAGGAGAAGTCCGACAGACAGTGCAGCTCGGCGTAGGCCGGCAGATCGTCGGCGGTGTCGGCATCGTCGTTGGCCGCTTGCAGGCGCAGCCGTTGCGCGACTTCCCAGGCGCGCGGCGGACGCCCGCCCGGCGTGTCGCGGTCGACGCCGTTCACCGCGTCGTCCCAGCTCATGCGAACCACCCGTGCAGCATCCAGCCCTCGCGCTCGCCCGGCGGCGCATAGGCCCAGGCGCGTTGGCCCTGGCCCGTCTCCAGCACGTAGTAATCGCGCCGCGCATCGGCGCCGTCCCACCAGCCGCTTTCCAGGCGCTCGGGGCCGGACAGGATGCGCGGCTGCGGATCGCGCAGCGGCACCGGCTGCGGCAGCAGCCACAGCGGACGAGGCGGACGCGCGGGCGCCGCGCCGATGCGGGCCTCGTCGCCGTCCACGCGTCGCCAGGCCCGCTCCGGGCGCGGATCGCCGGCCGGCGCCACCCGATACACCGCCTCGTCGCCCAGGCGCGCGCGCATGCGTTCGCGCAGTTGCGGCCAGGGCTGGGTCTGTTGCGCGCGCAGATCGAACAGATCGCGCGAGGCCGGCACGAACGGCGGCAGTTCGCGCGCGAGCAAACGCAACGCCACCACCGGCTGCGCGATCTGGACCCGCTCCAGGCGATTGCGCGTGAGCTCGAACAGCATCGCCGGCTCGCGCTCCGACGCCAGCAGGCCGACCTCGACGTCGGTATGCGCGCCCTCGTGTTCCAGGCGCAGCACGAAGCGCTGCACGCCGCCGTCGCGAATCGACAGATAGGTGCACAGATCGCCGAGCAGACGCCGCAGCGGAAACAGCAGCGCCATGTGGCTTTCCACTTCGTAGCCCAGCTCCACCCGCGCATCGAAATGGTCCGGCGGCGCGTAGTAGCTCAACGGATCGTCGGCCTGCCCGTACAAGCGATCCAGATGCTCCAGCAGCGGCAGACCGAAGCGGCGGCGCAGGCTGTCGCGCGGCAGCGCGCGCAAGGCGCGCAGGTCGCGCACGCCCATGCGCTGCAGGCGCTCGCCGTCGCCCTCGGGCAGGCGCGCGCGCCGCACCGGCACGCGGTCCAGGTAGTCCGTCATCGCGCCGGGATGCGGCAGAGCCAGGCCGTCGCTGAGACCGGCCAGCACGTGCGCCGCGCGCGCGGTCGGCGCCAGCGCGATGCGATGGCTGAAGCCCAGCGCGGCAAGTTCTTCGCGCAGCCGCGCCTCGATGCGCGGCCACGGCCCGAGCAGGCGGAAGCTGGCGCGCACCTCCAGCACGATGCAACCCGGCCACTGCGCGCTGACCAGCGAACTGTGGCGGTAAGCCCAGGCGGCCAGGAAGCGCTGCCAGCGCGCCTCGGCCTGCGGCTCGTATTCCACCATCGCGAAATCCGGCAGCAAGGCATGCGCGGCGGTCAGGCGCATGCCCGCGCGCAGGCCGGCTTCGGCGGCGCGGGTGTTGACCGCATGCAGGCTGCGCAACTGCGTCGGCCCGGCGACCAGGGCCAGCGGCGGGTCGGGATCAGGCAGACGCCGAAGGACGGCGTCCAGCGCCAGCTGCGGCAGCAGTATGCAGGCCCACAACATGCGCGCGCCTCACGCCGTGCCCGGTGCGTAGGCCTGCGCGGGCGCGGGACCGCCGCGGCATTTGCGCACATGCCAGGCGCCCTGGCCGCGCGCGTCGCGCGCGTACTCCACGCGCAGCGCGGCCGGCGAGGGATTGGCCGCGTGCTTGCGATCGCGCAAGGCGAAACCCAGGCAGTCGCCGCTGTCGGCGGCCACCTGCAAACGCCGCAGCGCCTGCGCATCGGCCTGCAGCGGCCAGCCGATCACCGCCGCGCAGGCGCCGCTGCGCAGGCATTGCTCGAACGCCCACAGGGCATCGCGCGGCGTGGCGTCGACGATCTGCAGCGCGGCCAGGTCCACACCCGCGGCCTGCCACGCCGGCGCATACGGCAGATACGGCGGCGCGATCAGCGCCACCGTGCCGCCGGCCTGGGTCATGCGCACCAGGGTCGGCAACAACAGCGACAACTCGCCCACGCCGTCGGCGGGCAGCAGCAGCTCGGTCAGCGCGCGGCGCGGCCAGCCGCGCTGCGGCAACAATGCATCCAACGCCGCGTGCCCGGACGGCTCGCCAGCGGCGGCGATGCTGGCGCTGCGCCCGGCATGCCACAGCGTCTGCGCGGCCAGCAGGGTTTCGATGGCGACCACGCCGCCCATCTCAGCCCAGCCGCACCAGGCCGCAGTAGACGCCTTCGATGGCGAAGTCCTGATCCGCTTCCACCACGATGGGCGCATGCGCGGGATTGCGCGGCAGCAGGCGGATCTGCCGGCGCGCGCGCTGCAGGCGCTTGATGGTCAGTTCGCCGTCGACGCGCGCGACCACGGTCTGGCCGTCGCGGGCGTCGGCGGTGCGGTGCACGCCGACCAGATCGCCGTCGAGGATGCCGTCGTCGATCATCGAATCGCCCTGCACCTTCAGCAGGTAATCCGGCGCCGGCGAGAACAGGCGGCGGTCCAGCCACAGCTGCTGGTCCAGGCCGATGTCGGCCCCGATCGGCGTGCCCGCCGCGACCCGGCCCAGCACCGCCAGCGGCAGCACGTCGGCGCCGCCGCCGGGCAGGCGCAGCCCCCGCTTCTGACCCGGCACCAGGGTCAGCAAGCCCTCGCCGACCAGGGCCTGGACGTGCTTCTGGGCAGCATTGCGCGAGGCGAAACCGAAGGCCGCGGCGATCTCGGCCAGGCTGGGCGCGCGCCCGGCGGCCAGTTCCCGGCGCAGGAAGGCCAGCACGGCGGCGCGTTGCGGCGGCAGGGAGTCGATCGGGTCCATAGGTGTACATTTGTACACCTATTGGCCGCCCGAGGCGAGACCCCGGGCACCCGCCCAGCCCGCCCCGCCGCAGCCCGCCGCCGGCCCGGCGCATGAATGCGCGCCGCACCGTTTACGGCCGCGGCCGGCCCATGAAACACTCGCGCGGCCGCCGTCAGGGCGGCCGCCGCCCGGGGGCGGCGCAGGGGAATCACTACAGGGGAAAACCATGTTCGTACGTCTCGTGGCGACGGTCGCCGCGCTTTGCCTTTCGTTCAACGCCGCGGCCGCCAAGCCGGTGCCGCTGCCCATGCCGATCGCCCAGGACCTGCCGGTCGAGCTGGTGATGAGCCAGGAGGAGATCGCGGTCGACGTGCCCAACACCGCTTCGGCGATGGGTGCCCAGTTCGGCCTGATCGGCGCCCTGATCGGCAGCGCGGTGCAGAACTCGCAGGCCAAGACCGCCGAGAAGCGCATCGCCGACATGCGCAACCTGCTGCTGGATTACCGCTTCAACGAGCGCATGGAACAAGCGGTGCGCGCCAAGCTGGCCGGCGAAGGTTTCTCGCCCAACCCGCAGGTGGTGGTGATGCCGACCGAGTGGGACGCCGTCAGCGCCAAGGACAGCGCGCAGCTGCCGCAGGACGTGCTGGTGATCACCCCGCGTTATTCGATGAGCAATACGCTCAACGGCCTGACCGTGAGCTTGAACGTGCGTTACGTGCACCGCGAGCGCAAGAGCAACGGCAAGGTCAAGGAAATCTGGCGTCTCCACCGTCCCTACACCTTCCAGTACAGCGTCACCGATTACCCCAGCGAGGACGGCGCGATCGACCGCCGTTGGCTGGCGATGGGCCCGGCCGGCGTGAGCGCGCTGATCGACAACGGCATCGCCCAGGTCACCGACATGCTGGCCTACGATTTCTCCGCAGCCGGCCGCGCCGAATCGGCGACCAAGATCAAGAACGAGAAGATCCCGTTCGCCGGCAACATCTACCGAGGCCGCTCGCTGCGCGCCACGCCCGAGCACGTCTGGGTGCGCACCGGCAATGCCCGCTTCCAGAACATCAACGGCTACGCAAGCCTCAACGCCGGCAAGATGACCGCCGTCGCCGCGCCGATCGCCACGCCTGCCGCCGCCACGGCCGAAACGCAGGTCGCCGCACCGGCCGCGCCCGTGCAACAGGCCGCGCCTGCCGCCGAAGCCGCGCCCGCACCGGCGGCCGCCGACGCCGGCGCAGGCGGCCGATGAGCCGCACCGCGACCGCATGGGCGATCGCCGCCGCGCTCGCCCTGAGCGGCTGCGCCGTCAAGGTGCACAAGGTGGTGGTCAGGCAGGATCGCCTGCCGGCCGCACCGCCGGCGGGCAAGAAGATGCCGGGCCTGGCCTGCGCCTTCCAACTGGCCGACGTCGTCGACGCCCGCCCCGCCGGCAATCGCGCCGGCGGCTTGGGCAAGCACCAGTTCCTGCTCGACGACGCAGCTACGCTGGTGCGCACGCAGTTGATCAAGGTCGGCATGAGCGCGCCCGACGCCCCGGCCGTGGCCGGCGCGCGCCGCGTGGCGGTGCAGATCAAGCAACTGTATTTGAGCCAGAACACCATCACCAAAGTCCCGGTGGCGGTGTACAGCGTGCAGATCGACGGCGGCGCGCCGTTCGTGATCCGCGCCCAGGCCGCCTCGATGAACTGGAACGGCAGCGAAGACGAAGCCTATCGCTCGCTGTCCGATGCCATGGGCGACGCCAACCTGCAGCTGGTCCACACGCTCAACAAGCACTGCAAGGCGAACCAGGCGGGCTGATCGCCCACCGTGTCGTTCGATGCCCGCCAGGGTGGCGACTCCACCCTGGCCCGCATCCGCGGCCAGCGCGCCGCGAGGGTTCCGCCTGGATCCGGACTACGGCCGCCTGCATGGGCACTACGGCGCCCTCTGATTCGAACCACTTCGCGCGGACGCGCGCCGCAGGCCTGTCGATCGCGCGCGGCTTCAGCGATTGATCGCCGACCAGGCAGGCATTGCGACCAAAACGGCGCGGGCCAGTTTCCGTCCGCGCCGTTGCGACGGCCTGTATCCTGGACGCCGGCATTCGGTGAAGGCATGAGGATGCCGGCACCGAGTCCAAGGACGCCTACGGGCGATGCCACCGTCTAGCCGCACGACACCGCTGGGGACCCATGCCTAGAATTCTTCTGTTGCTCGCCGCCTGCCTGCTGGCCGGTTGCGGCGTCACCCCGGGCATCGTCGAACGCGACGTGCTCACCCTCTATCCGGGCTGCGCCCTGGACAAGCTCAACGAAACCCGCAAGCTGGGCAGCGACGACAAGCTGGTGCTGGCCAAGTTCACCTACACCTGCAAAGACGAAACGCATCTGCGTTACGGCAACCTGGTGTACACCAAGGGGATGGACACCGGTTTCACCATCTATTGCTGCGCGCGCGAGGCGACGCCGGAAGAGCTCTAACCGGCGCGGCCGCGCTCGGCGACGCTCAATCGCGCTGCGCGGCCGTATCGCTCAGGCTGTAGATGTAAGCCTGCACGCGGTTGCCGTCGGCCAGCGTCGCCGTGGTCAGGACGCGTCGATAGCCCTCGCCTTCGAACTCGTCCAGGCGCGCCCAATGCTCGGCCAGATGATCGGAACTGAACACCAGACCGGGCACTGGTGCGCCTTGCTCGTCCAGCACGATGCCCGGAAAGCCTTGCGCCGCGCCCCAGCCTTCCTGCAACAGCGTGCCGGTCACGCTGGCGGGCTCCCACTGCCCGGGAATATCCGCCATCACATGCGCGTTGATGCGCCCCGGGGCCAGCGTTCCGTATACGAACAATCGCTCGGTCATCGCCATCTCGTGTTTGTGAAACCGTCGCGACGATTGTAAATCACCGTCGCGCCGATCAAAGCGAACCAGCAACGCGATCGCTGACGCGCTTGCGAACCCTGTTCATGGGTTCGACGCCCCGCCTGCGCGCATCGCGTGCACGCGCACGAACACCTCGTCGTTCCAACGCAGCGAATTGGCGTCGTCGGCATAGCGCCAAGGCTCGGGCGCATCGAGCGCGGATTTGCCGGCGCCGAACAATCCTATGCGCGCCGGCGTCAGTTCGATCCGCATCGCGCCCAGCCGCGCCTGCAGACCTCGCTCGCCCTGCGTCACGTCGAGCCGACCCAGACGCTCGCTCTGGAAGCTCCCCAGATAAGGCTGCAGTTCCTCGCGGCTCGGCGCCCAGGCCCAGGCGCTCCACTCCGGCGCGGCGCGCGCCGTTTGCACGGCCTCGCGTCGCGCCGAGACGGTGCGCGCCAGTCGGCCGGGATAGTCGGCCACCGCCTTGCGCAGACGCTGGCTTTCATCGCCGCCGCTCGCCGCGCCGATGAACACCTTCATCAGCTCCAGTGCCAGGCCCTCGATCGCGCTGTCGCTGTTCATCACCAGGGAGAAGCCGGCGTCGGCGCCCGGCAGCAGCACCGTGGCGGACACCACGCCGGTGTAGCTGCCCGGATGCATCAACACCCGTTGATCGCGATAGACGCAGGAGTACCAGCCCAGGCTGTAGCCGTCGCACACGAATTCGCCGTCCGACAGCTTCGCCGCCGTCACCGTACGCTGCGCGATTTCGAAACTGCGCGCCGAGGGCGTACCCGTAGGCGAACGACGGCGCAGGTTGGCCCGCATCCAGGCCGCCATATCGTCCGCAGACGCCAGCAAACCGCCGGCCGCGTGCATCAGTTCGTCGGGCTTGGGCGCGGACGCGATCCAGGCGCTACCGTCCCAACGGTGGTTCCAGACCAGTCGCTGCGCGGGCGCCCGCGAGGAACGGCTGTGCACCTGTTCCAAGCGCAAGGGCCGCAACACCCGGTCTTGCAGCCAATCCTTCCAATCCCGACCGGTTCGCGTTTCCAGCGCCGCGGCGTAAATCAGATCGCCGATGTTGGCGTAGCGGAACCCCGGATCGCGCGCCTGCGTGTAGCGCGCCAGCATGGCGGGATAGTCGCTGGCGGGCACCGCCCGCACGTAGGCCGTGAGCAGGTTCAGGGTGTCGGTCTTCAATCCTTCCTGATGCGACAGCAGGTCGCTCATGCGGATCTTGGCCGGGTCCGCGGGCGCGGGCAGGGTCAGCTGCGGCCAGATCTGCGCCAGGCTGGTATCCAGCGGCAGCACGCCGTCCTCGTCCAACTGCGCGGCCAACAGGGCGAGAAAGGATTTGGTCTGCGAGGCGATGTAGAACTGCGAGCGATGGTCGACCGTCCCCGGCGAGCCCGCGTGCGCCAGGCCATGGACGAAGCGCAGCGGCGTGTCGTCGCCGTGCACCACGACCGCCGATACCGCCGGAAAAGAGCCCGGTGTTCTCTGTATTTCCTGCAAGGCCGCGCGGATGTCTTCGGCCGCCGCGCGCACCCGCACCTCGGCGGCATCCGGCTCGCGCGCTCCCGTCGCGAATGCCGTCGCCAACAAGGCCAAACCGACGCCGCAAGCCGTCTTACGCAGTCCAACCCAGCCGCCAGCCCCCACCGCTCCGATACGCATGCGCCCCTCCATGAACACGGGAATGCCCGGCGCGCTGCGCCGGACGTCTCGGGCCAGGGATAAGAGCAGCGCGCGATCGGTTGCATGGCCGATGCGCGATTGCGCCAAGACGGTGGCGACGGCGGCGTACACGTTGCCTTGGCGCCCCTGTTGCTAGGTTCGGCGCTCCCCCACGCCGGAGCGCAGCATGGAGACGCAACGGATCTATCGCGGTCGCCTGATCGACCACATTCAACTGGTGGTGAAGGACCTCAAGGCCAGCCAGGGCTTCTACGAGGCCGTGTTCAAGGCGCTGGACATTCCCATCGCCGGCACCGGCGACGATTTCTTCTGGGCCGACGAGTTGTTCGTGTCCACGGCCAGCAGCGAGGCGGCCAACGGCGAACTCACCGGGCGCCACCACCTGGCGTTCCAAGCCAGGGACCGCGCGATGGTGGATGCGTTCCATCAGCAGGCGATGGCCCATGGCGGCCGCGACAACGGCGCACCGGGCGAGCGCCACTACCATCCGGGGTACTACGCGGCGTTCGCGCTGGATCCGGACGGCAACAACATCGAGGCGGTGTACCACGGCGAAGGCAAGCGCAGCGCCGAGTCGGTCACGGTCGACATCCCGGCCTGACGCGCGCGCGTCGCGGCGGCGACTCAGCTCTTGTAGTTCATCGCCCGATTGATGCCCAGCGCGGCGAGCGTGCCGATCGCGCCCGACAACAGGTAGGCGCCCAGCCAGGCCAGGCCGAACTGCGAGCACAGGCCCAGGGCGACCAGCGGCGCGAAGGCCGCGCCGATCAGCCAGGCCAGGTCGGAGGTGAGCGCGGCGCCGGTGTAGCGATAGCGGCGGCCGAAGTTGGCGGTGACCGCGCCCGCGGCCTGGCCGTAGGACAGGCCCAGCAGGGCGAAGCCGATCAGGATGAAGGCGTCCTGGCCCAGCGAACCGGCGCCCATCAAGGTGGGCGCGAAGCCGCTGAACATCGCGATCACGATGGCCAGGCCGCCCAGGGTGCGGGCGCGGCCGACGCGGTCGGCGATCAGGCCCGACACGATGATGCCGCCGGCGGCGATGAAGCCGCCCAGGATCTGCACCATCAGGAAGCCGACGATGGACTGATCCGAATACAGCTTGATCCACGACAGCGGAAAGATCGTGACGATGTGGAACAGGGCGTAGCTGGCGAGCGCGGCGAACGCGCCGACCACCACGTGCTGGCCCTTGGCGCTGAACAATTCGCGGATCGGGGTGGGCTCCAGTTCGAGCTCGCCCATCTTGTCCTGATATTCCTCGGCCACGACCAGGCGCAGGCGCGCGAACAGCGCCACCACGTTGATCGCGAACGCGACGAAGAACGGATAGCGCCAGCCCCAGCTCAGCAGATCCTGTTCGCCCAGGCTCGCGTACAGGAAGGCGAACACGCCGGAGGCGACGATGAAGCCGACCGGCGCGCCCAGCTGCCCGAGCATGGCGTACCAGCCGCGACGCTCCTTGGGCGTATTGAGCGCCAACAGCGACGGCAGGCCGTCCCAGGAACCGCCCAGGGCGATGCCCTGCAGCACGCGGAAGAACGCCAGCAGCGCGATCGAGACCCAGCCCAGCGTGGCGTAACCCGGCAGGAACGCGATGCCGGCGGTGGCGGTGCCGAGCAGAAACAGGGCCACGGTCAATTTGACGCCGCGGCTCCAGCGCGTCTGGATGGCCATGAACAGCATCGTGCCCAGCGGGCGCGCCAGGAACGCGAGCGCGAAGATCGCGAAGGCGTACAGCGTGCCCTGCAGGCGATCCATGAACGGGAAGAACACCGACGGGAACACCAGCGCCGAAGCGATGCCGTAGACGAAGAAGTCGAAGTATTCCGAGGCGCGCCCCACCACGACGCCGACGGCGATTTCGCCCGGGGCGACGTCGGCATGCGCCTTGACGCCGTGGTCGTGCGTGGATGCGGTGGGGCCGGGAGCGGTAGCCATCTGGAGTGCGGGAGTCGACGTCGGGCAGGGAGTGTTCGAGCCTAGGCTGACAGAGCCGGGGGCCGGACGCGATAGGACAAAACGTCCAATACTCGGCGCGCGGCGCGGGGACTAAATTGTCGCCCATCATTTAGGACTCCGCCCTCCCCCATGTCCAACGTGCGCAGACTCCTGCGAACCGCCGCGCTGCTGGCCGCCCTCGGCCTGCTCTCCGGCTGCAACCTGGTGGTGCTAGACCCCGCCGGCGACGTCGCCGCCCGCCAGGGCCAGCTGATCCTGGTGGCCACGGCGCTGATGCTGCTGGTGATCGTGCCGGTGATCGCGCTGACCTTCTGGTTCGCCTGGAAGTACCGCGCCTCCAACCGCAGCGCCAAGTACACCCCGGATTGGGACCACTCCACCCAGCTCGAGCTGGTGATCTGGGGTGTGCCGCTGCTGATCATCATCGCGCTGGGCGCGATCACCTGGATCAGCACCCACCTGCTCGATCCCTACCGCCCGCTGGACCGCATCGCGGCCGGCCGCCCGGTGCCGGCGCAGATGGAGCCGCTGGATATCCAGGTCGTCGCGCTGGATTGGAAGTGGCTGTTCCTATATCCGAAGGAAGGCGTGGCCTCGGTCAACGAAGTCGCGGTGCCGGTGGATCGTCCGGTGCGCTTCCACATCACCGCCTCCTCGGTGATGAATACCTTCTATGTGCCGAATCTGGCCGGAATGATCTACGGCATGCCCGGCATGGAAACCAAGCTCAACGCGGTGATCAACGCGCCGGGCGAGTACGAGGGTTTCTCGGCCAACTACAGCGGCGCCGGCTTCTCGCACATGCGCTTCAAGTTCCACGGCATGTCCAACGCCGACTACGACCGCTGGATCGCCGGGCTGCGCGGCAGCAAGGACTCGCTCACGCGCGCGGCCTATCTGGAGCTGGAAAAACCCAGCGAGCGCGAGCCGGTGCGCCACTACGCCAACGTCGACGCCACCCTGTACAACGCCATCCTCAACCGCTGCGTCGACTCCGAGCGCCTGTGCATGGACCAGATGATGGCGCTGGACGCCGCCGGCGGCCTGGGCCTGGAAGGCCTGAACTCGCTGGCGATGCCGCGCCGCGGCGATCCGCGCCTGGGCGCCTACGTATCGGCGGACGTGTGCACCGTCGATCAACCGCCGCTGTCGCCGATGCTGGCCGGCATGAAGTCGCCCTGACGCGCGCAAGCGACGACCCGAATCGTTTCTGGAAGTTCTCCGATGTCTCTCGAAAGCGGCACCATCCCGACCTCCCCGATCTTCGGTCGCATGACCTGGGACGCCGTGCCCATGCTGCACGAGCCCATCGTCGCGGCCACCTTCATCGGCACGGTCATCCTGGGTCTCGCGCTGGTCGCGGCGATCACCAAGTACCGGCTGTGGGGCTACCTGTGGAAGGAGTGGTTCACCAGCATCGATCACAAGAAGATCGGCATCATGTACATCGTGCTGGGCCTGGTGATGCTGTTGCGCGGCTTCGCCGACGCCCTGATGATGCGCCTGCAGCAGGCGATGGCCTTCGGCGACAATCTGGGCTACCTGCCGCCGCACCACTACGACCAGATCTTCACCGCCCACGGCGTGATCATGATCTTCTTCGTGGCCATGCCGCTGGTCACCGGCCTGATGAACTACCTGGTGCCGCTGCAGATCGGCGCGCGCGACGTCGCCTTCCCCTTCCTCAACAACTTCAGCTTCTGGATGACCGTCAGCGGCGCCGTGCTGGTGATGATGTCGCTGTTCTTCGGCGAATTCGCCGCCACCGGCTGGCTGGCCTATCCGCCGCTGTCGGGGGTGGCCTTCAGTCCCGGGGTAGGCGTCGACTACTACATATGGGCGCTGCAGATAGCCGGCGTGGGCACCCTGCTGTCGGGCGTGAACCTGCTGGTGACCATCATCAAGATGCGCGCCCCGGGCATGAGCCTGATGAAGATGCCGGTGTTCACCTGGACCTCGCTATGCACCAACGTGCTGATCGTGGTGTCATTCCCGGTGCTGACCGCGGTGCTGGCGCTGCTGGGCCTGGACCGCTACGCGGGCACCAACTTCTTCACCAGCGATCTGGGCGGCAACGCCATGATGTTCGTGAACCTGATCTGGATCTGGGGCCACCCGGAGGTCTACATCCTGATCCTGCCGCTGTTCGGCGTGTTCTCGGAGATCGTGTCCACCTATTCGGGCAAGCGCCTGTTCGGCTACTCGTCGATGGTCTACGCGACCGTCTGCATCACCGTGCTGTCCTACCTGGTGTGGCTGCACCACTTCTTCACCATGGGCTCGGGCGCCAGCGTCAACTCGTTCTTCGGCATCACCACGATGATCATCTCGATCCCGACGGGCGCGAAGATCTTCAACTGGCTATTCACCATGTACCGCGGCCGCATCCGCTTCGAGGTGCCGATGCTGTGGACCATGGGCTTCATGGTCACCTTCGTCGTCGGCGGCATGACCGGCGTGCTGCTGGCGGTGCCGCCGGCCGACTTCGTGCTGCACAACAGCCTGTTCCTGGTCGCGCACTTCCATAACGTGATCATCGGCGGCGTGGTGTTCGGCCTGTTCGCGGCGATGACCCATTGGTTCCCCAAGGCCTTCGGCTTCAAGCTCGACGACTTCTGGGGCAAGGTCTCGTTCTGGTTCTGGCTGGCCGGCTACTGGTTCGCGTTCACGCCGCTGTACGTGCTGGGCCTGATGGGCGTGACCCGCCGCATGAGCCACTTCGACGATCCCTCGCTGCAGATCTGGTTCCAGATCGCCGCGTTCGGTGCGGTCCTGGTCGCCATCGGCATCGCCGCCTTCCTGATCTGCATCTACGTCAGCTTCCGCAAGCGCGCGCAGTTGCGCGACCTCAGCGGCGATCCCTGGAACGGCCGCACCCTGGAGTGGTCGACCTCGTCGCCGCCGCCGGACTACAACTTCGCCTTCACCCCGGTGGTGCACGACAACGACGCCTGGTGGGACATGAAGCAGCGCGGCTTCCAGCGCCCGAGCTCCGGCTTCCTGGCGGTGCACATGCCCAAGAACACCCCGGCCGGTCTGGTCCTGGCGGCGGTGAGCACGGCGTGCGGCTTCGCCCTGATCTGGCACGTGTGGTGGCTGGCGATCGCCTCGCTGCTGGGCATCGTCGCCTACGCGATCTACCACAGCTTCAACTACGACCGCGACTTCCACATCCCCGCCGCCACGGTCGCCGCGACCGAGCAGGCGCGCAGCGAACAGCTGAAGGCTGCCCATGTCTGAGTCCATCGCCATGACCCGCCAGGACGGCTCGCCCGTGTTCCTGGACACCGCCGGGCACCACCATCCGCAGAACGGCACGCTGTTCGGCTTCTGGCTGTACCTGCTCAGCGATCTGATGATCTTCGCCTGCCTGTTCGCCACCTACGGCGTGCTGGGCCGCAGCTACGCCGCCGGCCCGTCGGGCGCCGACCTGTTCGACCTGTGGCTGGTGGCGCTGAACACCGCGATCCTGCTGCTGTCGTCGATCACCTACGGCTTCGCGATGATCGCGATGCAGCGCCGCGACAAGCGCGCCATGCTGCGCTGGCTCGCTCTGACCGGCGTGCTGGGCCTGTCCTTCCTGGCGGTGGAAATCTACGAGTTCGCGCACCTGATCCATCTGGGCGCGGACCCGCAGCGCAGCGCCTTCCTGTCCTCGTTCTTCGCCCTGGTCGGCACCCACGGCCTGCACGTGCTGTTCGGCGTGATCTGGCTGGTGGTGCTGTGCGTGCAGGTGCAGCGCCACGGCCTGACCCGCGCCAACACCCGCCGCGTGGCCTGCCTGTCGATGTTCTGGCACTTCCTCGACGTCGTCTGGATCGGCGTCTTCACCTTCGTTTACCTGATGGGAGTGCTGCCATGAGCCAGCACGACACGCACGATCACGACGACCACCTCGAGGACGGCATCCCGCACGTCTCGGCGCGCGAGTACCTCACCGGCTTCATGCTGTCGGTGGTGCTGACCGCGATTCCGTTCGGCCTGGTGATGTGCAAGGTGATCCCGAGCTCGGGCCTGGTGGCGATCGTGCTGCTGGCCTTCGCCGCGGTGCAGGTGGTCGTGCACATGATCTACTTCCTGCACATGAACACCCGCTCGGAAGGCGGCTGGAACGTGCTGGCCCTGATCTTCACCGTGGTGCTGGTGGTGATCGTGCTGACCGGTTCGCTGTGGGTGATGCACCACATGAACGCGAACATGATGCCCGGCGCGCACGACATGCAGGAAATGCTCAAGAACGCGCCATGAGCGATGAGCGCCACGCAGCGGTCGTAGCACCGGCGCACGGCCGCCGTCCGCTGTTGTTGGCCGTGTTCGCCGCGTCGTTGGCGGCGGCCTTGATCGCCTTCCTCGCACTGGGCGTGTGGCAAGTGCAGCGCATGGGCTGGAAGCACGCGCTGATCGCGCGCGTCGAAGCCCGCCTCAAGGCCGCGCCGGTCGCGCCCCCCTCCCGCGCGCGATGGGCGCAAGTCGGCGAAGCACGCGACGGCTACCGGCGCGTGCGCCTGTCCGGGCGGTTCCTGCCCGACAAGCAGGCGCGCAGCCAGGCCGTAACGGCGCTGGGTGCGGGCGCCTGGGTGCTGGTGCCGCTGCGCACCGACGCGGGCGACTACGTGCTGGTCAATCGCGGCTTCGTGCCCGCGCAGGCGCAGGCCGCGCCCGTACCCGCGGGACGCGTCGAGATCGAAGGACTGCTGCGCATCAGCGAACCCAAGGGCGGCTTCCTGCGCAGCAACGATCCGGCTCGCGGGCGCTGGTACTCGCGCGACGTCGCCGCGATCCTGCGTGCGCAAGGCCTGCCCGCCGACGCCAGCGCGCCCTACTTCATCGATGCCGTCCGCGACCCGTCCAGCGACGCCTGGCCGCGCGGCGGCATGACCGTGGTAGCGTTCCGCGATCATCATCTGTCCTATGCCCTGACCTGGTTCGGCCTGGCCGCGCTGACCCTGGTCGCGGGCTATTACCTGTTCGCATCGGAGCGTCGTTTGCGGCAAGATCGTGCGCAGCGAGGAGGCTCCCCCGGTCATGCAAGCCCGATCCAGCGCTCCTGAGGCCGCCGCGGACGTCGTGACCCGCCAATTGGGCGTGAGCGGTTCGCAGGACCGCACCGGGCTGCGCAACATGCAGCAGCTGATCCAGTTGCGCTGGATCGCGGTGGTCGGGCAGATCGTCACCATCCTTGTCGTCCACTACGGCATCGGCATCGCCCTGCCGTTGGGCCCGATGGGCGCCGTCCTGGCCGGACTGGTCGCGTTCAATCTCGGCAGCCAGCTGTGGTGGAAGCGGCGCGCTCAGGTGTCCAACCTGGCGATGCTGATCGGGCTGCTGGTGGACGTGGTCTCGCTGACGCTGCAGCTCTACTACAGCGGCGGCATCACCAATCCCTTCGTCTTCCTCTATCTGCTGCAGGTGGTGCTGGGCACCGTGCTGCTGCGCTCGCCCGCCAACTGGATCATCGCCGCCGCCGCAGGCCTGTGCTTCACCGCCCTGGCGGTGTCGCCGACGCCGCTGCAGATCGCGGTCGAACCCGGCAAGGGCCTGGCCGATCATTACGTGCAGGGCCTGCTGATCTGCTTCCTGCTGGTGGCGGCCCTGCTGGTGGTGTTCATCACCCGCATCGGGCGCATCCTGCGCGAGCGCGACGTGCGCCTGGCCCAATTGCGCCAGCGCGCCGCCGAGGAAGAGCACATCGTGCGCATGGGCCTGCTCGCCTCCGGCGCCGCGCACGAACTGGGCACGCCGCTGTCGACGCTGTCGGTGATCCTCGGCGACTGGCAGCACCTGCCCACGATCGCCTCGGAAACCGAACTGCACCACGACGTCGCCGAAATGCTGGCGCAGGTCGCACGCTGCAAGTCCATCGTCACCAACATCCTGCTGTCGGCCGGCGAAACCCGCGGCGAATCGCCGGTCGAAACCACCCTGCACGAACTGCTCGACGATCTGGCCCAGGAGTGGCGCACCGCGCGCGCACCGGAATCGTTCCGCTATCAGCGCCATTGCCAGGACGATCCCAGCATCGTCTCCGACGACGGCCTCCGGCAGATGGTGTTCAACGTGCTGGACAACGCCCTGGAGGCCTCGCCGGCCTGGGTGGCGCTGGAGGCCGACTGTCGCGACGGCCAGCTCGTGATCGAGGTCAGCGACGCCGGCTCCGGTTTCGCCGCCGACATCCTCGAGCGCCTGGGCACGCCCTACAACAGCAGCAAGGGCCGCCCGGGCGGCGGCCTGGGCCTGTTCCTTTCGGTCAACGTCGCCCGTACGCTGGGCGGCAGGCTCACGGCACGCAACCGGCCGCAGGGCGGCGCGGTGGTCACCCTGACCCTGCCGCTGTCGGCCATTGCCATCGAGGAGCACGGCGATGACGAATGAACGCAGGCTGCTGATCGTCGAAGACGACACCACGTTCGCGCGCACCCTGGTGCGTTCGTTCGAACGCCGCGGCTACGCCGTGCGCCATCTGCCCGGCGAAGCCGGCTTGCCGGCGCTGCTGGAAGAGTTCGCGCCCACGCACGCGGTGGTCGATCTCAAGCTCGCCGCCAACGCCTCCGGCCTGTCCTGCGTGAAGCATCTGCACGCCTACGACCCGGACATGCTGATCGTGGTGTTGACCGGCTACGCCAGCATCGCTACCGCGGTCGAGGCGATCAAACTGGGCGCGCGCCATTACTTGGCCAAGCCCTCCAACACCGACGACATCGAAGCCGCGTTCCAGCGCGCCACCGGCGACGCCGAGGTCGAGCTCACCGGCCGCACCACCTCGATCAAGACGCTGGAGTGGGAACACATCCACGAAGTGCTGGCCGAGAGCGACTTCAACATCTCCGAGGCCGCGCGCCGGCTGGGCCTGCATCGGCGCACCCTGGCGCGCAAGCTGGAGAAGCGGCGCATCAAGTAGGCGCGGCGTTTCGCCAGCCTGCCTCGCCCCGCCCTGTGGTGTCCTCGCCCGCCTTGGGCGGCGCCATGCCTTCGCCCTGTGCATCGCCCGCTTGACGGCCATGGACCGTGCCCACAAGGATGGCGGGCCCAAGGAGAGAGCGCCATGCCAGGTACGGCCCCGGACTCGCACACCCTGATCCAGCGTTGGCGCCACGGCGATGCGGACGCGCTGGACTCGCTGCTGCCCCTGATCTATGCCGACCTGCGCGCCATCGCCGCGCGCGAACTGCGCGAGCACCGCGGGCACGACACCCTGCAACCGACCGCGCTGGTCAACGACGTGTTCGTGCGCCTGCTGGGCCAGGACAGCGTCGCGTTCGACAACCCCGCCCACCTGTTCAATACGGCGGCGCGGATCATGCGTCAGATCCTGGTCGATCGCGCCCGCAAAGCGGCCAGCGAAAAGCACGGCGGCGCCTGGCGGCGCGACGATTTCACCGAAGCCCTGCAACTGCCCATCCCCGAGCAAACGCAGCTGCCCGACCTCGATGCGGCGCTCGCGGCCCTGGAGCAACTCGATGCGCGCATGGCCCAGGTCGTGGAACTGCGCTACTTCGTCGGGCTGAGCGTGCCGGAGGTGGCTCGCATCCTCGAACTGGACGAGCGCACCGTGTACCGCGACTGGGCCGCGGCCCGAGCCTGGCTGCGCGATCGCCTGCAATCCTAGTGTCAGGAAACGGGACCGGATCCCGTACTCCCGCTGTGTGTTCCGATTCTCTCGATCGAGCGATCCCCTCCATGAATACTCTCGACCGTGCGGCGCTGCCTTTGCTGCGCCAGCTGCTGGATGCCTCTCCCGAGCGACGCGATACGCTTTTGCGGGACGCCTGCGCGACGCAGCCCGAGCTAGCCCAGCGCGTGCGCGCACTGCTGTCGCATCTGGACGAAGGCGACACCGGCGCGGAGCCGGCGGTCGAAGAAGCGGGCGGCACCATGGTCGGCCCTTACCGTCTGTTGCGGCGCATCGGCCAGGGCGGCATGGGCGAGGTGTTCCTCGCCGAGCGCGCCGACGGCGCTTGGCAGCGCCAGGTCGCGCTGAAGCGAATCTGGGGCGGGTTCTCGCCACTGACCGAACGCTTCCTGCGCGAACGCAAAGTACTGGCGCGCCTGCAGCATCCGCACATCGCCCAGCTCCTGGACGGCGGCCTGGCGGCGGGCGGCCAGCCCTGGTTCGCGATGGAGTATGTCCCCGGCGAATCCATCACCCAGTGGTGCGATGGCCGCAAGGCCACGCTCGAACAGCGCATCGCCCTGTTCCGCCAGGTCTGCGATGCGGTGCAGTTCGCCCACGGCAACCTGGTCGTGCATCGCGACATCAAGCCCGCCAACGTGCTGGTCGACCCGGCTGGCCAGGTCAAGCTGCTGGATTTCGGCATCGCCAAACTGCTGGACGAAGCCGACCCCACCCAAACCCAGACCCGTTCGATGACGCCCGCCTGGGCGGCCCCGGAGCAACGCCGCGGCGAACCGGTCACCACCGCCACCGATGTCTATCAACTCGGTCTGCTGCTGCAGGCCTTGCTGCTGGGTTCGCCTCCGCAGAGCGGGCCGTCGCCGCCGCGGCTAAGCGTGCGTTGGACCGCCCTGCTGCGCGAGCATCCGGTGGCGGCCGCGGACATCGCCGCCACCCGCGCCATGAAGCCCTCGCGCCTGGCTGCGCGCTTGCGGGGCGACCTGGAATGCATCGTCGCCCATGCCACCGCCGCGGACCCGCGCGAACGCTACCCCAGCGCCGAGGCCCTGGCCGACGACCTGCTGCGCTGGTCCCAGCACCTGCCGATCCGCGCGCGCCGCCACGAACGCGGTTACCGCCTGCGCCGCACGCTGCGTCGGCGCTGGCCCGTCTTCGCCACCGTCGCCGTCGGCATCGCGTTCGCCGCGTTTCACATCTACAGCCTGGACCGCCAGCTCGAACGCACCGAACGCGAGCGCGAGAAGGCGCTCGCCGTGGCCGACTACTTCGTCAGCCTGTTCCGCGCCAGCACGCCGAAGGCGACCGCCAGCGGCGAAGTCACGGCCCGCGAGCTGCTGGAGCGCGGGATGAAGCAGCTGCAGGACCAGCAGGGCCGTAGCCACTCCCCGCAGGCCCTGGCCGCCTTGCTGCACGCCCTGGGCCAGGTCCACACCGACCTGGGCATGCCCACGCAAGCACGCGACGCCTACGCGCGCGCGGTCGCGGCGCTGCGCGATCAGGACGACCCGCTCGCTCTGGCCGACGCGCTGCGCGGCTTGGCGACCGCGCATTACGGGTTGGGCCAGCCGCGGCAGTTTCTGCGCTACAGCTCGCAGGCCGCCGAGGTGCTGGAGCGCGCCGGCGCGACCCAGGACCCGCTATACCCGCGTCTGCTCGGCAACATCGGCCTCGGCCACTTCGCGCTCGGCGACCAGGCCAAGGGATGGAGCTATCTGGATCGCAGCCTCGCGCTGCTCAAAGCCGGCGGTCCCGATACCCGCAAAGACTACGTGCGTGCGCTGGTGAACAGCGCAGGCATCGCCCTGACCGACGGCGACGCGGCCAAGGCCTATCCGCTGCTGCGCGAGGCGGACGCGCTGGTGCGCCGGCTCGTGCCGCGCAATCCGGACGAAGAGCTGCTGATCGGCCGCAACCTCGGCTTCGCGGCGCTGCAAACCCAGCGCCTGGACGAGGCGCTGCGCCTGTACGACCGCATGGTGGAGCGTTCGCTGGAATTCCACGGCGAAGAGCATCCGGCGGCCGTCTCGGCCCTGCTGGGGCGCGGCGAGACGCGGCTGGCGCGCGGCGAATGGGCCTTGGCCGAACAGGATCTGGAGCGGGCACGGCACCTGTCGGCGCGGCGCAACGCGGAAGGCCATGGCCAGCTGCTGGACATCGACGGCTTGCGCGCCGTGGCCCGGCTGCAACGCGGCGAGGCCGCCGCCGCGGTCGCGACGCTGGAAGCCAATGCCGCCCGGCGCACCGGCGAGGTCATCGTCGAATCGCAACCGCGCTTCGAACGGGTCGCGCTGGAGCGCGCGCGCTGCGAGGGCGCCGACCGTCGCCGCGAGCTCGCCGCGGCGCTGCGGCAACTGGAAGCGATGCCCAACGCGTCCTCCTGGCAGCGCCAGCTCGGCCGGCGTTGGATGACCGAATGCCAGGCCCGAGAAAAAACCCATGGCTGAATGTCAGGGTTCCACCCCCTCTCTCGTACGGGAATAGGCACGGACGCTACAGGACGTGCGTGCGTCCCATACCACTAAGGAAGGATAGAGAACCCATGAATGCCACTCACACCGGCGCTGCGCTGGCCGTATCGCTGTGCGCAATGCTCGCACCCGCCATCGGCCATGCCGCCGAGCCGCAGACCAACCCGATGCCGGCCGCCATGCGCCAGGCTCTGCAACGCGACCTCGGCCTGAAGCCCTCGCAACTTCAGACCTATCTCGCCACCGAACATCGTGCGATGCGCTTGCAGGCCGAAGCACGGGCCGGGCTGGGCGCGCACTATGCCGGCACCTGGCTGGAGCGCGACGCCGCCGGCGACTATCGATTGATCCTGGGCGTGACGGATCGCAAGGCGGTCAGTCGCATGCGTCAGAGCGGCGACGAAGTGCGTGTGCTCAAGCACAGCGCGGCCGAGCTGGACGTCGCCCAATCGCAGCTGGATCAGGCTCATCGCGGGCTGACTGCCGGCCTCATGCGCAAGGACGCCCCTCGCGTACAAGCCTGGAACGTCGATCTGCCCAACAACCGCATCGTCCTGACCATCGACCCCAACGCGCAGGAAGCGGCGATCGAGCTCATCGCGCGCAGCGGCATCGATGCCGGGATGGTGCACATCGTGACCTCCGCGCAGCGCCCCATACCCCAGCACGACCTGCGCGGCGGCGATCGCTACCTGACGCCCGATAGCTGGTGCTCGACGGGGTTCTCGGCCTTTCGCGGCAACACGCCCGGCTTCGTGACGGCGGGCCATTGCGGAACGGTCAACATGGCGGTGCGCGGCACCAACAATTCCGCGATCGGGCATTTCGCCTATTCCACTTTCCCCAACGCCGACCACGCCTGGGTGCAGAACACGCAACCGAACCTCTGGCATATCCTGCCCTGGGTCTACAACTACGCCGGCGTCGACATCGACGTGCGCGGCGGTCTGGAAGCGCCGATCGGCGCGGCGGTGTGCCGGTCGGGGAACAAGACGGGCTACCACTGCGGCACCGTGCAGGCCAAGCAGGTGACGGTCGACTACGGCCCGCAGTACGGCGTCGTCAAAGGCCTGACCCAGTCCAACGCCTGCGCCGGCTTCGGCGATTCGGGCGGTGCGGTGATCACCCCCAGCGCCGAGGCGCAGGGCGTGTACTCCGGCGGCCATTTCTCCGAAGGCAGGGACGACAATTGCGGCGATCCGGCACCGCAGGGCTATTTCCAGCCGTTGCAACCCATCCTCAACGCCTACGACTTGGTGCTGCGCACGGTGCCGAGCTGCGGCCGCCTGAATCCGCGCGATTGGCGCGAGACCAACGGCACCCTGACCTCCTGCGACCAGCGATTCACGCTGGCGATCCAGGGCGACGGCAACCTGGTGCTGTACAAGCAGAACGTCGGCGCCATCTGGGCCAACCACGTCTACGGCAGCGGCCACTCCCTGCACATGCAGACCGACGGCAATCTGACCGTTCGCGACGGCGCGGGCCAGACCCGATGGGCGAGCAACACCGGCGGCAAGCGCGGCGCGGTGCTGTTCGTGCAGAACGACGGCAACGTGGTGGTGTACGACCACCAACGCAAGCCGCTTTGGCAGACCAATACCGCCGGTCGCTGACGGCGACGCGGGCGGCGCTGGAAGGCGCCGCCCGTATTGAGCGGTGACCTATGTCGAAGCTCGGCAGGTCCAGAGGCGGATATGTCGCGACACAGCGCCGATCAAGCGGGCTTTCCCGCCAGATAGACAACGCTGCGCTCGTATGCGGCATCGGCGTCGATGCGAGTGATCTCGGAGAGGCTGAGCCACAGCCTGCTCCGATCCCGACTGGAATAGGTTCCGAAGGTTTCCAGAAGCAAGGATTCCGCATCCAGCTCCGCGATTTCGCCGATGAACGTGACCGAATCGTCCATGCGCTCCGTGAGCACATTGACGTAGCCGAAGGTCGCCGATACCGACTCCAGCAGCGACTGCAGGGAGTCGAGGGACAGCGCAGGCGCGGTCGGCTTGGCTCCCGTGGCCTCAATCATCTGCGACAAGGCTTGACGCTCGTTGCCTTCCCAACGGATCCGGGTGATGTCGCTGCGGAAGCAGACCGCGATGCCATTGGCCTGGCCTGCGTCGGTGAAGAGACTGAGGTATACGAAATCCTCGGAGTAGTCGGTGACGACGCCGGACAGCGACTCGCTGGAAATATGGTCCCGATACAGGTCCACCGGCGCCTGACGTTGCTTCAGCATCTGTAGCGTCTTCTGCATGACTCTCATGGGCATCTCGATCGGTATCGGCTCACCTATCTTGCACCGATAGCCAGGCCTTGCAGATAGCCCCGATACCTGATGCCGATCCTCCCGGCCCCGGCACCGAATCGGATTGATCAGCAAGGCATCATTCGGCCAGTGGGATGGTCCGTGCGACCGCCACGGCTGGTACCGGTGCCGGCGCGGGCTTAAGGTCTGCCTCTGCGGCATCGATGCCGCAAGCCTTCAGGAACGCCATGACCGTCGCGACCGTCCGCGCCAGCACCCAGCCCACGCCCTACGTGGTGACCTTCATCGACGACGGCGGCCACACCTGGCAGGCCGACGAGCCGGCCGACCTGGGCGGCGGCGACACCGGCCCCACGCCCGAGCACCTGCTGCTGTCCAGCCTGGGCGCCTGCACCGCGATCACCGTGCGCATGTACGCCGCGCGCAAGCAATGGCCGCTGGCCGGCGTCGAAGTCGCGCTGCGCTTCAACCCGGACGGCAAGCCGGCGGCAGGCACCGACATCGAGCGCAAGATGACCCTGCAGGGCGAACTGAGCGACGAGCAGCGCGAGCGCCTGCTGCAGATCGCGAACGCCTGCCCGATCCACAAGGTACTGACCGGCGAAGTGCGGATCGCGACGACGTTGCAGGCCTGAGCCGCGCGACGCCCGCACACACAACGCCGGCGGTTGCGTCCCAAAATAGATCGCCCCGCTCACGCGGGGCGATCCGTGCGTCGACGTTCCGATCGGTGGAACAAGGCGCCCTTACTTCTTGCCCTGCGCCGCCTGCTCGATGATCCGCACCACCGCCTCGGGCTTGGACACGTAGATGGCGTGGCTGCCCTTGGTCTCGGCGACCGTCGCGCCGGCGCGCTTGGCCATCATCTGCTGCGCCGGCGGCGGGATCATGTGGTCGTCGGTGGCGACCAGGTACCAGCTCGGCTTGGCCTTCCAGGCCGGCACGCTCACCTTGCCGGCCAGGGCTTCCACGCCCCACGGCACCTGCGACGCCGCCATGAACTCGGCCTCGTCGGCCGGCACGTCGGCCGCGAACGACGCGGCGAACTTGCTGCGGTCCAGGAACAGGAAGCCGTCCTGCGGCGGCAGGATCGGCGGCACCGAGGCGCCCGGCGGCGGGTTGGCGATCAGCGACTGCACCGATTCGCCGGCGTCGGGCGCGAAGGCGGCGATATAGACCAGGCGCTCGACCTTGGGATCGGTGCCGGCCTCGGAGATCACCACGCCGCCGTAGGAATGGCCGACCAGCACGACCGGGCCGTCCTGCTGGGCGATCACGCGCTTGGTGAAGGCGACATCGTCGGCCAGCGAGGTGGTCGGGTTCTGCACGATGCTGACCTGGTAGCCGTCCTGCTTGAGACGGTTGTAGACCTTTTGCCAGCCCGAACCGTCGACGAAACCGCCGTGGACGAGGACGATGTTCTTGACGCCCTTCGGCGCCGGATTCGGGGTGGCGGCATGGGCGATGGAGGCCGAGGACAGCGCGGCTACGGTGGCGAAGGCGAGGGACTTGAGGTTCATGGGATGCTCCGGATGGGGTCGGTGGATGGGCGGGACGGGGTCAGCGGGTCAGTGGACGGGGTTGGCGTACCAACCTTGGAGCGCAGCTTGCGCGCCAGCCCCTTGCGCGCACCATCGGTTGAATGACCGAGGCCCGCGCGGGAGCCGCGGCGCTAGACTTCCCAGCCTCCCCTACCGGTAACGCACTCCGTGACCGAACCCGTCGTCGCCCTGCTGGATGTGATTCGATCGCTGGCCTTCGTGGGCGATCTCTCGATGGGTCAGCCCACCGATCATTCGCCGCGCGCCGCCTGGATCGCGGCACAACTGGCCAACGAGGCGGGCGCGGACCCGGCAGGCTGCACGCGCGCCAGCGCGGTGTCGCTGCTGCGCTGGTCGGGCTGCACCGCCAACGCACCCGAGTTCGCCCAACTGTTCGGCGACGACGTGAGCGGGCGCAAGGCGCTGCTCGCGACCCAATCCTCCGACAGCGCCTTCCGTTCCGGCACTCGCAGCAAAGGCTCCGCCTTCCTGTCGCTGTCGCGCATCCATTGCGAAGTCTCGGGAGACATCGCGGCTCAGTTGGGACTGGACGAAGAGACGCAATTCGCCCTGCGCCATCTGTTCGAGAGCCACGATGGCTCCGGCGCGCCCGACGGCCTGCGCGGCGAACAGGTCCCTGCCCCTGTCTATACCGCGGCCATCGCCGGCGATCTCGAGATATTCACGCGCCTGTACGGCCGCGAACGCGCCTGCAAGCTCATCGCCGAACGCGCAGGCGCGCTGTACCCGCCAGCGCTGGCCGATATCGCACTGGCGAACGCAGAGCGATGGCTGACGGCCCTGGATGACGATCCCGGCTTGTCGGGCGCTTGCTCGCTGGATGCCGGATTTTCCGGCCGCACGACCTCGCTGGAGATCCTCGCCCACGTCGTCGACCTGAAGCTGCCCTGGATGACCGGCTACTCGTTGCAGGTCGCCCAGCTGGCGCGCAACGCCGCGCTCCAGCTCGGCCTGGATGCGGCCAGCCAGCACAGGGTCTATTGCGCCGCGCTCATCCACGGCATGGGCCGCGCCTCGGTGCCCAACATGGTCTGGGACACCCCGGGCCGCCTCGCGGACTCGGCTTGGGAACGGATCCGGCTGGTGCCGTACTGGACGGGCCGCGCCGCGCGACAGATCGGCTCGCTCGCCGGTGTGGCGGAGATCGCTTCGTACGCCTACGAACGCCAGGACGGGTCCGGTTACTTCCGCGAACTCAAGGCTGGCGCCGTCCCGATCGAAGGCCGCATCCTCGCCGCCGCCGCCGCGTTCGCCGCGCTGCGGGTCGAGCGCCCCTGGCGTGCGGCGCACACGGAACAAGCCGCGCGCGACCTGCTGACAGCCGAAGCCGCGGCTGGACGCTACGACACCGAGGTCGTGCGCGCGCTGCTCGACAAACCGCGATCGCAGTCCACCCGTTCACCGGCAGCATCGTCCACCGCGCTGCTCACCGAACGCGAGCGCGACGTGCTGCGCTGGATCAGCCGCGGCGCGAGCAACAAGGTAGCGGCGCAGAAGCTCGGCATCAGCCCCAGCACGGTGCGCACCCATGTCGAGAGCGTGTTTCGCAAATTGGACGCCGGCACGCGGGCGGCAGCCACGTTGAAGGCGACTCAACTTGGCCTGATCTAGCTGGCGCAACGCGCAAGCAGCCGAGACGAGGACCGCCATCGGCCGCATCGCGCCTAGGTGCTGGTGCCGGCTCGAATCACGGGCGTCTCCGCTGTCGTGAGCCGCTCCGCGCGCATGCGCCGCAATCGACGCGCAGTAAGCGTCAAGCCATCCACCGCACCCGATGCCGAGCGCGTGAAAGTCACCGTCCATGCGCCGCTGACGAAGCGATCGCCGCCGACGGCTTCAAGCACGAGATCGGTCTGGCGAGGCCATCGCATGGTCAGCTTCCCATCCGCCATGAGCACCGTATAAGTCATGTCGACCTCGTCGATGCGGTACCTCCCCGCGAACGACGCCAGCGCCGAGGCCGAGGGTACCGACTCGTTGACGCGGGTAAAAATTCTTGGCGTAGGCCAGGCATCCCAGATCCGCAGCTCGGGCGCTTTCAGCGCATCGTCGGCGGAGGCGTCGAACCGCCATCGCGCCGTCTCGCCCAAGCGGAATAGCCCATTCCCGAGCGGCTCCAACGGACTTGAGGCGCCAGTGGGGCGCAATGAACCGTCCTTCACCTCCACTCGTACCACTTCATCCGTCAGCGAACTCCAATAGACGCCGGCCAGCGTCGACAACTCCGGTTCCGGCACTTTCACCGCGGGCGCCACGGGCGTCATGCGATCGCCCAGGTACACGGCCGCGATTTTCTGCGTGAGCTCCGGTGGAGCAATCGTGGCGCCGTTGCACAAGGTCACGATCGCCAGCCGCTGATCGGGGAAGCTGACGGCGTCCGCACGATACCCGGCATGCACGCCGTCGTGCCCTATCGTGCGCAGGCCTCGGTAGCTGCGGACGAATACTCCGCCGCCGTAGCCGCTCGCCACGCCGTTGTCCGATATGGCCGATGTCCGCACGGACGCCACCAGCGCTTGTCCACCGACACGCGCGTGGATGAAGTTGTCCTGCCACTTCAGCAGGTCGCCCACCGTAGTGAACAAGCCGGTCGGTCCGTAGTAGTCGGACGCGGGGATGCTGATACGCCATCCGCCGTCCGGGTGCGCTTGATATCCTGCGGTTCGGCGCCGCACGATCTCGGTGTGGTCGTCCTGGAAATGCGTGTCGGTCATGCCCAGTGGCTGGAATATCCTCTCTTGGGCGAAGACCGTCAGCGGCTTGCCGGATACGCGCTTCACGATGATGGCCAGCAAGGTGTAGCCGAGGTTGTTGTAAAGCGTCTCGGTCCCCCGCGCGAAGTTCAGCCCTCGCTGCTTCGCAGCGACGGCCAACATGTCGGCCTCGGTCATCATGTCGTCGCTGCGCCAGCCGGCCAGATACAGCAGCTGCCCCTGCTCGCGCAGGCCGCTGCTGTGATGGATCAGGTGCGCGATGGTGATCGTCTTGCCGAAGTCCGGCATCTCCGGCAGGTACTTCCGGATATCGTCGTCCAGCGACAATTTGCCGTCCTGCGCCAGCAGCGCGACCGAGAAGGCGGTGAACTGCTTGGAGATGGAGCCGACCTGGAAGATCGAATCCGGGGTGATGGCAACGTCGTACTCGAGATTCGACATCCCGTAGCCGCGCGCGTAATCCAGCACGCCGTCGCGGGAAATACCCACCGCGCAGCCGGGCGTGTGGGTGCCGTTCCACGGCGCGAAGATCGCGTCCACCTGCTCGTGGCGAGCGGCGGACGAGGCACTCGCCGACTGGCCGCGCACGATGAAGGGCGTGGCCCAGGCGGCGGCGATGATCGTCACCAAGAAAACGGATCGATTGACACTCACGAGGGCCCCTGGTTTTTTGCACACGGCAGCGTGGGCTCGCGCAAGCTAACACCGCCCCCTCACGAACGGATATAGGCCAGAAGTGCTCTCTATGGCTACGCAGTGGAACTGATCCAACAATCGCCTCGCGCAAACCTCCCGTAAAAATGGCTTGCGCGCATACGGGGGAACGCTGAAATGCGCGCTCGCACTCAGGCATTGCACGTGCGAAACAAGGATCAGAGTGGACTTTCTAGAAAGCCCACTCTGCCCCCTTGTTTCCGGATCCCCGTTTCCGAGGGCGCGATACGCCCGGGCACCACCGACCTATCGGCGATGCCCGGGCGCCCCCGTACGCTGGGTTACCTCATCCGGCGTGGTAAGTGCCGGCTTGCTTCATCCTTACTTCGACAAACGCCGATAGATCGGATCGGCCAGCGTATTGGTCACGCGCTTGGCCTCGCGGCCGTATTCCAGCGCGCCGCTGCTGCTGGGCAGGAACTCGCTGTCCTTGGTCGGCACGTACTCGGCGACCACGCTGAGGCCCTTGATGGCGCTTTCCGACACGGTCCAGCTGGCGCGGCCGGCCTTGTCCAAACGCGCGCCTTCGGCGATGTCCTTGCCGTCCACCAGCAGGCGGGCGCCGCCGGTGGGCACTTCCTGGCCGCGCGCCAGACGCGTCACGGTGGCGGTGAGGATCACGCTGTCGCCGCCCTTGTTGTTGGCGCCCAACGAGGTCTCGGTGCCGCCGCGCTGCACGTCCTGGCTGACCTTGGCGCTCTTGGCGAAGATGTCGTCGCCGGTGGTGCCCACGTCGAACTCGCAATCGCCGCGGATCTTGCGGTCTTGCAGCGGTTCGCAGACGCGGCGCGCCAGCTCGACGTTCTCGGGTTTCATCGGCGGGATCTTGTCTTCCGGGAAGGGATCCTTGCGATAGTTGCCCGTGGAGTCTTCCTTGGCGTAGTCGAACAGCGAGGTCTTGTCGGTCACGCGCCAGGAGTCGACGAAACCGGGGCGGTTCCATTCGTTGGCCGTCAGCACGCCCATGATGCCTTCCGTCGCCGGCGTGTGGTACGCACGCACGTTGATGTACCACTGGCTCTGATTGGGCCACCAGTTGGAGGTGGCGATCAGGGTGGTGCCGTCGGGGAAGTCGATCTGCAGGCCGTTGCTGCCGTACTTGCTGACGCGGCCGCCGACGCCCAGGGCGATGCCGCCGGGGCCGGGATTGACCAGCGTGCCGTTCACGCGCAGCTGCAGGCCGCTGGGGTCCGGCACGCCGCTGAGGTTGGGCACCCAGGTGACGCGGTAGCTACCCACGCGTGCGGCGATGGCGGTATTGACGCTGACCCACGGCGCGCTGGGCACGACGGTCTGGCGGGTCTGGATTTCCATGCCCATATTGCCGAGCAGGGCGACGAACTCGCCGCCGGGTTGGAAGTCGTAGTTCAGGCCGTTGACGGTGGTGATGTGTGGATCGCCGTCGTTGAAGCCGTCGTTGAGCGAGCCGTAGTGCAGCAGCTCGTTCGGCGAACCCGCGCCGCGGTTGATGACGCCCGGCCACAGCGGCGTGGCGGGAGTGTTGTTGGCGTTATGCAGAGCCGCCCAGACCGCTGCCGGTGTCGACGCCGGGTGGACTTGCAGGTAGCGCGCGGCCACGCCCGCCACGTGCGGTGCGGCCATCGAGGTGCCTGACATCACCGCGGTCGATGCATCGTTGGCGATGCCGGCCGACAAGGTGTTCACGCCCGGTGCGAACAGATCGACGCAGGTGCCCCAGTTGGAGAAGTTGGCGCGAGTGTCGTTGCCGGGAGTGATCGCACCGACCGTGATGGCGGTCGGCGCGCGCGCAGGCGAGATGTTGCAGGCGTCGCCGTTGTTGTTGCCGGCCGCGACCGAGTAGGTGACGCCGGAAGCCACCGAGTTCGCGATCGCCGTGTCCAGGGTCGGACTGGGCGAGAAGCCGGAGCTGAGGTTGGCGACCGCGGGCAGCACCCGGTTGGCCGTGACCCAGTCCACCGCCGCGATCACCGGCGCCAGGTAGGTGTTGGCGCAATCGCCCGCACGCACCGGATGCAGCAGCGCCTGCTTGGCGATGCCGAAGGTGGTGCCGCCGATGGTGCCGGCTACGTGGGTGCCGTGACCGTGGCAGTCGTTGGTGCCGGCGGCCAGGTTCATGGTGTTGGTGCCGCCCGAGACGCGTCCGACCATCTCGTTATGGGTCGGGCGGATGCCGGTGTCGATCACGTACACGTGCACGTTGTTGCCGGTTTCGCTGTAGGTGTAGCGCAGATCCAGCGGCAGCAGGCGCTCGCTGGTGCGGTCCAGGCCCGCGGGCGGGTTGTTCTGGACGACGTTGAGATCGCCGACCTGGTCGACCTCGATGTAGGCGACGTCCGGGTTCTGGCGCAGACTACGCACGGCGTTGTCCGGCAGGGTCGCACTGAAGCCGCGCAGCGCGGCGCTGTAGACGTAGCCGATCTTGCCGCCTAACGCGCGCACGCGCTCCTGCGAGGTTTGCAGCGACTTGCTGGCCACGCCCTGCTTGTAAACCACGATGTACTGGCCCGGGATGCGCTTGGGCGCGTTCTCGTTGATCAGCGGCGCCATCGGCGTCTGGGCCATGCTTGCGCCCAGCGGCAGCATCGCGGCGATCAAGCCGGAGGCCACCCATACCGCGGCCCGCATGCCGCGTCGCTGCGGCGGCGTTCCTGTCCGCCCTAGATTGTCGTTCGTCCTTTCCATGATCTCGTACTCTCCATGATGGTTCGGGTTTGCCTGGTGACAGGCGTCCATCGTCGGTACACGACGATTCGGCAGCGGGACGGCATGGCTTCGCCCATCCGGGCTTGAAGCCGGTCTCGGATGCATAGCGGGGGTTCGGTCTGACGACCCGATGCGTACTGCGGACGACACCGTCGGCGAACGACGATGGCACTACGATAGGCGCGGTTGCGTTGCGCTAGCCTCCATGGCTGATGCACGGTCCCTGTGTAACCCATTCAACGCGTAAGCCCGCGGCGACAGGTCATCACGGCCTTACGCGTGCGTGGAGCGCACGGAAAACGGTTGCTACATGGATTCGTCCGGCGTTGCGCGACCAGGACATTCTTGTCTCACCATCGCCGGCCATGCGGTACGGCCTGGGCTGCGCGCCGGAATGGCCGAGACGGCGCCCGAGCCCGCGTCGAACGAATGCGAACACGGCGGGCTCGTCATCTCCCTATCCCTCATCGCGACGGGTGCTGCCAGCACTTGTAGACGAACTCCAGACTGTGCCCGTCGGGATCCAACACATTCGCGGCGTAGTAGCGCGGGTCGTAGTGCAATCGCGGCCCCGGCGCGCCCCGATCGGTCGCCCCTGCCGCGATCGCCGCCGCATAGGCCGCATCGACCTGGGCCTCACCCGCCGCCACGAAGCCGACATGCACCGCGTCCGGTTGCACGGATCCATGACGCAACCAGAAGAACACCCGGCCATCGGCACCGAAGCCCTTGAGATCGGGATGCCCCGGAGGGCCATCCTTGCCGTCGTAGTCGTGTTTTCGCTCGATTCCGAGCGGGGCCAAGGCGGCCGTGTAAAAGGCGACCGAGCGGCCGACATCGCTTACCGACAGGAAGAGGTGATCCAGCATGGCGCGGCTCCGTTCGGGGCGTTCTTGCACTCTATTCCAGATCGCGCAAGGCAAGGCCCTGGAGACCGACGATAAGCCCGCTATCCGATGCGACGTGGCCCGCGCTTCCGGCACCGCAGCGCTGGTCTCTGTGCGGGGCCGCTCCTCTTGGGCTAAGCCTGCGACTTGGCCACCAAATCCCGAACATGGGCTTCGAGCGTGGTCGTGCCTCGCAACGGGTCGTCCGACACGTCGAAGCCGCTATCGACGGCGACCGCAGTCATCCGCGCATAGGAGTCGGCCGCGGCGTCGGAGAATCCCAGCTTGAGGAAGGCCTGCTTCCATGCTTCGCGCGGTGTGACCACCACCTCCACCGGTCGGCCCAGGGCTTGCGAGAACGCGTGCGCGACGTCGTTGGACGAGTACAGGCGCGGACCTTCCACATAGCGCACGCCCGTGTCGTCCAGCGACGACAACAGCCTGGTGGCGGCCGCCCAACCCAGATCGCGCGGCGCGACCATGGGAAGCGCCAGATCGGCGGGAAACAAGGTTTGCAGCTGGCCCGTGGCGCGCACGGCGTCGAGTTGCCCGTCCCAGTTGCTCATGTAGTAAGCCGCCCGGTTTATGGCCGCCGGGATGGCTTGTCCGCGCAGACCTTCCTCCAGCTCCCACAACACGTTGAGATCGCCGATGCGATCGCCGGGCTGCGCGCACCCGGTCGATTCCGCGACTACTTTCTCCAGACCCGAGCCCTCGAGCGCGGCCAGAATCTTGGCGACGGTGCGCCTTTCGACCGCGTCGGTATCCGTGCTGGTATCGGCGGGCGGATTGAGGAGGAGCGCACGGTGTCCGCGTCGCAAGGCCGCATGCAGCGATGCCGCGTCCTCCACATTCGCCTCGACGATATCCGCACCCTTCGCACGCCACTCGCCGGCGCGCTCGGCGGAACGGGTAACGATGGCCACCGCCTCCGCACGCGCGAGCAGCGCCTCAGCGGTGGCCGACCCCACATGCCCCGTACCGCCCATGATCACGTACATGCGCCGTCCTCTCCTTTGCCGCATTGGCCTTGGTTCGATAACCAGGGGCAGATTAGTTGTCGGCGGGAAATCTCCAGTGAAAGGCAGGTCTTCATGAGTTAACGTTCTACGGGAGCCATGCCTTCACGCGACGAATACGAAGTCACATCGACTTCATGGCGCCCAGCGGACACTGAAACGCATAGGCAGATTGCGTTTGGGCTGCGCTGCCTCATAAGGAGGCCGCCATGCTCCGCATCACCCCGCTCGCACGCGCGACCGCGTATGCGCTGGCGCTGGCGGTCGTCGTCGGTTGCGGCGGCTCCGCCCGCCTCGCCGCCAAGGCCGACACCGGGCCGAACCCGACGCTGCCAGAGCCCGCCTCCACGCTGATCCCCACCGTCAAAGTGGCCAAGGCCGTCGGCTGGCCGACGGGCGCGAAGCCGACGCCGGCAACGGGACTGGCGGTGAACGCGTTCGCGACCGGTCTGGATCATCCGCGCTGGCTGTATGTGCTGCCCAACGGCGACGTGCTGGTCGCGGAAAGCAATCGTCCGCCGACGCCGGATCCGGCGTCGAATCCGATCCGTGGCATGTTCATGAAATCGGCTTTCGAAAAGGCCGGCGCCGCGGCGCCCAGCGCCAACCGTATCACCCTGCTGCGCGATGCCGACGGCGACGGCGTGGCGGAGGTCCGCGCGGTCTTCCTGCAGAACCTGATGTCGCCGTTCGGCATGGCGCTGATCGGCGACGCGTTCTACGTCGCCAACGCCGACGCGATCGTGCGCGTGCCGTACCGTCCTGGCGACCTGCGCATCGACGCCGTGCCGACGAAGGTGGCGGACCTCCCGGGCGCGCCGCGCAATCATCATTGGACCAAGAGCCTGCTGGCCAGTCGCGACGGCGGCAAGCTGTACGTGGGCGTCGGTTCGAACAGCAATATCGGCGAGAACGGCATGGACATCGAAGCCGGCCGCGCCGCGATCCACGAGATCGACGTCAAGACGGGGCGGGGCCGCGTTTACGCCAGCGGCCTGCGCAACCCGGTGGGCCTGGCCTGGCAGCCGCAAAGCGGCGCCCTGTGGACGGTGGCGAACGAGCGCGACGAGCTTGGCAGCGACCTGGTGCCGGACTACCTCACCTCGGTGCGCGACGGCGCGTTCTACGGATGGCCGTACAGTTACTACGGCGCGCATGTCGATACGCGCGTGCAACCGCAGGACCCCGCGATGGTGGCCAGGGCGATCGCGCCCGACTACGCGCTGGGCGCCCACGTCGCCGCCCTGGGGCTGGCGTTCTACGAGGGCCAATTGCTGCCGGCGCGCTACGCCAACGGCGCCTTCATCGGCCTGCACGGTTCGTGGAACCGCAAACCGCCCAGCGGCTACAAAGTCGCCTTCGTGCCGTTTGCGAACGGACGGCCCGCCGGCCCGATCGAGGACGTACTCACCGGCTTTCTGGACGAGCGGGGGCAGGCGCGCGGCCGCCCGGTGGGTGTGGCGATCGACCGCCAAGGCGCGGTGCTGGTGGCCGACGATGTCGGCAATGTCGTGTGGCGCGTGACGCCCGCGCGCTAGTCGCTGACCGGATGCGCCGATTGGTCGGCTGCGACCGCGCGCTTAACCCGCTTCGAGGATCGCGACCATGCTTCAGACTGCGACCATCGTGTTGGCGATCACCGCCTTGGGCGGCTTGCTCATGGCGAGCATCCGTTTCTTCAGCAAGCGCAATCCGCCCGCGTGGTTGGCCATGCTGCACGGCTTGCTGGCCGCGTCGGGTTTGACGCTGCTGGCTTATGCCGTTTGCACGCTGACCGTGCCGTCCTTCGCGGTGTTGGCGCTGGCGCTGTTCCTGCTGGCCGCCGCCGGCGGAGCGGTCATGAGCCTGGCCTACAAATGGCGACAACGCCTGCTTCCGACCTGGCTGGTCGTCGGCCATGCGGCCGCGGCCGTTACCGCATTCGCCTTACTGTTCCAGGCGGCGTTCGGCGCGCCCTGACCGCAAGCTGCGAACGCTCAGGCACCACGCCTGGATGGCTCGCTCTGATGCAGGAACTTGGTGTAGAGATCGCGCGGCGCGTCGATCGCGATGGACTGGAGCACTTCGCCGACGTTGCCTCGGTGATAACCGCCATGGGTGACGATATGCAGCAGCATTTCCTCCCTGGACATGCGGCCGTTGTCGCCGTCGGTGAACCGGAAATCCAGGACTTCGGCCAGGACCGGTTCGGTGAGGCGGGAGACATAGTCCAGATACCAGGCGTCCGTGGCCTGCACCTCGGCCTGCAGCTGCCGCAGGCTCGGCGTGTCTTGCGTGTTGGTCGCGTCGAACGGTCGCGGCTCGCCGCTCAAGTGGGCGCGGAAGATCCTGTCCGCGACATAGACGTGGTTGAGCGTGCGAATGCAGGCGTGCAACGGCCCGGCGTGTTCGGCGGGCACGTCGGCCAACAGCGCGAACAGCTCGGCGTTGGCCCAGGCCTTGTAGCCGAACAAGGATTTGAGCGTGGCGATGGTCATACAGCCTGGCTCCGGATCCTTAGCGCTTGCACGCTTCACGCCCCACATAGTCCGCCACCGACTGCGGCACCACCGGCGCCATGTCTTCCTCCGGCCTGGAGCGCGCCATCGCGTCCAGGGTGGCGCCGTTGCCCAGGTATTTCACCGAGCTGTTGAGGCAGTCGTAGAAGCGTTTCGAATAGCTGGTGCCGGCCGAGGCGGTGCGCTTGGTGATGACGGTGCGGCCCGGCCACTTGCCGCCGATTTCCAGGATGAAGTACTGGGCCTTGGTGTCGCTGGGAATACCCAGCGGCCATTCGTAGGCGCAGGTCGCGGCTGAGAACATGAGCAGTGCTGCGGCAAGAGCGAGACGTCGCATTGAAGCCTCCGGTGAGCGCTGACGCGTGAGGGGCCCTGGCTAAGCGGACAGTCGTTGCGGGCACGATTGTAGGCTCGACGGCGCCTGGCTGCTGATGCGCCGCAGCAAGCGGCGCGATCCATCGCGCTGGCAGGTCGCGGCCGGGGGAAGGCTGCGCCCTCCGTTTCGGGGCGCTGGCGCCCCTACCCGCTCGTAAGCGTCCGGAAAGCAAAATGGCCTGGGGCGTCGCCAGCCAAACCAAGGACCGCGAAGGCCGGCGCGTTGCCAGCCACCACTCGCGCGCCGTGGATGCGCCCTCGCCCAGGGCGGCCTCGGCGGCCAGTTTGCGCAAGCGGCCGAAGCGGCACGGACCGGCCTCTGGTGTGCGCCCCATGCCCGACACGGTGGGCCGGGAGGGCGCGGCCAACATCGCGCCGGGCGACGGCGTGGTCGACGACTGCGTCGCCCAGGGGCCGCCGAAGGCACGGAACGAACATCAGCCCGATCGCCGGGTGTTGGGCAAGACCGATGGAGCGCGCCCGATCGAGCCGGCCCGCCCCTCCGGCCCGCCGCGCGGAACTGTATAGTTTCGGTGTGCAAGGCGGGCACGGTGCCCGGCCAAGAAACCTGGGGAATGTCATGGGTCTGGTGCAGGCGGTGGCAGGTGCGGTCGGTGGCGTGCTCGCCGACCAGTGGAAGGACTTCTATACGGTTCCCGATGGCCTGCCGTCGACGGCGGCGCTGTTCGCCGCGGTGCCGCGCGGCACCAATGCCGGTCGCGGTTCGAATACCAGCGGCTCCTCGAACATCATCAGCAA
This sequence comes from Lysobacter sp. cf310, assembly GCF_900114355.1. Lineage (GTDB taxonomy): Bacteria > Pseudomonadota > Gammaproteobacteria > Xanthomonadales > Xanthomonadaceae > Lysobacter. The sequence continues at coordinate 1,182,684 of NZ_FOSS01000001.1, forward strand.
CGGTTCGAAGATCGTGGTTCCCGAGGGCTACGGGCTGCTGCTGTTCCAGGACGGCGCGATCACCGGATTCGCCGCCGAGCCGGGCGGCTACGAATGGCGGTCGGACGACCTCAACTCCCAATCCATCTTCGCCGGCGACGGCCTGGTCAGCTCGCTGATCAAGCAAAGCTGGGAGCGTTTCAAGTTCGGCGGCCAGCCGGGCGCGCAGCAGGCCGCGTTCTTCGTCTCGCTGAAGGAGCTGCCGGACAACCGCTTCGGCACGCAGTCGGAGATCTACTGGAACGACGGCTTCCTCAACACCCAGGTCGGCGCGCTGACGCGCGGCTCCTACACGCTGAAGATCGTCGACCCGATCCTGTTCGTGAAGAACTTCGTGCCGGCCACCTACCTGCGGCCCGGCCAGGTCTTCGATTTCACCGACGTCGACAACGCCGCCGCCAGCCAGCTCTTCAACGAAGTCGTCGGCTCGCTCGCGCCGGCCTTCAGCCTGTATACGAACGATGCGGACAAGGGCAACCGCATCACCAAGATCCAGCAGGACTCGCTCGGTTTCGCCAAGAGCCTGTCCGATGCGGTGGAAGCGGGCTACCAGTGGAAGTCCGACCGCGGCCTGGCCATCGTCAAGACCGCCATCGTCTCCATCGAGTACGACGCCACCACCCGGGAACTGCTCAAGACCGTGCAGCGCGCCGACGCGCTGTCGGGCGCGCGCGGCAACTCCAACCTGCAAGCCAGCGTCGCGGCGGGCATCCAGGCGGCCGGCGAAAACGGCGGCGCGGCGGGCCTGATGGGCGTCGGCATGGCCACGGGCATGGTCGGCGCCGGCGTCGGCAGCCTGCAGCAGCCGGTGGCGCCGGCCGCGGCCGCCGCCGACGATCCGATCGCCAAGTTGAAGAAGGCCAAGGAGATGCTCGACCTGGGCCTGATCACGCAGGCCGACTACGACGCGCTCAAGACCAAGACGTTGGGCCTGTAAGCCGGAGCCGCATAGCCGCCATGTCGAACCCCACCCGTTCGCCGCCGCCGCTGCCGCCGTATACCGGCCCGGGGTCGCCGCAGGACGTACCGCCGCTGCCCGGCAGTTCGCCGCTGGATCCGGCCGCCTTGCCCGAACCGATTCGCGAGGAGCTGCTGGCGCCCGATCCGGTCGCCATCGACACGTCCTCCGAGGAGCTCAAGGACGGCCTCAACCGCTGTCCGAAATGCGGTGCGTCCGACATCCGCCACAAGCCGGGCAGCGACTTGCTGATTTGCCTGTATTGCCGCAACGAGTGGCAAGGCGCGCGGGTGGAGGAGGAGTTCGGACTCGGCGAGGGCCTCGACCAGCTCAAAGGCACCATCATCGCCTCGGGCGCGCGCGACATCGCGGCCGACGCCGCCAGCCTGATGACCTTCAAGTGCACCGGCTGCGGCGCCGAGGTGACGGTCAACACCGAGGCTGGGATGACCGCGCGGTGTCACTGGTGCCGGCACGTCTTCGGCGTCAACGAGCAGGTGGCCAACGGCGCGGTGCCCGATGCGGTGCTGCCGTTCCACATCCGCAAGGACGACGCCGTCGCCCGTATCCGTCAGTTCGTGGACAAGCGCCGCTTCTTCGCGTTGAAGGCCTTCAAGGAGCAGTTCACGCCGGAGAACGTCGTCGGCGTCTACCTGCCGTACATGATCGTCGACGGCAAGGCCAGCGCCGACATCGCCGGCAAGGGCGAAATCCAAACGCGCCGCTACACCAAGGGCAGCGGCGACAACAAGAAGACCTACTACGACGCGGACGTCTATCGGGTGGAACGGCACGTGGACTTCACCGTCGACGACCTGCCGCTGGAATCTTCCACCGAGCGCGGCAACCTGGACACCCGCGTCAACACCAACAACATCATCAATACCATCCTGCCATTCGACACCAAGAACGCGGTGAAGTGGAACGCGTCCTATCTGTCGGGCTTCAGCTCGGAGAAGCGCAACAGCGACGTGCAGCACCTGCGCCCGCGCCTGGAGGACCAACTCCTGTCGATCGCCCGCGCCCAGGTCGAGGAATCGGTGGAGCGCTACGGTCGCGGCGTGCGCTGGGAACAGGAGCGGCTCGACGTCCACGGCACACGCTGGGTGTCGATGTACCTGCCGGTGTGGCTGTATTCCTACCACCAGCCGGGCAGCAACGGCGGCATGCTGCATTACATCGCCGTGAACGGCCGCACCGGCGAGACGATGGGCAGCGTGCCGGTACAGCAGTGGAAGCTGCTATTGACCGCCATCACCGTCGGCACCTTCCTGGAAGGCATCGCACTCTGGATCGTGGGGAACTCTTAATGAGCGACGACAGCGGACTTTGGCTGCTTCTGCTCGGCCCGGCCGGCGCCACCGGCCTGTATTGGGGCCTGTATCGGTACTACCGCAACACCGACAAGTCGCACGCGTTCGAACGCGAAACGACCGTCGAGGCGCAACCGGTGACCGGCTCGGACCAGAAGATCGGCGAGGTCACGGGAACGCGGGAGACGGAGATCGACGGCAACAACGTGCAGGCCTACCGCAAGCGCGTGAAGCGCATCGAGGGCGACACGGGCTGAGTTCGAGCCACGCGCTGTCGGCGACCGAAAGGCCCCTCTCTCGGGCCTTTCTATCGAAGCCCGCGCCTCACGGCGTATTTTGGATTTCGGTGTTTCGGCCCGATAGCTTCGCGGGCGCCGCGATCGTCTTCTCGATCCAGCCGCGGTAGTGCTCCACCCGCACGCCGTAATTCGTCTGACCGTACTTGCCCGGCCAGGTTTCCATCGGATTGCCCTGCACGCGCTTCCATGCGGTGATCCCGGCCACCTGCCATTCGTCGCCTACCGCGACGAGAATGGGGCTACCGCTGTCGCCGTTGCCCAGCGATGCCTCCAGCGGAAGCGCCGCCGGCGGCGGATCGAAGGTGTATCCGATCCATCGGCCCTCCGAACTGCTGATCTCGTTGTAGCCCTGGCGCAGATCGGTCCGATTCGGGCCGTGCGGATTGTGCCCCCGCGTACCCGTCCCGGTGGCGCCCCGCCCCATGATCCGCACCACCTTCCCCAGCGCCGATTCGCTGTAGATGCGCACGGGAACCACGTCGCGCACCGGCTCGACCAACTCGATCAGGGCGATGTCGTCGGAAGCGGCCATGAACGCCAGGAAGGCGCCCCAATCGCCCGACTTGATCGCCGCGTCGACCATGTCCTGAGGCGGCTTCTTGTAATCCGGGTGAACGACGACACGGCTTACGGCGTAAGGAGTGCCGCCGACGACGACCGCATCCACCCCTGGCTGCCAGCCCACTACGTGGGCGGCGGTCAGCACCCAGCGCGGTGCGATCAGGACGCCATGGCCCTCGCCCGGCACGTCGGCCAACGCCGGGAATTCGGATATGGCCATTCGATAACGCATGTCGGGGACGTCGTCGCGAATGACGACCGCGCCGGCGCCGAACGATGCCAGCAGAAAAAAGGCAAGGACCGCACGACGCATCGGGCACCTGGAAAGCGATGTTTCGGGAAAGGAAGGGGCTCGCGAGAACCCCATCCGAGTATCGGCAATTCGTCGGCGCCGAGCCAGCGGCTCCGGGCCGATGCGCCCCCTCGCCCATCCGTCGCATGCGCCGGCGGTCACGCCCCTCTTGCGAGCAATGCGTCCAGCTGCGCGAACTGCTCCGGCAGACCTTCCGCCGAACCGGCGAGGGCTTCGTCGAGGGCCGCTTGCGTGGGGTAGAGCTCGTGCAAGGTGACCAGCGTGCTGCCGGCGTTTTCTTCGAACGTCACCGTGGTCACGGCGCCCTGATCGCTTTCCTCGTTCGTCCACACGATGCGCTTGTTCGGCGTCACCTCCGTGTAGGTGCCGAAGAACGCTATCGGTTGATCGGTAGCCGGGTGACGGAACACGAGGCGATACCTGCCTCCGGTGCGAACCTCCATCTCGCACGAGAGCAGCGACAGGCCGGCCGACTCCGGAACCCACCACTGCTTGAACAAATCGGGCCTGCTCCACGCTTCGAAGACGATATGCGCGGGCGCGTTGAACCGTCGCGTCGCGACGAATTCGCGGTCGGACTTGCGCTCCACGACGGTGCGATTGATGGCGTCGGGGCTAGCTTCGTTTCCTTTTGGCATCTGCCTTCTCCTCGCGTTTCAATTGTTCGACCAGCTGGTCGAGCGCGTCGAAACGCGCACTCCAGAGTTGGCGGTGGCGTTCGATCCAGGCGGCCTCTTCCTCCAGCCGGCGCTGTCCTAGCTTGCAGGTGCGTACGCGCCCCACCTTCTGTGTGGTCACCAGCCCCGCCTGCTCCAATACGCTGACGTGCTTCTTCATGCCGGTGAGGGTCATATCGAACTTTTGGGCAAGGTCGGTGATGGAGGCCTCCGAACCACCCAGGTGTTCGAGCACGCCGCGCCGGGTGACGTCGGAGAGCGCGGCGAAGGTTGCGTCGAGGCGGGCTTGATACTGAACCATATGGTTCACTGTAAAACGCGCGCGGGCGGTTTGCAAGCGGCCGGTCGCAGGCGCGCGAATCCTGGCCGACTCCCGTCTCGCGGCGTGCGGCCCTACCGCTTGCGGGCGGCCGCTCATTGCGCGCCCACGTCGCCTTCGGGCTGTCCTTCCGGGCACGGACTCGGTAAAAGAACCGGCACCTGCAGACGAAGCCGAAACCCCATGATCGACCGCGAACAACTTCATCGGGACGGCTATGCCCTGCTCCGCGGCGAAATTCCGGCGGAGTGGCTGGGCGATCTGCGCCGCGCCTTCGATACGGGCGTGCAGCCGTCGGAGCGCTGGCCTGTGCCGCGCGGCGCGGACTGGCGCCATTCGCTGCTGGATCTCGATCCGACCGTGCAGGCCGTCTGCCGGCTGCCGCGTCTGCTGGCCGCAGCCGGCGCGCTGATCGGCGAGCGGTTCTTTCTGGCGCAAGTGGAGGGTCGCGAGCCCTTGCCCGGACTCGGCCATCAGGGCCTGCACCGCGACCTCTCGGCGCGACGGCCCGGCGATACCGTGAACGCGCTGGCGTTCCTGGACAACTACGGCCCGCACAACGGCGCGACCCGCCTGGTGCCCGGCAGCCATCGCCCTAGGCCGGACGCAGCGCCTCCCGGCGAGGACGACGAGTCCCGCAGCACGCAACTGGCAGGCGCCGCCGGCGACATCCTGGTGTTCGACGCCGACCTCGTCCACGCAGGCAGCCTGAACCCGGGCAACCTGCGTCGCCGCTCTCTGCTGATGGGCTACTTCGCCGAATCCAACTACGCACAGCACCTCAAAACGGCGCAGCTGCGCGGCATCCGGATGGACACCAGCGAGCGCTTCGAAGCGTAGTCGGCTGCCGGCCGATTCCGGGCGCGGCAGCCCAGCGATTCCGGATGCCTGGTCGGAGGCGCCCGCTCAGTTCCGTCTCTAGGGCGGAACCGCCTCCTGAAAACTGCAACCGCTGTGATAGATCAGACACTCCACGCCGGATGCCTCGTCGCACAGTTTGGTCGCCTCGCGAATCGCGGTCTTCTCGTCGACTGCGGACGCCGCTATGCCGTGCCCTCCGCCCCAAGCGTATGCCGCGCATTGGTTGTAGAACGACAGTTGCACGGAGCATTTGCCTGGCTCTTTCGCCACTTGCTTGCAGTCGAGTACCGCATCGTTTTCGGCGGCCGCTTTCGACGCTCGACCGTTCGCCACGCCCAGTCCGCTGGCCCCTTTTTCCGTGGCATACGCGCCCCATCGGTCGGCCCATACCATCTCGATGGTCTCTTGCCGCTCTTCCTCGCCTCCCTCGCCATAGCCCGGAATCGGCGCGCAGGCGATGAAGTCCCGTGATCCGGTTTCGAACATGCCGGCAGGACACCGGCCTTCCGCGAAACCGCTCAGCGGGAGCCCTAGCAAGACGAGCCCCGCCAGGCCGACGACCGCGACTGGGCGAGCGCCGCCCATTGCCGGTTTTCTCATTTCGTTTCCTTTCGGGTCCGGCGTCGCAGGTGCGGGGCACCGCAGTGTCAGCCAGGTGGTTCATGGGCTCAAGGACCGGTTTACGGCGACAGTCCTGGGGCTTATGACTCCAGAAAATCCGACCCCGCGCCCCAGCCTGGGACGGACGACCCTGTGGCGTATGTCAACGGCACCGACCGCAGCAGGGCCTGCCCTCATCCCAGCAGCAAGCCCTGCCCTTAAGTCGGCGATTCGAACCGCAGCTTATTGACAGCGGGCAAGCACGAAGGTCACGGGCGAGTTGCCATAGCCCGCCACGACGATCTTGCCGTCGCTCTGCAGGGCAAGGCCTTGCACAGCGGCATTCGCGCTGCCGACGGTGGTGACGACAGGCCCGAAGCTGTAGTCCTGGTTGCCGTACGGGTCGTAGCGATTCAAGGTCAACTGACGGTAGCTGCCCGCACTGGAGTAGCCGCCGACGATGATGCCTCCGCTGGCATCGATGGCGACATCGCTGCCGATCGCATTGCCGTTGCCGATGGGGGTAAGGACCTTGCCGGTGCCGGATCCAAAATAGCTGTCCAGCGCGCCGGTGCTGGTGTAACGAACGGCCGCCACCCGATAGTAGCCGGCGTTCGCGCTATTCGCGTAGCCGGCGGCGACGATGTTGCCATCGCTTTGAATCGCCAGCGACGTGGCGACGGCGGAGTTGCCGGTGAACGTGCCGCCCACATTGGTCAGCACCTTGCCGCCGCTACCGAAAGTGGTGTCCAGCGCGCCTGTCGTGGTGTAGCGCGTCAACGCGAATACCGTGCCGCCGCTCGATGCGTAACCGGCCAGCACGGGCTTGCCGTCCGCCTGGATGGCCAGGCTGTTGGCGAGGGCCGAGCCGGTGCCGACCGTCGAGGTGACGGTGCCGGTACCGCTGCCGAAGCTGTAATCCAAGGTGCCGCTGCCGGTAAGGCGCGCCAGCGCAAAGCCGGAACCGGCATAGCCCGCAACCCAGATCGAACCGCCCTGGATCGCGACGGCGTAGGCTTCCGACGCCCCCGCGTAGAAATTGACGGTCGTCTTGCCCGAGCTGCCGAAGCTGGCGTCCAGCGAACCGTCCGTGTTGTAGCGGAAAACGGTGAAGTTGCGGGTGGAGGTGAAGTTCGGGCACGAAGTGCCTGCAACGACGATCTTGCCATCGGTCTGCAGGGCGAGTGCGCGCGCTTGTCCCGAGCAACTGCCGGACAGCGTGGTGGTGACTTTGCCGGTGCCATTGAAGCTCGTATCCAGCGCACCGCTGGTGGTATAGCGGGCCAGCGCGAAGTCGCCGAGTGCGTTCTGGCCGGCGGCGACGATCCGTCCGTCCGGCTGGATAACCACCCGGGCGGCGGCGCCGTAACCGCCGAATGCGGTGGAGGTGATGCCGGCCGAACCAAACGTGGGGTCCAGCGTTGCGGCCCCTGCCGGCGCCGCCAGTATGCCGATGGCACCGATGGCCATGCCCAACGAAACCTTCATCGTAGTGCTGATCATTGCTTGCTCTCCTTGAGCGTGGTTGAGTCCATTTGGTTTTCCATTCAACTCACCGTCGCTGCGCAGCGACGGTGTTCTGAATACGCAAGGCTTGAAGGCAGCGGTGAGGGTGCGTCGCTTGCCAAAGTATCCGTGCTTGATTACAGGTATCGCGCAAGTGACGTGCGGCACGGCTTGAGTCGCACCGACGGGCCGTTCGTGGCGATACGCCTGCCGATCTCTTCGAGTGCCTGTTTGCGGCCATGCGACGCTGCAGGCGGAGCGGGAGACCTCGCGAGAGGTTCGCCAGGCATTTCTGCTTCCTCAAGTTTGCGAGTGCGGTCTGTCGACGTGTCGGCAGCAGCTTGTCGTTCCGGATAAGACTTGCTGCCCGAAAGGCAACGCCGCAACTCCATCCGCGACACAGATCAAGCCCGTGGCCCGCGGCAGCTCATCCACGCCTGCCAAGCGCTGGCTTGTCCGATGCCTTGCTCGCCAGGTGAAGAAGCGAAGCTCCAGGGACTACGTACTCCAGTCGAATACGTCCTCGCTGGCCGTCGCGCAGTCGCACGCCCCATGCACTGGACCAGGGCCACCCACGCCCCTCTTTCTCGGCCCAGAACTTGCTTATGTGTGCGATGGAGCGCAGCCCCGTTCCATGCCGACATTCAGCCCCCTTTTGCCAAGTGTGCCCTAGGCGAGTCTCCGTCGTTGAGACGTTCCGGAGACAGGGGCTACACAGCGCTTGGAAGCACTGAACCCCACCATTCGCAGCCACCGCGGCAGGCGTTGGGCGGCAGTGGTTCGTCAAAATAAAATGGGGCTCCGGAGAGCCCCATTCGGGTAGCGGCAGCGTCCAGGTGCCCGTCCTGGCAACCCGGGCGACCGACCAGCGGTTTCAAGCTGCGCGCGCAGCTTTCGTCATTCGACGGTGGCGCCTACCGGCGCTCAACCGCACTTGCTGTAACCGCAGTTCAAGCAGGTGGCGCAGCCGTCCATGATGACCACGGCCTTGGTGCTGCACTTGTGGCACATGGTGGCCGAGGGCGGGAACGACACGCCTTCGCCGGTGACTTCGATGTCCTCGGCGTGGCCGGCGTCAGCGGCCGCAGCCGGAACGACCGCGGCTACGTCAGAGTTTTTTTTTGAGCGCTGCTCGTAAGCGGAACGCTTCTCGGCGATCAGGGCGCGCTGGGCATCGCTCATGTCGGGGTCGTGCATCATGCCGATCGACTTGAGGTGGTCCTCGACGATGGCGCCCATCTCCGCGACCAGCGAGGGCATGTAGACGCCGCCGGGCTTGAAGTAGCCGCCGCGCGGGTCGAACACGGCCTTCATCTCGTCGACCAGGAAGGTGACGTCGCCGCCTTTGCGGAACACGGCGGACATGATGCGGGTCAGGGCCACGATCCACTGGAAGTGGTCCATGTTCTTCGAGTTGATGAAGATCTCGAAGGGACGGCGCAGTTCGTGCTCGGTGCCGGCGTTGAGGACGATGTCGTTGATCGTCACGTACAGGGCATGCTCGAACAGCGGCGATTTGATCTTGTAGGTGGAGCCGATCAGGATCTCGGGGCGCTCGATGCGTTCGTGCATCTGGATGACGTCGGCGGTCGGCAGCTCGTCGACGGCCTTGCGCGCGGCGGCCTCGGACCTGGCGCTTTCTTTGGCCTTGTCTTCCGGGGTGACGACGCTGTAACCCTTGATTTTCTTTTCGATCTTGACGGCCATGGGCCAGGCTCCTGTTGCGGTGGTGCTTTTCTAGTTTTGGTCTGGGTGCGCGGGTAAGGCGCGGCCCTCACCCCAGCCCTCTCCCGCATGCGGGAGAGGGAGGGCTTGAAGGCTTACTTCTTCTTCGCGGCCTTCTTGGCGGCCTTCTTAGGGGCGGCCGGCTGGCGCGGAACCTTCTTGGCGGCCTTGGCGGCCTTCTTCTTGGCCGGCTGCTTGACGACCTTCTTGGCCGCCTTCTTCACGGCTTTCTTCGCGGCCTTCTTCGCCGGCTTCTTGGCGACCTTCTTCGCGGCCTTCTTGGCGGCCGGCTTCTTGGCGACCTTCTTCGCAGCCTTCTTGGCGGCCGGCTTCTGGGCGACCTTCTTAGCGGCCTTCTTGGCCGGCTTCTTGCCGGTGGCCTTGGCCTTCAGCGCGGACGCTTCCTTCTTGGCCTTGGCGCTGGCCGAAGCGAGCTTCTTCTTGGCGGTGCCGACGGCCTTCTTGGCGGCCTTGCGCGCCTTGGTGGCGGTCTTCTTGACCGACTTCACGGCGTCTTCGGCGCGGGTGGCGATGGCGCTGCCGATGTTGGACGCGGTTTCTTTCACGTTCTCGGCGGCCTGGGTCAGGGTCGCCGTCACTCCATTTCCGTTGCTCATATGCCCTCCTCGTGGGCGCTTTCGTCGGCGTTACGTATTGGCTATGTGTAATCGGGGTGTTACCGGAGCGATCCTATACCCGGTGCGCGCGCAAAACACTGAACCGCGTCGCGCGCGTCGGCCTGGCTGTGTTGCGCGGCGCCCGGCCGGGGGCGCCGCGTGAGGCGTTTGAACGGTCGCCTCCGCCGGGAATTGGGGTTCTAGCGGCTCGGGTTTCGGCGTAAGCGAGTTTCGCGGAAATCCCCCCTAGCCCCCCTTTTGCAAAGGGGGGAAGGAGCAAAGGCCGGCTTAGAACTTGCCGTAATAGCCTTCCTTGAGCGCGTCGAACAGATTGGCGGCGGTGTGCATTTCGCCGTCGTATTCGATCTGTTCGTTGCCCTTGACCTCCAGCACGCTGCCGTCTTCGAGCTCGAAGCGGTAGGTGGTGTTCTCCAGGTCGGCTTCCTTGACCAGCACGCCCTGGAAGGCGGCCGGGTTGAAGCGGAAGGTGGTGCAGCCCTTCAGGCCCTGCTCGTGGGCGTAGCGGTAGATGTCCTTGAAGTCCTCGTACGGGTAATCCGTGGGGACGTTGGCGGTCTTGGAGATCGAGCTGTCGACCCACTTCTGGGCGGCCGCCTGGACGTCGACGTGTTCCTTGGGGGTGATGTCGTCGGCGGAGATGAAGTAGTCGGGCAGCTGGGTGCCGACCTCGTCGCTGAACGGCATGGCCTTGGCGTTGATGAGTTCGCGGTAGGCCAGCAGCTCGAACGAGTAGACGTCGACCTTTTCCTTGGACTTCTTGCCTTCGCGGATCACGTTGCGGCTGTAGTGATGGGCGAAGGAGGGCTCGATGCCGTTGGAAGCGTTGTTGGCCAGGGACAGCGAGATGGTGCCGGTGGGCGCGATCGAGCTGTGGTGGGTGAAGCGGGCGCCGGTTTCGGCCAGCTCGTCGACCAGCTCGGGCGCCACTTCGGCCACGCGCTGCATGTAGCGCGAGTAGCGCGCGTGCAGGAGCTTGCCGGGGATCTCCTGGCCGACCTTCCAGCCGTCCTTCTTCATCTCCGGGCGCTTGCGCAGCATCTCGGCGGTGACGGCGAAGCGCTCTTCCATGATCGGGGCCGCGCCCTTCTCCTTGGACAGGGCCAGGCCCATTTCCCAGCCGGCCACGGCCATCTCGCGCGCGATGCGCTCGGTGAACTCGCAGGACTCGGCCGAGCCGTACTTCATCTTCAGCATGGTCACGGTGCTGCCCAGGCCGAGGAAGCCCATGCCGTGGCGGCGCTTGCGCATGATCTCGGCGCGCTGCTGTTCCAGCGGCAGGCCATTGACCTCGACCACGTTGTCGAGCATGCGGGTGAACACGCGCACGACTTCCTTGTATTCCTCCCAGTCGAACTGCGCCTGGTCGGTGAAGGCGTTGCGCACGAACTTGGTCAGGTTGACCGAGCCCAGCAGGCAGGCGCCGTAGGGCGGCAGCGGCTGTTCGCCGCAGGGGTTGGTCGCGCGGATGGTCTCGCACCACCAGTTGTTGTTCATCTCGTTGACGCGGTCGATCAGGATGAAGCCCGGCTCGGCGTAGTCGTACGTCGAGACCATGATCATGTCCCACAAATGCCGCGCGCGGATGTGGCCGTAGATCTTGCAGGCGACCAGGCCGTCTTCGCGGGAGATGTAGTTCTTGTGGGTCGGCCACTCGCGCCACACGACCTTGTCGGCGTCGTTGAGGTCGAGGTCGCCGCGTTCCTTGATGTTGACCGGGAACACCAGCGGCCAATCGGCGTCGGACTTGACCGCGTCCATGAAGCCGTCGGTGATCAGCAGCGACAGGTTGAACTGACGCAGGCGGCCGTCTTCGCGCTTGGCGCGGATGAAGTCCTTCACGTCGGGGTGGCTGACGTCGAAGGTGCCCATCTGGGCGCCGCGACGGCCGCCGGCCGAGGACACGGTGAAACACATCTTGTCGTAGATATCCATGAAGGACATCGGACCGGAGGTGTAGGCGCCGGCGCCGGCGACGAAGGCGCCGCGCGGACGCAGGGTGCTGAACTCGTAGCCGATGCCGCAGCCCGCCTTGAGGGTCAGGCCGGCTTCGTGGACCTTCTCGAGGATGCCGTCCATCGAGTCTTCGATGGTGCCCGAGACGGTGCAGTTGATCGTGGACGTGGCGGGCTTGTGCTCCAGCGCGCCGGCGTTGGAGGTGATGCGGCCGGCCGGGATCGCGCCGCGGCGCAGGGCCCAGACGAAACGCTCGTACCAGTACTGCTGCTTCTCGGACGTGGGCTCGGCGTCGGCCAGGGCCTTGGCGACGCGCTGGTAGGTGGAGTCGATGTCGGCGTCCACCGCCTCTCCGGTCTTGGTCTTCAGCCGGTACTTCTTGTCCCAGATGTCCTGGGATGCGGGCTGCAGCGGGATGTCCTTGTCAGCCGCTTCCGTCTTGACCGCCTCGAGGCGAACCGTACTCATGCCTGTCCTGTCTCCTTAACTGGGGCGGGCCGTTCGGTTGCGCCCGCCGCCGGGTGAGTCTTGTTGTGATTGCTGGTAATCGGGGTGTTGTCTGGATGTGTTGCCTGGATCGGGGTCTTGCTTACCGCACCTCTACCGCACTTGCCTGCCGCGAACCGCGGTGGTGGCTGGCCACCGACGGCTACGCGCGCGATCGCGCCGTTACGCGCCGCGTGCGAGATTGTGTTGGTGGCATCGGGCCGAGCCTGCTCCTGTCATGCGCCGCCCCCCGTTGGCGCCTAACCGACCCAAGCCGAACCCCTAAGCTTGGGCTCCCGTCGCAAAGACAACCACTACATGTAGTGTCGAAGCGAGGACTCAAGCTACGCCCGGCCCTGCACGGTGTCAACGGTTTTTTTGATGGCAGTCACGTGTCTGGATGGGGTCAAACGTCACACGCGCGCGTTACGTAAACGCTTTGGGAATACGGCCACAATTTGTGCGTAGGCCGTGAGTAGAAACCCTCAGGCGGGACACTTCATCGCATATTTAGCGCGCTTGACCGACACTTCGTTCAGCTGCGCGCGCGCCGCCGGCGCCGGGCCCCGTGCCGGGCCGCCGCGACGCCCGTCTCCCCCTTAACGCTCTTATCCGGAACGGTTCCACGATGCGTCCTCGTCCCCTGCCGACCCTGTTCGCCCTGACCCTGGCCGCCGCGTTCGGCGGTTTCGCCGCCACCGCGATCCGCGACGGCCTGGAAGCCCCGGCCCAGGCCTCGCCGGCCGCGGCCGCGCTGCCGGCGGTGTCGGCGCTGCCGACCGCGGTGGGCGGCCAGCCGGTGCCCTCGCTGGCGCCGATGCTGGCGCGGGTGACCCCGGCGGTGGTCAGCGTGCACACCAAGCAGACCATCCGCATCCGCAATCCCTTCGCCAACGATCCGATGTTCCGACGCATGTTCCCGAACATCCCGCAGGAGCGCATCAACGAGTCCTTGGGTTCGGGCGTGATCATCGACGCCAAGAACGGCTACGTGCTGACCAACCACCACGTGATCGAGGGCGCCGACGAGGTGTCGGTGACGCTCAGCGACGGACGCACGCTCAAGGCCGAGTTCACCGGCTCCGATCCGGACACCGACATCGCGGTGATGAAGATTCCGGCCGAGAACCTGAGTTCGCTGACCCTGGCCGACTCCGACGCGCTCAAGGTCGGCGATTTCGTGGTCGCGGTGGGCAACCCGTTCGGCATCGGCCAGACCGTGACCTCGGGCATCGTCTCGGCGGTGGGCCGCAGCGGTCTGCGCGGGCTGGGCTATCAGAACTTCATCCAGACCGACGCCTCGATCAATCCGGGCAATTCCGGCGGCGCCCTGGTCAATCTCAACGGCGAGCTGGTCGGCATCAACACCGCCAGCTTCAACCCGCAGGGCAGCATGGCCGGCAACATCGGCCTGGGCTTCGCGATTCCGGCCAATCTGGCGCGCAACATCAAGGACCAGCTGATCGCCAACGACGGCGTGGTGCGGCGCGGTTCGCTGGGCCTGGAATCGCAGGACGTGGACGCGCGCCTGGCGCAGGCGCTGCAGCTGGACGAGCCGCGCGGCGCGGTGGTCACGCGGGTGTTCGCCGGCAGCGCGGCGGCGGCGGCGGGCCTGAAGGCCGGCGACGTGATCCTGGCCGCGAACGGCCAGCGTATCGACAGCCGCGACGCGCTGCGCAACTTCGAAGGCCTGCAGGCGATCGGCGGGCGCGTCTCGCTGGAGGTGCGCCGCGACGGCAAGCCGCTGCAACTGGCCGCGACCCTGCGCGAGCAGCCCAAGGCCTATGCCGGCAAGGACCTGGACGAACGCCTGGGCGGCGCCAGCTTCGCCGAACTGCCCGAGCGCCTGCGCCAGTCCGGCGCCTCGGGCGTGCTGATCGAATCGGTGGCGCGCGGCAGCCGCGCCGAGCGCAACGGTTTGCGCTCGGGCGACGTGGTGGTGGCCGCCAATGCCGGCGATTTCGAGGATTTGCCGGGCTTCCGCGCGAGCTTCACACGGCCTCCGGCACAGTTGGTCCTGCGCGTGATGCGCGGCAACGCGGTCGCCAACCTGTTGATGCAGTAATGCGGACTCGGGGATGAGCGATCATCGCGGGACGCGCAGCGCAGACGAGTTCCGCCCTTTTCCCAGGAGAATGCAATGAGCCCTACCTCGACCGATGCCATGAAGGCCAACCTCGGTGAAGCCGGATCGCACCTCAAACAAGCCGCGGCCGACGCCGGCGTGGCGATCCGCGGCGCCGCCGGCGCGGCGGGCGACGAACTGAAGATCGGCAAGGCCAACGTCAAGGCCGACCTGGCCGACGGCGCGCTGGCCGGCATCGCCGCGGCCGAGCACGCCGGCGGCGCGGCGCGCGAACAGGTCGACGTGCTGATGGACAAGGGCCGCGATCTGATCGAAAGCGCGGCCGAGCTGGTGCGCGAGCGTCCGCTGGCCTCGTTCGGCGTGGCCTTCGCGGCCGGCTTCATCATCGCCAAGCTCGCCCGCGGCAGCGACAAGTAAGGCCAGGCATGCAGGCCATGGGGGACGAGCGCCCGCCGCAACCGCCCGGCGGCGATGCGGGCGCGGACGGAGAGGACGCCGCGGCCCAGGCCGCGCCGGATCTGCTGGAATCGCTGCGCCAGCTCGGCGACACCGGTCGCGCCGGTCTGGGCGCGGCCGGCGACACCGCCAAGGCGCTGCGCAGCCTGGTCGCGGCCGACATCTCGCTGGCGCGCAGCGCGCTGGGCCGGGCGCTGGCGCTGATGGGCGTGGCGATCGCGTTCGGCGGTTCGGCCTGGTTGCTGTTGATGGCGACCTTGATCGTGTTCCTCAGCCGCACCCTCGGCGTGCCGTGGTCGCTGGCGCTGCTGCTGACCGCGCTGCTGAGTCTGGCGGTGACGGCCTGGGCGGGCTGGCAGGCGGTGCGCTATTTCGAGCACACCCGCATGCAGGCCACGCGCCGGCAGCTGGCGCGGCTGGGCATCGGCGAGTTGGCCGACGTCACGCCCACGCCGGGCTCGCCGGAATCGGCGCGCGAGGCCGCGCGGCGCTGGCCGCCGGACGGCCCCGGCGCCGGCAAGGACGAACGCGGCGTCGATCTGACGCCGCCCTGATCGCACTTAGGTTTTCCGATCCATCGCATTGCGAGGCCCGACGCCCGTGAGTTTCGAACAGCTGATCGCCAAGGTGCACCAGGCCGAAGACGTGGTCGAAGCGCAGGAGCGCCGCTTGGTGGCGAACCTGCGCCAGGTCCGGCATTCCTGGCGCGAAGCCTGGACGCCCGGACGCATCGTGATCGCCGGCCTGGTCAGCGGCTTCGCGGTCGGGCGCGCCGAACCGCTGCGGGTGGCGGCCAAAAGCGGCGGCATGATGCAGATGGTGTCGATGCTGTCCAGCCTGTTCGCCGGCGGCAGCGCCGGCGTCGCCGCGAGTCAGGCCGAGCGCGCGGCCGACAATACCGAGACCGTCGCGGCGGCGGTCGAGGAAGGCGAGGACGCGGTCGTGGCGCGCGCCGAAGCGACGGTGCAAGCTGTGCGTTCCGCCGCCGATCCCATCGACTTTTGAACGCGTCCGCCGAGCACGAATCCACCGCCTCACCCGACGCGCCCGCGCCGGCCGACGACGAAGCGCAGACCCCGATGCCGCCGCGCCCGCGCGCGCCCGCCTCGGTGGTGGTGCTGGCGACGCTGGCGGTGGGCGCGACCCTGTGGGCGGCGCAGGCGCTGATCCTGCCGGTGCTGTTGGCGGCGTTCTTCGCCCTGATCGGCAACCCGATCATCCGCGGCCTGCGCAAGCTGTGGCTGCCGCGTTTCGCCGCGGCCCTGCTGGTGCTGATCGGCGGGCTGGCGGCGGCCGGGCTGCTGGCCAACCAGCTGATCGAGCCGGCCGGCGAATGGGTGCGGCAGGTGCCGCGCGAGATGAAGCAGCTCGCGCCCAAGCTGCGCGAGATGACCAAGCCGATGCAGGAGGCCAACCGCGCCGCGCAGAACATCGCGCGCGCCGCCGGCGGCGAGAGCACGGCCAAGCCGGTGCAGGTGGTCAAGACCGAGCTCAACGACCCCTACAAGTCGCTGACCTCCACGCCCAAGTACGTGGCCTCGGTGCTGGCGGTGGTGCTGCTGACCTTCTTCTTCATGGTCTACGGCGAAAGCCTGCAGCGCAACGCGATCAACCTGCTGCCCGGCCTGCGCGAACGCAAGATCACCGTCGACATCCTGCAGTCGATCGAGCGCGAGATCTCGCGCTACGTGCTCACCATCAGCGTGATCAATACCGCGCTGGGCCTGGCCCTGGCCGGCGCGCTGTTCTGGCTGGGCGTGCCGCTGCCGGAGGCGCTGCTGTGGGGCACGATGGCGGCGATCCTCAACTTCGCGCCCTATGTGGGCCCGCTGATCGGCATGGTGACCATGCTGCTGATGGGCTTCGTGGCCTTCGACGAGGCTTGGCGCGCACTGCTGCCGGCCGGCCTCTACCTGCTGCTGCACACCATCGAGGGCCAGATCGTGACCCCGATCGTGCTGGGCCGGCGCATGCGGCTGTCGCCGCTGATCCTGATCCTGGCGCTGATGTTCTTCGGCTGGCTGTGGGGCATCGTCGGCCTGCTGCTGGCGGTGCCGATGCTGGTCTGCGTGAAGCTGGTGCTGGCGCGGATCGAGGGTCTGGAGAAGTGGTCCAAGCTGCTGGAGTGAGCGCCGCGCGGCCGTCGCCTGAGTGAAAACCCTCAGGCGTTTCGCGCGGGAATGCCGCAGTAATGCACGCGTTAGGCGCTAAAATGGCGGGATGACTTTCCCCGTCCGCGCCATCACCCTCGACCTCGACGACACCCTCTGGCCGATCGCTCCGGTGATGATCCGCGCCGAACGCGCGCTGGGCGAGTGGCTGCGCGAGCACGCGCCGCGCACCGCGCAGCGCTGGCCGGCCGAGGCCATGCGCCGCCTGCGCGATCAGATCGCCGCCGAGCACCCGCACCTGGCGCACGACTTCACCCATCAGCGCAAGCTCACCCTGGAGCGCATGCTGCGCGATTCCGGCGACGACCTGGGCCTGGTCGCGCCCGCGTTCGAGGTGTTCTTCAACGCGCGCTGCGAGGTGGAGCACTACGACGATTCGGTGGCCGCGCTGGAGCGCCTGGCCGCGCGCGTGCCGCTGGCCGCGCTCAGCAACGGCAACGCCGACCTGCAGCGGATCGGCCTGATGCATCTGTTCCGCTTCCAGCTGGGCGCGCGCGAACACGGCGAAGCCAAGCCGGCGGCGAGCATCTTCCACGCCGCCTGCACGCGCCTGGACTGCGAGCCGCAGCAGGTGCTGCACGTGGGCGACGACATCGAGCTGGACGTGGTCGGCGCGCATCGCGCCGGACTGCGCAGTTGCTGGATCAACCGCGTCGACGACGCCGGACAACGGCGCGAGTGGCCGCATGCCGGCCTGCGTCCCGACCTCGAATTCGACACCCTCGCCGCGCTCGCCGATTGGCTGGACGCGGCCCAGACCCCGGATACCGCCGCCGCATGAACCTGCCCCTGGGCTTTACCGATTCCGCCGTCGATGCGCTGCCGCTGCACCTGGTGGCGCGCGCCGACTTCGCCGCCTGGCGCGCGACCCTGCCGGCGGCCAGCGCGGCCTGGGTGACGGCGCAGGGCTACGAGGCCGCGGCCGGCACCCTGCTGACCCTGCCCGGCGCCGACGGCGGCCTGGGCGGCGCGGTGCTGGGCATCGGCGATGCGCTGGATCCGTATTCCTACGGCCACGCCCCGTTCGGCCTGCCGCTGCGGACCTGGCGCGTCGAAGGCACGCACGACGCCGCCACCCTGGCCGCGCTGCGCCTGGGCTGGGGCCTGGGCAGCTATCGTTTCAGCCGCTACAAGCAGCCGCCGCGCGCGCCGGCGCAGTTGCTGGTCGCCCAGGCCGACGGCGAAACCGACGATCTGATCGCGGCCTGCCTGCGCGTGCGCGACCTGATCAACACCCCGACCGAGCACATGGGCCCGGAGCAGTTGGAAGCGGTCGCGCGCGAGATCGCCCTGCGCCACGGCGCCCAGATCGACGCGGTGGTCGGCGACGAACTGCTGAGCCAGAACTTTCCCGCCATTCACGCCGTCGGCCGCGCCTCGCACCGCGCGCCGCGCCTGATCCGCCTGAGTTGGGGCGACGCCGCGCATCCGCACATCGCCCTGGTCGGCAAGGGCGTGTGCTTCGACACCGGCGGCCTCGACCTCAAGCCGGCCGACGGCATGCGCAACATGAAGAAGGACATGGGCGGCGCCGCGCACGCGATCGCCCTGGCCGAGCTGGTGATGGCGCGCAAGCTGCCGCTGCGCATCACCCTGCTGGTGCCGGCGGTGGAGAACGCGATCGGTCCGGACGCGTTCCGCCCCGGCGAAGTCATCGCCACCCGCCAGGGCATCAGCGTGGAGATCGACAACACCGACGCCGAGGGCCGGGTGGTGCTGTGCGACGCGCTGACCCACGCCGGCGAACTGTCGCCCGCGCTGGTGCTGGACTTCGCCACCCTGACCGGCGCGGCGCGCATCGCGCTGGGCCCGGATCTGCCGGCGCTGTACAGCAACGACGACGCCCTGGCCCAGCGCTGGCTCGACGCCGGCCAGCAGCAGCGCGACCCGCTGTGGCGCATGCCGCTGTGGCGCCCCTACCTGCGCTACCTGACCAGCGCGATCGCCGACATCGCCAACGGCGGGCCCTCGAAGATGGCCGGTTCGGTGACCGCGGCGCTGTACCTGGAGCGCTTCGTGCCGGCCGCCCTGCCCTGGGCGCACCTGGACGTGTACAGCTGGAACGACGCCGACCGCGCCGGCCGTCCCGCCGGCGGCGAGGCGCAGGGCCTGCGCGCGGCCTACGCTCTGCTCAAGGCTCAGGCCCAACCTGGCACATAAGTGGCACACTAAAAACGCTTTCAGGCACACAAAATACCCGTTACAGTGCGAACCTGAACGGGCCGTGTGACCTGCGTCACTAAGCGCTGAGCCAGCTTATCCGCCCGTAGAGGCGCCTAAGGGTCCGTCCGCATCCATCGGGGACCCTCTGTGACCGCTATACGCCTGGCTCTTACGCTGGCGCTGGCCTGCGCCGCGCTGCTTCCGCATTACGCCCACGCCCAGTTCGCCACCGGCGGCAGCGGCCTGCACCGCTCGCGCATCTTCTGGGTCGACTGGGGCAACAACGGCCAGGACGTCTACAACGGCGCCACCATCACCCGCGGCTTCAACATCGGCTCGCCGGCGACCGCGGCCAACCGGCTCGACATCACCTGCACCCTGTCCAACGCGACCACCACCGCCGGCACCCAGGGCCTGTTCGTGTACACGCCCGGCAGCTGGCAGGGCGACGGGCTGGACGAGCTGTACAACATCGGCGGCAACCAGCCCGGCGCCGGCGCCAATCCGAACACGCTGTCGGTGGGCTTGCGCGTCAACGGCGGCGCCACGGTCGAGTTCAACTTCAATTGCTCGGCCACCCTGGGCGGTGCGCCGTTCGCGCTGACCGGCCTGGTGTTCGCCGATGCCGAAGCCAGCGGCGGCAGCGAGTACGTGGCCGCGCGCCTGACCAGCGGCGGCACCCTGCGCGTGATCGACCAGATCTCGCAGTGCGGCAGCGCCAGCACGGTCAACGTGATCGCCGGCACCCCGCAGGAGGTGCGCTTCAACGGCCCGACCGCGCCGCAGACCAGCTGCGAAGGCAACGCCACCGCCAGCTTGCGCGGCGGCCCGTCGCTGGTCGGCTTCGTCGACGGCGCCACCGGCGCGCGCGTGATCGCGCGCGGCGGCGGCGTGTCCGCGGTCGCGGTGGGCGCGGTGCTGGAACTGGAATTCTCCGAGGCGATCCCGACCAGCTACGGCATCGCCGCGCACGTGCTCAATTCGGCCTGGACCGGCGGCGTCGCCGCCACCGGCGTCAACTTCAACAACCCGGCCAACCTGGCCACCCTGATCTACAACGCGCGCCTGGGCGCGACCGTGCAGGCCGACGCCGACGCCACCGGCGCGATCGGCGGCAGCGACGTCGATGCCCTGCCCAAGACCAACGGCCCGCTGGGCGCGGGTTACGCCAATGTGGCCGCGCCCAATGCCTTGCCGGGCGGCAACTACAGCATCGCCAACGTCGCCTGCGTCGGCCCGGCGCGCGTGCGCGGCTGGATCGACTTCAACGGCAACGGCGCCTTCGACGCCGGCGAAGCCTCCAATGCCGCGACCTGCCCGGCCGGCAGCAACACGGTCGCCCTGACCTGGACCCTGCCCAGCGGCTACGTCGCCCAGACCACCAGCTATATGCGCCTGCGCCTGGCGCCGACCCTGGCCGCCGTCGCCGACCCCACCGGCGTGTCCACCGACGGCGAAGTCGAGGACTACCGCATCGTCCTGCCGGCGCTCACCCCCACGGTGCGCGTCGGCAAGATCAGCCAGACCACCACCGGCAGCTTCAACTTCAGCGCGACCAACCTCAGCAGCGCGAGCTTCGCGGTCACCACCACCGCCTCGGCGACCCTGGCGACCTCGGCCACGGCCAACGTCAGCGCGACCGCGAGCGCGGTGACGATCACCGAGACCGTGCCGCCCGGCTGGCTGCTGACCGGCGCCAGCTGCAGCGATGCCAATGCCGCGATCACCGGTAACCCGGCCAGCTTCGGCAGCCTCGCAGGCGCGGTGCTGACCGTGCCGAGCAGCGCCCTGCGCGCGCGCGCCGACATCACCTGCACCTACAACAATCGCCCGATCGTCATCGACCTGGCGATCAGCAAGTCCGAGCTCGGCGGCGCCACCTCGTTCACGCCGGGCGCCAGCAGCACCTACACCCTGCAGGCCTGCAACAACGCCGGCCCGGACGCCGCCACCGGCGCCAGCATCAGCGACCCGCTGCCCAGCGGCGTGCGCCTGACCGGCCCCTGGAGCTGCAGCGGCAGCGGCGGCGGGGCCTGCCCGGCCGGCGGCGGCGCGATCAACGACGCCGCCGTCAGCGTGGCCGGCATCAACCTGCCGGTCGGCGCCTGCGTCACTGTCAGCGTGCCGGTGCGCTTCAGCCCGAATGCGGGCGATTACTGAGCATTCGGGCGCGCTTTTGGGCGTTTTCTATCACTCTTCCTGAGCAACAAACGTGTAAATTGGCGTGAAGCAGTACGCTACGGAACTGCGGCCGAGGATGGCCGCAACCTGGCGCCCACCGCGTGATCCCCGACAGCGCCCCGCGCATCGGGGCTTGCGACGGCAACTGCAGATTCGCATCGCCGGCACCAGCGCCCTGGCGCCGGGTTCAAGGAGGAAGGGGAATGCTGGATCACGCGACGCGCCGTCTCGGCGCTCTGGGCCTGGCCGTGGCCGCGGCGGTGTTCGCACCCGACGCCAGCGCGCAGGTCCAACGCACCTTCGTCAATCTGGGATTCGAGCAGCCGGTGCTGACCGGCAGCAACTGTTTCCTGATCCTGCCGGTCGGCCTGGTTCCGGGCTGGGCCACCGATCACCCCAGCAATCTCGCCACCGGCAGTTGCTCCCTGGCCGGCGTCACCAACGGCGCCAGCATCAACGGCCCGGTCGAGATCTGGCGCGGCCCCGCCTTCAGCAGCGTGCCGCCGCGCGCCGGCGACCAGCACGCCGAGCTCAACGCCTACACCCCCTCGCGCCTGTCGCAGACCATCTGCCTGACCAATGGCGAGCGCGTGGATTGGCGGCTCAGCCACCGCGGCCGCAACAGCAACGTCACGCCCGACGTCATGAACTTCAACATCGACAGCACGGCCAACACGGTCGCGGTGCTGTCGAGCACGACCGTGGCCGGCGGCATTCCGGTCTGCGTGGACAGCGGCAGCGTCGACAACATCAGCTGCACCGTGGCCGCCGGCGGCAACGGCTGGGCCGACTACTCGGGCAGCTTCAACTGGAACGGCACCAGCGGTAACCACAACTTCGGTTTCCAGGCCGTCGGCGGCGGCGCCGCGGGCAACTTCCTCGACGACATCCAGGTCACCCTGCGCCCGTATCTGGAATTCGATCCGGTCAGCTACACCACCCGCGAAGCCCAGGCCGTGCCCTCGCTGCCGACGATCCGCATCACCGGCACCGTGCCGGCCGGCGGCATTACCGTACTGGTCAACATCACCGGCGGCACCGCGACTACGGGCGGCGATTACCTCATCAACGGCGGCAACGTGAACGTGACGATTCCCGCCGGCACCTACGACGACAACCGCTTCCCGATCCCGATCACCATCATCGACGACGGCGTGATCGAGAACAACGAGACCGTGTTGGTGCAGGTGCTGCCCAACGCCGCCGCCTACACCCTGGCCTCGACCACCTCCTGCGGCAGCGCGACGGTGCAGAACACCGCCACGCTCACCATCCTCGACAACGACGTCGACCTGCGCACCACCAAGACCAACAGCGGCAACGCCACCCCGCCTGCGGGCGGCACCACCCAATTCACCGTCGCTTACACCAACAACACCGCCAAGCCCACGGTCGGCGATACCACCGCGCACGATGCGATCGCGACGATCACCGATGCCGTGCCGGCGGGCCTGACCTTCACCAGTTGGACCTGCGCGGGCAGCAACGGCGGCGTGTGTTCGGCCGCCAGCGGCAGCGGCGCTATCTCCGGCAGCGCGACCCTGCCGGCCGGCACCGGCGGCGTCGCGGGCGGCACCGTTACCTACACCATCAACGCGACCCTGGGCACGGCCCAATGCGCCGTGCTCACCAACAACGCCTCGATCGCGACCAATGCACCGCTGGGCGAAGGCGTGGCGGCGCAGGTCGGTTTCACCACCCCCGTGCCGGGCGGCAGCGCCAACAACAGCGCCAGCGCCACGGTCGATCCGATGTGCGCCGACCTCACCATCACCAAGACCCAGCCCGGCAACGTCACCACCTACACGCCCGGCGACATCGCCACCTACACGATCCAGGCCTGCAACCCGACCGGGCCCGACGGCGCCAACGGCGCCACCATCAACGATGCCCTGCCCAGCGGCGTGAGCCTGACCGGGCCCTGGGCCTGCGTGGGCTCCGGCGGCGGCAGCTGCCCGGCCACCGGCGGCACGCTGGGCGACACCGCGGTGGCGATCGCGGGGGTCAACCTGCCGGTCAACGCCTGCGTGGACGTCACCGTCAACGTGCGTTTCAGTCCGAACGCCAACGCCTACTGACGCCTGCATCGGCGCCCGCAGCGGCCGGTTTCCGGTCCGGCGTGACCCCTGTTGCTAAACTCTGAATTTCAGAGTACTTTGCAATCTCCTTCCACCGACCCCGCCGCCATGACCCAAGACGAGCTGCAGAGCAACCTGGATTACGTCGCTCGCGCCGTGCGCCACCACGAACGCTCGCCCGGTGTGCCCGCGATCTATTTCCTGTGGGCGCTGCTGGTGCTGATCGGCTTCTGCCTGCCGGACTGGGCGCCGCGTATCGCCGCGCCGTACTGGTTCTTCGCCGGCATCGGCGGCGGCCTGCTCAGCGTCTGGCTGGGGATGCGCCACGGCCGCCGCAACGGCGTGATCGACAGGGAAAGCGGGCGGCGCTACGGCTATCACTGGCTGGTGGCCGGCGTGGCGTTTCTGCTGACCGGGCTGCCGATCGCCCTGGGCCGCGTCGAGATCTATGCCGGCGTCGCCAACTTCCTGCTGATCGGCGGTACCGCCTACGCGCTGGCGGGCGTGCATCTGGATCGTCCCATCCTGTGGAGCGGCTTGATCATGTACGTCGCCTACGCCGCGATGATGCTGTTCTCGCCGCCCTATGCCTGGACCTTCGCCGGCATCGCCACCGCGGCGTCGCTGACCTGGGCCGGCATGTCCGCGTTGCGGCGCGGGAGCGGAGCGCCGCGATGAAGGCGCTCGCAGCACTCGATCCCGAATTCGAGCACCGCGTGCGCTTGGCGATCGCGGTGCTGCTGATGCGCCACGACGAGATCAGCTTCGCCGCCTTCAAGCAGCAACTGCAACTCACCGACGGCAATCTCGGCGCGCAGCTGCGCAGGCTGGAAGAGGCGGGCTATCTCTCGCTGCGCCGCGACTTCGTCGAACGCAAGCCCGTGACCTGGTACCGCATGACCGCGACAGGCCGCGGCGCACTGGAGCGCCACCTGGGGGCGCTGCAGTCGATGATCGCCGCCGCCGGTACCGGTGCGACCTAGCGCCGCGGCGCCAGCCTGCTGACAGATTCTGACTTCCGGCAGGTTGGCGCTAGAACAGCCTACGGTCACACTAGGCAAACTTTTTCGTCTGGTTGGGATATGGCGACCTCCTCCGATCTGCTCAAGGAACTCCGCATCGACCGTAGCGCTCCGCCGCCGCCCTCCGGCGGAGGACGCGGGCTGTGGATCGCGCTGGGCGCGATCGGCCTGATCGCGGTGCTCGGCGTCGCCGGTTGGGCGGTGTTCGGCCGCGGCAACGCGCCGGAAGTGAAAACCGCCACCGCGGTGGCGATCGGCAACGGCGGCGGCAGCGCCTCGGTGCTGGACGCCACCGGCTACGTGGTCGCGCGCCGCATGGCCACGGTCTCGGCCAAGATCACCGGCAAGGTGCGCGAAGTGATGATCGAGGAAGGCCAGCGCGTCGAGGCCGGACAGATCATGGCCACGCTGGATCCGATCGATGCCGACGCCGAACGCTCGTTGGCCGATGCGCAGCTCGGCGCCGCGCAGAGCGACACCGTGCGCGTGCAGGCCCAGCTCAAGGAAGCCGAGATCAACGCCACCCGCCTGTCCACCCTGGTCAAGCAGCAACTGGTGTCGCGTTCGCAATACGATCAGGCCGTGGCGCAGCGCGACTCGCTGCGCGCGCAGCTGTTGACCGCGCAGCGCAACGCCAAGGTCGCCGGCGGCCGCCTGCGCATCGCCGACCTGGGCGTGGACAATACCGTGGTGCGTGCGCCGTTCGCCGGCGTGGTCACCGCCAAGGCCGCGCAGCCGGGCGAGATCGTGTCGCCGCTGTCGGCCGGCGGCGGCTTCACCCGCACCGGCATCGGCACCATCGTCGACATGGACTCGCTGGAAGTCGAAGTCGACGTCGGCGAGGCCTTCATCGGCCGCGTGCAGCCGAAGATGCCGGTCGAAGCCACGCTCAACGCCTACCAGGATTGGAAGATCCCGGCCGAAGTGATCGCGATCATTCCGGCCGCCGACCGCGGCAAGGCCACGGTCAAGGTGCGCATCGCGCTGAAGACCAAGGACCCGCGCATCGTCCCCGACATGGGCGTGCGCGTGAGCTTCCTGGAAGCGGCCAAGCCGGTCGCGGCCAATCAGCCCAAGCCCGGCGTGCTGGTGCCGGCGGCCGCGATCGTGCAGCGCGACGGCGGCGACGTCGCCTTCGTGGTCGAAGAAGACAAGGTCCGGCAGCGCGCGCTCAAGCTCGGCCGCAGCCTAGGCGACGACCGCGAGGTCACCCAGGGCGTGGCGGGCGGCGAGACCGTGGTGCTGAGCCCGCCGGACGATTTGAAAGACGGCGCGCGCGTGCGCGTGGCCGCGGCGGGCGGGGAGTCCGCCAGTGACGATTCCGCCTCCAGTAGCGAATAACCCTTAAAGCCGTTCCCTAATTTACGCGCGAGGAAGTCCAAGATGGATACGCTGGTTTCGATCCGCAACCTCAAGAAGACCTATCAGCGCGGCCCCGAAAAGGTCGAAGTGCTGCATGGCATCAACCTCGACATTCCCAAGGGCGACTTCGTCGCGCTAATGGGTCCGTCGGGCTCGGGCAAGACCACCCTGCTCAATCTGATCGGCGGCCTGGACAACCCCAGCGACGGCGAGATCGAGATCGAGAATCAGCGCATCGACCGCATGAGCGCGGGCCAGCTCTCGCAGTGGCGCAGCAACCATGTCGGCTTCGTGTTCCAGTTCTACAACCTGATGCCGACTCTGACCGCGCAGAAGAACGTCGAGCTGCCCTTGCTGCTGACCAAGCTCAACGCCGCCCAGCGCAAGCGCAACGCCGAGATCGCGCTGCAGCTGGTCGGCCTGGCCGAACGCGGCAAGCACCGCCCGAACGAACTGTCCGGCGGCCAGCAGCAGCGCGTGGCGATCGCGCGCGCGATCGTGTCCGACCCCACCCTGCTGATCTGCGACGAGCCCACCGGCGATCTGGATCGTCAGTCGGCCGAGGAGATCCTGGCCCTGCTGCAGTCGCTCAACCGCGACCACGGCAAGACCATCGTGATGGTCACCCACGATCCCAAGGCCGCCGATCACGCGCGCCGCACGATCCATCTCGACAAGGGCACCCTCGCGGCCGACGGCGGCGCGCATTGAGATCCGCACGCCCTCTCCGCCCGGAGAGGACGCCAGCGACGGCCTAGGCCTCGCACCGGATCTCATCCGCTCCTCGAGCCACTTCTCCCGCGCGGAGAAGGAAACACCTAAAGGAAAGCAGACATGAAATACCTGCACCTGATCTGGGCCGCATTGTTCCGAAGCAAGACCCGCACCCTGCTGACCTTGCTGTCGGTGGTGGCGGCGTTCCTGCTGTTCGGCATGCTCGACTCGGTCCGCGTCGCCTTCAACTCCGGCGGCAGCGTCGCCGGCGCCGACCGCCTGGTCGTGGCCTCGCGCCTGTCGATCACGCAGATGCTGCCCTACAACCTGCTCACCCAGATCGAATCCCAGCCGGGCGTGAAAAAGGTCGCCTACGCGGCCTGGTTCGGCGGCATCTACCAGGATCCGAAGAACTTCTTCCCGAACTTCTCGGTCAGCCCCGACTACCTCGACCTGTATCCGGAATACGTGGTGCCCGCCGACCAGGTCAAAGCCTGGAAGGCCGATCGCCAGGGCGCGATCGTCGGCGCCTCGCTGGCCAAGCGCCACGGCTGGAAGGTCGGCGACACCATTCCGCTGCAGGCCACGATCTTCCCGACCAAGGGCAGCAACGACTGGCCGCTCAAGCTGCGCGCGATCTTCGAGATCAAGGACAGCAAGCGCAAGGGCGAAGAGAACCAGCTGCTGTTCCACTGGAAGTACTTCGACGAGTCCAACGACTACGTGAAGAGCCGGGTCGGCTGGTACATGGTCAAGCTGGGCGACGTGAACCAGGCTACCCGCGTGGCCAAGGGCATCGACGCGCTGTCGGAGAACTCCGACCACGAGACCAAGACCCAGACCGAACAGGCCTTCAACCAGTCCTTCGCCAAGCAGTTCGCCGACATCGGCCTGATCGTGACCGCGATCATGGGCGCGGTGTTCTTCACCCTGCTACTGCTGACCGGCAACACCATGGCCCAGGCGGTGCGCGAGCGCATTCCGGAACTGGCGGTGCTCAAGACCATCGGCTTCAGCGACCGCAGCGTGCTGGCGCTGGTGCTGGCCGAGTCGACGCTACTGATCGTCCTCGGCGGCGTGATCGGCCTATGTCTGGCCGCATTGCTGATGCCTAGCCTCAGTAAGTACAGCGGCGGTGCGATTCAATTGCCTACCGTGCTCCCGCAAACCTGGGCCATGGGCCTGGGCTTGATGGTGGTGATCGGTGTGGTGGTCGGCTTGCTGCCTGCGATACGCGGCATGCGCTTGAAGATCGTCGATGCATTGGCCGGCCGCTAAACAAGGACTCCTGTCATGAAGAGCTTAGGGCGTTTTTGTATCTCCTTTGTGTTCTGGGCATTTTCGTTGGTAGTGGCCGGCGTGCCGTTTTTCGCCGAACAGTTCCTACTTCGAAAGACCACGCACGGACTGGCTTATCCCGCGGTCTACGTATTGATCATGGGCCTGTTTCACCTGCTGGCTCCGGACTCGATGGATGCATTGCGCAACTGGCGTGACCGGTCCGGCCTGCTCAATGGGCTGGTTCGACGGCTGATGCTGGCTTGGGGCTTCTATGCGGTCCTAGCGACGGTGATCTTCCTGTTGTTCGACAACAGTTTGGTCGCGCAAATCATCCTGGCGACCACGGTGGTGCTGGGCACCGCCTGGCTGTTGCTCACACAGCGCGGGCGGCAAGCCTTGATCGTGGCAGGCGTCGGCATCTCCAGCCTGCCGCAGCGCTGGGGCGCGTCCTCGGTGATCGTGATCGGCATCGCCGGCGTGGTCGGCGTGCTGGTGGCGATGCTGGCGATGGGCGAAGGCTTCCAGAACACGCTCAAGCAGACCGGCAGCGACGACACCGCGATCGTTCTGCGCGGCGGTTCGCAGGCCGAGACCAACTCGGTCATCACCCGCGACCAGGTCCCGCTGATCTCGGCCCTGGCCGGCATCGCCAAGGACGGCAACGGTCGCGCCCAGGTCTCGCCGGAGCTGTCGCAGGTGATCAACCTGCCCACCGTCAGCGACGGCAACGACGCCAATGCGCAGCTGCGCGGCGTCGGCAGCGAAGCCTGGTCGCTGCGTCCCAACGTCAAGATGGTGAAGGGCCGCAAGTTCGGCGCGGGCTTGCGAGAACTGATCGCGGGCCAGGGCGCGGCCAAGCAGTTCCGCGGGCTGGAAGTCGGCAAGCAGATCGAGCTGGCCAACCAGAACTGGACCGTGGTCGGCATCTTCGCCGCCGGCGATTCGCACGACTCCGAACTGTGGGCGGACGGCGAAGTGCTGGCCTCGACCTACCAGCGCACCTCGTTCCAGTCGGTGACGGTGAAGCTGGCGGGCAAGGACGGCTTCAAGGACCTCAAGAAGGCGCTGGCCGCCGACCCTCGTTTGAAGCTGGACGTACAGACCACGCACGACTACTACGCCAAACAGTCCGAAGGGCTCACCAAGCTGATTACGGCACTGGGCATCGTCATCGGCGCCATCATGGCGATCGGCGCCGTGTTCGGTGCGCTCAACACCATGTATGCCGCGGTGGCTGGGCGGGCGCGTGAGATCGCGACCTTGCGCGCACTGGGCTTTCGTAGCCTTCCGGTGGTGGTGGCGGTGATGTTGGAAACGATGCTGTTGGCGCTGCTCGGCGGCCTGCTCGGCGCGGTCCTGGCCTGGCTGGTGTTCAACGGTTATCAGGTGTCTACGCTAGGTAGCAACTTCAGCCAGGTGGTGTTCCAGTTCAAGGTCTCGCCCGAGCTGCTGTGGAACGGACTGAAGTGGGCGCTGGGCATCGGCCTGGTCGGCGGCCTACTCCCGGCCCTGCGCGCGGCGCGCCTGCCGGTGACTACGGCCTTGCGCGCGGCCTGAGCGCGCCGCCGATTCGTTACACGACGAGGCGCCGTTCGCGGCGCCTCGTTCGTTTTTGTGGGTCAGGTCCGCCGTTCCGCAGGCGCTTGCGCCGGGCCGGTATCGGCGGCGGCAGGAGGATCGGCTAGGCTGGCGCCACTCGATACGCCCCGGGACCGCCGCGCATGGAAGCCGATCGCGAACTCACCCACGCGCTGCGCGTCCGACAGCTGCGCGGCCGGTTTCGACGCGGACCGTTTCTGGTCGGCACGATTCTTATCCTGGCCATGCTGGTCTTGTTCGTACCCGAACTGCTGAAAGGCCATTGGCGCACCGGCTGGCCGGCTCTGGTGTTCGCGTCGATCGGACTGTCGTTCCTGCCCCTGCTGCGTGCCAGCCTGCGACCCAGCCCCCATCTGACACTGGACGAACACGGCCTGAGCACGGTGTTCACCGGCGCGATCGCCTGGTCCGACATCGTCGGCCTGCACTTGTACACCTACTACTCGCGGGCGAACTTCACGCTGAGGCCGCGCTACCACCTGCAGCTGTGCCTGCGCCGCCCGGAGCGCTATCGCGCCCCGTTCTGGATGAGACCGCCGATGCGCTCCACGCGCTCCGACTTCGGCCTGGTCTGGGTGCCGTTGAGCCTGTTCGACGTGGAGGCGCGAACGCTCTACACGCTGGCGGTGACCTTGCGCCGCGCCGATCCGGCGCCCTTCGTGGAAGGCTGGAACCCCGACATGCCGCTGGACGAGGTCGCCGCGCATCTGCGCGATCGCGGTCTCGCGCCGGTCGCGCTCAGCGGCGCAGCGCCCAGCGACGCGCCGCAACCCGCTGGACAAGACGCGGCCGCCTACGCGCAACGATTGCGCGAATCGCAGGACTCGGGCGAACGCCGCGCCGCCTCCTACGAGCACCAACATGTTCAAGGCCTACGCCGCGAGCGGGCCTGGCGCGCGGACGACATCGCGCGCCGGCGCTCGCTAACCCGGGCCATGGTCGTCGCCTATCTGCTGCTGATCGTCGCCGGTTACTTCCTGATCGACTACATCGAATGACGCAACATGCCAGCCGCGGGATCGGCTAGGCTGGCGCCGATCGGGCAGCGGGGAGCGCCGCGCGTGCAAGAGCAAGCCGAACTCACGCAGATCCCATGCACGCGGCGGCTGGATGCGCAGATGCACCGGACCAGCGCGCTGCTGGCCACAGCCGTCCTGGGCATGCTGTCCACCTCGTTGCCGGGCGCGATGCTGGAAGGCAGATGGGGCGTGGTGCTGGTGCTGCTGCCGGTGTTGGCCGGGGCCTGGGCCCTGCTGCTGCCCTGGCTGATCGCGGTGCTGCACTCGGGGCCGCACCTGAGCCTGGACGAGCGCGGTTTGCGCACGGTCCTGATCGGCGACATCCCATGGTCGGACGTGGTCGGCCTGAATTTGCGCACGGAACGCTCCACCGACGACGATGGCCTGCGCGTCCGCCACTACCTGGACCTGTGTCTGCGCCATCCGCAGCGCTATTCCGTACCGTTCTGGATGCGGCAGTCCACGCCTGCGCCACACACCGACTACGGCCTGTACGCGCTGCCGCTGCATATGTTCGAGACCGATCCGCAAGCGGTCCACGCGCTGGCGCTGCGGCTGCGCCGCGCCGATCCGGCGCCGTTCGTCGCGGACTGGTGTCGGGACCTGCCCTTGGACGAGGTCGCACGCGACCTGGACGAGGGGCGCGAGCGCGCCGAAGCGCGCGCTGCCGCGCACACCGCTCCGACCATCAGTGGCGATCCCGTCATCGACTACGCGCAGCGCCTGCGCCTATTGCAGGACGCCGGCGAGCGCGAAGCCGAATCCGATGCGCGCCGACGCGCGCGCGCGATGCAACGCGAACAAGCGCGTCGCAAAACCGCGGCGGCGCGACAACGCAGGGACTTCTGGATCGGCGGCACGATCGCGTTGGCGGCGATCGCGATCTGGTACTGGATGAAGGCCTGACCCCTCGACCTCAGGCCACCTGCGCCGCCTGCCGCCGCGAGCGCCACAGGCCTTCGCCGGCGAAGATCAGCAAACCGATCCAGATGAACACGAAGCCGATCAGGCGCGAGCGGTCGAAAGGCTCGTGCAGCACCAGCACGCCGATCAGGAACTGCAGGGTGGGCGCGATGTACTGCATCAGGCCGACCACCGACAGCGGCACCCGTCGCACCGCGTAGGCGAAGCCGATCAGCGGCAGCGCGGTGAGCGCGCCGGCCAGCACCAGCATCAAGCCGATGCCCAGGCCCCAGCCGTCGAGGAAACCGCCTTGGCCATGGCTTTCGCCCCACAGCAACACTGCCAACGCGGGTAGGAACAGATAGACGCTTTCGATGCCAAGGCCGGTCACCGCTTCCACCGCGACCAGTTTGCGGATCAGGCCGTAGGCGGCGAACGACAGCGCCAATCCGATCGCGATCCACGGCGCCTGTCCGTACTGCCAGGTCAACCAGCCCACGCCGGCCGCGGCCAGCGCCACCGACAGCCATTGCACGCGGTTCATGCGCTCGTGCAGCAAGGCCACGCCCAGCACCACGTTGACCAGCGGATTGATGAAATAGCCCAGGCTGGTTTCGATCACGTGGCCGGCGTTGACCGCCCAGATATACAGGCCCCAGTTGAACGCGATCAGCACGCCGCTGAGCGCCAGCATCGCCGCTTTGCGCGGCTGCGCGAGCACGCCGCGCAGCCAGGCGCCGCCCTGCTTCCACGACAGCCAGGCCGCAACCATGACCGCGCTCCAGACGATGCGGTGGCCGACGATCTGCAGCGAGGGCACCGCCTTGAGCAGGTGCCAGTACAGCGGCATCAGCCCCCACAGCACGAACGAGGCGGCCGCGATCCATAGCCCGCGGCGCCCTTCCGCCTGCGCGGCGTTCATGCCGGCGGCTCGTTCGGCGCGGTCGCGACCGGCATGCGCGCGGCGCGCGCCTTGGCCAGGGTGATGATGACCACGCCGACCAGGATCACCGCCATCGCGCCCAGATCGTGCGAAGTGAAACGCTCGCCCGCGAGCAGCGCGCCGAACAGTACCGCGATCGGCGGATTGACGTAGGCGTAGCTGGTGGCCAGCGCCGGACGCACGTGGTGCAGCAGCCAGATGTAAGCGGTGAAGCCGAAGATCGAACCGGCCACGACCAGGTACAGCAGGGCGCCCGTCGCGCCCGCGCTGGGCATCGCGCTCATGCGTTCGCCGGTGACCGCGGCCGCGCCCAGCATCCACACGCTGCCGGTCAGCATCTGCGCGCTGGCGGCCATGAACGGCGACGGCAGGTCCTGGTCGCGGCTCCAGATCGAGCCCCAGGCCCAGGCGATCGGCGCGACGATCAAGCAGACCAGTCCCAGCGTGGAGCCCGACAGCGCGCTGCCGGCGTTGAGCCAGATCACGCCGAGGAAACCGATCACCAGGCCGATCCATTCGATCTTGGACGGATGCCGGCCGCGCAGCATCGCGAACACGCCCGCGAACAGCGGCATCGACGCCACCGCGATCGCGGCCAGGCCCGAGCCGACCTCGGTCTCGGCCAGGTTCACCAGGCCGTTGGACAGCAGCACCATCCAGATCGACAGCACCCACAGCGTGCGCCATTGCTTGCGCGTGGGCGGGGTCGCGCCGCGCCAGCGCAGCACGCCGTACATCAGCGCGCCGGCGATGAACATGCGCAGCGCGCCGAGGATGAAAGGCGGATAGCTTTCGAGGGCGAAACGGATCGCGAGGTAGGTCGAGCCCCACAGGATGTAGACCGAAGCCAATGCGAGCGCGACCGCGATCGCGCCGGGGGCCAGTCTTGCTGCGGTGGGTGATGCGGCGCTCATGCGGCGGTTATTCCAGGAAGGAGGAGGGAGGGAGAGACGAATCGGTAACGGGTGCGGCGTTTTCGGGTGGAACCGGGTTAGAGGGAACGGTGTACGCAGACCGCGGTGCGGCAGCTGCCGACGTTGCGGCGCACGGGGTCGTGGAAGCTGTCGACGACGACGAAGCCGGCCTTGCGCATCATGCCGGCCGAGCCCGCGTTCTCTTCGTGCCGTTCGGCATAGCACTCGCGCAGTCCGCGCGCGCGCAACTGCGCCACCGCCTCGCCCAACAGGCGCGCACCGAGGCCGGCGCCGCGATGGTCGCGATGCACCACCACCTCGCCGATGTGGCCATGGCGCGCGCGTTCGCGGCCGGCGCTCTGGTAGCAGGCGAAGTCGTCGCTGTCGGCGTAGGTCACCACCGCCACCAGCGCTTCGTCCAGATGGGCCAGCACGGCGTCCACACCGTTGCCGATCGCGCGCAGGTGTTCGGACAGCGCCGGCTCGGCGAGGTAGTTCCAGGGGCTGGGACCGTGCTCGCGGATCAGGGCGTGGATGGCGGCGATGTCCGCGCGCCGGGCCACGCGGACGCCGTAGCGCTCGACGCCGGCGCGGACTGAGGGGGCGGTGGGGGCGAGGCGCTGCATGCGGCTCTTCGGGGGATTCGACCCATTCAGACTATCCGGGTGGGCAGACAGGCGATTGAAAATTCGCCCGCTTGAACGCAAAATTTTTGCATGGCCCGCAGCCCCCTCGCGCTCGACGAACTCGACCACAAATTGCTGGCGCTGCTGCAGCGCGACGCTTCGGCCACGTTGACCGCGTTGGGCGACGCGATCGGGCTGTCGCCCAGCGCGGTGCAGCGCCGCCTGACCCGCTACCGCGAGCACGGCCTGCTGCGCCAGGTCGCGTTGCTGGACCCGATCGCCCTGGGCAGCACCCTGGCCGCGGTGTGGGTGACGATGGAGCGCGAATCGGCGAGCCGGCACGCCGCGTTCTACGCGCGCATGCGCGCCGCGCCCGAGGTCCAGCAGTGCTACGTGCTGGCCGGGCAATGGGACTACCTGGTGATCCTGGCCACCACCGGCGTCGCCCATTGCCGCCAGGTCGCCGACCGGCTGTTCCTGGACGAGGGCAACATCCGCCGCTACGAAACCCATCTGGTGTTCGACGTGGTCAAGCATGGCCTGGAGCTGCCGACGCGGGACGCGCCGAAGGCGACGCGTCGGCGCAAGTAGGCTGGGGATGCGCAGGACGCGGTAGCCGGGTGGCTGCCAGTTGCGGTGTGCGGCGGCGAATGGGTGACGCGATCGCGGCTCACGCCGCTCCCACAGAAGGCCCAAGCTGGGTTAGACGCGTCGTACTTGCTCCCTGTGGGAGCGGCGTGAGCCGCGATCGCCCTGCCCGCGCAAGTCCGGCTACGCCGCGCGTTCGCGCTGCAGCAGCTTTTCCTTGAGCGGCAGACCCCAGCGGTAACCGCCCAGCGAGCCGTCGCCGCGCACCACGCGATGGCAGGGCACCACCACCGCGACGCGGTTGCCGGCGCAGGCGCGCGCGACCGCGCGCGCGCTGCCGGGCGCGCCGATGGCCTCGGCGACCTGCGCATAACTGCGGGTCTGCCCGGCCGGGATCTTCATCAGCGCGTCCCAGACCTTCTTCTGGAACGCCGTGCCCAGCAGGTCCACCGATACCGCGTGGGCCTGACCTTCGAGGGTGTCGGCGACCGCGCGCAGGCGCGGCGCCAGGAACTCGTCGCGGCCGGCATCGACGCGCTCGAGCTGGGCCTGCGGAAACTCGGCGCGCAGCTTGGCTTCCAGCGCCGCCGCATCCTCGCCCAGTTCCACCATGCACACGCCGCGTTCGGTGGTCGCCACCAGGGCCGTGCCCAGCGCGGTGCGCGCCAGGCTCCAGCGAATCTGCTCGCCGGCGCCACCGGCGCGGTAGCGCGCGGGGGTCATGCCCAGGCGCGCCGCGCCGCCCTCGTATACGCGCGAGGGCGAGCCGTAACCGGCGTCGTAGAGCGCGGCGCTGACGTCGCTGCCCTCGCGCAGCGCCGACTTCAGCGTGCCCAGCTTGCGCTGCGCCAGGTACTCGGCCGGGCTGATCCCGAAGCGCGCGGTGAAGCGGCGCTGCAGGTGCGAGGCGCTGATGCCGATGGCGCTGGCCAGATCGGTCAGGGTCGGCTCGCCGGCGTCGAGCAGGGCGCGGGCCTGGTCGAGCTTGTCCAGGGGCGTGAGATCGCGGATCGGGGTCATGGCGTTCATGGCCTGCAGGTTAGGGCCGCCGGCGCGGGCGCGATATCCGATTCTTGCACCCTGCCCGCGGGCGCGTCAGCGCCGGTTCCGCGGCCGTTCGCCGGCCCGCAAACGACGAAGGCGCGCCCTTGCGGAGCGCGCCTTCGGGTACGTCGCCGTGGCGTCGCGGCTCAGTCGGCCCAATGACCCGGCTTGTTCGAGGTCGGCAGCACCTGCGCCGACAGCTGACGGTCGTCGTTGAGCAGACGCACCGCGTCGGCCAGGATCGAGGCGGACTCGCGCAGCAGCGGATCCGGACGCTTTTCGGCGGCCTTCTCGCGCGCCACTTCCTGGGCCAGGTTGCGCTCGCTCGACTGCAGGCCGTCGTCGCCGTTGTCGTCGGCCAGCGGATCCAGGTCCAAGCCCATGGTCTTGCGCTCGGCCTGACGCTGCTTGCGCTTGGCGTCGTCGCGGTCGCGCTCGGCGCGGCGCTCGGCTTCGTTGAGCGTGATCGACTTCTTGGCGCGCTCGGCGCGGAACTCGGTCACGTCCTGCGACCACCACTGGAATTCCTTGTCGGCGGCGATGCGGCTGTCGTGCAGCGCAGACAACTTGGGCAGCAGCGGCGCGAAGTTGCCGTAACGCACATGCGGCACCGGCGCGATCTTGGTCCAGGGCAGCGCGTTGTCGTAGGTGCTTTCGCCGTACTCGCTGGCGTCGACCGAAGCCGGGAACGACAGGTCGGGCACCACGCCCTTGTTCTGGGTCGAGCCGCCGCTGACGCGGAAGAACTGAGCGATGGTCAGCTTGACCTGACCGAAGCGCGGGCCTTCGTTGGCCGGCCAACGGTCCAGGTCCAGCATGTTCTGCACGGTGCCCTTGCCGAAGGTGGTTTCGCCGATGACCAGGCCGCGGCCGTAGTCCTGGATGGCGCCGGCGAAGATCTCCGAGGCCGAAGCCGAGCCGCGGTTGATCAGCACCGCCAGCGGGCCTTCCCAGGCGATGCCGGAATCGTCGTCGCTGTTGACCTCGATGCGGCCGCCGGACTGGCGCACCTGCACCACCGGGCCGCGGTCGATGAACAGACCGGTGAGCTCGATCGCTTCGTCCAGCGAACCGCCGCCGTTGTAGCGCAGGTCCAGCACCACGCCGTCGATCTTGTCCGCGCGCAGCTTGGTCAGCAGCTTGCTGACGTCGCGCGTGGCCGAGGCGTAGTCGGCGTTGTTCTTACGGCGGCCCTCGAAGTCCTGATAGAAGCCCGGCAGCTTGATCACGCCGATGCGCTTGGCCGGCGCACCGTCCTTGGCCGGAATGGTGATGATCTCGGACTTGGCGGCCTGGTCTTCCAGACGCACCTTGTCGCGCACCAGCACCAACCGGTTGGGCTTGCTGTCCAGGCCGGCTTCGGCCGGGATCACGTCCAGGCGCACCTTGGTGCCCTTGGCGCCGCGGATCTTGGCGACCACGTCGTCGATGCGCCAACCGATCACGTCTTCCATCGCGCCGCTGTCGCCCTGGCCGACCGCGACCACGCGGTCGCCGGCCTTGAGCTTGCCGGAGTTGCCGGCCGGGCCGCCGGGCACGATCTCGCGGATCGCGACCACGTCCTCCTGCTTCTGCAGCACCGCGCCGATGCCTTCCAGCGACAGCGACATGGTCATGTTGAAGTTGTCGGCCGACTTCGGAGTGAAGTAGTCGGTGTGCGGATCGATCGCGTTGGCGTAGCTGTTGACGAAGGTCTGGAACACGTCCTCGCTCTTGAGCTCGGAGAAGCCTTTGGCGAGATTCTGGTAACGCTTGTCGAGGGTCTTGCGGATGTCCTCGGGCTTCTTGCCGGCCAGCTTCAGGCGCAGCCAGTCGTTGCGCACCGACTGCCGCCACAGCGTATCCAGCGCGGCGGTGTCGGCGGCCCACGGCGCCTTCTCGCGGTCGAACTCGAAGCGGTCGCTGCCGTCGAACGTGAAGATGTCCTGCTTGAGCAGCGCGCGCGCGTAGTTCACGCGCTCGTCGACGCGCTGCTTGAAGGTGGCGAAGATCGCGTAGGCCGGGCTCAGATCGCCGCCGCGGATGGCGTCGTCCAGCTTGGTCTTGTAGGCGTCGAACTTGGCGATGTCCTGGGCGGTGAAGTACTGCTTGCCCGCGTCCAGCGATTCCAGATAGCGCTTGTGCATGTCCGCCGACAGCGCGTCGTCGAGCGCGCGCGGACGGTAGGCATAGCGACTGTCGGACAACACGCCGTAGACCAGCTTGGCGGCGGTGGCCTGGTCGGCGGTCGGCGCATTGGTCAGGGCGTTCGGGGCGCCGCCCGCATCGGCGCGCGCGAGCAGCGCGAGCGGGGCGGTCAGCATGAAGGCGAACAAAGTGGTCTTGGCGGTCATCGCGGGGGTCTTCATGGCCGAGCTTGGCCTAGGCGTCGAGGATGTAGCGGGATTGGACAAGACCACAGTGCCGAAAGTTGCCGTGCCTGTCACGCGTGGCGGTAACGCTTTTGGGCATCCGGGGGCGGATGGCGTTCAGTTTCGCGAGCGCAAGCGTTAGACCGGCGTTACGCGACCGCGCCGGCGCCCATCGATCTGAACGCGGGACAGGGCGAAACGGGGCTGTTCCGATCAGCGTGCGGCGGCGACGGCCGCGTCGGCCAGCACCGCGGCCGCCTCGGCCAGCTCGGCATCGGTCTGCGGCGGCGGCCCCAGACGCGCCAACTCGGCGCGGCGCGCGGCCAGGTTCAGCGACAGCGGACCGCGTGCGTGCGCGGCCAGGGCCTGCTGGCGCTGCTGCCAGCGCCGGAAGTCGCCGTCGGCCGCGGCGCGCGCTTGATGCGCGGACACCACGCCCAGGCGTGGAGCCGCCGGCGCCGGCCGGTAGCCGGGCATGGGCACGATCCGCGGCCCCGGCTTGCGCGTCGGCGCGGCGGCGGCGGGCCGCAGCGCCAGGTCCGGAGTCACGCCGACCGCCTCCAGCGGCTGCCCGCTGACCCGGAACGCATGGGCGATGGTCAAACGGACCTGGCCGTGACGCGGGCCCTGGCCGCCGCCCGGCCAGCGGTCCAGATCGATCAGGTTCTGCACGCTGCCACGGCCGTAGGTCAGGCCGCCGATCACCGGACCGCGGCCGTAGTCCTGGATCGCGGCGGCGAATATTTCCGAGGCCGCGGCCGAACGCCCGTTGACCAGCACCGCCATCGGCCCGGTCCAGAGCGCGCCCTTGGCCGGGTCGAGCAGATCGACGCGGCCGCCGCCCTCGCGGATCTGCACCACCGCCGGCGCGCTCAGAAACAGGCCGGCCAGTTCCGGCACCTGGCTGAGGGCGCCGCCTTCGTTGTCGCGCAGGTCCAGCAGCACGGCGTCGACGCCCTGCGCCTGCAATTGACGCAGCAACTCGGCGACGTCGCGCGCAACCGATCGGTGATTGCCCGGATCGCTGCGCATGCGTTCGAAATCGACGTAGAAGCTGCCCGGCACGATCACGCCGATGCGTTTGCCGCCGGCCTCGATCACGCTGGACGAGGCGTGCTGGTTGGCCATGCCGGCACGCGCGCGCTCCAGCACCACGGTGCGCGTGGGCTCGCCCGGCAGGGTGCCGGCCGGCTGCACCTGCACGCGCACGCGGCTGCCGGGGCGGCCGCGCAGGCGCGTCACCAGCGTATCCAGGTCGACGCCGTCCACATCCTCCAGCGCGCCCGTCTCGCCTTCGCCCGATGCCAGCAGACGATCGCCGCTGCGCAAACCGGCGCGCACGGCCGGACCGCCCGCGCTGAGGTAGACCAGCGAGACTTCGTCGCCGCGCTCACGCTTCAGCGACAACCCGACGCCGACGGTGTCGGGCGCCGAATCGAGCAGGCGCTCGGCGGTGCTGGGCGGGTAATAGTCGCCGCCGGGATCGCTGGTGCCGGCATAGGTGCTCAGGACCTCGGCGAACACCGCCTGCGCCGACGGCCCGTGGGCGGCGCGCGCGAGCGCGGCGTAGCGACGCTCCAGCGCGCTGCGCACCTGCGCCGGATCGCGTCCGCCCAGGCTCAGATCCAGCGCCTCGCTCTTGAGCCGCAGGCGCCACAGCACGTCCAAGGCGGCCGCATCGGCGGCCCAGGGCGCGGCGCTGCGATCGGGGGCCCAACTGTCCTGTGTGTCGAAGTCGAAAGGCCGCGCGAGCAAGGCCGGCATGCCCGCCATGCGCGCGTCCAGGCGCGTCAGCACGAGTTCGCGCATGGCCAGGAACGGCGCCGGATCGCGCGCGCGAATCGCGTCGTCCAGTTGCGAGCGATAAGGCTGCAGGCCGGCGACATCGGCGGCGCTGAGGTACAGGCGGTCGGGATCGAGTCGCGCCAGCCAGGCATCGAACAGCTCGGCGGACAAGGCGTCGTCGAGCGCGCGGGGCCGGTAGGCGTAGCGCTTGTCGGCGTACAGGCCGCTCACCAGGGCCATCGTCGTCGCGCGCTGCTTGGCGTCGTCGGCGCTTGCGCTATCGGTATCGGCCGCGGACGCCGGCAGCGCGCAGCCCAACAGCGCGAGCGTCAGGCTCGTGCGCAAAAGTTTCATTCGGTGTCCCCGGCGACGCCCTATCGTCGCCGACGATCATACCCGGCGCGCGTGGCGCCGGGACCGCCGATCAGGCGGCGGCGAAGCCGGCTTCGATGGCCTGGCGGTCGGCGTGATAGGACGAGCGCACCAGCGGGCCGGAGGCGACATGGGTGAAGCCCAGCGCCATGCCGTAGAGCTCGAGTTCCTTGAACTCTTCCGGGGTCCAGTAGCGCAGCACCGGGTGATGGTGCGGGGTCGGCTGCAGGTACTGGCCGATGGTGATCATGTCGACGTCGTGCGCGCGCAGATCGCGCAGCGTGGCCTGGACCTGCTCCATGGTCTCGCCCAGGCCCAGCATGATGCCGGACTTGGTCGCGACCTCGGGATGCTGGGCCTTGAACTTCTGCAGCAGGGTCAGCGACCACTGGTAGTCGGCGCCCGGACGCACGTTGGTGTACAGGTCCGGCACGGTCTCGACGTTGTGGTTGAACACGTCCGGCGGATTGCTGTTGAGGATCTCCAGCGCGCGCTCCATGCGGCCCTTGCCGCGGAAGTCGGGCGTGAGGATCTCGATCTTGGTGCGCGGGCTTTCGCTGCGCACCGCTTTGATGCAGTCGACGAAGTGCTGGGCACCGCCGTCGCGCAGGTCGTCGCGGTCGACGCTGGTGATGACCACATACTTCAGGCCCATGTCGGCGACGGTGCGGGCCAGGTTGGCCGGCTCGCTCGCGTCCGGCGGCTTGGGGCGGCCGTGGGCGACGTCGCAGAACGAGCAACGCCGCGTGCAGACCTCGCCCAGGATCATGAAGGTCGCGGTGCCGTGGCTGAAGCACTCGTGGATGTTCGGGCAGCTAGCCTCTTCGCAGACCGTGACCAGGCGGTTCTCGCGCAGCTTGGCCTTGAGTTGGGCGACCGAATTGCCCGAGGGAATGCGCACCCGGATCCAAGACGGCTTGCGCAGCACCGGCGCGTCGACGAACTGCACCGGCGAGCGCTGGATCTTGTCGCCGCCCAGCTGCTTGGCGCCCGGGGTCATGGTGGTGGACTGCAGCACCGCCGGCGCGTCGGGCGCGCCACCGCTGACGACCGTGAGCGGGATGGTCTTGGAGGCGGGATCGGTCATGGCGCTGCGTTAACTCTTGTCGTTTAGCCCCCTCTTCCTGGGGGGAAGAGGGCTGAGGTGAGGGCAGGCACCGCGACGATCGCGGCGGCTGGCGGATTCGCGCGCCCTCATCCGCCCTTCGGGCACCTTCTCCCGCATGCGGGAGAAGGGAAATCAAGCATTGGTTCCACTAGCGGAACTAATGACGTAAAGCGTGCTCCCGCGAACGGAAGCAGGGAAATCAGAAGCTCAACGGCTCGGCGGTTTCCACCGTCAGGCCGAATTGCCGGGCCAGCTGGTCCACCAGCACCGGTTTGACCGCGTCCAGCCCGGACGGGCCACCCAAGTCTACCACCGAGGTCACCTGCAACCCCTGGTAACCGCAGGGATTGATGCGCTGATACGGCGACAGGTCCATGGCGATATTGAAGGCCAGGCCGTGGAAAGTGCAGCCGCGCCGGACCCGGATGCCCAGGGCCATGACCTTGGCCCCGGCCACGTAGACGCCCGGCGCGCCGTCCCTGCGGGCGCCCTCGATGTTCCATTCGGCCAGGGTGTCGATCACCGCCTGCTCGATCCGGTCCACGTACTCGCGCACCCCGACCTTGAGCCGGCGCAGGTCCAGCAGCGGGTACAGCACGATCTGGCCGGGCCCGTGGTAGGTCACCTGGCCGCCGCGGTCGACGTGGATCACCGGGATATCGCCCGGCATCAGCACGTGCTCGTCCTTGCCGGCCTGGCCCAGGGTGAACACCGGGTCGTGCTCGACCAGCCACAACTCGTCGGGGGTGTCGGCGTCGCGGGCGTCGGTGAAGGCCTGCATCGCGCGCCAGACCGGCTCGTAGGGCTGACGGCCCAGGTCGCGCAACTGCGCCACCGGCGGGCCGCGATCGCCGCCCAACACCGCCGCCACCGCGTCGATTACAGCGTCCACTTCACTTCCGGATGGTCGCGCAGCACCTGGTGGGCCAGGTCGTACTGGGCGCGGTCGGCGGCGCGGAAGCTGATCCGCACCGACACGTACTTGCCGCTGCTGGAGTGCTTCCACTGGATGGTTTCGGCCTCGACCTCGATGCCGGCGTCCATCAGCAGGCGCGGCAGTTCGCGCTCCAGCCCGGCCTCGGCCGTGCCCATGGCGCTGAGCTCGAAGGTACCGGGGAACTGGAAGCCGTGATCGGGATTGTCGGAATGAATGTCCATGCGCGAATTATGGGTCCGTGGGGGGCCGAACCCAAGCAGGCGTAGGATGCCCCTTCCGGCCGGTTCCGGGAGGCTCGCAGGATGAATACAGCGTCGCTGTGGTGGGGCTTGCTGTTCGGCTCGATCGGGCTGGGCTATTTCATGTACGGCAAGCGCCAGGGCGCGCCGGTGCCGCTGCTGTGCGGACTGGGCCTGAT
Organism: Lysobacter sp. cf310; assembly: GCF_900114355.1. GTDB lineage: Bacteria > Pseudomonadota > Gammaproteobacteria > Xanthomonadales > Xanthomonadaceae > Lysobacter. The sequence continues at coordinate 1,225,053 of NZ_FOSS01000001.1, forward strand.
GGCGTTCCCCTACTTCGTCTCCAACAACTGGGCGATGGTGCTGATCGGGGCGGTGCTGGCGGCGATTCCGTATTTTCTGCGGTTCTAGGGCCGCTGCGGCCGCTCGCCGCCTGCCCCGGTCTGCGCTAGGCTCGACCGCGACACTCCATTCGCCGGACCCGGCGCGACGACGCGCGACGACCATGCCGCCTCGCCATCTGCTCGTGCTCGATCTCGACGAAACGCTGCTCTACGCCAGCGAAGTCGAACTGAATCGCGCGTCCGATTTCCGCGCCTGCGGCTATTACGTCTATCGTCGCCCGCATCTGGCCGAGTTCATCGCCTACGCCCTGGCCCGCTTCGAGGTGGGCGTATGGACCTCGTCCGGGCGCCGCTACGCCGATGCGATCGTGGCCGAACTGTTTCCGGCCGAATCGCTGAGCTTCGTCTGGGCCAGAGAGCGCTGCTCCATCACGCGCGACTGGACCACCGGCGGATACCACAACCGCAAGCCTCTGAAGAAGCTCAAGCGGCGCGGCTACCGCCTGGAACAGGTGATCGCCGTGGACGACACGCCGTCCAAGCATGCCTACAACTACGGCAACCTGGTCCGCGTCGACGAGTACCTGGGCCAGAACGAGAACGACGACGAGTTGCTGTGGCTGATGCGCTATCTCGATCGGCTGGCCGCGGAACCGAACGTGCGCCGGATCGAGAAGCGGCGTTGGCGGGAGCGCTTGCAACAGGAAGCGCTGGGCGAAGACGACCGCGACCCGGAGCCGCATCGCGATGGCCAGGTCGCGATCGCGGCTCACGCCGCTCCCACAGAAAGCGAATGAACGCAGCAACGAAAAGGCCGGCGTGCGCCGGCCCTTTCATCGCTGCGATGCGCGAGTCGCTTACTCCGACTCCCACCACATCCAGAACTCGTCCCACAGGCGCTTGAAGAAGCCGCCTTCTTCGACCGCGGTCAGCGCGACCAGCGGGCGCTGGGCGATGACCTTGCCGTCCAGCACGACCTTGACGGTGCCCACGGCCTGGCCCTGCTTGATCGGGGCGACCAGGGTCTTGTTGACGTCCATGCTGGGCTTGAGCTGCGCGTACTTGCCGCGCGGCACGGTCACCAGCAGCGGCTCGGCGACGCCGAGTTGGGCTTCGTCGGCGGTGCCCTTCCAGACCTTCTGCTTGGCGATGGACTTGCCGGCGTCGTAGAGGCGGTGGGTTTCGTAGAAGCGGAAGCCCCAGTTCAGCAGGGCCTGGCTGTCGACGGTGCGCTGGTCGTCCGAGGTCGAGCCCATCACCACCGAGATCAGGCGCTGGTCGCCGCGCAGGGCCGAGCCCATCAGGCAGTAGCCGGCGCCGGAATGGTGGCCGGTCTTGATGCCGTCGACCGAGGGGTCGCGCCACAGCAGGCGGTTGCGGTTGGACTGCAGAATCGGACCGACCTTGAGTTCCTTGATCTTGTTGTACGAGTACGCGACCGGGAAATCGTGGATCAGCGCGCGTCCGAGCAGGGCCAGGTCGCGGGCGCTGGAGTAGTGGTTTTCCTGCGACAGGCCATGCGGATTCATGAAGTGCGAGTTCTTCATGCCGATGCGCGCGGCGTACTGGTTCATCAGCGCGGCGAAGGCGTCCTCGCTGCCGGCGACGTGCTCGGCCAGGGCGATCGCGGCGTCGTTGCCGGACTGCACCACCATGCCCTTTTCCATGTCCACCAGCGGCGCGGTCTTGTTGACCTCGAAGCCGGAGTAGCTGCCGTCGGTGGCCGCGCCGCCCTTGCGCCAGGCGTTCTCGGTCATCATCACCTGGTCGCTGTCCTTGATCTTGCCGCCCTTGAGCTCGGCGGCGATCACGTAGCTGGTCATGACCTTGGTGATGCTGGCCGGCTCGACGCGGGTGTCGATGTTCTCGCCGGCCAGCACGTTGCCGCTGGCGGCATCCATCAGCACCCAGGCGCTGGCCTTGATCGCCGGCGGCGGCGGCACGGGCAGCGAATCGCTGGCCGGCGGCAGGGCCGCGGCGGGCTTCGGGACGGGCGTCTGCGCGAAGACCAGGCCGGCGGTCGTGGTGACCAGGCAGGCCGCGGTGAACGCTGCGAGCGCGGCGGCGCGAGGGGTGAAGCGGGCTTTCATCGTTCAACTACTCCGGGGAGCCGGTCTCGTGCCGGCCTGGGCTGGGAATTCTGCGTCGGGAATTCTAGGCTGGGAACTCTAGGCTGGAGCGACCCATCCGGGGCGCTCCAGTTCGGCGGGGCCGGGCCTGCGCCCTCCCCGTGCGTTCGATGCGGCCGTCCCGGGTCGCGATCGACGGCGGGACGTCCTGCCCCGCGCCGCGCCGGACCAGTCCGGAGCGCGGTATAGCTCCTGGCGCGTTCAGTCGCGCACGCGCTGCGGCTGTCCGAAGCCCAGACCGACGATGCGCGCGGCAAGTTCCGGCGCGGCGGCGGCCTGCAGCGGACCCACGCGCAGGCGCCAGACTTTCTGGCCGTTGGCGTTGCCGTCGAGCAAACGGGCCTCGTCGATGCCCGCGCTCTTGAGCATGCCCAGGGCGCGGTCGGCGTTGCTGCGCGCGCTGAAACTGGCGACCTGCAAGGTCACGTCTTCGCCGCGCGGCACTTCGTTGCGTTCGATCGCCGCGGCGACCACGGTCGCGGCCTTGTCCGGGCTGGGCGGCGGCGGCGCCTTGGGCGGCGCCGGCAGCGCGGCGGCGGCGACCGCCTCGGCCTTCTGGCGCTTTTCCAGCGCGCGCCGCTCGGCGCGGCTGAGCTTGCGCGGCGGCGCGTTGTCGATGCGCACGGCCTTGCCGGTGGCGACCCGGACCTGGCGCGACTTCATCCAGACCTCGAACTCGTCGGCGGTCATGGTCTTGCCGTTTTGCAGCATGTCGAAGCGGTAGTCGCCGCCCGGCGCGGGTTTGCCCACGGCCGCGGCCGGCTTGGCGGCCACCGGCGCCGGCTTGCCGGTGGCGATGCGCGCACCCGCAGGCAGTTCGCCGGCGCTAGCGTTGGCGACCGGAATCGCCGACACCAGACGGTCCATCGCGCTGGGCGCGGGCGGCTTGGCGGCGGCGACCGGCGGCGGATTGTTGGCGGCGCTGGCGTACACCGGCGGCGGCGCCTCGCCCGGATGCAGGGCGCGCACTTCGACCCGGCCGGTACCGCGCTGGGTGATACCCAGCTTGACCGCGGCGGCGTAGCTCAGATCGATCACGCGGCCGTCGTGGAAGGGGCCGCGGTCGTTCACGCGCACCGTCACCGACTTGCCGTTGTCCAGGTTGGTCACGCGCGCGAAGCTCGGCAGCGGCAGCGACTTGTGGGCGGCGGTGAAGGCGTACATGTCGTACACCTCCAGGTTGGAGGTGCGGCGGCCGTGGAATTTCTGGCCGTAGTAGGAGGCGGTGCCGGTCTCGACGTAGTCGTCGTGGCTGTCGAGCACGCGGTAGGTCTTGCCCAGCACGCTGTAGGGCGAGCGGTTGCCGAAGCGCGAGCGCGGCTCGGCGACGATCTCCGGTTCCGGGATCGAATCGACGTCGGGCACGTGGTCCGGCGTGCTGTCGCGCACGCCCGGTGCGTACAGGCCGCCGGCGGTGTAGTTGCCGCGCGTGCGCGGGTCTTCCTGGGCCGGGGCATAGGGCGATTTCTTGCGCCCGCCCGCCGACGGCAGGCCGGCGCGATGGACGCCGTCGCGGTCGGGCAAGGCGACCGACTGGGAAGCGGGTTTCCTGGGGGCGCTAGCGCAGGCCACCAGGGCCAGGGGCAGGATCGCGGCGATCAGCCGCTTCATGCCGGAGGCTGTCCGTTGCTGTTCGCGGCCAAGGGATTCTCCCGTCCGGCGATCGCCTCGGACAACTGGTACACCGCCATCGCGTAGTGGGCGGAGATGTTGTAACGGGTGATCGCGTAGAAGTTGCGGAAGCCGAGCCAATACTCCGGGCCGGCGACGCCTTCCAGGTTCAACAGCGTCGCCGTTTCGGTCGGCGCGATCGTGCCCAGCGGACGGTAGCCGCGCACGGCCAGGTCGCTGAGCGGAATGATCGGATCCATATTGTCGGGCTTGAAGTCCTGCGCGCTGGCGTCGCGGTTGGCGCGCACCACGATCGGACCGCCGCGCACCCAGCCGCCCTTCTTGACGAAGTAGTTGGCGACCGAGGCGAACACGTCGTCGAGATCGGTGAACAGGTCCTTCTTGCCGTCGCCATCGCCGTCGACCGCGTACTGGCGGTAGCTGGACGGCATGAACTGGCCCCAGCCCATCGCGCCGGCGTAGCTGCCGGTCAGGGTGGAGACGTCGATCGCGTTTTCCTTGCCCATCGCGAACAACTGGCCGAGCTCGTCGCGGAAGAAGGCCTCGCGGCGGTTCTCGCGTTCGGCCTTGGCCGGATCGCCGGTGCGCGGATACGCGAACGCCAGCGTGTACAGCGCGTCGATCACCGGATAGCTGCCGGTGTTGCCGCCGAAGCTGGTCTCGACGCCGAGGATGGAGACGATGATCTCCGCCGGCACGCCGGTCTGGGCCTCGACCCGCGCCAGTTGCTCGCGGTGCTCGGCCAGGAAGGCGCGGCCGCCGTCGATGCGCTTTTGGGTGATAAAGATCGGGCGGTAATCGCGCCAGGGCTTGGCCTCGGCCGGACGCGACATCGCGGCGACGATGCTGTCGCGGATCTGCGCCTTGGCGAGCACCGACTCGATGTAGGCCGGGTCGATCGCATACTTGGCGGCGGTATCGCGCACGAACGCGGCGCGGGCCTGCTCGATCGGCATCGGCACCACCGGCGGCGGCAGATGGGCGAGCGGATCGGGCTTGGCGGCCGGCGCGGCCGGCACCGGCGCGGGCGCCTGGGGCTGAGCGGCGGTCGGGGGCGGCGCCTGGGTGGCGCAAGCCGCCAGAGCGAGCGTGAGCGCGCAAATCGCGGCGCGGCGTACGGTGTTGGGGCGTCGAGTCATCGCCGCGAGGTTAGCACGCGAAAACAGCGGCCAAAACCGTGAATACGTGAAGATCGCGGCCGATAGTCAGGTTGTGTTGCTTAATCGGCGCGAGGACGCGATGGCATTGCGGTCTCTTCTCCCGCGTGCGGCGACCGAAGGGAGTGCGAGGCTGAGACGGTGCTCGCAGGGCGGATGAGGGCGACGGATGGGGTGGGCGTTTGTCGCTCGCGCCTGCCCTCACCCCAACCCCTCTCCCGCCAGCGGGAGAGGGGCTAAAGCGTGCAGGTCAATGAATTTTGCTGTCCCTTCTCCCGCGTGCGGCGAAAGCATGCAGGTCGATGAATTTTGCCGTCCCTTCTCCCGCGTGCGGGAGAAGGTGCCCGTAGGGCGGATGAGGGCGACGGGTGAGGTGGGCGTTTGTCGCTCGCGCCGGCCCTCACCCCAACCCCTCTCCCGCCAGCGGGAGAGGGGCTAAAGCGTGCAGGTCGATGAATGTTGCCGTCCCTTCTCCCGCGTGCGGCGACCGAAGGGAGTGCAAGGCTGAGAAGGTGCCCGCAGGGCGGATGAGGGCGACTAATGAGGTTGGCGTTTTGTCGCTCGCGCCGGCCCTCACCCCAACCCCTCTCCCGCCAGCGGGAGAGGGGCTAAAGCGTGCAGGTCGATGAATGTTGCCGTCCCTTCTCCCGCATGCGGCGACCGAAGGGAGTGCAAGGCTGAGAAGGTGCCCGCAGGGCGGATGAGGGCCGCTTTGCCGGCGCTAGCGCCCGCCGTGCACCGGCCGATGCGCGCGCACCGCCATCACCACGCCCAGGCCGGCCAGCAGCGAGACCGCCGAGGTGCCGCCATAGCTCAGCAGCGGCATGGGCACGCCGACCACCGGCAGCAGGCCGGCGATCATGCCGCCGTTGACGATCACGTAGACGAAGAACGCCAGCCCCAGCGCCCCCGCGATCAGGCGCGAATAGCCGTCGCGCGCCTCCGCCGCGATCCACAGACAGCGCCCGACCACGAACAGGTACAGGCTCAGCACCACCGCCACGCCCAGCCAGCCGAATTCCTCGCTGAGCACGGCGAAAATGAAGTCGGTGGTGTGTTCGGGCAGATAGTTCAGGTGCGACTGCGAGCCCTGCAGCCAGCCCTTGCCGGTCATGCCGCCGGCGCCGATCGCGATCTTGGACTGGATGATGTTCCAGCCCGTGCCCAGCGGATCGGACTCGGGGTTGAGGAAGGTCAGGATGCGGTCCTTCTGATACGGGCGCAGCAGCCAGAACCAGGCCACCGGCGCGATCGCGGCGATGCCGCCGAAGGCCGCGCCGAACCACCACCAGGGCAGTCCGGCCAGATACAGCGCGAACGCGCCGCTGATGCCGACCAGCATCGCCGTGCCGAAGTCGGGCTGCAGCAGGATCAGCAGGGTCGGCACCGCGATCACCACGCCGGCCACCAGCACCGACAGGAACTTCGGCGGCAGCGCCTGCCGATTCAGGTACCAGGCCACCATCATCGGCAGGCTCAGCTTGAGCAGCTCGGCGGGCTGGAAATAGAAGACCTTGAGGTCGATCCAATGGCGGCCGTGCTTGCCGGTGCCGATCGCCAACACCAGCAGCAGCGGCAGCAGCGAGGCGCCGTAGATCAGCGGCGTCCAGTTGCGCAGCTGCGAGGTCGGCATGCGCGACAACAGCCACATCGCGACCAGGCCGGCGCCGAAGCGCGAGCCCTGCGCCAGCACCATGCGCATGGAGTGGTCGCCGGCGCTGTACAGCACCGCCAGACCGATCGCCATCAGCGCCAGCAGGGCGCCCAGCAACGGCAGGTCGACGGTGCGCAGAGCGCGCGCGATCAGATCGAACAGCCAGCGCAGGATCACTCTCACCGGCGCGGCTCCGGCGGCGGCACGGCGCCGTTTCGATTCGGCTGTGCGGCGCCGTTTTGGCGCGGCGGCGACACGGCACCGTTCGCGGGCGCGGTGCCGGTGGCGCCACCGCGTGGCGGCAATGCCGTCGCCGCAGGCGCGGCAGCGGGTGGAGCGAGGGCCGCCCTACCCCGCTGCGCACTCACCGTAGGCGCATTCGCATGCCCCTTGGCGGCCTCGGCCGCCAAGGCCTGCGGGCTCAGCTCACCCACCGCGAACGCCGGCGACACCGGCGCCGGCGTATTGGCGACCACGCCCGCCTCGGCCGCCGCCGCGGCCAGCGCGGCTTGTGCGGCTTGTGCGCTGGTCGTCGCGACCGGCGCGCTCAGCGGCGCAATCGCGTTGTGCTCGGCCGGGTCCGGTTCCGGCATCTTGCCCAGCAACCAGGCGTCGAAGATCTTGCGCGCGATCGGGCCGGCCGAGCTGGCGCCGTAACCGCCGTGCTCCACCACCACCGCCACCGCGATGGTCGGGTTCTGCGCCGGCGCATAGCCCACGAACAAGGCCTGATGGCGCAGGTGGTAGGGCAGCGAATGCGGGTTCATGCTGACGTTGCCGCGCCGGCTGATCTTCTGCGCGGTGCCGGTCTTGCCCGCGCTCTGATAGGGCGCGCCGCGCACCAGGCCGGCGCCTGTGCCGCCGGGCAGCATGGTCTGGACCATGCCTTCCTGCACCGCGCGCAGATGCGCGGGGTTGTCGGTGATGCGGCTGGGCACCGGCTGCTCCACCGCCGTCCACGGCGATTCGTAGCCGTCGCGGCGCTCGCGCACCAGGTGCAGACGGCGCAGGTCGCCGCCGTTGGCGATCGCGGCGGTGCCGCGTACCAGCTGCAGTGCGGTCGCGACCCAATAGCCCTGGCCGATGCCGGCGATCACGGTCTCGCCCGGGTACCAGCCTTCCTTGCTGCGCTTGGCCTTCCACGCCGCCGACGGCACCACGCCGCTGTTCTCGCCGGCCAGGTCGATGCCGGTCGGCCCGCCGAAGCCGTACTTGCGCATGTACTGCTCGAAACGGGCGATGCCCATCTCGTAGGCGAGCTTGTAGTAGTAGTAGTTCACCGACTGCGAGATCGACTTGCGCAGATCGGTCCAGCCCGCGCCGCCGTGGGCGTCGCGATAGCCGCGCTTCTGGCCGGGGATATGGAACTCGCCGGTCGAGAACACCTTGTCGTCGGCGGTGCGCAAGCCGCTGTCCAGGCCGGCCAGGCCGATCAGCGGCTTCACCGTCGAACCCGGCGGGCCGCCGCCGAGCACGTTGCGGTTGAACATCGGCCGCGAGGGGTTGTCCATCAGCGCGCGGTAGTCGGCGCTGGAGATGCCGTTGACGAACAAATTGGTGTCGTAGCCCGGCAGGCTGACCATGGCCAGCACTTCGCCGGTGCGTGGATCCACCGCCACCGCCGAACCGTCGAAATCGCCGAACGCGGCTACCATCGCGCGCTGCAGGTCCAGGTCGATGCTCAGGCGCAGGTCCGCGCCCGGCTGCGCCGGCACGTGGCCGACCTGGCCCATCGGGCGGCCGTCGACGTTGGTCTCGATCTTTTCGTAGCCGACCTTGCCGCGCAGCGCTTCCTCGTAATAGCGCTCCAGGCCGGTCTTGCCGACGTGAGTGAGGGCGGCGTTGCCCTCGGCCATCGTCTCCAGGTCCTTGGTGTCGATGCGGCCGACGTAGCCGATCACGTGCGACAGCAGTTCGCCGTAGGGATAGCGCCGGTTGAGGTAGGACACCAGCTCCACGCCCGGGTAGCGCCAGCGGTCGACCGAGAAGCGCGCCGCCTCCTCGTCGCTCACGCGCAGCTTCAGGGTGATCGGCTTGAAACCGCGGGTGGCCTTGCGCTCGTTCTCGAAGCGCTGGATGTCATCCGGCGACAGCGCGATCAGCTTGGCCAGCGACGGCATCCAGGTCTCGGTCTTGCCGGCCTCGCTGGGCGTCACGTCGATGCGGAACGCCGGCACGTTGTCGGCCAGGATCCGGCCCTTGCGGTCGTAGATCAGCCCGCGCCCCGGCACCACCGGCCGCAGCTTGATGCGGTTGGCGTCGGAACGGGTGACGTAGTCGGCGTGCTGCAGCACCTGCAGGCGGTAGTACCAGAAGCCCAGGCCGAGCACGCCCAGCAGCACGAATGCGAACGCGACCGCGGCGCGGCGGCGGAATTGGTCCGCCTCGGCCGCGGCGTTCTTCAAGGTCCGCTTCTTCAGCGGGTGCTGGCCGAACCAGCGGCGGCGCGGGCCCACGGCTCAGCGCCTCCGCCAGGTGCCCAGGCGCAGCGCGTCGAGCAGCAGGAAGATCAGCGGCCACAGCAGCAGACCCGACAGCGGCGCCAGCCAGAACGTGGCCGGCAGGGTCGGTTCGCCCAGGGCGACATGGATCGCGGCGGTGACGATGCGGTCGTTGAGCATCAACCCGCCCACCCACAAGGCCTGCTGCCACAGCGGGAAGAAGCGCAGGCGCGCGCGGAAACGCTGCAGGATGAAGGTCATCACCACCAAGCGCAGCGCCTGCTCGCCGAACAGGCCGCCGTAGACCAGATCGCCGAGCAGGCCGATCGCGAAGGCGAAGCCCAGGCCGGCGCGATCGGGGTCTTCGATCACCCAGTAGGCCAGCACCAGCGCCAGCCAGTACGGGCGCAGCGGCTGCAGCGCCAGCGGCAGGGGCAGCAGCCCCAGCAGCAGCGCGACGATCAGGCTGACCGGCAGCACCCAGTGTTGGCGGGTGCGGGTCATCGGCGCGGCTCGCTGGGCGGGGTGGACGCGGGCGTGCGATTCGCGGGCGCGGCGGTAGCGGGTGCGCGCGTCGCCGGCAGGTTTGCAGCCGACGCGGCGTTGGCAGGCGCTGGCGCGCTCGCGCCTGCGCTTATCGCACCCGCGGCAGTGGTGCCTGTGCTGGTGCCCGCCGTCGCGCCCGCGGCTTCCGGCGCGGCCGCGCTGTCGAACTCCTCCGCGTTCACCGGCGGCGGCATCGACAGCAGCACCAGCACCTCGCGGCCGCGATCCAGCTTGGCCGCCGGCTTGACGTCGCCGATCAGGAAGGCGCGGCTGTCGTCGGGGCGCAGCGCGGCGATGGTGCCGACCGGGAAGCCCGGCGGGAAACGCCCGCCCAGGCCCGAGGTCACCAACTGGTCGCCGACCTTGACGTCGCTGGACAGCGGCACGCTGGCCAGGCGCAGGATGTCGCTGCGGCCGTCGCCGTAGACCACCAGGCGCACGCCGTTGCGCGCCACCGCCACCGGCACCGCATGCGAGGGGTCGGTGATCAGCAGCACGTTGGCGTGCATGGGATTGACGCCGATGATCTGGCCGAGCAGGCCGCCGGCGTCGATCACGCTCTGGCCGGTGCGCACGCGGTCGCGGCTGCCGGCGTCCAGCACCAGGCGCTGACGGGTGGGGTCCAGGTCGATGTCGAGGATGGGCGCCAGCACCACGTCCAGATTGCCGCGCTCGGCCGCTTCCAGCAGGCCGCGCAGGCGGGTGTTGTCGGCCACCAGGGTCTGCAGCCGCGCCATGCGCGCCTGGTTCACCAGCAGCTCGTTGCGCAGGCGGCGGTTGTCTTCGGTGAGCTGGCTCAAGGTGCCGGCGTCGTCGTGGATGCGTTCGGCCACGCGACCGGGCCAGCCGGCCACGGCCCACAGCGGCGCCACCATCACCCCGGCCTGGCGGCGCGCCTGGTTCAACCAGCCGCCGCGGTGGTCCAGCACGATCAGCACCACGGCCAGCGCCAGATAGGCGAGCAGGCGCAAGGTCCCTGCGACATCACCAATGCGGGCGGTGGTGGGAGGACCGGCGTAAGACGGCACGGGCGGGGTCTACGAGTCGAAAGAGGCGGACGGAAGCGGCCGCGAACGCGGCGCCTGCATCGGGACAGCGTCCTGCCGTCCCGGGTCGCGGACGGCAGGCGCGCTGCCGACTCGCGAATACTGCAAAAACTGTGCTGGTCGTCGCGTTTCGGACCCACCCGCTCCGACCAGCGCGGGCGCGCGTTGCGTCATTCCGGAGCGAAGAACTCGTTGCCGTGCATGTCGACCAGCTCCAGCGCGCGGCCGCCGCCACGGGCGACGCAGGTCAGCGGATCGTCGGCCACCTGCACGTGCAGGCCGGTCTCCTCGCTGATCAAACGGTCCAGGTCGCGCAGCAGGGCGCCGCCGCCGGTGAGCACGATGCCGCGCTCGGCGACGTCGGCGCACAGCTCCGGCGGGGTCTGCTCCAGCGCCAGCTTGATCGCCGAGACGATCCCAGCCAGCGGCTCGCGCAGCGCTTCCAGCACTTCGTTGGAATTGATCAGGATCATCTTCGGCACGCCCTCGGCGAGGTTGCGGCCGGAGACTTCGATCGTCGACGCCTTCTGCTGCGGATACGCGCAGCCGATCTCGAGCTTGATGCGCTCGGCGGTGGCTTCGCCGATCAGGGTGCCGTAGGTGCGGCGCACGTAATTGATGATGGACTCGTCGAAACGGTCGCCGCCGATCCGCACCGAGGCCGAATAGACGATGCCGTTGAGCGCGATCACCGCGACTTCGGTGGTGCCGCCGCCGACGTCGACCACCATCGAGCCGCGCGCCTCGGTCACCGGCATGCCGGCGCCGATCGCCGCGGCCATCGGTTCCTCGATCAGGTAGACCTCGCGCGCACCGGCCTCTTCGGCCGATTCCTTGATCGCGCGGCGCTCGACCTGGGTCGAGCCGCAGGGCACGCAGACCAGCACGCGCGGGCTCGGGCGCAGGAAACGCGACTTGTGCACCTTGCGGATGAAGTGCTTGAGCATCTCTTCCGTGTAGGTGAAGTCGGCGATCACGCCATCCTTCATCGGACGGATGGTGGTGATGTGGCCAGGGGTACGGCCCAGCATCTGCTTGGCCTCGCCGCCGACCGCCGCAACCGTACGGTTGCCGCCGATCAGACGGTCCTGGCGCACCGCGACCACCGAAGGCTCGTTCAGGACTATCCCTTGTCCACGCACATAAATGAGGGTGTTGGCCGTGCCCAGGTCGATGGACAGGTCATTGGAGAACATGCCGCGAAACTTCTTGAACATCGGGGGATAGGCCGTCAAAAGGGAGGCAAGAAGAGGTTCGCTAGCCTAACGCCCGCCCCCCCTGCGAGCAAGGAAAAACAACGCTTTCCGACGCTTTTCGCCGTCAGGGGTCATCTGCCGGGGCGGCCCCGGTCCGGGGCCGGTCCGAGCCTGAATAGGGCTCCCTCGCCGGGACCGGGCCGAATCCTGATTTGCGTCACAAACTGGCCGGGCGGCCCCGCAGCGGCTACCCTACGCCGCCGGGCGGCATAGGGCCGCCGTTTTTATGGCCGCTCCGCGCCCACCGGCGCTGCACCGAGCGGCTCTCAACATTGGGGTTTCAGCGATGTCTGCACTGATCTGCGGTTCTCTGGCTTACGACACCATCATGGTGTTTCCCGACCAGTTCAAGAACCACATCCTGCCGGACAAGGTGCACATCTTGAATGTGTCCTTCCTGGTTCCGCGCATGCGTCGCGAGTTCGGCGGCTGCGCCGGCAACATCGCCTACAACCTCAAGCTGCTCGGCGGCGATCCGATTCCGATGGCCACCGTCGGCCAGGATTTCGGCCCCTATCGCGAGTGGTTCGAAGAGCAGAACATCCGCCTCGACCAGGTCAAGGTGATCGACGAGCTGTTCACGCCGCAGGCCTTCATCACCACCGACCACGACAACAATCAGATCACCGCCTTCCATCCGGGCGCGATGATGCGCTCGTACGAGAACCACGTGCGCGACGTCGCCGGCGTCAGCTTCGGCATCGTCAGCCCCGACGGCCGCGAAGGCATGCTGCAGAACGCGACCGAGTTCGCCGAAGCCAACATTCCCTTCATCTTCGATCCGGGCCAGGCCATGCCGCTGTTCAACGGCGAAGAGCTGCGCCACTTCATCGAACAGGCCGACTACGTCACCGTCAACGATTACGAATCCAACCTGCTGCAGGAACGCACCGGCTGGAGCGAGAAGCAGATCGTCGAGCGCGTGAAGGCCTACATCACTACGCGCGGCCCGCACGGCTCGCTGATCCACACCGCCGAGAAGACCTACGACATCCCGCCGGCGCACGAGCGCCGCGTGACCGATCCCACCGGCTGCGGCGACGCGTTCCGCGCCGGCCTGATCTTCGGCATCGAGAAGGGTTACGACTGGCTGACCATCGGCCGCATGGGCAACCTGATGGGCGCGCTCAAGGTCGAACACCCGGGCACCCAGAACCAGCGTTTCGACTACGACGAATTCGCCGAGCAGTTCCGCCAGCAGTTCGGCTACGCGCTGTAACGCTAACGCCGCGCGACATCGCGCGCGCACGACGCGCGCACCAAGGCCCGCATCGCCTCCGCAACACCGGGGAGCGCTGCGGGCCTTTTCGTTTGTGCGGGCGCAGACCCGCATCGGCACGCAGCTAGCGCCCGATACGAGCCATGGTGCACGACGCCCGCACAACCGGCGCGGGCGCTGTCCTGTCTGCGCATCGAAATTCGATTTCCAAACCGATGCGCGGCACATGCCCATAGCGATGCGCTGCATCCAAAGTCGTATTGCGATCCGCTACTGCGGATGCGCACTTACCAACCCGGCAGGGACCGCCATCACTTCTAGAGCAACAGGTCGCGGGGGCGGGATGAGTTCCACTTACAACGGGCGTGTTACGCAAGCGCCGTGGTGGCGCGCAGCGCGCGGCAATGCCTTCGTCCAGTGGCGACTGCGGCAATGCCGGCGGCGGACGTGGTCCAGCCTGCTCGCCGTGCTGCTGCTCGGCGGCGCGGCCGCGCTGCCGGTATCGGCGCAGCAACGCGTGATCCTCAACCGCAACTTCATCCAGTTGAAGAACGGGGTCGACGGCGCGTTCGAGAGGGATTACACCACCAGCACCGTCACCTTCTCCCAGAACTTCTGCACGTCCACCAACTCGTGCCTGAAATACTTCAACGACGCGCGCTGCGTGACCCCGCCCGATCCGCAACCCACCCTGGGCTCGCAACTGTGCGTGATCGCCTGGGAAACCACGGGCGGCCTGGTCACCCAAACCACCCCGCCGGACGTGGTGGTACCGCCGGTGGGAAATGTCGGCCCGTCCGCTGGCGTAACCAACGGCAATATCTCGCACCCCATCCAGTTGGGCATCACCAACGGCTTGGCCAACCTCGAAGGTGCGCTGGTTCCCACGGGCAGCGCCGAACTCAACGCGCACGTGCCGGGCCGCATCTACCAAAACATCTGCCTGGCAGCCGGTGAATCGATTCCGTTCACCTTCGAACTGGCCGATCCGACTTCGACCGATGCCAACCTGGGCGCCAACACGGCCAGCCAGGCACGTATCGGCATCTGGCCCGCCAACAGCGGCTTTCCCGCCACGCCGATCAGCCAGTTCACCTCCCTTACGACCAACACGGCAGGACCGCCCGCGCTTGCAACCTTCATCGCCGTCGGCGTAGGCGAAACCCTCCCCGGGCCGGCCACGGGCGGCATCTATCAGATCGGCCTGGAATCGGTGCTGCCTGCCACCAGCGCATTCGGCAACTACATCCGCAACGTCAACATCACCCTGCAACCCTTGGTCGACCTTGGCGGCGGCACCGACCCCGCCTCCGACTCGCACACCACCGAACCCGCGACCGGCACGACCGCGGCACCCAAGCTGTCGTTCCGCATCAACGGCCGCGTCCCGGCACCCGGCATCACCATACCGATCAGCCTGGCGACCGGCTCCACCGCCACGCCCGATACCGACTTCAACCTCAGCGCACCGACCGGCCCGAACGGTGCGCCGACGTTGAGCCACACCACGGGCACCAACACCTGGTCGCTGTTCGTGCCCGCCGGCGACTATGCCGGCGGTCTGCATGGCCAGGCCACGGTCGACGTGACGGTGAACATCTTGGCCGATGGCGTCGCGGGCGAGGGCGCCGAGCAGTTCGGCCTGATCATCAACGGCGGCGGCGGCACCAGCGGCTGGCTCAGTGCGGACCCACTGTGCAACAACACGCGGCGGGAATCGTCGAGGACTTTCTTCATCGATCAAGCGCCGCAGTTGGTGCTGAACAAGAGCACCCCGGCCACGACCGGCGGCCCGTTTACCTTCACCCTCACCAACACCACGCAGACCACCGGCACGACCACCACCACCAGCACCGCCACGCCTACCCAGGTCGACGGCAACACCGCGCTCGCCGGCACCCAGGCCTACACCGTAGCGGCGCCCGGCAATCCCGTGACCATCAACGAAAGCGCCCTCCCGGCGGGTTGGACCCTGGGCACGGTCGAATGCCGCAACGCCGCCAACACCGTCGTCGGCAGCCTGGCCACCAGCACCTACACCATTCCGGGCAGCGAAACCGCGCTCAACGCCACCCTAACCTGCAGCTTCAGCAACCAGCGCAACGCCAACCTGTCGATCACCAAGACCAATACGCCGGGCGTCAACGGCGAAGTGGATCAAGCCAACGACGCTGTCGTCGCGGGCGCGGCTACGACCTATACCCTGCGCGTCACCAACAGCGGCCCCGGCTCGGTGACCGGCGCGGTGATCAAGGACGCGCCAGGCATCGGCATCGCCTGCCCTGGCGCCAATGCGGTGACGATCACCGGCAGCGGCGTACCGGTGGGCAGCTTCACGCTCGCCGACCTGGTCGGTACCGGCATCACTCTCGGCACGCTGGGCAGCGGGCAAACCGCGATACTGAGCTTCAGCTGCAACGTGCAATAGGCGACTGCATACGATACCCGAACCGGAGGGAGCTCGTGCACATCGCTCGTAGGGCGCAGTGACTACCGCGCCATCACCAGGGTTGGGTGTTGCGCAACGGCACGGGCCTCATTCGCTCATCGCACCCTACGACGCACGAGTACAAGGCTCGTATCGCTACGGAATTCATGCAGAACGTCTCGAGGCTTTTGTTGCTGGCGCGCGCTCAGCGATACGGACACTCAAAGCATGATCTAAAGGCATGGAATCTGTGCGAAAGCGATCCGCATTAGTGACTAATGCCGTGCGGTAATGTGTCCTATTCCACTGCGGTTTCGCGAGCTACCCTGTGAAGCTTGCATGCGCGTCAGAAGCAGAGACCGTCGGAGCGCGCCACGCTTCGGACCAGCCCGGATCGGCTGGCTGGCTGAAAGGAATACCTTCTGTCTTCATGGTCTGGCCACGTTGGGCCGACGAATCGCGCGGCGATCCGTGAGCGCCGAAGCGGACGTCCAGGCAGACAAGGCGGGGCAAACGCGCATCCGGCGAGTTGAGTGGCCATCAGGGGGCATCATGTTCGGCAATGGTTTCTGGAATCTCGTGTTCAAAGGGCCTTACGCGATGGCCGCCGCCGCGAACGAGCGCGGAACGGCTCGCTCGCCGAGTGACATCCACGCGCAAGCTGCGACCGGCCGTATCGCCGACGACTGCCTGGATCGGCCTGTGCGCGATACATCGCGAAGCAGCGCCGTTCGCAAACGTGTCTGGTTGATCTGCCTGTGCTCTGCCGGCCTGCTACTGTCCGGCCAAACCAGCGCGCAAACCTGTAGTGCCTTGACGCCGGTAATCGCCCCTACCCTGCCCAGCGGCGTGGCGGCGCCCTGGAGCGAGACCATCGTGGCCGGAACGGGCTGGGGAAATGCCGGCGGCGGCGGCGTGACCCACACCGAGAATTTCGGCGGCAACGCCGGCAGCCTGAATGTGTTCAATTCCATGCAGCAAACCGTGGCCGGCGGCGTGACCGGTGGCAGCGATATCGTTTTTTCGGTGTCCTGGGCCAACGCCAGCGGCGCCAACGGGGTCAATGGCAATCAGGCCCGATTGGAAGTGCGCTACAACAACGTGGTCTATGCGACCTTCAACACATCGACGTATCGAGCGGCAGGCCCCCTCGCCCCGCCTGCGCCGTTCGCGAGCAACGGCGCCGTGCTGACCCTCGTTTCCGGCGACTGGAACGTTTCGGGCTTGCCCAGCATGAAGGTCTACCGGATCACCCTTCCCGCGGGCGTAGCGTCCGGCGCGGTATTGCAATTCCGCACCAGCCGCACGCAAAACGGCACCTCCGACGGCGCCACCGACGACTTCACCGTTCGCCTGGCCAATATCGAGACGCCCACGGTATGCCTGGTCAAGCAGACCAACCGCCAGGAGAGCGCCAAGGGATTCGTCTACACCACGGTAAATCTCGACGCCGACCTGACAACCGCAGGCACACAGGGCAATCCAACCGTCGTTACCTTGGCGGCCAATGCGCCGTCGACTTTCGACTCATGGGCCGACAATGGAACGGTCACGGCTTCGCTCGGTATACAGCCGATGGTGGTGGCTAATCGGTTCCTGGATACCGGAATCACCGAAAGCGCATTCGGCGTGTACAGGGTCACGGCCATCAATTGCACCGGCTGGGCCATTGCGCCGACATATGACGTGGCAACGGGTGCCGTGCTCCTGCCGGCCAACAGCGTCATACCCGCCAGCCCGGTGACCTGCACCTACACCAACAGCCGACCGCGCGTTCGACTGCAAAAGCAATTGCCGAACGGACGCATCGCCCCCGCCGACCAATTTTCGCTCAGCGTCGCGGGAACGCAGACCGCGATCGCGGCAACCAGAACGGCCAGCACCACAGGCAGCGGCAGCACGGCCAATGGCACCGCCGATTTCGCCAACGCCGATACCGCTACCAACTACACCTTGTCCGAAGCCATGGCGGCGGGCAGCGCCAGCACGATAGGCGCTTACACCACCAGCTACAGCTGCACCAACGCCACCGCCGGCACCGGTACCGTTATGCCCAGCGGCAACGGCAGCAGTTTCAGCTTGTCCAACTTGGCCGCGCTGGACGACATCACCTGCGTCTTCAGCAACCAAACCAGCTCCGCCGACCTGAGCATCACCAAGACCAACACGCCGGGCGTGAACGGAGAAGTGGACCAGGCCAACGACAGCGTGACTGCGGGCGGGACGACCGGCTATACCCTGCGCGTTACCAATAGCGGCCCTACGTCTATCACCGGCGCGGTGGTCCGGGATACGCCCGGAACCGGCATCGCCTGCCCCGGCGGCAATGCGGTCACGATCACCGGCGACGGCGTGCCGGTGGGCAGCTTCACGATCGCCGACCTGACCGGGACCGGCATTACCCTCGGCACGCTCACGACCGGGCAAACCACGGTGCTGAGCTTCAGCTGCAACGTGCAATAGACGATCGCGGAGAGGGCGCAGGCGACTGCGCCCTCTGCGTTTGCGGCCACCATCCAGAGGGGACCCTTGGCGCCGTTTCCGTGAAACTCGTCTGTAGCGGGCCGGTCGCGGCACTATGGCGCGTCGCCCGCGTCGCCCAGGGGCAGCGCATCGCGCGCTCGCGAGCTCAGAAGCTGCGCATGGTGCGGTCCGCCATGGCCCACTCCGCCTATCGATGATGAGGCCGCGCTCCAAGCCCGCGCCTGATGGCGACCTGGGCATGTCCTGTCTCCCTACCGTTGCGCGAATTCGGCAGTGGGGCCGCTAACCCCGCGATCTCGAACAGCCGCTGCACGACGGATGCCGGCGCGGTTCGCATCGCCGTTCAAGCGAGCCGAACCAAGAGCCCTTACGGAGCCGCATGGATACGAATCGCGTCGCGCTTGAAAACCTCCCATCGGCCCGGCACGCGCGCGCGATCGCCACCGGAAACCTATCGGCGTGGCGGCCACGTAGACAGGCCTCCCTCTGGACGCTCGGGCTAGTGGCGATCTGCATGTTGCTGGCGGTGCCCGCGCAAGCGCAGATCCAGCGTGGCACCGTCAACGACAGTTTCGAAGACCCGGCCAACGGCAATGCGGCCAACGACATCAACGCCTCGTGCTTCACGATTTTCGGCGCCGATGCGGTTCCGGGCTGGGAAACCACGCATGCGGTGACCGACACCTTCTTCGTCGCGCCGGGCATCCTCAATTCGAATGTCTACTGCACCCCGGTCACGGCCACGACACCCAACGTCACTGGCCGACAGATCGAACTTTGGTACAACAGCTTCGTCGATGCCGGTGCCGTCCCGGCGGCGGCGACGCCCTCGGCGGACGGCACCCAGCACGCGGAACTCAACGCCTGGCAGAACTCGCGCATCTACCAGAACGTGTGCCTGATCCAGGGCGAGCAAATCGGCATTTCGGTCTCGCATCGCGGCCGCGTCAGCGCAACGGTGGGCGATGTCGCTGAAATGAACATCGACAGCCAGGCCAATACGGTGCTGCGCATGATCACCACCAACAACGGCGGTGGCGGCACGCAGCTGTGCGGCAGCAGCGCCTCGTCCACTCCTGGCGCAACCGACGGCGCTGTCGGAAACCCGACCTGCAGCACCAGCCTCGGCACCGGCGGCTGGCGTCGCTACACCGCCAACTTCACCTGGACCGGCACGAGCGACTCGCACAACATCGGCTTCGAGGCGATCAGTACGGCCGCGGGCAATCCCGCCGCCGGCAACTTCATCGACAACATGGACATCACCCTGCGTCCGGTGATCGAGTTCCGTGGCGCCACCTACACGACCCGCGAAGGCCAGACCGTAACCCAGCCCATCCTGGTGGTGGCCGGCACGGTGCCGGCGGGCGGCACCACGGTCACAATCAACATCGTGGCGGGCGGCACCGCCACCTCACCCGCCGATTTCACGGTGGCAAGCTCCTTCACCATTCCCGCCGGCGTGTACGCAACGCCCACCGAAGTCACGATGACCGGCCTGGTCAGCATGGTCGACGACGCCGTTATCGAGGACAACGAAACGGTCACCCTGAGCATCGCCGCCGCCCCCAGCGTCTACACGATCGGCAATACCACTACCTGCGGCAGCGCGGCGACAGGCGCGACGACGGTCTATCGCATCCTCGACAACGACATGGACCTGCTGACCACCAAGACCACCTCCAACGCCACGCCGGCAGCAGGCGGCACCACCACCTTCACCGTGACCTACCGCAACAACACCGCGCGGCCAACGGTCGGCACCGGCACCGACTTGACCGTGCACGATGCCGTCGCGACTCTGTCTGATGCGCTGCCGACCGGCTTCACCGCCTTCAGCTGGACCTGCGCCGCCAGCGGCACGCCCACGCCCGCCTGCCCCGCTGCCAGCGGCACCGGCGCGATCACGGCGGCGTCGGTCACCTTGCCTGCCGGCAACAGCGGCGCCGCCGGTGGCGTGCTGACCTACACCATCACCGGCACCGTGGCCGCCACCCAGTGCGCAGCGACCACCAACACCTCCACCATCACCGACAACGATACGGCCGTGGCCGAAGGCAGTTCCGTGCAGGCCGGGTTCGTCACCCCGGCGCCTGGCGGCACCGCCAACAACAGCGCCGCCGTCGCGGTGGATCCGCTTTGCGCCGACCTGTCGGTGACCAAGACCAACACCCCGGGCGTGAACGGCAACGTCGATCAAGCCAGCGACATCGTCGTCTCCGGCACGCCGACCACCTACCAGCTGCGCGTCACCAACAACGGGGCCGATGCGGCCACCGGTGCGGTGGTTCGGGATACGCCCGGGGCCGGCATTACCTGCCCTGCCGGCAATACGGTCACGATCACCGGCGACGGCGTGCCCGTGGGCGCCTTCACGATCGCCAACCTGACCGGGTCCGGCATCACCCTCGCCACCCTGGCCAGCGGACAGACCGCGGTGTTGAGCTTCAGCTGCAACGTGCAATAGGCGGCAGAGCGGCACGAGACCAGGGCGGGCACAGACAATAGCGCCCGCAGTTGCGCGGTGGCGCGGTTCGCGTTCGTTCTCCGCGCCCTACGGCGGTAGGTAGCTCGCCGCGACGCGATCGGCGTGCGCCTGTCGCACAGCGGCAGAGTGTTGCATCACTCGTAGGGTGCGGTAAGAACCGCACCCTACGAGGGGCCGGAGCTGCATATATTTGGATCGCCCGACGAAGCCGACACGAGGGCCGTGCGCCTGCCCGGCCAATCCATGCCCGGCGCTCGCCGGCAAGTCGGGGCCGCCATAGGCCGCTAGGACGGGTCGCCGCAGGCGGCCCAAGGCGATAGCCGAGCTTGAGTCCGCCTGGTCACCCATGAAACACGCCCGATCAGCCTGCACGCTCTCGCGCATCCCCTCCCGCTAACGCACGGTTGGGCGCCATAGATCAGGTCGCTGCGGGTGTGCACTTGCGTGCCCAAGGCAGACGTCTGGTGCGCGGAATCGGGGGTGTAGGCGACACCGGCGCCCCTCCCGAACACGACCTAAGCCTCTCTAGTGGAAGGTAACCACAGCAATAGCGCTCAATTGGAGCCTAAATGGTGTCCTAATCCACAAAAGAGATGCGATTTACTCATGTGACCGGTCGGACTGAGTCCGCCCCCGCCCATCGACCCCGTTAGGCCAGAACATGAGCCCTCCAGCCACCAGCCGTCGACCCGCACCCGATTACCCAGGCCATGCCGATCAAGCCAGCGGGTGTCCGGAGGCATGCGTTCCGTCGAGGCGAGGAAGCGGGACGCGCACGCGGCATTCCGGTGCGGGTCCAGGAGCCGACGTAATGCGTAACCGTGGCGCAGGCCTTATGCGTGCCTGCTCATGGCTGTTGCTGGCCTTGCTTGGCATATCCAGGCTAGCGCAAGCGGAAACCCCGACGGCCTGGACCGTCATCAATCCGGATTTGGCCTCAGCAACGGTCAACGGGACGACGATCGCCATTGGTGGCGACCAGGGCACCACGCCCTATGCGCTCGGCGCCATGACGGCCACCGGCGTTTACGGCAACCCGTATGGAGAAGTCATTGCGGGCAGGGGGTCGGTGCGTCTGGACATCGCGCCTCAAGGCACCACTCGCTTCATCGCTGTGACATTCAGCCGGCCGATCAACAATCCGATCCTGCATATCGAGGACTTGGGCATTTGGCGCGCCACCTGCACGGGGGTGAATTGCACCGCGAGGAGTTCGACGTCCATATGGCAGTTGACGTCCGCCACGGCAACCGGGGGCAGCGTCAACGCGCTGGCCGTGTCCGGCAACGCCGCGTTCTTCGTGGCTGGAAACACGGTCGGCGGCCCTTCCAACGGCACCGTCAACTTCAATTCCAACTCGCCGCCGACGGGCGGCTGTTCCGGCACCTTATTGGTCGGCTGCGGTTCGGTGATGTTCGTCGGAATCGGCATCACCCAGCTCTTCTTCACGATCACCTGGGCGGGCCCGGCACAAACCGCGTTCGCTGAAGGCATAAACATGACGGTCTCCATCCCCAGCGTTCCGCAAATGCAGGTGGTGAAGCGAGCGCTCGGCGGCACCGGTAGCTTCAGCTTTACCGGCAACAACGGATATCCGGGCGACACCGTCGCGGCTGCTACCGCGGGAGCCTTCGTGGACGGCACCAGCTTCCGGCTCGGTGCCGCAGGTGTCGATACCACCATCAGCGAGACCGCCGTCGCCGGCTGGGTCACCGGCGCGAACCCCACCTTCCTGTGTTACGACGGCGCGCGCGCGCCGCCACTGTCCAACCAGCTTGTATCGGCCACGTTCGATCCTGCCACTCACACCTACACCATTCCTGGCAGTCAGATGGCGGTCAACAGCCTGATCCGCTGCCATTTCGACAACACCCGCACGGGCACGGTGACGGTCACCAAGATCTCGAACGGCGGCGTCGGCAGCTTCAATTTCAGCGGCAGCAACGGTATCGCCAGCCATGCGATCACCACCGCGACCGCCGGCACCGGCGTGCAGGGCGCGGTGCAGACCTTGGCTGCCACGGGCACTCAGACCACCATCACCGAGGCGGCGCCCCCGGCCGGCTTCGTACTGACGGGCGTGACTTGCACGGGGCTCACCAACGGCGCGACGGCCACGTTCGACGCGCCTACCCGCACGGTCACGATCCCGTCCACCGGCACCGCGGCGGGCGCGAGCATCAGTTGCACCTTTACCAATGCGCGCCAGAGCGCCGACCTGAGCATCACCAAGACCAACACGCCGGGCGTGAACGGCAACGTCGATCAGGCGAGCGACACCGTCGCCTCCGGTACGCCGACCACCTATGAGCTGCGCGTCACCAACAACGGGCCCGATTCGGTGACCGGCGCCGTGGTGCGGGATGCACCGGGCGCCGGCATCGCCTGCCCTGGCGGCAACACGGTGACGATCACTGGCGATGGCGTGCCTGTGGGCAGCTTCACGATCGCCAACCTGACCGGCGCCGGCATTACCCTCGGCACGCTTACGACCGGGCAAACCACGGTGTTGAGTTTCAGCTGCAACGTGCAATAGCGGCTAGCGAACGCCGCGATCGCTTGCGGCGACGCGCGTTATACGCAGGGCGGCCGATGCCAAACATCGCCGCCCTCCCCGCCAGACGGTGGCCGACGCCGCCTGGCGGACGGCACCGACCCAACCAGCGATCGCGATGCCGCGCCCCTACATCGACCGCGGTGCGATCGCCTGCTGCTGCGGATCGGCCACGGGCGCAGCGGGCGTGCGCGATTCCTGCTCGCGCTTCTCGCCCAATGCGGCCGTCGCTTCGACCGACAAGCCGCGGCGCGCGTCGCTGGCGCCGACGCTGATCAGTTCGGCGCCGGGCTGACGCTCGCGCGCCCTGGCTTCGGCACCCAGGAACAGGCGGCGCTCGCCGTCGGCACCGGGATTGCCTAGCTCGACGTAGCCGATGCGTGGCAGCCCGCGCAGTTCCGCGGTGCCGGCCAGGCTTTGCGCGGTCTCGGTCACGGGCAGGCGCGCGTTCTCGGGTAGGCCGTCGTTGATGCGGTGGATGTGCGCTTCGGCTTGTGCGCGCAGGGTGGGATCGACCGCAACCGAGGCCGCACTCGCGGAGGATGGACCCAGGCCGGGCACGCGACCGGCATGCACATCCGCCGCCATGCCGGTGGGCTGGTCCGGCCGGTTGAGATCGGGATTGCCTCGGAAGGATTCTTCGGTCGGACGATATGGGCGCAGTGGCTCGGTTAGGGGCGGCGTCGGCAACTGCCCTACGGGTGGTACCAGAGGGGTATGCACATCGCGCTGGCCGTCGCTATAGCCCGAACCTCGTGGGCCGCCGAGGGGGATAGAGACATTGAGGCTGGGCCGTCCCGGCGAAGCATCTACCCCCATGCGGACGCCGTTATCGAATTGAACACCCGTCCCCACCCCAATGCCGTCCACACGACCATTGGGATGCAACGTCTCTCGTCCTTCGACATAGACGTTGCCCTCGCCGTACCGTACGCCGCCTGTTATCGAGTTCGCTCCCAGATCGCCGTCCACATCCACATAGGCATCGCGCGTTGCGCCTGGCGCCGGCCCCAAGGGACGCAGGCGATGTTCGCTGTCTTGCTGCGGTTCCGCCGGCGGGTGCTGCGGCGGTCCCTGGACCTCGGGTTGAGCGGGCGTCAGGCGGAACCCGTCGACCTCCGGATTGCCGCTGATGCCTTCGCCTCTGCGCGCGGGATCCTGCGCGGAATCTTCGTTCTCATTGCGAGTAGCCATGACGCCTCCATGCCATTGTGGTGCGTCTCACCGGATAGCACAGGCGTTTAGGCGGTTCTAGACATACTGAGGGCGCATGTTTTCCGCAGTTTTATGCTGCGGCGAGGTCGAATTTTGGCTGTCCGGTCCGGGGGATCGGCTAATAGTCGGCATTAAAACTGTGCCGGCTCTGTCGGTGGCGGTGCGATTGGATTTGCGCAGGGGTTGCTGTTTCGCGATCGCGGCTGACGCCGCTCCCACAGGAAGCGGGGGTGGAGGCGCGTCGATGTGTGGCAGAACCGCTCGATTGGGGTGGTGTCGTGGGTCGTGGGGGCGCGGTCGCGGCTTGCGCCGCTCCTACAGGGGACTGTCGCGGAGGCGTAGCGATGGGGCTGGCTTGATGGAGGGGCGATGCGATTTGGTAGCCACGCGGTCGCGGCTTACGCCGCTCCTACCCCAAAGCTGTTCGCGGGAGGATGCGGGGTGCGTTCGGCCTGTCATTGTCATCTGCATGAGCGCACCGATGCCGTCAGCGCGGGCACGGCGAGTCGCTACCGCTTTTACTCACAGCTCCCGCGTAGCGCGCTAGCGCGCGAACGCCGCGGCGTCGCCGTCGAACACGTTCAAGTCCACCGGTCCGTCGATGCCGCGCACGCGGCCGCGGTTGTGGTATTGCCATATCACCCAGCGGGCGCTGGCATCGGGCTTGCGCACGATCGCGCGCCGCCACAGCGCGCGCGGTGGCAGGTCGCGCTGGTGGGCGGCGAGGAATTCCGGTGTGACGTAGAGCAAGGCCGGCTGGCCGTAGGCGGCTTCGACCTGGCTCAGGTAGGCGTCGAGTTCGCGCCGCAGTTGGGCGCTGTCGGGATTGCGCCCGCAATTGCCGCCGAACTCCAGGTCCAGCGCCGGCGGCAGGTCGTGCGCGGCCGGTGCGGCGGCGGCAAGGAAGTTGCGCGCCTGTTCGGCGCCCGGCTTGCACCACGTGAAGAAGTGATAGGCGCCGACCGCGAGACCGGCCGCGCGCGCGTCGCGGCGGTTCTGATCGAAACGGCGGTCGCGGTGGTCGCCGCCTTCGCTGGCTTTCAGATAAGCGAAGGCGACATCGTCGGCGGCGACCGCGCGCCAGTCGATCGCGCCCTGATGGTGGGACACGTCGATGCCGCGCAGCGGGTAACGGGCGCGATCGGGTTGCCAATGCAGGAACCATTGCCAGGCCAGTACCGCGCCCAGCAGCGCGATCGCGGTCAGGCCGGTCAGCGCGGCGGCGATGCGCCAGCCGCGTTCCTTCATTTCCAGCCCGGCATCTGGCTGGCGTCCAGGCCGCCGACTTCGAACACCGCGGTGCGGGTGCCGCCGGCCTTGACCGGGAACTCGATCGCGATGGTCTTGGCGCCGCGCACGGTGCGCCACAGCATGCGCTCGTCCTCGATGAACATCGCGGTGGCCTCGTCGGTCTTGGGACGGCTCGCGGCCACCGGCTTGGGCGCGGCGTCGTCGACCTTGAGCTTGACCTTGCAGCCGCCGTAGCAATCGAAATCGCCGGCCTGCAACACCAGATAGCTGCTGCGGCCCCACTCCGGATGATCGCGGAAGATCAGCCGCACTTCGCGCGGACCGCCGCCGTCGGTGTCGATGTGGTCCTTGGCGTAGAGCGCGGCCGAACGTTGCTCGCCGCCCGACAGCACCGGCTGGGTCTGGTACGACCACAGCGCGGCCAGGCGGCGCGTCTCCAGCGCCTTGACCGCTTCGACCTTGGCCACTTCGTACTGCGCCTTGATGCGCGCGGCGGCCTGGCTGTTCGGGTACTGCGCGGTCAGCACGTCGCCGTGCGCGCGCGCCACGTCCCACTTGTTCAAGGCCACGGCGGCCTCGAAGGACTTGGCCATGTCCTCGGCAGCCTTCTCGTCGGTCGCAGCCTTGGCCGCGGCGGCGGCCTTGGGGTCTTCGGCCGGCTTGCAGGCGGCGAGCGCGAGCGTGACGGCGAGCAGCAGCATCGGAGTCCTGGCGTTCATCGGCGTGTCTCGTATCGGTTCGTCGGATTCGTAAAAGAAGTCAGGGCGGGCCGGCGAGCTGCGCGATCGCTTGCGCGACCGCGTCGGGCCGCTCCACCGGCGACATATGGCCGCAGCCGTCCAGCAGCACCTGCCGCGCCTGCGGCATGCGCGCGGCGTACAGCGCCATTGCGCTGGCATCGATCACCGCGTCCTGGCGGCACCATAGCAGCAGGGTGGGCTGGCGGATCCTGGCGGCTTCTTCGCCGGGCAGGAAGCGTTCCGGGCCGCGGCCGATGCGGTTGAGCACGGTCTGCTCGAACGCGGCGTCGCGCTTGCGGCGCGCGATGTAGATCTCGTCGGCCGGCCACGGGATCGTCGGCTTGGCGGCGGCGTCGTAGAACACGGTGTCGAGGTAGCGTTGCAGGCCGGCGCCGTCGGCGACCGCGAAGGGATTGTGGCCGGCCAGCACCTGCACGCCGAAGCGGTTGTCGCGAAAGCGCACGCCGGCCGCGTCGAACAGGCCCAGGCGATCGACCGCGCGCGGATGGCGCGCCGCGGTCAGGGCGGCGATGCCGCCGCCCATGGAATGGCCCAGCAGCACCACCTCGCCGCCGCGCGGGCGCGCGACCTGTTCGATGAAACGCGCCAGGCGCGCGCTCTGGGCGACGAAGCCGTAGTCGCCGCCGTCGCGGCGCTGGCTTTCGCCCCAGCCCGGCAGATCGGGAATCAGCAGCCGGTAGCGGCCGCGCAGGCGCTGCGCCAGCGGGTACCAGTTCTCCTTGCTGCCGGTGAAGCCGTGGACCATGACCAGCACCGGCGCGCCGGCCGGGGCTTCGTCGTTGTAGGCGTAGACCCAGCGATGGTCGTCTAGCTTGAGGCTGTCACGCGACAGGCCGGCGAGGATACGCTGGCGGTTGTAGTCGGCCAGCACCACCCGATAGGGATCGCGCCACAACAGCACGGCGACCGTCGCAAACAACGCGGCCGCCACGAGGGCGGCCGCGAGTCTGGCGCGACGCCAACGCATGGCGTCGCTTACTTGGCCGCCTGCGGCGCGGCCTTGGCCTTGGCGATCACCGCTTCGACCGATTCGGTCGTGATCGGGTGATAGCCGGGCTTGGCCTTGGCGAAGGTGTCCTCGGCCAGCTTCAGGCCGGCGGGCGTCTTCACCAGCTCGCTGTAGGTCGGCATGATCAGCTTGCGGCGGCCGATGCGCTGCAGGAAGGCGGCGATGGCGGCGTCGGCCTGGGTGTAGCCGCTACGCACCGTCAGCGGATACCAGCGCTGGGCGATCTCGCCGTTGGGCGTGCCGGTGATCTTGTAGGCGGCGTCCAGGGCCTTGAGCTGGTCGACGCTGAGCGTGTCGGGCATGCCTTCGACGAAGTGCACCCATTCCTGGGTCGACCACTTGGCGGTCGCGGCCTTGTCCGGCAGCGTGCCGGCGTCCAGCCAGGCCTTGCGTGCGGCGTCGATGGCGTCGAAGCGCGCCGACGGCGTCTGCGGCGCGTTGCTGGGGATGCCCGGCTCGTACAACCAGGCGTCGAACTCGGCCTGGGTGACCTTGCCCGGGTACTTGTCGAGCAGATTGGCCTTGGCGTAGTCGACGAACTGCTGGGTCGAGATGCTCTGGAACGCGAAGTGGTCGAAGTAACCACGCAGGAAGGCGTCGAAGTTTTCGCGACCGTAGCGCTGTTCCAGGAACTGCAGGAACCAGGCGCCCTTGGTGTAGACGGTGCCGGTGAGGTTGTTGTCCGGATCGTCCAGATCGCCGGGCTTGATCGCCAGACGCTGCAGCGCCTTGTTGTCTTCGGTGAACTCCGACTTGAGCTCGTTGCGGCCGATCAGGCTTTCCATGTCGGCGCGCTCTTTACCGTAGAGCACTTCGACGATGCGGTTCTCGACGTAGCTGGTGAAGCCTTCGTTGAGCCAGGCGTCGTTGGAGGTGGAGAAGGTCACCAGGTTGCCGGACCAGCTGTGCGCCAGCTCGTGCGCGATCAGCGACACCAGCGACTTGTCGCCGACGATCGCGGTCGGGGTGGCGAAGGTCAGGCGCGGGTTCTCCATGCCGCCGTACGGGAACGACGGCGGCAGCACCAGGATGTCGTAGCGGTCCCAGCGATAGGGGCCGTACAGCTTTTCGGCCGTCTCCATCATCTTCTCGGTGTCGGAGAACTCGGCCACCGCCTTGGGCGCCATCGCCGGCTCGGCCCACACGCCGCTGCGCTGCGAGATCGGCTGGAACACCAGGTCGCCGGCCGCGATCGCGAGCAGATAGGACGGGATCTTCTGCGGCATCTTGAATTCGTAGTCGCCGTCGCGCGCCGCCTTGGGATCGTTGTCGGCGCTCATCAGCACCATCGCGTCCTTGGGCGCGGTCACGTGCGCGGTGTAGGTGAAGCGCACGCTGGGCGTGTCCTGCAGCGGCACCCAGGAGCGTGCGTGGATCTGCTGCGACTGGCTGAACATGAAGGGCGTCTTCTTGCCCTCGGTCATCGCCGGGGTCAGCCACTGCAGGCCCGACGCGTCCGGCGAGGTCTTGTAGGTCACGCGCACGCGCGCGTTGCGCTCCGGCGTTTCGATGGTGAGCTTGCTGCCGAACAGCTTGTCGGCCGGCGCCAGCGCGAACTTGAGATCGTTCCACTTGCCGTCGCTGCGCTCGCCGACGATCTTCTCGATGTTCAGGCCGCGCGTGTCCAACACCAGCTGGGTCGCGGCCTTGTCCACCCAGTTCAGGGTGTAGGTGGCCGAGCCGCTGAGCTGCTTGTGCTCGAAGTCGACCGCCAGCTGCAGGGCGAGGTCGTCGATCCGGACCTTGTCCGGCTGGGCGTAGGAATGCTCGTCGACCACGGCAGGACTGGTCACGGCGGTCTCCGTCTTGGCGGCGGGGGTGGCGGCGCCATCGGCGGGCGGCGCGGCTTCGCGCGAACAGCCCAGGGCGAGCGCGGCGGCGAGGCAAACGGTGAGGATCGAATAACGCATGGAAGGCCCACGGCAAGGGATCGAGCGTTCGAGTTTAGCGCCTAGTCCGCGCCGGGGGCACCGCACAGCATGGCGGTTCGCCCGGGCCCGGTCAGCGCCGGCCCCGCAACGCTGCTTTCCGCCCTGAGCCGCTGCAACAGTCAGTCCCGCGCGCCCGGCTGCGTGGGCGCGCGCAGGCGCCTAGCATCGGCGGCCTCCCTCCTACGGAACAAGACGATGACCCCTCTGGCAGGCAAAGTGGCGCTGGTGACCGGCGGCAGCCGCGGTATCGGCGCGGCCACCGCGCAGCGCCTGGCGCGCGACGGCGCCGATGTGGTGCTGACCTACGCGGCCTCGCAGGAACGGGCGCTGGCCGTGGTCGCGGCGATCGAAGCCGGCGGCCGCCGCGCGCTCGCGATCCGCGCCGACAGCGCCGACCCCGACGCGGTGGTCGCCGCGGTCGAACGCACCGTAGCCGAATTCGGCCGCATCGACATCCTGGTCAACAACGCCGGCATCTTCATGTACGGCCCCTTCGAGGACGAGTCGCGCGAGAGCTTCGAACGCGCGATCGCGATCAACGTGCAGGCGCCGTTCGCGGCCGCCCAGGCCGCGTCCAAGCACATGGGCGAAGGCGGCCGCATCATCACCATCGGCAGCTGCCTGGGCGAACGCGTGGGCGCGCCGGGCATGACCCTGTACTCGCTGACCAAGTTCGCCACCGTCGGCCTGAGCAAGGGCCTGGCCCAGGATCTGGGCGCGCGCGGCATCACCGCCAACGTGGTCCAGCCCGGTCCTATCGACACCGAGATGAATCCTGCCGACGGCGAAGGCGCCGAGCACCAGCGCGCCGGCCTGCCGCTGGGCCGTTACGGCGAAGCCGAGGACGTGGCCGACACGGTCGCGCACCTGGCCGGTCCGGGCGGGCGTTTCATCACCGGCGCCGCGATCTCGGTCGACGGCGGCTTCTCGGCCTGAGCCGGCGATGACGCGCGCGGCGATGCTGGCCTGGGCGCTGCTGGTCGGCGCCGGGCTGCTCGAGATCGTCTGGGCGATCGCGCTCAA
The DNA here is from genome assembly GCF_900114355.1 of Lysobacter sp. cf310. GTDB lineage: Bacteria > Pseudomonadota > Gammaproteobacteria > Xanthomonadales > Xanthomonadaceae > Lysobacter. The sequence goes on from NZ_FOSS01000001.1 coordinate 1,255,298, forward strand.
GCAAAGCGAAGGCTTCGCGCGTCTATGGCCCAGCGTGATCGGCCTGACGTCCGCGGTCGCGAGCTTCGCGATGCTGGCACTGGCCCTGAAGTGGCTGCCGGTGGGTACCGCCTACGCGGTCTGGGTCGGCATCGGCACGGTCGGCGTGGCGATCGCGGGGATCGTCGCCTTCGGCGAACCCGCGACCGCGGCGCGGCTGCTGTGCCTGGCGCTGATCGTGGGCGGGGTGATCGGTTTGAAGCTGGTGGGCTGAGGACGGGTTCGTCCGCGGCCTGCGGCGAATCCGCCCTCGGCCTACAGAAAGATCAACAGCAGGACGAAGCCGATCGCCAGCACCGCAAGCAGCGCAGCAACCAAAGAAAGCCCAGTCCGCCGCCGCAGTCGCGGCAGTAATCGCGCGGCGACGGCGCGGGTATCCAGAACCAGACCAGGCCCAGCAACAGCGAACGCCAGCCGGAGCCTTCGATCATCGCGGGGCGCTCCCCACAGTGCTTGCACAACGACATCGCCCGCCCTCGCCGCCCTAGCGGCTGTGTTCGAATCGATTCAGACCTTGTAGCCGGTATGGATCGCGACGATGCCCGCCGACAGGTTCTTGTAGTCGCAGCGCGCGAAACCGGCCTCGCCCATCATGCGCTTGAGCTCGTCCTGCGGCGGGTGCTTGCGGATGCTCTCGGCCAGGTACTGGTAACTGTCGCTGTCGTTGGCGAACAGCTTGCCCAGCTTGGGCAGGATGTTGAAGGAGTGGAAGTCGTAGATCGGCTTGAACCACTCGGCCTTCACTTCCGAGAACTCCAGCACCCGGGCCTGGCCGCCGACCTTGAGCACGCGCTGCATCTCGCGCAGGGCGGCGTCCTTGTCGGTGACGTTGCGCAGGCCGAAGGCGATGGTGACCAGGTCGAAGCTGGCATCCGGGAACGGCAGCTTCTCGGCGTTCATCTGCACGTACTCGAAGCCGCCGACCTTGCCCATGTCGGTCATGCGGTCGCGGCCCACGCGCAGCATGGCGCCGTTAATGTCGCCCAGCACGATGCTGCCGCTGTCGCCGACGCGGTCGCGCAGCAGCAGGGCGATGTCGCCGGTGCCGCCGGCCAGGTCGAGCACGCGGTCGCCGCGCTTGACCTGCGCGGTGGACACGAAGTAACGCTTCCAGACCCGATGCACGCCCAGGCTCATCAGGTCGTTCATCAGGTCGTACTTGCCGGCGACCGAGGAGAACACCTCGCCGACCAGCTTCTGCTTCTCGCCCTTGGGCACGTCGCGGAAACCGAAGTGGGTGGTGTCGTCGGGTTTTTGGGTCTGTTCGCTCATGGCCGGGATTATCGCATGGCGGTCGTGGGGCTTCCGGAAATGACGGCCCTGGCCGCAACCGCTTGCGCTTCTGGCCCCTCTCCCGTGCACGGGCGCTTGCGGGCCACTGGCGCGCGCTGCACCGAGCGCCCGACCGCCATGCGGGCGGGCCGGGGCGTGGTTGGGTGAGGGCAGCGCAACCCCGCCCACTGCGGCATCATCCTGTAATGACCCCCGCCCCTAGCCTGCGCTGGCAAGCCAAGCCCTACGCCGAGCTCGAACGCGACGAGCTCTACGAGCTGCTGCGCCTGCGCGCGGAAGTGTTCGTGATCGAGCAGAACTGCGTGTATCTGGACCCGGACGGCAAGGACCGCCATCCCGAGGCCCTGCACCTGCTCGGGCGCGCGCCCGACGGCGCGCTCGCGGCTTATCTGCGGATCCTGCCGGCCGGGCTCAGCTACCCGCAGGTCAGTTTCGGACGCGTGCTGACCGCGCCGGCGTTCCGCGGCCAGGGGCTGGGCGATCCCATGATCGAGGCCGCGCTGGCCGCGATCGAGGCGCGCTGGCCCGGCGCCGACATCCAGATCGGCGCCCAGGCCCACCTGCAGGGCTACTACGGCCGCCACGGCTTCGCGCCCTCGTCCGCGCCCTACGTCGAGGACGGCATCCCGCACATCGACCTGCTGCGCCCCGGCCGCGCCTGAATCCGGCGCGGGCGACCGATTCGGCCGTCCGGGACGTACGAATCCGCCGGCTCGGACGACCCGCGGCGGCGCCAAAGCCACGCTGCAGCCTCCTGAATCCTGTGGAGGTGGCTTATGTCGGCTGGGACGGTCTGGTTGCGTCGGATGGCGGCGCTGATCTTCGGCCTGGGCTGTCTGGCGGTGGCGCTGTACGCCTTCACCTTCTTCTCGCGCGACAGCAACATCGGCAACCCCTTCGATGCGCGCTTCGCGGTCTCCGGCTGGGACGTGCCCGGGCATATCTTCGGCGCCGGACTGGCCCTGCTGCTGGCGCCGCTGCAGTTGCTGGGCGGGATCCGCCGGCGCTGGCCGCGCCTGCACCGGCTCGGCGGCGGCGTCTACGCCGGCGCGATCCTGCTCGCCGCGATCTCGGCGCTGTCGCTGGCGCGCCATTCCCAGGGCGGCGCGGCCAGCGGCGCGGGCTTCGCGCTGCTGGCGGTGGTCTGGGTGGCCTGCACCGCGGTCGGCATCCGCTACGCCATCGCCCGCGACTTCGAACGCCACCGCCGCTGGATGTCGCGCAGCGTGGCCCTGACCGCCTCGGCGGTGACCCTGCGGATCATGCTCGGGGTCGGCGCGGGCGCGATGCAGTGGCCGTTCCTGCCGGTCTACATCACCGCGGCCTGGGCCTGCTGGACCCTCAACCTGGCGATCTGCGAGCTGCTGCTGCGCTGGCCGTCGATACGCGCGCGGCTGGGCACGCGCCGCGCCTACTCAACCGGCGTCGCGTGATGCTGGCGGTAGGCGCTGGGCGTCTGGCCGAGCTGGCGCTTGAAGGCGGCATTGAAGGTGGACTTGGAGGTGTAGCCGCAGGCGTAGGCGATGTCGAGGATGGTGCGCGCATCGCCGGGATCGGCCAGGCAGGCGCGCGCGGCTTCAACGCGCTGGCGGTTGATGTAGTCCCAGAAGTGGCCCTCGAAGCGGCGGTTGATCACCGCCGACACCAGGTATTCCGGATAGCCGCTGCGCTTGGCCAGATGGCCGATGGTCAGCGCGGGCTCGCGGTAGAGCTGCTCCTGCGCCATCAGCTGGGCCAGCCGCGCCTCGACCGCGGGGAAGCGCGGATCGTCGGCGGCCGGCGCCTCGATCTTCGCGGTGTCGACGGATTCGGGCGCAGGCTCGGCCGCCACCGCGACCTGGCGCAGGCTCAGATAACCGACCACGAACACCCAGGCCACCACCGCGCCGTAGATCAGCGGGTAGTCGATCCAGGGAATGCGCGCGAGCCACTGCACCACCGCGATGCACCAGATCACGATCTGCGAAAGCGCCATCGCGTCGATCCAGTGCAGCGACATGCGGTCGGCATCCGAACGCCGTTGCAGCAGGCCGCGCCGATAGCGGCGCACGCGCACCAGGCCGGCGATCACATAGCTCAGGCTGTAAACGAACAAGCCGATGTCCAGCCAGGGCCGACCGGGCCAGTAACCGCCTGCGCGCAGATGCTCGAAGAACGCGCGCTGCTGCGCGACGTCGAACAGGAATACGCCGAGATTGGGCAACAGCGACAGCACGAAGCCGGCCAGGTGCACGAGGTCGCGGCGATCCAGACCGCGCGCCTCGGTCAACGCACGCACATAGAGATAGAACAGGCTGCCGTACAGGAACGGGAACAAGCCGACCAGGCGGTAGGCCTTCAGCAGCTCCGGCGCGGGGCCGTGGAAATAGACCGCCTTCACCGCCAGATCGATGCCGATCAGCGCCACCCAGCCGGCCAGCACCCGATTGGCCTGCGCGTTCACCGGCCGCCGCCACAGGGCCAGCGCCAGCAGTGCGGCCTGGCCGGCGCCGATCGCGAATACGAGGCTCCAGAAGATCATGCGGCGCGGATCGGGGGTGGCGGCGGAGGCGCCGATTATGCCCGCCCCGCGCCTCTCGACCGCATCGGGCCGGCGCGCCAGACTGCGCGTCTGTCTTCAGGAGTTCCGCATGATCGCCACCCCCGACTACCGCGCCCTGCTCGCCACCGCCGTCGCCGAAGCCCGCCAGGGCCTGGCCGAAGGCGGCATTCCGATCGGCGCGGCGCTGTACCACAACGACGGCCGCCTGCTCGGCTGCGGCCACAACCGCCGCATCCAGGAAGGCGACCCGTCCGTGCACGGCGAGACCGACGCCTTCCGCAAGGCCGGCCGCCAGCGCCGTTACCGCGACACCATCATGGTCACCACGCTGGCGCCGTGCTGGTACTGCAGCGGCCTGGTGCGGCAGTTCAACATCGGCACGGTGGTGGTCGGCGAATCGGTCAACTTCCAGGGCGGCGTCGACTGGCTGCGCGAGAGCGGTGTGGAAGTGATCGACCTCAACGACGGCGAGTGCATCGACCTGCTCGGCGGTTACATCGCCGCGCATCCGGAGGTCTGGAACGAAGACATCGGCGAAGACTGAACGCGCTGCGCGAGCGCGACGCCTGTGCGCGTCGCGCTCGCGTATCGAAGCGACTTGAGACCGCGATCCACCGTCATGCGACGGTGCTACCCTTGGCCGTGCAGGGGTGATCAATGGAATGGCGCGTCCATCCATGCAGCGGTACTCAAGGAGATTGAATGAACGTAATGCGTAAGCGCGCGCTGATCTTCGGCGCCATCGCCGCCGCCGGTCTGTGCGCGGCCCCGGCCTGGGCCGGCAGTTATCAGTGCGACAACGACCGCTCCGCCGGCCAATACCCCAATTGCAGCAACATGGGCGGCCACAACTACGTCTACCGCAGCGGCCAGGCCGGCGACTGGAACGGCGACGATCGGCTCAACTCCACCAACAGCGGCTGGTACGGCTACTTCTTCCCCGGCACCGACCGCTATTACAGCTTCTACGCCTGGCTCAACAACGCCGCCTTCACCGACGCCTACGCGCGCTACAACGTGATCAACACCGCCAACGGCTCGCAGCAGACCGCGGCCATCAACCAGAACACGGCGCCCGGTGGTTGGAATTACGTCGGCTACGGCTACGGCTATTTGTTCACCGTCACCCCCAGCGGCAACGGCCGCAACGGCGCCGACATCGTGCAGCTGTATTTCAACGGCCTGGCCGCGGCCGATGCCGCTCCGCGCGTGACCGAAGCCGATCGCGATCTGAGCGGCCGCTGCGCCGCGGTGGCGCCGCAGGACGCGCGCGTCGCCGCCTTGCAGCAGCGCATGCTCGACGCCGTCGACCGCTACCGCGACGCGGCCGGCTCGGTGGACGTGCGCTTCGGCAACAACGGCCAGGACGAAGCGATCGATTTCGAGGTCTCGCAATCCGCGCGCACCAGCTTCGTGCGCATCGCGCGCGACCGCGGCCGCGTCGAAGAGCATGTGAGCCGCGCCGGCACCACCCTCAGCCTGTATCCGCAGACCGCGTCCTACCGCGAGACCCGCGCCCTGGACGCGCCCGCGCCCGGCGGCGCGCGCCAGTACCGCAACGCGCGCTGCGAGCCGGTGTTCGTGCACCGCCCGGATCCGGCCGGCGCGGTCGGCGCCGACGCGGTGCTGTCGCCGCAGAACTACGCGTTCTGGCTGTCCACCGAGGACGTGCGCATCGCCGGCCACCAACGCCTGCTCGGCCGCGATGCGACCGTGGTCGCCGGCAAGCACGGCGACTACCTGGGCCGCAAACTCGGCGCCGATCGCTTCCGCATGTGGGTCGACAGCGATACCGGCGTGCTGCTGAAGCTGGTCGGCAGCGACCGCCAGGGCAAGCCGGCGTACTCGATCGTGGTGCGCGACCTGCGCCTGGACAGCGGCCTCAAGCTCAAGCCCTCGCTGGCCGCGCCGCAAGGCTGGACCCGGATCGCGGAAGACTGATCGCCGTGCGGCACGCGGGCACCCGCCCGCGTGCCGCTACACCGGCTTGAGCACCATCAGCCAGAAGATCGCGAGCACGCTGAGGAAGGCCGGCCAACCCAGCCAGAACCACCAGCGCATGGTGCGGTAGTAGGCCGCCGGCAAGGGCGTGCCGTCGCGCGCCGCGACCCGCGCCAGATCGCGCGCGCGCAACTGCAGCCACAACACCGGCAGCCAGCAGGCGCCGATCACGAAGAACAGCATCAGCGCCGTCTTCAGCCAGAACAGCTCGAACGGCAGACCCAGCCTGTAGGCCAGCCACAGACCGCTGAAAAACTGCACGACCACCGCCGGTGCGGTGAAACAGGCGTCGGCGATCACCACGGTGCGCGCGGTCTCCGCGATCACGCGTGCGTCGCCGCGCCGGTGCGCAAGCCAGAAGAAGAAGGCGATGCCCAGGCCGGTGCCGAACAGCAGCGTCGAGGACAGGATGTGCAGCCACTTCACCCACAGATAGGCCATGCTCATCTCCGCTCCGCCAGCACCCAGGCCACCGCCAGCGCCGGCAGCACCAGCAGATTCTTGGCCAGTCCGCCCAGCGGGTCCAGCCACAGTCCCGGCAAGGCCAAGCCGAACGCCAGGGTGTAGGCGGCCACGCTGAGCCCCATCAGGCCCAGGGCCCAACGCGGTCGCCGGCCGCTCGCGAGCCAAACGGCCAGCACCAGATCCAGCGTCGCGGTGATGCGCGCCAGCGCGACCGGTGTCAGGTGCTGCAGGACCGAGCCGGACGCGAGCGCGTCGATATCCGCCGCCGGCGCGACCCATCCGGCCCAGGCCGACAGCAGCCACAGCGCGACAATGGCCACGTGCAAGGTCGGCGCGAGGAAATACAGCTGCGCCTGCCAACGGTCCTGGACCTGGCTGGGGTGCGCGGCCAGCACCTCGGACAGGGCGCGCGGGGCGAAGCCGAAGGTCTCGCGCAGCCGCGCGGACGCCTGCGGCGCGGTCACGTTGCCGCGCCGGAGCATGCGCCACATGGTCTCGCCGACCGGACCGCGTCCCAGCCATTCGCCGATCCGCACCTGCAGCGAGACCAGCGCCTGCGGTACCTGCCAGACGCGCTGACCGTCGATACGCAACCAGCGCCGCCACTGGCGCTGGTAGTCGCGCAGGCTGGTCGGCTGCGGGCCGCCGACTTCGTATACACCGCGCGTGCCTGCGTCGAGCGCACGCGCGACCAGCTCGCCCAGGTCCTCGGCCGCGAGCGGCTGGATCGGCCAACGACCGTCGCCCGGCAACAGCTGCGCGCCAGGGAATGCGGCCAGGGCGCGCAGCAGCGAGGTGCCGCCATACGAACCAGAGGTGGCATAGACCACCGACGGGCGCAGCACGATCGCGTCCAGCGGCAGGGCCAGCAACGCTTCGTCGAAACGATGTTTGGAGGCGATGAACTCGCCGTCCTCGGGCCGGCCCAGCGCCGACACCTGCACGTAGCGCGCGACGCCAACGCTTACGCAGGCGCGCGCGAGCGCGAGCGGCGCGTCGATGTGGATGCGGTCGAAACGCTGGCGGCCGCCTTCGCGCAGGATGCCCGAGGCATTGACCACCGCGTCCACACCGGCCAGCAGCGGCCGCCAGTCTTGCTCGCGGGTCAGCTGGGTGAGGTCGCAGTAGCGCTCGTCCTCGCTCAGGACGCCGCCGCGGCGTACGCCGCGCAGCACGCGCCAGCCCGAACCGCGCAGGGCCGCGAGGATGTAGCCGGCGAGGAAGCCGTCGGCGCCGATCACCAGAACGGTGCGGGCGGGCGATGGCGCGGATGAGATCGGTGCGGACATGCGCCACAGGCTAACCGAGCGTGGCCGCCCGCGGGCAAGCGTCCACCGCGTCGCCGAACGCGACGCGGTGGAACGAATCAGGCCTCGGCGTCGTTCAACTGCGCCTGCAATTCGCGCAAGTAGGTCAGGCGGCTGCGCGCGCCGCGGTGCTTGTACCAGGAGGTCGCGGCCGAGAACAGCACGCCCAGGCCGCCGCCGATCGCGCCCCCGATCATGCCGCCGGTGTGCGTCGGGTTGGCGCTGTTCAGGCCGGTCAGCGCCACCGCGTAGACGCCCAACAACAGCAGCACGCCATACCAGGTGCCGTGGCGCCAGTAGCGCAGGCCGGCGTGCACCCGTCCGATCTCCAGCTCCAGCATCGCGGCCGCGTCCAGGCCGTCGTCGCGCAGTTGCCGGCGGCGCAGCCACAGCGACCACAGTTGGAAGCCGATCGAGGTCGGGATCAGCAAGGCGAAGACCAGCATCATCGGATCGGACGCGTCGGTCTTGAGCATCAGCCAAGCCAGCGTGGCCAGGCTCGCGAGCGTGAGCGCGACCTCGCCCAGCAGGGCCCGGCGCAGGGCGCGCCCGCGCTTGCGGACCTCGGTGCGCAGGCGATCGACGTCGATCCCCGCGCTGGGCTGCGCGCGCCACTCGTCGCCCAGACTGCCCCAGTCGAAATTCGGGTCGCTCATGCCGATGCTCCCAGGCTGTCGCGCAGGTCCCGGCGCGCGCGGCTGAGCCGTTGCGCGACGGTGTTTTCTTCCAAGCCCAGCGAGTCGCCGATCTCGCGCAGGGAAAAACCTTCCAGGGCCAGCACCACGACCTGGCGCTGGCCCAGCGGCAGCTGCCGCACCGCCTCCAGCAGGTTGCGGCGGCGCTGCTGCGCTTCGGCATGGCGCAAGGGATCGTCGCCCGGATCGGCATGGCTTTCGTCGAGCTCGTCTTCCACCCGCCGGTGGCGAGCGAGGTAATCGATGGCGCGGTTGTGCGCGACCCGGGCGATGAAGGTGCGCAGCGAGGCTTCCCCGCGCCAGCCCGGCAGGGCGCGCCATAGCGCCAGGCTGATTTCCTGCAGCAGGTCCTCGCGCCGGCCGGGCTCGGACTGATAGCTGCCCGCGATGCGGCTGAGCATGGGCCCGTGTTCGCGCAGCACCTCGTCGAAATCCGGCGCTACGGCCGCGCCGACGCGCGTGCGCGCGTCGGCGTCGTTGCCCTGCCTCGTTACCGCGTCCGCGGTGTCGTCCATACCGGTCTTCCTGGGTCCCCTGTCTGCATAGTCTGCCCGGGGCCGGAAAACCTGACACGGCGGCCGCGCGTCGCGGCCGCCGCGGTTCGGGTTAGAGGATGTAGCGGCTCAGGTCCGGGTCCTGCACCAGCTCGCCCAGGTGGGCGTCGACGTAGGCGCGGTCGATCACCACGGCCTGGCCGCCGCGGTCGGGCGCCTCGTAGCTGAGGGTGTCGAGCAGGCGTTCGAGCACGGTGTGCAGGCGGCGCGCGCCGATGTTCTCCTGGCGCTCGTTGACCTGAGCGGCGATCTCGGCCAGACGCTCGACCGCGTCGGCGCTGAAGGACAGCGTCACGCCCTCGGTGCGCAGCAGTTCGACGTACTGGGTGGTCAGCGCGGCCTTGGGCTCGGTCAGGATGCGCACGAAGTCGTCCTTGCTCAACGCGCCCAGCTCGACCCGGATCGGGAAGCGGCCCTGCAGCTCCGGAATCAGGTCGCTGGGCTTGGCCAGATGGAAGGCACCGGAGGCGATGAACAGGATGTGGTCGGTCTTGACCGCGCCGTACTTGGTGCTCACGGTCGAGCCTTCGACCAGCGGCAGCAGGTCGCGCTGCACGCCCTCGCGGCTGACGTCGCCGCCGCCCACGTTCTCGGAACGCTTGGCGACCTTGTCGATCTCGTCGATGAAGACGATGCCGTGCTGCTCGCAGGCTTCGATCGCGGCCTCGCGCACCTCGTCCTCGTTGACCAGCTTGCCGGCCTCTTCTTCGATCAGCTGCGGGCGCGCGGCCTTGATCGTGAGCTGGCGCTTGTGGGTCTTGCCGCCCGACACCTGCGAGAACATCTGACGCAGCTGCTGGCTCATCTCCTCCATGCCAGGAGGAGCCATGATGTCGACGCCGAGATTGACCGCGGTTTCGATTTCGATCTCGCGCTCGTCGAGCTCGCCGGCACGCAGCTGCTTGCGCAGCTTGGCGCGGGTGTCGTTGTCGGGGGCCTGATGGTCCTGCGCCGGGGTGTCGGCGCCGAAGCCGAAGCCGCCGGGGATGCGCTTGGGCAGCAGAGCGTCGAGAATGCGGTCTTCGGCGCGCTCCTCAGCCTGGGTGCGCACGCGATGCTTGGCCTGCTCGCGGTACAGCTTGACCGCGGTGTCGGCCAGGTCGCGCACGATCTGCTCCACGTCCTTGCCGACGTAGCCGACCTCGGTGAAGCGCGTGGCTTCGACCTTGACGAAGGGCGCGTTGGCCAGTGTCGCCAGGCGGCGCGCGATCTCGGTCTTGCCTACACCGGTCGGGCCGATCATCAGGATGTTCTTGGGCATCACCTCGTTGCGCAGATCCGGCGCGAGCTGCATGCGCCGCCAGCGGTTGCGCAGCGCGATCGCGACCGCGCGCTTGGCCGCTTGCTGGCCGATGATGTGGCGATCCAGCTCCTGCACGATTTCGCGCGGAGTCATGGTGGCGTGACTGTTGTCGGGTTTCATAAGGGGAGTAGTGAGTCCAGAGAAGTGAGTAGCGAGCGAAGGCCTGGGCGGGCGGAACAACGATGAGGACGCGGCGTTAGCTCGCTCCTCACTCCTGTCCGCTCACTCCTAGCTCCTCCACCACCACGTTCCGATTGGTGTAAATGCAGACGTCGCCGGCGATGCCGATCGCCTCGGTGGCGATGGTGCGGGCGTCGAGCTGGGTGTGCGCCATCAGCGCGCGCGCAGCCGACAGCGCGTACATGCCGCCGGAACCGATCGCGATGATGCCGTCCTCGGGCTCGATCACGTCGCCGGTACCGCTGATGATCAGCGAGGTCTCCCGGTCGGCCACCGCGAGCAGCGCTTCGAGCTTGCCCAGGCGGCGTTCGGTGCGCCAATCCTTGGCCAGTTCGACCGCGGCGCGAGTGAGCTGGCCGTGCTTCTCGAGCTTGGCCTCGAACAATTCGAACAGGGTGAAGGCGTCGGCGGCGGCGCCGGCGAAACCGGCCAGCACCTGGCCGTCGCGACCGAGGCGGCGCACCTTGCGCGCGTTGGCCTTCATTACGGTATGCCCCAAGGTCACCTGCCCGTCGCCGGCAACGGCAACGCGACCGTTGCGGCGCACCGAGACGATCGTGGTGGCGTGGAAGGTGTTGGGGTTCTGGCTGGGGTCCATACGGCCTCCGGGATACGAATTCCCTTGATGGGGCCGGCCGGCGCGGGCGCAAGGGGTGCCGGTGGTCACGGCGGCCGGCCATGGCGCCCGCGGACGGCGCGCGGACTGCCGCTAGTATGGGCCGCGTGCCCGCACCGCAAGCACTGGCCTCCAGGACGATCGCATGCCCTTCAGCACCCGTTTCCATTCGACCGCCCTCGCCCGCTCACGCATGGGCGCGATCGGCGTTTTGCTCGCGACGCTGGGCCTGTTCGTAGCGCAGGCCGCAAGCACCGAACGCGCTCTGGCGCCGGTCGAAGTACGCACGCCCTGGGCGCCCGCGCCGGTGCTCGGCGGCGACGGCCGCACCCACCTGGCTTACGAACTGCATGTGACGAACTTCTATCGCGATACCGGCGTGCTGCGCCTGCGCCGCATCGCGGTGTTCGCCGACGACGACACCCGGCCCTTGGCGAACTACGAGGGCGAGGCGCTCACGCAGATAGTGCAGCCCCGTCCCGCCGACGACGCCGCGACGAGCGACAGCGTGCCGGTCGCCGCCGGCATGCGCGCGATCGCGTTCCTGTGGCTGACGCTACCGGCGGATCGGCCGGCGCCGCGCGTGTTGCGCCATCGCCTCGAATTCGTCGACGCCAAGGGCGCCGTCGAACGGGTCGACGGCGCGCGCGTCGCGGTCGATACCAAGCCGCCGATAACGCTGGGGCCGCCGCTGCGTGCGGGCTTGTGGCTGGCCGGCGAAGGCCCGGGCAATTCGCGCTCGCACCACTGGGGCAGCCTGGTCGCGGCCAACGGCCAGGTCACGATTCCGCAACGCTACGCGCTGGACGTGTTCGGCCTGGACGGCAACGGCCGTGCGCTGCGCGACGGCGCCATGGATCTGACCAAGAGCAAACGCGAAGACTGGATCGGCTACGGCACCGAGGTGCTCGCGGTCGCCGACGGCGTGGTGCGCGACGTGCGCGATGGCGCGCCCGATCACGCGCCGCTGGAAGCGCAGCCCGAACCCGAATCGCTGACCGCGCACGGCCTGTACGGCAACTACGTGGTGCTGCAGATCGCCCCGGACGTGTTCGTGCATTACGCGCACCTGCAGCCCGGCAGCGTGGCGGTGAAGACGGGACAGAAGCTGCGCCGCGGCCGGGTATTGGGACGGCTCGGACAATCCGGCAACACCAACGGTCCGCATCTGCATATCCACGTGTCCAACGCCGTGACCTTCGAGGGCTCGGAAGGCCTGCCCTTCGTGTTCGAGGCCTACCGCTCGCCGGGCACCTGGACCCTGACCGACGCGATCGATCCGGACGCGAAGTTCAGTCCGGCACGCGTGGAACACCGCAAGCAGATGCCGCTGGACGGCGAGGTACTCGGGTTCTAGAGCGCCGTCGCGCCCGCCGCTCAGTCAGCGGGCGCCAGCGGCCCGGCGATACAGGCGCGCCAGGCCTCGGGTTGCAGACAGTCGGCGATCACGCGATTGACTTGGGCCAGGTCCAGTGCCGACAGCCGGCGCTCGTAGCCCTGCAGGTCGTCGGGCTGCAGCCCCAGTTCGGCTTCCGACAGGATCGCCGCGCTCAGTCCGTCCAGCGTGGCCAGACCGATCTGGTAGGCGCCGATCGCGGCGCGGCGCGCGTTCTCGAACTCCAAGGCCTGCACGCCCTCGTCCGCCAGCTCGGCGACGACCGCTCGCGTGGCCGCCAAGGCGGCCTGCAATTTGTCCGGACTGGCCGACAAGGCGATCTGCCAATGGCCGCCGGCCCGCGGGGCTTCGACCAGGGCCGAGCGGATCACGTAGCTCAGCCCCTGTCGCTCGCGCACGCTCGCGACCAGGCGCGAAGCGTAGGCCCCGCCGAGGATGCGGTTGGCCAGCTGCAACGCCGGGTAATCCGCATGCTCACGCGTCAGGCCCAAGCGCTGCCCCAAGGCGACACCATGGCTTTCCTGACCCGGCAAGCACAGGCGCAGTTCGCCCGCCGCCGCGGCCGTGTCGTCGGCGCCCGCGAATTCCGGCAGCGCGCGCGGCGCCCAGCCCGCCAGTTCGCGTTCGACGAGGCGCGCCGCGTCCTGGGGATCGTAGTCGCCGACCACCGCGATGCGCAGATCGTTGGCGCCGTAGCGCTCGCGATGGAAACGGCGCACGTCGTCCAGGCTGCAGCTTTCCAGCAGCGCCGCCTGCGCGTCGGGATCGGCCTCGCAAGCCGGATGCGTCGGCGGATACAGCAGGCGCGTCAGTCCGCCGACGGCGGCGTGGGCGGGATCGAGGGCGCGGTAGTGCAACTCGGCGATCAGGCGCGCGCGTTCGGCATCGAGCAGGGCCTGGTCGAAGGCGGGCTCGCGCAGGCAGGCCATCGTCCACTCCGCGACCGCGGCCAGATCGGCCGCGCAGGCGCGCACGCCGAAACGCAGGCCGTCGGCGTCGGCCTCGACGGTGAAGGAGGCGCCGCGGCTTTCGAACAGCTCCGCGATCTCGTACTCGCCGTGGCGTCGGCTAGCGCAACCCACCAATGCCGCGACCAGATGCTGGAGCACGGCGTCGCCGGGCGTACGCGGCGCGCCGGTGCGGAAACGACCGTTAAGCGCAACGATGGCCGGCGTGCCGACCTGCAAGCCATAGCAGTGTCCGTGCGCAAGCGCGACCGCGGCGACGCGGCGCGGATGCTCGGCGCGCAAGCGCGCGTTCATGCCTGCGCCTCCGCGGCCGCGTCCACCAGGTAACCGACCGTGAGCCCGCGGTCGTGCAGATAGCGGTCCGCGACCCGCGCCACATCGGCGGCAGTGACGGCGTCGATGCGATCGGCCGCCGTCGCGTACGCCCGCCAATCGCCGCAGGCGATGGCCTCGTTCAACTGCATGGCGATGGCCAGCGCGCCGTCGCGCGAGGTCAACAGGCTGCCGCGGATGCGCGCTTGCGCGCGCGCGACCTCGTCGCCGCTGACGCCGTCGCGGCCCAGTTCGGCGATCGCCTCGCGCAGGGCGCGTTCGACCTGCTCGTACGCGTCGTCGGACGTCACCACCGCGCCCAGTTGCAGCAGGCCGGGATGACGCAGACGCGACAGGCTGGACCACACCTCCGAAGCCGCGCCGGTCGCGACCAGGCGCCGGCGCAACCGCGACGAACGGCCGCCCGCCAGCACCAGCCCCAATACCTCCAGCGCGTCCAGGTCGGGATCCAGGCCGGCCGGCGTCCGATAGGCCAGCATCACCACGCCCGGTGCACCCGGCGATGCGACACGCGTTCTGCGTTCGCCGTCCTGCTCCGGTTCGGCCCGCTCGACCAGCATCGGTCGCGGACGCGACGGCACGCCGCCGAAATGGCGCGCGACGATCTCCAGGGCTGGGTCGCGTTCGACGTCGCCGATGACGGTGACCGTGGCGTTGTCGGGCCGGTAGTGCGCCCGATAGTGCGCGAGCAGACGCTCGCGATCGAAGCCGGCGATGTCCTCGCGCACGCCCATCACCGACACGCCATAGGCATGGCGGGGGAATGCGCTGCGCCAGACCGCCAGTTGCAGCTGTTCGACGGGATCGCCGATCAGCCGGTCGAACTCGTTGAGCACCACCGACTTCTCGGTGGCGATCTGGGCCGGATCCAGGCTCAGGTGACTCATGCGGTCGGCTTCGATTTGCGCGACCAGGTCCAGGCGATCGCGCGGCACCAGGTTGAAGTAATGGGTGCGGTCGTACCAGGTAGTGGCGTTTACCTGAGCGCCCAGCGGCAGCAGCAGATCGTGGATGCCGTTGCCGCGTTGTTTGTCGAATCCGGCGCTGCCCTTGAACATCATGTGCTCAAGCATGTGGCTCACGCCGCGCGCGCCCTCGCCCTCGTGGCGGCTGCCGACCTCGTAGGTCACCATCAGCAGCGCCACCGGCGCGCTGCGCATCGGCAGATACAGCATGCGCAGACCGTTCGCGGCCAGACGGTACGCCTGCAGGCCCGCGCACTCGCCCTCGAATCGCACCGCGTCCGTAGCCTGCGCCCGTCGCTGCCCATCCATCGCGTTCATGCGCGCATGTCCTGTCGTCACTGGGTGGCCGGGAGACTGTCGGCGGGCGCGCCCGCCGTCGACTCCGCCGGTCGGCCGAATTCGCGACGCAGGAACCACCATGCCATCAGCGCCTGGGTCGAACCGGCGGCGACCATCGACCACCAGATCCAGACCGGACGGAAACCCGCCAGCGTGGACAGGCTGCCCGCCAGGCTCACCAGCAGCACCATGTGCAGCAACTGCGCGGCCAATCCTGCGCGCGTGTTGCCCATGCCGGTCAGCACCGCGAACGCGGTATTGGCCAGGCACAGCGGGATGAAATCCAGGGCGGTGATGCGCATGAACGACGCGCTGGCCGCGATCACGGCGGGATCGTCGGAGAAGCGGCTGCCGATCCAGGGCGCCAAGCCTTGGAACACCAGCAGCAGCACCGGCACCAGTACGCAGGCGAACAGCAGACCCGTGCGCAGGGTCTCGGTCACCCGCTCGCGCAGACCGGCGCCGTAGTTCTGGCCGACCACGATGCAGATCGCACCGCCCAGCGCGGTCAGCGGCATCAGACCCGCCTGGAACGCGCGCTGGCCGACGCCGAAGCCGGCCTGTTCGATCGGACCGAAGGGGCGCAGCATCAAGCCGATCGCCAGCAGCGACACGGCGACCACGCCGCTGCCGATACCCGCGGGCACGCCGATCTTGATGGCGGCCCACAGCTCCTGCGGCCAGGCGAACCAGACCCGCGGCTGCATGCGCAGGTAGGCGTCCTTGCGCGCGAGGTAACTGAGCAAACCCAGCATCACCAGCGCACAGGCCAATAGCGAACCGGCGCCGTTGCCGTCCACACCCATCGCCGGCAGGCCCAGCCAGCCGAACATCAGCAGGGGCGTCAGCACCGCGCCCAGCGCCACGGTGCCGATCTGTGCGATCGCGCCGGCCTTGACGTTGCCGGTGAACTCCAGCATCGCGGCCAGCACCAGCATCGGAATCTGGACCGCGATCGAGGGAATGAACCAACCGTAGTACGAGGCGATGGTCGCGGCGGTGTCGGCGTCGGTGGTCATCAAGCGGCTGAGCAGGTCGCGATTGCTCCAGGTCAGCAGCGCGACCAGCGCCGATACCAGCAGGGAGGCGCCGAAGGCTTCGTTGAAGATCCGGTTCACGCGCGCGTGGTCCTTGGCGCCCACCGCGTGCGACAGCAGCACGCCGGCGCCCATGCTGAGCACGGGCAGCAGCGTCAGCGCCAGCATCATCGGCATGGCCGCCAGGGTCACGGCCGCCTGCGCGGTCGTGCCCAGGCGCCCCAGCCAGTAGATGTTGACCAGGGAGAATATCGTCGTGGCCAGGGCGTTCAGTAGCAGCACGCCGCACATCCGCAGCAGATGGCGGGCGATCGGGCCCTCGGTCAGATCCTGCATGACGCTCCTCCGGCGTTCGCGGCTTTCATGGGCGGACCACCGTGCCGGTGAAATCCATGGGACGGATCACCGAGGCGATCGCCATCTTGGCGCGCTCCGGGTTCGATATCTGCAGCCGGTACCGCGTGCTCAGCAGATGCGCCAGCAGAACCAACTGGCCCAGGCCGAGGTTGGCGCCGATGCAGGACTTGGGCGCCCAGCCGAAGGGCACGTAGCTGCCGTGCGGGCACTGCTCGCGGCTCTCGGCCAACCAGCGGTCGGGATTGAAGACGTCCGCATCCGACCATTGGCGCTTGTCGTGGTGAATGAAGAACGAGCTCAGCACATAGCCCTGGCCGGCCTTGAGCTCGGTATCGCCGTAACGGATATCGGTACGCACGCCGCGCGTGACCACGGGCGGAGAACTCCAGATCCGCAGCACTTCCTTGACGAAGCGGGTGGTCGCCGGCGCCAGCCGCGCGGGCGACTCGCACAACGCGTCCAAGGACAGGGCCGACAATTCGGCGATCATGCGTTCGCGCCATACGTCCTGGCGATGCCACTCGTACAGCAGGCAGGCGGCCGAGGCGCCCGGCGAGCTGGTGATCGCGGTCAACAGTGCGGTGATCGCATCGGCCGCGCGATCCACACCCAGCGCCGGCAGCATGTCCACCATGGGATCGGTCAGGTCCGTTTGGCGCGGACGCTGGCCGCTGACGCGCCCCTTCAGTTCGCGCCGGACTTCCACGCCGACCAGAAACTGATAGACCCACATCTTCGAACGGTGCAGCGGCGGGCAGCGGTGCTCGTCGATATCCGACAGCACCAGCGCCACCTTCGACATCACTTCCCGTACCACGCGCCGGTGCGCGCGCGGCGACAGGCCGGAGATGATCACCGGCACCAGGGGTTCCAACATCGCGCGTTCGGCCAGCCAGACCAGGTCCTGATCCTTGCCGCTTTCGGCGTCCAGCAGCGCCTGCATGCGCAGGGCCAGGCGCTTGAAGCCCTCGGCGCTGGTGAGCGCGCGCATCTGTCCCAGCCAGCCGGAGCGCACCTGATGCCAGGACACGGGCTCGCTGTTGCGGCCGCGCACCACGTCGGAGAAGCCGTCCAGCATGGTCAGGTCGGCGTAGTTCGCCGCCTCGATGCGTTGCGCGGTTTCGGCATCGGCGATCGCGAGCGCCTCGTCCTTGAACCAGAACACCGAGCCTTCCTCCTCGATACGCCGGCGCAGCACCTGCACCGCCGGTATCTCGAATATCTTCGAATCCTGCATCGTCCGTGTCCCTGCAATGAGCGAGCCGCGCCGATCGATGCCGGAGGGCGGCAAGCCGCCCTCCGACGCCACCACTCAGATGTTGTGGTACATGACCCAACGCCAGTTGGTGATGCCGCAGTGTCCTGCGCCGCGCAGACCGAAAGCGGCACGCATCGCGCAAATGACCTTCTTCATATCTATCTCCTTTGGATATGGGTGGTGGACTGCGTTTACGCCGCGACGCGCAAGCGATATTCGGCCTTCGGGTTGCGGAGTTCTTGCTGCGGCGCCCGTGTCCTGGTTGCCGCGGAATGGGGTCGGTTTCGGGCGATGTCCGCCAGACTCGCGGCGCGAACCGGAGTTCACGCGGCCGCCGAATCGATTGCGATGGACATCGCGCCGAGTACCGGAGGCGGCGGCGCCGCCTCCGGTGGGACGGCTCAGATGTTGTGGTAATGCACCCAGCGCCAGCCGCCGATGCCGATGCTGGCACCCGAAGCACCGCGCACGCCGAAGGCGGCCCGCATCGCGCAAATGACCTTCTTCATATCGAACTTCTCCTTGTGGATATGTGGGTAGTGACCGCGTTTACGCCACGACATCGGAGCCGGCACCGGCCTTCGGGCCGTGGAGTCCTTGCTGCGGCCGCCGTCAGGCTGCCGCGAAATTCTGGTTGGATCGCGAGCCCGCCGTTCGCGTACGCGCGTGACCGGCGATGCGCATGGAGCCGCAAGCCGCAATGACGACCGGCCCCGCTCTTAAGCCGGAGGCGGCAGCGCCGCCCCCGGCACCACCACTTAGATGTTGTGGTAGGTCAACCAACGCCAGCCGCCGATGCCGGCGCTGGGGCCGGAGGTACCGCGCACGCCGAAAGCGGCACGCATCGCGCAAATAACCTTACTCATATCGAATCACTCCATGTGGATATGTGGGTTTTGACCGCGTTTACGCCACGACGCGCGTAGCCATTCCTGCTGAGCGTGCCGTGGAGTTCTTGCTGCGGCGATCGCAGGGCGATCGCCGCGGATTCTGGATCGTTACGGGATTCCTCAGCGCGATGGCCGGATGGTCAGGGTGAACGGCGGAGGCGCCATGGCCGACGCCACGACCGGGCGATCGCCGTGCGCGATCACCTCGACGTCGCCCAGCTCGAGCACGCTGCGCAGCATGTCGCCGACCAGTTGGGTAGCCAGGTCGGCGGCGACGCAACGATGCGCGCCATGGCCGAACGGAATGAACGCCGGATTGCGCCAAGCCTCGGGATCCGCCCAGCGCTCGGGGCGGAACTCGGCCGGCTCCGTCCAGTAGGCGGCATTGCGCTGGACCATGTACGGACAGACCACGACTTCGTCGGCTACGTCCAGCTTCACGCCGGACAGTTCGTGCGCCTGCGCCGGGCGCCGCCCCAACTGCCATGCGACCGGCCACAGCCGCAGCGCCTCCTGCACGATCCATTCGACCGGCGTATCGCGACGCGGATGCGTGCCCCACAGATACAGGGACCAGGCGAGCACGAAGCCCACCGACCCGGAAATGGCGAACAGGAAGGACAGGAACACCTCGACCAGTTCGTCCTGGCGGCGCTCGGGCCCGTCCGAATGGGCGACGATGTCGAGGATGTCCAGCGGCGAGACGCGCGGATGGCGCTGACAGGCGCCGATCGCGTTCGACAAGCGCAGCGTGGTATTGAACTGCAGCCACATGCGCCGCCATCGCGGCTGACGCGCACGCGCGTTAGCCAGCACCGAGCGCTGCACGATCTGATCGAGCAGGCGGCGCAGGGACGGCGGGCGGTCGGACGCCAGCAGCGCCGGCAGCAGATAGCGGTAGCTCAACCAGTTCCCGGCATCCGGCCACTGACTGGTGGCGCCGAGCTGGCCGCGTACGAAATCGCGCAAGGCGTCCGGCCCGCGCGCCTGCAGGAACTCCTTGAGCAGGCCGCGCGCTTCGCGGCGCATCTTCAGCTGCGCGGAGCGGGGCTCGAAGTAACCGTAGCGCGTGTGAAAGAAATCGGAATGTTCGGCATAGCTGCCGTCCGCATTGCTGAGCACGGAACGCGCATCGGCGGCGTTGCCGAGCGAATACTCGTTGCGTCCGGTTTGGACGATATCGCCGGCATCGGCCAACTGCCGATCCAGAAATCCAAGCGGGTCCCGCTGAAAGCCGGACCAGGCTTCTTCTTTCAACACACGCCCTCCGATCCTGAATCACGGGTGCTGATGCTCGAGTTGTATGACGGCCGCGCCGCCTGGAGTTGCATACCGCGGTGAATTCCTTCACCTGCACTCGACGTCGAGTATGGTTTCGCGCCCGGGTAGCGTCAAGCCAATTTCCGCGCGTGTTTTTCGCAATTTTCGAGTTCGATTTTCGGCGCTAACTCGTTGTATCGATACCGCAGCGCGGCGCATCGCGAAGCGCGATGGCGATGTACGGTCGAGTATGGAGCGCTGCGCGGCGACGACGATTTCCGTCGCGGGCCTGGTGGCGGAACGACGAAGCGAACCGCCCGCACTCGAATCCGTCGCGCATCGCGCACGCGGCCAGCTCGTCTGCCGGCGTGGCGGATCGGGATTCGCGCGGGCTCGTAGCGCCTAAGCGCCCTCCTTGTCGGCCTTGCGCTTGGCGCGCGGATGCGCGGCGTCGTAGACCTTGGCCAGGTGCTGGAAATCCAGATGGGTGTAGATCTGGGTGGTCGCGATATCGGCGTGGCCCAGCAGCTCCTGCACGCCGCGCAGGTCGCCGGAGGATTCGAGGATGTGGCTGGCGAAGGAATGCCGCAGCAGATGCGGATGCACGCGCTTGAACAAGCCCTGGCGCTGGGCGAGTTGGCGCAGGCGCAGTTGCACCGCGCGCGGCGTGATCGGCGCGCCGCCGCGCCCCGGAAATACCGGCGCCTCGTTGACCGCACCGGTGGACGCGCGCCATTCGCTCAGCGCCGCGCGCGCGTGCGAACCCAGCGGCACGCTGCGCTGTTTGTTGCCCTTGCCGAGCACGCTGACCAGGCCGTCGGACAGATCCAGGTCGCGCCAACGCAGGCCGCACAGTTCGCTCAGGCGCAGGCCGGAGGAATAGAACAGCTCCAGCAGGGCGCGGTCGCGCAAACCCAGCGGCACGTCGGTCGGCACTTCGACCAGGGCCTTGGCTTCGTCGGGGTCCAGCACCTGCGGCAGTTTGCGCGGCGCCTTGGGCGCGCGGATCGCGGCGGCGGGGCTGGTGTCGATGCGGCCTTGTTTGAGCAACCAACCGTAGAAACTGCGGCAGGCGGAGAGACGACGTTGCAGGCTCTTGGGCGTGAGCCCGCGCCGGTGTTCGGCGGCGATGAAGGCGCGCAGTTGTTCGGTATGCAGGCTCAGCGGATCGGCGCCCTGGGTCTGCGCCCAGTCGGCCAGCGCGGTCAGGTCGCGGCGGTAGGCATCGAGGGTGTGCGCGGACATGCGCCGCTCGACTTGCAGGTGCGCGAGGAAATCTTCGATCGGTCCTGGGGACACGGGACGCGGGCTCCGGGGTTCCGACGAGTGCGTCGGAATCGTGGGCATCTTGCGATGCGGAGTGGGCGATGTCGAGGGAGGCTCGCGAGCGCGGCCGGGCGCGCCAGTCGAACCAGGAAGGAGGCCCGCAAGGTCGCCGCTGTTTGGACCGGACGCCGTCGCGCGTCGCTTAAGTCACGGCCCCCGCTTTCGCGGGGATGACGATCTAAAAACAGCCAGGGAGCACATCTCCCTCAACCCGCCAGGCCAGCGGGCGCGGCCCGCTGGCGTTCATTCGCCCACGAACCTGCCGTGGCTAACCTGCGCCCTCACCGTTTTGCGAAGGCACAGGAAGCGCGGCGCAGCGCTCAGTAGCGCTTCAAGGCCGCCGCCAGCGACTCGCCCATCATGCGCAGGAACAGCGTGCCCATGCCGGGGAAGAAGCGGTTGGGGTCGCGGCTGCCGACCGCGACCAGGCCGACGCCAGGCAACGGCAGCAGAGCGGTGGATTGGACTTCGTCGGCCTGCGCGCCGTACAGCAGGGCATGCTTTTCCGGCTGCAGACGGCCGCACAGCGGTTCGCCGTCGGCCAGGCAGTCGCGGAAGGGTTGCAGACGCGCGTCGTCGGCGGCGATCACCTGCAGCCATTCGGGCGCGTCCAGGCCCTCGACGGGCTGGAACATCACCAGGCGCACGCGGTCGCCGTTGAAGTCCTCGGCCAGGGTCGCGGCCATCGCGCGCAGGGTGTCGGCGGCGCTGTTCTGGCGCATCAGGGCCAGGGTGAGCTGGTGCGTGCGCACCGACAGACGCTCGTTCTCCTGAGCGTTGCCGAACAGCTCCTGCAGACGCCGCGAGAGTTCGCGGTTCTTGTCGCGCAGCACCTCCAGCTGATAACTCGCCAGCGAGGCCGCCGAGCCTTCCTCGCGCGGCACGATCAGGCTCAGGGCCAGATCGGGGAACTGCTGCAGGAAGCGCGGGTGACGACGCAGCCAGGCCGCGACCTCGTGCGCGCCCAGCTTGTCCAGGGTTTCGTTCATTGCGCCCATTCCCCCTCGTAGACGAAAGCGGCCGGCCCCGACATCGACAGCGGAGCGTCGTCGGACGGCCACACGATGCGCAGCTCGCCGCCGGGCAGGACCACGGCGACGTCGCGGTCGACGCGGCCGCGCCGCATCAGCACCGCGGCGGCGGCGCAGGCGCCGCTGCCGCAGGCCAGGGTTTCGCCGGCGCCGCGCTCGTACACCCGCAGGCGGATGCGGTCGCGCGATTCGACCTGGGCGAAACCGACGTTGACCGATTCGGGAAACGCCTCGTGCGACTGCAGCAGCGAGGCGATGCTGTCCACCGGCGCGGCATCGACGTCGTCGACCTCGATCACCGCATGCGGATTGCCCATCGACACCGCGCCGAAACCGATCACGGTGTCGTGGATGTCGAGCACGTACTGGTCGCGCGCGCCGGGAAAGCCGCGCAGCGGGATCGCATCGGGGTCGAAGCGCGGCTCGCCCATGCCGATGCGGTAATGCTGCTCGGACAGGCGTTCGACCTGGTGGGTGTCGAGCGGGCTGTCCAAGGCGAAGTTGCCCTCGCCCGCGGCGCCGTCGCGTACCAGCCAGGCGGCGATGCAGCGCGCGCCGTTGCCGCACTGCTGCGAGGAGGAGCCGTCGGAGTTCCAGATCCGGTAGCTGGCGACCGAGCCGGGCTCGCGCGGGTCCTCGACGGTGAGGATCTGGTCGCAGCCGGCGCCGAAGTGGCGGTCGGCGAGCAGCCGGCAGTGCGCGGCGGCGGGCGGCGCCAGGCCGCCGCGCAGGTCGAGCACGACGAAGTCGTTGCCCGCGCCGTGCATCTTGCTGAAACGCTGCATCGTTCGCTCCGCGCCGGGGCTCATCGGCCGCCGTCGGCCGGCGGGGTCGGATCGTCCTTGCCGTCGTCGGTGGGCGTGTCGGTGGCGGGCTCGGCGGCCGGCGGCTCGGCCGCCTTCTGCGGCAGCGACGGCGGCGTGGCCTCCGGCGCCATCTGCACCGGCACCTCGCCCGCGGGCTGGGCCGGCGCGGTCACCGGAACCGGCTTGGTGGGCAGGACCAGGGGGCCCTTGTTGCCGCAGGCCGAGACGGCCAGCGACAGCGCGATCAGACTCAGGACGATGCGTGCATTCATGGCCGCAGTGTAGCCCGCGAGCGCGACCGAACGAAGCTCAGCGCGGCGGCGGTTCAGGTCGCGCCCACAGCCAGATTGCGACCACGGTCATGAAGCCGGTGCCGGTGGCGGCCATCCACCATTTCGGGGCGGTCAGGAACATGATCGCCGCGCAAACCGACATCATGCTCACCGCCAGCCATTTGGCGCGCCGGCTGACCGCGCCGTGCGCCTGCCAGTCGCGAATCATCGGGCCGAACTGGCGGTGCGCGAGCAGCCAGGCGTGCAGGCGCTGGGAGCCGCGCGCGGCCGCGAACGCCGACAGCAGCACGAAGGGAACGGTGGGCAGGCCGGGCACCACGATGCCGACGATGCCCAGGCCCAGGCTGGCGTAGGCCAGCAGCCACCAGGCCCAGCGGAAACGGCTGGGGCGGACCGGGGCGGGCTCCTCGGGCGGGGGCGGAGTCGACATGCCGCCAGTATGCGGCCGCGGCGAGCGCCGCGGCCGCACCGGCGATGCGTCAGTGCGTTGCGGTGGCGGCACCGCCGCCGGCCAGACCGAGCTGGCCGAGCATGAAGGCGAACATCTCGGAGGTTTCGCGATAGCGCTGGAAGCGGCCGGACTTGCCGCCGTGGCCGGCTTCCATGTTGGTGCGGAACAGCAGCGGGTAGGCGCCGGTGTTCAGATCGCGCAGGCGCGCCACGTACTTGGCCGGCTCGAAGTACTGCACCTGCGAATCCCACAGGCCGGTGCCGACGAACATCGCCGGGTAGGCCTGCTTGGACAGGTTGTCGTAGGGCGAGTACGTGAGCATGTAGTCGTAGTACTTCTTCTGCTCCGGGTTGCCCCACTCGTCGTATTCGTTGGTGGTCAACGGGATGCTGGCGTCCAGCATGGTGGTGACCACGTCGACGAAGGGCACCTGCGACAGGATCACCCGGTACTTGTCCGGCGCCATGTTGGCGATCGCGCCCATCAGCAGGCCGCCGGCGCTGCCGCCGTAGGCCGCGACGCGGTCGGGCGCGGCGTAGCCAGCCTTGACCAGGTAGTCGGTGACGTCGATGAAGTCGGTGAAGGTATTCTTCTTCTTCAGCAGCTTGCCGTCCTCGTACCACTTGCGGCCCATTTCCTCGCCGCCGCGGATATGCGCGATCGCATAGACCATGCCGCGGTCGAGCAGGCTGACGTTGACGACGCTGAAGCCCGGGTCCATCGAGGCGCCGTAGCTGCCGTAGCCGTACTGCAGCAGAGCGGCCTTGCCGTTCTTCTCGAAGCCGCGCTTGTAGACCAGCGAGACCGGGATGCGGGCGCCGTCGCGCGCCGGCACCCAGACGCGCTCGGTCACGTACTGCGCCGCGTCGAAGCCGCCCAGCACCGGCTGGCGCTTGAGCAGGCGGCGCTCGCCGGTGTCCACGTTCAATTCGTAGACCGTGGCGGGCGTGGTCAGCGAGGTGTAGCTGTAGCGCAGCCACGGGGTATCGGCTTCGGGGTTGGACGACAGGCCCATCGAGTACGCCGGCTCGTCGGCCTTCACGAACTCCGATTCGCCGTTGGCCTTGAGGATGCGGACGCGCTCCAGCGCGTCGGAGCGCTCGGCCACGGCGGTATAGCCCTGGAACAGTTCGACGCCTTCGATGTAGACGTCGTCGCGGTGCGCGATCCAGTCCTTCCAGTCCTTGCGCGAGGTCGAGCCGCTGGGCGCGGTGACGACCTTGAAGTTGGTGGCGCGGTCGGCATTGGTGCGGATCACCCAGCGGTCGCCGAAGTGATCGGCGTCGTACTCGACATCGCGCGCGCGCGGCGCCAGCACGGTGAACGCGCTGGGGTCGGCCGCGGGGGCGTAGCGCAGTTCGTCGGAAACGGTGCTGCTCACGCCGATCACGATGTAGCGATCGTCGCGGGTGCGATCGATGCCCATGTAGAAGCTGTCGTCCTTCTCCTCGTAGACCACCGCGTCCTGGGCGACCGGGGTGCCGAGCACGTGCTTCTTGACGCGCTTGGTCAGCAGCGTCTCGGGATCGTTCTCGACGTAGAACAAGGTCTTGTTGTCGTCGGCCCAGACCAGGTTGGCGGACACGCCCTTGATCTCGTCGGCGTAGGTCTCGCCGGTGGCCAGGTTCTTGAAGCGCACGGTGTACTGGCGGCGGCCGTTGGTGTCGTCGGCGTAGGCCAGCAGCTGGTTGTCCTGGCTGATCGCGTAGTCGCCGACCTGGTAGTACTTCTTGTCCTTGGCCAGGGCGTTGACGTCCAGCAGCACCGTCTCGCCGGCGAAATCGCCGTCGGCGTTGGCCTTCTGGATCGAGGCCGCGTCCACGCCGGGACCGTCCTTGCGGCGGGCGTGGATCGGATAGTCCTGGCCGGTCTCGAAACGGCTGTAGTACCAATAGCCGCGCTCGCGGCTGGGCACCGAACTGTCGTCCTGCTTGATGCGCGCGACGATCTCGTCGTACAGCCTGTTCTCCAGCGGCTTCAGCGCCGTCATCTGCGCGGTCGCGTAGGCGTTCTCGGCCTCGAGATAGGCCAGCATCTCCTTATTCTCGCGCTTGTCGTCGCGCAGCCAGTAGTACTCGTCGTTGCGCTGGGCGCCGTGCGGGGCCTTGACCACATGCGGCTTCTTGGCCACGTCGGGCGGCAGCGTGGCGTCGGCGGCGGAGGCGTTGGGGGTCGTGGTCATCAGTAGCGTGGCGGCCAGCAGGAGGGAGGTCGGTTTCATAAATAGGGTCCGTTCGCGAAGAGCGCAATGGCCGGCGGGCCGCGAGCCGCCGCGGGGCATGCCTGCCGGGGAGGACGGGCGCCGTGCGGCGCCCGTCGCTAGGGCCTTACTTGGACAGCTTGTCCCACAGGAAGGTGTAGGCCAGCGCGCTCATGTGGGCGGCCTGGGCGTTGTTGGCCGAACCGCCGTGGCCGCCTTCGATGTTCTCGTAGTAGCGCACGTCCTTACCGGCTTCCAGCATCTTGGCCATCATCTTGCGCGCGTGGCCGGGGTGGACGCGGTCGTCGCGGGTCGAGGTGGTGAATAGGGTCGGCGGATAGTCGCGCTTGGCGTCGAACAGGTGGTAGGGCGAGAAGGTCTTGATGAAGTCCCAGTCGGCCGTATCCGGATCGCCGTACTCGGCCATCCACGAGGCGCCGGCCAGCAGGTGGCTGTAACGCTTCATGTCCAGCAGCGGCACCTGCACGACCACGGCGCCGAACAGCTCCGGGTACTGGGTCAGCATGTTGCCGGTGAGCAGGCCGCCGTTGCTGCCGCCCTGCACGCCCAGGTGCTTGGGCGAGGTGACCTTGCGCGCGATCAGGTCCTGCGCGACCGCGGCGAAGTCCTCGTAGGCCTTGTGGCGGTTGGCCTTGAGCGCGGCCTGGTGCCAGCGCGGGCCGTACTCGCCGCCGCCGCGGATGTTGGCGACCACGTACACGCCGCCCTTCTCCAGCCAGCCCTTGCCGACGCCGCCGGAGTAGCCCGGGGTCATCGATACTTCGAAGCCGCCGTAGCCGTACAGCAGGGTCGGGGTGCTGCCGTCGAGCTTGAGGTTCTTCGGACGGACCATGAAGTACGGCACTTTGGTGCCGTCCTTGCTGGTCGCGAAGTGCTGCTCGATCACGTTGTTCGACCCGTCGAAGAAGGTCGGCATGGTCTTGAGCGTTTCCGGCTGCTGGCCGAGCTTGGCCAGCGACAGCGTGGTCGGGGTGAGGTAGTCGGTGGCGGTCAGCCAGACGTCGTCGCTCTCGTCGTCGTCCACCGCCGACACGCCGATGCTGCCGAAGGCCGGCGCGCCGACGAATTCGCTGCGCTGCCAGCTGCCCGGGGTGAGCACGCTGAGCTTGTACTTCACGTCCTCCATGACGTTGAGCACCAGCTTGTTGCGGGTCCAGGTGGTGCCGGCCAGCGAGCTGCGCTCGGTCGGCTCGAACAGCACGGTGAAATCGCGCTTGCCGGCCATGAAGTCGTCGAAGCGGGTGACGATCAGGCTGCCCGGCTTATAGGTCTTGCCGCCGGCGCTGTAGGGCTCGCGCAGCTCCAGGGTCAGCCACTCGCGGTGCACGCCCTTCTCGGCCGAGTTCGGCGCGTCGATCTTGGTCAGCTTGCCGTCGGCGCCGCGCAAGTAGAGCTCGTTGTTGTAGAAGGCGATGGTGCGCGAGACGAAGTCGCGCTCGAACCCTTCGGTGGGGTCATGGCCGGCGGAGATGTACATGTCCTCCGCGGTGCCTTCGTAGACCACGCTGGCCGCGCTGAGCGGGGTGCCGCGCTTCCACTGCTTGACGATGCGCGGGTAGCCCGACGAGGTCATGCTGCCGGCGCCGAAATCGGTGAACACGTAGACGTTGTCGCGGTCGATCCACTGCAGGCCGCCCTTGGCCTCGGGACGGAAGTAGCCGTCCTTGACCCAGGTCTGGGTGCCCAGGTCGAACTCGCGGGTGACGTCGGCGTCGGCGCCGCCGCGCGAGAGCGCGATCAGGCAGCGCTGGTACTGCGGCTTGAGGCAGTCGGCGCCGTGCCAGACCCAGTTCTCGCCCTCGGCCTTGTTGAGCGCGTCCAGGTCGATCACGGTTTCCCAGGCCGGCTTGTCCTTGCGGTACTCGGCCAGGGTGGTGCGGCGCCACAGGCCGCGCTGATGCTTCGCGTCCTTCCAGAAGTTGTAGTAGTGGTCGCCGATCTTCATCACGCCGGGGATCTTGGCGTCGGAATCGAGGATGGCGCGGATGTCGGCTTCCAGCGTCTTGAACGCGGGCGTGGCGGCCAGCTCGGCCTCGGCCTGGGCATTGCGCTCGCGCACCCAGGCCAGCGGGCGCTCGCCCTGCACGTCTTCCAGCCAGGCGTAGGGATCGGACCCGTCGGTGGTCATTTTGGCGGCCTCCTCGGCGGCAGCGGCGGTGGCGACCGGGGCCCCCAGACCGGCGATGCCGATGGAGATCATTCCTACCGAAACGAGCAACGGCTTGCAGGCCTTGGACAGCGTGGACATCGGCGCTCCGCGAATACAGGGAAAGGCCGAACGCTAGCACAGGGCCCGACGCGCCCCGCCGTGCCCGAAGTCATGTGGGGAGGGTGTGCC
Organism: Lysobacter sp. cf310; assembly: GCF_900114355.1. GTDB lineage: Bacteria > Pseudomonadota > Gammaproteobacteria > Xanthomonadales > Xanthomonadaceae > Lysobacter. Next base: position 1,283,562 of record NZ_FOSS01000001.1, read on the forward strand.
GCGCACGCGTTATGGCGCTATTCGCGGGCTTTTCGGCGCCGATCGCGCCCCAGCCGCGACGCGCGCGAGCGCGACTTTGCGCGTTGAGGCGTTTCAGGCCGCGCGCGCGGCGGCGCTGCGTGCGAGCGGGCGCGCGCGGCGCCGGGCCTGGGCGCCCGGCCGGCGGCGGCGCGCGGCCGCGGGCGCGGCCTGATCCTCGGCGCGCCACGGCAGGCGGAAGCGGTGCAGCGCCCACCAGGCGGTCAGCGGCATCGCCAGCAGCCACAGCGGCAGCCAGCCAATCTGGGCGCTGTTGGCGCGCGCGGCCGGCAGCAGCAGCACCAGCACCGCGCCGATGGCGACGATGTAGCGCAGGGCCTGCTCGACGCGCGGGTCGATCGGGTCGGCGGCGGGGCGGGAGGAATCGAGGCGGGCGACGGACTGGCGCATGGCGAGGCTCCGGGTGGCGGGACCGGGCCTGGCGGCCCGATGGGCTCACCTTGGGACGGGGGCGTCTCAGAGGCTGCGACCCTCGATTCGAGGGGGTGCGAGGGGTTTGAGGCGGCGTTCGCGGCGCTTGCGCCGGCGCCGGCGCATGGAGGGCGCGGCGATGCGGTTGGCCTGTGGCTCACCGCATCCTACGGCCGCGCCCGACCCGGCTTGGGGGTAGGAGCGGCGCAAGCCGCGATCCGAAACTACGGCGGTGGCTGTAAGTTCGCTGCAGGTGGAAATCACGGTCGCGGCTTACGCCGCTCCTACCCCACGGCAAAAGCGGAGGCTTCGCTAGTAGCCCGCTGCGTCCAGGGCTTTATCGGCTTCCGCGCGGCCCAACGCGATCAGTTCGCGCGCGCGCCAGAATTCGTAGAACTGGCAGGCGTCGCGCGGGATGCGGATCACCAGTTCGGGCGGATCCAGGGCCAACTGCACGCGCGCGATCTGGGCCTGCATGGTGTCCAGCGAACGCGCCATCAGCTCGGTGAAGCCCAGTTCGTGACCGGCCGCGTCGGCGACCGGCGCCGAGGCCGCGTTCTCGCGCCGCCAGCGTTGGCCGAACCAGCGCCACAGACGCGCGCTGCGGGTGTGCACGGCCTGGGCCTCGGCCTCGTCGGCCTGCCTGGCGCCGTCGTCGCCGCCGTTGCGCCGCGCCGGCGTGCCGGGCGGGCGCTGCGGCCAGCCGTGCATGTCCACCGCGATCAGACGGTGGGCGTCGGACAGCCGCGTCGCCGCGATCGGCAGCGGCGCCAGCAGGCCGCCGTCGACCAGCTCGCGGCCGTGCACTTCATAGGGGGTGAACACGCCGGGGATCGCGATCGAGGCGCGCACCGCATCCCACAGATCGCCCTCGCGCAGCCAGACTTCGCGCTGGCGCATCAGGTCCACCGCGACCGCGGTGAAGGCGATCGGCAGGTCCTCGATGCGCGGCTCGCCGGCGAGTTCGCGCAGGGCCTGCATCAGGCGTTCGCCGCGGAACAGCGAGGCCTGGCCCAGCGCGGGGTCCAGCAGGCGCAGCATGTCGGTGCGGCTGAGGCTGTACAGCCAGTCGCGATAGGCGTCGAGCTTGCCGGCCGCGTACAGGCCGCCGACCAGGGCGCCGCTGGAGGAACCGGCCACGGCGACGATGTTGATCGAGCGCGCCTGCAGCGCCTCGATCACGCCGATCTGGGCCAGCCCGCGCGCGCCGCCCGCGCCCAGCACCAGCGCGACATGCTCGTCGCTGCGGATGCGCGGAGCGTCGGCGCCGGCCATCAGCGGTCGTAGTTGGCCAGCGCCAGCGACAGCATGCTCTTGGCCTGTTCGCGCAGCACCGTCGGCTCGACGATCTCGGCGTCGCTGCCGTAATGCATCACGTCCATCAGCAGCTCGCGGCCGGCGCTGTAGGGCAGCTTGAGTTCGTAGCGGCCGTCGGGCAGGAAGCGGCCCTGCTGCTGCGAATGCCAGTGCTCGTCGGCGACCCAGCGCGCGGCCTTGGCGCTGAACACGATGGTGGCCCAGCCCTTGGGGGTGCCGGAGAAGATGCCGTAGCTGGAGGCGAGGTGGCGGTCGAGCTCCTCGTCGGGCACGTCGCGCGCCTCGCCCTCGCCGATGCGGGCGCCGCTGATGCGGTCGACCGAGAAACTGCGCAGCGCGTCGCGCTCGTGGTCCCAGGCGTCCAGGTACCAGTTTTCGCGATAGTGGGTCAGGCGCTGCGGCGAGACGTTGCGGCGGGTGCGCTCGTCGGTGGAGCGCGCGCGGTATTCGAAGCTCAGGACCTTGCGGTCCAGCACCGCGGTGGCGACGTTGCGGAACGCGGTTTCGTCCAGGCGGCGGGTGCGGTGCGGGATCACCCGCACGCGCTCGACCGGCACCCGGCGGCCGCCGGCGTGTTCGTCCAGCAGCTTCTCGATGCGGTGCTGCAACGGCGCGAGCGCGTTCGACAACACGCCGCCGCCGCTGCGCAGCAGCAACTGCTGCGCGGCCAGCAGCGAATGCAGCTCTTCCGAGCTCAGCCACAGACCCGGCAGCTCGAAGCGGTCGCCCTCGCTGCTGTCGTAGCGGAAGCCGGCTTCGCCGTTGCCGACCACCGGCGCCATCAGGTAGTCGCGCAGATAGGCCAGGTCGCGATAGACCGTGGCGCGCGAGCATTCCAGGTCCTCCTGCAGGCGCTGCACGGTCACCGGATAGCGCGCGGCGGTCAGGATGCGGTGCAGGGCGTGGATGCGTTCGATGCGTTCCATGGCGATTCGGCGGCCGTGTCTGGCTGGTCGGGGGCGATTCCCGCGTTAAGCATGGCATCGGCCGATGCACGGCCGCTACTGCCGGATGGGCCATGAACGTGATCGGGTGCGCAAGAAGCTTGCTGTGCTTGGCTGTAACGCTGTCGCCGGCGGCGGTCTGGGCCGGTCCGCGCGAGGAGGTGACGGCCTCGATCGACAAATTCCTGGCCGCGCGCAGCTTCCACGCGACCATGAGCTCGACCGGCGAGCGCCCGATGCGCAACGACATCGACTACGCCGCGCCCGGCCGCTACCGCATGCGCATGGCCGGCGCGGGCGAGCAGACCGTCGTCGGCGACACCATGTATCTGAACGTGGGCGGCCGAAGCATGAAGGTGCCGCTGCCCCAGGGCACGCTGTCGCAATGGCGCGACCCGGCGCGCCTGGCCGAGAACGCCAAGACCATGAGCGTCACCGCGCTGGGCAGCGAAAGCCTGGACGGGGTGGCGACGCGCAAGTACCGCGTCGACCATACCCAGCCGCAAGCGAGCACCATGACCTTGTGGGTGGGCGGCAACGGCTATCCGCTGCAGATCGTGACCAGCGCGCAACTGCGCGGAAAACCGGTGGTGACCACCATTCGCTATTCGCGTTTCGACGATCCCGGCATCCGGGTCGAGCTGCCGAAGTAGGCGCGCCGGCCGCGCGACATCGCGGCTAACGAGCGTTTAACCGGCGCGCACGCAAGATGCGTCGCCCCGGAACGGAAGCCGACGATGCGGACAAGGAAGTGGTGGGTCGAGCAGACCTGGATCGGCTCGCTCGTGATCGCGACGCATCTGTTGATGGCCCTGGCGCTCAACCGCTTCCTCCGCTTCGACCCGCCCGCCGCGAGCGCGCGCGAGGACGAGGCCTTGCAGGTGGTATTCGTGAGCTCGCCGCGCGATACCCGCGCGCCGACGCCGGCTCCGTCCAGCGCGCGCGCCGCGCCCACAGCCGCACCCGCACCGCGAGCGACACGCGCCCTGCCTGCGCCCGCGGCGACGCCGATGGTCGAAGCCGCGCCGGAGCCTTTGGGCGGACGCCCGCTGTCGGCCGTGTACCTGCAGCAGGCCGGCCGCCCGCGCGATCGCCCGCCGCCGGGGCTGGAACCGCAGGCCGACGCCTTCGCCAGCCGCAACCCACGCCTGCCCGGTGCCGGCGCGACCCTGGGCGTGCCGATGCGCGAGCCGATCAGTGCCGCGTCGGTGATCGACAAGGTCGGCAGCCTGTTCGGCGGCCGCAGTTCGCCGTGTCCGGACAACCGCAAGGACATCGCCGCGCTCGCGGTCGGCGGCGATCGCGCCGCCCTGGAGCGCGCGGTCGACTACGAACGCCGCTACTGCCGCCCCTGAGCGCGCGCTCGCCGGAACCGGCGCGCGCAGGCACAATGCGCGCATGCCCGCGCCCGCTCCCAAAGAGCCAGCTCTGAACCTGTCGCCGTCGCCTGGAGACGAGGTCAAGACCACGACCTGTTACATGTGCGCCTGCCGTTGCGGCATCAAGGTCTGGCTGGCCGACGGCAAGATCCGCTACATCCAGGGCAATCCCGAGCATCCGGTCAATCAGGGCGTGCTCTGCGCCAAGGGGTCGGCCGGGATCATGCAGCACTACTCGCCGGCGCGACTGGACAAGCCGCTGCTGCGCGTGGGCGAGCGCGGACGCGGCGAGTTCAAAGAGATCGAGTGGGACGAGGCGCTGCGCATCGCCACCGACTGGCTGGCGCCGATCCGCGCACGCAATCCCGATGAGCTGGCCTTCTTCACCGGCCGCGACCAGTCGCAGGCGCTGACCGGCTGGTGGGCGCAGCAGTTCGGCACGGTCAACTACGCCGCCCACGGCGGCTTTTGCTCGGTCAACATGGCCGCCGGCGGCCTGTACACCCTGGGCGGCTCGTTCTGGGAATTCGGCGAACCCGACTGGGAGCACTCGCGCTATCTGATGCTGTGGGGCGTGGCCGAAGACCACGACTCCAATCCGATCAAGCTGGGCCTGGGCAAGTTGAAGGCGCACGGGGCCAAGATCGTCGCGGTCAATCCGGTGCGCAGCGGCTACGGCGCGATCGCCGACGAGTGGATCGGGATCCGCCCCGGTACCGACGGCCTGTTCGCGTTCGCACTGATCCACGAACTGCTCAAGGCCGACCGCATCGATCTGGACTACCTGGTGCGCTATGCGAATGCGCATTGGCTGGTGATCGATAATCCGGGCGGCGCGGACGACGGCTTGTTCGCGCGCGATGGCGAAGGGCATCCCTTGTGCTGGGTGCGCGACCCTCACCCCGGCCCTCTCCCGCAAGCGGGAGAGGCAGCCGATACGCCGCACACGGCCGCCGCGCGCGCGGCCGAAGCCGGCATTGTTCACGACGCAACGCATACCGCCGAAGGATCCCCTCTCCCGCCTGCGGGAGAGGGACAGGGTGAGGGCAGCGCGCTGCGCGCCGACGCCATCGGCATCTCGCCCGCCGTGGTCGGCGAATACACCCTGCCCGACGGTCGCCGCGCGCGCCCGGTGTTCCATCTGATCGCCGAGCGTTATCTCGACCCGCAATACGCGCCCGACGCGGTCAGCGAACGCTGCGGCATTCCGGCCGACACCATCCGCCGCATCGCGCGTGAGTTGGCCGAGGCCGCGTTCGATCACCCGTTGACCCTGCCGATCGCCTGGACCGACGCCCACGGCCGCGAGCACAGCGAGATGGTCGGGCGCCCGGTCAGCATGCACGCCATGCGCGGCATCAGCGCGCACAGCAACGGCTTCCACACCTGCCGCGCCCTGCACCTGCTGCAGATGCTGCTGGGCGCGGTGGATACGCCGGGCTCGTTCCGCTACCAACCGCCGTTCCCGAAACCGATCGCGCCGCCGAACCGGCCCGGCAAGCAGCGCCAGGCCAACGGCGTGCTCGATGCGGCGCCGCTGGGCTTCGTGCATGCGCCCGAGGACCTGGTGGTCGACGAACACGGCCAGCCGCGCCGCATCGACCACGCGTTCTCCTGGGCCTACCCGCTGTCCGCGCACGGCATGATGCACAGCGTGATCCGCAACGCCTGGGCCGGCGATCCCTACAAGATCGACACCCTGATGATGTTCATGGCGAACATGAGCTGGAACTCGGCCATGAACACCTCCGAGACCATAGGCTGGCTCACCGACAAGGACGACAGCGGCGACTACCGCATCCCGCGCATCATCTACGCCGACGCCTACGCCTCGGAGATGGTCGCCTACGCCGACCTGGTGCTGCCGGACACCACCTATCTGGAACGTTTCGACGCGATCAGCATGCTCGATCGCCCGATCTCCGATGCCGAGAGCGCGATCGACGCGATCCGTCATCCGGTGGTCGACGCCAAGGAGCAGCGCGAGGGCCGCGACGTGCGCGGCTTCCAGTCGGTGCTGATCGATCTGGGCGCGCGCCTGGGCCTGCCCGGGCTGGTGCACGAGGACGGCAGCCCGCGCTATCGCGACTACGCCGACTACATCGTGCGCCACGAGCGCGCGCCCGGCGTCGGCCTGCTCGCGGGCTGGCGCGGCGAGCACGGCGACCTCGAGGCCAAGGGCCCGCCGAACCCGCAGCAGCTGGACCGCTACATCGAGCACGGCGGTTTCTGGCGCAGCCCGATCCCGGAGCACGCGCGCTATTTCAAGATGGCCAACCGCGGTTATCTGGACTGGGCGCAGAAGATGGGCTTCATCGGCCACGCCGATCCGATCGTGCTGCAGCTGTATTCGGAAACCCTGCAGAAGTTCCGCCTGGCCGCGCAGGGCCACGGCGAGCATCGGCCACCCGAGCAGCACCGCGAGCGCGTGGCGACCTACTTCGACCCGCTGCCGATCTGGTACGAACCCTTCGAGGGCGCGCAGGTAGCCGACTCGGCCAGCCGCTACCCGCTCAGCGCGGTCACCCAGCGGCCGATGTTCATGTACCACGCCTGGGGTTCGCAGAACGCCTGGCTGCGCCAGATCACCGCGCGCAACTATCTCTACCTGCATCCGGATACCGGCGCGCGCCACGGCATCGCCGACGAGGACTGGATCGCGGTGCAGTCGCACCACGGGCGCATCACGGTGCAGGCGAAGTTCGCCGGCAACGTGCAGCCCGACACGGTCTGGACCTGGAACGCGATCGGCAAGCGCAAGGGCGCCTGGCGCCTGGCCAAGGACGCGCCGGAAGGCCGCAAGGGCTTCCTGCTCAACCACCTGATTTCCGACATCACCCCGCGCGGCGACTACGCCAACGCCGACCCGGTCACCGGCCAGGCGGCGTGGTTCGACCTGCGCGTGCGCATCGAACGCGTCGAGCCCGTCGGCGAGAGCGCGCCGCAGTTCCCGCCGCTGGCGCTGGGCGAGGCCGACAACCGACCGCTGCGCTACGGCGCGGCTTTCCGCGACAAGGCATCCCGATGAAACGTTCCTTACGCATGCTGGTCGGCTGGTGCTGCGTGGCGCTGAGCTTCGCCCTGGTGGTCCTGATCGGCGCCGGCATCTTCGATCCGGTCGGCAGCGTCGCCGGCCACGATTCGCTGACGCCGGTGCTGATGGGCCTGCTGCCCAGCGTGAGCTTCGGCATCGCCCTGTTCGCGTTGGGCGTGTGGCTGATCAGCACGGGGCGCAAACGGTGACCGCCCTGCCGCCGCCGGGCAAGAAGAAGATGGGCCTGGTGATCGACCTGGACACCTGCGTGGGCTGCCATGCCTGCGCGGTGAGCTGCAAGGAATGGAACGCGGGCGGCTTCGCCGCGCCGCTGACCGACGAAAGCCCGTACGGCAAGGATCCCAGCGGGGTGTGGTTCAACCGCGTGCACAGTTACGAGGTGGCGGCGGAGCCGGCGTCGGGCGGTTGCGGGAGCGGCGCTCAGAGCGTGGCGCCGCAACCGGCGATGACCCTGCATTTCCCGCGCTCCTGCCTGCACTGCGAGACTCCGGCCTGCGTGACCGTGTGCCCGACCGGGGCCAGCTACAAGCGGGCCGAGGACGGCATCGTGCTGGTCGACGAGGACAAGTGCATCGGCTGCAAGTTGTGCTCCTGGGCCTGCCCTTACGGCGCGCGCGAGTACAGCCAGGTCGAAGGCGTGATGAAGAAATGCACGCTGTGCATCGACCGCATCTACAACGAACACCTGGAAGAAGCCGAGCGCCAACCGGCCTGCGTGCAGGCCTGTCCGACGCGCGCACGCCATTTCGGCGACCTCGGCGATCCGGAGTCGAAGGTCTCGCAGCTGGTCGCCGCGCGCGGCGGCGTCGACCTGATGCCGGAGCTGGGCTACAAGCCGACCAACCAGTATCTGCCGCCGCGCCCGCGCCGTGCGGGCGATACCGCCGCCGCGCCCACGCCGCCCGCGGAAACGCTGGACGCCGCCGCCTTGCCGCCGGTGCTGCGCTGGCTGGACCGGGTGCTGTCGCGATGAGCATGGGGCGCATCGCTCTTGCCGGCACCGCCCTGCGCGCGAACGCGGAAACGCCGCGACTGCGGCCGCGTGCGCCGCAAGCCGTCGCCGGTGCGATCGATGGATCGCGCAACCAAGCGGCGACCGCGGCGTGCCCCACCCTGCACTCTCGCTGCCCGCTGCCGGTGCGCTGATGCATCCTGCTTTTTCGGTCATCCTGTTCACCACGCTGTCCGGCGCCGGCTACGGCTTGCTCGCGTGGTTGGGCGCGTTGCTGGCGAGCTCGCGCTTGGCGTCGCTGCATGCGCTGTCCGACGACGTCACGGTGACGGCAACGCTGATGTTGATCGTACTGGCGCTGGGCCTGGTGCTGGCCGCGGTCGGGCTGCTGGCTTCCACCTTCCACCTGGGCAAGCCGCTGCGCGCCTGGCGCGCGTTCTCGCAGTGGCGCACCTCGTGGCTGTCGCGCGAAGGCGTGCTGGCGCTGGCGACCTTCGTACCCGCGCTGGCGTTGGCGGCGCTGGCGCTGCTGGCCGCGCGCGGCGACGCGGCCGATGCCGCACGACTGGCGGCATGGGTGCCGTGGCTGGGCGGCGCGTTGAGCGTTCTGGCACTGCTGACGGTGGCGTGCACCGCGATGATCTACGCCTCGCTGCCGCCGATTCCGGCCTGGCGCCATCGCCTGGTGGTACCGGTCTATCTGGGCTTCGCGCTGCTCACGGGATGGGCGTTGCTGGCCGCCGTACTGCCGACGACCGGTACCCCTACCCCCGCGCTGCGCTTGCTGGCGGTGGCCTTGGCGATCCTGGCGCTGGCGGTGGCGGCGATGAAACTGCGCTACTGGCGCGCGATCGACAGCACGCCGCTCACCGTCACCCGCGCTGATGCGGTCGGCCTGCCCGGTCGCGAGCTCAGCGTGTTCGAGCGCCCGCATACCGAAGACAACTATCTGACCCGCGAAATGGGCTACGTGCTCGCGCGCAAGCACGCGCGCAAGCTTCGCCTGATCGCGGTGCTCGCGTTCGCGGCCGTGCCGCTGCTGCTGGCGCTGCTGGTGTGGCTGTGGCCGGGCGCGGCCTGGGTCGCGTTCCCGCTGGCGGCGGCCGCCGCGCTGCTGGGCGCGCTGGTCGAACGCTGGCTGTTCTTCGCCCAGGCCCGGCACCTGGTCACACTGTATTACTGAAGCTGCGACCGCGTTCCGGCGCGGTCGCGACGGCGATTCAGCCTGGGTCTTGGGACTGTAATCGCTTCCATGGCATGATCTTGGCACCTATTCGGCCCTGTTCACGACGATGTCCGGCTTGCTCGGGCTCGCCCTGTTGGGCGGCCCCCTCCTCACATTGCCGACCATGCCGGTCCCCGGCGACCCCACGCTGATGGCGCTCGCCAGCGATCCGGCGCAGATGCGGCTGTACTGTTTTTCGACGCGCTGCGGCGACGAGGAATGGCGCTTGGCGCTGGCGCCTCCGCCGCCGCAGGCACGCGAACTGGCCGAGCCGCAACGGCCAGCGCGGCGGCCGTTGCGCCTGCCGGGCTCGCAGCGCTACATCGGCCTGAGCGCACCGGCCGCCGCGCGCGAAAGCCGCGGCGCGTATTCCAACGATTTCCGCATCGGCACCCGGTATGGCCTGCAGGTGCTGCGCGACGGTCCGACCCAGCTCGGCCTGCAGTTCGGCGCCGGCTATCGGTTGGCGCCGCTGTACGACGACGGCATCAACCGTCCGGGCGCGGTGATGCGTGGCGAGCTCAACTTCGGGCAGAAGATCGGCGATCGCGCGCGTTGGACCCAGCGCGTGTTCGTCGAGAGCGGGCACGGCGACACCTTCGTCAAGCAGTCGGTGCGGCTGGACGTGGCGCTGTGGCCGGATTGGACGCTGGAGACCGATTTCGCGATACGCCACGATTCCGACGGCGGCGGCGGCAGCGAGTCGGCCGAGAGTTCGATCGAGTTGCGGCGGCGGTTTTAGCGGCCGTCGCGGTTGGGCCGGTCGCGGGAATCGCGGCGTGCGCCTTTGATGGATGCCGCGGTCGCGGCTTGCGCCGCTCCTACCCCCGGCTATCGATGGCCTGCTTCCTGAGGGAGCGGCGTGAGCCGCGATTGCGAAGCTGCGGCTGCCTGCGTGGATCGCGGCTCAGGCAGCCACAGGCATCGGAGGTTGCGCAGCTGATCGGCGTGCCGCGGTCGCGGCTTGCGCCGCTCCTACCCCTGGCTATCGATGGCCGGCTTCCTGTGGGAGCGGCGTAAGCCGCGATTGCGAAGCTGGGGCTGGCCGCGCGGATCGCGGCTTACGCCGCTCCCACAGCGATAGGACTGCGCGACTCCGTGCCTGCATCCGCTCTCACTACGGGCGACCTCGTGCCTGGGTCCGCTCTCCCTTCCGGGCGACCCCGTGCCTGCGTGCGCTCTCTACCGGCGCTGAGAGGCGGGCGCAGTCGGCGCCGCTGCATTCACAGCGCGGCGGCGATGAAGTCGCCGGCGCCTTGCGCCAGCAGCGCTTGCGCGACTTCCAGGCCCAGGCATTCGGGGGCGTCGCCGCGGCCTTCGCCGTGGGCGCGCACCTGGCGGCCGTCGGCGGCGCCGACCAGGCCGTCCAGGCGCAGGTGTTCGCCGTCCAGGCGCGCGTAGGCGGCCACCGGCACGTGGCAGCTGCCGTGCAGGGCGCGGTTCATGGCGCGCTCGGCCTCGACGCAGGTGCGGGTGTCGGCGTGGTCCAGCGCGGCGCACAAGGCGCGGGTGGCCAGGTGATCGCTGTGGCATTCGATCGCGATCGCGCCCTGCGCCGGCGCGGGCAGCCACTGCGGCGCCTGCAGGCGTTCGCGCACGCGCGCGCCCAGGTCCAGGCGTTCCAGGCCGGCGACCGCGAGCACGATCGCGTCGTACTCGCCGGCGTCGAGCTTGGCCAGGCGGGTGTTGACGTTGCCGCGCAGGTCCAGCAGGTGCAGATCCGGGCGCCGCGCGCGCAGTTGGGTCTGGCGGCGCAGCGAGGACGTGCCCACGCGCGCGCCCTGCGGCAGCGCGTCGATGCTCGCGTACTGCGGGCTGACGAAGGCGTCGGCGTAGTCGGCGCGCTCCAGGATCGCGGGCAGGGCGAAGCCCGGCTCCAGTTCCATCGGCACGTCCTTGAGCGAGTGCACGGCGCAATCGGCGTCGCCGCGCTGCATCGCCACTTCCAGCTCCTTCAGGAACAAGCCCTTGCCGCCGATCGCGGCCAGCGAGCGGTCCAGCACTTCGTCGCCGCGGGTGCTCATCGGCACCAGCACCACCTCCAGTCCGGGGTGGGCGGCGCGCAGGCGGGCGGCGACGTGCTCGGTCTGCCACAGGGCGAGCGGGCTTTTACGGGTGGCGATGCGGAGGCGGGTCATGGGGGGAATTTTAGAAGCAAATCCCCCCTAGCCCCCCTTTTTCAAAGGGGGGAACCGCAAAAGCGGGGCGGGAACGGCATTCGCCATCCGCGACGTGTGCGCCTCCCCCTTTGAAAAAGGGGGACTGAGGGGGATTTGCTTTTTGCGGCGCCGCGGGCCCGCCGCACACGGTTCGCGGGCTCACTCGAAACGGTACTGCTCAGCCTCCCCCTTTGAAAAAGGGGGATTGAGGGGGATTTGCTTTGCGGCGCCGCGGGCCCGCCGCCCATGGTTCGCAGGCTCACCACGACCGGCACTAGAAGCAGCGCTGCTTAGCCCCCCCTTTGAAAAAGGGGGATTGAGGGGGATTTGCTTTGCGGCGCCGCGGGCCCGCCGCCCATGGTTCGCAGGCTCACCACGACCGGCACTAGAAGCAGCGCTGCTTAGCCTCCCCCTTTGAAAAAGGGGGATCGAGGGGGATTTGCTTTGCGGCGCCACGGACCCACCGCCCATGGTTCGCAGGCTCACAACGAACGGCTCCTGGCGCCACGAGTGGCCCCTGAGCTACGGCTCCTCAAGGTACGGGCGGCACCTGAAGTCACAGCCTGCATTTGGGTCGCGAATTCCCCCGACCCTCGCCGGAGCGCCCGCCATACACCCAACGACGCCCCTTACAGATGCTTCAAAGTCTCACGCAGCGCCGACACGCAGCGCCGGCTGACTTCCAGCGGCTGCTTGCCGTGGCGCAGCACCGCCTGGACGTGGCCGTCGGGGCAGCGCTTGAGTTCGACGATCTCGTGGCGGGCGACCAGGCAGTTGCGGTGGATGCGCACGAAGCGTTCGCAGAACTCGTCTTCCAGCGACTTCAGCGATTCCTCGATCAGGTCCTCGCCGCGCGCGTGATGCACGATCACGTACTTCTCTTCGGCGTGCAGGTAGTGCACGTCCTCGATCGGGATCAGGCGCAGGCTGCCGCGCAGGCGCGCGCACAGGTGGGTGCGGCGTTGGCCCGGCGCGACCTCGCCGCCACGCTCGCGGCCGGCGGCGAAGGTGCGCACGCGCTCCAGCGCGGCGCTCAGGCGTTCGGCGCGCACCGGCTTGACCAGGTAGTCGATCGCCTCGGCCTCGAACGCCGACAGCGCGTGCGCGTCGTAGGCGGTGCAGAACACCACCGCCGGGCGCGGCTCGAACGCGGCCAGATGGCGCGCCGCTTCCAGGCCGTCGATGCCGGGCATGGCGATGTCCAGCAGCACCAGGTCCGGCTGATGCTCGGCGCAGGCGTGCAGGGCGTGCTGGCCGTCGGCGGCTTCGGCCACGACCTCGACGCCGTGCTGCTCGGCCAGCAGCGTGCGCAGGCGCTCGCGCGCCAGCGGCTCGTCGTCGGCAATGACTATCCTCATTGCGCCCTTCATCGGTACAGCGCCTCCACCCCAGTCGGCACGTGCAGTTCGCACAGATAGTAGTCCTCGGCCCAGCCCGCGGTCATCCGTGCCTGCGGGCCGTAGGCGTAGCGCAGGCGCTGGCCGATGCTGCGCTGGGCGTGACGGGTGCCGTTGCCGGGGCCCTCGGCCGGCGCCGGGGCCGGATTGCGCACCCGCAGGGCCAGCGTCGGGCCGCTGACGGCCAGTTCGATTTCCAGGGTGCCGCCGCCGGACAGGCGCGAGATGCCGTGCAGGACCGCGTTCTCGACCAGCGGCTGCAGGACCAGGCGCGGCATCGGCAGGGTCCAGGGCAGCGGCTCGTGCTTGCGCCACTCCACCCGCAGCCTGTCGCCCAGGCGCAGTTGCTCGATGGCCAGATAGCGCTCGGCCAGCTCGACCTCCTCGGCCAGGCTGGAGTCGGACTCGCCGGCGCCGAGCGCGGCGCGGAACAGATCCGACAGGTCGAGCACGGCGCGCTCGGCCACCACCGGGTCGCTGCGCACCAGGCCGGCGATGGTGTTCATGCTGTTGAAGAGGAAGTGCGGCTTGATCCGCGCCTGCAGCGCGTCGACCTCGGCGCGCGCGCTGGCGCGCACCTGCGCCTTCCAGCCGTCGTTGACGTAGAGATAGCGCAGCACCACGCCGACCGCGAGCATGGTCACCGCCGCGGTGCCCAGGCTGAAACGCGCCAGCGTCACCCCGGGCGGCACCAGGCTGGCGCCGACGGCGTGGTCGATCGAGTGGGTGATCGCGGCGAAAGTGGCGCCCAGCAGCGCCGCCGCCGCGGTCGCGATCACGCCGCCCAGGCTGGCGGGCAGACGCAGCAGGCGTTCGCGCGACACGCACAGCAGCACCGACACGGTCAGCGCCAGCCACAACGCGAAGGTGCTGCCGGAAACGAAGCGCTGCCAATCCCAGGGCGCGCCGCCGTCGGGCGCCAGCGCCAGCACGACCACGATCAGCTCGGCCATGCTCAGCATCACCACCAGCCGCGGCAGGCGGCACAGGTCCGGCAACCAGGGTTCGCGCTCGCTGCCGGAGGCGCTCATGCTCAGGCCGCGAAGCGCCGCGACATCCAGTCGCCGAGGTCGCGGATTTCCTCCAGGCAGACCTGGTGGGCCATCGGATAGGCGTGCCAGTCCGGGCTCAGGCCGAGCGTGCGCAAGCGCGCCGCGCTGATCTCGCCGGCGGCGAAGGGCACCACCGGGTCGTAACTGCCGTGGGCCATGAACAAGGGCTGCGCGCGCGCGGCGTCCTGGGTCTCGCGCGCCAGGCGATCGGGCATCGGCAGGTAGGTCGACAGGGCGATCAGACCCGCCAGCGGCTGCGTGCGGCGCAGGCCGGCGGCCAGGGCCACCGCGCCGCCCTGCGAGAAACCGGCCAGCAGCACCCGCGAGGCCGGCACGCCGCGTTCGGCTTCGCGCGCGATCAGGGCCTCGATCTGGGCCACCGATTCGTCGACGCCGGTTTCGTCGGCGCGGTGGTTGAGGTCGCTGAAATCGCGGATGTCGTACCAGGCGCGCATGCGCACGCCGTTGTTGATCGTGACCGCGCGCACCGGCGCATGCGGGAACACGAAGCGCAGCGCCGGCCAACCGGGGCGCAGCAACTCGGGCACGATGGGCGCGAAGTCGTTGCCGTCGGCGCCCAGTCCGTGCAGCCACAGCACGGTCCAGGCCGGCGTCGGGCCGGTTTCGTGTTCGACGGTGTCCAGCAGGGGGGCGGTGGCGGTAGTCATCGCCGCATTGTGCGCTGCCGCCCCGGCGAGCCGCCAGCACCGGCGTCACGGCGCCGGCTCAACCCTTGGGCAGGCGGAAGCTCAGGGTGCGACTGGTCGGCACGCGCTCGCCGCCGGCCTCGAAGCGCCAGCGCGAGACCGCGGCCAGCGCGGCTTCGTCGAACACGCCCGGCGGCGTCGACGACAGCAGGCGCACCGCGGTCACGCTGCCGTCGGGCTGGATCACGAACGCGATCTGCACGCTGCCTTCGATGCGGCGATTGAGCGCGCTGAGCGGATAGCGCGGCGCGGAGTCGCTGATCAGGCGCGGCAGCGGGCGCGAGACCGGTGCTGCGTTGCGCGGCGCGGGCGGCGGCGGCGCGATCGCGGCCGATTCGGGCAGCGGCGCGGGTGAAGCGGCGGCCGGCGCGGGGGCCGGCGGCGCGGCGATGGTCGCGGGCGCAGGCGCGGCCGCGATCGGCGCCGCGGGCTTGGCCGCGTTCGCGAGCGCGCGCTGCTGCGCCAGCCGCAGTTGTTCGGCCTGTTGCGCATCCAGGCGCTGGCTCTGTTCGACCTGCGCGGCGCGCGCCGCCAACAGACTCTCGCGCAGGCGCGGCAGCGCGGGCGCCTGCGCGTCCACGCGCGCGAGCAGATCCAGCATCCGTTGCGCTTCGTTCAGCTCGCCGCCGGCCAGGGCCTGTTCGCCGGCGATCAGCACATAGGGCTGCAGCTCCTGCAGGGCGTTGGCGACGATGGCGTCGCCGGGTTGCTTGTCGCGCAGGGCCAGGTAGTACTCGACCGCGTTGTCGCCGGCCGGCGCGTACATGCGCTGGCCGCGCAGGGCCTGCGCGGCCAGCATGCGCAGGCGCTGCGCATCCAGGTTGGCCAGGGCCGGGCGCGTCGGCACCGCATCCAGCGACGAGGAGGCCTGCACGCTTTGCGGCGCCTGCGCGCCGCCGCATGCGGCCAGGCACGCCAGCGCGGCGACGGCCGCACAGCTCCGAACCCACTTCATGGCACGCCCCCTGTAGACGAGGCGCGCAGTCTGGCCAGCGCATGTGACGCCCGTGCGGCACGCGCTGTGCCGGGTCGGCGCAATTGTGTATCGCCGCGCCGCGGCCGTACCCTAGCGCCCATGTCCGGCCTGCCGCCCCTGTCGTCGATCCTGCGTTGCCTGGTGTTCGGGCTGCTCATGGTCATGGCCGTGATCCGGCCGGCGCTGGCTTTCGCCGAGGAAGCGCGCGAGATCGCGGCGATCGACGCCGCCCAGACCGAACTCAGCCTGGGCGAGCACGGCCACGACCATCCGCCCGGCCAGCCCGGCACCGCCGACGACGGCGACAATCGCTGGCACCTGAGCCACTGCTGCGGCCCGCAGGCCGCGATGCTGCCGCGTTACGAATTGCGCATGCTCGCGCTCGAAACGCGCGAGCCGGTTCCGCCGCGCGCGTTCGCCTTCGTGCCGGCGCCGCTGCCGGCACCGTTCCGTCCCCCGATCGCGGGCTGAGGCTTACGCCGGCATTGCCGGCCGCACCTTCCTGTCCCGATTCGGAGTACCTCCCCATGCGGTTGCGTCCAGCGGCTACGGCCGTCCTGGCGGCTGCGCTGTGCTTTCCGGCACTGGCGCAGTCGTCGCCCCCTGCCCCAGTCCCCAATCCAGCCGCCGCGCCCGCGCGCCCGGCGGTGTTCACCCTCGACGATGCGCTCGCGCGCATCGATGCCTCCCACCCCGACCTGCGCCTGTTCGGCAGCCGTCGCGATGCGCTGGCGGCCGAACTCGACCGCGCCGGCCAGCGCCCGGCCCTGACCGCCGGCGCGACGCTGGAGAACGCCTTCGGCAGCGGCGAGCTCAGCGGCCTGCGCGGCGCCGAACTGTCGCTGACCCTGGCCTCGGTGTTCGAACGCGGCGGCAAGCTCGACGCGCGACGCACGCTCGCGCAAAGCCGCATCGACGCGCTCGCGGTCGAACGCGAAAGCCGGCGCCTGGATCTGTTGGCCGAAGCGGCGCGCCGCTACCTGAATATCGTCGCCGCGCAGCGCCAACACGCGATCGCCGAACTCGACATCGGCCAGCGCCAACGGACCGTCGCCGCGGCGCGCCAGCGCCTGCAAGCCGGCGCCTCGCCGGAATCGGTGGTGCTGACCGCGCAGGCGGCGCTGGCGCGCGCCGAACTCGAGCGCGAACGCGCCTCGCAGCGTCGGCTCGCCGCGCGCCGGCACCTGGCGGCGCTGTGGGGCGAGCGCGATCCGGGCTTCGCCGCCGCCGCCGGCGATCCTCTGACGTTGCCGGCGATCCAGGACTTCGACGCGCTCGCCGAGCTGCTGCAGCGCAGCCCGGAGATCGCGCGCTTCGCCGACGAGGGCCGCATCCGCGAGGCGCGGCTGCAGCTCGCGCGCACCCAGGCGACGCCGGATCTGGAATGGCAGTTCGGCCTGCGCCGCCTGCAGGAGACCGGCGACCAGGCGCTGCTGGGCAGCGTGGCCCTGCCCCTGGGCGCGTCGCGTCGCGCCGCTCCCGATATCCGCGCCGCCGAAGCCGAGCTGGCGATGCTGGGGATCGAACGCGAAGCCCAGGGAATGTCGCTGTATTCGACCCTGGCCGATGCGCACGGCCGCTACCAGGTCGCCGCGCTCGAGGTGCGACGCCTCAACGACGACGTGCTGCCCAAGCTCGCGCGCGCCGAAGCCGCGGCCGAACGCGCTTACCGCGCGGGCGCCATCAGCTACCTCGAATGGGCGCAGCTGCAGTCCGAGCGCACCAATGGGCGCAAGCAGCAATTGGAGGCCGCGCTCGAAGCGCAGCGCGCCCTGATCGAAATCCAGAGGCTCACCGGCGAGGCCTTCGTCGCCGCTCCGGCCGCCTCCACCGCACAAGGAACCGCCCCGTGAAGATCTCTCACTTCAGCGCCGCACTGGCCTTGACCCTGCTGCTGGCCGCCTGCGGCGGCGATCCGTCCGCGCCGGCCGAGCACGCCCACGACGAAGGCGACGCGCATGCCGAGGCCGAAGCGCCGCGCAAGGGCGAGCACGGCGGCCGCGTGCTGGAAAGCAACGGCTATGCCGTGGAGTTGGCGATCGCCGAGGACGGCACGCCGCCGAAGTACCAGGCCTGGCTGTACCGCGACGGCAAGCCGCTGTCGGCGTCTGCCGGCACCGTCGAGGTCCGGCTCAGGCGTCTGGGCGGCGTCGCCGAGACTCATGCCTTGAAACCCCAGGCGGACGGCAGCCTGATGGCGACCAGCGTCGTCGGCGAACCGCATTCGTTCGACGTCGAAGTGACGGCCCGCATCGCCGGCACGGCCTTGCGTTGGGCCTACCCCAGTTACGAGGGGCGGACCCAGATCGCGGCCAAGGTCGCGCACGACGCCGGCATCCGCGTCGCGCCGGCCGCGGCCGGTGTGATCGCCGACGAGCACGAAGTCCAAGGCCTGCTCACTCCGGTCGAGGGGCGGGTCGCCAAAGTGGCGGCGCGCTTCCCCGGTCCGGTGCGGCGCTTGAACGCGAACGTCGGCGACCAGGTGCGTGCCGGCCAGCCGCTGGCCAGCATCGAAAGCAACCTGAGCCTGACCACCTACACCGTCGCTTCGCCGATCGCCGGCGTGGTGCTCGCGCGCAACGCCGCGGTCGGCTCGGTGGCCGGCGAAGGCGCGGCACTGTTCGAAGTCGCCGACCTGTCTTCGCTGTGGGTCGACCTGCACGTGTTCGGCGCCGATGCCCAACACATCCAGGCCGGCGTGCCGGTCACCGTGACCCGCATGAGCGACGGCGTCACCGCCGACACCACGCTGGAACGCGTGCTGCCCGGCACCGCCACCGCCAGCCAGAGCACCGTGGCGCGCGCGACCATCGCCAACGCCGATGGCCTGTGGCGGCCGGGTTCGGCGGTCAAGGCGCGCATCACGGTGGAGCGCCAGCCGGCCCAGCTGGTGGTGCCGCTGGCGGCGCTGCAGACCTTTCGCGATTGGGATGCGGTGTTCATCCGCCAAGGCGACGTCTACGAAGTGCGCCCGGTCGAACTGGGCAAGCGCGACGCGCAACGGGTGGAGGTGCTTTCGGGGCTGAAAGCCGGCGATCAGGTGGTGGTCGAGCAGAGCTACGTGGTGAAGGCGGACATCGAGAAGTCCGGCGCTTCCCACGACCACTGAGGGCGCAACGGTCCGCCAGGCCTGTCGGCCAGCGGTCCGGCGCACGCCGCCGCGTCGTTCGCGACGCGCGGCCCACCCGAATACCGAGGAAACACTCATGCTCGAGAAAATCATTCGCTTCGCCATCGCGCACCGATGGCTGATGATCGCGCTGACGTCGGCGCTGATCGGCGTGGGCGTCTGGAGCTTCACCAAGCTGCCGATCGACGCCACGCCCGACATCACCAACGTCCAGGTGCAGATCAACACCGAGACGCCCGGTTACTCGCCGCTGGAATCCGAACAGCGGGTGACCTTCCCCATCGAAACCACGCTGGCCGGACTGCCGGGCCTGGACTACACGCGCTCGATTTCCCGCTACGGCCTGTCGCAGGTCACGGTGGTGTTCAAGGACGGCACCGACCTGTTCTTCGCCCGCCAACAGGTCGCCGAGCGCATCCAGCAGGTGAAATCGCAACTGCCGGCCGAACTGGAGCCGCAGATGGGCCCCGTCGCCACCGGCATGGGCGAGATCTTCATGTACACGGTCGACGCCAAGCCCGATGCGCGCAAGAAGGACGGCACGCCCTGGACCGCGACCGACCTGCGCACCTTGCAGGACTGGGTAGTGCGGCCGCAGTTGCGCAATACGCCCGGCGTAACCGAGGTCAACACCATCGGCGGCTACGCCCGCCAAATTCACATCACGCCCGACCCGGCGCGGCTGGTGGCCCTGGGATTCACCCTGCACGACGTGGTCGCGGCCGTCGCGGCCAACAATCAGAACGTCGGCGCCGGCTACATCGAACGCAATGGCCAACAGTTCCTGGTGCGCGCGCCGGGCCAGGTCGCCGATCTCGACGCGATCCGCGACATCGTGCTGGACCGTCGCGACGGCGTGCCGATCCGCGTGCGCGACGTGGCCGAGGTCGGCGAAGGCCCGGAGCTGCGCAACGGCGCGGCGACCCAGAATGGCCGCGAGGTGGTGCTGGGCACGGCGTTCATGCTGATCGGCGCCAACAGCCGCGAAGTGGCCCAGGCCGCCGCCGAAAAACTGGCCGTGGCCAACAAAAGCCTGCCGGCCGGCGTGTCGGCCGCGCCGGTGTACGACCGCACCGCGCTGGTCGATCGCACCATCAAGACGGTGGCCAAGAACCTGATCGAAGGCGCCTTGCTGGTGATCGTGGTGTTGTTCTTGTTGTTGGGCAATTTCCGCGCGGCCTTGATCACCGCCGCGGTCATCCCCTTGGCGATGCTGTTCACGATGACCGGCATGGTCCGCGGCGGCGTGTCGGGCAATCTGATGAGCCTGGGCGCGCTCGACTTCGGCCTGATCGTGGATGGCGCGGTCATCATCATCGAGAACTGCCTGCGCCGCTTCGGCGAACTGCAGCATGCGCTGCAACGCCCGCTCAGCGACGGGGAACGGCTGGATACGACCGCGTCGGCGACCGCCGAGGTGATCCGTCCCAGCCTGTTCGGCCTGGGCATCATCACCGCGGTGTATTTGCCGATCTTCGCTCTCACCGGCGTCGAGGGGAAAATGTTCCACCCGATGGCCATCACCGTGGTGCTGGCGCTGACCGGCGCGATGCTGCTGTGCCTGACCTTCGTGCCCGCGTCCATCGCCCTGTTCCTGCGCGGCCGCGTCGAGGAAAAGGAAACCCGGCTGATGCGCTGGTCGCGCCAGGCCTACGAACCCGCACTGGCCTGGGCCTTGCGTCGCCGCGCCTGGGTGATCGGCGGCGCGCTGGCCGGCATCGCCTTGTGCGGCTTGCTGGCGACGCGATTGGGCTCGGAGTTCATTCCCAGCCTGGACGAGGGCGACATCGCCATGCATGCGATGCGCATTCCGGGCACCAGCCTGGAGCAGGCGATCAAGATGCAGGCCACCCTGGAAGCGCGCATCAAGCAGTTCCCGGAGGTGGAGCGCGTGTTCGGAAAACTCGGCACCGCCGAGGTCGCGACCGACCCGATGCCGCCCTCGGTCGCCGACACCTTCCTGATGCTAAAGCCGCGCGAGCAATGGCCGAACCCGCGCAAATCCAAGGCGCAGCTGGTCGCCGAGATCGAAGCGGCGGTCAAGCAATTGCCGGGCAACAACTACGAGTTCACCCAGCCGATCCAGATGCGCATGAACGAGCTGATCTCGGGCGTGCGCGCCGACGTGGCGATCAAACTCTACGGCGACGACCTGGATCGCTTGGTCGAAGTAGGCCGGCGCATCGAGGAGGTGGCCAAAGCGGTACCCGGCGCCGCCGACGTCAAGCTGGAACAGGCGACCGGCTTGCCCTTGCTGACGATCGTGCCGGACCGGCAGGCGCTGGTGCGTTACGGCCTCAATCCCGGCGCGGTGCAGGACACGGTGGCGACGGCGGTGGGCGGCGAAGTGGCCGGCCAGCTGTTCGAAGGCGATCGTCGCTTCGACATCGTGGTTCGCCTGCCCGAGCGTCTGCGCCAGGATCCGGCGGCTCTGCAGGACCTGCCCATCCCGTTGGCCGGCAACGACAACGTCGACGAGTCCAGCCGCGCCGCCGCGTGGATGTCCGGCGCGCCGCAGACGGTGCCGCTGCGCGAGGTGGCGAAGATCGAGACCACCCTGGGGCCGAACCAGATCAATCGCGAAAACGGCAAGCGCCGCGTGGTGATCACCGCCAACGTGCGCGGCCGCGACCTGGGCGGCTTCGTCGGCGACCTGCGCCAACGCGTGGCGACCCAGGTCGAGCTGCCGACAGGCTACTGGATCGACTACGGCGGCACCTTCGAGCAGTTGATATCGGCCAGCCAGCGTCTGGCGATCGTGGTGCCGGTGACGCTGGCGATCATTTTCGCCCTGCTGTTCTGGGCCTTCGGTTCGGCCAAGGACGCGGCCATCGTGTTCAGCGGCGTGCCGCTGGCGCTGACCGGCGGCGTGATCGCGCTGGCGCTGCGCGGGATACCGCTGTCGATCTCGGCCGGCGTGGGCTTCATCGCGCTATCGGGCGTGGCGGTGCTCAACGGCCTGGTGATGATCGCCTTCATCCGCAAACTGCGCGAACAGGGCGATCGCCTCGACGACGCGATCGTCGACGGCGCCTTGGGACGCTTGCGTCCGGTGATGATGACGGCGCTGGTGGCCTCGCTGGGTTTCCTGCCGATGGCCTTCAACGTCGGCGCCGGCTCGGAAGTGCAGCGGCCGCTGGCGACGGTGGTGATCGGCGGAATCGTGTCCTCGACGCTGCTGACCCTGCTGGTGTTACCGGTGCTGTATCGATGGTTGCATCGGGAGAGCGAGGACGCTCATCCGGCGACGCCCGCGCGCTGATGCGACGAGGCCCGCGCCGCGAAGCGCGGGCCTCGATTCGCGGGACGATTCCGGAAACGTTCCGCCGCAGGCGGCACCTGCGGGTGCCAGCTTGCAGCGAACTCAAAAGCGTACGAGCGCCCTCTGCCAGATACTTACCCTGTGGGAGCGGCGTAAGCCGCGATGGCAATGAAGCGACGATGCGGCCGCGATCGCGGCTTACGCCGCTCCCGCAAGAAGCGAAGCGGTTCCGGCAACCGAGCGGCTACGCCGCCGGACAGGGACCGCCCGCATCGGCCCAGAGTTTGAACTGGGCCACGAACTCGTCGTGCGGCACCGGCACCGGCAGGCGGTTGCCGCCGGGCTCCCAGCCCCATAGCACCAGCTTGTCCTCGCTGACGTGCTTGAGCAAAGCGGCGAAGTCGCGGTCGCCGTTGCGCTTCTGGTCCTGGATCATTTCGCACAGCTGCTTGGGCGGCAAACCGATCCAGGCCATCTTGTGATCCGGCGGCGGCAGCTGCCAATGCGGCGCGCCCGGCGGCGCGTTCGGGCCGTAGCTGGCGGGCAGGTTCTTCTCGCCGTGGCAGGTCGCGCAGGGCAGGCCGGCCGCGCCCTTGCCTTCGGGGCCGCGTACCACGCCCATCGCATGCGGCTGGCCTTGGTCGAACTGCAGCGGCTGGTCGCCGGGGATGTGACAGTTCTGGCAGCGCGGGTGCTGGAACACTTTCTGCACGGTGGCGAACGCGGCCACCGCTTTCTCGCGTTGCTCGGGACTGGGTCGCGGGCCGCAGGCGGCGAGCGCGAGGACCAGGCTGCAGGTAAGCAGGATGCGCATGGGGTCCTCCTCAGGCCTTGAGCCGCAGCGGCAATTCGCGCAGGCGCTGGCCGGTCAGGGCAAACACCGCGTTGGCGACCGCCGGCGCGATCGGCGCCGTGCCCGGTTCGCCGGCACCGCCCATGCGTTCGGTGCTGGGCACGATGTGGACGTCGACCTGCGGCATCTCGTTGATGCGCAGCACCTGGTAGTCGTGATAGTTGGACTGCTGCACGCGCCCGTCCTGGAAACTCAGCGCGCTGTGCAGGGCCGCGCCCAGGCCGAAGGCGATGCCGGATTCCATCTGCGCGCGCACGCCTTCCGGGTTCACCGCCAGGCCGCAGTCGATCGCGCACACCACCCGATGCACGCGGATGGCGCCGTTCTCCACCGAGACCTCGGCGATCTGGGCCAGGAAACTGCCGAAGGATTCGTGCACCGCGACGCCGCGCCCGCGCCCTTGCGCGGCCGGCGTGCTCCAGCCGGCTTTCTCGGCGGCCAGGTTCAGCGCGGCCAGGTGACGCGGATGCGACTTGAGCAGCGCGCGCCGGTATTCGACCGGGTCCTTTTTCGCCGCATGCGCGAGCTCGTCGATCAGGCTTTCCATCACGAAGGCGTTGTAGCTATGTCCGACCGAACGCCACCACAGCACCGGGATGCCGGTCTTGGGCGAATGCAGTTCGACGCGGTGGTCGGGGATGTCCTTCAAGTACGGCGAATCGGACACGCCCTCCACCGAGGTCGCGTCCACGCCGTTCTTGACCATCAGCGCCTCGAACGGCGTGCCGCCGATGATGGACTGGCCGACCAGGCGATGCTGCCAGGCCACCGGATAGCCTTGTGCGTCGACCGCGATGCGCGCCTGCTGCAGGTACATCGGCCGGTAATAGCCGCCGCGCACGTCGTCCTCGCGCGACCACACCGTCTTGACCGGCTTGCCCGCGGCCTTGGCGACCTGCACCGCTTCGGACACGAAATCCGAGTTCGTGGTGGCGCGCCGGCCGAAGCCGCCGCCCAGGAACATGGTGTGGATCTGCACCTGTTCGGGCTTGAGGCCGAGGATGCCGGCGGCGGCATGCTGGTCGCCGGTCTGGAACTGGGTGCCGGTCCAGATCTCGCAGCCGTCGCCGTCGATCTTGACCGTGCAGTTCAGGGGCTCCATCGGCGCATGCGCGAGATAGGGCGTGTTGTACTCGGCGTCCAGGGTCTTGCCGGCCTTGGCCAACGCGGCGGCGGCATCGCCGGCCTGCGCGGCGACGGCGCCGGGGGTGGCGGCAAGCTTGCGGAATTCCTCGCGCAGCTGGGCGGTGTCCAGGCCCGCGTTCGGGCCCAGGTCCCATTCCACCTTGAGCGCGTCGCGGCCCTGCTTGGCCGCCCAGTAGTGATCGGCGACCACGGCCACGCCGCTGGGCACCTGGACCACGTCGCGCACGCCCGGCACGGCCTTGGCCGCCGCGGCGTCGAAGGATTTAACCTTGCCGCCGAACACCGGCGCGCGCGCGACCACCGCGGTCAGCAGGCCCTCGAACTGCACGTCCATGCCGAACTTCGCGCGGCCGGTGATCTTCTCCGGCGAATCCAGGCGCTTGGTCGGCTTGCCGATGATCTTCCAGTCCTTGGCGTCCTTGAGCGCCGGCGCGGCCTTCGGCGCCGGCAGTTTCGCGGCCTCGGCGGCGAGCTCGCCGTAGCGTGCGCGTTGCGCGCCGGCCACGACCACGCCGTTCTCGGTACGGATGTCCGCCTCGGCCACGCCGAAGCGCTGCGCGGCCGCCGCAACCAGCAGCTGGCGCGCGGTCGCGCCGGCCTGGCGGTAGCGGTCGAATTCGGACCAGGTGCTGGTGGAACCGCCGGTCATCTGCTGGCCGAACGCGGTGTGCGCGTAGGCCGGCGCGGCCGGTGCGTGTTCGACGCGGATCTTGGACCAGTCCGCATCCAGTTCTTCGGCGACCAGCATGGCCAGGCCGGTCCACACGCCCTGGCCCATCTCCGAATGCGCGATCAGCACGGTCACGCTGTCGTCTTCGCCGATGCGCAGGAAGGCGTTGGGCACGAACGGCGCGGCGGCGCTGGCGGCGGCCTGCGCGGCCAACGCGTAGCGGCGCGCGCCGGGGATCACGAAGCCGATCACCAGTCCGCCGCCGAGGACGGCACCGGCCTTGAGGAACCGACGTCGGGAAGGCTGAGGCACAGCGTTCACGGCACACCTCCGTTGCGAATGGCGAAGCTCGCGGCGGCCGCGCGGCCGCGCGCGCGACTCAGGCCTTGCCGAGCCCGGCCGCGCGCTTCACCGCCGCGCGGATGCGCGGGTAGGTGCCGCAGCGGCAGATGTTGCCGGACAGGGCCTGGTCGATATCGGTGTCGGTGGGCGCGGGCACCTTGGCCAGCAAGGCCGCCGCCGACATGATCTGACCGGACTGGCAGTAGCCGCACTGAACCACGTCCAGTTCGGCCCAGGCGCGCTGCACCGGATGGCTGCCGTCGGACGACAGGCCTTCGATGGTGAGGATCTGTTTGCCTTCCACGGTCGAAACCGGGGTCACGCAGGCGCGGCGCGGGGCGCCGTCCACGTGCACGGTGCAAGCGCCGCATTGGGCGATGCCGCAACCGAACTTGGTGCCGGTGAGTTGCATCAGGTCGCGCAGGACCCAGAGCAGGGGCATGTCGGGTGGGGCGTCCACCTCGTGCTCGCTGCCGTTGACATGCAGTTTCATGTATCCCTCGCGGCGGCTGGGGAAAGCCGAACATACGCCTGCCACCGTGTTTGCGCCATCCACGACCGCCGCGACCGCGCCCCTGCAAGAAGCGCGCCGCCCATGGCGGCCCCGCATTGCAGGCGTCATGGCCAGACCGCATGATCGCAGCGTCGTCCGCGCTCAGGGATTCGCCGTGCCAGACGCTCCGCCCGTTGCGCCCGCCCTGCCCGCCGCCGGCGGCGTGCGCGGCACCCTCGAAGCCGCGGTGCGCGCGCAGGAACGCGGCGACCCGGCCAGCCTGGCCGTGGTCCTGGAAAGCGAGGGCTCGACCTATGTGCACCCCGGCGCGGTGGCCCTGTTCGGCGCGCGCGAGGGCCAGGTCGGCTGGCTCAGCGGCGGCTGCATCGAGCCCGAGATCGAGGAGCTGGCCGCGACCGCGGCGCGCTACGGCCGGGTCGAGTGGATGGACATCGACACCCGCAGCGACGAGGACCTGTTCGACGGTTCGGCGATCGGCTGCCGCGGCCGCCTGCGCCTGGCCCTGCTGCCGCTGGCCGCGCTGCGCGCGCTGCCGGCGCTGGTCGACGAATGGCGGCGCGGTCACGGCGACCTGCGCCTGGACATCAACCTCAACGGCGCCATGCGCGCGCGCGTCGGCGGCGAACACCAGCCCTGGACCCTGCCGGTGGCGACGCCGTCGTGGCTGGGCCGCGGCGAAACCGCCTGGCTGCTGGAGATCGCGCGGCCGCCGTCGGTGCTGGTGTTCGGCGCCGGTCCGGAATCGGCGTCGCTGCTACCGCTGCTGCGCTCGCTGGGCTGGATCACCAGCGTGGTCGAACGGCGGCCGCGCTGGACCGCACAGGCCGCGCACGCCGACTACGCGATCGCGCGTGCGCCCGCGCAGGCGCTGGCGAGCGCGCGTCCGCACGACGCCGCGCTGGTCATGCATCATCATTTCGAACTCGACCGCGAAGCGCTGGAAGCCTTGGCGGCGAGCGAGATCGGATTCGTCGGCCTGCTCGGGCCCCACCAGCGCCGCGACGATCTGTTCCTGGTGCTGCCCGAGTCCGCGCGCGCCGTGCTGACGCCGCGCCTGCATGCGCCGATCGGGCTCAAGCTCGGCGGCGACGGCCCGGAAGCGATCGCGCTCAGCGTCGCCGCGCAGTTGCAGTCGCTGCGCCACGCGCCGGCATGAGCCACGCGGCGCTGGTGCTGGCCGCGGGCGGCAGCCGCCGGCTAGGCCGCGCCAAGCAGCTGCTGTCGCGCGACGGCGAAAGCCTGATCCATCGCGCCGTGCGCCTGGCCGCGCAGACCGGGCCGCAACGCCTGCTGGTGGTATTGGGTGCGCAGGCCGCGCGCCTGCAGGCGGCGATCGAAGACCTGCCCGCCGAGCTCTGCCTCAATCCGGAGTGGCAGCACGGCCTGGCCAGCAGTCTGCAATGCGGGGCGGCGGCGCTGGCCGCCCATACCGGCGCGGTGCTGATCCTCGGTTGCGATCAACCGGCCCTGGAGCTGGAACATCTGCGAACCCTGCTCGCCGACGCGGCGCGGGCGCGCTCAGGTTGCGCGGCGACGCGGCACGGCGATGCGCCGGGGATTCCGGCCGTGGTCTCAGGCGAACTGATGGCGCAGGCGCGGGGCCTGTACGGCGACCGCGGCTTCGGCGCGCTGCTCGCGCGTCTGCCGCAGCAGGAACTGGCCTGGCTCGACGCGCCGGCCTTGCGCTGGGACATCGATGTGGAAGCCGACGTCGCGGGTGCGATCGCGGCCGGCTGGCTGGATCCCGATTAGTCGGATCGCGGCGCGAGCGCCTGAGAGGCGCCCGCGCCGCCCGGAGCGCTCGTCCAACGTTCCGGGCGGCACGGGCTTCACGCGGGCCTAGGGGACCAGCGTGCCGAACACAGCCTGCGAGCGCGCGTCGTAGATGCGCAACCACAGTCCATTGCGCGATTGTTCCGCGTAGCGCTGCGCCAGCGGCAGCACCGCTTCCAGCGCGGCTTCGGGGCTAAGGTAATCCTGCGCCAGTTCCGCGATCGCGGTGGTCAGGGCCTTGCCGTCGTTGCCGTCACGCAGCTTCAGTTCGACGCGAAACATGGCGCTTCCTTGCTCTGAATGAGGCGTCCCCGGCCCAGCTCCGACAGTTCCTGTCTCGGCGTCCGTCTCCGTGGCGCGGCGTCCTGCCGGTGCCTAAGGCCGTGCTGTCGGGGACGTGATCAATGTGCGCTTTTTGTGAGGCAGATAACGTCATCCGAGCGCTCGATCGTTTGTAGGATTTTTCCTACCCCCGGCGCGCGGGCAGACCGTCCAGGCGCGGCTGCAATTCCGCGAAGCCCGCGCGCATCGCGTCCAGGAACACCTTGACCCGCGCCGTGCGGCGCAGGTCCGGATGGGTCAGCAGCCACAGGTCCGAACGCAGTTCCGGTATCGGATCGCCGACCCGCACCAGGCGCGCGTCGCCGTCGCACAGATGGCAGGGCAGCACCGCCATGCCTATCCCCGCCGCGGCCGCGTCGCGCAGCGCGAGCAGGCTGTTGCTGCGCAGCACCGCGGTCTCGTGATAACCGCGCTTGATCCCCCACTGCGCCATCGCGATATGCGACAGGCTGTCGTCCGGCACCACCCAGTCCTGCTCGCCCAGGTCCGCGCCCGCGCGCAGTTTGAATTTGCGCGGCCGGTACACCGCCGCGGCGATGGTCGCGATCTTGCGCCCGATCAGACTGTCCGGCGGTTGCCCGCCCGGCCGCACCGCCACGTCGGCTTCGCGCCGGCTCAGGTCGCGGGTGGCGTTGTCGGCGGTCAGCTCCAGCACGATGCGCGGATAGGCCTGACGGAAGCGCGCCAGCAACGGCGGCATCAGGCCGCTCAGCAGCGCCTCGGCCGTGGTCACGCGCAGGCTCCCGGCCGGGCGCGCGTCCAGGCCCGACAGCCGACGCTCGGTGGCCTCGATGCGCTGCTCGATCTCGGCCGCGACCGCGATCACCTCCTCGCCGGTAACGGTCGCCGCATAGCCTTCGCGCGCGCGTTCGAACAGGCGCGCGCCGAGCTTGCGCTCGATCTCGTTGATGCGCCGGAACACCGTGGGGTGGCTCACGCCCAGGCGTTTGGACGCGCCGTTGAGCGAACCGGCGCGGCCGACGGCGAGGATGAAACGGTAGTCGTCCCAGGACAGACGTTGTTCATTCATGCAATCACCGCTTGCATTCGTATCGGAATGTATTTCACCGATGAACATCCTAACCTGCTCCGCAGACGCCCGGCACGGGCGCCGCCCTTCCCTACCGGAGCACGCATATGTCGCAACGCCTCGATACCAATACCCTACTGCCCAGCGGCCTCCAGGCCTTGGGCGCCCTGCACACCGCGGTCGAAAGCAGCGGCCTGGAAGCCACCCTGATCGATCTGATCAACGTGCGCGCCTCGCAGATCAACGGCTGCGCCTACTGCCTGTGGCTGCACACGCGCGAAGCCCTGGCCCACGGCGAAACCGCCGAGCGCCTGCAGTTGCTGCGGGTCTGGGACGAAGGCCCCTTCAACGAACGCGAGCGCGCCGCCCTGGCCTGGACCGAGGCGGTCACCCGCGTGGCCGACGCGCCGGTCGCCGACGCGGTGTACGCACGCGCGCTGGCCGCGTTCGGCGAGCAGGGCCTGGGCGCGCTCAACTACGCGGTGATCGCGATCAACGCCTGGAACCGCCTGGCGATTCCGTTCCGCAAGGCGCCGCCGGCGTCGCGCGCGGCGAAGTAAGCGCAAGGCGATCCGAAGCGGCGCGTGGCGCGCCTCAGAACCGGTAGCGCGCCATCCGCCCGAGTCGGCGCAGCCAGTTCCAGCGATCGTAGGCGCGATACAGCCAGCGCTGGCGCGCGGGCAGCCCCTGCACTTCGGGACGTTCGCCCAAACGCGGTTCGTCGACGAAGCTCAGGCGCGGGTGCCAGTCCTCCATCTGCCGCGGATCGTCGAAGCCCCAGTCGCCGAAGCGCGCGCCGGTGCTGCGCGCGACCCACGAGCGCCGCAGCAGGCGCAGGGCGAAGCGGCTGTAGATGTCGCACAGCCATTCGCCGCGCGGGAAACGATCGATCACCCGCTTGACCAGGTCGCGCGCGTCGGCCTCGCCCAGGTAGGGGAACAAGCCCTCGCTGATCACCAGCGCCGGGCGCCCGCCCGCGATCGGCGCCAGCCAGTCCGGGTCGGACGCGTCCACCGCCAGCATGCGGTAGCTGCCGTAGCGTTCGGGCAGCAACTCGCGGCGCAGTTGGATCACCTCGGGATAGTCGATGTCGATCCAGTCCAGATCGGCGGGCGGGTTGATCCGGAACACGCGCGTGTCCAGGCCGCAGCCCAGGTGCAGCACGATGGTGTCGGGGTGCTGCGCCAGCCATTCGCGCGCCCAGTCGTCCAGCACCTTGGCGCGCAGCGCGATGCCGGCGATCTGGCCTGGATTGAGCGGAAAGCGGCCGAAGTCGTAGTCGATCCTGCGCACGATCTCGTCGGCCAGTTCGTCGTGCAGCAACGGCTGCGCCGAACGGTTGTCCAGGGCCTTGGCATACAGCGTGATCAACAACGTCTGCTGGGCGCCTCGCAATTGCACGTGCTTTCTCCCGCCGAGCGGAGGGCCGCCGCCGCGCGTTCATTCGCGTCGGCATTCGCCCCATGCGCGATCTTGCGACGGCGCGTGTGAGGATCAGGCGTAGGCGCGACCGGCGGAACCGGCGCCAGGTCGCAAATCGGCGACGCGATCGCGTTGTCGGCACTGGGCGATCGGCGTAGCATGATCGCCAAGCCCAGGGACAGACCCGGGGCTGCCCATCAACCGTGAGGGAGCCTCATGGATTACGACTACCTGGTTTTCATCGGGCGTTTCGAACCGTTCCACAACGGTCACGCCGCCGTCGCCCGCCTCGCCCTGAGCAAGGCCCGCAAGGTCATCTTCCTGGTCGGCTCGGCCGATACCCCGCGCACCACCAAGAACCCGTTCACCGTGGCCGAGCGCGCGGTGATGATTCAATCCGCCCTGAGCGACGCCAGCGAACGCCTGATCGTACGGCCGCTGCGCGACCGCTTGTACAACGAAAGCCGCTGGATCGCCGGCGTGCAGCGCGCGGTCGCCGAGGCGATCGCCCAGGACGGCGGCGACGCACAGGCGCGCGTGGGCCTGATCGGCCAGGACAAGGACGCCTCCAGCTACTACCTGCGCGAGTTTCCGCAGTGGCCGCTGGTCGACGTGCAGCACACCGCCACCCTCTCGGCCACCGAGCTGCGCCGCTATCTGTACGAAGCCAACCAGCTCGACAGCCACGGCGGCCTGATGCTGATCCGCGCCAACGTGCCCGGCCCGGTGTTCGACATGCTCGAGGCCTTCCGCAAGAACTCGCCGGCGTTCAAGCAACTGGTCGCCGAGCACCAGTTCATCGACACCTACCGCGCGGCCTGGGCCGACGCCCCCTACCCGCCCACCTTCGTCACCACCGACGCGGTGGTGGTGCACTCCGGCCACGTGCTGCTGGTGCGGCGCCGCGCCGAACCCGGCAAGGGCCTGTGGGCGCTGCCCGGCGGCTTCGTCGGCCAGGACGAAAGCCTGCTCGACGCCTGTTTGCGCGAGCTGCGCGAAGAGACCCGGCTGAAGATTCCGCTGCCGGTGCTGAAGGGATCGATCCGTCATCAGCACGTGTTCGACCATCCCGAGCGCAGCCAGCGCGGGCGCACCATCACCCACGCCTTCCATTTCGACTTCCCCAGCGGCGAGCTGCCCGACGTGCGCGGCGGCGACGACGCCGACAAGGCGCGCTGGATCCCGGTCAGCGTGGCCCTGGAGATGGGCCCGCAGCTGTTCGAAGACCACCTGCACATTCTCGAGTTCTTCCTCGGCCGCGGTTGAACCGCCGGCCGCACCCACCGGCGGACAGACCGCCGGCCATCCCGACGCGAAGGAGCTTCCCGTCATGCAATGCCTGAACAACCTGCTGCTCAACACCGACAGCTATAAGGCCAGTCACTGGCTGCAATACCCGCCCGGTACCGACGCCACCTTCTTCTATGTCGAATCGCGCGGCGGCGTCTACGACCGCACCGTGTTCTTCGGCCTGCAGGCCATCCTCAAGGAATACCTGGGCAAGCCGATCAGCCACGCCGACATCGACGAAGCGCGCGATCTTTACGCCGCGCACGGCGAGCCCTTCAACGAAGCCGGCTGGCGCTACATCGTCGACCACCACGGCGGTCTGCTGCCGCTGCGCATCCGCGCGGTACCCGAAGGCACGGTGGTGCCGACCCACCAGGCTCTGGTCACAATCGAATCCACCGATCCCCAGGCCTATTGGGTGCCTTCTTACGTCGAGACCCTGCTGCTGCGCCTGTGGTACCCGGTGACCGTGGCCACGATCAGCTGGCACGCCAAGCAGACCATCCGCCAGTTCCTGGAGCGCACCAGCGACGATCCCGAAGGCCAGCTGCCGTTCAAGCTGCACGACTTCGGCGCGCGCGGCGTATCCAGCGCCGAGTCCGCCGCGCTGGGCGGCGTCGCCCACCTGGTCAACTTCATGGGCACCGACACCGTCGCCGGCCTGCTCGCGGCGCGCGCCTACTACCACGAGGCCATGGCCGGCTATTCGATCCCGGCCGCCGAGCACAGCACCATCACCAGTTGGGGCCGCGAGCACGAGGTCGACGCCTACCGCAACATGCTGCGCCAGTTCGCCAAGCCCGGCGCGATCGTGGCGGTAGTCTCCGACAGCTACGACATCTTCCACGCGATCCGCGAGCACTGGGGCCAGACCCTGCGCGAGGAGGTCATCGCCTCCGGCGCGACCGTGGTGATACGCCCCGACTCCGGCGACCCGGTCGACGTGGTCCACCAATGCCTGAGCCTGCTGGACGAGGCCTTCGGCCACACCGTCAACGGCAAGGGCTACAAGGTGCTCAACCACGTGCGCGTGATCCAGGGCGACGGCATCAACCCGACCAGCATCCGCGCGATCCTGGAGCGCGCGACCAGCTACGGCTACGCCACCGACAACCTCGCCTTCGGCATGGGCGGCGCCCTGCTGCAGCGCCTGGACCGCGACACCCAGAAGTTCGCGCTCAAGTGCTCGGCCGCGCGCGTGAACGGCGAATGGATCGACGTCTACAAGGACCCGGTCACCGACAAGGGCAAGGCCAGCAAGCGCGGCCGCATGACCCTGCTGCGCCATCGCGAGTACGGCCACTTCAAGACCGTGCCGGTGCCGGCCGAGGCGGCGACGCTGGAGGACCTGGCGCGGCCGGCCGGCTACGACGACGCCATGGTCACGGTGTGGGAGAACGGCCGTCTGCTGTGCGACTGGCGTTTCGACGAGGTGCGCGCCCTGGCCAACGCCGCGCGGCTGTAAGCGCGGGCGCCACAGGCCCGTCGGCGCGGCGTGCCAGCCGCGCAACGCTGCTTCTTCCCGGCGCCGATTGCGCGGCGCCGGGGCTGCGCGGACACTGCCGCTCTGGCCCGCGTGGCCTGCCGCCCGGGACCCCGATGGACATGCTGCTGCACCTGATCGAAAGCTACGGCCTGCTCGTGGTCTTCGTCGCCGTGCTGCTGGATCAGGGCGGGGTGCCGGTACCGGCCTACCCGCCGATCATCGTCACCGCCGCGGTCGCGGTGGACCGCGGCGAGAGTCTGTTGGCGATCGTGCTGGTCGCCTCGGCCGCGGCGGTGATCGCCGACTGGCTGTGGTTCCTGGGCGGGCGCCGTTTCGGCAACGCCCTGCTGCGGCTGATGTGCCGGCTATCGCTGTCGCCGGATTCCTGCGTGCTGATGACGCGCGGGGTGTACGCGCGCTGGGGCGCGCCTTCGCTGATCGTGGCCAAGTTCGTGCCCGGCTTCGCCGCGGTCGCGACCACCCTGGCCGGCGACACCGGCACCAGCACGCGCCGCTTCCTGCTGTTCGACGCGATCGGCGCGCTGCTATGGGCCAGCGTGGCGGTGGCGGTGGGCGCGGTGTTCCATCGCGCGGTCAACGACGTGCTCGAACGTCTGGAAGCGCTGGGCCACTACGCGCTGCCGGTGTTGCTGGCGCTGATCGCGGCCTTCGTGGCCTACAAGTGGGTGCGCCGGCAGTGGTTCCTGCGCCAGTTGCGCATGGCCCGGATCACGGTCGGCGAGCTCTACCGCATGATCGAGGACGGCAACGGCCCGACCATCCTCGACATCCGCCGCGCCGAGAGCCGCGCCGAATCCGGCTGGATCCCGGGCGCGATCTTCGTCGCCACCCTGTCCGACGCGCCGCTGATCCCGGCCGACGAGGTCATCGTGTACTGCGACTGCCCCAACGAGGCCTCGGCGGCGGTGCTGGCGCAGGAACTCAAGCGCCGCGGCTACAAGCGCGTGCGGCCGCTCGCCGGCGGTTTCGCGGCCTGGGCGGCCGAAGGCCACGCGATCGCGCGCGACTGAAGGCGCGCTCAGTCGGGCGCGCGCTCGTACAGCTCCAGCGGCAGCGCGTCGGGATCGGCGAAGAAGGTGTAGCGGCGGCCGGTGTATTCGTCCACCCGCACCGGTTCCACCGTCACGCCATGGCCCTGCAGGGCGCTCACCGCGGCCTCGATGTCGACCACCTCGAAGGCCAGGTGGCGCAGGCCGCGCGCCTCCGGATACGACGGCCGCGGCGGCGGATCGGGGAACGAGAACAGCTCCAGCTGGCTGCCGTCGGGCAGGGCCAGATCGAGCTTGTAGGAGTCGCGCGCGGCCCGGTAGGCCTCGGCGATCACCCGCAGCCCCAGCACCTGGGTGTAGAAGTGTTTGGAGCGCGCGTAGTCCGAACAGATCAGCGCAACGTGATGGAGGGCGGAAATCTGCATGACGGTCGTCGCAATCGGGCGTACCCCATTCTAGGGCGGGCATTGCCGGCCCGGTGCGGCCCCGCCTTCACGCCACGATCGGCATGCCGGTTCGACCGTGCCTGCGGGGGCCGCGGCGCGGCCGTGTCGACATCGCCTGCACGACGATCTGAGACAATCCGCACAGGACGAGCCGCATCCCCCACGACATCGCCCGACCCTGGTTCGAGACACTGGTCCAAGCCACAGGCTGTCGCAATGCCGTCCACCCAACTCGCCGCCGACCTGACGCAGTCGCACCTGCGTTTCATCCGCCGCATCCATCGCATGCGCAGCATCGGCCTGGGCCTGGGCATGCTGTGCGTGGGCTCGGGCCTGTACGCCACCGACGCGCCGGCGGCGGTGTGGGCGCTGCTCGCGTTCAACGGCCTGGTCTGGCCGCACCTGGCCTATTGGCTGTCGCGCCGCAACGCCCACCCCGACCGCACCGAGTTCCGCAACCTGACCGTGGACTCGGCCATGGGCGGGGTCTGGATCGCGCTGATGCAGTTCAACCTGCTGCCCTCGGTGCTGCTGGCGGTGATGCTGACCATGGACAAGCTCAGCGTCGGCGGCCCGCGCTTCGCCTCGCGCGCGCTGCTGTGGATGATGGCCACCTGCGCGATCGTGGCGGCCTTGAACGGTTTCGCGTTCGCGCCGCACAGCGGGCAGATGGAGATCCTGGGCTCGCTGCCGCTGCTGATCGCCTACCCGCTCACCATCGGCATCGCGACCTGGGAGCTGGGCCACAAGGTGCGCCTGCAGAACAAGCTGCTGCGCGAGGTCGCGGTGGTGGATTTCGCCTCCGGCCTGGCCAATCGCCGGCACTGGCTGGAAGTGGTGCGCGGCGAGCTCGCGCGCCATCAGCGCACCCAGCGCCCGGCCACCTTGATGATGATCGACATCGACCATTTCAAGCAGATCAACGACAGCCAGGGTCATACCGTCGGCGACCAGGTGATCGAGGAATTCGCCGCGCTGCTGCAGCACTGCCTGCGCGAGACCGACACCGCCGGTCGTTACGGCGGCGACGAGTTCGCCGTGGTGCTGCCCGGCTCGGACCTCAGCGAGGCCCGGCACGTGGCCGAGCGCGCGTTGGAGCGCGTGCGCGAACGCCTGTTCGCGCAGGGCCTGCGCTGCTCGATCAGCATCGGCGCGGCCGAAGCCGGGCCGAGCACGCCCGACGCCGGGTCCTGGATCCGCAAGGCCGACAACGCCCTGTACCGGGCCAAGGCCGCCGGCCGCGACCGCGTCGAACTGGCGCAGTGACGCCGCCGCTTGGCGGATACTGGGGCCCTCCCCCATCGGATCGCGCATGACCGTCTACGTCGACGATGCCGTCTGGCCCTGGCGCGGCGCGCGCTGGGCCCACCTGATGGCCGACACCCTGGACGAGCTGCACGCCTTCGCGCAGCGCCTGGGGATTCCGCGGCGCGCGTTCCAGAACAAGGCCAGCGGCGCCCATTACGACGTCGATACGGCGATGCGCGAACGCGCGATCGCCCTGGGCGCGGTCGCGATCTCGCGCCATCGCGATCGCGACCTGGTGCATGCGGTGATCGCCAACGCCAAGGCGCAAGGCCGCGGCGAGCGGCCCTGAGCCGGCTAGGACTTGAGCTTGTAGCCGGTGCGGAAGATCAGCCAGATCGTCAGCAGGCACAGCAGCAGGAAGGCCATGGTCATGCCCACGCTGACCGCGATGCTGACGTCGGACACGCCGTAGAAGCTCCAGCGGAAACCGCTGACCAGGTAGACCACCGGGTTGAACAGCGACAGCTTCTGCCACAGCGGCGGCAGCATGTGGATCGAATAGAAACTGCCGCCGAGGAAGGCCAGCGGGGTCACGATCATCATCGGCACGATCTGCAGCTTCTCGAAGCCGTCCGCCCACACCCCGATGATGAAGCCGAACAGGCTGAAGCTGACCGCGGTCAGGACCAGGAAACCGAGCATCCAGAACGGATGCGCGATCTCGAACGGCACGAACACGCGCGCCGTGGCCAGCATGATCGCGCCCAGGATCACCGACTTGGTCGCGGCCGCGCCGACGTAGCCGAGCACCACCTCGACGAAGGAGATCGGCGCCGACAGGATCTCGAAGATGGTGCCGGTGAACTTGGGCATGTAGATGCCGAAGGAGGCGTTGGAGATGCTCTCGGTCAGCAGCGCCAGCATGATCAGGCCCGGCACGATGTAGGCGCCGTAGCTGATGCCGTCGATGGCGACCATGCGCGAGCCGATCGCCGAGCCGAACACGATGAAGTACAGCGAGGTTGACAGCACCGGCGAAGCGATGCTCTGCATCAGGGTGCGCCAGGTGCGGTGCATCTCGAAGTAGTAGATGGCGCGGATCGCGTGGACGTTCATGCCGTCGCTCCGCGCGCGTTCGAGCGCACCAGGCTGACGAAGATCTCCTCCAGCGAGCTCTGCGTGGTCTGCAGGTCCTTGAAGTCGATGCCGTGTTCGCCCAGGCAGCGCAGCAGCGCGGCGATCCCGGTCTCCTCGGCCTGGGCGTCGAAGGTGTAGACCAACTCGTTGCCGTCGGCCGACAGCTCCAGCGCCAGCCCGGCCAGGGCCGGCGGCAGCTGCTGCAGCGGAGTCTGCAGATGCAGGGTGAGCTGCTTCTTGCCGAGCTTGCGCATCAGCGCGACCTTGTCCTCGACCAGCACGATCTCGCCATGGTTGATCACGCCGATGCGGTCGGCCATTTCCTCGGCCTCTTCGATGTAGTGCGTGGTCAGGATCACGGTCACGCCGCTGGCGCGCAGCGCCGACACCATGTTCCACATGTCGCGGCGCAGCTCTACGTCGACGCCGGCGGTGGGCTCGTCCAGGAACAGCACCTTGGGCTCGTGCGACAGCGCCTTGGCGATCAGCACACGGCGCTTCATGCCGCCGGACAGGGCCATGATCTTGGCGTCCTTCTTGTCCCACAGCGACAGGTCGCGCAG
Organism: Lysobacter sp. cf310; assembly: GCF_900114355.1. Taxonomy (GTDB): domain Bacteria; phylum Pseudomonadota; class Gammaproteobacteria; order Xanthomonadales; family Xanthomonadaceae; genus Lysobacter. The sequence goes on from NZ_FOSS01000001.1 coordinate 1,320,839, forward strand.
CACCTTTTCCAGATGCTGCGGATTGGGCGGTTTGCCGAACAGACCGCGGCTGAACTTGACCGTGTCCCACACGCTTTCGAAGGCGTCGGTGGACAGCTCCTGCGGCACCAGGCCGATCTTGGCGCGCGCGGCGCGGAAGTCGCGCACGATGTCGTGGCCGTCGACGTGCACCGTGCCCGAGCTGGCATTGACGATGCCGCAGACGATGCTGATCAGGGTGGTCTTGCCGGCGCCGTTGGGGCCCAGCAAGGCGAAGATCTCGCCCTGGCGGATCGCCAGGTCCACGCCCTTGAGGGCCTGGAAACCGCCGGCATAGGCCTTGGTCAGGCCGACGATGGAAACGATGGCTGCTGCGGACGCGCGGTCGGGCGCTTGCGCGGTCGAGGGCATGGCGACTCCGTCAGGATCGGGGCGGCGACGCAGGCGCGGGATCCGCCGACGAGGCCGAGCGTCGACACTCTACCCGACCCGCCGCATGCGCACTGTGCAGCGCGCGTGGCCTCGTGCTCAGGCCGCGATCGCCAGTTCCTCGCCGCGCATCTGCGCGGCATGGTCTTGCAGCGCGCGTTCGAGTAGCTTGCGCTCCAGCAGGGCAAGATCGAGCGGCGGCGGCTCGGGCACGAGCGTCGCGCGCGCGGGTGCGGATGGCGCCGGCGGCGCCGCGTCCAGGCAGCCCATGCCGTACAAGGTCTCGCGCACGGCGGTGTCCAGATCGGTACGCGGTTCCTCGCCGAGGAAGGCGAGCAGGCGGCGGTTGTCCAGCCGCACCGGCTCCATCCACAGCCGACGCTGTTCGGCGATGTCGCGGAACATCGGCAGCAGCGGCGAGCTCATGCGCAGCAGCGCCCATGGGAAGCGCTTCACGCGCAGCTCGGCGCGCCCCAGCGCGCGCGCGATCGCCGCGGTCATGGCGGTGCCGTCGGCATCCCAATGCCCGCCGACATGGAAGCGCTCGTAAGCGTCCAGGCGCTCTTCCTGCTCGACCAGGCGCAGCATGGTCTCGGCCAGGTCGGGCAGATAGCACCATTGATGGCCGATGCCGACGCGGCCGGGGTAGCGCACGCTGCCCACCGCGCGGCCGGCTTCGACCATGGCCTGGGCGAACCAGCTGTGACCGGCATGCGGTCCGAAGTGGTCGCCGCTGCGCACGATCAAGGCGCGCGCGCCCTGCGCGACCGCATCGCCGACGCGCCGCTCCATCTCGACCCGCAGCGCGCCGCGCCGCGTCTGCGGCTGCTGCGACGCGTCTTCCGCCACCGCCGCCGAGGGCGCGTAGTTGCTGGCGCTGCCCGGCAACAGCAGGCGCGCGCGGCCGGCGACGGCGGCGTCCAGGCTGTGCTGCAGCATGCTCAACGACTGCGCATCGCCGTCCTGGAACACCGAAGGATTGACCGCATGCACGATCAGCGAGGCGCCCTTGGCGGCCTGCATCACGTCGTCGCGCTGCATGGCGTCGCCGCGCCACCAGTAGATGCCGTTGCCGCGGCGCCCGGCCATGCGGCTGCGGTGCTGCAGGGCGTGCACTTCCCAGCCGCGCTGGACCAGGCGCACCGCGACTTCGCCGCCGATCCCGCCGCTGGCGCCCAGCACCAGGGCGCGTCTGTTCGAGTTCATCCTGCCCTCCGTCGCCTGCGCCGATGGAGACCACACCGGCTTGTGACCCAGCTTCGCATCGCGACCGCGCCTGCGTAATTGACGAATGTCATCCGCGCCGCATCGCATAACGCATGACTTGCCTGGCGGCGCCGGCCGCTGTGACCGGCGCCGCACTATGCCGCCGCGGCGGCGAGCTTCAGGCGGCCTGCGCGAGCCGCGGCAGCGTCTGCGCCAGCGCGATCTCGCCACGGAAGCCGCCGCTGCTCACGGCCGGCGTCTGCGCCTCGATCGCATGCGCGAACGCCACCGCCGGATCCGCTTCCAGTGCGTCGTACAGACGCTGCAGCTTGGGATAGTCGCGGCGGTCGACGACGTCGTGGTACTTCGTCCAACGCGCGATGCCGATGAAGTAGGCGTCGGCGACCGTGCGCTGCGCGCCCAGCAGCCAGGGACCGTCGCCGATCATGGCCTCCAGCTCGGCGTGCGCCTTCTCGACCTTGGCGCGGCCGTATTTCACCAAGGCCGCTTTTTCCGCGGCCGACACTTCGTGTTCCAGCACGTACCACAGCGGTGCGAAGGCATTGAAGAAACTCGTGTTGAGGAAGGCCAGCATGCGGTTGAGGCGGTCGAAATCGCGACTACCTTGGAGGTAACCCAGGCCGCGATCGATGCCGCGCGCGGCGATGTGATTGAGGATCGCCATGCTCTCGGCCAAGGTCTGGCCTTGCGCGTCCATCAGGGCCGGGGTCTCGCCGACCGGGTTGATGCGGCGGAACTCGGCGCCGGTCACGATCTCGGGCATCTCGATGCGGCTGAGCGCATAGGGCTGGCCCAGCCATTCCAGGGCGACGATGGAGCCGAAGGAGCAGCCCGAGGGGACGCCGTAATAGAGGATGGGGTGTGCTTGCATAAGGATCTCCAGGGTGGGTGTTGGGCCGGTTTGGTCCTGGAGAAAGACTATGGACGTGGACTTAGGCTGAGTAGACTAGGTTTCGTGGACTAATCGTCTACATATGTGGACATTCCTATGCTCAACCTCAATGATTTGGTCCTGTTCGCCGCCGCGGTCGAGGACGGCGGTTTCGCCGCCGCCGGGCGCCGCCTGGGCGTGCCCAAGTCCACCGTCAGCAAGCGCGTGGCCGAGCTCGAAGCCGGCCTGCAGGCGCGCCTGATCCACCGCACCTCACGCAGCTTCAGCCTCACCGAAGTCGGTCGCGACTTCTACGAACACGCGCGTGCCGCCCTGATCGAAACCGAGGCCGCCGAGGCCAGCGTGCGCCGGCGCGTGGCCGAGCCCAGCGGCAGCGTGCGCATCACCGCCTCGGTGCCGACCGCGCAGCTGTATCTGGCCGAGCATCTGCCGCGCCTGGCGCTGCGCCATCCCAAGCTGCAGCTGCAGCTGGACGTGAGCGACCGCTTCGTCGACCTGGTCCAGGAGGGTTACGACATCGCCCTGCGCAGCCATTTCGCGCCGTTGCCGGACTCGGGCCTGGTGCAGCGCGCGCTCGCGGTGGAGACCATCGTGCTGGTGGCCGCGCCGGCCTATCTGGATGCGCACGGCGCGCCCGATGCGCCCGTACGGCTGGCCGATCACGACGGCGTGCTTACCGCCGCCGGCGCGAGCGTGTGGACCCTGCACCATCGCGACGGCAGCCGATTGCAGGTGGCGCCGCGCGCGCGCATGAGCGCGAACGAGTCGGTGGCGCTGATGCGCGCGGCCTGCGCCGGCCTGGGCATCGCCTGCGTGCCGGAAGGTTTTTGCCGCGAAGCGCTGAGCGACGGCCGCTTGCGGCGCGTGCTGCCCGACTGGAACGCGGGCCGCGTGACCACGACCCTGGTGATGCCGCATCGCCGCGGCCTGCTGCCGGGCGTGCGCGCGACGGTCGAATTCCTCGCCGACTGCCTGCGCGCCGCGCCCGCGCCGGACGCCTGATCAGCGGCGCGCGCCGCGCTCGATCAGATAGCGGCGCACGTCGTTCGCGCGCGTCTGATTCAAGGGCGAACGCCACACCAGCGCCGCGCCGGCATGCGCGCGCACCGACACGCCCAGGTTGACGTCCGCGCCGCGCTCGACCAGATAGCTCACCGAGCGCAGGTCGCCGCTGCGCGCGGCGTTGATCAGCGGGGTTTCGTCGTCCTCGACGATGGCGTCCACATCGGCGCCGGCCTCGACCAGGCGCCGCAGCACTGCCAGGTTGTCGCGCTGCGCGGCGGCCGCGATCAGGGCATTGCCGTCGCCGCGCACGCTGAGGTCGACGCGAGCGCCCAGGCGCAGCAGCTCGGCGACCAGGGCCGGATCGCGCCGGCGCGCGGCTTCGATCAGGGCGCTGCCCTCGCCGGGCACGGCCGCGTCGATGTCGGCGCCGCGCGCGACCAGATGGCGCACGGCGTCGATGCGACCGGCCCTGACCGCCTCGACCAGGGCGGCGCCTTCCTCGGAGGCGGCGCTGGCCGGTTTGACCAGCATCGAGGCCAGCAGGCCCAGGACCAGGGCCGCATACAGCGCGGCACGAATCGGATATCGGATACGCATCGTGGCAACTCCGGTGACGTCGCGCTCAGCGGCGCGGGCGGTTGGGGTCGTAGCCGGCGTCGAGCAGCACGCGTTGCACCGCGCGTTGTTCGTCGGGCGTGGCGGCCTGGTGATAGAGCTTCATCACCACGCCCTCGTTGGACGCGACCAGCAGGCTCTTGAGCACTTCCTGGCGCAGCAGCGGCGCGCTGCGCACGCTCGGATACAGCGCGAGCAGATCGCGGGTGGCATTGGCGGTGCCCAGGGCCTGGATCGCCGCGATCCGGGTCCCGGAATCGGTGGAACTGTTGGCGACCTCGGCCAGCACCTCGCTCTGCCCGGCCACACCCAGCGCCTGCAGCGCGCCGCGGCGCAGGCTCACGTTCGGATTGCGGCGCGCGACCTCGGCCAGGTCCTGGTAACTGCCTGCCACGCCCATGGCCTTGAGCACCAGCAGCTTGCGATCCAGCTGCGGCACGGCGGCATAGACCTGACGCAGCTCGTCGCCGGCATTGGCCACCGCCAGCATGCGCACCGCGCGCTCGGACAGCAGCGGATCGTTGCCGCGCGCGACCACCGCCACCTGCGCCAGCGCGCCGGCGTCGTCCATCTGGCTGAGCAGGAACAGCGCGCGCTGCTTCAATCGCGGCGCGCCGTTGCCGTTGAGCAGGGCCACCAGTTTCGGAATCGCCTGCGCGGGCGGCTGCTGCAGCAGCGAGGTCAGCGAATCGTCGCCCTCGACCACCGGCGCCTGGTTGCGGCCGTGCAGCAGCTGGGCGGCGTCGCGGTTCCAGCGGCTGCGCGGGAACTCGCCGCGCAGGCGCTTGACCAGCGCGGTCGCTTCGTCGTCGCGGCCGGCGCGCATCAGCGCATAGGCCTGCCAGTAGATCGCCGCGTCGACCGCGTCGGGTTCGTTCTGGCGCAGGCGTCGCTCCAGATCGGCGAACCGCAGCTGCGCGCCGCGCCAGTCGCCCGCGCCCAGGGCGCTGTGGCCCTGCCAGTACAACGCGTTCATCTCGCCGCCCGGATCCAGCGGCGCCGCCGCCAGGGGCGCGGCGAACAGCAGGGTCGCCAGGGCCAGCGCCGTCAGGCACGGACGCAATGGGGTGTAGCGGATCATGTCGTCGCTCCTTCCTGCGTGGCGGCCGCGCCGCTGCGCTGTTGCAAACGCGCTTCGACCGCGCGCACCTGGAACACCAGATCGCTGCCGTCGACGTAGTCGCGCAGCGCGTTTTCTTGTTCGACGCCCGCGGCGGGCGTTCGGTTAGCCAGTTCGATCAGGGTCGGCTCCAGCGAATGCAGGAAGCCGGCCAGCGCGCGGTCGCCGCGCTCGGCCGCGGCGGCGGCGTAGAGGCGGTTGTCGTCGACCAGATCGCGCACATAGTCCGGGTCCATCGGCGCCAGCGCCCCGCTCTCGTTGTTGACCACGCTCAGCAACAGGCCCTCGGTGCTGCGCAGATGGCCGGCCACGTAGGCGTCGAGCACGCGGTCGGCGCGGTCCTGGCCCGCGCTCTCCGGCGTGCGCACCGGCGCGGCGGCGGGCGCGGCGGGCTGGACCGCGATCGGCGCGGGCGGGGCCGGGTCGCGGCGCGCGTAAGGCAGATACACCGCCAGCGCCAGCGCGGCGCTCGCGGCCAGGCCGGCGCCCCAGGCGCGCAAGCGGCGGCGCGGCCGCGCGTGCGCGCGCGCGCTCGAGGGCGGCAGCGACGCGACCGTCGGTGCCGCCGTCTCGGCCAGGCGCGGCTGCAGGCGCTGCCACAGGCGCGCCTCCAGGTCCGGATCGTAGGGCGGCAGCGCGTCGGCGTCGGCCGCGGCCAACAGTTGGCGCAGGCGCTGATAACGCGCGGCGAGTTCGGGCGAGGCGGCCAGCGCGGACGCGATCTCGCGCAGACGCTCCGGCGCGAGGCCGTCGCGATAGTGGTACAGGATCAGGTCGTCGTCGCGGATGGACATGGCTTACCTCAAGGTTTCCAGTGCGTCGCGCAATTTGCGCACCGCGCGGAAGATGGCCTGCTTGCATTGGCCGGTGTTCATACCCAGGGTCTCGGCGATCCGCTCCAGCGGTTCGCCTTCCCAATGACGTAGGACGAAAGCGGCGCGCTCGGACGGACTCAGGCGCTGCATCTGGCGGTCGATGCGCAGGCCGATCTGCACGCCGGAGGCGCGCGCCTCCGGATCCGGCGCGTCGTCGGGCAGCGCGGCCAGGAAATCCGCGCCCTCCTCGTCCTCCGGATGGGCGGCGGGGGCGTCCTGGCGATGACGGGCATCGCGGCGCAGTTGCTCCAGCGCCGCGTTCACCGCGATCCGGTGCAGCCAGGTCGAGAACGCCGCGCGCCCGTCGTAACCGGCCAGCCCGCGCCAGGCCTTGTAGAAGGTCTCCTGGACCGCGTCCTCGGCCAGGGCCGCGTCGCGGGTGATGCGGAAGCACAACTGGAACAGCGGCCGCGCATGCGCGTCCACCAGCCCACGGAACGCGCGCTCGTCGCCGGCGCGTGCGCGTGCCACCGCCGATTGCGCTGCGCTGTCCAAGGGTGGGTCGCCGCCGTCCATCCCACTAGGATGCACCCACCCCGCGATCGGTTAGCCCGGATTTGCGGGCACCGCGCCCCGGCCTAGAACCGGTAGCGGATCTTGGCCAGCACCTGGTCGGCGTCGCGCAGCCCCAGGGCGTCGTCGAACAGCGCGCCGCCGCCGATGCCGTCGCGCTCCTGGCTCCGGTAGCCGCCGCGCGAATAGGCCAGGAACACGTCCGACTGCGGGCCCAACAGATAGCGGTAGCGCAGCTGCAGGCCGAAATTGTTGACGTCGAAGTCCGGGCGCGTCAGGCCGGTCGCGGCCATCCGGCCCGAGGGCTGCAGCTGGTAGCGCTGGCCCTGGCTGCCGCGCACCGCCACCCATTCCGATTTCAGGCGCAGTTCGTGGCGCTGGCCCGGGAACCAGCTCAGGCCCAGGCTGGCGAAGTCGCCGCGGCGCGCGTAACGGCCGAAGTCGCGGCCGCCTTCCCAGATCAGCCAGTCCTCGCCGCGGTCCGGGCCGAACTCGAAGGAGGCATTGAAGGCGTCGTTGGGGTACCAGTTGGCGCTGAGCACCAGTTCCCGGGTCGGGTGCGCGCTCAATCCGCGCGGCGACAGCCCGATCGAAGCGCCCAGCGACCAGTCGCCGTAGCGGCGGCTGGTGTAGCCGATCTCCGCATCGTATCGGCCCGAGCGCCGCCACAGCCCGTGGCCGCGCGAGATCAGGTCCTCCCAACCGGCGCTGACCAGGCTGGCCTCCAGAGTGATCAGGTCGCCGCTGCGGAAATTGAGGCTGCTGCCCAACAGCAGGTAGGTAGGCAGGCGATCGCCGCGGTCGTTGCTGCGCGCCTGCAGTTCGGCCGACCAGCGCGTGCTGCCCAGCCGCGCGGTCGGATCCTGCACGCGGTGCAGATAGACGCCGGTGAGTTCGAGTTCGTTGAGGCTGGCGCGGCGTTGGAAGCCGAGGTCGTTGAAGTCCAGGCGGCCGCCGAAATGGGTCGCCTCCAGTTCGTAGCGCCAGCGGTCCGACGGCGTCCAGTTGATGCGCAGCCAGGCGCCGCTGTCGTCGCTGCGGCGCCCGGCCTGGTCGATGAAACTGGCCAGGGCCTGGGCGTTGACGATCAGACGCTCGTTGGGCTTCCAGCTCAGGTCCACGGCCTGCACCTGGGCCTCGCGCTGGCGATACGGCCGCCGCACCAGGCTGCCCAGCCAGCCCAGATTGAGGCCGGGCCGCAGCGGGTATTGCAGGCGCGCGGCGTAGTAGTCGCGCCCGGCCTCGCCGTCCTCGCTGGCCGCGAGCAGACCGTAGCCCAGCGCGCCCACGGAACCGTTGAGCTTGAGCGCGGCGTCGATGTCGCTGGCGCCGGAGCCGTCGTCGGCGTCGCCGCCGATGCGGCGGGTGTGGATCAGACGCCCCGAGTCGGGCGTGGTCAGGTCGAAGATGCTCTGGTTCTCGGTGAAGAACGGGCGGCGGTCGCTGTAGAAGGTCTCCACCGCGTCGAAGTTGATCACCAGGTCGTCGGACTCGACCTGGCCGAAATCCGGATGGATCGTGGCGCTGAGCTGGAAGGTCGGCGAGGGCTTCCAGAACACGTCGACGCCGGCGTTGTAGCGGGTGCGGCCGTCGATCAGGTCATGATGGGCGGTGAGGTAAGGCCAGAAATGCAGCAAGGGCTTGCGGTACTGGGCGATTTCGATCGGCGCGAAGTCGGACACGAAACGCCCGCGCGAGGTCGCCACCGCCGGCGTGGCCTGGCGTTCGCCGTTGCTGCCCAGGACGCGGCTGAAATAGACCTTGACCTTGCGCGTGGCGGCATCGGCGCCGCGCATGGTCGCCACCGACCACGGGATCAGCAGCTCGGCCTGCCAACCGCGCTCGGTCTCGCTGACCGCCCAGGACCAGTCGGTGTCCCAGTCCAGGTTCAGCACGTTTTCGTTGGCGATCACGCCGTCCTGCACCGAGCCGGCGCGATCGACGCTGAAGCTGTAGGCGCTGCGGCCGTCGCCGTCGAAATCGATGCTGAGGTTGACGCGGTCGGCGGCGCGCTGCTGGTCGCGCTGCAGGCGCGGCCTGACCCGCGCGAAGGCGCTGGACTGCTCCAGTTCGAACGCCACCGCGATGCCGTCGGGCGTGGACAGCAAGCGCGCCACGGTGCCCGCGCCCGCCGGAGGCGCTTCCAAGCGGTAGGGCTCGGTGACCTTGAAATCCTCGTACGTGCGCGCCTGCTGCCACTCGGCCTCGTCGACGTTTCCGTCGATCACGATGGCCGCCTGCGCGCCGCCGGCGAACGCCATAGGCAATACCCATCCAGCGCATGCCCAGGCATGCGTGCTGCGTTTACTGGTTGTCATCTCGATCCCGATGCGTTGCGTCTACGGGATTGGATGAAGCGCGCCGAACGCGGTTAGCCGGATTTCGTCCTGGCGCAAGCGGCCTGCGCCCAGCCGTGAACGGCTAGACGCAGGCGCTGTCGCGGCGCGGATTACTGGACCAGACCGCGGTTCTGCTGCTGGCCCTGCTGCCAGCCCTGCTGGGTCGGCGTGGCCAGGGTGGCGATCTCCTGGCTGTTCTGCTGCAGGGTGCGGTTGAGCAGGTTCTGCTCGGGATGGTGGACCACGTCGCGCGCGCCGCTGAACCCGTGATCGCGCACCGCATACAGACTGCCTTCGTGGCTCACCACCCGCGAGATCTCGGGCATGTGATTCTGCTTGGCGAACAGCGCCACCGACGAGGCCAACACTTCCTGCTGCTGCGGCCCCAGCGCCTTGTACTCGGCCTGCACGCACTGCAGCGCGTTGTTGAACAGCGGATGATCGGGATGGCGCTGGTCGTTGAGCAGGATCGCCTGTGGCTGCTGCGGCGCGCCGAACGGCTGCCCGCCGAAGCCGCCTTCGTGCATGCTGCCGATGCCGCCGTAGGTCTGCTGCACCGCGGCGCGGATCTGGTCGCGCATGCCGCTGGACAGCGTCAGCTGATCCTCACGGTAGTCGCCGGGCATGGGCTTGATCTCGACCTTGTCGCGGTACTGGCCGTGCCGATCCAGTTCCCACTCGTGACCGCTGTTGGCGCTGCGGCCGACCAATCGCAGGTTGCTGGTTTCGTTGTAGGCGTCCGCCGCATGGGCCTTGGTGATGCCGCCGTCCGGCGCGTACTTCATCATCTCCTTGGACAGGATCTCGAACGGCACCCGGTGATCGATGTCCAGGGCATCGCGGGTGAGCAGCTGGCCGGAAGCGTCGCACTTGAACAGATGCACGTCGCTGATCTTGCCGGTGGTCGGGCTCTTGACCTGCACCGTGGTCGCATAGGCCTGTTCCAGCTGCGCCTCGTACCACTTGCCGGCGACGCGGGCGTCGAAGCTCAGGCCCTTGCGGCCCTCGTCGGCCGACCACGGCGTTTCCATGGTGGTCTTGTGGCGACGCGCCAGGTCGCGGTCCTCGTCGAAGCCGGGGTGCTGGACGCTGGGGTCGAAGCCGAGGCGTTCGTCGACCCACTTCTGCCATTGCGGCGAGTTCGCTCCGTGCGTGTTGTAAACCAGATCGGCGCTGTCGCGGGCGCGGTTCACCACCGCCGGCAGCATGCGCAGATTGCCCACATCGTTGTAGGCGATGTTGGCGTCGGCCTGATTGTCGACCCCCTTGTTGATGCAGTGCTGCTTCCAGGGCGTGACGTGATCGATGTCCAGCGCGTCGGTGCTGTGCCAGGTGTCGGTGCTGGCGTTGTGGAACAGCGCGACCCGCCCCTGCGGCGTCTCCACCAGCTGCGCGTGCATGTTCTTGAACGCCCACTCGTTGCGCATGTACTCGATCGTGGAGTCGTAGAAGGCCAAGGATTCGCGCGTGTCCTGGGCGGTCCAGGGCGTGGTCTGCAGCCGGGCGCCGTGCTGGGTCGGCGTCATGTCGCCCCAGCTGACCAGGGTCACGTGCTGTCCGCTTTGCAGGGTGACGTCTTCGAAAGGCATGGTTGGGTTCCTTGACGGCGACGCAGCGCCGTTACTGGCTCATGTGTTTGACCGTGGTCTGCTGCTGGTTCTGCTGGGTCGCGGTCAGCTTGGCCATGTCCTGGGTGGCCTGGGCCATCGAGTAATTGACCGCCACCGACGTAGCGACCATGCCGTAGGTATGCGCGCCCTTGATGTCGCCCTGAACCGCGAACAGCGTGCTGCCGTCATGATTGCGCGTGATCACGTCGATCGAGCTCAGGTTCGCGCCCTTGGCCACCACCGCGAGCGCGCCGGCGGCGTTCTCGCGCTCCGGGCCGCTCATCTTCTGACCGATATCGGTCTTCGACAGCCCGTTCATGGCCAGGGTGTAAAAGCGATTGTCGGGATGATCGGCGTCCTTGAGCAAGATGGGGCGGCCCGGTTCGTAGGTGCGCGCCAGCTCGCGGATCTGCTGACGCATCGAGTCGCTGAGCTGGCCGCCGTCGTCGACCAGCCAGCCCTTGAACTCGTTGCGGCGCTCGGGCTTCTCCTTGTCGCGGAACTCCATCTGCTCGTTGAGTTCGAACTCGTGCGAGCTGTTGACGCTGCGACCGACCAGACGCAGGTTGCTGGTCTCGTTGTAGGCGTCCAGGGCGTTGGCCTTGGTGGCGGTGCCGTCCTGGGTGTGCTTCATCATCGCCTTGGCCAGGATCTCGAACGGTAGCTCGTGATCGATGTCCAGGGCGTCGCGCGTGCACAGTTGGCCGGACGCGGCGCAACGGAACAGGTGCACCTCCTGCTTGGCGCCGCTGGTCGGGTGGGTGGCCTCGACCGTGCACGCGTATTGCTTCTGCAGCTGCGACTCGTACCACTTGCCGACCACCGCCGCGTCGAAGCTCAGGCCCTTGCGGCCGTCGTCCGGCTCCCAGCCCTTCTCCATCGTGGTCTTGGTGCGGCGCGCCAGATCGGTGCTGTCGTCGAAGGACGGATGGTCGGCCTTGGCGTCGAAGCCGAAGCGCTCGCTCACCCATTGCTTCCATTGCGGCGAGTCCGCGCCGTAGGTGTTGTAGACGTTGTCGGCGCTGTCGCGCGCGCGGTTCACCACCGCCGGCAGCATGCGCAGATTGCTGACGTCGTTGTAGGCCTTGTGGGCGTCGGCGTGGGTCTTCACGCCCAGAGCGTCGAAGTGTTCCTTCCACGGCTTGACGTGGTCGATGTCCAGCGCGTCGGTGGAATGCCAGGTGTTGCTGCTCTTGTTGTGATACAGCATCACGTTGCCCTTCGGAGTCTCGAACCCCTGTGGCGTCATGTGCTTGGCGGCCCAGTCGTTGCGCATGTACTCGACGGTGGAGTCGTAGAAGCCGACGCTGGAACGGGTGTCGGAATCCTTCCACGGCTTTTTCTGCAGTTTCGGGCCGTGCTGGGTCGGCGATTCGTCCTCCCAGCTGACCAGCGTCACCTGCTTGCCGCTGCTCAAGTTTTCCTGCTCGAAGGTGTGTCCCATTACCGCCTCTCCTGGTCGATGATGCTTGGACTTACACGATGATTCGATTCGCGGTCGCGCTTGTCGCCGTCGATCCGGCCCAGGCTCGCCGCGCTAACGCGATTCAATGGCCGATCGTCGGGCTGCGCGTCGGCGCTGACTGGCTGGCCGCCTGCGTCGCGGCCGGCAGCGCGGCGACATCCCGAGTGTTCTGCTCCATGGTCCGACCCTTCAATTGACTTTCCTCGACCGGGACGACCTTGCGATTGAACGGCCCGAAGTCGCACACGGTATATAGCGTGCCTTCATTGCTCACCACCCGGCTGACGTTCGGCATTTGATTGGTCTTGGCGATCAAGGTTACGGACGCGGCGTAACTCTCGCTTTGCGGCTTCGACAACCTGTCGCCGTACTCCTTCTGCACGCTGGAAAGCGCGCTGAGATAGAGCTTGTTGTCCGGATGTCGCGCGTCGTTGAGCAGGATCGGACTACTCTGACTGGGCGACACCGACGACGGCGTAGGGGCGCTGGTAGCGGCTTGCTTGGCCGGCGGCTGCACCAACACGGCGGCGCTCGCCGCCGGAGCCGACGCAACCGTAGGTGCGGAGGAATTGCCCTGCGGGGCCGGCGGGTACATCGGCATGAAGGGTTTGGCCGGCGTACCCGGCGTAGCCGGCGGGGCCGTGGGCAAGGCAGGACTGGCCAGCGTCGCCGACGCGAACGTCGGCAGAGAGGGACTGGCCTGCGCGCCCAACTGGTACATCGGCATGAAGGGGCTGGCCAGCGTAGGCGGCGGAGCCGTGGGCAAGCTAGGACTGGCCAGCGTCGCCGACGCGAACGTCGGCAGAGAGAGACTGGCCTGCGCGCCCAACTGGTACATCGGCATGAAAGGGCTGGCCTGCGGGACGGACGGGAACGAAAAATCCTGCATGCCGGTGATCGTGCCGCGGCCTTGGCCCATCGCGCTGCGGACCTGATCGCGGATGCTGTCGGGCAGCGTCGCCGACGGCTGCTCGCGATCGCCGGCTCGGGCCGGACCATCATCGTCTCGGTAGCTCATTTCCGCGTTGAGTTCCCACTCGTGCGAGCTGTTGGCACCGCGACTGACCAGGCGCAGGTTGCTGGTTTCGTTGTAGGCGTCCGCCGCGTGGGCCTTGGTGATGCCGCCGTCCGGCGCGTACTTCATCATCGCCTTGGCCAGGGCCTCAAAACGCAGCTCGTGATCGATGTCCAGGGCGTCGCGGGTGCACAGTTGCCTGGAGGCGGCGCAATAGAACAAAGGCACTTTCTGTTTCGCGCCCGTGGTCGGATGGCTCATCTCCACGGTGGTCGCATACTGCTTGTGCAGCTGTGATTCGTACCACTTTCCGGCCACAGCCGCGTCGAAACTCAGACCCTTGCGACCGTCCTCCGGCGCCCATTCCTTGCTGGTCGTGGCGGCGGTGCGGCGCGCCAGGTCCTTATCCGGGTCGAATGCCGAAGCGCTGGCCTTGGCGTCGAAACCGAAACGCTGGTCCACCCATTCCTGCCACTGCCTGGAATCCTTGCCATAGGTGTTCAGCACATTGTCGGCGCTGTCGCGCGCGCGGTTCACCACCGCCGGCAGCATGCGCAGGTTGGCCACGTCGTTGTAGGCCATGTTGGCTTCGGCGTGGTTGCGCGCGCCCTTGTTGGCGAGGTGCTGCTTCCACGGCACCACGTGGTCGATGTCGAGGGCGTCGGTGGAATGCCAGGTGTTGGTGGACGCGTTGTGATACAGCATCAGGCTGCCATGCGTGGTCACGACCGCTTTCGGCGCCATGTGCTTGGCGGCCCAGTCGTTGCGCATGTACTCGACGGTGGAGTCGTAGAAGCCGACGGCGGCGCGCGCGTCGGTGGCCTTCCAGGGCTTGTTCTGCAGCTTGGCGCCGTGCTGGGTCGGCGATTCGTCCTCCCAGCTGACCAGCGTCACCTGCTTGCCGCTGGCGAACGTCTGCTTTTCGAATTCGTAGCCCATAACCGCACCTCCCTGGCGATGACGCTTCGACTTCCTTGACGATCAGGCTGCGGCGAGCACCCACCCCGGGCCGCTGCTCCGGCCCGGCCGAGCGAAGCTCCAGGCGGGCACGGCGGCGAGGATACCGCTACCTGGCACCCTTGCGACACTTATAGTCCACATATTCGGTGGCAGCAGACGACGGGCGGTCGCGCCCGGCCCCACGCCGGCCGGCGCAGTCCGGCGGAGCCGTGGCTTGGCGCGACCAGCGAGGCAAACGGCTCCGGCGGCTGCGGGCGGCCAGAGCGCCAGGTCCGGCGTCCTTTAGAACGCGTCGCCCGGTACCCGCACCCAGCCTTCCATCAGCACGCGCGCGCTGCGGCTCATCGAGGCCTTGGTCACGGCCCATTCGCCGTCGACCTGACGCGCTTCCACGCCCACGCGCAAGGTGCCGGAGGGATGGCCGAAACGCACCGCGGCGCGGTCGTTGCCGCCGCCCGCGGCCAGGTTGACCACGGTGCCGGGCACCGAGGCGGCGGTGGCGATCGCGACCGCGGCCGTGCCCATCATCGCGTGGTGCAGCTTGCCCATCGACAGCGCGCGTGCGAGCAGGTCGATGTCGCCGGCGGCGATGCGCTTGCCGCCCGAGGACACGTACTCGCGCGGCGGCGCCACGAACGCCACCTTGGGCGTGTGCTGGCGCTGTACCGCGTCGGCGACGTCGGCGATCAGGCCCATGCGCACCGCGCCGTGGGCGCGGATGGTTTCGAACTTGGCCAGCGCCGCGGGATCGCCGTTGATCGCGTCCTGCAGTTCGGCGCCGGTGTAGCCCAGGTCGGCGGCGTTGAGGAAGATGGTCGGCACGCCGGCATTGATCATGGTCGCGCGCAGCGTGCCCACGCCCGGCACGTCCAGCTCGTCGACGATATTGCCGGTGGGGAACATCGCCGCGCCGCCCTCGCCTTCGCCTTCGTCGGCGGGATCCAGGAACTCCAGCGCGATCTCGGCGGCCGGGAAGGTCACGCCGTCGAGCTCGAAGTCGCCGGTCTCCTGGACCTGGCCATTGCTGATCGGCACGTGCGCGATGATGGTCTTGCCGATGTTGGCCTGCCAGATGCGCACGACCGCGACGCCGTCGTGCGGCACGCGCGCGGGGTCGATCAGGCCGCCCGCGATCGCGCAGGGACCGACCGCGGAACTGAGATTGCCGCAGTTGCCGCTCCAGTCGACGAAGGGCTGGGCGATCGCGACCTGGCCGTAGAGATAGTCGACGTCATGATCCGGCACGTCCGACTTGGCCAGGATCACGACCTTGCTGGTGCTGGAGGTCGCGCCGCCCATGCCGTCGGTGTGCTTGCCGTAGGGATCGGGCGAACCGATCACCCGCATCAGCAAGGCATCGCGCACCGGCCCGGGCACCTGCGCCGCGGCCGGCAGATCCTGCAGGCGGAAGAACACGCCCTTGCTGGTGCCGCCGCGCATGTAGGTGGCGGGAATGCGGATTTGGGGGAGCTGCGACATGGGCGATGGCTTCCGTGGATCGGGGGAATGGTTGCGTGAGGATCGCGACCTCGACCGCCGTGGCGGCGAGGTCGGCGATACCGGCCTCAAGCCGCCTGCGCGGACTCGAGGAAATCGTTGGCGAAGCGCTGCAGCACGCCGCCGGCTTCGTAGATCGACACTTCCTCGGCGGTGTCCAGGCGGCAGGTCACCGGCACCTCCACGCGCTCGCCGTTGCGGCGGTGGATCACCAGGGTGAGCAGCGCGCGCGGGGTGCGCTCGCCGATCACATCAAAGGTCTCGGTGCCGTCGATGCCCAGCGTGTTGCGGTCGGTGCCGGCCAGGAATTCCAGCGGCAGCACGCCCATGCCGATCAGGTTGGTGCGGTGGATGCGCTCGAAGCCCTCGGCCGCGATCGCCTCCACGCCCGCCAGGCGCACGCCCTTGGCCGCCCAGTCGCGCGAAGAGCCCTGGCCGTAGTCGGCGCCGGCGATGATGATCAGCGGCTGGCGGCGTTCCATATAGGTCTCGATCGCCTCCCACATGCGCGTGACCTGGCCTTCCGGCTCGATCCGCGCCAGCGAACCCTGACGCACCTTGCCGGCGTCGTCGCGGACCATTTCGTTGAGCAGCTTGGGATTGGCGAAGGTCGCGCGCTGCGCGGTGAGGTGGTCGCCGCGATGGGTGGCGTAGGAATTGAAGTCCTCTTCCGGCACGCCCATCTTGGCCAGATACTCGCCGGCCGCGCTGTCGAGCATGATCGCGTTGGACGGCGAGAGGTGGTCGGTGGTGATGTTGTCGCCCAGCACCGCCAGCGCGCGCATGCCGCTGAGCGTGCGCTCGCCGGCCAGCGCGCCTTCCCAGTACGGCGGGCGGCGGATGTAGGTGCTCTGCGGGCGCCAGGCGTACAGCGGATCGATCTGGCCGCCGACGGCGCCGTCGGAGCGGAACATCGGCTCGTAGACCTGGCGGAACTGCTCCGGCTTCACGCTGCTGGCGACGATCGCGTCGATCTCCTCGTCGCTGGGCCAGATGTCCTTGAGCGTGATCGGCTGGCCGTCGG
Source organism: Lysobacter sp. cf310 (assembly GCF_900114355.1). Classification (GTDB taxonomy): domain Bacteria; phylum Pseudomonadota; class Gammaproteobacteria; order Xanthomonadales; family Xanthomonadaceae; genus Lysobacter. The sequence continues at coordinate 1,337,404 of NZ_FOSS01000001.1, forward strand.
CATCGAAGCCCAGCGCGTCCTTCTCGATGTCGAAGCGCACCGTGCCGGCGATCGCGTAGGCGACCACCAGCGGCGGCGAGGCCAGGAAGGCCTGCTTGGCGTAGGGATGGATGCGGCCGTCGAAGTTGCGGTTGCCCGACAGCACCGCGGTCGCGTACAGATCGCGCTCGATCACTTCCTTCTGGATCGCCGGGTCCAGCGCGCCGCTCATGCCGTTGCAGGTGGTGCAGGCGAAGGCGACGATGCCGAAGCCCAACCGCTCCAGTTCGCTCAGCAGGCCGGCCTCTTCCAGGTACAGCTGCACCGCCTTGGAACCGGGCGCGAGCGAGCTCTTCACCCACGGCCGGCGCACCAGGCCGCGCGCATTGGCGTTGCGCGCGATCAGGCCGGCGGCGATCACGTTGCGCGGGTTGCTGGTGTTGGTGCAGCTGGTGATGGCGGCGATGATGACCGCGCCGTCGGGCATCTGGCCCGGCACGTCCTGCCACTGCCCGGCGATGCCGCGCGCGGCCAGCTCGGAAGTCGGCAGGCGCTTGTGCGGGTTGGACGGGCCGGCCATGTTGCGCACCACGGTCGACAGGTCGAACTCGAGCACACGCTCGTAATGCGCGCCGACCAGGGCGTCGGCCCACAGGCCGGTCTGCTTGGCGTAGGTCTCGACCAGTTTGACCTGGGCGTCCTCGCGACCGGTCAGGCGCAGGTAGTCGATGGTCTTGTCGTCGATGAAGAACATCGCCGCGGTGGCGCCGTACTCGGGCGCCATGTTGGAAATGGTGGCGCGGTCGCCCAGGGTCAGCGCGGACGCGCCGCTGCCGTAGAACTCCAGATAGGCGCCGACCACCTTGGACTGGCGCAGGAACTCGGTCAGCGCCAGCACGATGTCGGTGGCGGTGATGCCGGGCTGCGGCTTGCCGCTCAAATGCACGCCGACGATCTCGGGCAGGCGCATCCACGAAGCGCGGCCCAGCATCACGCTCTCGGCCTCCAGGCCGCCGACGCCGATCGCGATCACGCCCAGCGCGTCCACGTGCGGCGTGTGGCTGTCGGTGCCGACCAGGGTATCGGGGAACGCGACGCCGTCGCGCGCGTGCACCACCGGCGACATCCGCTCCAGATTGATCTGATGCATGATCCCGTTGCCCGGCGGGATCACATCGACGTTGCGGAACGCGCGCTTGGTCCAGTTGATGAAATGGAAGCGGTCCTCGTTGCGGCGGTCCTCGACGACGCGGTTCTTGGCGAACGCGTCCTTGTCGAAACCGCCGTGCTCCACCGCCAGCGAGTGGTCGACGATCAGCTGGGTCGGCACCACCGGATTGATCTGCGAGGGGTCGCCGCCGCGCTCGGCGATGGCGTCGCGCAGGCCGGCAAGGTCGACCAGCGCGGTCTGGCCGAGGATGTCGTGGCAGACCACGCGCGCCGGGAACCAGGGAAAGTCCAGGTCGCTGCGGCGCTCGATCAGCTGGGTCAGGTAGGCCGCCAGCATCGCCGGCTCGGCGCGCCGCACCAGGTTCTCGGCATGCACGCGCGAGGTGTAGGGCAAGCGGTCGTAGGCGCCGGGCGCGATCGCCTCGATGGCGGCGCGGGCGTCGAAATAGTCGAGCGTGGTGCCCGGGAGCGGCTTGCGATAATCAGTGTTCATGGCTGGCGGCTGCTTTCAATGCGAGGGGCGGTGGTGCGTACGGCGCGGGCGCCGTGCGGCGCGCGAACCCGGGCCCGCGACCTGCGGCCATGCGGTAGCCAGGAAGGCGGCGACGCCGGAGCCGGGCGTCGCCGGCAACCGCGATTATCCCGCAATTGCGCGGGCGCCGGGGCGGCGCCGCTCCCGGCACGGCCTCGCGCGGCCTGCGGGCCCGTCAGAACGGCGCGCGCGCCCCGCCTGCCGCCGTTGACCCGCCCGACCGAAACGGGCAATCCTCAGCCCCCGTCCAGCCGGCCCGCACACCGATGAACCGCCTGTTGCCCGGCACGCGCGCGCTCAGGACTTTCGAGGCGGCGGCCCGGCATCTGAACTTCACCCGCGCCGCCGAGGAGGTCGGACTGACCCCGGCCGCGGTCAGTCACCAGATCAAGGAGCTCGAGGACCAGCTCGATCTGGTGCTGTTCGCGCGCGGCGGCCGCAACCTGCAGCTCACGCCGGCCGGCATGGTGCTGTTCGAGGCCGCGGCCTCGGCGCTGCAATCGCTACAGCGCGCGGTCGGTCGCGCGCGCGGCATGGCGCGCGGCGCCACCCAGCTGCGCATCTCTCTGAGCGCGCGCTTCGCGACCAACTGGCTGCTGCCGCGCCTGCCGCAATTCCAGGCCGCGCACCCCGAGTTGGAACTGAGCTTCGACATCAGCGATGCCCTGCGCGACTTCGACGGCGACGACATCGACCTGGCGATCCGTTTCGGCACCGGCCGCGTCGCCGACGCCTGCGCGGACCGCCTGTTCGACACCGTGATCGCGCCGGTATGCAGCCCGCGCCTGCTCGCCGACGGCGCCAGACTCGAACAGCCCAGCGACCTGTTGCGGCACACCCTGTACTACGTCGACTGGAAGACCGACGGCATGGTCTGGCCGAACTGGCGGATGTGGATGGCCGCGGCCGGCATCGAGGGTTTCGACGACCGCCGCTGCGTCGGCTTCGCCGATTCCAGCCACGTGGTGCAGGCGGTGATCGACGGTGGCGGCATCGGCCTGGCCGACCTGGACATGATCGCCAACGACCTCGCCCAGGGCCGCCTGCAGCGGCTGTTCGACACGGTCGTGCCGGTGGCGCCGGACTACGCCTATCACTTGGTCTACCCGCAGCGCAGCCGCGACGATCCGCGCATCCGCGCGTTTCGGAGCTGGCTGCTGGAACAGGCGGGCGTGTCGATCTGAGCGCGCCGCCGACGGCCGTGGCCGCCGGCGGTCGCCGACCTCAGTACTTGGCGTCGAAGGCGAAGATCGGCTTGCGCGACTTCCACAGGCCCTGAGTGAAGTCCGGGAAGTCCAGAGTCTGATAGCCCTGCGCGATGGACTGCTCCGACAGCGGCGTGATCGCGCTCCAGGCCACCGCGTCGTAGATGTCGATCGGCATCGGCGCTTCGGCCTTCACGGCTTCGACGAAAGCATGGATCACGAAGTAGTCCATGCCGCCGTGTCCGGCGCCCTCGGCGTCCTTGGCGTACTTGCGCCACAGCGGGTGGTCGTACTGGTCCTGGTAGGTCTTGAACTCCTCCCACTTGTGCGGCGGGCTGCGGCCTTCGATATGGATGGACTGGTTGAGGTCCATCCACAGGCCCTTGGTGCCTTGCACGCGGAAGCCGAGCGAGTACGGGCGCGGCAGCGAGGTGTCGTGCTGCAGCAGGATGGTCTCGCCGTTTTCGCAGGCCAGGGTGGTGGTGACCACGTCGCCGAGCTTGAAGCTGGCCTGGGTGCTGGGATGGGTGGTGCCGCCGCTCTTGGCCACGGTGTATTCGTGCAGGCCGCGCGCCTTGGTGGCGAAGCTGTTGATACGGGTGAAGCGGTTGCCGCGGTTGATGCCGGTGTACATCGCGCAGGGGCCGATGCCGTGGCTGGGGTAGAGCTCGCCGTTGCGGCGCACCGAATGCTCGGTGCGCCAGCGCGCCTCGGACCAGCCCTTGGGGCCGAACTCCACGCCGCTGCCGTAGGGCTGATCGGGATCGCCGGAGTTGAACTTCACCGCGCGCAGATCGTGCTGGTAGCCGCCCTGCAGGTGCAGCAGTTCGCCGAACAACCCCGCGCGCACCATCTGCAGCGCCGCCATCACGTCGCGCCGGTAGCACACGTTCTCCAACAGCATGTAGGGCGTGCCGGTGCGCAGCTGGGTGCGCAGCACCTGCCAGTGATCGTCCAGGGTGACGCCGGCCACGACCTCGCAACCCACCGCGACCTTGGCCTCCATCGCGTCGATCGCCATCGGCGCATGCCATTCCCAGGGCGTGGCGATGATCACCGCGTCCAGGCCGCGCTGCGCCAGCAGGCGCTTGTAGGCATGCACGTCGCCGTCCTGACCGTAGGCCTTGGGCGCGGGCTTGCCGGCCTTGGCGGCCATATCCAGCGCGCGCTGCAGCATGATCGGTTCGATGTCGCACAGCGCCGCCACTTCGACGTCGTCGCGCCGCAGCAGTTCCTTCAGCAGCACCTGACCACGCATGCCGGTGCCGATCAGGCCCAGGCGGATGCGCCGCTTCGCGGCCCAGGCCGGCGTGTTCGGCAGTAGGGCGCTGGCGCCGATCGCGGCGCTGGCGATGATGAAATCTCTACGGTTCATGCTGTGCTCCTGTGCATCCGCGGCCGGCTCTGCCATCAGCTTGCCACGCGTGGTTCGAATGAAAGCGGGCGGACGGCGCGAAACCGTCCGATCCGCCGAAATAGGTCAAGGTTTCAGGCGCCAACGCTGATAGCCGTTGGCCAGGCAGGTGTAGGTGCGCAGGTACGCGCCGCGCACCGCGCCGTTCATGGGGTCCAGGCACTGCCGCGCGCCGACGTTGTAGACCTCGTTGGAGCCGGGGATCGGCAGCCAGCGCTGGCGCGAACCGTTGCCGCAATCGGCCAGGCGCACCTTGCCGTCGGTGTCGGCCTGCAGGCACTTGCTGCGCGAGCGCATCAGCAGGCGGAAGCCGTCGTCGCGCTCGATCTGCTGGTTGGCGTTGGCGGCGCAGTCCCACAGGCCGGCCTGGGCGCCACCGGACAAGGTGTCCAGGCAGTAGCCGCTGTGTTCGTTGAGCAGGCGTTGCGGACTGCCCAGGGTGCCGTAGACGTTGGCCGCGGCGGTGCAGTCCTGCTCGGCCGTGCAGGCGGCGCGGGCGATGGTGGCGCAGATGCCATAGGTGGTGGCGGTGCTGGTCACCGGCGCCACGCTGCCCTGCTCCGCGCTGGGCGCATGCAGCACCGCGCTGCTGGCCGGCACGGCCGCGCAGCTCGCGCGCTCCTGGCTGCCTTGCGCGTAGTCCTCAAGAAAGGTGTTGGTGCGGTTGGTCAGCGCGCCCCAGGCCGCGGGCACGTGGATGGTCGCGACCTTGCGCTGGCCGTTGCTGGCGGTGTCGACGATGTAGGCCGCCCAGCGCGCGGGCGCCTCGGCGACGATGCGGATGTCGTAGGTCGCGCGCTGCCGCCAGTCGTAGGCGACCCAGCACTGCACGCCGCTGCCCTCGTGATCGAAGTAGGCGCATTGGGTGCCGGGTTCGGCGGTCCAGCCGGTGGCTTTCCAGATCGAGAAGTTCAAGGCCTTGTTGTGGCCGTCGCGCTGTTGCAGGCCGAGGTAGCCGCCGTCGCCGCCCTTGAACCAGAACTGGTGCGCCCAGTAGGTGTAACCGTCCTTGCCGGGCTCGTCGGTGACGGTGGTGGGGAAGTTCATGTCCAGGTAGCCCACATCGGTGGCGGGCCACTGGCGGTCGATGGCGACCATGCCGCCGGCGACCAGGGCGTAGGCGTTGGACGACAGCGAAAGACACAGCAACAGCACGGCATGGCGGATGGTGCGCATGGAACCCTCCTGATAAAGACGTGTCGTCGTGGCGTGGTCGCGCACGGCGGCCGCCCCGGTCAGGAGCGGCCGCGGTGCGCCGCGATCAGAACTTGTAGCCCACCGAGAAACTGAAGACCCGGCCGAAGTTGTTGGTGTAGCCCGGGAAGGTCATCCAGTCGTTGGGGTCGTAGAACGGATGACGGTCGAACAGGTTCTTGACGGTGGCACCGACGGTGAGCTTGTCGGTCGGCTTCCAGGTCACGCCCAGGTTGGCCGTCCACCAGGCCGGCGCGCCGTCGCACTTGCTGGGCTGCACCGACACATAGCTGCCGGTGCAGGTCTCTTCGTTGTTGTCCTGCGCGTCGATTCGGTCGTAGGCCCACTTGGTCTTGCCGACGTAGTTGACGTAGAAGCTGGTGTTCCAGTCGCCGTAGTTCCAGTCGACGTTGAAGGTCGCGCGCAGACGCGGGTTGTTGTAGTAGCCCACGGTGTTGCCGTACAGCCAGCCCGAATCGTCGCCGGCGTGGTACATGTTGCGGCGCGCGATGGTCGCGGCCACGCCGACGTTCAAGCGGCCCCAGTCGCCCAGGTCGAAGCGGCTGCGCGCGTCGATGTCGAAGCCGTCGACCAGGGTGCGGCCGCGGTTGCGGTACTGGCCGATGACGCTGGAGATGTTGCCGATGCTGTAGCCCGGCAGCGTGCCCGGACAGGTCACGCCGCTGGCCGGATCGGCGCACATCGCCGCCAGCGCGGCCAGGTTGGCGCGGTCGGCGTCGGTGATGCCGAAGCGCGTCATCGCCAGGATGTCCTCGGGCTTGCTGTAGTCCGGCGCGACGATCTCGTTGCGGCGGTAGATGAACCAGTAGTCGGCCGACACCGACAGCCAGTTGGTCGGCTCGTACACGAAGCCCAGCGTGGCGATCTTGGCCTTCTCCGGCTCCAGGCCCTGGTTGGGCTGGGTCAGACGCGCGACGTTGCGGCTGCAGTCGGAGTTGCGCAGCGTGCGGCCCAGGTCCACGTCGCCGGGACGCGCGGACTGCAGCAGCAGGTTGGCGATGGCGTTGGTCTCGTTGCAGCGCACCTCGTCGCGGTAACCGCCGATCTGCGCGAACACGCCGCCTTCGCCGGCTTCGGCCAGGCTGGGCGCGCGGAAACCTTCCGAATAGGTGCCGCGCAGCATCAGCTGCTCGAACGCTTGGTACTTCAGGCCGATCTTGGGCGCGAAGTTGGCGTTGAAGTTCGGGTACTTGTCCACGCGCGCGGCCAGTTCCAGCTCCAGCTTGTCGGTGATCGGCGCCACCGCCTCGCCGAACAGCGCGTAGGTGGTGCGCTTGCCGTCGAACCAGGAGCCGCCCTGCTGGGTGATCAGGCCATTGGCCGCGTCGGGGTTGCCCGGCGTGAAGAAGGTCTCGCGGCTGAGGTTGAAGCCGAACGCGGCGCGCACTTCGCCCGCGGGCAGCGCGAACAGCGGCCCCTCGATCTTGCCGTCGAGGGTATGCAGGCGCGTCCAGGATTCGATGTCGAAGGTCGGGTAGGCCTCGCGCAGCAGCTTGGCGTTGGCCTCGCTGATCTCGCCGAACTTGTAGGCCGGATTGTCGGAGATGATCACGCGGCCCGTGGCCGGGTCGACGGTGAACGGACCGAAGGCGCGTTCGAAGCCTTCCAGGTTGACGTTGGTGGTCTGATACGTGACCGAATGCGATCCGGCGGTGGTGAAGGCGGTTTCCCAGTTCCAGTCGCCCAGCGCGCCGCGCAGGCCGAACATGCCGCGGTAGCTCTTGTCGGTGTTGCGCTGGCCGAAGTGGTCGCCGCCCACGTCCTGCAGCAGGTACTGCAGGCCGACCACGCCGCCGTTGATCGCGCGCAGCGCGGGGCTGGCCTTGTTGTAGACGTTGTTGGGGCCGAGGTAGGGATAGAAGAACTGGTTGACGGTGTTGCCGGTATTGCGCGAGAACCAGCTGGTCGGGTTGCCGGTGGTGGTGCCGAACGCGCGCGGCGTGCCGCCGTTGGCGCGCAGGTCGATGTCGGTGTACGTGGCTTCGGCGAAGGCTTCGGTGGTGTCGCCGATCAGGAAGCGCGCGCTGACGTAGGCGGTGGCGCGCTCGGACTGGGCGCCGCCGTCGATCTCGTTGTTCAGCCAGGTCTGCCAGATGCAGCGCGGTCCGGCCGCCTCGACGACGACGTTCTGGCAGCCCGGAGCCGCCTCCTGCGTGCGCCGGCCGGTAACCGGGTCGATCGCGAAGTAGCTGCCGGGATTGAACACGCCCGGCGCGCTGCCGCTGCCCAGGCGCAGATTGTTTATGTAGTTCGGGTTGTTGACGTAGAACTGCTCGGGCTTCTTGTCGTACCACTCCGACAGCGGAATCGGGTCGCGCCGGTACAGATTGACCGAGCCGTAGACGTTGTAGCGGTCCTCGTCCAGATCGCCGAAACCGCCGGTGAAGCTGAGCTGGTGCTCGCCGTAGGAGTCGAAGCGCGGCGCGAAGTCGGTGGTGAGGTTGATCTCCGCGCCCTGGTACTCGCGGCGGGTGATCACGTTGATCACGCCGGCGACGGCGTCGGTGCCGTACACCGCCGAGGCGCCGTCGGTCAGCACCTCCATGCGCTCGATCGCGGCGGCCGGGATCGAGTCGATGTTGACGAACTGGGTCTGGAAGCCCGCCGGCGCGCCGTAATAGGACAGGCGGCGGCCGTTCAACAGCACCAGCGTGCCCTGCGCGCCGAGGCCGCGCAGATTGGCCTGCGAAGCGCCGTCGGAACCGGTGAACAGCGACTTGGAATCCACTTGCGCCGGACGCGCCGCCGGCAGGTTGTCGAGCACCTGCAGCAGGGTGCGCGCGCCCATGTTCTCGATGTCCTGCTTGCTGATGACCTGCACCGGCGAAGCGGTTTCGACATCGGTGCGCTTGATGTTGGAGCCGGTGACCTGGATCCGTTCCAGTTCGGTGGCCTTTTCCTTGGCCTCGGCGTCCGGCGCGGCGGTGTCGGCGGTCTGCGCGTAGACCGGGCCCGCCAATGCGGCGGCCAGGGCGACGGACAGCGCGGTGACGGGGATGCGGCGTTGGCGACAGCGTTGGCTTGAATGCAACATCTTCGGCTCCATTTCGATCGGCAGCGCCGTGCGCTGCGCGGGCGGGTTGGCTTGCGTTAGGCAACAAAGCTCCGGTGCCACGGCCGTGGGGCCGCAGTCGGAAGGCGAGTGCTAGGAATGACGCTGGCTTAGGGCGTGGCGATGGCGGCGGTATCGCCCTCCTGTCCGATCAACACGGCATTGGCCCAGTTGGCGCAGACCTGCGCCGGATGCGCGCCCTGCGCGCCGAGGGTGCGCAGGCTCAGACGCTTCAGACCACGGATATCCAGTTCGGGCTTGACCACGCCCGGCGCGCGCACCAGGCCGCTGTCGAACAGCAGGCGTTCGTCGCCCCAGACCTGGAATTGCAGGCCGCCGGCGTCGCGGCAACGGTCGTCGACGCCCAGATCGGCGCGCAGCAGGCGCCAGTCGCCCTGCAGGTTCAGATCGAGCCGGCTGTTCGCGCCCACGCCCAGGCCGCGCCGGAACTGCAGGCCGTTCATGCGCATCTCGCTGACGCCGCCGTAGGCGCGGTCGCGCGCGATGTCGGTGGCCGTCGCCAGTTCGGACAGGTAGTAGTGCCGCTCCGGACGCTCCGGCGCGCGGTGCTCGAGCACGCGGAAGGTCGACAGCGCGATCGGGCCGACGTCGCGCGGACGCTGCGCGTCGACCGCGCGCGCGCCGCCGCCCTGCGCCGCCGACACCATCGGGTCGCTGCCACTGGCGGCGTCGCCGTCCGGATTCTGGGTGCTGAGCACGCGGAAGCGCAGCAGACGACCGGCGCGCGGCGCGAAATCGATGCGCTGCAGCTCCTGTTGCAGTTTGAGCTGGCCGCGCGCGATCGGTTCGCCCCACTCGCCGTTGCTGTCGGCCAGATAAATTTCGTAGTCGCGGACCTGGCCGTGCTTCCAGTGCTGATCGTTGCGCGGCGCGATCTCGATGCCGTCGACCAGGGCGCGCTCGCCGAAGCCGATCGTCCATTCGTGCGCGCCGGTGCGCACGGCCTGATTGCGCACGCTGCGGAACCAGGTCGCCGGGTCGTCGTCGAAGGCGTTCTCCAGCGGATGGCCGGGCTCCTCGGCCGGACGGTTGACCACCAGCAGACTGTCGGGCGGCAGCGCGCGACCCTGCGCGGGCGCGGCCGGGAACTCGTCGTCGGGCGCGGCGGGCGCGGTCGGCAGATCGATGCGGAACGCGAGCGCGCTGCGGATATCCATCGGCGCGGTGCGCACGTGCACGCTGCCGCGCCTGTCGGCCGGATCGTAGGTCCAGCCTTCGCTGGCGGCCTGCAGCGCGGCGCGATCGGCCAGCGCCGGCAGCGCGCGCCCGTCCAGTTCGACCACGCGCGGGCGCTCGCGGCTGAGCAGGCGCAAGGCGTAGCGGCGCTGCGGCAACTGGCCGGCGTATTCGCCGCGCTGGCCTTCGATGCGCACGCGCACTTCGCCGCTGCCCTGCGCCGGCGCCTGCATCGCGATGGCCTGTTCGCTGAACTCGCCCTTCTGGTAACGGCGCGTGTTGCCGTCGTCTTCGTACAAAACGTAGTGCGACTCGCCCTGCGGATACAGGTCCAGGGTCAGCTCGTCCAGCGGCTTCTCGCCGTCGTAGAGCATGGCCGGATACATCGGCAGGATCGCGCCGGCGCGCACGAACAGCGGCAGCGTGGCCAGATCGACCTGGCGATCGAGCTGGCGGCCCTGCGCACCGGCCTGCAGCTGGCGGCCGTCCCAATAGTCGATCCAGCGGCCGGGCGGCAGATGGATGTCGCGGCGCCAGCCGCGGCTGGCGGCCTGGCTGCGGTACACCGGCGCCACCAGCAGTTCGCGACCGAGCAGGAACTGGTACTTGTGCGCCTCGGTGTAGGCCTGCGGATCCTGCGGGTAATCCCACATCAGCGCGCGCAGCGGCGGCGCGCCGGTCAGCTCGGCTTCGCGGGTGAGGCCGTACATGTACGGCGTCAGGCGCATCTTGAGCTTGAGGTAGTCTCGATTGATGCTGCGGTAGGGCTCGTCGTACCACCACGGATGCTTGCGCCCCGCCGAGGACCAGCCCGACATGCCCATCAGCACCGGCGTGAAGCTCTTCCACTGCAGATCGCGGGTGTAGGTCTCGGCGCTGCCGCCGAAGATGCCGTCGACGTCGCCGGTGGCGTAGGCCAGACCCGACAGCCCCGAGCCGATCAGGGTCGGGATATGCCAGCGGATGTAGTCCCAGCTGCCGCTCTGGTCGCCGGTCCAGGCCACCGCGTAACGCTGGATGCCGGCCCAGCCCATCACCGTCCACAGGAACGGGCGCGAATCCGAATTTTTCAGGATGCCGTCGTAGGCGGCGTGGTTGGCGTCCATCGCGAACTGGTAGCCCTTGCCGGTCCAGGCCACGTCCAGCTTCTGCACGCGGCTGCCGGCGGTGCCGACTTCCCAGGCGATCTTGTCGACGCCGTCCTCGGTCCACAGGCCGGTGCGGAAGCCGTAGCGCGCCAGGCCCTGCGCCACCTTGGGCAGGTCCTTGTAGCCGCAGCCGTAGCCGTCGTTGGGCAGAATCCAGCCGCCGGGCATGTCGTGCTCGCGGTACTTGCGCGCGACGCTGTCGACCACGTCCGGGGTGCTGCCGCTGGGGCCGTCGCTCCAGCCTTCGGGTACGGTGCCGGGCTTCTTCTTGTTATCGCCGTCGTTGTAGCAATCGGCGTCGCCGTAGGAGAGCGCCCAGCGCGGCAACAGGCCGGCGCGGCCGGTGAGCGCGGTGTAGCGGTCCAGCAACTGCGGCAGGCCGGCGCCGACGAAGTAGTAGGCGTCGAAGCGACCCTCGCGATGCAGCAGGGTGGCCTGATCGGGCTGGCGCAGGTCGTAGCTGCCGTCGCTCCAGGTATTGCGCAGCATGCCCCAGCCGCGCGAGCTCAACAGCATCGGCGCCGGGCTGGGACGATCGCCGTCCTCCCAGCCGCCGGAGTAGGAAATCTCCAGCTCGCGCCCCTTGAACTCGTAGCGGCCGTTCTGCTGGCCGCCGCCGTAATAGTGTTCGCCCGCATCGCTGGACAGCACCTGCACGCTCTGCTCGGCGGCCAGGTCCAAAGGCTGCAGCTCGCGCCACAACGCGATCGCGCGGCCGCCTTCGATGCGCTCCAGGGACAGACGCAGCGGCTGGCGCTGGATGTGCAGCACCAGCGCTTCGGTGCGGATGCGCACTTCGTTCGCGTCTTCTTCGTAGCTGTGCTCGACCTTGTTGGCGGGCTGCGCGGGCACGATAGGCGTGGCCTTGTCGCCGTTGGCGCTGAGCTTGCCGCCACGGCCGGCCTGCACGCGCAGCAGATCGGCGCGCAGCAGTTCGATGCGCACGCGCGCGCCGCTGGCGGTGCTCAGTTCCCAGCTCGGGGTCGCCGCGCTGGCCGAACCCGGCGCGATCGCGCGCAGATCGCCGACCGGCTCCGCCGACGCGGGCGCGGCCGACAGCAACAGCCAGGACAAGGCTGCGATAAGCAGGCGGCCGTGGCCTCGTGCGCTGGTGTCCACCTTGCCCCCAAGCCCGCCGTATGCGGGGATCCGAAACGCTTGCGACCGACTCTAGGGCAGCCCGTCGAAATATGTCAACAAATTGCAAAGGAAAAAGAAGGATATTTTCCTCATATCGAAAGATTGTGCAAAGCACCACTTTCGTATCGAGGCGCGGAATGATCGAAACTTGCGCAAGAACCGCGGAATTGCTGCTTAGCAGCACGATCCGCCCTACGGACACCGTAAACCCAGGCGCGGCGCCAAAATCTTTCAATTAGCTTTCGATGTTTGACATTTCGAAAGAAAACACAGATCGTGAGCGCGCCCAACAGGAACCATGAATGGACGCTTCCCTGCTCCCCGATTTGTCCGCCTGGCAGCGCCTGGGCGGAGCCGACACCGCCCGTGAAATCGCGCAGCAGCCCGAGCTGTGGGTGCAGTTGGCGCAGGCGCTGGAGCAGACGCGCGCACGCATCGACGCCTTTCTCGGCGACTGGCTGCGCCAGCCCGGGCATCGGGTGATCTTCACCGGCGCCGGCAGCTCGGGCTTCATCGCCGAGATGGTCGCCGACCAGATCAACGCGCAATGGCCGGCCGACGTACGCGCCCTGCACACCACCAGCCTGCTCACCCATCCCTCGCTGTACCTGCAGCGCGATCGTCCGACCCTGCTGGTGTCGTTCGCGCGCAGCGGCTCCAGCCCGGAAAGCACGGCCGCCGTGGATCTGGTGCGCGAGCGCGTGGCCGATGCGCGTTTCCTCGACATCACCTGCAACGGCGAGGGCGAACTCGCGCGGCGCGGACGCGACCGCGCCGACACGCTCACCCTGCTGATGCCGCCGCTGAGCTGCGACCGCGCCTTCGCCATGACCAGCAGCCTGAGCTGCATGCTGCTGGCGGCGCTGGCGGCGTTCGACACGGTGCCGTGGCCGCAACGCTTGCAACGCCTGCACGATTTGGCCGCGCACCTGCACGATGCGCTCGACGATTGGGCGGCGCCGGTCGCGGCGCTGGCGCAGTCGCCGTACACGCGCGTGATCTATCTGGGCAGCGGACCGCTGGAGGCCCTGGCGCGCGAAGCCGCGCTCAAGCTGCTGGAACTCACGGCCGGGCGCGTGCTGGCCTTGGCCAACACGCCGCTGGGCTTCCGCCACGGCCCCAAGTCCACGCTCGACGGCGACACCCTGGTGGTGGTGCTGCGCAGCGCCGAAGCGGTGGCGCGCCGCTACGAACAGGACCTGCTGGACGAGCTGCGTCGCGACGGCATCGCCGGCCGCGTGCTCTCGGTGGGCCCCGCGCGCGGCGACGATGCCGACGGCGATTTCAGCCTGGACGCGCCGGCCCTGCCCGATCCCTGGTTGGCGCCGCTGTGGCTGAGCATGGCCCAGCGCTACGCCCTGCTGCGTTCGGCCGCGCTCGGCCTGACGCCCGACAATCCCTTTCCCGACGGCACCGTCAATCGTGTGGTCCAAGGCGTGATCGTCCATCGCCATGACTGATGCCGGCGCCCGCACGCGGACCTACTACGGCCTGGACATCGGCGGGACCAAGATCGAATTGGTCGCCTGCGACGAGGCCATGCAGGTGCGCTATCGCCGCCGCGTGGCCACGCCGACGCAGGATTACGAGGCGTTCCAGCAAGCGGTGATCGAGCTGGTGCGCGGCGCCGACGCCGAGCTCGGCGACGGCGGCCTCGCGGTCGGCCTGGGCGTGCCCGGCGTGGTCGACCGCGACAGCGGGCGCCAGCTCAGCTCCAACGTGCCGGCGCTGACCGGCCAACGCGTCGAACAGGACCTGCGCGCACAGCTGCAACGTCCGCTGTATCTGGGCAACGACTGCCAATGCTTCGCCTTGTCGGAAGCCCAGGGTGGCGCGGCCGCCGACTATCCCAGCATGTTCGGCGCCATCCTCGGCACCGGCGCCGGCGGCGGTTATTGCCTGGAAGGCCGTCTGATCGCCGGCTACAACGGCATCGCCGGCGAATGGGGCCACTGGAGCGTGCCGGCCGCGCTGCTGCAGCGCCACGGCCTGCCGCTGCTGGATTGCGCCTGCGGCCTGCGCGGCTGCATGGAGCGCTACGTGTCCGGCAGCGGTCTGGCCCTGATCCACCAACAGCTCGGCGGCGACGCCGTCGACGCCAGCGCGATCGCGCAGCGCGCCGAACAAGGCGACGCGCAGGCGCGCCAGGCGCTGGCGATCCATCGCGACCTGCTCGGCTACGGCCTGGCCGGCCTGGTGCTGACGCTGGACCCGCACGTGATCGTGCTCGGCGGCGGCCTGTCCAAGCTCGATGCCCTGTATCGCGATCTGCCCGCCGCGGTGGCCACGCATCTGTTCGGCGGCCCGCGCGTGCCGCCGATCCTGCCGCCGCTGTTCGGCGATGCCGGCGGCGCACGCGGCGCCGCCCTGCTCGCGCGCCAACGCCATCGCACCGCCTGATCTCCGAGACCCGTCCATGTCCGCCGTCCAAACCCTGATCGCCGCCCACCGCCGGGGCGAACCCGTCGGCCTGTACAGCGTGTGCTGCAGCAACGAACAGGTGCTGCTGGCCGCGATGCAGGTCGCGCGCGACTACGGCACCGTGCTGTTGATCGAGGCCACCTCCAACCAGGTCGACCAGTTCGGCGGCTACACCGGCATGACCCCGGCGCAGTACCGCGACTACGTGCTGGCGCTCGCGCGCGCCCAGGGCTTCCCCGGCGAACGCCTGATCCTGGGCGGCGATCATCTGGGCCCGAACGCCTGGCAGCAGCGCCCTGCCGCCGAAGCCATGGCGCATGCGCGCGATCTGATCGCCGCCTACGTCGGCGCCGGCTTCCACAAGATCCACCTCGACTGCAGCATGTCCTGCGCCGACGATCCCACGCCCCTGCCCGACGAGATCGTGGCCGCGCGCTCGGCGGACTTGGCGCGCGTCGCCGAACGCACCGCCGCGCAAGCCGGCCTGGCGCCGCCGGTCTACGTGATCGGCACCGAAGTGCCGGTGCCCGGCGGCGAAGCCTCGCTGGCCGACGGCGTCGCGGTCACCGAACCCGACGCGGCCGCGCGCACGCTGGAGATCCATCGCCAGGCCTTCCTCGGGCCGGACCTCGCGCCGGCCTGGGAGCGCGTGATCGCGATGGTGGTGCAGCCCGGCGTCGACTTCGATCACAGCCGCGTGCAGCACTACGATCCGCGGGCCGCGCACGCGCTCTCGGCCTTCGTCGAGAGCCAGCCGCGCATCGTCTACGAAGCGCATTCCACCGATTACCAGACCGAGGAGTCGCTGCACGCGCTGGTGCGCGACCACTACGCGGTGCTCAAGGTCGGCCCGGCCGCGACCTACGCCTACCGCGAGGCGGTGTTCGCGCTGGCCGCGATCGAACGCGAACTGCTGCCGCCGGCGCAGTGCTCCGACCTGGTCGAGGTGCTGGACCGTTGCATGCGCGAGCGGCCCGCGCACTGGCGCAAGCATTACCACGGCGACGAGCGCCAACTGCGCCTGCTGCGCGCCTACGCGCTCAGCGACCGCAGCCGCTACTACTGGGGCGAACCGGAAGTGCGGGCCGCGCTGCGCACGCTGATCGACAACCTGCGCCAGACCCCGCTGCCGGCGATCCTGCTCAGCCAGTTCATGCCCGAGCAGCAGCGCGAGGTCGAAGCCGGGCGCCTGGCCGCCGAGCCGCTGGCCCTGATCCGTCACAAGATCCACGGCCGCCTGGCCGAGTACGCGCGCGCCTGCGCCCGCAACCGGGCCGGGACCGGAAACGAAACCTCCGCAGCCAACCCGCTTTCGTAAGGCTAAGCTTTCGCTTCCGTTCCGAACCTCCAGGGCCCGTCATGCGAAACACCCGCCAACGCCGGCAACAGATCCTGCAGCTGCTGGTCCAGCACGGCAACGTGCAGGTCGCGGATCTGGTCGAACGCTACGGCGTGTCCTCGGTGACGATCCGCGCCGACCTGACCCATATCGAGTCGCAGGGCCTGGCCACGCGCAACCACGGTGGCGCCACCCTGGTGCGCACGCCGCCGCAGGAACAGGACATCCACGAGAAGGACGCGCTCAACCTGCCGCTGAAGGAATCCATCGGCGCGCACGCGGCGCGGCTGGTCAAGCCCGGCGACAACATCATCATCGATTCGGGCTCGACCACGATGACCCTGGCGCGCCACCTGCGTCAGCATCGCGACGTCACCGTGATGACCAACGGCCTCAACATCGCCTGGGAACTGGCCAACGCGCCCGGCGTGGAATTGCTGCTCACCGGCGGCCTGCTGCGCAAGCAGTCGCTGTCGCTACAGGGCAGCCAGGCCGAGGCCAGCCTCAACCCCTACAGCTTCGACGCCGTGTATCTGGGCGTGGACGGCCTGGACCTGCAGTTCGGCCTGACCACCCACCACGAGGCCGAAGCCAGCCTCAACCACCGCATGGTCGAGCACGCGCGCCGGGTCGTGGTGCTGACCGACGCCTCCAAGTTCGGACGCGTGAGCCTGCACCGGATCGCGCGCCTGGATCAGATCCACACCGTCATCACCGACGACGGCATCAGCAGCGAGTACCGCGAGGGACTGCAGCGGCTGGGCATCGAGGTGATCATCGCCGAGCCGCCACCTTGACCACGCCCCGCGTATTGCACGGCCGCATCCTCACCGCAACGGGATGGGTGCGCGGAAGCATCGAATTCGACCAACGCGTGCGCCGCATCCGCGCCGCGCACACGGACCGGGGCGGCGACGACGACGCGCTGATCCTGCCCGGCTTCATCGATCTGCACGTACACGGCGCCGCCGGCGTCGACCTGATGCAAGGCGGCGACGCCGCACGCACGATCGCGCGCACCCATGCGCGTCACGGCACCACCGCCCTGCTGGGCACCACCATGACCGCGCACGAGGACGACATCGTCCACGCCCTGCGCGGGCTCGCCGCGGCGATGGCCGCCCCCGAAGCGGGCATGGCGCGGGTGCTGGGCGTGCATCTGGAAGGCCCCTACATCAGCCTGGAACGCCTGGGCGCGCAGCCGCCGCTGGTGGTCGAGGCGACCATGGAGCAGGTGCGGCGCCTGCACGCGCTGGCGCCGATCCGCGTGCTCACCCTGGCGCCCGAGATCGGCGAACACCGCCAGCTGATCCCGCAACTCGCGGCGCTCGGCATCCGCGTCCAGCTCGGCCACAGCGCGGGCAGCTACGAGGACGGCGTGGCCGCGCTGGAAGCGGGCGCGGCCGGCTTCACCCATCTGTTCAACGGCATGATCGGGCTGGACCACTACCGCCCCGGCATCGCCGCCGCCGCGCTCGCGCATGCGCGGTACGCGGAACTGATCCCCGACCTGCAGCACGTGCACCCGGGCGCGATCCGCGCCGCCCTGCGCGCGATTCCGCGCCTGTACTGCGTGACCGACGCCACCGCCGCCACCGGCATGCCCGACGGCGAATACGCGCTGGGTTCGCAGCGCGTGCACAAATGCCTGGGCTGCGTGCGCCTGTCCACCGGCTCGCTGGCCGGCAGCGCGCTGACCATGGACCAGGCCTTGCGCAATCTGGTCTCGCTGGGCCTGGACCTGGCCGACGCCTCCCACCGTCTGTCGCTGTATCCGGCCGACTACCTCGCGCTGCACGACCGCGGCCGCCTGCAGGCCGAGGCCTGGGCCGACCTGGTGGTGCTGGATCCGCAGTTGCGGCTGCGCCAGGTCTTCGTCGAGGGCGACGAGGTCGCCCTGGCTTAGACCAGCCCCCAAGCAGCCCGCTGGAGTCGCAACACCGTACCGCCATCGCCCGTTCGGCGCGCACGCGCACCGCACGACGGCTCACTCGCACACAGGACCGGCCCGATGAACGACGTTTCCGCCGCCACGCCCCTGCCCGCCCGCACCGACACGCCGCGCTGGAGCATCCGCTACCTGTTGTTCATCGCCGGCATGGGCGGCCTGCTCTACGGCATCGACATCGGCATCATCGCCGGCGCCCTGCCGTATCTGGAGACGACCGCGACCGCGAGCTGGCATTTGAGCAGCCAGCAGCTGGGTTTCGTGGTCGCGGCGGTGCTGCTGGGCAGCGTGCTGTCCTCGCTGTTCGCCGGCGCCATCGCCGATCTGATCGGCCGTCGCGGCGCGATGCTGCTGGCCGGCGTGTTGTTCACCCTCAGCATTCCGGTGATGGCGCTGGCCTCGGGCTATTTTCCGCTGCTGCTGGGACGCTTGCTGCAAGGCATCAGCGGCGGCCTGATCGGCGTGGTCGTGCCCTTGTACCTGGCCGAGGTGCTGAGCCCGGAACGCCGTGGTCGCGGCGCGGCGATGTTCCAGCTGCTGCTCACGGTCGGCCTGGTGCTGGCCGCGGTGATCGGCCTGTATCACGCGCACGCCGTCGATGCCGCCACGGCCTCGGTACAGTCGCTGGCCGCGGCCGAACAGCAACGCGTGCTGTTCGCGGTCAAGGATCACGCCTGGCGCACCATCTTCTGGAGCTGCCTGCTGCCGGGCCTGATCTTCAGCGCCGGCGTGCTGCTGCTGAGCGAATCGCCGCGCTGGCTGGTGCGGCGCGGCCGCATCGACCGCGCGCGCGCGGCGCTGCAACGCACCGTGCCCGCGGCCGAAGTCGAGACCACGCTCCGGCAGATGCAGGCGCCGACGACCGCCGCGACCGGTACCACCAGCGAACGCGACCGCCTGCTCAGCCGCCGCTACGTGTGGCCGTTCCTGCTGGCCTGCGCGATCCTCGCCTTCACCCAGGCCACCGGCATCAACTCGGTGCTGGCCTATGCGGTCAACATCCTCAACCAGGCCGGCCTGCCCGGCGCGGCGGCCAACTGGGCCGACGTCTCGATCAAGCTGCTCAACGCGGTGATGACCGTGGTCGCGCTGGTGCTGGTCGACCGCAAGGGCCGCAAGTTCCTGCTGATGCTGGGCAGCGGCGGCATCGCGCTGTCCCTGCTCGCGGCGGCGCTGCTGTTCGTGCAGGCCGAGCGCGGCCTGCAGGACGTACGCCAGCCCTTGCAGCAGCAGATCGCCGGCGACGCGCTGACGTTGCGTTTCGATACCGCGCAATGGCAGCGCCTGGGCGTGGACCCGACCGCGCAGCCGCAACAACTCACCGTGGCCTACGCCTACGGCGGTTTCAGCAACGTGCGTTCGCTGCGCAGCGACGCGCTGGGCGATACCGAGCTCACGATCCGGCGCCAGGACAGCGTGCAGGCCGACAGCGTGATCGGCGCGTTCTTCCGCCGCATCCACCTCAACCCCTTCCCCGATCCCGTCGCGGCCGCGCAGGCGCCGTTGCGCATCGAGCGCGCCAGCCTGGGCCCGGTGCCGTCGCCTGCGCACGGCTGGGCGGTCGCGGCCTGCATCCTGGTGTTCGTCGCCTTCTTCGCGGTCGGTCCGGGTGTGTGCGTGTGGCTGGCGCTGTCGGAACTGATGCCCACCCGCATCCGCTCCAACGGCATGAGCATCGCCCTGCTGATCAACCAGTTCGTGTCCACCGTGATCGCCGCGATCTTCCTGCCCACGGTCGGTCACTATGGCTACGCCAGCATGTTTTTCTTCTGGGCCGGCTGCACCGTGGTGTACTTCCTGGTCGCGGCGTTCTTCCTGCCCGAAACCAAGGGCAAGTCGCTGGAGCAGATCGAGGCGCATTTCCGCTGAGCGCGCGCCGTCGCGGCGGCGGGCTCGGGCATAGGTGAATCGCCCGCCGGCTCAGCGCTCGCCGGGCATGCGCAGGCGCAGCTTGCGCAGCAGCCGCGCCAGCTCGGCGCTTTCGTTCTTGCTGAGCCCGGCGATCGCCTGCTGGGCCTGCGCGAAACGCGCCTCGATGGCGCGGTCGATCAGCTTGCGGCCCTTGGGCGTCAGCGCCGCCGCCAGCGCTCGGCGGTCGTGGTCCTCGTGGCTGCGCACGATCAACTCGCGCGCCTCCAGGCGATTCAGGCAGGCCGTCATCGCGCCGGAGGTCAGCAGCACCGAACGCCGCAGCAGGGTCGGCGTGAGCCGGTACGGCGCGCCCGAACGCCGCAGCGTGGCCAGCACGTCCAGTTCGGTGTAGCTGAGCTCGGTCTCGCGCAGGCATTCGCTGGCGCCGGCTTCGAGCAGGCGCCCAAGATGCAGCACGCGACCGACCACCGCCATCGCCGACGCGTCCAGATCCGGCCGCTCGCGCCGCCAGTCGCGCAGCAGCTGATCGACCACGTCTTCGTCGGGCTTGGGCAGCGGCGGTTGGGCGGACTTGGGCATGGCTCGATGGTATCCAGGCGAAGTATCTCCACATGAAGATACTACGCCCGGCTGACCGGGACCGCGTCTACGCGGGCCCCGACCTCACTTCAAGATCCGCTCCGCGTCGACGATATCCACGCCCTGCATCTGCCCGAGCAGGTCGTCGAACCAGGGCTTGTGCGAGGCGCCGACGACCGACAGCACGCGTGCACCCGGACGTTCGCGGAAGGTCTCGCGGATGTTGGCCACCATGCGCAGGTTGCGGGCCTCCCAGCCGGCGACGTAGAGCTGGCCGTAGCGTTGCGGCGAAGGGTCCTGGAGCGCCGCGCCGAAGTCGGCCGCGATCGCCAAGCGCATCACGTCGGGGCGATTGATGTAACGGTACAGCGCCAGCATGTCGCCGGACTTGCCGATCGCCTCTTCGCGATCGCGCATGGCCTGCGCCGCGGGCGCGCCGAGGCTCCAGGCCTGCTGGACCGCCTTGCCGAACGCATCGACGTCGCTCACGTCGACGTTGTCGCCGGTGTGGTCGTCGACCGCATGCACGCGCTGCAGGCCCAGTCGCGCCGCCAGCCGCGCCGCGATCGACGCGTTCTCGTTGCTGCTCAGCGCCTCCTTCTCCAGCAGCGCCACCAGCGCTTCGTTCAAACCGTCGCCGGCGCGGCGCTCGGACGCGGGCAGTTGCCACCATTGCACCAGCGCCGAGTTGCGGTCGCCGGCGGCCATGAACAAGGAGGCCAGACGACGACGTTGCGCGGGCGTGGGCGCCGCGGGCCATTGTTTCAGGGTCTTGTGGACCTCGCCGATCGCCGCGGGCACGTCCAGCCCGGTCGCCGCCTTGACCGCATCCAGCTTGCGGCAGTACGAGCCCGGACCGTCCGGCCCGCCGTAGATCGCCGGATGCCGCGCCACCAGATCGCATTGCTCGCCGGACAAGGCTTCGATGGTGATGATGTCCGGCTTGAACGCGGCCAAGCGCTCCAGCACCGGCGCCAGCGACTCGCGGTCGAAGGTTTCCCGCCCCTGGCTCAGGTGCACCGAGCCCAGCACCAGCACCTGGCTGCGCGGTCCCGGCATGCCCTGGTCGAGCGTGGACAGATCCACCTGCGCCGCGGCCAAGCCGGGACAAACCAAGCCCAAGAACAAACCCCAGATCGCCCGCGTTCTAGCCAATGTTCTGCTCCTGGTGGCGCCGCCTTAGAGGTCGGCGCTGACGTTAGTGGGCGACCTTCGCCGCCCCGTGCGGCTCATCCGCATCCGTTCGGATGCGGATGAGCCGCAAAAGGATTAAAGCCAGGCGAGGACCGGATGCAATCGATGGCGCGGCGTGCAAG
Organism: Lysobacter sp. cf310; assembly: GCF_900114355.1. GTDB lineage: Bacteria > Pseudomonadota > Gammaproteobacteria > Xanthomonadales > Xanthomonadaceae > Lysobacter. The sequence continues at coordinate 1,358,931 of NZ_FOSS01000001.1, forward strand.
TATCCGGCCCGGACCCTCGCGGCCCTGCGCGAGCGCCATGGCGAGTGAGCGCGCATGAAACTCCTGCTGGTGGGTTCGACCGGATTGGTGGGCCGCGAAGTGCTTGCACGGGCCTTGGCGCACCCCGGTATCGCCGAGGTCGTCGCGCCGGTGCGCCGTGTCACGGTCGCCCATCCCAAGCTGCTGGCGCCGGTCGTGGACTTCGATGCGCTGCCCGAGCAGGCCGCGTGGTGGCATGCCGATGCCGCGATCTGCACGCTGGGAACCACCCTGCGCGCCGCCGGCTCGCGCGAGGCCTTCCGCCGGGTCGATCACGACTATCCGCTGGCGGTGGCCAAGCTCGCCCGCAGCCACCGATGCTCGACCTACGTGCTGAATTCCGCGCTGGGCGCGGATCCCCATTCGCGCTTCTTCTACAACCGCGTGAAGGGCGAACTCGAGCGCGACCTGGGCGAACTGGGCTTCGACTCGCTGAGCCTGGTGCGTCCCGGCCTGATCGGCGGCCGTCGCACGGAGTATCGCGGCGGGGAGCGCGCCGCGCAGGTGGCCTTGGGCATATTGGGGCCGGTACTGCCACGCGCCTGGCGGATCAATCCCGCCGAACGCATCGCACAGGCATTGATCGAGTCGGCGCTGTCGCCGTCTCCCGGCACCCGCATCGTGAGCTCGGATCGATTGACCTGAGCCACCGCCCGGCGCCGGCGATGGCGGCCGATCCGCCAACGCCGGCGCCGACCGGTCCGGCTTATCGTGCGCGAGTACGCCGCAGGGGTTGGTAGAGTTCGGCGATCTTGGGAATGAAGCGCTCCGGATTCGCGCCCACCAGGTTGGTCAGCACCACCACCGCCAGCCCATCATCCGGATAGACCACGAACGCGGCACGCGCGCCGCCGATGCCGGCCAGCTGGCGGTGCGGAGACGGCGCGAGCACGGGCCAACCGGCCGCCCAGGCGCCGTCGGTGCCGTCGTTGAGCTTCTCCGGCGTCCACATGCGCCGGACCGAGTCCGCGCCGATCAGCTTGCCGTCCGACAGCGCGATCAGCCAATGCGCCAATTCGCCGGCCGTGGTCTGGATGCCGCCGCCCGACCACAGGCTGGGCGGCATCTCGTAGTACCAATGCGACAGACGCTTGCCGTCGTCGGCGGCGATGGTGCCGCGCGGGAAATAGCTGTACATGGTTGCCGCGTTGGCGACCAGGTCGTAGCTGTCGCCGAACGTGGTCTGGGGCATGCCCGCCACGGCGAACTGGCGCTCGGCCAGGTAGCGTTCGTAGGGCAGATGGCTTTGCTTGGCGACGATCCGCGCGAGCAGGCCGTAGTTGGTCTGGTTGTAACTGAAGCGCGCGCCTATCGGCGCTTCCATGGGGCGCGACTTCACCGCGTTCCAGGCCTCGGCTTCGGGCAGCCCATCGATCATGCCCTCAGGACCGACCACATCCGGCAAGCCCGAGGTATGGGCCAGCAACTGCCGTACGCGGATCGGTCGCCAGGCTTCGGGCAAATCGTCCAGATAGCGCGACACGGGCGCGTCCAGCTCGACCCGCCCGGCTTCGACCAGTTGCATCATGGCCACGCCGGTGAAGGATTTCGTCGCCGAATTGATCGGAAAGCGGGTCGTGTCGGTGACCGGCACTTTGTTCTCGACATTGGCCAGACCGTAGCTTTCCGATAGTACCAACTGATTGTCCCGGACCACCGCGACCTGCAGGCCGGGTATGCGTTGATCCTGCATCGTTTGCAGTACGTAGCGACGGGCCCGCTCGTTGGCCTCGTCCAAGGCGCTGGCGGCGGCAAGGCCGGGCAGCAGCAAGGCAGCGGCAACGATCGTCACCATGAAACGCGGTTTTCCGGACAGCATGAAACTCCCTCAGGCGGACCCGCCCATGACGTGAAGATGGATGCTCGTGGCGCGCACGCTGGCGCGCCCGACGCCCACACAGGGATGCGCCGGACGCGCAGAGGGTTTAGAGGCCGCGGATCGACCGGCGCCTAGGCCAGCCCCTCGATGATGCGCACGTCGCGCTCGGCCGCGCCGACCAGATGGACCAGGGTGGCTTGATAGTCGGCGCTCTCGTACGCGGACACCGCCGCGTCCAGGCTGTCGAACTCGACCACGACCAGGCGTGAAGACAGGCCCGATTCGTAGGCCTTGGCCGGCACGCCGGCGGCGATCACATGCCCGCCGTGCGCCAGGATGGCGTCGGTCGCGGGCGCCACATAGCGCTCCACCGCGACCGGGTCGGTGATGGACTGCCATGCGATGACCCAGTAAGCCTTGTTCATTTCAGATCTCCAGGACGGCCGTCGCGACCGTATTGATGAATGTCCCTGATCTTTGCGCTGCGATGACGACCATCACGATGCCTCGTTCGCCGCTGCGAACAACTTGTGCACGATCCGCCATCGGCCATCGCAGTCCAGCAGCGACAGTGCGTTGTAGTAGTGCCCACCGAGGAAGCGCAGCTCCGCGCCGACCGTGGCGATGCCCGCATGCGCCTCGATCGAGAGCACCTGCATGCGCAGGGGCTCCCCCGCGGCATTGGGGCTCTGACGGGAGGCGACCGCCGACAGGTACTGCTCGACGTTGCGCGTACGCAAGCCACCGGCATACCCGTCCTCGATGCGCGCATCGGGGTGGAACACGTCGCGCAGCGCCTCCACGTCGCCTTCGTGGATGCCGCGGAAGTAGCGCTGCATCAGCGCCTGTATCGCCGCACGTTCGCTCATGGCGCACTCCTCGCGTAACCGCAACGGATGGACTGTTCGCCGGCGCCCCGATCCGAGGCGCCAACCCGTTCCGCCGCGCTCAGTGACCGGCGCTCTGGCCACCGTCGACATGCAGGATCTCGCCGGTCACGAAGCCGGCGCCGTCGAGGTAGACGATGGCCTGGACCACGTCGGCGATCTCGCCCATGCGCGCCACCGGATGCAGCGCGGCCAGCCATTCGTGGGTCTCGGGCGCGTGCAGCGGCGTCTTGATGATGCCGGGCGAGACCGCGTTGACGCGGATGCCGCGCTTGGCGTACTCGATCGCCAGCGACTTGGTCGCCGCGTTGAGACCGCCCTTGCTGAGCGAAGCCAGCACCGACGGCACGCCGTCGATCGCATGGTCGACCAGGCTGGTGGTGACCGTGACCACATGCCCGCTGCCCTGCTTCTCCATCTCGGCCAGGGCCAGCTGGGTCACGTGGAAGAAGCCGGCCACATTGACCGACAGCACGCTTGCGTAGTCCTCGGCGCTGTACTGGGTGAAGGGCTTGGCGACGAAGATGCCGGCGTTGTTGACCAGGGTGTCGATGCGGCCGAACTTGGCCAGGCCTTCGGCGACCACGCGTTCGGCGACGGCGCGTTCACCGATGTCGCCCGCGATGGCGAGGACGTCGGGATCGTTGGACGGCTTGATCGAACGCGAATTGGCGATCACGCGATAGCCGCGGTCGCGGAAGGCCTGGACCACGCCCGCGCCGATGCCCTGAGAGGCGCCGGTGACGATGGCTACTTTGCTGGAACTGTTCATGGGATGCGCTCTGAGTGGGGAAGGAGATCGGCCTGCCCGGGCTGGGCAGCGTTTGCCGACCGCCCCAATCTAGGAGCGCATCCCCAGCTTGCGAATCCCCGTCCTCAGGCAGACATTCTTCCGTGCGGCGGTTGAATCGCCGGAACGCGTCGCGCTACGGACTCAGGCGCGCGAACACCGCGCGCAGGCGCGGCAGCGCGAAATCGACGAAGGCGCGCACCTTGGGCACGGCCAGCCGTCCCTGCGGCGACACCAGGCTCACCGGAATCAGACCGGGCTCGGCATCGGCCAGCACCACGCGCAGCTCGTCGCGCGCGATCTCGTCGGCGACGTGGTAGTACAGCGCGCGCGTCACCCCATAGCCTTCCACCGCCGAGGCGACGATCGCGCGCACGCTGTTCACCACCAGCCGCGGCGCGAACGCGACCGAGCGCGCAATGCTTGAACCTTCCGCGGGCGGGAAGCTCCACGAGTCCATGCCCATGTGCGCGAGCGTGATGATCTTGTGCTTGGCCAGGTCCGACAGCTGCTCGATGCGCGGATGCGTGGCCAGATAGCGCGGCGAGGCCACCACCACCCGCCTGACTTCGCCGACGCGCTGCGCGACCAGGGTGGAGTCGGCCAGATGGGTGACGCGCAAGGCCAGGTCCATGCCTTCGTCGATCAGGTTGACCGGCCGCTCCAGCAGATGCATGCGCACGCTCACGGTCGGGTATTCGTCCATGAACGCGTCGACGATCGGACGCAGCAGTTCCACGCCGACGTAGACGGTGGAGGTGATGGTCAGGGTGCCGCGCGGTACCGAACGCTCGCCCGCGGCCTGGCGGTCGGCCTCCTCCAATTCGGCGAGCACGCGCCTGCACGCGGCCGCATAGCGTTCGCCCGCCTCGCTGAGCTTGATCGAACGCGTGGTCCGGTGCAGCAAGGGCACGCCCACGTGCGCTTCCAGGTAGGCCACGGCCCGGCTCACCGCCGCCGGCGAACGACCGGTCCTGCGGCTGGCGCCGGCCAGGCTGCCTTCGTCCAGCGCGGCGATGAAGACCTTCATGGCCTCGATACGATCCATAGCTCCACCTCTCGCGCGGACGGCACCGACGATCGGCGTCGTCCGTGATTTGACCACTCCACTGGCGGCGGGTCGAGCGCGGCCGGGCGCCCGACCGGCGTCGTCGATCTGTGCGGAATTCGCACAGTTGGTGTTCGCGCAGGCCTCTAAGCGATCCGCGGCCGCGCTCGCATCATGGCGTCCACCCCAAACCCAAGGCCCGCTCACATGCGTATCGCCACTCTGCTCGGACTCGCCACGCTCGGCATCGCCGGACTCGGCCCCATCGATGCCCAGGCCGCCGCGCGCGCGTCCCACCCCACCATCCGCAGCATGGCCGGCGCCGCGCCGGTCGCCGAGCTGCAGGCCGGCAAGACCGTGCTGCTGGTGATCGACTTCCAGAAGGAATACTTCAGCGGCGGGCGCATGCCCATCCCCGACGGCGCCACCGCGCTGCGCCAGACCCGCCGCCTGATCGAGTTCGCCGATCGCAGCGGCATCCGGGTCGTGCACGTCCAGCACGTGCTGCCGGCGGGCGCGCCGTTGTTCGCCGAAGGCGGCGACACCGTCGGCTTCCACGCCGACCTGCAGCCGCGCAAGGGCGAGCGCGTGGTGCGCAAGGACGCGGTCAGCGTGTTCGCGGGCCGTTCCGCGGGCGAGATCGAGCAGGTCCTGAAAGAAGCCGGCGCCGATACCCTGATCATCGCCGGCCTGCAGACCCATGCCTGCGTCGCCGGCGCCGCGCGCGACGCCGCGGCCAAGGGCTACCAGGTGGTGGTGTCCTCCGACGCCAGCGCCACGCGCGACCTCGACCTGCGCGACGGCGGCAGCGTCGGCCATAAGCAGTTGCACGCCTCGGCCCTGGCCGAAATCGAGGACACCTTCGGCGATGTGATGAGCACCGATCGGATACTCGCGCTCCCGGTCCGCTGATACCCTGCGCGCACGCGGCATCCGTGCGTCGCGGATGCCGTCCGCCTGGAGTGGAACCATGGATCAGCTGTCCGCCATGCGCGCTTACCGCGCCATCATCGAGTCGGGCAGCTTCACCCAGGCCGCCGAACGCCTGGACACCACCCACACCTCGATGTCGCGCCTGCTGCGCCAGCTGGAGACCCATCTGGGCGTGCGCCTGCTGAATCGCAACAGCCGCGGTTTCACCACCACCGAGGCGGGCGCGCAGTACTACCGCGACTGCGTCGACATCCTCGACAGGATGGAGGCCGCGCAACAACGCCTGAGCGCGGATCCCGAGCAACCCGGCGGCCTGCTCCGGCTCAGCCTGCCGCACGCGGTGGGTGCGCTGGAACTCGCGCAGTGGTTGCCGGCCTTCACCCAGCGCTATCCGCGCATCGATCTGGACCTGTCCTGCGACGACCGCATCGTCGATCTGATCAAGGGCGGTTTCGACCTGGCCATCCGCATCGCCGGACCGCTGCAGGACAGCGCCCTGGTCGCGCGCGAACTGGCGGTGTCCGAGCGCGTGCTGGTGGCCGCGCCGCACTACGTCGCCCAGCGCGGCCTGCCGCGCGACATCGACGATCTGTCCGCGCACGCGCTGCTGGCCTATGCCGGCGACGGCTCCAGCCTGCAGCTGACGTCGGCGACCGGCGCGGAAGCGACGGTCAAGTGCGGCGAGCGCCTGCGCCTGGACTCGATCCTGGCCCTGCATGCGGCCACGCTGGCCGGACAGGGCATCGCCGCGTTCACGCGCCTGACCGTGCGCGAGGACCTGGCCGCCGGGCGGCTGCTGCGGATCCTGCCGCAGCTGCAGGCGGGTAAGCGCCATTACTACGCCATCTATCCACATGCCCGGCCGTTGCCGCCCAAGGTGCGCGCCTATACCGAGTTCATGCGCGCCCATTACGCCGCGGCTCAGGCCAGCTGAACGGCCGTTTAGGCCTGCAGCCAGGCCCCGCCCGCGTTTCCAGGCGGGCCCGGCGGGCGCCAACCACAGGCACCCGGCCTTTGCCCGCACCCTGTAAACTGGTCGTTTTTTGGCCAGTCGTACTTTGGAAGCTCTACAACGGACCCTGGTCCGTGGCCCGACGTTCATTCGCTTGCTCGCTCGCCTCACGGACGTCGATGTACCGCCTCCCCCCGCAACGCTGTCGGACCGGTTGAGCGATTGGATCGACTGGACCCGGGCGGTCGCCTTGTCGCGGGTGCTGGACGCCGCCTCGCCGGCGGTGGGCACGGGCGGGCCGGCCTTCGACGCAGCCGAAGAGGCCGCCTACGCCGCCACGCGCGCCTCGCTGACCCGCGCGATCGCCGGCTGTCTTGAGCTGTGCGCGACCGATCCGCAGGACGCGCAGGCGCCGGAGCCCGATTACGCGGTGTTCCGTCAGCACTACCTGTCCACCCAGCGGGCCATGCTGACCGCGACCGGACGTTGGCGCGGACGCCTGCGCGATCTGCTCGGCGCGCGTTCGCCGCGGATGAGCCGGCTGGCGGAGTTGGACGCGTTGATGGAAGGCGTGCTCAGCCCGCGCGAACAGGCCTTGCTGGCCGCGGTGCCCGGCCTGCTCGGCGAGCACTTCGAACGCTCGCGCCTGGCCGCGCAACAGGCCCGGATCGAGGCGCCGACGACGGCGTCCGATGCCTGGCTGGATGGTTTTCGCAGGGACATGCAGGGCGTGCTGCTGGCCGAACTGGATGTCCGTTTTCTCCCGCTGGAAGGCCTGCTTGCAGCGCTTCGCCCCCACCCCCAGGGACGTCATGTACAGACATACGCTTGATCTTGTTGTGTTTTCGCTCGGCCTGGTGGCGGTGTGCTGGATCGGCGCCGGCTACCTCGGCTCGAACCCGCTGGGGCTGGCGGTCACCGCGCTGATCGCCGCCGGCTACCTCGCCGGCGCCCTGGAACTGCTGCGCTACCGGCAAGCCACGCTTACGCTGGAACACGGCCTGGACGCGTTGACCGCGCCGCCTTCCAGCCTGGAGAGCTGGCTGGCCCCACTCGATCCCTCTCTGCGCAATGCGGTGCGCCAGCGCGTCGAAGGCCAGCGCCTGCCGCTGCCGGGCCCCGCGCTCACGCCCTATCTGGTCGGCCTGTTGGTGCTGCTGGGCATGCTGGGCACCCTGCTGGGCATGATGGCGATGCTGCGCGGCACCGGCATGGCGCTGGAAACCGCGACCGATCTGCAGGCGATCCGCGACTCGCTGGCCGCGCCCGTGCAGGGCCTGGGCTTCGCCTTCGGCACCTCGATCGCGGGCGTGGCGACCTCGGCCATGCTCGGCCTGCTGTCGGCGCTGCGCCGGCGCGAACGCCTGCGCGCGGTGCAGGCCCTGGACGCGAAGATCGCCACCGACCTGCACGCGTACTCGCAAGCGCATCGGCGCGAGCAAGGCCTGCAGCTGCTGCAGCGCCAGACCGACCTGACGCCGACCCTGATCGAACGCCTGCAGACGATGATGGCGACGATCGAACGGCACAGCCTGAGCGCGAACGAGCGCCAGCTCGCTCAACAGCAAGCCTTCCACGACAAGACCGAAGCCGTGTTCGCGCAACTGGCCGCGTCGGTGGAGCAGTCCCTGCAGCGCAGCGTCTCCGACAGCGTGCGCGTCGCCAGCGAAGCCTTGCAGCCGGTGATGCGGACCACGATGGCGGCGATGGCGCAGGAGACCGCCGCGCTGCGCGACAGCGTCGGCGTGGCCGTGGAGCGTCAGCTGCAGGGCTGGTCCAGTCATCTGGAAACCACGACCGGCCACGTCGCCGAGCTCTGGACTCGCTCGCTGACTCAGCAACAGCAAGCCAACGAAGCGCTCACCGCCGATCTGGGTACCGCGCTGGATCGGTTCGGCGCCGGCTTCGAGCAGCGCTCGCTGGCGCTGGTGGAGGGCGTGGCCACGCGCCTGGACAGCACCGCCGATCAGGTCGCACAGGCCTGGGCCCAAGCGCTGGCGCAGCAGCAGGACCACAACACGGGCCTGGCGACGCAGAACCAGGATGCATTGAGCGCCGCGGCCGCCACCTTCGAGCAGCACTCGGCCTCGTTGCTGCGCGCGGTGGATGCATCGCACGGCGAACTCAAGACCGTGCTGGCCGCGCAGGATCAGCAGCGCCTGAGCGCCTGGACCGAATCGCTGGCATCGATGAGCGCCGCCCTGCGCGAGGATTGGGCGCAGGCCGGCGCCGACACCGCGCAGCGCCAGCGCGAGATCTGCGACACCCTGGCCCGCACCGCCGACGAGATCGGCACGCGCGGCCAGGCGCACGCCAGCCAGACCCTCGCCGAGATCTCGCGACTGGTGGATACCGCCTCGGAAGCGCCCAAGGCCGCCGCCGAGGTCATCGGCGAACTGCGCCATAACCTGTCCGAGAGCATGGCCCGCGACACCGCGGTGCTGGAGGAACGCACCCAGCTGATGGCCACGCTGGACACCCTGCTGGCGGCGGTGAACCACGCGTCGACCGAGCAGCGCGCCGCCATCGACGCCCTGGTCTCGACTTCTGCGGATCTGCTGGATCGGGTCGGCACGCGCTTCATGGGTCATATCGAATCCGAAACCGGCAAGCTCGGCGCGGTCGCCGACCAGGTCAGCGTGGGCGCGGTCGAAGTGGCCAGCCTGGGCGAGGCCTTCGGCGCGGCGGCGCGCGTGTTCGGCGAGTCCAACGACCAGCTCAGCGCACGCCTGCAAGGCATCGAGGACGCGCTGCAGCGCTCGCTCGCACGCAGCGACGAACAGCTGGCCTACTACGTCGCCCAGGCCCGCGAGGTCGTCGACCTCAGCCTGCTGGCGCAGAAGCAGATCGTCGAGGACATGCAGCAGCTGTCCGGCCGCCGCGCGGCCAACGGCGCCACGGCGGCATGAGTACCGATTTCGGTAACGAGGTCGAGGGCGACGCCGACGCGTCGGTGCCGGTGTGGGCCGCGTTCGGCGACCTGATGTCGATCCTGCTCGGCGCCTTCGTGCTGATCCTGGTCGGCGTGATCGCGGTGCAGCTGCAACTGGAGCTCAAGCTCAAGCAGGAAATCGCCCAGCGCAAGCTGGAAACTCAGCGCCGCCTGACCCTGGAGCGGGCCCTGGCCGTGCCGCTGGCGGCGGGCCGGATCACCCTGGTCGACGGACGCATCGGCATCCGCGGCAGCGTGCTGTTCGCGCTCAATTCCGACCAACTGCAGCCCGAGGGACGCGAGGTGCTCAAGAGCATCGCGCGCCCGCTCGCGGCCTACCTGCGCGAACGCGACGAAGCGCTGATGGTCAGCGGCTACACGGACGACCGCCAGGTCAGCCAGAGCAATCCCGAGTTCGCCGACAACTGGGAACTGTCGGCGCAGCGCGCGCTCACCGTGACCCGCGCCCTGATCGCGGAGGGCGTGCCTTCGTCGGCGGTGTTCGCGGCCGCATTCGGCGCCGAACAGCCGGTCAGCGCCAACACCAGCGCCGCCGGCCGCGCCAACAACCGGCGCGTGGAAATGGCGCCGGTCCCGCGTCTGCAGCGCAGCGGTGCGCCCGCCCATGCGCGATAAAGCCACGCCCGATCACGCCATCCTCGACGCCTGGCGCGAGCAGGGCGTCGATCGCGTGGATCCCCTCGCCTTCCACTACATGACGGCGCTGCGCCGGCGCGCGGCCGCCCATGGCGGCCAGGCGCGACGCGTGCTGGATGAAAAGCTCGCCGGCCTCATCGAGGCCTACGCGCGCGAACTCGCGCGCGGTGCGCCCGCCCGCGCCGACGCAGGCAGCTGTACGCGCGGAGCGCTGGGCGCATTGGCCGATGAGCTCGCGGATCGCGGCCGCGCCCGCAATGGCCACAGCCGCGACGACGACGATGCAGGCGCGACCTCCGCGCTGCCGGAGCTGGCGCTGCTCGGCGATTTCCGCCAGCTGTGGGCCGACGTGCGCACCGACAGCCAGGTACGCCGTTCGCTGGAGCAGTCCTCCACCCACGCCGGCCCGCTCAACTCCAGCCGTCTCGTGCATCGCTCGCTCAGCCTGATGCGCGAACTCTCGCCCGGCTATCTGCAGCAGTTCCTGGCCTATGCCGACGCCTTGTCGTGGCTGGAGCAGATGAACGGCAGCGGCGTGCTGGCGGCGCAGGATCCGCCGCAGCGCGAAAGCGGCAAGCCGCGCACGCGCAGCAAACCCCGCAAGCGCCGCGAATAGCGCCAGGGCGCACGGCGACGGACCGCATCGTGCCGGTTGCCGCCGCCGGCGAACCTGCGCGAAGATCGATCGCGACCCGCCGCTGCATCGCGGCGGAAACCGCCGGCGCGACCGCGACGCCTGCGCTGCAAGGACCCCCGTGCGCGATCGCGCCGGGCCACGAAACAGACTTCGAGGCGACACGTGAACACCCCTACGTTTTCGGCCGACATCCACAAAGGCAAGGTCCTGATCTCCTCGCTGTTCCTGCTTGCGCTGGGCCTGGCGGCCGCCTACCTGGCCTACCGCGGACCCGACCCGAACAGCCTGAAGGCGATACTGCGCAACCCCGCCATCTTCTATCCCATGACGGTGCTGGGCGCCCTGTTGTTCCTGGGCCTGGGCTTGGTCGGCATGGCGAAGCTGCGCGGCGGCAGCCCTTTGAGGGCCGGGCCGGAAGGACTGGACCTGAGCGGCGATATCAAGATCCGCTGGAGCGACATCGCCGGTATCGAGCGCTATACCGACTTCACCACGCCGTCCTTGAACGGCTACAAGGTGCAGCTCAAGGATGCGGATCGGTTCCTGGCCGCGCACCGCGATCACCGGCTCTACCAGCGCATGCTGTCCGCGCACGCCACGGTGTCTACCCCGGTGGTCGTGTACACCAACAGCCTGCAGATGGATCACGACCGGTTCCAGCGCGTGGTCGGGCACTATCTCGCCAGCGGCACCGGCTGAAGCGTGCGCGGCGCAGAGCGCCTACTTGCGGCCGCGCCGCAGGTAGTCCGCCAGCTGTGCGATCTGTTCCGCGCCGAGGCCTGCCGCTTGCGGGCGCATCGCGCCTTCGCTCAAGGCGTAGACGATGCGCTCGCGCGGATGGCGGGCGATCACCTCGCGCGGCGGGATGTTGCCCACGGCGTGGTCGTGACAGGCCGCGCAACGCTGACCGTAGATCGCCTCGACGGCCACACCCGTCAACGCGTTCGAGGGCGCGGACGGCACCACGGTCGCGACCGTGGGCGGCACGGGCGCCGGCCGACTTATGCGGCGCCCACCCAAACCGAAGGCCTGGATGCGGTCGGTGCCGACGTACACCTGGCCGCCGCCGAACGCCGGCTCGTTGTACTTGCCGCTGGTGTGCAGCTCGCCCGGCGCGCTGCGCCATAGCAGGCGCAGGTTCTCGGCCTCCAAGGCATACAACACCGGGCGCGGCGCACCGGCCCCGCTCAACAGCGCCGAGCGCGGCGCGTTCTCGTCCAGCACCCATACGATTGCATGGTCCGCGCCCAGGCTGGTGACCACGGGCGACCCCGGATTGCCCAGCACCAGCGTGGTCTCGCGACGGTCGATGGCCAGGAACGGAGGCCGTCCCGCAGCGCGCACCACCCGCACCCGCACCAGCGAGGGCGGCACGCTGTCCGCCGAGCCCGGCGCGCGCTTGCTGTTGCCGGTGACGAACAGATAGTCCGTGCCGCGCCGATCGCGGAAGGTCGCGGGCAGCGAACGCGAACGCGCCAGATCCAGCGCGGCGTCCTGCTCGGAATAGGGGCCGAATACGTTCAAGGGCCCGCGCGTGCCGAACTGCGGCTGCGCCTGCGGCGGCAGCAAGGACGCATCGCCGGCAGCGTCGTCGGAACACGGCGGGCGCCGATCCAGACGCCCGGGCATGCGGTCGCGATCGAGCAGATAGACATTGCCCTGCTTGCCGCCCAACGCGAGCAGGCGCCGCGCATCGCCCGAGGCCGCTTCCGGCAACAGCACGGCGCCGCCCGAGCCCAGGTCGATATCCATCTTCGCGCTTTGGCAATAGTTGAACGGCGTGTAGCTGCCGCTGAGCACGAAGCCGCGTTCGCCGGGCGGCGTCAGTTGCAGCGCCGACTGCGTCCAGTCATGCGCGCTGTCCTGATACCCCTCGAAGCCGCTGCCGGTGACCACGTAGACCCGCCCCTCGGCATCGACCGCGGGCCCGCCCGCGCCCCAGATACCGCCGCTGCCGCGGTGCGGCATCGCCACCGCCGCGAACGCGCTGCTCACCACGGCCCGTCGCGTATCCACCGCCGCCAGCCAACCGGTCTCGCTCTCGCCAAACACCACGTACAGCTGCCCGCCGTCGGGCGACAGGTTCAAGGCGCCGCGTTGCACACGGAAATCGAAGCGCCGCTTCGGCGGCACCCGTCGCGGGCCGGCGTTCGCGTTGACGGCGTTGAGGCGTTCTTCGTCCAGTCGCACCGGCCAGCCGGGCTGCACCGCGCCGCTGCCCAGATCCAGCGCATAGGCCTGCCAGCGCGCCTTGGGATCGCAGTGGGTCACGTACACGCGGCCGCGCCTGGCATCGATCACCGGCGTGCTCAGGATGCCGGTGGCAACACCGTCCAGCGGCGCCGGCTGCAGATGGCAAGGCGCGCCCAGACGCGTGCGCCACAGAATGCGACCGGCCGCGATATCGCCGCGCTTGGCCGCGGCGATGGCGTAGACATAACCCGTATTGCTGGCCGCGATCACCACCGGGAAGCTTTGCCCGCGCAGCGGCCCCTGGGTGAGCGTGAGCCGGTCCAGATACAGCGGCGAGGCATACAGGCGCGCGGGCTGGCCGCCCTCGCCGTCCAGCGGCAACGATTGCCAGACCTCGCCGAAGCCGGCCTCGTCGACATTGCCCGGCTTCAACACGCGCTCGTCGCGGCGCCAACCGGAACGGGCCGCGTCGATATGGAAGCCGGCGCGCTCGGGGCTTGCGGCCGCGACCACGTCGGCCGACGCTGTCTCGGCGCGCGGGCCGCTCGCCCGCAGCCCATCGCGCGGCAGCTGCGCTCCGGCCGACCACGCGATCGCATTGAGCAACAAGGTCGCCAGCTGCGGCTGCTCCAGCGCGCTCAGATAGTGCGCGCCGCTGTAGACGAAACCGCGGCCGCCGCCCTCGCGCTCGAAGGCCCAGGCCACCGTGGCGTCCTCGGCGCGGTCCTCCATCACAGGGCGCCCCGCGCGGAACTGCGGATGCAGCGTGGTCTTGAGCACCGGTATGCGCTTGCCGCCGCCCGGCGCGAAACGGAAGGTGGGATAGAACTCGTCGCGATAGGCGAACGCGGCCACGCCACGGCTCAACGTTCCGCCGGCGGCGGTCGGCACGAGCTCCGCCCACTGCGTGCTGCGATCGAACATGCCCTCGCGCGCGCCGCCCAGCCAGCGCGACAAACCCAGGTCCTCGCCCATCGGTACCGTCGAGGCCTGGTGCAGGGCGACCAGTCCGACGCCCCGTTGCATCAGCGTCTCGAAATGCCGGCGCCGTTGCGGATCGCGCAAGGGATGGCGCTCCAGACCGTCGAAGTACCAGACCACGGTGTCGGCGCCGTCCAGCGCGCGCGGGTCCTGCGGCCAGCCGTCGGGATAAGCGACCACGCGCAGCGACGCGCGCGCCTGCGGCGTGGCCTCGATCAGCGCCTGCAGCTTGCGCACGCCCTGCGGGTAGTCGTGCTTGCCCGGCCCTTCGCTGGCGGTGCCGCCGATGATGACCACCGTGCGTGGCGGTTCGGCGCAGGCCGACATCAGAAGGCCGATCGCCAATACGCCTGCTCGCCAGCCGCCGTGCCACGCTGCGACAAGGCGGGCCTTGCGGACGCTCATCGACGCCTCCCACGGATCGGCCGAACCCGGGCCTGAGCGCATCCTAGCCCCGCCGCCCGCCCGCAAGCGGCGGGCCGGCCTATGTTCACTCGACAGTTTTTGTTTGCGCTCGCGCGGCTCGGCGCCGTCAGCGCCCGCGCGCGAGCCTGCGATCCAGCGACCAGCGCCCGCCGCCCTTGAACGCCATGTACAGCGAGAGGAACAGCATCAGCACGGGGTACTCGATGCCGCGATCTATCCACGGCCAGGTGGGCCCCAGGGCCAGACTGATGCCGACCATTTCGAACGCGAGCAACAGCGCGACCGCGCGGGTGCGCAAGCCCAGCGCCAAGGCCAGCGCGCCCACCGTCTCCAGCAGCATCACTAAGAACGCCAGCTGCGGCGCGAATGGCAGTCCCATGACCTTGTCGATCAGTCCGATCGAGCCCGCCATGGGATCGGCCATGGAGCCGTGCGCGATGCCCAGCGCCTTGGGCAAGCCATGCGTGAGGATGACGATGGCGAACACCAGCCTGAGCAACGCGTACGCCGCAGCCTCGTAACGCGTCGCAGACTCGGCCGAGGTGGCGCCCGCGACAGCGGAAGGCTCGAGGCTCATGGCGCACCGCCGTTCGCGCCCACCCGCGACTTCAGGTTGCCGATGAGCACCCGCACGGCGGGCCGGATGTCCGCGAACAAGGGATCGTCGCGATGCGCGAGCATGACCCCGCTGAACAATTTCAGGCCGATCGCCAGCGCGCCGGCATCGTCCGAGGAATAAGGGCTGCCGTCGCGTACGCGCTGAACGATGGCCAGCAGGTCGTCGTGCTGCTCGACCTCGAAGCTGACCTCGGCTTCGCTTTCGCCGAGGGCTGTTACGCGCACACGGTAACGATGCGATCGGTGGGATGTCATGGACTGGGCTCCTGATGAACGACGAGGCTCGGCCTTGGGCGCTACGGCTGAGGCGACAACCCCATCTTCTCCAGCGTCAGGGTCTCGTCGGCGCGACCCCAGCCGCCGTCGGCGACCTCCTCGACCAGGACCATCGAGTAAGGGCGCACGCCTTCGCCGAAGTACTCGACGAACAGGGCGGTGGTGCGATGGATGAGCTCTTCCTTGCGTTGGTGATCGAGGATCCCTTGCGGGAACTTGTAGTTGGCGAACGGCATGGCGTACTCCTGACTGTCGTTGCGGTGGTCGTCGCCTCAGGCGACGGAATGAGAGGAGGCCGCGGTGGTGACGCGGTGCGCCCAGGCGTGGGCCAGGAATCCGGCCAGGCTGCCGACGGCCGCGGCCAGGCCCAACTGCGCGAACGTGGCCGGCGTGGGCGGCTGGTGCGAGGCGAAGTAGGCGACCAACCCGAGAAAGAACCCCAGTACGTTGTTGAACACCGGCAGCTTGGCCAGCGCCAGCGCGACCACGGTGATCGCCATCACCGCCACGCTGATCGCGTACGGACCGAGCAGCGGATTCATCAGCGCCAGCAAGTGCGCCGCGCCCAGGCCCAGCGCCAAACCGATCAGCACGCAGCCCAGATTGATCAGACCGTTGCGCCAGTTCAGGCCGCGCGTGAAGTAGGCGATCCAGCCGACGAACATCGCCCACACTGGCAGCTCCAGCACCAGCAGGCTGAAAGTGGCCGCCGAGGACGCGACCACGGATTCGCCCACGATCATCTGGAGTTGGCGTGCGAATCCTTCAGCGCGCATGGGCCTGCTCCTGGTCCATGCGCGGCGCCAGCAGGTCCGCCAGTTCGATGCGGCGCAGGAACTCCGCGCGGATGCGGTCGGCGACCGCCGCCACCACCGCGCAACCATCGTCGGACGGGTCCACATGCACGCGGAACGGGCGCTGGCCATAGGGCGCGGCGACCACGTCGACGACCGCGGCGGCGACGCTGGCCGGATCCGCATCGGCCGGTTCGCAGGCGGCCAGGTTCGCGAGCGCGGTTTCGGCCAATCCGCGCGTCGCGCCGTGGTCGTATTCGGCCTGACGCGCTTCGTCCGCCGGCTTGCCGGCGTGGAGGAAATGGTTGGTGCCCTGGGTAAACGCGCCGGGCACCACGATGGCGGTCTCGATGCCCCAGCGCGCGAGTTCGCTGGCGTAGCTCACCGCCAGCGCGTCCATCGCGGCCTTGGCGGCGAAGTACGGCGCCAGGTAGGGCGGCGTGCCGCCGCGGTGGCTGCTGCTGCCGATCCACAGCAGAAGACCGCGCCCCTGGCGGCGCAGCTGCGGCAGGGCGGCGCGGTTCACGCGCTGGGCGCCGAGCACGTTGACGTCATAGGCCTGCGCATACTGCTCGGGCGTGAAGGCCTCGGCCGCGCCGAACACCATGTGCCCGGCGTTGTGCATCACCACATCGATGCGGCCGTGTTCGGCGACGATCCGGGCGATCGCGGCCTCGGCCGAGGGCTGCGACTGCACGTCGAGTTCGACCGTGCGCAGATCGACGCCGTGCTGCTGCGCGTAGTCGCGCACGGCCTGCACTTGCGGCGCGTTGCGGCCGGCGCTGTCGCGCATGCTCGCGTACACGGTGTGGCCGGCATGGGCCAGCGCGCGCGCGGACATCGCGCCGAAACCGCTGGAAGCGCCGGTCACCAGGATCACGTTTTTCATAGTCGGGCCTTGCATGGTGAATCTCCATTTAGAGCGCGCACGACGCGTGCGGCGGGAAGTGGCGAACAGGGACTGAGGCAGGGGATGCGGCGAGGAGTCAGGCGTAGCCGCCGTTGACGCGCAGGACCTGGGCGTTGACCCAGCCGCCGTCCGGACCGGCCAGGAACGCGACCGCGGCGGCGATCTCTTCGGGGGTGCCCAGACGCTCCAGCGGCGCGAGCTTGGCGATGCGATCGATCTGCTCGTCGGTCTTGCCGTTGAAGAACAGTTCGGTGCCGACCGGGCCGGGCGCGATCGCGTTGACGGTGATGCCGCGCCCGCGCAATTCGTTCGCGAGCACCGGCACCATCCCTTCCACGCCGGCCTTGGAGGCGATGTAAGGCCCGTAGTTGGGAAAGGCCTTGGCGATCACGCTGGTGGAGAAGGCGATGATGCGACCGCCCTCGCCCAGGTGTCGGGCCGCGTTCGCCAGCACCAGGAAGCTGCCGCGCAGATTGGTGGCGACGACGCGGTCGAAGTCGGCCAGGCTGGACTCGGCGATCGGCGCGATCGGCATGATGCCCGCGCAGTTCACCACCGCATCGATGCGGCCGTAGGCCTCCAAGGTGGCGGCGAACATGCGGCTGACGTCCTGCGCGTCGCTCACGTCGCCCTGCACGGCGATGGCGATGCCGCCCTGTGCGCGCAGGTCCTGTACGACGGCCTCGGCGCCGGCGGCGTTGCCGGCGTAGTTGACGACGACGGCGAAACCGTCGGCGGCCAGGCGCTGCGCGATGGCGCGGCCGATGCCGCGCGAGCCGCCGGTGACCAGGGCGACCTTGGCGCTGGCGGGGGCGGAAACGGACGCCTCGGTGGGGGCTGCGGTGCTGCTCATGTCTATGCTCCGGTGGGGCTCGGCGTCGGGCGACGCGAGGGACGGGGGCATTGTTCTTGTTGAGACCAGCTGGATAAATCAGCAATAATTGGCAATAGAATTCAAAAATCGATAACAATCCGGGCATGGACCGTTTCGATTCCTTCCAGTTGTTCACCCGCATCGTCGAGCTGGGCAGCTTCACCCGTGCCGCTGGCGCGCTCGGCATGCCGCGCGCCACCGCCACCTACGCAATGAAGGAACTCGAGGCGCGCCTGGGCACGCGCCTGCTCGAACGCACCACGCGCCAGGTGCGGCCGACCCTGGACGGTCAGGCCTTCTACGAACGCTGCGTGCATCTGCTCGCCGACCTGGACGACGCCGAATCCTCCTTGCGCACCATCGCCAGCAATCCGCGCGGCACCTTGCGTCTGGATCTGCACGGCACCCACGCGACCCGCATCGTGCTGCCGCGCATCGACGAGTTCCGCAGCCGCTATCCGCAAATTGACCTGACCATCAGCAGCGGCGATCGCCTGGTCGACCTGGTACGCGAAGGCATCGATTGCGTCGTGCGCGCGGGCACGCCCAAGGATTCCTCGCTGGTGGCGCGGCGGCTCGCGGTCATGCCCGAAGTGGTGTGCGCCAGCCCGGAATACCTGCAGTACTTCGGCACGCCGCGGCATCCGGACGAGTTGTCCTCGCACCAGTCGGTCGGCTTCTTCGCCAGCGGCCAGGATCGGCGCTACCCGTTCGAATTGATCGTGGACGGCCAGGTGCGCGAGTTCGAACTCGGCGGCTGGATCGCGGTGAACGATGCCGAGAGCTACGTGACGTGCGCGCTGCGCGGTTGCGGGCTGATCCAGCTGCCGCGCTATCACGTCGAAGAGGAACTGCGCGACGGCCGCCTGGTGGAGGTGCTGGACGCCTGGCCCAGCACCGGCATCCCGGTATCGGCGATGTATCCCTCGCACCGCCAGTTGTCGCCGCGCGTGCGCGTGTTCGTGGATTGGGTGGCGCAGGTGTACGCGGAGCGGTTCGGCAGTCCGTCCTAACGCCCCCGGCGAACGCGCGGCGGCCCGGACCACGACTAATTACATAGTTGACAACCCCTGCAGCCGCGCCTAGGCTGGCCACAACTAAAGAATTAGTGACGCCCCGCATGGCCCGACCCGCATCCCAATCGGTGACCGAAGCCGAGCAGGCCATCCTGGAGGTGCTGTGGGAATTGGGCGAAGCCTCGGTACGCGAGGTCGCCAATGCCCTGGCCGAGCAGAAGCCCGTCGCCTACACCACCGTGCTGACCATGCTCGGTATCCTGCACAAGAAGGACCTGGTGACGTTCCGCCAGGAAGGGCGCGCCTTCATCTATCGCCCCAGCCTGACCAAGGCCGACGTGCGCGAACGCGCGCTCAGCCATTTGATGACGCAGCTGTTCGACGGCTCGCCCGAAGCGCTGGCCCTGCACCTGATCGAGAACCACGACGTCGACCCCGGCAAGATCGCGGCGCTGCGCGATAAGGTCCGCGCGGCGCGGAACAAGGGCAAAGCATGATGGCGGACCTGGCATTGTGGTTGCTCAGTTACGCGGTCGAGCACCTGTTGCTCTGCCTCATCGTCGCGCCCGTGCTGTACATCGCGATCCGGACCGGCGCGATCGCGCCCGGCAAACGCGCCGCGCTGCTGTTGCTGGCGTTCGCCTTGATCGTGGTCGGCCCCGCGATTCCCTTGCCGGCGAAGCAGGCGCTGGCCTCCACTACCGTTTCCGTCTCGAATCCGAGCTGGCGGCTCGCGACCGAATCCGCCGCGCCCGCCACCGCGCTCGCGCATCCCGATCGGCGCGAGCAGCACGACGACATGACGGTCCCGCCCGAGCTGGCGGCATTGCTCGTCGCGCTGTGGCTGGCGGGCGCCGCGTGGGGGCTGGCGCGGCTACTGGCCGCGCAAATCGGCGCGCGCCGGGTCCTGGCTGCGTCGCACCGCTCCCTCGCGCTCGAGCGCGCCTACCGGCACGCGATTCCCGCGGGCACGCACATCCACGTCTCGCCTTCGTTCGGCCCCGCGGCGCTGGGAATCGTTCGCCCGAAGATCGTCCTGCCGGACGAGTTGGCAGCCTCGTTGTCGATCGATGCGCTGCGCGCGGTGCTGCTGCACGAGGCCTCGCACATCCGGCGCAAGGACCTGCCCGTGCTGCTGATGCAGCGCCTGGTCGAAGCGCTGTTCTGGTGGAACCCCATCGTCCGACGGATGGGTGCGGCCTTGGACTCGGCGCGCGAAATCGCCTGCGACCTGCGCGCGTCGCAAGCCTACGGCGCCTCGATCGACTATGCGGAAGCGCTGCTGGCATCGGTCGAGCAGCTCGCCCCCACCAAGCGGCAAGCACAGGCGCGGGCGCTGTGCGCCGCCGCCTCCCTGGGAACGCTCGATCAACGCATCGACGCGATCATCGAGTCGCCGCAGCCCTCGCGGTGGACGGGCCAGGGCACCCTGTTATCCGTGGCCACCGCGCTGATCGTCCTGTGGGTGGTGGCGGACATCGCGGCGCCGCGCATCGCCTTGAAGCATCCCATCGCCGAGAGCACCCCATACGCGGCCCCCGCGATGCCCGCGCTCCCCTCCTCCGCGGCCGCAGAAGCGGCGGCAACGGATCCCGACGCCCTCACCGCGCTGCACGCCGAGTACTCGCAGTTCCTTTACGCCAGCCACGACGACTACACGCAAACCCTTCAGAACCTCATGGATGCGTATGGCCAAGAGCTGGAAGCGCTGGCGCAGGCGGCGCCACAAGCCGACAGCGACGCGCGTCTCGCCCGCTTGAACCAGCGCTATGGCCGCATGCATTCGGCCGCCGAGTCGAAGTTCCGTATCGCAACCGCACAAGCGCAAGCCAAGTTCCTGGCCGCACAGAAGTCGCTGGGCTATCCCTAAGGCCCCGGTTCCGCGGCCGCAGTCGCCGTCTCCCCACGCCCGCCGTACGTCCAGCTCACAGACCGACAAGGGGTTCCAACATGAAACGACGCCGCTGGTGGCCCCTGGCCGCCCTGGGCTGCCTATTGCTTCAAACCGGCGCCGCGACCGCCTTCGACGGCATCGCCCCGGCCACGTCGACGCAGGCCGGCGTACTGCGCGAAGACGCGTGGAACCGCACCGTATCGGGCGTGCGCTACATCACCCCGGCCGGCTGGACCGCACAGGCACAGGGCCCCGCCATCGTGATGCGCACACCGACGGAGGACGCCCGGATCGCGCTCGTGGACGTGGTCGCTCACACCGCGGAGGAAGCCGTGGCATCGGCGTGGCGGCACTATCGTCCTGCGGGCGCGCCGCGGCTGCGCGACGCGCGCGACCGTCCGCTGCGCGCGGGCTGGTCCTCGATACGCAGCTACGACTATGAAAGCGCGCAGGATCCGAATCGCGTCGTGCGCGCGCAGGTGCTGCACGAAGGCGAGACCTGGATCGTCGCGATCATGGACCTGCCGTCGGAATCGATGAGCCGGCGCGAGGCCCAGGTCACGCGCGTGCTGTCCAGCCTGCGCGCCAAGACCTACGTGCCCGACACGCTGGCGGGCAAGCGGGCGCACGAACTCGACGCCGACCGCATCGCCACCCTGCTGCGATTCCTGGAGGACGCGCGCAGCCGCCTCGGCATCCCAGGCCTGGCCCTGGGCGTGGTGCAGAACGACGAAGTGAAGTACGCCGGCGGGCTCGGCGTGCGCAAGGTCGGCAGCGCGGACAAAGTCGATGCCTCGACACGCTTCCTCATCGCCTCGGTCACCAAACCTTTGACCTCGCTGATGCTGGCCAAGCTGGTCGACATGGGCAAGCTGGATTGGGACGCGCCCGCCGCGCGCCTGCTGCCCTCGTTCAAGGTCGGCGATCCGGCGCTGACGCAACGGATCCGCGTGCGCAACCTGTTGTGCGCCTGCACCGGCATCCCCGCGCAGGACATGGAGTGGGTGCTGTCCGGCGACGAGCTGGACCCGGACGACGTGCTCGGCTTGCTGGCTACCGTCAAACCCACGGCCGAGATCGGCGAGCTTTACCAGTACTCCAACCTGATGGCCGTCTCCGCGGGCTACCTCGGCGCCCACGTCGCTCATCCTGAACTGCCCTTGGGCGAGGGTTACGACCGAACCATGCAGGAACTGGTGTTCGATCCGCTCGGCATGCGCGCGACCACCTTCGATTTCGCGCTCGCCCAACGCGGCAACTTCGCCTCGCCGCACGGCACCACCATCGACGGCGAGGTCGCGGTGGCCGCGATGGGCTACAACCTGATGTCGATCCCGATGCGGCCCGACGGCGGCGCCTGGAGCAACATCGACGATCTCACCCGTTACCTGCGCATGGAACTGGCGTCCGGACGCCTGCCGCAGGGCGGCCGCTACATCGGCGAGCAGGCGCTGCACGAACGCCTGAAGGGCCAGGTCGCGCGCGGCGGCGTGGACCAGTGGTACGGCATGGGCCTGAAAACCGACCGCAGGGCCGGCATCCTGCAAGTGGTGCACGGCGGCAGCATGGCCGGCTATCAGGCCGAGATCTTCTGGCTACCGGAAAACGACGTCGGCTATGTGCTGCTGATGAACGCCGACGCGGGCGCGCAGGTGCGCGGATTCTTCGCCGATCGCTTCATCGAGCTCCTGTTCGACGTGGATCGCGGCGCCGCCGCCACCCTGGATGCGTTGCCGGCGCGTCTGCGGCGCGAGCGCGAGGAACATCGCGTCGAACTCGCGCCGCTGGATGCGCCAACGCTGCGGCGACTGGCGCCGATGTACTCCCACCCCACCCTGGGCTCGATCCGCATCGTCATGGAAGGCACGAGTACCTGGTTCGATTTCGGCGGCTGGCGCACCGAGGTGCTGATGACCCGGGACGAGGCGGACACCGTGATCGAATCGATCTCGCCCAGCGTCGCCGGATTCCGGTTCACCGTGACCCAGCGCGACGGCGTGCGCGCGCTGGTGCTGGACGACGAGCAGAGGACGTACCGCTTCCTCGAAGGCGATGGCACCGCGTCGCGCAGCGGCGGGAGCGCGCAATGACGGTCGCGCCCCATATCGCCACCATCGCAGCCCGACGCCGGCTCAGGTCGGGCGCGGCCAGACCGGATGACAGCCCACGATCGCCCGTCGCCGGCGCCGCTCAGTCGGCCATCGCCGCCACGCCACTATGGTGGCGATACATCTCCAGGGTCAGCGCCTGCCCGTCGTGCGACAGGAAGGTCGCCGCACCCTCCGCCGAAGCTTGCGCGGATTCGATCACACGCTCGAACATGTGCTGCTCGTAAGCGGCCACGGCATCGGCCCAGCTGGCGCCCTTGACCAGCGCCCCGGCGAGTTCGGCGGCATCGAGCATGGCGTTGTTCACGCCTTCGCCGGCGAACGGCGACATGACATGGGCGGCATCGCCGATCAGGCTCAGGCCGCGCCGGTTGGCCCAGCGATGGCCCACCGGCAGCGCATGGATCGGGCGCACGGCGAAGCTGTCGTTGCTGGCCCGAATCAGGTCCAGAATCGCGTCGGCATAACCGTCGAACTCGCCGATCAGGCCCGCGCGCACCGAAGCCGGCGCGGCGAAATCGTAGCGCTTGCCCGCCCAGTCGGCCGGCACGCGGAAGATCGCGTAGGCGCGGATATGCGCGTGGCCGTTGCGCTGCGCGATGATGGCCTTGCCCCGGCCCTCGACGCTCATCTTGCCGCGCCCCACCAAGCGCGACAGCGCCGGATGACGGCGATCGACGTCGTCGATGCCGAACTCCACGAAACACAATCCGCTGTACTGCGGCTGGTACGGCGACAAGCAGGGGCGCACCCGCGACCAGGCGCCATCGGCGCCGACCACCAGATCGTAGGGCCCCTCGCCGCCGTGCTCGAAGGCCAGGTCCCAGCGCCCGTCCTCGCGCGGCCGGACCTCGCGCAGACCGCAAGCCCAACGCACGCAATCCGGCGGCACCGCATCGAGCAGCATCGCGCGCAGCGCCGTGCGGTCGACTTCGGGGCGGTCGCCGCTGCTGGCGTCCGGCGTTTCGAACAGCAGCCGCCCGGCCATGTCGAGCAGGCGCGTGCCCTGGTCTTCGTGGCGGGCGATGGTCTGGAACGCCTCCAGTAGCCCGGCCTGTTCCAGCGCCCAAAGGCCGGAGCCTTCGTGCAGGTCCAGCGTACCGCCCTGCGGCCGCTCCAGCGCATGCGTCTCGCGCTCGAACACGGTGCTGGCGATGCCGTGCAAATGCAGGATGCGGGCCAGCGTCAGTCCGCCGGGACCGGCGCCAACGATGGCGATCTTGGGGTGCGACTCCACGGGAACGCTCGTTTCGATTATGATAGGTTCCTATATATAAACATAGCTACCTATATATGATCAAGACCTCCGCCAATGCCCCGTCCGACAATCCTTTGCGTCTCATCGGTCAGGTCAATCGGGCCTTTGCCCGCATCGTCGACGGCCCTCTGCGCGAACTCGGGTTCGCGATCGGGCAACTGCCGGTGCTGGTGTCCCTGAAGAAGGTCGAGGCGCTGTCGCAAGCCGAGCTCGCGCGCCTGGCCCAGGTCGAGCAACCCAGCATGGCGCAACTGTTGAACCGCATGGAGCGCGACGGCTGGGTGCGGCGCGTGCCGGATCCGAACGACAAGCGCAGCCGCCTGATCTCGTTGACCGATCGCGCCAGCGAACGGATGCCGCGCGCGAAGGCGGTGATGGACGCCACCAGCCGGCAGGCATTGGCGGGATTCAGCGCGAAAGAGAAGGAACAGCTGGCCGCCCTGCTGCTGCGGGTGAACGCCAACCTGGACCGGATTCCCTAACGCCGCGCCGGACACGCGACGGGCCGAAACGAGACCATTCCCGCCCGCCGTATTCGCGACAATCCTGTTACTCCCCGCCGCGCCGATCGCTGGGTACATTGCTCCCACGGCGCCGCCGTTGGCGCCATCGGACATCGGGATCAGGCGCCACACCGGCAGCACGGCCGACCGAGCATCGGCGGACGTCGCCGAAACCCCGCCCCGCGGACCGCCCGAGCGTCGGGTCCGCGCCGCGCCCGCAAGCGCTCTGCCCTCCCTCCGGCCAACGGACCGGAGACGGGCGCACCTTGCCCGCACGCCGCCGATTCCGTGCCCGCTCACCACCACCGACCCCCGGGTCCAGGAGCACCGCATGAACGCCGCACTTGCCGAAATCCACCTCGCCGATCACCCCGTCGTGTCCAAGGAATCCTGGCTGGCCGCACGCAAAGCGCTGCTGGCGCACGAGAAGGAACTCACCCGCCTGCAGGACCGGATCGCGCGCGAACGCCGTGCGTTGCCGTGGCTGCGCGTCGACAAGGACTACCGGTTCGACACCCCCGACGGCCCGCGCCGCCTCGCCGATCTGTTCGAGGGCCGCCGCCAGTTGCTGGTGCAGCACTTCATGTTCGCGCCGGGTTGGGAGCAAGGCTGCAAGAGCTGTTCCTACATGGCCGACCACAACGACGGCGCCAACCTCCACCTGGCCCAGCGCGACGTGACGCTGCTGGTCGTATCGCGTGCGCCGCTGTCCGATATCCAGCGCTTTCGCGAACGCATGGGCTGGCGGTTCAAGTGGGTGTCCTCGTACGGAACCGACTTCAATCGCGACTTCGGCGTCAATTTCAGCGCGGACGAGGTCGCCGACGGCAACGCCGACTACAACTACATGATCCAGCGCTTCCCGCACGAGGAAGCGCCCGGCATCAGCGTGTTCTATCGCGACGATGCGGGCCAGGTCTTCCACACCTACTCGCGCTACGGCCGCGGCGTGGAAGCGATGATGCACACCTACGCCCTGCTGGACCTGACGCCTAAGGGGCGCGACGAAGACGGCCTGGACTATCCGATGGCCTGGGTGCGCCATCACGATCGCTACGCGTCCGAGGCGCCGACAAAGGCGCCGGCGGCGGCCGCGTGTTGCGCGTCTCAATCCTGACCGCTCGCAGGCGCGCATCGTGAGCGGCATATGGCCATGGCTGGCGGTCGCCGGACTGGGCGCGCTGCACGGGCTGAGCCCGACCAGCGGCTGGATGTTCGCCGCCGCCTCGGGCCTGGACTCGCGCGACAGCGCCCGGGCACGCCTTGCGCTGCTGCCCATCGCGATCGGACACGCCGCCTCGGTGGCGATCGTGGTGCTCGCGGTTGCGCAAGGCGTGCTGGTCGATCGCGGCCGGGTACAGGCGTTCGCGGGCGCCCTGCTCGTCGCCCTGGCGTGCTACCGCTGGCTGCGTGCCGCCGCGCCGGGCGAAGACCGGCGCGGCCGCAGCGGTGTCCGCGTCCATGCGCCTGCCGGTCACGCCGGCATGGCGCTGTGGTCCTGCCTGATGGCCACGGCGCACGGCGCCGGACTGATGCTGGTTCCGGCATTGGTACCGCTGTGCATGTCGGACACGCCGGCACGCGAAATCTCGGCCACCGGTTCGCTGACCCTGGCCCTGGCCGCAGTCGCGCTGCACATGACCGCCATGCTGATCACCACCGGCACCATCGCCGTCGGCGTTTGCCGCGCAGCCGCCAGGTTCCCGACCCTGCTGAGTGCGCGCACGCGGCGCCCCCTCTGGACCGCCGCACTGGCGGCCGCCGGTACGCTGTTGATGGTGCTGCCTTAGCGCAGGCGCCGAAGCCGGCTCCGACCATGCGCGAAGCGCGTGCAGCGCCCGTGGATCACGCGCCGATGCGTGCGGCCGGTGCGGCCGCGATGTCGGACGCACGCCGCTCACGCATCATCCGCGCGACCGGCGGACGACGAGGCTTCGGGCTCGCTGGCCAGCACCACCACGTGATCGATGCCGTTGCGGAACATCTTGGCGTAGGGGCAGATGCGCTCGGTGTTGCGCACCAGTTCGGCGGCCAGCGCGCGCTCCACGCCGGGCAGGCTCACGCGGATGTCGGCCGACAGCAGGAACAGTCCGTCGACGGGATCGCGCGCGAAGGTCACTGCCGCATCCACGGCGACGTCCCTCAATTCCACGCCCGCGCGCGTGGCCAGCAGCGTGAGCGCGCCGTGGAAGCAGGCCGCGTAGCCCGCGGCCAGCAGTTGCTCGGGATTGCTGCCGCCGCCGGGTCCGCCCAGCTCGACCGGCATGCGCAGCTGCGCATCCAGCGCGCCATCGTCCGAGCGCACCACGCCCGAGGCGCGCGCATGCGCGGCCTCGCCGCCGGTCACGCGCACGCGGCCGGTGTACAGCGCCAGGGCTTCGTCGCCGACATATTTGTCCAACAAGCTCGGCGGGGGCGGCTGCAAGGGGCTCATGCGCGACGAATGTCCGTGTCGGGTTCGACCGATGCCTTGCAGCCGCGGCGCGGGCGCGTGGCGCGATCGCGCGCACGCGGGGTCCGGTGGCCGATGGCTGCGCGTGCGCGCTCAGGCGCGCGGGACGTAGCGCGCGTACTCGGACTGTTCCAGCCAGTGCTCGAAGTTCAGCGCGCCCTGCCAGGCCGGCCCGGCGGGCACCAGGGTGTCGTTCTGCAATTCGGCGCCGAAGTAGCGCGCATGCGCGTCGCCGACTACCTCGCGCGGGTCCTGGACGATGTTCATGAAACGCTGCGCCAGGTCGGACAAGGGCTCGCGCACCGGGCCGGCGATCTCGACGATGCCGTTGGCCGGCGCCTGCAAAGCCAGCCGCGCGACCGCCGCGGCCACGTCTTCCGACGCGATCGGCTGGATCAACGCCGTCGGCAGGCGCACGGTGTCGCCCTCGCTGCCGGACTGGATGATGCCGGGCAGGAATTCGAAGAACTGGGTGGAGTGGACGATGGTGTAGGGCAGGCCGGACGCGCGGATCAATTCCTCCTGCGCGCTCTTGGCGCGGAAGTAGCCGCTGGCGGACAGCTTCTCGGTGCCCACCACCGACAGCGCCAGATGATGGCCCACGCCCGCGCGCGCTTCGGCCGCCAGCACGTTGCGGCCCGCGGTCTGGAAGAACTCCATGACCGCCGCGTCCTCGAACGAGGGCGAGTTGGCCAGGTCCACCACCACGTCGGCGCCCGCCATCGCGGCGTCCAGGCCCTCGCCGGTCAGGATGTTGACCCCGGTCGACGGCGCCGCGGCCAGCGCTTCATGGCCCTGATCGCGCAGACGCGAGACCACCTTGCTGCCGATCAGTCCGGTGCCACCGATGACGACGAATTTCATGTTCCACCTCTTGAGATCCTGACGGGGGAGCCGGTGTCCGTAGGCGTCACCGGCGAGTGCGCAACGATGCTAGGAGCCGCGCGCCGGCCGCAGTAGCCCTGCGGCCGGCTGCACGGTGTTTCCCGGCACGCACCAATCAGGCGGCCTCGACCTCGTCGTCGTGCAGCGCGGCCAGGTCGGCGCGCGCCGGCGGCACGGCCAGCAGGCGGCTCATGTGCTGCGCGCAATCCAGATTCAGCGCGCGTACCTGCACGGTGACGAAGTCGATGAAGGCGCGGATGCGCTTGGGCAGCTGGCGCCGGCTCAGGTAGCACAGGTAGTGCCCGCGATCGTCGGGCGCGTACTGGGCCAGCGCGAACAGCAAGCGGCCCTGGCGCAAAGCCTCGCAGACCTGGAAGCCCGGCATCTGCGCCAGGCCCTGCCCGTCCAGCACCGCCTGCAGGATCAGGTCGTCGTCGTTGAACACCAGATCGCTGCTCGGCATAAGACTGTGCGCGCGGCCCTCGACTTTGAAGTCCCAGCTGCGCAGGCGCCCGTTGGGCAGGCGCCGATTGATGCAGGCATGCATGTCCAGGTCGGCGACCGCGGCGGGCAGGCCATGGCGCCGCACGTACTCGGGCGAGGCGCAGACGAACATCTGCATGGGCACCAGTTGCTTGGCGATCACCTGACTATCGTCCAGGCGGCCGTCGCGGAAGGCGACGTCGACGCGATCCACGGCCAGATCGGCCTCGCGCTCGTCCAGGAGCAGCTCGATCGCGATGTCGGGGTAGCGCAGCCGGAACTCGCGCATCAGCGGCGCCAGCACCTTGCGCCCGAAGCCGTGCGTGGCCGCGACCCGCAGCTGCCCGCGCGGCGGCCCCTCGCGCAGATCGCGCATGTCCTCCAAGGCCTGCTCGATGCGCTCCACGCCGGGGCGGCAGTTCTCGAAGAACCGTTCGCCCTCGCTGGTCAGCGAGGTGGAACGCGTGGTGCGCGAGAACAGGCGCGCGCCCAACTGGCCCTCCAGCTTCTGCACGCTGCGGCTCACCGCCGATCGGCCGACGCCCAGGCGGTCGGCGGCGCGCGCGAAGCTGCCCTCGGTGGCCACCGCGATGAAGGCCATCACGCCGGCATAGCTGGCGGAGAAGCTGGATTCCAGCGGGAGCTGGCGTTCCTGGGGGTCTGACAGGTTGGCGCTCATCGCGACATGGCCTTCGCTTTCGGACTCAGTGCATGCATGCGGACCTGCGCATGCGCTCGTGCGTACTCCACATGGCCGCGGCAGACCTGCGCCGGCTGGCCGATCAGCCGGGCGATGTCGTCGTAGCCGGCCTCGAACACCTCATGCAGCAGGAACGCGGCCCGCACCTCCGGCGCCAGCAGGTTCAGCGTGGCCATGAATTCGGACCAGACACGGTCCGCGTTCGCGGCCGCGGAAGCGGTTTCGAGGTGGTCCTTGGGGTAGCTCATACGACAAGGACGCAGCAGCGAGGCGTTTTGTTACAGCGCCGCCGCATTGGTGCGCCGCGCTCAACACCGCGCGTCCGTGCGGCGACCTACCGGGCCGCTCCGGCGCTGCCTAGATTGGCCGCCAACCGGTCGGGCCCCCGCCCGCCGGGCCCCTCACCGAATGGAGCTTGCGCCATGAGTCAACGCGTCGATTACCAGCAGCAGTCCCCCGAGCTGTTCAAGAAGCTCGTCGAATTCAGCCTGCTCAGCCAAAAGTCGTCGATCGAGCAGTCGACCCGCGACCTGATCCGCATCCGCGCCTCCCAGCTCAACGGCTGCGCCTTCTGCCTGGACATGCACGTCAAGGAAGCCACCATCCACGGCGAACGCCCGCTGCGCCTGTATCACGTCGCCTCGTGGCGCGAGTCGCAGCTGTTCATCCCGCGCGAGCGCGCCGCTCTGGCCTGGACCGAAGCGCTGACCCAGCTGTCGCCGCTGGGCGTGCCCGACGACCTCTACGAGCGCGTGCGCGGCCAGCTGTCGGAAAAGGAAATCTCCGACCTGACCTTCGAAATCATGGCCATCAACGCCTGGAACCGCGTCAACGTCGGCTTCCGCACCGTACCGGGCAGCGCCGACCAAGCCTTCGGCCTGGACAAGGCTCAGCTGTCCTGAGGCCGGCCGCTGGGCGCCGCGCGCGCCCAGCCCACCCCACGCAACACAGGAGTCCCTCATGCGAATTCATTCTTCCCTGAGCCTGCTCGCCCTGCTGTGGACGGGCGCGGTCGCGGCGCATGGCCAGACCGGCAGCGAGGCACCGCCTCCCACCGTCACGCCGGTCATGACCCAGGCCCTGCGCGACTACCCGGGCAAGGAAGCGCTGATGCTCGCCGTCGAATACCCGCCCGGCGGCGCCGACCCGGTCCATCGCCACGATGCGCACGCCTTCGTCTATGTGATCGAAGGCTCGATCGTGATGGGCGTGGCCGGCGGCAAGGAGGTCACGCTGACGCCCGGGCAGAGCTTCTACGAAGGCCCCAACGACCTGCACACCGTCGGCCGCAACGCCAGCCGCGACAAGCCGGCGAAGTTCGTGGTGGTGCTGCTCAAGGACATCGACAAGCCCGCACTGATCCCCGCGCCCTGAGCCCGCGCTGCGTCAGGCCGGCTTTGCGCCGGCCCGACGTTGGATCCGTCACAATCGGGCCTCCTCGTGCGACCTTGGTTCTATGGAAGGCGCAACCCACACCTTTACTCAGCTCCAGCCCCGCCTGCTCGGCGTGGCCTATCGCATGCTCGGCTCGCTGGCCGAGGCCGAGGACGTGGTCCAGGACGTCTGGCTGGGCTGGAACGAAGCCGACCCCGAGCAGGTCGCCGACCCCGAAGCCTGGCTGGTGATCGCCACCACCCGCCGCTCCATCGACCGCCTGCGTCGCGTGCAAAGCCGGCGCGAACACTACGTCGGCATCTGGCTGCCCGAACCCATCCTCACTGAAAGCCCGGCCACGCCCGAAGAGCTGCAGGAAGCCTCCAGCGACCTGTCCATCGCCTTCCTGACCGTGCTCGAACGCCTCGCCCCCGAAGCCCGTGCCGCCTTCCTGCTGCGCGAGGTCTTCGACGCCGACTACAGCGACATCGCCAGCACCCTGGACAAGAGCGAAGCCGCCTGCCGCCAGATCGTGCACCGCGCCAAGAGCCAACTGCGCGAGGAACGACCGCGCTACCTGGTGTCCGCCGACGCCCACCGCCACCTGATGCGCCGCTTCACCGAGGCCTGGACCAACGCCGACTTCGGCGCCATGAAAACGATGATGGCCGAGTCCGCGGTCCTGGTCGGCGACGGCGGCGGCATCGTCACCGCCCTGCCCAAGCCCATGGTCGGCGGCGATCGCATCGCCCAGCTGCTGTTCGCCTGCACCCTGCGCCGCAAGCACGAACTGCGCCTGGAACTGGCCACCATCAACGGCCGCGTGGGCGTGTTGCGCTACTTCGGCGACCAGCTGGAGTCGGCCCAGTCCTACGACACCGACGGCGAACGGATCCTGCGGGTGTATGTGCAGCGCAACCCGGAGAAGTTGCGGCGGATCGTGGCCGAGCAGGTGTCCTGCTTGCACTGAGCCTGGCGCCTGCCGCTTACCCGAACCGCTGCAAGCGCCAGCTCGAAGCCCTCAGCGCTTCTCCGTCGCTCCCGCCGGGCTTGCGCCGCTGTCGCCTTGCAACTGCCGGACCACGGCCGCGACGACATCGCGCGTGGACTGCCAATTCATGCCGGTGATAAGCCGGCCATCGACTTCCACGTGCGAGCTGTTGCGGGCGCCGTGGCTGAACATGCCCTTGCGCTCCCGCAAACGCTGCTCGATCGAGAACGGCAAGGTCTTGTAGTACGGCGCGTTCTTGTCTTCGAACGCGTCGGGATAACCGGTGACGCGCTTTCCGCTGACCAGCGGCGAGCCATCGGACAGCGTCAGATTCGCCAGGCCGGCGCTGCCGTGGCACACCGCGGAGACGACGCCGCCCTGCTGCTCATAGAGGCGGGCCGCCAGGGCTTGGAGGCCGAGATGGTCGGCGACGCCATACATCGCGGCGCTGCCGCCGATGTACATCAGCGCGGCATAGTCGGCGGCGTTCACCTCCTCGGGCCGGCGCGTATTGGCCAGGGCCCACATGAAATCGCCGTCGTAGACCTTGGCCTTTTGATCCCGATCGCGGGTGTCGATGTAGGCCAGCGGGACCGCCCCGCCCTCGGGGCTGACGAACTGCACGCCATAGCCGGCCTCGCGGAACGCGGTATAGGCGTGGGTCAGCTCCGCGAAGCTGTTGCCGGCGCTGAGGCTGGTACCAGGCATCGTGTCGGCATTGGATACCACCAGCAGCACCTGGCGGCCATGCGCCGGCGCCTGGCGGCGCGCCGCCGTCTTGCTGATGACCCGCCATTCGTCGCCGAGCTTCCTCAGCAGGAACAGGTCGACGTAGCGCGCCTGATCCTTGCCGATCAGGATCTCCGCCTTCGCGGTCGCGATGTTGCCGTCCACCTGCACGCTGATCAGGCGACCGTAGCGGCCGTTGAACTGCCCCGGATTCTTGTTGAACCCGCCGACATACTCCTCGACCCCCACCTCGCGCATGCCGCTCTCGCCCTGGCTCAGGTACAGACGGGCATCGGGATGGAACGCGCGCCGTAGCTGCTCCGGCCGGTTGTAGGAACTGCCCTGCAGGTAGTCCTGGATCACGGCGGCGACCTGACGGTCATCGGCCAGGGGCGCGGCCTGCGCCCAGCCGCTCACCAACAGCAAGAGCAGGGCGCTGCGCAGCAGTCGGACGAACACGCCGCGTAAGGACACGGTGCCGACGACGGTCGGCAAAGAGGGAAGCGCTGGCACGATGGACTCCTAGTGAGGGAATCCCGACATGCTGCTTGTTTCCCTTTCTAAACAATATTTTGCAACGCGCTTCCGGACTCCGGAAACGCGTTTCAAGAGCCGGCGTTCGCCAGCCGCGCCTGCCGCCAGGCGGCCGGTGTCGTGCCCTCGACCTTCTTGAAGCCGGTGTAGAACGTGGACATGGACAGAAAGCCGGAGGCCTCGGCCACCTGCTCCATCGACACCAGATCGGTCGCGCTCAAGCGTTCTTTGGCGGCCTCGACCCTCAGCTGCAGCAGGTACGGCCTGAAGGCGATCTTGTGATTGTCGTTCAGCAGCTGCGACAAACGCGCCGGGGTCATGTTGAGTCGCCGCGCCAGCCGGACCAGGCTCAGGCTGGCGTCCTCGTACAAGCGTTCCTCGGCCATCAGCTTGTGCAGGGCCTGCAAGGCCGCTTCGGCTTCGCCAGCCGCGATCTTGCGGTCCTGATAGGGCGGCGCGGCGCGACGCTTGCCGCGCTGGGCCAGAGCCACGATCAGGTTCAGATACAGCACCAGCGAGAACGACAGCGCGCCTACGATGTACGAAGTCAGCCCGGTGGTGAAATAGGCCAGCCAGATCACCGCCACGCCCGCGACCACCGCCGCGATATGGGCACGGTTCAAGCCGTCGCCGGCGACATGGCGGTCCGGCTGCCGCGTGGCGCGCACGAACAGTCCGCCGGCGGCCAACAGGCAGGCCAGCCAGCCGAATTGGGTCCAGCGCCACACCGAGCCCCACAAGCCCACATGGTCGGCATACGGGAAGGCCAGGCCAAACCCGATCGCGAGCGCGAGCAGTCCCATACCGATCACCCGATCCCTGCGGGTGCGTAAACCTTGCGGATCGGCCCAGGCGCGCACCAGCCCGACCAAACTCGGACCGATCAGAAAGCAGGCGGTCAGACCGACCTGCAGGACCAGCTTGGAGATCTCGGGCCAGAAGTAGAACAGCACGGACTTGCCGGTGCGAATGCTGAGCATCAGCACCAGCACCGCCAGCCATC
This sequence comes from Lysobacter sp. cf310, assembly GCF_900114355.1. Classification (GTDB taxonomy): domain Bacteria; phylum Pseudomonadota; class Gammaproteobacteria; order Xanthomonadales; family Xanthomonadaceae; genus Lysobacter. The sequence goes on from NZ_FOSS01000001.1 coordinate 1,392,627, forward strand.
GCTGCGCCGGCGTCGCCGGCCGTCGCCACAGCAAATACAGCGACAGCGCCAGGCCATTAAAGGCGCCCAGGCCGGCGAAAAAGAACAGCAGATACGATGCGAGCATGGTTGCCGATGCTAGCGAAGCGCGCTGCGCAGAGAAACATGGCATGAGTAACGTGCCCACCTTGCGCTCGCCGGTTCGGCCTGGTGCGGCGGCCGCGACCACCCCTGGAAGCCCCTTCTGCCGACAGTCGCTACGATCCTGTCCAGGCAACGAACCGGACCTTCGTTGATCCCGGCGACATGAGGATCATGACAATGGACCTTCAAGAAAATTAAAAGTATTCGCGTCGAGCAGACACGCCGACAAACCCTTGATGCGCTCTACGCGATGCCTACTGCGACCACACGCTTCGTGTTTGAACATTTGTGAGTAGCATCACGACGAAAAAACACTTTAGAGCGTAATTAAGTCGCGCAAGAAATGGAGTTTCTCACCGCCCAGGCACAGCGGGCGGATCATCGATCGGTTTTCCGTGTGGACATGGAGGTCGCTATGCGCATCAACGCAGGCGCGTGCTGGATATTTTCCGCGGCCCACCGTCTCTCCGTTGGACTCGTCCTTTACGAACCAAGGCCGCCTCCGCAGCGCGCCGTGACCGCGCGCGCCTAATCGAACCGACCGCGCTCGCCCTACTGAGCGACCACCGCAGCCGCGGCATTCGGTACGCCGCGAGCGCGCGCATGCCTGATGGAATGCCGCGCCAAACGTCAGAACCGACAGAGCGTCGCGAGACGCGCTGTGCGCGCGGCCATGGAAGGCCGTGTCGGCGAAACGGACCGCCCCGCGCCCGTTTCGTCGGAGCCGAATCGGGCCACTGCCCGAACGGCTCGGGTCGAGAGATTGCAGGACGCGCTTTCTCGGCTACCCGTTAAAGGACTACCCCACCACAAACGGAGCTTGTTATGAAAACGCTAGTCGCGCTGAGTTTGGTGCTGTTGATTTCGGTCCCGGCGATGGAGACGGCGCAAGCCAAGGAACCTTCATTCCGGAAGTTGAACGAGAAAGCCCGGTTCATCCACGGCGGCAACCTGGTGACGCGTGCGTTGCCGGAGATGGGCATCGTCACCGACGCCCGCCAGCAGACGCCCGGCCAGAAGGCGGCCGGCCTGAGCACCATCATGGTCACCCGCAACGGCGATCAGTACGAATCCAGAATGGATCCGGAAGACGTGGCCATCTTCGAGCAGGCCATCAGCGATCTGGAAATGATCGGCCGCACCTCCACCAGCATGAATACCCCGCCCAAGCTGCCGCTGCGCTTCGGTAGCGCCATGGTCGGGCCCACCGTCGTCATCGGCCCGGACAATCGCGTGCAGGTCACCAACACCGTCGCTTCGCCGTACTGGCATATCGGCCGTATCGCGATCGGCTGCACCGGCACCCTGATCACGCCTAAGCACGTGCTGACCGCGGGCCACTGCGTGTCCAACGGCGCCGGCACCTGGTACTCCGACCTGAACTTCACCACCGCCCAGAACGGCAGCTACCAGCCCTGGGGCACCACCAGCTGGGCCCGCGCCGTCACCACGACGGCCTGGCACAACAGTGCCGACAGCAACTACGACTACGCGCTGATCGTGCTCAGCTCGGCCCCGCACGGCGGCAACTCCGGTTGGGGCGTGTACTCGGGCGGCACCCACACCATCAGCGGCTATCCGGGCGACAAGCCGCTGGGCACGATGTGGACGCACTCCGGGACGGTTTCGACCAGCGGTTCCTACCGCCTGTGCTACACCATCGACACCTTCGGCGGTAACAGCGGCAGCGGCATCGCCAGCGACAGCGGCGTCAACGTGCGCGGCATCCACACCACGGGCTCGCCCACGCAGAACTGCGGCACGCGGTTGACCAGCACCGTCTACAACCAGCTGCAGAACTGGATCGCCACCTACCCCTAACCTGGCAACGGGTATCGAGGTACCGCAACAGCCACGTGGCGCGCCGCGGTATGGCGCGCCACGTTCCAGCCCCTAAACCCCAACACGCAAGGCGGCAAGCATGAGAATCGCATTCATCCTGGCGATGATGGTGTCGGCCAGTTGCAATCCCGGCGACAAGCCGCAGGCAGCGGATCAGGCGCCCTACGAGAGCGCGCTGATCGTCGGCAGCGCCCAGTCCCCGGACCCCGTATTGGCCCGGGTGATGGAACTGGAGAAGAGCGGCGCGGTGAAGGACGTGGTCGTGCAGGAGTCCTTTCCCGTGCAGATCAGGCTGCGCGCGCCCAGGAAGGTGATCGAAGAGCTCCAGCGGATGCCGCGAACCGGGGAGTTGCGCTAGCCGATCCGCACTAGTGCGCGAACCGGGCTCATGCCCTAGAACAGCGCGCGATACACCAGCGACCTAACCTGCTTCAGGAGTTCCTCGGACGCGTCCTCTCGGGCATAGGTCATGTACTCGTCGAACATGTGATCGTACTGAATGGAGATGGGAAGCAGATCGCCCCCTGTATTCAGCAATTCCGCCTGTGCGTACCTGTCGGCCGGATCGAGCAAACGCAACCCGCGCGACTTGTGTTCCTTGCCATTGATTCGGAAGAAATCGTTCTGGAAGTCCGACCAGCGGTCGGCGGGAACGACCGCGCTGGATACATCCGCCTTCCTGGCCGCCTTATGAATCAGGTGCGAATGAAGGTTCGCCAACTGAATGCATTGCTTGACGAAACCGCCCAGTGAGACGTGAGCGTTCGAAAACGCCTCTTCCTTACCGAACGGCGGATTCAGCGGCATTCGATAGGAGTAGTACTCGCGCAGGAAACGCAGATCCTCCACCAGCTCCTTCGAATTCATCCGGATGATCGCGGTATTCGCCTGCGAGAACCCCGCATAGAAGGCGTTGGCCATCTTCGAATGCGTGATGTCGGTGATTTTGTCGACCGACTCGTGGGGATGCAGGTACATGACCGCCCACATGGCATGCATGGACGCGTAATAGGCCATGTAGTAGCTGGCCGCGAGCGATCCCTGCTCGCGAGTCTGATTCGCCACCAAAGCGAAGTAAGTGGCGCTGAAGCACAGCTTCAACGATTGCCTGACCCGAACGCACCAGACCGCGGCGTCGTAATCGGTCCACGCGGCCATGGCGGCGCCGTAGGTGCGCATCCATCTTTCATGGTACTGACCGCATTCGCTCTCCGAACGAAGGTTGATCTCGAGATGGACGAAGTTCGATACGTAATCGAAGTACTTGGAGAATCCCTTTTCCTGTTGCACTCGCGCTCCCCGGCGGATTGACCGAATCGATCTTATCGGACCGATTGAGACACACGCCGCAGGCGACGCAGGAAATGCACGCCCTCGCTGTCGCCCTCGATCGTGAGCACATCCCCTTCGACCCGGAACGGTCGCGGCTGGTCGGTGCCGGTGTAGCTGGGCATCAGGCTGCCCTCCACCCGATGCACGACGACGCCCTTCTTGGCATCCACCTCGTAAGTCCCGAAGTAGGCGACGAAGCCGTCGTAGGCGGCACGCACTTCGGCATCGCTGCCCTTGGCGTCGTCGCCCGAGGCGAACGGCGGCGTCGCGGGCGTGCGCATGATCTGCACGCTCAGATGGCCGGTGGGATCGTAGACGATATAGCCCTTGGGATGCTCGCCATAGGGATGGACGACCTTGCCGGTCTTGGCGTCGGTGTCGGTGATGCGCTCGACGCGCCAGGTACCGACCAGGGAAGCGGGTTTGTCGGCCGCGCGCGACGGCAGGCTGATCGACAGCGCCAGCAAGGCGGCGCAAGCGGCGGGGAAGGCTCGTGCGATGTGCATGCGGGTATCGCGTGGCAGTGGCGGGGCCTACACCCTATCAGCGTCCCCGCCCCCGCTCCTGGAACGCTGTGAGCGAGGGATCGCAACGACGCCGCCCGCGATCGGTTGCGGCGCCCGGATACGCTCCGGGCGCCGCAGCCTTATTGTGGATCGCAGGCCCGCCCCTTACGGGATGGTGAACTCCGCCGTGCTGGTCGCGTTATAGGTGTTCACGCCGTTGGTCGCGTTGTGAACGCAGACCACGGTGATCTTGCGATAGGCGCCGTAGATCCAGTTCGACGGGAAATGCACGTCGACCAGGGCGCCATCGCTCTCCTCGTCGTACTCGGTCGTGTAGCCGCCCAAGGCGTCGTAGGCGTTGCAGCGCACGCTGATGAAGTCCGCATCGACGCGGTTGTTGTTGACGTCGGCGAAGCGCGAGTAGCCGCGGATCTTGACCCGCTTGCCACCGGCTGGACCGCTCTCGTAGCCCTCGTTCTGGATCACGCCTTGCAGCACGTAGGTCGGTGCCGCTCCGCCACCGCCGCTGCTGCCGCCGCCTTCGCCATCGCCGCCGCACTCGGTGCCGATGGGGCAGATTTCCTCGAACGACGGAGCCAAAGGCGCCGCTTTCGCCGCCGGCACCGCGCCGACCAGACCCGCCACCAGTACCACTGCCATTGCCGTACGCACGATCATGAGTCACCTCCTGTGGATAGTCCTTGATTGCCAGATCGGGGACGAGGCAGGGCCCGCCGCTTGAGCAACGTGGCGATCGACCGGCACTCCTCCCCTATGCGCCGCGGCAACGTCCGCCCTCCTGGGCTCGCGAGCCGCCGCAATAAGGAGAACGCGACCGCCGCGCCGCCTCCCTACCCACTGGGCAGCGCTCAGGAGTGCAATATCGGAGTGCACCGACTCGCGGACATCGCGCATGCAGCCGCGTGCACGGCGCTGGTGCGTCGACACGAGCCGAGGTAGACCCTGGGAACAGAGGGCGGGAGCGGCGCGCAGCCATCTTCTACCGCCGGACGCGCATCGCGGCTCACTGCGCCGCGATGCCGCCTCGCCGGGGCTGGGCCCCGGCAGCGAAGGACGTTGCGCCCTTCGCGGGACGGGGCGGCGCAACACCGCCGCCCCTTTCACGCAAGCGACTTGCGCCGCTTACAGACCGATCGCGGTTTCCGCGCTCACGTAAGGCAGGCCGTGCGCCTCGGCTACCGGCTCGCAGGTCACGTGGCCTTCGGAGACGTTGAGGCCGTTGCGCAGGTGGACGTCGCGCTTCAGCGCTTCCTTCCAACCGTGGTTGGCCAGCGCCAGAGTGAACGGCAGGGTCACGCTGTTGAGCGCGAAGGTCGAGGTGCGGGCGACCGCGCCGGGCATGTTGGCCACGCAGTAGTGGACGACGCCGTCGACCACGTAGGTCGGCGCGGCATGGGTGGTGGCGTGCGAGGTCTCGACGCAGCCGCCCTGATCGATGGCCACGTCGACGATGACCGAGCCCGGCTTCATGGTGCGGACCATGTCGTGGGTGACCAGCTTGGGCGCCGCGGCGCCGGGCACCAGCACGGTACCGATCAGCAGATCGGCGCGGCGCACCAGCTCTTCGATGGCCGAGCGGGTCGAGAACACGGTCGAGATGGAGGTGCCGAACTGGGTGGCCAGGCGCTTGAGCGCATCGGCCGAACGGTCCACCACGGTGACCTGGGCGCCCATGCCGACGGCGATGGTCGCCGCGTGGGTGCCGGACACGCCGCCGCCGAGGATCACGACTTCGGCCGCCGGCACGCCGGGCACGCCGCCCAGCAGCACGCCGCGGCCGCCCTGCGCCTTCTCCAGCGCGTGCGCGCCGACCTGCGGCGCCAGGCGACCGGCGACTTCCGACATCGGGGTCAGCAACGGCAGCGAGCCGTTGGCCGCGGTCACCGTTTCGTACGCGATGCAGATCGCGCGCGAGGCGATCAGGTCCTTGGTCTGCGCCGCATCGGGCGCCAGGTGCAGGTAGGTGAAGAGGATCTGGCCCGGGCGCAGCTTGGCGCGCTCCTCGGCCAGCGGCTCCTTCACCTTCACGATCATTTCGGCCTCGGCGAAGATCTGGTCGGCGCCGTCCACGATCACGGCGCCGGCGGCGACGTAGTCGGCATCGGACAGACCCGCGCCCAGACCGGCGCCCGCCTGCACCATCACCTGATGGCCGTGGTGCACCAGCTCTTGCACGGACGAGGGCACGAGACCTACGCGGTACTCGTGGTTCTTGATTTCCTTCGGGACGCCAATGCGCATGGTCTGCTCTCGCCGTTGATCTGGCCCCGGCTCGTCCGGCGCCTTGTGGGGAGGCAGTATGGACGAGCAAACATGCACTTATTCGCCAATTTCGTTGCCTGGCGACAGCCAATGCCGCATTATTCGCCAGTATTCCGGCTATTCATCGAATAATATGCGACTGAAATTGGACGCCCGCGATCGCGCCATCCTGCGCCTGCTCCAGGAGGACGGCCGCCTGACCAATGCCGACGTGGCCCAGCAGATCAACCTGTCGCCCTCGGCCTGCCTGCGGCGGGTCAAATTGCTGGAGGAGCGCGGCCTGATCGCGCGCTACGTGATGCTGCTGGACGAGAAAGTGGTGGGCCTGCCCGGCACCGCCTTCGTGCTGGTGTCGCTGGACCAGCAGGGCCGCGCCTCGCTGGACGCGTTCGAAGCGGCCATCCAGCACCACCCCGAAGTCACCGAGTGCTGCCTGCTCGCGGGCACCGCGGACTACATGGTGCGCGTGGCCTACGCCGACTCCGCCGACTTCGAGCGCATCCACACCGAAATCCTGACCCAGCTGCCCGGCGTGGTGCGCGTGCAATCGACGCTGGCGCTGCGCACGGTCAAGAAGACCACCGCTTTGCCGGTGTGAGGCCGCCGCCGGCGGTCGACGCGGCGCGCGCGTCGCCCATCGAATCCTCGATCGACACCATCGGCCGCCGACGCCTCGCGGCGCCGACGACCGCATTGCGGACGCTCAGCTCATCGCGATCGCCAGCGTCAGCACCGCCAAGCGATTGACGTAGGCCGACATCAGGTCGGCCTTGTCGCTGCCCTGCGGCGTGAACGCGTCGCAAGAGCCCGCGGGCGACGGCGCGCCGAACGCCGGATTCACCAGCGCATTGGCCGCGGCGATGATCGCCGGCTTGTACGCGCTCAGCAGCGCCGGCTCGGCCTGGTAGGCCTGCAGCAGATAGCGCATGTAAGCACCCACGCCGGTCTGGTAATCGCCGTAGTCGCTGCCCGGCGGCGTCGCGTTGTACGGGTCAGCGGCGCCCACCTCCAACCACGGCAACGGGAAATTGCCGCTGACCGAGCCATAGGTGCGCGGCCGGAAGTAGTTGGCGAACGAGCCTTTGATCAGATCCGGATACAGGCCGCACACCGGCGGCGGCGAGGCTTTGTAGATCGCATTGGCCTCGCGCAGGGCGCCGATCAGCAGGCCCTGGTCGCCGCTCCAGGTCATGTCCTTGTTGTACGAGGAATCCCAGTAGATCTCGTTGTTCACCGCATGGAAGCTGGACACGCGCTCGCGCACCAAGGACCCGCCCTGCGAGCCCTGCTGCCCGGTCAGCAACAACGACTGCAGCGGGTCCGCCGTCTTCAGCATCCACAACTGCCACCAGGCGATCTGGTTTTCCCAAGCCTGATTGCAGGCCGCGAGATTGAAGCTCACACCGGTGAAGTACGGCGCGAAATCCGACCGCTTCGCGGCCTGCGACAAGCGCAGGCTCAGCAGCGCATAGACCGCGTTGGTGACGGTGTTCTGAATCGGATTGAGGACGTCGCCGCCGCCGCTGTTGTACTCGGCCGACGGAAGGGGATGCTCGGTGGCGGTGAACGGCGAGTTCCAGATGCCGCCGGGCGAATAGCGTGGACGCAGCTGGGCCTGCATGTCCGGTGTCACGCCCGGCCAGGTCTGGTTGATGTAGAGCCAGCAATTGGGCGCGCCCGTGTTCTTGGTGTGGGTACTGGCGAAGCTCGCCCAACCCGGCGGGTCGAGGTAGGGATAAATCCCCTGCGGACCCGACGCCGTCGACCAGCCCGCGCCGTACATGTAGCACCAGGAGTTGATCGCGATCTTGAGGAAGTCGTAGCGGTGCTGGGTCGCGAAGTCCGACTCGGCCGCGCGCAAGGCCGCGATGCCGATCCAACCGAAATCGTCCCACCAATTGCCTTTCCGGGTCGGATCCAACGCGGTCAACGCGTCATTGGCGTAGTTCGTGCCGTCGGTGCCGCTGACCACGAAGTAATCGAGCAGGCTGTCGAACGCGCAGGCGGTGCGCCAGACATTGCCGGCCGAGTCCCATAACGGCAGGATCTGTTTGAACAGTGCGGTGGCTTCGGCCAGATAGGCCGCTTTGTCGGCGGGCACGCCTTGCTGCGTGGCCCGGCCATCCTGAGTGTCGTTCATGGCTTCATCCTTGAGCTGGGTGATAGGGAGCTGCGGTCTGTGCTGCTCGTGGTGCGCAGGCAGCATAGCCCTGCGGAGGGCAGCGACGTTGACGGCCCATCCCCTTCCCGACGCGCGGCGACGTTGCTCGGCCAGGGCCACACGCTGGCCTGTCGGCCCCGGCCTCAGCGCAGGGCACCCGCGGCTATATCACTGACTCCCGATAACTCCCGGGCTTCTAGGCGCCGGTTACCAAACCAGATCGTCGGGCACCTGGAACTGCGCGTAATACGCATCGTCTTCGGCGGTCGTCGCGCTAGGACCGGCATCGGTGGCCAGCCCATGATCCAGCACGATCATGCTGGCGTCGCGTTCGCGGACCTTGTCCGCTGCTGCGCGCGGCAGCAATTCGTAGCGCTCGTCCAGGCAGGCGATCACGAGTACGCCGGCGGACAGCTTCTTGCGCAGGTCCTCGTTGACCAGCAGGGTGCGAATGACCCCGCCTGCCGTGAAGCGGTACTCGCTCTCGCCCGAGCGCGGCACCTTCCTGTCCTCGATGATCTGTCGCGCCTGCGCGCGCAGTTCGGCGACACGCGCCTGCGCCTTGCGCTCCGCCGCCAGCGCGCGGTCCCGCTCGGCCTTTTCGGCCCGCGCCCGCTCCGCTTCCAGCTGGGCCTCGCTGGGCCCGGACGGCCCCTTGGCATGCCGCGCTTTGTTCTGCTCGCGCGCCACCTCGGCCACCTTGGACTTTTTGACCAGGCCTGCCTTGAGCAGCTGTTCCTGAAGGGGGTTTGCCTTTGCCATGCCGCGGCTTCTTACTGGGGGTTCGCGGACATCATACCCCCGTCCTCGCGGCCCCTTTCCGTCCGCGCCGGCGAAGCGCCGATGCGGCGGCGCTCGGTCAGAAATGAACCCAACACCCTTTGCGCTAACGCAGCGCCACCCGGCTCGCCGCCTCCTGCACGGTCACCGCCTGGCCGGGTTCCACCCGCTCGCCGCCGCGCACGATCAGGCGATCGCCGGGCCTGACCTCACCGCTGATCTCGACCAGGTCGCCGACCTCGGTGCCGGTCCGCACCGGCAAGCGCTCGGCCTTGTTGTCGGCGCCCACGCGCAGCACGAAACTGCCCTCGCGACGCAGGATCACCGCGTCGCGCTGCACCGCCACGGTCACGCGCGGAGCCGCGCTGGGCATGCCCACTTCCACCGCGGTGCCGACCGGCAGTTCGCGCGCATCCATCGCGATGCGCAATTCGAACTGACGCGAGGCCTCGTCGCCCACCGGCACGAACGCGCTGATCGGATGGGTGCGCTCTCGGCCGTCCACCCGCACCAGCACCGGCATGCCGACCACGAGGTAGCGGGCCAGGTCCACCGGCGCGCGCACCCGCACCTCCTGCGCCGAGGTGTCGACCAGTCGGGCAACCGCCGCGCCGCTGGCCACGTACTCGCCCAGTTGGGTCTGGCGCTCGGCGACCACGCCGGAGAACGGCGCGCGCACGGTCATCTGCGCGCGCTGGTGCCGCGTCTGCGCCAGCAGGGCCTGCGAACGCGCACGGTCCTGCGTAAGCACGTCGCGATCAGCGCGCAGTTGCTCGTACTGAGCGCGCGCGATGTTCTGCTGCGCGGCCAGTTGCGCGTAGCGCTGCTCCTGGCGCGTGGCCTGATCGAGCTGGGCCTGGATGCGCGCAAGCTCCGCCTGCCCTTCCTGCTCGCGCAGACGCAGCACCGCGTCGTCCAGCACCGCCAAAGGCTCACCGGCGCTTACGTGCTGGCCGACCTCGGCCACGCGGACCACGCGGCCGCTTTGTTCGCTGGCCACGCGCGCATCCTGACGGCTGATGACACTGCCGGATGCCCAGCGGCGCGGCGCGAGCTCGGTGCTCACGGCGGCGGCCACGCCGACGATCGCGGGCGGCGCGTCGGGTTTTTTTGGAGCGCTCGCGTCGGCGTCGTAGTCCCACAACGGAACGAACAATGCGGCGGCGAGCGCCGCGGCGATCAGTGTCTTGTGCAAGGTGCGCATGGCGTACTCCGTGGGGAAGGAGGTCAGGACAGGGGGTCGGGCAGCGCGCCATCCGGCGCGGCGTCGCGGATGCGCACGGGACGGCGGGCCTCGGCCAGACGCAGCAGCGCGGGCACCAGTACCACCGTGAACACCAGGCTGAGCGCGACGCCGCCGACCGATACCGCGGCCAAGCCGCGGTAGATCACGGCGCCGGGGCCCGGGTTGATCGCCATCGGCAACGCGCCCAGCACACCGGTCAGCGCGGCGATCAGGATCGGACGCAGACGCTGCTCCAGTGCCTGCTGCAGCGCCGTCTCCAGCGACGCGCCGGCCGCCTGCGCGTCGCGGGTCTGCGCCACCAGCAGGATCGCGTTGTTGATGACCATGCCCAGCAGCATGATGAAGCCGATCATGGACAGCAGATCCAGCGTCTGCCCCGCGACCAGATCCAGCGCGAGCAGGCCGAGAACGCCGCCGAACACGGCCATCGGCAAGGTCGCCATGACGAATGCGCTGTCGCGCAGCGAACGGAACATCGCGGCCATCAGCAGGAACAGCACGACCAGCGCCATCGCGAAGTTCGAGCCCATGGTGCGCACGACCTGGCCCAGGCGGTCGGCACTGCCGGAGATGCGAATCGCGGCGTCGGTGGGCAGGGCGTCGCGCAGTGCCGGCACCACGTCCTGGTTGACGATGTCCAGCGCCTCCTCCAGCGACATCGCCGCCGGCGGGTCCACCGTCAGGGTCACGGTGCGACGGCGATCGATGCGGCGCAACTGATTGGGCGCCAGCACGGTGTCTACCCGCGCCAACTCGCCCAGGCTCAGCAGACCGCCCTGCGGCGTGGCCAGGGGCGCCGCGTCGAGACGGCTGAAATCTTCCTCGCGATTGCTGCGCAGGATGATGGCAAGGCGGCGGTCGCCGTCGAAGTGCTCGCCCAACCACTGGCCGTCGCCCAGCGTGCGCACCACGGTGCCCAGCTCCGGCCGCTGCCAGCCCGCTTCGGCCAGGCGGCGGTCGTCGGCGCTGATGCGCAGCTCCGGCGTACCCGCGTCGGCATTGGGCCAGGCCTGGACGTTCGCGCCGGGGAACAGTTCGGTCAGGCGTTTGCGTCCGGCTTCCGCCGCGCGCGCGAGCGCGTCGCCGTCGCCGTGCTGCAGGTGGATCTGGATCGCACGCGCCGAGCCGCCGAAGCTGCCGAACAGCTCGCCCTCGCCGGCGAAGGCGCGGGTATCGGGGAAACCGACCACGATCTCGTCGCGCACGATGCGCTCGAGCTCGCCGATATCGTCCGGGTCGACCACGCGTGCGCCGATGGTGCCGCCGCCGGGCCAGACGTTGATGTACCAGTTGCTCAGCTGCGGCGCCTTCTCGCCGTCCATGTACGGGCGCATGCGCTGCAGGATCGTGGGCACGATCTCGCGATTGACGCGCTCCGGGCTCATGCCCGGCGGAAAATTGAAGACGGCATCCACCGCCGCGCGCTTCACCGGCGGCAGGTAGTCGATCTGCGGCAACAGGGCGAATGTGAGCAGTATCGGCGCCACCACCAGCGCGCCGACCCAAGCCCACTGGCGGCGGCGGCCGGTCGTCGTACGCAGGGCCCATTCGCTGACCCCGGCCCAGTAGCGATGCTGTTGCGGGTTCTGCTTGCCGACGCGCAGCCAGTTGCCCGCGGCCGCCGGCAGCACGGTGAACGCGATCAGAAGCGAGATGCCGACCGCGATCGAGATCGTGAGCGCCAGATCGGCGAACAACTGCCCCTCCACGTCCTCCATGAAGATCACGGGCAGGAACACGGCCACGGTCGTGAGCGTGGAAGCGAACAGCGCACCGCCGACCTGGCGGGTGCCTTCCAGCGCGGCACGGCCGGCGGGCATGCCCTCTTCGCGCAGGCGCACGATGTTCTCCGCCACAACCACGGCCGCGTCCATCACCATGCCCACAGCGAACGCCAGACCGGCGAGCGAAATCACGTTGAGGCTGCGCCCGGTCAGCTGCAGCACGATGAAGGTGGCCAGCAGCGAGATCGGAATCGCGCAGGCAATCAGGGTGGTGGCGCGCACGTCGCGCAGGAACCACCACAGGCAGCCGATCGCCAGCAGCACGCCCGCGAACAGGTTGCCCGACAGCAGGCCCACGGCGCGGTTGATGAACACCGACGCATCGAAGCTCTGGCGTATGTCCAGACCCAGCGGCTTGAGCTCCTTCTCGCGCACCTGTTCGACCACCGCCTTCACTTCGTTCAGGGTGTCCAGGACATTGGCGCCGTTCTCGCGCAGGATGCGCAAGCCGATCGCGGGGTTGCCGTTCTGATAGGCGAAGAAGCGCTGTTCCGGCCGCTTCACTTCCACCTGCGCCACATCGCCCAGGCGCACCGGACGGCCGTCGCGCCAGGCCAGGATCAGCTCGCCCAGGGCCTCGGGGGAATAGCGGCCGGCGAAGCGCATCACGTACTCGCGACGACCGGCCTGGACGATTCCGCCGGACACATCCGTGGCGCGCGCGGCCACCGCGGCGACCTCCGGGATCTGGATGCCCATCGCCGCGGCACGCTCCAGATTCAGGGTGATCGTCAGTTCCTCCGGCGCGCCGCCGTTGATCTCCACCCCGGCCACGCCCTCCACCGCGGACAGGCGCGGCACGATGCGGTCCTCGATCATCTGCCGATAGTCGAGGATGTCGCCGGGCGTGCCCGGCAGCTTCTGCACGAAGAAGAAGGTCAGCGAATTGTTGGCGTTGTCCGCGCCGGCCTGCACCACCGGCGGCGTCGCGTCGCGCGGCAGCGGCTGCAGGCGGTTCATGCGCGCCAGCACTTCCACCAGCATCGCGTCCATGTCGCTGCCGACGGCGAAAGTCAGGCTGATCTGGCTGTTACCGGCCTGCACATTGGACGCGATTTCCTCCAGGCCCGGCAGGCCCTGCATCACCGCCTCGATCGGTTCGACGATCTCCGATTCCATCTCTTGCGGCGATGCCGCGCGCCAGCCGGTCTGGATCGACATCTGCGGGCGCTCGATGTCCGGGAACAGCTGCAGCGGCAGGTCGAGCAGGCTCATCAACCCGAAGGCGCACACCATCACCACGGCGACGGCGACGGCGGCGGGATTGCGCAAGGAGGCTTCGGTGATCTTCATGGCGCATTCGTCGGCAGGCAGGCCGGCGCACGATGCGCCGCGCCCGCGACCACGCTATGGGCCGGAAGTCACAGTCTGCGACCAGTGGTTGCAGTGGTGCGACCAAGCGTTCGCCGCATGCGATGCGCGCTATCGGCGCCCTGGCCGCAAGCACTGCGACGCGCGGGCACTGCCCGGCCCTCCGCGCTCGCGGCCCGATACGGTTCGCAAGAATCGCGCGCATGCCGTTTAACTCCCGCCAGCGCGGGAGAGCGGGCGCGGACGCGCGCCAAAGCGGCCCGCGTCAGATCAGCAGGGCCACTTTTTCCCGATGCGTGCGCGACAGCTTCAGTTCCTGCCCGCAGTCCAGCCGGATGAAGCCTTCGCCGTTGGTGTGCGGGCGCAGTTCCACCACCCGCTTGGCATTGACGATGGTGGAGCGATGGATGCGCGGAAAGCGCTGCGGGTCCAACTGCTTCTCAAGCTCGCGCATGGTCCCGCGCAGAATCAAGGTTTCGCCGTCGGTGTGGATGCACATGTAATCGCCCGCGGCAACGATCCAGCGGATGCTGCTCAGGTCGATACGCACCGTGCGGCCTCCGTCGCGCACCGCCAGCTTGTTGTCGTTGCGCAGCTGCTCGATGACGTCCGGGCGCAGCGCTTCGTCCAGCCCCAGCGGCTCCCGGCCGCTGAGTTCGCCCAGCAGGCCGAGCAGGTGCGCGCAGTGGCCGCTGGCATCGCGCTGGGTCCGCGCGTAGCGCACGCGCGCCAACGCCTGCGCCAGGCGGCCTTCGTCCACGGGCTTGAGCAGATAGTCGGTGGCGGAGGCCTCGAAGGCGCGGATCGCGTAATGATCGTAGGCGGTGACGAACACCACCAGCGGCATCTCCGCCGCGGGTATGTGGCGCAGGGCCTCGAAGCCGTCGACCCCCGGCATCTGCACGTCCAGGAACATCAGGTCCGGGCGCTGCAGGTGCACCGCGGCGATGGCCGCCGCACCGTCGCCGTACTGGCCCACCACCTCCACGTCCGCGTGCTCGCTCAGCCGCAGCTCCAGACCGCGGCGCGCCAGCGGCTCGTCGTCGACGATGATGGTACGCAGCCGGGCCTGGGCCAGCCGGTCTTCCCGCTCGACTGCCTGATGGCGAACGCTGTTATCCATGACTACTCCCCGGCGCCTTGGTTTCGAACGGCAGGCGCAGCTCCACCTCGATGCCGCGGCGGCGATTGCGAACCATGAAGCCGCCGCTGTCGCCGTACAGCACGGCCAGACGCTCGCGCGTGTTGCGCAAGCCGACGCCCTTGCCCGGGGGCAGCTCGCCGTTCTCGAGCGCACCGCAACCGGGGCCGTCGTCGATGACCCGCAGCACCAGGTGCTCGCCTTCGTGCTGCGCCTCGATCCGCAACAGCCCGCCTTCGACCCGCTTGGCCACCGCGTACTTGATGGCGTTCTCCACCAGCGGCTGCAGCAACAGGCTCGGCAGCAACGCGCGCCAGCACTCCTCTTCTATGTCGGTCTCGACGCGCAGCCGCTCGGTGAAGCGCATCTTCTCTATGTCCAGGTACAAGGTCAGCGCGTCCAGCTCCTGACGCAGAGTGACCCGCTGCATCGGATCGCTGTCCAGCGAGTGGCGCAGGAACGAGGACAGGCCCTGCACCATGCGATTCGCGGTGGGATTGTCCCGATCCAGGATCAAGGTCGAGATGGCGTTGAGCGTGTTGAACAGGAAATGCGGGTTGAGCTGGTAGCGCAACATCTTCAACTGCGCCTGATGGGCCATGGTGCGCGAGGCCAGCGCCCGCCGCGTCTGGTCCTGCAGCTGGTGGTAGTACTTGATCCCCATGTACAGCCCGACCCAGGCCAGCACCACGTAGATATAGCCCAGCGCGTACGCGACGTAGGCAGCGTTGTTCATCGGCACGCAGGTGTCGCAGAACTCGATCATGACCCGCCGCGTGATCAGGTCCATCACCGCCGAGCTGGCCAGGATCGGCACCACCATCACCGCCAGCAGACGCCGGGGCGACAGCGACCAGGCGCTGCGCAGCAGATAGCGCAAGCCCAGGGTGACCAGCGAACCGGTGACGGTGGCGGTCAGCGGCACCACCCAATAGCCCGCCGGCTTGCCGTAGGCCACCGACTGCAGATAGCCCAGGCTGAAATAGGCGGCCCAGCCGCCCAGATGCAGCAACCAGAACAGGCGCTCGCGCGGCAGATCGAAAGGACGGGATGCGGTGATGGCCATGGGTGCCGGGAACGCGCTGACGCAGATGCGTGGATGCTAACCCCGGAACCGGCGATCCCGGCAACGGCTCGTCGGGCGATTCGAACGGCTCGGCGATTCCGCGCGGCGCTCGGCCCTGGCCCCGGCTGTGGCAAAGCAGGCCTATCGGGAACGACGGGGTAACAGGACCTGACATGGGAGCAGGCTGCTCTTTATGACATCCAGCCAGCGCGTCTCGTGAAGTGCACTCTGACCCCATTCCTGGTCAGGAGGTTAGCGTCAACCGACCGCCAGCGGGGTGTCGACTCCCCAGCCTTCCGGTGAGCTAGCATTGCTCTGACGTCGCACGGATGAGCAACATGGAACGCAGTATCGAGGCTCTGCAGGAGGCCATGCGGGAGTTCGCCCTGGCCCGGGAATGGGACCAGTTCCACACCCCGAAGAATCTGGCCACCGCCTTGTCGGTGGAAGCCGCGGAACTGCTCGAGCATTTCCAATGGCTCACCGACGCTCAAAGCCAGGCCCTGGACGAGTCCAAGCTAGCGGCCGTCGCCGAGGAGACTGCCGACGTCCTGCTATACCTGCTCCGATTCGCGGACAAGCTCGGCATAGACCCGATCGCGGCAGCCTGGAAGAAGCTGGAGGTCAATGCTTCCAAGTACCCGGTCGATCTGGCCAGAGGCAATAGCAAGAAATACACCGAACTATGAGCGACGGCCACAAGGAGGGCGGCCTTTGATCGTCTACCAGTCGACGAAGTCGAAGTTTCTCGATGACCACGACAACCTCGATATCGAAGAGGTCATCGCGCATGGATACCTGCAGCGGACCGGCCGCTATGCGCCAGGACTCAAGCAATGGTCGCAGGCCACCCTCTCCGACAGCACAGAAATAGGGTCAGGTTGAGAAATAGGGTCAGGTTAGATCTTGCGAACTTTGCGTTACGAACGGATCGAAAATGAACCTGCCACTGTTCTTGACTGTTTCCGCTGCGGAAATGAATCTGATCCTATTCCATCTGTGGGATGTGGGGCAGTCCGATCTGCCCCGCTTCTGTAGACCCGCGAAGCGGGTTCGGCCTGAATGAATTACTGGGCAGCACTAGAGGCCCGCCCGCTTGTAGAGCTCCGCTGCCTCCGGAGACACGGAGGACCAAGTATGGCCGCACTCACACTTGCAACTATAGGCGCCGCTCCTCTTGCGACCAACAACAGTAATGCGCCTAAAGACGCTAGGGTCGACCCTGCCGCGAGCAATGTGGTGCCCATTCAAATCGCGGCACCTACTGCAATAGATTGCTCTAGTGGTCACGTCATCTCCACGACAGGCTCCCGCACAGCCCAACACCTGAACCAAGCCGATCCCCGAAATGATTTCAGCTTGAATGAATTGATAGACATAGCTTTAGCCAAGTCCAATCAACTTTAAGACGATTGCAATAGCAGTGCTAACTACAACGCCCGCACCGAAGAGGATATAGTCACGCTTTGCACTGCGCTTCTCACCCGATCCAATAATCTTTGCGAAGTGCTCTACCGCTGGGAGAGGCATATTCTGGAGTGCATCGACGCGCTCTCTAAGCTCGAGCTCCTTCCCTTCCAACTCAGCAAGTTCGCCCGCCAGCTTCAATGCAGCGCGTTCTTTCTCTTGCGCCACTTGTGAAAGCTCAACAAGAATTGAATCTACCTGTTGAGATGCGTCAATTAGACTTGCCGTAAGTTCGGCAAGGCGTTCGCTATAGCTTTTCTCAACAGGGACGACCTCTGCCCCTAGAAGATGTCCCAAAGCTTTGCGAATTGCATCGGTGGATGCAATTCCACCTAGTGTCATGCTGAGCAAGCCGGCCAGCAGTGAAATTAGTACTTCAATCCCCACGAATTGCCCCTATCTAACGCCTAAATCGGGTCGCACTGCAAAGCGATGTCGGCCCAAATGAATTACTAGCTGTCTATTCCTGCACCCAAAAGTCACCCTCATGGGCGAATCGGGGCTGCTGCGCACCAACGAATGTCTTGGGGCCGGTGGGTGAGATCAGACGCGACAGGGATTCTAGAAGCTCAGGGGCAATATCAAGCGCCCACTGCGCCGCAGCCGGATCCACCGAAGCGCCATGTGTGGCAGAGTCGAGAAGGGACGCCAAATCTGCAATGGCCGAACTTTGCTCCGGGGTGAGCAAATTTTTCTCGCTGAGCGCGCGCAGGAGATATCCCAAGCCTCGGTTCTTAGCCGAGATTCCGTTCCGCTCACACAGCGCAACCAATCGGCGCTCTATCTCGATTCTGAAACCTGCCAACGCGAGGTTGGGGTCGCGCTGAGCGACCTGGAGGAAAGTATGTTCAATCCTTTCGGGATTGGCCGAAGGCTCCAATAGACCCGCATTCCTTACCTTTCCAGCGGCATCCTTTACCTCCTGTAGCTCAACTTTCAGCCCGCCCGGCAGCTCGACAGACTTCACCAGCGGTGCCAGCCAAGGGAGCAGGGCGACGACGACAAGCCCGAGCGTGATTGCGTCAATTGCTAGCTTAGGCCAGATGACGTGTACGGCGGCCACCACAAGCGCGCCGACGGTAATCGCGAGCTTGAGCTTCTGCAATTGACTGAGATGCGCCATAGACAACTAAGTCCGGAATTAAGCTGATCCGCGAAGCGGATTCGGCTTGAGTGAATTGCTAGATGCGATCGCTGATGCGCGAGAAAACATCTCTTAGCTCTGCGATAAGCTCAAGAAACCCCTGCGCCTCGAATCCATGGACCCCCTGCCATTCGACGCCCGATGACTTTACTGGGTAGCGAAAAAGGATGCTCGGAATCGGCTCCTCCTTCTTGAGTGTAGCGATCTCGTCTTCGGAAAAGCCGGGGTAATCCCCCTGAAACGGGACGTCGAAGGCGAATTCCTCCTCTGGGAACAATCCGTAGTAAGTCTCGGCAAGCTGATCAATGCGATGGATCTTGGCGAGTGCCTTTGGGTCTCGACTGTGGATGACACCCTTAAGGAATAGCTCCACGGCGTGAGCCGCAAGCATCATTGTCACTGCCGCATTGGGCCAAGTGTTCTCAGTATCCTCGGCACGCATGCGGAGGCATACAGATCGCGAGGCTTCGAGATACGCGCCAGCGTAAAGGACGAATCTTTGCGATTCGCTTAGATGTGCGATCTGCCAGCTGCCGGTGATCTTCATGCGCACCCAACTACCCAATAGCCGGATCTCTAGGTCCTGTAATACGACTTATCCGCAGCGCACCAAATGGTGTGTTTTGCCCCCCCCTTTATACACCTCGATCTTAGGGCTGCCAGGTCCGGTCAACAAGCCGACCTGTAGCCGGACCCGACAATCTGGGCAGAGCGTGCATCCAGCGGATGTCCGCTTCGGGGCGGAAGCCGCCACAGCCCCCACAGAAATAGGGTCAGGTTGGATTTTGCGAACTTTGCGTTGCGAAAAGGATCGAAAATGAGCCCGTCACGTTTCGGCAGTTGCCGCTGCGAGAATGAACTGACCTCATTTCTCTGGCACAGCATGTAACACGGCTCCCTTCAGCAGCGCCCCCCGCCAACCCACGCTCATGCCGCCCACTTCCTGCCGTGCAGCGCGTACGCAATGGCAAGGTCGTAGACGTTGTCGCACTTCTGTTTGAAGGTGGTACGGTCATAGCTTTCCGGAAGGTCGGCATCGAGCACGCGTTCGATCTCGGCTCGCACCTGCTGTTGCGTCTGCGTACTCTGGTGCCAGTTTTGCACCAGCACCTTAGGCTGCTCTTCCATCAAGCGCCGCAGTAGATGCTTAGCCGCAAGCTTCACGCGCTGCGTTTCGTCCTGAGTGAGGGCGTCCTTCTTCAGCAGATCGAAAAGCTCCAATTCATCCTCGGTTAGCCCCTCGCGGATATGGCGCTCAGCCTCTTCCTTGAGTTCCTTAGCATAGGCTGTCAACTCTTCGTAGTAATTCTCGGTGGAGGTGGCGCCCGAGTTATAAGCGTCAATCACGTTCTGCAGCCGCTGCAAGAAGTCCCCGCGCGTGGTGTTCTGCGCCAGCATCTCGGCCAGCTTGCGCTGCAAGAAGGCCTGGAGGTCTGCGATCTCGATGTTCTTGAAGGGCGCGTTCTTGAACTCCTCACGCAGCTTCTCAACGTTCACCTTGCTCAGGTCCCAGGCCTTGCCGCGCTGCACGATGTCGTACTGCGCTTCGAATTCCTTGACCGAGAAGGCCTCGGTATTGTCCACGACCACGCTGGCATCCAGTAGCGCCTCGATGCGCTGCACTGCGCTGTCGATGTCGGCCTGCTCCACGATGCTATCCATTACCCCGCGCAGGTACTGGAAGGCCGACACAACGCGACCCTTCTTCTGTTCGAGCACTTCGGGCTTGCAGGCCTCGTACAGCGACGAGATCGTGTTCTCGTAGACATTGAAAGACTTGCGCTGCTCCTCGGAGGCCAGCAACGTGTTGGCAAAGCCGTTGAACTGGCCCAGCTTGGTGAACACGTCGCCACGGTCCAGCGCCTCGTGCAGCGGCACCTCCTGGCTATGGCAGTACGTCAGACCTTGCTCAATGGCCTCGTCCAGCAGGGCGAAGAGCTGGCTCTTGTCCTGCACGGGCAGCTCTTCGTCCTCGGGGCCGGCGGCATAGTCTTTCAACGCCTTTTTCATGCGGCGAAAGACGTTGTAGTAGTCCACAATCTCGCCGTTCCGCTTGGCTACACCCAGAATTTCATGACTGCTCACGCGGTTGGCCCGCGCGATAGTCTGCATAAGTGTGTGGCCCCGCATCGGCTTGTCCAAATAGAGCGTACTGACCGTCGGCGCATCGAAACCCGTCAGCCACATTGCGCAGACGAACACCAGTTGCAGCGGGTGCTCGGGATCCTTGAAGTTGAACTCGATATCGTGGCCGTGTTCATCCAGCGTGTTCATGCGCTGCCTGTGAGGCCTGATGTCAAGCTTCTTCTTGGCGAATCTCTCTTCCTCGCCGGCCTCTTCGCTGACGATCACCGCCATCTGCGCCGCACCCATCCAGGCCTTGAGCTGCCTCAGGCGCTGGCGCTCCACATCGTTGCTCGTGGCCGCGATACGGCCGTTCAATACTTTGAGTTCGGCCTTCCAGAGCGCCTGCACTTTGTCGAACATGGTCACAGCGGTGAACTTGTCCACCGAGATGACGATGCCTTTTCCCAGGTAGCCGCGGCGTGGGAAGTGGTAGACGATGTCGCGCGCAATCGTATCCAGCCGATCCTCGCGCTTGACGACCTCCATTTCCTGCGCGAAACGCCTTTCCAGCTTCTCCTGCGCCTGATCGTCGAGGTTCTCGTCCTCCAGAATCTCTGCGAACTCCTCGCTCAGGTCATCGTTCTGGATTAACACCTCAGGCACGCGCTTCTCATAGAACAGGGGCACCGTGGCGCCGTCCTCCACGCTCTGTTTGAAGTTGTATTCCGACACGTAGTCGCCAAACCAGGCGCTGGTCTTGCGCTCCTTGCCCAGTAGCGGTGTACCAGTAAAGGCAAGGAAGTTGGCTCGCGGCAGGCCGGCGCGCATGTTCGCGGCCAGGCCGGCGTACTGCGTGCGATGCGCTTCGTCCACAATGACGACGATGTCGTCTCGGTCGGATAGCAGCGGGTAGTCCCTGCCTTTGTCGTAGCGAAACTTCTGGATCAGCGTGAATACCACGCGCTTGTTCTTGCCCAGCATATCGCGCAGCTTGGCGCTATCGCGTGGGCGCACATCGTCCTTCGGAGCCACCACGCCGGTATGCAGGAAGTTGCGATAGATCTGCCCGTCCAGGTCGTCCCGGTCGGTCACGACGACGAAGGTGAAGTTGCCGGTGAGCTTCCGGAAAATCTTGCGTGTGTAGAACACCATCGAGAAACTCTTGCCCGAGCCCTGGGTGTGCCAGAACACACCCAGCCTGCCTTTTAGCTCGCGGCGGCGCTGGAACTGCGCGAAGGCGTTGTTCACGCCGAGAAACTGGTGATTTTGCGCGATCACCTTCTGTGTCTCGCGGTAGAACACACAAAAGTTCTCCACGTAGTCGAGCAACTTCTCTGGCTTCAGCAACCCCAGCACCACCCGTTCCACGCTCAGTCCTTGCGCCGCAATGGCCGAACGGTCAAGCGCTTCTTTCTCGTCGTCCACCCGAAGCCAGTTGAAGAAGTGCTCCCACTGCGCGGTAATGCTGCCCAGCTTGGTCTCGATGCCGTTGCTCAACAAACACAGGGCATTGGCGGTGAAAAGCTGCGGGATCTCGGCCTTGTAGGTCGTGAGATTGTCTTCAAAGGCCGCTCGCAACTTGACGTTGCTGTTCTTCAGTTCGATGAACACCAGCGGCAGGCCGTTCACATACAACAGCATGTCGGGCCGCCGGTAGCCATGCTCGCCACGCACCCAGAGCTGCGTCACCACCAAGTAGTGGTTGCGTCCGTCCTGCGGCTCGGGCGAATCGAAGTCAATCACACGCAGCCGCTCGGTCACCGTCTGGCCCGCCTGGGGCCCAGCTTGGGGCTTGTAGGTCACGGGCACGCCATCGCGCAGCAAAGCATCCATCTGACGGTTGGCCGCTACCAGGCTCATCGCGGTGCGCGGCAGCAGCAACTCGGCCAGGGCTTGGTCCACCGCGTGGGCCGGGGCCTGCGGATTCAGTCGCTCCAGCGCGGCGCGCAGCCGGTCGGCCAGGATCACCTCGCGCTTGTCGCTGCGACCGGAGCCGTCGTTCAGGTCATCGGACTGGACTGTGAAGCAATTCAGCGCATCGAAGCCGCACAGGTGCTGGAGCCGCTGCAGCAAAGCGTGCTCGATGTCGTCTTCGCTGATGAAATTCTTCGCAGCGGCCATGGCACCTTCCTGGCGTTACCCGTTGTGGGGAAGAAGACCTGTTAACTGGAGATTGCCGCAGGCTGCGCGGCCCCTTCGGGCGGCTGCTCCTGCATACTAGGTGGAAACTGAATGTCTAAGGCATCGACGCGGAGTTTTCCGGAGATCAGGCGAGGGAGTAGTGCTTCGCGCTGAGCCCTCAACTTCACGCTGATCTGCTTTAGTCGAAGAGCTTTTTCAATCAAGGGTGAAACCAAGCTGTCGAACGCTTTCATGAGTAGCGGCTGAGGCACCCGCACCTTCACAAACCGTAGCTCCTTGCGCTTGATGTGCTGCATGGTCGCGCCTGTCGTCAACGACTCGAAGATGGGAATGGCGAACTTGATCGAGAAATACAGAAAATCCCTCGACACTCCCGTCGCTGGTGTGACCTTAAAAAGGTGCTGGTTTAGCAACGCGGGGCCTTGATGCCAGACTTGAACTACCAACGAGCCAGACCACGAGAAGACGATGTCGCCATTCCCGAATTTGTATCTGCTGGGGATCTTGTCGCCAGCGTTCCGCGGCGTGCCAGCGCAGACGCCTGCGTTTAGTTCTTTGATCTTGACGATCGGTAGTCCTTCGTCATGCAGCTCCGTTGGATCGAACGGATAGCCGTTGAGGAAGGTGCCAAGCTGTTCAAGCGGCACGAGATCCACCTGGGTTTGGTTCGCATATTCATCGCTCTTGGGAAATCGCATCCGCACGAACCACTCGCGGTAGATTTCTTCGGCCATGGACTCCAGCAAGGCGATGCGGCGCTGGTTGTTGGCGATCAGGTCGTTCAGTCCGACCAAGACAGCAGCGATCTTGTCTTGTTCGCTACGGGGCGGCAGACGCAGCTTCAACTCCTTCGCAACGGTCACGTTGAAGTGCTGTTGTGCAGCACCAACCAGATTTCCGCCTACTAAGCTCTGACCAAAGGAGGAATTGAAAATGGCTGCGATGTAGTGCGGATTTAGCTCTGGGCCGGGACGAAGGATGACCAAGTCACTGCAATTGGCATCCAGCAGGTCCGCCGGGATCACACAGGCAGTACCCGGGTAGCCCGTGCGGACAATGGCTACATCGCCCGGGCGCAGCTTCGACTTCTTGATGGAGTCATGGAACGACTCAGGGATGTATTTCAGGTCGTTGTAGTTGAGCCTGAACGGCTGAATGTTCAACGACCGCAGGAACGGAACGCCAGTCTCGACATATTGATCGGCCATAGAGCCAACGAAGCCGACCGTCACGTACTCGCTCACCTCTTTGATCTTGATGTCGCGCCACCGATTCATTCAGCTGGACTCGCAGATCTTCTTAAGGTTGGAATCAATGATCGCCTTCAAGCGGAGTGCAGTGCTGTCAAGCTCATCCAAATCATCCATGGACAACTGTAGGTCAGCCAGGAACTCCTCCTCCGTCTTCCCATCCTCCTCGATCACCACACCTACATACCGCCCCGGGTTCAGCGACCAATCCTGTTCGGCCATCTCTTCGCGACTGGCCAGCTTGCACAGGCCGATGACGTCTTCGTAAGCCGCCTTCGGGAAACGCTCCTGCAGCCAGCTCACATGCTGGTAGTACAGCTCGGCGGCCTTCAGCTCGTCGTGGAGGGCCTGCACCGCCGCCTTCACGCCCTTGGTCTGTCGGTTGGCGGTGGCGCGCTTGCCATCTGCCTTGGCGGCCTCGGCCTTGCGCTTGTCCATTTCTCGAATGGCCTTGTCCAGCGCCTTCACGGCAGCGTGCACGCCGCTGAAGAAGGGCGTGAACCGGGCGCGCAGCGTGAGCTGCGCGGCGTTGCGGTCATCCACGCTGTGCTTCTGGCCGCGGCTGCGTTCGTGCTGGGCTTGAGCCTGCTGCAGCGCGGTGAGCTGGCCCCACTGAGCCTGCAGCGCGGCGATAGCGTCGCGCGCGGCCCGGTTGGTTTGTGGGTCGGCCGCCTCTTCGGCCAGCACGGCCAGCAGGCGCTCGCTCAAGGCCGGCAGGTGCTCGGCCGCCTCCTTGAGCTGAGCCATGCCTTGATGCAGATAGCGATCCACCTGGTCCACGAATTCCTGGCGGCGGCCCTTGTGCAGGCGGGGAATGAGGGCGATGTTCTGGATCTGCTCGTCGCTCAGCTCGCGGTGGGCACGGTCAACCTGGGTGAAGATGTTGCGCGCGTCGATGAACAGCACCTTCTCATCCGTCTTGCCTTTGTCGAAGAACCACAGCGTGGCCGGCAGAGTGACGGTGTAGAACAGGTTGGACGGCAGCGTAAGCATGCCGTAGATAAGGTTCTGCTCGATCAACGTGCGGCGGATATCCGCCTCGGAGTGGCGGGCATCACTGGCAGAATTGGCCATCACCAACGCGGCACGGCCACCGGGCTTGAGCGACGTGGCGAAGAGGTTGATCCACAGGTAGTTGCCGTTGGGTACGGTCTCGACGGCTTTTTCCTTGCCGTCCTTGCCCCCACCCGACGCCTTGGCCTTGGTCTTGTTGCGAGGCACGCCGTAGGTGTTGAAGCGGCGGTCCTTCTCCACGGCGTCCAGCGTCACGTCGTCTACGTTGAAGGGTGGATTGGCCATCACGTAGTCGAAGGCGCCAAAGGCGTTGAAGGGGTCTTCGTAATAGGTGTTGGCCTGCTTGATGTCGCCGCGCAGGTTATTCACCGCAAGGTTCATCTTGGCGAGCTTGACCGTCTCCAGCGTCTTCTCGGTGCCGCAGACAAATACATCAAGGTCGGCCGCCTTGTCGGTCTGGTGCTGGTGGATGAAGTCCGCCGACTGCACGAACATGCCGCCCGAGCCACAAGCGGGGTCGAAGACCTTACCGCCGTGGGGTTCTATGATCTCGGTCATGAGCTTGACAACAGAACGTGGCGTGAAGAACTCGCCGCCGCCCTGGCCCTCGCTGAGCGCGAAGTTGGCCAGGAAGTACTCGTAGATCTGGCCGAAGACGTCGCCCGAGGCGTCCACTGGGATGTCGGAGAACAGCTTGAGCAAGTCCTTGGGGATATGCTGATTTTTGGGGCTGCGGGTAAAGCGGTCGTACTCCTCCTGCGGCAGTACGCCCAGCAACTCGGGCTTTGTTTTCTCGATGCTGGCCATCGCGGCGCGTATGGCCTTGGCGATGTTTTCCTTCTCGGGCAGGTTGAGCAAGTAGTCGTAGCGTGCCTGTGGCTTCAGATAGAAGCCGCACTTTTCGATGGCGATTTCCTCTTCGCTCCGCTCCCGGCGAGTGCCTTGGAGCTTCTTGAACTCCTGCGCGATGGCCGCTTCGTGCTGGCGGCATTTGTTGTCAACGAACTTCAGGAAGATCAGGCCCAGCACCGGGGTGCTGTATTCACTGGCCTTCAGGTCTGAGTTGGCTCGGAGCTTGTCGGCTGCTGACCACAGGTCGTTTTCGAGCTTTTTGAGTTGGTCGCGATTCATTCCGTAATCGTAACGGAGTTGACCCTTTCTCTGCAGTGCTGCAGCTGGACAAGAAGAAATTGGGTCAGGTTGAATTTCATGAGCCCTACATGGCGGGCCACATGCGAACCGGCTCCATTCTGCCCGGAGCCATCCTCATATCGACTTGACCCGGTTTAGAAGCGATAAATACGGCGACCAATCATCAAAGATTGGCGAAGCGCGGCAGCCTTTGATGCGCCTCCCGCAGAACCGATACCCACCCGACGCAACATGGTGGGCCCACCAGGATTCGAACCTGGAACCAAAGGATTATGAGTCCTCTGCTCTAACCGTTGAGCTATAGGCCCGCGCGTCGGGGAATTCTACGGGAGCGGGCCGCGCGGCATAAGCCGGGCCGGGGGTGCCGGCTAGGTACGCCTGCGGCGGCCGCGTCGCTGGGCGCGGTGCGGCCGCTGCGGGCTCAGGGCTGGGAGGACATCGAGTACGGCCGCTGCTTCGGGTCGGTCGCCCAGGCCTTGTCGGGCTGCGCCTGCATGGTGAAGCGCAGTTCGCCGCCGGCGAGGATTTCGTCGTGGCGCAGGTAGGCGCGGTCCAGCGGCTGGCCGTTGAGGGTGGCGCGGCCGATGTAGGTGTGGGCGTCGTCCAGGCCGTCGGCGATCACGCTGAAGCGCTTGCCGTTGGGCAGCGTGAGGGTGGCGCGCGGGACGAAGGGGCGGCCGATCACGTACTCGTTGCTGGCCGGGGCCACCGGGTAGAAGCCCAGGGCGGTGAATACGTACCAGGCCGACATCTGGCCGAGGTCGTCGTTGCCGGCCAGGCCGTCGGGGCGCGGCGCGTACTGGGTGGCCATGATCTGCTTGAGGCGTTCCTGGGTGCGCCAGGGTTGGCCGGCGTAGGCGTACAGATAGGCGACGTGGTGGCTGGGTTCGTTGCCGTGCGCATACCAGCCGATCAGGCCGGTGATGTCTTCCATGTGCTCGAAGATCTTGGGGTCGACCTTGGCGTCGAAGACCTGGTCGAGTTTGTCGACGAGTTTGGCGTCGCCGCCTAGCGCGGCGGTGAGGCCGGCGACGTCCTGCGGGACGTACCAGGAGTACTGCCAGGCGTTGCCTTCGGTGTAGTCGCTGCCGTAGCCGCTGACGGTGGGATCGAAGGGTTCGCGGAAGGCGCCGTCGCGCTTGCGCGCGCGCATGAAGCCGGTCTTGGCGTCGAAGGCGTGTTTCCAGTTGCCGGCGCGCTTGTTGAAGGTCGCGGCGATGTCCTTGCGTCCCATGGCCTCGGCCATGCGCGCGATGGTCCAGTCGTCGTAGGCGTATTCCAGGGTCTTGGAGGCGGCCTCGCCCTCTTCGTCGATCGGCACGTAGCCCAGTTCCATGTACTGGGCGATGCCGTCGTAGGGGCCGTAGCTGGCGCTGGCGACCATGGCCTGCAGGGCTTCGTCGGCGTCGTAACCGCGGATGCCTTTCATGTAGGCGTCGGCGATCACCGGCACGGCGTGGTAGCCGATCATGCACCAGGTCTCCTGGCCGTGGAACGCCCATACCGGCAGCACGCCGTAGGGGCTTTCGCGGCGCGAGGCCAGCAGCGAATTGACGAAGTCGCTGTTGCGTTGCTCGGGCTGCACCAACGTCAGCAGCGGGTGCAGCGCGCGATAGGTATCCCACAACGAGAAGGTGGAGTGGTGGCGATAGCCCTTGGCCTGGTGCACGGCGTTGTCGGGGCCGCGATAGCGGCCGTCGCTGTCCATGAACAGGCTGGGGCCCATCAGTGTGTGATACAGCGCGGTGTAGAAGCTCTTGCGCATCGGCTCGGGCGCGTCGAGGTCGACCGCCGATAGCGCCTGGGTCCAGCTGGCGCGCGCCTGCGCGCGCACGCCGTCGAAATCCCAGCCGGGGACTTCGGCATCGAGATTGGCGATGGCGCTGTCCTCGCTGACCGGAGAGATCGCGACTTTGACCACCAGCGACTGCCCGGCGGCGTCGGCGAAGTCGAAGGCGCCGACCAGCTGGCGGCCTTCGATCTGCGCGCGCAACGCGGGCGTCTTCTCGGCCGGCGGCGGGAAGCCTTTGTAGATCACGTCCTGTTCGGTGTCGTGGAACTGGTGGCCGCTGAGCGGGCGCGAGAAGCGCATCGCGAAATAGAGCTGGCGGCCGGGCGCCCAGCCGCGGGTTTCGCGGAAGCCGGTGACGGTACCGTCGGGGCGCAGGCGCAGGCGCGACCACAGCACCTTGCCGGGGTAGTCGTACATGCTGGTGCGCAGGTCGATCAGCACGTGCGCGGGCTTGCCCTTGGGGAAGCTGTAGCGATGCACGCCGACGCGTTCGGTGGCGGTGAGTTCGGCGCGCACCTGGTAGTCGTCGAGGGTGACGGCGTAGTAGCCGGGCTGGGCGACTTCGTCGTCGTGGCGGAAGCGCGAGCGGTAGCCGCTGCCGGGCTTGCCGTCTTCGCCACGCTCCAGGCGCACCTCGCCCGCGATCGGCATCAGCAACACGTCGCCGAGGTCGGAGTGGCCGGTGCCGGAGAAATGGGTGTGCGAGAAGCCGACGACGCTGGTGTCGTCGTAGCGGTAGCCCGCGGCCCAACCGTAGGCCTCCTTGCGCGGCTTGATCTGGGTGTCGGGACTGAGCTGGACCATGCCGAACGGCACCACCGCGCCGGGGAAGGTGTGGCCTTCGCCGCCGGTGCCGATGAAGGGATCGACCGCGGCGTAGGCGCGGCGACCGGCGTCGTCGGTCGCGGGCGGCGCGGCCGCGGCGGCGAGGCCGCTCATGGCCCAGGCCAACAGCAGCGGCCAGGGCAGGCGGCGCTTGGGCGAGGGGCGCGGGGACGAGACATCGGCAGGCATGGACGGCTCCGGGTGAGCGCCCCGGGCGGACCCGACCGGGGCGCTGGCAGTGAATTTAGATCGTTCTAAACCTTGCAAACGCTAGCATGCGGCCGATAGGCCCGCATGCTGCACCGCAGAATGCGCGGCGCTGCGGCGGGGCGCAGCATGCGATGCAATTAGAACGATCCAACGCATGCGCCCCAGCCTCGCTCGTTGCCATGGCCGCACCCCGTCGGCGCCGACCCGCGCCCGCCCTGGACGAACGATTTCGAGCAGCACCGCCCACGAGTTTCGGCGCGCGACGCGGCAGCGCGGCGCAGGCACGGCGCTTCGGTTCGCCGGGGCAGGCCGATGCAAGCGCATCCAGGCCGTATCGATGATGCCGCTTGCGCACGATTGCAGTGCGATATCCGCGCGTACTATCGGCTCGATGCGTCCACCCCTTCGCGCCGCCAACCCCATTGCTTCCGCCTCCTGCGGAGACGCCCTATGAGCGGTCGTGCCCTGCCCCGCGCAGCGGCCGCGACTGTCGCCGGCCGGCGCATTTGCAGCCGGGACGCTTCGAACAAGTCCAAACTATTCGCGTCGGCATCGCCGAACGGAGCGGCGTGCTGATGGCCCGCGAGCCGCGCGCAGCCATCGTCTGCTTCGGCGAGGCCCTGATCGATTTCCTCGCGCGCCCGCCGCAACGGCCGGGCGAGTCGCGCCACTTCGTCGAATACGCGGGCGGCGCGCCGGCCAACGTCGCCAGCGCGATCGCGCGCCTGGGCGGCCAGGCGCGCTTCGTCGGCATGCTGGGCGAGGATATGTTCGGCGACTTCCTCTACGACCAGCTGCGCGACGTCGGCGTGGACGTGCGCTACACGGTGCGCACCGCCGGCGCCAAAACCGCGCTGGCCTTCGTGTCGCTGGACGCGCACGGCGAGCGCAGTTTCAGTTTCTACCGCCCGCCCGCAGCCGATCTGCTGTTTCGCGCCGAGCACTACCAGGCGCATTGCTTCGAGGATGCGCTGGCCTTCCACGTCTGCTCCAACAGCCTGACCGAGGCCGGCATCGCCAACGCGACCTTGTCGGGCATGCAGCGCGCGCGCCAGGCCGGCGCGCTGGTCAGCATGGACCTCAACCTGCGCCCGGCACTGTGGGCCGACGCCTTCGACCCGCTGCCTACGGTATGGCGGGCCTTGCTGGAGGCCGACACGATCAAGCTCAGCCGCTCCGAGCTCGCGTTCCTGGCCGCGCCGCTGGGCAGCGAGACCGCGGCCCTGCAGCGCCTGTGGCACGGCTATGCGACCTGCGTGCTGGTCACCGACGGCGCCGCGCCGATCCGCTGGTACACGCGCACGCGCCAGGGCGAGTTGCCCACCTTCGAGGTGCTGCCGGCCGACACCACCGCCGCCGGC
This sequence comes from Lysobacter sp. cf310, assembly GCF_900114355.1. GTDB lineage: Bacteria > Pseudomonadota > Gammaproteobacteria > Xanthomonadales > Xanthomonadaceae > Lysobacter. The sequence goes on from NZ_FOSS01000001.1 coordinate 1,422,626, forward strand.
GACGCCTTCGTCGGCGGCTGGCTGCACCGGCTGGCGACGCTGGACGTGCAAGCCCCTGACTTTCCGGCCTTCCTCGAGCACCGCGCGCTGTTCGAAGATGCGCTGCGCTACGCCGCCGCGACCGGCGCGCTGGCGACCACGCGCCACGGCGCGTTCGCGGCGATGCCGCCGCGTTCGGAAGTGGAGCTATTGATGGAAGAGCAGCCGTGATGGAAGAACCGCTATGAGCCGCTACGACGCCCCCCTGCACGACGGCACGCTGCCGGATTTCCGCGACCCCGCGTTCCTGCGCGCGCACATCGCCGACACCATGGCGTTCTACCACCCGCGCGCGATCGACCCGGCCGGCGGTTTCTTCCATTACTTCCGCGACGACGGCAGCGTCTACGACCGCTCGCACCGGCATCTGGTCAGCAGCACGCGCTTCGTCTTCAACTACGCCATGGCCGCGCGCGAGTTCGACCTGGACGAATACCGCGACGCCGCACGCCACGGCCTGCGCTATCTGCGCCAGGCCCATCGCGATCCGGTCGGCGGCGGCTACGCCTGGACCCTGCGCGACGGCGTGCCCGAGGACCGCAGCAACCATGCCTACGGGGTCGCCTTCGTGATGCTGGCCTACGCCAGCGCGATCAAGGCCGGCATCGACGAGGCCGCGCCCTGGCTGGAGGAAACCTGGCAGCTGCTGGAGACCTGGTACTGGGACGAGGACGCCGGGCTCTACCGCGACGAGGCCGACGCCAGCTGGCGCTTCACCGACTACCGCGGTCAGAACGCCAACATGCATCTGTGCGAGGCCTTGATCGCGGCCTACGAGGCCAGCGGCGACTCGCGCTACTACTACCGCGCGCGCACCCTGGCCAGCCAGATGACACGGCGGCAGGCGGCGCTGGCCGGCGGGCTGGTGTGGGAGCACTACGACCGCGACTGGAACGTCGATTGGGACTACCACCGCGACGATCCCAAGCACCTGTTCCGGCCCTGGGGTTTCCAGCCCGGGCATCAGACCGAGTGGGCCAAGCTGCTGTTGATCCTGGACCACCACGCGCAGGAACGCGGCGCGCCGGTCGAGTGGTTGTTGCCGACCGCGCAGCAGTTGTTCGACACCGCGGTCGCGCATGCCTGGGACGAGGCGCACGGCGGGCTGAGCTACGGCTTCGATCCGAACGGCGCGGTCTGCGACGACGACAAGTACTTCTGGGTGCAGGCCGAATCGCTGGCCGCGGCCGCGCGCCTGGCCCAGCGCACCGGCGATGCGCGCTACTGGGATTGGTATCAGCGCCTGTGGGCCTACAGCTGGGAGCATTTCGTCGATCACCGGCACGGCGCGTGGTTCCGCATCTTGGATCGCCAGAACCGCAAGTACAGCGACGAGAAGAGCCCGGCCGGCAAGACCGACTATCACACCATGGGCGCGTGCTACGACGCCTTGGAATTGCTGCGGCCGCGTTGATCCGGCGCATCGCGCCCTCGTAGACGGGGCCTGCGCCGACGCTCACCCCTGACAACACGCTGTCAGCAGAGCGGGCGTACGCTTTGGCTCCCACCCAAGGAGTTCCCTCATGAATACCGAACAGATCGCGCAACGCCTGGTCGAGCTGTGCCGCAAGGGCGAGTACGACCAGGCCCAGGTCGAGCTGTATGCCGACGATGCCGTAAGCATCGAACCCGAGGGCCTGCCGCCGGAAGCGCTGGGCAATGCGCATGGGATGGAAGCGATCCGCGAGAAGGGCCGCAAGTTCAACGAGAGCATCGAGGCCATGCACGGCAGCAGCTGCAGCGACCCGGTGGTCGCGGGCAACTGGTTCAGCGTGTCGATGCACCTGGACGTGACCATGAAGGGCATGGGCCGCATCGACATGTCGGAGATCTGCGTCTACCGCGTGCGCGACGGCAAGATCGTGCACGAGCAGTTCTTCTACGACGTGGGTTGAGTCGGCGTCGCGAGCTTTCGGCGTCGCTTCGTTTGCGCGGTCGCGGCTTGCGCCGCTCCTACAGGGAGCAGCGGGGCGCCGCTTTGGGGTAGGAGCGGCGTGAGCCGCGACCCGATGCGGGACGAATCTGATATGCCCAGCGGCTACGCTGCCGATGGCGGCATGGGCGCATGGACGCATGGGCGCAGCGGATTGGAGCCGCGTCGGCTGAGCGAGCTTTCGACGTCGCTTCGTTTGCGCGGTCGCGGCTTGCGCCGCTCCTACAGGGAGCGACGGAGCGCCGCTTTGGGGTAGGAGCGGCGTGAGCCGCGACCCGATGCGGGACGAATTTCCTTTGCCCAGTGGCTGCGCTGCCGATGGCTGCATGGCGCAGCGAATTGGTGCCGCGTCGGCTGAGTGAGCTTTCGACGTCGCTTCGTTTGCGCGGTCGCGGCTTGCGCCGCTCCTACTGGGAGCAGCGGGGCGCCGCTTTGGGGTAGGAGCGGCGTGAGCCGCGACCCGATGCGGGACGAATTTCCTTTGCCCAGTGGCTGCGCTGCCGATGGCTGCATGGCGCAGCGAATTGGTGCCGCGTCGGCTGAGTGAGCTTTCGACGTCGCTTCGTTTGCGCGGTCGCGGCTTGCGCCGCTCCTACAGGGAGCAGCGGGGCGCCGCTTTGGGGTAGGAGCGGCGTAAGCCGCGATCGCGCGGCCGGGGTCTCGTCGCGGCCCAAAGAAAAAGCCCCGCATCGGCGGGGCTTTTTCGTATTGCGACAGCGGCAGGCTTCAGTCGATATCGAGGAAGCTGCGCAGCTGTTCCGAGCGGCTCGGGTGACGCAGCTTGCGCAGCGCCTTGGCTTCGATCTGACGGATGCGCTCGCGGGTGACATCGAACTGCTTGCCGACTTCCTCGAGGGTGTGGTCGGTGTTCATGTCGATGCCGAAGCGCATGCGCAGCACCTTGGCCTCCCTCGGGGTCAGGCCGGCGAGCACGTCGCGGACCGTCTCGGAGAGGTTGATGTTGGTGGTGGCTTCGACCGGGGACTCCACGTTGGTGTCCTCGATGAAGTCGCCCAGGTGCGAGTCCTCGTCGTCGCCGATCGGAGTCTCCATCGAGATGGGCTCCTTGGCGATCTTCATGACCTTGCGGATCTTGTCCTCGGGCATGTCCATTTCTTTCGCCAGCTCTTCCGGCGTGGCCTCGCGGCCGTACTGCTGCAGCATCTGGCGCGAGATGCGGTTGAGCTTGTTGATCGTTTCGATCATGTGCACCGGGATACGGATGGTGCGGGCCTGATCGGCGATCGAACGGGTGATGGCCTGACGGATCCACCACGTGGCGTAGGTCGAGAACTTGAAGCCGCGACGGAACTCGAACTTGTCCACGGCCTTCATCAGGCCGATGTTGCCTTCCTGGATCAGGTCGAGGAACTGCAGGCCGCGGTTGGTGTACTTCTTGGCGATGGAGATCACCAGGCGCAGGTTGGCCTCGACCATCTCCTTCTTGGCCTTGCGCGCCTTGGCTTCGCCATAGGCCATCGCACGGCTGATTTCCTTGATGTCGGCCAGGGTCAGGAACGAGGCCTGCTCGATCGCGATCGTGGCTTCCTGCTCGGCGATGACCTGGTCCTTGACGTCGCGCAGACCCGACGACCACTTCTGCTTGCGCTTGAGCAGCTCGTCCACCCACTCCAGATTGGTCTGGTTGCCTTCCCAGGCGCGGATGAAATCCTTACGCGGCATCTTGGCGACGCGCGTGGACAGGTCGAGGATCTTGCGCTCGTGGTCCTTGATCTTGCCGACCACGTCGCGCAGGTTGCGGACCAGCGAATCGGTCAGCGCCAGCGGCAGCTTGAGGGTGACGAACACCGCCGCCATGTCCTCGCGCGCCTTGAGCACGGTCTTGTGGCTGGGGCCGTTCTTGGCGTACGCCTTCTGGAACTTGCCGTAGTTGTCCGCCATCGACTCCATGCGGCTGGCGACTTCGACCGGATCCGGACCGCTGACGGTCTCTTCGGCTTCCTCGTCGGCGGCGGCTTCGACTTCTTCGTCGTCGCCGACTTCGACCTCGGCCACCACCACCGGTGCCGGCGGCTCGGGCTCTTCGTCGAGGTGGTCGTTGAAGCCGACCACGATCTCGGCCAGGCGCTTCTTGCCGGCCTTGTGCAGTTCGTAGTCTTCCAGGATCAGCTGGATCGTCGCCGGGAACGAAGCGAGCGAGGCCTGGACCTGGTTGAGGCCCTCCTCGATGCGCTTGGCGATCGCGATTTCGCCTTCGCGGGTCAGCAGCTCGACCGTGCCCATCTCGCGCATGTACATGCGCACGGGGTCGGTGGTGCGGCCGCCTTCGCCGTCGAGCGCGGTCAGCGCGGCCGCGGCTTCTTCGGCCGCGGTGTCGTCGACTTCGCGGTTACCGGTGTTGCCGTCGGCAAGCAGCAAGGTTTCGGCGTCGGGCGCAACTTCGTGCACCTCGATGCCCATGCCGTTGATCATGCCGATGATGTCTTCGATCTGCTCGGCGTCGACCAGGTCGTCCGGCAGGTGATCGTTGACCTCGGCATAGGTCAGATAGCCCTGCTCCAAACCCTTGCTGATCAGGAGCTTGATATCGGACGGAGGGGGCTGTCGTTCGTTGGCCATGGGCTGCGCCACCCGCGCTTGTAGGTCTAGGGAACGTTCCAGTATAGCAGGCCGGGCCGGCTGGGGCCCGATCTAGGACCGGAGGAGGAAGGTGACCGGGCCATCGTTGACCAGGCTGATCACCATATGGGCACCGAAGCGCCCGGTTTCCACCCCCCCGGCGTGGGCGGCCCGGCAGGCCTGGACCAGCCGGTTGAATATCGGTTCAGCCAGCTCCGGGGCGGCCGCGGTGCTGAAGCCCGGGCGCATGCCGCTGCGGGTGTCGGCGGCCAGGGTGAACTGGCTGACCAGCAGCAGGCCGCCGCCGGTGTCGCCCAGGCCGCGGTTCATGCGCCCGGCCTCGTCGGCGAACACCCGGTAGCCCAGCAGGCGCTCGGCCATGCGTAAAACCTGTGCCTCGCCGTCGCCGGGTTCGACCCCGACCAGGGCCAGCAGGCCGGGGCCGATCGCCCCGACGGTCTCGCCGTCCACGGTCACGGCGGCTTGGGTCACGCGCTGGATCAGGCTGAGCACGGCGGCGGCGGGTCCTGCGGTTCGGCGACGGGCCGCACAGTGTCGCCCGGCCCGGCGCATCCGGCCAGCCTGCGCACCGGGCCGGGCGGCCGCGCCGGCTAGACTGACGCGATGACCCGTTTCGTCGCCCGCCTGCTCTATCTGCTCGCCTCCGCGCTCGCGCGCCTGCCCTGGTCCTGGCTGCTCGCCCTGGGCGACCTGGTCGCGGCCGCCTGGCGCTGGCGCGACGGCCGCGAAAGCCGGGTGACCCGGGTCAATCTGGAGCTGGCCTACCCCGAGCTGCTGCCGGCCGAGCGCGAGCAATGGCACCGCGCGATCCTGCGCACCACCGGGCGCCAGATCCTGGAGACCCTGCGCCTGTGGACCCGGCCGCACCAGGAGAACCTGGCCCTGCTGCGCGAGACCCACGGCACCGAGCTGTTCGATGCGGCGATCGCGGCCGGACGCGGGGTGATCGTGGCCGCACCGCATTACGGCAACTGGGAGCTGCTGAACCAGTGGCTGGCCTCGCGCACGCCGCTGGCGATCCTGTACCGGCCGCCGGAGTCCAAGATCGGCGAGGCCTTCCTCAACCTGGTGCGCGCCGACGCCCCCGACCGGGTCACCCAGATCCGCGCCGAGGGCCCGGCGGTGCGCCAGTTGTGGAAGCTGCTCAACGCGGGCGGGGTGACCGGCATCCTGCCCGACCAGCAGCCCAAGGCCGGCGACGGCGAGTTCGCGCCGTTCTTCGGCGTGCCGGCGCTGACCATGACCCTGCTGGGCCGCCTCGCCGGCCGCACCGGCGCGACGGTGCTGTTCGCCTATTGCGAACGCATCGACAGCCACGACGGCACGCCCGGCTTCGCGCTGCACATCGAACCCGCGCCCGCGGACATCGGCGACGACGATCTGACGATCGCGACGACCGCGCTAAACGCCGCGGTCGAACGCATCGCGCGCCGCGATCCGGCTCAATACCAGTGGACCTACAAACGCTATACGCTGCGACCGCCGGGTTCGGGCGAGGAAAACCCGTACTGGAATCGGTGAGCGATGCCGACGCCGCGCCCGCCGCGCGCATGCGCGCGCGGGCCGATCCGCGGCGATCGAACGCAATACTCAAGGGGATGATGGATGCGCTGTTGGATGTTGTGTTTCGCACTGTTCGCCGCACCGGCGTTCGCGGCCGACGAGTTGGCCGACATGAACGCGGTGAGCCAGGCCTGGGATCGCTACGCGCAGCTGAGCAGCCGCGACGATCCCGCCAGCGCCGCGCTGCTGGCGCCGTCCAGCCTGGAGTACTACCTGTTCCTGCGCGACGCCGCGCGCGCGGCATCGGCCGACCAGATGCGCCGCATCCCGGTCAGCGACCGCGTGATCGTGTACGCGCTGCGCGCCAGCCATAACGACGCCCAATTGGCCCAGCTCGACGGCGTCGGCCTGGCCCGGCTGTGCCTGAGCCGCGGCTGGTGCGGCGTGGCCCCGCCGGACGAAGGCGAGGCGCTGCCCAGCCTGAGCCACGTGACCCTGATCGGCAGCGACCGCGCGCTTGGCGAGCTCGGTCCGCCGACCGGCACCAATTTCCAATTCGGCCCCGAATTCGTGCGCGCCGACGGCGCCTGGAAGGTGGTGACCGAATCGCTGGTCAACGACGAGTCGATCCAGATCGGGCTGTACGCGCAGCAGGCCGGCATGAGCGAAGCCGACATGGCCCAGTCCCTCCTGGCCCGCCTGCTCGGCGACGACACCGACACGCCGCCGCTCGCGAGCCTGGAACAACCCTTGCAGGACGACGCCGCCCTGCGCGCCGGCCTCAACGACCGCTGGCCCAAGTACCTGGCGGTCTACAAGACCCGGGTGGCGGCGCTGGAGCGCAAGGCCGAAGACGGCGATTCGCTGGCGCAACTGGGACTGGGCGCGATGCTTTACACCGGCCAACCTTCGGATTGGGTGGTGCAGGACAAGGCGCGCGGCATGAAGCTGCTGGAAACCTCCAGCAACGGCGGCAACGCCACCGCCTCGCTGCTGGTCGTCGGCGCCCTGCTGGACACCAGCGATGGCAAGGGCAAGCCGCCTTCCGCCGAACGCCTGACCCAGGCCCTGCCGCACGTGCGGCGCGCGGCCGAAAGCGGGCAGGCCAATGCGATGAGCATGCTGTCGACGCTGTACTTCAACGGCGCGGCGGGCCTGAAGCGCGACTGTCGCCAGGCCGACGAATGGATCGCGCGCGCCGAAGACGCGGGCAGCCAGAAGGCGCGCAACGACCGGGTCTGGAACCTGGCGGTGTGCCCGATCCCGCAGCAACGCGATCCGGCGCGCGCGCTGACGCTGGCCCAACGCATGATCGCCGACGCCGACACCCTGTCCGGCGCCGAACTCGACACCCTGGCCGCCGTCTACGCGGCCAACGGCAAGTTCGACGAAGCGGTGGATTTCCAGAATCGCGCGATCGCCAAGTTCGCCGACGCACCGAACACGCTGCAGCGCGCGCGTGCGCGCCTCAAGGCCTACAGCGCGCGCCGCGACTGGGTCCAGGATTACAACGCCTTGGAACTGCCGATCGAATGAACCCGACCCCGCCCGAGGCCGCCGAGGCGGCGACGCGCGACGACGCGCCCCCGAGCACGGTCGAATGGCAGGCGCTGCCGGCGCGCGCGCGGCCGCTGTTCCTGCTGGATACCTCGATCTCGCTGGGCGTGCTGTTCGGCGTGGCCGGGGTGGTGTCGGGCACGCTGGGCCTGGGCATGGCCGCGGGCATCGCCGCCGGCGCCACCGGCGCCCTGCTCGGCATCGCCACCGGGATCTGGATCGGCACCAAGCAGTTCAATCATTGCTACTGGCGCCTGGACGAGCACGGCCTGGCGGTGCGCCGCGGGCGCCTGTGGCAGCGCGAGACGCGGGTGCCGATCACCCGCGTGCAGCACCTGGACATCAAGCACGGCCCCTGGCAGCGCCGGCGCAAGCTGGCGACGCTGGTGGTGCACACCGCCGGCACCCGCCACAGCTCGGTCAACGTGCCCCACCTGGACGCCGACGACGCGCAGCGCCTGCGCGACCGCCTGGGCCGGCAGATCGATCTCGATGACGACGCCTGATCCGATCGCGGGCGAGCCCGCGGGCGGGCGGGCGCCACCGACCGCGGCCGAGGCCGCGAGCGCCGAACGCCGCCTGCATCCGATGTCGTGGCTGTTCGTGCTGCTGGCGCAGCTGCGCCAGTTCATCTTCCCGTTGATCCTGCTGCTGGTGTTCGGGCGCGGCGACCGCAACGAGCTGTGGTCGCTGCTCGCGGTCGGCGTGCTGGTGGTGCTGTCGCTGTGGCAGTACTTCACTTATCGCTACGGCGCCACCGGCGACAGCCTGGTGGTGCGCAGCGGCCTGTTCGAACGCAGCCTGCGGGTGATTCCGTTCGCGCGCATCCATAACGTCGCGCTGCGGCAGTCGGCGCTGCACCGGGTGTTCGGGGTGGCCGAGGTGCGCCTGGAATCGGCCGGCGGCAACAAGCCCGAAGCCGAGATGCGCGTGCTCAAGCTGTCCGACGCGCTGGCCCTGGAAGCGCTGGTGCGCCGACGCGGCGCGGCCGCGGCCGCCGCCCTGGCCGCCGACGACAGCAGCGCGCCGCCGCTGCTGACGATGTCGCTGGGCGAGGTGCTGCGCCTGGGCCTGATCAACAACCGCGGCATGCTGGTGGTCGGCGCCGGCATCGCCGGCTTCATGCCCTACAGCCGCGACCTGCTGCCGGAAGGCATGGGCAGCCAGATCCGGCAGGCGGTACTGTCCCTGTTCGGCTGGACCAGCGAACACCACTTCGGCGCGCCGCAGTACCTGCTGGCGGCGCTGGTGCTGGTGGGGCTGTTCTTCGGCCTGGTGCGGCTGCTGTCGATGCTGCTGGCGCTGCTGCAGTACTACGGTTTCAGCCTGAGCGAGCACGGGCGCCGCCTGACCGTCGAACGCGGCCTGCTGGCGCGCTGGCGCACCAGCGCGTCGCGGCGACGGATCCAGGCCTGGACGCTGCGCGAAGGCCCGATGCATCGGCTGTTGCGCCGGCGCACGCTGGAAATCGAAACCGCGGTCGGCAACGAGCAGGAACAGGAACGCGCCCTGCGCGAACTGGCGCCGGTCGCGCCGCCGGCGGTCTGCGAATCGCTGATCGAGCACCTGCTGCCGAAGGCCGGCTGGTCGCGCCTGGATTGGCGCGCACTGCCGCTGTCGAGCTGGTGGCGGCTGTTCCTGCCCGGCATGCCCTGGCTGGCGGCGATCACCGGCCTGCTGTGCGTGCGCTTCGGCGCCTGGGGCCTGCTGACGCTGCTGTGGCTGCCGTGGGCGGTGTTCAAGGCGCGCCAGCGCGCGCGCCGCATGGGCTATGCGCTGGGCGACGAAGTGGTGGCGGTGCGCGAGGGTTGGTGGAAACGCTATTGGCGCTTCGCCGAGATCGACAAGCTGCAGGCGCTGCAGCTGGTGCGCAGCCCGATCGACCGCCGCTGCGGCACCGCTACGCTGTGGCTGGACACCGCCGGCGCCGGCGCCCTGGCGCCGCCGCTGCGGATCCGGTTCCTGCCGGTGGCCGAGGCCGAGGCGCTGTACCGCGAGCTGTCGGCGACCTTGGCGGTGCGCAGGCTGCATTGGTAGGCGGACGCAGGGCGCGGCGATAGGCGCACCATCGCGGAGCGGCGAGCCGGCGCGACGATGCGGTTCGCCTTCGGCTCACCGCATCCTACGAGGGCGGGATTCGCGGCGGCCTGTCCGACGCAGAGGCCGCGCCGGCCGTAGGGTGCGGTGATAACCGCACCATCGCGGACTTGCGGATCCGCGCGACGACCCGATTCGCCTGAGGCTCGCCGCAGCCTACGAAGGCGGGATTCGCGGCGGCCTGTCCGGACGCAGAAGCCGCGCCGGCCGTAGGGTGCGGTGATAACCGCACCATCGCGGACCTATGGATCCGCGCCACGATGCGGTTCGCCTTCGGCTCACCGCATCCTACGAGCGCCAGCGGCGGGTCGCTGTCGCTGAAGACAGCAGCCTTGGGATGCGGCGACAACCCTGCGCCCGGCTCAGCCGCGGCCCCAATACCCCAGCTCGCGGCGGATCTGCAGCGCGCGCAGGCGCGCCGAGAACGGCTTGGCGCTCAGGCGGCCGAGACGGCCCGCGAGCAGGTCCTCGGTGGCCGCGATCACGCGCTCGGACGAACGCCCGTCGCGGTAGGGATGGATCGCGTCGGCGTAGGCGTCCAACGAGGCCTGCAGCTCCGGCGTCGGCGTGAACGCGTGCTCCAGCATCGCCGGCAACTCGGCCGGTTCGTGGAAATCGATCATGTGCGCTTTCGGCGCGCGGTTGCGGAAGGTCACCACCGGCTTGCGCTGAACCACGAACTCCGAGACCACCGAGGTGGTATCGGCCACCAGCACATCGGCGGCGCGCTGGGCCGCGATCAACTGTTCGGTCTCGACGAAATCGGCGTTCGGGCCGGCCAGCTTGCGGTAGCGCTCGAACAAGGCCGGCGGGCACTTGGGGTGCAGGGTCAGCAGCCAGTAACGGTCGCCGCGCCGGACTTCCTGGGCGATCGCGTCGTACAGGTGCGGGGCCGCGCTCAGGCGCTCGGTGAAGGTGGAGGCGAACAGCACCACCGGGCGCCGGCCGGCGCGCCGGCGCAGGCGCGCGGCGCTGCCGTCGTCGTCGCGGAACAGCGGGTCGAGCTTGGGCCAGCCGGTTTCGACCACGGCGAAATGGCCGGCCTCGGCGGCCAGGGTACGGAACGGCGCGGTGGTCGCCGGGCCCTGGGTGCAGTACAGGTCGAACAGGCCGCGCACGCGGAAATGGCCGCGCGCGTCCTCGCGTTTTTCGACGTTGAAGCCGTGGAACAGCTGGACCTTGGCCCCGCTGACGAAGGGCGGCACCCAGTTAGCGGCGCTGAACACGGCGCGCGGTTTCAGCGCCACCGCCTCGTGCAGGCCGACGTTGCGCACCGGTGCGGCCAGGCTGGCGCCGGCCGCGCCGTCGACGAACCAGGCGTGCACCGCATGCCCTTGCGCTTGCAGCGCATCGGCCAGCGGTTGCAGGATGGGCAGCGCATAACGCTCGCTCGCGAACAACAGGTAATCCGCCATCAACGCATCCCGGACTGAATCGAACGTGGCCGCCGCGGGCGCGCAAGCGCACGCGGCGCAGGCATCTTGCCAGCTTTCGGCCTGCATCATCGCGTTCAACGAGGCCGATCGCATCGGCGACTGCCTGGCCTCGCTGGCCTTCTGCGACGAGGTGGTGGTGGTGGACTCCTATTCCACCGACGCCACCGTCGAGATCGCACGCGCGGCCGGCGCGCGCGTGCTGCAGCGGCCGTTCGACGGGTTCCGCAGCCAGAAGCAGTTCGCGATCGAGCAGGCCGCGCACGACTGGGTGCTGTGCCTGGACGCCGACGAGCGCGTCGACGAGGCCCTGCGCGCGGCGATCCAGGCCGAGCAGGCCACCGGCTTCGCCGCCGCGGCCGGCTACCGCTTCGCGCGGCTGTCGGCGTATTTCGGCAAGTTCCTGCGCCACGGCAACGCCTACCCCGACCGTGTGCTGCGCCTGTTCGACCGCCGCCGCGGCGGCTGGCGCGGCCAGCGCGAGGTGCACGAGGCCGCCAGCGTCGACGGCGGCGTGCTGACCCTGCCCGGCGACCTGATCCACTACCCCTACCGCTCGCTGGAACAGCAGCTGAGCAAGACCCAGCGCTACGCGCGCATGATGGCCGAGCACGACTACGCGCGCGGCAAGCGCGCCACCCTGGCCAAGCTGGTGCTGGCGCCGGCCTGGCGCTTCTGGCGCGGCTACGTGCTGCGCCTGGGCTTCCTGGACGGTTGGCACGGCCTGGTCTATGCCTACGTGCGCGCCAACTACGTGCGCCAGAAAACCATCATGCTGTGGATGTTGCAGAACGGTCAGCCCGTCACCACTTCCGAGCCATGAACGCAGCCACCGCCCCGCGCGCGAGCGTGGTCATCACCACCTACAACTGGCCCGAAGCGCTGGGGCTGGCCTTGGGCGCGCTCGCGCGCCAGCGCCACCTGCCCTACGAGGTGGTGGTGGCCGACGACGGCTCGCGCGATGAAACCCGCGCGCTGATCGCCGCGACCGCGCGCGACTACCCGGTGCCGCTGCGCCACAGCTGGCAGGAAGACCGCGGGTTCCGCGTCGCCCTGGCGCGCAACCGCGCGATCGCGGCCAGCTCCGGCGATTACTTGCTGTTGCTGGACGGCGACATGGTCGCGCACCCGCAATTCGTCGCCGATCATCTGCGCGCCGCGCAGCCGGGCAGCTTCGTGCAGGGCCAGCGCGTGCTCACCGACGAGGTCGGCCGCGACCGCCTGCTGTCGGGCGAGACCCGAGCATTGGGTTTCTTCGACCGCGGCCTGACCCGGCGCCGCCATACGCTGCGCATCCCGCCGCTGGCGGCGCTGTCGCTGCGCAGCACGCGCGGCCAGAGCACCGCCGCGATCAAGACCTGCAACCAGGGCTGGTGGCGCGAGGACCTGGTCGCGCTCAACGGCTTCGACGAGCGCTACGAAGGCTGGGGCCGCGAGGACAAGGACCTGGCCGTGCGCGCGTTTCACGCCGGCCTGGAGCGGCGCTCGCTGCGCTTCGCCGGCCTGGCCACGCATCTGTACCACCGCGAACGCCACGACGACGGCGACAGCCCCAACGACGCCTTGCTCGCCGAGGCCAAGGCCAGCGGGCGGGTGCGCGCGCTGGAGGGGCTGGATCGGCATTTGGCGGAGTTCGCGGCGGCGCCGTTGGCGGATTTGCGCAGCAGGTAGCGCGGCCGCGTTGCGCCCGCCGATTCAGGCGGCGGCGCGCGGCCATAGCCGCACCTACGCCAGCATTCGGTTTGACGCGGCGATGCGGTTCGCCTGCGGCTCACCGCATCCTACGGCCCGCTCTCTGCGGGATACGGCCCGCTTCCTGTGGGAGCGGCGTAAGCCGCGATGCCGCCGAAGGCGGCGCATCGATCCAAAGAGCGTGCCTTCGCTGGGCGCCATTTCATGAGCCGGGCTCGGAGCCTGCGTCGCTGCCGCAGCGCATCGCGGCTTACGCCGCTCCCACAGGGTCAGGAGCGGTTGTGGGAGGGCGGAAACCCGCGCCACTCATTCGCGATCCATAGCGCAGGCGAGGATCGGCGCGACGATGCAGCCAGCTCTCTGTGGGAGCGGCGTAAGCCGCGATGCCGCCGGAGGCGGCGCATTTCCCCGAGAGCGAGACCGTACCGGAACCGTTTCGCGAAACGGATTCGGGGCTAGCGTCGTTGCCGCAGCGCATCGCGGCTTACGCCGCTCCCACAGGGGCAGGTGGTTGCGTGCGGGCACAGGGCCCCGCCTCTCATTCGCGTTGGATGACGCAGGCGTGGATGGCTGCGCCCGGCACCAAGGTCCAGCCGCGGCGGTTGGCGTTGCCCATGTGGGTGGTCTTGGTTTCGTCCACGCAGGCATCCAAGGCCACGTCCTGCACCAGCAGCCAGCGCGTGTCCGGACGCTGCGCCTGCCAGGCCAGGCCGCGGCGCATCTGCTTCTTGAAGTCGAGCTTGAAGCCGAAGGTGGTGGCCGGACGGTCGGCCATCAGCAGGTTCTGTTCGCGCCAGGCGACCAGCGCCAACTCGGCCTGCGGCCCGATCTTCTGGCCGACCTCGGTCATCAGGCCGCGCGCGGACGAGGAGTCGTTGAGCAGCGGCGCCATCAGCAGGCCGAAACCGACCCACAGGCCGGTCAGCAGCGACACCATCGCCGCCAGCGGACGCTTGGGACCGAACCACAACAAGCTGGCCAGGCCCCACACGCCGACCGCCATCAGGCTGGCCGCCATCGCATGCGCGCCCTCGGCAATGCCGCGCTCGGCGACCAGCTTGCGTTCGAAACCGGGGTTGCCGAACCACATCGCCGCGCCCAGGCCCAACAGACCCAACGCGAACAGCCAGCTGAACCCCGCGGCGATGCGGCGCGGCCACAGCTTGCGCACGATGCCCGGCAGCAGCGGCGCCAGCGCCAGGCACACCATCGGCAGCGCCGGCAGGATGTACATGTCGCGCTTGCCATTGGGCAGGGTGAAGAACACCAGCACCAACAGCCACCAGGCCAGCGGCAGCAGGTAACGCGGATCGCGCCGCCGCAGGCGGCGCCACCAGGCCGGCAGCGCCCAGGGCAGCGCCAGCATGGTCGGCAGCCACATGGTCAGCACGACTTCCAGGAAGTACCACGGCGGCTGGCCGTGGTCCCAGGACGCGCCGTAACGCTTGGCGGTCTGGCGCAGCAGGATGTCGTCCATGTAGGCGCGGTATTCGGGCGAACCGTTGCTGGTCGCGGCGATCACCATCGGCACCAGCCACACGCAGGCCGCGGCTACGAACGCCAGCGGGCCCAACCAGAACCGCCAGTTGCCTGCCTGCACGCGCACGCGCCAACAGCGCAGCGAGGCGATGCCGGCCGGCACCAGCATCAGCAGCGCGATCGCGCCCACGCCCTTGCTGATCGTGCCCAGCCCGGCGGCGGCCCAGGCCAGGGTCCACATCCGCCAGTCGCCGCCGCCGTCCTTGCGCCAGGACAACACGTGCCGCAGCAGGCCGTAATTGGCCAAGGTGATCCAGAACACCACCAGCGGATCGATCTGGGCCTTCTTGGACTGCCAGGTGAACTGGAACGCGAACAGCAGCGCCCAGCCCGCATACAGCCCGACCTTGCGCGTCCACAGGCGCCGGCCGAGATCGACCACGCACCACAGCGTGCCCAGCGCGGCCAGCAGCGAGGGCAGCAGGAAAGCCACCCGCCAATCGCGGAACACGGTGTAGGCCGCGGCCTGCAACCACATGAACAAGGGCGGCTTGTCCGAGTACAACTCGACGCCGCGATGCGGGAACAGCCAGTCCCCGCTCTCGACCATCTGCTTGGCCACCAGGGTGAACCGCGGCTCATCGGCCGGCCAGGGATCGCGCAGCCCGAGGCCGGCGCCCAGCACCAGCAAGGCGATGATCCAGAACAACCAGGCGTCGCGGGAACGGGTCGAATTCGGCATGCGCGGGATGATAGCCGCGAAGCCGCGCGCGAATGTCGGAGAAACGTTCAGAGCCCGGCGGACTCGCCGGGCGGGCGCGGAACCCGCGCGCTGTCTCCCCTATTGCCAAAGCGCCCCAAGAACCCAGCCCCGCGATCGCGACCAGCACCCGACCGCTGCTCCTGCACTCCCGTGGCCGTGCCTCTGCACCTGCACCTGCCGTTGCCGTTGCCGTTGCCGTTGCCGTTGCCCCGGCATTGAAGTCCAAAGGCACCGCACTCACCCGACCAACCGTAGACCCGAAGGGCGGCGCGCAGGACGCGCGCCGTTTTTCGATAGGACAGGGATGTCCTATCGAAAAATCCCGGCGCGCGCACCGAACTCGCAAGGGAGGGTTGGTCACGCTAGCCCTTCTCTTTGGTTACTTTCTCTTGGGCTAGCAAGAGAAAGTGACCCGCATGCGCAGCAGGCGGAAGCCTTTGACCTTCGTCCAGAAGAGGCAACAGCAAAGCAACAGCAAATCCTCCCCAACCCTCCTTTTTCAAAGGAGGGAGCTAGGAGCAAGAGCTTGCTAGTGTTCATCCGTGCACGAACCTGCGGTCCGTAAGCCGCACGGCTTCACCTTTTTTCAAAGGAGGGAGCAGAAGCAAAAGCAAGTGACGCACATGCGCAGCAGGCGCAAGCGCTTGATCCAAAGCGGAAGTCCGATGCCAGCAGATCTCAACAAAACCCCAGCCGGCGCCGCAGCCGGAGTTCGCCATCGCGGCTTACGCCGCTCCCACAGAAGGCCGGTGCCGCCCGGAACGAGCAACGCGCCGGAGTTCGCGGTCGCGGCTTACGTCGCTCCCACAGAAGCCCGGTCCAATCCGGAACGAGCAACGCGGCCGGGATTCGCGGTCGCGGCTTGCGCCGCTCCTACAGAAAGCGCCCGTGAGGGGAGATGGCGATATGCGACGCCGTTTGCCTATGGCGCTGCAGCCTACGGAACGGGACCCACGCCCAGGCAAGAATAACCGCGCCGGATGGCTACAACTTCGAGACAGCGGTAGCGGACAGCGACACCCGTCGCTACCGCGCAGCCTTCCTCAACCGCGAATAGAAGAAACCGTCGTAGCCCAACTCCCCAGGCAGCCGTTGCCGACCGACTTCGCAATCGCGCCCGTAGCCCGCATCCAAGGCCTCGACCTGCGCATCGTCGGTCCGCGCCAGGAAAGCGCGCACCTGATCCTCGTTCTCCTGCTTGAGGATCGAACAGGTCGCGTACAACAACACCCCGCCCGGCGCGACCGTCCGCCACAGCGCATCGAGCAAACGCGCCTGCACCGCCGTCACCGCCGCGATGTCGGTTTCGCGCCGGTGCATCAGCACATCGGGCTGGCGCCGCACGATCCCGGTGGCCGAACACGGCGCGTCCAACAGCACCGCATCGAACGGCGTCCCGTCCCACCAGGCCGACAGCTCCGACGCGTCGGCCGCGACCAGACGCGCGTCCGTGCCCAAACGCAGACGCGCCAGACCGCTGCGCACCGTGTTCAAACGCGCCGCGTCCACGTCCAGCGCGGTGAGGCGCAGCGTGGGATCGCGCTCGAGCAGATGCGCGGCCTTGCCGCCAGGCGCGGCGCAGGCGTCGAGCACGCGTGCGCCGGCGGGCGGCGCGAGCGCGTCGGCGACCCGTTGCGCGGCGCCGTCCTGCACCGAGACCGCACCGTCGGCGAAACCCGGCAGCGACGCGATCGCGACCGCCTCGTCCAGACGCAGCGCATCGGCCAAGGCCTCGTCGACGCGGGCGATCAGGCCGGCTTCGCTCAGACGCGCGCGATAATCGTCGCGCCCGCCCTGCTGGCGGTTCACGCGCAGCCACAGCGGCGGCGCGCTGGTGCTGGCGTCGAGAATCGCGGCCTCGTCCTGCGGCCAGTCGCGACGCAGGCGCGCGCGCAGCCAGGCCGGCCAATGCGCATGCGCCTCCACCGTGGGCAGACCGTCGCGTTGCGCGCGCCGCAGCAGCGCGTTGACCAGGCCGGCCTGATGGCTGCGACCGATCGCGCGTGCGGCGTCGACCGTAGCCGCGACCGCGGCGTGCGCGGGCAGGGCCAGATCGAGCTGGGCGAAGCCGACGAACAGCAGCGCGCGCAGATCGCTGTCGCGCTTGCCCAGCGGGCGCGGCATCCAGGCCTTGAGCGCGGCCTCGTAGCGCGCCGGACGGCGCAGCACGGCGAAGCAGATCGCCTCGACCAGGGCGCGATCGCGCGGGTCCTTCAGCGCCGGCAGCGCGTTGGCGAGTTCGGGCTTGAGCGAGCGGCCGCGGTGCAGCACCGCATCGAGCACGCGCGCGGCGACCGCGCGGCTTTCGGCGCCGCTGGCGGCGTTCACGCGCCGACCGCCAGGTCGCGGCGGCCGTTGAGGTAGTCGGCCGCGGTGATGGCCTTGCCGCCGTCGCGTTGCAGCACGCGGATGCGCAGCGCGCCCTGGCCGCAGGCGACGTCGATGCCGTCGCGGCCGGCCTGCAGCACCGCGCCCGGGTCGGCGCCGTGGGCCAGATCCAACGCGACCGCGCCGTGCAGGCGCACCCGCTCGCCGGCCAACACGGCCTCGGCCATGGGCCAGGGATTGAAGGCGCGCACCTTGGCCGCCAACGCGGTCGCGGACTGGCTCCAGTCCAGGCGCGCCTCGGCCTTGTCGAGCTTGTGGGCGTAGGTCACGCCCTCCTCGGGCTGCACCCAGGGGCGCGGATACAGATCCGCGCGCAACAGGCCCAGACCGTCGCGGATCACCTGCGCGCCGAGTTCGGCCAGGCGGTCGTGCAGCTGGCCGCCGGTTTCCTGCTCGCCGATCTCGGTGGTCTGCGCCAACAGCACCGGGCCGGAATCCAGGCCCTTTTCCATCTGCATCAGGCACACGCCGGTCTCGCGGTCGCCGGCCTCGATCGCGCGCTGGATCGGCGCGGCGCCGCGCCAGCGCGGCAGCAGCGAGGCGTGCACGTTCCAGCAGCCGTGGACCGGAATGTCGAGCACCGACTGCGGCAGGATCAGGCCGTAGGCGACCACGATCATCAGGTCGGGCTCGAGCGCGCGCAGCGCCTTGCGCGAGAGCGCGGCCTTGAAGTTCTCCGGCTGCAGCACCGGGATGCCGCGCAGCACCGCCTCGCGCTTGACCGGCGAGGGCGTGAGTTCGCGCCCGCGCCCGGCCGGGCGATCGGGTTGGGTGTACACGGCCACGACTTCGTTGTGCTGCGCGGCGGCGCGCAGGCAGGGCACGGCGAACTCGGGCGTGCCGGCGAAGACGATCCTCAAGGACATGCGCAAACTCCGGAAGCGGGATAGCGGACGCGTCCGTGCGACGGAGGTCCGGGGACTAGCATGCCGCTTGCGGCGGGCGCGGTGGGCGCCGCGCGCAGGGCGTGTGCGGGAATCGCGACAGGCCGCCCCTGCGGCGGGCGGCCTGAAACCTGTGCGGAAGCGCCGTAAGCAGGCTATCGGCGCGGCGCGCGACACGATCGCCGCGCGTGCGGCCTCAGGCCGCGTCGCCGGCGAGCTTGCGCTGCTTGGCCAGCTTCTTGCGCACCATCTCGCGCTTCAGCGGCGAGAGGTAGTCGACGAACAGCTTGCCGTCGAGGTGGTCCATCTCGTGCTGGATGCAGACCGCGAGCAGGCCGTCGATCTGCAGCTCGAAGGGCTGGCCGTCGCGGCCGATCGCGCGCACCGTGATCTCGTTGGCGCGGGTCACGTCGGCGAAGATGCCGGGCACCGACAGGCAGCCTTCCTGGTACACCTGCTCGCCGGCCTTGGCCACGATTTCGGGGTTGATGAAGACCAACGGCCGGTCGTGCTCCTCGGACACGTCTATCACCATGAAGCGCTGGTGCACGTCGACCTGGCTGGCCGCCAGACCGATGCCCGGGGCCTCGTACATGGTCTCGAACATGTCGTCGAGCAGCGTCTGGAACGCCGGCTCGGTGACACGGGCGGGGTCGACGGGCACGGCTTTGGTGCGCAGCCGCGGGTCGGGAAATTCAAGGATCGGCAACAGAGACATAGCGTCGAAAAAAATGGGGGCGTTGGTCACATACACAAGCAAGAAGGGGATTGTAACCCCGTTTTGGGCCTCGAAAGCTTGCAAGCACGGGGTTCTTCTGGGCTATAGTTCCGAGGCCCGCAAAGGGCAAACCTGCAAGGGGAATCAGGTAGATGGCCGCCATGTTTAAACCATTCCGCGCGGTTGCAACCGCCGCGTTGCTGACGATCGCCACCTACGCCCTCGCGGCGGAGATGCAGGGCGGTCACCCCGACACCTACGTGGTCAAGCGGGGCGACACCCTGTGGGACATCGCCGGCCGCTTCCTTAAGCGTCCGTGGCTGTGGCCGGAAATCTGGCAGGCCAACCCGCAGATCAAGAATCCGCACCTGATCTACCCGGGCGACGTGATCTCGCTGGCTTACCTGGACCGCCTGGGCGTGCAGCCCGGCCCGCGCCAGGAAGCCCCGGTCACGGGCATCCCGCTGGATCAGGTCGAGCCGTTCCTGAAGAACCTGCGCGTGGTCGACAGCTTCGAGCAGCTGCCCTATGTGGTCAGCCTGGAAGAGGACCGCCTGCGCGGCTCCCAGGGCCAGGTCGCCTACATCAAGGGGCTGGAAGGCGCTCAGGCCGGCCAGCGCTACGCCGTGGTCCGCGCGACCCAGCGCTACACCCGCCTGACCAAGGAAAAGTGCTGCGACGTCACCGGCCGCACCACCACCCTGCGCAGCCACGATCTGGACTTCAACGGCCGCAACCCGCCCGGGTTCCAGGCCCTGTGGACCGATTCCACCCTGCCCCAGGGCCGCGGCGATCTGCTCGGTTACGAGCTGATGCAGCTGACCACGGGCACCGTGAGCCGCGGCGAAGTCGGCGGCGTCGGCGCCAGCACGCTGGTGATCGACGATGCCGGCCGCGAAGTCCGGGTCGGCGACCGCCTGATCCCGGTCGAAGCCCAGCCCTACGACCTGCAGTTCTTCCCGCACCCGCCGAAGCAGGAGTTCCAGTACGGACACGCCCGCGTCCTGGCGGTGGCCGACCAGCTCACCAGCGGCGGCGCGCGCGACGTGGTCGCCCTGTCGGTGGGCCGCCTGGACGGCATCGACAACGGCACCGTGCTGTCGACCTGGCGCGTCGGCCGCAACGTGGTCGACCGGGTCAAGGTCGGCGCGGAGCGCTCCGAGGACACCGTCGGCCGCGCCAACAAGGTCCGCGTGCCGGACGAATACGCCGGTCACGTGATGATCTTCCGCACCTTCGACAAGGTCAGCTACGGCCTGGTGATGGAAGGCGTGCGCCCGACCCGGGTCGGCTACGAACTCAAGCATCCGGACGCGCCGTACTGATCCGGCGCCCCGGATACGGGGTTTTCCTACCGCACGATGCGACGGCGCCTGAGGGCGCCGTCGTCGTTTCCGGGCCAGGCTGTACGCATGTCCGAGACCGCCGCCGACCGCCACGCCTTGATCGCCCTGGTCGCCGCCGACGGCGCCTGCGCGCCGCGGCGGACCCTGCTGGAACGCCATGCCGGCCCCGCTGCGGCGCTCGCGGCCGGTGCCGCGGCCTGGCGCGAGGCGGGGTTGGACCCGGCCCAGATCGCGGCCCTGCGCGCACCTGACGCGATGGCGCTGGCGCGCACCCAGGCCTGGCTGGCGTCACCCGGCCGCCACCTGCTCGGTTGGGGCCACCCGGACTACCCGGCGCTGCTGCGGCGCGCGCCGAATCCGCCGCTGGCCCTGTTCGTGGCCGGCGATCCGGTCCGGCTGTGGCACCCGGCGGTGGCCGTGGTCGGCAGCCGCGCGCCCACGCCGGGCGGACGCGACAACGCCGCGGATTTCGCCCGCGCCCTGGCCGGCGCGGGCCTGGGCGTGACCAGCGGGCTCGCGGCCGGCATCGACACCGCCGCGCACCAGGCCGCGCTGGACGCAGGCGGCCTGACCGTGGCCGTGCTCGGCACCGGGCCGGACCTGGCCTATCCGCGCGCCAATGCGGCCCTGCACGCGCGCATCGCCGAGGCCGGAGCGGTGGTCAGCGAGCACTTGCCGGGCACCCAGGGCCGGCCTTCGCACTTCCCCTCGCGCAACCGCATCATCGCCGGCCTCAGCCTGGGCACCCTGGTGGTCGAGGCGGCCGAACGCTCCGGCGCCTTGATCACCGCGCGCCTGGCCGCCGAGGCCGGGCGCGAGGTGTTCGCCCTGCCCGGTTCGATCCACAACCCGCTCGCGCGCGGCTGCCACCGCCTGATCCGCGACGGCGCCGCCCTGGTCGAAAGCGCGGCGGAGCTGAGCGAGGCCTTGGCGCCGCTGGCCCAGGAGCTGGCCGCCGACTTGCGGCTGCGCCTGAACGCCCCCATACAGTGCGGCCACACGTTCGTCACGAGGCCCGTTCAGGATGAGCGCCTCGAGGATCGCGACTACCAGTCCTTGTGGAACGCGCTCGGCCACGACCCCACCGGTATGGATCGCCTGGTCGAGCGGACCGGATTGACGCCTGCCGTACTGTCCTCCATGCTGCTGCTCATGGAGCTTGAGGGTCGCGTAGCGGCGCAACACGGCCGTTACTTCCGCAACCGCTGAGCCACTCCCTGCCGAGGGGCCTAGCGGTCGTAGCCACTCCGGACCCACCGCGCCGCATGCGGCGCAGGCCGAGGGAAATGAAAGAGAGCATCCTGGACGTCCTGCTGTACCTGTTCGAGCATTACTTCACCGACGATGCGGACCTGGTCCGCGACCGCGATTCGCTCCGCAGCGGCCCCCTGTTCGACGAATTGGGCCAGGCCGGTTTCAGTCCCGCCGAAATCAACAAAGCCTTCGAGTGGCTCGATGCGCTGGCGCAACAGCGGCCGGGCGTCAGCGCGCCGCGCGCGAACGGCCCCACCCGCATCTACTTCGGCCCCGAGCTGGACAAGCTGGATGTCGAATGCCGCGGCTTCCTGATGTTCCTGGAACAGCACGGCATCCTCGACGCCGATCAGCGCGAACTGGTGCTGGACCGCGCGATGGCGCTGGATCAGGACGAGCTCGATCTGGACGAC
This sequence comes from Lysobacter sp. cf310, assembly GCF_900114355.1. GTDB lineage: Bacteria > Pseudomonadota > Gammaproteobacteria > Xanthomonadales > Xanthomonadaceae > Lysobacter. Next base: position 1,444,726 of record NZ_FOSS01000001.1, read on the forward strand.
CTCAAATGGGTCGTGCTGATGGTGCTGTTCAACCAGCCCGGGTCGGAAGCGGCCTACGCCTGGATGGAAACGCAGATGTTCGAGGACGAGCCCGAACCGGTACATTAAGGGCGCACGAATCAAGCGCGCGGCGCCTGGGGAGGCGCCGCGCCGGCGTCGACCCCGTGGCGACGCCCTATCAAGGACGACTCCAGGGGGAGCGAAGATGGCGGATTGGTATTACCACGATGCGGCGCAAGGCCGTGTCGGACCTTTGAGCGCGGAAGACCTGCAGGCGCGCTATCGCGAACGCCGCATCCAGCGCGACACCCTCGTATGGCGCGAAGGCCTGCGCGAATGGCAGCCGCTGGATCGGCTGTCCGAGGAACTGGGCCTGGACGGCATCCAGCAGGACACCGCCAAGCCGCCGCCGCTGCCGCCGGGCGGCCCGATCGGCATGAACGCCAGCACCGCCTACGCCGGCCCCGCCGCGGCTGCGGGCGCGGGCAGCGTGCGCACCGACGTGCGCTACACCGCGCCGCCCAAGCGCGGCATGTCCGGCTGCCTGATCGCCTTCATCGTGCTGGCAGTGCTGGCGCTGCCGGTGGTCGGCATCCTGGCCGCGATCGCGTTGCCCGCGTATCAGGACTACACCCTGCGCGCCAAGACCGCGCAGAGCTTCAACGAAGCCAACGCGGTCAAGCTGGCGGTGGCCGAGCACCTGGCCGCCAACGGCCGCTGCCCCAACAACGGCGACGACGGTTTCGGCGCAGCCACCGACTACGCCAGCGCGACCACCGCGCAGATCAAGATCGGCACCATGCACAACGGCCACTGCGCGCTCGAGCTCGAGCTGCGCGGCATCGGCCCCAAGGTGGACGGCAAGACCATCTGGTTCGAAGCCATCCCCGAGGGCGACCGCGTGGACTGGGACTGCAGCGGCGGCGATCTGCCCGCGATCTACCGACCGGGCACCTGCCGCCCGGGCACCTCCATCAGCAACGGCTGAACCGACATGACCGATTGGTACTACAGCGACAGCGACCGCAACCGTCACGGCCCGGTGCGCGCCGAAGATCTGGAGCAGCTGCACAGCCACGGCCAGCTCTCGCCCGAGACCCTGGTGTGGCGCGAAGGCATGGAAACCTGGCGCCCCTGGCGCGAGATGATCGGCGAAGTCATCCCCGGCGCCGGCCGTCCCGCGCCGGCCGCGGCGACGTTCGCGACCGCCTCGGCCGATGCCGCACCCGACGCCGACGCCAACCCCTACGCGATCGCCGAACCGGCCTCGCCCTACGCCCCGCCGCGCGCGGCGCTGGCCGAGACCGCCGAGGTCGTGCTGGGCGGCGAAGTGGTCTACGCCGGGTTCTGGAAGCGCGTGGCGGCCAGCATGATCGACGGCTTCGTGGTCGGCATCGTCGGCGGCATCCTGCAGATGATCCTGATGATGGTGTTCTTCGGCATCGGCGCCGGCCTCAGCGGCAACCCGGAGACCATGTTCGAAAGCGGCGGCGCGATCGCCCTGCTGGTCCTGGTCTACCTGCTGCCGCTGGCGATGCAGGCGCTGTACTTCGGCATGTTCCATTCCTCGGCCAAGCAGGCCACCCTGGGCAAGATGGCGATCGGCATCAAGGTGGTCGACGACAACGGCGGCCGGATCAGCCTGGCGCGCGGCATCGGCCGCTTCTTCGCCTACCTGGTGAGCAGCCTGACCCTGGGCATCGGCGTGTTGATGGTGGCCTTCACCGACCGCAAGCGCGGCCTGCACGACATGATGGCCAGCACCCTGGTGGTGGACCAGTGGGCCTACACCGCCCACCCGGAGCGCCAGCGCCACGAGCTGGGCACGGTCGCGACGGTGATCCTGGTGATCTTCGGCGTCCTGATCGCCCTGTACGTGGTGTTCCTGCTGTTCATGCTGGCCGCGGTCGGCCTGGCCAGCCGCTGAACCTGAACGGACGAAGCTGAATGGGAGCCCGGTCCTAAGCGGCTCCCGGTCGCACTCGCAACGCCCCGCGCTTGACAGCCGGGGCCGCCGCATGGTCCCAATAAAAAAGGAAACCCTGAACGCCCGCGGCTTCATTGCCGCGGGCGTAGCCTTCTTTGCGTTAGTCAGTTGCAGTGCGCCGGCAATGGCCCCTGCGGAGCTCCAATGGCCAAGAACCTCCTCATCGTCGAGTCGCCCGCCAAGGCCAAGACGATCAATAAGTACCTCGGCAAGGACTTCACCGTCCTGGCCTCCTACGGCCACGTCCGCGATCTGGTGCCCAAGGAAGGCGCGGTCGATCCGGACAATCACTTCGCGATGGACTACGCGGTCATCGAGAAGAACGAAAAACACGTCGATGCGATCGCCAAGGCCGCCAAGAGCGCCGACAACCTGTTTCTGGCGACCGACCCGGACCGCGAAGGCGAAGCGATCAGCTGGCACATCGGCGAGATCCTGCGCGAGCGCGGCCTGCTCGAAGGCAAGCCCCTGCAGCGCGTGGTGTTCACCGAGATCACCCCGCGCGCGATCAAGGAGGCCATGAACCACCCGCGCGCGATCGCCGGGGATCTGGTCGACGCCCAGCAGGCGCGCCGCGCCCTGGACTACCTGGTCGGCTTCAATCTCTCGCCGGTGCTGTGGCGCAAGGTCCAGCGCGGCCTGTCCGCCGGCCGCGTGCAGTCGCCGGCGCTGCGCATGATCGTCGAGCGCGAGGAGGAGATCGAAGCCTTCGTCGCGCGCGAGTACTGGACCATCGAGGCCGAGTGCGCGCACCCCAGCCAGACCTTCACCGCCAAGCTGGCCAAGCTGGACGGCAAGAAGTTCGAGCAGTTCACCATCACCCAGGGCGACACCGCCGAGGACGCGCGCAAGCGCATCGTCGCGGCCGCCAACGGCGCCCTGCACGTCACCGACGTGGCCAGCAAGGAGCGCAAGCGCCGCCCGGCGCCGCCGTTCACCACCTCGACCCTGCAACAGGAGGCCGCGCGCAAGCTCGGCTTCACCACCAAGCGCACCATGCAGGTCGCGCAGAAGCTGTACGAGGGCGTGGCGATCGGCGACGAAGGCACGGTCGGCCTGATCAGCTATATGCGTACCGACTCGGTCGCGCTGTCGGCCGATGCCCTGGTCGAGCTGCGCGACGTGATCGCGCGCGACTACGGCACCCGCGCCCTGCCCGACCAGCCCAACGTCTACAAGACCAAGTCCAAGAACGCCCAGGAAGCGCACGAAGCGGTGCGTCCGACCTCGGCGCTGCGCACGCCCTCGCAGGTGTCGCGCTTCCTCGACGACGACGCACGCCGCCTGTACGAACTGATCTGGAAGCGCACCGTCGCCTCGCAGATGGTGCCGGCCACGCTCAACACCGTCTCGGTCGACCTGGCCGCGGGCAGCGAGCACAGCTTCCGCGCCAGCGGCACCACCGTGATCGATCCGGGCTTCCTGGCCGTGTACGAGGAAGGCAAGGACAGCAAGGGCGCCGAGGACGAGGACGAAGGCCGCAAGCTGCCGTCGATGAAGACCGGCGACCGCGTGCCGCTGGACCGCATCCACACCGATCAGCACTTCACCCAGCCGCCCGCGCGCTACACCGAAGCGGCCCTGGTCAAGGCGCTGGAGGAGTACGGCATCGGCCGTCCCTCGACCTACGCCTCGATCATCCAGACCCTGCTGTTCCGCAAGTACGTGGAATTGGAAAGCCGCAGCTTCCGCCCTAGCGACGTCGGCCGCGCTGTGTCCAAGTTCCTGTCCGGCCACTTCACCCAGTACGTCGACTACGACTTCACCGCCAAGCTCGAGGACGAGCTCGACGCGGTATCGCGCGGCGAAGAGGAATGGGTGCCGCTGATGGAGCGGTTCTGGGAACCGTTCAAGAAGCTGGTCGAGGAGAAGAAGGAATCGGTCGATCGCAGCGAGGCCACCGGCGCGCGCGAGCTCGGCACCGATCCCAAGAGCGGCAAGCCGGTCAGCGTGCGCCTGGGCCGTTACGGGCCGTACGCGCAGATCGGCACCGCCGAGGACGAGGACAAGCCGACCTTCGCCTCGCTGCGCCCGGGCCAGAGCATGCACACCATCGGCCTGGACGACGCGCTGGAGCTGTTCAAGCTGCCGCGCAAGCTAGGCCAGGACAAGGACGAGGAAGTCAGCGTCGGCATCGGCCGCTTCGGCCCCTTCGCCAAGCGCGGCAGCACCTATGCCTCGCTGAAGAAGGAGGACGATCCGTACACGATCGACCTGGCGCGCGCGGTGTTCCTGATCGAAGAGAAGGAAGAGATCGCGCGCAATCGCATCATCAAGGAATTCGAAGGCAGCGAGATCCAGGTCCTCAACGGCCGCTTCGGCCCCTACATCAGCGACGGCAAGCTCAACGGCCGCATTCCCAAGGACCGCGAGCCGGCGTCGCTGACGCTGGAGGAAGTGGTCAAGCTGATGGAAGAGACCGGCAAGCCGATGCGCGGCCGTTTCGGCAAGAAGACCGCGGCCAAGAAGGACGCGCCGGCCAAGAAGGCGGCGGCCAAGAAGACCACGGAAAAGAAGCCGGCGGCGAAGAAGGCGGTCAAGAAGGCCGCCAAGAAGACTGCGAAGAAAGCGACCAAGAAGACCGCGGCCAAGACGGCGCCGGTGAAAGCGGTCGAGACCGTGGCGCCGCCCAAGAAGCCGATCAGCACCGCCAAGAAGCTGGTCAAGAAAGCCTCCTGATCGCGCGCGCATCGCTGCCGACGAAACGAAAACCCCGGCCTGTCCGGGGTTTTTCGTATGCGCGCGACGCATGCGCGCAACATGCGCGGCGGTATGGCGCGCGGACGCACGCGCGATGCCGCGCGCAGTCGCATCGAGGCGTTTCGATGCGGGCGGACGTGACCGCATAGCGAACTGCGCCACAGATTCGCGCGTCCGCGCGTCCTACTATCGACGGCTACGACAGATCGCGGCCATGTCCCGCGACGCGCACGACGCAGCATTTCCTGACCGAGGGGGCACCACCCACCCTTCCACTCTTGTCGGGAGTCGACATGACCATCCTCAACTCGCGGGCGCAGGCCGGCTGTGCCGCCGCGCTCGCTCTGGCCGCCTTGTGGCCGCACGGCGCGGCGCAAGCGCACGGCACCATGATCCATCCCTACAGCCGCGTGTACTACTGCGCGCAGGGCAACATCGAGAACCCCACCGATCCGGCCTGTCGCGCCGCGACCCAGGTCGGCGGCACCCAGGCGTTCTACGACTGGATGAGCATCAACCAGGCCAACGCCAACGACAATCACCGCGCGGTGGTGCCCGACGGCAAGCTGTGCAGCGGCAACAACGCCACTTTCCGCGGCCTGGACCTGGCGCGCGACGATTGGCAGGCCACCGACATCGCAGCCGGCAGCTACGAGTTCCAGTTCCGCGGCACCGCGCCGCACGCCACGCGCGAATGGGCGTTCTACATCACCCGCGAAGGCTGGGATCCGAACACGCCGCTGCGCTGGAACGATCTCGAACACTTCTGCAGCATCGGCAACACGCCCGTGGTCGGCGGCATCTACCGTCTGCAATGCACGATCCCGCAGCGCACGGGCCGCCACGTGATCTACAACACCTGGCAGCGCTCGGATTCGACCGAGGCCTTCTACACCTGCATGGACGTGAAGTTCGCCGGCGGCGGCAATCCGCCTCCGCCGCCGCAATGGCGCGACGCCGGCCCGCTGACCGCGCAGAACGATCACCCGATCGGCACCACGGTCAGCGTGCGCGTGTTCAACGCCAACGGCAGCGATGCCGAACGCATCGACACCGTGCTGATGGCCGGCCAGACCAGCGCCGCGGCCTGGCCGCTGCGGGTCGCGCAGAACGTGAACGCGCAGGCCAGCACGGTGCGCATCGGCGTGCTCCAGAACGGCGCGATCACGCCGGTGCCCGCCGCCACCGGCAACCGCGTCTACCTCAACGGCAGCGGACGCACGCATCAGATCGACGTGCGCCTGCCCGATCCGCCGCAGCCGCCGGAACCGCCGGGCCCCACGCCGGATTACGACTACGTCTACCCGGCCGGCATCGGTCAGTACGTGCCCGGCCAGACCGTGGTCAAGGCCAGCGACGGCAAGCTCTACGCCTGCAAGCCCTTCCCCGAGGGCGCCTGGTGCAACATCGACGCCGACGCCTACCGCCCCGGCACCGGCTGGGCTTGGCGCGACGCCTGGATCGCCTACTGAGGCACGCGCGACGCAGGGGTTGCGCCCCTGCGTCGCTTGCCGGTGTCGCCTGGCTTCGGGGTAGGAGCGGCGCGAGCCGCGACCGCGACAGGCGGCGACACACGCAGATTTCGGTGTCGGGCCGAGGCTCGGCGTCCGGCGATTCGTCGCTTCGGCGTCGCGGCTCACGCCGCTCCTACCCCAAGGCAAGCCACCGCATTCCGGCCGCCGCGGCGCGGTGCGACACTATCCGCATGCACACCGCCGCACCCATGACCATCGAAGCCGCCGCCGCCGCGCTGCGCCGTGGCGGCGTGATCGCCTACCCGACCGAGGCCGTCTGGGGCCTGGGCTGCGATCCCTTCGACGAGGCCGCCCTGTTGCGCCTGCTGGCGATCAAGCAGCGTCCGGTCGACAAGGGCGTGATCCTGATCGCCGGCGCGCTCGCCCAGTTCGACGGTCTGCTGGACTGGGACGCGCTCGCGCCGGAGCAGCGCGCAGCCGTGCACGCGAGCTGGCCCGGCCCGCATACCTGGATCGTGCCGACCACCGCGCGCGTGCCGCGCTGGATCACCGGCGCCCACGACGGCGTCGCCGTGCGGGTCAGCGCGCACCCCACCGTGATCGCGCTGTGCGCCGCGTTCGGCGGCGCCCTGGTCTCGACCAGCGCCAACCTCGCCGGCGCCCCGCCCGCACCCTCGCGCGCCGCCCTGGACCCCGCGGTGCTGGCCCTGGTCGACGGGGTCAGTCTGGGCGAGACCGGCGGCCTGAACGCACCGACCCAGATCCGCGACGCCCGCAGCGGCGCGGTGCTGCGCGCCTGAACGGCGGTCAACGCCGCCGCCCGTGCGTGGTCCGCCTCGACTTCCGCACCCCCTGGCGCAGGCGCAAGATGCGCGCATGAAGCCGCGTACGCGCCCCTGCCTGCTGTTCGCCCTGCTGGCCCTGGCCGGCGGCGCGCAGGCGGCCGAGGTCACGATCTACCGCTGCACCGACGCCCAGGGCCGGCTGAGCCTGCGCGACACGCCCTGCGCGCGCGGCGAGCAGCAGCAGACCCGTGCGATGACGGTGCCGCGCGATCCGCCGCCGCGTCCGACCGATGCGGTCGCGCGCACCGAGCCGGCGCCGGCGCCGGCGGCGACGCCGCAGCCGCGTCCGCAGGTGATCGTGGTCAACACGCCGCGCCCGATGTACGACTGCGTGACGCCCGACGGCGACCGCTACACCAGCGAAACCGCCGAGGGCAATCCGCGCTGGGTGCCGCTGTGGACGCTGATGCCGGTGATCGCCACGCGCAATCCGCTGGGCGACCGCGTCGGCGCGCGCCGGCCGCCGCCGACCGAGTTTCGCCCCGGTCCGCCGCGTCCGCTGCCGCCGGGGGTGGGATTCGCGTACCCTGCGGGCACCTGGGTACGCGACGAATGCCACGCTCTGCCGCAACGCGAAGTCTGCGCGCGCTTGAGCGATCGCCGCTACGAGCTCGACCGCCGCTACAACAGCGCGCTGCAGAGCGAGCGCGCGCGCATCCAGACCGAACAGCGCGGCATCGATGCGCGCTTGGCCGACGATTGCGGAGCGTACTGATGCGGTTGCTGTGGAGTTTGGTGTTGCTGGCCCTGGCCGGCGCCGCGCAGGCGCAGCAGGTCACGATTTATCGCTGCACCGACGCCAGCGGCGCGCTGACGGTGCAGAACGACGTGCCCTGTCCGAAGGGCAGCAAGCAGGACAAGCGCGTGATCGGCTCGGCGCCGACCGTGTCGACCCCACCCTCGTTCGTTACGCCGGTCGCAGGGCCGCCGGTGCCGCCGCCCGCGCCGAGCGCAGCCCCGGCCGCAACGCCGGCGCCCAGCGCCGCGCCCGCGAACGCGGCGCCGAAGGACAACGTCGCCGCCGGCGACCGTCTGCCGCCGCCGACCCTGTTCGAGTGCCGCACCTTCGACAACGACCGCTACCTCAGCGACAAGGGCGACCAGCCCGAGCGCTGTGCGCCGCTGCAGACGGTCGGCGTCAACGGCGGGCCCAGCGCGGGCGCCGCCTGCCAGATGGTCACCGATCAATGCCAGCGCGTCGCCGACGGCGCCTTGTGCGAGAGCTGGCGGCAGCGCCTGCGGCAGGCCGAGTCGCAGTTGCGCTTCGGCCCCGCCGATCAGCGCGCGGGCGCGCAGGCGGACGTCGAGCGCATGGGGCGGATCGTGCGCGAGAGCACCTGCGGGCAATAGGTCCGGGGTGTCGCACGCCGCGGCGACGCGCGTGCTGGCAAGAGCAAATCCCCCTCAATCCCCCTTTTTCAAAGGGGGAGGCAGAGCGGCGATGGCGCGGTTTCCGGGCCGTTCGTGGTGAGTCATTTGAGCCATGAGCGGCGGGCTCGCGTGTCTCCAAAAGCCAATCCCACTCAACACCCTTTTTCGAAGGAGGAAGACACGCCTTGCACGCGCCGCCGCAGGCGCCGGTCTTGAGGGGATAGAGCAGGCGCAGTCCCGTGCGCGTTGCGCTACGCCCGTTTCAGAACCCGTAGCGCAGGAATCCGCCGTCCACCGCGATGCATTCGCCGGTGATGTAGCCGGCCGCGGGCAGGCATAGGAAGGCGACCGCGGCGGCGACTTCCTCGGCTTCGCCGATGCGGCCCAGCGGCGTGCGCAGCAGCACTTCGTCCAGGTAGTCCGGATCGGCGAGCTTGTCGGAGGTGCGGCGGGTGCGTATGTACCAGGGCGCGACCGCGTTCACGCGCACGCCGTCCTCGGCCCATTCGACCGCGAGGTTGCGGGTCATCTGGTGCATCGCCGCCTTGCTCATGCCGTAGGGCGCGCCGGTGCGCACATGGGTGACGCCGGACACGCTGCCGACGTTGACGATGCTGGAGGCCGCATGCCGGGTCAGCAGCGGATGCGCGTAGCGCGACAGCTCGAAGGCCGAGAACAGGTTGATCTCGAACACCTGCCGCCATTCGTCCTCGGTGTAGTCGGTGGACGCCTTGACCAGGTTGCCGCCGGCGTTGTTGACCAGGATGTGCAGGCCTTCGCCGAAGTCCTCGACCCAGTCCAGCAGCTCGCGGCGCTGCTCCTCGTCGGCGACGTCGGCGACGAAGGCCTGGACTTCGCGCTCGGGAAAGTCCTCCAGCAGCTCGGCGCGCGCCGCGTCCAGCGCGGCGATGTCGCGCGCGGCCAGCAGCACGTCGGCGCCGAAGCCCAACAGTTCGCGCGCGATCGCGCGGCCGATGCCCGCGCTGCCGCCGGTCACCAGGGCCAGCTGTCCGTCCAGTCGCCAACGTTTGGGGTCCATGCCTGCCTCCGCCTCCGAATGTCCGGCCGATCGCCGTCGCGGCGTCGCCGTTTTGCGGCGGCCTGCGCTTGTCGCGCGCGGCCGCCGGCGTAGCATAGCCGCGTCACCGACGAGGATGCCGCGATGCGCTCACCGAAGTCCCGCACCACCCCGCTCCGCCTGGCGCCGCTGGGCGCGGCCACGCTGGCGCTGCTGCTGGCGGCCGGCTGCTCCAAGCCGCAGCCGCCGGAGAAGGAACGCCCGGTCGACCCCAAGGCCACCCAGCTGCGCGACAGCATCCAGCAGCCGATCCAGAAGGCGCAGGCGGTGGAGGCCGACGTGATCGAGGCCGCGGACAAGCAGCGCGACGCGATCGAGGCGCAGGCGAATTGAGGCAGGAGTGAGTGTGGAGAAGTGAGGAGCGAGCGAAAGCTCCGCCCTTACTCGCTTCTCACAAACAAAAAAGCCCCGCCGTAGCGGGGCTTTTTCTTGCGCCGCGGATCAGAGCCCGCAGAAGCAATAGGCCAGCGACTTCACCGGCACGCCGCGGGTGGGCTGCACCGAGCTCTGCAGGAAGCGCAGGTCGGCCGCGGCCTGCGGCATGGCCTTGCCGATCAGGCTGCGCGCCAGATCGGAATCGTTGCGCAGCCAGGCCGCGCCGATGCGGCTCTCGGCGAAGCCGGCGAAGAAGCGTTCGAACGGGGTCGCGCTCTTCTCGATGTAACGCAGCTGGTAGTCGTCCTTGGCCAGCTTGGCGCGCTTGGCCACGTCTTCGATCGCGGTCTGCAGGCCGCCGAAGTCGTCGACCAGGCCGCGCTCCTTCGCCTGCGCACCGCTCCACACGCGACCGCGCGCGATGCCGTCGATCTCTTCCACCGGACGCTTGCGCGCGGTGGCGACCTTGCCGGTGAAGTCGCGGTAACCCTTGTCGATCACCGACTGGATCACCTGGCCGACTTCCGGCGCCAGCGGGCGGGTGATGTCGAACGCGCCGGCGAAACGGGTGGTGCCGACGCCGTCGGCGCGCACGCCGATCTTCTCCAGGGTGCGCGGGATGGTCGGGATCATGCCGAAGATGCCGATCGAACCGGTGATGGTCGAGGGATCGGCGTAGATCTTGTCGGCGTTCATCGAGATCCAGTAGCCGCCCGAAGCGGCCAGGTCGCCCATCGAGACCACGACCGGCTTGCCGGCGGCCTTGAGCGCGACGATCTCGCGACGGATCTGCTCGGAGGCGAACACTTCGCCGCCGGGCGAATCCACGCGCAGCACCAGCGCCTTGACGTTCTCGTCGTCGCGCGCCTCGCGCAGCAGCGCGGCGGTCGACACGCCGCCGACCGTGCCCGGCGGCTGCTCGCCGCCGCTGATTTCGCCCTCGGCGACCACCACCGCGATCTGCGGACGGCTGTCGGCGGCGGCCGGCAGGGAGGCGCTGTTGAGCTGGGCCAGGTAACCGTCCAGCGACACCTGGCGGAAGCCGCCCTCGGCGTCTTCGTCGGCCACGCCGCGCTCGATCAGCAGGTCGTCGACCTGCTCGCGCGTCTTCAGGCCGTCGACCAGCTTCTGCTGCAGCGCGTACTTGGCCAGGTCGCCCTGCGCGGCTTCGATCTGGGCCGGCATCTGGTCGATGTCGGCGGCGATCTTGGCGGCGTCGAGCTTGCGCGCCTTGGCCACGTCGGCCAGGTAGCGCTGCCACACGTCGTTCATCCAGTACAGGTCGGCTTCCTTGGCTTCCGCCGAGGCCGCATCCAGCACGTAGGGTTCGGCCGCGGACTTGTACTCGCCGACCTTGAACAGGTGCACGTCGACGCCGAGCTTTTCCTGCAGGCCCTGACGGTAGTACAGACGGTAACGGCCCAGGCCCTCGAGCATCAGCTGACCCATCGGATCCAGATAGATCTCGTTGGCCTGCGCGGCCAGCAGGTACTGCTTCTGGTCCATGGCTTCGCTGAAGGCGATCACCTGCTTGCCGGCGGCGCGCACGCGCGCGATCGCCGCGGCGACGTCGCGCATCGAGGCCATGCCGCTGCCCTGCAGCTGATCCAGGCGCAGCACCACGCGGTTGATGCGCTTGTCGTCCTTGGCCGCGTCCAGCGCGCGCAGCAGGTCGCGCAGCTGCACTTCGCCGCTCTTTTCGCCCACCACCTTGCCGAGCGCGCGCGAGGCCGGGTCGCTGCTGTACTGCTCGACCAGGGTGGCTTCCGGCGCGATCACCAGGGTGGTGCCTTCCAGCAGCGGTTTGATCCGCCCGGCCGAACTCATGGCGATCAGGAACAGGAACAACAAGGTGAAGAACACCAGGTTGAAGATCAGCCGGCGGGTGAAGTTCATCGCATCCCAGAGGCCGACGAAAAACCGGGCCACCGGGCCGCGACGCGAGGTATCGTTCATTGCGCACACTCCATTAGACGTTCGCAGCGTACCGCGACCCGGGGTTTTTCTTCATCCGCCATTCGTAACGCGGATTTTTCGCATACGGCCAAGATCGGCGGGCCGGGCCGACCAGGGCCAGGCCCGGGAATCAGGCCTCGGCCTGCAGCGCCGGGACCTGCGGGACCTGGCGGGCGGCCCGCTCGGCGATCCGGTGCGGGTGGCTGGAGCGTACGAAGCGGGTGCACAGCAGGATCGAGGCCACGGTGAGGCCGGCGATCAGGCCGATCCACATGCCCTTCGGGCCCCAGCCCAGGCCCAGGCCCAGGCCCGCGCCCAGGGGCATGCCGATGCCCCAGTAGGCCAGGGCGGCCAGCAGCATCGGCACCTTGGTGTCCTTGAGCCCGCGCAGGGCGCCGGCCGACAGCACCTGGATCCCGTCCGGGAACTGGAACGCGGCCGCGTACAGCAGCAGCGAGGCGGCCAGGGTCGCGACGGCGGCGTCGGCGGTGTAGAAGCCGACCAGGAAGTCGCTGGCGCTGAACAAGACGATGCCCGACACCAGCTGCGTGCACAGCACGATCGCGTAGCCGGCCGCGGCCGCCCGGCGCACGCCGTGCAGGTCGTTGCGGCCCAGCGAATGGCCGACCCGCACCGTGGTCGCCTCGGCCAGGCCCATCGGGATCATGAAGCACAGCGCCGACAGGTTGATCGCGATCTGGTGCGCGGCTGCCGGCACTTCGCCCAGGCGCCCGATCAGCAGGGCGGTGACGATGAACAAGCTGCCTTCCATCAGCACGGTCACGCCGATCGGCAGACCGGTGGCGAGCAGGCCGCGGATGGTCGGCCAGTTCGGCGGATCGAAGCGCTCGAACAGTTTGAGATCGGCGAAGCGCTTGGCCTTCCACAACACCACCGCGAACGCGAACGCCTCGATCCACAGCATGATCGCCGAGGCGATGCCCAGGCCGCCGGCGCCCATTTCCGGGAAACCGAGCTTGCCGAAAGTCAGCACGTAGCCGATCGGCAGCAGCACCAGCAGGCTGCCGGCGCTGATCAGCATGGTCGGCAAGGTCCAGTGCAGGCCCTCGGCCAGATAGCGCATGCAGAAGAACAGGGTCAGCGCGAACACGCCCCAGCGGATGCCGTGCAGGAAGTCGCGCGCGCCCGGAATGATCTCCGGCGCCATGCCCATCGGCCCCAGCGCGTGCGGGATGAAGGTCAGGAACGCGAACAGCAGCACGCCCAGGCCCAAGGCCAGCCATAGCGCCTGACGGAACAGCGCGCCGATTTCGCCGCGGCGGCCGGCGCCGTCGAGCTGCGACACCGACGGCGGCACCGACAGCAGGGTGCCGATCGGAATCATCATCGGCAGCCACCACAGCGCGGTGCCGATGGTGACCGACGCGAGTGTGGTCGTGCTGTGGTGCCCGGCCAGGACGTTGTCGATGAAGCCGATCAGGCCGGTGGACACGTGGCCGGCGACCAGCGGCGCGGCGAGCAGGGCGGTGGTGCGGATTTCGCCCGACAATCCGGGGCGCACGGAAGAGGAATGAGACGACATGACGCGGAACCAGAACCACGACTTCGGCCGCGCAACCGCAAAGGGCGCTGGCGCCGGGCCATAGCAGCCCGCTATCTTACGCGCTCGCCCATGAACGGCCTGGGAGCCGCGAGCGATCGGACCTATGAGCGAAGCCCAAGACCACCCCACGCCGACCCACTGCGAAAACTGCGCGGCGCCGCTGCAGGGCCACTACTGCCACCAGTGCGGGCAGTCGATCGTCAATCCGCTGCGCCATGCCGGGCATGCGCTGGAGGAAGTGTTCGAGTCGTTCTGGCATCTCGACGGCCGCATCTTCCGCACCGTGCGCGACCTGCTGTCACCGGGCCGGGTCGCGCTCAATTACCTGCGCGGTCATCGCGTGCGCTACGTGCCGCCGCTGCGGCTGTTCGTGATCCTGAGCGTGCTGACCTTCTTCATCGCTCAGTTCACGGTGCATTTCGGCGAGGACGACGGCGGCAGCTACAAGGGCAACGGCCCTATGGTGATCGACGGCAAGAAGGTACGCCTGGGCCGCACCGGCGAACGCATCGAGAACGCGCGCAGCGTGTCCGAAGTCGAGAGCGAACGCGCGCAGGCCCTGAAGGAACTCGAGCAGGCGCGCGCCGCGATCCCGGTCAGCGTGCCCGGCGGCGCGCAGGTCGGCATCGCCGCCGGCATCAAGGAGGTCAACGCGATCGCCGACAAGCGCGTGGCCGAGCTGCGCGAGCGGACGCGGCCGGACGCCGCCGCCGAGGCCGCCGGCATCGTCGCGCCCTCCCAAGAGGAAGAGAACGCCGCGCTCCCGGCCACGATCGAGAACGCCAGCTCGCTGGCCGAGCTGGAAGCCCTGCGCGACGAAAGGCTCAAGCCGCTGCAGGCCGAACGCGCCGGCATCGCCGCCGGCAACGCCACCGCGCTGGCGCGCAACGCCAACGCGATCCGCGATATCAACCGCCGTGCCGGCTGCCGCGCCGCGCAGTTGCAGATCGACCACGCCGTCGACACCGAGGGCGCGCTCAAGCGCAAGGCCGCGACCGACGCGCAGACCTACGGCGACGGCGAATGCAACGAGGGCCTGACCTTCTTCGGCAACGCGCCCTGGGACGCGGAAACCAACCCGGTGGTGATGGCCGGCGCGCCGGAGTTCTTCAACCGCTGGCTCAACAAGCAGATCGGCCGCGGCTACACCAACTTCAAGCGCGCCACCCAGGACCCCTCGCTGTACGAGCATGCCGCGCTGAGCGCGGTGCCCTCGGCGCTGTTCCTGCTGGTGCCGATGTTCGCGCTGCTGCTCAAGCTGACCTACCTGGGTTCGGGCCGCGGTTACCTGGAGCACCTGGTGGTGGCCTTGTACAGCCACGCCTACCTGTGTCTGAGCCTGCTGGCGATGTTCCTGATGTTCGGCCTGGACGCCTGGATCTCGCCGCATTGGTCCGGCTTCGGCTGGATCGCCGGCATTCTCGAGGCCGGGCTATGGCTGTGGATGCCGATCTATCTGCTGCTGATGCAGAAACGCGTGTACGGCAACGGCTGGATCGTGACCCTGCTGCGCTATCTGGTGGTCGGCGGCTGCTACTTCTTCATGCTGGCGTTCGCGGTGGGCTTCCTGATGATCGCCAGCCTGGTGCGCATGTGAGCGCGGGCGTGGTGTACGAGGTCAACCTCGACCTCGACGCGGCCATCGCCGAGGACTACCGCGCCTGGCTGGGGCCGCATACGCGCGAAATCCTGGCCCTGCCCGGCTTTCTGGAAGCGCGCATCCACACCCAGCTGGACCCGCCGGCCGAGCCCGGACGGGTGCGCCTGAGCGTGCGCTATCGGCTCGACCGTCTGGAATCGCTGGACGCCTACCTGCGCGATCACGCGCCGCGGATGCGCGCGGACGCGGTGACGCGGTTCGGCGACAGGTTCAGCGCCACGCGGCGGGTGTTGCGCGAGGATTGAGCGCGGCGCGTGGGCTAGAGCGCGCCAGTCCGCGCGGAGCATGTCTGCGTTCGCTGTTCCCGCTTGCGGGAGCAATTGCCCGCCAGGGCGGATGAGGGCAGCGCATGTGGTTGTGGTTGCGGTTGCACCCGCGCCTCGGCCCACACCCCAACCCATACCCCGGCCCAACCGCACAGCGGTCGGGCGTTCGGTGCAGCGCGAGCCCATGGCTCGCAAGCGCTGCGCTCGCCCCTGAAATGGGAGAGGGGCTTGAAGACGGGAGAGGGACTACGGCCCTACTGCCCCAACTTGTGCCAGAACCACCCGTCGCGCTCATCCCAGCGCGTCGCCAGCAATTCGCGGCGCAGCGCGTCGCGCGCCTGCGGGGGCGTGCGTTGCACCAGCACGGCGAGATCCTTGCGTTGCTGCGGACTGAGTTCGCGCAGCACCCGCAGCATCGGCTCGTGCTGCTGCAACGGCAGTTGCGCCAACAGCGGCTGCAGCGCCGCGTAGTCGGCGCCCAGGATCGGCCCCAGCAGCCAGCCGCGTTGCAGGCTGCCGTCGAGGGCGTCGAAACGCGCGCGCAGCGCCTGCTGTTGCTCCGGCGGCAACGCCGCGTAGCGCGCCGCCGCGGCCTGGGCCAGCGCGCGCTCGTCCGTGGGCAGGGCCTGCCAGGCGGCGTAGCGCTCGCGCAGGCGCGCGCGTTCGGGCGCGGGCAGCGCGTTCCAGCGCGCGGCGCGGGTGGCGAAGGCGGCGCGTTGCTCGGCGCTCCAGGCCGCCCACTGCGCCGCATTGGCCTGCAAACGCGCGCGCGCGTCCGCCGGCAGGCGCCGGCCCAGGCTTTGGTATTCCGGCGGCAGGCTTTGCGCCGCCAGCGCGCCCAGACACAGGCTCAGCGCCGCGAAGGCGAGCGCGCGCACCGGGGCGCGCGAGCGTGTGCGCTCAGCCCGGGACATCGGCGCTCTCGGTCTCGGATTCGGTGGTGGTCTCGGCGCCCGACGCGGTCGCGGCGCCGGTCTCGCCGACCGCCGGTTCGACGCGTTCGCCGGGCAGCCCCTCGGGGCCGGCGCGTTCGCGCGCGGCCAACCAACTGTGGAAAGCCAGCTCGCGCGCGCCGGCTTCGCCCTCGGGATCGGCGAGCAGGGCGAAGTCGCGGTCGCCGATCAGACCGGCCTCGTGGCCGTAGCGCGAGGCCGGGGCCGCGGCCTTGGGCAGGGGCTCGACGCGGATGCGCGGGCCGCCCAGCCAGTCGGCCACGCCGCCCAGCGGCCACCACCAGGTCGCCGCGAACGCCAGCGCGCACAGCGCCAGCAGGCTCCACAGCAGCGCCATGACCCAGCGCGGCCGCCGCGTGGCGGCCAGGGGCGCGTCGCCACGCGCGCCCGCGGCGGCGACCGGCGTGCCGCGCAAGGCCGCCTCGCGCGCCGCGCTCAGCCGTGCCAGCCGTTCCGGCGGCAGGGTCTTGATGCGGCGATGGATCTGCTCACGCAGTTGTTGCCAGGCCGCCGGGTCGGCGCGGCCGTCGGCGTGGTGCGGCAGGGCGCGTTGCAGGGCCAGGCGGTAGGTCGGCTGGGCCACGCCCAGGGCCGCGGCCGCGTCGGGTTCGGACAACCCGGCCGCCAGGCGCAGCAGCAAGGCCGCGCGCGGGCCATGGCCGAGCTCGCCGAGGCGGTCGGTGGCGTCCAAGGGGATCGCGACCCGGGTGCGCTGGTGCAGCCCGGGCTGGGCCAGCAGCTGCGACCAGAAGCGGCGCGGCCAATCGGCCATGGGCGCGGCCTCGATGCCGGCGCGGAAGGCCTGCATCGCCGCCGCCAGGGCGGCGTCGCCGGCGCCGGCGTCGCCCGCCTGCAGCTCGGCCAGGACCGCGCCGCGACGCTCGACGCCGCGCAGAAACGCGGCCAGGGCGGCCGGCGCATCGTTCGAGTGCCCGGCGGTGCCGGAGGATGTGGAGCCCGTTGCGGCGGGGCTCATCGCGTACGCATCAGCATGACCGCATCATAGCGAGGCGGCGGTCGCATAAAACCGCTTGACACGGCGCCAATACCTGCTCCGCGAAGCAGGACGCGGCCTGCAGGAAAAAACGGTTGTGCACAGCGGTAACGGAACCGTCATCAGGCTGAGGAAGAACCCCCAAACGCCCTGCATTACAACGATGTTTCACGGTCAAGCCTTTGATTATCAAAGAGATATACGCATTGGCGATTTTTTCACCAACCTGGCTGCAGAGCTTATTCCAGCTTCATCGCGCAGCCCTGCCGACGCGGCATGCACAGATTTATCCACAGCTCGTGTGGATAAGGGTGAATTTTCTTTAAGCACCGCCACTTGCGTGCGCTTTGTCACGGCGGGGGCAGCAATAGGTCGCAACTGCGTCGGCGCCGATTCGCGACCGCGCTCGCTAGACTGAGCGCATGTCCGACGGCTCCGCTCAGTCACTTACACACGTCTGGCGGGTCGCCCTGCCCGTGCCCCTGCCGCGCCTGTTCGATTACCGCCCCGCCGACGGCCTCGAGGCGACGCCTGCCGACGTCGGCATGCGGGTGCGCGTGCCCTTCGGCAGCCGCGAGCTGGTCGGGGTGGTCGCCGACACCGGCGCCGCCGACGCCAGCGCGCCGGAACCCAAATCCGCGCTGAGCCGGCTCGACCCGCAGCCGCTGTTCCACGGTGAGCTGCTGGAGTCGCTGCGCTGGCTGGCCCGCTACACCCATGCCCCGCTGGGCGAAGTGTTCGCGACCGCGCTGCCGGCGCCGCTGCGCCACGGCGAACCGTTGGCCGATACCCACGCCTGGGCCTGGCGGCTCACCGAGACCGGGGCGACCGCGCGTCCGGGCCTGCGCGCGGGCCGCCCGCGCCGCCTCGCCGACCGCCTCGCGGCCGGCCCCTGCGACGAGGACGCGCTGGAACTGGTCGACGCCGCCCACGATCCCGACTGGCGCGCCGCCGCGCGCGCGCTGGCCAAGCGCGGCCTGGCCGAGCGCATCGCGGTGCCGGCCAACACCCTGGCCGCCGTGCCGCAGCCCGGGCCCGCGCTCAACGACGAACAGCAGGCCGCCGTCGACGCCATCCTGGCGGTGCGCGACGGCTTCGCCCCGCTGCTGCTGGACGGCGTCACCGGCAGCGGCAAGACCGAGGTTTATCTGCGCGCGATCGCCGACTGCCTCGCACGCGGCCGCCAGGCGTTGGTGCTGGTGCCGGAGATCGGCCTGACCCCGCAGACCCTGGCGCGCTTCCGCGCGCGTCTGGGCGTGCCGGTGCATGCGCTGCATTCCGGCCTGGGCGACGGCGAACGCGCGCGCACCTGGGCCGCCTGCCTGCGCGGCGAGGCGCGGGTAATCGTGGGCACCCGCTCGGCGATCTTCCTGCCTCTGCCCGAGGCCGGCCTGATCGTGATCGACGAGGAGCACGACGGCAGCTTCAAGCAGCTCGACGGCATCCGTTACCACGCCCGCGACTTCGCCCTGGTGCGCGCCAAGGCGCTGAACGTGCCGGTGCTGCTGGGCAGCGCGACGCCGTCGCTGGAATCGCTGCGCAACGCCCAGGCCGGACGCTACGCGCACTTGCGCCTGCTGCAACGCGCCGGCAACGCCAAGCCGCCGCGGGTGCGCGTGGTCGACGTGCGCAAGCGCCCGCTCGAGGCCGGCCTGTCGCCGGAACTGATCGACACCATCGCGCGCGCGCTCGATGCCGACGGCCAGGTGCTGGTGTTCAAGAACCGTCGCGGCTACGCGCCGGTGCTGATCTGCCACGACTGCGGCTGGAGCGCGCACTGCCACCGTTGCAGCACGCCGACTTCGCCCACGCCGATGACCGTGCACGCGGCCGGCCGCCGCCTGCAATGCCACCACTGCGGCGCGCGCCGGCCCGCACCCAACGCCTGCCCGGACTGCGGCGGGCTGGCGCTGCAATCGCAGGGCGCCGGCACCGAGCGCATCGAGGAAGCGCTGGCCGCGCGCTTTCCGGAGGTGCCAGTGCTGCGCATCGATCGCGGCACCACCCAACGCCGCGACGCGCTGGAACACCATCTGGCCGAGTTCGGCACCGCGCGCGGCATCCTGGTCGGCACCCAGATGCTGGCCAAGGGCCACGACCTGCCGCACCTGACCCTGGTCGCGGTGGTCGGCATCGACGAAGGCTTGTTCAGCGCCGACTTTCGCGCGCCGGAAAAACTCGCGCAGCTGCTGATCCAGGTCGCCGGCCGCGCCGGCCGCGCGCACAAGCCCGGCGAAGTGGTGCTGCAAACCCATCACCCCGAGCATCCGCTGCTGAGCACCCTGCTCGCGGGCGGCTATGCGGCCTTCGCCGAGCTGGAACTGGCGCAGCGCGAGCTGGCCGGTTTCCCGCCGTATGCGCACATGGCCTTGCTGCGCGCCGAGGCCAAGGAGACCGAGCTCGCCAACGCCTTCCTGCAGGCCGCGCGGCTGGCGTTGCGCGAAGTCGGCGACGACACGCTCGAGCTCAACGGCCCGGTGCCGGCGCCGATGCCGCGCCGCGCCGGCTACCAACGCGCGCAGCTGATCCTGTCGGCGCCGGAGCGGCGCGCGCTGCACGCGGCGCTGGATCGCGCCCTGCCTTCGATCCACGCCCTGCCCGAGGCGCGCAAGGTGCGCTGGTCGCTGGACGTGGACCCGGCGGACTTGTACTGACGCCGGCGTACGGCCGGGCTACACCGCCAGCGGAAAGTCCAGACGCAGGCCGGTGCCCCGGGGGCCGGATTCGATCCGCAGCTCGCCGCCCAGACGCTGCGCGCGCAGCCGCATGCTGGCCAAGCCGGCGCCGCCGTCGTCCGCAGGCGCCGACGCGATGCCCGCGCCGTCGTCGTCGATGCGCAGCTGCAGGCGGTCGTCGACGCGGCGCAGTTGCACGTCCACGCGGCGCGCGCGGCTGTGCTTGAACACGTTGGTCAACGCCTCCTGCAGCAGCCGCAGCAAGTCCAGGCTGCGCGCGCTGCCCAGCTCGACGCCGTCCAGTCCGTCCAGCTGCCAGCGGCTGTCGATATCGGCCGTTTCCAGCAGGCGCCCCAGGCGATGCCGCAGCGGTGCCAGCTGCGCGCCCAGGTCGGCGTGTTCGCGCGCGGTGCTGTCGATCACCAGGCGCAGGTCGTCGCGCATGTCCTTCAGGGTCGCGATCACCGCCGCCTTGGGCATGTCGTCGGGCGCCTGCTGCAGCTGCGCGATCGCGCCGACCAGGGTGCCGCCGAAACCGTCGTGCAGGTCGCGCACCAGTTGCAGGCGCTCGCCGGCGCGGCTGTGCGCGAGCTCCAAGGCGTGCTGGCGCGACAGCGTGGTCGCCAGTTCGGAGGTGGCCATGTCGACTTCGCGCTTGAGTTCCAGGTTGAAGCCTTCCACGCGCCGCATCGCGCTCACGAAACGGTAGGACAGCACGAAGCCGATGCCGACCAGGGTCAGCACCGACGTCAGACTCAACCAATAGGTCGTGCCCTGCACCCAGCCGAAGAACAGCGCGAAATCGCGGAACGACACCAGCACCGGCAGCAGCAGGCAGGCCGCCAGCACCAAGGCGTCCGGGCGGCGGCTGCGCCAGGCCTGGACCAGGAACCAGCCGATGCTGATGTAGTAGATCAAGCCGCCCAGCGCGAACCACAGGTTGCGGTGGTGGCCCATCCAGGCCGGCGCCAACGCCGCCGCCAGCAACGACAGCGCCGCCAGCGCGGCGAGCACGCGCTCCAGGCGCGGATACCGACGCTCGCAGTAACGCAGCAGGAACAGCGCATAGCTGGCGCCGGCGGCCACGTAGAACGCGGCGTTGAAGGCCTGCCAGGCATCGGTGCCGGTCAGCGGCCAGATCTCGGTGGCGATGTGGTTGTAGGCGTACAGCGATCCGATCAGTTCGGTCAGGGCGAACCAGCCGTACACGCTGTCCTTGCGCCGCAGCAGCCACATCAGCAGAAACACGCCGCCCAGCACCGCCGACATGGCCAGGTTGATCAGCTTGATGTCGTAGCGCAGGAAGCGTTCGCTGCGGTAGCGCTGCTGCAGGGCCTGCGGATCGCCGACCCGCACCGGCCCGGCGCCGGGTTGGTAGGCCGCCAGACCGGACACGCGCAACCATACGACGTTGTCGCCCGCGCGCAGCAGCGAAGGCGGCAGCAGCGCGTAGTGCGGCGCGTTCCAGGTGCGCGACAGCGGTTCGACCAGTTGCGGATCGCGCGCCACCGCTTCGCCGTTGACGTAGATCGCGCCGCTCAGGCTCATGTAGTCGGCCAGCAACGCGGTCGGCCGGCGCGGATCGTCCTGGCGCCAGCGCAGCCGGTACCAGACCACCCCGTCGTGGTCGGGCCAGCGCTCCTGCCACAGATCCAGCAAGCGCACCGGCGTCCAGCCCGAGGCCGGCGGCGCGGCCGCGTTCCAATCCGAACGCACCGCCTCGCCGCGATCCAGCAGCTGCACGCCGGGTTCTTCGGCCGCATGAACCGGCAACGAGGCGAAGCTCAGGCAGATCCACAGGATCAGCAGCCAAGCCGCGCCGGCGCGCGACGGCTTCAGTTGAGCAATCCCAGCGCGCGCGCCTCGAACACCGCCGCGGTGCGCGAACCCACCGCGAGTTTGCGGTAGATGTTCTTGGTGTGGCATTCGATGGTGAGCTTGGACAGCGCCACCAGTTCGGCGATCTCGCGGTTGCTGAACCCCTGCGCGACCAAGCGCAGGATTTCGCGTTCGCGTTCGGACAACTGCGCCGCGGGCTCGGGTACCGGCGGCGCGGCGCGCGCCGGCGCCTGCTGCACCAGCGCCAGGATCCTGCGCGCGATCAAAGGATCGATCGGCGCGCCGCCGCGTTGCAGGCTTTGCAGGCACAGGCGCAGTTCGTCGTCGTCGCGGTCCTTGAGCAGGTAACCGATCGCGCCGGCCTGCACCGCGGCCAGCAGGGTCTCTTCCTCGGCATAGGCCGACACGATCACCGCCGCGGTCTGCGGCCGGTGCGCGCCCAGCCATGCGATCAGCTCGATGCCGCTGCCGTCGGGCAGTTGCACGTCGATCAAGGCCAGGTCGTAGCGGCCCTGCTGCAGGCGCGCGCGCGCCTGAGCCAGATCGGCGGCGCTGTCGATGCGCGCCTGCGGACCGGCCAGGGCGCGCATCAGGCCGAGCATGCGCGTGCGCGCCGAGGCCTCGTCCTCGACGATCAGCACCGTACTCAGATCGATGGGCTGCGGTTCCATGCCTCTGTCTCGCGCGCCGGCCGTAGCGGCCGCATCAGTGTAGCCTCCGCGCGCAGCGGGATGAGCGGAGCGCGCCGCCGTACCGCGGCGCACGCGAGTGGCGCGGCGCGCGCCTCAGTGCGGCAAGGCGTCGAGCACCGCCGCACGCAGCGCCGCGACATCGCCGGCGGCGACCTCGCGCCAGCCGCCCAGGGTCGGATCCAGGCCGCAGGCCGCGGTCGCGATCACCGGCACGCCGCTGGCCAGCGCGCTCAACAAGGCGCGCGGCTGATGTTCGACCCAGGCCGGCAACGCCACCGCATCGGCTTCGAGCAGACCCTCCCGGTACGAGGCGACGCGACGCAGCCTGGCGCGTCCCGGGTCGAGGCCGCGCTCGCTGTCGCCGGGCGGCAGCAGGATCTCGACCGCCTCATCGCCCAGCGCGGCCAGCAATTCGAGGATGCCCTTGCGCGCCAACGGCGAGGCGGGAAAGAACACGCGCGGTCGGTCGTTGCGCGGCACGCGCGCATCGACGGGCACGGGCTCGGGCAGGGTCCAGGCCAGCGGCCGCGCGCGCGCGCCGGCCAGCGCCAGGATCTGCGCATGCGGGCTCCACCAGGCATCGGCGGCGAGCAGGCCGTTCCACTCGGCTTCGATCAGGGCCGGATCGGCGCGGAAGTCGCGCAGCGACAGCACTTGCGGATGCCGCTGCGAAGCGCGGTCGAGTTCGGACTGCAGCGCGCGCATCGGCAGCGCGCTCATCATCACCGCGTAGCGGCGGCCGGCGAGTTCGCCCTCGCGCCAAAGAAAGGGCAGCAGGCTCTGCGGCAGCACCAGGTCCAGATCGTTGGGCCGCAACTGTCGCGCCAGATCGCGCGCGTGCGCGCGCAGCTGGGCCAGGCGCACCTGCGGCAGGGCCTGGCCGCGCCAGCGGCCATAGCGCCAGGCCAGCGATTGCAGCACGCGCCGCGCCGGCGCCTGGGCTGGAAAGCGCAGGCCGCCAGGACCGAACACGCGATCGCCGTCCTCGCGTTGCGCTTGCAGCGCCGCGCGAAACTCGGGCCAGGCCTCCTCCATCCACCACAGCCGATGCA
This sequence comes from Lysobacter sp. cf310, assembly GCF_900114355.1. GTDB lineage: Bacteria > Pseudomonadota > Gammaproteobacteria > Xanthomonadales > Xanthomonadaceae > Lysobacter. The sequence goes on from NZ_FOSS01000001.1 coordinate 1,468,208, forward strand.
AGCCGTCCGCGCTGGGGCCGGTGTGGCGATGGCAGGCGTGCTGCTCGCAACTGCCGCAGTCGTTGCTGGCCTCGGGCGGCCGGCGCGGCGACATCGCCAGCGGCCAGCTCTGTTCGCCCGCGTTGCGATAGCCGCGAATGCGCAGCAGCAGACGCTGCGCGTCCATGCTCGCCTCCAGCCGCCATGCATACGGCGCGCGCAAGCGCAGGTCCAGATAATTCCAGAACACGGTGGCATCGCGATCCTGTTCGGCCAGCGAGCCAGGCAATACGCGCGAATGACGGTGACGCTCGACGATCTCCAGCCCCGCGCGCACCGCGCCGTCGTAGAGCGCATTGCTGAGCTGGCACAGGCCGCCGCCCACCGCCGGGATCACGCAGCCCTCGCGCAACTCGCGGCCGACCGCGTAACCGCGTGCGCGGGTGGCGCGCCCGACCTGCTTCCAGAAACCGAAGCTGGCGCCGGCCGGCACTTCCACGCCGTGCAGCCGCTTCAGCGCCAGGCGCAGGTTCTGCAGCTTGCCGGCGACCAGCAGCGGATCGGCCTCGTCCAGCGGCCACAGCGAGCTTTCGAATTCGGCCAGCACCGGCGCGTCGCGCAACGCCTCGGCGCGCGCGTGCCGGCGCGGGCGTTGCCGATCCAGGGCGTCGCGCCACCAGCGCAGCCCGCGCAGGCCCCAGGCCTTGCACGCGAACACCAGCGCCTGGCCGCGCGTCGGCGGCGGCGCGGTGGCCGCGATGGCGATCGCCACGGTGTTCATGCCGGTTCCCTCCCCCTGCAAACACGCGGCCCGGCAGGGCCGGCCGCCGCGACATCCATCCTATCCGTTCGCCTGCGCGGCCGCGCTAGGCCTTGCCCTTCTGGGCCGCCTTGGCGCCGGCCTTGCCGCCCTTGGGCGGCTCGCGGATCCACACGATCTGGTTGTCGCGGCGCACCTCGAACAGGCCGGTGGCCTCGATCAGATCGCTGAGCTTGCGGTAACCGTAGTTGCGCGAGTCGAACGAGGCCTGGTTGCCGATCTGATGGCCGACCGCGCCCAGGTGCGACCAGCCGTCGTCGCCGCTGACTGCGTCGATCGCGCTGCGCAGCATCTGCAGCAGCTTGGTGTCGCCGCGCAGTTCCTTGGCGCTGCGCTGCGGCGTGGTCGCGCGTTCGCCGGCCGGCACGTCGGCGCTGGCCGGCTGGCCCAGCGCTTCGACGTAGGTGAACTTGGAGCAGGCGTTGACGAAGGGCTCGGGCGTCTTCTTCTCGCCGAAACCGTAGACCTTGACGCCGTCGGTGAGCAGGCGCATCACCAGCGGGGTGAAATCGGCGTCGCTGGACACGATCGCGAAACCGTCCAGGTTGCGCGCGTACAGCAGGTCCATGGCGTCGATCACCATCGCCATGTCCGAAGCGTTCTTGCCCTTGCTGTAGGCGAACTGCTGGATCGGTCGGATCGCGTATTCGTGCAGCACCGCTTCCCAGCCCTTGAGGCTCTGGCTTTTCCAGTTGCCGTAGGCGCGACGCACGTTGGCCGCGCCGTAGCGCGCGACCTCGGCCAGGATCACGTCGATCTTCGCCGCCGGCGCGTTGTCGGCGTCGATCAGCAAGGCGATGCGTTTCTCTTCGGTATTGGCGGCCATGCGCGCGCTCCCGGGCCGCGGCCGGCCCCTTGCCGCCAGCCTAGCGCAACCGCCTGTGCGGCGCGTGTCAGAAGATAGGCCGGCTTCATCACCGCCGCGCCGCGATAGGCGAGAATGGCGGCGAATCCGACGACGAAAGAAACCAGCCCATGACCAGCCAACTCGAACACCTGCGGACGCTGTCCTCGGTGGTCGCCGACACCGGCGACATCGAGGCGATCGCGCGCTTCCGACCGCTCGACGCCACCACCAACCCCTCCCTGCTGTTGAAGGCGGCCTCGCTGCCGGCGTACGCGCCGCTGATCGACGCCGCGCTCGCCCGCTCCCGCTACGAATTCAGCGACGACCGCATCGCCGACGCCAGCGACCGCCTGGCCGTGGCCATCGGCGGCGAGATCCTCAAGCTGATTCCCGGCCGCGTCTCCACCGAAGTCGACGCGCGCCTGAGCTTCGACACCGAGGCCACCCTGGCCAAGGCGCGCCGGCTGGTCCAGCTGTACGCCGAAGCCGGCATCCACCGCGACCGCCTGCTGATCAAGATCGCCTCGACCTGGGAAGGCATCCGCGCCGCCGAGCAGCTCGAACGCGAAGGCATCCACTGCAACCTCACCCTGCTGTTCTCCTTCGCCCAGGCCATCGCCTGCGCCGAGGCCGGCGTCTATCTGATTTCGCCCTTCGTCGGCCGCATCCTCGATTGGCATCTGGCCAACGGCATGAGCCCGCCGGCCACGCCGCAGGACGATCCCGGCGTGCAGTCGGTGACCCAGATCTGGCGCTACTACAAGGCCCTGGGCTACAAGACCGTGGTCATGGGCGCGAGCTTCCGCAACGTCGGCCAGGTGTTGGCGCTGGCCGGCTGCGACCGACTGACGATCTCGCCGGATCTGCTGGGCGAACTCGAAAAGCGCGACGGCGAGGTGCCGCGCGTCCTCATCGACGACGGCGAACGCTACGAAGGCCCGCGCCCGATGAGCGAGGCCGAGTTCCGCTGGCTGCACAACCAGGACGCGATGGCCACCGACAAGCTCGCCGACGGCATCCGTCGCTTCGCCGCCGACCAGCACACCCTGGAAGACCTGCTGCGGCAGCGTCTGGAAGACTGAGGACGCCCGCATGAGCCATGAACCTCCGGGAGGCGGCAAGCGCGTCCCGCATATCGTGATCGTGGGCGGCGGCTTCGGCGGCCTGTGGACCACCCGCGCGTTGGCCTCGGCCGACGTGCGCATCACCCTGATCGACCGCCGCAACCATCACCTGTTCCAGCCGCTGCTGTACCAGGTGGCCACCGCCGGCCTGTCCTCGCCCGACATCGCCGCGCCGCTGCGCCACATCCTGCGCAGCCAGCGCAACGTCGAAGTGCGGCTGGGCGAAGTGGTGGGGCTGGATGCGGCCGCGCGCGAGGTCGAACTCGCCGACGGCGACCGCATCGGCTACGACACCCTGCTGCTCGCCAGCGGCGCCACCCACGCCTACTTCGGCCACGACGACTGGGCGCCGGACGCACCCGGTCTGAAGACCCTGGACGACGCCCTGCACATCCGGCGTCGCCTGTTGCTCGCGTTCGAACGCGCCGAGGCCGCGCAGGACGAAGCCGAACGCGCGGCCTGGCTGAGCTTCGCCGTGGTCGGCGGCGGCCCCACCGGCGTCGAACTGGCCGGCACCCTGGCCGAGATCGCGCGCAAGACCCTGCGCCGCGAGTTCCGCCGCATCGACCCGGCCCAAGCCAAGGTGCGCCTGATCGAAGCCGGCCCGCGCGTGCTGTCCAGTTTCCCCGAGGAACTGTCGGAGAAGGCGCGCAAGCAGTTGCAGAAGCTCGGCGTCGAAGTCGTCACCGGCACCCCGGTCAATGCGATCGACGAACACGGCTACACCCTGGGCGACACCGTCGTGCCGGCGCGCACGGTGGTCTGGGCCGCGGGCGTGGCCGCGTCCAAGCTGGGCGCCTTGCTGGATGCGCCGCGCGACCGCGCCGGCCGGGTCCAGGTGCTGCCCGACCTCAGCGTGCCCGGCCATCCGGAGATCTTCATCGCCGGCGACCTGGCCAGCGTGCAGCAGGACGGCAAGCCGGTGCCCGGCGTCGCGCCCGCGGCCAAGCAGATGGGCGCGCACGTCGCGCGCGCGATCCTCGACCGCCTCAAAGGACGGCCGACCACCCCGTTCCGCTACAAGGACTACGGCAACCTGGCCACGATCGGGCGCATGGCCGCGGTGGTCGACGTGCACGGCTTCAAACTCTCGGGCCTGCTGGCCTGGTGGTTCTGGCTGGCCGCGCACGTATTCTTCCTGATCGGCTTCCGCAACCGCGTGATCGTGCTGATCAACTGGGCCTGGGCGTATTGGAGCTATCAGCGCCACGCCCGCATCATCCTCGGCGATCGCGACGATTAGCCGCGGCGCGGCGGACGCGCGCCGCGTCCGCCGCGCACCCGCACTCGAGGCTCAGACCAGGCGCACGCGGCCGCGCCTGCGCCTCTAAGCGCCGGCCGCGCGCGCCGACGATGCGTTAGCATCGCCCGGACCGAGGCCCGCCTCCTCTCATCGCAGGGACGCCATGAGCGACGCACCGCACGCCACCGCGAACCGGCCGCGCGCTAGCGCGCTCGCCCCGCTGCTGCTGGCGCTGGCCGCCTGCTCCCCCGGCGACGCACCCAGCGCGCCCGCCGGCGCGGCGCGCGCGCCGTTCGCGGACGCGGCCAACCCCCAGGCGGCGCGCGCCAGCGCCGACGCGGTCGAAGAGTTCCTGCAGCAGGTCCGCGTCGAAAGCGACGCCGCCGATGCCCGCGACGAACAGCAAGGCAACATGGGCTACACCGGCCGTCTGGCCGAAGCCATCGCCAGCGAAGTCGCCTACGCCGAAAAAGGCGGCGCCGCACGCCGCTTCGTGGTCGCCAACCGGCTATGGGCGCTGGCGCCGACGACGTCGGAGCAACTGCACCGCAGCGCCGACGAACTGCTGCCGGACCAGCCGCTGATCGTCTATGAACTGGCCTTGCACTACACCCGCAACGACGACTGCGTGCGCGCGCTGCCGCTATGGAAGCGACTGAAGACCGTTGGCGTGTTGCCGCAGCAGGCGACCTTCCTGTACGCCTACTGCCACCTCACCACCGGCGACGAGCGCGGCGCCTACGAGCTGGTGCAGGCCTCCGACGTGGGCGAGTCGCATGTCGGCGCCGAGAAAATGTCCTACGCCGTGTTCGGCGGCACCGACTACCTGACGCTGCACGACGAGGACTACCGCAAAGCCGAAGCCGGCGACCGCCTCGCCCTGGACCGCGCGCTGGCGCGCGCCTTCGACTGGCGCAGCGACTGGTGGAACTACGGACAGAACGCGGACGCGCGCGACGCGCTGCACGACCTGATGGCGCGCCAGTGGTCCGCGCAGAAGCGCGAACGCGCCGAATGGGACTGTCTGTGGCCGCTGTTGATCGACAGCAAGCGCAAGCTCGGCATCGCCGACCTCGATCGCTGCCAGCTTCTGGTCGGCGCGCACGCCTATCCGGCGAGCTCGGCGCTGGGCCGGATCGTGCTCGGGCGCCTGGCCGCGGACTCGGAGGACGAACTCGACTTCTCGACGTTCCACGCCCGCCACGCCGCGACCCTGCGCGAGCGCGCCTACAGCAGCGCCGGCGATTTCGAAGCTCTGCGCGTGCTGGCCTTCCTGCAGCAGAGCGTCGGGGACGAAGCCGGCCTGGCGCAGTCGGACGAACTGGGCTGGAAACGCTACCGCGACGAGGCCTTCGCGCGCAGCCGCATCGAGCATGCCCACCCGGCCCCGGGGCAAACGCCGGACGCCGCGTTCCGAGCCATGCTGCAACAGGCGATGCGCGACTTTCCGCAGGTGCCGCGCTTCATCCTGATCGATGCGGCCTACCGGCATCCGGATGGGGAACTGCCGGTCGCGGATCTGAGCCGTCTGCTGCAGGCCGAAACCCGCGACCTCAGCCTCAGTCAGGGCCAGGCCGGCATCCGCTCGTCCACGCAGTTGCTGTCGATGTACCGCCGCCTGGGGCGGGCCTTGAACGCGGCGCCCTGAGGCGGCGCCGAAAACGAAACGGCCCGGTTTCCCGGGCCGTCGTGGTGCATGCGCTGCGGCGGATCAGGCCGCGAACAGCGCCCGCATCTTCTTCAGCGCGTTGGCTTCGATCTGGCGGATGCGCTCGGCGCTGACGCCGTACTCGTCGGCCAGCTCCTGCAACGTGATCTTGCTGTCGGCATCCAGCCAGCGGCGCTTGACGATGTCGCGCGAACGCTCGTCCAGACCCGACAGGCCTTCGCGCAGCAGGGCCAGCTGATTGTCTTCCTCGTCCTCGCGCTCGTAGCTCTGCGACGGGTCTTCGTCGTGCGCGCGCAGGTACGCGGCCGGCGACGGCGGCGCGTGGTCGTCGTCCTCGTCGGCCGGGGCGTCGAAACCGACGTCGCGACCGGACAAGCGCGACTCCATCTCCAGCACTTCGCGCTCGGAGACGTTGAGGTCCTTGGCGACCTGGCTGACTTCCTCGGCGTTCATCCAACCCAGGCGCTTCTTGCTCTTGCGCAGGTTGAAGAACAGCTTGCGCTGCGCCTTGGTCGTGGCGACCTTGACGATGCGCCAGTTCTTGAGGATGAACTCGTGCATCTCGGCGCGGATCCAATGGACCGCGAACGAGACCAGACGCACGCCCTGTTCCGGGTCGAAGCGCTTCACCGCCTTCATCAGGCCGATGTTGCCTTCCTGGATCAGGTCGCCGATCTGGAGGCCGTAGCCGTTATAGCCACGGGCGACGTGCACCACGAAGCGCAGGTGCGAATGCACCAGCTCGCGGGCGGCGTCGAGGTCTTCTTCGTCGCGGAAGCGACGCGCCAAGTCCTGCTCGTCCTCGGCGGTCAGCACCGGGATGCGGTGCACCGCGCCGATATACGCGTCCAGCGAACCGAGCGCGCTGGGCACAGGCAGGTTGTTGGCGACTAGGGCGTTCGAGAGGGGGATCTGGGTCATGGCAGCCATCTTAGCAGTCGGGGTCTATGACTGCTAAAGACCCCGGAAGTTCCGCAGTGTTGCGTGGATAGAACGAGCGCCGATCCGGCCCGGGCCCGGCGCCAAGCCGTCCCCTTGCCCGGAAAGACAAGAAATTAACATCTAAAATCAATTACTTATGAAAACACACCCAGGGTATCCGGGGACTGAACCGGGCGTCCCGGCTGCCATCCCAGGGTCATCGCGCCCCTGTAAAGCACGTGGGGCCGCGGTGCGTGGCCCCAAGCCCTGACCTTCGGCAGGGGGCCGGCGCCGCTTCGGCGCCACGGTTTCAGAGCCGCAGGCTCAGGCCACCGCCAGCGCGCCCGCCGCAGGGCGCCTGACCCGCGCGCCGCGTTCGCCCAGCGCCTCCCCGGAAACGCAGCGGCCTCAAGATCGGTCAGCCCCCCAGGCCGCGCGGCCGATGCGCGACAGCGCCGTGCGCAGCCGCCGCCAGCCGTGTTCCCACAGGCCACTCAGCGCGCCCTTCGTGGGCGGCCGCGCATTCGCCGCCACCTGCTTGGCCAGCACATGCAGGCTGCCGGTCGCGAGCTGGAGCATGGTGATCCTGGCGCCGGTCGCGGCTTCGATCCGTGCGACCGCCCGCATCGCCAACAGGGAATGGCCGCCCAGCTCGAAGAAGTTGTCGTGGCGGCCGACCCGCTCCACGCCGATCAGCGCCTGCCAGATGGCGGCGATCGTCTGTTCGATCTCGCCGCGCGGCGGCTCGAAACCGGAACCGGTCCGCGCGGCTTCGGGCGCCGGCAGGGCGGCGCGGTCGAGCTTGCCGTTGGGCGCCAAGGGCAGGCTCGACAAGAACTGGATGTGGCTGGGCAGCATGTATTCGGGCAGCGCGGCGCGCAGATGCGCACGCAGCGCGTTAGCGTCCGGCGCGTCCGCCGCCGGGACCACATAGGCCACCAGCCGCGGATCGTCCGCGGCGTCCTTGCGCACCACCACCACCGCATGCGCCACCTGCGGATGGCTGAGCAGCCGGGCTTCGATCTCTCCGGGCTCGATCCGATGCCCGCGCAGCTTGACCTGGAAATCCAGCCGCCCCAGATGCTCGAGCAGGCCGTCGGCGCACCAGCGCCCGCGGTCGCCGGTTCGATACAGGCGCGCGCCGGCCCGGCTGTCGAAGGGATCGTCCACGAATCGTTGCGCGGTCAGCTCGGGGCGGTCGTGATAGCCCAGGCTGAGCCCGGCGCCGCCGATGTAGATCTCGCCCGCCACGTCGAGCGGGCACGGACGCAGATGGGCATCGAGCACGTGAATGCTGGTATTGGCGATGGGACCGCCGATCGACATGGCGCGCTCGGGCCTGACCTGCCAGCAGGTCGACCACACCGTGGTCTCGGTCGGGCCATACAGGTTCCAGGTTTCCGCGCTGCGCGCGAGCAAGGCCAGCGACAGATCGTCGGCCAGGGCTTCGCCGCCGACCAGAATCTTGAAGCGGGCGTCGCCCTCCCAGCCGGCCTCGATCAGCATCCGCCAGGTCGCCGGCGTGGCCTGCATCACGGTGGCCTGGCTGGATTCCAACAGGGCGCGCAGGGCGACGCCGTCGGAAGCGATCTCGCGGCTGGCGATGACGACCTCCGCGCCGACGCACAAGGGCAGCAGCAACTCCAGCGCGGCGATGTCGAAACTCAGGGTGGTGACCGCCATCAGTCGGTCGGACGCGCTCAGCCCCGGCGCCGACGCCATGCTGGCGAGAAAGTTCTCCAGCGCGCGATGCGGCACCACCACGCCCTTGGGCGTTCCGGTCGAACCGGAGGTGTAGATCACGTAGGCGGGGTCTTGCGCGCGCGCGTCGCGCTGCGGGTCCGCGCTCCATTCGATGTCGGCCCCGTCGTCCGACTCGGCGATCAAGTCGGCCAGATCCAGTCCGCGCTCCGGGGGCAGGATCGCCTGCCATCGTTCCGCGGCGCCCACCATCAGATCCAGGCCCGCGTCGCCGGCCATATAGGCCAGGCGCGACCACGGATACTCGGGGTCGAGCGGCACGTAGGCGGCGCCCGCCCGCAGGATCGCCAGCAGCGTCACCACCATCCCGGTGCCGCGCGGCAGGCAGACGCCGACCCGCGAGCCGCGCGCCACGCCGCGCGCGCGCAACCGATGCGCGGCGCGGTGCACCTGCGCGCAGAGCTCGCGATAGCTCAAGCATTCGTCGCCGTAGCGCAGTGCCGGCGCATCGGGGCGATGGGCCATGCGCGCGGCCAGCTGGTCCACGACCCGACCGTCCTGCCCCAGCGGGCGAGCGGTCGCATTGCCGTCGACCACGAGCCGCCGATACTCCTCGCCTGGCAGCACGTCGAGAGTGGCGATGTCGTCGTCGCCGCCGGCTTCCAAGGCCGACACCAAGGCGGCGATCGCGGTGGACGCATAGGCGGCGATACGCGCCGGATCGGCACCGGCGATGCATTGAGCGGTGAGGAGAAAGCCGTCGCCGCACTGGTCGACCGTCAGCGAGATCGGATAGTTGGTGCGCTCCTCGTCGGACAGCAGGGTGATGCCGGACAGGCGCGGATCGCGGGCGGCGCCGCTCCCGGATTGGAAATGCCCCGCGTCGCCATGGCGGTAGTTGAGCAGGGCGTTGAACAGCGGCGAAGGCGCCGGCACGGCGCTGCAGGATCGCGCCAGCACCAGCGAGGCGTGTTCGTGTTCCAGCAACTCCGCCAACTGCGCATGCACCGCCGCGACGGTCCGGCGCACACTGCCCTGCGTCAATCTGACCCGCAGCGGCAAGGTATTCATCAACAGGCCCACGCATCCGTTGGTCTCGTCGCCGGTGGCGAGGCGGCCGGAAAGCACGGTACCGAACACGACGTCGTCGCGGCCGTCGCAGCGCGCGAGCACCATCGCCCAGGCCACATGGAACAGCACGGCCGCGCTGACGCCCGCCGCGCGCGCCGACGCGGACAACCGCGCGCACATCGCCGGGTCCAGCCGGATCCGGCTTTCCGTCGCCTGGTGGCCATCGTTGCGGACATCGACCAGGCCGAACGGGGTGGTGGGTTCGCACAGGTCGCCGAGCTCGCGTTCGAAATAGGCTTTCGCGCCGGCCTGGTCGCGCGACAAGGTCTGGCCGACGAAGGTGCGGAACGACGGCACCGGCGTGGACAGGCTCTCGGGCGCGCCGGCCAGGATCGCCGCGACTTCATCCCACAGCACATCCTCGGACACGTTGTCGTTGATGATGTGGTGCGACAGCAAGGCGAGCGTGCAGCCCTCGCCCGTCGCATCGTTCACCATCACCGCGGAGAACAGCGGCGCCTGGTCCAGCGCCATGCGCTGCATCAGCGGATCGGTGCACGCCAGCAGGCGCGCGCGGCCATCGCGCCGGCCGCGCAGCTTGAGCACCGGCAGCTGCGCGCGCCGCAACACCACCTGCACCGGCCGCGACAGGCCGCGCCAGAGTATCGCCGTGCGGAACGCATCATGGCGGTCGATGACCTGTTGCAGCGCGGCCAGGAACCGCTGCGCGCGCGCACTCGAATCGAAGCCGAGCAGGCGTCGCGACAGATAGGCATCGCCCTGCTGCTGCAAACGGTGATGGAACAGCATCCCCTCCTGCAGCGGCAGCAGCGGATAGATGTTCTGGATATTGCCCGCCCCGCCCGGCACCTCGGCCGCGATCCGCGCCAGTTCCTGCGCATCGAGATCGAGCAGGGGAAACATCTCCGGGGTGATGACGACCGCGTCTTCGGGCACGTGCGACGCCGGCAGCGCGGCGGCGGCCGGCGGCCGCGTGGCGGTCATCGCGACGCACAGGCCCGCAAGCGTGGGATGGGCGAACACCATGTGCGCGTCCACCGTCCACCCGTGTTGGCGCAGCCGGTGCAGCATCGCGACCAGCAGCAGCGAATGCCCGCCGAGTTCGAAGAAGTGGTCGTCGCGGCCGACCTGCTCCAGACCCAGCAGCGACCGCCAGAGGCCGGCGACCTCCTGCTCGAGTTCGCCGCGCGGCGCATCGAAGGCCTGCTGGGCGAGGGATGCGCGCGACGGCGCCGGCAGCCGCGCGCGATCGATCTTGCCGCTGGCCAGCATCGGCAGCTGCGCAAGCAGCACGAAGGCGGAGGGCAGCATGTGCCCGGGCAAGCGCAACCGCAGCGCCACACGCAGCGCGTCGGCCTTCAGATCCGCGCCCGAGGCATAGGCCACCAGCCGCGGCTCGCCGCGCGCATCCTCGCGCAGCACCACCGCGCAGTCCTCGACCCCGTCGATCGCGGCCAAGGCCGACTCCACCTCGCCCAGTTCGATCCGATAGCCGCGCACCTTCACCTGCGAATCGGTGCGGCCGATGAAGTCGAAATTGCCGTCCGCGCGCTGGCGCACCCGATCGCCGGTGCGGAACATGCGCGCGCCGGGGCGCGAGGGATGCTCGATGAAGCGCTCGGCGGTCAGCCGTGGCTGGTTGCGGTAACCGCGTGCCACGCCCGCGCCGCCCACGTGCAATTCGCCGACCACGCCCGGCGGCACCTGCCGTTGCTGCGCATCCAGCACTTCGCACCAGACGTGGTCGATCGGTCGGCCGATCGACACCGCCGCATCGCCCGCCAGCTCGGCGGGGACTTCGTAGTGGGTCGCGTCGATGGTGGTCTCGGTCGGCCCGTAGAAGTTGCCCAACCGCGCGCCGGGCGCAATCTCGCGCAACCGGCGCGCCAGATCCGCGGTCAGCGCGTCGCCGCCACAGGCCACGTAACGCAAGCTGGCCGGGACCAGCGAGGGCTCGCCTAGCAGGCCGCGCAGAAACGAGGGCACGCAGTTCACCAGGCTCACTTGCCGCCCCGCGATCAAGGCGGCCAGGTAGGGCATGTCCAATTGCCGCGAGGGATGGGCCAGCACCAGCGCGGCGCCGCTTTGCAGGGGCGCGAAGAATTCCACCAGCGTGGCGTCGAAACTGATCGAATTGCACTGCAGGATGCGGTCGTCGGGAACGATGGCGACAGCCTCGCGCAACCATGCCGCATGACTGGCCAGCCCCCGGTGCAGCAACTCCACGCCCTTGGGCGACCCGGTCGAGCCGGAGGTATAGATGACGTAGGCGAGTTGCTCTTGCGCTATCTCGATGTCCAGATCGCTCGCCGCCCACTGCGAGAGCGCGTCCCAGGCCGTATCCACGCATACGCATTCGACGTCATGGCTGTTCGCGGGCAGTCGCTCGCGCAGCCACGACTGGGTCAGGACCACGGGCGCGGCGGTGTCGGCGAGCATGAACGCCAGCCGGTCCGCCGGGTAGCTGGGATCCAGCGGTACGAACGCGCCCCCCGCCTTCAGTACCGCCAACAGCGCCACGGGCAGATCCAGCGAGCGCTCCATCAGAACGCCGACGCAGACTTCCTCCCGGACGCCCAACGCGCGCAGGTGCCGGGCCAGGCGATTGGCGCGGGCGTTGAGTTCGGCGTAGCGCAGCGATTGCTCGCCGCAGAGCGCGGCCACCGCATCCGGCGAACACGCGGCCTGACGCTCGATCGGTCCGTGCACAGGATCGAAGCGCATTTCTTCACGCGCGAACGCGACCTGTACTGTCGCCGACATGAGCCCGATGCCCCCCTTCGTCGCACGCGGGACAGACGAGACGATGGCGATCCGCCTGCGGCGAGGCCGGCTAGATCGGTCACGCCCAACCACCCGAGACGGCGACTCAATAAGCCTAACGACGGCCTTCGGGGAATCCGGTCAGATCGGCAGGCGAGACGCGGCGTGTTGCCGGTTGCGCCACCGGCAAAGCACGTGGGGCCGCTCTCGGCGGCCCCAGGCCCTGGCCTTCGGCAGGCGGCCGGCCCCTAGGGACCGGCGCGCCCTTTGCTCAGACCTTCCAGGGCAGGACGTTCCAGAACCACAGGCCCCAGGCCGCCGCCAGGAACACCAGCAGGGCCAGACTGTGCCGCGCCTTGCGCCAGAACCCGAAGTCCGGCGCACGCCAGGCCGGCCACAGCCGGACCAGGCTGAGCAGGCTCAGCGCCAGCGGCAGCAGCGCCGACCACAGGGCTAGGCGCAGCAGCGGCGCGGGGTAGCTGAAAATGGCGTCGTTGCCGGCCGAGGCGATCTGGGCGAAGGCTACGCCGAACAGGACCGCGAACAGCAGCCAGCTCGCCGCGGTCCAGGCCAGCAGGCGCGCGCTGCCCTGCCCGGCCGCCTTGCGGTCGGCGGCCGGGCGCTTGCGCCGCAGCCAGGCGCCGGTCAGCACGCCCAACGCGGCCAACAGCGCCAGGCCCAGCGCCGCGTAGAGCAGGTTGGGATCGTTGAAAGCGCTGACCCGATCGAGCACGTCGTGGCCGTAAGGCGAGACGAAGCCGACCACCGCCCCGCCCTCGCGCAGGAAGGCTAGCCGGCCGGGGCCGTCGACCGCGCGGAACACGTCGGGCTTCTCCAGCACCCAGCGCGAGGTCTCGCCGCCCGCGGTCAACGTCAGATAGCCCTCGTCGGTGACGCCGACGTCGGCGTTGGACGCGGTCAGCAGCTTCTCGAAGGCGCGGTAGTTGCGGCGCTCGCCCTGGTACTTGCCTGCATAAGGCGCGGCGAGCTTGGCCGCGTCCTTGGACAGCGCCGGCAACGGCCCCGGCCGCGCGCGCTCGAAATAGCGCTGCAGCAACAGCGCCGGCAGCTCCGCGGCCAGACGCACGCCGGTGTCGGTGTTGGTGGACACGAACACGCCGAAGCCCAGCTCCGGCACCGCGACCAGATTGGAATGGAAGTACAGGGTCGCGCCGCCGTGCTCCAGGCTGTGCACCTGGCCGTACTGGCGACGGAAGTAGCCGTACGCGAAACCGGTCGCGTCCGGCGCGGTGCGGAACAAGGGCGCGCCTTCGAGCTTGGCGAACGCGGCCGCCGGCACGATGCGTTGGCCATCGAGTTCGCCGCGATTGAGCAGCATGCGCAGGTAGCGCGCCATGTCGGCGGCATCGCTGGACACCGCGCCGGCCGGACCGACCTGGGCGATGTATTCGAAACCCTCGGTCTTGTAGCCGCCCTGGCTGCGCAGGTGACCGTCGGACCACAGCCCCTTGAAGGCGGGCCCGGCATTGCGCGGATCCTGCGCACCCAGCGGCTCGCGGAAGGTGGTGCGGTGCATGCCCATGGGCTGGAACAGGTCGCGTTCGATCAAGGTCTCGAACGGCACTCCGGCCACGCGCGACAGCACCAGGCCCAGCAGGGTCACGCTGTAGTTGGAATAGACCGCATGCTGTCCGGCCTCGCGCACGCGCTGCGGGCGATGGCGCTGCACATAGTCGTGCAGGCTGAGCGCGGCCTTGGGATCCTTGGCGAACAGATGGCCGAACGCGGAGTCCTCGTAGCCGGCGGTGTGGGTGAGCAGATGGCGCACCAGCACCGGACGGTAGCCGTCGTCGGGCAGCTTGAGTTCGTCGGGCAGGTAGTCGTTGACCGGCGCGTCCAGCTTGAGCTTGCCGGCCTCGATCAGCTTCAGCGCTTCCAGGTAAGTGAAGGTCTTGGACACCGAGCCGATCCGGAACAGGCTGGCGTCGGCGGTGACCGGCCGCGCCGGGTTCTGACCGGCCAGGCCATAGCCCTTCAACAACAACGGCCCCTGCGCATCGACCACCGCCACGGTGACGCCGGCGATGCCGTAGCGACGGCGGTAAGCATCGACGACGCCGTCGACATAGGCGGCGACGTCCTGCGCGTCCAGGCGCGCGGGCGCGACCTCGGCGGACGCCGTCGGCGGCGATGGCGCCGGCGTCGATGCGGGATCGGCATGGGCGTAGCCGAGGCCGGCGACCAGCGCGGCGACGGCGAGCAGACGAGTGCAGCGCGACAACTTCATGCTAATGCTCCGGATTCGATCGATGGATAGCGCCAGGGATACCGACGCGCGCGTCCGCATTGCGTACGCGGATCGGCCGCGACGGCGTAGGCGCCGCGATAGGGAACTGCAGTACGTGCGATTCGATGCACGGCAGAGCTAGGGCGCAGGCCCGAGGCAGGAACGCACCAGCGCCTGCAAGGCGGGGCCGCCGCGGATCGGGTCGGCCACCGGCAGGCCCAACCGCAGGCTTTCGCCGGCGATCAGCGCCTGCGCGGCGTCGGCATCCAGATGCGCGGTGTTGAGACTGACGCCGGCGCAGCGGATCGCCGGATTGGTGCGCCGGCCCAGCAACAGATTGAGTTCGATGGTCTCCTCGATCGACGGCAGCGCATAGCCCGGATAACCGAGCACCTCGCGCCGCCCCGGCTCGTGGCAAACCACGATCGCATCGGGCTGGCTGCCGTGCAGCAAGGCCAGCGCCACGCCCGCGTAGGCCGGATGCGACAGCGAGCCCTGGCCTTCGATCACGTCCCAATGCGCGGGATCGGCGTCGGGACTCAGCCACTCGGCGGCGCCGGCGGCGAAGTCGGACACCACCGCGTCCATGGGCAGGCCTCGGCCGGCGATCAGGATGCCGGTCTGGCCGCTGGCGCGGAAATCGGCGTCGACGCCCAGCGCGCGCATCGCCCGCGCCAGGCTCAGCGCGGTGTACTTCTTGCCCAGCGCGCAATCGGTGCCGACCGTGAGCAGGCGCTGGCCGCTGCGCTTGCGGCCGCTGGCCACCGGCAGGCCCGGCGGCGGCTCGCGCACGTCGATCAAGCGCCGGCCATGCCGCGAGGCCTGTTCGCGCAAGGCCGGGATATCGACCAGGCGCGCGTGCATGCCGGCGACCAGGTCCAAGCCCTGCGCCAGCGCCTCCAGCAGCGCCGGCAACCAGTGCGCGGGGATCACGCCGCCGACGTTGGCCACGCCGATCACCATCGCGCGCGCACCGGCCGCGCGCGCCTGCGCCGGCGTGAGCGCGCTCATGCCCAGGCTCACGCCGCCGGGCAAGGCGTACTCGCCCAGGCAGCGCTCGCTGGCCCAATCGCGCAGGCCGAACGCGGTCTTGGCATACGCCGGCGCGGCGGTGTCGCCGAGAAACAGCAGATAGGGCTGCGGCAGATCCAGCATCGGCAGGGCATCGTTCGAACAGGCGGTAGCTAGCGACATGCGGGCATTCCGTTGCGAGACATTCCACGGGAGCGTGCCGCGCGGCGACGCGCGGCCCCGGTACGGGCGGGCTCAGAACCAGACATCGAATTCCAGGCCCACGGTGCGCGGTTGCAGGCGGACTGCCTGCCATTCGCGCAAGCCCTCATTCGGAGCCCTACGCCCGTTGACGGCATCGAAGACCGGTCCGATCGAGCTGTAGTCGCGGTTGTCGGTCAGGTTGCGCACGTACAGGCGCAACGTCCATCGGCCTTTTGATATGTCGGCATTGAGATTGAGCTGGCCACTGCTATCCAGCTTCACCGCCCGCGGATTGCTATCGACGTTGGTCTTGCGCTCGCCGAGCCAGTGATAGCTGCCGCCGATGTGGCCGGACATGCCCGCGGGCAAAGCGAAGTTGTAGTCGGCGGTCGCAGCCATAGTCCACTTCGGGACGCCGGGCAGATGGTCACCCTTGCGGCCACCCAAAGCCGGCTCCGCTTTGTTGTCGAGCAGCTTCGCGTTGGTATAGGACGCGTTGAAGCCGGTGAGAAAATTGGGAGTGAGCTTGAACGCCGAAGTCAGCTCGACACCCTCGCTTCGCGCCCGTCCGGCATTGGTCAGATAACTCAAGCCGTTGGCCGTCGTAGCCGAGAGCTGTATGTCTTTCCAATCGATCCGGTACGCGGCCAAATCGATCGACGCGCGTCCGTCGAGCAGCAAGGACTTCCAACCCAGTTCGTAGTTCACCAGGCTGTCGGCGTCCACCGTCGGCGGAACACCCGGCAAGGCGATATTGGGCCCGCCGGGCCGATAGCCGCTGGCCACGCGCAGGTACAGCATGTCGTCGTCGCTCAGATGCCAGCGCGAACCGAGCAGGTAGGTGACGACTTCCTCGGACGAGGCGCCAGGCGTGACCCCGACGTCGGCCAGGCTGCCGGCGCTGATGATCTGCTTGAAGCTCTGGTCGTTGCTCGCATAGCGCAGGCCGGCGGTAACGTCGAAGCGCTCGCTGAACTTGTAGGTCAGATTGCCGAACAGTGCGTGCTCGCGATAGCTCGACGGCAGATCGGCGACCAGCAGCGGGTCCAAAACAGTCGGCACGCCGGCCAGCGATTCGGCGCTGGCGCTTTGATGGTTGGTGGAACGCTCGTCGGTGTAGAACGCGCCCAGCATCCATTCCACCGGCCCTTCGGATTTGGACGCCAGGCGGAACTCCTGGGTCCATTTCTCCAATCCCAGCGTCAGCGGAAACACGGATCGACCCTCGGGCTCGCCAAGCAACGCCGGAATGATCGGCCCGTAGGACTTGCTCAAGTCGTTGACCTGCAGCAAGTCGGTCTTGGAGTAGCTGGTGGCGGACACGAAGTCCGCCCATTGCAGATTCCAGTTGAGCGTAGCTGCGAGATAATCCACCTGCTTCTCGAAGCGCTCGCGCACCGGCTTGCCGGTGGCGTCGCGGCCGAAGCTGGGCCGCAGGCTCAGGGCATCGAGCGTGACCAGGCTGTTGTCGTCGGCATCGATGAGCTGATGCAGGGCGGTCACCTTCAAGCGCACATCGTCGTTGGGCTGCCACAGCACGGACGCCAACCCGCTGCGTTGGCGCGTGTCGTTGATGCCCTGGCGACCGCTGAAGTGGTTATCGACCCAGCCCGGGGTGAACTCGTTGGCGAACGACGCGCGCAAGGCGAGCTTGCCGGGAATCAACGGCGCATTGACGCTGGCGCGCGCGTTCCAGCCGGTGCCATCGGCGCCCTTGACGTTGGACACGCCCACGCCGGCACGGCCCTCACGGGCGTCCAGATCGGGATCCTTGAGCACGTACTTGAGCAAGCCGCCCATCGCGCTGGCGCCGTACAGCGTGCCTTGCGGGCCGCGCAGCACTTCCACGCGCTGGATGTCGTAGGGCAGCAGATCGAGCAGGAAGGCGCCCGAGCGCGCGAGGTTGCCGCTGGAGCCCAGCGGGGTGTCGTCGATGTAGGCCGCGACCACCGCGCTCGGGCCCAGGGTCGGAATGCCGCGCAACGACACGCTGGTCTGCCCGGGCGTGCCGCCGTCGTCGATGGTCATCGCCGGCAGGTAGCCGTTGAGGTCGGACAACTGAGTGACGTGCTGGCTCTCCAGCTGTTGCTCACCGACCACGCTGATCGCCGCCGGTACCTTGCGCTCGTCCTCGGCGCGCTTCTGCGCGGTGACGGTGACGGTTTCCAGGGTCGCCGAGGGTTTGCGCTGCTCCGGTTCGGCGGCGGCGTCCTGCGCCAGGGCGATGGCGGGCGCGGCGGACAGGGCCAGGGCGATGCACCAGCCCAAGGCATTGGGATCGAGACGACGGCGATCTTGGTTCTGCATGAGTTCCCCCCGGGAATGGAATGCGACTGCGGATGAAGCACGAATGGTGCGGATCGATCGCTCAGCGCCAGACCTGGCCGAGCAGGCGACGGAAGTTGCCGCCGAGCACGGCTTCGATGTCGGCGTCGGCATAGCCGCGCTTGATCAGCGCTTCGGTCAGCTCGTAGATCTTGGTCGGGCGGTCGAAGCCCTCGATGTCGATGCGCTCGCGGAAGCCGTAGCTGGCCTTGTAGGCCGCGCGCAGGGCCTTGAGCTGGTCGGCCGGCATGGCGTCGTAGCCGTACAGATCGGCGTCGGAGCCGATGCCCACGTGCTCGATGCCGACCAGTTTGGCGACGTGGTCGATGTGATCGACGATGCCGTCGATGGTGGTCGGCTCCTTGGCGCCGACGAACATGCGCACGCCGGTGATGCCCATCACGCCGCCCTTGGCCGCGAGCTTGCGGATCGCCTCGTCGGTCTTCAGGCGCGGATGGTCGTTGAGCGCACGGCAGTTGGAATGGGTGATCGCGATCGGTCCCTTGGCCAGCTCGATCGCGTCCAGGGTGGTGCGCGCGCCGCAGTGCGATACGTCGATCAGCACGCCGACGCGCTCCATCTCCTGCACGATCGCCACGCCGTAATCGCTGAGGCCGCCGTCCTCGCGCTCGGTGCTGCCCGAACCGATCAGGGTCTGCGAGTTGTAGGTCAGCTGGGCGCAGCGCAGGCCCAGGCCGTGGAAGAACTTGACGTCGTCCTTGCTGCGAAACTGCTCGGCGTTCTGCACGCCGGCGATCACCGCGATCTTGCCGTCGCGCTTGGCGCGGTCCAGGTCGGCGGCGCGGTCTACCAACAGGAACAGGTCGCTGTGGCGGGCCAGGAAGCCGTGCCAGCCGGCCAGGTACTCGGCCACGCGCTCGCGCGCGTCGGCCCCTTCCAGCCCCCAGGCGTTGTGGAACACGTCGATGCCGCTGGCGCGGAAGTCGGCGATTTCGGCTGCGCTGAGCGTGCGCGTGTAGACGTCGGGCCGCAGGTCCAGACGCAGCGGCGCCAGCATGTCGATCACCAGCGCGCGTTCGACGAGGGCGCGGGCGCGCGCCGAGTAGCGCGCGGGCTCTGCGCGACGCGGCCGCTTCGCGGCGGCGGCGCCACCCAGATTGAGCGCCAGGGCGGCGCCCGCGGACGCGAGCAGCAGCGCGCGTCGGCTCAGGCGCGGGGACAGATCGTCGGTCATGCGAAGGACTCCGTGGAGGTCGGGGATAGGCGGGACGCGACGCCGTCGCCCCAGACGGCTGCGGGGCAATGGATGCGTCCGTCGCGGTAGAACACCGCCTGGTCGCGGTCCTGGGCGATGAACGTCGGCCCGTCGAGATCGGCGTAGTCGCAGCGCTGCGCGAGCACGAACGCGGGCGCCGCGGCCCAACTGCTGCCGAGCATGTTGCCGACCATGGTCTTCAGCCCCAGCGCCCGCGCGCGCTCGACCATGGCCAGGGCCTCGGTGAGGCCGCCGCATTTGTCGAGCTTGATGTTGACCACGCGATAGCGGCCGACCAGGGCCCCGACTTCGTCCAGGCCTTGCACGCTTTCGTCGGCGATCAGTTCCAGGCCGCAGTCCAGCGCATCCAGATCGGCCTCGTTGCCGCGCGCGAACGGCTGTTCGAGCAAACTCACGCCCTGCTCGTGCAGCACCGCGATCAGCGGCGCGATGCTGTCCAGGCGATAGCCCTGGTTGGCGTCCACCGCCAAGGTCGCGTCGGGGCGGGCCGCGCGGGCGGCGCGCACACGCGCGCAATCGGCATCGACGTCGCCGTCCAGCTTGAGTTTCAGCACGCGTGCCTGCGCATGCGCGCGCGCGCCGGCGGCGACGATCGCGGGATCGTCGGCGCCCAGGGTGAACATGGTCGTCAGCGGTTGCGGCGCGTCGAGGCCGGCCAGCGCCCACACCGGCCGGCCGGCCAACTGCGCTTCCAGTTCCCACAGCGCGCAGTCGATCGCGTTGCGCGCGCCGCCGGGCGGCAGTAGCGCGCGCAGGTCGTGGCGGTCGAGGCCGGATTCGATCGCCTCGCGCAGCGCGAGCAAACTCGCCTGCATCGACGGCGGGTCGTCGCCGAAGTAGTACACGCCGCTGGCCTCGCCGCGGCCGCGGCAGTCGCCCTGGCTCAGTTGCGCCACCAGCGCCGGCATCGCCGCGAAGGCGTGGCCGGCGATGCGCAGCGGCGCGCGCAGCGGCAGGGGTTCGATCGCGAGCTGCAGGCGGCGGGACGGCTGGGACATGCGCGCTGCGGCTCCGGTGGCGGATACAACCACGCGGCCCGTGGTTATTTTCTATATTTGAAAACCATTTTTTCCATTTCGTCAAGTTGGAGCCGAAACCGCTCGTCGGCGCGCACTTGCGTCGGACGCCCTGAGCTCAATATGATTGAGTACGCACTCAATTACTACCCCGCCATGGCCCGCCCCAAAAGCGAAGACAAACGCAACGCCATCCTGGCCGCCGCGATCCAGGTGATCGCCGAGCAAGGCGCGACCGCGCCGACGGCGAAGATCGCCCAACGCGCGGGCGTGGCCGAGGGCACCTTGTTCACTTACTTCAGCACCAAGGACGAGCTGTTCAATCAGCTCTATCTGGAGATCAAGACCGAGATGCACGAGGCGATGCTGTCGACCTATCCGCGCGACGCCGCGCTGAAGGAACGCGCGCGCCACATCTTCACCGGCTACGTGGCCTGGGGCGTGCGCCATCCGGCCAAGCGCAAGACCATCGCCCAGCTCGCCGTGAGCGAGCGCGTGACCGCCGAGAGTCGCGCCGAGGGCATGCGCATGTTCGCCGAGTTCGGCGCCCTGCTCGACGAGAGCATCGGCGCCGGCGCGCTGCGCGACCTGCCGCAGCAGTTCGTGTCTTCGATCATGGCGGCCTTGGCCGACACCACGATGGAGTTCGTCGGGCGCGAGCCCGCGCAGGCCCAGCGCTACACCGAGTCCGGCTTCGAAGCGTTCTGGAACGCGATCACCCACTGAATCACGGCGGCAACGCCGTGTTCGTTCGCCCGATTTAATGAGTGATTAAGCACTCACAAACCCCGCCACTCCACCCTTCCCAGGTACCCGCTCATGTCCTCTCAAGTCTGGTTAGTCACCGGCAGTTCCCGCGGCCTCGGCCGTCAAATCGTCGAAGCCGCGCTCGCCGCCGGCGAACGCGTGGTCGCGACCGCGCGCGATCCCGACAGCCTCGCCGACCTGGTCGCGCGCTATCCCGGGCAAGTGCGCGCGGTCGCGCTCGACGTCACCGATGCGACCGCTGCGCGCGCGGCGGTGCAGACCGCGATCGAGGCCTACGGCCGCCTCGACGTGCTGGTCAACAACGCCGGTTACGGCGAACTGGCGCCGTTCGAACAAACCGACGAAGCCGCGTTCCGCGCCCAGATCGACACCAACTTCTACGGCGTGGTCAATCTGACTCGCGCCGCCCTGCCGGTGATGCGCTCGCAACGCGGCGGCCGCATCCTGCAGATCTCCTCGGTCGGCGGCCGCATCGGCGCGCCGGGCCTGAGCGCCTATCAGGCCGCGAAGTGGGCGGTCGGCGGCTTCAGCGAAGCGCTGAGCCAGGAAGTCGCGCCGTTTGGCATCCGCATCAGCGTGCTCGAACCCGGCGGCATGCGCACCGGCTGGGGCGAGATCGCCAGCCGCAACCTGCCCGAGATCTGGCCCGACTACCGGCCCTCGGTCGGCGCCTTGGCCGAACTGCTGAGCCACTACCTCGGCAACGAGAACGGCGATCCGGCCAAGGTCGCGCTGGCCGTGCTGACGGTCGCGCGCATGGAGGATCCGCCGCTGCATCTGCTGCTGGGCAGCGATGCCCTGCACTACGTCGACGCCGCCGAATCCGCGCGTGCGGCGCAGGCGCAACGCTGGCGCGAGCTGAGCATGTCCATCGATCATGCCGCGCCGACGATCCCGTCGCTGCCGCAAGCCTGAGGCCGCCGCCATGAAGGTGCTGATCTTCGGCGTCACCGGCATGCTCGGCCAGGGCGTGCTGCGCGAATGCCTGCGCGCGGACGACGTGAGCCAGGTCACCACGATCGGGCGCAAAGCCAGCGGCGTGCACGATCCCAAACTGCGGGAGATCGTGCACGCCGACCTGTACGACTACCGCGCGATCGAGGACCGCCTGCGCGGCTACGACGCCTGCTATTTCTGCCTGGGGGTGTCCGCCGGCGGCATGAACGAGGCCGACTACAGCCGCATCACCTACGAGCTCACCCTCGCCGCCGCCCAGACCCTGGCGCGTCTGAATCCGGGCATGCGCTTGGTCTACGTCTCCGGCGCCGGCACCGACAGCAGCGAGCGCGGCCGCAGCATGTGGGCGCGGGTCAAGGGCCGTACCGAGAACGCGCTGCAGCGGTTGCCGTTCCAGGCCGTGTACCTGTTCCGTCCCGGCGTGATCCAGCCGCTGCACGGCGCGCGTTCGAGCACGCCCGCCTATCGCTGGTTCTACACCCTGACCAAGCCGCTGCTGTCGCCGCTGCGCGCGCTGTTGCCCAATCGGATTCTGAGCACCGAAAGCATCGGCCTGGCCATGCTGGAAGTCGCACGCCATGGCGCGCCCAAGGCGGTGCTGGAAACGCGCGACATCCGCGCCCTGGCCGACAGAGCGCAGGCGCATGGCTAGGCGCGCACCGCATTCGCGCCGGCGCGGCATGCGCGGCGGCCTGGGCGGACACGCGCTGCGCTGGAGCGCGACGATGCCGGCGCTGGCCCTGATCGGCGCGCTGCTGGGCGCGGTGCTGCGCTAACGCCGCCAGCCCAGCACCAGCACGCCCGCGCCGACCATCGCGATGCCCAGCCACTCGCGCGGACTCGGCCGCTCGCCCAGGAACACCACCGCGAACACCGCCACCAGCAGCAGACTGAGCTTGTCCACCGGCGCGACCTGCGAGGCCTCGCCGATCTGCAGGGCGCGGAAATAGCACAGCCAGGAAGCGCCGGTGGCCAGGCCGGACAGGATCAGGAAGGTCCAGGTCCTGGCCGACAGCAGACTGGGATCGCTCCACTTGCCGGCGTAGACGACGAACATCGTCAGCGCGAGCACGATCACCCAAGTGCGGATGAGGGTGGCGTAATCCGAATCCACGCCGCGCAAACCGAGCTTGGCGAAGATCGCGGTCAGCGCGGCGAACACCGCCGAGCCCAAAGCCCACAAGAACCAGGTCGGTAAGCTGTGCATGCGCTGCCTCGCCACGTGCGGTCCCGCCCCGATTCTGCGCCTACCGCGGCCTCAGGCGGGACGCTCGCAGCGCCCGAACAGGTCCAGCTTGGGATCGTAGACCGAGCTGCGCACCTGCATCAGGCCCAGCACCGAATGGAACAGGTTGTCTTGGCTGGCCGGCTGCTCGGCCTCGCGACGCAGGCAGGCGCTGTCGATGCCGCGGCTGGCGGCGAAGCCCGGCGACAGCCACATCACCATCGGCACGCGCAGCTGGGTCTGCGGCGCGATCGCGTACGGCACGCCGTGCAGGAACAGGCCGTTCTCGCCCAGCGATTCGCCGTGATCGGACAGATAGATCATCGCGGTGTCGCGCCCGCTCTGCTCGGACAGCAGACGGATGGTGCGGGCCAGGAAGTCGTCGGTGCCCAGCACCGCATTGTCGTAGGCGTTGACGATCTCGGTCAGGCTGCACTGGCCCAGGTCCGAGGTCTCGCACACCGGCGTGAATTTCTTCAACCGCTGCGGATAGCGCTTGTAGTAGGCCGGGCCGTGGTTGCCCAACTGGTGCAGCACCACCACCACGTCGCCCGGGCGCTTGGCCAACTCGGCGTCCAGGCCCTGCAGCATGACCTCGTCCATGCAGCCTTCGGCCGTGCAATACGGCGCCTGCGTGCCGTGCTCGAAGGATTCGAAGGCCAGGCCGTCGCAGACGCCCTTGCAGCCGGTCTGGTTGTCGCGCCACAGGGTCTTGAGGCCGGCGTATTCGAGCACGTGCAGCAGCGACTGCGAATGCTTGATCCGGTCCTTGTCGTAGCGGCCGCGCCCCCAGGGCGAGAACATGCACGGCACCGAGACTTCGGTGGCCGAGCCGCAGGCGTGCATGTTCGGGAAGTTGATCGGAGCGATCTTGGCCAGCTCGGGCGTGGTCTGGCGCGCATAGCCGTTCAAGCCCCAATTCTGCGCGCGCACGGTCTCGCCGACCACGATCACCAGCAGACGCGGCTTCGCACCCGCGGGTCGGCCCACCACCTTGGCGTCCTGGCCGATCGGCGCGCGCGCGCGTTGCTTGCCGGCCTGATCCTCGAACGCGACCCGCGCCAGCGACATCACGTAGTTGCCCGGCGTGATCAGGTGGCGCACCTCGCGATGGTTGCGCATCAGCGAGGACAGGTTCTGGAACGACAGCAGCGCCGCGCCGCAGGCCAGGGCGAGCGCGCCGACCACGCAGGCACCGCGGATCAGCAGGGCGCGCTTGAACGAGCGCGGCTTCAGGCGCACGCGCCAGACCAGCAGCGACGGCAGCACGCCGTACAGGAACAGCGAGGGCAGCAACCGCCACGAGATCAGCTCGCCCGACTCCTTGCTGTCGGTGTGCAGGATGTTGCGGATCATGTCGGTGTCCAGGTACACCGTGTATTCGCCCATGTAGCGCACCGCCATCGCGGTGGTGAGCAGCAGCACGATCAGCACCGGCTTGGCGATCGGCCGGTACAGCACCAGACACAGCAGCAGCATGTTCAGGGCCGCGACCATCGCGAACAGGCTCAAGGCGGTCAGCCAGCCGCCCGGCCCGTGCAAGACGCCGGTCTGGGCCACCGCGGCGAAGAAGGAGCCGTTGCAGAACACGGTGAAGAACAGGCTGGCGATCAGCGCCAGGGTTTCCAGGCTCAGCTCCGGACGATAGGACAGCAGCGCGCTGGTGCGATCGGGCTGGGCGACCCGCGGCCGCGCGATCGCGCTCATGCGAGGTCCTGCCGGCGGGCGGCGAGCGGCTGGGCGCCGAGGACCTCGGCGCGTTCGAGCACGGCGACGTCGGCGCGCTCGTGCACCCGGTCGCGGCCCCAGAACACGCGGTACATGCCCAGCGCGCTCATCCAGCAGATCGCCACCGTCCACAGATCGTGCGAAAGGAAGTGGGCGCCGCGCAGCTGCTGGGACACGCCGAACAGCAGGCCGCTGCCGACACCGATCGCCAGGCCCAGCCAGCGCAGCTTCGGACGCGCCGCGAGGAAGAAGAAGTACAGCGCCATCCAGGCGTAACCGCCGCTGGCGTGGCCGGCCGGGAAGCAGACGCCGCGCGACAGGCCCACCGGGCGCAGTCCGAGCAGGCCGATGTAGGGCCGATCGCCGCCGTAGCGCAGCAGGTCCCAGGGACAGTCCATGTTCGACCAGGACTTGATCCAGGCCACCCCCGCCGTCGCCAGCAGGGTCGCGAGCAGCAGATAGGCCAGGGGCTTGCGCAGGTGTGCGAGGTCGGTGCGTAGGCGCGCCACCAGCCAGGCCACAGCGACCGCCAGCCAGGCCGCGGTGCTGAGGTCGCGGCCGCCGATGTGGATCAGGGTCTGGGTCGCGAACGCGTCCTTCAGCGCCCAGCGATGGCCCTGCCAGGCGTACAGCCGGTCCGCCACCCAGACGTCGCCGTGCAGCAGCATCAGGCCGACGGCGAGGATCGCGAAGGCCAGCAGGGGCAGCCAGAAGTGGCTGAAATAGAAGGACTCGTCGCGCGCGGCGGCGCCCGCGATGCGATCCAGGCCGGGATGGTGGGCCGGCCAGGACGGGCCGCTGTGCATGCTGTGCTTGGGTGCCGCGGGAGATTTCATCGAGTGCGGCCGGGGACGAGCCGGCGCGGAGAGGAGGCTGCGGCGATGATCGGAACGCGCGTGTCGGAGAGCGGTAGGAGCGGAATTCGGGCTTCGTTAAAAACGCGCGACGCGGCGGCCCGCAGCTAAACGCCGGCTGACCGCGAGCGCCACGCCGGGCGCGCGGGCGTAGGAGTATCGTTGCCGCCGTTCCCACGTCGTTCCGACGTGGCGGCATGAACACTGCTCGGTCGGGCGCATCGCGCGACCCGCGGACAGGGAGACTCCGGACGTATGCGTGTGCTGGTGGTGGAAGACAACCGGAGCCTGGTCGCGAACCTGTTCGAGTACTTCGAGGCGCGCGGCTACACCCTGGACGCCGCGCCCGACGGCGCCACCGGCCTGCATCTGGCCGTGACCCAGCGCTACGACGCGATCGTGCTGGATTGGATGCTGCCGCGCCTGGACGGCCACGGCGTGCTGCGCGGCCTGCGCGATGCCGGCAACGAAGTGCCGGTGCTGATGCTGACCGCGCGCGACGAACTGCCCGACAAGATCGCCGGCTTTCGCGCCGGCGCCGACGACTACCTGACCAAGCCGTTCGCGCTGCCGGAACTGGAAGTGCGCCTGGAGGCGCTGATCGCGCGCGCGAGCGGACGCGGGCGCAGCCGCGTGCTGCAGGTCGCCGACCTGCGTTACGACCTGACCACCCTGGAAGTCAGCCGCGGCGGTCGCGCCCTGCACCTGTACCCGGCCTGCCGCAAGCTGCTGGAGGTGCTGATGCAGTCCAGCCCCGCCGCGGTCACGCGCGAACGCCTGGAGCACGCGCTGTGGGGCGACAGCCCGCCCGACGGCGACATGCTGCGCTCGCATATCTACGAACTGCGCCGCAGCGTCGACGGCCCCTATCCGAGCAAGCTGATCCAGACCCTGCCGCGGGTCGGTTACCGCCTGGCCGAAGTCGCCGCGACGGACATGATCGAGGGCGCCCATGGCGGCTAACAAGAGCAGCCTGCGCCGGCGCATCCTGCTGGGCCTGCTCGGCTTCACCGCGCTGCTGTCGGTGGCGGTGATCGCGCAGGGCATCATCGTCAACGAGCATGTCGAGCGCCTGGTCTGGCAGACCCTGCTGGAATCCGAGCTGGATCATTTCAGCGAGCGCAGCCGGGTCGATCCGAACTATCACTGGACCGACACCGCCAGCATCAAGCTCTACGACGGCCGCGATCCCAAGCGCATCCCGGCCGAGTTGCGCGGCCTGCCCCCCGGCGTGCACGACGACATGCTGGTCGACGGCATCGAGCACGTGGCCCTGGTGCGCGACATCGACGGCCGCCGGATCACTCTGTCGCTGGACATCAGCGACCTGGAAACGCGCGAGTTCGACATGGCGCTGACCATCGCCGGCGCGGCCATCACCACCTTGCTGTTGCTGTCGCTGCTGATCGCCTTGGGCGTGAACCGGCTGATGCGCCCCCTCAGTACCCTGGCCGAGCGCATCGCGCGCCTGCGCCCCGACCAGTCCGGCCAGCGCATCGACGTGCCGCACGCGGCCAGCGCCGAACTGGTGGTGATCGCCGATTCGCTCAACGACTATCTGCAACGCAACGAGCGCTTCGTCGAGCGCGAACGCGCCTTCATCGACAGCGCCAGCCACGAGCTGCGCACGCCGATCGCGGTGATCGTGGGCGCGACCGAACTCGCCCTGGATCAGCCCGACCTGCCCGCGCCGGTGCGCCATCAGCTCGGCCGCATCCGCCGCACCTCGCAGGACGTGGAGCGGCTGATCTCGTTGCTGTTGGCATTGGCCAAGGATCCGGCGCGCCTGGCCAGCGCCGGCGACCGCGTCGCCCTGGATCAGCTGCTGCCGGAGATCGTCGAGGACCACCGCCAGCTCACCCGCGACAAGGACCTGCGCCTGACCCTGGCGCCGTTGCCGGCCAGCGCGATCGTCGCCCCGTTGCCGATCGTGCAGGCCGCGATCGGCAACTTGCTGCGCAACGCGATCGAACACAGCGACCGCGGCGAAATCGTGATCCGGTTGCAGGCGCCGGCCACGGTCACCATCGACGACCCTGGCCACGGCATGACGCCGGAAGAGATCAGCGCGATCTACGCGCGCATCGCCCGCGGCGGCGGCGACCGCGACGGCGGCGGCATCGGCCTGGACCTGATCTCGCGCCTGTGCGAACACCTGGGCTGGACCCTGAGTTTCGAGTCCGACGTCGGCCGCGGCACCCGCACCACCCTGGTCCTGAGCGGACAGGACGACGCGCCGCCGGCCTGAGCGACGCGATGCGCGTCAGCGCGTCTGCGGCGTGATCGGGCGCACCATGCGCGCGAGCAGGTGATCGAGGATGCCCTCGGGATGCAGGCAACGCCCGGTGTGCACGGGCGACATCTGGATGATGGAGCTGCGCCGCGCGGTCAGCCAGTGGAAACGCGCGCGCGCAGGCAGTTCGCCGATCGGCCCGGAGCCCGGACCGCCGCGGCAGATGCGTTCGATCGCCGCCAGGTGCGCGCGCAAGGACTCCAGATCCAGGTTCGGGTCCAGCGCCAGCACGCGCGCTGCGTCCAGTTCGATGCCGGCTTGCAGCAGGCCGGCGCTCGGGCACGACACCAGCACGCCGGCATTGACGAACTCGCCGCGCTCCACCCGCGGCACCACCCGCACTACCGCGTAGTCATAGGTAGCGCGATTGGGCACGGACGGCCTCCTCGACGAAACCGGCGCGTTCGGCGACCCGGCGCTGGAGATAGTCGGCGTAGCCGCGACGCAGGGCGCCGGCATCGGCGAAACCGGGTTCGTCGCCGAGCCAGGCATCGGGCAGCAAGCCGACCACGCGTTCGATCAGCGCGGGCGTGAGCTGCGGCGCGAGCTCGACATCGGCGGCGCGCAGCTCGCGCGCCAAGGGCAGCAGCACATGGTCCTGGACCTGCGCGAAGACGCCGGCGCTGGCGCGTTGGGCGCTGTCCCAATCGTGATGGAAGTACAGCGCGGCGCCGTGGTCGATCAGGTGCAGGCGGCGATGCCAGATCAGCAGATTGGTGTTGCGCGCGGTGCGGTCGACGTTGCTCAGATAGGCGTCGAACCAGACCACGCGCGAGGCCAGCGCCGCGTCGGGCTGGTCCACCAAGGGGTCGTAGTTGACCGCGCCGGGCAGATAGTCGAGCGCCAGGTTGAGGCCGGCGCTCTCGCGGATCAGGTGCTGGATCTCGGGATCGGGCTCGGTGCGCGCGAGTTCCGGGTCGAGCTCGGCCAGCACGATCTCCGGCATCGGCAGGCCCAGGGCGCGCGCGAGCTCGCCGCCGATCAGCTCGGCGATCAAGGCCTTGCGGCCCTGGCCGGCGCCGCGGAACTTGAGCACGTACAGGCCGTCGTCGTCGCCTTCGACCACGGCCGGCAGCGAACCGCCTTCGCGCAGCGGCGTGACATAGCGGGTGGCGGCAACGGTTCTCAAGGTCGCGTGGCGGTCGCTCGGCCGCGGGCGGCGGCGTGGGCCGCCCACATTAGGTGGCGCGCGCGGAAAATCAAAGCGCCGTGCGCGCCAGCCGCCGCTCAGGCCGCGTCGCGCAGCCCGCGCGCCGCGACCAGGCCCTCGACCAGCGCATCCACGCGCGCCTCGGCGTCGGCGATCGACGCGGCCAGGCGCGCGTCGGCGAACTCGTCGTATTCGATCGCCACCCCGTGCGCATCGACGATGCCCAGATAACCGAACGCGGTGCGCACGCTGGCCTCGCCGTGGTTGAGATGGCCCAGGCGCTCGCCGTCGTAACCGTAGTCGCCGCGCGAACCCAGCAGCACCAGGGTCTTGCCGGACTCGGCCAGCAGTGGCCAGTAGGGCTCGGCGCCGCGGCTGCGGTCGAAGCCGAAGGTGCGGCCGACCCGCACCACGTTGTCGATGTAGGCCTTGAACTGGGCCGGGACGTTGAAGTTGTACATGGGCAGGCCGACCGCGATCACGTCGGCGGCGATCAGTTCGTCGACCAGGGCGTCGCTCTCGGCCAGGGTCTCGTGCATCCACGGCTCGCGCTTGGCGGCGGGCGTGAACGCGGCATGGATCCAGGCCCCGCTCACCGGCGCCGGCGGCGACTGGCCGACGTCGCGGTAGACCACCGGATCCTGCGGTCGCAGCGCCTGCCAGCGCCGCACGAAGCGCGCGCTGAGGCGGCGCGTGTGCGAACCGTGGGCGTGGCGGTCGGAACCGTGGGGGCGGGCACTGGCATCGAGGTGGAGCAATCGGGTCATGGCGGTGGTCTCGGTAGGGGCGCCGGAATGCATGAGCCAACCTCACTAGTGAGGAGTGCACTTCGCAGCTTAGGAGTCCATTTGACGCGCTATACCTACGGGCGACAAACTCCGATTCCTCAGGTATCAGATGAATTTTTCGCATCCATGAACCCGCGTCGCCTGCCCCCGCTGGGCGCCCTGCGCGCATTCGAGGCCGCCGCGCGCCTGGCCAGCTTCAAGCGTGCCGCCGACGAGCTCGCGGTCACCCCGACCGCGATCAGCCACCAGATCCGCCTGCTCGAGGAATATCTGGGCGTGCGCCTGTTCGAACGCCGCACGCGCCAGGTCGCGCTGACCGCCGATGCCCTGCGCCTGTACCCGGTGCTGCGCGAAGGCTTCGACGCCTTCGCGGCCGCGATCGCGGCGATCGCCGCGCGCCGTACCCGTCGCGCGATCACTTTGTCGGCGACGGTGTCGTTCACCGCCAAGTGGCTGGTGCCGCGCGTGGCCGCGTTTCGCGCGGCCTATCCGGAATTCGATCTGCGCCTGCACGCCTCTGACGACCCGGTCGACCTGCTGGCCGGCGTCGCCGACGCGGCGATCCGCTACGGCCAGGGCCCCTACCCCGGCCTGATCTGTCTGCCGCTGATCGAGGACCGCTTCGCGCCGGTGTGCAGCCCGCGACTAGGGCTGCACGCACCCGAGGACCTGCGCGCCCTGCCCCTGCTGCACGTGGAATGGCGTCACCCCGCCGCGCGCACACCGAGCTGGCGCGGCTGGTGCGAACGCGCGGGCCTGCAAGGCGTCGCGGTCGACGCCGGCCTGCGCTACACCGACGACAGCCACGCCATCCAGGCCGCGATCGCCGGCCAGGGCGTGGCCCTGCTGAGCCTGTCCCTGGTCGCCGACGACCTGGCCAGCGGCCTGCTGGTGCAGCCGTTCGGCCCCACGCTGGAAGGCTATCGCCACAACCTGGTCTACGCCGACAACGGGCCGCCGAGCGCCGAGGTCGCGGCGCTGCGCGACTGGCTGCTCGCCCAGATCGCGGGCGAGCCCGGCTAGCGCGCGCTCAGCTGGTAGCGCCGCTCCTGGGTCAGGCCGCCGTAGCCGTAGGCGGCGGCGCGGGCGTCGATCACGTGGATGTAGGAGGTCGGGTGCAGGTTGCCGATCAACGCCTCCATGCGCGCATAGACCTGCGCCAGGTAGCGCGCCTTCTCGGCCTTGGTGTTGGTCTCGTCGGTGATGCTGATGTCCAGCTGGAACGCGTTGCGGCCCGAGTCGCTGAGCGGATGGCCGTCGATGATCCATTGCGCGGGATCGAGGTACTGCAGGGTCAGCGCGATCAATTCGCGCGGCTTGCCCAGCACCTCGACGGTGAGGTCGGCGATGGCGGCCGCGACCGAGCGGGTGAGCGCGGCGTCGGGCTGTCCGGAAATCATCAGGGCGATGTGCGGCATGAGCTTGTTCCTGTGGCGGTGTGGGATCACACTAACGCCGCCGCTACTACCGGAATAGCGGGATTATTGGATGGCTTCCATCGGTTATTCCGATAGAAGCAGACGTCTCGCTCGGAGCCGCCGCACATGCGCAGTCTGGACCTGGAACAGCTCCGCTCCTTCGTCGCCGTGGTCGACGCGCGCAGCATTTCCGGCGGCGCCGCGGTGGTGTTCCGCTCGCAATCGGCGATCAGCGAGCAGTTGCAGAAACTCGAGGCGGTGGCGGGGGCGCCCTTGCTGCTGCGCTCGCGCACCGGCGTGCGAACCACGCCGGCCGGCGAGCGCCTGCTCGCGCACGCGCGCCAGTTGCTGGCGATAGGCGAGCTGGCCCTGCGCGACGTGCAGGAACAGGCGCCCGCCACGCAGGTGCGTCTGGCGATCAGCGACTACTTCCGCCCCGCCGAGGTCGCCGCGCTGCTGCGCCACGTCGCACGCGCCTGTCCGCAGCTGCGCCTGCAGGTGACGGTGGGCCAGAGCGCGGCCCTGGTCGAAGGCCATGCGCGGCGCGACTACGATCTGGCGCTGGTGATGGAGATCAAGCCCGGCCGCGCCGGCGGCCGCGCGCTGCGCCGCGAAGCGCTGTCCTGGCTGGCGGCGCCGCATTTCCGGCCGCGCCCGGGCGAGCCGCTGGCGCTGGTGCTGTTGCCGGACAGCTGCGCCGTGCATCGCAGCGCGGTGCGCGCGCTCGAGCAGCGCGGCATCGCCCACACCGTCGCGCACACCTGCAGCGGCGTGGCCGGCCTGCAGTCGGCGATCGCGGCCGGGTTGGGCGTGGGCTGCCTCAACGCCTCGGCCATCGTCGACGGCCTGGTGCCGGCGCCACGCGCGCTGCGTCTGCCGGCCCTGCCGCCGGTCGCGTTCCGCCTGCTGGCGCCGCCGCGCGGCGCGCCGGCCGCCCTGCTCGAAGCCGACGCGGTGCTGCGCGCCCACTTCCGCTGAGCACGGCGGGTGCGGCGTTTTGCCGCATCGGCAGCGCGAGGCGCGCTGCCTAGCATGGTCGGTTTCCGCGCTTCAGGAACGCCACCGCATGCCTCGCGTCGCCCGCCCAGCCCTGCTCGCCTTCGCGATCGTCCTCGCCCTGCCCGCCCATGCCGAGGACGGCGATGCGCCGACCCTGCCCCGGGTCGAAGTGCATGGCGTGGCCGCGCGGCCGGACACGGTGGACGACATCGAACGCGCCCGACGCCGGCTGGACGAGCGCCCCGGCGCGACCGCGCTGGTCGATGCCGAGCGCTATCGCGAAGGCCGCGTCGGCACCCTCAGCGATGCGCTGTCCTACGCGCCCGGCGTGTTCGTGCAACCGCGCTTCGGCGCCGACGAGGCGCGGCTGTCGATCCGCGGTTCCGGCCTGCAGCGCACCTTCCACGGCCGCGGCCTGGAACTGCTGCAGGACGGCAGCCCGCTCAACCTCGCCGATGGCGGCTACGACTTCCAGGCGGTGGAGCCGCTGTCGGCGCGCTACATCGAGATCCATCGCGGCGCCAACGCGCTCGAGTACGGCGCGGCGACGTTAGGCGGCGCGATCGACTTCGTCTCGCCCACAGGCTATGACGCGCCGCCGATCGTGCTGCGCGCCGAGACCGGCAGCGACGGCTATCGCCGCGGCCAGGTCGCGGCAGCCGGCGTATCCGGACGCGCCGACGGCTATCTCAGCCTCAGCGGCGTGCATCAGGACGGCTATCGCGATCACGCCGCGCAGGAGAACTACCGACTGTTCGGCAACGCCGGCTGGCGCTTCAGCGACCGCTTGGACGCCCGCGTCTACCTCACCCACGTCGACACGCGCTCGCAACTGCCGGGCAACCTGACCCTGGCCGAAGCGCGCCGCGATCCGCGACTGGCCGCGCCCGGCAACCTCGCCCTGGACCAGCGCCGCGACTATCGCCTGGACCGCCTGGGCGCGCGTCTGGCCTGGACGCCGTCGCCGGGCCGCAGCCTCACCGTGTCGGCTTACTACGCCGACAAGGCGCTGGACCATCCGATCTTCCAGGTCTTGCGCCAGGACTCGCAGGACTACGGCCTGGACCTGCGCTGGCGCGCCGAAGGCGAGCTCGCGGGGCGTCGCAACCTGTTCGTGGCCGGCTTGGGTTGGGCCCAGGGCGATACCGACGACGACCGCTATTTCAATCTCGGCGGCCAACCAGGCGCGCGCAGCAATCGCTTCGACCAGCGCGCCCGCAATCGTCGGCTCTACCTCGAAAACCAGACTTGGCTGGATCCGCGCTGGGTGCTGGCGCTGGGCGCACAGGCGATGGACGCGCAACGGCGTTCGCGCGACCGCTACATCACCGGCGGTCGCGACGAGAGTTTCGACGTCGACTACGACGGCGTCAGCCCCAAGCTGGGCCTGCGCTATCTGATCGACGAGCGCGCCCAGATCTACGCCAACCTCAGCCGCAGCGTGGAGGCGCCCAGCTTCGGCGAGCTCACCGGCGGCCCGGGCGTGAGCCAGGTCGATCGCCAACGCGCGAGCTCGGCGGAAATCGGCCTGCGCCTGCAGCGCGACGCGCTGTCGCTGGACGCGGCGCTGTATCGCGCCCGCGTCGACGGCGAGCTGTTGTCCTTGAACGACGAGGCCGGCAATCCGCTGGGCACGATCAACGCCGACCGCACTGTGCATCGGGGCCTGGAACTGGGCCTGGGCTGGCGCCTGCATCCGGCCTGGCTGCTGTCGGCCAACTACCTCTACAACGATTTCCGTTTCGACGCCGATCCGGTTTACGGCAACAGCCGCCTGGCCGGAATTCCGCGCCAACAGCTGCGCACGCAACTGCGCTGGTCCACCGACGAACGCCTGTATCTCGAACCCAACCTGGAATGGGTGCCGCAGGGCGCCTACGTCGATCACGCCAACAGCTATCGCGCGCCCGGTTACACCCTGCTGGGTCTGCGCGTCGGCGGCCAGATCGACGGCGCCTGGCGTTGGTTCCTCGACGCCCGCAACCTGCAGGACCGGCGCTGGATCGCCAGCACCAACGTGATCGCCGACGCGCGCGGCCAGGACGGACGCAACTTCCTGCCGGGCGACGGCCGCTCGTTCTACGTCGGCCTGGAATGGCGCCCGCAATGATGGGCCACTCGACTACCTCGGGAGAATCGCATGCACGCACTGCTCGCCTTCGTCGGCGCCTGGTTGATTCTGTGGGGCGCCTTGCTGGCGCTGTTGATCGCACGCGGCCGCGACGGCACCGCGCGCACGCTGACCTTGCTGGACCGGATCGAGGTGGCCTTGTGAGGCGCTGGGGTCTGGCGCTGGCGGCGCTGCTCGCCGCCGGCTTGCTCGCCGCCTGGGTCGATGAAGGCCAACCCGTGGGCGCGCTGCGCGTCGCCGACGCCTGGTCGCGCGCGACGCCGCCCGGCGCCGGTGTCGCGGTCGGTTTCATGCGCGTGATCAATGCGGGCAAACGCGACGACCGCCTGCTCGAGGTGAGCAGCGACGCGGCCGAGCGCGTGGAGATCCATGAGGTCCGGCACGAAGGCGGCGTGATGCGCATGCGCCAGCTGCGCGACGGCCTGCCGCTGCCGGCGGGCGCGACGGTCAAGTTGCAGCCGGGCGGCTATCACTTGATGTTCATCGCTCCGACACGTCCGTTCAAGCAGGGCGACACGGTGAGCGCGCGACTGCGCTTCGAACATGCGGGCAGCACGACGGTGCATTTCCAAGTGCGTGCACTCGGGGCCACGACGCACGACGGTCGCTGAGGGGTTTTCGCCGGCAGGACACAGCCAAAGCAAATCCCCCCTAGCCCCCCTTTTTCAAAGGGGGGAATCGCTTGCGTGGTTTCGTGGGGCAGCGTGGCGGGGCCTTCGAGTCGGGGCCCGATCGCCCTACGTCGATGCGCTGTTCGCTGCAGTTGGCACGACGGGTGCAGAGGGGTTTTCGCCGGCAGGGCGGAAGGACACAGCCAAAGCAAATCCACCCTAGCCCCCCTTTTTCGAAGGGGGAATCGCTTGCGTGGTTTCGTGGGGCAGCGTGGCGGGGCTTTCGAGTCGGGGCCCGATCGCCCTACGTCGATGCGCTGTTCGCCGCCGTTGGAACGAACCTACGGCGATACCCGCACGCTCCCGGACACCCCAAAAGCGACCGCGCTAATCCCCCCTTTGAAAAAGGAGGCTAGGGGGGATTTGCTCTTACCGCCCCACCGATCCAAGCCCCACCCTCAAAGCCGCTCACGCACCGGCCGCTTCGCCAGCCGACGCTGCAAGGTGCGCCGGTCCACGCCCAGCACCCGCGCCGCCGCGGACACGTTGCCGCCGCATTCGGCCAGCACCCGCTGCACATGCTCCCAGCCCTGGCGCCGCAGCGACGGCGCCTCGGCGGGCGGCGGCGCCTGCTCGGGCGCGTGCTCGAATGCGCGCGCCAGGGCGTCGATGTCGAAAGGCTTGGGCAGGTAGTTCCAGGCGCCGCGCCGCATCGCATCGACCGCGGTGGCGATGCTGGCGTAGCCGGTGGCCAGCACGATGCGCGCCTGCGGACAGCGTTCGCGCAGGGCCTGGATCAACAGCAGACCGTTGTCCGCACCCAGCTTGAGATCCAGCAGCACGCCGTCGGGCGCGAATGCCTCGGTGGCCTGCAAAGCCGTGCCCGCATCGTGGGCGATGCAGGTTTCGACCGCGTGACGTTGCAGATGCCGCACCAGGATGCGGCAGAACGCGGCATCGTCGTCGATCACCAACAAGCGCGCGGGCAGGCTCATGCGCGCTCCTCCGCCGGCGCCAGCAGCGGCAGTTCGACCTCGGTGACGCAGCCGCCGCCCAGGCGCGCGATCCGGCGCACCCGCCCACGGCTGCGCTCGATGCTGGCGTTGGAGATCAGCAGGCCCAGGCCCAAGCCCGGCCCGTGACTGTCGATCGCAACCGCGTCGGCCGCGCGCTCGGGGCCGTGGCCGCGATCGGCGATGGCGATGCGCAGCCAGTCGCCGTCGCATTGCGTGCTCACTTCGATCCGCGCCGGCGCGCCCGCGGCCTCGTTGGCGTCGGCGGCGTTGTTGAGCAGATTGAGCAGGGCCTGCGGCAGGCCCGGATCCACGCGCAAACGCCGTCCGCCCGCGTCCAGCGCCGTCGCCACCTCGACGCCCGGGCGCAACAGCAGCCAACGCTCCAGGCCGTCGCGCACGAAGGCGTCGGCGCCCTCGATCGTGGCCTCGCCCAGGGCGCCGCGCCGCGCCAGCGCGGCCAGGGCGCGCACGTGCTCGCGGCAATGCGCGAGCTGGTCGCGCATGCTCGCCAGGTCCTCGGCGCTGGGCGCCTGCGGATGCTGCGACCAGTCGTCCAGCAGCAGGCCCATCGTGGTCAGCGGCGTATTGAGTTCGTGCGCGGTGCCCGCGGCCAGCGAGCCCAGGGCCAGCAACGACTCGTCGCGCATCGCGCGTTCGCGCGCGGCCGCGAGGCGGCGGCGCTGGTCGCGCACGATCGCCATGAAGCGCCCCAGCACCACCGCCATGATCGCGGCGCTGAGCAGGAAGTTCACCCACATGCCGGTCACGTGCAGGCCGAAGCCGTCCTCGCCGTGCACGTGCGGCAACGGCTGGTGGTGACCGAGCAGCCAGGTGTAGAGCGCGGCGGTGAGCACGGTCAGGCCGATCATCGGCCCGATCTCCAAGGCGATCGCGGCCAGCGCCACCGGCACCAGGTACAGCGACACGAAGGGATTGGCCGGGCCGCCGGACCAGTACAGCAAGGCGGTCAGCGCCAGCGTATCGACCACCAGTTGCAGCGCGAGCGCACGCGCGCCGCCCTCGCCACGCCGCCGCAACCACGCATGGCTGGCCAGGTTGAACGCCAACAAGCCCAGCGATACGCCCAGCAGCGGCGCCATCGGCAAGGCCAGGCCCAGGCGCTGGACCACGAATGCGATCGCCAGACACTGGCCGGCCACGGCCAGGTAGCGCAGGTAGATCAGAATTTGGATCACAGCGGGATGGAAACCACGGCAGGGCGGGATCGCGGCCGGATGCACGATAGCCGGATGCGCAGGATACGGCACCGCGGCCCGCGGCGGCCTCGGCGGCGCGGGCACAGCATCGGTCGCGGCACAGGGGGCGTCGTAGAACCCGCTGCGTCCGCCAGCCCGTCGCCATCGCTGGCCGGCTGCAAAGCCCGGCCGTTGCGGCCAGGTGGAACTCCCCGGCCGGGCCCGCGACCGGGCCTGGCCTTGTTTCATCCGCTAGCGGCCGTCGATCTCATCGTCCGATCGCGTCGTCGACCGCCGCACCTCCCTATCGGGGTGCGCTCGCCGTTCGCCTGCCCGTGCTTCGCGGCCGTGGATCGACGTGCGACGGGAACCGACGAGTATCCCTGTCGCACGTCTCGCGAAGCGCGCTCACGAGCGCTAGAGCAGCATCAACTCGGATCGCTCCTTGGTGGCGCCGTCGACGAAGTAGAGCTTCTTGCCAGAATCGACTCGGTCTTCGACTACCTGATACAGGCGCAAGGCCTGGCGGATCGCGGCCGTCTTGCTGACGCCCTTGCGCACGCACAGATCCTCCAGGAACTGCATCTCGGTCCCGGCGAGATTCAGCGTCATCCTACGTCTGGTTTCCTTCATATCGCACCTCGAATGGAAAGTTGATTACGAATGGAGCAAACGACGCGCTTTCGCTTTGTAGTTGTCGCGCGTCGAATCACTTACAGCGATCCTTGTTGTTGTTTGACGTTCCTGTCGTTGTTGCCTGTAGCCGCTGTGTAGCCATCCCATGGTTCGCGCCGTACCGGCCGCATCCACCGGGCGCCACGGCCGATCCTGGCCGTGTTGCCCTTCCGAAAACCCGGCCGCCAGGAGGCGATCGGGCCGCGGTATCGCTGCATTCGCATTCGGTGAGCTAGCGCCGAATACAACGCAATATCGTCAATAACTCCCCACCAGGTTGAGAAACCAGCCTTTGTGGTTGTAATCGAAGTCGGTCAGGTCATCGCTGAACTCGGTGAAGTTGTAGCCGACGCCGACGCGGAAGTTCCGGCCGACGTCGCGGTCCACGCCCAGCAGGATTCCCTGGCGGTCGCCGCCGTCCTTCACACCCAGCCAGCGGTACTCGGCCAGGCCGTGCCAGACCTCGTCGAGTTCGTAACGAACCTGAACGGCTCCGAAGGTCGCCGCAGAGTCGGCCCACTCGCCTTGCAGACGTCCGTAACGCACGCTGCCCTCACGGCGCGCCAGCTTGCCGGCGAACTCCCAGTGGTGGTCCGGGTTGTAGACGCCTTCCAGCGCCAACACCTGGCTGCGCTGGTCGTAGCTGGCGACGTTGGCGCCCACTTGCGGCAGCGAGGACACGTCGTAGAGGTAGGTGTACTTGCCCAGCAGCGCCCAGCGGGTGCTGTTGTAGGGGCGCCAGGCAAAACCCGCATTGCCCTCGACGAACTTGGCCCCGGCCTCGGCGTTCAGCTGGTCCTTGGTTTCCGAGTAGTTGAAACGGCCGGCGATGCGGAAGCTCTCGTTGAACTTGTGCAGGTAGCGGTTGGTGGTCACCCATTGCTCGCGGCGTTCGGCACCGGTATCGCGACGCCATTCCAGCTTGCTCTGCCACTGGGTGTCGACCGAGCTGCGCCCGCCGTTCAGGCTGATCGCGCGGCGGTCGACCTGGCCCTGGTTGAGCTCGCGGTCCAGGGTGGCGTTCTGCAGGGTGAAGCCCAGGTTCCAGCCCTCGCCCGGATAGAAATCCATGCCGAAGGTGTGGGCCAGGCCCGACTCGCTGGGCTGCTTCAGGAACTGGCTTTCGTTGAACATGTTGACCTGGTTCGACAGGCGCCAGCGCTGGCCCAGGGTCCAGCCGCCGTTGATGCGGTCGCCGAACAAGGGGTCGTAGTCGCTGCGGTCGGTCGAATAGGTGTAGCTGCCGTAGACCGTGTGCTCGGGGTTGATGCGGTACTCGGCATCGATCTTGGCCGCATCGCCGCGGTCGCCGGTGGTGAATTCCGCGCCGACGCTGGACAGATCGCCGAACAAATACTTGGCGCCCACGGAGTAGGCATCGTTGTCGGCGTACTTGCCGCCGTCGTCGTCCAGGGTGAGCTGGGCGGTACCGAACAGCTCCAGCTGGGTGCCGACGCGCTGCTTGTACTGCAACGCGGCCAGGGTACCGACGGCGTCGCCGCTGAGGCGCTGCTCCTCGACGCGGCGCAGCTCGGCGCTGAGGGTGGCGTCGTCGCTGAGTCGCCATTCGCCGGTGAGCTGGGCCTGGGTCAGCGACTCCGGCCCGCGCTCGGCGATCGAGTAGCGACCGAACAGACGCACCGCCGGACCGAGTTGGCCCTGGAATTCCGCGCCGCGCTCTTCGATGTCCTCGCCCGTGCTCAGGCGCGAGATCGAATAACCATCGCTCACGCGGCGCCACCAGGCCCCGACCGTCCAGTCGTCCTGGCTCCAGCCCAGTTCCTTGAAGTTGACCCGCGCCTCGACCGACTTGGCCTCGCCCGAATGCGCGCCCAGGCCGGAGTTGATCTCGGTGAAGCTCAGGCCGCCGTTGTCGGAACGGAAGATCGGCGCGCTGTTGGCTTCGGTACGGCTGTGTTCGAGCTTGAGGTAGGTGCCGCGACCGGCCTGCAGGGTCAGGTCGGCGCCGCGCAGCGAATAATCTTCGCCGGCGCGGTTCTCGTCGACATAGGTCGCGCCGACCGCGACGTGTTCGCCGAACCAGTGCTTGCCGCGGAAGCCGAGGGTGAGCTCGTCGGCATCGAAACCGGTGGGCACGAATTCGTAATCGACCAACAGCATCTGCGCATAGCCGTCCAGCGGCGTGTCGCGAGTCAGCGTACGCACGTTCTCGCGCGTGACCTGGGCCAGCGGACGCGACAGCAACAGGCGGCCCTGCAGCTCGTCGATCTCGTAATCGGCGCCGCGCACCAGCTCGACCCGGTTCTCGACCCGGCCGGTGGTGAGGTCGCGGATTTCCAGCACGACCTTGTCCGAACCCGGCAGTACATCGGTGTGCTTGAGGTAGTACAGGCTGCCGCCGGTGCCGACGAACTCGCTGTGGCCGGGCGCGGACTGCGCCTGCGAGCCGAACGCACGCAGCTCGGTGCCGGGCTCGCCGACCTCGGTGGTGCGACGGCTGCGCCAGGACAGCGCGCCGCCGTACAGCGAGCGGCTGTACTGGCCGTACTCGGTGCCGGTGATGCCGGTGTTGAAGTTGCCCCACAGCGCCTGGTTCTTGTCCCAGTCCACGCGCAGGTAGAGCCGGCCCTGGGTGTCGACGTCGCGATAGGTGGTGGAGTCGTCGCCGTAGACCGGGTAGTACTGGTCCGGATCCAGGCGGCGGAACACGTCCTGCGGATCGGCGTCCCAGAAGCCGTTGAACAATTCGCTGACTTCGCGTTCCTGGGTGTCCGCCTGTGCGGTCACCAGGTATTTGCCCTTGATCTTGCCCTTCAGATAGAACGCGAGGCGGCCTTCGAGCAGGAAGCCGTCGTCGAAGCGATCGTCCGCGGCCAGCGGTTCGACCGAACCGGACACGCTGGTCTTGGACGCGGTCAGATCCGCCAGCGCGACCGCGAACATGTAGCGGCCGGTGACGTCGATATCCAGTTCCTGGTGCGAGGCCTTGCCCGCACCGCCGCCGACTTCGACGTCGAAGCGGTGCTTGCCGACCGGCACCAGGTACTCGGCCACCATCTTGCGCTCAAGATCGATCGGATGGCTCTGGCCGTTGATCTTGAGCGTGTAGCCGGTGGGGATGTTGCGGCCCTGGATGCGAATGCGCGAGCCGTACACCGCGATGTTCTGTTGGCGCAGGCTGTTCTCGCCGAACACGCCGTCGAGCAGGCTGCGCTGTTCGGCTTCCTCGGCATCGAAGCTGCTGCCCAGCTTCTTCTCG
Source organism: Lysobacter sp. cf310 (assembly GCF_900114355.1). Taxonomy (GTDB): domain Bacteria; phylum Pseudomonadota; class Gammaproteobacteria; order Xanthomonadales; family Xanthomonadaceae; genus Lysobacter. The sequence continues at coordinate 1,509,437 of NZ_FOSS01000001.1, forward strand.
ACCGAATCGCGCAGCAGCTGCAGGCCACGCTCGGCCTCTTCCGGCCGCACCAGCTGGAAGCGGCGCGGATAGGTTTCGTCGTAGCTGCCGTCGGCGCCGTGGGCGCGCACGATGTAGATCAGTTCGTCGTCGGTGCGCAGTTCCAGGCCGGACGGCAGGGCGCCGTCCCAGGTCGCCTCGCTGACCGACGCGGTCGGCAGCTCGACGGTGGCCAGCGGCGTGACCAGGTCGCTGTCGCTGGCGCGGTAGATCAGCACCTGTGCGCGCTGGATGAAGGCCGCGTAATTGCTATAGGCGTAGAAGCGCACCGGCTTGACCACGCGGCTGCCGTCGAAAGCCAGCAGCGACGGCGCCGAGACGTTGAACTGCGGCTGGCCGAGGTTGGGATCCTCGGTCGCCCAGACCACGCCGCCGCCGGGCAGCTGCAGCGACCACTTGCCGATCGCGACCGCCTGGCCGGGCGCCAGCGCGTCCTTCCAGCTCGAGCGCGAGTCCTCCACTTCCACCGACACGCGACGGTCCGGCTGCAGGGTCTGCGCGCTGGAACCGTCGGTCGTGCCCTGGGTCACCGGCTGCCGCTCGCCGCGCGTGCGCAGTTCGAACAGCATGCCGTCCTCGCTGCGGCAGCCTTGCTCGCCGCAGTCCAGGCTGGCCGCCTTGGCCGGCTCCGGCGCCTTCGCTTCCTGCGCGGAAGCGACCGACGCCAGGCCGGCGAGGATGCCGATGAGGGTGTAATCGAGCAGTTTCATCTTCATGGCATCCCCCTTCACTTCTCGGTATCGCCGGCAGGGGCGGCCGGATCGTTGCTGAGATCGACGCGGAACGTGCTGCGCAACTCCGGACTGATCTTGGCTGCGATAGCGTCGTAGACCGCCTTGGCGCGGCGCATGCCGAGGGCGACGTTGTAGTCGTCCGAAGCGCGCTTGTCGGTGTGACCGGTGATGACGATCCGGGTCGAGCGCATCTGCTCGATCGCGGCGGCCATCTTGTCGATCAGCGGCCGGTACTGCGGCTTGATCGTGCTGCGGTCGGTATCGAACAGGACCTCGCCCAGCAGCGGCCATTCGGCGAAGCCGACCACGATCGACTCCGGTCGCTCGGCCTCGGTGCGCACGCTGACCGTCAACGCCTTGAACTGCTCGGGCGTCAGCATGTCTTCCAGCGCCTTGCGCACCGCCAGCGCACGATCCATCGCCAGGGTCTCGTACTCGCCCTGGGCGACGATCACGATCTCGCCGCTGCCGTATTCGCGCACCTTCTCGGCCATCTTCTCCACCGCGGGCAGGTACTGCGGGGTGACCGCGGCACTGCCCGGGGCGAAGAAGACTTCCCCTATCCGCATCTCGACCTGTTCCTTCGCGCCCGGGATTTCGCCCGGAGGCAGGCGCACGCCGAAGTCGAAGCGCACCGGCAGGCCCGGGGTCACACGGCGCACCACCGGGTTGTCGGTGGTGAACACGCTGCCCGGCGGCAGGGTGGCGGGATCGACCTTGAGGATGAAGTTGCGCCCGCGCTCCCACGGTCCGCCGGCCACACCCTCGAGGTGGTAGCGACCGAACTGATCGGTTTCGATCAGCAGGCCTTCCACCGACGCGACCCGCACGCCCGGGATGCCGCGTTCGTCGACACCGGCGTTGCTGACGATGTAGTCGACCCGGTAGCCGCCCTCGACCTGGGCCACGCGACGCTCGACCTTGGGATCGGCGCCGGTCAGGCCCTTGGCGGCGTCGCCGCCGCGCTCGACGCGACTGTTGCCGGCCTTGTCCATGCGCACCGTCAGACCCTCGGCGGTGGTCAGCGCGAAGCCGTCGTCGAAGTCCAGCGCGTTGAGCGTCTGGCTGATCACCACGCGGTGCGCGGCGACCGGATCGGCGTCCGACTGACGGGCCGAAATCGTGCCCAGGTCGATGCCGTGCAACAGCGGCGAGCTCGCGTCGGCTTCCGGCGCGGGGCCGTTGCCGCGATCGACCGTGGTCGAGTTGGCGACGTAGGCGCCGGGGGCGAAACCGCCCTGGACGCGGATGCCGCTGAGCCCGGCCGGATCCTGCCAGCCGTCCTGGTCGCGGTCGTCGAACACGGTACCGATGATCAAAGACTCATCCAGCAGCGGGTCGGCGACCATCTGCACCTGCGCGGTGGCCACGTTCGAGCGCACCCCGTTGTCCTCGGCGAACACGCTGTTGACGTGCACGCCCGGCCGCACGCCTGCGCCGACCTTGAGCAGGTAGACCAGGGTGGCGCGCCCGCCCGCGACGATGTCGACCTGGTCGACCCGCACCGGGAAGGTACCCACCAGGCGACCGGCACCGTCGGTATCGGCGACCTGCAGGCTGTTGGCCACGTAGCTGAAGCCGGCCGGCGGCGTATCGATCACCGTCACGTCGGTCGCGTCGACCCGACCGGTGTTCTCGATCGTCACCGTGTAGCGGACCAGGTCGGCGATCTTCACGTCGCGCGGATTGGCCTGCTTGCTCACGCGCAGGGTGGTCGCCAGCGGCTCCACGGTCACCACCGCGGTACTGGTGGCGGTGACCGTGGCGGTCTGGCTGGTCGAAGCGTGGGTGCCGGTGGCGACCACGACGTTGTCCAGGGTGCCGCCCGCGTTGGCTTCGGCCTCGGTGATGGTGTGCGTGTAGCTGTTGCAGGTGGCCTTGGCCCCCGGCGTCAGCGTGGTCGGCGCACAACTCAGCGTGGTCGGCGTGCCGTTCTCGTAGGTGTCCAGCACCGTCAGGTTGGTCAGGGTGACGTTGCCGGCATTGGTGACCGTCACCGCATAGGTGATCACGTCGCCGGCATTGCCGGTCCCGACCGTACCCAGGTCGGTGGTCAGCGTCGCGGTCTTGGTCGCAGCGATGGCCGGACGGCCCTGGATCACGACCGTGAACGTCGGGTTGCACTCCGGCGCGGTCGAGCCCACCGGGCAGGCGCCCGGCGTGCTGGTGGTGATCACGGCGGCGTTGAGCACGCGACCCGCATCGACGTCGGCCTGGGTCACGCGGTAGCTACCGGTCAGCACGCAGGTGCCCGCCGGCGCCACGCTGGCGCAGGTGATGGTGTTCGGCGCGATCTTGCTGTCCGTCACCACCACATCGGCCAGGGTCACGTTGCCCGTATTGGTCATCGTCACGGTGTAGGTCAGCGTGTCGCCCACGCTCACCGCACCGTTGCCGTCTTCGTCGGCGTTGCCGGTCATGGCCTTGACCGAGCTCAGCGCAGGCGTCTGCACCACCGGCACGGTCACGGTCGGGTTGCACTCCGGCGCGGTCGAGCCCGGCGGGCAGGCGCCCGGCGTGCTGGTGGCGACCGTGGCGGTGTTGACCACGTTGCCGGCGTTGGCGTCGGCCAAGGTGACCCGGTAGGTGCCGGTCAGCATGCAGGTGTTGCCCGGCACGACGCTGGCGCAGGCGATGGTGTTGGGACTGATCTTGCTGTCCGTCACCACCACATCGGTCAGGGTCACGTTGCCGGTATTGGTCATGGTCACGCTGTAGGTCAGCGTGTCGCCCACGGTCACCGTGCCACTGCCATCCTCGTCGGCGTTGACCGTCATGGCCTTCACCGAGGTCAGCTGCGCGGTCTGGATCACCGGCACCGTCACGGTCGGGTTGCATTCCGCCGCGGTCGAGCCGGCGGGGCACACGCCCGGGGTGGTCGTGGTGACCACGGCCGCGTTGACCACGTTGCCCGCGTCGGCGTCGGTTTGAGTGACGCGATAGGTGCCGGTCAGCACGCAGGTGCCGGCCGGCGCCACGCTGGCGCAGGCGATCGAAGCCGGGGTGATCTTGTTATCGGTCACCACCACGTTCGCCAGGCTCACATTGCCCGTGTTGGTCATCGTCACGGTGTAGGTCAGCGTGTCGCCCACCGTCACCGTGCCGCTGCCGTCTTCGTCGGCGTTGGCCGTCATGGCCTTGGCCGAGGTCAGCGCGGGCGTCTGGGTCACAACCACCGTCACCGTCGGGTTGCACTCAGGCGCGGTCGAGCCCACCGGGCAGGCGCCCGGCGTGGTCGTGGTGACCACGGCCGCATTGACCACGTTGCCGGCGTCGGCATCGGCCTGGGTCACGCGGTAGGTACCGGTCAGCACGCAGGTGCCGGCCGGCGCCACGCTGGCGCAGGCGATCGAAGCCGGGGTGATCTTGTTATCGGTCACCACCACGTCGGCCAGGCTCACGTTGCCCGTGTTGGTCATCGTCACGGTGTAGGTCAGCGTGTCGCCCGCCGTCACCGTGCCGCTGCCGTCTTCGTCGGCGTTGGCCGTCATGGCCTTGGCCGAGGTCAGCGCAGGCGCCAGGGTCGCATTCACCGTCACCGTGTCGGTCGGCGAGGTCGTGCCGTCCACCGTCGCGCTGGCGATGTTCACCACGCTGCCGGTGTTCAGATCGGCCTGGACCACCGTGTACGTCGCCGCACAGGTCACCGCTTCGCCCGGATCCAACTCGCCGTCCAGGTTGCCGACCGTCGTCACCGCCGGGCAGGTCACCGTCGTCTTGTCGTCCGCCACCGTCACCGGGCCGGTCAGCGACACGTTGCCGCTGTTGGTGACCAGGTAGCTGTAGCTGATCGTGTCGCCCACCGCGGCATAGTTCGCCGTCGTGGTCGTCTTATCGATCGTCAGCGACGGCGACGGCGCCAGCGGCGTGGTCGTCGTGTCCGGCGGGCTGTCCACAGGCGGCTGACCGCCCGGCGGCGTGCCGGTCGCGGTCGCGCTGTTGTTCGACGTGCCCGCGTTGACCTCGGCCTGCGTGATCGTGTGCGTGCCCGTGCAGGTGGCCACCGCCAGCGGCGCCAGCGTCGTCACGTCGCAGGTCGCCGGAGCGTCCAGCTGCGTGTCGTTCACCACCACATTGGTCAGCGTCACGTTGCCCGTGTTGGTCACCGTGAACGTGTAGGCGATCGTGCTGCCCGCGGTCGCACCCGTCGGCGTGCCGGCGACCTTAT
>NZ_FOSS01000004.1:0-25882 GCF_900114355.1 Lysobacter sp. cf310
GACGGCGCCAGCGGCGTGGTCGTCGTGTCCGGCGGGCTGTCCACAGGCGGCTGACCGCCCGGCGGCGTGCCGGTCGCGGTCGCGCTGTTGTTCGACGTGCCCGCGTTGACCTCGGCCTGCGTGATCGTGTGCGTGCCCGTGCAGGTGGCCACCGCCAGCGGCGCCAGCGTCGTCACGTCGCAGGTCGCCGGAGCGTCCAGCTGCGTGTCGTTCACCACCACATTGGTCAGCGTCACGTTGCCCGTGTTGGTCACCGTGAACGTGTAGGCGATCGTGCTGCCCGCGGTCGCACCCGTCGGCGTGCCGGCGACCTTATCGATCGTCAGCGACGGCGCAGGCACGAAGGTGTTGGTGATCGTACAAGTGGCGGCGTCGCCGAGCGCCAGGGCGATCTGGTTACCGCCGTTGACGGTGGCGCCCGTGCAGACCCAGTTCGAAGCGGTGTAACCGGCGGGGCCGCCGGCCTCCGTCAGCACGTAGTTGCCAGGATTGACCTGGGCGTTGGTGACGGCTGCAGCGCCTTCGGTGCCGGTGATCGTGGTCGGACCGGTCGCCGTCAGTGTCCAGTTGGTGTCGATGGCGGTGCCGCCACCGGTGTTCACCACGGTCTTCTGCAGGGTCAGCGCCGCGGGAACCGGCGTGTTGCCATACGTACACGTGGTCGCCGTGGCGTTGGCGCCGATCGTGAGGCTACGCCCAGTGGCGCCGCTGGCCAGCGTACTGCCGCCGGCGCAGGCCACGGTAGTGGTGTATCCGGCCGCGGTCGCGCCGCCACCGAAAGTTTCGGCCGGCAGGGTGACGACGTCGCCCGCATAGACGGTCACGGCCGTGCCGGTGGTGTTGGTCGGCGCGGTCGAGCTGAAGGTCGGGTTGGCGGTGCCGCCGGTGGTGGTGGCCGACGCGGTGTGGCCGCTCACGCTGCCTGCCGACCAGCTCTTGGCCAGGTTCAGCTGCTGAGCGATGCGCGCATTGGTGTAGGTGCAGGTGACCGCGCTGGCCGGCATGGTGATGGTGCGGCTCAGGCCGGTCCCGGTCACCGTCACCGGGTTGCTGCCGGCGTCCGTACACACCAGGGTGGTGGTGTAGTTGGCGGCGGCGCCCGTGGTGAAGGCTTCGGCCAGGGTCACCGTCGAGCCGGTGGTCGCCTGCGCGGCCGCATTGGTGGTGGTCGACGGTGCGGTCGACGTGCCGGCGGTGGCGCCGGTCACGCTGGCGCCGCTGACGGTCAGGCTGACCGCATTGCCGGCGATCGCGTTGGTCCAGGTCTTGGACAGCGTCACGCCGAAGTTGTTCGGCGTATTGGTGTAGGTACAGGTGGTCGCGGTGGCGCTGGCGCCGATCGTGAGGCTACGACCGGTGGCGCCGCTGGCCAGGGTGCTGCCGCCGGCGCAGGCCACGGTGCTGGTGTAGGTGGACGCAGTCGCGCCGCCGCCGAAGGTCTCGGCCGGCAGGGTGACGACATCGCCCGCATAGACGGTCACGGCCGTGCCGGTGGTGTTGGTCGGCGCGGTCGAACTGAAGGTCGGGTTGTTGGTGCCGCCGGTGGTGGTGGCCGAGGCGGTGTGTCCGCTCACGCTGCCCGCCGACCAGCTCTTGGCCAAGTTCAACTGCTGCGCGATGCGCGCATTGGTGTAGGTACAGGTGACCGCGCTATCGGCGGGCATGGTGATGGTGCGGCTCAGGCCGGTCCCGGTCACCGTGACCGGGACGCTGTCCAGCGTGCGCACGCAGGCCAGGCTGGTGGTGTAGTTGGTCGCGGCGCCGGTGGTGAAGGCTTCGGTCAGCGTGACGGTGACGCCACCGCCGGCGGTAGCCGTGGCGTTGGTGGTCGTGGACGGGGCGGTGGAGGAACCCGCGACGGCGCCGTTGGCGCCGGTGATGGTGAGGCTGACCGTGTCGCCGGTGAGCGCGTTGGTCCAGGCCTTGGTCAGGGTGATGTTGCGCTGGATCGGATCGCTGTCGGTCGCGGTGCAGACGCCAGTGGTGCTGTTGAAGTTGGCCGCGCCATTGGTGCTGGTGCACAGCGTGCCTGGGTTCTGCACACCGGTGGGCGGCGTGACCGTGGCGGTGTTGACGGCGTTCTGAGCCAACGCGGGCAGCGCGGCCGCCCCCAAGACCAGGAGCAGCAGCGACCTGCGAAAGCGGCGCCCGACTACCGTCAGCACCCGATTGATGTCTGCAGCCACGTTGCACTCCCCCTGAACCATTCCGGCCTCGTACCCACCGCCAACACCCCCGAGCGGCTGTCCGAGCCATCGAGCTGCGCCAGTTCCCCTATCGGGATTTTTTTGTCCCAATCAGGATTGTATAGGCAATTACCATGCCAATAGGAAAACGGTCCCAGTCCTAGATCCGTTCCGTTTCGAGCGTTCGCTCACAAATATTTCGACTCTTGACGTCACTTAGTGACGCAAATCGTTCCCATCAGTGCGCGGGCCCATCGGCTTCCGCTCCGGCTGGAGCGGCCTAGACCTGAGCGGTACCGGCGAACATCCGGGTGGAACGGCGGACCTGGCGCATCGGCGGTGTGGCTGCAGATGTTCGGGGCGCAGGGCTCGGGCTGGGCAGGGCGACACATCGAAGCCACCAAATCTTTCTCCTGCTCAGCCCAATCGCGCCGCATCCGGACCGGGTCCGCTGATATGGATCGCGGAAGCGTGGCCATTGAGGACATCGGCGGACTAGGCCGGCGTGCGGGCGGGGCCGCGATCGGGGGCAGGAACCGCGCACGAGGCGGCACTCTTAATGCCCATGAAAGACTTTGAATTGATGGCTTTTCGCCGCGATAGCCGGCTCGGCGTTACGCCTGGGCGGCGGCTTTGCGCACACGCAATGCACGCCAGCACTTGAGATTGCGCGGCGCACGACGAACAATGCAGGGACCGTGTTCCAAATCGGAAAATCGCGGTCCAGCAAGAAGTTAGGCTGACTTTTTGCGCCAGTCTTGTGTATTTTTCACAAGCTGAACCATTTGCCCGTCCCGACGCGCTGTTTGCGTCTCCCGCTTCGATTCAGGGCAATTGGTACCGTTTCCATGCTTGCGGAGACCCACATCCCATGAAGTCGTCTCACCCGACCATCGGCGGCCTGTTGCGTTCGCTGCGCGCACGCAACAAATGGACGTTGAAGCAGATGAGCGAACGCTCCGGGATTCCGTTATCCACCCTGTCCAAGATCGAACACGATCGCCTGTCGCTCACCTACGACCGCCTGCAACAGCTCAGCGAACGCTTGAACATCCGCATGTCGGAACTGTTCGCCGAGAGCGAGGACGCCAGCGCGCCGGCGGTGACCGCACGCCGCAGCATCGGCCGGGTCCGCGACGCGGTGCGCATCGACTCCAAGAACTACGAGTACTTCTATCTGTGTCCGGAGCTGCGCCGCAAGCGCATGGTTCCGAGCGTGGCCAACCTGCGCGCGCGTAGCCTGGAAGAGTTCGGCCCGTTCCTGCGTCATGCCGGCGAGGAATTCATCTACGTGCTCAAGGGCACGGTGGTGTTGCACACCGAGTTCTACGATCCGCTGACCCTGGAGGAAGGCGAGTCGGTCTACATCGACTCGAACATGGGCCACGCCTATGTGATCGGGCCCGATTCCGACGCCGCCACGGTGATGGCGGTGGCCGCGACCGACGACGACCAGAGCGTGATCGAAGCCTTGATGGCGACGAACGACTGAAGCCGCGCCGGGCGCCGGCCCGGCCCTATGCCGGCCGCCGTGGGCCGGATTGTTGACGGAATACGCAATTCGGCCTCGTTTATTTGTCGAAATGGCTTGCAATTCTCCGATCAGGATAATTATCCTGTTGGTGAGACTTTTGCGTGCCCGCTGCAATCTGCGCTGGGCACAGCCGGACGCTTCCCACCGCAGGCAACGACACATCGAGCGCGCGCGCCCAGGCCGAGCCGCAGCTCGTGGCACCACTTAGGTGCCAAATCCTGCAGGAAGACGCGAGCCCGCCACCGCTATCGACGCTGAGTAGCTGTCTTTGAGCCCCGCCCTAGGTCGGGGCGATTTTTTGCGCGGCGGCGCTCGCGGTCAAAGCGCGCTGCGCGGCGGCAGCGACCAGTCGATCGGCGCCTGCCCCTGTCGGCTCAGGTAATCGTTGGCGGCCGAGAAATGCCCGCAGCCGATGAAGCCGCGATGCGCCGACAACGGCGAGGGATGCGGCGCCTTGAGCACGCGATGGCAGCGCGCATCGATGACCTTGCCCTTGGCCTGGGCGTAGCTGCCCCAGAGCAGGAACACCAGGCCCTCGCGCTCGCGGTTGAGGGTATCGACGACGTGATCGGTGAACCCTTCCCAGCCCTTGCCCTGGTGCGCGCCGGCGCGGCCGTCCTCGACCGTCAGCACCGCGTTGAGCAACAGCACGCCCTGGCGCGCCCACGCCATCAGATAGCCGTGATCCGGGCGCGGCAGGCCGAGGTCGCGGTGGATTTCCTTGTAGATGTTCTCCAGCGACGGCGGCACGGCCACGCCCGGCTGTACCGAGAAGCACAGGCCGTGGGCCTGGCCCGGGCCGTGGTACGGATCCTGACCGAGCACGACGACCTTGACCCGGTCGAACGGGGTGGCGTCGAAGGCGGCGAAGATCTGCGGGCCCGGCGGATAGATGCGGGCGCCGGCGGCCTTGCGTTCGCGCAGGAAGGCCGACAGCGCGCGCATGTCCTCGCGCTCGAACCAGTCGCCGACGCGCGCCTTCCACGACGGCTCGAGTTTGATCCGATCGCCGCTGTCGCCGTTCATGAGGACGCGCGTTCCGGCAGCCGCGCCAGGCGCAGTTGGAACAGGGTCTTGGTGACCAGCAGGCGCTCTTCGATCGGCTTGAGCACCAGGTCGTTGGCGCCGGCGCGCAGCAGCTCGCTTTGATTGTGGCGGTTGGCGTCGCCGGTCATCACCAGCACCGGCAGGCGGCGCTTGCCGTACTTGAAGTCCTGGCGCAGGCGCTCGAGCAAGTCGTTGCCGCTGAGCGCGCCCTTCAGATACACGTCGGTGAGCACCAGGTCGGCGCCCACGTCCTCGGCGCCGCGGTGGGTTTCCAGGTATTCCAGCGCTTCTTCCACGCCGATGAAGTGCAGCACCTGCAGGCCGTGGCGTTCGAGCATGCGCTTGGTCGCCACCGCGACCACGCGGCTGTCCTCGACGTAGAGCACGCGCGCGCCCGGGATCGGCTCGGGCTGCACATAGCCGCGGATGAAGGCGGCCAGCGCGCTGTGCCCCAGCGCCTTGTCGAAATAATCGGTGACGTCCTCGGTGAAGCTGCGCGACTCCAGATGGGCCTGGGCGTCGCCCGAGACCACGATCACCGGCACGTAGGCCTGGCCGCCGGCCTCGCGCACGCTGCGCGCCAGGCCGATGCCGTCGCCGTCGGGCAGCACCAACGAGGTGGTGACCAGATCGACCGCGCCCGCGTCCAGGGCCGCGCGCGCCTCGGCGATGCTGCCGCAAGGCACGACCTCGACATTGGGCAGCTCGCGCGCGAGCACGTCGCCGATGAGCTTGCGCACCAGTTTGGAACCGTCGACCACCATCACCCGAGGGGCGGCGTTGTCGAAATGGCGTAGATCGTGGCTGTGCATGCGGGACGGATCGGGTCGCTATCGACGACGGCGCAAGGGAAGTCCGAGTTTAGGCGCGAACGGCTACGGATTCCGAGTCTCGCGTTCCGTCCCGGCCAGATCGTCCGCGGCGAACCCGCCGCTCAGGTGTCGGTGGGCCGGGTCTGGCGCAGGTAATGCCCGGTCACCAGCCCCGCGCCCAGCCAGCCCAGCACCGCCGCGCCGGCGACGATCGCGGCCGCGTAGCGCAGATCGAAGCCGTGCAAGGCGAATGCGCTGCCGTAGCTGCGCGCGAGCTCGGCCAGCGGTTCGCGCAGGGCGAAGTCGGCCGCGGTCAGCAACGCCAGGGCCAGCGCGCCCGCGGCCAGGCCGTAGCAGGCGCCCAGGTACAGGAACGGGCGCCGGATGAAGCCATCGGTCGCGCCCAGCAACTGCAGCACGCCGATCTCCTCGCGCCGCGACTGGATGTCCAGGCGCACGGTGTTGCCGACCACCAGCAGCGCGCCCAGACCGAGCAGCGCGGCCAGCACCCAGGCCAGGCGGCTACCGAAGCGCAGCCAGCCGTCCAGGCGCTGACGCCAGCCGGCATCGTGCTGGACCAGGTCGGCGTCGGGCAGGGTCTTGAGCGATTCGGCCAGCAGCAGTTCGTCGCCCTTGGGCGTGATCAGCAGCAGACTGGGCAACGGATTGCTTTCCAGGGTGCCGATCGCCTCGCCCAGCCCGCTCTTTTCGCGCAGCTCGGCCAGGCCCTGTTCGGGCGTGCGCAATTCGATCGCGGCGATGTCGCGGCGCGCGCGCAGTTCGTCGGCCAGCGCGGCGGCGCGCTCCGTGCCTACGCCCGGCTTGAGAAACAGCGCGATCTGGCGCGATTGCTCGACGTCGCCGGTGAAGCGCTCGATGTTGGCCAGCGCGGCCCACAGGCCCAGCGGCAGGGCCAGCGCCACCGCCATCACGCCGACCGTGAGCGCGGTCGCCCAGGGCTTGCGCAGCATGCGGCCGAGGCTGGCGACCAGGCTGTAGACGTGGTGATCGACCCAGGTGCCCAGGCGCGAGCGCGAATCGGAGGGCGCGGCGGCTTTGGCGTTCATTCGGCCAGGTCCTGCGGCGAAATGTCGTCGACCAGGCGGCCCTGGTTCAATACCAGCACGCGCTTGCGCATGCGCTTGACCAGGCTGAGGTCGTGGCTGGCCACCAGCACGCTGGTGCCGCGCTCGGGCAGCGAAGCGAACAGGGCCAGGATCTCCGCCGACAGGGTCGGGTCGAGGTTGCCGGTGGGTTCGTCGGCCACCAGCAGGCGCGGCTCGCCGACGATCGCGCGGGCGATGCCCACGCGTTGCTGCTCGCCGGCCGACAGCTCGCCCGGTAGCGCGCGCTCGCGCGTGCCCAGGCCGACCTTGTCCAGCACCGCGCGCACGCGCTTGGCGATGTCGCCGCGGCGCAGCCCGCGCAGCAGCAGCGGCAGGGCCACGTTGTCGGCGACGCTGCGGTCGGCGAGCAGGCGATGGTCCTGGTAGACCACGCCGATGTCGCGCCGGTGCAGGGCGACGCGGCGCCCGCGCACCTTGAGCAGGTTCTTCTCGCCGAACAGCACCGCGCCGCGGCTGGGCCGCTCGCTGAGATGGATCAGCTTCAGCAGCGTGCTCTTGCCGGCGCCGGAATGGCCGGTCACGAACAGCATCTCGCCGGGGGCTACCTCGAAGCTGACTTCGCTGAGCGCCTCGTGGCCGCTGCTGTAGCGTTTACTGACGTTGTCGAAGCGCAGTACGGTCATGGCGGAAGTATCGCAGATGCGCGATTCGCGAGAACACATCACGTTTCCCGGCGCGGGCTTGCACTAGCGTGGCCCTGCGGTCGGCAGGGACGACTCGGTCGCAACGGCGGGGTCGTCGACGCCCCGCCCCACGACCTTCCCGGCTCACCGCGGGCGCAACGCGCCGGTCGGCCAGCCGCAGCGGCCGCCGGCGCAACGCCGGCGCGCGCACCGTTTCCGCAGCACTCGCTTCATGCCCGGCAACGGCCCGGCAGCGCCCTGACGTCGTGCAACAAGGAAGGCACCACGATCGACCACCGTCGCCGGCCAGTCGGCATCGGCAGGCGTTCGGTTCCGGCTTTCATTCTTAAGGAGAAGAAGATGCAAACCACCCGGCTATACCTCGCGTTCGCGCTGGCCCTGGGCTTGGGCCTGCACAGCCAGAGCGCCCGCGCCGAGCAATACGACCCGCCGCTCAACATCGGCACCATCGGTTGCCCGGCCGGCTCCACCGGCTACGGCAACGCCCGCTTCATCGTGTTCCCGTCCTGGGGCAGCGCGCCGCCGAACTGGCGCCTGACGATCTGGTGCAGCGCGGCCGGCGCCGGCCGCCGCACCCATTTCGAACCCGGCGGCGGCGGTGTGTTCGCGCCCTGGCCCAACCTGGGCGGGGCCTTCGGGGTCGGCTGGCCGCCGCCGCCGAACTACGGCAACCAGTTCCAACTGCTCGACGTCGACAGCGACGGCGATCTGGACGTGTTCCAGCTGCTGGAAACCGCGCCCAATACCTGGACGGTGTTCCTCAACCGGGCGCTCTGAAACCGGGCGCACCGAGCCCGCTTAGTCATCGCGACCGATCGCGACACGCTCGGCCGCAACGAAAACGGGCGCCCCAGGGCGCCCGTATCGTTCGACGGCACGGGCCTGCGGCCCGCCCGCCTCAGTGCTGCGAACGCGGCGCGCGCGTGACCAGCGACTTCAGGCCGCGGCCGATGCGGCTGAGCAGGCCGCCGGACTTGGCCTCGCCCTCGCCCGCCGGCGCGGACTTGGCGGAGCCGGACTTCGCCACCGGCGCCGCCTTGGTCGCGGCGACCTGGGTGGTCTGCGGCGTTGCGCCCTCGGCGCCCTCGATGCGGCGACCGCCGCGACGACGACGGCGCTTGCGCTGGGCGTGCTCGCCCTCGACCGCCGCCGGAGCCGCGGCCACCGGCGCCGCGGCGCCTTCCGGACGCGGCTTGCGCTCGGGACGCGGCGGACGCGGTGCGGCGCCTTCGGCCGCAGCCGCGGGCGCGGCGGCGCCGGCTTCGCGACGCGGACGCTCGCTGCGCGAACCCTCGCGGCGCGGACCGCCCTCGCGACGGCCGCCGTCGCGCGAACCGCCGCTGCGGCTGCCGCTGCGACCGCCGCCGCGGCGCTCTTCGTCGGCGGCGCGCTGTTCGCGCGCTTCCTTGAAGATCGCGCCGATGCTTTCGTTCTCTTCGCCTTCCTCGCCCGCCGGCACTTCGCGCGGCTTGCGCGGCAGCGCGACCAGCAGGTCGGCGTCGACCGTGGCCACCGGCAGCTTCTGCTCGATGTAGCTTTCGATGTCCGGCAGGCTCATCGCGTAGCGCTCGCAGGCGAAGCTGATCGCGTCGCCCTCGGCGCCCAGGCGCGCGGTGCGGCCGATGCGGTGGACGTAGTCCTCGGCATCGAACGGCAGGTCGTAGTTGTAGACGTGGCTGACGCCGTCGATGTGCAGGCCGCGGGCGGCGACGTCGGTGGCGACCAGGATCTCGAGCTGGCCCTTCTGGAACTTGTTGAGCAGCGACTCGCGCTTCTTCTGCGGCACGTCGCCGGACAGCACGCCGACGCGGTAGCCGCCGCGTTCCAGCGAACGCGCCACGCGCTCCACCCAGACCTTGGTGTTGACGAACACCATGGTGCGCGCGCCCTCGGAGCGCGACAGCAGGCCCAGCAGCAGCGGGATCTTCTCTTCGTCGGACGGGAAGTACACCTTCTGGCGCACCTTGGCCGCGGTGATGAACTCGGTCTCGACGACGATCTTCTCGGGCTCGTTCATGTGCTCGTAGGCCAGTTCGAGCACGCGGTGGCTCAAGGTGGCCGAGAACAGCAGGGTCTGGCGCTCGGTGCGGATCGGCATGCGCCGCAGCAGGAAGCGGATGTCCTTGATGAAGCCCAGGTCGAACATGCGGTCGGCTTCGTCGAGTACGCAGACTTCGCAGGCGTGCAGCGAGACCACCTTGTGCTGCTTGACGTAGTCGATCAGGCGGCCGGGCGTGGCGATGATGACGTCGGCGCCCTTCTGCAGCAGTTCGCGCTGCTTGTCGTAGTCGACGCCGCCGTAGACCAGGGCGAACTTCAGGCCCAGCTCGGACCCGAACTTGACCGCGTCCTTGTGGATCTGGATCGCCAGCTCGCGGGTCGGGGCCAGGATCAGCGCGCGCGGATCCTCGGGCTTGCGCTCGGCCAGGGCCGGGCTGGTCAACAAACGGTTGATGACGGTGACCAGGAAGGCCAGCGTCTTGCCGGTGCCGGTCTGAGCCTGGCCGGCGACGTCGCGCCCGGTCAGGGTGATCGGCAGGGTCAGCGCTTGGATCGGCGTGCAGCGCGAGAAGCCGGCGCCTTCGAGGCCGGCGAGCAAGCTGGGGTGCAGGTCGAACGAGGAGAACGTTACATCGGTTAAAGGCTTGTCGCTCATGCGTCTTAAGGGTCCGCGCGCAGAACTGCGCTTGCGTGGGTGGCGTCGGCGAAGCAGACTGCCGGGGCCGGGCAGACCCCATGGCCGACCCGACGTTCTGCCTCTGGAAGAGGCCGTGGCGCAGCCCTTGAAGGTGCCGCGAAACGCCCCAGTTTACAGTAAGCCCCCGCCCGGCACGGCCCGCCCGGGGATACCATTCAATATGAGCCCGTTCCGTACGGGCGCGTACCCCCGCAGGAGATCATCCCCGTGAGCGAAAAAGTTCTGCATGCTGGCGATTCCGACTTCGATGCCACCGTGCTGCAGTCGTCCGAACCCGTCCTGGTCGACTTCTGGGCCCCCTGGTGCGGCCCCTGCAAGGCGATCGGACCGATCGTCGAGCAGCTCGCCGACCAGTACGAAGGCAAGGCCAAGGTCGTGAAGGTCGACGTGCAGGAGTTCCCGTCGCTGGGGGTTCGCTACAACGTGCGCAGCATCCCGATGCTGCTGATGTTCAAGGACGGCCAGGTCCACTCCAGCCAGCTCGGCGCCCCGCCGAACATCAAGTCGCTGCTGACCCAGATGATCGACAAGGCGATCTGATCGCCCCCGCCTACGCCCGCCTCCGCACCGGGCGTAGGCCGCCGGCCCGCCCGGCAACGTGAACGGCAGGCCCCGTAACGCTTGCCGCCACGCAGCGGCAGTGCTAGTTTCGCAGCACCCGGCGCCGAACCGTAGCACTGGCAGCGCCGCACCCCCTCTCGCAAAACCATCATCCACCCACGTCCCCGACGTCCCGCTCGCTGCCTGCGAGCGCTCGCCCTTAGCGAGGAATCCCTGCTTGTCCGATAACACCCCCGACGCTGGCGATATCGCCGAAAAGCGCGTGCGTAAGCCGCGTGTCGCCAAAGCCGACGCCGCTCCCGCAGCCGCCAGCCCGTCCGCTCCCGCTCCTGCGCCCAGCGCGCCGCCGGCCGCTCCGGCACCCGCGCCGGCCGCTCCCGCTGCCTCTGCCCCCTCCTCTGGCGACTCCGCACCGGCCTCGTCCGGCGCCGACAGCGCGCCGCAGGGCGGCAACGACGGCGGCAACGCCAACGCCCAGCGCGGCGAAGGCGGCTACAACAACGACCGCGGCGGCAACAACAATCGCCGCGACCGCTTCCGCAACCGCCGCGACCGCGATCGCGACCGTGGCGGCCGTCCGCGCGACGAAGGCATGTCCAACGACGGCGGCAACGGCGAGAACTTCGTCCCGCGCCCGCACCCGCAGGTGCCGGAAGGCTTCCCGCAGTACTCGCTGGGCGACCTCAAGCGCATGCCGGCGCCCAAGCTGCTCGAAATCGCCGACCAGCTGAGCATTCAGGAAGGCGTGGCCCGCGCCCGCAAGCAGGACGTGATTTTCGCCCTGCTCAAGGTGCTGACCCGCCACGGCGAAGGCGTCGCCGCCGACGGCGTCCTGGAAATCCTGCCCGACGGCTTCGGCTTCCTGCGCGCGGCCGAGGCCAGCTACCTGGCCGGCCCGGACGACACCTACATCTCGCCCAGCCAGATCCGCCGCTTCAACCTGCGCACCGGCGACCACCTGTCCGGCCGCATCCGCTTCCCCAAGGACGGCGAACGCTATTTCGCCCTGTCCATCGTCGACACCATCAACGGCGAGCCGCTGGAAGCGTCCAAGAACAAGGTCCTGTTCGAGAACCTGACCCCGCTGTTCCCGCGCCGCAAGTTCCGCCTCGAGCGCGGCGACGGTTCGACCGAAGACATCACCGGCCGCATCCTCGACCTGATGGCGCCGCAGGGTAAGGGCCAGCGCGCCCTGATCGTGTCGCCGCCCAAGGCCGGTAAGACCATGCTGATGCAGCAGGTCGCCACCGCGATCACCCACAACCACCCCGACGTGCACCTGATCGTGCTGCTGGTGGACGAGCGTCCGGAAGAAGTGACCGAAATGCAGCGCACCGTGCGCGGCGAAGTGGTCTCCTCGACCTTCGACGAGCCCGCCGGCCGCCACGTCCAGGTCGCCGAGATGGTGATCGAGCGCGCCAAGCGCCTGGTCGAACACAAGAAGGACGTGGTGATCCTGCTCGACTCGATCACCCGCCTGGCCCGCGCCTACAACAACGTCGTGCCGAGCTCGGGCAAGGTCCTGACCGGCGGCGTCGACGCCAACGCCCTGCACCGCCCGAAGCGCTTCTTCGGCGCCGCGCGCAACGTCGAGGAAGGCGGCTCGCTGACCATCATCGCGACCGCGCTGATCGACACCGGCAGCAAGATGGACGAGGTGATCTACGAAGAGTTCAAGGGCACCGGCAACTCGGAAGTGCACCTGGACCGCCGCATCGCCGAAAAGCGCGTCTACCCCGCGATCAACATCAACCGCTCCGGCACCCGCCGCGAGGATCTGCTGATCGAGCCGGAGCTGCTGCAGAAGATCTGGATCCTGCGCAAGCTGCTGCACGGCATGGACGAGATCGGCGCGATGGAATTCCTGCTGGACAAGATGAAGACCACCAAGTCCAACGACGAGTTCTTCAGTTCGATGAAGCGCTGAGGCGCGACTCCGAACCGTCAGCGAAACGCCCCGCACCGCGGGGCGTTTTCGTATCTGCCGCAGGCGCTTGAAAGAAAACGGCCCCGCGTGTGCGGGGCCGTCGTCGTATGGCCCGAGCGTCGCGCTTACAGCCCGCGACCGCCGCCCTGCGTGGCCTGCTGCGCGGTGGTGTCGCCGACCACCATGTTGCGCGCGGCGAGCTGGCTGCTCACTTCCAGGCTCTGGCTGGAACCGGCGGCGACGTCGATCGAGACCATGCGCCGGTTGGCCGAGGCCGGATCGCCCTGGACCGCGAACAGCTTGCTGCCGTCCTTGCTGGCGAACAGGTGATCGACCTGGGTCAGCCCGCCGTCGCGGGTGGCCGGCACCAGCGCGGCGGCGAGGTTCTGCTGCTGTTGCGGGTTGAGCTTGACCTGGGCGGGATCGACGCCCTTGAGCTTGTCCAGCATGTCCTTGTACATGCCGTTCAAGGCGTTGGCGCCGCTGGTCAGCACCCCGGCCACGCGCAGGCCTTCGTCGACCGTGCCGCCGAGCTTGTTGGTGTTGCGGTTGGCCGCCTCCTGCTGGGCCGCGGGCAACAGGTAGGTGCCGCGCTCGCGGTCGCCGTCGCGATCGCGCACGTAGCGTTTGACGTCCTGCAGCTCCAGTTCCAGGAACTCCTTGGACGAACCCTTGGCGGCCTTGGCCAGATCGACCGCCTGTTGCGCGCTCAGGCGCTCCAGCCCCTGGCCGGAGGCGAGGATATCGACCAGCGACTCGGGCTGCACCTTCTGCTTGAGGAAGGCCAGGAAGCGCTCGCGCGTTTCCGGGTTCTCGCCCATCGCGTCGAGCACGCGGGTGGCGGTGGACAGGGCGTTGCCGGCGTCGGTGGGCATGCCCGAGATCTGCCGCATCACGCCGTTGATCGCCTTGCGCGGTTCCAGGCCTTCGGCGAACGGGAAGCGTTCGCGGAACTCGTCCCAGCGTGGCGCCAGGATTTCTTCGCGGATGTGCTTGATCAATTGATACGCGCCGGCGGCGAAGGCGACGATGGCCACGCCCACGGGGGCGACGCCGATCAGGCCGCCGACCAGGCCGGAGTTGCGCGCGCCCAGCAGCAGCGCGGTCTGGCCGACGTCGCCGGCCAGCTTGAAGCCGTTGCCGAGCAGGTCGAACGCGGCGTCGACGCGGCGGTCGGTGTCCAGCGGCTTGCGGGTGATCGGATCGCGGCCGTTGAACACGCGCTCGGCGTCCTGGCCGATGGCCTTGGCGTCGTTGGCCACGCCCTTGATCGCGCTGTAGCGCTCCAGGATCTTGGCCGCCTCGCGTTCGCGGCCGGTGCTGGTGGCGAACTGCAGCACCGCCGCCATCGCCACCGCGTCCACCGGCTGTCCGGCCTGGCTGGCGGCGGTGCCGGCCTTGATCGCGGCTTCCAGCGCGGCCAGGGTCTGGGCGACATCGGCGTGCCCACCGCTTTGGGCGAGCTGCTGGAGCTCGGCCAGCGGCTTGTCGACGGGCGCTTCGGGACTGGCGTCGCGTTGCGCCGACCAGCTCTTGGCATAACCGACCAGCGAGGTCTGCAAGGTGGCCGGCAATTCCACCGCATAACCGTGGAACGGCGGCGAGACGCGGCCGTCGGCGCGGGTCTCGCCGGGGTACAGCTTCCAGGTCAGGGCGGTCTGGGCGAGCGCGCCGCCAGGCCCCGAGACCGAGGCCACCGTGGCTTCGAGGGTGTCCTCGTCCACGACCTGGCCGTTGCGCTGCAAGGCGTCGGCGACGACCGCACGCAGCACGGTATCGCGCGACCATTCGTCGTCGGCGGGCAGCAGCGCCGTGTAGTTGAGGGCGCGGTCCTGCGGCGCACCCTGTCCCGCATACCAACGACGGGCGACGGCGGGGCTGCCGCCCCGCGTGCCGCTGTCGTCCGAAATCGAATCGACTACTGCATTCATTAGCACTTACTCCTTGTCCGGTGAACTAGCTCCTGGTGAACCAACCCTCGGGCACTCCGGCCCAGGGTCGAAGCTGAATCATGCTCCCGTCGCATGACCGGGGCAATTCGGGGGCGTGTGGTGGGCGCCGGGCGGTCCAGAGCGCGTTCGCCGCATCCGGCCGATCCGGTCCGGAAAGGAAAACGCCCGCGGGGCGGGATCGGGACGGGCGCCCGCCGGCCTGGGCCGGCGTAGCGGGGCGTGGCCGCCCTACTCGTCGACGCTGCTGAGGTCGGATTCGGCGTGCTGCCAGCCGGCGGCGGTGCGGCGCATCAGCACGCGGCCGCGGCGGCGGATGTCGTCGCGGTCCACGCCCTCGACCCAGAGCACGGCCTGATCGCCGTGCTGGCGGCCGCGCGCGATCCGCGCCTGCAGCGGCTCGCCGTCGCGCAGGGACTTCAGCGATTCCTTGACCGTGCCGGCGTCGTCCTCGGGGAAGCGCCCGCGCGCGTCCTCGCCGCCCATGCGGCGCAGGGCGGCGACGTCGCCTTTGGCCAGGGCCTCCAGCCAGGCGTTGTAGGCCGCGCCGGGCGCGCCGCCGCCGGCCGGCAAGGCGCTGCCGGGCGCGGGCGCGATCGGCGTGTCGAAGCGCAGATCGAAATCGTAGGGCGTGCCGAGGAAATCGCCCTCGGCCAGCTGCCAGCGGCCGGCGATGCGCGCGGCCTCGTTGCGTTGCAGAGCGAGGTCGCCGTAGCCGCCGCTGTTGAAGCCTTCGGGCGAATAGAACAAACCGCACTCGCTGCCGTCGGCGGCGATGCACAGGCGCACGTAGCCGCCCGCGGGCGCCTGTTCGCGCACCGCGTCCATGGCGTCGAACGCGGCGGCGACCGCGGCCGCGTCCAGCGGCTGGGCGCTGAGGAACACCAGAGTGCGGCGCTCGTCGGCCTGATCGGACGGCTCCTCGATCACCGCAATCGCATGCGCCAGACTCAGTCGTGCGTCGCCATAGCGGAAATAACCGGAGCCGGTCTGGGCCGCGGCGGCGCCGGCGGCGATCAATCCGGCCGTCAGCGCGAGGGCGCGCAGGCGGCTGCGCAAGGCGTGCGTGGCGCTCATCGAGGCTGTCCTTTGCGGCCGTCCCAATTAGGCGCACGTAATAGCACGGCGGCGGCGGACAGCGCGGCGATCGCCGCGGCGGCGGTAAGCTCCGCGCATGCGATTGCTCGTACTCGAAGACCAGGCCGATCTGCGCGCAGCCGTCGCCGGCCGCCTGCGCGCGCACGGGCATGCGGTGGACGAGGTTGCGGATCTGGCGACCGCCGAGTCCTTCGTGCGCTCCTACGCCTACGACGCCTTCGTGCTCGACCGCGGACTGCCCGATGGCGATGGGCTGACCGCGCTGCGGCAATGGCGCGAGCGCGGTATCGCCACCCCGGCGCTGTTCCTGACCGCGCGCGATGCGGTCGAGGACCGCATCGACGGCTTCGCCGGCGGCGTCGACGACTATCTGGTCAAACCGTTCTCGATGGACGAGCTGATGGCGCGCGTCGGCGCGATCGGCCGGCGTGGCGGCGCGATCCGGCCCAGCGTGCTGCGCGTGGCCGATCTGGAGGTCGATCTGGGCCGCCGCGAAGTCCGGCGCGGCGGCATCGTGCTGCCACTGCGGCCCAAGGAATTCGCCTTGCTGCAACTGCTGGCCGAGCGCGCCGGTCAGGTGGTGGCGCGTCACGAGATCGTCGCCTGCTGCTGGGGCGAAGGCCAGGAGCCGGCTTCGAATGCCGATGAGGTCCTGATCGCCGCGCTGCGCCGCAAGCTCGGCGATCCGCCGCTGCTGCGCACGGTGCGCGGCGCGGGCTATCTGCTGGACGAGCCCGATGCCGCGCGCCCGTGAACTCGTGCTGCGCCGGCTGCACCTGCGCCTGACCGCGATCTGGACGGCGGCCTGGTTGCTGTGCGTGATCGTACTGTGCGCGGTCGCGATCGCCACGCACGCGCGCCTGGCCCAGCTCGACCTCGCCTCCAGCGCCCGCCTGCGGGCGACCGCGGTGTACGGCCTGACCTGGTTCGACGCCGACGGCCGCTTCCACGACGAGTTGCTGCGCAAAGAACCCGATGTGATCGACGGCGACAGCGACATCTGGGGGATCGGCAAGGGGCCGCCGGCGAAGATCCTGCTGCGCCCCCAGCGCGCGCGCTTCGATCTGCCTGATCCCGATGCCCTGGCCGCGCGGGTGATCCGCGCCGGTGGCGATATCGCCGAGGAAGGCCGCGACCGCCGCGGCCGCGCCTACCTGCTGCAGGCCAAGGCCACCTACGACGACCGCGACCGTCCGATCGCGGCGATCCTGGTGCTGGCCGATCCCAGCGTGCGCGACGCCACCCATGCCGCGTTCGTGCGCTGGACCCTGCTGATCGCCGCGGCGCTGGCCGCGTTCGGCATCCTGATCGGCCACCTGCTGTCGCGTCGCTCGCTGCGGCCGGCGATCGCCTCGTTCGAGCAACAAGAGCGCTTCATCGCCGCCGCCGCGCACGAGCTGCGCACGCCGGTCGCGCGCCTGCAGGCCTTGTGCGAAACCGCGCACGACGGCCGCGAGCCGCCGGCGCAGGTGCTGGCGCGGGTCGAACGCGTCGCCGGCCAGACCGCCGGCCTGGTCGATCAATTGCTGCTGCTGGCGCGCCTGGACGCGGCGGCCTCACCGTTGAACCCGGCGCCGGTGCGCCTGGATCTGTTGGTCGAGGCGATCCTGCCCGAGGACCCGCGCATCGCGTTCAAGGCCTCCGAGTCGGTGCTGAACCTGGACGCGGGCCTGGTCCAGACCGCGGTGCGCAACCTGATCGACAACGCCCTGCTGCATGCGTCCGGCGACGCCGGCGCCGAGCCGATCGCGGTGACCGTCGGCGGCCGCAAGGTGATCGTCGAGGATCGCGGCCCGGGCTTTCCCGAAGACCTGCTGCTGCGGCTGCGCGAGCCCTTCGTGACCGGGCCGGGCAGCCGCGGCACCGGCCTGGGGCTGGCCATCGTCCAGCACATCGCGCAATTGCACGGCGGCGAACTGCGTCTGGAAAACCGCGCCGGCGGCGGCGCACGCGCGGAACTGAACCTGTAGGGGCCGGCATCAGCTGGATGTCAGCTTGGCTGACTAAGGTGCGCTCCCAAGCCCACCCACCCCGACAGGTTCCTCCATGCACACCGCCGATCCCACCCGCTCCGGCTGGCTCGCCCTGCTCGCCGGCGCCCTGTGCGCCGCCGCCCTCGCCGCCCCCGCCACGGCACGCGCGCAGTCGGGCTACCTGCCCGACGAAACCGCGCGCCACGAAGCCACCTGGCTGCAGTGGCCGCACGCCTACACCTACGGCCGCGCCTACCGCGACCGCATCGAACCGACCTGGGTGGCGATGACCCGCGCCCTGATCGCCAGCGAGAAGGTGAACATCGTGGTCTACGACGCCAACGAGCAGACCCGCGTGCGCAACACGCTGACCGCCGCCGGCGTGTCCTTGGCGAAAGTCAGCTTCCTCATTCGCCCGACCGACGACGTGTGGGTGCGCGACAACGGCCCGATCTTCGTCTACGACCGCAACGACCAACTCACGATCACCGACTGGGGCTTCAACGGCTGGGGCTACGACGCCCCGTACCGCAAGGACGACGCCGTGCCCGCCACCGTCGCCGGCCGCCTCGGCCTGCCGCAGGTGGATTTGAACGACGTGGTGCTGGAGGGCGGCGCGATCGAGGTCGACGGGCGCGGCGTGCTGATGGCCACGCGCAGCTCCACGCGCGAGGCCAACCGCAACCCCGACCTCAGCGAGGCCGAACTGGAAGCGGTGCTGGCCGATCAGCTGGGCGTGTCCAAGTTCATCTGGCTGGACGGTGCGCCGGGCGGAACCGAAGACATCACCGACATGCACATCGACGGCTTCGCCCGCTTCGGCACGCCCGACACCTTGGTGACCATGAGCCGCAGCGACCTGCGCGAATGGGGCCTGTCCGCCGCCGACGTCGATCGCCTGTACCGCGCCAGCGATATCGACAACGCGCCTTATCGCTTCGTCCAGCTGCCGCTGACCGCGCGCAACGTGGTCACCAGCTATGGCTACGCGCTGGGCTACAAGGGCTCGTACGTGAACTACTACGTCGGCAACACCGTGGTGCTGATGCCCGAGTACAAGGACCCCAACGACGCGGTCGCCAAGGCGATCCTGCAGCGCCTGTACCCGAACCGCAGCGTGATCGGCATCGATGTGCGCAACCTCTACCGCAACGGCGGCATGGTGCATTGCGTGACCCAGCAGCAACCCGCGGCCCGCTAAGGCGCGGGTCCGCGCGTCATCATGGCCTGCCGTGACTGATGGGTTGATCGGTCGCGGAGCAGGGGATTGAAAATCCCCGTGTCGCCGGGCCGCCACCGCCGCATGAAAACGGCCGCCGGGCGCACTGCCCGGCGGCCGCAATGGCTTACAGCGCGACGCCCTTCACGTCGCTGGCCAGCTTGATCGCACTGGCCAAGGGCACCACGTCGCCCGCATCGACATCGGACACGCCGATGCGCTGATTGCCGGCGTCGCTTTGCAGCCAGGCCGGTTCGCGGCGCGCGCCGCGCACTTCGGTGCGCCACTGGCCCGGACGGGTCTCGCGCATGCCCGGGGCCTGGAACTCCACCGGCATGCTCACGGTGAGATCACGCGCGCTGGGATGGTCGGTGTGCAACTGCACGTTGAACTGCCAGCTGCGCGCGGCCCGCGCGGTGGCCTGCTCCAGCGCCGCCACGCCCTTGGCCAGGGCCTTGTCGCTGCCGTAGACGTTGAGCAGGCTGGTCTGCACCGGCGCCGCTTCGAGCACGCGACCGTCCGCGGACAGGCGCAGGTACAGCAGCACCACGCCGCCCACGCGTGCGCGCGCCAGGCCTTCGGGATAGGACGGCGCCACGATCTTGCGGCTGCTGATCGTGACCGCGGCCGGCGGCGCATCGGGCAGTACGCCGTAGCCGGTGGCCGGAAAGGTCACATTGTCGACGGTGACCGCGTAGCGCTCCTCGCCGAGCTGGCGCGCGGCCAGGGTCACGCGCATGCGCGCCTTGGCGGTGACCGGCTTGCCCTGCACCAGCACCGGCTCGAAGCGCCAGGCGCGCACCTGACGTTCCAGGCTGGTCTTGACGTCGTCGGGCAGCGGGGTCTCGCTGCGGTAGTCGATCAGGGCGCCGCTGGGGTCGATCGCGATCTCGCTGTCGACGCGCGTGGTCATGATCGAGTCCACCGCGGGTTTGGACGGTGCCGGTGGGGATTGGGCCCAGGCCGAGGCGGCCAGGCTCAGGGCGGACAGCGCGAGCGCGGTCCGCTGGAGGGAGTTTCCTTGCATCGTGTAGCTCCTGTGGATGTAACGTGGATGCGTCGCGGCCCGGGCTCCTGCCCGTGGCGGCCGCGCGCGTTGCGAGCTTAGCAATGCCCAGGCGGCCTCTAGCGCATCGGGTTCACCGTTTCGCCGCAAGAACGCGCGGACGCGAGCGTGCTGCGACGCGCCATCGCGAGGTGCCGATTGGACCGCTGGAGCGGAAGCTGTTTCCCGCCCACGCGCCACCACCGCGTCCGCCGCGGTCGGTAAGATGAAGGCGTCGCGGATGGCGGCGATCTGGCGAGCGATGAGGGTGATGCATGCATAGCGGCGGTCTGGAACTTGCGCTGGTCTTCCTGCTGGCCGCGGTGATCGCGGTGCCGGTATTCCGCAAGTTCGGACTGGGCGCGGTGCTGGGTTACCTGGCCGCCGGCGTGGCGCTGGGCCCGTACGGGGTCAAGGTGATCCGCGACGCCGAACCGGTGCTGGCCGCGTCGGAAATCGGCGTGGTGATGATGCTGTTCGTGATCGGCCTGGAGCTGTCGCCGTCGCGGCTGCGGGTGATGCGCAAGCCGGTGTTCGGCGCCGGCGGCCTGCAGGTGCTGCTCAGCGGCCTGGCCTTGGGCGCGATCGCGATGTTCGGCGGCGGCCTGGGCTGGAAGGCGGCGGTGGTGGTGGGCGTGGGCCTGGCCCTGTCCTCGACCGCGGTCTGCCTGCAGCTGATGTCCGAGCGCAAGGAACTGACCAGCGACTACGGCCGGCTCGCGTTCGCGATCCTGCTGTTCCAGGATCTGGCCGCGATTCCGTTGCTGGCGGCGATCCCGCTGCTGGGCAAAGCCGCGGCCGTGCAGGGCGACGGCTTGGAATGGATCGCGATCGCCAAGGCGGTCGGCGCGATCGGCGCGGTGATCTTCGGCGGCCGCGTGCTGCTGCGGCACGTGTTCCGCATCGTCGCGCGCACCCAGATGCCGGAAGTGTTCACCGGCGCGGCGCTGCTGACCGTGCTGGGCGCGGCCTGGGTGATGCAGATCGCCGGCCTGTCCGCGGGCCTGGGCGCCTTCATCGCCGGCGTGCTGCTGGCCGATTCGGAATTCCGCCACGAACTCGAATCGCAGATCGACCCCTTCAAGGGTCTGCTGCTGGGCCTGTTCTTCATGGCCGTGGGCATGAGCATCGACCTGCAGCGCGTGGTCTCCGAGCCGGCGATGATCGCGGCGATGGTGGCGGTGCTGATGCTGGTCAAGTTCGCCCTGCTGTTCGGCATCGGCCTGCACCCGGGCGGTCTGGACCGACGCGAATCGGTGCAGCTGGCCGCGGTGATGTCGCTGGGCGGCGAGTTCGCCTTCATCGTGTTCAACGAAGCGGTCAACGCCGGTCTGCTCGACGACCCCTCGCGCGACCGCCTGATCGCCGCGGTCGGCGTGTCGATGGCGTTGACGCCGTTGCTGCTGATCGGCGTGTCGCGCGCACTGTCGGCCGCGCCCAAGCCCAAGGCCAAGCGCGAGTTCGACCAGATCCCCGACAACCATCCCAAGGTCCTGATCGCGGGCATGGGCCGCTTCGGCCAGATCGTGGCGCGCCTGCTGCTGGCGCATAAAGTGCCGTTCATCGCGATCGAGAACAGCGCCGACCAGGTCGACTTCATGCGCCGCTTCGGCAACATGGTCTATTACGGCGACCCCGCGCGCCCCGAGCTGCTGCGCTCGGCCGGCGCGGCCCAGGTCGACGTGTTCGTGATCGCCATCGACGACCACGACGGCAACATCCGCACCGTGCGCACCCTGCGCCGCCTGTACCCGCGCGCCAAGGTATTCGCGCGCGCGCGCAACCGCAGCCATGCCTGGCAACTGATGGACCTGGGCGCCGAGCCGATCCGCGAGACGTTCTATTCCAGCCTCAAGCTCGGCGAGCACGTGCTCACCGCTTTGGGCGTGGCGCCCGAAGTCGCGCGCGACCACACCGAGCGCTTCCGCGAACACGACGAACGCATGCTCAACGCCCAGTACCTGGTCCACGACGACGAGGCCGCGCTGCTGCAGTCGGCCAAGGACGCGCGCAAGGAGCTGGAGGAACTGTTCGAGGCCGACCAGGGCGAAGGCATCCTGGGCGAGATCAGCGCCGACGCCGACGCGGCCGCGCAGCGTTCGCTGCATTGACGCGAGCGGCGCCGCTCGGGCGCCGCGTCGCGGTTCAAAGCTGGATCAACGCTCGCGCAGGAAACGCGCCATCGACACGCCGTTGCCCGGTGCGGGCGGGGCGAATTCGGCCGCGATATCGACGAAGCCGCGCATCACCGCGATCTCGCGCGGGGTGCGGTTGAGGGCGTCGCGCAGGTCCGGGTCGGCGCCCGCGCGCAGCAGGCGCTGCACCACGCGCAGCAGGCCGTGCAGCGCGGCCAGGTGCAACGGGCCGAAGCCGCGCGGGTCCTGGGCGTCGAGCGCGGCGTCGTGGTCCAGCAGCAGGTCCAGGCCGGCGACCAGCACTTCCTCGTCGGCGGCGGTGCCCGGTTCGGCGCGCGCGCCCAGCAGCAGCAGCAGCGGCGTGGCGCCGGCGGCGGACTCGTCGGCGTCGACGCCGGCCAGCAGCAAGGTGTCGAACAGCGCCACCAGGCGGCTGCGCTCGCGCGCGGTGAAGCCGTACATCGCCGCGCAATGCAGGGCCATGCGGCCCTGCGCATCCTGCGCGTGCACGTCGGCGCCGGCCGCGAGCAGGCGTGCGGCCAGATCGGTCAGGCCCAGCGCGCAGGCCACCATCAGCACGGTCAGGCCGCCCGGCAGGCGCTGTTCCAGCGAGGCGCCGGCCGAGACCAGGCGATCGACGATGTCGCCGTGGCGCATGCTGACCGCGGCCGAGAGCGGGGTCGCGCCGGAATGCGCGGGCAGTTGCGGATCGGCGCCGCGCGCCAGCAGCAGGTCGACCACCGCGCGATGGCCGCCACCGGCCGCGCGCAGCAAGGCGCTACAGCCCTGACGATCAAGCGCGTCCACCGGCAGACCGAGGTCGAGCAGGCGACGCACCGCATCGGCATCGCCGACGATCGCGGCGGCCGGCACGTCGTAGGCCTGCAGCGGACGCTTGGGCAGCGGCCAGCCGCGCCAGTCCAGCCAGTCGGCGAGGTCGCGGCGGCCGGACGACAGCGCCACGCCCAGCGGGGTCTGGCCGTCGGCGGCCAGCAGATCGGGCGAGGCGCCCTGCGCGACCAGGCGCTTGAGCATGGTCTCGCGGCCGAGCGCGGCGGCCAGATGCAGCGCGCTCATGCCGTGGCTGTCGCGGGTGTCCAGGGCCACGCCGATCGCGACCAGGCGATCGACCAGACGGGTCCAGCCCAGACGCACCGCCAGCGCGAGGGTCGGATCGCCGTTGCGCGAATGCGCGAACGGATCGGCACCGCGTTCGATCAGATCCAGCGCGAACTGCTCCAGCCCGCGCGCGGCCTGTTCGGCGCTGGCGCAGGCGGCGAGGAAGCGCGCCAGACCGCCCGCACCGGCCGGCGACACGCCGCGCCGCAATAGCGCCTGCAGCGCCGGCACCGCGGTCGGGCCGCGACCGAGCAAGGCGAACATCGGGGTGTCGCCGTGGGCGTCGCGGGTTTCGGCATCGGCGCCTTGCGACAGCAGCCAGGCGATGCGTTCGGGCGAGAGCGCGTTGTCTTCGTCGTGCAACTGCGCGCCCAACTCGGCCGGCGTGAGCAGCTTGGCCAGGCCGCCCAGCTCGGCGGCGCGGCCTTCGCGCAGGCCGTCGCGCAGCAGGCTGGCGGGCATGCGATCGGGCAGCGGCGCGTCGCCGCCGTCGTCGTCGCTGACCGCGGCCGGCAAGGGATAGGCGCGGTCGAGCGCGGCCACCAGCGACCAGCGCCCGGCCTCGGCGGCGCGATCCACCGCGCGCTTGCCGATCGCGTCGCGCTGTTCCGGGTCCACGCCCAGGTCGAGCAGGCGCTGCACCAGTTGCGGCGTGGCGTTGTCGGCCATGCAGGCCAGCGCCAGCGCGTTGCGGCCCTCGGCATCGGTCATCGCCGCCTCGGCGGCGCCGCCGCGCGGCAGGTGTTCGAGCAGGCGGTCGAGCACGCCCAGGCGCGCGCCGCGCGCGGCTTCCAACAGCGGGGTGCGGCTGCGCGCGTCGATCGCGTTCGGATCGGCGCCGGCAGCGAGCAGCACGGTCACGATGTCGAGATGGCCGGCGTAGGCGGCTTCGTGCAGAGCGCTGCGGCCGTGCGCGTCGCGCGCGTCGATCTTGGCCTTCTGCTTGAGCAGCAGGCTGACACCGGCGGGGTCGTCTTCCTCGGTGCCGGCCGCGGCCAACAGCACGGGCTGGCCGCCCGCGGGTTCCGGGCGCGCGCCGCGTTCGAGCAGGAACTTGGCCAGGCGCCAGTTGCCGCTCGCGCAGGCCACGCCCAGCGGCGACTGGCCGTCGCGGTTGAGCGGATCCAGCTCGGCCTGGGCGTCGCGCAGCAGCGCAGCCACGCCGGGGTCGGAGCTGCGTGCGGCGTGATGCAGCGGCGTGTTGCCATCGCCGTCGGCCAGGCGCGGATCGGCGCCGTTGGCCAACAGGGTCATGACCGCGTCGGGGCGGCCGTGCCAGCTGTCGCGGGTGGCGGCCAGCAGCGGGGTCATGCCCGCGGTGGCGGCGTTGAGATCGACGCCGTGGGCGATCAGCGCGCGCAGCAGGCGCAGGTCGGGCAGCACCGCGGCCAGCACCGCCAAACTGCGCTGGTCGCGCTCGTCGGTGGGCGGCGCGGCGTTGACGTCGGCGCCCAGCTCGATCAGTTCCAACGCGCGCTCGACCCGGCCACCGCGCGCGGCCGCGTACAGCGCCGGCTCCAGCGGTTCGCCGCTGAGCAGCGGGGCCTGGGCGATATCCAACGGTTCGTCGTCGGCGACGAAGTCCAGTCCCGGCAACGGGTCGGCCGGCTCGATCCCCTGCAGCAGCCAATGCAGCAGCGGCGACGCCAGCGCCAGCGCGATCGCCAGGCCCCAGCGTCCGCCCGCCGACAGCAGGTCCGGCCAGGCCAGCGCCACCACCGCCGCGGCCAACGCCGAGACGATCGCGGCCACGCCCAGCCCGCGCCAGGCCCCGAGCTCGAGTTCGCTCAGCGCCTGCCAGTATTCGCGCAGGCCGCCGCCGTCGCGTTCGAGTTCATGCCACAGCGGCCAGACCCGCCACAGGCCCAGCAGGGCGATGCCGGCGACCGTGCTCAGGCCCAGCGCCGCCATCAGCGAGCCGGTCTGCAGCAGCGAGGACAGCGGCCAGGCCACGACCAGGGCCAGGCCGGCCACGCCGGCGCCCCACAGCAGCACCAGGGTGCCGCCGTCGCGCAGCCAGACCGGGCGCGGCTGCTCGGCGTCGTCGCGCCAGAACCGCGCCGCCAGGGCGTAGGCAGGCTGCGCCAGGGTGCCCGCCAGCGCGGCGATCGCGCCGCCGAAACCGGTCAGCAGCGCCAGCACCAGCCCCGCCGCCGCGGTCGCGGCCAGGCGCAGCCGGGCGTGCTTGGGGTCGGCCCAGGGACTGCGGCGCTCAGGCATCGGACCGCACTTCGTCGTGCCGCGGCGGGAACTGGATATGGAAGCCGCGGCTGGCGAGGTTCTCGCGCACCACCGCGGTATCGCCACGGGCCAGCTGGCGCTCGGGCGTCAGCGCCACCTCGAGCACGAACTGCAGCGCCCCCAGCTGGGTGCGCAGCGGTTCCGGCAGGCGCTCGAAGTCGTCGCGCGCGGCCAGGAAGACGTAGGTTTCGTCCTTGCGGAGGCTCTTGTAGACGTAGGCTTGCATGCGCTGGACGGCTCGGCTCCCGTTCGGATTTTCGGTGCGGGTTTATGTGACGCACAGCATACCTGCCCATCAGCGTCACGCGAACTCTGACGTTCAGCGTCAGGCGCGGGAGCGGCTGGTAGCGGGCGGGCCGGCGTGACGCAGCTCACGTCCGGGTGACGGCCTGCCCGGCCGCTCGACAGACCCGGCCCCTACCCCTTTCAAGCCAGCCGCACCGCCGCCGGCCCCTCAGCTCTCTAGCGCCCCCTCCAGCCCGCCCGTCGCCGCGGCTGTGGTGACGCCCGCTGCCGCTGCCGCTGCCGCTGCCGCCGTTGCTGTTGCTGTTGCTGTTGCTGTTGCTG
>NZ_FOSS01000004.1:26237-636576 GCF_900114355.1 Lysobacter sp. cf310
AGCAAGAGAAAGTGACCCGCATGCGCAGCAGGCGGAAGCCTTTGACTTTCGGCCAGAAAAGACGAAAGCAAAGCCAAAGCAAATCCTCCCCAACCCTCCTTTTCCAAAGGAGGGAGCTAGGAGCAAGAGCTTGCTAGTGTTCAACCGTGCACGAACCTGTGGCTCGTAAGCCGCACGCCTTCACCCCTTTTTAAAGAAGGGCGCCAGGAGCGAAAGAACGTGACGCATAGGCGCAGCAGACGAAAGCCGATGATGAGTCAGCGCCCATCCCGCGCACCAGTCGGATGCAGCCGGCCATAAACAAGCCCAGGCCTCAGTGATACCCCGCATCCGCCGCGATCTTCCCCTTGAACACGCTATACGACCAATACGTGTAGCCCAGGATCGCCGGCAACAACACCACCAACCCCACCAAGACGAAGCCCTGCGACGAAGGCGGCGACGCCGCCTCCCAGATCGTCAACCCCGGCGGCACGATGTTCGGCCAAATACCCAACACCAGCCCCGCGAAACCGAGCACGAAAAAGCACAGCGTCAACACGAACGGCGCCACATCGCGCCCCTCGCGCAACGCCGCCCGCCACAGCCCGAACGCATTGGCCAACACCAACAGCGGCACCGGCGACAACCACAGGAAATTCGCGCCCTCGAACCAGCGCGCCATGATCCGCGAGTCCAGGAACGGCAGCCACGCGCTGACCAGCCCCATGAACACCACCACCACCAACACCAACGGCCGAGTGAGCGTGCGCGCGACCTGCTGCATGCGTCCCTCGGTCTTGAGAATCAGCCAGGTCGAACCCAACAGCGCATAGCCGAACACCACCGCCGCGCCGGTCAGCATCGAGAACGGACTGAACCACTCGAATGCGCCGCCGATGTACTTGCCGCCCTGCAGCGGCATGCCCTCGACCAGCGCACCCAGAATCACCCCCTGCGCGAACGCGCACAACAGCGAACCCAAAGCGAACGCCGCGCCCCAGGCCGGCTTGGCGCGCGTCGCCTTGAAGCGGAACTCGAACGCCACGCCGCGGAACACCAGCGCGATCAGCATCAGCAGCACCGGCAGATACAGCGCCGACAGCACCACCGCATAAGCCTTGGGGAACGCCGCCAGCAGACCCGCGCCGCCCAGCACCAGCCAGGTCTCGTTGCCGTCCCAGATCGGCGCGGCGGTGTTCATCATGTGATCGAGCTGGCCCTCGTCCTCGGCGAACGGCGCCAGGATGCCCAGGCCGAGCACGAAGCCGTCCAGCAGCACGTACATCAGCACGCCGAAGCCGATCACTCCGAACCATACGATTGGCAGCCAGTATTCCATCGTCCACCACCTTCTGCGTCGCTCCCGCCGCGGCGGGACTTCGTGAAGCGCGCGTACGGCGCGCCGGCGATCACGCCTTGCTTTCGGACGGCTCGTCCGGCACCGACAACGGCCGTGCGGGCGTCTTCTCGCCCAGGCCTTGGCGCGGCGCCGGCTCATGCGGATGCGGGCCCTTGCGGATCAACTTGATCAAGTAACCGATGCCCGCGCCGAACACGGTCAGGTAGGCCACCGCGAACACGATCAGCGAGGTCATCACGCTGCCGGCATTGACCGCGCTGACCGCATCGGCGGTGCGCAGCAAGCCGTAGATCACATAGGGCTGGCGCCCGATCTCGACCACGTACCAGCCGGCCAGGATCGCGACGAAGCCGCTCAGGGTCATCGCGCGCCAGCCGTTCAAGACCCAGCGCCCGAAGCCGCGGCCTTCGTAGAGTTGCTTGCGCTTCCACGCCCACAGCGAGGCCAGCACCAGCAGCAGCATAGCCACGCCCAGGCCGACCATGATGCGGAAGGCGTAGAACACCGGCTTCACCGGCGGACGTTCCTCCGGCGGCACCGATTTCAGCGGCTGGATCTCGCCGTCCAGGGTGTGGGTGAGGATCAGGCTGCCGAGTTTGGGGATCGCGATTTCGTAGTCGTTGCGCTCGGTACGCTCGTTGGGCACCGCGAACAGCACCAGCGGCACGCCCTCGCCCTGGGGCTTGGCCTCCCAATGCGCTTCCATCGCCGCGACCTTGATCGGCTGATGTTCGCGCGCGTTGAGGCCATGCAGGTCGCCCACGTAGACCTGCGTCGGCACCGTGATCGCGGCGAACACCACCGCCGCCTTCAACATGCGCTTGGCGGCGTCGACGTGCACGCCGCGGCGCAGATAGCCCGCGCTGACGCCGCCGATCAGGAAGCAGGTGGTGATGAACGCCGCCAGCACCATGTGCGCGAGGCGGTACGGGAAGGACGGATTGAAGACGATCGCCCACCAGCTGTCGGGTTCGAACACGCCCTCGACGATCTTGTAGCCGGCCGGCGTCTGCATCCAGCTGTTGGCCGAGATGATCCAGAACGTGGAGATCAAGGTGCCCAGCGCGACCATGCAGGTCGCAAGGAAATGCATCTTCTCCTCGACCCGATTCCAGCCGAACAGCATCACGCCCAGGAAGGTCGCTTCCAGGAAGAAGGCGGTGAGCACTTCGTAGGACAGCAGCGGGCCGAGGATATTGCCGGCTTGTTCGCTCAGCACGGCCCAATTGGTGCCGAACTGGAAGCTCATGACGATGCCGGACACCACGCCCATGCCGAAGGACACGGCGAAGATCTTGGTCCAGAAGAAGAACAGGTCGCGCCAGACGGTGTCGCGCGTGCGCAGCCAGCGCCATTCCAGGAACGCGAGCCAGCTCGCCAGTCCGATCGTGAAGGCCGGGAACAGGATGTGGAACGAAATCACGAACCCGAACTGGATACGCGACAGCATCAAAGCATCCACGGCACGACTCCTGTCATGTCCCGCAATTGCAACGGGGCTTCAGATTCGCAGGGCCATTGTGCGCCGCGTCATCGGACCGGTAAAGCACCGTGACCCATGGCCCAATCACGCAAACCATTGAGGCTGCTACCCTGCGTCAATTTGCCCACCCTAGACTTCCAACCAGGTCCGCCGATGCGCCTAGTTCCGAACGCTCTGACCCTGTCGCTGGCCGCGCTGTTGCTCGCCCCCAGCGTCCACGCCCAAACGCCGATCACGCTCGCCCAGACCATGGCCGATCCCGACTGGATCGGGCCGCCGGTCGAACAGGCCTGGTGGGCCTGGGACGGGCAGCGCGTGCAGTACCAGCTCAAACGCGAGGGCGCCACGGTACGGGACACCTGGCAGCAGGGCACCGGCGCGAACGCGGTGGCCGCCAAGATCGACGGCGCCGCGCGTGCCGATCTCGACGCCGCGCAGCCGGTCTACGACGCGCAGCGCGCGCGCATGGCCTATGTGCGCAACGGCGATGTGTTCGTGCGCGATCTGCGCAGCGGCGCGCTGACCCAGGTCACGCGCAGCAACGACAAGGAATCGCGCCCGCAGTGGAGCCACGACGGCAAGCTCGTGTTCCGCGTCGACAACAACTGGTATCTGTGGCGCGCCGGCCAGGGCGTGAGCCAGGCCGCGCAGCTCAAGGCCGAGAACGACCCGGCCAAGCCGCCCAAGGCCGACGACCTGCGCGAGCGCCAGCTCGCGACCATCCGCACGCTCAAGGACGATCGCGACAAGCGCGAGGCCGCGCGCGAGCAGGACGAAGCCTGGCGCCGTGCCGACAACAGCCGCGCGCCGGCGCCGGTCTATCTGGGCAGCGATGTCGAGATCGCCGACAGCGCGCTGTCGCCCGACGGTCGCTGGATGCTCGCGGTCACCCAGGCCAAGGGCGCCGATGCCGGCCAGGGCGGCAAGATGCCCAAGTACGTGACCGAATCGGGTTACGAGGAATTCGAGGAAGTGCGCACCCGCGTCGGCCGCAACGCGCCGCTGCCGCAGAAGCTGTGGCTGATCGACGTGGCCGCCGGCAAGTCGACCGAGCTCAAGTTCGACGGCCTGCCCGGCATCGGTGAGGACCCGCTCGCGGCGATGCGCAAGGCCGCCAAGAAGGACCCGCTCAAGGGCGACCGCGCGGTGCGCATCGAGACCGACGGCGACGGCAGCGGCCCGGCGATCCGCTGGAGCGACGACGGCCGCCAGGTCGCGGTGCTGGTGCGCGCGATCGACAACAAGGACCGCTGGCTGACCACGGTGGATCTGGCCAGGGCCGCGCTGGTGGTGCGCAACCGCGGCAACGACCCGGCCTGGGTCGGCTGGAACACCAGCGACTTCGGCTGGCTGCCGGCCGCGGGCAACGGCGACGCGGCGTTGTGGTGGGTGTCCGAGCAAAGCGGCTACGCGCATCTGTACGTGGGCGAAGGCAACGGCGCCGGACGCGCGCTCACCTCCGGACGTTGGGAAGTGTCCTCGCCGCAGGTCGGCGCCGACGGCCGCAGCTTCTACTTCGTCTGCAACCGCAAGTGGCCCGGCGACTACGAGGTCTGCGCGGTCGATCGCAACGGCGGCGCGGTGCGCGAAGTCACCGCCTTGAACGGCGTCGAGGATTTCACGCTCTCGCCCGACGGCAAGCGCCTGCTGCTGCGCTACTCGTCCAGCTACATGCCCGCGCAGCTGGCGGTGATCGGCAGCGACGGCGAAGGCCTGACCCAGCTCACCGACACCCGCAAGCCCGAATTCAAGAACCGCGAGTGGATCCAGCCCGAGTACGTGCAGGTACCGTCCAAGCACGGCGCCGGCACGATCTGGGGCAAGTTCTACGGGCCGAAGAACTACGAGCCGGGCAAGAAGTACCCGATCGTGATGTTCGTGCACGGCGCCGGCTACCTGCAGAACGTCACCGAGCGTTACCCGAACTACTTCCGCGAGCAGATGTTCCACAACCTGCTGGTGCAGCAGGGCTATGTGGTGCTGGACCTGGACTACCGCGCCAGCGCCGGCCTGGGCCGCGACTG
Organism: Lysobacter sp. cf310; assembly: GCF_900114355.1. Taxonomy (GTDB): domain Bacteria; phylum Pseudomonadota; class Gammaproteobacteria; order Xanthomonadales; family Xanthomonadaceae; genus Lysobacter. Next base: position 31,087 of record NZ_FOSS01000004.1, read on the forward strand.
GCGCACCGCGATCTACCGCCAGATGGGCCATCCGGAGCTCGAGGACTACCTGGACGGCCGCGACTGGCTGATCGCGAACAAGCAGGGCGACGGCGATCGCGCCGGCATCTACGGCGGCTCCTACGGCGGCTTCATGACCTTCATGGCGCTGTTCCGCGAACCCGGCAAGTTCAAGGCCGGCGCCGCGCTGCGCCCGGTCACCGACTGGTCGCAGTACAACCACGAGTACACCTCCAACATCCTCAACACGCCCGAGCTGGATCCGGAGGCCTACAAGAAGTCCTCGCCGATCGAGTACGCCGAAGGCCTGCAGGATCACCTGCTGATCGCGCACGGCATGATCGACGACAACGTGTTCTTCAAGGACTCGGTGATGCTGTCGCAGCGCCTGATCGAGCTGCGCAAGGACAAGTGGGAACTCGCGCCCTACCCGATGGAGCGCCACGGCTTCACCCATCCGGACAGCTGGTACGACGAGTACCGGCGGATTTACGAGTTGTTTGAGCGCAATCTCAAGTAAGACGGCATACGGAGCGCATGGCCAACGCTGTGCGCTCCGGTCGCCGGTGCCGAGTACCGGCTCTCGTACGGCAGGCGCGAAATCGATATCGTCGCCACCATGATCGATACCGGCGCCATACAAGCCCGCTCATCCTCCTGGTGCGTCGGCCGTAACGCGGCCTGGGCCGCGCTGGCGGGCGCGTGGGCCGCGCTGTGCCTGTCGCTGCCGCGATTGGGCTATGCGCTGCTGGACGAACCGGTACGCCGGCAGGCGCTCGCGCTGATGGACATGCCCGGCCGGGCGGTGGCGCGGTTCCTGTCGCTGCCCGCATGGCCGCCTTGGCTGACGCTGGTGCTGAGCGCCTTCGTCGCAGTCGCGGCCCTGGCCTTGGTTTGGCTGCTGGTGCTGCACTGGCTCGATCGCGATGAAGGTGCGCGCGCCTCGCTGCGCTGGTGCCTAGGTACCTTGCCGATGCTGGTGCTGTGGAGCCTGGGGCTGGCGGCCGCGCTCGGCGTGGCGATGCTGTTGTCGACGCTCCTGCAAACCGATCACCTCTTGGCCATCTTGCTGCTGCCCATTGCTTATATGTTGTCCTTCCCGCTGTTTTGTCTGCGCCGCGACATCATCGCGCGCGCAGCGCCGCCGCTGGCCTGGCGACCCGGTTGGCCCGGCTGGCCGGCGATCGGCGTGGCCATTGCTTGCGGCTTTCTGGCGGCGATGGCCATGCACGCCGAGACGGCCTTGGTATCTGCATTGCCGGCCTTGGACTGGCCGGCCGCATTGGCCGGCTGGTTACTGCAATCGGTGGTGCTGACGGTCGGGGTACTGCTGTGGCTGCGGCATACGCGCTGGGCGCGGCTGCCGGCGAATCTGCGCGACGCGCTGCGCTGGGTCCGTCTGCGGCGCGGGTTCGCGGTGCAGTGGCTGGCCGCGGGCCTGCTCGTGTTCGTGCTCGCGCCGCCGCTGCTCGCCGTCGCCCTGGACGCGACCTTCTTTCTTCCCTCCATCGCACATATGCTCGACACGCATCAGGTCGCCCGGCCCCACGCCTTTACGGCCTGGGCCTGGTTCGGCGACGCGATAATGCAATATTGGTGGAGTGTCCTGGGCCTGCTGGTCCCATGGCTGGGCTTGACCGCCAGCGCGCGCAGCCTGATGCAGGTCGAAGACGCGCCTGCGGCGCAGACGAGCGCGAGCATCGCAGTGCCAGCATCGCCCGCAATCCGGAAGGAGCCGCCATGAAGTACCGCCTGCCCCGCGGCGCGCTCGCCGCCCTCCTGCTGCTTCCCGCCTTGGCCATCGCCCAGGACGGCCGCGCCGCGAAGCCTGGTTATCAGGAGCAGGTCGCGTTGCGCAACTTCACCACCTCGCTGATGCGCGAGGCCATCGTCGCCGAGTGCCGCGCCAAAGGCTATGCCGGCATCGATCAGCTGCAGACGGCTTATCTGCAATGGCGCACGCCGCGCGAGGTCTCCATCGCCACCGGACAGGTCGCCGCGCTGAGCCGCTATCCGGATCTGGGCGGCAATGCGGCCGCGCAGCGCAGCAACTTCCGCAAGCAGTTCGACAAGAGCCTGAAGCCGGGCATCGAGGCCAATCCCGCCGAGGCCTGTTCGGCGGCGCTGTCGACCTTCCTCAGCGGCCTGCCGATTCCGTTCAGCGGCGACACCCGCACCTCGCAGGAACTGCGCTTCGACATCTACAAGCAGGCCATCGTGGCCGGCAGCGCGGCCAACGGCTGCCTGGAGTTCGACAGCATCGAAGGCAGCGTGCTGGAGACCTCCAAGACCGACGCCGGCGCCACCGAGCGCTGGCTGCTCAAGGGCTGCGGCAGCCAGGTCGCGCTGACGGTCAAGCACCAGCCCGCGGCCAACGGCGGTTCCGATTTCGTCATCTCGGTCGCGCCCGCCACCCAGCCCTGAGGCGCACCGTGCCTGGCGGTTCGCCGGGCGGCATCGAGCGCGCGCACGCGGCCCGGTAGAATGCGCGCCATGAGCGATTTCGACCGCGTACGCGACTATCTCACCGGCCTGCAGGACCGCATCTGCGCCGCCATCGAACAGGCCGACGGCGGCGCGCGCTTCGTCGAGGACGTCTGGCAACGCGCCGAGGGCGGCGGCGGACGCACCCGCATCCTGCGCGGCGGCAAGGTGTTCGAGCAGGCCGGGATCGGTTTCTCCGACGTCTCCGGCACCCAGCTGCCGCCGTCGGCGACCGCGGCACGCCCCGAGCTCGCCGGCGCGTCCTGGCGCGCGGTCGGGGTGTCGCTGGTGTTCCACCCGCACAACCCCTACCTGCCCACCACCCACGCCAACGTGCGCCACTTCCGCGCGATGCGCGACGGCGAAACCGTGGCCTGGTGGTTCGGTGGCGGTTTCGACCTGACCCCGTTCTATCCCTTCGACGAAGACGTGCAGCACTGGCACCGCACCGCGCGCACGCTGTGCGAACCCTACGGCGCGGAGCGCTACGCCGCGCACAAGCGCTGGTGCGACGAGTATTTCTTCCTCAAGCACCGCAACGAGACCCGCGGCGTCGGCGGCCTGTTCTTCGACGATCTGCACGACGACTTCGAGCGCGACTTCGCGTATCAGCGCGCGGTCGGCGACGGCTTCCTCGACGCCTACCTGCCCCTCGTCGAGCGCCGCCGCGACACGCCCTACGGCGACCGCGAGCGCCAGTTCCAGCTCTACCGACGCGGCCGCTACGTCGAATTCAACCTGGTCCTGGACCGCGGCACCCTGTTCGGCCTGCAGTCGGGCGGGCGCACCGAGTCGATCCTGATGAGCCTGCCGCCGCTGGTGCGCTGGGAGTACGGCTACGCGCCGGAGCCGGACAGCGCCGAGGCGCGCCTGGCGCAGTACCTGGTGCCGCGCGACTGGCTTTGAAGCAGGAGTGAGCGTAGAGGAGTGAGAAGTGAGCGAACGCCGCTCTTATTCACTGCTCACTCCTCTACGCTCACTTCTCGCCCATCACCGCGGCGGCGCGTGTCCCTTCTCGCGACTCAAAATCGTGATGTGGCCGTTGGTCTCCAGCATCGCCAGGCCGATCTCGTCGACCTCGGCGCAGTCGTTCTCGCGCATGGCCTTGTGGAAATCGGCGCGACTGACCAGCTCGCGCCGCAACACCTCGCGATAGACGTGGCCGTCGCGTGCCAACACCACCGGCACGCCCTCCAGCGCGCGCTCGAAGCGATCGCTGCGCGAGGTCAGGTAGCCGACGCCCCAGTTCAACAGCATCAGCGTCGCGGCCAGGATCAGGCCGCCGCCGACGGTGGTGTCGGTGCCTAGCAGCGCGTTCTGCACCGCGTTGCCCAGCAGCACGATCAGCAGCATGTCGAACGAGGTGAACTGCCCCATCGTGCGCTTGCCCGACAAGCGGATCATCGCCAGCAGCACGAAGTAGACGACGCAGGCGCGCAGTACGTATTGCCACCACGGCATCGTCAGATCGAAGGCGTCGGACATGGAGGCGGCTCCTGCTGGGCGATGGCGTTGGCGGGGATTGTGGCCGCTCCGCGTGCGCAACGCGTATGGCCCGCGCGCGGACCGGGGCCGGCGGCATGCACGACCGCGGGCGAGACGCGGCGCGGTCGGCGCTGGCGATCGGGTCGCATGCGGGGCGCCGCGGTGTCGGCGGCACAAATAAAAAGCCCCGCAGGCAGGGGGGGCCGGCGGGGCTGGTGGAGCGGGACCTGGGGAGGGGCCTTCGCTCCGGGATCACTCCAGGGGAGGGAGAGATCAGCGACAGACGTTGCATCTGTCGCGACCTATATGACCACCTGGCACATGGATAGTTCGTGAAGATCGAAGTTAATAATTTGTTGGATTCAGGACCGATTCATGCTGCCAAACGCAGCAACGACGGGCTTTTCCGATTATTAATGCGCCTCGTCCCAATTATCACCGACCCCGCTGTCGACGACGAGCGGCACCTTCAGTTCGGCCGCCCCGGACATCATCGCCCCAGCCTGGGCGACCAGGGTGTCGACGAAGCCGGCCTGGGTCTCGAACACCAGTTCGTCGTGCACCTGCAGGATCATCCGGGCCTGGCCGCCCTGCCCGGCCAGCCAGGCGTCGATGGCGATCATGGCGCGCTTGATGATGTCGGCGGCGGTGCCCTGCATGGGGGCGTTGATCGCGGCGCGCTCGGCGCCCGCACGCAGGCCCTGGTTGGAAGCCTTGATGTTCTCCAGGTACAGGCGGCGGCCGAACACGGTCTCGACATAGCCCTTCTCGCGCGCGTCCTGGCGGGTGCGCTCCATGAAGTCGCGCACGCCCGGGTAGCGGCTGAAATAGAGCGCGATGTAATCCTGGGCCTCGCCGCGGCCGATGCCGAGCTGGCGGGCCAGGCCGAACGCGCTCATGCCGTACATCAGGCCGAAGTTGATCGCCTTGGCGGCGCGGCGCTCGTTGCCGCTGACCTCGTCCATGGCCTTGCCGAACACTTCCGCGGCGGTGGCGCGGTGGATGTCGGCGCCGGACGCGAACGCGCGCAGCAGGCCTTCGTCCTCGGACAGGTGGGCCATGATCCGCAGCTCGATCTGCGAATAGTCGCAGGCGACCAGCTTGCAGCCTTCCGGCGCGACGAAGGCGCGGCGGATGCGGCGGCCGTCCTCGGTGCGGATCGGAATGTTCTGCAGGTTGGGGTCGCTGGACGCCAGGCGCCCGGTCGCGGCGCCGGCCTGGTGATAGCTGGTGTGGACGCGGCCGGTGTCGGGATTGACGATCTCCGACAGCTTGTCGGTGTAGGTGCTGCGCAGCTTCGCCAGGCCGCGGTACTCGAGGATGATGCGCGGCAGCTCGTGCTGGTCGGCGATCGCCTCCAGCGCTTCCTCGTTGGTGCTGGGCTGGCCGGTCGGCGTCTTGATCAGCGCCGGCAGCTTGAGCTCGTCGAACAGCAGCGCCTGCAGCTGCTTGGGCGAGTCCAGGTTGAAGGTGCGCCCGGCCAGCTCGGTGGCTTTCTGCTGGGCCGCGAGCATGCGCTTGCCCAGGTCCTGCGACTGCCGGCGCAGCTCGTCGGCGTCGATCATCACGCCGTTGGCCTCGATGCGCTCCAGCACCGGCACCAGCGGGATCTCGATGTCGCGGTAGACGCGCTCCAGCGCCGGCTCGGCGGCGAGCCTGGGTCCCAGCACGCGGTGCAGGCGCAGGGTCACGTCGGCGTCCTCGGCGGCATAGCGGGTGGCGTCGTCCAGCGCGACCTGCGAGAACGAGATCGCCTTGGCGCCCTTGCCGGTCACGTCCGAGTATTTGATGGTGTCGTAGCCCAGGTAACGCTTGGCCAGCGAGTCCATGTCGTGGCGGCTGGCGGTGGCGTTGTAGACGAAGCTCTCCAGCATGGTGTCGTCGGCGTAGCCGGCGATCTCGACGCCATGACGGCGCAGCACGTGCAGGTCGTACTTGCCGTGCTGGCCGAGCTTGCGCCGCGCCGGATCGGCGAACACCGGGCGCAGCGCGCCCAGCACCGACTCCATGGCCAGCTGCGCCGGCACGCCGGGGTAGTCGTGGCCGAGCGGGATGTACCAGGCGCGGCCAGGCTCGACCGCGAAGCTCAGGCCGACCAGGCGCGCGCGCATCGGGTCCAGCGAATCGGTCTCGCAGTCGAAGGCGAACTCGGCGGCGCCTTGCAGGGCCGCGACCAGCGCGTCCAGCTGCGCCGGCTCCACCACCGTCTCGTACTCGCCCTGGGCCGCGAGCGCGGCGTCGGGCGCCTCCGCGGGCGCGGACGAGCGCGCGTGACCGGCCGCGGTCGCGCGCAGGCCGGCGCGGTCGGCGGCAAGTTCGTTGTCGGCGTTGCCGGTGGCGCCCTCGAGCTCGCGCAGCGCCTGCTTGAAGCCGTAGCGCGCGTACAGCCGGCGCAGGTCGTCGGCGTGGCGCTCGCGCAGCGCCAGCTCGGCCGGGCCGCGTTCCAGGCCCACGTCGGTCTTGATCGTGGCCAGCTGGCGGTTCAGCGGCAGCCGCGCCAGCGCCGCGCGCAGGTTCTCGCCGATCTTGCCCTTGATCTGATCGGCATGCGCGATCACGCCGTCCAGGCTGTCGTATTCGGCCAGCCACTTGGCCGCGGTCTTGGGGCCGCACTTCTCGACGCCGGGGATGTTGTCGACGCTGTCGCCCATCAGCGACAGCAGGTCGATGACCTGGTTCGGGCGCACGCCGAACTTGGCGATCACGCTGTCGTCGGAGTCCATGCGGCTGCCGGTCATGGTGTTGACCAGGGCCACGCCGGGGCGCACCAGCTGGGCGAAGTCCTTGTCGCCGGTGGAGATGGTGACGTCGATGCCCTCGCCCGCGGCCTGCAGCGCCAGGGTGCCGATCACGTCGTCGGCCTCGACGCCGTCGATGCGCAGGATCGGAATGCCCAGCGCCTCGACGATCTCGCACATCGGCAGCACCTGCGCACGCAGGTCCTCGGGCATCGGCGGGCGATTGGCCTTGTACTGCGGGTCCAGATCGTCGCGGAAGGTCTTGCCGGGCGCGTCGACCACGAAGGCCACGTAGTCCGGGCGTTCGTTCAAGGTCGCGCGCAGCATGTTGACCACGCCGAACAGCGCGCCGGTGGGTTCGCCCGCATCGTTGCTCAGCGGCGGCAACGCATGGAAGGCACGGTAGAGATAGCTGGAGCCATCGATCAGGACGAGTCGTTTCATGCGGGCGATTCTACGCCCGACGGTCGCGCCCGCCGCGAATGCGGAGGCTGCCGTCGGAAAGGAGCGCGGAAATCCACGCTTCGTGGCGATTCGGTTTGCATCCCACACCCCCGCCGTCCTCCGGAAGGCCACCCCCTTAACTTAAGGAGGCACTTGCTCCGCTGCTTCGATGCGGCCGCTTCACGGCGGGCGGGGGTATCCTGAGGGCCTGGATTCCGGAGAACCGCCATGCGCACCCTCACCGCATCGCTCGCCCTGCTGCTGCTCGCCCCCCTGGCCGGTTGCGCCACCATGGGCGGCGGCGACCCCACCGCCGACCTCAGCAACCCCGAGGTCACGCGCCGCGCCACCCAGGACGGCGACAGCGTCGAGGAGTACCGCGTGGCCGGCCAGCTGCGCGTGGTCAAGATCACCCCGCTGCGCGGACCGGTGTATTACCTGGTCGACAGCGACGGTGACGGCACCCTGGACAGCAGCAAGGGCGAGGGTCCGATCTCGCCGGTGCAGTACAAGCTGTTCAGCTGGTAAGCACGGCGGCGCCCATGTCCGAACACGAGATCCGCATCCTCGGCGGCGAAGACGAACTGCGCGCGATCTGGCCGCTGGTATCGCAGCTGCGCCCGGAGTTCGACGAAGCGCGCTTCCTCGCCCAGATCCAACGCCAGATCGCCCAGGGCTGCCGCGTCACGGTGCTGTTCGACGACGGCGGCGCGCCGCGCGCGTTCGCGTGCTGGCGGGTGCTGGAAATGCTCGCGGTCGGCCTGCACGTCTATGTCGACGACCTGGTCACCGATCAGAGCGTGCGCAGCCGCGGTTACGGCAAGGCCATGCTGGACTGGCTCAAGGCCGAGGCGCGGCGCCTGGGCTGCGCGCGCCTGCAGTTGGATTCGGGCACCCAGCGCCGCGACGCGCATGCCTTCTATCTGCGCGAAGGGCTGCGCATCGAGGCCTTCCATTTCGGGATCGCGCTGGACGAGTGAGTCCCGGCGCTAGGCGACGCGGCGAACCGTCGCGCGCACCTGCTCAAGCCGATTGCAAGTTGGCTGGACGCGAGCGTCGCGTTCGGCGGCGGCACGCGCCGGCCTAGCGCGCGCCTGCGCCCGCGCGGCCGCCGTTCGTCGCCGGCTTGGCGCCGATCTGGAACGGCGCGCACAAACGACTTTGCCGATTCGGTGATTTCGGCGCGCGCGCCCGCGTTAAATCTAGGCGCCGGCGTGGAACCGCTCGCGCCGGTCCGGCCTTGAAGGCCGGTTCCGATGTTCAACATGGAGGTTCATCGATGCCTAGTCTGAAGCCGCGCAGTCTGTCTGCGCTGATCGCCCTTGCGCTGATCGCACCGGCCGCCAATGCGGCCCCCACCTGTCCCGCCAACGTCCTCGCCCAGCCGAAGACCAACCAGTTGTACGTGCTGTATCCGACCGTCACCACGCCGTTCCCGTCGATCGGTCCGTCCACCTCGGCGGCGCCGTTCAACGTCGCCGACCTGGATCCGGTGGTGGGCAGCACCACGACGCTGCGCAATCGCATCACCGATTTCATCGTCGACGATTACTGCGAGTTCAACGTCAAGATCAATCCGGTCACCACCCTGCCCGCCCCGACGGAACCGCGCTGGCAGATCGTGGCGGTCGGCTCCGACACCGCCGGCAGTCTGTTCGGCCAGGCCCAGGCCGTGGACACCAACGACGCCGACCCGCAGGACTACGCGCGGGTGTGGGCGAAGTCGTTCAAGGACACCTACGGCGCCGCCGGCCAGCCGCTCAACGGCATCGGCTCCACCCTGGAGCGCTGGTCCACCGCGATCGGCACCACCACCTCGCACGAAGCCGCGCACAACTACGGCGCCGCGCACGGCCACTCCGCGCCGCGACCGACCGAGGACGGGCAGAACTGGCACATCATGGCGACCGGCTCGACCGGCCTGACCGGCGAGATGCGGGCCGCGCGCAATCGCCACTTCAGCGATACCGAGTACGAGATCCTCGGCCACAACGTCGGCCTCAACACCAAGACGTTGCACAACTGGGATTTCGTCAATCCCAACAACACCAACGCCAACAAGATGCGCATCAAGCTGCTCAGCACCAGCAACAGCCTGAGCATCAACTGGTGGTACAACGGTTCGGAAAGCCCCTGGCAGAACCCGACCGTCACCTACACCGGCGGCACCCAGAACTTCCAGGGCAACGTCTATTACGTGCACAACCTGGACTTCGCCACCGCCAAGCCCTGGAGCGGGCCGACCGCGGGCGTGGTGATGCCGGCCGCGCCGTTCCACACCGGCGCCAGTTTCGCCGGCGGCGCCAGCGTGATCGTGTTCGACGTGCAGTTGTTCAACGGCGCCACCCTGCTGCCGTTGGCGCCGCGCCTGGCCGGCTACGACGCCGGCGACATCGACGTCGCCAGCGGCGCGTTCAACCTGAACTTCTTCAACACCAACCCAGCCGCGGGCGCGCTGGAGCTGTCGGAAGTGCAGATCTTCCGTTCCCCGCGCATGCTCGACATCTCGGCGATGATGCGCAACGGCCGTCCGGTCGATATCCGCGGCCAACCCGTGGAGTTCTTCTCCAGCAGCATCATCCGCAAGCAGACCGTGGCCGAGCGCCTGCAGGTTCCGCTGGGCAAGATGACCGACCCACGCACCGTGGACATCGTCTACAAGCCCGAGGACTGCCCGCAGGGCGCCAAGGGCAAGCAGGGCCCGGGCGACCATGCCAGCAGCGAGATCAGGTACTGCCACAAGGGCAATGCGCTGAGTCTGTTCCCCAACACCTACACCTACCTGGTCGCCAACGTGATCGAACCCAATGCGACCTATTGGGATCCGCGTCTGCGCAAGTTCGTGCAGGGGCCGCAGCAGAACACCATCTACTACCAGGTGGGCGGCGTGGTGCCGGACCTCAACCGCAACGGCCAGGACGATCTGATCGACATCCGCACCGGCGTGTCCAAGGACGAGGACCGCAACGGCGTGCCGGACGACGCCCGGCCGGAGCAGTGAGGGTTTGAAGCGGTAGTGTCATCGTCGATGCGCCGGGCTCGGGCCCGGCGCATCGCATCGGCTCAGGCGGGTTGCAGGTTGGCGTAGGCCAGCACCAGCCATTTGCTGCCGGCGTCGTCGAAGTTGATCTGCACGCGCGCGTGCGCGCCGGTGCCTTCGTAGTCGGTCACGGTGCCGACGCCGAAACTGGCGTGGCGCACCTGCGCGCCCAGCTTGACCGGCGGCGCCTCGATCGCGGCGTGGCCGTAGTCGCGGCGCGGCTGGTTGCCGAACACCGGACGCGAGACCTGCACCTTGGGCCGTACCTCATGCAGCAGCGACGGCGGGATCTCGCGCAGGAAGCGCGAGGGCACGCCGTACATGTCCATGCCGTGGATGCGCCGGGTCTCGGCGTAACTGAGCACCAGCTTCTGGCGCGCGCGGGTGATGCCCACGTAGGCCAGGCGGCGCTCCTCTTCCAGGCGTCCGGACTCCTCGGTGGAACGGTTGCTCGGGAACAGGCCCTCTTCCAGGCCGCCCAGGAACACCAACGGGAATTCCAGGCCCTTGGCGCTGTGCAGGGTCATCAGCTGGACGCCGTCGTCGCCGGCCTGGGCCTGGCCTTCGCCGGCCTCGAGCGCGGCGTAGCTGAGGAAGGCGATCAACTCCGGCATGGCCGCTGCATCGTCCTCGTCGCTGCGGGTGAAGCGCGAAGCCACCGAGACCAGTTCGTCCAGGTTGTCGGTGCGCGAATCGAGCTGGCCGCGCGATTCGTTGGCGTAATGCTCGCGCAGGCCCGAGCGCTGCAGGACGTGGTCGATCTTCTCCGGCAGCGGCATCGAGACCAGCTCGGCCTCGAGTTCGTCGATCAGCTTGACGAAGCCGGCCAGCGCGTTGCGCGCGCGAGCGGCCAGCAGGCTCTCGCCCGCCATCCAGCGCGCCGCGACCCACAGCGGTGCGCCGTCGGCGCGCGCGCGCTTGCGCACTTCGTCCAGGGTGCGCTCGCCGATGCCGCGCGTGGGCGTGTTGACCGCGCGTTCGAAGGCGGCGTCGTCGGCGCGGTTGGCGACCAGGCGCAGGTAGGCCAGGGTGTCCTTGATTTCGGCGCGCTCGAAGAAGCGCTGACCGCCGTAGACGCGGTAAGGCACTTGTTCGGACAGCAAGGCTTCTTCGTAGGCGCGCGACTGCGCGTTGCTGCGATAGAGGATGGCGACGTCGCCGTGGCTGCCGCCGTCGCGCACCCATTGGCGCAGGCGCTCGACCACGAAGCGGGCCTCGTCCATTTCGTTGTAGGCCGCGTACAGGTCGATTGGCTCGCCCTGGCCGGTGTCGGTCCACAGCTTCTTGCCCAGGCGGTCCGGGTTGTGTGCGATCACCGCGTTGGCGGCTTCCAGGATGTTGGCGCTGGAGCGGTAATTCTGTTCCAGGCGGATGGTCTGGGCGCCGGGGAAGTCGCGCAGGAAGCGCTGCACGTTCTCGACCTTGGCGCCGCGCCAGCCGTAGATGGCCTGGTCGTCGTCGCCGACCACGAACACGTGGCCGCTGTCGCCGGCCAGCACGCGCACGAAGGCGTACTGGATGGCGTTGGTGTCCTGGAACTCGTCGACGAGGATCTCGCGGAAGCGGTGGCGGTAATGCGCAAGCAGGGCCGGGTTGTCGCGCAGCAGTTCGTGCGCGCGCAGCAGCAGCTCGGCGAAGTCGACCAGACCGGCGCGTTCGCAGCGCTCCTGATAGGCCTCGTAGGCGCGCCGCATCGCGTCGGCCCAGGGATCGGCGGCCGGCTGGATGTGCTCGGGGCGGCGGCCTTCGTCCTTCTGGGCGTTGATCCACCAGGCGATCTGGCGCGGCGGGAAACGCGCCTCGTCCAGCTCCAGCGACTGCACCACGCGCTTGACCAGGCGCAGCTGGTCGTCGCTGTCCAGGACCTGGAAGCCTTCCGGCAGCTTGGCGTCCTGCCAGTGCAGGCGCAGCAGGCGGTGGGCCAGGCCGTGGAAGGTGCCGATCCACATGCCGCGCGCGCCGTTGCGCAACTGCAGCTCGACGCGGTTGCGCATCTCGCCGGCGGCCTTGTTGGTGAAGGTGACCGCGAGGATGCCGTGGGTGGGCACGCCGAAGACTTCGTTGAGCCAGGCGATGCGGTGAGTGAGGACGCGGGTTTTGCCCGAGCCGGCGCCGGCCAGGACCAGATAGTGACCGGGGGCGGCCGATACGGCTTCGCGTTGGGCGGGATTGAGTGCGTCGAGCAGGTGCGATACGTCCATCGTCGTATTGTAGCGGCCGCACCCGCAGGAACCTTGCTCGGGCCTGGACATCCAATGCGCATGCGCCTATTGCCCTGTCTGCTGCTGACCCTGTGCGCGCTCGCCGCGGCGGCCCCGCCCGCGCGCGCCGCCGACGACGCAGGCGCCGCGCGCACCCTGCGCAGCGGCGGCAACGCGCTGCAGGTCCGGGTGGAAGGCGTGTCCGACCCCGAGCGGGTGGCGCTGCTGCAGCGCTGGGCCGCCGAATGCGGGGACGCCGCGCTGACCGCGTTCGGGCGCTATCCGCTGCGCACCGCGCAGGTGCGGATCCGCGAGATCGACAGCCGCGACCCCAGCCCGGTGCCCTGGGGCCAGACCCGGCGCGACGACGGCGTGGCGGTGCTGCTGTTCGTGCGCCGCGACGCCAGCCTGGCGCAGCTGCGCGCCGACTGGACCGCGGTGCATGAGCTCTCGCACCTGTTCCACCCCTATCTGGGCCGCGAGGGCCGCTGGATGGCCGAAGGCCTGGCCAGCTACTACCAGAACGTGTTGCGCGCGCGCGCCGGCCTGCTGACCCAGGACCAGGCCTGGCGCGCGCTGGACGCCGGCTTCGGGCGCGGCCGTCGGCTCGGCGCGGGCGCGGCCCTGGAGGAGCTGGGCCGCGGCGGCACCATGCGCGTGTATTGGGCCGGCGCGGCGTACTGGCTGGAAGCGGACCTGGCCTTGCGCCGCGAGCGCGGACTGGACCTGGACACGCTGTTGTCGCGCTACGCGCGCTGCTGCCTGGACGCGAGCGCCGACGACATGGACTCGGGTTCGCCGCAGGCGTTCGCGACCGAGCTCGATCGCCTCGGCGGCGACGGCGTGTTCATGCGGCTGTACCGGCGTTATGCGCGCTCGCGCGAGTTTCCGGATTTGAGCGCCGCCTATGCCGCGTTGGGGCTGGAGGCCGATGGCGGCGTGCTGCGCTATTCGACGCGCGCCGATGCCTCGGGTTTGCGCAACGCGATCATGAGTCCGCGCAAGCCCGACGCGGCGCGCTGAAGCTGTCGGCCCGGTTCGGCGCATCGGCGCGTCCGGCGCTGCCGAACGCCGCGGCTCCGGTGATAGATTGCGACGGTACGCGTTAGGCCATGGATTCGGCAGAGACGCCGCTGGCTGCCGGAACCACTCAACCGCATAGCGGCATCGGACAAGGAGTCTTACAGATGCACAAGATCTTGCTTGGCGCGGCGATCGCGCTGATCGGCCTGGGAATGAGCTCCAGCGCGAATGCCTGGCCGCCGCCGACCGCGACCTGCGACGCCTCCAACGCGGGGGCGCAAACCGCCACCCCGTTCGGCTCCGGTTACATCGTCTGGGAATGCGACGGCAGCCAGTGGTACTTCATGCTGCAGTACGTCTGCGACTCGAACGGCAACAACTGCATCCCGCTGTGATGCAGCGCGCTCCGAGCTAGAGCGCCGGACGCAGGGGCGAGCGCCTCTGCGTCCCCCCGCCCGTCGCGCGCCGCGGCGCGCGCGGGACCCGGCCGGCGCCCCTCGCCGGCTCAGTGCGCCGGCTTGGCCTTGGGCGCGTGCGCCATCAGCTTGTCGGTCATGGCGATGCCGATCGCCGAGACGATGAAGACCATGTGGATGATGGTCTGCCACATCACGCCGGTGGAGGTCGAAGTGGTGCACTTGGCCACCACGTCCTTCATGCCCGCGGCGACCGCGTCGGCGGCCGCACGGCTGGCGTTGATCGCCTCCAGCGTGTTGCACATCGGCAGGCCCAGGTCGCCGGCGGCGATGAAGGTCTTGAGCAGGTGGATCGAGGAGATGCCGATGATCGCCATCGCCAGCTTGACCTTGAGCACCGAGGCGTTGACGTGGCTCAGCCACTCCGGCTGGTCCGGGTGCCCTTCCAGGCGCAGGCGCGAAACGAAGGTTTCGTAGCCGCCCACGATCACCATCACCAGCAGGTTGGAGATCATCACCACGTCGATCAGGCCCAGCACGATCAGCATGATCCCCTGCTCGTTCAGGGTGTTGGCGCCGTGGATCAGGTGCCACAGTTCCTTGATGAACAAGAACACGTAGACGCCTTGGGCGACGATCAGGCCCAGGTACAACGGCAGCTGCAGCCAGCGCGAGCTGAAGATCAGCGCGGGCAGCGGATTGAGGCGTTCGGTACGCTCGACGGTCATGCGAGGGCCTGGCGGGCTGGTGTCAAAGGCCGCCCAGGGTAACGGCGCGCCCATGACCGCGCCAAGTCGCCGCCTGAACGAAGCGCCCCGCCAGCGCGGCCGCACGGCCGGAACGCGGCGTTCCCCACCGGCCGGGACCGCCGCCCGGCGCTGCGCTTACACTCGCCCTTCGTCCCCGCTCGGCCCGCCCATGATCGACCTGTACTACTGGCCCACGCCCAACGGCCACAAGATCACCCTGTTGTTGGAAGAAGCGGGGCTGGACTACCGCATCCGCCCGGTCGACATCGGCGCCGGCGACCAGTTCAAGCCCGAATTCCTGGCGATTTCGCCCAATAACCGCATGCCCGCGATCGTCGACCACGCGCCCGCCGACGGCGGCGCGGCGATCGCTGTGTTCGAGTCCGGCGCGATCCTGCATTACCTGGCCGCCAAGATCGGCAAATACCTGCCCGCCGATACGCGCGGCCGGGTCGAGGTCGACGAGTGGCTGTTCTGGCAGGTCGGCGGCTACGGCCCCATGCTGGGCCAGAACCATCACTTCAACCGCTACGCGCCGGACAAGATTCCCTACGCGATCGAACGCTACGAGCGCGAGACCCAGCGCCTGTACGGCGTGCTCGACCGCCGCCTGGCCGGGCGCGAGTACATCGCCGGCGACGCGCTCAGCATCGCCGATTTCGCCTGCCACCCCTGGGCGCATGCGCATGCCTGGCACTACATCGACCTGGCCGACTATCCCCAGGTGCGGCGCTGGCACGACGCCCTCGCCGCCCGTCCCGCGTTCCAGCGCGCGTATGCGCTGGAGCAAACCTATCGCCCGTCCCGCGAAATGACCGACGAGGCGCGCAAACACTTGTTCGGAACTCCGGCCCGCACCGCATGAACACTCCCCACCTCCGTCGCGGCCTCGCCGCCTGCCTGTTGCTCGCCATGTCGCTGACCGCCGTCCCCGCGCTCGCTCAGAACGCTCCCGAAAAACTCACGCTCGAAGCCCTGGCCGGCGACGCCCCGCTGTCGGGCCCCAGCCTGACCAAGCCGCGCATCGCGCCCGACGGCAGCCGGGTCGGCTTCCTGCGCGGCAAGGAGCGCGACAAGAACCGCCTGGACCTGTGGGCCTACGACATCGCCAGCGGCACATCGAAACTGCTGGTGGATTCCGACGACGTGCTGCCGGGCGCGGAAGTGCTCAGCGACGCCGAGAAGGCGCGCCGCGAGCGCCAGCGCATCGCCGCGCTGTCGGGCATCGTCGATTACCAATGGTCGCCCGACGCCAAGACCCTGCTGTTCCCGCTGGGCGGCGAGCTTTACCTTTACGACCTGAGCAAGACCGGCAAGGCCGCGGTGCGCAAGCTCACCAACGGCGAAGGTTTCGCCACCGATCCCAAGCTCTCGCCCATGGGCGGTTACGTGAGCTTCGTGCGCGGCCGCAACCTGTGGGTGATCGACCTGGCCGACGGCAAGGCCACCCAGCTGACCAGCGACGGCAGCGACACCATCGGCAACGGCATCGCCGAGTTCGTCGCCGACGAGGAAATGGACCGCCACACCGGCTACTGGTGGGCGCCCGACGATTCGGCGATCGCGTTCGCGCGCATCGACGAAAGCCCGGTGCCGGTGCAGAAGCGCTACGAGGTCTATCCCGACCGCACCGACGTGGTCGAGCAGCGCTATCCGGCCGCGGGCGACCGCAACGTGCTGATCCAGCTGGGCGTGATCGCGCCGCGCGGCGGCGAACCGCGCTGGGTCGATCTGGGCAAGAACCGCGACATCTATCTGGCCCGCGTCGACTGGCGCGATGGCCGGCACCTGACTTTCCAGCGCCAGTCGCGCGATCAGCACCTGCTGGAACTGATCGAAACCGATCTGGACAGCGGCAAGCAGCGCACCCTGGCCAGCGAACGCGCCCAGACCTGGGTGCCGTTGAACAACGACCTGCATTTCCTCAAGGACGGCCGCATCCTGTGGAACAGCGAGCGCAGCGGCTACGAACACCTGTATCTGTTGTCCGCCGACGGCCGCAAGGCCACGCCGCTGACCTCCGGCGACTGGCCGGTGGACAGCGTGCTGGCGGTGGACGAGGACGCCGGCCAGGTCTACTTCGCCGCCGGCAAGGACTCGCCGCTGGACGTGCAGATCTACCGCGTGGCCCTGAGCGGCGGCGCGATCGAGCGCCTGTCCAAGAGCGACGGCATCCACAACGCCAGCTTCGCGCGCAATGCCAGCGTCTACGTCGACAACTGGTCCAACCCGCTGACCCCGCCGCAGCTGGAGCTGTACCGCAACGACGGCAGCCGCATCGCCGCGTTGATCGACAACGACCTCGCCGACGCCAAGCATCCCTACGCGCGCTATCGCCAGGCCCACCGCGAAATCGAGTTCGGCAGCCTGACCGCGGCCGACGGCAAGACCCGCCTGCAGTACAGCGTGCTCAAGCCCAGCGGCTTCGACCCGGCCAAGCGCTATCCGGTGGTGGTCAACGTCTACGGCGGTCCGGCCGCGCAGACCGTCAAGCGCGCCTGGGCGCCGGACTTCAACCAGTACCTGGCCCAGCACGGCTATGTGGTGTTCTCGATCGACAACCGCGGCACGCCGCGGCGCGGCGCGGCCTTCGGCGGCGCGCTGTACGGCAAGCAGGGCACGGTGGAAGTCGCCGACCAGCTCAAGGGCGTGGCCTGGCTGAAGTCGCAGCCCTGGGTGGACGGCGAACGCATCGGCGTCTACGGCTGGTCCAACGGCGGCTACATGAGCCTGATGCTGCTGGCCAAAGCCAGCGACGCCTATGCCTGCGGCGTCGCCGGCGCGCCGGTCACCGACTGGGCGCTGTACGACAGCCACTACACCGAGCGCTACATGGGCCTGCCGGACAAGAACGTCGCCGGCTACCGCGAAGCGCGCGTGCTCGAGCACATCGACGGACTCAAGTCGCCGCTGCTGCTGATCCACGGCATGGCCGACGACAATGTGCTGTTCAGCAATTCCACCGTGCTGATGAGCGCGCTGCAGCAACGCGGACAGCCTTTCGAGCTGATGACCTATCCGGGCGCCAAGCACGGCCTCAAGGGCAAGGACAATCTGCACCGGATGCGCATCACCGAAAACTTCTTCGCGCGCTGCCTGAAGCCGTGAGCGCACGCGCATCGCGGCGTTGGCGAGCGGCGCTGGCCGGGGCTGCGCTGATCGTCGGCGTCGCCGCGCAGGCGCAAACACCGACGCCGACACTGGGTGCGACCGAGAGCCAGGCACGCGCGATCATCCATGCGCGCCTGGTCGCCTCGCCGTACAAGATGTCCGAGCGCGCGCGCAGTGGCCGCATCCGCTACGCGATCGCGTTCGAGCCGGCCCTGTCCTGGCCCTGGCCGGCCACCGGCGAGCAACGCGTGCAGGTGCGCGACCTCACCGACGCGACCGCGCTGATCGATGTCTGCGTCGACTGCGGGGCCGAACCGGCGCCGGACGCGGCCGAGCTGCAGCGCTATCTCGCGCCCAACGCCTGGATCGACAGCGACGAACGCAGCGTGCACGCGTTCGCACGCCAGCACGCGCGCGGCCAGGGCGTGGAGCGCCGCATGCAGTCGCTGGTCAAGGCCGTGCAGCAGCACATGAACGGCCCCATCGCCTACCGCGACTATCTCAGCGCCTCGCAGGCGCTGGCCTCGCGCGGCGGCGACTGCACCGAATTCGCGCTGCTGCTCGCCGCGCTCGGGCGCGCGCAGGGCATCCCGACCCGTATCGCTTACGGCATCGCGTACTCCAGCCGCTTCACCGGCGAGAGTCATGTCTTCAGTCCGCACGTGTGGACCCAGGCCTGGAACGGCCAGCGCTGGGTCAGCTACGACGCCGGCCTGGGCCGCTTCGACAGCGGCCATATCGCACTGCGCATCGGCGACGGCCTGCCGCAGGACGGCGCGGGCGTGATGTCGGCGATCGGTCGCCTGAAAGTGATCGAAGCGACCGGCGTGATCGACGGCGCGCGCTGAGACGCAGGCTTATCGGGAGCGACGGGCGACCGTATCCTCAACTGTCTGCACCAGCGCGGGGGCGGCGTCCAAACCGGCGACGTCGCGCATTGGCAATTCGGGCAGCTCGCTGTCGTCGACCCACTCGGCGTCGCGCGGATCGCTGACGCCACCGGTGATCGTGATGAACTCGAGCTCGGTCGGTTCGCATTCCACAGTCTCGGCGACCGGCAGCAAAGGCGCGGTGGCGACCGGCGTGGCGGAGGGTTCGATGGTCGTCGGCGCCAACAGCGACGGCGGATCAGCGGCGAACGCACCGCCCGACACCAAAGTCGCGGCGATCGCGATGCCGAAGCCGGCGCCGCGACGCAGCGGGGCCGGCCTGGGGACACGGTAGGACACGCAGATCGGCCCGAACGCCGCCTGCAGCAGCGTACGTCGCTCCGCCTCGCTCAAACCGTCCAGGGCATGCACCTGGGTCTTGCAATGGCCGCAGTAACCGTTCAAGCGACGCAGTTCGTCGATGCCGAGCGGGCAGGGCTGGTCGATCTTGGGTGCCAAGGCCATGGCGAGCGTTCCTGCGAGGGTGGGATACGGTCGTTAACGGCTAACGCGTGGAAACGGGGTTGCCCTTGCGGTCGACGGCGTCGGCGCGATCGAGCGCAGCCGTCGCGTCGTCCAGCGCGGCGGCCTCGCGCATCGGCAGTTCGGGCAGATCGCTGTCGTCGACCCAGTGCGCGTCCTGCGGATCGCTGACGCCGCCCACCGTGATGAACTCCAGGCCCGGATCTTCTTCCTCGCAATTCTGGACCGGCGCGGGTTCCAGCAGGGGCGACGCGGCGGAAACAGGCGTGGCCTGCTCGCTCGCTGCGACGGGCAACAAGGAAGGCGGATCGGCCGCGAACGCGCCGCCGGAGACCAGGGTGGCCGCAATCGCGATCCCGAAGCCGGCGCCGCGACGCGAGACGCTGCGGCGAGGCGTGCGGTAGGACACGCAAATCGAGCCTTCGGCCGAGCGCAGCAAGGCCCGGCGTTCGTCGTCGCTCATCGCATCCAGCGCATGCACGTGTTTGTCGCAGCGCCCGCAGTGGCCGTCCAGCCGGCGTTGCTCGTCGATGCCCAACGGACACGGCGAATCGATCTTCGGCACCTGAGCCATGGCATCCCCCTCTTTCCTGCGTTTTACCACGGCGCCTGCGCCCCGGCGTACCGCCTTGGCGCGAAGCCCAGGACTGCGGATACTGCGTCCATACGCACTAGGGAATGTCCGCATGTCCGTCGTCCCGCCGCCCCTGCCCCAGCGCGACTGGGCGCAACGCAATCGTCTGTGGCTGCTGCCGCTGCTGGCGGTGCTGTGCCTGGTGGTGCCGCTGGCCATCGTAGGCGGCGTGTTCTCGATGATCATGAAGGACATGAAGTCCCACCCTGCCTACGTCGAAGCGGTGACGCGGGCGCGCAACGATCCCCAGGTCGCCGCCGCGCTGGGCAGGCCGATCGAGACCGGCATGTTCGTGATGGGCAGCGTCAGCGGCAAGGACCAAGGCCATGCCTATCTCGAGATCCCGCTGGTCGGCGCCAAGGCCGAAGCCAAGCTGACGGTGGCGGCGCTCAACGAGGGCAAGGGCTGGGAGTACGCGACCATGCTGGTGCGGCTGGCGGACGGACGCGAGATTTCGCTGATCCCGACCACCGCGCCGGTCCTGGGCGAGTCGTCCGGCCCACCCGGCTGCGACCGGCCCGCGTCCGATGCCGACGATTCCGAGGCTTCCGGCGACGCCGACGACGCCTGATTCGCGGTACGTGACCTACGGCGCATGCCCGCGCCGGGCTTGGGGCCTATGGTCGGCGGACCTCCCACCGGCCCTCCGTCGCCCATGAAGACCCTCGCTCTCGCGATTTCCCTGGCGCTGCTCGCGCCGACCGCCGCGCTCGCCGCGCAGGCGGCCGCCAAACCCGCCGCTGCCGCCACGAAACCCGTACCGGCCTGGGTCACCACCAGCAACGGCTACGCCCAGATCCTGCTCAAGGCGCAGGGCGAGTTCGCGCCGGAGCAGATGTCGTTCTTCGGCGTGCCCGGCTTCGACGAGCGCGTCGCCGACCTCAAGCCCGATACCGGCAAGCGCTATCGCGCCACCATCGCCCAGGCGC
Organism: Lysobacter sp. cf310; assembly: GCF_900114355.1. Classification (GTDB taxonomy): domain Bacteria; phylum Pseudomonadota; class Gammaproteobacteria; order Xanthomonadales; family Xanthomonadaceae; genus Lysobacter. The sequence continues at coordinate 51,753 of NZ_FOSS01000004.1, forward strand.
GCGAGGAGCTGCGCGGCAAGCTCCAGCTCGAGCGCAACCCGGACGTGCGCCAGGACCTGGAGATCATGATCGCCGCCGCCGATCAGAGCATCGCCGGCAGCGAGATCAACGAACGCCTGACCCTGCCGTGGAACGACGCGCCGCAGATGGTGTTCCAGGGCATGCAGGGCCTGCTGTCCGATCAGACCCCGCCGGAGCGTCGCGCGCGCGCGCTGGCGCGCCTGAAGAACTACGTCGGCCAGGGCGCCGACGCCACGCCGATCACGGTGCTCGCGCGCCAGCGCTACGAAGAGCGCGCGACCGATGCCGCCAAGCTGCGTCCGACCAAGCTGGAGGTCGAGCAGGCGCTGGGCAACGTCGAGACCTACGCGGCCGGCATCCGCAAGCTGTTCGAGAAGTACAAGATCGCCGACGCCGAGCCGGCGCTGAAGGCGATGGAGCAGCAGTTCAAGGACTACGCGGCCTGGGCGCGCGCCACCGTGCTGCCGCAGGCGCGCACCGACAACCGCCTGCCGCCGGAGCTGTACGCGTTCGGGCTCAAGCAGTACGGCATCGACGTCGACCCGCAGCTGCTGATCCGCCGCGCCCAGGTCGAGTTCATGGAAACCCGCGCGGCGATGCGCCAGCTCGCGCCGCTGGTCGCGCAGGCCAAGGGCTTGAGCGGCATCGACGGCCACGACTACGTCGCGGTCATCGGTGCGCTGAAGAAGAACAGCATCCCCAACGATCAGCTGGAAGCGCGCTACCGCACGGTGATCGACGCGATCGATCCGATCATCCGCAAGGAGAAGATCGTCGACGTACCGCAGCGCCCGATGGTGATGCGCCTGGGCAGCGAGGCCGAATCGGCGGCGCAGCCGGCACCGCATTTCCTGCCGGCGCCGCTGATCGGCAACACCGGCCAGCAGGGCCAGTTCGTGCTGCCGATCGCCGTGCCGAATCCCGACGGCAGCAGCCTGCACTACGACGACTTCAACTTCGACTCGGTGGCCTGGACCCTGTCCGCGCACGAGGGCCGTCCCGGCCACGAGCTGCAGTTCACCGCCATGGTCGAGCGCGGCATCTCGCTGGCGCGCACCATGTTCGCGTTCAACTCGGTCAACGTCGAAGGCTGGGCGCTGTACGCCGAAGCCGAGATGGTGCCGTACGAGCCGGTGGACGGTCAGCTGATCGCGCTGCAGTTCCGCCTGATGCGCGCCGCGCGCGCGATGCTGGACCCGATGCTCAACCTGGGCATGACCGACCGCGAAAGCGCGGGCAAGGTGCTGCGCGAGCAGGTCGGCCTGTCGCCGGCGATGACCAAGCAGGAACTGGACCGCTACACCTTCAACGCGCCCGGCCAGGCCGGCAGCTACTTCTACGGCTACAGCCGCATCCTCGAGCTGCGCATGGAAACCGAGCTGGCGCTGGGCGACAAGTTCGACCGCCTGGCGTTCAACAACTTCCTGCTCGACCAGGGCCTGCTGCCGCCGGACCAGCTGGCCAAGGCGGTGCGCGAGAACTTCGTGCCGGCACAGCGCAAGCGCTGATCGGTCGCGAGCCACAGGCCGCGGGAGCCCGTCTCCCGCGGCCTGTTCGTTTCAGGCCGTCGCGCACCGCCGCATGCGCTTGCGCGTCGGCTCAGTAATTCAAGGTCGGCGTCAGCAGATGCAGGCCGAACACGAAGCCGACCAGGAGCGTGCAGGCCAGCGCGATCAGGCCGGCGCCCAGGCGATGCCAACGGTCGCGCGGCGCGCGCCAGACCTGGATCGCGTTCGCGATCGCGAGCGCGGCGATCGGCAGCGACAGCAGGGCCAGGCACTGGGCGAGGCGGATCCAGCCGTCCAGGCCGCCGTCGAGCAGGGCCATGTCGGCATCGGCGCGCGCCAGCAGCCATAGCCACAAACCGGCCATGGCCAGGTTCGAGAGCAGGCCCAGCCGCGTCGCCAGGCGCAGGCGGCGCGCGCGCCGATCCAGGGCCAGGCGCTGGCCGTAGTGGCGACGCAGCAAAGCCGCCGACGGCCACAGCAGCGCCATCAGGGCATGCACCGCCAGCACGCCCAGCAACAAGGGCAGCGACCAACCCGCCGAACGCCAGGCCGGCACCGGCTGCAGCCATACCGCCGGCGGATGCGCATCGCTGGCGACCGCGATCACCCGACCGCGATCGAGCTTCGCGGCCAGCAGCGCGTCGCCGTCGACCTCGCGCCAGACATAGGGCCGCACCTCGCGCCAGCGTCGCGGCCGATCGTCGGCGCCGCGCAGCGACGAGACCGTCAGGCTGCCGTCGTCGTGCAGCGCGATCCGGGTCTGCGACAGATAGCCGGCGAGCGCGAAGACGTTGTCGAACGAGCCGCGGCTGCTTTCGTAGCGGCCGACCAGTTGGCGGCCGTGCGTTGCGGCGCTGGCCAGGGTCGGCTCGGGTTTGCCCGCACGCGGGAAATAGCGCTGCTTGAAGCCGCGCACCACCTCGCGACGCAGCGCCGCCGCGCTCGCGGCCGGTCCGTCCACCGACACGAACAAGCCGACCTGCGACTGGGGAAACAGCAGCAGACTGCTCTGGAACGCCTCGGTGGCGCCGTCGTGACCGATCGTGAGCACACCGTTGTGGTCGTTGCGGAAGTAGCCCAGCGCCATCGCGTTCAAAGCCGGCAACGCGCGATACGCCGGCGCGTGCATGCGTCGCGCGGTGTCGGGCTGCAGCAGCACCGCTTCGCCCAGGCGGCCTTCGCCGAGCTGCATCAGCATGAAGCGCGCCATGTCATCGGCCGAGGCCGACAGGCCGCCCGCGGGCGCCGGATTGACCAGCTCGAACGCGCGCGCCGGCGCGTGGCGGCCGTCGCGGTAGGCGCCGGCCAGGTCCGGCGCCAGCGCCTTGGGCAGCGGCTGGCGGAAGCTGGAGCGGTACATGCCCAAGGGGCGCAGCACTTCGGCCTCGATGTAATCCTCGTAGCGCTGACGGGTCACGCGCTCGATCACATAGCCGGCCAACGCGGCGCCGTAGTTGGAATAGGCCGGCACCTCGCCGGGCGCGAACACGCGCGCGGGCTGCACCGACTTGAGATAGCGCGCGTTGCCGCGCAGGGCGCGCGCATCGGCCGCGAACAGATGCTTCAGCGATTCCTCGAAGCCCGCGGTGTGCGTCATCAGCTGGCGCATGGTCACCGGCCGGCCGCGGTAGGGCGGAATCTTGAAATCCAGGTAACGGTTGATATCGGCGTCCAGGTCGATGCGGCCGCGTTCGACCTGCTGCATCACCGCGGTCCAGGTGAACAGCTTGGACACCGAGCCCGGACGGAACAGGGTGCGCGCCGGATCGACCGGGGTGCGGCGGGCGACATCGGCATAGCCGTAGCCCTTGCTCAGCAACAGGCGGCCGTCCTTGACCACGGACAAGGTCACGCCGGCGATGTCGCTGCGCGCGAGCGCGCTGCCGATCACACCGTCGAAGTAGGCCAGGGCGTCGGCGGCGTCGAGCTGCGGCGCGACGTCGGCCTGCAGCGCGATGGCGTCGCCGGGCGCGAGCGCGACCGGATCGGCCAGGAATTCGGGCAAGGGGATCGGCGCTTCCTCTATCGGCGCGACCGCGAGCGCCTCGGCGCCCTCCGGGGCCGCGGCCGGATCGGCGGCCTCGGGCGCGACGGGCGGCGCCAGCGGCACGGCCTCGCTGCCGGCGCTGCGACTGGGCGCCACGCCGGGGCGCGGGGTTTCCTGCTCGAACACCACCGCGGCGGGATCGGCCGCAGCCGGCACCGGCTCGTCGGGCGCGGACGCGTCCGCCGGCGGCGGTACGGCGGCGGCTTGCGGCGGCGCGGCCTGCGCGGCGGCGGCCGGTGGGGCCGCGACGGCCGGCGGCGGCCGCAGCCCCGCGATCGCCAGCGCGAACACCAGCGAGCACAGGCCGACCCGACCCATCAGCGACTCCAGCGACTTGGACACCACGACACCCCCTGTGCCGCGATCGGCGGCGCGCCACATCCTAAGCGCCAGAGCCCGCCGCGACCGCGATTGCGGTAGGATTTTGCCATTACGGACAAACGTTCTCCAAAAGGAATGCGGTGCATGATCGCTTGGCAGGCCTCTCGTCTAGGCCCTAAAGTTCGGCCATGACCTCGACTACACGCGCAGCACGCCCCAAGCGTGACCCGAAAGGCAGTGTCTCCGGCATCGCCTCGCAGCCGGGCGACACCCTGCGCGCCTTGCGCACCCAGCGCGGCTGGACCCTGTCGGAACTCAGCGATCGCACCGGCCTGCCGATCTCGACCCTGTCCAAGGTCGAGAACAACCGCATGTCGCTGACCTACGACAAGCTGACCCGCATCAGCCGCGGGCTCGAGATCGACATCGCCGATCTGTTCGGCTCGTCCTCGCAAGCTTCGGCGCCGCAGCAGGTGCCGACCGGACGGCGCAGCATCACCCGCGCCAACGAAGGCTTCGCGATCGACACCGACAACTACGGCCAGCGTTTTCCGGCCTCGGAGCTGCGCCAGAAGCGCTTCACCCCGATCGTGGCCGAGATCCGCGCGCGCTCGCTGCAGGAGTTCGGCGAACTGATCCGCCACCCGGGCGAGGAATTCGCGCTGGTGCTGGAGGGCTCGCTGGAGCTGCACACCGACCTGTACGCGCCGGCGCGTCTGGAAGTGGGCGACTCGATCTACTTCGACAGCAACATGGGCCATGCCTATATCGCCGTCGGCGACGCGACCTGCCGCGTGCTGTCGGTGTGCACCGAATCGGAACCGCCCGAAAGCCTGCGCGCGACGTATCAGGCCGGCGCGAGCAACGCGCGCGGCCCGAGCGCCGCCACCGCGAGCCGACCCGCGCCGACCCGGCGCCGCGCCGCCGGCTGAGCCGGCGCGTCGCGGTCGCGCGCCAGCGCCTCCGCCAATCCGATTCGCCCTGAAAACAGCGCCGAATCGTGCGCGCGGCGGCTGGGTGCCGACTCGCTTTCTCGATCGGAAAACAGCCGCCGCAGCGTAAATCCTTGCCGCACCCCCCTACCTCGCGCAGCGCGACCGCGCGCCCAAAAGCGCAGACCCGACGCGGCTCAGCTCACCCGCGACAGCATGCGGCGATGGCCGATCAGGCGCGCCCAACGCGCGCCGATATCGCTCATGCACACGTAGGCGGCCTCGCCGGCCAGGCGCAGCAGCATGCGCGGGCCCAGCTGCAATCGCGGCTCGGCCGCGCACAGTTCCCAGTCGAAACCGAGCTGGCGCGCGAACAGCGCGCAGCGCGCGAGGTGATAGCGGCTGCTGAGCAAGGTCACCCGCGAGCGCATGCCGTCGCCCAGCAGATGGCGGGCGTTGCGCAGGTTCTGCAGGGTGTCGCGCGATTCGGCCTCCAGGCGCAGCGGCGCGTCCGGCGACAGGCCGCGCGCGAACAGGCCGCCGCGTGCGACCTCGGCTTCGCTGGGCTCGTCCGGCGCGCCGCCGCCCAGCAGCACCACGCTGGCCGGCGGACGCTCGCGCCACAGCGACACCGCGCGGTCCAGGCGCGCTTCGAAATCGCGGTCGATGCGGCCGCGCGGCGCGTGCTTGCCGAACAGCAGCACGCATTCGCCGAGCTCGGGCTGGCAGGGCGCGTTGCGCGCGACCCGCAGCACGTGCACGAAGTAACCGACATAGACCAGGCCCGCGCTCAGCGCGCACACCGCCGTGGCGACCGCGCAGGCGTGCAGCACGTCGCGATCGCCGAACAGGGCCAGGCGGTGGGCGGTACGGCTGGACATGCGCGCAAGCGAAGGAATGACGGCGGGATGCGCAGTCTACGCCCCCGCCCGGGCGTCGCCGCGTGCCGTCGGCCCGCCCCGCCGCAAGCGCACAGCAAGCTGAACGCCGCGGCGTAATCGCTGCACGCCGCGCTGGCTATACTCCGGCCTCATCTCGCCCGGAGTCCTGCGTGTCGCTTGAGTCGTTGCCGCCCCCGCCCATGCCCGCGCTGGCGATCCGCGCGTACACCGCGACCACCGCCCTGGGCCGCGGTCGCGAGGCCCAGGCCCAGGCCCTGCGCGAACGCCGCGGCGGTCTGCGCCGCAACGACTTCGGGCCCGATCCGCTGGACTGCTGGATCGGCCGCGTCGACGGTCTGGAAACCCTGGCCCTGCCGGCCGAACTGGCCGACTGGGACTGCCGCAACAACCGCCTGGCCTGGCTGGCCCTGAACCAGGACGGCCTGCCCGAAGCCCTGGCCGCGCTGGTCGCGCGCCGCGGCGCCGAGCGCGTGGCGGTGGTGCTGGGCACCTCCACGGCCAGCATCGGCGCCACCGAGGACGCCTATACGCGCCTGGTCGACGGCCAGTTCCCCGCCGATCTGGCGCGCGCCGAAGTCCATCAGCCGCATTCGCTGGGCGGTTTCGTGCAGCGCGCCACCGGCCTGCGCGGCCCCTGCGTGACCGTGGCCACCGCCTGTTCGTCCAGCGCCAAGGTGTTCGCCCAGGCCGCGCGCCTGATCGCCACCGGTTACGCCGATGCGGCCCTGGTCGGCGGCGTCGACACCTTGTGCGGCAGCGTGCTGTTCGGCTTCAACTCGCTGCAGCTGGTCGCCAGCGAACCCTGCAAGCCCTTCGACGCCGCGCGCGTGGGCCTGTCGCTGGGCGAAGCGGGCGGCTACGCCCTGATCGAGCGCGTCGACGGCGACGACGCCGGCGCGCTGCAATTGCGCGGCTACGGCGAATCCAGCGACGCCCACCACATGTCCGCGCCGCACCCGCAAGGCCTGGGCGCGCAGCTGGCGATGCGCGACGCGCTCGCGCGCGCCGGTATCGACGCGGGCCAGGTCGGCTATCTCAACCTGCATGGCACCGCCACGCCGGCCAACGACCAGGCCGAGGCGATCGCGGTGGCCGCGCTGTTCCCCGCCAGCCTGCACGCCAGCTCGACCAAGGGCTGGACCGGCCACACCCTGGGCGCGGCCGGGATCGTCGAATCGGCGATCGCGCTGCTGGCGCTGGAGCGCGGCGAATTGCCCGGCATCCTCAACAGCGTCGTGCCCGATCCGGCGTGCGGCCCGCAGATCCGTTTCGACAATGCGCACAGCCCGATCCGTTACGCGATGAACAACTCCTTCGGTTTCGGCGGCAACAACTGCTCGCTGGTGTTCGGCCGCGCATGACCGCCCTCGCCTACATCGAAGGCCTCGCCTATTGGAGCCGCGGCCTGCCCTCGTGGAGCGCGGCGCGCGACTACGCCGGCGGCGCCGAGGCGCTGGCCGACGCGCCCGCGCGGCCGTCGCCGCAGCTGCTGCCGGCCAACGAGCGCCGACGCGCGCCGGAAACCGTGGCGGTGGCGCTGGACGTCGCGCTCGCCGCCTGTCAGGCCGCGGGGCGCGACCCGGCCACGCTGGCCTCGGTGTTCGCCTCCGCGCACGGCGACCTGGCGATCACCGACTACATGTGCGCGACCCTGGCCGCGGATCCGCGCGCGATCTCGCCCACCCGCTTCCACAACTCGGTGCACAACGCCGCGGCCGGCTACTGGACCATCGGCGCCGGCTGCATGCGCGCCGCCACCGCGATCAGCGCCGAGCGGGCCAGCTTCGCCCAGGGCCTGATCGAGGCGATGGCGCAGTTGGGCGACGATGCCGAGGCGGTGCTGCTGGTGGGCTACGACGGCGAAGCCAGCGGCGCGCTGGCCACGGTCGCGCCCAGCGTCGGCCTGCTCGGCGGTGCGCTGGTGCTGTCGCGCACGCCGCGCGCGGGCGCGGTGCGCATGCGTGCGCAGCTGCGCGACGGCGCGGCCGATGCCGGCGGCGCGCTCACGCGACGTTCGCAGGGCAATGCGATGGCGGCGATGCTGCCGCTGTTCGACGCGCTGGCAGACGCGAGCGCGCGCGTGCGCCTGGCCGCGGGCGCCGGCCGCGTGCTGGAACTGGAGCTCGCCCATGACTGAGTCCGGGCGCCCGGAACGCGACAGCATCGCGGTGGTGATCCCCGCGCTCAACGAATCCCTGCGCATCCGCGAGACCGTGCTCGGCGCGCTCGCGCATTGCCCGAACGTGATCGTGGTCGACGACGGCTCCGACGACGGCACCGCCGAATGCATCGCCGATCTGCCGGTGACCCTGCTGCGCCACCCGCAGCGCATGGGCAAGGGCGCGAGCCTGCGCGACGGTTTCCGCGAGGCGCTGCGGCGCGGCTATGCCGGCGTACTGACCATGGACGGCGACGGCCAGCACGACCCCGCCGATCTGCCGCGCCTGCTGGCCAGCGCGCAACGCCATCCGGGCTGCATCGTGATCGGCGCGCGTTTGCGCAAGCGCGCCTCGGCGCCGGTGTATCGGCGCCTGGCCAACGAATTCGGCGACTGGGGCATAGGCTGGGGCTGCGGCTACCGCATCGCCGACAGCCAGAGCGGCCAGCGCTATTACCCGGCGGCGGTGTGCGCGCTGGACCAGGTGCCCGGCGAGGACTTCGTGTTCGAGGCGCAGATCCTGATCTCGGCCGCGCGCCGGCTCGGCACCGGCGTGGTCTCGGTTCCGATCGAATCGCGCTATCAGCAGGCCGACACCGAGGTGCGCTTCCGCAAGAGCCACTTCCGCCCGCTGCGCGATCTGTACCGCATCACCTCGCACGTGGTCGCCCAGGTCTGGGGCTACGGCGACGTGATCGAGGAATACTGGCGCACCCGCGCGGCCGTGCCGGTGATCGACGACCCCAGCGGCGAATTCGCCGCCCGCCGCGAACGCGACCTGCCCGCCGAGCCGCGCTGAGCGCGCGAGCGCGTCCGACACCGGAAGCCGCACCGATGACCCATACCCTGCTGCTGCAACTGCTGGTGATCCTGGTGGTGGCGCGCGCTTGCGGCGCGGTGCTGAAGCGCTTCGGCCAACCCGCGGTGGTCGGCGAGATGGCGGCCGGTTTCGTGCTCGGGCCGGTGGTGTTCGGCGCGGTGCTGCCCGAGGCGCATGCGGCCTTGTTCGCGCCGGCCTCGCTGCCGGCATTGGGCTCGTTGTCGACCTTGGGGCTGGTGTTGTTCATGTTCATCGTCGGCGCCGAACTGCGCGCGCCCGACGGCGTGCGCGCGCAGTTGCGCGAGGCCGGCGCGGTCGGTCTGTTCGGCGTGCTGCTGCCGGTGATCCTGGGCATCGCGGTGTCGCCCTGGCTGCATCCGCTGGCGCCGGCCGGCGTCGGCTTCTGGCCGTTCGCGCTGTTCATGGCCGCGGCGATGTCGATCACCGCTTTCCCGGTGATGGCGCGCATCCTCAAGGACCGCGGCCTCAGCCAGACCCGTCTGGGCCGGCTCGCGCTGGGCTCGGCCGCGATCGCCGACGTGTTCGCCTGGATCGTGCTGGCGCTGGTGGTGGCCCTGGTCGGCAGCGGCGAAGGCGTCTGGGGTTTCGCCAAGATCTGCATCGGCCTGCTGGCGCTGCTGGCCCTGGCCTTCGGCGTGCTCAAGCCCGCCTACGCGGCCCTGCTGCGCCGCTATGCGCCCGACGGCCATCCCTCGGTGGCGATGCTGGCCGCGCTGGTGATCGGCCTGCTCGCTTGCGCCGCGCTGACCGAATGGCTGGGCCTGCACGCGGTGTTCGGCGCCTTCGTGTTCGGCGCCTGCCTGCCGCGCGACGACCGTCTGCTGCGCACCCTGACCGAGCGCCTGGAATACGCGGCGGTGGTGATCCTGATGCCGATCTTCTTCGCCCTGGCCGGCCTCAACACCCGCGCCGAGGCCTTCGTCGGCGCCGGCCTGGGCGCCTTGGCGCTGATCCTGGTGGTGGCGGTGGCCGGCAAGATCGCCGGCGGCGCGCTGGGCGCGCGCATCGCCGGCTACGGCTGGCGCGACAGTCTGGCCACCGGCGCGCTGATGAACGCGCGCGGGCTGATGGAACTGATCGTGATGAAGGTCGGCCTGGACGCGGGCCTGATCGGACCGGAACTGTTCACCATGCTGCTGGCGATGGCGATCGCGACCACGGTGATGACCTCACCGCTGTTGAGCCTGTTCGCCGGTCGTGCGGCTAGCGCGGACGCGCCGCGCGCGCAGGGCACGCGGCGCTAGGACGCCAATCTCAGTTGCGCGGCGGCGCGGGCGGCGCGGGCGGCGGTGGCGCGGTCGGGCCCGGATCGCTGAGCGGCGGCGGATTGGCGACCCAGATCGCGACGCCGTGGCCGTACTTCTGACGCGGCGTGATGTCGATGCCGACGCCGCCGGAACTGAAGCTGCGACCGCCGTAACGGCCGCCACCGGCGCCGACGCTGACCCCGCCGCCGCCGTAGCCGTCCTCGGTGCCCTGGAACAGCACGCCGTTGGCGCCGAGCTTGGCGGCTTCGGTGCGCAGCTTGCCGATCACCGAGTTCATCTTGTTCTGTTCGCCGTAGGTGAACGCACCGCTGTTGCTCTGGAGCATGGCGATCTGCTCGTAGGAGCCCGGCGGCGGCGCGAAGTACACGCGCACCTGAGCCGGATCGATCGGCGGCCGCGGCGAGCCGACCAGGACGTGCGAACTGGCGCAGGCGGCCAGCATCGGAATCAGCAGGGCGAGAGCGAGATGACGGCGCATGGCGCGACTCCGCGGGTGGACGGTTGCGGCCATGCTACCCCCGACCCGGTGAGGCGGGGTGACGGCGCGCCGAACGGGCGCGGCGGGCCGACGGGTGGAGCCGGCCTCGCGGCCTAGCCCATGCCGCCGTTGATCCCGATCACTTGGCCGTTGATGTAGCCGGCCGCATCCGAGCACAGGAAACCGACCAGGGCCGCGACCTCGTCCGGACGGCCGGCGCGGCCGGCCGGCACCAGCTGGCGCAAGGTCTCGGGCGGAAACGCGTCGGCGGCCATGCGGCCTTCGATCACGCCCGGCGCGACCACGTTGACGGTGATCCCGCGCGAGGCCATTTCGCGCGCCAGCGACATCGAGGCGCCGTGCAGGCCGGCCTTGGCCGCGGCGTAATTGGTCTGGCCGCGATTGCCCAGCACCGCCGCCACCGACGACACGCTCACGATGCGGCCCCAGCGCGTGCGCGCCATCGGCAGCAGCAGCGGCTGGGTCACGTGGAAGAAGCCGTGCAGCGAAATGTCGATCACGCGCTTCCACTGCGCATCGCTCATGCCGGCCATCGGCGCATCGTCGTGCACACCGGCGTTGTTGACCACGACCTGGATCGGGCCGTCGGCCAACAGCCCTTCGATCGCCGCGCGCGCGGCCTCGCCATCGGCGACATCGAAGACCACCGCCTGGGCGCTGCCGCCGGCCTCGCGGATCGCCGCGACCGTGGCCGCGGCGCGTTCGGAATTGGCGTTGGCGTGCACGATCACGTGCAGGCCGTCGGCGCCCAGGCGCGCGCAGATCGCCGCGCCGAGATCGCCGCTGCCGCCGGTGACCAGGGCGCGGCGGGCAGTGGAGGACGGCTGGCTCATGCGCAGGGCTCGCGGCGGCGGAAACCGCGATTGTCCCCGCAGCGCGGCTGCGGCGGAAGCGCCCTGCGCGGACATGGCGGCGTGCGCACTCGCGTCGCGACCGTGCCTGCGGCCCGGCGCGCGCCGGCTCAGTACGGCGCGAAGCCCTCCGGATACGGCGGATCGCCGTCGTCGCCGTGGGTGTTCGCGGTCTGCGCCAGGGTCTGGGTGACGATCGCGCCGGTGTCGCTGCAGGCCAGCTGCTGGGTGCCTTCCCACACCGCCCAGTCCTCGCCGTTGCCGTCCAGCACCACGATCCAGAACTGCAGCGTGCGCTGCGCGTAAGGCTCCATCCGCATCGAGGGCGGATCCACGAAACTCAGCGTGACCGCGCCGCTGTCGTCCTGGCTCTCGTTCCAGCCGTTGAACACCGTCGACTGGCCGTGCACCAGCTGGAACAGGTCGGTCCAGGTGTCGGGTTCCATGCCCTCGACGTAGGGACGATCGGTGCGCTCGATCCAGTTCAGACGCGCGTTGTCGCGCTCTTCCAGGGCGATGCGCAGGGTGAAGCGATGGCCGAACTGGCCGTCGGCCTGGTACGGCTCCACGCTCAGCAATTCGAATTCGATGCTCATGGCGGTTCTCCGGTAGCGGCGGCGCGGACGCGCGCGACATCTACCTGGAACGCGCCGCCGTCGGCGCTGTGAACGCTCAGTCCGGGCGCAGCATCACCGCGGCGCGGCCGGACGCTAGCAGGACGCCCTGGTGATGCAGGGCGAACTCGTACTGCCAGCTGTCGCCGGCGTCGACCAGCTTGCGTGCCTGCGCCTCGATCGCGCCGGCCAGATCGTCGATGCGCGCCACGCGCAGTTCGACGCCGCGCAAGGCGACCAGCAAGCCCGGACGCGCGATCTCGCCGGCCGCGCGCGCGAGCAGTCCGCCGTGCACCGCCATCGCCTGCGCGCCGTACTCGCACAGGTGCAGCGCGCGCAGGCGGTCGTGGCTGCGCAACGGATGGGTGGGATCGCGATGCCCGTGGCTGCGCAGACGAATGGCGTCGGCGTCCCAGTCCAACACCTCCTCCCACAGGCACATCGTGCCCTGGTGCGGAATCAGCGCGGCGATCTGCTCACGGCTGCGCATCGGCGCGCTCCCGCATCGTCGCCGGCTCGCGCACGATCAACAGCGCGAGCACGAAGTTGAACGCCACGCCCAGCGCCACCGTGGCGCCGATCGCGCGCAGCACCGGGATCGACGAGGACGCCAGCAGCGCGAACACCAGCAAGGTGGTCAGGCTGCAGACGATCACTGCGTGCAGGGTGCGCAGCTGTTCGGCGTAGTCGTCGCCGGCGTGGTCGAAGAACAGCGCGTAATCCAGGCCCAGGCCGGCGGCCAGGATCAGCGCGACCAAATGGAACAGATTGAGCTCGATGCCCAGCCCGCGCAGCACCGCCAGGATCAGCAGGGTGGTCAACGCCATCGGCGCCAGCACCCGCAGCACCCGCCGCGGCGAGCGCAGCGCGACCCACACCGTCAGCGCCAGCAGCACCGCCGCCAGGCCCAGGGCCAGCAGCACGCGCCCGCGGTAGGCGGCGACCAGCGATTCGGAGGCCTGCTTGAGGTCCAGCAGCTGGGCGCCGTGCGCGGCGGCCACGCGCGCGACCGCGGCCGGATCGTTCAAGCCGTTCAACGAGACCAGCGCGGTGGCGTGGCCGGGACGCTGCAGCAAGAGGCCGGCGACGCTGGCCGCGAGCGGCGTGCCGTCCAGATCGGCGGCGATCAGCGGCGGTGCACTGCGCGCGGCGGCGACGTCGGCGGCGAAACCGGCGAAGGCGTCGGCACGGAACGGGCTATCGGCGACCGCGGCGGCCAGCGCCGTGTCCAGGGTCGCCGCGCCCGGCAGTTTGATCTGGCGCGCGCGCTGGGTGGCCGCGCTGGGCAGATAGCGCGCGGCGAGGTCGTAGCCGGCGATCGCGCCCTGCGCGCGCAAGGTTTGCAGCGCCGGCAGCAGGCGTTCGGACGCGCGCAGCGCGGCTTCGGCGTCGCCGGCCTCCAGCGCGATCACATAACGCACGTCGGGCGCGCCCAGCTCGCCGCGCAACTGCGCGTCGCGCGCGAGCGCGTCGGCCGGCACCGGGGTGAGCTTGGCCAGATCGTTCTGCCAGAACGCGCCCGGCGCCAGCCAGGCCACGCCCAGCGCGAGCGCGGCCAGCGCCAGCATCGCCGGTGCGCGCAGCCGCGGCAGCCGCGCCAGCGCCGCCCAGGCGCGCGCCAGCCAGGCCGAATCGGCGGCGTCGCGCGGCGAGGGATCGATCAGCGCCGGCAGCAGGAAGCGCGTGGTCAGCGCGGCCGTGCCCAGACCGACGATGGTGAACACCGCCAGCTGCTTGAGCCCGTCCACGCCCGAGACCAGGAAGGTCAGATAGGCGATGCAGGTCGAGGCCACGCCGGTGCCCAGGGTCGGCCACAGCGCGCGCGCGCTGGCCCAGGGCGACAGGCCCGGCCGCTGATGGCTGAACAGATGGATCGGATAATCCTGAGCCACGCCGATCAAGGTGAAACCGAAGGCGACGGTGATGCCGTGCACGCCATCGAACATCAGCGCGACCGCGCCCAGACCGGCCAGACCGGCGCTGGCCAGCGGCAGGCCGCCCAGCAGCGGCGCCTTCCAGCTGCGATAGGCCAGCCACAGCAGCAGCACGAACACCAGGCTGTCGATGGTGCCGATCAGGCTGGCCTCGCGCGCAGTGCGGCCGCCGATCTCGACCGAGAACGCGCCCGGCCCGCTCAGCGTGAGCTGCGCCTGGGATGCGCCGCGCGCCTGCGCGAAGGCGGCGCGGATCGCGTCCACCGCGGCCTGCTGGCCGGTGGGATCGAAGCCGGCCGCGCGCGTTTCCAGCGCCAGCAACGCCTCGCGGCCGGCGCGGTCGAACCAGACCCCGTGCAGGCGCTGCGGCGCGTTCGCCGGCTGCCAGGCCTCGGCCAGCTTCAGGGTTTCCAGGGTGGGATCGTTGGGCAGCAGCGGCTCCAGCATCGCCGAGGCCGGCGAGCCCAGGTCCTGCACGCGCGCCTGCAGCTCCTCGCCCAGATAGGCGGCGTCGAAGGCCTGCGTGTCCAAGGTCGGCGACAGCAGATAGCGATACGGGCGCAGGCGTTCGGGAATCGCGTCCAGGCCGAGGTCGGCGCCGTTGGCGACCAGCTTGAACTCCGGCTTGGCCGCGAGCGCGGCGCGCATCGCCTGCGACTGCGCGGCCAGCGCTTGCGGCGTGTCGCCGGCCAGCGCCACCAGCAGCAGCCGCGAACCCGGGCCTTCGCCGAGCTCGTCGATCAGCAGCTTCTGCGCGGGCGTGCGCGCGCTGGGCATGAAACGGCGCAGATCGCCGCTAAGTTCCAGATGGCGGCTGATCGCCCAGCCCGCGAGCGCGAGCGCGGCCAGCCACAACAGCGCGAGGCCGAGACGGCGCGCTGGCGTCATCGCTGCGCGGCGCCGTGGCCGCGGCACAGCGCCGCGAGCTGGCTGGCGTCGGTGATGCTGGTCGCTTCGCGCGCGGCGCCGGCCAGCAAGGTGCGTTGCAGTTCGATGCCGCCGCTGGCGTCCGAACGCGCCGGGCGCGCCTCGATGCAACGCAGCTCGGCGCCGCGCCCGCGCAGGGTGATGCCCTGCAGCTTGGCCGCGACCGCGCTGCTGCGCGGCGTGAGGGTCATGGTCCACTGCTGGCGCGTGCCTTCGGCGGCGACCAGGTACTGCTGCTCCAGGCGCTTGCGGTCGCCGGCCAGCAGGGCGCCGAAGCTGGCCTGCAGACCGGCCAGTTCCGGCGCGCGCGACAGCGAGAAGCTGCGCGCGGCCTTGCCGGCGCGCTGGATCTTCACTTCGCCGGCGCGGATGGTGGTGGTCTCGGCATAGGGCGCGCGCACCTCGCGCACCAGGGTGTCGTCTTCCAGGCGCTGGTACTCGCCGCTCAGGCGCAGCGGCGCCTTGAGCAGGGCCGAGCCGCGGATCTCGACGAAGGCGGTGCGCATCGACGCCGGCTGGGCCAGACGCGCCAGGATCCAGTCCGGGTCCACCGTGGCGCCGGGCGCGCTGGCCGCGGCCGGCTCAGGCGGAGCGGCGTACAGCGAGCCGGCGGCGCAGGCCAGCGCCAGCGCCCAGCCCCAGCGGCGCGGCCGGATCGTCCGGGGCGATGCCGTCGTGCGCAAGGCCATCGTGAGCGGTGCTGTCTTGCGCTGTGCTGTCTTGAACCGCGTCATCGGCATGCCAGAAGTCGTAGAAGTTGAACCAGTTGTAGGGGGCGTCGCAGGCGTGGTGCTGCAGCCGCGCGGCATAGCGTTCGACCATCGTCGCCAGCACGCGCGCCCGATCCTGGCGCGCAATCGCCGATCCGTCGCTGAACGGCTCGAACACCAGATCGTAGCGGGCGCCGCCGCGGTACAGGCCGAAGGCCAGCAGCACCGGCGCCTTCAAGGTCGCGGCGACCAGCCAGGGCGCGAGCGGAAACGGCGCCGGCGCGCCCAGGAACGGCGTGCGCAGCCAGGGTTCGCCGGGACGCGCGCGATCGACCAGCAAGGCCACCAGCGCGCCCTCGTCCAGGGCCTGCTTCACCGCCAGCACGATCGCCGGGCCGTCCTGGCCGGCGTCGATCACGCCGGCGGCGATGCGCGGATCCAGCGAATCCAGCAACTGGGTCATGGCCGGGTTGTGCGACTTGTCGAACACCACCCGCACCTGCACCTCGGGCGCGCTGCGCGCGAGCACGCGCAGAGCCTCGAAGCTGCCCAGGTGGGAGCCGAAGATCAGCGCGCCGCCGCGCGCGTGCTGGGCGCGCAGCTCGTCCAGCCCGCTGACCCGCACGTCGAAGTAATGCATCTGCCCGCCGAGCATGAACAAGCGGTCGAGGATGGTCGCGGCGAAGGTGTGGATGTGGCGGGCGACGTCCCACAGGCCCGGCGCGCGATCCAGCGCGCGCGCCAGGTAGGCGCGCGAGGCGCGCCGTTCCGGGCCGCGCACCAGCACGAAGTAGGCGGTGATCGGGTACAGGCACAGCCGCGCCAGGCCGCGTCCGCCGTGGCGGGCGATCGCGCGCAGCACGCGCAGCGCGAACGGACTGCCGCCCTCGGGGCGCTGTTTCCAGTGCTCGCCGCTCATGCCGGCGCGTCCGCGACCACTTCGCCGCTGGCCAACAGGGTGTCGCCGCGCAGCACCCGGAAGCGCCAGCGCGGCGCGGCGCCGTCCAGCTCGATGCGCGCGGTCTGCTCGGGCAGCAGCGGCTGGGCGAACTTCACCTGCGGCAGGCGCAGCCCGTTCAGCGGACCGTACCCGGCCTCGATCGCGTCCAGCACCCGGTCCAGCACGACCACGCCCGGCACGACCGGTCGTCCGGGGAAATGCCCGGGCAGACTGGGATGATCGGCGGCGATGCGGAATTCCATGCGGGCGGGGTTCGACGGTGTTTCGGCCTGGGTGGGCGACAGGATAAGCCACCGGCCCGTGACGCCATGCCGATCCTGGCGTCAGTCGAACAGACTGCGCCAGAACGAAGGGCCCAACCCGCCCATGCGACGCAGGAAATCCCAGAAGTTGCGGTAGGGCCGGTCCTGGAACACGCGCTTGCGGAACTGGTACTCGCCGATGAAAAAACCGCCGACGATGCCGTAGTTGAGCAGGTTGGCGAACAGCGACCACTGGTCCTGGCTGATCGCGATCGGCGGGGTCTGGCCCAGCCGCGCGAGCACGCCGCCGGGCACCGCGATCATCGCCAGGGCGGCGTTGGCCAGCGCCAGGCCGCCCAGCAGCCAGGCCCAGATCGCGGTGAGCTGGCGCGAGTAGCGGTAGACGTCGGCCGGCAGCTGGCTGGGCGTGCAGGTGTCCAGGGCGGCGACGATGCGGGTGATCAGGCCCTCGCGCGGCGCGCGCAGGCTGCGCGCGAACCACCACGACAGGGCGCCGGTGAACAGCACCGGCGGGGTCAGCAGCAACAGCTGCGGATAGATCGTGTGGGCGATCGCGGCCAGTCCGGCCAGGATCGCCGCGAACAGCAGCCAGGCGCCCAGGCGCAGGTGCAGCAGGGCCTCGATCTGCACGATCAGGGCCAGGTCAATCAGGGCGATCGCCGCCGGCCAGCCGCCGCCGTCGTGGCTGGCCCAGTGCGCCAGCAGGGGGTAGGCGATCGCCAGCAGCAGCCGCAGCACGGCGCCGGTCATGGCTGGACGGTCCGTGCGCGCGAGCGGCGGCCGGGCGCGGGCGCGCTCAGGCGGCCCGGCTTTGTTCGATGTGGGCCGACAGCGCGCGCAGCGAGCCGAAGATGCGGCGGTTTTCCTCGCTGTCCGAGCGCAGCTGGAAGCCGTACTGCTTGGACACCGCCAGGGCCAGCTCCAGGGCGTCGATCGAGTCCAGGCCCAGCCCATCCCCGAACAACGCCGCCTCGGGGTCGATCTGGGCCGGATCGACGTCCTCCAGGTTCAGGCTTTCGACCAGGAGTTGCGCGAGTTCGCGTTCGGCGGGGTTCTGTTCGGACATCGGGTCGATCCAACTACGGGCGGCAAGGTGCGCCACGATCCGGCATCGGGCGGCCGCGCGCAACCGTCCCCAGGTCCGGTCCGACCCGGACAGCGATCACGAACGGCGAGCTATCATTCTCCGATGAGCTCAACCATCCCCGCGCCCGGCCCCGCCGACGCCCCGCCGGACGCAAACCTGAACAGCCCCGCCTCCGCCCCGGAACTCAGCCCCGACGTCCTGGTCATCGGCGGCGGCCCCGCCGGCACCACCGCCGCGACCCTGCTCGCGCGCAAGGGTTGGAAGGTGCTGCTGCTGGAGAAGGACGCGCATCCGCGCTTCCACATCGGCGAATCGCTGCTGCCGATGAACCTGCCCATCCTCGAGCGCCTGGGGGTGCTCGAGCAGGTCAAGGCCATCGGCACCCACAAACCGGGCGCCGAGTTCCCGATCGACGAACGCAACTACAACACCTTCCGCTTCGAGCGCGCGCTGAATCCCAAGTTCGGCTACGCCTATCAGGTCAAGCGCGAGGAATTCGACCAGCTGCTGTTCCGCAACGCCCAGGCCAACGGCGTGGACGCGCGCGAGCGGGTCAAGGTCGAGAAGGTCGAGTTCGGCGCCGACGGCCGGCCGTCGCGGGTGCATGCGCGCGACGCCGACGGCGCCGCGCTGATCGTGCGCCCGCGCTACGTGGTCGACGGCAGCGGCCGCGACGCCTTCTTCGGCAGCCAGCTCAAGCTCAAGCAGAAGAACCCGCTGCACCAGTCGGCGGCGATCTTCAGCCACTTCACCGGCGTCGAGCGCCGCGACGGCGAGGACGCCGGCAACATCACCGTGCAGCGCTTCTCGCACGGCTGGATGTGGCTGATCCCGCTGCAGAAGGACGTGATGAGCGTCGGCGCGGTGTGCTTCCCCGAATACCTCAAGCAGCGCCGCGGCGAGACCGAGGCCTTCCTGATGAAGACTCTGGAGTCCGAGCCGCAGGTGTGGGCGCGTATGCAGGGCGCCCAGCGCGTCGGCGCGGTCCACGTCACCGGCAACTACTCCTACACCTGCACCCGGATGACCGGGCCGGGCTGGGTCATGGTCGGCGACGCCTACGCCTTCGTCGATCCGGTGTTCTCCTCCGGCGTCTACCTGGGCATGAACAGCGGCGAGCAGGCGGCCGACGTGGTGGACGGCGCGCTGCGCGATCCCGCGCGCGAGGCCGAGCTGCAGCGCGCGATGGTCAAGCGCCTCAAGCGCGGCCTCAAGCACTTCCAGTGGTTCATCTACCGCTTCACCACGCCGGTGATGCGCGCGCTGTTCAGCGCGCCGCGCAATTACTGGCAGGTCGAGCAGGCGGTGATCTCGATGTTGGCCGGCGACGTGTTCGACAACCCGGCGGTGCTGCGCCGCCTGCGCATGTTCCGCTTCATCTACGCGATGACGGCGATCCGCATGGCGCCGCAGGCGCTGCGCGGCTGGTTGCGGCGCAAGCGCCAGGTCGGCGTGGATTTCCGCGGCGACACGCTGCAGCAGGGCAACCCGTGAGCGCGGCCGCGACCGTGGTGGCCGCGACGCCGCGCTACAGCGTCGACTACACCGACGCCACGCCCGTGCAGGCCCTGGCCGGCGACGACGTGCTGGCGGTGTTCGGCTTCGGCGCGAACGCCCCGCATCACGACGACCCGCGCTATCTGCGCGTGGCCCTGGAGCCCTACGGCGAGGCCAAGCTGGAAGTCTGGCGCGGCTCGGCGCCGGTGGCCTGCGGCCGCGACGGCGACCTGGCCTGGTCGGAGGACGGCGCGCTGCAGTTCGGCGCGCTGGAACTGGACGAACCGCCGGGCCTGCACGTCAACGACGGCATCGCCGCGGTCGCCGAGACCATCTACGCGCGCATGATCGAGTTCACCCGCGCGCGCGGCTATCCGCATCTGCTGCGGATCTGGAACTACCTGGACGGCATCACCGTCGGCCAGGGCGACGCCGAGCGCTACCGCGTGTTCTGCGTCGGCCGCGCCGCCGGCCTGGGCGATTTCGAACCGGGCCAGCTGCCGGCCGCGACCGCGATCGGCAAGGTCAGCGAGGCCGGCGAAACCCGCCGCCTGCTGGTGTACTGGCTGGCCTCGCGCACGCCCGGCACGCCGCTGGAGAACCCGCGCCAGATCAGCGCCTACCGTTACCCGCGCCAGTACGGCCCGCAACCGCCCAGCTTCGCGCGCGCGATGCTGCCGCCGCTGGGCAGCGCGATGCCGCTGCTGCTGTCGGGCACCGCGGCCATCGTCGGCCACGAGTCGCGCCACATTGATTCGGTCGACACCCAGCTCGACGAAACCCTGGCCAACTTCGACAGCCTGATCGCCGCCGCGCGCGCGCAACGGCCGTCGCTGCCGGCGCGCTTCGGCGCCGGCGCGCGTCTGAAGGTCTACGTGCGCGACCGCGAGGAAGTGCCGGCGGTGATGGCGGCGATGGACGCGCGCCTGCCCGGCATCCAGCGCATCGTGCTGCAGGCGGCGGTATGCCGGCGCGAACTGCGCGTGGAAATCGACGGCGTCCACGACCTCTAAGCCTCGCCTACGCGGAACCGCAGGCGGCGGCGCGCCGAAGGCGAGCCGCCACCGCCGCTGTCCAGGCCGGCCAGGGGTGTCGAAAGACACCCCCTCCAGCTCTTGAATCCCGGCGATCCGGCAGCATCATGGGCTGGAGCGCATCCGCGCCCGCATGGGAGAACGCACGATGGGATTGATCAGCCTGATTTGGGGCATCCTCGCGATGATCTGGATGGTGATCGCCCTGATTCCGCTGCTGGGCTGGGGCAACTGGCTGCTGATCCCGTTCGCGGCGGTCGGCGCCATCATCGCCGCGATCGGCATCCTGTTCACGCGCGAGCAGAACCGCGGCCGCGCCAAGGCCGGCCTGGTGCTGAACGCCATCGTGATCGTGGTCGGCGTGATCCGCCTGTCGATGGGCGGCGGCATTATCTGAGTTCGCACGTAGCACCGTGATCCGCACAGGGTGGTTTCGCAGCCGCCCTGTGCGATGCCGCGACGGCTTCAGCTTTGGGGTAGGAGCGGCGTAAGCCGCGACCACGTCGTAGCCGAAGGAGCGCGGTCGCGGCTTACGCCGCTCCTACCCCACAGCCGTCTTCGGCCGCGCCGCCAGCAACGCCTGTGTATGCGCATGCTTGGGCGCGCGCAGCACCTCGGCGGTCGCGCCGGTTTCGACGATGCGTCCGGCCTCGAGCACGGCGATGCGCTCGGCCACCGCGGCCGCCGCGGCCAGGTCGTGGGTCACGAACAACAGCGCCAGGCCGCGCTCGCGCTTGAGCGCGGCCAGCAGGGCCAGGATCGCGCCGCGATGGTGCGCGTCCAGCGCCGACACCGCTTCGTCGCAGACCAGCAGCTCGGGATCGGTCGCCAGCGCGCGCGCGATCGCGATGCGCTGGCGTTGGCCGCCGGAGAACTGGTGGGGGTAGCGATCCAACATCGCCGCCTCCAGCCCGACCGCCTGCAACAACTCGCCGGCACGCGCGCGGCGCGCGGCCGCGTCGCCGCGCGCATGGATGCGCAGCGGCTCGGCGACGATCTCGGCCACGCGCATGCGCGGATCCAACGAGGCGTAGGGGTCCTGGAACACCACGCCGGTGCGCGCGCGCAGCCGACGCAAGGCGCGCGGCGACGCGGCGTTCAGATCGATGCCGTCCAGCAGCACGCGGCCCTGCGCACCGCGCAAGAGCCGCAACAAGACGCGACCCAGCGTGCTCTTGCCGCTGCCGCTTTCGCCGACCAGGGCCAGACCCTCGCCGCGACGCAGCTCGATCGACACCGCGTCCAAGGCGGGGCGCGGCGCGCGCGGATACCGCATGCCCAGGCCCTCGCCGCGCAGCAACACCGGCGCATCCGCGGCCAAGGGGTCGGCCGGTGCGGGCGCGATCGCATCGGCGGCCAGCAGCTCGCGGGTATAGGCGTGCTGCGGCGAGGCGAACACCGCCGCGGTATCGCCGCGCTCCACCGCCTGCCCGCGTTGCAGCACCACCAGGCGCTGCGCGTAGGCGCCGACCAGCGGCAGGTCGTGGCTGATCAGCAGCAAGGCCAGGCCGTCCTCGCGCCGCAGCGTGTCGAGCAGATCCAGGATCTCGCGCGCGATGCGCGCATCCAGGGCCGAGGTCGGCTCGTCGGCGATCAACAGCCGGGGCCGCGTCGCCAGCGCCAACGCGATCGCGATGCGCTGGCGTTGGCCGCCGGAGAACTGATGCGGATAACGGCGCAACGCCGCGTCCGGATCGGGCAGCTGCACGCGCGTCAGCAGGCTGCGCGCCTCGTCCTGGGCGGCGTCGCGCGCCAGGCCGCGCACCAGTCGCAGCGTTTCCAGCAGCTGGCTGCCGACGCTGCGCAGCGGATGCAGGGCGGCCAACGGATCCTGCGGCACCCAGGCCAGCACGCGCCCGCGCAGCGCCGCATGCGCGCGCGAACCCAGCGCGACCGTCTCGCCGTCCACGCTCAGCCGGCCTT
Source organism: Lysobacter sp. cf310 (assembly GCF_900114355.1). Lineage (GTDB taxonomy): Bacteria > Pseudomonadota > Gammaproteobacteria > Xanthomonadales > Xanthomonadaceae > Lysobacter. The sequence goes on from NZ_FOSS01000004.1 coordinate 74,051, forward strand.
CGCCGCGCAGACCCGGCGGCAGCAGGCCCAGCAACGACAGCGCGCTCAGGCTCTTGCCGCTGCCGCTTTCGCCGACCACGCCCAGGCAGGCGCCGGCCTGCAACTCCAGATCCAGGGGGCCGAGCAGGCGACGCGCGCCGGTGTCCACGGTCAGCGCCTGCAGCGCCAGGGTCGCGCTCATGCGGCCGCGGCCTCGTGGTCGCCGCGCACGTCCAGCCAGTCGCGCAGGCCGTCGCCGAGGAACTGGAAGGTGGCCAGGGTCGCGACCAGAAAACCGGCCGGGAACAGCAGGGTCCAGGGCGCGCTGTCGAGCTCCTGTACGCCCTCCGACAGCAAGGTGCCCCAACTGGCCGAGGGTTCGTCCACCGACAGGCCGAGGAAGCCCAGGAAGCTCTCGACCAGGATCGCCTGCGGCAGGATCAGGCCCAGATAGACGAAGGCCAGCGGCAGCAGGTTGGGCAGCACGTGCCAGCGCAGGCGCTGGCCGAACGCGGCGCCGGCGGCCTGGGCGGCCAGCACGAACGGCGCCTCGCGCAGGCGCGCGGCCTCGGCGCGCATCACCCGCGCCAGGTCGATCCAGACATAGCCGCCGATCGCGGCCAGCAGCAGGCCCAATGAGCGCTCGAACAGGGTCAGCAGCAGGATCACCACCAGCAGGAAGGGCAGCGCCGAGAACACGTCGAGCACGCGCAGCAGCGCGCGCTCGACGCGGCCGCCGGCGAGCCCGGCGATGGCGCCATAGCCCAGCCCGATCGCCAGCGCGACCACGCTGGCGAGCAGGCCGATGGTCAGCGACAGACGCCCGCCGGCCAGGGTGCGCGCGTACACGTCGCGGCCGATCGCGTCGGTGCCGAACCAGTGCCCGGCCGTGCCGGGCGCGACCGACAGGGCCTCCCAATCGGGCGTATGCGGGTCGTAGGCGCTGAGCCAGGGACCCAGCCAGCACAGCGCGGCCAGCACCGCCAGCGCGATCAGGCAGGCGCGGGCCACGGGCGGGAGGGGTCGCAGGGATCGCATGCGCGCATCCTAACGGGCACATGCCGCCTGGGCATATGCAGATGACGCATCGCCTTTTCCGTCGTGGCGGCCTTTGCGGCCTTATTCCCTACATGGCGAATAGGAAATGCTGACGATGAAGGCGAAATACGCACTGCGCGCGATGTGCGCGCTGGCGCGCGCCGACGACGGCCGGCTGCAAGCCCGGGCGATCGCCGAACACAGCCGCACGCCGGAAAAATTCCTGGAATCGATCCTGGTCGACCTGCGCGAGGCCGGTTTCATCCACAGCCGCCGCGGCCAGAAGGGCGGGCATGCGCTCGCACGCCCGGCCGAGCAGATCCGCGTGGGCGACCTGATCCGCGCCATCGACGGGCCGCTGGCGCCGGTGCGCTGCGCCAGCGTCAGCGCCTACCGCGCCTGCGCCGATTGCCCGGACCCGGCGCAGTGCGAACTGCGCGCGCTGATGCGCGAAGCGCGCGACGCCCTGTCGCGGGTGCTGGACGGTTGCAGCCTGGGCGAGCTCGCGCGCGGCCAGGGCGCCGCGCTGCTGACCGGAGACGCGGCATGAACGCGGCCCGGCGCAAATCGCGCGCAGCGTCCGCGCCCGAGTTCGAACCCGCGGTCAACATCGTCAACCTCAGCGACAGCGAGTTCGCGGTGCTGACCGCGCTGCGCGAGATCGGTTACGGTCAGGTGGAAGTGGTGGTGCACGGCTCGCAGATCGTGCAGATCACGCGCAGCGAGCGCGTGCGCGTGGAAGAGCCGCGGGGCCGGCCGCTGTGAGCGCCCCGCGTTCGCGCCGGTACGCGCGCCGCTGCCGAGGCTCGCGTTGTCGACGCCCGCTTCCGGCTTCGACGGATTGAGGCCCTCCGCCGCGCACGCCCTACTCTCTCTCCCACCTACTCATTCCAAGGAACCCGCCATGCCCCATCGACATCGGCGAGCTGGCACCGCGACCGCCTCCCCCGCCCGCCTGCTGGGCGCGCTGGCCTGCGCGCTGGCCCTGCCCGCGCAGGCGCAGTCCTCCGGCGTCAGCGTCGAAGACCTGGCGCGCCGCCTGCAGGCGATCGAACAACGCCTGGGCACCGCGCCCACCGACGCCGGCACCGCCGCGGTCGATCCGGCCGACCTCGACCAGCGCCTGCGCGTGATCGAGCGCAAGCTGGAACTGCAGGCCGAAGCCGAAAGCGCGCGCGTGGCCTCCACGCCCGTGGTGACGTTGAGCGCGGCCAAGGGCCTGTCGGTGAAATCGGCGCCGCCCGGCGATCTGGAGATCAAGTTCCGCGGCCTCATCCAGGCCGACGGCCGCTTCTTCATCGACGACCAGCGCGTGCCGCAGAACGACACCTTCCTGTTCCGCCGCGTCGAGCCCACCATCGAAGGCACCTGGGGCTCGCTGTTCGCGTTCCGCCTCGGCGCCCAGTTGGCCGGCGACAGCGCCACCGTCAACGACGCCTATGTCGACGTGCGCTTCAGCCCGCGCGCGACCGTGCGCGTGGGCCGCTACAAGGTGCCGCTGGGCCTGGAGCGCCTGCAGTCCAGCAGCGCCGGCGCGATGGTCGAGGGCGGCTTCGCCAGCGAGCTCGCGCCGGTGCGCGATCTGGGCGTGCAGCTGCAGGGCGAATTCGCCGACGGCGCGGTCAGCTACGCGGTGGGCGCCTTCAACGGCGCGCCCGACGGCCGCGACGGCGCCACCACCAATCCCGACAACGAGTTCGAACTGATCGGCCGCGTGTTCGTGGAGCCGTGGAAGAACAGCGGCGGCGTCCTGTCCGGCCTGGGCTTCGGCGTCGGCGCCAGTCAGGGCGACAAGCGCGGCACCGGCAACAATTTCCTGCCGCGCTACCGCACGCCCGGGCAGGCGCAGTTCTTCAACTACCGCAGCACCGTGGTCGCCGACGGCGAGCACACGCGCTGGTCGCCGCAGGCTTATTACTACCGCAACCGCCTGGGCCTGCTCGGCGAATACATCCGCTCGCGCCAGGAACTACTGCTGCCGGCCAGCGGCGCGCGCGCCGCGCTCGATCACGACGCCTGGCAGCTCACCGCCGGCTGGGTGCTCACCGGCGAGGACGCCAGCTACAAGGGCGTGGTCAAGCCCAGCCAGCCGTTCACGCCCGGGGGCGACGGTTGGGGCGCGTTCGAACTGGTCGCGCGCTACGGCCGTCTGGACATCGACGACGACGCCTTCCCGCGCTACGCCGATCCGGGCGCGGTCGCGTCCGAGGCCAGCAGCTGGGGCCTGGGTCTGAACTGGTACCTGACCAGCAACTTCAAGCTGGTCGCCAACTACACCCAGACCGACTTCGAGGGCGGCGCGCCGGCCGGCGCCGATCGCGAAGACGAAAAGGCTTTCTTCACGCGGGCGCAATTCTCCTTCTGAGCATGCTCCTCACCGGCGCCTAGACCGCGCCCGTCACGACGCAAAGAGATCCCCACATGAAAACCCTACTCTCCTCCCTCGTCGTCGCCCTGTCCCTGGTCACCGGCTCGGCCGTGGCCAAGGACGTGGAACTGCTCAACGTCTCCTACGATCCGACTCGCGAGTTCTACGCCGAGGTCAACACCGCCTTCGCCGCGCAGTGGAAACAAGAGACCGGCGAAACCCTGAAGATCCGCGCCTCGCACGGCGGCTCCGGCAAGCAGGCGCGCTCGGTGATCGACGGCCTGGAAGCCGACGTGGTCACCCTGGCGCTGGCCGCCGACATCGACGCCATCGCCACCAACGGCAAGCTGCTGCCGAGCAACTGGCAGTCGCGCTTGCCGCACCAGAGCTCGCCCTACACCTCGACCATCGTGTTCCTGGTGCGCAAGGGCAATCCCAAGGGCGTGCGCGACTGGGGCGACCTGGTCAAGCCGGGCGTGGCGGTGATCACGCCCAACCCCAAGACCTCCGGCGGCGCGCGTTGGAACTACCTCGCGGCCTGGGCCTGGGCCTCGCAGCAGTACCGCGACGGCGGCAAGGTCGTCGACTACCTCACCCGTTTGTTCAAGAACGTGCCCGTGCTGGACACTGGCGCGCGCGGCTCCACCACCACCTTCGTCGAGCGCGGCATCGGCGACGTGCTGCTGGCCTGGGAGAACGAAGCCCTGCTGACCCTGGACGAGCCCGGCAACCGCGGCAAGTACGAGATCGTCGTGCCCAGCCTGAGCATCAAGGCCGAACCGCCGGTGGCCTGGGTCGACAAGAACGTGGCCAAGCACGGCACCCGCAAGCAGGCCGAGGCCTATCTGCGTTTCCTCTACACGCCGCAAGGCCAGCGCCTGGCCGCCAAGCACCACTACCGCCCGGCCGAGCCGGACAAGGTGCCGGCCGCCGAGCTGAGCCAGTTCGCCCAGGTCAAGCAGGTGACGATCGACGGCGCCTTCGGCGGTTGGAAGAAGGCGCAGGCGGAGCATTTCGCCGACGGCGGGTTCTTCGATCGGATTTATCAGCCGAAGTGAGTTTTGGGCGGTGGCAGGGGTTCGATCGAATCGCCGGGCGTGGCGATGCGCCCAAGACGATCGAACCCTCGTCACCGTCATTCCACGTAAGCGCTTCGCGGGAATGACAAGTAAGCCAGCGCGCACAAGCGCATACGAAAACGGAGCCAGCAACCCGACCCCATGAGCACCATCGCCCTCCCACCCCTAACCGCCTCGCGCTGGCGACGCCCCCTGCCGGGCTTCGGCCTCAGCATCGGCCTGGGCCTGGCCTGGCTGAGCCTGGTGGTGCTGCTGCCGCTGGCGGCGCTGACCATCCGCGCCGCCGGGCTGGGCGCGGAGGGCTGGTTGCGCGCGGTGCAGGATCCGCGCGTGCAGGCCGCGCTCAAGCTCAGTTTCGGCGCCGCGTTCGCGGCCTCGGTGCTGGCCTTGTTCGCCGGCGCGCTGATCGCCTGGGTGCTGGTGCGTTACCGCTTCCCGGGCCGGCGCCTGCTCGACGCCCTGGTCGATCTGCCGTTCGCGCTGCCGACCGCGGTGGCCGGCATCGCCCTGACCGCGATCTATTCCTCCAACGGCTGGGTCGGGCGCTGGCTGGAACCGGCCGGGTTCAAGATCGCCTACGCGCCGGCCGGCATCGTGATCGCGCTGGTGTTCATCGGCCTGCCGTTCGCGGTGCGCACGGTGCAACCGGTGCTGGAAGCGCTGGGGCGCGAACAGGAGGAAGCCGCCGCCTCGCTGGGCGCTTCGCGCCTGACCACGCTGCGCCGGGTGATCCTGCCCGAGCTGCTGCCGGCGCTGCTGACCGGCTTCTCGCTCGCGTTCGCGCGCGGGCTGGGCGAGTACGGCTCGGTGATCTTCATCGCCGGCAACCTGCCCTACAAGACCGAAATCGCGCCGCTGCTGATCACGATCCGGCTGGAGGAATACGACTACAACGGCGCGATCGCGATCGCCGCGCTGCTGCTGGCGGCGTCCTTCGTCTGCCTGCTGGCGATCAACGCGATTCCGTCGCTGTTCGCGCACGAACGCCGGGAGCGCCGCCATGGCCCGTGAGCGCGACGACCTGCAGGAACCGGCGTGGCTGCGCTGGCTGCTGATCGTGTCGGCGGTGCTGGTGATGGCGCTGCTGGTGGTGATGCCCTTGCTGATGGTGCTGGGCGCGGCCTTCGCCAAGGGCGTCGGGGTGTGGTTCGCCGCGCTCAAGGAACCCGACGCGGTCGCCGCGCTCAAGCTGACCTTGTTCACCGCCGCGATCGTGATTCCGCTCAACGCGGTGTTCGGCGTGTTCACCGCCTGGGCGGTCACCCGTTTCGAGTTCGCCGGCAAGCGCGTGCTGCTGGCCCTGATCGATCTGCCGTTCGCGGTCTCGCCGGTGGTGGCGGGCCTGTGCCTGGTGCTGCTGTTCGGCTCGCACGGCTGGTTCGCCGAGCTGCTGGCGCAGTACGACATCAAGATCCTGTTCGCGCGCCCCGGCATCGTGCTGGCGACGCTGTTCATCACCTTCCCCTTCGTGGTGCGCGAGCTGATCCCGCTGATGCAGCAGCAGGGCGCCGACGAGGAACTGGCCGCGCGCTCGCTGGGCGCCGGCGCCTGGACCATGTTCCGCCGCGTGACCCTGCCCAACATCAAATGGGGCCTGCTGTACGGCGTGCTGCTGTGCGGCGCGCGCGCGATGGGCGAGTTCGGCGCGGTGTCGGTGGTGTCCGGCCATATTCGCGGCCTGACCAACACCCTGCCGCTGCACATCGAGATCCTCTACAACGAATTCGACAGCACCGCGGCCTTCGCGGCCGCGTCGCTGCTGGCCGGCCTGGCCCTGGTCACGCTGGTGATCAAGTTCTGGCTGGAAGCGCGTCACGGCGACGCCCTGGCGCAATCACACAGGCGGCATTGATATGAATCTCATCGCTACAAACCAGGCAAGAGCGAACGATCCCGCGCTGTGGCGTCCGGCGGACCTGGACGCGGCCTTGCCGGTCGAGGTCGTGCCTTCACCGGCCTTGCGTCATGATGGCCGCAGAACGGTTCAGGGCAAGGGCATGGACCTGCACATCCAGGGCATCGGCAAGCAGTACGCGAACGTCGCCGCGCTGGACGCGGTCGACCTCGACATCGCGTCGGGCGAGCTGGTCGCCTTGCTGGGTCCCTCGGGCTCCGGCAAAACCACCCTGCTGCGCGTGATCGCGGGCCTCCTGCATCCCGACAGCGGCCGGCTGCTGTTCGGCGACGAGGACGCGACGCGGCTGAGCCTGCGCGAGCGCAACGTCGGCTTCGTGTTCCAGCATTACGCGCTGTTCAAGCACATGACCGTGGCCGAGAACATCGCCTTCGGCCTGCGCAGCCGCCCGCGCAAGCGGCGCCCCGACAAAGCCACGATCGCGCGCCGGGTGCAGGAGCTGTTGAGCCTGATCCAGTTGCCGGAGCTCGGCGGCCGCTATCCCGAGCAGCTGTCGGGCGGTCAGAAGCAGCGCGTCGCGCTGGCGCGCGCGCTCGCGATCGATCCCACCGTGCTGCTGCTGGACGAGCCCTTCGGCGCGCTCGACGCCAAGGTCCGGGTCGAGCTGCGGCGCTGGCTGCGGCGTCTGCACGAGCAGACCGGGCAGACCACGCTGTTCGTCACCCACGATCAGGAAGAGGCGCTGGAGCTGGCCGACCGCGTCGTCGTGCTGCGCGACGGCCGCATCGAGCAGGTCGGCACGCCGGAGCAGATCTATCGCGAGCCGGCATCGGCCTACGTGTTCGATTTCATCGGTCGCGCCAACACCCTGGAAGGCCGGGTCGAGCGCGGCCAGTTCGGGATCGACGGCCACGCCCTGCGCCTGCCGGCCGACGGCGTCGCCGACGGCGCGGCCAAGCTGTATCTGCGTCCGCACGACCTGGCCCTGACCGCCGCCGGCGACGGACTGTCCGCACGCGTGCTGGCGCTGCACCGCCTGGCCGACCGCATCACCGTGGAGCTGCAGCTGGACGGTCAGGCGCGCGCGCTGGAACTGGACCTGGTGGCGACGCCGGATGCGGTGGTGCCGACGATCGGCGGAACGGTCGGGGTGCAGCCGCTGCGGTATCGGGTGTATCCGGCGTAAGCCGCCTCTATCCCTTCTCTCCAGGCCGCTCCCACTCCCGCGTGCGGCGACCGAAGGAGTGCAGCGCGGAGGTGCCCGAAGGGCGGATGAGGGCAGCGGTCGAGGTCGGAGTTGCGCGCCTGCGGCGCCCCTCACCGCGCAAGCGCGAGAGGGGCTGAAAGCGCCATCCCGCCCTGCCGTTGCTCCGGTATGACAAAACGTCCCACCCGCCCCTCCAGCGCGCGACGCACGCGCGGCCGGGAGTAAACTAGGCCCATGAGCTATCCCTACGTACGCCCGCGGCGGATGCGCCGCGACGAGTTCTCGCGCCGCCTGATGCGCGAGACGGTCCTCACCGCGAACGACCTGATCTATCCGGTGTTCGTGCACGAATTGCAGGGCCGCGCCGCGGTCGCTTCGATGCCCGGCATCGAGCGGCTGTCGATCGACGAGCTGCTACGCGTGGCCGAACAGGCCAGCGAACTGCGCGTGCCGGCCCTGGCCCTGTTCCCGGTCACCGCGCCGGACGCCAAGTCGCTGACCGCCGAGGATGCCTGGCGCGACGACGGCCTGTGCCAGCGCGCGGTGCGTGCGCTCAAGCAGCGCTTCCCGGAACTGGGCGTGATCACCGACGTCGCCCTGGACCCTTACACCACTCATGGCCAGGACGGGCTGATCGACGACAGCGGTTACGTCATGAACGACGAGACCGTGGAGGCCCTGGTCAAGCAGGCGCTGTCGCATGCGGTCGCCGGCGCCGACGTGGTCGCGCCCAGCGACATGATGGACGGCCGCATCGGCCGGATCCGCGAAGCGCTGGAGCTCGAGGGCCACATCCACACCCGCATCATGGCCTACAGCGCCAAGTACGCGTCCAGCTTCTACGGCCCGTTCCGCGACGCCGTCGGCAGCGCGGGCGCGCTGGGCAAGGGCAACAAGTACACCTACCAGATGGACCCGGCCAACAGCGACGAAGCCATGCGCGAGATCGCGCTCGACCTCGACGAAGGCGCCGACATGATCATGGTCAAGCCGGGCATGCCCTACCTGGACATCGTGCGCCGCGCCAAGGACGAGTTCGGCGCGCCGACCTTCGTCTATCAGGTCAGCGGCGAGTACGCGATGCTGCGCGCGGCGATCCAGAACGGCTGGCTGGACGAGCGCGGCTGCGTGCTGGAAGCGCTGACCTCGATCAAGCGCGCCGGCGCCGACGGCATCCTCACCTACTTCGCGCTGGATGCGGCGCGCTGGTTGCGCGAGGCGAAGTAACCGGCGCGGACCGCGATGCGGTTCGCTGCGCTCACCGCGTCCTACGGTGACGGTCGCGAGGCTCGTCGAGCCTCGCGACCGCTTGCATCAGTACGCCCTGAACGTGCAGAACTGCACGATGGTGTTGCTGGGATCCAGATTGCTGAGTTGCGCTTCGCAACCCTCTCGCGTCGGTGCGCTGATATGCGAGAACATTTGGACGTAACCGCCGGTACTTCTGTTCCATTGCATCCAGGTTACCGTGGCTTCCCACACGCCTTCGTCGAGCACGACCGGCGGTTCCAGCGGCGGGCGCGGCCCGCCGACCTGCGTGGCATTGAGCGGCAAGGCAACGACCAACAACAACGAAGAAAGCAGCAGACTGACTTTGCGATCCATACGCATGGTGAATTCCTTTTTTTCGCTACGTCATGTAGCTCGCGCAGATAAGCAAGCCGCGTTGCGCGCTGTCACGGGCTTTCGGATGCCCGGCGACTCGGAACAGACCGACGGAATTTATCGATAATTCATCGAAACACTTTAAAAACAGGTGTTTCTAGCAATTGCTTGCAAACCCTTATCGATAACATTCGGATCGCCGATCTCGGAAAACTATGTCTGTCATGGCTTCGCAGGATGCGGTGAACTAATGGTGAACCGAACCACTGCATCGCACCAAAGTCAATATATCTGGTCGAGAGGCGCAGCGAATGCAACGCGGCCCTCTTCTCACCGCTAGCGGCGCGAATCGTTGATCTCGATCAAAGGCTTCCCGCGTCGACCGCATCCTGTCCGACTCAGCGATTGACATGCAATGTGCTGGCTACCGACATCACTCGAAACAGCTCGACGCTGCTTAGTTGTTCGCCTGCTCCATCTTCTGAACCGCTGCATTCATTGCTGAGTCCATGCGCAAAATATTGTCGGCGGCCTGTCGCCTAAAATCACCAACATCTCCATCCAGATCAAGCTCCTGTCGTATAGCCACCATTACAGGAGCTTGAACCTCTGCAATTCGCTTCAATATCGGCATCAGGCTCTTCGTCAACTCAAAGTGCATTGCCGTTTGTTGATCTCTCAATGTAAGACGTGCTTGCGAATGCTTATTTGCCTGTTCTTGGCTGAACTCAAAGGAGCGCTGCAGAGCCTCATACACAGCGGATTCTGTCCTAGCAGACTCCCTGAATTGCGTTATGGCAGTGAGTACCCGCCTGGATTCTTCGACATATCGAGCATACGCCTCGTCAGCGATAGCTATGTCGGCTTGAACATCGTGAATAGGCTGAACTATCCCAATCATCTCTAATAAAACTTCGCCGTAGGTTGTTACTAGCTCTCCCACCAAACGAGCCGTGCTCGCATTTGAGACCAACTGAAGCTTTGCTGCAACCACAAAGAAGTCCTGGAATCCTTCGGAAAAATTGCTCTTTGTCGGATCAATTTGAGACAAAGTCCCCATCTTGTGACTGGCCCTTACGAACTCCTCGACGGCCGTCAAATAGACTTCTCGGCGCAGTACTGCGTTGCGATCTTTTTGTTTCTCATTCGCATCATGGCCAAGCTGTCTAACTAAGCGACGAGTGTTGCTCCAATTGGAGAGCATCACGCCACCAAGAGTGATAACGGAAGCGATTACTCCTGACCAAATTACGTCAGGAACGGCTGCGATCCAGTCAAGTAGGGTTTCCATTCGGCTGACCTCCTAGGCCCTTCAGCGCACGGCACTCTCTATGCAACCGTCCTGTCCCGTCGCCGCCGGCGCCTTCATGCGATAGAGGTCCAGCTTGCCGGCCTTGGGCGATTTGGCGCTGCCGGTGACCAGCAGCTCGCCGGGCTTGTTCCAGTCGATCGCCGGGCCCAGGGTGGTGCCGTCCTCGCCGTTGAACGACAGCGCCAGCGGCGTGGCGGCGGCGTACTTCGCGCCGTCGCACTGGGCCAGGTAGAGCCGGATCGGCTGCTGCTCCGCGTCTTGCGAGCGCGCGAACACGATCGCGCGACCGTCGCCCAGCCAGGCCGCGTCGAATTCGTCGGCGGCGGTGTTCACGCCCGCCACCGGCTTGGGATCGACATAGGCCTTGCCGTTCCAGGTCGCGACGAACAGGTCGTGGCGGCCGGCGCCGCCGAAGCTGTTGCTGGCGAACAGCAGGTGACGGCCGTCGCGGCTGGGCGTGGGCGCCCATTCGTCGCCGCGACCGTTCACGCCCGCGCCCAGATGTTCGACCGGTCCGAAGCCGCCGTCGGCGAGCAGCGGCGCGCGGTACAGATCGTCGCCGCCGCGGCCGCCGGGGCGATTGGAGAAGAAGTACAGCCAGCGGCCGTCGGCGCTGAAGGCCGGGTCGAATTCCTTGGCGCCGGTGTTCACGGACAGCGGTGCCGGGTCCTGCCAGCGCCCCTGTTTCAGGCTGGCCTGCCACAGGTCCCAGCCGCCCGCGCCGCCGGGGCGGTCGGTGCTGCCCCAGACGATGCGCTTCCCGTCGGCGCTCACGCTAGCGCGCACCTCGGAGTGAGGGGTGGACACCACCCCCATGCCCTCGATGCCGAACTCCGACAGAAAGCCCGACGCGGGCATGGCCAGCAGCAGGCCGGAGAGTAGACTGAGGCCAGACCAGGCCGCGGCGCGCCGCATAGTGCGTCTCCCTTGAATATTCCCCATCAGCATCACCAACGAGGCTGCCCATGTCCATTCCACGTTTTGCGGTGATCGGCCACCCGGTGGCGCACTCGCTGTCGCCGCGGATCCACGCCGCATTCGGACGCCAGCTCGGGATCGCCTTGGAATACGTCGCCATCGACGCCGCGCCGGAGCAGTTCGACGCCTTGCTGGCCGAGTTCGCCGCCGAAGGCGGGCTGGGCGCCAACATCACCCTGCCGCACAAGACCCGTGCGGCCGGCATCTGCACCCATCTCAGCGAACGCGCGCGCCGTGCCGGCGCCGCCAACACCCTGATCCGCAGCGCCACCGGCTGGGAAGGCGACAACACCGACGGCGTCGGCCTGGTGCGCGACCTCACCGAGCGTCACGGCCTGGACCTGCGCGAACGCCGCACCCTGCTGATCGGCGCCGGCGGCGCCGCGCGCGGCGTGGCACCGGCCCTGCTCGACGCCGGCATCGGCGACCTCTACATCGTCAACCGCACCCCGGAGCGCGCCGACGCCCTGGCCGACGCGCTGGGCCAGCCCGGCCGCGTGCATCCGCGTTATCTCAAGGACGCGATGGCGCTGGGCGCGTTCGACCTGATCGTCAACGCGACCTCGGCCGCGCGCGATGCGGAGCTGCCCACGCTGTCGATGGGCCTGGTCACGCCGCGCACCGCGGCGGTGGACCTGAGCTACGGCGAAGTCGCGATCCCGTTCCTGGCCTGGGCCAAGGCGGCCGGCGCGCACGACCGCATCGACGGCCTGGGCATGCTGGTCGAACAGGCCGCGGAGAGCTTCGAGCGCTGGCATCGCGTGCGTCCGGAAACCGACGCCGTATACGCGGCCCTGCGCGAACGCGACGACGCCCTGGTCACCGCCGACTGATCCGCCGCGCACGGCGTGCGGCCGCGGCGCGGCCGTGTCGACGTGCGAGCACGCAACGGGAACGACCATGGATTCCAACGCTCTGTTCGCCATGCTGCTGGGCCCCGTGCTGTACGCCACGCCGCATCTGCTGGTGTGCACGGTCGGCCTGGTGCTGTGCCTGATGCGTCGCCCCGCGTTGGGCGCGGCCGGCACCTACGCCAGCGCGGGCTTCGGCTTGTTCATCTTCGGCTCGCTGCTGGGCTTGGGCGGCCATGCCTGGCTGTTGTGGATGCGCCAGAACGGCGATCCCTCGGCGGCCTCCATCGCGATGAGCATGGGCATGTTCAGTGCGTTCGCCACCTTGCTGCACACGATCGCGATGGGGCTGCTGATCGCCGCGATCCTGGTGCGGCGGCCGACGCGGGCGGCCTGAGCGCGGCCGAACACGCCGCATCCGATTGAAGCCATGTCGAACCCCAGCCACCACGACGCGACGCGTCCGCACACCGTCTACCACTTCGCCGATCCGGCCGATTGGGCGCGCGCGCAGGACACCGGCGCGTACCGCAATCCAGGCCTGCAGCGCGAAGGCTTCCTGCACTGCGCTACCGCCGCGCAACTGGCGGGCGTGATCGAACGCCATCAGCGCGGACGCGGCGCTTTGGTCCTCTTGCACCTCGATGCGTTCGCGCTCGGCGACGCCTTGCGCTACGACCTCAGCCCTCGCAGCGGCGAAGCTTATCCGCATGTCTACGGGCCGATCCCGCTGACGGCGGTGCGCGCGGCCGAACCGTTCCAGGCGCCGCAGTGAGCGCGCTGAGCTGCCGCAGCGGCTGCGCGGCCTGCTGCACCGCGCCCTCGATCGCCTCGCCCATTCCCGGCATGCCGCACGGCAAACCCGCCGGCATGCCCTGCGTGCAGTTGGACGATCAGCTGCGCTGCCGTTTGTTCGGCCGGCCCGAACGGCCCGCGTTCTGCGCCTCGCTGCGGCCGTCGGCCGACATGTGCGGCGCCAGTCGCAGCGAAGCGATGGCGCTGCTGTCGGCCCTGGAGCGTGCCACCCAGCCCGACGCGGCGTCGCCGCCTGCTGTGGGAGCGCCGTAAGTCGCGATCGAACTCCACCCGGATTCGACGATTCGCTTGCGCGTCTAGCTCCAATCGCGACTTGCGTCGCCCCACAGGTGCTGGCGACGCGAACGCGGAGTATGAGCGCGGCACCGAGGTGGCGCGGCCGTTACAACAAGCCGTCGCGCTTCACCGCCAGATACTTCTCCACCAGCGACGCGGCCAGCTGATCGCAGGACACGTCCAGCACCATCACGCCGTGGTTGCGCAGGGCGTCGTGGGCTGCGGCGCGCTGTTCCAGGTATTGCGCGGTGGCGCCGGCGCGGATCGCGTCGCGCAGGTCGTGGACCTCGTCGGACAATGCGGTGTCCAGCGAGTCCTCGCGCAACGACGCCACGCAGACCAGGTGGCGCTTGCGCAGCATCTGCACCGCGGTCAGCACGTCGTCCATGTCCTCGTCGCGCAGGTTGGTGACCAGCATCACCAGCGCACGCCGGCGCTGGCGCAGCGACAGCTCGGTGGCGGCGGCTAGGAAGTCGGTGGCTACGGGCTGCGGCTGCAGCGCGTAGCTCGCGCGCAGCAGGCTGTCGATCGCGCCCACGCCGCGGCGCGGCGGCACCCAGGCCGTGGCGCCGCCGCTGGCGAGCAGCCCGACCGCATCGCCCTGGCGCAAGGCCAGATAGGCCACCACCAGCGCGGCGTCGAGCACGTGGTCGAAGTGCGACAACTCGCCGTCGCGCGCGAGCAGGCGCCGGCCGGTGTCCAGCATCAACACCAGCTGCTGGTTGCGCTCGTCCTGGTACTCGCGCGAGATCAGCCGGCGCGCACGCGCGGTCGCCTTCCAGTCGATCTGGCGCAGGCTGTCGCCGACGCGGTACTCGCGCATCTGGTGAAAGTCGGTGCCTTCGCCGCGGCGGCGCTTGAGGTGCGCGCCGACCAGCCGCGAGGCCTGTTCGGCGCTGAACATCGCGAACTTGGCCAGCGGCGCGAAATTGGGGAACACCCGCACCGGCTGCGCGGCGCCGGCCACGCGCGAGTGCCACCACAGCCGCCACGGCGAATGCAGGCGCAGCTGCACGCCTTCGAAGGCGAAATCGCCGCGCGCGTTGGCGCGCAGGCGGTAATCGATGCTGCTGCTCTCGCCGCGACGCAGGGTCAGGCGGCGCGGCAGTCCCTGCATCGACCAACCGCCCGGGTGCAGGTCGAACACATCCAGCGGCTGCCGGCGCGCATCGGCGTCCAGGGTCAGGCTGACCTCGCGCTCCAGGCCGATCGGCCAGGTGTCGGGCATGCGCCGCTGCACGCGCGGGGTCGCCGCCAGGCTCACGCGCCAGGCATCGAACAAGGCGATCGCGGCCAACGCCGCACCGGCGATCCACCAGGCGCGCGTCGGCACCCAGCCGATGCTCGCGGCCAGGCCGAACGCGCCCCACAGCACCAGCAGCGCCAGCAAGGCCGGCGCCGGCCGCGGCAGACTGCGCGCGGGCGTGGCGGGGACCGGTGCGACGACGGCGCTCATTGCCGCGGCGCTTCGACCTTGGCCAGCAGGGCGTGCAGCACGTCGTCGGGCGACTGGCCCTCGATCTGCATTTCCGGCGCCAGCGCGATGCGGTGGCGCAGCGCCGGCTTGGCGATCTCGCGCACGTCGTCGGGGGTGGCGAAGTCGCGGCCCGACAGCACCGCCTGCGCGCGCGCCGCGCGCACCAGCGCCAGGCTGCCGCGCGGGCCCGCGCCGAGGGCGATGCCCGCCCATTCGCGGGTGGTCGCGGCGATGCGCACGGCGTAATCGATCACCGCGTCGTCGACCGTGATCAGGGAGGTGCCGTGCTGCATGGCCACGATCTCTTCCGGCCCGAGCACGCGCTGCACCTGCGACAGGTCGAAGTCCGAGGCGCTACGGCCCTGGCTGACCGCGGTCACCATGCGCTTCTCGTCGGCGCGGCTGGGATAGCCGATCAGCACCTTGAGCAGGAAACGGTCGAGCTGGGCTTCCGGCAGCGGGTAGGTGCCTTCCTGCTCGACCGGGTTCTGCGTGGCCAGGGTCAGGAACGGCGGCGCCAGTTCGAAACTGTGGCCTTCGATGGTGACCTGCAGCTCCTGCATCGCCTCCAGCAACGCCGACTGGGTCTTGGCCGGGGCGCGATTGATTTCGTCGGCGAGCAGCAGGTTGGTGAACACCGGGCCGCGGCGGATGTTGAAGCTCTCGGTCTTGGGATCGTAGACCGCGTGGCCGCTGATGTCGCTGGGCATCAGGTCGGGCGTGAACTGCACGCGCGCGTAGCCGCAATCCAGCGCCTTGGACAGGGCGCGCACCAGCAGGGTCTTGCCCAGGCCGGGCACGCCTTCGATCAGGGCGTGGCCGCCGGCGAGCAGGGCGATCAGGATCTGATCCAGCGCTTCGGCCTGGCCGATGAAGGCCTTGCCGACCTCGTCGCGCACGGCGGCGGCGCGTTGCGCCAGTTCGGTACCGGTGATCGGTGCGGGCACGTTCGCGGGCGTGGTCATAGCGAGTTTCTCAGTCGGATCAAAGTGGCGATGCGGGAACGGAACGCGGCGTGATCGCGCGCGACCGGCGTGGCCAGCGCTTCGCGGATTTCCGCGGGCGTCAGCTTGAAACGTTCGGCCAGCAGGGCCGCCTGCGGCTCGCCGTCGAGCGCGGCGGCCTGCGGATCGCGGCGGCGCAGACGCAGCAGGAAGGCAGTGCGCACGGCCGCGTGCAGCAGATGGCCGTAGCCGTAGCGGTAGGCGTGTTCGCCGCTGGCCAGCACGTGCTCGAGCAAGGAGCGGCGCTCGCTGGCAGGCGACGGCAGCGGCGGCCCGAAGCGCTGCGCGCGCCGCCACAGCCACAGCAACAGGGCCAGCAGCATCGGACCCCAGGCCATCCAGCTGCGGGTCAGCAGGGTCATCCACAACGAGGGGACGTCGGCGGCGTAGATCAGGTGCACGGTGCCGGCGCGGTAGTTCGGCGCCAGCAGCTGGCGCAATAGCGCGATGTGCGGCGCGTCCTTGATCGCTTCTTCGTGCTCCTGACCGGCGGCATTGACTGCGAAGTCGAGGTCGGCGAGCACGTCGACGCTGCCGCGCCCTTGCGGCAGGCGCGCGAACACGTAGCCGGTGTCCTCCGCGCCCCAGGCGCGCAGCGGCACCGCCGCGCGCTCCATCAACAGGAAGCGCCGGCCCCGGCAGAACTCGACGTGCGAATCCTGGCGCTCGACGTACATCGCCACGCAGTCGGTCTCGCGCTGCGGGAAGAACTTCACGCCCAGCTCGGTCAGCACCGGGATCGACGCGGCCGCGCTGAGTTCGCCCAACGGCGGCGTGCGCACGATCAGGTGGCCGCCGCCGTGGACCCAGGCCAGCAGGGCCTTGGCGTCCGATGCCGACAGCTGGCGCGGATCGCGCAGCAGCAGCACGGTGTCGCGCGCGCCCAGCGGATGCTGGTCCGCTTGCAGGCGCTGGCGCGAGACCGCCTTCACCCCGTCCTTCTTCAGGGCCAGCTTGAGCACGTACAGCGGATTGCTGGCGGCCTCGCCGGTGCGCGGCAGGTCGATCCACTCCTCGACCCGCTCGTGCGTGCGCCACCACCAATAGCCCAGCCCCGCAAGCAGCAGGACCACCAAGGCGGTCGCCAATCCGGTACGCAGATTCATGCCGCCCACCCGAAGCGTTGGCTGAGCGTGCGCAGCAAGGCGTCGAACTCGTCGAGCGCGGGCAGACGCTGCGCATAGGCCGCGTACTGCCAGGTGCGCACCGTGCTGGCGAAAACCTCGCGGTCCTCGGCCAACGGCATCTTGCGCGAGGCGCGCAGGCATTCGGCTTCGGTCGCGCCGGGCACCAGTACGACCTGGGCGCGCGCGACCATGGCCTCGACGCTGGCGCGATACAGCAAGGCCAGGGCGTCGCGCTGCCGGCCCGACTGCCACAGGCGGCGCGCGGCGGTGGGAATGTCGTCGGGCAGCGGTTCGACCTCGACCACCGCGCTGGTCTGCACCGGCTTGGGTTCGCGCTGCTCGGCGCGCGCGCTGTCGCGCAGCCAACGCAGCCAGCGCGGCGCGGTCACCACGATCAGCAACGCCAGCGTGCCCAGCAGCAGCCACAGGCCGTACTTGCCGAGCAGGGCCAGGACCACGCCCAGGCCTTCCAGCGCCGGCGGCGGCTTGAGTTCGGAGGGCTTGTCCGGCTTGCGCGATTTCCAGGTGCTGACCTTGCGCTTGGGCGCGACCGTCGGGTCCTGGTAGGCCTGTTCGACCGCCTTGCGCAGGCCGGCGTCCTCGGCGCGCGCATCGCCGAAGACCTCGCCCAGGGTCGGCGGCGCCTGCGCTTCCTTGGCCGCGATGGCCTTGTTCAAGGCCCGCTCGTCGTCCTCGGACGCCTCGACATCGTCCGGCCGCACCGGATCGCGCAGCGGCGCGCCGATCGAGGACGCGGTGTCCTCATCCTCGACGAATTCCTCCGTCGACGCGTCGGTGGCGTCTTCGACCACGGCCGCATCGTCCATCGCGTTGGCCTCGGCCGACGGCGCCGTCGGAGCGCTGGGCGCGGCCTGCTGCGCCGAAGCGTCCGGCAACACGCCCAAGCCGAAACACAGCGCCAGCAACAGCGGCGCGCTGGCGGCGCTCAGGCGCGCGCGCAGCCGCCGGAACACGATCTCGATGTCCCAGGCCTCGATCTCGGTGCGGCGGTTGAGATACAGGCCGAAACCGGCGCCGACGTAGAAGGGCTCGATCAGACAGGTCGCGGCCCAGGCCAGGATGTTGCCGGCCAGCTGCACCCAGGTCGCTTCCGCCAGCAGCGCCTGCCAGATGCCCTGGGCGGATTCGGACAGGTATTCGGCGGGAATGAACATCGCCGCGCCGGCCGCGATGCCCAGGTACAGCGCGCCCTCGAAATGGAAGCAGACCAGGGTCAGCAGCGCGGCCACGCCGTACACCGGCGCGCCCAGCGCGGTGCGGCGCTGGCGCGCCTCGGCGCCGCGTCCGCCTTCGAGCAGGTCCACCGGCAGGTACAGCGAACGCGCCGGACTGAGCCGGCGCCAGGTCAGATACGGCAGCGCCCAACGCGCGCCCCAGCGCAGCTGCGCGCGCACGGTCTGACCGGTGCTGGGCACGTCGCCGAACACCGCGCGCGACAGCACGTACAGCGGGATGCGGTCGAACACCGGCTTGATCCACCACATCAGCAGCGCGGCCAGCCACAACTTGTCCAGCGCCCAGCCTGCGGCGTTGACCGCGACGAACAGCGGCAGGGTGAGCAGCAGATAGGGCTTCCAGATCGCGGCGGCATGCCGGCGCGTGAGCGCGGTGCCGAGCTCGACCGCTTCCCAGGCCGTGCGCGGACGCAACGCGACGGTGAGCGATTCGATCTTCATGACTCGACCCGATCCTCGATCGCGAAATCCTGGTTGCGCCCGCCGAACCACAGCCAGCCGCCGACCACCACCCACAGCGCCGCGCCCACGGCGTACTTGATCGCGGCCGGGATGGTCGCGATCGAGGACCAGAACGCTTCCACGAACGCGGCGAACACCAGCATCGCCAACACGCCCACGCAGATCTTGGCGCCGCGCTTGCCGCCCTCGATCAGGGCGTCGATGCGCCGGCGCTGGCCGGGCGCCACCAGGTTCAGGCCCAGGCGCAGGCCGGCACCGCCGGAAATCCAGATCGCGGTGAGCTCGGGCGCCGAGTGCCCGGCGACGAAGCGCCAGAACGGATCGCCGTGGCCGACCGCCTGCAGGTGGCCGGCGACGCCGCCGATGATGACGCCGTTGCTGATCAGCACCACGATCGAGCCCAGGCCGAACAAGAAGCCGCTGGCGAAGGTGCGGAAGCCGACGCTGACGTTGTTGAGGATGTAGTAGCCGAACATCGCCAGATCCGTCTCGGCGCCGCGGCCGAGCTTCTGCAGCGGGCTGTTGGGGTCGTACATGTGCTCGAACTCGGCCAACTGCTCCGGCGGGAACAGGGCGCTGGCCAGTTCGGGCTGGATCTGGATCGCCACGAACATGGTGATCAGCGGCAGCCAGAACAGGGCCGCGGCCGCGGCCATGCAGCCGCGCTCGGCGCGCACCAGGCGCGGGAAGCCGGCGAACAGGAACTCCAGCGCGCGCCGCCAACGCGGACGCGGCGCGCGATAGAGCAGGCCGTGGCCGCGCTGCATCAGGTCCTGCAGACGGTCGGTGACCGACGCGCTGTAGCCGCGGCGGCGCGCCAGCGCGAGCTGCTGGCACAAGCGCCGATAACGCGCCGGCACTTCGTAATCGGGCAGGCCCTGCCAGCTGCGGCGCTCGGCGCGCGCCCGCTTGGCGCTGTCGCCGCGCGCGTCCAGCCACGCCTCCAACTGGTTCCATTCGGCCTGGTGGCGCTCGACGAAACGTTCCTGCTTGACCGCGGCAACCGGACTCATCGACGCCCCAGCAGCCAGTTGGCGATGCCGTATACGCGCGTTACCGCGGTATCGCCGCGCGCGCCGGTCAAAGGCTGGACCAGGTCGGCCAGCTCGATCTGGCGCGCCACGGCCAGGCGCGGCGCGCGTTCGGCGAACGCGACCATCGCCGCCTGTTCGTAAGGCAGCAGCGGCACCGCCGGCGCGCTCGCGACGCCGACCGGCGCGGCCGCCGCTTCGTGGCGGCGCGCCTCGTGCACGACCAGGGTGCCGGCGACCATGTCGCCCAGGCGCCGGCCGTAAGGATCGGCGTAGCTCGCGATCAGGCCGAAGGCGTAACCGAACGGCAGCATGTCCACCACCCGCAACAGATTGCGCACGAACGACTGCATCCAGCCCACCGGCGCGCCGTTCTCGGCGACCACGCGCAGGCCCAGCGCGCGCTTGCCCGGCGTGCGGCCGTTCCACATCGCCTCGAAGGCGACGTGGTAGAACCACAGCAGCACGAACATCAGCACCAGATAAAACCCCATGCCGCCCTTGCCGAGCAGGCCGAACGCCAGCGAGCCGACGAACAGCAAGGCCAGGCGGATGCAGAAATCGATGGTCCAGGCCAGTGCGCGCGGCACCGGTCCGGCCGCGGGCAGACGCAAGGCGACGCCTTCGGGCGTCACCACTTCGCGGTAGGTATCCAGCATCACAGCGGCACGGCGCCTGCGTGCGGCGTCGGCCGCGTCCGGGTGCGCGCGGCCTGTGTTCGGTGCAACTCGTCCATGCGGTTTCCGGCTTCTCCCCTGCGACGACTGTAAACGCGGCCCAGGGCCGTGCCTAGTCCGCGCTGGCCATGCCCAGGTAACGGTCCTTCAGACGCACATAGTGCTGGGCGCTGTATTGCAGCTGCTCGATCTCGCGCTCACTCAACTTGCGCACCAGGCGTGCCGGATTGCCCAGCCACAACTCGCCCTCGCCGACCGTCTTGCCGGGCGCGATCACCGCGCCCGCGCCGACGAAGCCGAAACGCTGCACGGTGGCGCCGTCGAGGATCTTGGCGCCCATGCCGATCAGGGCGAACTCCTCGATCCGGCAGGCGTGCACGATCGCGCCGTGGCCGATGGTCACGTCGTTGGCGATCAGCGTGGGCAGGCCGCCGGGGCGCGTGAACGGGCCCTCGTGGGTGACGTGGACGATGGTGCCGTCCTGGATGTTGGTGCGCGCGCCGATGCGGATGTAGTTCACGTCGCCGCGCACCACGCAGCCGGGCCAGATCGAAACGTCGTCGCCCAGGGCGACCTGGCCGATGACGGTGGCGGCGGGATCGACGTAGACGCGTTCGCCGAGTTCGGGGGTATGTTCTAGATAAGGACGCAGGCTCATGCCCGGATTGTAAGCCGCGCGCGCCGACGCCATGGGCACGGCTGGGCGCAGGCGCGGTCGTTTCGGCGCTTGCGCGCTACCGACTGCGCCTGCAGGCGAACACGCGGGCGTCGATGGCCGCGACGGTGCTGGCCGACCTCGCACGACGCCCACGCGCATTCGAGCGCGCATCCGCGCCGCCGCGCACACCCGGCCTTCGCCATCCCGGCACCGCGCCGGCCCCGGCACGCGAGGACGGCCGCGCCGCCCCCCTCGCCTGGCCTGTTCCGCCCCGCCACGGGCACCCCCTAGCGGCCCCGGCGCGACTACACTGCGGCGTATGGACATCACCGCCGACACCACCCCCAGCGAACTGGCCGCCACCCGCGAGCGTCTGCGCTCGGCCTGGCGCGCGCGCAAGCCCGACTACGCCCAGCGCCGCGCCGACCTGCTGCGCCTGCGCGACGCGTTTCGGGCCCGGGTGACGGAGATGGACGCGGCGATCCAGGCCGATTTCGGCCACCGCTCCAGCCACGAGAACCTGCTGTCGGAGGCCATGATCACCCTGGCCGAGATCGACCACGCGATCGGCCACCTGCGCCGCTGGATGCGCCCGCGCCGGGCCGCGGTGGGCTGGCGCTTCTGGCCCGCGCGCGCCGAGATCCGGCCCGAGCCGGTCGGCGTGGTCGGCATCCTGTCGCCATGGAACTACCCGGTGAACCTGGCCCTGGTGCCGCTGGTGTCGGCGATCGCGGCCGGCAACCACGTTTATCTGAAGCCGTCCGAGCACACCCCGCGCACCAGCGCCTACCTGCGCGAGCTGCTGGCCGAGGTGTTCCCGGCCGACCGGGTCGCGGTGGCGATGGGCGGCGCCGAAGTCGGCGCGGCGTTCTCGGCCCTGCCCTTCGACCACCTGCTGTTCACCGGCTCGACCGCGGTCGGCCGCAAGGTCATGGCCGCGGCCGCACCCAACCTGACCCCGGTCACCCTGGAACTGGGCGGCAAGGCGCCGGCGGTGGTCTGTGACGATTTCCCGATCGAACTGGCGGCCGCGCGCATCGCCAGCGGCAAATGGTTCAACGCCGGTCAGACCTGCATCGGCGTGGACTACGTGCTGGTCGACGCGGCCCGCCGCGACGCCCTGGTCGCGGCGCTGCAGGCCGAACTGCGCCAGCGCTACGGCCAACTGGATGCGCCGCAGGACTACACCCGCATCATCAACGACAGCCAGTACGCGCGCCTGCGCGGCTACGTCGACGACGCGCGCGCGCGCGGCCTGCAGGTGATCGAACCCTTCGCGATCGACCCGGACACCGCCGCGCGCGAACGCCTGTTCGCGCCCACCCTGGTGATCGAACCCGGCGCCGACGCCCAGGTCATGCAGCACGAGATCTTCGGCCCGATCCTGCCGGTGCTGTCCTACCGCGACCTGGACGAAGCGATCGCGCGCATCAACGCCCTGGACCGCCCGCTGGCGCTGTATCCGTTCGGCTTCGACCGCGCCCAGGTCGAGCGCATCCTCGACCAGACCCTGGCCGGCGGCGTCACCGTCAACGACACCCTGCTGCACTTCGGCGCCCACGATCTGCCTTTCGGCGGCATCGGCCCCAGCGGCATCGGTGCGATCCACGGGCGCAACGGCTTCGACACCTTCAGCAAGCTGCTGCCGGTGTTCCGCCAGCGCCGCATGGCCGCCAGCGACTGGCTCAAGCCGCCCTACACCGGAAAGATCGACCGCCTGATCCGCTTCCTGTCCAAGTGAGGCCAGGCCGGCGCGCAAGCCCGGCACAGGCCAAAACGCGGCGGCCGTGGTTACACTCGCGGCCATGAAAATCGTCAGCTGGAACGTCAACTCGCTCAACGTGCGCATGCCGCACCTGGAAACCTGGCTGGGCCTGCGCGCGCCGGACGTGGTCGCGCTGCAGGAAACCAAGCTGGAGGACCACCGCTTCCCCGACACCGAGCTGTCGGCGCTGGGCTACCGCAGCGTGTTCGCGGGCCAGAAGACCTATAACGGCGTCGCCATCCTGTCGCGCGAACCGGCACAAGACGTGCAGATCGGCGTGCCCGGCCTGGACGACGAGCAAAAGCGCGTGATCGCCGCCACCGTCGGCGGCGTGCGCATCGTCAACCTGTACGTGGTCAACGGCCAGGACGTGGGCACCGACAAGTACGCCTACAAACTGCGCTGGCTGGACGCGGTCCACGCCTGGCTGGCCGAGGAACTGCGCGCGCACCCGCAGCTGGTGGTACTGGGCGATTTCAACATCGCCCCCGACGAGCGCGACGTCTACGACCCGGCGGTGTGGAACGAAACCCACATCCTCACCTCCACCGCCGAACGCGACGCCCTGCAGCGCCTGTACGCGCTGGGCCTGCACGACAGCTACCGCATGCACCACGATGCCGCCGGCGAATTCAGCTGGTGGGACTACCGCCAGGCCGCCTTCCGCCGCAACCTCGGCCTGCGCATCGACCTGGCCCTGGTCTCCGACGCCCTGCGCGCCCGCTGCACCGGCGCCGGCATCGACCGCGAACCCCGCACCTGGGACCGCCCCAGCGACCACGCACCGGCCTGGGTGGAGTTGGGCTGAGCGAGGCGGAAATAGGCCTGGCGCCACGAGCAGCGAGCGAGACCGCCTCGCTCCTTCGACGTAGACGTAAGCGGGCCAAGCCCGCAGTCGAATCTCCGACCGCCACATCGGGTTAAAGCCCCGCGCAGCAAGATCAGGCAGACGCAGTTGCGATTGCCGTTGCCGTTGCCGTTGCCGTTGCCGTTGCCGTTGCCGCGGCATTGAAGTCCAAAAGCCCCGCACTCACACGACCAACCGTAGACCCGAAGGGCGGCGCGCAGGACGCGCGCCGTTTTTCGAATGGACAGGGACGTCCATTCGAAAAATCCCCGCGCCAGCCCCGAACCCGCAGGGGAGGTTTGGTCAAGCTAGCCCTTCTCTTTGGTTACTTTCTCTTGGGCTAGCAAGAGAAAGTGACCCGCATGCGCAGCAGGCGGAAGCCTTTGACCTTCGAGCCGAAGCGGACGAAGCAACAGCAAAAGCAAATCCTCCCCAACCCTCCTTTGACAAAGGAGGGAGCTAGGAGCAAGAGAAAGTGACCCGCATGCGCAGCAGGCGGAAGCCGTTGACCTTCGGGCCGAGCCGGCGAAGCAACAACAAAAGCAAATCCTCCCCAACCCGCCCGGCCAGCAGGCATAGCCTGCCGGCGCTCACCCGTGCACGAACCTGCGGTTCGTAAGCCGCACGGCTTCACCCTTTTCCAAAGGAGGGAGCTAAGAGCCAAAGAGCTAGGAGCAAGTGGTCGGGATCCAGTCGCGCGCGAACCTGCGGCTCGTAAGCCACACGGCTCCACGCCCACCCCGCCCATAAAAAAGCCCGGCGATGCCGGGCTTTTTTGTCGAGACCTCGCGAACCGCTTAACGCACCCGGCCGCGCCGGAACAAATTGACGATGCCCAACAACACGATCGCCCCCACCAGCGACAACAACAGCCCGTTGAGACTGAAATTGCCGTCGTTGATGTCGCCAGCGCCCAGCCCCAACAACCCGCCCAGCCAACCACCGAGGAACGCCCCGACGATGCCGACGATCACGTTGAGGAAAATGCCCTGCTGGCCGTCGGTTCTCATGATCATGCTTGCGAGCCAACCGATAACGCCGCCCACGACCAACCAAATAATGATGCCCATCATGATGCTGTCTCCTGTCCGTTCAGATGAAGCCCGATACGCATTCGCACCGACGAATACGCAGCCTCTGCCGCCTCGGGACGCCGCCAGTCTGGGCGCGGCTTCGTGATGGGGATGTCAGCGCAAACCCGGTAAAAACCGATGCGCGTCACGCCGCGTAGACACGCCGCCTGCGGATTCAGCGGACATTGACTCAGCCGGCGTTGCCCTGCAGCAGCTGCAGCAGGCGATCGCGCGGCAGCTTGCCGGTTTCGTTGCGCGGCAAGGCTTCCACGATGCGCAGCGGCCGCGGCAGGAACACCGGATCGATGCTGGCGCGCAGCGCCTGCAGGATGCCCGCTTCGTCCAGCGTCGGCGCGACCGCGAGCGCCGCGATCCGGCGCACCGCGCCTTCGCCGGCGTCGAGCTGGAACACCACGCCGTCCTCGACGCCGTCGATCGCGAGCAACTTGCGGGTGAGATCGCCCAGCGAGGCGCGCTTGCCGGCGATCTCCAGCAGATCCGCGCTGCGCCCGCGCAACACGAAACGGCCGTCGGCGCCGACCTCCATCAGATCGGCCAGCACCACCGCCTCGGGCAGATGCGGCGCATACACCGCGGTGCCGTCGGGTTGCGGCGACACCCGCACGCCCGGCAGCGGCGTCCAGGCCAGCTCGTGGGCGGTGCGACGGCGCGCGATCACGCAGGTTTCGGTGGAACCGAACACTTCGCGCACCTCGCAGCCGTAACGGGTTTCCGCGGCCAGGGCCAGGTCCTGCGCCAGCGGCGCGGTGGCCGAGACGATGCCGGCCAGCGGCGGCAGCGCGATGCCGGATTCGACCAGCGCGCGCAGATGCACGGGCGTGGTCACCAGCAACGGCGGCGCCGGCGCGTCGGCCAGGGCCTGGGCGACGTCGCTGGGGAAGAACGGCCGCGCCGCATGCACCGCGATCGGTCCCAGCAGCGGCAGCAGCACCGACATCTCCATGCCGTACATGTGCTGCGGCGGCACGGTCGCGACCAGCGGCGTGACCCGGTTCGGCGCCAGCAGGTCGGCCAGCGCGGCCAGGTTCTGCGCGGTGCTGGCGCGGAACGCGCGCCAGGTCTTGGGATTGGGTTTGGGTTGGCCGGTGCTGCCGGAGGTGAAACCGATCGCCACCAGCGCATCGTGGGCGATCGTCGGCGGCGCGCCCTCGGCCTGGGCCAGGGTCTCGGGCAGGCGCCAGTACTGCGGCGGCGACGGATCCAGGGCGATGTCGCCCAGGCAATAACTGTCGGCGTGCTGGGCGAGCGCGTCGGCGATCACCGCCGGCGCGCGCGAGGACGGCAGCAGCGTGGTCTGCCCGCGCAGCGCGGCCGCGCAGAACGCGACCAGGAAGCGGTAGCGGTCCTCGCACAGGTTGATCGCGTAGCGCGCCGTCGGCAGGGCCGCGGCCAGCGCGCGCACCTCGCGTTCGAAACGCGACTGCGCGATCGCATCCTCGTGCGCGTACGCGAGCAGGCGCGCCTGCGCCCCGGTCACCAAGGCGACGCGTTCGCCCCCCGGTACCGCATCGTGATCAACAACTGCTGACATCGTTCGCCATTCGTTACTCCGGCCGCGTGCGCGCACAAGCCGACGCCGACGGCATCGGCCGTCTCCCCTAAGCGCCGGCCTTGCGGCTGCGGCATCGATCGCGGCCAGCGCCGCGTCCCCTGCTTTAGCTTACGCTGGCGCGCCGGCGTTCCGCCAAACGCCTCGTTCATGTCCCTGAGCTCGCCATGACTTCGCCCGACCCGCCTTCCATGCCGCGCTGGACCTGGCAGCCGCATACGCCCGGTCGCGCCGCCGAGGCGCAGGCGCGCAACTGGCTGGCCGCGCAATTGGGCACCAGCGCGCAGGCGCTGCCGCTGACCCGCGACGACCGCCAGCGCCCCACCCTGCGGCCGCCCTACCAGGGCTGGGACTGCAACTGGAGCCACAGCGGCGACTGCCTGCTGATCGCCCTGACCGCGCAGGGCCGGGTCGGGGTGGACCTGGAACGGCTGCGCGCGCGGCCGCGCGCGCTGGCGGTGTCCGAACGCTACTTCACCGCCGCCGAGACCGCCTGGCTGGACGCCCAGGCCGAGCGCGACCGCGCCTTCCTGCGCCTGTGGTGCGCCAAGGAAGCGGTGCTCAAGGCGCACGGCCATGGGCTGTCCTTCGGCCTGCACCGGCTGCGCTTCGAGGAACAGGCCGGCAAGCTGCGCCTGGTCGACAGCGACCCCGAACTGGGCGCGCCGCAGGAATGGCGGCTGCAGGAACTGGCGCCCGCGCCGGGCTACGTGGGCGCGCTGGCCTGGCGCCCGCGGCCGGGATCGCCCGCCGATTCCGCCGGCGCTCCGCGCTGAGCCCGCCGCGCCATCGGCGATACTGTCGCCAATGAACGCACCCGTCCCCCTTCCGTCCGGGCTCCGTCGCGAGCTCGAATCCGGCCTGTCCGCCCTGGCCCTGGATCCGGCCCTGGCCACACCGCTGCTGGACTACCTGGCCCTGCTCGCGCGCTGGAACCGCACCTACAACCTCACCGCCGTGCGCGACCCGCAGGAGATGGTGACCAAGCACCTGCTCGACTCGCTGGCCATGCACCGCTACGTGGACGACATCGCACAGCGCGGCGGCGCCCTGGCCGACCTGGGCACCGGCGCCGGCCTGCCCGGCATCCCGCTGGCCATCGTCAAGCCGGGCCTGCGCGTGACCCTGGTCGAGAGCGCGGGCAAGAAGGCGCGCTTCATGCGCGAGGCCCTGCGCACCCTGGGGCTGAAGGACGCGCGCGTGGCCGAATCGCGGATCGAGGCCTTCGACGAACCCGGCGCCTACGACGCGATCACCGCGCGCGCGCTGGCGACCCTGCCGCTGATCCTGGAGCTGGGCGGTCACCTGCTCAAGCCCGAGGGCGTGCTGCTGGCGATGAAGGGCACCCACCCGATCGACGAAATCGCCGCGCTGCCCGCGGGCTGGAGCGTGCGCGCCTCGCATCCGCTGGCGGTGCCCGGGCTGGACGCCGAGCGCCATCTGGTCGTGGTGGCCCGGGCCGGGACCGGTCCCGGCCCGGGCGCGGACCCGATTCCGGCATGACGAAGCGCGAACGCGCCCCGTCCGGGCATAATCCCCAGTCCGACCGGCGCCCGGCGCCGAGCGGCCACTTTTCACAGCCCGTATAGCCAGGGGACGAGCCGCATGGCCCGCATCATCGCCGTCGCCAATCAGAAAGGCGGGGTCGGCAAGACCACCACCGCGGTCAACCTGGCCGCCGCGCTCGCGCGCGCGCCCAAGCGCGTGCTGCTGGTCGACCTGGACCCGCAGGGCAACGCCACGATGGGCAGCGGCATCGACAAGCGCACGATCGAGGACTCGATCTGCGACGTGATGCTGGGCGAGGCCGACGCCGCCTCGATCCTGCTGCGCACGCCGGAAGACTTCGACCTGCTGCCGGCCAACATCGAGCTGACCGCGGCCGAGATCCGCCTGATGGGCGAGGACGGGCGCGAGCAGCGCCTCAAGGCCGCGCTGGCGCCGATGCGCGCCAACTACGACTACATCCTGATCGACTGCCCGCCGGCGCTGTCGCTGCTCACGCTCAACGCGCTGACCGCGGCCGACTCGATCATCGTGCCGATGCAGTGCGAGTACTACGCGCTGGAAGGCATCAGCGCCCTGCTCGACACCATCAACGCGCTCAAGGCCAAGCTCAATCCGGAGCTGGAGATCGAAGGCGTGCTGCGCACCATGTTCGACGTGCGCAACAACCTGGCCAACGCGGTCTCGGCCGAGCTGACCAACCACTTCGGCGACCGCGTGTTCCGCACCATCGTGCCGCGCAACGTGCGCCTGGCCGAAGCGCCCAGCCACGGCCAGAGCATCGTCGGCTACGACAAGGCCAGCCGCGGCGGCATCGCCTATCTGGGCCTGGCCGGCGAAGTGCTGCGCCGCCAGCGCGAGCGCGAACAGGCCGCCAAGACGGCGCAACGCGACCACAAGGAGACCGTGGCATGAGCGCGGCGAAGAAGCGCGGCCTCGGCCGCGGGCTGGAAGCCCTGCTCGGCCCGAAGGCGGCCGCCGAGGCGCCGATCCTGGAAGCCACCGAAACCGACGTGATGCGCAAGCTGCCGGTGGACGCGCTGATCGCCGGCAAGTACCAGCCGCGCAAGACCTGGGACCACGACAAGCTGGCCGAGCTGGCCGAGTCGATCAAGGCCCAGGGCGTGATCCAGCCGATCGTGGTGCGCGACATCGGCGGCAAGCGCTACGAAATCATCGCCGGCGAACGCCGCTGGCGCGCGACCCAGCTGGCCGGGCTGACCGAAATCCCGGTGGTGATCCGCGAAGTCGACGACCGCACCGTGGTCGCGATGGCGCTGATCGAGAACATCCAGCGCGAGGACCTCAACCCGCTGGAAGAGGCCAACGCGCTGCAGCGCCTGATCGACGAATTCGACCTCACCCACGCCCAGGCCGCCGAAGCGGTGGGCCGTTCGCGGGTGGCGGTGTCCAACCTGTTGCGCCTGCTGGAATTGCCGGCCGAGATCCGCGTGCTGGTCGAAACCCGCGCCCTCGACATGGGCCATGCGCGCGCCCTGCTGACCCTGGCGCCGCAGGCCGCGATCGCGCTGGCGCGCCAGGCCGCCGAGCTGGGCTGGTCGGTGCGCGACGTCGAACACCGCGTGCAGCAGCTGGCCGCCGGCAAGGTCCCGACCACGGGCAAGCCCAAGCCGGCCAAGGCCAAGCCGCAGGCCGACATCGCCACGCTCGAGCGCGAGCTGTCGGAATCGCTCAACACCCAGGTCAACGTGCTGCATGGCCGCGGCGGCAAGGGCCGCCTGGTGATCCACTACAGCGATCTGGATTCGCTGGACGGCGTGCTGGAAAAGCTGCGCGGCAAGGTCGAATGACGGACGCGGAATGACGGACGCGCCACGGCGCGGACGGTGCCTCAGGGGGAGGCGGGGATGACGGACAAGAAGGCCGAGGTGGTCAGCCTCAGCGGTAGCCCGATCTACCACTACGATCAGGCGCCCGCGTGGGAGCCGGCCCAGGGCGAGATCTGCCTGGAGCAGATTTCCGACCACATCGAAGCCCACCTGGGCCCGATCGCCAGCGTGTTCCACGAGCTGGTCTCGGACCTGGTCCACATCGACGTGCATTTCCTGGCGGCCAGCGCCGACTATCCCTATACGCGGCTGGTGACCTCGGGCATGAGCGATCTGGCGATGGCGGTGCCCGAGGGCTCCGACGCGCCGCGCCATCTGGAACTGATCGCGACCCTGCCGGCGGATTGGCGGCTGGATCAGGCGTCGATGCAGGACGAGCGCTGGTACTGGCCGGTGCGGCTGCTGAAGATGCTCGCGCGCTTTCCGCACAAGCAGCGCACCTGGCTGGGTTGGGGCCACTCGATCGCCAACGGCGATCCGCCCGAGCCCTACGCCGCCAACACCCGCCTGGATTCGGCGATCCTGCTGCCCTCGGTCAGCGTGCCCGACGGCTTCCACCGCCTGCGCATCGACGCGGACAAGGAGATCCACTTCCTCGCCGTGGTGCCGATGTACCCGGAGGAGCGCGAGCTCAAGCTGCGCAAGGGCAGCGACGGCCTGCTGGACAAGTTCGCCGACCTCGACGACATCATCGACCCGAACCGGCGCAACGTCGCCAAAAAGCGCTTCGGCCTGTTCTGACGCGCAAGCGCGCTAAGCTCGGGCTTCACGACCGCCTCGTTCCACCGCTTTAATCAACCGTACCCCACCGAAGGAGATGCATATGAAACGGATAGCCCTCGCGGCCCTGCTGCTGGCCCCGTCCCTGGCGTTCGCCCAAGCCGGCGCGAACTGCCCCACCCTCAACAACGCCGACCTGGCCTGGACCCAGCGCCAGGGCGACGACTACACCCTGTGCTACCTGGAACTGCCGTCCGCGATCGCCGCCGGCAAGGGCCTGGGCGTGTACCTGGGCGCGCGCAGCTTCAAGCCCGAGAAGGACAACCGCGCCGAGAAGGGCACGGTCGGCAGCCAGCAGGTGGTCTGGTACAAGAAGGCCAGCGCCACGCGTCCGTTCTCGCGCGAGGCGATCATCGCGTTGCCGGGCGACAAGCCCAAGAGCAAGGTCCGGGTCTACGTCTGGATCGACGCGGCCAGCCAGGCCGAGCTCAACGAAGCCTTCGGCCTGGCCAAGCAGCTCGCGGTGAAGTGATCGCCGGCGGCGCGGCGGATTCCGGCGCAGGCGCGGAGTCTGCTGCGCTTCAGGCGCGGGCGGCCAAGCTGTCGCCCGCGCTCCGCCCAGGACGCGTGCGGCCGCCGATGCGCGCACGCGATTCCGACACGGGTTCGCGGACACTGTCGAAACGGTAACCTCCGCCCGCGCATGCTTTCCGCCTCCGAACCCGTCACCATCGCCCCATGACCATCCTCGTCACCGGCGCCGCCGGTTTCATCGGCAGCTACGTCTGCCGCGCCCTGCGCGCCCGCGGCCAGGCCGTGGTCGGGCTGGACAACTACAACGACTATTACGAGCCGCAGCTCAAGCGCGACCGCGTCGCCGCCCTGTGCGCGGACGTCGATATCCGCGCCCTCGACCTGGGCGACCGCGACGGCCTGGCCGCCTTGTTCGACGAGGTCGCGCCGACCCAGGTGATCCACCTGGCCGCGCAGGCCGGCGTGCGCTACTCGCTCACCCATCCGCACGCCTACGTCGACAGCAACCTGGTCGGCTTCGTGAACCTGCTGGAGCTGTGCCGCCACCGCGGCGTGCAGCACCTGGTCTACGCCAGCTCGTCCTCGGTCTACGGCGATTCGGCGGTGGCGCCGTTCTCGGAAGACCAGCGCGTGGACCGGCCGCGCTCGCTGTACGCGGCCACCAAGGCCGCCAACGAGCTGATGGCGCATACCTACGCCCACCTCTACGGCCTGCACGCCACCGGCCTGCGCTTCTTCACCGTCTACGGCCCCTGGGGCCGGCCCGACATGGCGCCGCTGCTGTTCTCGCGCGCGGTGCTGGCGGGCCGCCCGATCGAGGTCTTCAACCACGGCCGCATGCGCCGCGACTTCACCTGGATCGACGACATCGTCGCCGGCGTGCTCGGCGCGCTCGCGCATCCGGCCCAGGACGATCCGCCGCACCGGGTGTTCAACCTGGGCAACCACACCCCGGTCGAGCTGGAGCGTTTCATCGGCGTGATCGAAGCCGCGGCCGGCCAGCCCGCGGAAAAGGTCTACAAGCCGATGCAGCCGGGCGACATGGTCGAGACGATGGCCGATACTGCGCGCGCCAAGGCGGCGTTCGGGTTCGAGCCGACCACCTCGATCGAGACCGGGCTGCCGCAGGTGGTCGCCTGGTGTCGGGAGTATTTCGGCGCCAGGGCCTGAGCCCTCGCGGATCCGGGCATAACGCTTGCGATCCCGCGCAGGCGCCGTACGCTCTTTCCATCCCTCCGTGCGAGGGGCTACGCACCGCCAATCCCGGCTCCTCCGAGCCGCGACGAGTCCCTTAGATGACCGCAAGCCACACGCCCGAACTGTCCGTCGTCGTCCCCGTGTTCAACGAGCAGGACAACGTCGCCCCGCTGATCCACGAGATCACCGCCGCGCTGCGCGGCGTCGCCGACTTCGAGATCGTCTACGTCGACGACCGTTCGCGCGACGGCACCCTGGACGCGCTGCGCGCGCTGAAGGCGCAGGTGCCCGAGCTGCGCGTGGTCCACCACGTCACCCAGAGCGGCCAGAGCACCGCCATCCGCAACGGCGTCAAGGCCGCGCGCGGGCGCTGGATCGCGACCCTGGACGGCGACGGCCAAAACGATCCGGCCGACATCCCCAAGCTGCTGGCCAAGCGCGCCGAATCGGCGCCCGACATCAAGCTGTTCGCGGGCTGGCGGGTGAACCGCCAGGACTCGGGCAGCAAGCGCTGGGCCTCCAAGTGGGCCAACGCGATCCGCAGCCGCATGCTGCGCGACGACACCCCCGACACCGGCTGCGGCATCAAGCTGTTCGAGCGCGAGGCCTTCCTCGATCTGCCGCACTTCAACCACATGCACCGCTACCTGCCGGCGCTGATGCAGCGCGCGGGCTGGAAGACGGTGAGCGTGCCGGTCAACCATCGCGCGCGCTCCACCGGCGTGTCCAAGTACAACAATCTCAACCGCGCCCTGGTCGGCATCAGCGACCTGCGCGGCGTCGCCTGGTTGATCAAGCGCGGCAAGGTCACCGCCACCGAAGAGGTCTGAGCCGTATGGACTTCATGAATTCGCCGATCGAGTGGCTGGCCTGGACCGGCCTGCACATGTCGCCGTGGAAGCTGATCGGCCTGACCGGCGCCTTCATGTTCGGCGGCCGCTGGCTGGTGCAGTTCGTGGCCAGCAAGCGCCACGGCAAGCCGGTGATCCCGCGCGCGTTCTGGTACATGAGCCTGGTCGGCAGCGCGATGACCCTGAGCTACTTCGTGTTCTCGCAGAAGCAGGACTCGGTGGGCGTGATCCAGAACCTGTTCCCGGCCTTCACCGCCGCCTACAGCCTGTACCTGGACATCAAGCACCGCGGCTGGCACCGCGACCGCGCCGGACACTGAGCTCGGCGAGCCCCGCCGGCGCGGGGCGCTTACGGCTTACCACGCCCTCGCGCGCCCCTCAGTCGTAGTGCTCGATCTCGTCCGGCATCCGGACCCAGGCGTGCCGGCGGACCTCGTAGACCGAGTGGCGCGGCGGCGGAAACCGCGGATCGGCGAAGGCGCCCACCGCGACCGAGATCGAGTCCGGCATCGACTGCGGCTCCCAGTACACGGTCGAGCCGCAGGCGGGACAGAAGTGGAAGCGGGCCGTGGTGCCGCTGTCGCCGGTGCGCTCGAAACGCCCGGACTCGCCCTCCAGCCGCCGCACCCGCTCGCGCGGGTAGCGCGCCTGCACCGCGAACACGCTGCCGGTACGGCGCTGGCACTCCAGGCAGTGGCAGACCGAAATCCGCACCGGCTCGCCCTCGCAGGCCACGCGCAGCTGACCGCAGGAACAGGTGGCTAGACGGATCATGGGCGCCTCGGGTCGGTCTGGGAGGGGGCTACGGCCCAAAGATACCGCGACGGCCGGCCCGGACGTCCCTGCCCGGCGCCCAAGTGCTTGTCCAGGCTCGAATTTGCCGGCATAATGCGCGGCTCGCTGTGTCCGACCCACCCCTAGGGGCAGGTCCGAGCGGTTCCGGAAGCGCGATTCCGGCCGCCTCGATCGGCTGAGGTTTCCACCCGTATCGCGCGCTGTCCGCGGATTTCCGCGCCGACGGCGGGGCCGCCGCCTCCCTGGCCAAGGGAAGCATCCAACCCTTTCGAGGTGCACATGTCCCGCGTATGCCAAGTTACGGGCAAGCGAACGACGACCGGCAACAACGTCTCGCACGCCATGAACAAAACCCGCCGCCGCTTCCTCCCCAACCTGCACGAGCGCCGCTTCTGGGTCGCCAGTGAGAACCGTTGGGTCAAGCTGCGTGTTTCCGCCAACGCCATGCGCACCATCGACAAGAACGGCATCGACGCCGTTCTGGCCGATCTCCGCGCCCGCGGCGAAAAGATCTGAGGACCTGAATCATGGCTTCCAAGCGCGACAAGATCCGTCTGATCTCTTCGGCCAACACCGGTCACTTCTACACGACCGACAAGAACAAGAAGAACACCCCGAACAAGATGGAGGTCAAGAAGTACGACCCCGTCGTTCGCAAGCACGTGATTTATAAGGAAGGCAAGATCAAGTGATGTCTTGGCCCGTTCGCGCCTGACGCGAACGGTTTTGCCAGGACGTCATGCCCGCGAAAGCGGGTATCCAGCGCCTCGAAGAAGCCCGCCCGCAAGGCGGGTTTCTTTTTGTCCGCGATTTGAGTTCCTCGCAGCATTCAGGCCGGCGAACCCCCTCGCTGAAGTCGCTCGAGGTTCGGCCACGCCGAAGTAAAGCGGCGCCCGCTTTCGCGGGAATGACGACATAAAGCGGTACCACCGCCCCCGCTACAAGCCTTCGACGAACCGCCTCTTTTTAGCCCCTCTCCCGCTCGCGGGAGAGGGGTTGGGGTGAGGGCCGCGCCCAGCTACGACTTTCGTAGCCCCCCAGCCTGCCCCGCCCCCACCGCCGTACACTCGACTGTCCGAACGCAGAGGGGCCCTGCGGTGATCCCAGGCTGGATATTGCTGCTGGTGTCGGCCGGCTACGTCGGCCTGCTGTTCGCGGTCGCCTACTACGGCGACCAGCGCACCGCGCGCACCCCGAAGCTGCGCTGGCTGCGTCCGGCCGTGTACTCGCTGGCACTGGCGGTCTACTGCTCGTCCTGGACTTTCTACGGCGCGGTCGGCACCGCCGCGCGCACCGGCCTGGGCTTCCTGCCGATCTACCTGGGCCCGCTGCTGATGCTGGCCTTCGGCTGGCGCATCCTCGAACGCCTGGTGCTGATCTCCGGCGAGCACCGCATCGTCTCGATCGCCGACTTCCTGTCCTCACGCTACGGCCGCGCGCCCGGCCTGGCCGCGCTGGTGGCGGCGGTCGCGCTGACCGCCGCGGTGCCCTACGTCGCCCTGCAGTTCAAGGCCGTGGCGATGAGCGTGGAAGTGCTGGCCGGCGTGCCGGCCGACGCCAGCCTGCTCGCCGACCCGGCCTTCTACGTCGCGCTGATGCTGGCGGTATTCGCGATCCTGTTCGGCACGCGCCAGATCGACGCCACCGAACACCATCACGGCATGGTGCTGGCGGTGGCGCTGGAGTCGCTGGTCAAACTGGTCGCCTTCGTCGCCATCGGCGTGTTCGCGCTCGCCCATCTGCCCGGCGACGGCAACCTCGCCGCGCGCGTGGGTCAAGCCGCGCGCGTGGTCACCGCGCCCGGTCTGCCGCCGGGCTTCGTCGCCCAGACCCTGTTGGCCTTCGCCGCGATCCTGTGCCTGCCGCGCCAGTTCCACGTCGCCGTGGTCGAGTGCCAGGACCCCAACGATCTGCGTCCCGCGCGCTGGCTGTTCGGCGGCTACCTCGCCCTGATCAGCCTGCTGGTGGTGCCGATCACCCTGACCGGCCAGGCGGTGCTGGCGGGCAGCTCGGTATCGCCGGACACCTATGTGCTGGCCCTGCCGCTGGCGCTGAAGCAGGAAACCCTGGCGCTGATGGTCTACATCGGCGGCTTCTCGGCCGCCACCGGCATGGTGATCGTGGCCAGCGTCGCCCTGGCCACCATGGTCAGCAACGACCTGATCGTGCCGCTGCTGCTGCGCAGCGGCGCTTTGCGCGAAACCCAGGGCATTGACCGCCAGGTGCTGTGGGTGCGGCGCGCGACCATCCTGGTGCTGGCGATGATGGCCTACGCCTACCATCGCGCCTCGATCGGCGCCGACAGCCTGGCCCAGCACGGCCTGCTCGCGTTCGCGGCGGTCGCGCAGTTCGCGCCGGCCTTGATCGG
Organism: Lysobacter sp. cf310; assembly: GCF_900114355.1. Classification (GTDB taxonomy): domain Bacteria; phylum Pseudomonadota; class Gammaproteobacteria; order Xanthomonadales; family Xanthomonadaceae; genus Lysobacter. The sequence continues at coordinate 110,183 of NZ_FOSS01000004.1, forward strand.
CGGCCTGTACTGGCGCGGCGCCAGTCGCGCCGGCGCGTTCGCGGGCCTGCTCGCGGGCGCGTTGCTGTGGCTCTACACCCTGCTGCTGCCGGCGCTCGCGCGCGTGGGCTGGCTCGACACCGCCTGGATCGAACACGGGCCGCTGGGCGTGTCCTGGCTACGTCCGGAGCAGTTGTTCGGGCTCACCGGCTGGGACGCGCTCACCCACGGCACCTTCTGGTCGCTGCTGTTCAACATCGGCTTCTTCCTGTTCGTTTCGGTGCGTCAGCGCCCGCGCCTGCAGGACCAACTGCTGGCCGCGACCTATCTGGATCCTTATGTGCAGCGCCCCGCGCTGGGCCCGGGCGGCTGGGCCGGCAGCGTGCGCAGCGGCGAACTGCTGACCCTGGCCGAACGCATCGTCGGCGAGCGCCACGCACGCCGCGCGTTCGAGGAATACGCGCAGGCCCAGGGCCGCACCTGGCTGCCCGACCAGCCCGCCGATCGCGCGCTGGCGCAATTCACCGAACGCCTGCTGGCCTCGGCGATCGGCGCCGCCTCGGCGCGCCTGACCCTGACCAGCGCCTTGCGCGGTTCGGGCATGGAGCTGGGCGAGGTGGTGGCCCTGCTCGACGAGGCCAATCAGGAACTGCGCTTCAACCGCCAGGTGCTCTCGACCACGCTGGAGAACATCAGCCAGGGCGTGAGCGTGGTCGACCGCGACATGCGCCTGGTGGCCTGGAACGGCCGCTATCAGGAATTGTTCGACTACCCCGACGGCATGCTCTACGTCGGCCGACCGGTCAGCGACCTGATCCGCTGGAACGCCGAGCGCGGCGAGATGGGCACGGGCGACATCGATGCCCAGGTGCGGCGCCGCCTCGCCCACCTGCGCGCGGGCGCCTCGCACGTGTTCGAGCGCGTGCGCGCCAACGGCCAGGTGATCGAGATGGTCGGCCGCCCGCTGCTGGGCGGCGGCTACGTCACCAGCTACAGCGACGTCACCGACTACAAGCGCGCCGAGCAGGCCCTGCGCGAAGCCAACGAGAACCTGGAGCAGCGCGTCGAACAGCGCACCCAGGAAGCCGAGGCCGCGCAGCAATCCAAGACCCGCTTCCTGGCCGCGGTCAGTCACGACGTGCTGCAGCCCTTGAACGCCGCGCGCCTGTTCACCACCGCGCTGCGCGAAACCACCGACGCCGACGAGCAGAGCCGTCTGGCCGAACGCGTCGACGCCTCGCTGCGCGCGGCCGAGGACCTGCTCGACGGCCTGCTCGACATCTCGCGTCTGGACGCCGGCGCCTTGCGCCCGGAACCCACCGACTTCGATGCCGGCGAACTGTTGCGCGAACTGGCCGCGCAATACGCGCCCAGCGCAGCCGGCCGCGGCCTGCAGCTGCGCGTGCGCGTACCGCTGGAGGAAATGCCGGTGCGCAGCGACCGCCGCCTGCTGCGGCGCGCGCTGCAGAACTTCATCGCCAACGCCTTCCGCTACACCCGCGAGGGCGGTGTGCTGATGGCCGCGCGCGCGCGCCAGGGCGGCCAGGTCGAACTGCAGGTCTGGGACACCGGCCCCGGCATACCGGAACATCATCTGGAACAGATCTTCGACGAGTTCCGGCGCTTCGATCAGCCCGGCGTCGGCGGCGAGCGCGGCCTCGGCCTGGGCCTGTCGATCTGCCAGCGCATCGCACGCACCTTGGACCATCCCCTGCGCGTGCGCTCGCGCGTGGGTCGCGGCAGCGTGTTTTCGATCGCCGTGCCCTGCGGGCGCACCGCGCGCGCGCGCATCGTGGCGGCGCCGGCGATCGCCGATTCGCTGTCCGGCCTGCGCGTGCTCTGCGTCGACAACGACCTGGAGATCCTGGACGGCATGCGCACCCTGCTCGGCCGCTGGCAGGCCACGGCCTTGGTCGCGGCTACGGTCGACGAGGCCTTGGCCCTGATGGATCAGAAACCGGATGTCGCCCTGGTCGACTTCCATCTGCACGACCGTCTCGACGGCCTGGGCGTGGTCGACGCGCTGCGCGCGCGCGCCGGCCGCGCCCTGCCCGCGGCCCTGCTCACCGGCGACGGCAGCGACGCGCTCAAGCTGGCCGCGCGCGAACGCGGCTGCCGCGTGCTCACCAAGCCGATCAAACCGGCCTCGCTGCGCGCGTTCCTGGCCGCGCAGCGGCAGACCGTTTCGGTTTGAGGCGCATGCACGATCGGGCTATCGGCATGCGCTCAACCTTCCTCGCCTCCTTCCTGTTCGCGCTGTGCGCCGCTCCGACGGCGGTGGCGCAAACGCCCGCGACCGAACCCGCGGCCGTCGCCGCGACGACGGTCCAGACCCAGGGCATGTACCGCTCGCAGGCGCAGCCCGCCTGGCTGCCCGGCAGCCGCCAACCCCTGGCGACCGGGCCGACCCACTACCTCTACCTGCGCTTCTACCCCGACGGCCGGGTGATCTCGGTGTCCTCGACCGGCACGCCGGAACAGATCGCCGGCTGGTTCGACCACACCCACGACGGCGTATCCCAGGGCCGCTATCGGATCGAAGGCGATCGTCTGCATTTCTCGACCCGCTCCGGCGCCGGCAGCGTCGACTACGACGGCCGCATCGACGCCGACACCCTGCAGTTGAATTCGCACTCGCACATCAACGGCCGCGACAACACCCATACGCTGCGTTTCGTGGCGATGCCGGAGCAGCCCTGAGGCGCTTCGGTCGTCCGCCAAGGCCTGTCGTCTACGTCCGCACGGCGTCTTCGCAGTAGCGCCGCAAGGCAGGCAGTGCGATTTCCCAGTAGTAGTTGATGTGCCCATACACGGCGTAGTTGCCCAGGTTGCTCAAGGCCAGGTCCACGCGCGTGGCGCCGTCCGAGGCGGTCAGCTCGAAGCGCAGCACGACATGGTGCTCAAGCCGATCGGGAAATACGCGTCGCGACAGTGAGCTCCAGTGGGTGTATTGCAGCAGGCGCGGCGGCTCGAAGGCCTGGACCACCCCTCGATTTTCGAAACGCAGGCGGCCGTGTAGCAGGCCGCGGAAGATCACCGGACCGCCTGGCGTCCAGTCGGTCTGCACCGCGAACGCCTCGTCCGACATCCAGGCTTCGAGCGCATGCGCTTCGGTCAGGGCAGCCCAGACCGCGGCCTGCGGCGCCTGGATCAGGATGGATTTCTCGACAAGCTGGGGGTAGTCGCGTTCCGCTGCGACGCTCATGTGCGTGCCTGGATCGCGAACGAGTGCATCAACCATCATTCCAAGTGACCGCAAGCTCTGTAGGCGTGATCGATAAGGTCCGGCCCAGCGGGAACTGCGACCCCTCATCGCGCGTGAGGTCCAACTCGACCAGGTCGCGGCTCTCGGCTCGGACGCTGAACGCATGGCTCGCGAACGCGGTCACCATGCGCTCGGCGTCGGCAGGCGACCAATACGTCGATACCGCCGCGAACAATCGGCGCAAGGCGATCCGGTTGTCGGGACGTCGATCGGAGGGATAGCGGACCGTGACGTTCGCCGCCAGATCGACGCAACCCGCGTATTCCACGCTCAGCACGCTGCCATCGGCACTGCGCCAGGACACCATGTGTCCGTCCGCGCTCATGCGACCACCGGGATGGCGCGCCGCCCTCTCGGCCAACCGCTTGACCTGATAGTCCCGGTCGAAACCGCAATCGTCGTCGCCCGCATGCAGCAACGGGCTCGCGCTGAGCGCGAGCAGCGCACACAGCATCGATAGCTTGCGGGATCTCACACAGGCTCCGTTACGCATGGCGACTACTCGCCCTCTTCGGCCGGCAGCACGATCGCGCCCGGGTCCAAGGCCAGACGTCCGGCGATCAGCACCGCCTGAGTACGGTTGTTGGCGCCGAGCTTGCGCAGGATCGCGGTCACGTGCGCCTTCACGGTGGCTTCGGACACGCCCAGCTCGTAGCCGATCTGCTTGTTGAGCAGGCCCGCGCCCAGCATCTGCAGCACCCGGAATTGTTGCGGCGTCAGATCGCGCAGGCGCTGCGCGGCGTCGTGTTCGTCCTCGGCGGCGGCCGGCGCCGACAAGGCCGCGGCCGGCGCCCAGCGATCGCCGGCGAGTACGCTGGCGATCGCCTCGCCCAGGGTCGCCGCGTCGGCCGACTTGGGAATGAAACCGACCGCGCCGTGATCCAGCGCGCGCCGCATCACCGCCGGCTCCTCGCGCGCCGACACCACCACGATCGGCAACTGCGGATGCAATGCGCGCAGATGCACGAGGGCGCTGAATCCCTGCGCACCGGGCATGTTGAGATCCAGCAGCAGCAGGTCGGCGTCGGACTCCGCTTCGACCAGCGCATACAGCGCATCCACGCTGTCGGCCTCGCGCAGCGACGCATCGGGCAGCACCCGCGCCACCGCGCCACGCAGGGCTTCGCGGAACAGCGGGTGGTCGTCGGCGATCAGCAGGGTAGCCATGGCTGCGCTCCTGGGTAGGGTTTTTCCTGCATTGCGACGCGGCATACGCCGGCTGCCGTAGTAACCGTCGAAGACGGTTCAATGCCCGCATGCTGCCGTATCGATACCAATTGAAGCCCTGCGCTCGCCGCTTGCGCGGTGACATGACGGAAGCCGAACAGCGGCTTTGGCTGCGTTTGCGGCGCCGGCAGATCCAAGGCGTGCGGTTCTACAGACAGAAACCTTTGGCCTCTTACGTGGTGGATTTCTATGCTGCCGCGGTAAGGCTGGTTGTTGAGGTTGATGGTGGGCAGCACTTCGAGCGTGAAGCATGGGCTGCCGACCGCAGGCGCGAGGCCGTTTTGCGGACAATGGGACTGCGGGTGCTCCGTTTCGACAATCGCCAGGTGCTGCTGGAGACCGAGGCGGTCATGGCGACAATCTGGGAAGCGGTCGCTGAGCGGATTCGATGATCGCAGCTGACGCCGAAGCAAATCCCCCCTGCCCCCCTTTTTCAAAGGGGGGAACAGCAAGCGTGGCGAAGGTATGGGAGCGGGTGCCGCTGCACATGACGACGCACCAGATCCCCCCCTTTGAAAAAGGGGGGTTAGGGGGGATTTGCTGTGGCCCCTCCCCCTCACTTCCCCAACCTGTCGTTGACCAGGCTCTCCACCACCGACGGGTCGGCCAAGGTGCTGGTGTCGCCGAGCTGGTCCGGCGCGTTCTCGGCGATCTTGCGCAGGATGCGGCGCATGATCTTGCCCGAACGGGTCTTGGGGAGACCCGGCGCCCATTGCAGATGATCGGGGGTGGCGATCGGCCCGATTTCCTTGCGTACCCAAGCGACCAGTTCCTTGCGCAGCTCCTCGCTGGGCGCCTCGCCCGCGATCAGGGTCACGTAGGCGTAGATGCCCTGGCCCTTGAGGTCGTGCGGGAAACCGACCACCGCCGCCTCGGCGACCTTGGGATGCAGCACCAGCGCGCTCTCGACCTCGGCGGTGCCGATGCGGTGGCCGCTGACATTGATCACGTCGTCGACGCGTCCGGTGATCCAGTAGTAGCCATCGGCGTCGCGGCGGCAGCCGTCGCCGGTGAAATAGCTGCCGGGATAGGTCTTGAAGTAGGTCTCGATGAAGCGCGCGTGGTCGCCGTAGACGGTGCGCATCTGGCCGGGCCAGGAATCCAGCAGGACCAGGTTGCCCTCGGCCGCGCCTTCGAGCGCGGCGCCGTTGGCGTCGACCAGCGCCGGCTGCACGCCGAAGAAGGGCTTGGTCGCCGAGCCGGGCTTGAGATCGATCGCGCCGGCCAGGGGCGTGATCAGGATGCCGCCGGTTTCGGTCTGCCACCAGGTATCGACGATGGGGCAGCGCGAATCCCCGACCACCTCGTGGTACCAGCGCCAGGCCTCGGGATTGATCGGCTCGCCCACCGAACCCAGCAGGCGCAGCGACTTGCGCGAGGTGCGCGCGACCGGCTCGTCGCCGTCGCGCATCAGGGCACGGATCGCGGTCGGCGCGGTGTAGAAGATCGTGACCTGATGCTTGTCGATCACTTCCCAGAAGCGCGACACGTTCGGATAGTTCGGCACGCCCTCGAACACCAGCGCGGTCGCGCCGTTGGCGAGCGGGCCGTAGACGATGTAGCTGTGGCCGGTGACCCAGCCGACGTCGGCGGTGCACCAGTAGATGTCGTCCTCGCGCAGGTCGAACACCGCTTCGTGGGTGTAGCTGGCGTAGACCAAATAACCGCCGGTGGTGTGCAGCACGCCCTTGGGCTTGCCGGTGCTGCCGGAGGTGTAGAGGATGAACAGCGGATCTTCCGCGTTCATGCGCTCGGGCTCGCAGGTCTCGGGCTGGCCGTGCACCACCGCGTCGTACCACCGGTCACGCGGCATCTGCATGTCGACCGCGGCGCCGGTGTGGCGCACCACCAGCACGGTTTCGACCGTGTTGGTGCCAGGCAGTTTCAAGGCGGCGTCGACGTTGGCCTTGAGCGGGATCTTCTTGCCGCCGCGCAGGCCCTCGTCGGCGGTGATGATGAGCTTGCTGCTGCAGTCGGCGACGCGGTCGGCGATCGAGTTGGGCGCGAAGCCGCCGAACACCACCGAGTGGATCGCGCCGACGCGCGCGCAGGCCAGCATCGCGACCACGGCCTCCGGGATCATCGGCAGGTAGATGGTGATGCGATCGCCCTTGCGCACGCCCAGCGCGCGCAAGGCGTTGGCGAGGCGGCAGACCCGCGCGTGCAGCTCGCGGTAGGTCACGTGTTCGGCCGGCAGGTTCGGATCGTCGTGCTCGAACAGCAGCGCGGTCTTGTCGCCGCGCGTGGCCAGATGGCGGTCCAGGCAATTGACGCTGGCGTTGAGCTCGCCGTCCTCGTACCAGCGGATGCGGAAATCGTCGAGCGCGTAGTTGACGTCCTTGATCTTGGTCGGCGGCGTGTACCAGTCCAGACGCTGCGCGACCCGGGCCCAGAACGCCTCGGGCTGCTGCACCGATTCGGCGTACAGGCGCTCGTAGTCTTCCCGCGTGATCCGCGCCTGGGCGGCGAAGTCCGCGACAACGGGATAGACGGTGGCGGGTTGGTTCATGGGGCGCTCCGGCGGTTGGACGTGGGACGGGTCAGTGTGGACGGGGTGTGGGCCGACTAAGGTTCGCGCGCAGGCGCGGGCGAACCTCCAGTGTGCCGCATCCACCACGATAGCCGCCGTGACCGTGGTTTAGACCATGGTCGTATGTGCCATCTGAACACGGCTTTTTACGACCAATGGCGAATGGCCCCTCCCCGGCCCGGCGCGCAGGCTGGCCGCAGTCGCGCGTCCTGCGCGACATTCCTCGGGAGGGAATCATGTCCATTCGCATCGCATCGCCGGCGGGGAGCGCGATCCGGCGGCGCCCGCTGGCCGCGGCATTGCTGGTCGCACTGACATTGCCCGGTATGGCCTACGCCCAGACGGCGAAGGAAAAGGAGCTGGAGGCGCGCGTCGCCCAGCTCGAAGCCATGGTCCAGCAGTTGGTCTCGCAACAGCAACAGCAACAAAGCCAGATCGCCGAGGTCAAGACCGCCCAGGCCACCGCGCCGACGGCGCCGGCCGCGGCGCCCGGCAAGCCCGCGCTGCAGACCGCGGCGATCACGCCCGGCGCCAATCCGGGCACGCGTTTCAGCTACGGCGGCTTCATCAAGCTCGACGCATCGGTCACCCAGACCAACGACGGCGACATCGCCGACGGCTCGGTCGGACGCCTGTTCTACGTGCCCAAGGCGATTCCGGTCGGCGGCGGCCGCACCCGCGAGGGCGGCAGCGACACCGACATGGGCGCGAACTTCTCGCGCTTCTGGTTCGCGGCCGACACCGACCTGGACAGCGGCGACAAGCTCAAGGCGTATCTGGAATTCGATCTGTTCGGCGGCGGCACCACCGCCTTCACCGGCAACGAGATCGCCACCAACACCTACGCGCTCACCCTGCGCCAGGCCTATGTGACCTGGAACAACTGGATGGCCGGCCAGGCCTGGTCCAACTTCCAGGACACCGCGGCGCTGCCGGACACGGTCGACTTCCTCGGCCCCACCGAGGGCACGGTGTTCGTGCGCCAGGCCCAGCTGCGCTACACCAAGGGCCCGTGGTCGTTCTCGATCGAAAACCCGGAAACCGTGTACACGCCGTTCCGCGGCAACATGGCCCAGGTCGCCGGCGACGACGGCACCATGCCGGATGTCACCGCGCGCTACACCGCCAAGGGCGACTGGGGCCACTTCGGCATCGGCCTGCTCGCGCGCCAGCTCAAGTACCAGAATGGCCCGGCCAACGACAGCAGCACCGGCTACGGCGCCAGCGTCTCGGGCAAGTTCAACCTCGGCAAGGGCGACGACCTGCGCTACATGGTCACCGCCGGCAGCGGCATCGGCCGCTACGTCGGTCTGGCGCTCAACAACGACGCGGTGCTCGACGCCAACGGCGATCTGGAGAACATCGACCTGATCAGCGGCTTCGTCGGCTGGCGCCACGTGTTCAGCCCGAAACTGCGCAGCAACGTGTTCTATTCGCGCGCCGAGTATGACAACGAGACCGCGCTGACCGGCCTGGGCATCACCAAGTCGGCGCAGTCGGCGCATATCAACCTGATCTATTCTCCCTTGCCCAAGCTCGACGTCGGCGCGGAGCTGATCTGGGGCAAGCGCGAACTCGAGAACGGCGACTCCGGCGAACTCAACCGCCTGCAGACGCACGTCAAGTACAGCTTCTAACCTCTAGGGGAACGCATCATGTCCAGCGTCACCGCTACCGCATCGCCCGGCTCCGGCGAACTCACCAAGGGCCACCGAAAAGTAATTTTCGCGTCCAGCCTGGGCACCGTATTCGAGTGGTACGACTTCTATCTGTACGGTTCGCTCGCCGTCATCATCGGCAAGCAGTTCTTCGGCGGTCTCAACGACACCAGCCAGTTCATCTTCGCCTTGCTGGCCTTCGCCGCCGGCTTCGCGGTGCGTCCGTTCGGCGCGCTGGTGTTCGGCCGCCTCGGCGACATGATCGGGCGCAAGTACACCTTCCTGGTCACCATCGTGATCATGGGCCTGGCGACCTTCCTGGTCGGCATCCTGCCCAGCTACGCGACCATGGGCATCGCCGCGCCTATCATCCTGATCACGCTGCGCCTGGCCCAAGGCCTGGCGCTGGGCGGCGAGTACGGCGGCGCGGCGACCTACGTGGCCGAGCATGCGCCCAACGGCAAGCGCGGCCTGTACACCAGCTTCATCCAGACCACCGCGACCCTGGGCTTGTTCCTGTCGCTGCTGGTGATCTGGAGCTGCCGCAACTACCTGGGCAAGGAAGCGTTCGAAGAATGGGGCTGGCGCATTCCGTTCCTGGTCTCGGTGGTGCTGCTGGGCGTGTCGGTGTGGATCCGCATGCAACTGGCCGAATCGCCGCTTTTCCAGCAGATGAAAGCCGAGGGCAAGACCTCCAAGGCGCCGATCACCGAGAGCTTCTTCTCCAAGAACGGCAAGATCGCCCTGCTCGCCCTGCTCGGCGCCACCGCCGGCCAGGCCGTGGTCTGGTACGGCGGCCAGTTCTACTCGCTGTTCTTCCTGACCAAGACCCTGGGCCTGGATCCGAACCGCGCCGACATCCTGATCGCGATCGCGTTGGCGCTGGCCACCGGCGGCTTCATCTTCTTCGGCTGGCTGTCGGACAAGATCGGACGCAAGAAGATCGTGCTCGCGGGTTGTTTGATCGCCGCCGTCACCTACTTCCCGGTGTTCAAAGCCCTGACCCACAACGTCAATCCGGCGTTGGAGTCGGCGGTGGCGAAGTCGCCGGTCACGGTGACCGCGGATCCGGACCGCTGCGCGTTCCAGTTCGACCCGGTCGGCAAGGCGACCTTCAAGCAGTCCTGCGACATCATCAAGGCGGCGCTGGCCAAGAAGGGCATCCCCTACATCAATGCCCCGGCCGCGGCCGGCAGCGTGGCCACTGTGTCGATCGGCGGCGCCAACCTGAGCAGCTTCGAAGGCGAGGCGCTGGGCAAGGACGAGTTCAAGGCCCAGTCCGAAGCGTTCGGCAAGCAGTTGGCCGAAGCGCTCAAGACCGCCGGCTATCCGGAGAAGGCCGATCCGGCCCAGGTCAACACCCCGGTCGTAGTCGCCCTGCTGACCTTCCTGGTGCTGCTGGTGACCATGGTCTACGGACCGATCGCCGCCTGGCTGGTCGAGCTGTTCCCGACCCGCATCCGCTACACCTCGATGTCGCTGCCCTACCACATCGGCAACGGCTGGTTCGGCGGCTTCCTGCCGTTCACCGCCTTCGCCATCGTGGCGGCCACCGGCAACATCTACAGCGGCCTGTGGTATCCGATCATCGTCGCCTCGATGACGGTGGTGATCGGCGCGCTGTTCCTGCCCGAAACCAAGAACGTCGATATCCGCGACTGAGGTCGCCCCCGAACGACCCCACGTCGTATGCGGTAAGGACAACGCCGGCGCAAGCCGGCGTTGTCCTTTGCGGCGCCGCCATCGACGGTCCGTCCGTTCGCGCCGCACCGTTCCGCCGCGTCGCGGCTTGGCGCATATGCGCCGCGCGCTTATGCTCCTGGTCCATCGATGCTTACGGTGATCGGCGGCCCTTGACGCATGAGCGACCGTGACAAATCCGCACGCAAGGCCCAGCTCAAGGCCTGGAAACAGGCGCAGCGTCAGCGCGCCCAAGCCGAGTTCCCGTTGCCGGACGCGCGCCTGCGTCTGTTCTTCGACGGGGTCGAACGCCTGCGCGCGCGACACGGTTGTTTCCACGACACGCGGCATGCGATGCAATGCATCGATGCGATGGCGCTGAGCGACGAGGAGGCGAATGCCCTGCTCGATTGGTGCCAGGCTTACGGCGGCCACTGCGATTGCGAGATCGCGGCCAATACCCACTCACACTGGCTGGCGTCGCGCGACCGCGCGGCCGCGGCCGATACCGGAGCCTGACATGAAACCGGCGATCCGCCCTTACGACCCGTCCACCGAGTTCTACATCTCCGAGCAGTGCCACATCGTCGAGTTGTCCAACAGCGCCGACGACGCCGAGGTGTCGATCGCGCGCGCGCGGGTCGCGCCAGGCGTGACCACGCGCTGGCATCGCCTGCGCGGCACCACCGAGCGCTATGTGATCGCCGAGGGCCACGGGCGCGCCGAGATCGGCGACCTGCCGCCGCAGGAGGTCGGACCGGGCGACGTGGTGCTGATTCCACCCGACTGCCGCCAACGCATCGCCAACCTGGGCCACGGCGATCTGGTGTTCCTGGCGGTCTGTTCGCCGCGCTTCCGGCCCGAGGCCTACGAGGACATCGACGAAGCGCCGCTGCCCTGCAGCTTCGACGACGCCTAGCGTCGCTTGCCGCGCGGCGCGCGGTCGGCCTTGATCGTGAAACGCCCGCTGTCCGCGAACGCGGCCTCGATGGTGCGCGCCAGGCGCGCGCCGTAGCGGCCGTCGGGATCGAGGTCGGGGTCGTAGATGGTCAGCTCCAGTCCCACCGCTTTCGGGCTGGCCAGCAACGGCGCCAGCAAGGCGCGCAATTGCTCGAAACTCAGGCCGCGCTCGTTGGGCGAATCCACCGCCGGCATCACCCGCGCATCCAGCACGTCGGCGTCGACGTGGATCCAGTAGCCCTGGGTGTCGGCCGCCTCCAGGCGGGCGCGCGCCTCGGCGCCGGCCGCGTGCGCGTCGCGGCGGATGGTGTCGACGCCGAGGGTGTGGATGCCGGACGCGTCGTAGGACTCGGTCGCCGCGAACTCGCTGTCCGCCGACGTGCGCGATAGGCCCAGCTGGACCACGTCGGACTCGCGCAGATAGGGCGAGCGACCGTCGATATCGGTCAGCGCCGCCGGCCCGTGCCCGGTCGCCAGGCCCAGGTCCAGGCCGGCGGCGGTGTAGATGCCCCGGTAGCGACTGCGGTCGCGCGCGTAGGAATAGTCGTCGTGCGCATCGACGAAGGCCAGGCCGTAACGGCCGAGGCGCTTGAGCGCCAGGCTGGAGCCCAGCAGCACGCTGCAGTCGCCGCCCAGCACCAGCACGAACTCGTCGCGGCCCAGCAAGGGTTGCAGGCGATCGGCCAGCGTGCGCGAGTACGCGCCCAGCGCGGTGCCGTTGCGGAAGCCGACCGCGTGGTCGGGATCGGGCGAGTACGCGGGCGCGTCGACGCGGCCGCCCTCGCGCGCGCCCAGGCGCGCGACCAGGCCGGTGTCGCGCAGGGCCGCGGCGAGTTTGCGCGCGCCGGGTTCGACGCCCGGCGCGGGTGGACGCAGGCCGAGATTGCTGGGCGCGTCGATGACGACGATGCGGGTCATGGGTGCGGCCTTGGCGCTGGGGTTCGAGGCAGCGTCGGCGGAGGCGGTGGGCGCGCAGGCGCCGGCGGCCACGCCCATGCTGACGGCAAGCAGAGCGGTGTCGAGGCAGCGGCGCGCGAGGCGCAGAGTCCGGCCCATGACGCATAACCTTTAAAATATGTTTTGACGGTTATATGCGCGCAAGCATAACCTGTCAATATCGCTTAGCAGGTTACGCATGCGCATCGAACACCACGCGTTCAAGCCCGCCGACCTGGTCGCCGGCCACCTCGCGCTCGACCTGGTCAATACCGTCACCGCGCGCGACACGCAGCCGCGCGACTGGCTGGACGACTACGACGCGCTGCTGCGCTGGGCGCGTCAATCCGGTCGCTACGCGCGCACCGACCTGGCGCAACTGGAAGACCTGAGCCAGGCCGAACCGGCCAAGGCGGCGGCCGCGCTAGGTCGCTGCAAGACCCTGCGCGAGGCCCTGTGCGCGATCCTGTACGCGCTTTCGCAAGATGCCGCGCCTCCCGCCGAGGATTTGGCGGTGCTGGACAAGGCGCGCCTGGCCGCGTCGGCGGCGGCCCGCCTGGTCGCGCGCCAGGGCCGCCTGCAGGCGGAGTGGTCGGTCGAGCGCTCGGGTCCGGACCTGATCGCGCACACGGTGGTCGCGCACGCGATCGATCTGCTCAAGGACGCCCAGCTCGACCGCCTGCGCATCTGCGACGGCCACGACTGCGGCTGGGTCTTCATCGACACGTCCAAGAACGGGCGCCGGCGCTGGTGCGATATGGCCACCTGCGGCAACGTGGCCAAGGCGCGCCGGCATCAACAACGCGGCGCGACCGCGCGCTGAACGGCGCAACGCGAGGCGCATGCGCGTCGACGCCGCGCGTCGATGCCGGTGCTAGGGTGCTCGGATTCCGGAGTACGCCATGGCCCCGATCCGCACCGCCCCGCTGTCCATCGCGATCCTGCTGAGCCTGTGCCCGACCGCGGCGGCCGTCGCCGCCGACGACATCGACTTCGTACGCGGCTGCTGGGCCACGCGCGCGAGCCCAGGCGGTCCGATCGACGGCTTCCTGCGCCTGCTGCCCGATCGCGAGACCGAAGGCGTGCTCAGCGGCCATGCGATGAGCGCTTACGGCGACCCTCCGGTGTCGCGCCTGGACCTGATGTTCGCGCGCGACGGCAGCACGCTGGGCCTGCGCCGGCCGATTCCGGGCTATCAGGCCCTGGACGCGCGCCCGCTCGATCACTACGCACGCGTGCCGCAGGTCGGCGCCGCGCTGCTAACCGGCCCGGGCCAGCTCGCCGCATACGCGCAGGACGGCGCCAAGGAATGGATCGTGGTCAAAGCCCGCGACGAGCGCCTGTCGATCCAACGCGTCGGCGGCGATGGGCGCGTGGTCGAGACCTACTTCGACGGCGAACGCGACGGCTGCGATTGAGCCGCGCGGGCGGCGGAGCTATTGCGGCGGCGACGCCAGCTCGCGCGCGTCCAACGAGCCGTCGCGGTTGCGGTCCTGCTTGCGGAAGGTCTCGGCGAGCTGGGCGCGGTGCTGTTCACGGGTGAGCGCGCTACCGCCGCGACGCCCGGGCGGGAACTCGTCGGGATCGAGCACGCCGTTGCGGTTCTTGTCCATCGCGTCGAAGCCGTAGCTCAGCCAGTCCTGGTACTCGACCAGCGCGATCTTGCCGTCGCCGTCGCTGTCCATGCGCGACAGGTAATCGCTGGTGGAACGCACCTGGGCCGCGGCCAGGGCCGGCAGCAACACGAACAGACAGGGCGCGAGGGCGATGAGCGGACGACGCATGCGCGGAAACCGGAGCGAGACTGTTGCGCAGCCTGACCTGCGCGCGCGACGCAGACAAGTCCAAACGCGCGCGGCATGGGACGCGATTCAGCCAGCGGCATGCGCCCCTAAGGACGTACGGCCGGCCACGAGGGCCGGCCGTACGTGGGCGACAACAGGGAATCGCCCGGGGGGAGCTGGATCGAATCGCTTACGGCAGCACGCAGCAGCCGCCGGTACGGTAGCCGCCGTACTTGCAGCCGGGCTTGGTCGGGCAGCCGGTGTTGGGATCGGTACCGAACGCCTGCGCGGCACCGAAGCCCAGCGTGCCGACGATCGCGATCGCGAACACGACCGCCTGCAGACGCTTGTTCAAGTTCTTCATCGTTCTCTCCATTGCGATGATCCAACCGCTACATGCCGTTCCGTGGCGCGCAACGCGGTCAGGATGGTGGGCACCTGCTCCTTGGTATCTAGTTTTCCGACGTGCGAATAGACGACGCGGCCGTCGCGGTCGACCACGACCAGCAGCGGCACCAGATTCACTTTGAACAGCGCGCGGATCTTCGGCGTCGACAGGGCGACCGGAAAGCCGAAGCCGCGTGCGCGCAGATAAGCGTTCAGGCCCGGCGCATCCGGGCGCGCGACGCCCAGCATCTGCACCTGGGCGGGATCGTGTCGCTGCAGGTCGCGCGCGATGTCGAGGATCGCCGGCACCGAGGCCTCGCAGACCGGGCAGCTGGGATCGAAGAAATACAGCACCTGGCGCTCGCCCGCGGCGCGGCCGAGCACGACGGAAGCACCGGAAAGCGTGGCGGCCTCGGCGCTGGGCAGCCAGGTGCCGACCTGCGGCCGGACGCCTTCGTCGATCAGTGCGGCGTAGTCGCGGCGCAGCTGGCGGTTCTGCACGCCCAGCACCACGACCAGGGCGCAGGCCAGCGCCAAGGCGACATAGGCATAGCTCTCCCTGCGCATACACGCACCTCCCTGTGGCTGTCGCCTGCGTATCGCGCGCATGCCGCGCCGATCGCGTCCTTGCATCGAAGCTAACACCGCCCGCGCGAACGCCGCAACCGAATGCGCAACAGTGAGACTTCGGTGTGAAGACGCGACGGCGCGCGGCGCGCAAACAAAAGCCCGCGCATCGCTGCGCGGGCTTCAGGGCGTGCTGCGGCGCGGCAGGATCAGGCGCGCGCGGGCGCCAGCGCGTAACCCTTGAGGCGTGCGGAGAACGCCTGCAGGGCCTGGATGCCGCTGGCCTCGGCCTCGGCGCACCAGGCGTGCAGCTTCTGCAGCGTCGCCTGAGCGTCGTGCGAGCGATCGTCGAGCACCTGCGCCAAGCGCTGGCGGAAATCGGCCAGGGTGGCCATGCGCGGACGCTCGGCGACCCAGTTCTGCAGACGCTCGCGCGCATCGCCGTCGAGCCAGCGGCCGCCGTCGGCCAGGCCCTTGCGCAGCTTGCGCGGCAGCGCGCGCATGCGGTCGCCGGCGTTGCCGGCTTCCTCGCGCAGCGCCGGCAGGGTGACGCTGCGGTAGTAGTCGGTCATGGCCTGGAAGCGGATCGCGAGCAGAGCCTTGAGGGTTTCGGCGTCCGGCATGGCGATGTTCGGGCGCACATCCAGCGACGGCGCCACTCGCAGCACCTTGGCCAGGCGCAGCTTTTCCAAACCGCGGATCGCGAACCAGCCGATGTCGAACTCCCACTTGCGCAGGGCGAACTTGGCCGAGCTCGGGAAGGCGTGATGGTTGTTGTGCAGTTCTTCACCGCCGATCCAGAAACCCCAGGGGGTCAGGTTGGTCGCGGTGTCGGTGGTCTCGAAGTTGCGGTAGCCCCACCAGTGGCCGAGGCCGTTGACCACGCCGGCGGCCCAGAACGGAATCCACAGCATCTGCAGCGCCCAGATCGCCACGCCGGCGAAGCCGAACAGGGCGAAGCTGATCAGCAACAACAGGGTCGGGCCCTTGGTCGCGTGCGGGGTGTAGAGCTTGCGTTCGATCCAGTCGTCCGGGCAGCCCTTGCCGTACTTCTCGATGTCCTCGCGCTCGCCGCGCGCCGCGCGATAGAGCTCGACGCCGCGCCACATCACCGTGTCGATGCCCTTGAATTGCGGGCTATGCGGGTCTTCCTCGGTCTCGCACTTGGCGTGGTGCTTGCGATGGATCGCGGCCCACTCCTTGGTGATCATCGAGGTGGTCAGCCAGGTCCAGAAGCGGAACAGGTGGGCCAACGCCGGATGGAAGTCGACCGAGCGATGCGCCATCGAGCGGTGCAGGTACAGCGTCACCGACATGATGGTGAGCTGGGTGACCACCAGGAAATAGACGGCGAGTTCCCAGAAGCTGGCCTGGATCAGGCCGCCGGCAAGGAAATCGAGCAGGGAAGAGAGCATGGATGGAACTCCGGGGCGTATCTGAAAAACCGACGACCGGCCCGCATGCGGGCCGGAGGGGAGGCAGCCGAAAGGCACGCTCCCGCGCGGGATGATGCCACCCCGGCCATACCGTTCGCGCCGGTACGGGCTGGTTCTGTGATGGGGGTCGCCGGGTCTGGGGGCAAGACGGGACCGGACGGCAGCAGGCGCTGGTTTCAGCCGGCGTAGGGGATCGCGGCGGTGCACGGGCGGCTGGGCGCCGCGCCCTCCTCATACAGAACATCGGTCATTTTCGGCGATTCGATTGCGAAACCGTCGTCATGTTCGATCAGCGTCCGTGCTTGCCGATTTCGGGGCCATGGGCTGCGACGGCGCGCTGGCCGCGCTCCCGCGGCCGCCCGACTCCATCAGCGCCGCCTCGATCCGCCGCCGCGCACGCGCCTGCTGGTCGCGGCCGTAGCGCCGCAGCGCCTTGCGGTCGTCCGGCGCGAACGGCGAATCGCGGCCGCAATGGTCCAGCAGCAGGGCCAGGTCCTGGGCCACGCCGAGGCGCTCGGCGATGCGCCGGTCCAGATCGGGCGCGCGCACCTTGAGCCCGGCGGTTTTCAAGGCCCGCCGCTGCTGCGACAGCCGGCGCGCGCGACGGCGCCAGCGGTGCCAGGCCTCGTCGTCGCCCTCGGCGCGGGCGCGCGCGCCGGCGCGCTCCATGCGCGCGCGGCTGGCGGCGACCGCCCGCTGCAGGTCCTCGGCCTGCAATCGCGGCCAATCCAGGGCGGCGGCGCCGGCGCGCAGCACCGCCAGCAGAGCGCGGCGACCGGCCAGGCCGGGGTCCGCGACCAGGACCCGACGCGCGTGTTCGGCGCGCGCGCTCGCGGCCACCCGGCGTGCGCGGCGCAGCAGGCGCAGGGCCTCGGGGTCGGGGCTGCGCGCGGCCAGCCGGTCCAGGGTCTCGACCAGCGCATGGGCGTCGCGCAGCGTCGACAGGCCGCGGTTGAGACGGCGCAATTCGCGGTCGACCAGACCCATGCCCGGCCCCAAGGCGCGATCGCCCAGGGCCAGGACCGCGCGCGCTCGGCGCAGGCTCTTGCGCGCCTGATGCACGCCTTCGTGCAACCGACCGCCGCGCCGCGCGAGCTGGACCGCGGCGGCGTCGAGCTCGCCCAGCGCGTAATCGCGCACCGCGAGCGGCAGGTTCGCGACGGCGGCGCTGTCTGCGGCGGGATCGGGCACGCGACCTCCGATGACGACCGCGACGCTGGCGGTCCGGCGCGACGATAGTACGCTTGCGCCATGCCCGAACTGCCCGAAGTCGAAACCACCCGCCGCGGCCTGGCGCCGCATCTGGAAGGCCGCGAAGTGGTCGCCGCGATCCTGCGCCGGCCCGACCTGCGTTGGCCGATCCCGCACGAGATCGAAACCGACCTGCCCGGCCAGCGCATCGCCGCGGTGCGCCGGCGCGCCAAGTACCTGCTGCTGGACACCGCGATCGGCAGCGCGCTGCTGCACCTGGGCATGTCCGGCAGCCTGCGCGTGCTGCCGTCGGACACGCCGGTGCGCGCGCACGACCACGTCGATCTGCTGCTGGATTCCGACCGCGTGCTGCGCTTCAACGACCCGCGCCGCTTCGGCTGCCTGCTCTGGCAGCGCCCGGGCGAGACCCATGAACTGCTGCGCGCGCTCGGCCCGGAGCCCTTGTCGGACGACTTCCACGGCGACTACCTGTTCGAGCTCAGCCGCGGCCGCAAGGCGCCGGTGAAGACCTTCCTGATGGACCAGAGCGTGGTGGTCGGGGTCGGCAACATCTACGTCGCCGAAGCCCTGTTCGCGGCCGGGGTGTCGCCGCTGCGCGCGGCCGGCAAGGTCTCGCGCGAGCGCTACGGCGAGCTGGCCGGCGCCATCAAGACCATCCTGGGCTACGCGATCCAGCGCGGCGGCACCACCCTGCGCGATTTCATCAGCCCCGACGGCGCGCCGGGCTACTTCGAACAGGAACTGGCCGCCTACGGCCGCGGCGGCGAGCCCTGCCCGCGCTGCGGCCGGCCCCTGAAACAGGCCTCGGTCGGCCAGCGCACGACGGTCTGGTGCGGGCACTGCCAGCGTTGACCTGGCACAGCCTTCTAGGCAATTTTGATGCCAACCGGCGAATGCGCCGGCCTAAGATGAACACGTTATAGTCGCGCCTTGCCCCGGGGAACACGATGGCCGAAAGCGCTGACATCACCCTACTGCTGGACGCCGCGCGCGAAGGCGATCGCGGGGCGCTGGACCGCGTCCTGGCGACCCTGTACCAGGAACTGCACACCATGGCGCGGCGCCAACTCGCCGGCCAGCACGGGCAGACCCTGGACGCGACCGCGCTGGTGCACGAGGCCTACCTCAAGCTGGTCGGACGCCGCGAGGCCCAGTTCGACGACCGCGCCCACTTCTTCGCCTACGCCGCCTCGGCCATGCGCAGCGTGGTCGTGGACTACGCCCGCCAGCGCCTGGCGCAAAAGCGCGGCGGCGACCTGCACCGGGTCACCGAACTGCCCGACGACGTCGAAGGCGGGCTGCGCCTGGACGAGGAAACCCTGGGCCTGGACACCGCGCTGACCAAGCTGGCCGCGGTCGATCAACGCCTGGCCCAGGTGGTGGAGCTGCGCTACTTCGCCGGGCTGTCGGAACTGGAGATCGCCGCGTTGCTGCAGCGTTCCGAACGCAGCATCCGCCGCGACTGGCAGAAAGCCCGCCTGTTCCTGCTGGCGTCGCTCAAAGACAGCTGAGCGCCGCCGCCCGTGGACGCCGAGCGTTGGCAACGGCTGTCCCCCCTGCTCGACGCGCTGTTCGAGCTCGAACCGCAGGCGCGCGCGACGCGTCTGCGCGAGCTGCGCGATGAAGACCCGGCCCTCGCCGACGAACTGCAGACCCTGATCGCGCTGGAGGAAGGTCACGAAGACTTCCTCGCCGAACCCTTGGTGGCCGCCCTGTCCGGCGCGCGCGCCGGCAGCACCGTCGGCCCCTACCGACTGGAAAGCCTGCTCGGCGAAGGCGGCATGGGCCAGGTCTGGCTGGCCTCGCGCGCCGACGGCCTGTATCAACGCCGGGTCGCGCTGAAACTGCTGCGCCCCGGCCTGGCCGACACCAACCTGCGCATCCGCTTCACCCGCGAACGCCAGATCCTGGCGCGCCTCGCCCATCCGCACATCGCGCGCCTGCTCGACGCCGGCATCAGCACCGACGGCCTGCCGTATCTGGCGCTGGAATACGTCGAAGGCGAACCGATCACCGACTACTGCCGCAACCAGTCCACGCCCCTGGACAAGCGGCTGCACATGTTCCAGCAGATCTGCGACGCGGTCAGCCACGCCCACGCCAATCTGATCGTCCACCGCGACCTCAAGCCGTCCAACATCATGGTCACGCCGGGCGGCGACGTGCGTCTGCTCGACTTCGGTATCGCCAAGCTGCTCGACAGCGAAGCGCCGCTGCCCGAGCAGACCCGCACCGGCGTTCGCGCCTTCACCCTGCATTACGCCGCACCGGAACAGGTGCGCGGCGAACCGGTCACCACCATGACCGACGTGTACTCGCTCGGCGTGGTGCTGTACGAACTGCTGACCGAGACCAAGCCGTATCGCCTGAAGCGTCAAACCGACGCCGAGTGGGAAGAAGCGATCCTCGCCGCCGATCCGCTGCGCCCCTCGCAGACCGTGCTGCGCAACGCCGAAAGCACCGGCGAGGAAGGCCCGCCGCCGGACAGTGCGGCGCTGCGCCGGCACGCGCGTCAGCTCGCCGGCGATCTCGACAACATCGTGCTCAAGACGCTGTCCAAGCGTCCCGAGCAACGCTATCCCTCGGTGGAAGCGCTGGCGCTGGATCTGCAACGCTTCGAAGCCGGACGCCCGGTGCAGGCGCGCGCGCAGAGCCTGGGCTACCGCTTCAACAAATACGTGCAGCGCCACCGTTGGGCGCTGGCCACCGCGACCCTGGTGACCGTGGTGCTGGGCGCGGCGCTGGCGATCGTGGCCTGGCAGGCGCGCCAGGCGGTGCGCGAAGCCAGCCGCGCGCAGGCGATGCAGGATTTCATGGTCGGCCTGTTCGAGAACGCGCGCGGCACGCCCGAAGGCGAGGCGCTGGACCTGCGCGGCCTGCTCGACGCCTCGGTCGCGCGCGGCAACCGCGAACTCGCGCGGCAACCGCGCGCGCGCGCCGAACTGCTGGGCGTGGTCGCGCGCCTGCGCACCGGGCTGGGCGATTACAACGAAGCCAAGACCCTGCTGGATCGCCAGGCCAACATCATCGAGCTCACCGACGACATCCCGGCCAGCCTGCGCCTGGAATCGCTGACCCAGCGCGGCCAGGTGCTGCGCCTGCTCGGCGAATCGCGTGCCTGCATCGAACTGATGCAGCCCTGGCTGGACAACGCGCGCCGCGAACAGGCGCAACTGCCGACCCAGGCCAGCGAGTTCTATTCCCAGCTCGGCCGTTGCCGGCGCATCAACGGCGAGCGCCAAGGCGCGCGCCAGCTGTTCGAGCGCTCGCTCGCGCTGCGTCGCGAAGTCCTGCACAACGGCGTAGGCGAAGTCGAAAACCTGATGGACCTGGCCGGCCTGCAGGCCGACATCGGCGAGACCCGCGCCGCGCTGGAAGGCTTCGAGCGCGCGCGCACCCAACTGCGCCAGAGCGGCGGCGAAAAGCATCCGCTGCTGGTCGAGATCGGCTGGAACATCGCCGCGCGTCAACGCGACCTGGGCATGACCGACGCCTCCGAACGCGAAGCCGCCAACGCGCTGGCGATCGCGCTGGAGGTCAACGGCAGCCAGCACCCGACCACGCTGTCCGCGCGCCGCCAGCTGGCCGCGATCCACGTCGACCAGGGCCGCTTCGCCCTGGCCGAGGACGAATTCCGCGAGATCCGCGACCTGCTGACCTCGCGCCTGGGCGCCGACCACACCGACCTCAGCGCCACCTACAACAGCCTGGGCGTGATCGCCTGGGAACGCGGCCGCCTGCCCGAAGCGGTGTCCGCCCTGCGCCGCGCCATCGAAATCGCGCGCAAGCACGGCGACACCGGCCGCCTCGCCGGCACCTTGTTCAACCTGGCGATGGTGCTGCACGAACAGGGCCGCAACGGCGAAGCCCTGGCCCTGCTCACCGAATCGCGCCGCCTGCGCGACGCACGCTACGGCGTCGACCACCCGCTGCTGGGCGACACCGACCGCCTCGAAGGCGAGGTCCTGCTCTCATTGAGCGAACGCGACCGCGGCCTGGCCATGCTCGGCGAAGCCGTGCGCCAGACCCGCAGCGGCTACGGCAGCGCCCACTCGCATACCCGTCGCGCCGAACTCAGCCTGGCCAACGCCCAGGCCCTGGCCGGCGACGCTGAAGCGCTCGCGCAACTGGACGCGCTATCGGCCCTGCCGAACTCCGACGCCGAACTGCGCAAGATCGGCTGGCTGGCGCAGGCCTATGCAGCGCGCGTGCGTTGCATCGGCCCGGCCCGCGCGCAAGCGCGCGAACGCCTCGACGTGCTGCATCGCACTTTGGCGACGCAGCGGCCGGACGGCAGCGTGATCGGGCGGGAGATCGATGGGATCAGGGCGAACTGCGGGGACTAGTCATCGCACATCCCGCGGAATGCGCGCGGCTTGCGATTGAAAACAGTCTGATCCGAGTTCGCGCTGGCGTTTGGCTAGAGCCTGATCGCAGTCAGGTCCTCTTACCGGCTGGCCGCCAGACCGAGGCGCGGCTAGCAGTCAGAACTGCACTCTGACCCGTGTTCCCTGTCGACGATAGTGAGCGCCGCTTCTTAGCCAAGCAGCCGTTAAGACTTGTCTTGCCGGCTGGAATAGGTAACGCCTTCAGTACTCAATTCACCCCTTCCTGCGCAACGACCTAACTTCTTCCGCTACGTCTTCCAACAATTGAAGGAATTCAGAATAGGAGAAAGACAAAGGCCTAATTGGCTCAATGAGGTCATGCAAGAAATCTACCTCTAGTTCGCCGTCGCCTCGCTCGCTCTTGATACGGCAAACTATTTGACCGTCATAGCGAATCTCAGCAGCAAGATGCTCGAAATCGACGGGGCTGACGAAGTCAACGCTAAATGCGCTCATTTTTTTGGCAACCTCGGGTCAAGAAATGTATTAAACGAACCGTCCTTATTGAACCTTACACCAGCCCCGTTTGCGCCAACTCTGTACTCGAAACCGCCGCCTCTTAGCTCAGACCTGACGGTTTTCGGACTAGTAAGAATATCTCGAATCACGGTCAGCGCATGCGCATTCTTCTCTGCCACCGTACCAACAGGCTCTTTGAAGAAGCCAGACCGCTGCGCGTGCTGGGTCAGTTTTCTTGCTGCGACGCTCACCCCGTCTCTATATTCAGCATTTCCAGCTCTCAACAGTCCTCTGATCAGATTCGCCTGAAATCTCGCAGCGGCAGTACTCGCAGCACGACTTGGAATAAGAATCTCGCCAGGAAATGAACTGGATTGCAGCGCCCCACTTCCCGATGGATCGAAGTAATAGGGATCGCATGCACAGAGGAACATCGCAAGGACTTCAGGGGTATTGCGCTGATAGAACTTCACTGGATCTGCTGAATCAACAACCTGCCGACCATCAGGATCGACGTACTTAAATGGGTGGTTGGAACCATACCAGTAGCGGTTGAAGTTCCCCCCCGTTCCCGAGCTTGCTGACACGGGGTCGACGGATAGAAACCTACCCAACGTCGGATCGTAATACCGCTGCTGCATATACGTCAGCCCGGTCGCGCCATCCATCACGTGGCCGGTGTAGCCGATGCCGTTGACCGTCTTGTTGATCGGGCTGCCATAGGGCTCGTAGTTCGTACGCTCGATCACCGCGCCGCTGGTGTTTGTGGTCGCCACCGGGCTGCCTAGCGCGTCGGTGTGGTGGTACTTGGTCGCGATGACCGTGTTGCTCGGCCAGTTGTGGTCGATGGTCGCGATCAGGCTGCCGCCCAGGTAGACGTTCTCGTGGGTGGTCTGCGCGCCGGCGGTGGTTTGCGTGTAGCCGAACAGGTACTGCCCGGGCTGGCTGTACTGGAACAGGCGCACCGTGCCGTCGGCCTGCATGGTCTGCACGCGACGGCCCAGGCCGTCGTAGGCGTAGCTCTCTTTGCCCGTCACGGCACGCAGGCGGTTGCCGTAACTGAACTCGTAGCCCTGCCCGTTCTTGTTGTTGAGATTGCCCTGGACGTCGTAGCCCAGGCCGGTGACGGTGGCGCCGCCGGCGTTGCGGACGTTGGTCAGGCGGTTGTTGGTGTCGTACCAGTAGGTGTGCTCGCGCACGCCCGGATGGCTGACGCTGCGCAGGTTGTCGATCGGGTCGTAGGCGTAGTTGATGTAGTGCGTGCTGCCGCCGAACATCGCCGAGCCGGCCGCTGTTAGGCGGTCCAGGTCGTCATAGCTCAGGTAACGGTTGAAGTTGGCGCCCTGGGCGTTGTCGGTGATCTGTGTGGGGTTGCCGTTCTGGTCGTAGGTGTAGGAGAAGCCTGAGATGCCGCCATCATCGACTGTCCACGGCAGCTGACGCCCGTTCTGCCACATCGCGTGGAGCAGGCCGTTGCCGTAGGTGAACTGCTTGATCGCCCCGTTGGGGTAGTAGCTGACGCCGCTGGCGTAGGTGCCGGTGGTGGTGCTGCCCGTCACGGTGGCCACCTGGGTGGCCTGCCCTAAAGCATTGGGCGCGTAGCCCACGGCCAGGCCCGTCGGATACGTCTGCACCGACAAATTGCCATTGCGGTCGTAGCCGTAGCCCAGCGACCAGGCGTACCAGCCGGGCTGGCTGATGCTGTCGCCCTGGCCGTCGAGCAGGCGCCGCTTGTTGTAGTGGTAGGCGTTCACCCACGGCCAGGTGGCGTTGTGGCCGTTGTAGGTGGTGATGGTGGCCGGCAGGCCGTCCTTGGTGTAAGTCCAGGTCTGGTTACCCAACCCGTCGGGGAAACTGAGCTGGGTGAGACGGTTGCGCGCGTCGTAATTGCGGGTGACGGTGCGACCGCCGTTGTAGGCCGCCACATGGTCGCAGTCGACGGTGCTCAAACCCGACAGGCCTGCGGCCGACCAGTTTAGGTTGTCGGCGTTGTCGTAGCCCATGACGGTCGAGCCGGTTTCGGGCTCGTCGGTACGGCACAGACGATTGAGGCCGTCGTAGTAGTACTTGCGCAGCGCCTGCACGGGCTGGCCGGCGTAGGTGCCCGAGCGCAGCACCGACCTGGGCCGCAGGAAGTAGACGGGATCGCGATCGATAACGGTGGTGACGCCGGCCGGCTGGATGATCTCGATCGGATAGTCGGTGGTCGGCTCGTCCCAGGCCGCGTAGCGCGTACGGGTTTGGTGCCCGCGCGGGTTGGTGACGACGATGTCGCCACCCGTCGGATAGGCGGTGGTCGTGGTGAGCTTGCCCAGCTCCGAGTCCTGCTCGACCTTGGTTACTCGGCCCAGCGCGTCGTAGCTGGTCCAGGTGCCGGTGTTGAGGTTCCAGTTGCCGTCCGCGTACGGGTTGCGCGGATAGGAGGCGAAGGTCTGCCGCCCGTCGTGATCGAAGGCGTTGCGGACGATCCGGTAGGTGCCGTTGGAGTCGGCGATATCGCGCTCGTACTGCAGGATTGGGCGCCACAGGGCATCGAACAGGGTCAGCTTTTCGTAGTTGCCCTGCACCACCATCTGCCGCCAGTGGCCGGCGGGAACACCCATTTCTTCCTGGTTGACCTGCTGGAACGAGAACAGCTTGTCGTTCCAGGCCACGGTGTCGTCGGTGGGATAGACGATCCGCGACAGCCGGCCCATAAGGTCGTACTGGTAGCTGGTCTTGTAGCCGTTCTCGTCGGTGACCCAGTCGATCCAGCCGCTGTCGTTGACTACCGCCGACTGCGTGCTGCCCAAGGGCGATTCGGACGTAGCCGGATGCTGGACGCTCTGCGGAATGCCGCGCTTCCAGTTCGACAGGGTGGTGACGTTGTTATTGGCGTCTTTGACCGTGGCGACGGTGCCGTCGGGGTTGTAGGTCAGGGTCTGCTTGCGGATGCCGAACGTATAGAAATCCGTGGGCAAGGCGGTGACGGGGTCATACGTGGCCGAGGTAGGAATCGTGCTGCCGCTGGATACCGAGGCGATCTGGCCTAGCACCCACTTTGACAGGTTGTCGTGGAATGTCGTGGCGTCGGTGCGCGCATAGCCTTGACCGATGTTGCTCGAGCGCGTCACCGTCTTCGGGCGAGCGAACTCATCGAATGCATTGACTGCGTTGCTGTAGCTCACGCCATCCTGGCTGATGGTGGTGCGGGTAACAGGCTGGATCCGCGCCCCCATTCTTTCCTGGGTCAGGCTCAAACCGATTTTCGACGAGAAGACCTGCGTTGCCAGCTCATCGTCGGGAACATAGTCGTTCAAGGTCGTACGCAGCGTCACGCCGGCCGCGTCGAGTTCCCTGGTCTCGATCAGGTAGCCTTCGTTCTTCTCATAGGCAACGCCGAAGCGTTGGCGCAACTTTCTGCCGTCCGGCAACGTCGTTGTATTCCACTTCGATGTCAGTCCCGGGCAATCCGGCGATGCGGGGACGCATCGGTTTCCGATGCACTGAGGCGTTTCAGGTGTTCGCCCGCAGAAGCCGAGCGGCCAGACCCTTCCGTACTCGTACTGCGTGACCAGCGCAGAAACACCTGGGCCAGACACGGTCGAGTTAGTCAGGGAGAAGTTCTCGAAATAGTTGGGCACCAACAGCCTGTCATGCCCCGTTTCACCGCTGCCCAAGGTGGTCGGCGCGCTGGCGACCCGCACGAAGGTCTTGTAGGAGGAGATGGCCGTTGCGTAGCTGTCGGATTGGCCGTCTTTGATAGCCTGATTATAGATATCAGGATCCGTCAGGGTCATTTCCTGCACATGAGTGCTGGAGGTGCCTGTGGAGTTGCGAACAATGTCCAATGTGCAGCGGAACGGCACATGGACCCGATAGTGCCGGTTCAAGTCGAAAACGAACTTGCCTTGGGCACCACTGGGGTGCGTGACCACGTACTCATAGTGGCCGTTTCCCATCGTCGACGAATCGCAGGTGGCCTTGAAGTCGTTGACTTCCAGCATGTCCGGATCGTCGTAATTGGCGCGCAACTCGCCCGAGCTGCCATAGCTCCAGCGCGAGCCATCGGGCTGCGTGACCTGATACAGGCCAACGCCGACATAGGTATAAGCCCAGGACTTCCCGGCAGCGGTGGCCGTTACGATCTTGTCCCCTTGATAGGCGAGGGAAATCGCGCGGCCGTCACTGCTGGTTATGCCCGTAAGCTTGTCTCCGGAGTATGCGTAGTTAACCCAGTTTCCGAACCTGTCTTCGATACGCGTCGCGAGCAGATAGACACGCTTACGCGGCAGGACATACTCAAACCCGTTAGCCTTGCGAAGACTGCGCATTGAGCGTTCCACCGCCCAATCGAACCGATACTTCACGCCATCCGGCGTCAGAAGCATGAAGCCCTCTCCCGCGTAGCCGTTCTGTATCGCAGACAGGCAACTCAGGCGCCCCAGGTCACGGGTGGTCCATGGATAAACGACACCATCGGCAGGGGCTTTGTAAGTGCTTGGCACCCACTTGAGCAGGTTCTGCTCCCCTCTGCCCGGGAGATACAGGTGATAGCCGCTCCACACCTCATCGGACGTGAAGTTCGTATGGTTGATGTACGGCTCGGACGGGATCGAGCACCGCGAGAACCGCTGAGGCGACGTAGGGTTTGCAACGGTCCAACCCCAAGCGCTGGCGAATGTGCCCTCGATGTAGGGAACTTCGACCTCCCAGTTGCCGAAGCCTCCGAGGTAATTGCGGCCAAACCGGTCTTCAACGACGAGGCGACGCCCCAACCGAACCGGTAGCGAATTGTTCCCGGGGAGATCGATGTCGACCGTACGGAAGTACGTGGAGCCGTCGTAGCCGCTGATGTTCTCCCCGAACATACCCGAACTCAGTGCGGATACCTGCTGCGAAGACTTGATCGCCTGGTCGTACTCCTGCCATGGCGCAGCTTCCTGTGCCATGACCATAGAACCGGCGGCGCACAAGAATAGCGCTAGGACACCGCGCAGTAGGAACGACATGGCGCGATTTCCAATGGCAATAGACGGCGCGACAGAGTGAAACGAAACGGCGGCGGCAGCGACCGCGCCTATCCGGTCAGAACGGCATTGCATATCGTGGATACTCTCGCCGAGCAGACCGGCGTGGACTCTTGCGCTTGAACTCAAGCCGGCGCGACCGGCTCCCCTAACGATAGTGTGAAGGCTAGAACAGAGCGCTCGCAAACATTGAGACGACGCGAGCGAACGAGCGCGCGCTTCGAGTGGCGAAGTTACGCAAATCGCGTGGAAAATAGGCCTTACAGATATGCCGCCGGCCTTTCATGCGGCGGCGCAGAGCACTACAACGGCAACGACGCCTGCAACGGCTCGATCGTCCCCTCGCCGCGCATCACCCGCTTGTACTCGGCGCGCGAGACCGAGATGTAGCGGTCGTTGCCGCCGATCTCCACCTGTGGGCCGTCCAGCACCGCGCGGCCGCGTTCGTCCACGCGCACGGTCATGGTGGCCTTCTTGCCGCTGTGGCAGATGGTCTTGATCTCGGTCAGTTCGTCGGCCCAGGCCAGCAGGTACTGGCTGCCTTCGAACAGTTCGCCGCGGAAATCGGTGCGCAGGCCGTAGCACAGCACCGGGATGCGCAGCTGGTCGACCACTTCGCTGAGCTGCCAGACCTGCGAGCGGGTCATGAACTGGGCTTCGTCGACCAGCACACAGTGCAACGCGCCGTGGGCGGCGATGTCGGCGCGGATCAGCGCTTCCAGGTCCTGGTCGTGGCCGAAGCCGATGCCGTCGGCCTTCAGGCCGATGCGCGAGGCCACGGTGCCGCTGCCGGCGCGGTCGTCCAGGCGCGGGGTCAGGATCGCCACGCGCATGCCGCGTTCGCGGTAGTTATGCGCGGACTGCAGCAGGGTGGTGGTCTTACCGGCGTTCATCGCCGAGTAGTAGAAATAGAGCTTGGCCATGCGCCTAGTGTAGGCATCCGTGGCGCAAGTTCCGAGATTGCGCGGTGGGGCGGCGGCGTGCTTGTGGGAGGGCTGTGTTGGGTGCTCCTCGCTATCGGCGGGCGGTGAGCGGGTGGAGCAAATCCCCCCTAGCCCCCCTTTTTCAAAGGGGGGAACCGAGAGCAAGGGAGAGGTGACGCAGGGGTCGATCGCGGCCGTGCCTTTCCCCCTGGAAAAGCCGGGGTCAGGGAGACTGGCTCTTAACGAGCCCTCAATCCGCCGGCGCCTCGACCTTCTTGACCTCGCCGACCTCGACCTGGCCGGTCAGGGTGCGCAGCAGCAGGCCCTGGTCTTTCCAGTAGGCGTCGGTGCGGGTGCGGTGCGGGCCGTAGAACTCGCCGGGGCTGACCCCGCGCATGGCCTGGGTCGAGACCGCGCTGCCGCCTCCGCCGGCCCAGATGTCGGGCCGGCCCAGACTCACCTCCAGGCGCGCGCTCTGGGCGCCGACGCGGCTGCCGGTCTGATTGCGGGCGAAGTGGCGGATGTGCGAGTTGATCCGTGGCAGCGCGGTCGCGTCGCCATATCGGGCGTAGTAGCCCTCGCCCTGCACGGCGACGGCCACCTGCTGCTCCGGCGTCAGCGATTCCCAGATCTTTTCGCGCATCGCCAGCAGTTCGGGATTGTCGCCGCGTTCGGCCGCCAGGTCGGCCCAGACGTAGGCCAGTACGCGGTCGGCCGGCGCGCCCTCGCCGAACCAGTACATCATGCTCAGGAAGTGCTGCGAATATTTGTCGGCGTAACGCGCGGCGTGACGGAACTGCTTGATCGCCTCGGCGTAGCGGCCGTTGTCGTAAGCCCAGATGCCGTGCCAGCGATGCAGTTCGTTCGGATGCCCGGCCGATTGCAGGATCGCGGCCTGATAGATGTCCAGATTGGTGGCGCGCTCGCGCTGCTGCGCGACGGGCGCGGCCGATGCGGCCGACGCCGCCAGCGACAGGAGGCAGCACAGCAACGGCAGCGACCGGGTGTTCATCTACGGCTCCTTGCGGGCGACGGCCCACGGCGCGGCGACGGCGGGCGGATGGCGATCTGGCTGGAGTGTATCGCCGCCTGCGCGGCTGACGTTCCGACGGATTGCGCACCTTGCGCTCAAGCGGTTCGGCCGCGGACGCGGCCAGCGCGCACACCGGCAATGGCCATCGACTGCCGTGCATCTCGCCATGGCGGCGCCTCCGGCGCGGCACGGACGCGGTTGCGTTCGTGTCGCCCGGTTTAGCACGGGTACCGGGGCGGAACCATGCCCGGCATCGGCTTTTCGCCGCGCCGCCGACCCGCGGTCGGCGCGGCGACCTGCGGTTTACGGCGTGGGCTTGGGCGCCGGTTCCTCGGGCACGTCCGGCACCGGCGCGTCGACCTGCGGACGGGTCTCCGGAATGCGCGAATCGACCTTGGGCGGCTGGCCTTCGCGCACCACTTCGACGTCGCCGACGTCGACGCGGCCGATCGCCGGCTTCATCCACACGTTGTCCTGCCAGGCCCAGTACTTCTTGGCGTCCCAGTAGCGCTCGTCGTAGAACTTCGAACCCGGGATCGACTGTTCGCCGGCCGGGCCGGGCACCAGGATCTGCAGGTTGCCGGTGAAGCCGGTGCGGCTGCCGGTGATGTTGCGGCGGCCGGTGCGTAGCTGGAACTCGTAGCGCGGTTTGGCCGCTTCGTCGCCGAAGCGCGCGTACACGGCTTGGCCTTCGCTGGTCGCGCGTTCGCGTTCGGCCGCGCTCAGCGCGTTCCAATAGCGTTCGCGCAGGCCCAGGAAACCGGCGTAGCCGCGCTCGGCCGCCAGATCCATCCAGGCATAGGCCAGCGCGCGGTCCTGCGGCGCGCCTTCGCCGTTCCAGTACATCTCGGCGACCATGCCCTGCGAGGGCTTGTCGGCGAAGAAGCTGGCGCGACGGAAATAGCGCAGCGCGTCGTCGAAACGCTTCTCCTTGTACGCCTCCATGCCGAGCATGCGGTACTTCAGATCGGGGTGGTGGGTCAGGAAGCCCGCGGTGATGAGCAGCGGGTCCTCGACCGGGTCCGGCGGCGGCGCGGCCTTCTTCTCGGCCGCGATGGCCCCCAGGGACAGCGGCAGCAGGGCCAACAGCAGCATCGTCTTACGCATCACGTCAATTCCTTCTTACGGTCTGGGGGTCCAGGAGGGTCCTAGGGAAACCAGGGTAGCCGGTCTCGACTGCCCAAGCGGGTAAACTCATGGGCTAGATAGACCGGCCCACCGGCCGAAAGATGACAACGATGCACGGCCTCAATCCCCCCCAACGCGCCGCCGTCCTGCACACCGACGGCCCCCTGCTCGTGCTCGCCGGCGCGGGCAGCGGCAAAACGCGCGTGATCGTCGAGAAGATCGCCCACCTGATCGCGTCCGGCCGGATGCCGGCCAAGCGCATCGCGGCGATCACCTTCACCAACAAGGCCGCCAAGGAAATGAAGGAGCGCGTCGCCAAGCGCATCAAGGGCGACGCCGCGGAAGGCCTGACCATCTGCACCTTCCACGCCCTGGGCCTGCGCTTCCTGCAGATCGACCACGCCAAGGCCGGGCTGCGGCGCGGCTTCAGCGTGTTCGACAGCGACGACTCCGCCGCCCAGATCAAGGATCTGATCCCGCCGGGCAGCAAGCCCGACGTGCTGGACAACATGCGCAACCTGATCTCGCGCGCCAAGAATGCCGGCCTTTCGCCCGAGGAAGCGCTGAACCTGGCCGCCAGCCCGCGCGAGATGGAAGCCGCACTGCTGTACCAGCGCTACCAGCAGCGCCTGAGCACCTTCAACGCGGTCGACTTCGACGATCTGATCCGCCTGCCGGTGCAGATGCTGGAAGCCGACGAGGAACTGCAGCTGGCCTGGCGCGAGCGCATCGGCTACCTGCTGGTGGACGAGTGCCAGGACACCAACGACGCCCAATATCGCCTGCTCAAGTGCCTGGCCGGCACGCGCGGCCTGTTCACCTGCGTGGGCGACGACGACCAGTCGATCTACGCCTGGCGTGGCGCCAATCCCGACAACCTGCTGGAGCTGGGCAAGGACTACCCGACCCTGGAGATCGTCAAGCTGGAGCAGAACTACCGCTGCAGCAACCGCGTGCTGCGCGCGGCCAACACCCTGATCGCGAACAATCCGCACGAGCACCCCAAGACGCTGTGGAGCGACCAGGCCGACGGCGAGCGGATCCGGGTCTGGGAGTGCCGCGACAGCGCCCACGAGGCCGAGAAGGTCGCCAGCGAAATCCACTTCCTGGCCCAGAAGCACAGCGCGCCCTGGAGCGATTTCTGCATCCTGTTCCGCGGCAACCACCAAAGCCGCGCGCTGGAAAAAGCGCTACAGCTGCTGCGCGTGCCCTACCACCTCAGCGGCGGCACCGCGTTTCTGGAGCGCCACGAGGTCAAGGATGCGCTGTCCTGGCTACGCCTGATCGCCAATCCCGACGACGATGCCGCGTTCCTGCGCGCGGTCACCTCGCCCAAGCGCGAAGTCGGCGCGACCACGCTGGCCAAGCTCGCCGAGCTGGCGCAGCAGGCGCACATGCCGATGTCGCGCGCGGCCGAATCGGTGGGCGCGCTCAAGCAGCTGCCGCCGCGCGCGGCCAATGCGCTGGACGGCTTCGTCAACATCGTGCGTTCGCTGCGCGGCGAAGCCCAGCGCATCAGCCCGGCCGAACTGGTGCGCGTGCTGGGCGAACGCAGCGGCTTGCTGGCCGCGATCCGCGCCCAGTGCAAGGACGAGGCCAGCTTCCAGCGCCGCAAGCAGAACCTGGAAGAACTATCGGACTGGTTCGACGGCGGCAAGGGCGCCGGCCCGGGCGAACTGGCCGCGCAGCTGGCGCTGCTGTCGCACGCCGACAAGGGCGAGGCCGGCAACCAGGTGCGCCTGATGAGCCTGCACGGCGCCAAGGGCCTGGAATTCCGCTACGTATTCATCGTCGGCGTCGAGGAAGGCAACCTGCCGCACGAGGCCAGCATCGAGGAAGGCCGCCTGGACGAGGAGCGCCGCCTGATGTACGTGGGCATCACCCGCGCCAAGGAAGCCTTGTACTTGTCGCACTCGCGCGAGACCCAGCGCTGGGGCGACCGCATCCGCCTGCAGCCCAGTCGCTTCATCGAAGAACTGCCGGTGGGGGAACTGCAGCGCGACGGCGCCGACCCGGTCGCCGACGCGGCGCGCAAGCAGGAGCGCGCCAGCGCCGGCTTCGCCGCGATCAAGGCCTTGCTGGAAGGCTGAGCCGCAGCGAGCGCACTCATGACCTCGGACGATCACCGCACGCTGCGCATCCGCGACCTCGCACCCGGCGACCATGCCGCGGTGCTGGCCCTGAACCTGGAATCGGAAGCGCTGCTGAGCCCGATGGACGGCGCGCGCCTGCTCGAGCTGCTGCGGGAAACGGCCTACCACCGCGTGCTGGTCGACGACGGCGATCGCGTGCTCGCCTTCCTGCTCGCGTTCCGCGAAGGCTGCGGCTACGACAGCCCGAATTACCGTTGGTTCCAGGCTCACTACCCACGTTTCCTGTACATCGACCGGATCGCCGTGTCGTCGACGCAGCAGGGACGCGGCCTGGGCGCGGTGCTGTATCGCGACCTGTTCGCATTCGCGCGCGCCGGCGCGGCCGGCGCGGTCGCCTGCGAGTTCTACAGCCAGCCCTTGAACGAAGGCTCCAGCCGCTTCCACGCCAAATTCGGCTTCGGCGAAGTCGGCACCCAGTGGGTGGCCGAGGGCCGCAAGCAGGTCTCGCTGCAGATCGCCGCGCTCTAGCCGCGCCCGGGATTGCGCACGCGCGGCGGTTGCGGGATGGTGCGAATTCCTGCCCAGGTTCGGACACGACCATGCCTGTTTCCACCGCCTTGTCGCGTAGCGTCTTCATCGCCGCCCTGCTCGCCGCCGGCACGGCCTGGAGCGGCGAGCGCCCCGAGTTCCTGAAGTCCCCCGACCCCGCCGCCGCCAGCCTGCCGTTCTCCGAAGCGGTGCGCAGCGGCGACCTGCTGTTCCTGTCCGGCCAGATCGGCACCGCCGCCGGCAAGAACGAACTCGTCCCCGGCGGCATCGCCGCTGAATCCGACCGCACCCTGCAACGCATCCAGGAAGTCCTGGAACGCCACGGCGCCTCGATGCGCGACGTGATCAAGTGCACCGTGTTCCTGGCCGACATCAAGGAATGGCCGGCCTTCAACGAGGTCTACCGCCGCCACTTCCAGGCCCCGTTCCCGGCGCGCAGCGCATTGGCCGCGTCCGGCTTGGCGATGAATGCCCGCGTCGAAGTGGAATGCATCGCGCAAGCACCCAAGCGCTGACGTTGCGCTGCTAGTTAGCCAACAACTCACGCGCACACAAACAGCCCCGCCACAACCGCAATCGGTGTTGGTGTTGGTGTTGGTGTTGGTGTTGGTGTTGGTGTTGGTGTTGGTGTTGGTGTTGGTGCTGGTGCTGGTGCTGGTGCTGGTGCTGGTGCTGGTGTTGGTGTTGGTGTTGGTGTTGGTGTTGGTGTTGGTGTTGGTGTTGGTGTTGGTGTGGCATTGAAGTCCAAAAGCAAGCACTCACCCGACCAATCGTAGACCCGAAGGGCGGCGCGCAGGACGCGCGCCGTTTTTCGAATGGACAGGGACGTCCATTCGAAAAATCCCCGCGCAAGCCCCGAACCCGCAGGGGAGGTTTGGTCCCGCTAGCCCTTCTCTTTGGTTACTTTCTCTTGGGCTAGCAAGAGAAAGTGACCCGCATGCGCAGCAGGCGGAAGCCTTTGATCTTCGGCCAGAAAAGACGAAAGCAAAGCAACAGCAAATCCTCCCCAACCCTCCTTTTGCAAAGGAGGGAGCTAGAAGCAACGGCAAGTGGCGCGCATGCGCAGCAGGCGGAAGCCTCTAACCTTCGTCCCGAAGAGACGAGAGCAAAACCAAAGCAAATCCTCCCCAACCCGCCCGGCCAGCAGGCACAGCCTGCTGGCGTTCACCCGTGTACGAACCTGCGGTTCGTAAGCCGCACGGCTTCACCCTTTTCCAAAGGAGTGAGCCAGAAGCAAGAGAAGTGAGCATTTCCGATGGAGGAAGCCAACGCCCAAAGAACAAGAGCGGCCAACCGCCCCACGCATGGCCCACCCCACACCTCGGCTACACTTCAGCCCTTTCCAAGCCCCGGATCGCGCATGCACACCCGCGCCCTTACCCTCTCCGTCCTCGCCTGCGCCCTTGCCCTGAGCGCCTGCAAGCGCACCGAACCCGCCGCCGAATCCGCCAAACCGGCCGAGCCCGCAGCGGCCGCCGCCCCGGCTAACGTCACCGCCAGCGCCACGCCCGCGACGCCGGCCGGCCCCGGCGCCGACGACAACCTCAACGCCGTGCTCTGGGTGCAGACCTCGGCCGAATACCGCGCCGCCACCGAAACCGTCTACCGCGCCGCCGCCGACAAACTCGAGCTCGCGCTGAAGCAGAAGAACTGGGACGCCCTGGTGCCCGACGAGCGCGGCAACGCCGCCACCGGCCTGGCACCGGCCGTGGTCATGGACGTGGACGAGACCGTGCTGGACAACTCGCCCTACCAGGCGCGCCTGGTCCGCGACGGCAAGCAGTACGACGAAGTCAGCTGGGATGCCTGGGTCGCCGAGAAGAAGGCCAAACCGCTGCCGGGCGTGGTCGACTTCGCCAAGGCCGCCAACGCCAAGGGCGTGACCGTGCTGTACCTGTCCAACCGCGCCGAGCACCTGCAGGCCGCGACCCTGGCCAACCTGCGCGCGGTCGGCATGCCGGTGAAGGACGACAGCGTCTTCCTGGGCCTGGGCACCTTCGTCGAAGGCTGTGAGCAGAACGGCAGCGAAAAGAACTGCCGGCGCAAGCTGGCCGGGCAGAAGTACCGCGTGCTGATGCAGTTCGGCGATCAGCTCGGCGACTTCGTGCAGGTCGTGGCCAACACCCCGGACGGCCGCAATCGGCTGCTCGAGCAGTACCACGACTGGTTCGGCGAACGCTGGTGGATGCTGCCCAACCCGACCTACGGTTCCTGGGAGCCGGCGCTGTTCAACAACGCCTGGGACCAGCCCACCGAGGCACGCCGGGCCAGCAAGCGCGCGGCGCTGAACGTCGCGCCCTGAGCCCTCTCGCCGGCTTTGGCGCATCGCAGCATCATAGGAACCATAAAAATCAATATCTTACCTGACTTAATTTCAGGTATTGCATTAACTTGACGGGCGACGTAGTCTGCTCGCGTCCGGCCTCGGCCGGAGCCATGCCACAACTCGAAATCCCGGCTTCGGCCGGTTTAAAGGAGGCCCAGCGCCTCCTTTTTTTATCCGCGACGAGATGAGAAAGCGGCACCCGCCGGTCGCGCCGCATCGCCGTGTTACGAAGCCGCGATCAGTACGTCACCGTCACCGTGATGGTGTCGCTGTAACTGCCGATGGCTGGCGCCTGTACGCCGACCCGGCCGTAGACCGACAGCGACTGCGCGGCGCCGGTCCCGGTGCCGGCCAAGGTGTCGCTGCCCAGGGTATTGCCCCAGCGCAAGCTGCGCGGGCTGTTGCGATACAGCTCGTAAACGACGAACTGACCGGCACCGTTACGCATGCGCCGGGTCGTGCCGCTGGCGTAGAGGCCGTTGTCGAGGCCGATCTGCCAGGCGGTGCGGCCGCTGCAGACCAGGCCGATCGAGGTGGTCTGGTCGACGTTGGAGGCGATCGGCCCCGGCACGTTGCCGAAGGCGAGGTTGGGCACCGGCTTGGGGGTGAGCGTACAGCTGTTGGGCACCGAGCCGTTGACGGTGAAGGGGAATTGGCTAGGCGTGCCGGCATCGCCGCCGGAGGTGCATGAGGCCGGCATCGCGGGGGTGCCAAGCAATTGCTCGGCGGAGCGGAACTCGATCAAGGTGTCGGCACCACCGGTGAAGCGGTTGACGTAGGTGCCGGCGTTGAGTCCTGTCTGGGCAGGGATGCGGCCGTACAAGGTCGTGTTGATCGTCTGGCTGCCGCCGAGCACGGGCACCGCATAGCTGAATTGCAGCAGCAATGGATTGGGCACCGTGGCATTGCCGCGCGCGCCCCAGATCGCGCTGCGGGCGGCGTCGGTATAGAGCTGCATCTGCATCGGATCGTTGAAGGTGTTGATGACGCGGCGCGGGTTGAGGGTGCCGCCGCCATCGGTGCCGCTGAAGATGCTCACGCACATGTTGACCTTGGCGTTGGCGAGCAGGGACAAGCCGAAGGTCGAGCAGGTGACGCTCAAGGTCGCGGTGGCATCGCTGATCGCTCCGCTGGTCGCCGGAAAATTCAGCGTCGTCATGGTGGCGGTGCAGGTGGTCGCCGCGGATGCGGGACGCGCTGGCAGCCAGAGCATCAGCGCCAGGCATAGCGCGACGGCATGCAGACGATTCACCGCGGCGCCTCGGTCCGGCAGACCAGCGGCCCGATGCGCGGCACGCCGTCGCCGAGCGGATACGCGAAGCGCACGCTGCAGGTGCCGTCGGCGGTGTCGACGCGCAGCGTGTTGAGTTCCTGCAAGGTATCCAAGTAGGTTTCGCCGTCGTAGCCGACGACCGCGCTCGCGCCCGAATCCAGATGCACGCGGCTGCCGACCGGCAACGCCTGGCCGCGCGCGTCCTGCAGCACCAGCACGGCGGCGTGCACTTGCTCGATGCCGAAGCGCACCAGGGTGCCTGAGCGGTCCGGCGGCGTGGCCTGGACCTCGACCCTGTCGAGGCGCAGATCGGCGGGCAGTTCCATCGGATCGATGCCGATGCGGTTGCGCTGCCAGGCATTGAGCGGCGTCACCAGCAGCATGCCGTCGCGATCGGTGCGGCCGATCGGGCGGTTCTCGAGCAACACCGGCACGTCGGCGCGGCCGGTGGAGACCACCGCGAACGCATCGCTGACATTGCGCGCGGCGAAGACGTGACCGCCCATCCAGACCAGCGAGCCGCTGGCGCTGGCATAGCCGTAGTCGTTGTCGCCCTGGCGGGCGAGGCCGAGGCTGTAACGTCCGAACGAGCTCAGCCAGCCGGCTTCGGCCAGGCCGCCCTCTTCGCCGTCGCCGCCGCGCGCCTGCAGGCGCCAGCCGAAGCCGCCGTCACCGGGCACCGGCCGGCTCAGGTCGAACACGGCTTGGTCGCGATCGCGGTTGCGTTGCAGCGAGGCGCTGACTTGCAGGCGGCGATCGTCGCGGCCGTAGTCCAGGTTCATCGAGTAACCCAGGTAGACGTTGCGATCCTCGGCGCGATCCAGGTTCTGGTTGTAGGACAGGCTCAGCGCCGCGCCGCCCTTGAAGGTGCGGGTCCAGGTGGCGCTGCCGTAGCGGGCTGGCGTTTCGTCGCGATGAGTTTCGTCGCGATAAACCAGGCGCACGTAGCTCAACCCCAGGCTCCCCAGGCGGGTGTCGTTCCAACTGGCCACCGCGCGTTCGCTGACCCGCGCCGGGCGCGCGCCGTAGCGCGAGGCGACGTCGCGGTACTCGCCCTGCGTGCGCTGGGTGTCGGCGGCGAGGTTGAAGCGGCCGTTGCTCCAGTTGTAGGCGGCGGCGTACAGCCAACCGGAATCGCTGCGGTCCTGGCCGTACGCGAGCGTCGCGCCGAACACGCCGGCGCGCCCCATCAACCAGATCGCGCCGAGTCCGCCGTTGACCACGCTGTCGCCGCCTTCGGCGTGCGCTTCCAGGGTGAATTCGTCGCTGACGCCGTAGCGCAGGTCGGCGCTGCCGAGCAACTCGCTGCCGTACGAGAACGAACGCAACGCGTAGTCCTCCCGTGCCAGGCCCAGGCTCAGCGACCAATCCGACAAGCCCTTGGCGAGCAGCTGTTGCGCGGCGTAGAACGGAAAGTCGAGCTGACGGGTGCGGCCGAAAGCGTCGGTAACCACCAGTTGCGCATTGCCTGCACCGGTGATGCCCGGAACGGTCGCGAGCTGGAACGGCCCCGGCGGCAGCTCGCCGCTGTACTGGCGAATGCCGTTGACGTACAGGTCCACCGCCGACGGCACCGCGACCTCGCCGAGGAAGGTCGGTAGCGGCGTGGTGATGCGATACGGCTGCAGGCCGAAATCGCGACCGATGCGCACGCCGCCCAGGCGCAGGGGCCGGGTCCAGTCGAGTTGGCCGCTGATTACGTCGCCGACGGTCACGCTCACCATCGAGGCCGGTGCCGACCAGCGCCAGCTGCTGTCCAGGCGCACCGAATCGGTCCGCCGCCGCTCGCCTTCGCCGCGATGGCTGCGCGTCACCGCGGTCTGGCTGAAGACGCCGGCGCCCAGACCGAAAGCGCGCAGTTCGGCGAAGGCGCTGATGCTGTCGCCGCGGTCGTCGCGGCTGGCATAGACGTCGTAGTTGAGCAGCACGCCGGGCGATGCGGTGGCGGTGGGAACATCGACGCCCGGTGCGTTCAGGCGCGTGGTCGCCAAGGACAGCAACGACAGCGGCGCGTCGATCGCCACGCGTTGCAGCGACGCGTCGTAGCGCACGGCGACGCCGACCAAACTGTCCGGTGCCAGCGATTCGCCGTCCGCGCGGCCTTCGAGGACGAAGCCGATCTGGCGCAGGGTCGCGACGCTGGCGAACAAATGGCCGTCGCGCAGCTCGAACGGCTGCGGCGCGCCGTAGGCGATCTGATTGAGGCTGACTTCCAGATAGAGCTGGAGCGGAGCGGCGGCGGTACCGATCTCGTCGGCCTGGGACGCGGTCAACGGCGGCAGTTCCGCCGCATGGCCCGCCGACGACGCCAGGAGCAAGCCGGCGGACATGGCTTCAGCGAGCCGGCGAGTCCAGCGCCAGGGTTCGCTCGATCGGTTCGCCATTGACTCTCGCCTTGAGCGTGCCGGGACCGCGCAGCAAGTCGGCCGATCCCGTCAGCGACCAACGCATGCCTTGGCCGGCCAGGGCATAACCGAGCAGGCCCGGCGCGATCGCATGGCGGCCTCCTTGCGCGTCGACGAAGCTCAGGTCGGCCAGTTGCGCGTGCTGGCTGCCCCGGTTGTGCACGGTCAGGCGCGCCTGCGCGCCGTCGAACTCCAGTTGCGCGCGCAGGTCCGGCGCGATGGTCGCGTCCCCGGTCGGAGCGAGGAACACCGGCACCGAATAGCGCAGTACGAACTGCAGGCCGGCCGGACGGTCCCGATCGCCGGGCGGCAGCTCGTCGACGATCAGCCGATAGGCTTCCTCGGCCGCGGGCGGCGCGCCGAGCCGGATCACGCGCACCAACTGACGCGCGCCCGGCGCCAGCGCGAGCATCGGCGGACTGGCCGCCAGCGCGCGCGTCGGCTCGAAACGTTCCTCGCCGTTTTCTTGGATCCAGTGGAACACCCGGATCTGGGCCCGCAGCGGTCGGTCGCCGGTGTTGCTGAGCCACAGGCCGTCGGCGCTTTTGCCGGCCGGCAGGGTCAGCGACGTCGGCGTGACCTGAAGCCCGGCCGCCAGCGCCGGCGCCAACGCGAGCACGCCCGACAGGGCCGCCCCGGCGAGAGCGGCGCGGACGGCATGCGCGAGCCGGCGGCCGCTCACTCCCCCGCTCCGCTCAGTAGGTCACCGTGGCGGTTACCACGTCATTGTAAGTAGCACTGGGAAAGTTGGCGCTCGGCGTCCTGCCGTACACCGGCAGGTTCTGGGCCGCGCCCGTGCCACTGCCTGCGAGGACGTTGCCGCCGCCACCGATGGTGCTGCCCCAGACATCGCCCGCGCCGCGCGCGGCGGCGCGATAGAGCTGATAGGGAACCTGGTTGGTGCCGTCGCTCATCGCCCGCGAGTTGACGTCGGCGCCGTTCTGGCCGTTGTCCAGCGCGATCGTGTAGGCCGTGCCGGGCGTGCAGTTCACGCTCAGCTGGCCCTGCTGGTCGACGTTGGTGGCGGACGAGGCGACCGAACCGAAATTGACGTCGGTGGCGGCGACGGTGTGGATGTCGCAGACGCTGGTGATCGTGATGGTGACGTCGAACTGGGTGGAGTCGTTGGCGGCGTGGGCGGGCGCAATGCCGGCGACGAGGAGGGCTACAAGCAGATGGCTCGTGGAAAGACGCATAGATCGGTGCTCCTTGCGCTGATCGCGTGCTGACGACCCGGCGTCTTGCCGGATCTGGCCTGTTTAATGACGCATAAAACGTGCCATAGCGGCAAGGTAGCCGGACATGAACCCTCACACGGTGATCGCGGTCACGAATACGCGCCGAGACCTATTCAGCCTGATTCTTGCGGGACATCGCAGTTTTACCGCCGCGCTGAAAATCAGGACTGGCAGACGCACTGTGTCAGCCATGGCGCTTTCCGAGCGCACCCCGGATGACGGCTTGTGTCGGCCGGGGTGCGCGGCCAAGATGCCAGTCCGCGACTGGGGAGCCGCCACCGATGTTCACCGTTCGACGCGCCCTGGCCGCGTTGCTGCTGACCGTGGTCGCCTGCGGCGGCTGCGATCGCACGCCGTCGACCGACCACGACGCGCCGCCCAAGCTGCCGGCCGAGGCGGTGCAGCAACTGGTGCGCGACCTGCGCCGCAACGACCTGGCCGGCTACGCGCGCCACGCCGTGCCGCCGACCCTGCACGATCGACTGGAGACCGCCTGGCGCGAGGGCCGCACCACCTGGCCGCTGACCGAGCTGCCGCTGGAGGATCGCCTGCCCGGCTTCCTGCAGGCCCTGGCCGCGCCCGGCGCGGAGAAGAAGCTGCAGGCCGTCTACCAGCGCCAGTTCGCCGGCGCGCACGCGGAACTGCGCTCGGCCGCCGCCACCCTGGGCCTGTTCGCGACCCAGTACGTGCGCAGCGAAGGCGACTACAGCACCGAGGAACGCGACCACTACGCTCAGCTGATCGGGGCGATCAGCGCCTGGGGCCAGCGCGCGCCGCTGGGCGATCCCAAGCGCGCGCGCGTCGCGATCCCTCAGCTCGCCGCCGCCGCGCGCCAGACCGGCCTCACCGGCACCGACGCGCTGCGCCTGACCGGCATGGACCGCAGCCTGGAACGGCTGGGCCCGTTCTTCGGCCGCTTCAAGCAGGTGCTGATCGGCTACGGACTGGACATCGACGCCAGCCTGGATCGGGTCGAGGCGACCCTGGCCGAACAAACCGGCGACAAAGCGCGCGTGCGCATCCGCTACACCATGGCCGGCCAGCCGATCGACGCCTACGTGCGCGTCGAACGCCACCAGGGGCGCTGGTACCTCAGCGACGTGCTGCGCCACGCCGAGGCCGAAGCCGTTCGCACCGCCAGCGCGCGCGGCGCCCGGCCGCCCGCGCCCGTCGCCAAGACCGCGCCCTAGTCGCGCGCGCCCGGCGCGCATTCGCCGCGCCCGCGTTGCGCGCCACGCCATCGCGCCGACCCAAGCAGCCCCAATCCGAATGGGCATAATGGCGCCGATGCCGAAACAAACGCCCCTGCCTTTCCCCAACGCCGAACCGGCCCGTCCGGACGGCGCCACGCCCAGCGCGACCACTGCCGACGGCGCCGCCCGCGAGCCCGGAGCCGATCAAGCGATCGCGCACCAAGCCAACGAAGCCGACATGTTCGCGGCCGAAGCTGGCACATTGAGCGACGTAGCTGCGGACGCCTCGGTGTCCAGCGCCGCGCACGAGCCCGCGCCGGTCGCCAGCGACCCATCGTCAGTGGCCGAGCCGGCCCCGGCGATCGAGCCCGCGTCCGCCGACCGCGACGCCGCCGAGCACGACCCGGACCAGCCCGAACTGCCGATCCCGCCGCCGCCTCCGCCGCCGGTCGAGGCGCGCGCGTTACCGCCGGCGCGCCGGCCCTGGTGGGCCAAGCTGCTGGGCCGCCTGATGGCGCCGTGGGTGCAGCTGACCATCGAGCCCAAGTCGCCGTCCGAGCATGTGGCCGAGGAATGGAACGGCCGCCCGGTCTGCTACGTGCTCGAGGACTATGGCCTGTCCAATGCGCTGATCCTGGAGCGCGCCTGCCGCGAGAGCGGCCTGCCCTCGCCGCTGCAACCGCTGCCGGGCGATCCGCTCGGCCGCAAGCGCGCCTATGTCGCGCTGTCGCGCCGCAATGCCGGCGGCACGCTCGCGCCGCTGCAATCCCTGGGCGAATCGCTGGGCGCGGCCACGCCGCAGCCGCCGCCGGCCAAGACCCACTCCGGCTCGCTCGCGCGTCTGCTGGACGCGCACCGCGACGATCCGGAGCTGGACGTGCAGCTGGTGCCGGTGTCGATCTTCGTCGGTCGCGCGCCCGATCGCAGCACGGGCTGGTTCTCGGTGCTGTTCTCGGAAAACTGGACCCTGGTCGGCCGCTTCCGCCGCCTGCTCGCCATCCTGCTCAACGGCCGCCACACCCTGGTGCGGTTTTCGCCGCCGGTCTCGCTGCGCGGCATCGTCGGCGAAGGCCTGCCGGCCGAACGCACGGTGCGCAAGCTCTCGCGCGTGCTGCGCACCCACTTCCGCCGCATCCGCGCCGCGGTCATCGGCCCGGATCTGTCGACCCGCCGCCTGCTGGTCGATCAGGTGCTCGCGTCCGAACCGGTCAAGGACGCGATCGCCGACCAGGCGCGTCGCGACAACAGCTCGCCGGTCGACGCCTGGAAGAAGGCGCACGCGATCGCCTACGAGATCGCGGCCGACTATTCGCATCCGGTGGTGCGCTCGGCCAGCTTCCTGCTCACTCCGGTCTGGAACCGCATCTACCGCGGCGTGCTGGTCCATCACCTGGACAAACTCAAGCAGGAAGCGCCCGGCTTCGAAGTGGTCTACGTGCCCTGCCACCGCAGCCACATGGACTACCTGCTGCTGAGCTACCTGCTCTACACCAAGGGCATCGTGCCGCCGCACATCGCCGCCGGCGCCAACCTCAACCTGCCCGTGGTCGGCACCATCCTGCGCAAGGGCGGCGCGTTCTTCCTGCGTCGCAGCATCCGCGGCAGCGCGCTGTATTCGGCGGTGTTCTCCGAGTACGTGGCGCAACTGGTCGCGGGCGGCTATTCGATCGAGTACTTCATCGAGGGCGGGCGCTCGCGCACCGGCCGGCTGCTGCCGCCCAAGGGCGGCATGATCGTGATGACCGTGCGCGGCTTCCTGCGCCAGCCCACCCGGCCGGTGCTGTTCCAGCCGGTCTACATCGGCTACGAGAAGCTGATGGAGGGCAACAGCTACCTCGACGAGCTGTCCGGCAAGCCCAAGGAAAAGGAATCGATCTGGCAGCTGCTGTGGGGCATTCCCAAGGTGCTGCGCTCCAACTACGGCCAGGTGGTGGTGAACTTCGGCGAGCCGATCCGGCTCAACGACGTGCTCGCCGAGCACGCGCCGGAATGGGACGGCCGACCGGTCGGCGAGGACGACAAACCGCAGTGGCTGTCGGACACCGTCGCCGCGCTGGCCGAACGCATCCAGGTCAACGTCAACCGCGCCGCCGACGTCAATCCGATCAACCTGCTGGCGCTGGCCCTGCTGTCCACGCCCAAGCACGCCATGGGCGAGGCCGACCTGCTGGCCCAGATCGCGCTGTCCAAGACCCTGCTGGCCGAGCTGCCGTACTCCGACCGCGTCACCGTCACCCCGCACACGCCGCAGGAAATCGTCGCCCACGGCGAAGAGATCAACGTGCTCGAGCGCATCGCCCATCCGCTGGGCGA
Organism: Lysobacter sp. cf310; assembly: GCF_900114355.1. Classification (GTDB taxonomy): domain Bacteria; phylum Pseudomonadota; class Gammaproteobacteria; order Xanthomonadales; family Xanthomonadaceae; genus Lysobacter. The sequence continues at coordinate 154,134 of NZ_FOSS01000004.1, forward strand.
CGTGCTGGGCGTGGACGGCGAAGACAAAGCGGTGCTGCTGAGCTACTTCCGCAACAATGTGCTGCACCTGTTCACCGGCGCGTCGTGGATCGCGTGCTGCTTCCAGCACAACCGCCGCATGAGCTTGGCCGGCGTGCTGCGCCTGGGCCGCAGCGTGTATCCGTTCCTGCAGGCCGAGCTGTTCCTGCCCTGGACCGAGGATGAATTCGCCCAGCGCCTGACGCTGACGGTCGAGGTGTTCATCCGCGAAGGCCTGCTCGAACGCGTAAGCGAGGACGACGGCGGCATCCTGGCGCGCAACGCCGGCCAGACCGACGAAGTGTTCCGTCTGCGCGCGATCGGCCATTCGCTGCAACAGGCGTTCGAGCGCTACTACATCGCGATTTCGGTGCTGGTGAAGAACGGCCCGGGCACGATGTCGGCGGGCGAACTGGAAAGCCAGTGCCAGCTCGCCGCGCAGCGCCTGTCGCTGCTGTATGCGCCGGCCGCGCCGGAGTTCTTCGACAAGACCCTGTTCCGCGGCTTCATCCAGAAGCTGCGCGAGCTCAAGCTGGTCTGGCCCGACAGCAACGGCAAGCTCGCCTTCGATGCGCGCCTGGACGCCTGGGCCAAGGACGCCAAGGTCATCCTCGGCCGCGAGCTGCGCCACACCATCGAGAAGATCAGCCCGGAGATGGCCAAGCCGGCCGAAGCGCCGGCGTCGCCCGCGACCGCGGAGTAAGACCGGGGACACGGGGGCGGTCGGCGACGATCGAATTGCGATCGTCGCCGATGCCGCGCCATCAGGGATGGGCCGACTTCGTCTCGGGCAGGCCGACTTCCAGCGTCAGCGAGGCGTTGTGGCTCTCCCACAAGGTCGGATCGATCTTCTCGTGGAGGGTCACGAACAGCAGGTACAGGCCCGCCTGGCTGGGACGGAACGCGATCTCGCCGGCGGCGTCGGCGCGCAGGTTGCTGTCGCGCACGTTTTCCACGTCGTACAGATCGCCGTCGCGGTGGGCGACGTAGTGCTCGTTGTCCGCCACCACCACCATGCGCGCGTTCGGCACCGGCTTGCCGTCGCGCAGCACGCGCAGGCGCAGCTCGCCGCCCAGCATGAGACGGTTGGGCGACGACAAGGGCACGATCTCCACGCCGGCGTTCGACGGACGCTGCGTGTACGCGGGTTCGCCCTTGGCGAGATAGGTGTCCGCGCTGCTGAAGTACTTCAGAGACGTGGCCGCGCCCTGTTTGCGCGCGATGTCGTCGGAGAAATAGAGTTTGCCGTCCGCGGTTTCCACGGCCTTGTAGGTCGGCCCCGGACGCACTCCGGTGCTGATCCGGTAGGTGCCGTCGCGCGCCAGGGTCGGCTCCAGATAGACCGCGCCGCGGGTTTTCGCACTGGCCTTGATCGCCGCCTGCGTACCGTCCGGCGCGGTGATCGAGAAGTTCGGCGAGTCCATCGCGAAGTCGGCCTGGAACGGAAACTCCGTGAAGGCCGATTCCACCTGCACGCGCGGGTTGAGTACGTTGAACTGGTTGGGCTTGAGGAAGGGCACGTGCGCGGCCGCGGAGGCCGTGATCAGGCACAAGGCCAGGCCACCGAGGGCGGTCTTCAATCGGGTCATGGGAGGTCCGGAATGGGGAGGAGTCGCGCCGAGGATTCTAGACGCTGGTCGACGCAAGCCGCAGGCGTGCTTGCTAGGATGCGGCGTCGCCCGCAAGGAAGGATCCGATGAGCGTTTCCGCCGCCAGCCCGGTCGCCGAGCGAGCGCCCGTGCAACGCACCTGGCTGGAAATCCCGCTGCTGTCCGCGCGCCTGCTATGGCGGCACTGGCCTGCGCTGGCGTTCTGGTTCTTTGCCCAACGGGTCTGCTACGACCTGCTGATGGCCCTGGCGGTGAAGCTGGGCGAGCGTTCGGTGCTGATGTCCTTCGCCGCGCTGTCGGTACTGATCGTGACCCAGCTGGTCGGCACCATCTTCATGTTCCAGTCGCTACGCCCGTCGCTGCCGATGCTGACCCACGGAGCGGTCACGCCGGACACCAAGGCGGTGCGCAAGCAATGGATCACCGCGCTGGCGATCGCGCTGCTGCCGTTCTTCGCCTACTACGTGGGTTGGGGATTGCTGGAAGGCCTGCGCCGCTACTTCACCACCGCCTATATCTTCAGCGTATGGGAGCGCGAGGACCTGCGCCACGTGCTCAGTCTGAAGGGCTTGTGGATCGCGCTCGCCGTCGCCTGGGCGGTGCGCTGGTTCAGCCAGCGCCGCGTCAAGGCCACCGGCCATGCCGCGTGGAACGTACTGGCGACGGTGTGCGAGGCCTACTGGGTGTTCGTGGGCGTGGCCGCGATCGGCCAGGCGATCCAGACCGGCAAGGACTGGTGGCACGAACGCGCGGTGTATGTGGCGGTGGGCGAATGGTGGGAAAGCCCGACCGCGCTGTTCCAACTGTTGGCGCCGATCAAGCGCGCCTTGGCGCCGCTGTGGGATTTCCTGACCACCGCCGCCGGCGCGGTGGCGCTGCCGCTGATCTGGCTGGCGATCACCGCGATCGTGTACGGCATCGACCTGCGCAAAGCCCAGCGCCTGGACCAGGCGGATGCGCCGCTGGAGCGCGCGGTCGCGCGCTTCAAGTCCATGCATTTCACCTTGCGCATGCTCGCCGACAAGGCCAGCGCGGGCTGGACCAGCAAGGGCGTGCCGGTGGTCAACAGCCTGCGCCTGGTGCTGCGCGCCGGGCTGCCGGCGCTGCTGACGCTGTGCGTGTGCTGGCAGCTGCTGGCGTATCTGGATTCGTGGTCCTGGCGCTGGATGCAGCAGCTGGTCGGCCCCAAGGACCCGGCCTGGCAAAGTGTCGAGGGCCAGATCTACGCGGTGTTCCTCAACACGCCGCTGTCGTTCCGCACCTCGCTGCTGACCGACGTGCTGCGCGTGGTGCTGCTGGCGGCGACCTTCGACCGCGCGATCGCGCGCTTGCCGCGCGCGGGCTGAGACGATCGCTCACCGACTTCGCGCCGTGCCCCTACAACGAAAAATCGAGATAGCGCCCGTCGGCTTTCTTGGTGTTCTTGAACTCGATGCGCGCGCGCAGCGCGTCCGGGCGCTGACCGCGCGGCAGCACGAATGCGTGCTGGAACGCGAACGGCCGCGCCGGCACCGCGATCACGCGCTTGAACGCGTCGTCGTAACCGCTGCCGCAGGTCTCCGGCAGGCGCGGGCCGGACAGGCGCGGCAGCGCGGCGCCGCCGGTGTCCCAGCGCCGCCCCTGGACATCCACGATCGCGCCGCGGCACAGGTCGAGATCGCTGATCTTGGTGTCGGGATCGGGGATCACTTCGTAGCGCAGCAGCAGCAGCTCGGCGTCCTTGCGCAGCGGGCCGCGCAGGCGCGGATCGCCGGCGATCATCGACTCGGCGGAAATCAACTTCCAGCGCGCGCCGGCGAAGGCGGTCCAATCGCCCTTGGCCGCGGTCACCGCCACGCTGGGATTGCGTTCGCGATACTGCCGCAGCGCATCGCGATAGGGCAGCCACAGCGCCAGCGCGCCCAGCACGGCCGTGCCGAGCAGCCAACCCGCGTTGCTTCGCCACCAGCCGGTCGCGGGGGCGGCGTTCGTCGTCGTCGGTGTCGCATTCACAGGCGCAGATCCAATACGGGTTTGGCGTCGGCGATCAGCTTGCTGGCGGCGGCTTTGTCCAGGCCCAGATCGACATCCACCAGGCTGTCGCCGCCGATCGGCAGCGAGTTGCCCCAGTACAACTGCAGGTGCGCGCCCTCGATCCGGTCCGGCGGCAGTTCGAAGAACCACGCGCCTTCCTCGGCCAGGCCCGGCGCCAGTTCGCGCTCGCTGAGGTTGAAGCCCTTGAGCTTGGGACGTTCCTTGTTGGAAGCGACGTAGACCAATCCGTCGCGGGTGCGGATCTGCGCGGTCAGGTAACCCGGTCGCTGCAGCGCCTCGACCTTGGCCAGCACCGACAGCCACACGCCGGGGCTGCGCAGGGTGCGGTCCTCGGAATCGCCGTAGTCGCCCTTGAGCAGATAGGCATGGGCGACCTTGAGCCGGCCGACCTCGACCGCGAAATTGCGCCCGACCGCGCGCGCGGCCGGCGCCGATTGCAGCAGGGGCGCATCGCGCTGTTCGTAGTCGGACTGGCCCTTGCGCAGCGCGACCACCGCCACCAGCGCCAGCACGACCCACAGCGCGTCGCGCCAACGCCAACGCGGCAGGCGCCGGCGCGGCGCGGCGGCGGGCTGCGACGCGCTCACGGCGCCACCAGCCGGTCGCGCAGGTCCTGCACGGGCAGATCGAGTTTGGCCAGCGGATCGCCCTGCACCCACGCGCCCTCGTCGTTGAGATAGGCCTTGGCCTTGTAGTCGCGGGCGAACAGGCCGAAGGTCTGGCGCGGCGCGTAGACGTAGTCGGGCGGCAGCTTCCAGACCAGATCCACGCGCTGAGTCAGACGCGGATGCAGATCGGCGACCACGCCGTGATCGTCGGCCATCAGCAGATTGTCGGCCCGCACCGGCTCGCGCTGGGCCGATACCAGGATCAGGTCCTCACGCGGATAACCGAAGCCGCCGAAGCTGCGCCCGGTGCGGTTCTCGATGTCGGCCTGCAACACCAGATAGAGCTGGTTCGGTTCGACCTGCCCGCCGGGCCGATAGCGCGCCACCCATGCGCGCAGCGGCGTCACCGCCATCGCCCCGGATTGCGCGCGTTCGCCGGCCGAGTACTTCGGCAGCGGCCTGGTCTGGCTCTTGGCCTGCTTGAATCCGCCCAGTGCGAAAGTGGCCACCAGCGCCACCGCGGCGAGGGCGGCGGTGGCTTGCCACCACGGGTTGCGCGCCGCGCCGATCAGTTCGTCCTTGTTCGCCATGCTGGAGCCCGTTGCGAGTGCACGCACCGTAGCACAGGGCCCGCATTGCGCTGCAGCCACGCACGTCACCAAATGCGCGACACACGACGGCGGATTCCCGCGCGGCGCTCAGGCCGGTTCGTCGGGGATCAACGCGCTTTCCAGACGCGCGATGCAGTCCTTCAGCCACAGCTTGCGCTTCTTCAAGCGCTTGACCGTGAGTTCGTCGGCGTCGGTGTCCTGGGCCAGGCGGTCGATGGCCGCGTCCAGGTCGCGATGTTCCAGCCGTAGCTCGGCCAGCTTGCGCGCTATTTCGGCGGGATCATCGCTTTCGATCATGCGCTGAGCTTAACGCGCGACGATGGCGTCGCCATATCTCCTTGCGCCATCGCTTTCGGTGCCGACGTCGAGGCGCCGTAGCGCATGCATAAAACCGCTGCGGCCAAGTCGGCTCGAGAGGCGCGGGCCGGCATCTGTCCGGCGCCTGAATAGTAAAAATTTCGTTCATATTTAGTTAGAAGATCGTTTGCCTATCCTGCAGCCGCGGATCGCCCGCACACCAAGGAGAGGTCTGATGGATCGGTTTTCGAATCGCCTGGTTCTGATATCCGCTTTCGCGTTACTCGCCTGCACCTCGCCGCTGGCCGCGGCCAAGAACGTGGTCATCCAGGGCGAGCGCGGCACCCGCTGGTGTTGCCCGGACGGCAAGAAAGGCCCCGATTGCAAGCAGTTCCCGGCCAGCGTTCCGCTGGGCGCCGACTGCAAGCTCAATATCGTGATCGCCCCCGACCCCAGCATCACCCCGGCCCAGGCGCCCGCGCGCGACAGCCACGAGCTGACGCTGAAGCCGGTGGCGGAGGAGAACCCAGCCCCGGTTCGCGGCAAGGAAGCGCCCGCGCGCAAATGACCGCTCCCGCCGACCGCCTCGCAGAACGGGCGGCGGCTTTCGGCGGCAGGCGTCGCTTTTGCCGCCACGACGGCGCGGTCCACCGCGCCGTTCGTTTGTGCGCGGACCGGTCGCGGCCCGGGCTCGGATCGCAGCCGCCCCATGGCTGCCCGTAGAATGGACGGTCTGATGAGCACCGTCCTGCCCCTAGCCGAACCCCAGCGCCACGTCCGCGCCGACCAGCGTCGCGGCCACGAACATCAGCGCCTGGCCAAACGTCTGCGTCACCAGGTCGGCCGCGCGATCGCCGATTTCGGCATGATCGAGGACGGCGACAAGGTCATGGTCTGCCTGTCCGGCGGCAAGGACAGCTACACCCTGCTGGACATCCTGTTGCAGCTGCGCAAGAAGGCGCCGGTCCGTTTCGAGCTGGTCGCGGTGAACCTGGACCAGAAGCAACCCGACTTCCCCGAGCACGTGCTGCCGGCCTACCTGGAATCGGTGGGCGTGCCCTACAAGATCCTCGAGCAGGACACCTACTCGGTGGTGACCCGGGTGGTGCCCGAGGGCAAGACCATGTGCTCGTTGTGCTCGCGCCTGCGGCGCGGCGCGCTGTACAGCTACGCCGAACAGGAAGGCTTCACCAAGATCGCGCTGGGCCACCACCGCGACGACCTGGTCGCGACCTTCTTCCTCAATCTGTTCTTCCACGCCAAGCTCAGCGGCATGCCGCCCAAGCTGTTGTCCGACGACGGCAAGCACGTGGTGATCCGGCCGCTGGCCTACGTGCGCGAGGACGACATCGCGCAATACGCGGCGGCGCGCGAGTTTCCGATCATCCCTTGCAATCTGTGCGGCTCGCAGGAGAACCTGCAACGCAAGCAGGTCAAGAAAATGATGGACGCCTGGGAACGCGACACCCCGGGCCGGATCGAGACCATCGCCCGTGCCCTGGGCGATATCCGCCCGTCGCAACTGTCCGATCCCAAGTCGTTCGATTTCCTCGCCCTGGGCCGTCTCGGCCAGTCGCCGCTACCGGACGCGCACGCGTGGCTGGCCGGCGAACCGCACGAACAGGAAGCGGGTACCGAGCCTGCGGCCATGTAAGACCCGGCCGCGGTTCCGCCCCGTTCCCCTTCCTCACTTTTCGGGACTTCGATGTTCTTTCGCAATCTGACGCTGTTCCGCTTTCCGACCACCACCAAACTCGACGAACTCGAAGCCGGCCTGGAGGAGTGCAAACTCAAGCCGGTCGGCCCGCTGGAGCTGTCCTCGCGCGGCTTCATCTCGCCCTTCGGCCGCGACGCCGAGGCCATGTCCAATCGCATCCAGGATGCGATCTGGGTCAGCGTCGGCGGCGAGGACCGGCTGCTGCCGGGCTCGGTGGTCAACGACATGCTGGCCAAGAAGCTGGCCGAGATCGAGCAGAAGGAAGGCCGCAAGCCGGGCAGCCGCACCCGTAAGCGGCTCAAGGACGAGTTGATCGTCGACCTGCTGCCGCGCGCCTTCATCAAGCCCAGCCGCACCGACGCCCTGCTCGATCTGGAGCACGGCATCGTCGTGGTCGACACCTCCAGCCGCAAGAGCGGCGAGAACGTGGTCAGCGAGATCCGGCGCGCGCTCGGCAGCTTCCCGGCCCTGCCCTTGAACGCCGAAGTCGCGCCGCGCTCGATCCTGACCGGCTGGCTCGCAGGCGAACCCCTGCCCGAAGGCCTGACCCTGGGCGAGGAATGCGAGCTACGCGATCCGATGGAACAGGGCGCGGTGGTCAAATGCCAGCGCATGGAGCTGCAGGGCGACGAGATCAACAAGCACCTGGAGACCGGCAAGCAGGTCACGCGCCTGGCGCTGAACCTGGACGACCACGTGTCCTTCGTGCTCGGCGAGGATCTGGTGATCCGCAAGTTCAAGCTGCTCGACGGCGCGGTGGATACGCTGGAGAACACCGAGCGCGACGACCTGCGCGCCGAACTCGATGCGCGCTTCGCGCTGATGAGCGGCGAGGTCAAGCGCTTGTTCAATGTGCTGGAGCCGGCGTTGAAGTTGAGCAAGGCTGAGGCTTGATGGGCTGAGCCTGTGGCGAGGCCGGCCCGCGCGCTGAACTTCAACCGCGGGCGCTGCCCTCATCCGCCCTACGGGCACCTTCTCCCGCCAGCGGGAGAAGGGACTCCCATCGCGCTTACGCCTCTTATTCGCGCCTGCGCTTTAGCCCCTCTCCCGCTCGCGGGAGAGGGGTTGGGGTGAGGGCCGGCTCGCGCGCTGAACTTCAACCGCAAGCGCCGCCCTCATCCGCCCTACGGGCACCTTCTCCCGCCAGCGGGAGAAGGGACTGCAAACCTCCCTTCGCGCCTACACCTCTCATCGCGCCTACGCGTTAACCCCTCTCCCGCTCGCGGGAGAGGGGTTGGGGTGAGGGCCGGCTCGCGGGCTGAACGTCAACCGCATGCGCTGCCCTCATCCGCCCTACGGGCACCTTCTCCCGCCAGCGGGAGAAGGGACTGCACACCTCTCATCGCGCCTACGCTTTAGCCCCTCTCCCGCTCGCGGGAGAGGGGTTGGGGTGAGGGCCGCACCCCGCCCCGCAACCGTCATCCCCGCGCGTTATCCTCTTCGCATGGCGGACCTCCACCCATGACCAGCCTGCTGCGCCTGCTCACCGGCCAGTCGCGACCGGTCGCGCGCGGCGTCGAGCGCGAAACCATCACCGTCGTGCTCGACGACGGCCGTAGCGTCGACGTGCTGCGCGTGCGCGATCCGCGCGCGCGCCGGCTCAAGCTCAGCGTCGACGAACGCGGCGCGCGCCTGACCCTGCCGATGCGGGCCAGCGATCGCGCGGGCGAGCGCTTCGTGCGCGAGCACGGCGCCTGGCTGGCCACGCAACTGGCCAGCACCCGCAGCGAACACGCCGCGCTGCAGCCGCACGTGGATACGCCACTGCCTTTGCGCGGCGAGCTGCGAGCGCTGCGCTGGAGCGTCGGCCGCTACCTGCGCATCGCTGAGGATGCCGACGGGGCCATCGCCATCGTCGCGCCCGAGGCGGTCGCACCCGCCGCGCTGCGACGCGCGCTGCGCGATTTCTACGAAGCCCAGGCCCGCGCCGACATCGGCCGCTGGCTGCCGAAGTACCTGCACGACCTGCCACGCGCGCCCGCGCGCATCCGCCTGCGGGTGATGTCCTCGCAATGGGGCTCGCTATCGCCCGACGGCGCGCTGTCGCTGGATCTGGCCCTGGTGCTGGCGCCGCCGGCCGCGTTCGAATACGTGCTGGTGCACGAGCTTTGCCATCTGATCCACGCCGACCATTCGCGCGCATTCTGGCGCGAGGTCGAAGCGCGCTGCCCGCACTGGCGCGATCAGCGTGAGTATTTTCGCGCCGAGGGCCGTCCCCTGAAGGCGGCCCTGAACGCGCTGTGCGGCAAGACCTGATCGCCCCAGCACCGGGGTAGGAGCAGCGCAAGCCGCGACCGCGCAGCGGCGGCTACGACGCAGACCGCGGCTCGCGCCACGCCCATTCCATATCGCGCAGCCTCGCTCTCTGTGGGAGCGGCGTAAGCCGCGATCGCATGCTCGCGTAACTTCGGACCGGATCGCGGGCGGCCGAAATCGCGGCTTACGCCGCTCCCACAGGAAGCAGGCGGCGCCTACAGCGGCCGGGTCAGAAAATCGCCGATCGCCGCCGCGACCGCGTCGGGGTCTTCCATATGCAGATGATGCCCACCGGGCACCGCCGCGCTTTCGCCGTGGCGCAGCCGCGCGATGCGCGCGTTGCGCAGGTCGGCGTTGAAGTACTGGAACGCCGGCTCGACATAGATGACCCGGGTCGGGCACTCGATGGACGCGATCACGTCGCCGACCTGGGCTTCGGTCATGCGCACCGCGGTGGCCAAGGTCAGGCGCGGATCGCTGCGCCAGACATAGCCGCCGGCCGCGTCGTCGGCGTAGCGGCCCGCGGGCACCGGCGCGATGCCGCGCTCCACCAGCAAGCGCGCCACCGGCTCGCTGAGGCCGTTGGCCTGCATGCGCGCGCGCACCGCGGTGGCGATGTCGCCGAACACGCGCAATTGCTTGCCCGACAAGGCGGCCTGATCGGCGAAGGCCTCGCGCAGGCGCGCGGCGGTGCGGGTTTCGACTTCCGACAAACCGCCCAGGGCCTCGATCAACTGCAGGCGTTCGATCCGCTGCGGCGCCGCGGCGGCCATCAGGCTCGCGGTCGCGCCGCCCATGGAATGACCGAGCAGGGCGAAACGCTCCCAGCCCAGCGCGTCGGCGACCGCAAACGCAGCGCGCGCGGCGGCGACCAGGGTGTATTCGGCGGCCGGCGGCAGGTGCGCGCTGACGCCGTGACCGGGCAGGTCCGGCGCGACCAGGTCGAAGCCGGCCAGATGCGGCGCCAAGGGCACGAAGCTGGCGGCGTTGTCCAGCCAGCCGTGCAAGGCCAGCAGACGCGGCCCGCCGTGCACGCTGTTGCGCAGGCCGCCGAGCCGACCGAACGGCGTGTCGACCACGAACTCGCGCAACGCCGGCGCGGCCGCCGTGCCGTCGCCGCTCACGTCCAGCGCTCCAGTTGCTCGCGCGCGATCGCCGCCAGCGCGGCCGCGTGCGCGGGGCTGTCGTTGAGGCAGGGGACGTAGCGCAGTTCGCCGCCGCGGCGGGCGAAGTCCTCGGCCAGCATCATCGCCACTTCTTCCAGGGTTTCCAGGCAGTCGACCGCGAAACCCGGCGCGACCACGTCGACCCGGCGCAGGCCGCGCGCGGCCAGGGCTTCGAGCGTGTTGGCGGTGGCCGGCTCCAGCCAGCGCTCGCGGCCGAAGCGCGACTGGTAACTCAGCGTCCAGGCCTCGTCGGCCAGGCCCAGCGCCTGCGCGATCGCGCGCGCGCTGGACTCGCATTGCTGCGGATAGGGGTCGCCGTCGTCGGCCAGGCGCTGCGGCAGGCCATGGAAGGAAAACAGCAGGTGCTCGCCCGCGCCGTTGGCCTCGCGATAGTCGCGCACCGAGGCGGCCACCGCGGCGACCCAGTCGGGGCTGCGGTAGTAGTCGTCGACCATGCGCGTGGTCGGGCCTTCGCCGCGCGCGATCACGTCGGCCACCGAGGCCGAGGTCGAAGTCGAGTACTGCGGGTACAGCGGCAGCACCAGCAAACGGCGCACGCCCTCGGCGCGCAGCTGCTGCAGGCGGCGGCGCAGCGAGGGTTCGCCGTAGCGCATCGCATCGAGCACGCGCGCCTGCGGCAGTTCGCGCTGCAGCGCGCGCGCCAGGCGCCGGGTGTACACGGCCAGCGGCGAACCGCCGTCCTCGCCGGGGATCCAGATGCTGGCGTACTTGTGCGCGACCCGCGACGAGCGCAGCGGCAGGATCGCGAAGTGCAGCAAGGGACACCACAGCCAGCGGGTCAGGCTGACCACGCGGCGATCGTGCAGGAATTCGGCCAGATAGCGGCGCACCGCGGCCGCGGTCGGCGCCTGCGGCGTACCGAGATTGACCAGCAGCACGGCGGTGTCGGGCGCGGCTCCGGAGGCGGAGCCGGCATGGGTATCGGTGGTCGCGGGGGCGATGCTGGCGTTGGCGGGCATGCCTATAGGATGACAGCACCGGCGCGGCCGGGCAGCATGCGCGGGTCGCGTCGCGCGCTCGCGACGGTTCCGTGGCGATTCATCGCCGCGTCACTAGCCTGAACCCTGGCGCGCTCGCGCGGTCGAACGCTGCGTCAGTCCGCCTTCCCCGCATTCCCCCGCCGGAGTCCGTCCATGTCCCGTCCGTCGCGTCTCGCCGTCCTCCTGCTCAGCCTGAGCTTCGCCGCATCCGCCGTCGCCGGCCCCGATGAGGACGCCCGTGCGCGCAACGCGGTGCGTGTGCTCGGTGACATCCAGCAGATTCCGGAGTCGGCGATTCCCGACAAGCTGTTCGACGAGGCGCGCGCGATCGTGGTCGTGCCCGACACGCTCAAGGTCGGCCTGGTGGTGGGCGGCCGTCGCGGCCACGGCCTGGTCTCGGTCAAGAATCCCGACGGCACCTGGTCCAACCCCAGCTTCGTCAAGCTCACCGGCGGCAGCGTCGGCTTCCAAGCCGGCGTGCAGTCCTCGGACATCGTGCTGGTGTTCCGCGGCGAGCGCGGTCTGGACTCGATCGTCAACGGCAAGGTCACCCTGGGCGCCGATGCCGGCGTCGCCGCCGGCCCGGTCGGCCGCAGCGCCGCGGCCGCCACCGACGGCCAGCTCAAGGCCGAAATCTGGTCCTGGTCGCGCGCACGCGGCCTGTTCGCGGGCGTGGCCCTGGACGGCGCCGTGCTGCAGATCGACGACCAGGCCAACCAGGTCGTGTACGGCAACGGCACCACGCCGCGCATGATCTTCGAAGGCCGTTCGGCGCAGGCGCCGTCGGAGGCGGTGATCGACTTCCGCGACCGCCTGGAGGAGGCCAGCGCGACCGCGCGCGCCAATCGCCAGGAAGAGCCGCGCCCGGCCACCGGCGCCACCGTCTACCCCTCTACCCCGGCCTCCGCCGCGCCGGCCGCGCCCGTGGCTCAGCCGGCCGCGCCCACCGAGCCGGTCAACGAGCAGAACCAGACCAAGGTCGAGCCGCTGCCTTAAGCGCCGCGACGGCCCGTTCAGCCCCACCATGCCTGCGGTCACGGGTTCCGTAACAAGGCTTGCGGTATCCTGAGCGTCCCAACTCTGGCGGAATCACACATGGGCGGTTTGAGTCTTTGGCACTGGCTGATCGTGCTGGTGATCGTGGTGCTGGTGTTCGGCACCAAGCGCCTGAAGAACGTGGGCCAGGACCTCGGTGAAGCGGTGAAGGGCTTCAAGAAGGGCGTGCAGGACGAAGACAAGCCGGCCGCGCAGCTCCCCGACGAAACCCGGCGCGACGACGCCAACGCGCAGACGCGCAACGACGAACAAACTCCGCGCTGATACGCCTTAGCGTTCCCCACGGCGGTCTTGAGGGCGTTCCCGGCGCGCGGTCATGTTCGACATCGGCTTTTCCGAAATCTTCGTCATCGCGGTCGTGGCCCTGCTGGTGCTGGGCCCCGAGCGACTGCCCAAGGCCGCGCGCTTCGCCGGTCTGTGGGTGAGGCGCGCGCGCGCGCAGTGGTATTCGGTGAAGTCCGAGCTGGAGAACGAGCTGGCCGACGAGGAACTGCGCCGCAGCCTGCGCCAGACCCAGGCCGATTTGCGCGAGGCCCAGGAAAGCCTGCGCAACCAGATCCACGACAGCCGTGACACCGTCCAGCGCGAACTGCGCGAGGCCGAACGCAGCGTCGAGTCCTTGAACGAGGCGCCGGCGTCGGAACCGACCGCCGAGCCCACCGCGCTCCCCGCCGCCACCGCGACGACCCAAGACGATGAGCGACGCTGACCCGCGCGCGGCCGCTTCGGCCGAGGACGAGGCCGCCGCCGAGCCGCGCCTGCTCGATCATCTGATCGAACTGCGCGCGCGCCTGCTGCGCGCGGTGGTCGGCTTGCTGATCGTGTTCCTGGCGCTGATGCCGTTCGCCTCGGACATCTTCTCGCTGCTGGCCGGCCCGCTGCTGGGCAAGCTGCCGGAATCGGGCAAGCTGATCGCCGCCGATCCGGCCGGCGGTTTCTTCGTGCCGGTCAAGCTGGCGTTCTTCACCGCCCTGTTCGCGACCGTGCCCTGGCTGCTCTATCAGGCCTGGGCCTTCGTCGCGCCGGGCCTGTACAAGCGCGAGAAGCGCCTGGCCCTGCCCTTGCTGGCCTCGGCGGTCACGCTGTTCTACGCCGGCTGCGCCTTCGCCTATTTCCTGGTGCTGCCGGCGGTGTTCGGCTTCCTGGTCAAGTTCACCCCGTCCGTGGTCGCGATGACGCCGGACATCGGCAAGTACCTGGACTTCGTGCTGGTGATCTTCCTGGCCTTCGGCGCCAGCTTCGAGCTGCCGGTGGCGCTGGTGATCCTGGTCCTGCTGGGCTGGGTCACGCCGCAGCAGTTGCGCGAGGCGCGCGGCTACGCGGTGGTCGGCATCTTCGTGATCGCCGCCGTGATCACCCCGCCGGACGTGGTCTCGCAGCTGATGCTGGCGATCCCGATGTGCGTGCTCTATGAGCTGGGCATCGTCGCCGCCAGCTGGATCAAACCGCGCGAGCCGGAAGCCACGGGCTGACCGGACTCGCGGCGCCGGTCGTCGCGACCGGTCGTGGTGGTGGCGCGGTCGCGGCTTGCGCCGCTCCTACCCCAGAGCGAAGCCCCCCTGTAGGAGCGGCGCAAGCCGCGACCGCGCCACCGCACTCCCGCCGAACCAGCGCTTCCCGACGCAAATCCGAGCGTAGCGGTCCCGCACTCGCGCCTTGTTTCAAATCCGCCAGATTCGGCAAAGAGCCTGCGCACCGCGCGTTCGCAGGCCCGCGCGCCTGCTCCGCACCCGCCGACGGGACGCTGCGATGCACGCGCGCCGCTGACGCGTTTGCTGCGATGCACAATAATGCCCAGTCTCCTTCTTTTCGGACCCCGCCATGGCCGATGCCGGCATACCGACGTCCCAGCCACTGTCGCCGCGCCAGATCGGTCTGATCCTGTTCGCGCTGGCGATGGGCGGCTTCGCCATCGGCACCAGCGAGTTCGTGGTGATGGGCCTGATGCCCGACATCGCGCGCGGCCTGGCGGTGACCGAGCCGCAGGTCGGCCATGTGATCAGCGCCTATGCGCTGGGCGTGGTGGTGGGCGCGCCGCTGCTGGCGATCCTGGGCGCGCGCCTGAGCAGACGTTCGCTGCTGCTGGCGCTGATGGCGTTCTATGCGTTGGGCAACGTCGCCAGCGCGTTGGCGCCGAACTATCCGACCATGCTGCTGTTCCGCTTCATCGCCGGCCTGCCGCACGGCGCCTACTTCGGCGTCGCCGCGCTGGTGGCCGCGGCGATCAGCCCGCCCGAGCAACGCGGCGTCGCGGTCAGCCGGCCGCTGCTGGGCCTGGCGATCGCGCTGCTGATCGGCAATCCCTTCGCGACCTGGCTGGGCCAGGTGCTGGATTGGCGCTATGCCTTCGGCCTGGTCACCGCGATCGCGGCGCTGACCGTGGTGCTGGTGGCGCGCTGGCTGCCGCCGGATCCGGCCGAGCCGCGTCAGGACCCGATCCGCGAACTGCGCGATTTCAATCGCGCGCCGGTGTGGCTGACCCTGGGCATAGGCGCGATCGGATTCGCCGGCATGTTCTGCGTGTTCGGCTATCTGGCGCCGACCCTGATCCACGTCACCGGCGTGCCCGAGTCGTGGACGCCGTTCGCGCTGATCGCGTTCGGCATCGGCGGCATCCTGGGCAATCTCGCCGGCGGTTGGCTGTTCGACCGCCTGCAGTTCCGCGCCGCGGCGGCGGTGCTGCTGTGGTCGACCTTGCTGCTGCTGATCTTCCCGATCGCCGCGCAGTCGGTGTGGGCGGTGCTGCCGGCGGTGGTCGCGGTCGGCACCATGGGCGCGCTGGCGCCGGTGCTGCAGGCGCATCTGATGGACGTGGCGGCCGATGCCCAGACCCTGGCCGCGGCCTCCAATCACTCCGCCTTCAACGCCGCCAACGCGCTAGGCCCCTGGCTGGGCGGCATGGCGATCACGGCCGGCTACGGTTGGACCTCGACCGGCTACATCGGCGCCGCGACCGCGGTGGCGGGCTTGCTGATCTATCTGTGGGCGCGCCGCGATCTGCGGCGCGCGGCGCCGTTGGAGTCGCCGGCGTGTTGATATTCGGTCGCGACGCGGCCGCTTAGCCGCGCCTCGGATGCCAGGATCGGAGCGTTGGCGGCCCGGCCTCAGGCTTCGATATGGCCGTCGCTGCCGGTGCCGGCCGACGCCGCCGGCAGGGGCGCTTCGCCGAGCAGACCGCGCCAAGCGTAGTACACCACGCCGCCCATCAGCGGCAGCATCACCGACATCAGCAGCAGCTGAGCGACGAACATCGCCGGCATCTGTCCGATCGCCAGCGCCAGCACGTACATCAGCAGATTGCAGGCCAGGCTCATCGCGAACACAGCGATGAACAGCAGCAGGGTCATCATCAGCAGCGCGCCGAGGTTGCGCATGCAGGCGCGGAAGCTGACCGCCATCGCCGCGAACGCGCCGCGCTCGGTGAACATCACATCGGGGATCGCGAGGAAAGTGAACAAGCCCGCGACCAGGCCGACCACCAGCGCGACCAACAGCCAGCCCATCATCCGGCCCGCCGGCAGCTTCTGGGCGAGCTCGGGGTCGGGGTTGGTCTTCATCTGCTCCATCACTTGCGCGATGTGTTCCAGCTGCGCCGGACCGATCATCACCACCAGCAGCACCACCAGCACGGCCAGCGCGATCAGCTGCGGCAGCAGCATCGCCAGCAGACGGCCGCCGCGGCCTTCGCGCAGACCTTGCAGCAGGTGACCGGGCGCTGGGCTGCGGCCCTGGTCGACCTCGCGCGCAGCGTAGATCACACCGCCGAACAGGATCGGGCCCAGCACCGCCAGCACCAGGCTCATCCAGACCTGGCCGGTGAACGAGGCCAGCGCCGACAGCCCGCCCCAAATCAGGCCGAGTATGCTCAGTGCCACCGGCGCCTTGCGCAGCAGGGCGAAACCGCCGAGCACCCATTCCGCTCCGGCCGAGAGCGGTACCTTGCGAATCTGCGTCATTCGGATCTGTTCCCCGGCCCTAGGGCCTGTAGTTGCCGCATGCGTTCGTATCGCCGGGACCGCTTCAGCGGCCGTGCAAGCCGCGCGCGTGATGCACGAACCGGCGCAGCACGCGGCGCGCGTGCGGCGTGGCGGTGATGTTGCCGGCGATGGTCTTCGGGCAATGCCCTTCGCGCTGCAGCGCGACCTTGCGCGCCTGCACGTAGCCGCGCATGTGGGTGGCGCTGAATTCGGGATGGAACTGCACGCCCCAGGCGCGATCGCCCCAGCGGAACGCGTGGCAGGCGTCGTGCACCGAGCGCGCCAGCACGGTCGCGCCGTCGGGCGCGCGCAGCACGGTCTGCAGATGCGTGGCCTGGGCCTCGAAACGCGCGGGCAGGCCGCCGAACAGCGGATCCTCGCTGGCCTGCGCATGCAGCTCCAGCGCGATCGTGCCCATCTCGCGGCCTTGCGGGTGATCGCCGACTTCGCCGCCCAGCGCATGCGCGAGCAGCTGGTGGCCGTAGCAGATGCCCAGCAGCGGCATGCCGGCGTGCGCGGCGTCGCGCAGCCAGGCCGCGCTGCGCTCGCTCCACTCGGCGCGGTCGGTGACCATGGCGCCGGAGCCGGTGACGATGGTGCCGGCGAAGCCCTCGCGCGTGGGCAGCGCCTCGCCGGCCTCGACGTTGACCGTCACCGCCTCGTCGCGCTCCAGACCCGCGGCCACGCGGATCCAATGCGGAAAGCCGCGGTGGCGGCGCATCGTGGCGACCGGCTGACCGGTCTCGAGGATCAAGAAGGGGGCGCTGTTCATTCCTGCGGGGGCAATACCGATACGACTTCGGGAATTGTAGTCAATCCCAAGGCCACCTTTTCGGCCGCGGCCACCCGCAGCGAACGCACGCCCTCGGCGGCGGCGGCGCGGTTGAACGCGGCCAGGTCCAGATCGGGCCGGATCATCCGGCGCAGGGCGGGCGTGATCGGCAGCAGTTCGTACAGGCCGACCCGGCCCAGGTAGCCGGTGCGGCGGCATTCCAGGCAGCCGACCGGGGCCTGCGCGCCGGCGCCGGAGGGCGGCGCCTGGCCGAGGCCCAGCAGGGTCTGCCATTCGGCCTCGCCCAGGGGGCTGGGCCGCTTGCAGTGCGGGCACAGGGTGCGCACCAGGCGCTGCGCGAGCACGCCGTTGAGCGTGGACGCGACCAGGTAATGCGGCACGCCCAAGTCGAGCAGGCGGGTGATCGCCGAGGCGGCGTCGTTGGTGTGCAGGGTCGACAACACCAGGTGGCCGGTCAGCGCGGCCTGCACCGCCATCTGCGCGGTCTCCAGGTCGCGGATCTCGCCGATCATGATGATGTCGGGATCCTGGCGCAGCAGGGTGCGCACGCCGCTGGCGAAGTCCAGGTCGATCGACGGCTGCACCTGCATCTGGTTGAACTCGGGCGCGATCATTTCGATCGGGTCCTCGACGCTGCAGACGTTCACGTCCGGCGTCGCCAGCTGCTTGAGGGTGGAATACAGGGTGGTGGTCTTGCCCGAGCCGGTCGGCCCGGTGACCAGCACGATGCCGTGCGGGCGCTGCACCAGGTCGTTCCAGCCGGCCGATTCCTGGGCGCTGAAACCCAGTTGGTCGATCGACTTGAGCGCGGTGTCGGGATCGAACAAACGCGCCACGCACTTCTCGCCGAACGCGGTGGGCATGGTCGACAGACGCATTTCGACCTCGCGCCCGCCCGGCGAGCGCGTCTTGATGCGGCCGTCCTGCGGGCGCCGGCGCTCGGCCAGGTCCATGCGGCCCAGCACCTTGATGCGGCTGACCACCGCGTTCATCACCGGCGGCGGCATCTCGAACACCTTGTGCATCACGCCGTCGATGCGGAACCGCACCCGGCCGATGTCGCGGCGCGGTTCCAGATGGATGTCGGACGCGCGCTGCTCGTTGGCGTACTGCAGCAGCCAATCGACGATGTGGACGATGTGGTGGTCGTCGGCGCCGACCTCGCCGACCCGGCCCAGCTCGACCAGCTGCTCGAAGCTGGGCATGCCGGTGTTCTGTTCGCGATTGCCGTCGCGGGCGCCGCGCACCGAGCGCGTCACCCCGAAGAACTCCATGGTGTAGCGGTGCAGGTCCAGCGGATTGACCACCGCCAGCTCGATCTCGCGCCGGGTCAGGTGGCGCACGTCGGGCAGCCAGTCCAGGTCGTTGGGCTCGCTGGTGGCGATCAGCACGCGGTCGGCGCTCACCGCCAGCGGCAGAATCCGGTGCCGGCGCGCATACGCATGCGAGACCACCGCGGTCGCGGCCGGCACGTCCACGCGGGTCGGGTCGATGCGCAGGTAGCGCAGGCCGGTGACCTGGGCCAGCCACTCGCTCAGCCGCTCCAGGCCCAGATCGGTGCCCGGGGTCTGGCCGGAGGCGAGCTTGAGGTTGGCGATCAGGACCAGCGGGTGGACGTCGCTGGCGTGGCGGGCGCCGGCCGGCAGCTGCACGCGCTTGACGTCGTCCGGGCCGATCAGGCCGTCCTCGGCCAGGGCCGCGGCCACGCGTTCCAGGCTCAACCGGCCCGGCGGCAGACGCGGCGCGCCGCGACCGGGCGCGGCCGTGGATTCGGAACCTTGCCGATATTCCACCGGGTACCGCTCCTGCCTGCTCAGACATCATGGGGGCGGCCGCTATACTAGCGCGCCCCGTGCAGGGCACTCTTTGAACATGTCTGCGAAATCGCCAGCGACAGGGACGAACGCACCCACGTTCCAGCAGCTCATCCAGCGCCTGAACGCCTATTGGGCCGATCAGGGCTGCGTGCTGATCCAGCCTCTCGACCTGGAAGTCGGTGCCGGCACCTTCCATCCGGCCACGTTCCTGCGCGCGCTGGGCCCGGAGCCGTGGAATGCGGCCTACGTGCAGCCCTGCCGCCGTCCCACCGACGGCCGCTACGGCGAAAACCCCAACCGCCTGCAGCGCTACTACCAGTACCAGGTGGCGATGAAGCCCAGCCCCGACAACATCGTCGAGCTGTACTTCGATTCGCTCAAGGCGCTGGGCGTGGATCCGCTGGTGCACGACCTGCGCCTGGTCGAGGACAACTGGGAATCGCCGACGCTGGGCGCCTGGGGCCTGGGCTGGGAAGTCTGGCTCAACGGCATGGAAGTGACCCAGTTCACGTATTTCCAGCAGGCCGGCGGCCTGGAGTGCCGGCCGGTGCTGGGCGAGATCACCTACGGTCTCGAGCGCCTGTGCATGTATTTGCAGAACGTCGACAACGTGTTCGACCTGGTGTGGACCTACGGGCCGGATGGCACGCCGGTGACCTACCGCGACGTCTATCACCAGAACGAAGTCGAACAAAGCGCCTACAACTTCGAGCATGCCGACGTGGCCGAACTGTTCCACCGCTTCGACGCCTGCGAGCGCGAGGCGCTGAAGCTGATCGAACTCGGCCTGCCGCTGCCGGCCTACGACCAGGTCTGCAAGGCCAGCCATTCCTTCAACCTGCTCGATGCGCGCCGCGCGATCAGCGTGACCGAACGCCAGCGCTACATCCTGCGCGTGCGCCGCATCGCTCAGGGCGTGGCCGAGGCCTATCACGCGCAACGCGAGAAGCTGGGCTTCCCCGGCTTGAAGCGCGCCGATGCGCAGGAGGCCGCGTGATGTCCGACGCCACCTCCCTGCAGCCGCTGCTGATCGAGCTGGGCACCGAGGAACTGCCGGTCAAGGCCCTGCCCGGTCTGGCCCAGGCCTTCTTCGACGGCGTCATCGACGGCCTGGCCAAGCGCGGCATCGCCTTCGACCGCGACGGCGCCAAACCGCTGTACACCCCGCGCCGCCTGGCCGTGCTGCTGCCCGGCGTCGCCGTCGAGCAGCCCGAGCAGAAGTCGGAAGTGCTGGGCCCCTATCTCAACATCGCCCTCGACGCCGACGGCCAGCCGACCAAGGCCCTGCAGGGCTTCGCCGCCAAGGCTGGCATCGACTGGACGCAGCTGGAGAAGACCAGCGACAACAAGGGCGAGCGTTTCGTCCACCGCGCCACCAAGCCCGGCGCGCAGACCCGCGACCTGCTGCAGGACGTGATCCGCGACGCGCTCATCGCCATGCCGATTCCCAAGCCGATGCGCTGGGGCGATCACGACTACGGCTTCGCGCGTCCCGCGCATTGGCTGGTCGTGCTGCTGGGCAAGGACGTGGTCGAGGCCGAAGTGCTGGGCGTGCGCAGCGACCGCATGAGCCGCGGCCACCGCTTCATGCACGACAAGCCGGTGTGGTTCAGCACCCCGACCGACTATGTCGAGTTCCTGCGCGGCGCCAAGGTGCTGGTCGATCCGGACGAGCGCCGCGAGCGCATCGTGCTGGAAGTGCAGAGCGCCGCTCATGCCCACGGCGGCAGCGCGCGCATCGACGACGGTATCCTGGAAGAGGTCAACGGCCTGACCGAATGGCCCAAGGCGATCGCCTGCGGCTTCGAGGCCGAGTTCCTGGCGGTGCCGCAGGAAGCGCTGATCGCGACCATGGAAGCGAACCAGAAGTTCTTCCCGGTGCTGGACGCGAGCGGCAAGCTCAGCGAGCGCTTCGTCGGCATCGCCAACATCGAAAGCCGCGACGAGTCGGAAGTGCGCAAGGGCTACGAGCGGGTGATCCGTCCGCGCTTCGCCGACGCCAAGTTCTTCTTCGTCGAGGACATGAAGCAAGGCCTGGCCTCGATGAACGAAGGCCTGAAGACGGTCAAGTACCAGGACAAGCTGGGCACCGTCGCCGACAAGGTCGCGCGCGTGGCCGCGCTGGCCGAAGCGGTGGCCGAGGCTGCGGGCGTGGATCCCCAGCTCGCGCGCCGCGCGGCGGAACTGTCCAAGGCCGACTTGCAGTCGCGCCTGGTCAACGAGTTCCCGGAGCTGCAGGGCATCGCCGGTCGCTACTACGCCGCGGTCGAGAACCAACCGCTGGAACTGGCCGCCGCGCTCGACGAAGCCTACATGCCGCGCTACGCCGGCGACGCGATCGCGCCGTCCAAGCTGGGCCAGGTGCTGGCGATCGCCGAGCGCCTGGACACGCTGGCCGGCGGCTTCGCCGCGGGCCTCAAGCCGACCGGCAACAAGGACCCGTTCGCGCTGCGGCGCAATGCCTTGGCGCTGGCACGCACGCTGATCGAGGGCGTGCTCGACCTGGACCTGCTGCGCTCGCTGGACAGCGGCCACAACGCCGCGGCCGAAGCGATCGCGCGCAACGAGCTGCTGAGCAAGGACGACGGCAAGCGCAGCGGCGCGCCCAAAAGCGACGCGCGCAGCGCCGCCGAACAGATCGCCGAGCTGCAGGACTTCGTCTACGACCGTCTGCGCGGCTACTACGCCGACCAGGGCGTGCCCGCGCAGCAATTCGAAGCGGTGTCGGCGCTGCGCCTGGGTTCGCTGGTCGATCTCGACCGTCGCCTCAAGGCCATCGCCGAATTCGCCAAGCTGCCCGAAGCCGAAGCCCTGGCCGCGGCCAACAAGCGCATCCGCAACATCCTCAAGAAGGTCGAAGGCGAGCTGCCGACCGCGATCGATCCGGCGCTGTTCGCCGAGAACGCCGAACGCGAGCTGGCCGAAGCGGTGGACGCCGCCGTCGCCGACACCGATCCGCTGCTCGCGCAGCGCGACTACGTCGCCGTGCTCGGCCGCCTCGCGCGCCTGCGCCCGCAGGTGGACGCGTTCTTCGATGGCGTGATGGTCAACGTCGACGATCCGGCCGTGCGCAACAATCGCCTGGCCCTGCTCAAGCGTCTGTCGGACCGCCTCGGCAGCGTCGCGGCGATCGAGCATCTGTCGATCTGAATCGCAACCGCGCTGAGCCACGCGCCGCGCTGCTGCCCCCTTGGAAAAAGGTGGCAGCGGGCGCGTAGCCCGCGCAGGGGATTCGCTGTTGCTGGTGCTCTGACGCTTAGAAGCAAATCCCCCCTCGCCCCCTTTTCCAAAGGGGGAAGCAAAATGCAAAGGGGTGTAGGTATGCATTCGATACGCCTGCACATTGCATCACGCGCGCTTAACACGATGCTCGGCCGCCACGCGCGCGCAAGCAATGCCCGTCTTCGTTGGTTATCCTGCCCGCATGCCCCCGTTCCCCCGCCTCGCCCTCGCCGCCGCCCTGACCCTTGGTGCCGCCGGCGTGGCCCAGGCCGCCACCGTGACCTCGGTGGAGATCCACGGGCTGGACGAGCCCATGACGATCAACGTCCGCACCTCGCTGTCGCTGGTGGACGCGATCGGCAAGGACGTGTCGGGCCGGCGCCTGGGCTATCTGTTGCGCGAGGCCGAGAACGAGACCCGCGAAGCGCTGGAGCCGTTCGGTTACTACTCGCCCACCATCAAGGTCGAGGACACCCGCACCGGCGGCAACGCACGCGGTCCGGGCGCAACGCCCGCGGCCGACGCCACTGCCGCGCCCGCCGCGTCGGCGGAGGCCGGCGCCGCCAACGCGGAACCGGCACAGGCCGACTCCGCGGTCGCCACACCCAGTGAGGCGCTCGCGCGCGCCGAGCGTGCCAATGCCAGCGCGACCACGCCCGACCCCAACGATCCCAATGCGCCCGCGCCGCGCTCCAACGCCAAGGTCGTGGTGGTCATCACGGTCGACAAGGGCGAGCCGGTGCGCGTGCGTCGCTCCGACGTGGCCATCCTCGGCGCCGGCAGCGAGGACCGTTATCTCAAGGAAGACCTGGCCGCGTTCAAGCCCGACGTAGGCGACGTGTTCAATCACGCGATCTATGAGGCGGCCAAGACCAAGATCACCCGCCGCCTGGCCGAGCGCGGTTATTTCGACGCCGACTTCACCTCGCGCCGGGTCGAGGTCACGCGCGCCGAGCGCGCCGCCGATATCGACCTGGTCTGGAGCAGCGGCGACCGCTACGACATGGGCCCGATCACGTTCGAGCAGACGCCCAAGCGCATCATCCGCGACAGCCTGCTCGACAAACTGGTGTACTGGGAACAGGGCAGCTACTACCACCAGGGCAAGCTCGACCGCTTCCGCGAATCGCTGGCGCGGCTGGATTATTTCGCCAGCATCGACATCGAACCGCAGCCGGAAAACGCGGTCGACGGCGAAGTGCCGGTCAAGGTCACCCTGACCCCGGCCAAGCGCAGCATCTACACCGCCGGCCTGAGCTTCGGCACCGACAGCGGCGCCGGCGTGCGCATGGGCGTGGAGCGCCGCTACGTCAACGATCGCGGCCACAAGGCGCTGGCCCAGGTCGACTGGGCCGAGAAGCGCAAGACCGCGACCCTGCAGTACCGCATCCCGGCCTTCACTTGGCTGGACGGCTGGTACACCGTCAGCGCCCAGCTCGCCGACGAACAGACCGACTACATCGACTCGCGCCGGATCGAGATCGTCGCCAGCCGCAGCGGTCAGATCGATCGCCACTGGAACGCGACCGCGTCCGTGCACGTGCTGCGCGAACGCTGGGCCTATGCGATCGACGACGACGACGACGCCAGCACCCCGGTCGACTATCGCAGCGCCACCTTCACCTATCCCTCGCTGCGCGCCGAATACGTCAATGCCGACGACCGCATCTATCCGCGCAACGCCTTCGGCGCGACCGTGATGCTGCGCGGTGGCGTCGAGGGCGCCGGCTCCGACGCCAGCTTCGCCCAGGCCCACGCCAGCGCGCGCTGGTACCGCGGCATGGGCGCGCGCAGCCGCCTGATCGCGCGCGGCGAGCTCGGCCACACCTTCACCGACGCCCTGATCGACATGCCGCCCAGCCTGCGCTTCTTCGCCGGCGGCGACCGCAGCATCCGCGGCTATGCCTGGCGCGAAGTCGGCCCGCGCATTCCCGGCAACGACGGCAAGCAGTACGCGCTGGGCGCGAAGAACGTCGCCACCGGCAGCATCGAGTTCGAGCAGTACTTCAACGACAGCTGGGGCGCGGCGGTGTTCGTCGACAGCGGCAGCGCGTTCGACGGCACGCCCGATTGGCACACCGGTGTCGGCGTCGGCCTGCGCTGGCGGTCGCCGGTGGGGCCGCTGCGCGTGGACATCGCGCGCGGCCTCAACGATCCGGATTCGGGCTTCCAGCTTTATCTCAACATCGGCGCCGATCTCTGACGCGCCGCGCGATCCACGCCCCAGGACAGACCGCACACGGACATGAGCGACACGCCTAAGACCGCCGCAGAACTGCTCGCCGAGCGCCGCCAGCGCCGACGCGCGGCCGCGCGCCGCTGGGCCTGGCGCAGCAGCTTCGTCGCCGGCGCGCTGACCCTGCTGATCGCGTTCGCGGCGTACTGGCTGCTGGCCACGGTCGGCGGCCGCGACGTGCTGTTGAACCAGATCAAGGCGCGTCTGCCCGCCAACGCCAGCTTCACCTGGCGCGACGCCGACGGCCCGGCCTCGGGCCCGCTGACCTTGCGCGGCGTGCATTTCAGTTACGAGGGCATCGACTTCCGCGCCGAGCGCGTCTACGTCGACACCGCGATCCGTCCGCTGCTGGGCCGCAAGCTGCGCCTGGACGCGCTGCAGGTCGAGGATGCGACCCTGGACGTGCCCAAGAGCAAGGAGCCTTTCAAGCTGCCGAGCTGGCCCGATGTGCTGCCCGACATCGCGCCGCCGCTGTCGCTGCAGGCCGACGACGTGCGCGTGGACCGCATGAAGGTCAGCCAGGCCGGCGAGCACATCATCGACATCCGCCGCCTGCGCGGCGGCCTGGATGCGCAGAGCGGCCAGCTCAAAGTGGAGAAGCTCGCGATCGACAGCGACCGCGCGCGCATCACCCTGCACGGCGAGTACGTGCCGCGCGACGACTACCGCACCGACCTGGTCGCCACCGCGGTGCTGCCGGCGCGCGCCGGCCGCACGCCGCCGCGCCTGGGCCTGGTCGCGAAGGGCGACCTGTCGCGCATGAACGTCGCGATCTCCGGTTACGCGCCCGGCCCGGTGCGCGCCACCGCGACCTTGCGCGGCAAGGACGATCCGCGCTGGCAGGTGCGCGCCAAGGCCGATGCGCTCGACCTCGGCCTGCTGCTGTCGGCCGACGCCGAACCCAGCGAAACGCCGCTGGCGGCGCAGTTCGACATGCACGGCGTCGGCGGCGCGGCCGAGCTCAGCGGCAGCTTCGCGCAAGGCGATCTGCGCGCCGAAATCCTGCCGTCCAAGGTCAGGTTGGAAGAACAGGTACTGGACGTGCAGCCGCTGGCCCTGCGCATCTTCGACGGCACCGCAACCCTGCGCGGCCACGCCGACTTCACCGACGCCGAGAACGGCCGTTTCAAGTTCGCGGTCAACGCGCGCGGACTGCGCTGGGGCGGCACCGCGCCCGCGCCCACCGCGAAAACGCCGGTGGCGCCCGCCGCCGCGACCACGCCGGCGATCGTCGCCGACGCCGACCTCGGTTTTGCCGGCACGGTCAAAGCCTGGGCCGCGATCGGCAACGCGCGCATCGAACGCGACAAACAAGTCGCAACGGTGCGCTTCGATGGCCTAGGCAACGAGCAGGGCATGAAGCTCAAGGCGCTGCAGGCGCAGATGCCGACCGGCCGCCTCGACGGCAAGGGCGACGTGGCCTGGGCGCCCAAGCTGGGCTGGAACTTCGACGCCACCCTGGCCGGCTTCGATCCTGGCTATTTCGCGCCCGACTGGAAGGGCGCGGTCAACGGCAAGCTGGTCACGCGCGGCGACACGCGCGGCGACGGCGGCCTGGAGATCGCGGTCGACGCCAGCCAACTCGGCGGCCGCCTGCGCGATCGTCCGCTGCAGGGCCGTGGCCGTTTCCTCATGCACGGCGCCGCCACCGGCAAGAGCGACGACGCCTTTGAAGGCGAGGTCGCGTTGTCGCTGGGCGGCAGCCGCATCGACGCCAAGGGCAAGCTCGCCAATACCCTGGACGTGGACGCCAAGTTCTCGCCGCTGCAACTCAACGACCTGCTGCCCGACACCGCCGGCAGCCTGCGCGGCACGCTCAAGCTCAGCGGCGCGCGCACCGCGCCCAACATCGACGCCGACCTCAGCGGCAGCGGCCTGAAGTACGGCGACTACCGCGCCGAGACCCTGCTAGCCAAGGGCCGGCTGCCTTGGACCGGGCGCGGCGGCGCGATCGAAGTACGCGCGAGCGGACTGGACGCCGGCCTGCCGATGGACACGATCGCGATCGACGCGCGCGGCGCGGTCGAGTCGCTGCAGCTGCAGGGCAATGCACGCGGCGAGATCGGCACGCTGGAGCTGTCCGGCCACGCCGACAAGCGCGGCGCGACCTGGCAGGGCGCGTTGGCGACGCTGCAACTGGCGCCGAGCAAGGGCGCTTCCTGGCGCCTGCAACAAGCCGCGCAGTTCCGTTGGGACGGCAGGAATGGTGCGCTCAGCAACGCCTGCCTGGCCTCCAGCGGCGGCGGCTCGCTGTGCGCGAATGCCGACTGGCCGCGACGCGGACTGGACGTCAAAGGCCAGGGCCTGCCGCTGACGCTGGCGCAACCCTATCTGCCCGAGCGCGCCGACAAGCGGCCGTGGGTGCTGCGCGGCGAGATCGCGATCGACGGCGAGTTGCGCCCGGTGGGCAACGCCTGGCGCGGCCAGGCCACGGTGACGTCGGCCGGCGGCGGCATGAAGTTCAGCGAACGCGCACGCCGCGAACCGGTGCGCTACAGCAACCTCAGCCTGCGCGCGACGTTCGACCCGCGCCGCATCGAGGCCGACCTGGACGCGGTGGTCAACGACGACGGCCGCCTCGACGCGCGCATCGCCACCGGCTGGGACGCCTACTCGCCGCTGGAAGGCGACATCGCGCTCAACACCGACGAGCTGACCTGGGTCGAGCTGTTCTCGCCCGACATCGTCGAACCCAAGGGCAAGCTCGACGGTCGTATCGGCCTGAGCGGCACCCGCGACGCACCGCGCCTGAGCGGACAGGCGCGCCTGAGCGAGTTCAGCACCGAACTGCCGGCGCTGGCGATCGCGCTGCAGAACGGCGACGTGCGCCTGGACGCGCAAGCCGACGGCACCGCGCGCATCGTCGGCAGCGTGCGCTCGGGCGAGGGCACGCTCAACATCGACGGCAGCCTGGGTTGGCAGGGCGACGACACCCCGCTGGTGCTGAACCTGCGCGGCAAGAACGTATTGATGTCGGACACGCGCGATCTGCGCGCGGTCGCCGACCCCGATCTGACCGTGCGCTACGCCGCCAAGCAGCCGCTGCAGGTCACCGGCACGGTCGCGATTCCGTCGGCGCGCATCGATCTGGAGCGATTGGACCAGGGCGTGTCAGCCTCGCCGGACGTGGTCGTGCTCGACCCCGCGGATCCGGAAGACACCGGCGATTCGCCGCTGGATCTGGACCTGACCCTCGCCCTGGGCAAGGACGTCAAGCTCAACGGCTTCGGCCTGGACGGCAGCCTGGAAGGCCAGATGCGCGTGCGCGCGCGTCCCGGCCGCGAGATGACCGCGAGCGGCCGCCTCGATGTCGACGGCCGCTACCGCGCCTACGGCCAGAAGTTGCAGATCACCCGCGGCCACTTGGCGTGGTCGAACGGGCCGGTGTCCGATCCCATCCTCGACGTGCGCGCCGAACGTGAAGTCGGCGAAGTCACCGCCGGCGTCGACATCAGCGGTCGCGCCAGCGCGCCGCAGGTGAACGTGTGGTCGAACCCGGCCAGCTCGCAGTCCGAAGCGCTGGCGTATCTCGCGCTAGGCCGCCCGCTGTCCAGCGCCAGCGGCGACGAGAGCCGCCAGCTCAACGCCGCCAGCGCCGCGCTCTCGGCCGGCGGCAGCCTGCTGGCCTCGCAGCTGGGCGCCAAGATCGGCCTGGACGACGCCGGCGTGATGGAAAGCCGCGCGCTCGGCGGCTCGGTGCTGGGCGTGGGCAAATACCTGTCGCCGCGTCTGTACGTGGGCTACGGCGTGTCCCTGCTCGGCACCGGCCAGGTGCTGACGCTGAAGTATCTGCTGCGCAAGGGTTTCGACATCGAGATCGAATCCAGCACGATCGAGAACCGCGCTTCGATCAACTGGCGCAAGGAAAAGTAAGCCGCACGCCAGAAAACTTTCGTTTCGGCGCGCCGAAGGATTCAACGCGCTGGCGTCGAGCCGGCTTGCGCTCGATTCGCGAACTGCATCACAGCGCAACCGTGGCAGCGAGCGCCGCCGCCATCGCTTTCGCGTGCCCGCAGGGCCCAAGATTTGCGCGCGGCGCGACGGCCGCGCTTCAACGATCCGGGACCCCATGCGCACTCATCGACTCGCCGCCGCTTTGACGGCCACGCTATGCCTGATCGCCTGCACGCCCGGCGCGCAACAGGAAGGCGCTACTCCCGAGGAAACGGCCGCGACTGGCGCCGGTGCGGCCACCGGTATGTCGATGGCGACGCCCACCGCGCCGCAAGCGGTGCCCTTCGCCACGCCCTTGGAGATCGTGCAGCTGCACCTGGCGCAGACCCACGTCATGCCCGAGGCGGGCCTGCAATGGACCCTGGCCAACGCCAAGGAAGAACTGCATGCGGTCGGCAATCGCGAAGCGCTGGTCCTGGTCAAGCTGGCGGCGGACAACGCCGTCAATCCGAGAATCGAAGCCTGGCGCGGCGGCCAGCAGCTGGGCTCGATCGCGCTGAGCGGCGCGACGCCGCCGACCGAAGCCGCGGGCCCGGCCCACCCGTACGGCGCGCTCAGCGCCACGCTGCCGGCGTCCTGGCTGGCACCGGGCCTGCAATTGCGCGCAAGCGCCGACAATTACAGCACCGGCGCGTTCCGCTCGCCGTCGATCGGTGCCGACAGCCCGGTCACCCTGCGCGTGCTGCCCTTCTATCTGTTCGGCGCCAACGAACTCAATTCGATCCCGCTCAGCACCACCGCGGTGCCCAATGCGGCCACGGTCGACGAGCTCTACGCCAAGTGGCCGGTCGCCAGCGTGGTTGCGCAAAACCATCCGGCGCGGCTCGCGCAATGGCCGATCCTGGTGGTCGGGCCCTCCGGCGGCCGGCCGGCCTACGTCGCTCACAACACCAACGAGGAACAAGCCGGGTATGAGTTGATGGGCGCGGTGCTCGACGTGCTGGGCGGCCTGCTCGACGCCAACGGCGAAGGCAATGGTCCGGTGCAGTACTACGCACCCTTGATCATGTTCGATGCCAACCGCGTGTACCGCAGCCCCGGCGGCGGCCTGGGCACGGTCGGCGGAGATACCGGCGTCGGCGATCACAACTACCGCGGGATCTTCGTGCACGAGCAGGGCCACGCCATGGGCCTGCCGCATCAGGACGACGGCTACAAGGGCGGCCGCTATCCGTATCTGGCCGGCAGCCTCAATGGATCGGCCTGGGGCTACGACAGCACGCGCAAGCAGTTCCTGGCGCCGTTCGTGCCGACCACCGCGTCGCGCTACAGCACCTGCCGCGGCGACACCTTCGCCGGCACGCCGCGCCAGCTCGACGCTCAAGGGCGCTGCATCAAGCAAGACCCGATGCAGAGCGGCTCCGGAGACGAGGCGGCCGGCTATCGCTTCGCCACCTTCTCCGACTACAGCACCGCCATGATGCAACGGCATTTCGAGGGCGTCGCGCGCAACGACGATCAGGGTCGGCGCGTGTACGACGGCGGCAGCATCGTCGCCGATGCCGCCTTCGCCGGCGGCTACAAGCGTTGGGACAGCCTGGATCGGCGTTGGGTCAACGTCGACCGGACCACCACCGACAAGGGCCTGTACGGCCTGGACGGCGGGCTGCCGTTGCGGCGCGACGTGCCGGTGCACGCCATCGCGATTTCTTACAGCCTGGCCGGCACGCCGCAGGTCTCGCAGATCTATCCGGTGCTGAGCCACCGCGGCAACCTGCTGCGTACGATCGACCCCACCGATGCGGCGCAGCGCGCCAGCATCGTGCCCAACACCGGTCCGGTCCCCTGGTATTGCCACGCCAGCGGCTGCGACTACAGCCTGCGCCTGACCTACGTCGACGGCAACGTGCGCCACGTATTGCTGCAAGGCGGCTTTCGCTCCTGGTGGGGCCCGATGACGGCGCCGCCCGCGAACGCGAGCAATCCCAAGGACGGCGCGAGCTTCCGCACCTGGGTGATCAATGTTCCCGGCGAAGTGATGCTGCGCAAGATCGAACTGCTCGACACGCCGCGTGCCTGGGAAGGCCTGTCGGCCAACCCGACCGTGCTCGTCTCCCGCGAGCACATCGAATTGGGCGACACGCCGCACGCCACCGGCGGCGTACCGGCCGCGCCAGGCGTGCCCGTCGCGATGCGCGCGCAAACCGCGGGCGCGCGCGGCGACGACGGCGCCTGCACCGAACTGGCGACGATCGCCGCGCCGCGTTCGGCATTGCCGGCGCCGCTGTGCGCCAGCGCGCGGCCGGACGGGGCCGCTCCGCCGCAGCCGCCTCGGTTCGATATGCGCCAGACCCTGCCTCGCATGCTGCGGCGCTGATCTCGCGCGGCGCGCAGGATGCCCGGCCCGGACGGGGTTGGGCGTCCTGCCTATACTGGGGCCGCGCCCCGGCGAGAACCGACGTGACCGCCATTCTGCGCAACAGCCACGCCTGCTACGCCTATCTGATGGTGAGCGATGCCGACGCTTATCGCGCGGACATCGAAGCCCGGGCACCCGGCGTCTGCGGACCGTTAGACGACAAACCCTGGGGCATGCGCGAGTTCGGTCTGCGCACGATCGACGGCCACCGGATCATGATTGGACAGCTTATCGCGCCTCCGGCCTAAGTGTGGCCTCGGTCCGCGGCGATGGCGCTACGAAAGAACGCATCCAGACGCGCACTGCTACCGCGCCCTGCCGCCAACACGGGCGCCGCGGCTTCCATCCGCTGCAGCTGGGTCTCCAGGAAGTCGCTGATCTCGGGCACGCGCGGGCCGTGCTCGACCTCCTTGCTTATGCGCTTCTTCGCCAGCAGGGTATCGATGGCAGCGCGCAGCGCACCGTGCGGCAGCAGGCGGTCCAGTAATGTCTCGAAGGCCATCGGCGGCGGGCCCTCGATCTGCTCGATCCACAGACAGGCCAGCACCGGTCGCAGCACGTAGAGATATTTCTTGGTGCGGATGCGCTCGCCCTGGTGATGGGCACGGAAGGTACCGCGCGCCATTTGGTGATAGTGGTGCCAGGCCGCCAGCGGCGAGTAGTACTCGTCGGCGATCGCCCGTAGCTGGGTCGCCAAGGCCTGGTCCTGCCGATAGACGACCGGCGAGCGCAGCCACTCCAGCAAGGTCGGATTCGATTTCGACAGCAAGCGCAGCGCCTTGCGCAGGTCCCAGCCGCTGACGTCGAGCTCGTCGTCGATCGGCAGTTCGATCACGTCGCGCTGCGGCTCGCCCGGCCCGGTGCGTTCGTTGACGCTGAGGTACCAGTCGCGCCGATGCGCATAGACGAAGCGCGCGTCGTAGTCGCTGTCGGGCGAGGAGAAGCCCCAGCCGCGACTGCCGGATTCGCAAGCGAATACGATGCGCACATCGTGGTCGCGCTCGATGCCGTCCAGCGCGGCGAGCACCGCGGCGCGTTGTTCCGGCGCGATCGGATGGATGTCGGAATCGGGGACGTCGGTCATCGAATTGCGGGCCGCCTGCACTGGCATCAAGCTTAGTCCAGCGGCGACACTTCCGACATCGGACTAGGAATCGAGGACCGCAACGCGTGACCACCGTGATCGAAACGCAACGCCTGACGCTGGACGAACTGGCGCCGCCGGATGCGGACTTCATCGTCGAACTGCTCAACGACCCGGCCTTCCTGGCCAACATCGGCGATCGCGGCGTGCGCGATCACGCCGATGCCTTGCGCTACATCGCCAACGGGCCGGCCGCCAGTTACGCCAAGCACGGCTTCGGCCTGTGGCTGGTGCGCGACAAGGCCAGCGGCGAGCGCCTGGGCCTGAGCGGGCTGCTGCAACGCGACACCCTGCCCGATGCCGACATCGGCTACGCCTTCCTGCCCCAGTACCGCGGCCAGGGCTACGCGGTCGAGGCCTGCACGGCGGTGATCGCGCATGCGCGCGAACCGTTGCGGCTGCCGCGCGTGCTGGCGATCGTCTCGCCGGGCAACGAAGCCTCCACGCGCGTGCTGGAGAAGATCGGCCTGCGCTACCAGCGCCGGACGCGGCTGAGCGAAGACGCAGAAGAACTGCTGCTGTACTCCACCGAGGCCTGAGCGCTCAGCGCGCGACGATGCGCGCGCCCTGCAAACGCGGGCGGCCGTCGACCACGTCGGTCCACACCGCGTAGGCCGTGGCGTCGGACAGGGCCAGCTGCGGGAAACCGGTGGCGCGGCCGCGTCCCTGCAGGCGCGCGAGCTCCAGGCGCTGCGGTTCGCCGGACAGGTCGGCGGCGTAGCGCGCGAGCTGCACGGACTGGCCCTGCGCGTCTTCGCGCAGCCACAGCACCCACACCGCGTCCGCGGCCATGGCGACATCGACGCGGCCCTGCACCTGCGCGCCCTGGTCGAGCACGCGCGGAGCGGCATAGGAATCGCCGGCGTCCTCGCTGCGCGCGAGCTTGAGCGTGGGCGTGTCGCCGGCCGCGGTGTACCAGGCCACCACCGCGCGCGATCCGCGCGCCGCCACCGCCGGGCCGTTGACCGGGCAGGCCGGCATGGTCCAACGGTCGGGATGGACCGTGCGCGCCGCGCCCCAGCCGCCGGGCCCGCGCCGCAGCGCCGCGATGTCGCGCAGCTCCTCGACCGAACGGTCGCGATAAACCAGCAAGGCACCGCGTTCGGTGAGCGCGACATCGGTCTGACAGCAATCGCAGGTCCTGCGGTCCAGTTCGACCTCGTCGCTGCGCCGCAGCTCGGCGTCGACGATCGCGCTGCGCAGGCTCATCGTGCCGCCATGGGCCTCGTGGCCGGCATGCGCGTCGGTGGACGCGGTCGCGTTGTGACGGCCGTCCAGCCAGGCGATGCCGAGGCGATCGTCGGCGGCCGGCCACAGCGACACGAAGCCGTGCTCGGTCGAAGTGCCGTCGTTGTTGACCAGCACGGGCTCGGACCAGGTCGCGCCGTCATCGGCCGAACGCGCCAGGGCGACGTCGTAGGCATAGGGCGCGCTCGCGGACTTGCGCAGCCAATGCGCCCACAAAGCGCCGTCGGCAGTGGCCATGACGTGCGGCGTGTCGGCCCAGTTGACGAACCAGTCGGCGCCGGCGGCGACCTGCACCGGCGCCGACCAGGTCGCACGACCGGCGTCGCGCGACTGCGCCAGCCACAGGCGATGCTCGCCGCCTTGCGATTCGATCCACGACAGCAGCACGCGGCCGTCGGCGCTGGCGACCAAATCGGGCTGCGCGGCGACGGTGTCGATGGGCAACGCCCAGGCGCTGGCGCTCAAACTCACGGCCGGCGCCGATGCGGACGCCTCGGTCGCGGCCGGTGGCGGCGCAGCATTGCGGCCGCAGGCGGTGGCGGCCAGGACCAGAGCGATCGCGAGCGTCGGGCGGAGTGTCATGCCGAAAGGGTAATCCAGGCCGCGGTCGCGATGGCGACCGCGGTGGCGTGGCGATGGGATTGGCCTTCGCTTCACCGCATCCTGCGGGTGAGGAACGACGCGGCGGCGATGGCGCGTCTTCGCCTCAGGCCACGCGCGCGCGTCGCGCGCGGGTCAGGTGCACCAGCAGCAGCGAGATCGCGGCCGGGGTCATGCCCGGGATGCGCTGAGCCTGGCCGACGGTTTGCGGGCGCACACGCTCCAGCTTCTGCTGCACCTCGGCGGACAGGCCGTGCACGCCGGCGTAATCGAAGCCGTCGGGTATCGCGGTGTCTTCGTTGCGCTGCTGGCGCGCGATCTCTTCGCGCTGGCGCTCCAGATAGCCGGCGTACTTCACGCCGATCTCGACCTGCTCGGCCACCGCGGCATCGTCGACGGCGGGACCCAGCGAGGGCACGCCCATCAGTTGCGCGTAGTCCAGCTCGGGACGTTTGATCAGGTCCAGCGCACTGGTCTCGCGAGTGAGCTCGATGCCCAGCGTCTGCGCCACTTCGCGGCCCAGGGCGTTGCCCGGCGCGGCCCAGACCGCGGCCAGGCGCGCGCTCTCGCGCTCGATCGCCTCGCGCTTGCGCGCGAACGCGGCCCAGCGCGCGTCGTCGACCAGGCCCAGTTCGCGGCCGGTTTCGGTGAGGCGCAGGTCGGCATTGTCCTCGCGCAGTTGCAGCCGGTACTCGGCGCGCGAGGTGAACATGCGATAGGGCTCGCTGGTGCCGTGGGTGATCAGGTCGTCGACCAGCACGCCCAGGTAGGCCTGGTCGCGGCGCGGGCTCCAGCCGTCCAGGCCGTGCGCGTGGCGCGCGGCGTTGGCGCCGGCCAGCAGGCCCTGCGCGGCGGCCTCCTCGTAACCGGTGGTGCCGTTGATCTGGCCGGCGAAGTACAGGCCGGCCACCGCCTTGGTCTCCAGCGTGGTCTTGAGGCCGCGCGGATCGAAGTAGTCGTACTCGATCGCGTAGCCGGCGCGGGTGATGTGGGCCCGCTCGAAGCCGCGGATCGAGCGCACCAGCGCCAGCTGCACGTCGAACGGCAGCGAGGTCGAGATGCCGTTGGGGTAGATCTCGGCCACGTCCAGGCCTTCGGGCTCGACGAAGATCTGGTGGCTGGCCTTCTCGGCGAAGCGCACCACCTTGTCCTCGATCGAGGGGCAGTAGCGCGGGCCGGTGCCCTCGATCTGGCCGGTGTACAGCGGCGAGCGGTCGAGCGCGCCGCGGATGAGGTCGTGGGTGCGCTCGGAGGTGTGGGTGATCCAGCACGAGACCTGACGCGGATGGTCGTCGCGACTGCCGAGGAAGGACATCACCGGGCGCGGATCGTCGCCGGGCTGTTCCTCCATCACCGAGTAGTCGAGGCTGCGCCCGTCGATGCGCGGCGGCGTGCCGGTCTTGAGCCGGTCGACCACGAACGGGCCTTCGCGCAGGCGCGCGGCCAGCGCGGTCGCGGGCGGGTCGCCGGCGCGGCCGGCGGCGTAGGTGGTCTGGCCGACATGGACCTTGCCGGCCAGGAAGGTGCCGGCGGTCAGCACCACCGCGCGCGCCTGGAAGCGCAGCCCGGTCTGGGTGAGCACGCCGCTGACGCGGCCGTCGGCAAACTCGATGTCGTCGACTGCGGCCTGGAACAGCGTGAGCTTGGGTTGGGCTTCGACCGCGCGCCGGATGAAACTGCGATACAGGCTGCGATCGGCCTGGCAGCGCGTCGCCCGCACGGCCGGGCCCTTGCTGGCGTTGAGGCGCCGCCACTGGATGCCGGCGGCATCGGCGGCGCGCGCCATGATGCCGCCCAGGGCGTCGATTTCCTTGACCAGATGGCCCTTGCCGATGCCGCCGATGGCGGGGTTGCAGCTCATCGCGCCGACGGTCTCGACCGAATGGGTGAGCAGCAGGGTGCGCGCACCGGCGCGCGCCGAGGCCAGCGCGGCTTCGGTGCCGGCGTGGCCGCCGCCGACCACGATCACATCGTATTGGTAGAAAGAATCGGTCATCGCAGGGTCCGGCGCCGCGGGGCGGCGGGCGGAATTTTAGGGCATGCCGGCGCGCGGCGCCCGGGCATGGAAACTTGGCACGGTTCCTGCGTCATTACTCTTGCACCCAGCGGGGCAGGCGCTAGACGCCGGTCGGAATTGGAACAGGGGCTGGCCAAGCGCTCGCGGGGGAAGCAGGGGGCCGAATGTCGGGGGACATTCGGCCCCTTATTTTTTTGCCGATTCTGATGCGCGCTACGCGCGATCCATCGATCTGAGGCCGGTCTGGCGCGTGTTACGCGCGGGACGCCGAGTCTTGCGCGTCGCCTCGTAGAGGGCGCCGACGCCCGACGGGGACGGAACAGGGGGGATCCGTGATTCCTCGCCGGGCGCCGACATAGTCAGGCTGTCTTACCGACTACGTCCAAATGCGACGCAACCGGTCAATACCCGTAGATTGCGGTCAGTCCGGCCCCGATGCAAGACCCTGGGATGTGACCGGAAACTCGCTTGGCGAAACCCGCGCGCATGGAAGGCCGCGCTTGTGAACGGCCACGCGCCGGAACGACGCGCCTGGCGGCGAGAGGGTCGGTACGGGTCCGCGCGAGGCGGCGCTGCTGCCAGCGCCGCCCGCAGGCCGATTACTGCTCGTGCGTGGCCGGCCGGCTGTCGCGGCTCTCGACCGCGCGGCGGAAGGTCTGCTGCATCGGCGAACCGCTGTCGCGGCGCGGCGGCGGGTTGTTGTAGACCCGCGGCATCGGCTGCGAGGGCACGTGGGTCGGCGGCCGGCCGCCATCGGCGTGCTGGCGGCGGATGCCGTCCAGGTTGCGCCAGGGCGAGCGGTCGTTGTCCGGACGGCCCGGCGGCGGCGGATTGGTCGGCGGCTGGCCCGGATTGACCACCACCGGCGGACGCGGGCGATGCGGGCGGTGATAGCCCGGATAGCCGTAGCCCGGATAACCGGGGTAGTAGCCCGGATAGCCGTAACCGTAGCCCGGGCGGTAGCCGTAGCTGTACGGATACGGATAACCGCCGTAGCGGTAGCCGAAGCGGTAGGCCTCGCCGTACGGGTAATAGCCGCCGTAGGAACCGTAGTAGCGGTATTCGGTGCTCGGCTGACCGTAGTAATAGTCGCCGCGCGCGCCGTCGCGATACACGTAATCGGGATAGCAGCCGGCCAGCAGGACGGCGGCTATGACGGGCAGGATCAGTTTACGAATCATGGCTGGAACCCCCCAGGGTGTGCCGCCAGCTTCTGCCCGAGGCATTGAACTCGGGCTTAACTCGGCGGGTGGCCGGAAACCCCATCCTGACCGGTTCAGGTCCGCGCTACCAGTGTCGCCGCCCCAGCCGACCGACCGCGCAATTGCCGGGCCGGCGCGCCGGTGCCAGCATGCCGGTCCGCGGTGCGCGCAAGGCGCCCCGCTCCCCCGTTCGCGAGCCCCCATGACCCTGCACCGCACCTCCGGCCAATGGCGGCTGGGCCTGTTGCTGACCCTGCTTACCGCGGCCTGCTGGGCGACCTTGCCGATCGCGCTGAAGATCGTGCTGGAGGCGCTGGACCCGATCACCCTGACCTGGTTCCGGTTCCTGGTCGCGGCCGGGGTGACCGGCGCCTGGCTGGGCCTGCGCGGGCGTCTGGGCGGCTACCGCGCCCTGGGCCGGCGCGGCTGGGCCCTGCTGGGGGTGGCCGCGCTGATGCTGGTCGGCAACTACGTGCTGTACCTGCTGGGCGTGCAGTACACCTCGCCGGCCAATGCCCAGTTGCTGATCCAGCTGGCGCCGCTGCTGATGACCCTGGGCGGGATTTGGGTGTTCGGCGAACGCTTCCGCGCCGCCCAGTGGCTGGGCCTGGCCCTGCTACTGATTGGTCTGGGACTGTTCTTCCGCGATCAGCTGGTGCATGCCTGGGCCCAGGAAGCGGCCAGCGCCAGCGCCGCGCACAGCGGCGACTACGTGCTGGGCTCGGCCTTCGTGATCGCCGGCGCGGTGGTGTGGGCGGCGTATGCCTTGCTGCAGAAGCAACTGCTGATGAAGCTGGGCTCGATGCAGATCCTGCTCTTCATCTATGTCGCTGCCAGCGTGCTGCTGCTGCCGTTCGCGCGCCCGGCCACGCTGTTCGCGCTGGACGGCTTCCACTGGGCCATGCTGGCTTACTGCGCGCTCAACACCGTCGGCGCCTACGGCGCCTTCGCCGAGGCGCTGGCGCATTGGGAGGCCTCGCGGGTGTCGGCGATCCTGGCGACCACGCCGTTGCTGTGCATCGTGGCGGTGACCGTGGTGCATGCGTTCTGGCCGCAGATGCTGGCGCCGGAACGGATCTCCAGCCTGGGCTGGGTCGGCGCGGCCCTGGTGGTGGCCGGCTCGGCCGCGGTCAGCCTGCTCGGGCGGCGCGCGCCCGACCGCGAAGACGCATGAACGCCGCCGCCGCGCCGGCATGGAGCGCGGCGGGGCGGGTGCGCTAGTCTCGCGACGATGAGCGAACTTCCCCCGAGTCACACTTCCGCGCCCGCCACCGGCCTGCCCGGTTTCCGCGACGTGCTGGCCGCGGCCGCGCGCATCGCCCCGCACGCCCACACCACGCCGGTGCTGCGCTCGCGTTCGATCGATGTCCTGGCCGGCTGCGAGCTCTACTTCAAGGCCGAGCACCTGCAGCGCATCGGCGCCTTCAAATTCCGCGGCGCCTGCAATGCGGTGTGGTCGCTGTCGGAGGCCGAAGCCGCGCGCGGCGTGGTCACCCATTCCTCCGGCAACCACGGCGCCGCCCTGGCGCTGGCCGCGCGCACCCGCGGCATCGCCTGCCACGTGGTCGTGCCGGAGGGCGCGGTGGCGGCCAAGCTGGCCGCGATCGAAGCCTACGGCGCCACCTTGCACCGTTGCGCGCCGACCATCGAGGCGCGCGAGGCCAAGTGCGCGCAGGTGCAGGCCGAGACCGGCGCCGAACTGGTCCATCCCTACACCGACGCGCGCGTGATCGCCGGCCAAGGCACGGCCGCTTTGGAATTGTTGGCGGCGACGCCCGCGCTGGACGCCCTGATCGCGCCGGTCGGCGGCGGCGGCCTGGCCAGCGGTACCGCGATCGCGAGCGCGGCGGTGTCGCCGGCCACGCGCCTGTTCGTGGCCGAACCGGCCGGCGCGGCCGAGACCGCCGCTTCGCTGCAAGCGGGTAAACGCATTACGCAGTTCATACCGGACACGATCTGCGACGGATTGCGAGGCACGTTGGGCGCGCCTAACTTCGCGCTTTTGCAGCGCTATGCTGTCGAGGCCCTGGTGGTCGACGACGCCGACACCGTGGCCGCGATGCGCTTGTTCCTGCAACGCTCAAAACAAGTGCTGGAACCCTCCGCTGCGGTCGCAATGGCCGCGGTATTCGCTAATCGTTCGCGTTTCGCCGGAAAAAAAGTCGGCGTGATCCTGTCCGGCGGCAACGTCGATCCCGATGCCTTGGCGACTTTGTTCGCGCGCTGAATACATCGGCGGTAGAAAGCGCCGCATCGACGGCGATGCTGCATGTTTTATTTGTGACACCACTATCATTTTTTTGCGTATGCGACTGGCACGCTGAGCTACGCAGCGCACCCCACGGCGTTGATTCACTTACGCCGGTGCGCGACGAGATCCGACCATTTCGTTCAAGCACTGAACAACGTTTAGCCGAAGGGGTGGCTGATGGTGGATGTCGAGTTTCGGGTGGTCGCAGACCGCCGCGACGGGCTGTTGCTGGCCCTGGGCCAGACCGTGATCGCGGCGGGGTTCACCCTGTTGCGTCAGCGCATGGTCAACAGCGAGGAAGGCGTGGTGCTGACCATGGTGGTGCGCGGCCCGGAGAACGGGCTGCTGATGCTCGAAGAGCGTCTGGGCACCCACCACCTGGTCAATAGTTTCGAAGCCTCGCCGGTCGACGCCAGCGTCGCCAACACCGTCAGCGCGCCGGCACCGGCCGCGCCCAAGGCCAACGGCGGATCGACGCCCCGGCCGGCGAGCGCGTCCGACGACGCCGCCACCGCGATGGACACGCGCCGGGTCGAATCCCTGCTGCCGCAGTTGGCGCGCGATTACCCCAACATCTTCATCCAGCTGCTGGCGCTGGAACACGACCTGCCGCCGTCGCAGCGCGAAGCGACCCTGCGCTACGTCGGCCAGCGCGTGGGCACCTGGGTCTACAAGCGCGACTACTCGCTGGGCGGCCACCTCGCCCTGGCCGACGCGGTGCGCCACATCGCCCTGCCGGCGATGCGCCAGCTGGTCCAGGCCGAACTCCACGAGGACACCCTGCGGGTCAAAAACAGTCCCTTCTGCCATCGCGGCGAACATGGCGCTTCCTGCCATTTCCTGCGCGGCATGCTCGGCGGCTTGCTCGGCGGACCCCACGGCACCGAAGGGGTGCGCGTCGTCGAAAGCCATTGTCGCAACACCGGCGCGGAGACTTGCTGCTTCGAGTTCCACGCCTGAGTCAGGCCAACCACCACGGGGGACTACCAATGCCGCACGATCACGCCATTCAATGCATCCACGACCCGCTGCTGGTCGTGCTCTCTTACCTGGTTTCGGTGCTGGGCTCGTTCACCGCCCTGCAGCTCGCGATCGCGATCCCGGCCGCGCGCGGCGCCGCGCGTTGGCGCGCGATCTTCGCCGCCGGCGCGGCGATGGGCGGCGGCGCGATCTGGGCGATGCACTTCATCGCCATGCTGGCCTGCCAGATGCAAATCCCGGTGACCTACGACCTGACCATCACCATCGCTTCGGCGGTGATCGCGATCGTCTCGTGCATGGCCGGCCTGGCGATCGCCAGCGCGGGCGTGTTCGGCTGGGGCAAGCTGGTGATCGCCGGCGTGTTCATGGGCCTGGGCGTGACCGGCATGCACTACAGCGGCATGGCGGCGATGCGCATGCCGGCCGACATCCACTACGACGGCACCCTGGTGTCGGCCTCGGCGGCGATCGCGATCGTGGCTTCGATCGTGGCCCTGTGGCTGGCCTTCAACCTGCGCGGCTGGCTGCAGATGCTGGGCAGCGCGCTGGTGATGGGCGTGGCGGTGTGCGGCATGCACTACACCGGCATGCTCGCGGCCAGTTTCGCGCCCAACGAGGCCGGCGCGGCCGCCCTGGCCGGCGGCATCAGCGGCGCCAACCTGGGCATGGGCATCTTCGCGGTGACCACGCTGCTGCTGGCCACGGTGCTGGTCCTGAGCATGCTGCGTCAGCGTCAGCGCGCGATGGTGCAGATCTGAGCTAGCCCGCCAGCGCCGCGGAATGCGAAGGGCCCGCCGATGCGGGCCCTTCGTTTTGGCGCACCGATGCGGGCCGCCGCCGCGTTCTTCGACCGCGCTCACGCGGCCTGCGCGCGACGCCGGTATCATCGCCGCGTCCCGCGTCCCGATGCAGCCAGGCCCCCGAATGAAGATAGACGGTACCCGCAGTCACGACCGTGCCACCGAGGTGGTGCTGGCCTATTACGCCGCCTTCAACCGCGCCGATTGGGACGGCATGCTCGCCCTGCTGTCCGACGACGTCGCCCACGACCTCAACCAGGGCCCGCGCGAAACCGGGCGCGCCGCGTTCGCCGAGTTCCTGCAGCGCATGCAGGCCAGCTACCGCGAGCAGCTGCACGACATCGTGGTGCTGGTCTCGCCCGACGGCAGCCGCGCGGCCGCCGAGTACGTGGTGCACGGCCAGTACCTGGCCAGCGACGCCGGCCTGCCGGAGGCGCGCGGGCAGAAGTACGTGCTGCCCGGCGGCGCGTTCTTCGAGTTGCGCGACGGCCGCATCCAGCGCGTGAGCAACTACTACAACCTGCAGGACTGGATCGCCCAGGTCAGCTGAGCGCGGCGGCCGCGTTTACGACCGATCCGTAACATCCGCTTCGCTAGGCTGTCGCGGCGCCCGTCCGCTCCGAACGGCCCTGCATGCCCAGACTTCCGCGTACGCCCGCCTACTGGATCGCCGCGCTCGCCCTGGCTCTGGCCTTGTGCTTCCTGGGCAGCCGCGGCATCTGGGATCCGGACGAAGGGCGCTACACCAACGTCGCCCTGAACATGCTCGACACCGGCGACTGGATCAATCCGCGTCGCAGTCACGAAGTCGCGCACTGGACCAAGCCGCCGCTGACCTACTGGGCGATCGCCTCCAGCGTGGCGGTGTTCGGCCATCACGCCTGGGCGGCGCGGCTGCCCGCGGCGCTGGCCTATCTGCTCAGCGTGTGGCTAGCCTGGCGCATCGCGCGTCGGCTCGCGCCCGGTTCGCAGGCCCAGGCCGCGACGATCTACGCGACCCTGCCGTTCACCGTCGGCGCCTCGCAGCTGATCACCACCGACTACCTGTTGTCGGCCTGCACCGGGCTGGCGATGTGGGCCTATGTGGAAGCGCGCTTCGGACCGCCGCGCGCCGAGCCGGCGCGCGAACGCTTGCGCGCGCGCGGCTGGATCGCCTGGATGTGGGCTGGCTTCGCCCTGGGCTTTCTGTGCAAGGGCCCGCCGGCGCTGATCCTGCTGCTGCCGATCCTGGCCTTCAACCTGCTCGCGCCGGGCGGCTATCGGATCCTGCAGTGGTCGGGCCTGACGCTGTTCGTGCTGCTGGCGCTGCCCTGGTACGTCGCGGTGATCGCCAATCATCCGGGGCTGTTCAAGTACTTCATCGGCGACGAGGTGGTGAACCGCGTCACCACCAACGAATTCGGCCGTCACGGCGAGTGGTACGGCTGGCTGGAGATCTACCTGCCGACCCTGCTGCTGGGCACGCTGCCGTGGACGCCGGCGCTGTGGCGCTGGGCGCGCGCACTGCCCGCGCACGTGCGCGCATGGCGCGATCGCGCCACGCGCCTGGCCGAGGCGCCGGCGCTGCTGCTGGCGCTGTGGCTGTGGCTGCCGTTGCTGGTGTTCTGTCTGGCGCAGTCGCGCATGCCGCTGTACCTGCTGCCGCTGTTCCTGCCGTTGGCGGTGATCGCGGCGCGCCAGCGCCACGGCGAAGGCCGCGGCCTGCCGGCCTGGCCGCGACTGGCGGCGCTGGTCGCGGTGCTGTTGGCGCTCAAGCTGGCCACGGTGTACTGGCCCACGCACAAGGACGCCGCGGCCTGGGCCGAGGCGATCCGCGCGCGCGCGCCCGGCCCGGTGCACGAAGTGGTGTTCGTCGAGGACATGGCGCGCTACGGCCTGCACCTGCACCTGGACACCGAGATCGAGAAGGTTTCGCTGGAGCCGGCGCCGGGCGCGCCCTTCAATCCCGAGTTCGACGAATCGCTGGCGCAGGAACTGGCCGAGCACGAGCCCGGCACGATCTGGATCTGCAAGCAAACGATGTGGCCGCGCCTGCGCGCGCGCATCGCCACGCTCGGCTATCGCGCGAGCGCGCTGGGCGCGCCCTACGAGCGCCGGGTGATCTTCCAGGTCGAGTTCGCGCCGCGTCTGGCGCGGCCGGCCGACGCGCCGCGCTGACCCGGCTCAGGCACCGCGGTCGCTGCGCAGTTCCTGGGTGCGGTGATCGTCGCCGGCCGCCGCGCGCGCGGCGACCAGGCTGAAGGCGACGATGCCGACCACCACGATGGCCGCGCCCAACAGGCTGCGTCCCTGCGGCCAGGCCTCGCCCAGCCACAGCGCGCCGATCAGGGTGGCGAACAGAATCTCCGCGGCCTGCATCGCCTCGGCCGCGGCCAGCGCGGTGGGGTCGTTGCGAACCATGCCGGTGGCCTGGAAGAACAGCACGGTCGCGATCACGCCCGCACCCAAGGCCACGCCCGCGGCCAGCCACAACTGCCCGGCCGAC
Source organism: Lysobacter sp. cf310 (assembly GCF_900114355.1). Classification (GTDB taxonomy): domain Bacteria; phylum Pseudomonadota; class Gammaproteobacteria; order Xanthomonadales; family Xanthomonadaceae; genus Lysobacter. Next base: position 197,594 of record NZ_FOSS01000004.1, read on the forward strand.
GGCATGCCGGCCTGCGCGAAGGCGTACACCGCCACCGCGATCCACAAGGGCTGGCTGGCCAGGGTCATGCCGAACACGCGCTGGGTCGCGTTCAATTCGACGCCGCTGCGCTCCAGATGCAGCAGCAGGCCGCGATTGCCCAGCGGATAGGCGAAGGCCGACACCGCCACGCAGATCAATGCGATCCAGCCCTCGCGGTCCAGCTGGCCGCCGCCGTGACCCAGCTGCAGCAGCAGCACGCCGGCCACCACCACCGCGCCGGCCAGCAAGGCCGGCAGCGGAATCCGCGCGCGCGCGTCGCGGTACAGGAACGGCGCGCACAACATGCCGGCGATCACGGTGAGCTGGAAGGTGCCCGCGACCAGCCACGAGGGCCCGCTCGCCGCGGCCCAGCTCAGGCAGACGTAGAACAGCACGAAGCCGATGCCGCTCCACAGCAACCAAGGCCAGGGCTGCGCGCGGATCGCGCGCCACACCGGCGCCGCGCCGCCCTGCATCGGCATCACCACCAGCAGCAGCGGCAGGGTGATCAGATAGCGCAAGGACGCCGTCCACGCCCAATGCCCGCCGCCGACCGCGGCGGCGCGGTTGAGCACATAGGTGCAGGTGAAGAAGAACGCCGAGGCGAGCGCGATCGCGACCGCGGCCAGGGCGAGGCGACGTGGGGTCATGGCGGCGCTCCAGGCGCATGCGCGTCGGGATAGCGACGCAGGCAATCGAGGACGATGGCTTCGATATCTCGCTCGGGTTCGGTATCGAAATGACGCAGGTAATCGGGATAGCGCGGCCACTCGTGCACGTTGCGCGAACCGCCGTGCACGAGTTCGTTACGCAAGTCGAACAACCAGGCCGCCCTGTCCGCCGCCGAAGCCAGCGCCGACACCCGGCGCACGCCCTCGACGATGCTGTCCTCGACCCGGCCGCGCACGCCGAACAGCGCGTCCAGGGCGATGAAGTAGTGCAGGTAGTAGGCGATGTCGTCCGAGCCCATGGCCAGGTTGACGAAGCACAGCGCGTTGCCGAGCCGTTGCGCCGCATCCGCCGGCAAGGCGGCGCGCGCGAGGTTCCAGGCGCGGATGCGCGGCGCCAGCAAGGCGACTTCGTTCTCGTCGCCATAGCAGGGATAGATCAGGCCCAGCCCGGACAGCTCGTGGCCGCTGCGCAGCGGGCCGTCCTGCAGCAGCAGACAGTGCTCCTGCGCTTCCTGGGCGACGCGATGACGACGGCGTCCGTCGCTCCAGAACGCATACACCGCGGCCATCGCTTGTTGCGCGTCGCGCTTGTAGCGTTGGCGCACGCCTTCCTTGCTGCCCTGGTAGTCGCCGACCAGCCAGGCATGGAACAGGCCTTGGCGAAAGCCGATCCTGCTGCCGGTCAGGTGGCCGCTCAGCGGGCTCCAATTCGCGAGTACGCGGCCGCCGTTCAACGAACGCCAATAGCTATCGTCGTCGGGCCGCACGATGCGCAGGTTCGCAAAGCCCAGATCGGCGCTGGCGCCGACGATCCGGTACAGCGGATGGATCGCGATCCAGCGGCCGCTGTCGCCCAGCAGTTGCGCTTCCATCGCCGCATGCAGGCGATCGACCGCGTCGGCCTCGGCGACGGCCAGGCGATCGAACAAGGAACCCTCGTGCGCCGTGAGCACGCCGTCGAACAGGTTCGGATCCAGGCAATGCGCTTGCAGGGTGTCATGGATCAGATCGACCACGTGCATCAATTCGTGATGACCGCGCTCGGCGCGCTCCAGATAGCTCGCGGCCAGCAGCTTGACGCTACGTTCGGCGCGCGGCGTGCGCCACCAAGTGACCGTCGGACTGGGCGCGAACGGATGCAGATCGACCGCGATGAAGCTGGTCTCGCGCCCGCCCTCGGGCTCGCGGCCCAGGCGAATCTCGCGCAGCAGCGACAGCCAGCCGGCGCGCAGCGTGCGCATGCTCAGCCCCGTCTCCGAATCGGAATCTTCGCCACCGGCACCTGCACTTCGTCGACGCCGCCGACCCGGATCGGCGTGCCTGGCTGCGGGCCCCAGGCGTGCGCGTACACCACTTCCCAGGTCGCGGGCAGGCGGCCGTCGGGAGCGCGCAGCGCCTCGTAGGCCTGCGCCGCGCGCGCGAACCGCGCACGGCCGGTGAGGCTGCGGCGGCGCTCGCGCATGGCGTTGGTCGCGCCCAGGGTGCGCAGTTCGCGCATCAGGCCGCCGAGGTCGTCGTGGCCGAGCACGAATTCGTCGCGGTCCAGCACCGGGTCCTTGAAGCCGGCCGCGATCAAGGCGTCGCCGAACTGCGCGATCGACGGGAACAGGCTCACATGCGGCGTGTTGTCGGCTTCGGCGAAGGCGCCGCGCAGCTCGAACAAGGTGTCGGGGCCGAAGGTCGACACCAGCAGCAGGCCGCCGGGCTTGAGCACGCGGCGGAAACCGGCGAACACCGTCGGCAGGTCCTCGACCCATTGCAGGCACAGATTGGAATACAGCACATCGACGCTGGCGTCGCGCAGCGGCAGCGCGCGCGCATCGGCGCAGATCGCGTCGGGCCGGCGCGCACCGCCGAGGAAACGCGGCAATCCGCCGCCGGCGTTGTGACGGGTTTCCTGCAGCATCGGCAGGGCTAGATCCAGCGCGACGACCTGGGCGCGCGGCCAGCGCTTCTGCATCGCGATCGCGGCGTGGCCGGGGCCGCAGCCGACATCGACCACCAGCTCGGGCGCGCGGTCCTCCAGATAATCCAGCGTCTCGGACAGGCGCGCGCCGACTTCGCGTTGCAAGGCGGCGGCGCCGTCGTAACCGTGCGCGGCGCGGGAGAAAGCGCGACGGACTTGGCGGTGGTCGAACAGATCGGTCATCGGTAGGGCAACTTCGGTGGCGCGCGTTCGTCGTGGGCGCGACGTCCGCGCAGGGAGATCAGGGCGATGCGCCGGCGGCGCTGGCCGACGGCAGGGACGCGGCGAATTCGTCGATCAGGTGCGCGACCTGCTCGGCCGCGCTCAGGAAGGGCGCGTGGCCGGCGCGGTCCAGCACCACGCTGCGGCCGCCGGGCGCGAGCGCGGCCGCGGCCGGCATCGCACCGGCCGGCACCAGGCGGTCGCGGCGGCCGGAGATCCACAGGCTGGGCACGCGCAGGCTCGGCAACTCGGCGCGCACGTCGATCGCATCGAGCAAGCGCAGGCCTTCCTGCAAGGCGTGCTCGGCCGGCTCGCCGCGCTCGAAGGCCTGGCTGCGCAGCTTGCGCAACTCGTCCTGCGCGCTGGCCGAGCCCAAGGCCTCCAGGGCCAGAAAGCCCTCGAGCGTGCCGCGGAAATCGCGCTTGAGCGCGTCGCCGAAATCGCGGAACAGGTTAGGCGACACGCCGTGCGGCCAGTCGGCGCCGGTCACGAAGCGCGGCGAGGACGCGATCATCACCAGGCCGCGTACCTGTTGCGGATGGTCGAGCGCGGCGCGCAGCGCGAACTGCCCGCCCAGCGACCAGCCCAGCCAGACCGCATCGGGAATGCGCGCGACCAGCTCGGCGGCCAGCGGCGCGGGTTCCAGCGCGGTGCGGTCCTCGCGGGCGTGGCCGTGCCCGGGCAGATCGATCAGATGCAGGGTGTAGTCGTCGGCCAGGCGCTCGACCAGCGGCGCGAACAGGCCGCCGTGCATGGCCCAGCCGTGGATCAGCGCCAGCGAAGGTCCGCTGCCGAGGGTTTGCGCGTCCATGAGCAACCCTCAGCGCGCGTCGGCCGGTCGCCGCAGCGCGGCCAGGGCCGCGACCGCGTCGGCGGCGCGCTCTGCCGGCACCAGCAGATGGTCGTGATGCAGCCCCGCGAGCACGTTGCAGGCGATGCCGCGCGCGCTCAACGCGGCCGACACCGCGGCGGTCAGGCCGACCGCGTCCAGCGCCGAGTGCACGCTCAGGCTCAGCCAGGCGGCGACGAAGTCGTAGCCTAGCCCGCGCGCATCGGCGTCGGCGCGTGCGAGCACGTAGCTCGCGCCTTCGTCTTCGCGCACGCTGGCGTGAGCGAGCGCGGCCAGTTCGGGATCGTGCTGGATGCTGGCGACGTAGACGTACTCGCCGGCACGCCGCCGCACGTCCAGGCTGGCCAGCATCAGCGCGAGGTCGCGTTCGGCGACCGGGCGCGCGGCGACGGGCGCCGCGGTCATGGTGCGGGCGTGGCGCGCAGCTCGGCTGCAGCGACGGTCGGCGCGCGGCCCAGGCCGGCGCGCTCGGCGGCGCGCGCGAACGCTTCGATCAAACCGTCGACGTCGGCCGGCGTATGCAGCGCCGACAGCGTCACCCGCAGGCGGGCACGGCCCTCGGCCACGGTCGGCGGACGGATCGCCGCGACCCAGTAGCCGCTTTCCTCGAGCGAACGCGCCATCGCGATCGCGCGCGCGTCGTCGCCGCAGATCACCGGCTGGATCGGCGTGCTCGAGGACTGCAGTTCCAGGCCCAGCTTGCGCGCGCCTTCGCAGAAGCGCTGGGTCAGTTCGACCAGCTTGTCGCGCCGCCAATGTTCGTTGCGCGCCAGCTTGACCGCGGCCAGCGTGGCCGCGGCCTGGGCCGGCGGCAGTGCGGTGGTGTAGATGTGACTGCGCGCGGTTTCGGCCAGGTGGCCGATCAGGTCGGCGTCGCCGTGCAGCGCGGCGCCGTAGCTGCCCAGGGCCTTGCCGAAGGTCGCCAGCTGCAGCGGCACTTCGCGCACCGACAGCTTCACCGAGGCGACCGAACCGCGGCCCTCGGGGCCGATCACGCCCACGCCGTGGGCGTCGTCGATGTACAGCAAGGCTTTCTGCGCGCGCGCGATCAGGGCCAGATCGCGCAACGGCGCGATGTCGCCGTCCATGCTGAAGACGCCGTCGCTGGCCAGCATGGCCATGCCTTCGGGCACGCTGCGCAGCTGGCGGATCGCGCCTTCGGCGTCGGCATGCGGATAGCGGCGCAGGCGGCAGTTGGCCAGGCGCGCGGCGTCGATCAGGCTGGCGTGGTTGAGCCGGTCCTGCACGCAGACGTCGTCTTCGCCGAGCAGGCCCTGCACCGCGGCCAGGTTGGCCATGAAGCCGCTGCCGAACAGCAGCGCGCGCGGCGAGCCCAGCCAGTCGGCGATCTCGCGCTCCAGCGCCTCGTGGATGGCGTGATGGCCGCAGACCAGATGCGAGGCGACGCCGCCGGCGCCCTCGCGCGAGGCCGCGTCCTGCAAGGCGCCGACCACGCCGAAATGCTGCGACAGACCGAGGTAGTCGTTACCGCAGAAGTTGAGCAGCTTGCGGCCGTCGACTTCGCAGCGCGCGCCGTCGCGGTGGGTGACTTTGCGCATGACGCGGGTGCGCGAGGTCGCCTCGCGCTGTTCGCGCGCGGCGGCGATGCGTTCGGGCCATTGCGCTCGTTGCATGGTGGTCAGGCTGCGCAGGAGTGGGAAGGCGCCGCATCGGTTTCGACGATGTCGGCGTGTACGGTGGCCGATTCTTCCATGATCTGCATCGGCCGCAGGCCCAGGCGCTCGAACAGCGCCATATCGCGCTCGGTGTCCGGGTTACCCGTGGTCAATAGCTTCTCACCATAGAAGATCGAATTGGCGCCGGCCAGAAAGCACAGGGCCTGGAGCTCGTCGGACATGCTCTCGCGGCCGGCCGACAGGCGCACCATCGAGCGCGGCATCAACAGGCGGGCGACCGCGATGGTGCGCACGAACTCGAACGGGTCCAGCTCGGCGGTGCCGGCCAGGGGGGTGCCCTCGACCTGGACCAGGCGGTTGATCGGCACCGAATCCGGGTGCGCGGGCAGGTTGGCCAGGGTCTGCAGCAGGCCGGCGCGCTGGCTGCGCGACTCGCCCATGCCGACGATGCCGCCGCAGCAGGTCTTCATGCCGACGTCGCGCACGTGCGCCAGCGTGTCCAGGCGGTCCTGGAACTCGCGGGTGTGGACGATCTCGTTGTAGAACTCCGGCGCGGTGTCCAGGTTGTGGTTGTAGTAGTCCAGACCGGCCGATTTCAGGGCCTTGGCCTGGTCGCCCGAGAGCATGCCCAGGGTGGCGCAGGTCTCCAGACCCAGCGCCTTGACCTCGCGGATCATGGCCGCGACCTTGGGGATGTCGCGGTCCTTGGGCGAGCGCCAGGCCGCGCCCATGCAGAAGCGCGAGGCGCCGGCGGCCTTGGCCTGCTTGGCCTTCTCCAGCACCGCCTCGGTGCTCATCAGCTTGGTGGCGTCGACGCCGGTGTGGTAACGCGCGGCCTGCGGGCAGTAGCTGCAGTCCTCCGGGCAGCCGCCGGTCTTGACCGACAGCAGGGTGCTGACCTGTACCTCGGTGGCGTCGAAGTACTCTCGGTGGGCGCTGGCGGCGCGGTGCAGCAGTTCCGGGAACGGCAGATCGAACAGGGCGCGCACTTCGGTGCGCGACCAGTCGTGGCGCAGGTTCCGCGGGGGCGAAACGGCCGACTCGGCGACGGGGACTTTACTGACGACGGACATGGAGGTTTTCCGGCAGACGACACGGGGCAGAGCCGGCAGTCTGGAAAGCATGGACGACGCTGTCAACCAAACCCACCCCTGCGCGGTTGACGGCCGCCTGGCCCGGCTCGGGCGTGGGCTGTGGCCGGCGCGCTGCCTGGTCTGCGGCGAGCGCGGCGCGGACGGCCGCGATCTGTGCCGGGCCTGCGCGCGCGCCCTGCCCTGGAACGGCTGCGCCTGCCCGCGTTGCGCGCTGCCGCTGCCGACGCCGGCCCTGGCTTGCGGGCGTTGCCTGAAACGCCCGCCGGCACTGGACGCGGTGCGCGCCGCCTTCGTCTACGGCAGCCCGCTGGACCGCCTGCTGCCGCGACTGAAGTTCCACGACGACCTCGCCGCCGGCCGCCTGCTGGCCGCCCTGATGCTGGACGATCCGTGGCGTCCGGCGCCGGCCGCCCTGATCGCGATCCCGCTGGCGCGCGCCCGCCTGCGCGAACGCGGTTACGACCAGGCCCGCGAACTGGCCCGGCCCTTGGCGCGGGCCTTGGGCGCGCCCCTGCTCGCGGGCGCACTGCAGCGCACCCGCGACACCCCGCCGCAGTCCAGCCTGGGCGCGCTGGCGCGGCGGCGCAATCTGCGCGGCGCGTTCGCGGCCGGCTTCGGTGGCGCGCCGCCGGCGCGGGTGCTGCTGATCGACGACGTCATGACCACCGGCGCGACCCTGCATGCGGCCGCGCGCGCGCTGCGGCGCGCGGGCGTGGCGCGGGTGGAGGCCTGGGTATGCGCGCGGGTGCCGTGAGCCTCGCGCTGAACTGCTGCCACGCGATCGGTGCCGTGGCGGTCGCCTGGCTCAGGCGCGCGCTACGGCATCACCGGTGGCTGATAGCTCAAGGTCAGCCCGAGCGCCCACAGCAGGCCCAGCACCAGCGGGATATGCACCAGCAACTGCACGAAGGTGAAGCCGACGATGTCGCGCGCCTTCAGGCCCAGCACGCCCAGCAGCGGCAGCATCCAGAACGGATTGATCAGGTTGGGCAGCGCTTCGGCCGCGTTGTAGACCTGCACCGCCCAGCCCAGGTGCACCTTCAGGTCGATCGCCGCCTGCATCACGTAGGGCGCCTCGATGATCCACTTGCCGCCGCCGGAGGGCACGAAGAAACCCAGCACCGCCGAGTAGGCGCCCATTACCAGGGCGAAGGTATCGGCGCTGGCGATGTGCACGAACACGCTGGACAAGTGATGGGCGAGGGTCTCGCCGCCGTGGCCCGGCGCCGAGGTCAGCAGCGCGGCGATGCCGCCGTAGAGCGGGAACTGGATCAGCACGCCGGTGGTGCTGGGCACCGCGCGCGCGACCGCGTCGAGGAAGCTGCGCGGGCGCCAGTGCAACAGCAGGCCCAGGGTCAGGAACAGGAAGTTGTAGGTGTTGAGGCTGGCGATCGCGCTCACCGCGGGCTTGCTCGCGAACTCGTAGACCAGCCAGCCCACGCCCAGCGCCGACAGCGCGATGGTGATCAACGGGCTGTACTCCAGCCACTCGCCCGGGCGCGTGCGCGGCGGCAGCGCCGGCGTGGCCTGGCGCTGATCGGCACCGAACTCGCTGGCGCGCCGCACCGAGGCGCCGCGCGGCGCGGTCACGTAGCACACCAGCAGCGACACCCCGATCAGCGCGGCGGTGAGCGCGATCGACTGCCACAGGAAGATGGTCTGGCTGAAAGGGATCACGCCGGTGATCGCCAGCAGCGCCGGCGGCATGCTGGCCGGGTTGGCCTGCAACTGCGCGGCCGAGGAGCTCAAGCCCATCGCCCAGACCGCGCCCAGGCCCAGGTAGGCGGCGGCGCCGGCGGCGCGGTAATCCATGTCCAGGTCCTCGCGCCGCGCCAACGCGCGCACCAGCAGGCCGCCGAACACCAGCGAGAAACCCCAGCTCAGCAAGGACGTCAGCATGCTCAGCAGGCCGACGTAGCAGATCGCGCCGCGACCGCTGCGCGGCACGCGCGCCAAGGCATCGATCAGGCGCGCCACCGCCGGCGCGGTCGCCACCACATAGCCGCCGATCACCACGAAGGCCATCTGCATGGTGAAGGGGATCAGGCTCCAGTAGCCCTCGCCGAACGCGCTGGCGGTGGCCTTGGGCGTGGCGCCGAAGCCCAGCGCGGCCAGCGCGACCACGATCACCGCCAGCGCCGCGAACACGTAGGCATCCGGAAACCAGCGCTCGGCCCAGGCGGCGCTGCGCAGGGCGAAACGCGCGAGCGCACCGTCGTTGGCGGGAGCGGACGCGGCGGTCGGGGTCATGGTCGAGGTTTCCGGCGGCGATGGACACGAAGATTCTGCGCGGCCCTGCGGCGAGCGCCGTTAGCACTTTAGTCGCAGCGAGGGCGCGGTTTGCGATGGGAGTCCGACATTGGCTCCTCAGTGATAGAAGACCTCTCCCGCTTGCGAGGTGAGGGGCAGCGCTTGCGAGCCACTGGTTCGCGCTGCACCGAATGCCCGACCGCTGTGCGCTCGGGCCGAGGTATGGGCCGGCGCGGGCAGCACACAAGCCCCTCTCCCGCTTGCGGGGTGAGGCGTGGCGCGAGCCACTGGCTCGCGCTGGGCCGAACGCCCGACCGCTGTGCGGTCGGGCCGGGGTGTGGGTTGGGGTGAGGGCAACGAGCGCCGTAGGCGCAAGCCTCTACTGCTGCTGCTCCAGCGGAGCAACAACAAAAGCACCCCTCACCCTAGCCCTCTCCCGCAAGCGGGAGAGGGGACCAAGCTTTGTGAGCTCAGCCTGGAACGAACTATCGCCGGACAGGGTTCAAGGTGAGTTTTTCGAACCATCTGCAGCAGGGCTCTCACGACTCCAAGCCGTGCGTGCGTCCAGCTCCGCACAGGTTGCATCGCACACCCACCCTCAATACCCACCGCTCTCCGCCGCGAACCGCACCGGCACCGTGATGGTCGCGCTGCCGCCGTTGTTGAGACTCACGCTCAGACTCACCGCGCTGTCGCCGGCGGTGCCGCCCGAGGCCGCGCAACTGCCGCCGCTGGCGACGCAGGACCAGGGGCCGTTCAAGCTCACACCGGTCGGCAGGTTGTCGCTGATCTGCGCGGCGGTGGCGACGTCCGGGCCGTTGTTGACCACGGTCAGGGTGTAGGTGGCGGTGCCGCCCGGGGTGTAGGTCGCCGCGCCGTCGCTCTTGCTGATGCTCAGGTCGGCCTGACGCAGCGCATTGGTGATGGTGCAGCTCAGGTCGTCGCCGGCGCTGGGCGAGAACTCGGGCCATTGCTGGCGATTGCCGACATTGTTGCCGCCGCCGGAGGGCAGCAGCGTCGCCGAGCCGACGCTGGCGTTGCTGCAACTCAGCGACACGCGGTAGGCGCTGGGCGCCTGGTCCGGGCCGGCCGGCGAGGTCTTGATCGCCTCTTCGAACTGCATGGTGCTGCCGGCGGGCAGGATGGTCACGCCCGTGCTCGCGCTGGTCGGCGCGGCGCCGCCGCTGGTGGCGGCGCTGGCGGCGAGGATGCCGCCGGAATAGATCCGCACCGTGGCCTGGTCGCTGGCGCCCACGCGCGCCTGCAACTGCTTGCTCAGATTGACCCAGACCGGCGTCGGCGTCGGGCGGCAGGCGCTGGCGTCGAAATTGGTGTTGCCGATCAGGCCGCGCAGCACCGCGCGCACGCCATTGTGCAGGCCGCTGCCGGCGGCGCTGGGCGCGGCGCAGGCGTCGTTGCTGGTGCTGCCGCCGCGATTCACCCGCACGCGCACGTTGATCACATAGGTATCGGTCTGCCCCGCCGTGAGGTTGCGCCACTGCCCCTGCAGCAGCCACGGGCCGCTGCCGCTCAATGCGCTCGAAGCGCCGCCGTTGAAGGTGTAGCCAGCCGAGACGATGCTGGTATCCGGATCCAGGCCGGGCGTATCGGTAAGGCTGTAGCTGGCCGTGACCAGGCTGGGGTTGTTGACCGTCACCGTGTAGCGGACGTCGGACAGATCGGCGCTGCCGGCCACCGCCACCGGCGCATCGGCATTCTTGTTGACGGCCAGGCTCGCGTCGTCGTCGGTGATGGTGTAGCTGCGCGTGTTCTGGGCGGCGCCGCCGCAACTGGTGATGGAGGTCAGCAGGAACGGCAGCGGCGAGCCGGTGGGCGGCGAGATCCGCAGCGCAATGGTTTCGTTGCCTTCCGGCAGGATGTCGTTGGTGATCGCGATCGGCAGCGTGATCAGGCTGCCGCTGCCGCCGTCGTAGGTGCCCGCGGGCACGGTCACGTTGAAGGTGGCCGCGTTGCCCGGCGTGGTGTAGTCCACGCCCAGGGTCGCGGTGCCGCCGGTGACCTGCACCTGCACGGTCAGCCCGCCCGCCGGCACGGTGCCGTTGATGCGCAGCGCCGGCAGATTGCCGCCGGTGGACTCGGGCGAGGAACTGCTGGGCTGATCGAATTCGACGAAAGGTCGCAGCACCAACTGGATCGCGTCGAGGAAGTTGCCGACCGTGAGATCGCCGCCCGCCGTGCTGATCGATTCGAAACCCAGGCTGTTGGTGCCGGTGGCGCCGGCGTAGGTGAAGTTGCCGCTGTAGTCGACCCAGCCGTTGCCGCCGGCGACCGGCGCGTTGGCGGTGCCCTGCGAGACCGTCGGGGTATCGAAGGCGCCGTTGCTGGTGGTGCCGACCCGGATCACGGTCGAGGACGCGCCGACCTTCATCTCGGCCACGTCGCGCACGCTGGCGCTGCTGCGGCCGCGGTGGCTGAACACCCAGTCGATGCGCTCGCCGTTGATCATGCACACGTTCTGATACATGCGCGAAGTCGCGGCGGCGTTGAGCTCGGCGAATTGCCTGCCCTCGCGCGCAGGCACGCCGTTGAAGCTGTTGGCCCAAAGCTCCATCAGCCGCCCGCTGGTGCCGACCGAGGCCGGCGGCACGCAGCTGCCGCCGGCGGTGCCGATGGGATGGGTGGTGGTCCAGCCGGGAATCGCGCCTTCCGGGATCAGCGCGTAGCAGGCCGTGGTGCCGTTGCCGAGCACGGGCGCTTCGAAACCGATGTTGATGAAGCTGCGTTGGACCTGCGCGGCGGCAGGCAAGGCGAGGCAGGCGATGGCGAGCGCGGACAAGCCGCGAAGCAGACGACGTTGAGTCATGTATCCCCCTGTTACGTGACCAGTGTCACAAAAAAACAGGAGAGAAGCCTGAATTGGTCTTCACGTCGTCCGCCCAGCGGCGCCGGCGGCGCCCCACGCGGCGCCCTATCAGGGCTTGGGCGGCGGGCTCGGCCGGGGGATGTCGGCGCGCGGGCGGCGGCCGGAGCCGATCACCGCTTCGGCACGGATTTCCATCGACGCGCCTTTCGAGAACAGCGCCGTGGTGCCGACCGCGGTCCAGGCCGGGTAATGGTCCTTGAAGAATTCGCGGTGCACTTTCAGCACCGGCTCGACCACGCGGCGGAACTCTTCGTGGTTCTGGGCCACATGGAAGCTGTTGAGTTCGACCACGTCCTCCAGGCTCGCGCCCGCCTGCTTGAGGTGGGCCTCGAGTTGCTGGAAGGCCCAGCGGATATTGGCTTCCTCGTCGGGGCCCGAACGCGAGGGAATGCCCGACACGATCACCCGGTCGCCGACGCGCAGCACCGGCGTGTAGTGGATGTCGTGATAGGACCCCTCCCAGCCGGTCGGCGCGAGGTGCTCGCGCGTGGGCGCGGCGGCGCTCGGGGTTTCGGCGGCGTGGGCCGCGGCGCACAGCATGGACAGCACCAGCACGACGGGCAGACGCGGCATCGCAGCACTCCGGTGACGGACGGTGCCGCGATTGTAGGCACGGGGCCGGCGCGAAGACTGCGCCGGGCCCGACGCTTCAGGCCGCGGCCGCGCCGCCGCCCAGGGCGTAGTCCAGCGCCAGGCCGGCGAACACCGTCAGCCCGACCCAATGGTTGTGCAGGAAGGCCTTGAAGCAGGCCGCGCGATCGCGGCCGCGCGCGATCGCGAATTCGTAGATCACCAGCACGCCCGCCAGGCCCAGGCCGCCGTAGTACCACACGCCCAGCCCGGCGCGTTGCCCGGCCAGCGCCAGCGCGGCCAGGAACAAGGCGTACAGCACGCCCTGGGCGATCAGGTCCAGCTCGCCGAACAGGATGGCGGTGGACTTGGCGCCCATCTTCAGATCGTCCTCGCGGTCGACCATCGCGTACCAGGTGTCGTAGGCGGTGGCCCACAGGATGTTGGCCGCGTACAGCAGCCAGGCCACCGCCGGCACTTCGCCGCGCACCGCCGCGAACGCCATCGGGATGCCCCAACCGAAGGCCATGCCCAGGTAGACCTGCGGCAGATAGGTGTAGCGCTTGAGATAGGGATAGCTGGCGGCCAGGATCACGCCGATCACGCTCATCAGCACGGTCAGGCGGTTCAGGCTCAGCACCAGCGCGAACGCCGCCAGCATCAGCACCGCGAACACCATCAGCGCCTCGCGCCCGCGCACCTCGCCGGTGGCCAGCGGGCGGTGCTTGGTGCGCTCGACGTGCGGGTCCAGCCAGCGGTCGGCGTAGTCGTTGATCACGCAGCCGGCCGAGCGGGTCAGCCAGACCCCGGCGCTGAACACGAACAAGGTCCACAGCGGGGGCACCCCGCGCGCGGCGATCCACAGGCCCCACCAGGTCGGCCACAGCAGCAGCAGCCAGCCGATCGGGCGGTCGCCGCGGACCAGCTTCCAGTACAGCCCCAGGCGGACTTTCCAGGCCGGCGGCGGCACCGATTCGGGGGTTTCGTAGCGCTCGTAACTCATCCGATCAGAGTACCAAGCCCCGCAAGCGCGCCGCGATGCCGGCCGTTCGCCGCCGCCGCGCCACGTCCTGGCGCGTTTGCGGCTAGAATGCCGGTCCCGCGTGGCCCCGACTTGACCGGTCGGAGCGCCGGGATCTCAGCCAGGCGCCCGTAGCTCAGCCGGATAGAGTAGTGGCTTCCGAAGCCATTGGTCGGGGGTTCGAATCCCTCCGGGCGCGCCATTCTCATGTCTACGGCATGGGAGCCGGCTTTATACTGGCGCGCGGCCGCACCTCGGTGCGGTTCTTGTTGATGGCTCCGCATGCCCGGCCGGGTGTGCGCAATAGGTGGATCGTGCGCAATTACGACCTCGAATTCCTGAAGAAATTCTCGATGGTGATCGGCTTCCTGATGCTGGTCACCCTCGGGCTGATGATCGCTGCCTACTTCGTGCACCAGCAGATCCCGCCGGAGATCGACCCGGCCGTGGTCAAGCGCACCGAGCAGCGCATCGCTCCGGTCGGCGCGGTCTACGCCGGCACCACCGGCGCGTCGGCCCAGGCCGCCGCCAAGGCCGCCGCGGCCGCCAAGGCCGCTTCGCAGGTCGCCTACGGCGGCACCACGGACGGCGCGGTGATCTTCGACAACCTCTGCGCGGGCTGCCACAAGTCCGGCGCCGGCGGCGCGCCGACCCTGGATCAGGCCCATTGGGGTCCGCGTCTGGCCAAGGGCAAGGACACCCTGCACAAGCACGCCATCGAAGGCTTCACCGGCACCACCGGCATCATGCCGCCCAAGGGCGGCAACCCGGCCCTGACCAACGAGCAGGTCTCGGCCACCGTCGACTGGATGCTGGCCAACCTGAAGTAAGCGCGGCCGCATCGCGCTGCGCCAACGACGCCGCCTTCGGGCGGCGTCGTCGTTTCCGGGCCGCGCGCATTACGGGACCGTAATACGGATACGCCCGATCCGTTCGATAATGCGCGACCTCTCCGTGGCGCCCACGCGATGCCTGCCTTCCGTTCCCGTTCCGCCGCCCTGCTGCTGCCCTGTCTGCTGCTGGCCGCCTGCGCCAGCCTGCAACGCGATCCGCTGCGCGCCGACGGCATGCCGTCGACGCCGATCGGCAGCGTGCAGGGACATGACGCGGCCAGCCCGCTGGTCGGGCGTCGGCTGGTGATCGAAGGCACGGTGACCGCGGCGCTGACCGGCGAGAACGACCGCTTCGTGGGCTGGTTCGTGCAGGACGGCGGCGACGACGACGAGGCCAGCTCCGACGCGCTGTTCGTGCGCGCCACGCCGGAGGTGTCGCTGCACACGGGCGACCGCGTGCGCGTGATCGGGCGCGTGCTCGAACTCGACACCGGCCGCGGCAGCCACCTCACCGCACTGGATCCCGAAGCCGCGCGCGTGCTCGGCCCCGGTCGCACCGAGACCCTGGTGCTGGACGCACCGCCCGCGGACTGGTCGCGCTACGAAGGCATGCGCATCGGCATCGGCCGCGCCCTGACCCTGGCCGACACCGACGACATCGCCCAGGACGGCCGCGCCCTGGTCGCCTTCGACGGCCCCTTGTGGCAACCCGGCGAACGCGCCGCGCCCGGCAGCGACGCCGCGCGCGCGATCGCCGCCGACAACGCCCGCCGCCGTCTGTGGCTGGACGACGGCCGTATCGTCGGCGCGCCCGCGCTGGACGCCGGCGTGCTCCCGCCCGGCTACGCGCAGGCGCGCAGCGGCAGCACGTTGGAAGGCGTGGAAGGCGTGCTCGACGCCCGCGACGGCGGCTGGCGCCTGCAACTGACCGCCACCCCGACCCTGCACGCCGCCGCGCGCGAACCGGCGCCGCAGGCCGGCGACGCCAGCGACCTGCGCATCGCCGCGTTCAACCTGGAAAACCTGTTCAACGGCGACGGCCACGGCGGCGGCTTCCCGACCCCGCGCGGCGCCCGCGACGCGGTCGAGTACCAGCGCCAGCAAGCCAAACTGATCGCGACCATCCAGGGCCTGAAGCCCGACGTCGCGGCGCTGATGGAACTGGAGAACGACGGCTACGGCCCGGACTCGACCCTGGCCCAACTGGTCGAAGGCCTGCGCCGCGACGGCGGCGACTGGCGCTTTGTGGCCACCTGCCACCTGCCCTGCGCGGCCGACGCGCGCGGCCCCGGCAACGACCAGATCCGGGTCGGCCTGATCTACCGCGCCGACCGCGTCGCCCCGCGCGGCGCCGCCGTCACCCTGACCGGCGGCCCCTTCGACAGCGGCAGCCGGGTCCCGCTGGCTCAGGCCTTCGTCGCCCTGCGACGCGGGCGCCCGGCCGGGCCGGCCTTCACGGTCGCGGCCAACCACTTCAAGTCCAAGGGCTGCGGCCAGCAGGCCCAAGGCGCGGACCGCGACGCCGGCGACGGCGCCGCCTGCTGGAACGCCCTGCGCACCGAATCGGCGCGCCGCCTGGACGCCTGGCTGAAGACCGACCCCACGCATTCCGGTAGCGATCTTGCCGTCATCCTCGGCGATCTGAACGCCTACGCCGAGGAAGAGCCCGTGCGCACCCTGAAGGACGCGGGCTGGCGCGACGCCTTCGCCGTGGCCAAGGTCGCGCGCCCCTACAGCTATGTCTATAAGGGCGAGCTCGGCCGCCTCGACCACGCCCTGCTCAGCCCCCGCCTGGCCACCCAGCTGCGCGGCGCGGTGGAATGGCACATCAACGCCGACGAGCCGCTGTCGGCCGGCTACCGCGCCGGCGCCGACGGCCCCTGGCGCAGTTCCGACCACGACCCCCTGCTGCTGACGTTCCGCCTGGCGCCGGCCCGCTGAGCGCCGGCCCGCTCACCACCGCTCGGTATGATGCGCGCATGACCACCCCCGCTTTCCCCGGCGACGCCTCGACCGCGCTGAGCCTGACCGGCCCGGCCGGCGCCCTCGAGGCCATCGTCGAAGCCGCCGAAGACACGCCGCGGCCGCTGGTCGCGATCGTCTGCCACCCGCTGCCCACCGAGGGCGGGACCATGCACAACAAGGTCGTGACCATGACCGCGCGCGCCCTGCGCGAGAGCGGCGCGGCCACGGTGCGCTTCAACTACCGCGGCGTCGGCCAGTCCGAAGGCGAGTTCGACCAGGGCCGCGGCGAAGCCGACGACCTGCGCGCGGTCGCCGCCTGGGTGCGCGCGACCCGTCCCGACGCCCAGCTGTGGCTGGCCGGTTTCAGCTTCGGCGCCTACGTCTCGCTGAAGCTGGCCGACGAACTCAAGCCCGGCATGCTGATCTCGATCGCGCCGCCCGCCGGACGCTGGGATTTCGCCGGCATCGTGCCGCCCGACTGCCCCTGGCTGGTGATCCAGGGCGAGGCCGACGAGATCGTCGACCCGCAGGCGGTCTACGCCTGGATCGACAGCCTCAAGCAGCCGCCGGACCTGGTGCGCATGCCCGACACCAGCCATTTCTTCCACCGCCGCCTGATCGATCTGCGCGGCGCGATCAAGAACGGCATCAAGCCCTACCTGCCTGCGCATCCGCATGAGTGAAGCCACCGCGGCGGCGCTGCCGTCCGCCGCCTATGCCGCCGGCGTCGCGCGCGGCGACTGGAACGACGACCCCGCCCAGCACCCCGCGCTGCGCGAACTCGACCGTCTGCACACGATCCTGAGCGAGCCGCCCAGGCGCGGCCTGTTCGACGGCCTGCTCGGCAAAAAGGCCGAGACGCCGAAAGGCCTGTACCTGTGGGGCGGCGTCGGGCGCGGCAAGACGTTTCTGATCGATCTGTTCTTCGACGGCCTGCCGATCCGCGAGAAGCGCCGCACCCACTTCCACCGCTTCATGCGCGAAGTGCATGCGCAGCTGCGCGCGCACGCGGGCGAGAGCGACCCCTTGGCCAAGATCGCGCGCCAGTGGCGGCGCGAACTGCGCGTGCTGGTGCTGGACGAATTCTTCGTCATCGACATCGGCGACGCCATGCTGCTGGGCCGCCTGCTCGAACGCCTGTTCGCCGAAGGCGTGGCGCTGGTGACCACGTCCAATACCGCGCCGCCCAATCTCTACGCCGAAGGCCTGCAGCGCGACCGCTTCAAGCCCGCGATCGCGCAGATCGAACAGCACTGCCAGGTGCTGCTGCTCGACAGCGCGCACGACTACCGCCTGCGCGCGCTGACGCGCTCGCCGGTGTACCGCACCCCGCTGGACGCCGAGTCCGACGCCTGGCTGGGCGCGCGCTGGAAAGAACTGTCGATGGCCTGCCCCAAGGAACAGGGCCCGCTGCACATCGACGGCCGCGACATCCCGGTGCGCGGCCTCGCCGAAGGCCACGCCTGGTTCGACTTCGCCGCCCTGTGCGAAGGCCCGCGCGCGGCCAGCGACTACATCGAAATCGCCACCGAGCATCACACCGTGCTGCTGGGCGACATCCCGCTGTTCGACGGCCGCAACGAAGACCCCGCGCGCCGCTTCGTCACCCTGATCGACGAGCTGTACGACCGCCACGTCAACCTGGTCTGCACCGCCGCCGCTGCGCCCACCGAGCTATACCGCGGCCACAAACTGGGCGGCGCCTTCGAACGCACGGCCTCGCGCTTGATCGAGATGCAGTCGGCGGAGTATCTGGCGTTGGAGCATCGGGGTTGAGGGGCATTGCAGGCATTGGTCGCGGCCTTGAGCGTCACGGCGGATGCTTTAAGGCCTGATCGGGCTGCAAGAGCAAATCCCCCTTAATCCCCATTTTTCAAAGGGGGAAAGGTGCTGGACTCAGATCACTTCGGGTACGTCTCCACGCGCGGTGGTGCGGAATAACTGTGCCGCATCGTGTGCATAACTCGTGCCATAAGGCCATGCATCTCCTGCCTCGTCACCACACGTATCCATTGCGCACACACTCCCGCAACAACCGACTCCGTTACCCTGCCGCTGGATGGAGCTGACGCAATAGGAGGGGGGAATGGGAGGATTAAGCCTGTGGCACTGGATCATCGTTCTGGGCTTGGGCGGCTGCTTCGCCTTGGTGGTGATCCTGATCATCGCCTTGTTGCGCATGCGCCGCGATAACTGACCGTGCGCGGCGCCGAGGCCGTCGTTGTGGCGCCTCAACCCGTAGGGTGCGGTGAGCGCAAGCGAACCGCACCAACGCAACTTCGGCACGGTCGCGAACCTTAAGGAAGCGCGTCTATGGCCAAACCCCGCTGGTCGCGGAGGCCACGACGATGCGGTTCGCTTGCGCTCACCGCATCCTACGATGGAGCGAACCCCGCGTGCGACGACCGCTGACCGTTGCGCCCGCGCCGCGCGATGGCCGTAGGGTGTGGTGAGCGCAAGCGAACCGCACCGGCGCAGCTTCGGCACGGTCGCGAACCTCAAGCAAGCACGGCTATAGCCAAAAACCGCTGGTCACGCAGGCCACAACGATGCGGTTCGCTTGCGCTCACCGCATCCTACGATGGAGCGAACCCCGCGTGCGACGACCGCTGACCGCCGCGCCCGCGCCCGCGCCCGCGCCCGCGCCGCGCGATGGCCGTAGGGTGTGGTGAGCGCAAGCGAACCGCACCAACGCAACCTCGGCACGGTCGCGCACCTCAAGCAAGCGCGGCTATGGCCAAACTCCGCTGGTCACGCAGGCCACGACGATGCGGTTCGCTTGCGCTCACCGCATCCTACGCAGGCCGAACTCCGGGCGCGACGACCATCGTCCGCCGCACCCAGCCCCAGTTCGTATGGGTCGCTCAGAACCGATAACGCGCGATCAGTTGATACACCGGCCCGGCCTGCTCGCTCTCGCGCTCATACTCGTCGTAATCGCGGTCGATCTGGTCGGCCAGGTTGTCGAACTTGTTGAAGCTCTCCTGCTTCTTGGCATCCAGCAGGTTCGAGCCGGTCAGGCGCAGCGAGAAGTTCTCGCCGAAGCGCTTCTCCAGGAACACCTCCAGATCGGCGCCGTAACGCGTGGTCACTTCCTCGGCCAGTACGCGCGAGCGCACATCGCCCTGGCGACGGTAGCTGGCGCCGAAGGCGATGCCGTAGTCGGCGATGTCGTGGATGAAGCCGACGTTGTAGACGTAGCGCGACTGGTTGTTGAAGCGGCGCTCACCCAGCTCGTCGTCCACCGAGCTGTCCAGCCAGGAATAGTTGGCGAACACGCCCGTGTTGGGCAGGCCCAGCGCGGTCAGCGGCGTGGACAGGTCGAACTCGATGCCGTAGACGTAGCCGTCGCCGACATTGGCGGCGGTGTAGACGAAACTGTCCGGATCGAACTGCGGATAGCCTGGCGTGGCGGGCGTCGCGCCCGGATGGTCGTCCAGGAACTCCTCCAGCTCGTCCTCGTAATCGTCGCGCGAGGTCGCGCTGGGTTCGCCGGTGTTGGCGATCTCGATCAGGTCCTTGACGTCGCGATAGAACAGGTTGACGCCGACGATGCCGTGCCGGCCCAGGCGGCGCTCGAAGCCCAGGTCCAGGCCCCAGGCGGTCTCCGGGTCCAGCTGCGGATTGCCGACGAAGTCGTTGTCGCCGTATTCCTCTTCCAGGGTCAGCGGCAGAATGTAGTTGAAGTTCGGGCGACGCACCGTGCGCGCCAGCGACAGAGTGATGCGGTCGTTTTCGCTGACGTTCCAGCGCAGGTGCGCCGACGGCAACAGGGTCGCGTAGTCGTTGGAGGCGCGCTCGTCGTCGTTGCGCACGTCCACGTCGGTGGTCTCGTAGCGCAGGCCCGCTTCCCAGTCGAAGGCGCCGCCCTTGCCGGAGAACATCAGATAGGGATCGACCCGGCGTTCCTCGATGGTGCTGCGGCTGCGCTCGAAGTCCGCGTACGGCGGCAGCGGCGCGCCCTCGTCGTCGCTGTCGACCTCGCTGGTGCGCAGGGTGGTCTCGCGGTTCTTGGCGGTGGTGTCGACGCCGAACTCCAACCGCACGCCGCCGCTGAGATCGCGCTGGTGCGACAGCGACGCCGTGCGCTCGCTGTCGACCTGATCGGTGAGGATGCGAGTGCCCTCGCGCTCGTCGAACGAGGGCGGCGTGTCGTCGTCGTCGAAACTGCTTTCCTCCTCGGTGTCGGTGTGCTCGTCCTCGAAGCGGGAATAGCCCAGGTCCACGGTGGTGCGGCCGCCCAGCATGTCGAAGCGGTAGCTGCCCGACAGCGCCAGGTTGTTCTGGTCGATGTCCACGACCTGGTCGTTATCCGACAACAGGTGCGCGCGGTCGTTGAGACGGGCGTCGTTGTATTCCAGCGAATGCTCGCGCTCGGTGCGGTCGGTGCGCACATACAGGCCGCTCAGCGACAGCCGGCCGCTGCCGATGTCGCGGGTGTAGGACAGATTGGCCGAGTAATCGGTGCCGTCGCGGGTGTCGGTCTGGTTCTCGGCATCGGTGAAGTCGCCGCCGGGCTCCTCGAAACGGTCGCTGCGCTTGAGCTTGGGGTTGTAGCGGCCCTGCACGTTGAAGCCGCCGAGCAAGCGGCCCTCGCCGACCTGGCCGCCCATCACCGCGCCGGCCGTGCCCTTGACCTCGCCGTCGTCGAAACGCAGCGCGCCGGCGCGCAGGTAACCGCCGTCGAACTCGTAGGCGTCGCGCAGCACGATGTTGAGCGCGCCCGCGACCGCGTCGCCGGAACGATTGGCGCTGGGGCTGCGGATGATCTCGATGCGCTCGACCAGTTCGGCCGGGATGCGGTCGACGAAGAAGGAACGGTCGTCGCCCGCGCCCGGCACCTTCTTGCCGTTGATCAGGATCTGGGTGTAGGCCGAATCCAGACCGCGCAGACGCGCGCCGTCGTACTCCAGCACGTCCGATACGAAGGTCACGCTGGGCACGCGCTTGAGCATGTCGCCCACGGTCAGCGGCTCGAAGCGCTGGAAGTACTCCAGGTCGTAGGACAACGTCGGCGCGACCGCCTCGGTGCGATTGCGATAGACGATCTCGCCCTGCACCACCACGGTATCGAGATCGCGCGCATCGGCGGCGGCGCTGGCGGCGGTGGTGCTGGCGGTCTGCGCGAGCGCGCCACCGGCGACGGCGAACAAAGCCGTGCCGGCGAGCGCGCGCGCCAGGCCGATGGCCAGGAGGGTCTTGGTCATTGCGGGTGTCCGCTTCGGGGAAGCGCGACTATCTACGTCACCTGCATGGCGGGACGATGACACCGCGCGCATTTGCCTCCGACAGGCCGATGTCCGCAAGCTGTCATCTGCACCGGCTACGCTCCGCGCGCCGCGGGCCGTCGCTCCGCTCCCATCCAACGAGACCCTCATGCGCCTGCGTATCGCGCCGCCAGTCACCCTGCCTTTGATCGGTTTGTTGCTGTTGTCCGCCTGCGCCAGCGGCCGTGTCGAACGCGAGCCCGACGAAACCGGCGCCGAGCCCATGCTGGCGACCGCGAACGTGCCGCACCAGGTGATCCGCGAAGCCTTCCTCACCGCGCGCACGCCGGAAGAGAACGTGGACTCGCCCGCCTCGTGGATCGCGCCCGACGGCCGCGTGCTGCTGCTGGCGACCTCGAAGAAGACCAGCCGCCTGATGATCTACGACGGCGACACCGGTACCGACCTGCGCCGCTACGGCAGCGCCGGCGCCAAGCCCGGCCAGTTCCTGCGCCCGAACGGCATCGCCATCCACGGCGATCGCGTCTACGTGGTCGAGCGCGACAACCACCGCGTACAGGTACTGCAACTGCCCGGCCTGGAATCGCTGGGCAGCTTCGGCAGTGCCGAACTCAAGCAACCCTACGGCTTGTGGGTACGCGACAACGGCGACGGCCGCGTCGAAGTGCTGGTCAGCGACGCCTACATGGCCGGCGAAGACGCCAACGGCGACGAAATCCCGCCGCCACTGGCCGAGTTGAACGCACGCTACAAGCGCTACCAGGTCGGCACCAGCGCTGGCGCGTTCGAAGCGCGCTACCTCGGCGCCTTCGGCGATACCACCGAAGCCGGCGCTATCCGCGTACCCGAATCCCTGTGGG
This sequence comes from Lysobacter sp. cf310, assembly GCF_900114355.1. Taxonomy (GTDB): domain Bacteria; phylum Pseudomonadota; class Gammaproteobacteria; order Xanthomonadales; family Xanthomonadaceae; genus Lysobacter. Next base: position 219,666 of record NZ_FOSS01000004.1, read on the forward strand.
GCGACGTCGCCCACGACCGCCTGCTGATAGCCGAGGAAGACCTGAAGACCGGCACCGCCGTGCGCGAGTACGACCTGTCGGGCAAGTACCGCGGCCGCACCCTAGGCTTGGGCCTGTTCAAGGCGCAAGCCGAAGGCATCGCCCTATGGACCTGCCCCGACGGCAGCGGCTACTGGATTGCCACCGACCAGTTCAAAGACCGCAGCCTGTTCCACGTCTTCGACCGCCAGACCCTCGCCCACCTGGGCGCGTTCTCGGGCGAGATCGTGGGCAACACCGACGGCGTGTGGCTGCAGCAGCACGCGACGAAGCGCTTCCCGCAAGGCGTGTTCTACGCCGTGCACGACGACATGGGTGTGGGCGCGTTCGACTGGCGGGATATCGCCAAGGCGTTGTCTTTGCGCGAGAGTTGCAGCGGCTGAAGCGCTACCGTCTGCCTGATGCCGGTCCGGCAGCGCGGTTGAAAGCCCCAGAAACGAAGAACCCCGCGAGCGATTGCGGGGTTCTTTGTTTCCACGCCATGGAAGCCGGCATCACTGCTGCGGATCAGGGCTTGGAAAGTGCACTCTGGCCCCTGTTCGCTGGAGCCGATCGCGCGCTTGGCCGCACGCTTCTCGCGCCGCGACAGCGAATTGAATCCATATACGAGACCGGGGGCGTACAGTTCCCAAGTCACGTCGCAACCGCTCGCCGCAGCCGTTGTAGACGCAGAAATGTAGGTTGCGACAGCATCACCCCCGATCTCAATCCATGAATTGAGGGTCACCTAATCGACCATACTTGGCTGCCTTCTGCTTATCGGGCTTCAAGCCCATCCGCCCCCCCATGTAAGCGATAGATAGGTGGGTGCAAGCCAGCTTGTTGCCCGCGTGGCATGCAGTGCGAAGCCACCCGACAGCCTCGTCATTTGCACCGTCTTCCGCACAAATAATCGCAGCTGCATGTGCAGCTGCGCTTGACCCTTGCTTCGCTGCAATGACGTAGTACCTCTTCGCCTCATCACGAGAACCGGTCGCCAAGTAGTGTTCCGCGACCGCCATCGAAGCGTCCCTATCCCCTCGTTGACTTTTGATGTCCGCCGACGCAAGTTCGGGTTCCGTCAGAGTCCTCATAGCTTCCTCGGGCCAAGTTCGTAGAACCATTCAGGTTTAATAAGCAGATAGCCAAGTGGGCCGCAGGTTCCGTTCCAATCAGCGGCGGCGGTATTCCACGCGAGCTTCTTTGCGGTCAATTCATAGTCATATACTCCAAGAACATGTTCCAGCGCGGTCTGAGCGTCGATCTGAAAGATGTTGAAGAGCTTCTACTGGTGCGCTTGAACTCCGACAAAAATTTGTCGCCGGACAGTTCACGCGGCGTCCGAATATAGATTCCGCCCGCAATCAGCACGGCGACGGAAATCGGAATTGCTATAGGTATCTTCATTTGAGCCTCAAGAAAGAAGGGGCAGAGCGGAATTTCTCAAGAAATCGACTCTGACCCCTGCTTCGTGGTCGCCTAGGAGATACCGGCAACCTGCTTGCGGTTGCATGTGAGACCGTACTCCGAGCCCGTTTCTCCTACTTTGTTGGGATTGCAGCCCAGCGAACGGGATCTCATGTCCTTCGACCGTCTAGAAATTTCTTCTCAACAGCCTTAGCCCTGGAGGCATGTTGAAGATATATACGATCAATTGGACTAATAAGTGTGCAGTTCGCATCCAGGAGAAATCCAATGAAATCTTCTGGGGAACCGATGTATTTCCCTGCGCGGCGAGCCCCCTCCTCAAGCAGCAAGCTCATCGGGATCGCCCCTAACTTTAGGAAATCATTGACAACCGCAGAATCGCCTTCCTCCAAGATGATCACAGCCAGCTCCAACGTGGAGCACGCCCGCAATGCGGCGACTATCTCTTCATTAACAGTCACAAGGGCTTAACCTCATTACAAAGTGCAATCTGCAACCCAGAATCAACGCACAACATGATGTTCTGAAGGCAGAGCGCCACGATAGCGCTCTGCTGTGAAACCAAAGTCTCGTACGCAACTTCACCGAGCAAGGGGGTGCTCGGCACTGCTACCGGGAGAACAGAAGGCGTCGTTTTATCTCGTCGTACTCGCGATCCCGCCCTCGATCACATACCTCTAGGGGCTCTCCGTAACGCTCAATGGCATCGACCAAGTCAAGCAACTTACCGGTCTCGTTCCCCATAGCGACCTTCGTGACAACCAGGCCCTTCGCCAGGCAGATGTCTACGGTATCCCTCGGTGATTCCAGGAGATACGCGATGTATGCATCGACATAGAAGTCAAAGGCGACGTCGCCCATCCAGGCCAAGTCCTCTATGTAGACATGGTCAAGTTCTCTGAACAGAGCAACACCTTCTTCGAGTGATTTTCCGAAGAAATGCTCATACGCAACTCGTTCATCCAACTGGACCAGGTTGCTCGGACTAATTTCCAGCAAGGTCGGGATGCTCAGAATACGTCCTCCATAAAGCATAGACCGACCCTTGCGCATCACTCGTTCCTCGCGATTTACCCACAGGACGACCTCGGCACCTAATGAGTTTCGAGCCGGTGGAATCGGCCCACCTCTAGATGCTGAGTCAGTCATTGCCGTCTGACTCTTGGCGCCCCGAGATCTATCGTCGCGTCGCGACCAGGCGTTCCCTTCGCGATTTCCAGGCCATCGCAGATCAGTTTCGCGACCAGGCCGCTTGTCGGTGGACGAACAGCATATGCCTCATCGAATCGCCCGCTGACCGCAAGATCCGAGATGACTTTTCCCCGCTGCGTAACCACCAACTCGCAAGCATGCGATTCCGGAGCCACTCCCACCACCTTCAACCGAAGGTCCCCCATGCACGCGGCCAGGATCAGCAACGACGCGACACTCAGAATGCGCAGATTCATGGACATGGCTCGCTGCTACTTGCCGATGATCTTCGGGATTTCTTCGACCATCGCATCGATCGCGACCCGCGTCTTGGACGGAAGATAACGCGACTGCGGCCACACTGCGTGCACGTCGTTGGGAAACACCAACTCGTGGCCCATTACGCACTCCAGCTCGCCGCTGGCGAGATGGCGCGACAGCATCCAGCACGGCAACCAGGCCAGGCCGACACCGGCGATCGCGGCATCGGCGATCGCCTGCAGATCGTCCATGCGCAGCCTTACGTCCATGCGCGGTTCGCGCACGCCGTCACCATCGCGCACCTTCCAGCGCAGGTCCTGGCCGGCACGGCCGTAAACGATGCAAGCGTGACCATCCAGCGCTTCGGCGTTCTCCGGCCGGCCGCGTTGGGCCAGATACGCGGGCGATGCGCCTATGCCCATGCGCTGCGTGCCCAGACGACGCGCGACCAGATTGGCGCTGTCCGGCAACGGGCCTATGCGTACGGCCAGGTCGATGCCTTCCTCGAGCAGATCGGCGACTCGGTCGCTAAAAGTGATTTCCACCTGCAGCTCCGGATGCTGCTGCGCCAGCCTCATCAGCACCGGCGCCACGCAATGGCGCCCGAACAAGACCGGTGCGCTCACCCGCAAGCGGCCGCGCGGCTCGCGCCGTCCGCTGTCCAGGGCGGCTTCGGCCGCGTCCAGCTCGGCCAGCGCACGCACGCAACGTTCGTAGTAGGCCTGACCGTCTTCCGTGAGGCTCTGTCGGCGCGTGGTGCGATGGAACAGGCGCGCGCCCAGGCGCCGCTCCAGGCGCGCCACGCTCTTGGCCACGGCGGAGCGGGTGAGGCTCATGCGTTCGGCCGCGACCGCGAAGCTGCCCGAATCCACGGCCTGCACGAAGGCAGCGATGCCGGTGAGTTTGTCGTCCATTGGCGCCTAATGGGATACAGACTAGCGATTGATTTGAGCCACCGGGGCCCATGAGGCGACTATATCGTATGGATCCCCGTCCGGACCGCCCGGACCCCCTACGGAGATCCACCCCATGCAGGCTTACCACCTCGTCAGCGGCGCCCAGGTTGCCGGCTTGGAGCGCGTCGAGCGCCCCGCCCCGATTGCGGGGCCGAACGAAGTGCTCGTGCGCACCCATGCCGTGTCCTTGAACTATCGCGACCTCATGTTCGCGCGCGGCCAATACGGCGCGATCGCCAACCGACCGACGATCCCGGTCGCCGATGGCGCGGGCGAAGTTATCGCGATCGGCAGCGGTGTCACCCGCTTCAAGCCTGGCGACCGCGTCATCAATGCCTACTTCCCCGACTGGATCGACGGCCGGCCGACGCCGGTCAAAACGCGCGACTCGTTCGGCGCGCAGATCGACGGCGTGCTTGCCGAACAGTTCGTCGCGAATGAGGACGCGCTGGTCGCGATCCCGTCCCACCTCGACTATGCCGAAGCGGCCACGCTGTCCTGCGCCGGCATTACCGCCTGGAACGCTATGTTCGTCGAGGCCGCGCTCAAGCCCGGCGACAGCGTGCTGCTGCTGGGCACCGGCGGCGTTTCCATCCTCGCGTTGCAGCTGGCCAAGGCCGCTGGCCTGCGCGCCATCGTCACCTCGTCCAGCAACGACAAGCTGGAACGCGTGCGCGCCCTGGGCGCCGACGCCACCATCAACTACCGCGACACGCCGGAATGGCAGAACGAAGTGCTGCGCCTGACCGGCGGCATCGGCGTCGATGCCGTGATCGAAGTCGGCGGCGAAGGCACCCTGGCCCGATCGATCCAGTCCACGCGTATGGGTGGCACCGTCGCGGTGATCGGCGGTGTCACCGGCTTCGGCGGCACCGAGGTCGACCCGCTCGCACTGATCGTCGGCGTGAAGCACCTGACCGGCATCTTCGTCGGCAGCCGCGCGATGCTGGACGCGCTGGCTCAGTTCGTCGAGGTCAATCGCATCGCGCCGGTAGTCGACCGCGTGTTCGATTTCGAACAGGCGCGCGAGGCCTATGAATACCTCGATGCGGGCAAGCATTTCGGCAAGGTTGTGGTGCGGGTGCGGAGCTAAGCGCTTAAGGGCCGCGGGCTTGCGTCGGAAAACCTCTTCCGCCAAGCCCGCGCGCCTGTTCGCTTTGAGCACAAACTGGTCAATGCCGATATATACGACTTCCCCGTGCCCTCGGCGTTTCGGACCTCCAGATCACTCTTGGGGACGCAGTACCTCATCGGCACGATCGGCCGTGAGTAACTCAAGCAAAACATATGCTGGTCTTCGAAGTACAGGAGCCACGACGAGTAGCTGTAGCTGTCGCTTTCTAGAACCAGCGGCTTCAACTGATCGCCAGAGATGTGAACTTCCCTTGTCAGATAGAGCCAGCCGATTGTCATGACGAGCGCCGCAATCCCCGCGGCTGCCAACACTTACGCATAGTCGGCATGTTTCTTGCTCTCGCTACGGCAACTGCAATTCCGGATGCTCGGCCAACCAAATCGCCGCAATAGCGTCAGGGCCTCTCATCCTCCATTCCCAAGCTTCTTCCAACGTTAGACGCCGGATGCCGCTCATGTATAGGTCTGTTTGCCTGGGATAGCTGCCGTCGAACAGCGACACGCCCCATGCGAAACCTGCGTCGTCGAGGCCCAAGCACAGGCAGGGATGGAAGAACGGATCTTCGTAGATCTCGCCCGGCTTCAATGGGTTCGCTTCGTTAGGAATATCTGGCATCAATCGCTGTCTCTACTGTCAACGACGTTACAACTAACGTCGCTGTCCCCGCCAAACCCGCAACCCCGCATACACCAACACCAACACCGCCAGCGACGCCCCGATCGCCGTCCACTCCCGCAACGTCATCGTCGCCAGGATCGCCACCATCGTGAGCACCGCGATCAGCGGCACGATCGGGCCGCCCGGCAGCACGAAGGGCGCGCCGCGTTCGCGCAGGTCGATGCGCTGGGCGCGCCAGGCGGCGATGGAGACGGCGGCGAAGACCAGGCAGATCGCGCCGCCGGAGATCAGGGCCAGGGATTCGAAGCTGCCGCCCAGTGCGAGCACGGCGCCAACGGCGGCGTGGGTGAACAGCGCCAGACGCGGCACGCGGTGCCTGGCGTCGACGCGGCCGTAGGCGTGCGGCAGGTAGCCGTCGCGGCCCAGCGCGAACAGCAGGCGCGAGGACGCGAACAGGTTGCCCATCAGGAAGCCGGTCATCGAAACGCAGGCGGTGATCAGCAGCAACGCGCGGCCCGGCGCCCAGATCGCGCCGGCGGCGTCGGCGATGGGGGCGCCGCTGGCGGGCAGCGCGGCGCCCAGCGTGCCTTGGCAGACCACCTGCAGGCCGATGTACAGCAGCACCACGATCGCGATCGCCGACAAGGTCGCGCGCGGCACGTGGCGCGAGGGGTCGCGCACTTCGCCGGTCGGCACCAATGCGGTTTCCATGCCCGAGTAGGCGAACACCACCAGTACCATCGCGCTGCCCATCGCGCTCCAGGAGCCGATACCGCTCCAGGCCACGTGCTGCCAGTCGACGAACAGCAGGCCGAACGAGGCCAGCAGGAACAGCGGCGTGAGCTTGAGCGTGGCCAGCAGCACGATCATGCGTGCACCCAGCTTCACGCCGAAGGCATTGAGCGCGAACAAGCCCGCGTACACGCCCAGGATCAGCAGCGCGCGCGGCAGCGGTTGCGCGAACGCGGGCCAGGCCTGCGCGACCTGGCCCGCGAGCGCGGCGGCGACGCCGGCGCTGGAGGCGGTGTTGCAGATCCACATCAGGGCGCCGGCGACGAAACCGGCGAACGCGCCGTAGGCGGCGCCGACGTAGGTGTAGGGCCCGCCGGTGGCGGCGGCGCGGCTGCCGACGGCGGAAAAGCACATCGCGATCGGCACGATCGCGATCGCGCCGGCGATGAAGGCCAGCGGCGCGGCGCCGGCCAGGCGCGAGGACAGCAGCGCGGGCAGCATGAAGATGCCGGCGCCGACGATGATGTTGATGATGGAGGCGCCGAGCTGGAACGGCCCCAGCGCGCGCACCAGCGCGGCGTCGCCCTGCAGCGCGGCCGAAGGCGCGGGAGCGGACCCGTCGGCGGGCGTGGCGGCTGTGCTCATGGCAGGTCCCCGGGAGGCTGCGTCGCAGCCTCGCACGGCCGGCGCGCAAAGGCGAGACCGCGCGGGCCCCGCAGCGGCGGAGTAAGCCGCGATCCGCGTTCGACAAGTATCGCCACGGCGCGATGCGTGACGGCGTGGATCGCGACTTACTCCGCAGCTGCGCGGGCGGAGGACGCGCTCACCCTAGCCCCGCCGGCGCGGCACATAAATCCGGGGTTTCACTCAGACGAACGGCATCGCTTTCGCGTTTTCGATCAATCGCCCTGGCACATGAACTCGACGAAGGCGCGCAGCTTGGGGGCCAGCTGCCGACGTGCCGTGTAATAGATGTAGAAGCCGGCGAACGGCGGCGTGTAGGCGTCCAGGACCTGGATCAGGCGGCCGGCGGCGACATCGTCGGCCACCAGGGTCTCGAACAGCTGGGCCAGGCCCAGCCCGGCCAGGGCCGGGCCACGCGACAGCGAGCTGTCGTTGAAGATCAGTCGGCCGCCCACGTCCACCTCGAAATCCTGGCCGTCGCGGCTGAACTCCCAGGCTTGCATGCGGCCGCTGCCGGGCAGGCGCTGGCGGATGCAGTCGTGCCGAATAAGGTCCTCGGGCACCTCGGGCCGGCCGCGGCGGGCGTAGTAGTCGGGCGAGCCGACCACGATGGTGCGCTGGGCCCCGCCCAGGGGCCTGGCCACCATGTCGCGCGCCAGGCATTCGCCCAGGCGGATGCCGGCGTCGAAGCCGCCCGCGACCAGGTCGGCCAGGGTGTCGTCGGCGAACACTTCCACCTGCACGTCCGGATAGCGCGCCAGGAACTCGGGCAGGCGCGGCTCGATGAGCGTGCGCGCCGCGATGCGGCCGGCGTTGATGCGCAGGCGCCCGGTCGGGCGGTCGCGCACCGCGTCGAGGTCGTCGAAGGCGGCATCGATCTGGTCCAGGCCCGGCGCGACCTGGGCCAGGAAGCGCGCGCCGTGTTCGGTCAGGCCGACCCGGCGGGTGGTGCGGTTGAGCAGGCGCACGCCCAGGCGCTCTTCCAGGGTGCGCACGGTCTGGGACAGGGCGGAGGGCGATACGTCCAGTTCGGCCGCGGCGCGGGTGAAGCTGCCGAGCCGGGCGACGCGCGCGAAGGCGATCACGGCGGGGAGCGGGTGCGCGGCCATTATGAAGTACTCCTTCAGAACACGTTCGGATAATCCCCATTTTTCGCGCAGTCGGCCAGTCCTAGAGTCGCTCCCACGGTTCCACCCCGCCTAGGAGAGCACTCATGCACACCCCCACCCTTGGTTTCGGACTGCGCGACAAGGTCGTCTTGGTCACCGGCGCGTCCTCCGGCATCGGCGCGGCCAGCGCGGCCGCCTTCGCCCGCGAGGGCGCGATCGTCCTGGCCGCCGCCCGCCGCGCCGCCGAAGGCGAAGCCGTGGTCGCGGCGATCCGCGCCGACGGCGGCCAGGCCCGCTTCCTGCAGGCCGACGTGACCCGCGAGGACGACATCCGCCGCCTGGTCGAGACCGCGGTGGCCGACTACGGCCGCCTCGACGTGGCCTTCAACAACGCCGGCACCGACGGCCGCTTCTCGCCCTACATCGAGCAGGACAACGCCAACTACGAGCAGGTGATGAACACCAACGTGCGCAGCGTGTTCTGGAGCATGAAGCACCAGATCGCGGCGATGCTGAAAAGCGGCGGCGGCGCGATCGTCAACAACGCCTCGATGGGCGCGCTGATCGGCTTCCAGAACGCGGCCGTGTACGTGGCCAGCAAGCACGCGGTGATGGGCCTGACCAAGACCGCGGCGCTGGAATACTTCCCGCAGGGCATCCGCATCAACGCGGTGCTGCCCGGCATCATCGACACCCCGTTCCAGGACCGCGTCTGGGGCGACGAAGCCAGCAAGCAGGCCTTCGCCCAGGCCACGGTCGCCGGCCGCAGCGGCACGCCCGAAGAAGTCGCGAGCGCGGCGCTGTTCCTGGCCTCGGAGCACGCCAGCTTCTTCAGCGGCCAGGGCCTGGTCATGGACGGCGGCTATGTCGCGCAGTGACTGTGACGACAACGCCGCCTCTCTCTCAAAGGAGCCCGCCATGCATCCGGACGCATCCGCGTTCACCCTCATCGCCGAACTCCAGGCCCAGCCGGGCCTGGGCGATACCCTGCAACGCGAACTGCAGGCGCTGATCGCGCCTACCCTGAGCGAGCCCGGTTGCCAGGGCTATACCCTGCACCGCTCCAGCGACGACACCGACTTGCTGCTGATCTACGAACACTGGCGTTCGCGCGCCGCGCTCGAGGCGCATATGGCCATGCCTTATCTGCGCGACTTCTTCGCGCGCACGCCGCAGCTGTTGTCCGAACCGGTACGCCTGCGCTACTTCGCATCGGCGCTGCCGGCCGCCTGATTCCTCCTTCCCCCACCGGAGCAACGACATGAACACCCGCACTCTCGGCCCGCAGGGCCCGCGCGTTTCCGCGCTGGGCCTGGGCTGCATGGGCATGAGCTTCGCCTACGGCCCCGCCGACCAGGACGAAGCCGTCGCCACCCTGCATCGCGCGCTCGATCTGGGCGTGAGCTTCCTCGACACCGCCGACGTCTACGGCCCGCACACCAACGAGCGTCTGCTCCAGCGTGCGCTGCAAGGGCGCCGCGATCAGGTGTTTCTGGCCAGCAAGTTCGGCATCCTGATGGATCCCACGCAGCCGCAGCTGCGTGGCGTGAACGGGCGGCCGGAGTACGTGCGCGCCAGCATCGAGGGCAGCCTGCAGCGCCTGGGCACCGATCATCTGGATCTGTACTACCTGCACCGCGTCGACCCGAACGTGCCGATCGAGGACACCGTCGGCGCGATGGCGGAGTTGGTCGCGCAGGGCAAGGTGCGTTATCTCGGCCTGTCCGAGGCCTCGGCGGCCACGCTGGAGCGCGCGCATGCGGTGCACCCGATCACCGCGCTGCAGAGCGAGTACTCGCTGTGGACGCGCGATGTCGAGCGCAACGGCGTACTCGAAACCTGCGCGCGCCTGGGCATCGGCTTCGTGCCTTACAGCCCGCTGGGCCGCGGTTTCCTGACCGGTCAGATCGCCTCCGCCGACGATCTGCAGAGCGACGATTTCCGTCTGCAGACGCCGCGCTTCCAGGGCGAGAACTTCCAGCGCAATCTCGCGCTGGCCGACACGGTGAAGACGCTGGCCGCCGGCAAGGGCTGCACGCCCGCGCAGCTGGCGCTGGCCTGGGTGCTGGCGCAGGGCGAGCACCTGGTGCCGATCCCGGGCACCAAGCGGCGCAAGTATCTGGACGACAACGTCGGTGCGCTGGGCGTGCAGTTGGATGCGGGCGATCTGGCTGCGCTGGATGCGGCGTTCGCGCCGGATGCGATCGCGGGCGATCGTTATTCGGCGGTGGGTATGACCATGGTGGGGCGTTGAGGTAACGCGGGTTGCGAGGCCGCCGTGCGTAACAGCGGCTTCGTCGATACGCGCGGCTTTGGGGTAGGAGCGGCGTGAGCCGCGACCTCGAAGCCACGATCGGCAGTGTAGCTTTCGTCGTAACCGGCATGGCGCGATCGCGGCTCACGCCGCTCCCACAGAGAGCGGCGTTCGTTTGGCGTTCTGGCGCCAGGCACGCTTTGGGCCGCGGCCGGGCTCCCTGTGGGAGCGGCGTGAGCCGCGATTGCGAACTCCGGCGACCGGCGCCGGCTACCGGTTGGCGTGGTCGCGGCTTGCGCCGCTCCTACAGGAAGCTGGGTCGCGATCATCGCTGGCGCCGAGACGATGACGCCCACCGTCTTCTGTGGGAGCGGCGTGAGCCGCGATTGCGAACTCCGCGACCGGCGCCGGCTACCGGTTGGCGTGGTCGCGGCTTGCGCCGCTCCTACAGGAAGCTGGGTCGCGATCATCGCTGGCACCGAAACGATGACGCCCACCGTCTTCTGTGGGAGCGGCGTGAGCCGCGATTGCGAACTCCGGCGGCCGGCGCCTGCCGCCGGTTGGCGTGGTCGCGGCTTGCGCCGCTCCTACAGGAAGCTGGGTCGCGGTCGCGGCCGTTCGGTCACCACCGATACCGCACCGTCGCCGTGACCGTGCGCGGGTAGCCGTAGTAGCACCACAGCGCGCTGTTGCAGGCGCTGATGTATTCCTTGCCGAACAAATTGCTGGCGTTGAGCTGGAAACGCCATTGGTCGTAGTCGTAATGCACGCTGGCGTCGAACAGGGTGTAGGACGGCGTCTTCCACTCGTTGTAGAGATCCCCGTAATGGTCGCCGACGTAGCGCACGCCGCCGCCCACGCCCAGGCCCGACAGCGCGCCGTAGCCGACGGTGTAATCCGCGCCCAGCGAGGCGGCATGGCGCGGTTGCAGCGCGACCTGCTTGCCCACCGAGGCCGCATCGGTGCTGCGGGTGATCTCGGCGTCGGTGTAACTGTAGGCGCCGTACAGGCTGAGGCCGCCGCGCAGGTTCCAACGCCCTTCCAGCTCCAGCCCGCGCACGCGGGTTTCGCCCTGCTGTACCGAATACAGCGTGTGGTTGGGGTCGACGCTGAGGCTGTTCTGCTGATCGATCCGGTACACCGCCAGCGTCGCCAGACCGCGGCCGCTGGCCGGCTGGTACTTCAGGCCGGCTTCGACCTGCTCGCCGGTGGTCGGCTTGAACGCGCGCCCGAAGAAGTCGGCGCCGACCGTGGGTTGGAACGACTGGGAATACGCCAGGTAGGGCGCCAAGCCCGACTCGAACACGTAGTTCACGCCGAGGCGGCCGGAGAAACGGCGGTCGTCCTGGCTGCTGCGCACGACCGGATTCGCGATCAGATTATCGGTGCGCGTGCGCACCCAGTCCTGGCGGCCGGCGGCGGTGATCACCCAGCCGCCGTAGCGGATCTGGTCCTGCAAGTACACGCCCAGCTGCTGCTGCACCTTGTCCTCGTGCGAGGTATAGGCCGGCACCACGAAGGGCGCGCCGTACACCGGATTGAAGATGTCCAGCGGCGGCACCCCAAACGCGAAGGCCGAGGCGTAGTCGCTCTGCAGGCGGCGGTAGTCGACGCCGGTGAGCACCGTGTGGTTCCAGCGCCCGGTGTCGAAACCGAACTGCAGGTTGTTGTCGACCGCGAAGGACTTGGAGTGTTCCTCCAGCGGGAACAGATAGCGCGTGAGCGTACGCTGGTCGGCCTGCAGGCCGAACGCGCCGACGCCGGCATCGTGATCGACGTCGACCCGGGTGTAGCGCAGGTTCTGGCGGAACTCGGCGCCGCCGTCGAAACGATGCACGAACTCGTAGCCGGCCGACTTGGAGGTCTTGAGGTAATCGTTCCAGCCCGGCTCGCCGGTAAAACGGTTGACCGGAATCTTGCCGTTGGGATTGGGCAGCAGCGTGCCCGCCGCCGGCAGGAAGCCGCCGCCCTGGGCGGTGTCGGCCTTCTGCCAGCGCGCCAGGAAGGTCAGCGAAGTCGCGTCGCTGGGTTTCCAGGTCAGCGCCGGGGCGAAGTAGTAGCGATCGTCCTGCACGTAATCGACGACGTTGTCGCTGTTGCGGGCCAGGCCGGTGAGCCGATAGAACAGGGTGCCGCTGTCGCCGAGCGGGCCGCCGAAGTCGAACGCGGCCTGGCGCAGGTCGTAGTTGCCGATCTGCAGCTCGACCTCGTGCAGCGGCTGTTCGGTCGGGCGCTTGCTGACCAGGTTGACCAGGCCACCGGGCGGCATCGCGCCGTAGGAGACCGAGGTCGGGCCCTTGAGCACGTCCAGCCGTTCCAGCCCGTAAGGCTCGACGCGGGTGGCGCCGGTCCAGACGCCGTCGGTCAGGGCCAGGCCGTCCAGGTAGCGCGCCGGGCTGAAGCCGCGCACCAGCAGCCAGTCGCTGCGGGTGTCCTCGCCGTAACCGCCGCCCTGCGCGCCGGCCACGTACCACACCGCTTCCTCGACGCCATGGATGCCGCGGTCGCGCATCTGCTGCGCGGTCACCACCGAGATCGACTGCGGCGCCTCGATCAGCGGCGTGTCGGTCTTGGTCGCGGTCTGGCTGCGCTTGGCGATCGGTGCGCGCACTTCGACGCTGTCCAGGTCGGTGGCCTGATCGCCGGGCGTGGCGGCGGGTTCGGCGGCGACGCTCAGGCCAGGCAGCAGCAACAGGCCGGCCAGCGCGTAGCGCACGGCCCAGGCGGAGGCGCGCACGCGGGTGGAAGTCGGGCAGGACGGCATCGGAGCCTCGGGCAGGAAGGGGCGTGGTCCACAGACAGCGCATCCGGCGCGGGACATACACGCAAACAATAATCATTCTCATTTTAGCCCCGAGCCGCCACAGCGCGCAAACCCATGCCCGACGGTGCGGTCGACATCACCGATCGTGCGCCGGCGCGGGCCGCGCCTGGTCTAGCATCGAGCCCTCGCCCACGGATCCCCTGCCTCGCATGCGCCTGTCCGCCCTCCTGATCGCCAGCACCCTGTTCGCGACCACCGCCGCCGCGCAGACCGCGCCCTCGCCCGAGCTCGACCGCGCCACGCGCGCGGTGCAGGCCGACGTGGTGCGCTGGCGCCGCGACCTGCACCAACACCCGGAGCTGGGCAACAACGAGGTGCGTACGGCCAAGCTGATCGCCGAGCAGCTGCGCCGGATCGGGCTGGAACCGAAGACCGGCATCGCCCACACCGGCGTGGTCGCGGTGCTCAAGGGCGGCCGCCCGGGCCCGCGCATCGCGATCCGCGCCGACATGGACGCGCTGCCGGTGACCGAGCCGGCCGGGCTGGCGTTCGCGTCCAAGGTCACCACCAGTTATCGCGGCCAGCCGGTCGGCGTGATGCACGCCTGCGGGCACGACGCGCACGTGGCGATCCTGCTCGGCGTGGCGACCGCGCTGGCGGCGCAGAAGGCGACCCTGCCGGGCGAGGTGATGTTCGTGTTCCAGCCGTCCGAGGAAGGTCCGCCGACGCCGGGCGAAGCCTTCGGCGCCGCACTGATGCTGGAGCAGGGCGTATTCCGCGACTTCAAGCCCGAGGCGGTGTTCGGCCTGCACGTGTGGGCGGGCCTGCCGGTGGGCAGCATCGGCGTGCGCGCCGGCCCCTCGCTGGCCAGCGCCGACGAGTGGAGCCTGACCGTGCGCGGCAAACAGACCCACGGCTCGCGGCCCTGGGACGGCGTCGATCCGATCACCGTCGGCGCGCAGATCCTGCTGGCCTCGCAGAGCATGATCGCGCGCCAGATCAACATCGCCGCGACCCCGGTGGTGCTGACCGCGGGCCAGTTCAACAGCGGCGTGCGCTTCAACATCATTCCCGACGAGGCCAAGCTGGTCGGCACCCTGCGCACCTTCGACGCGGGCGTGCGCGAGGACGTGATCGCGCGCTTCCGCCGCACCGCCGAGGATCTGGCGCATGCCAGCGGCGCCAGCGCCGAACTGACGGTGGTCAACAATGCGCCGGCCACGATCAATAACCCGGCGTTGACGCAGCGCGTGCGGCCCTCGCTGCAGCGCGCGGTCGGCGCGGACAAGGTGGTCGAGATGCCGATGGTGACGGTGGCCGAGGATTTCTCGCAGTTCGCCAATACCGTGCCCGGTGTGTATTTCTTCGTCGGCTCGACCGCGGCGGGCATCGATCCGGCCAAGGCGCCGATCAATCATTCGCCGCAGTTCGTGCTCGACGAGGGCGCCTTGGACGTGGGCACGCGGGCGATGCTGCAGTTGGCGCTGGATTACCTGGGTGGCGCGCCGCAAGGCTGAGCGCTCCTGCCCGGGGTAGGAGCGGCGCGAGCCGCGACCGCCAAACTTCGATCTACAGCGCAGCCCACGACGCAGGCGTAGTAGCGCGGTCGCGGCTCGCGCCGCTCCTACAGGAAGCGCTGGCGGCTGATGACTCGCGACCCGAGGATTCCCCATCGGACGCCGCTCCTATCGGGGCTTGCTGTGGGAGCGGCGTGAGCCGCGATCGCGAACCTCGCCGGCCTGCGCTGGGGTCGGAGCTTGCGTAATCGCGGCTCACGCCGCTCCCACAGGGGAAGCGGCACGGGTAGGCGGGACGGCATCGACCCTGCGGCCCCAACGCCAATCGACCAAGGTCGGGCAGTTCCCGGCGCGGGGCTTGGGCTAGGATCGGGACTTTCCCTCCGGAGTCCGTCGATGAAGCGTCCGCTGTCCGTCGCGTTGAGTTGCGCCCTGCTCGCCCTGCCGCTGGCCGCCACCGCGCAATCGGCGCAACGTCCGGAGGTGCAGGCGGCGGCGGCCAAGGTGAAGGACCAGGTGATCGCCTGGCGGCGCGACTTCCATCAGCACCCCGAGCTGTCCAACCGCGAGGAACGCACCGCGGCCAAGGTGGCCGAGCACCTGCGCGCGCTGGGCCTGAAGCCGCGCGTGGGCATCGCGCGCCATGGCGTGGTCGCGATCATCCAGGGCGGCAAGCCCGGGCCCAAGCTCGCGCTGCGCGCCGACATGGACGCGCTGCCGGTGACCGAACAGGTCGACCTGCCGTTCGCGTCCAAGGTCACCACCCAGTTCAACGGCCAGACCACCGGCGTGATGCACGCCTGCGGCCACGACGCCCACACCGGCATCCTGCTCGGCGTGGCCGACGCGCTGGTGGCGATGAAGGACGAGCTGCCCGGCCAGGTGATGCTGGTGTTCCAGCCCTCCGAGGAAGGCGCGCCCGGCAACGAGGAAGGCGGCGCGTCGCTGATGCTCAAGGAAGGCCTGTTCAAGGACTTCAAGCCCGACGCCATGTTCGGCCTGCATGTGTTCTCGACCCTGCAGGCCGGTCAGATCGGCGTGCGCCAGGGCCCGCTGATGGCGGCCTCGGACCGTTTCAGCATCAAGATCAAGGGCCGCCAGACCCACGGCTCGCGGCCCTGGGGCGGCATCGATCCCATCGTCGCCGCGGCCGACGTGATCGGCAGCGCGCAGACCATCGTCAGCCGCCGCACCGACATCGCCAAGCTGCCGGCGGTGGTGACCTTCGGCGCGATCAAGGGCGGCATCCGCTACAACATCATTCCCGATGAAGTCGAAATGGTCGGCACCATCCGCACCTTCGACGAGGGCATGCGCGCGAAGATCTTCGCCGACCTGAAGAACGTCGCCGACCACGTCAGCGCCGCGCACGGCGCGACCGCGGTGTCGGCGGTGCCCGACAGCGAGGGCAACCCGGTCACCTACAACGACCCGGCCCTGACCGCGCGCATGCTGCCCAGCCTCAAGGCCGTGGCCGGCGACGCCAACGTGGTGGAGCCGTCGCTGCAGATGGGCGCGGAGGATTTCTCCTACTACGCCAAGGAAGTGCCGGCGATGTTCTTCTTCGTCGGCGCGACCGAGAAGGGCGTGGATCCGGTGACAGCGCCCAGCAATCATTCGCCGCA
Organism: Lysobacter sp. cf310; assembly: GCF_900114355.1. Lineage (GTDB taxonomy): Bacteria > Pseudomonadota > Gammaproteobacteria > Xanthomonadales > Xanthomonadaceae > Lysobacter. The sequence goes on from NZ_FOSS01000004.1 coordinate 235,958, forward strand.
GTTCAAGCTGGACGAGTCGTCCCTGGATTTGGGTTTGCGTGCCTTGTTGCAGGTGACCTTGGATTATTTGCATCAGCCTAAGGGTTGAACGTCGGCGAGTTCGCGCGCTGTTTAGGCCCTCTCCCGCCTGCAGCCCCTCTCCCGCTTGCGGGGTGAGGGGCAGTGTTTGCGAGCCATAGTCTCGCGCTGCACCGGACGCCCGACCGCTGTGCGGTCGGGCCGGGGTGTGGGTTGGGGTGAGGGCCGACGCGAGTACCCAACTTCGACCTCATCCGCTGCCCTCATCCGCCCTGCGGGCACCTTCTCCCGCAAGCGGGAGAAGGGAGCAGCGGGAGAAGGGAGCAGCGGCGGGAGAAGGGAGCAGCGAAAGAGGGAGCCGCGATAGAGGGAACCGCGAAGCTTCGCCGCCGACGCGCTGCGCCTTACAACTCCCCCCCCGAATACGGGTCGATGTCGTACGCATACCGTTCGGCCAAGTGCCCCGGCTGCGCCTGCACGCGCGCGATCCAGGCGCGAAACTGCGGGTACGGCGCCAGGTCGAAGCCCGCGTCTTCGGCGCGGCTCGCATAGGCATACAGGGCGATATCCGCGATGGTGTAGGCCTCGCCGGCCGCGAACGGCCGCTGCGCGAGCTCCGATTCCAGGATCCCCAGCGCGCGCAAGGCCGCGCCGCGCTTGGCTTCGATCAAGGCCGGCGCGCGCTGCGGCAGCTTGCCGGTCAGGGTCCAGTAGCGCAGCGAGCCGATGCTCATCTCCACGTACTGCTGCTCGAACGACAACCACTGCCGCACCTTGGCCTGCGCGAACGCGTCGGCGGGCAGGTAGGCCGAACCCTGCGCCAGGTAGTCGAGGATGGCGTTGGACTCGGCCAGCACGCGCCCATCCTCGAGTTCGATCGCCGGCACCGCGCCGGTCGGGTTGATGCGCCGGTAGTCGTCGCGGCGGCCCTCGCCTTCGAAAATGCTGACGATGCGCGTGCGGTAGGGGCGCTGCAGGTGCTGCAACAACTGGCGGATCTTCCAGGCGTTCTGCGAGGGCAGGTAGTCGTAGAGGGTGAGCATGGCGCGGGTTCCAGGGGCGATGGCGCCAGTCTCGGCCGCCGCGCGCGGGCGCGATATCCGATTCTTGCGGCGGCCACGGGGCCGCGCGCGGCAAGCGGGTAAAATGCGCGCATGACCCAAGAACTCCCCCTCGGCCGCCACGTCGACTACCCGCGCGAGTACGACCCCTCGCTGCTGTTCCCGATCGCGCGCGCGCTCGGCCGCTCGCACATCGGGCTGTCCGATCAGGCCCTGCCCTTCGTCGGGCTGGACCGCTGGCATGCCTACGAGCTGAGCTGGCTGGACCCGCGCGGCAAGCCCTGCATGGCCACCGCCACCCTGACGGTGCCCGCCGATTCGCCCAACCTGGTCGAGTCCAAGTCGCTCAAGCTCTACCTCAACTCCTACAACGCCTCGCGCTTCGACAGCGCCGAGGCGGTGCGCGCGCGCATCGTCGCCGACCTCAGCCAGTCCGCCGGCGCCGCGGTCGAGGTGGCGTTCGGCCTGCCGCCGGTGCGCGAGGGCGCAGGCGAATCGCTGGACGGCCTGGAGGTCGCCATCGACGACTACGGCCCGCCCAACGCCGCCCATCTGGCCGCCGACCCGGCCATGGTCGTCGAGGAGACCCTGAGCAGCGGCCTGCTCAAGTCCAACTGCCCGGTTACCGGTCAGCCGGACTGGGCGCGCGTGGACATCGCCTACCGCGGCCCGCGCCTGGACCGGGCCGGCCTGCTGCGCTACCTGGTCTCGTTCCGCGACCACGCCGAGTTCCACGAGCAATGCGTGGAGCGGATCTTCGCCGACCTGCTGCGCCTGGCCGCGCCGCAGGCCCTGTCGGTGGAGGCGCGCTACACCCGCCGCGGCGGTCTGGACATCAACCCCTGGCGGGCCACGGCAGGTTTTTTGCGCCCCGCGGCACACCGCGATGAACGTCAATAACGAAGGCCCCTGACGTTCACACGGACGCAATGCCTTTTTAACAATCGGCATGTCATCGTGCTTCCGCCAATTCGGCAGGAGCACGCAAACCCATGACTACCCCGGACAAGAAAGCCGATTTCTCCGACGTGCAAAGCAGCGTCGACAGCACCGAGCAGGTAACCCAGCGGGCCGACTTCAGCGACGTCCAATCCTCGGTCAGCTCCACCGAAGACATCACGTCGTCGACGGCGCCCACGGATCAGACCTACACGGTGGAAAAGGGCGACACGCTGTCGCACATCGCCAAGCAGTTCTACGGCAAGGCGAACAAGTGGAACGCGATCTTCGAAGCCAATCGCGACCAGCTCGACGATCCCGACAAGATCAAGCCCGGTCAGGTGCTGAAGATCCCCGCGATCAACGATTGATTCCCACGACCAGATCCGCCGGGAGCCACGAGTTCCGGGCGCGTTCGACTTGCCTGTTCGCACCTATTCCAGGAGAAACACCATGATGATCCGCAACCGCATGCACTACGCTCTGGCCGCAGCTTTGGTGGCTTCGCTGGCCCTGGCCGGCTGCAAGAAGAAGGAAGAACCCGTAGCGGTGACCCCGCCGCCGGCCGCCGAGCCGGTCGCGCCGACCCCGGCACCGGCGCCTGTCGCCGCCACCGCGGCCGTCGCCAGCGTCGACCTGGGCAGCGCCGTGGGCGCCGACAAGAAGGTCACCGCGCCGGCGACCACCTTCAAGCCGAAGGACACCATCTACGTCGCCATCTCCACCACCACCTCCGACCCGGCCGCGACCGTGCCGGCGAAGCTGGGCGCGAAGTGGACCTTCCAGGACGGCCAGACCGTGAAGGACGACAGCGCCGACGCGCAGCTGATGGGCCCCGGCGTGACCAACTTCAGCATCAACAGCCCGAAGGGTTTCCCGACCGGCAAGTACAAGGTCGACGTGTCGCTGGACGGCGCCGTGGTCCAGTCGAAGGAATTCGAGGTCAAGTAACTCTCTCCCCGCCTGATGGGCGGGCAAGCCCGGGCGCGGTTCCACGAGGACCGCGCCCTTTTTTTGTCCGCGATTCCCGCCGCCGGCGCTCAACCGCCGGGGAATTCGCCGTCCAGGTAGTACCAGCGGCCGTCCTCGCGCAGGAAGCGGCTGACTTCGTGCAGGCGCACCGCCGAGCCGCCGCCGACCCGGTAGCGGGCGACGAATTCGACCGTGGCGCGGTCGCCGTCGGCGCCGTGCCGCTTCACCGCCAGCCCCAGCCAGCGCGTGGCGGCCGGGTCCAGTTCCAGCTCGGCCGGGCGCGTGCTCGGGTGCCAGGTCGCCAGCACGTAGTCGCGCAGGCCCAGCACGTAGGCGCTGTAGCGCGAGCGCATCAGGGCCTGGGCATCGGCGGCCGCGGCGCCCGCGTGCAGCGGTCCGCAGCAGACGGCGTAAGGGCGGGCGGGGTCGCAGGGGCAGGCGGACATGCGGGCTTTCCGGGTCGGTCGGCCGCGAAAACCGCAGCCGGGAGGCGAATTCTCGGCGAGCGCACGCCGCTGCGACTACCATGCGCGTCCCGAACCCCGCCGCGCGACCTGCCATGAAACCGCCTGCCTACCTCGACGACGCCCAGATCGAACGCCTCGCCGACCTGCTCGACCAACGCGCCGTTCCGTTCAAGGGCTTCAACCTGGAGGCGCTGGACGGCTTCCTGTCGGCGCTGGTGGTCGCGCCCGAGACCGTGCCCGCGGACGAGTGGCAGCCCGTGGTCTGGGGCGGCACCCCGCCGCGATGGAGCGACGAGGCCGAGGCGGCGCAGATCGAAGCGCTGCTGCAGGGCCACTGGAACATGGCCGCCGCGCGCGTGCGCCACGGCGACGACGACCTGCCCGACCACCTGGCGCCGCTGCTGTGGCTGCCGGAGGACGTGGAAGTCGACCAGGGCGACGACCTCGATGTCGGCCGCGACTGGGCGTTCGGCTTCTTCCGCGGCGTGGAACTGCGCGAAACCGCGTGGGAGACCTGGCTGGACGAGAACGACTGGATGGACGAGATCTTTGTTCTGTTCGATCGCCTGGCCAGCGGCGAAGTGCTGGGCGAAGACCCGGAAGCGCCGGGCACGCCGATCAGCTACCGCGAGCGCCTGGAAATCGTCTCCAGCCTGCCCGGCATGCTGGCCGACCTGCACCACCACCGCATCGAAGCCCTGACCCCGCGCGAACCGCTGCGCCGCGCGGACACGCCGGACCGCAATGCGCCTTGTTCCTGCGGCAGCGGCAAGAAGTACAAGAAGTGCTGCGGGGCTTGAGCCGGTAGCGCCGTTTGCGCGCTGCGGCAGGCAAGCGTCGGGCGTCGTTCCCGCTCAGGCGGGAATGACGCGCCAAACAAGCGCGCGAGCGACTCCGACGGTTGCTTGATCCACCGCCCTCTTCGTAACCCCCTCTCCGCGCTTCCACCATGCAGAGCCCATCCCACCCCTGCCTCAGCTGCGGCGCCTGCTGCGCCCACTTCCGCGTCGCCCTGCACTGGAGCGAAACCGACGCCTTCGATGCCAAGGGCACACCGGCCGAGTTGACCGAAACGCTGGACGCCCACCGCGTCGCGATGCGCGGCACCTACGGCGGTCGCAGCCTGCGCTGTATCGCGCTGCAAGGCGATATCGGCGTATCCGCCCACTGCGGCGTCTACGCGCAGCGCCCGTCGCCCTGTCGCGAACTGCAAGCCGCGTGGGAGTACGGCGAGCCGAGTCCGCAATGCGACCAGGCCCGCATTGCATACGGGCTGGCGCCACTAGAACCGGAAACCTGGGTGCGGGCTGACGGCGGATAACAGCGTGATCGTCGCGCCACCGCGAAGGCAGCCACATTCCCGCCGCCTGCCTTGCTTTGGGGTAGGAGCGGCGTGAGCCGCGACCACGACGCTTCGCTCGGCTGCGCCGGCCGGCGATCGCGGCTCACGCCGCTCCTACCCCAAAGCCCACCTGTCGCTGCCTACGGCGCGATACTCACACGAGCGCCCGCGCAGGCCGGAAAGCATCATTCCATCTCGCATGCCCCAAATGCCTGGGCCGCCTTTGCCACGCCCCGCCCGAACCGCGACAATGGCGGGCCGGATCGCAGCGCCATCGCGACCCGCCAGAACCCTGCTTCGCCCATGCGCTTGCGCACGGGACGGCCCCACTGGAGATCGTAATGACCGAGTTCGTAGCGACGCCGCCCGCTGGCGGCGCCAAGATCACCAAGACCCCGACCGGCCTGAATGTGCCGGATCGCCCGATCATCCCGTTCATCGAAGGCGACGGCACCGGCCCGGACATCTGGCGCGCGTCCGTGCGCGTGCTCGACGCGGCCGTGGCCAAGGCCTACGGCGGCGCCAAGAAGATCGAGTGGCTCGAGGTCTATGCCGGCGAGAAAGCCAACAACACCTACGGCACCTGGCTGCCCGACGGCACCGTGCAGGCCTGCCGCGACTACCTCGTCAGCATCAAGGGCCCGCTGACCACGCCGGTCGGCGGCGGCATCCGCTCGCTCAACGTCGCCCTGCGCCAGATGCTGGACCTCTACGTCTGCCTGCGCCCGGTGCGCTGGTTCGAGGGCGTGCCCTCGCCGGTCAAGAAGCCGGGCGACGTCGACATGGTGATCTTCCGCGAGAACACCGAGGACATCTACGCCGGCATCGAGTGGGCCGGCGGCAGCGCCGACGCGCAGAAGGTGCTGGACTTCCTGCAGAAGGAATTCCCGCAGGCCTTCGACAAGATCCGTTTCGGCACCGCCGACAAGAACGGCGCCTGGCTGAAGGAACTCGAGGCCATCGGCGCGCCGGCGCGCGAGCTGCCGGTCGAAGTCGGCCTGGGCATCAAGCCGGTCAGCCGCCTGGGCACCGAGCGTCTGGTCCACAGCGCGATCGCCTACGCCATCGAGAACAAGCGCAAGTCGGTGACCCTGGTCCACAAGGGCAACATCATGAAGTACACCGAAGGTGGCTTCCGTGATTGGGGCTACCAGGTGGCGCGCGACTTCTTCGGCGCGGTCGAGCTCGACGGCGGCCCCTGGCACGTGATTCCGGAAGGCAAGCCGGGCGCGGGCCTGGTCATCAAGGACGCGATCGCCGACGCCTTCCTGCAGCAGATCCTGCTACGCCCGAAGGAATACGACGTCTCGGCCACGCTCAACCTCAACGGCGACTACCTCTCCGACGCGCTCGCCGCGCAGGTCGGCGGTATCGGTATCGCGCCGGGCGCCAACATCAACTACGTGACCGGCCACGCCGTGTTCGAAGCCACTCACGGCACCGCGCCGAAGTACGCCGATCTGGACAAGGTCAATCCGGGTTCGGTGATCCTGTCGGGCGAGATGATGCTGCGTTACCTGGGCTGGACCGAAGCCGCCGACGCGATCATCGCGGCGATGGACCAGGCCATCGCCAGCAAGCGCGTGACCTACGATTTCGCCCGTCTGATGGACGGCGCGACCGAGGTGAAGTGCTCGGAGTTCGCCGACGAGATCATCAAGCATCTCTGAAGCGACGACGTTCGCATCGCTGTATGACAAAGGGCGCTACGGCGCCCTTTGTTTTGGGCCGAGTCCTGGACGGACCTGCGCGTTCAGGCAGGTGAAATCGGGAGCCGCGGCGACCTTCACTTGATAGGCCCGCGGAAAGCTGGCAGTTTCGTCGCCACGAGCACCGCCTCGCGCCCGCACAGGAAAGGATTTCCGATGGCCGACCCCACCCCCGTACTCCCCTACGACGCGTCCCACCCCGATCACGCCCGCTATCAGAAAGTCTTCGACGGCGTGAAAGCCACCGGGCAGTGGAACGACGCCGAATCCCGCAACGTGGCCGCCGGGCTGTACGACCAGCTCAAGCGCAATCCGCAGATGGGCGACTTCGACCGCATCGTGGTCGGCAAGCCCGATGCCGCGGTGCCCTCGGTGTTCGCGATGAAGGGCGCCGGCACGCCGCCCGACGCCCAGCCCTGGGTCAGCGTGCCCACCGCGATGGCCAAGACCAGCGCCGACCAGACCCTGAGCGCCTACGCGCACACGCCGCAGGTCGGCAAGGACGGCTACCTCACCGATCCGGGCATCACCAAGCAGCCGATCGCGGCGCTGGAGAAGGGAACGCTCAAGGACGTCCATGCGGTGGTCATGCACCGCACCGAGGGCTCGACCGCGCAAGGCGCGTTGAACTCGTTCAAGACCGGCACCGGCACCCACTTCCTGATCGACAAGGACGGCACGATCTACCAGACCGCCAGCCTCAATCAGCAGACCCAGCACGTGGGCAAGATCCGCGGCCGCTGCGTCGAGGAAGGCAATTGCTCGAAGGAAGAGAAGGCGTTCTTCGACAAGACCGGCTGGAACCCGAAGGCGATCCACGATCACGAGAAGGCCAAGCCCTACCCGGACCGCTTCCCGATGAATTCCGACAGCGTCGGCATCGAGGTGGTCGGCAGCTACAACAGCAAGACCAAGACCTGGGACGCGCCGACGCCCGAGCAGACCGCGTCGATCAACAAGCTGGTGGGCACGCTGCAAAAGGAATACGGGCTCAATGACAAAGACGTCTACAAACACGATGCCATCTCGTACAAGACCCTGGGCGAAGGCGCGGATCTGTATGTGCCTGGCAATCGCACTCCCCCTGCTCCCGTCGTGCAGCCATCCGGGCCCACCCGCTAAGTCCGGCGCCGCCTCCGCGATCACGGTCACGCGCGTCGATCGCGCGGTGTTCGATGCCGCCTCGGGCAAGGACCCCACGCTCAAGCCCCGCTGCGAGGCGTGGACGCTGAACGACAAACAGGTGGCGAATTACTTCGCCGCCGCGCGCGAATACCCGGACGGCACCCACGACGCCTATTACTGGCTGCCCTGCTCGATCAAGGGCCGCCTGCGCGCGGGCGGCCAGGATTGGGAGTTCGAGATCAACGCCGCCGCCACCGCGACCTGGACGCGCGGCGACAGCGTGCGCAAGTGGGGCTGCGATGCGAAGGCCTGCGAGCCGCTGGTGCTGATGATGCCGGACGGCAACAATCCCTGAGCGGGCGCGTGACCGACGCCCCGCCGCCGCCCGTGGACTGCCGGGGCCGCCGCGTCCACGTCGGCTCGCGCGTGCGCGTGCTGAAGATTTCAGCCGGCTGGAACGCCAGATTCCCGCCGACGAGTTCGCGCGGCTGTCGTCGCTGGTCGGCCAGGTGCTGCCGATCAGCGAGATCGACGAATGGGGCTCGGCCTGGATCGAAGCCGAGTTCCCGCATTCGCCCGGACGCATCTACAGCCACGATCTGGCGCTGGATTCGGACGAGATGGAGTTGGTCGACGACGAGTCTGCGTCAGTCCCGTACAGCTCGCCATAGGACACGGTTTCCCACAAGGACGAATGGCTCGAAAGCGCCGGACGCTGCGGGCCGCGACGGGCCGTCTTCGCCGCGCACCGCTTACGAAGGCGGGTTTCAATAGACGACACCATAACGGCATCGACCCGCTCGGTGGAATCGCCGGACCGGCCGCCGCGGCCGCCGATCCGCTTACAGACTCATGTCGGTGATGTGCTTCTTGAACGCCATCGTTCGCATGTACTGCGGATAGTCGCGCTCCAGGAAGGCCCGCATGTCGGCTTCCTCGTCCGTAGCCAGGATGCGCGCCATGTTGCCGCGCGAGTCGATGCGGATATGGCCGGCGTAGGTGATAGTGCCGGCTTCGACGGTGAACTTGTTCGAGGAGTGGAAGCTCGCCTCACGGCCGGTGACGACGATCTTGCTCCACATGTAGTCGCCCGCGGTCACCGGCATCACCCAGTATTTTTCCGGTTGATTCACGAACACGGCCTCGTCGGGGCCGATGAAGGCCTCGGCCATGGACGAACCGAAGGTCTCCTGGGCGCGGAACTTCTTGAACTGCAATTGCAGCCAGGTCAGGTTGCTCTCGACCTTGAACACCAGCACGCCCTTGCCGGGCGCGATGCGCTTGCCGTCGGCGAGATTGCGCGAGGTCGCGCAGGCGGACAACAACAGGACCAGCGATAGGATCGCCAGGCACCGCAATGCATGCATCAGTTTCATGGAACCCCTGTTCGCGTATCGGTAGGCGCACGACGCGCCGCCGCGCCCCCTGGCGCGGGCGCCATGGTCGGCAACGCGGTCGGATCGTGTCAACGCGGGCGCATGCCCCTGCGCCGAACCGGTTGGCCGCAAAAAAAAGGGCGCCCTGCGGCGCCCTTCGTTGATGCCGGCGGTGCGCGTCGGCTTAAGGCTTGGCGGCCTTGGGCGCGGCGGCGGGCGGTGCCGCCGGCGCGGCAGGCGCGGCGCCGGTCAGCACCTGCGCGTCGCCGTACGGGCCGCGGCCGAGCTTGCCGGTCTTGATCCAGTCCAGCTGCATGCGGAAGTAACCGTCGGCGATGCGGGTCTCGGTGCGCTCGCCGTTGGCGTCGGTTTCGAACTTGAGGATGCCGTGGTCGGTGTCGGGGAACACCACCAGGGTCAGCGGACGGCCTTCGGCGGCGACCGACTGCAGGCGCTGGCGGGTTTCCTCCGGCGGTGCTTCGCGGTCGGCGCCGGCCAGCATCCACAACTGCGGCACCTTGAGTTCGCGCAGCACCGGCATCGGGTCGTAGTCCCAGCTGGTGCCCTTGTCCAGCTCGGGCTCCATCGCCTTGAGCTGCTGCGGGGTGTGCGAGACGACCAGGCCGGTGTACTCGCCCTTCATCGCGCCCCACCACTTCTCCTGGCCGTACTTGTTGCGCGCCACGGTCAGCGCGTCCCAGCCGTCCTTGCCGTGCGAGGCGACGATTTTGCCGGTGGCGTCGGTGACTTCGCGCGCCTTGGCCACCACGTCGTCGCCGTAGCCGGCGTTGCGCAGATCCAATGCGACCTGGCCGGCGTCCTCGCCCAGCGGGCTGATCGCCATGCCGTAGCCGACCGCGACGAAGGCGGCCTCGGGCGTCTTGCTGGCGGCCAGCGGCGCGATCCAGCCGGCCTGGCTGCCGCCCGAGAAACCGATCCGGCCGGCGCGCTTGCCGGCCAGGCGCTTGGCTTCGCGCAGCGCGGCCTTGGCGTCGTCGGACAGCAGATAGAAATCCTGGGTGTACTTGCCGCCGGATTCGCCGGTGCCGCGCTTGTCGTAGACGAACACGCCGACGCCGTTGGCCGGGTACAGGTTCTGCATGTGATAGCGGTTGACGCCGGAGTAGTCCTCCGAGCCGTGCACGGTGACGATGATCGGCACCGGGCCGGTGCCGGGCGGGAGCACCAGGCGGCCGCGCAGGTTGACGTCGTTGCCTTCGAAGCGGGTCTCGGTGATGTCGAACTTGAGCTTGCGCCCGTTCTTGCCCTCGAAGGCGATCTTGCCCTGGCCGCAGTCGCCGAAGCTCACGCGCACGTTGTCGGGGCGCTCGGTCCAGCCCAGGGTGCTGGCCCACTGGCCGTCGCGCTCGCTCAGGCGGCCGGTGCGGCCGTCGATCAGGCGCCAGCGCAAGGCGCCTTTGTCGGCATTGGCGACGTCGACGATGCTGCCGTCGTCGAGGCGGTAGGCGCCGGCGTGGCAGCTGGTGGTGTCGGTGGCGTTGGAGGCGAACGCGGCCGGGCTGGTCAGCAACAGCAGCGGCAGCAGGGAGCGCGGAATTCGGCTGTACGGCATGGGGCAGTCTCGGTGGTCGGCGCGCGGCGCCGGGGTGGTATCCACAGGATCGATGCGAAAACCCGGGTCAGCGTTGCAATTGTTCCGCATCGCAGCCACAGGTCATGTGCAAGACGATCATAGACCGCGCGCAGCGTTCGGGATCGGGCGATCCGTCGCCGCGGCGCCCATGCTCGGCCGCAGGCGAGCATGCTACGGCAGACCGGCGCCGGCCGAGGCGTCGGCGGGTCGGGGATGCGAACCCGGTCCGGTTCGGGATGGTCCGGTTCGGGATGCGTCGGGCCGGTTCGGAGCAAGGGCCGCGCTGCGCCGGCGCGGCCGTGCCGGAAGGTGCAGGGCCGGCCCGAGGCTACGACCCCGCGGACCGGCCACTGCGGTTGCTCAGGGATTGAAGCGCAGGTAGAGGTTGGCCCAACGCTGGCCGATGGCGATGGTCTGGTTGGCGGTGTAGTGGATGCCGTCGGGCGCGAAGCCGCAGCGGATGTCGTCGGTGGCGACGAAGAACACCCGGGACGGATCGGCGGCGGCGGCGTTGACCATGCCCATGTTCACCTGATGCACGGTGGCCTGGTAGGACGCGAAGGCGGGCATGTAGGGATTGATCTGGGTCAGATAGAACTGCAGCTCAGGCGCCTCGATATCGGTGCGCACGTCGGCGATGAACTGCTTGATGTTGGCCTCGTACTGCGCGGCGCCGCCGTAGATCGCGTCGGTCTCGCCCTGCAGCCAGAACATCGCGCGCAGCCTGGGCGTGTAGCCCTGCGCGCGCAACTGGGCGAGCATGGTCTGGATGTGCTGGATCATCGGCGGATACAGCGCTTCGTAGCCGGCCGGATTGCGCTTCTGGAAGCCGTAGTACAGGCCCGCCCCGCCGACGGCGTACTTGATCACCGCGATCGGCGCCTTGCTCAGCGCGGCCAGATCGCCGCCCAGCGACAGCTCCGGGCCGAAGCCGTCGTAATTGCCCGAGAAGCCCGAGCCCTGGGTGTCGAGCTGCCCCATGGAGCCGATGTTGGCGACAGCGTCGGATAGCGAGCGCTGGTGATAGCCCAGCAAGGCGCGCGAATCCGGCCAAGCGGCGTAGTGCAGGTTGGCGCTGCCGAGTTGATCGGTGCGCGCGGTCCAGCCGTGCGCGTTGGACTGCCCGGCCACGATCACCACGTCGATCGGCATCGTCGCGCGCGCCGGCAACGGCGTCTTGCTCAGGCGCACGTTGTCCAGATCGGTGTAGCCGTAATTGGGCACGACCTGGCGCAGGCGGATGCGCAGGCGCTCGCCCACGCCGGCCGGCGCCGGGCCGCTGTCGAACAGGCGCGTGGTGTCGGTGAACTGCGCCGAGGGTGCGAGATTGCGGCCGATGCCGCTCCAGGCGCCGACCAGATGGCCGTTCTCGGTTTCCAGGCGGATGTCGTAGCCGGCAAAAAGATCCTTGCCGTTCTGATCGGGCGTACGCGTTCCGCTGGCGACACTGAGGGTATAGCGGGTATTGGCTTGCAGGCGCTCGCTCAACAGCTGTTGCAAGCCGCCGCCGTCGCTGTAATGGAATTCGGCCTGGGCACCGTCGAAGCCGACGGTGGCGCCGGGATAGAACGCGTCGCTGCCGGCCGCATTCGGCGCGATCAGACCGCTGAGCGAGTTCGTGCCGGTCGCGGTCCAACCGCTGGGCACCCGCACCGCGGCAGCCCCCGCGATGGGATCGAGCTCGAAGCTGGGGTTGTCGATCGCGATGGCGGTCTGCGCGCTCGCGGCGCCGGCAAACGGTAGGCACAGCGTCGCGATGGCGAGGAAACGGGCAATGACGGACATGGCAAGACTCACGGGTCGTAAGCGACGGTTCCAGCGGCGTCGATAGCGGATCGACGTCGCCGGAGGCACGGGCAAACTGCGCTCACCTCGGGAACATCTCCGAACCGTTCCAGTCCAGGACAGCCGGTGCGTGCGATGTGCGCGCGGCTGGGCCCGGCGTCGGACCGACCGCGCATGGGATCGAAATGCGAGCGCGGGTCGTATGCGTCGGTTCGGTAGGGTGCTGGGCGCTCCAGGCTTGAGGTGTTGCAGGATGCGCGATCAGTCTTGGCGGGTGAGCGCGCGCGCGTCCATGTGACCTTGGTCGCGTGCGATTCGCGGTTGCCTGGCGCGCGGATTCGTCCACGTTTTTCGTGGTTGTTTGGTGCGCTGTTATGGGCGGTTTCGGTTTTGGGCGGGGGTGGCGGCGTGGTCGCGGTGGCGCGGTCGCGGCTTGCGCCGCTCCTACAGGGGCCGGCGGGTTTGCGTCGGATGTGTGTGATGCGATCGCGGCTTACGCCGCTCCCACAGAAATCCACGCCTCTTCGATGTAGGGGCGGCGCAAGCCGCGACCGCGTCGCTTCACCAACGACGCCAGCTTCGCGCTCTCTGTGGGAGCGGCGTAAGCCGCGATGGCGCGCAACCTGCCACAGGCGCCGTCCCCGCTCGCGGGACGACGCGGTCCAGGTGTTCGCTCAGCGCGCGGCGGCGGCCGGCGCGGTGGCCGCCTCGGCTTGGCTCGTAGCAACGAAGCGACGCATCTCGCGCTCCAGCACCGGCAGCGGCACCGAACCCAGGTTCAGCAGGGTGTCGTGGAACTTGGCCTCGTTGAAGCGCGTGCCCAATGTCGTTTCGGCTTCGCTGCGCAGCTGGCGGATGCTGCGATAGCCCAGGTAATAGGCCAGGGCCTGGCCGGGCCAACTGATGTAGCGGTCGACCTCGGTACGGATGTCGTGCGGCGCCAGCGCGGTGTGCTGCGACAGATAGTCGATCGCCTGCTGGCGGCTCCAGCCGTATTCGTGCAGACCGGTGTCGATGACCAGGCGCGCGGCGCGCCACATTTCGAAGGTCAGGCGGCCGAAGTCCTCGTAGGGCGTTTCGTACACGCCCAGCTCGATGCCCAGCCATTCGGTGTACAGGCCCCAGCCTTCGCCGTAGCCGGAGAAATAGGTCTGGCGGCGGAAGTCCGGACGGTCCGGTGCTTCCAGCGCCATCGCCGCCTGGTGGCTGTGCCCGGGCACGCATTCGTGCAGGGTCAGCGCAGCCAGCGTGTACAGCGGCCGCGATGGCAGGTCGTAGGTGTTCATCAGGCACGAGTCCAGGCCGCCGCGCCCGGAGGTGTAGACCGGCGCGATGTCGTCGGGCACCGGCAGGATCGCGAAGCGCTTGCGCGGCAGCTGGGTGAACAGATCCTCGAGGCGGCCGTCGACCTTTTTGGTCACGTAGGCCGAATACGACAGCAGCTCGCGCGGGGTCTTGGCGTAGAACTGCGGGTCGCTGCGCAGGAACGCCAGAAACTCCTCGAAGCTGCCCTTGAAGCCGGCCTTGCGCATCACCTCGCGCATCTCGGCCGAGATGCGCGCGACCTCCTGCTTGCCGATCTCGTGGATCTGCGCGGGAGTCAGCTCGGTGGTGGTGTATTCGCGGATCTGGCTGCGGTAGAAGGCCGCGCCGTCGGGCAGCTCGCGCGCGGCGGTGCTGGTGCGCGTGCGCGGCAGGTATTCCTCGCGCATGAAGCGCAGCAGCTTGGCGTAGGCCGGCGCGACTTCGTCGCGGATCGCGCGCTCGCCCTCGGCCTGCAGGGCGCGCCGCGTCTGTTCTCCCAAGTGCGCGGGAATCGCGGCGAAGGTGGCGGTGAACGGATTGTCGGCGCCGCTCTTGGCATAGGCCTCAATGGTGCGGTCGCGGCCTTCGATCGCCACGCGCGGCACGCTGTAGCCGCGCGCCAGGCCCGCGCGCATGTTGGCGATGTTCTCGTCGAAGTAGCGCGGCAGGTCGTGCAGGCGGCCGAGCAGGCGGCGGTACTCCTCGGCCTTCTGATAGGGGCGACGCGGATTGAGCCCGCCCCAGAAGAAGGTGTCGCTGTTGAACGGCGCCTCATAGGTGCGGTAGCGCGCGTTGTTGAGCTCGATCGCGACCGAGGTGCGGAACACCGCGGCGTTGATGCGTTCCTCGTCCGACAGTTGCGTCTCCGGCAGCGCGTCGAGCTGGGCCAGCGCCTTTTCCCAGTAGGCGACGCGGCGCTGCCAGGCCTGCGGGGTGACGCTGGGCATGCGGTCGCCGTCTTCCCAGCGGCCGTCGGGCTCGCGCACGCGCACGAATTCCTGCTGACGCCAGCGCCACTCGGCGTCGTACAGCTCGCGCAACTGGCGCGTGGCCTCGTTGGGCGCGGCGACGGCGACGGCTTCGGCGGCGCTGGCGGGCGTTACGCCGGCCAACGACAGCACGGCAAGCAGCAGGGGCGGACACAGCAGGCGAACGATCATGCGTGGACTCTCGGCGTAGGCGGATGCGGGCGGAGCGGGAGACGCGCATCGATCCGACCCAATCGCGGCAGGCGCGCAGCCAAGGTCGTTGCGGTCCCGATGAGGTCGATACAGCGTTGCACGCCGTTGGGGTGAGCGTCACGCAGCGCGGCCGGCAGGCGGTCCCGGCGCGCATGGTCGCGACCAAGCGGTACGGCGTAGCGATGATGGGACGCGTATGCCGATCGGGGTGGCGCCGGCATGGCGAGCGTTGCGATAGGGTTGGTCATTCGCGAATGCCTGCCAGTCCATGCACGGTTTGTTCGCTCAAGGCAGGCCCGCCGGCGGCAGCGATGACCTCCGGCGGGAACTGCGGCAGCTGGCCCGTCCCCGAACGCCGCAGGCGCTCGCCCGACTGGATCGGCGGGCCGTCTTCCTCCATGTAGCGCCGGATGTGCTCATACAGGCGCCACAGCAGTTCATCCTCCCACCAGCCCTTGTAGCCGATGGTCACGATCTCCTTGCATTGCCTGGCTTGCTGGGGGTCGCCCCACAGCAAGGCCAGCAGATAGGAAGATCGCATCGTTTCGCCCGTCAACTCGCTGAGCCGATAGCTGCGCGCATGGGCGTCGTCCCAGCGATAGGTCTTTACCTCGCCGACGCCGGCACATTGCCAGAATGTCCAGAAACGCATCGGGATGACGGTGAAGAACGAGACCTCTCGGGTCTTGCGATTGAACAGGACCGGGAGATCGCGCGGCGTAAGGAATCCGACCCTGAAGAAAAACAGCGCCGCAACCAGAAAGAACAGCGCGGCGATCGTCGAAACGACGGCCATCGACAAGTTCAGGGCATGATCCGCCTGGTTCGGATCCAGCGTCGCGATCGCTTCGACGGCGCCCCATCCGAACATGCAGGCGGCGAAGCCGATCAGGACCGCGTACAACCCCATCATGAATCCGATCTCGCTGGTGCCCGCCGGCGCGCCGACCACGATGGCGTCGGCATGAACGCTCAGCAAGGAATCGCAGGAGCTCGCCTCGCCATGCACGGATTCGCGCTTCTCGCGCGGGGCGACGCGCCAGGGGGCTGTCCCACCCAAGAGGGTTTTCTTGCGCGTCCGCTCGACGAATTCGAAATGCGGATCGGGCGCATTCCATTGCGGCAGGCGAATATCGTAGTCCGGGTGGTTCGCACGACTCATGATCGTTCACTGGGCGAGTGGATCGATGCGGAACCCGGCGGCGCGCATCGATCCGATCGCCTCAGGCGCTAGAGCCGACGTCGGCGGTGGTCCAGATTCCGTCGATACAGCGTTGCACGCCGCCGGGGTTGGCGTCACGCAGCTCGGGCGGCAGGCGGTCCTGGCGCACGTTGTCGTAACTATGCAGCGCCGCATAGCGATGGATGGACGCTGGCATGCCGACCGAGGTGAAACCGGCGTGGCTGGTGCTGGGGTACGGACCGCCGTGCTGCATGGCCGGGCTTACCGCCACGCCGGTCGGCCACTTGTCGTCGATCAGACGGCCCACGCGCGGACGCAAGGCCGCGGCGAGGCGCGCGTACTCGGCCTCGTCGCTGCCGTCGGCGGCGCTGTGCAGGCTGCCGGTGAGGTTGCCGTCGAAGGCGCGCGCGATCGCCACGGCCTGGTCGGCGTCGCGATAACGCAGCAGCAGCGACACCGGCCCGAAGGCTTCCTGCTGCAGGGCTTCGGCGGCGGCGAGGAAGTCCGCGCCGTCCACGCTCAACAGGGTCGGCGCATAACGCGCGCCGGGACCCGACGCCTGCGCCGCGCCGGCCACCACCCGCGCGCCGGCCGCGCGCAGCCGCGTCACCGCCAGCTCCAGCTGGCGCTGCACGCCTGCAGAGAACAGCACCGCCGGCGCCGCGGCGGCGAAGCGCGCGGCGGCGGCGGCGACGAAGGCGTCGCCCGCCTCGTCCATCGGCAACACCACCACGCCGGGATTGGTGCAGAACTGACCGCTGCCCAGCGTGCACGAGGCGTAGAAGTCCTGCGCCAGGGTCTCGCCGCGCTCGCGCAGCGCGCCGGGCAGCAGGAACACTGGATTCACGCTCGACATCTCGGCGTAGATCGGGATGCCCGCGCGGTCCGCCGCGGCCTTCAGCGCCAGGCCGCCGCCGCGGCTGCCGGTGAAACCGATCGCACCCAGGCGGCGGTCGCCGGCCAGCTGCAGGCCGCGCTCGGGATCGAGCTCGTACAGCAGTTGCACCGCCGCTTCCGGCAGCCCGCTCGCGTGCACCGCCTCGTGGGCGATGCGCGCGAGCACGCGGCTGGTGCCCGGGTGGGACGGATGGGCCTTGGCGATCACCGGATTGCGCGCGGCGATGGCGGAGGCGAAATCGCTGCCGGCCACCGCGTTGAAGGCGAACGGGAAATTGTTGGGGCCGAACACCAGCACCGGTTTGTGCAGGGGCGCGTAGTGCGCGCGCAGACCGGCCTGGGTATCGATGACCGGCTGCGTCCAGGCGTAGGCGTGCACCGCCGCCGCGGCCTGGCGCAGTTGGCCGGTGGTGCGCGGCAGTTCGACCGCGGACAACCGCGGCGCCAGCGGCAGCGCGGTTTCGGCGTGCGCGATCGCGACCAGCTCGTCCGCGGCGGCCTCGATGCCGGCCGCGTAACGCTCCAGGAAATCGGCGATGCGCGCGGGCGCGGTGGCCGCCAGTTCGTCGGCGGCCGCGCTGGCCGCGGCCACGGCCGCCTCGATATCGCGCGGGCCCGAGCGCGGAAAGATCTCGCCGATGGGCTCGCCGCTGGTCGGATCCAACGCGCGAAAGCCGCCGGCGTCGTCGCGGCTTTGCTGCCATTGGCCTGCGATCAGAATCGGTTGCATGCGCTGGTTCCTCGCGGGATGGCCTGGATCAAAGCTTGGGGCGCGTAGCCAGGGCGTGCTCGATCACCGCCAGCGCCTCGGCGCGTTCGGCGCCCTCCACCAGCAGACGCGGCGCGCGCACGCGCTCGTCGCCCATGCCCACGCGCTGCTGCTGCAGTTTGATCAGCTGCACGAACTTGGGCACGGTGTCCATGCGCAGCAGCGGCAGCAGCCAGGCGTAGAGGTCCATCGCCGCCGCCGCGCCGCCGTCGCGGGCCTGTTCGAACACGCGCACCGATTCGGCCGGGAAGGCGTTGACCACGCCGGCGATCCAGCCCACCGCACCCATGGACACGCCCTCCACGATCGCGTCGTCCATGCCGACCATGAGTTCCAGGCGGTCGCCCAGCAGCGCCTTGATCGCGGCGAAGCGGCGGATGTCGCAGGAGGATTCCTTGACCGCCTGCAGGTTCGGATAGGCGGCGGCGAGCTCGGCGATGCGCTCGGGCACGAAGTCGGTCTTGTAGGCGACCGGGTTGTTGTACAGCAGCACCGGCAGGTCGGTGGCCTCGAGGATGGCGCGCATATGCGCGCCCATCTCGCGCCAGTCGGTGGAGTAGACGTAGGGTGGCAGCGCCATCAGGCCGCGCGCGCCCAGGCGCTCGGCGGCCTGGGCCAGGCGCACGGCCTCGGCGGTGGACAGGGCGGCGATGCCGGGGATCACCGGCGCGCGATCGCCCAGCGCCGCGACCAGGGTTTCGATGATCGCCAGCTTCTCGTCGAACGACAGCGTCGCGCCCTCGCCCAGCGAACCCAAGGGCACGATGCCCGTGCAGCCGGCGTCGATGAGCTGGTTGGCGTGGCGGGCGAGGAAGGCGTGGTCGACCGAGCCGTCGGCGGCGAACGGCGTGGTGATGGCGGGCACGACGCCGCGCCAGAAACTTGCGTTGCTCATGTAGGGATCCTGTTCGATGCGGTGTTGAAAGGGTTCGCGGCGCGCGGCGTCTACTCGGGACGCACGCCCCAGGCGAAGGGGTCGTCGTCCTCGACCAGCAGCCGGCCCTGCGCCATCAGATGCGCGCGGCCGCTGATGCGCGGACGGATGCGGCCGTCGGCGGCATGTTCGTAGCTGCCTTCGAACACGCTGCCCAGCACGCTCTCCATGCGCGTGACCGCGCCGGGCGCGAGCGCGCCGTCGGCGGCCAGGCAGGCCAGCTTGGCCGAGAAGCCGGTGCCGCAGGGCGAACGGTCGTAGGCCAGGCCCGGGCACAGCACGAAGTTGCGCGCGTCCACGCCGGGCGCGTGGGCGGCGCCGTTGAGTTCGATGTGGTCGATCTCCGCTTCGCCGGCGCCGCGCACGCCGGCGGCTTCCAGCGCGCGCCGGATCGCCTCGGTGTAGGCGGTCAGCTCGCGCCAATGCGCGATCGTCAGCGGGATCGTGCCGTCGCGGGTGATGTAGAACCAGTTGCCGCCCCAGGCCACGTCGCCGCGCACGCGGCCGTAGCCTGGCACGTCCAGCGTTACGTTCTGGGCGTGGCGATAGCTTTCGACGTTGTCGATGGAGACCAGTCCGTCGGCGTGCAGTTGCGCCACCACCGTGCCCACTGGCGTGTCGATCGCATGCCGGCCCGGGCCGATCCGGCCCAGGTGGGCGAGCGTGCGCACCAGACCGATGGTGCCGTGGCCGCACATGCCCAGGGTGCCGACGTTGTTGAAGAAGATCGTCGAGGCCACCGAGAACACGTGCTGCGGCGGCAGCAGCAAGGCGCCGACCATGGCGTCGGAGCCGCGCGGCTCGCAGGCGATCGCGCTGCGCCAGCGGTCGTGGTGGGCGGCGAAGGCCGCGCGCTGCTCGGCCAGATCGCCGGTGCCCAGATCGGGCAGGCCGGACAGCACCACCCGCGTGGGTTCGCCGCCGGTGTGGCTGTCGATGTAGTCGATGCTGCGCATGATCGCCATGGTCCGGCCGAGGGCGCGTACGGGTCTAGCGGGCTTGCGCCACGGCGGATGCGGAAATCGGCACAAAGTTTCGCGCGCGCCGCATAATCGGACGATGCCTTCCGCGCCGCTGCCGCTGGTGGACCCGGACCTCCTGCAGGAGTTGTTCGATCGTCTGCCCGACGTGGTGTTCTTCATCAAGGACCGTCAGGGCCGCTATACCCACGCCAATCAGACCCTGGTCCAGCGCCTGGGCCTGGGCGGGCGCGAGGCGGTGATCGGCCGCGGCGCGAGCGAGTTGTTCCCGGCGCGCCTGGGCGACAGCTACTCCGCGCAGGACCGGCGCGTGCTCGCGGGCGGGCGCATCGACGACCAACTGGAAATGCACATGTTCCAGAACCGCGCCGCGGGCTGGTGCCTGACCAGCAAGCAGCCGCTGTGGCACGAAGGCGAGGTGCTGGGCCTGATCGGCATCTCGCGCGACCTCGCCCAGCCCGACGGCCGTCATCCCGGCTACGCGCGCCTGCGCCGCGTGCTCGACCACATGGAAGCGCATTACGGCGAACCCGTGCGCATGCAGGCCCTGGCGGAATTGGCGGGCCTGTCGTTGTCGCAACTGGAACGCCAGTTCCGGCGCGTGTTCCAGCTCGCGCCGCAGCAGTGGCTCACGCGCCTGCGCATCGAAGCGGCGATGCAGCGCCTGCACGGCGAGGACACCATCGCGGCGATCGGTCACCAGTGCGGCTTCACCGATCAAAGCGCCTTCAGCCGCCAGTTCAAGGCCAGCGTCGGCCTGACCCCGCGCGACTATCGCCGGCTCAAGCCTGCGCCGCCTTGCGCGCGGACATGAGCATCTGCGCGGCCGCGTACAGCACCACCACCACCACCAGCCAGCGCAGCCATTCCAGCGGCAACGACTTGACCGCGAACGCGGCGATCAGCACGCCCGGAATGCCGCCTACCGCCAGGCCCAGCGCCGCGCGCAGGTCGTAGCGGCCCGAGCGCACGAAGGCGCCGCCGCCGACCGGCATCAGGAAGGCGCAGGCGCCCATCATGATCGGGAACGCGGCGATCGGATTCATGCCCAGCAGCGCGACCAGGATCAGGCAAGGCGCGTACAGGCCGATGCCCAGCATCATCAGCGCGCCCAGCAACAGGCTCACCGCGATCGCGAACACGAGCTTGCCGCCTTCCAATCCCAGCGCGACGCCGCCGCCGGGCAGCCAGTCCAGGTTCGCCGCCAGGAACAGCCCGGCCGCGATCAACAGGGCCACGCCCATGCCGATCTGGATCGCGCGCCGCGGCAGGCGCGCGACCACGCGCACGCCGAGCCAGGCGCCGACCACGGCCGCGCCGATCATGCCCAGCAGGGTGGTCAGGTCGACTTCCACCACCGCGATGAAGATCAGCGCCTGGACCACGGTCGGCAACGCGTTGCCGACGTTCAAGGTGCCGGGAATGCGGTCGTCGTCGACGCGGCCACGCAGCTTGAAGATCGCGGTGGTGGTGGCGAAGGAACCGATGCCCAGGGTGTCGAAGAAGTTGGCGACGAAGCCGGTCGCCAGATCGCGCGCATCCGGCCGGCGCGGCGCATCCGTCGGCACGCGGCGCGCGCGCTCGATCATCCACCAGCGCCCGACATAGCCCAGGGCCAACAGCGTCAGTGCCGACAGCAAAAGGATGGTGCCGTCCCGGATGGGATCCATCGACCGACTCCTGCGCAGCGCACGCGGACGCGTGCCGAGGCATGTTCGGTGCGCGCTGGCGCGCGCGGCTTGTCTGGCTTCCGCGCCCGGCGTGCGGATATTTGCGTAGTCGCCCGCCGCGGCCGCGCCTAGCATCGTGGCTCCTCGTCCGCCCGGGCCGCGCGCTTGAGCCGAACTTCGTCTTCCGTGCTCGTGATCGGCGCCGGCGTGATCGGCCATGCCTGCGCGCTGGGCCTGCAGCAGCGCGGCTGGCGCACGATCCTGACCGACCCCGACCGCGTCGGCGCGGCCGCGTCCTGGGGCAACGCCGGGCATATCGCCACCGAACAGGCGCAGCCGCTGGCCTCGCCGGCGACGCTGCGCTCGGCGCCGCGGCGGCTGTACGCCTTCGGCGGGCCACTGGCGCTGCGCGATCCGCTCAGCATCGCGCCCTGGGTGTGGCGCTATCTGCGCGCCTGCACGCCCGCCTCCTACGAACGCGGCCGGCTGGCCTTGCGCGGCTTGCTCGCGCAGGCGCTGCCGGCCTGGCGACGACTGGCGCAGACCCTGGAGCAACCGGAGCTGCTGCGCGAGACCGGGCACTGGTTGTGCTGGGAGTCCGCCCGCAGCGCGCAGCAGGGCCGCGAGGGCTGGCAGCGCAGCGATATCGGCGACACCCGTTTCGATGCCTTGGCCGCGAGCGACCTCGACGCCCTGCGTACGTCGCTGCGCGCGCCGATCGAAGCCGGCATCGCGTTTTCCGGCACCGCCCAGATCGCCGACCCGCGCCGCTTGGCGGCGGCGTTGCACGAGCGCTACCAGGCCATGGGCGGCGAGCGCCGCTACGACCGCATCGAGGCCTTGAGCATCGACGACGACGGCGTGCTCGCGCGCACCCGCGACGGCGCGCAGCTGCGCGCCGAACGCGTGCTGGTCTGCGCCGGCGCGCGTTCGCGCGGCCTGATGGCCTCGCTGGGCATCGATGCGCCGCTGGTGGCCGAGCGCGGCTACCACCTGCAGTGGGCGGACCACGACTGGCCGGATCGGCCGCCGGTGGTGTTCGAGGACCGCTCGATGATCGTGACCCGTTTCGAAGGCGGCCTGCGCGCGGCCGGTTTCGTCGAATACGCACGCGTGGACTCGCCGCCCGATCCGGGCAAGTGGCGACGCCTGCGCCGGCACGTCGCCGAGCTCGGCCTGCCGGTGCGCGGCGAGCCCAACGAATGGTTCGGCGCGCGCCCGACCCTGCCCGACTATCTGCCGGCGATGGGACGCAGCGCGCGTCACCCGCGCCTGCACTACGCCTTCGGCCACCAGCACCTGGGCCTGACCCTGGCCGCGATCAGCGGCGAGCTGATGGCCCAGGCGATGAGCGGGATCGAGGCGCCGACGGACTTGGCGGCGTTCGATCTGGCCCGCTTCGGCGGCCGATAACAGCCGCCGCGGCGCGCGCATGGCCGCCCCGGCGCGGCCTTACACTGGCCGCATGTCCATCGATTCCGTCGCCCTGGTCGAAGCCGACGCCGTCGCCGCGCAGATCCGCGAGGCCTTCGCCGATTACCACGCGCGCTTCGCCGCGATCACCCGGCGCGCCAAGGGCCGTTTCGAAACCTGCGACTGGAACGGCGCGCGCGACGACGCGGTCGCACGCATCGCCCTGTACGACCGCTGCGTGGCCGAGGCCAGCGATGCGCTGGACGCGCGCCTGGGCGCGCAGGCCCACGACCGCGCGCTGTGGTCGGCGGTGCATGCGCGTTACGCCGAACAGATCGAGCCGCTGCTGGATCGCGAGCTCTACAAGACCTTCTTCAACACCCTGACCCGGCGCTTCTTCAAGACCCGCGGGGTGGACGCGGCGATCGAGTTCGTGGCCCTGGACATCGAGCCCACCGACGCCATCACCCACCCGGTCGCGCGCCACAGCTATGCGGTGTCGGAGGACCGGCTCACCGAAACCCTGATGCGGGTGCTGGACGATTACCCGTTCGCGGTGCCCTACGCGCACCGCACGCGCTGCGCGGCCGGGATCGCGGTGCGCTTGCAGGACGATCTGCACCACTGGGGTCCCAGCCCGGTGCGCGCGATCGAGCTGCTGGACGCGGTGTTCTACCGCGAGCGTCGCGCCTACCTGATCGGGCGGGTGTTCGGCGAGCGCGCGTTTTCGCCCTGCGTGATCGCCCTGGTCAACGACGGCGGCGCGCTGCGCGTCGATGCGGTGCTGACCTTGCGCGCCGACGTGGTCCAGTTGTTCAGTTACTCGCGCAGCTATTTCCACGCCGACCTCACCACGGTCGGCGACGCGGTGGTGTTCCTGCGCACCTTGCTGCCGGGCAAGCCGATCGACGAGCTCTACACCGTGCTCGGCCGCGCCAAGCAGGGCAAGACCGAACGCTATCGCACCTTCTTCCGCCAGTTCGCGGCCCAGGCCGGCGAGCGCCTGGTGCGCGCCGACGGCGAGCGCGGCATGGTGATGGCGGTGTTCACCCTGCCCAGCTATCCGCTGGTGTTCAAACTGATCCGCGACCGCTTCGCCTATCCGAAGGAGATCGCGCGCACCGAAGTCGAGGCCAAGTACGCGCTGGTGTTCCACCACGACCGCGTCGGCCGCCTGGTCGACGCCCAGCCATTCCGCTTCCTGCGCTTTCCGCGCGCGCGCTTCGCACCGGAGCTGCTGGAGGAACTGCTGAGCACCTGCGCCGGCAGCATCACCCAGGACGGCGACGATCTGGTCCTGCACCTGTGTTACGTGGAACGCCGGCTGCGGCCCTTGA
Organism: Lysobacter sp. cf310; assembly: GCF_900114355.1. GTDB lineage: Bacteria > Pseudomonadota > Gammaproteobacteria > Xanthomonadales > Xanthomonadaceae > Lysobacter. The sequence continues at coordinate 260,015 of NZ_FOSS01000004.1, forward strand.
ACCTGTATCTGCGCGAGCAGCCGCTGGAGGCCGCGCGCGCCGCCGCGATCGACTACGGTCAGGCGATCAAGGATCTGGCCCTGGCCAACATCTTCCCCGGCGACTTGCTGCTGAAGAACTTCGGCGTCTCGCGCCACGGCCGCGCGGTGTTCTACGACTACGACGAGCTGTGCCTGGTCACCGATTGCCGCTTCCGCGCGGTGCCCGAGGCGCGCAATCACGAAGACGAGATGGAATCGGGGGCCTGGTTCTACGCGGCCGGCAACGACGTGTTCCCCGAGCAGTTCCCGCGCTTCCTCGGCCTGGCGCCGCCCCTGCTGGGCGCGCTGCTGCACGCGCACCCCGAGATCTTCCAGGTCGCCTGGTGGCAACAGGTGCAGGCCGCGCTGGTCGCCGGCCGCTACACCGACGTCGCGCCGTATCCCTTGGACCGGCGCCTGCCCTAGCGCTCAGCGCCAGCTGGACGGATCGATCGGCAGGTCCATGCGCGGGTCGTGCACCAGCAGGCGGTCGTCGGCGCCGAGCAGGTCGGGATACACCACCAGGTTCAGGCCGCCGATGCGGCGGGTGGACGGGAACACGACCGCGGCCAGGCCGGCGGCGCGCACGTCGTCGGCGATCACCCAGCTCGGCGGTTCGATCTCGTCCAGGAAGGCCAGGCGCTTCCAGTTGCAGGACAGCTCCTGCCACAGCGGCGCCCATTGCGCGGGGTCGTAACCGGCGCGGAAATCGGCCACGCGCGCGATGCTGACGCGGTAGGCGACCAGGGTACCGGGGCGCACCAGCGGATCGTCCTGGCGGAATTCCTCGATCGCGGTTTCCGGTTCCAGCGCCAGATACAGCGCGTCGATGCCGGGGCGGTTGAGGCGGCCGCCGGCCACGGCCGCGCCGGCGCCGCTGAGCGGCTGGAACGACCAGCGCGGGGTGTGCATGCGATACGCCGGGAGCTCCGGCCCCAGCCCCGCGAGGATCATCCGGTGGCGCCGCCTTCCAGCGTCGCCAGGTAGCGGATCACGGCTTCGGACTTGCCGTCGCGCACCAGATCGGCCGCGGTCTGGTAACCGAACTCGGCGATCGGGTGATTGATGAACCAGAACAGGGTGCGCTCGCGGTCGTCGTTCACGCGGTAGGCCGCGGCCAGCACTTTGACGATGTCGCGCAGGGCGCCTTGCAGCTGCGCCGACTCCGGATTGCCGGTGACGGTGTTGCGGTGCACGCGCGCCAGGCCGGCCAGGTCGCTCACGCCCATGTGCAGGGCCTGGGCCATCCGCACCGGCGACAGAGTCGGGCGCGAGGGCTCGCGTAGGGTTTCGAGGAAGGTGTCGAAGGCGGCGGCGGACACGGCGGGCTCCTGCTCGGTTTGGGCCCATGATACGCCTAAATATTGCACAAGCAAGGCCCGGTTCCGCCTAAAGCAAAGGCCCGGACGAACCGGGCCTGCTAGGGGAGGGAGCGCAGACGAGCCGCCGCCATCAGCAGCACGCGCCAATCGCGCCTGGGCTGGCGCAGCGGGCGGCGGCTTGCGGGACCCCCGCCAGGATGGGCTTGGGAACCACCGCCTTGGCCTCGGCGGCCGGCACGGCCTCGGGCGGGTCGAAGAAGCGGTGATCGGTCAGGTACCCCTGCATGAACAGCAGGTCCTTGTAGATGCTCAAGACGCTCATGACGTGCTCCTGGCGGGACGGGCGCCGGTCCGGAATGGACTGGCTAGTTGAGTAAGGTGCAAGTTACGCTTAGGCTAGGCCTTGAAAAAGCGATCATTCTGCAAGTCAGCCTTGAGCAGGATTCAAGATGAGCCGCCCCCCTCTGCACGCCCTGCTGGGCTTCGCCGCGGCCGCCCGCAGCGGCAACCTGACCCGCGCCGCAGGCTCGATGCACCTCACCGTGAGTGCCTTGAGCCACCAGATCCGTGCACTTGAGGAGCGCCTCGGGCGGCGCCTGTTCGATCGCGGTCCGCGCGGGGTCAAGCTGACCGCCGACGGCGAGCGCCTGATGAACCGGATCGCGCCGCACCTGGAGGCGCTGGACCACGCCCTGCGCCCCTACGCGCCCTGCCGCGACGACGTGCTCACCCTGAGCCTGATGGCCTCGATGGCCTCGGCCTGGCTGGTGCCGCGGCTGGGCGATTTCCTGGCCCTGCACCCGCAGCTGGAGCTCAACCTGCAGTCCAGCACGCGCCTGGTCGATTTCGAACGCGAAACCAATGTCGACGCCGCCCTGCGCGGCGGCTACGGCGGCTGGCCGGGCGTGGTGATCGAGCACCTGTTCGACGAGACCCTGACCCCGGTGGCCAGCCCCAAGCTGGTCGAGCGCATGGGCGGGCTGCCGGCGCTGGAGGATCTGCAGCGCTGGCCGCTGCTCGGCGATCCGGCCGATCACTGGCGCGACTGGTTCGAGCACTACGGCGGCCGCGAACCCAACCGCTACGTCGCCCACTTCGACGATTCCGAGACCATGCACCGCGCCGCCGTCGAAGGCATGGGCGTCGCGCTGGCACGCATGGCGCGCACGCGCTTGCTGATCGAGAACGGCCAGCTGGTGTCGCTGCGCCCCGAACGCCTGCGCACCGACTACGCCCATTACCTGGTGTACCCGCAGCGCTCGGCCGATCACGCCGGCCTGCTCGCGTTCCGCGGCTGGGTGCACGAACAGGCCCAGGCCTATGTGCAGCGCATGCACGACACCCTGCCCAGCGACGAAGCGCTGACGCGGCCGGTGCGCAAGCACTCGCAGACCTGAGCGGGTCCGGGACCACCGGCACTGGCCGCTAACGCGGCAGCGGTTAGGCTGATCGCCCTTTCCGCTCCGAGGCCGACGCATGACCGCTCTCCCCTTGCACCGTCCCTTGCTGATCGCCGTGATCGCCGCCGCGCTCGGCCTGGGCGCCGCGTCGGTCGAAGCCAAGCCACCCGCCGCGAAAGCGGCCGCGGCCACGAAAGCCGCCGGCTTCGAGCGCGTGCTCGCCGGCGACTGGCGCAACGAAAAGAACCGCGCCCGCGACGTCTATCGCCACCCGGCCCAGACCCTGGGCTTCTTCGGCGTGAAGCCGGGCCAGACCGTCATCGAAATCACCCCCGGCGGCGGCTGGTACAGCGAAGTCCTGGCGCCCTACCTCAAGGACGACGGCCAGTACGTCGCCGCGGTGTGGGACGACGCGATTCCGGACCAGCCCAAGTACCGCTACAGCCTCAACACCCAGCTGCGCGCCAAGTTCGCCGACAGCCCGGCGATCTACGGCAAGCCCGACGTGCGCGTGTTCGACCCCAAGGCGCCGAACTTCGGCCCGGCCGGCGGCGCCGACGTGGTGCTGACCTTCCGCAACGCCCACAACTGGGTCTCCGACGGCAACGCGCCGGCCTACTTCAAGGCCTTCTTCGACGCGCTCAAGCCCGGCGGCGTGCTCGGCGTGGTCGATCACCGCGCCAAGCCCGGCACCGATCTGGAGGCGATGAAGAAGTCCGGCTACCTCACCGAAGCGCTGGTGATCGAACTGGCCCAGGGCGCCGGCTTCGTGCTCGACGAGAAGAGCGAGGTCAACGCCAATCCCAAGGACACCGCCGACCATCCCAACGGCGTGTGGACCCTGCCGCCCAGCAACCAGCACGACGCCGCCGACGACGCCAAATACAAGGCGATCGGCGAAAGCGACCGCATGACCCTGCGCTTCAAGAAGCCGGGCTGAGGACGACCGCGCAGCGCGCTTGCGGCCAAGCCGCGGGCGCGCTGCGCGACTCGCGCGGCGAGTGCGGCGTGCGCAGGTCGCAACGCAATCGCGTTCCAGTACAGTGCATGCAAAAGGACGTTGGGGACGGTGGGATGGCTGGACGAACTACGACGCGGCTCCTGTTCGCGGGGCTGAGTGTCGCGTTGATACTCGCAGTCGCCGTTGCCTTGCTGATACTGATGCCCAACCTGCGCAGCGCCGACTACTGGAGCTCGCTGCGCGACGCGGCCCTGGGCGCGCCGACACCGCCTCCGGCGCCCGGGCCGGAGCTCACCGCCGAAGTCCCCGCGACCGACACCGCGACGGTCGCGGCCGTCGAAGCAGTACCGGGCGCGGAAAACAACGCGGTCGCAGCGGCCGAGCCCGACACCAGTTCGCTGGACGTGTTGCCGGGCCCGTATCGGAACCTGGCCGCCGCCGCGTTGCCGTACGCGCTGCAGCCCGACGTCCGCTACGAAGGCCGTCTCGATACGCAAGATCTGCCGCCCGACGTGCTGCCGTCCTCGGTGGAGGAAGCGCTGGAGCACAGCGTGGACTCGGCCTCGGACGAGGAAAGCCAGGCCGTAGCGGCCGTGGAAATGGAACGTGCGATCCGCCAACGCGGCAAGGCCGGCGCCGACGTCTGCGCCGGCGCGGACCTGCAGGCCGGACAGCGCGCGCTGATGCGCCGGCGCGAGTTCGTGCTGCCGTGGGTGCGCAGCGGCGACCTGGTGATGATCCAGGGCGCCTTCCCGGGCAACGCGTTCCAGCGTGCCAAGCTCGCCGGCGGTAGGCCCTTGGGGGCCAAGCCGGAGGTGTCGATGGCGGTGCACGGCCCGAGCTTCGAGTACTTCCGCGCCAGCCTCAACAACGAGCGCGGCGCGCAGCCCGACGACAAGGAACGGCTGGCGCTGGTGTTCAAAGCCGAGAAAGACGGCGCCTACCGGCTCATCGTCAAGGTCGACGATTGCACGACGGCCAGCTCGATTGCCTACGCGCTGCAAGTGCGGCGCCGCGGCGCGCGCACGCAGAGCGCGGCCGAGGCCACGCCGGCGACGACGCGCACGCAGGCACTGCCGGCAAGCAGCCTGCCGCTGGTCGAGATCGGCGACACCTATCAGGGCCGCCTGCATCCCGCGCGGCCGCTCAAAGGCGCTTATTCGCCGTCCACCTTGTACTCGACGCTGTTCCAGGACATGCGCATCGGGCCGCTGGTCAAGGGCAAGCGCTATCTGATCGAGGTCGCCAGCCCGGACGTCGATCCGGCGCTGCAGCTGTTCCAGCGCGGCCCGCTGGTCGGCGACACCTCGCCGCGCCAGGACACCGATGGCGGCGCGCACGGCAACGCGATGCTGGTCTACCAGCCCACGCTGGACGGCCCGCACATCCTGCGCGTGCTCGGCACCGATCCGCGCGATATCGAACGCGAGCACGCGAGCTTCGGCTACCAGGTGCGCGTGAGCGAATGGACGCAATGAGCGCGGCTGCGATCAGCTCGGGCTCGATCCCTCGTCGCTAGGCGGGGACCGAGTGTCGGACGCCGCCGCCTGCACCGTCGGTGTTTGGCGGCAGGCGCGGCCTCGGCGATCATGCGCGCATGCTGATCGCGTTCAACAAGCCTTACGGGGTGCTCTGCCAGTTCACCGACCGCAGCCTGCCCCCGCGGCCGACCCTGGCCGGCTTCGGTTTGCCGCCGGACGTGTATGCGGCCGGGCGCCTGGATCATGACAGCGAAGGCCTGCTGCTGCTCACCGACGACGGCGGCCTCGCGCATCGGCTCACCGATCCGCGTCATAAGCAGAGCAAGACCTATTGGGTGCAGGTCGAGGGCGATCCTTCCGAGGCGCAGCTGCACGCGCTGCGCGAGGGCGTGGACCTCAACGACGGCCGCACCCGTCCCGCTCAAGCGACACGCATCGAGACGCCGACACTGTGGCCGCGCGATCCGCCGGTGCGCTTTCGCAAGACCGTGCCGGATGCGTGGTTGGCGCTGACCATCGGCGAAGGCCGCAATCGCCAGGTGCGGCGCATGACCGCGGCGGTGGGGCTGCCGACGCTGCGGCTGGTGCGCGTGGCGATCGCCGAGCATCGGTTGGACGGGTTGGCGCCGGGGGCGTGGCGGGAGCTCTAGCGCCATCGGAGTTCGCCGCCGTTCGGGGTGTCGCGATCGCGGCTTACGCCGCTCCCACAGAAAGCCCATCGCCGCTTTGGGGTAGGAGCGGCGTAAGCCGCGATCACGCCACCTCAGGCACCGCGCACGCCACCTGCCCTCTGTAGGAGCGGCGCAAGCCGCGACCGCGCCACCACAGACACCGCGCAAGCGCCGCGCTTTCTGTGGGAGCGGCGTAAGCCGCGATTCGCGCTAGCGATGCGGCGACGTCGCCACCGAATGACGCGTCGCTACCGCGCACACCCGCGCATCCCCCTCAATCCCGCTCCGCCATCGGCGGCGCCACCGGCACCGAGTTCGCGCCCGGCCGGGTCAGGATCAATACCCCGCCCAGCACCACCGCGGTGCCCACGATCTGCACCGGCGTGATCGCCTCGCCCAGCACCCAGCCGCCCAGGAACACCAGCGACACCGGCCCCAGCACCGACAGCTGGGCGGCGGTGCCGGCGCCCAGGCGCGCGACCGCGGCCATGGTGAAAGTCACCGGCAGGAAGGTGCAGAACAGCGCATTCGCCGCGGCCAGGCCGTAGACCGGCCAGGGCAGCTGCAGCAGGTGCGCGGGATCGCGCGCGATCAGGTAGTGGATCAGCGTGGCCGCGGTCGACACCACCATCGCGTAGGCGACCAGGCGCAGCGAGCCGATGCGCTGGATCAGCTGCCCCGACATCGCCAGGTACAGCGCGTAGCAGAACGCCGCCATCAGCACGAGCGCGCTGCCCAGCAGCACGTGCTCGCCTTCCACGCGCAGGTTCTCGACCATCACCAGGGCCACGCCGGCGTAGCTGACCGCCATCGCGATCCATTCCTTGCGCGCGACCTTGCGCCCGAACGCGAACACGCCCATCAGCAGCACGAAGGTCGGGTTGAGGAACAGGATCAGGCGTTCCAGCGAGACCGGCACGTATTCCAGGCCCCAGAAGTCGAGCAGGCTGGACAGGTAGTAGCCGAGCACGCCCAGCACCACGATCAGGCCCAGGTCGCGCCGGCTCAGGCCGTCGCCGCGCGCGCGGGCGCGGCGGGTCTCGCGCAGGCCCAGCAGCGCGAACAAGGGCAGCGACAGCGACATGCGCAGCGCCATCACGTCCAGGGCGTCGATGCCGTAGCGGTACTGCAGCTTGGCCAGGATCGCCTTGGCCGAAAACAGGATCGCGCCGGCCGCGGCCAGACTCAGGCCGAGGCGCCGCGCGGCGGGGTCGTGGGTGGGGGTCACGGCGGGTTCGCGAAGACGGAGCCCGGCCATGATAGCCGCCGCGCCGGGGCCGGCCGTGGCGGCCGCCGGGGAGCCGGCGAACCCGGACGGCGGCGGCCGCAAATCGAGGCGCCGACGGCACCCGCCGGACCCGCCCGCGGCGGCCCCGACGGCGACGTTGCGAACGCCGGTGAATGGTTCAGACTGTCCCCGGAAACGCGCTGCTACGCCGCGAAATATTCTGTTAAGTTGCCACCATAAATGCGCATAGACGACGTGTCAGAGGCGCGGCAGGACTCGCCGCAAAGCTCGCCGGTTCCGGACCGCGATGCCCACCTCTTGCCGGACCTGGCGCCCGCCACACAGGCCTTGGGGAGCGACACCGGACGTATGACCATCGCCACGACGTCCATGGGCCGGATTCTGGTGGTCGACGACCAGGCCGCCAATCTGCGCGTGGTCGGCACCCTGCTGCAGCGCCAGGGTTACGAAGTGATCCCGGCGTCCAGCGGCGACGAAGCGCTCGCGCGTTACGCCGAATCCGAACCCGATCTGATCCTGCTCGACGTGATGATGCCGGGCATGGACGGCTTCGAGGTCATGGAGGCGCTGCGCGCGCAGGCGCCGTTGAAGGTGCCGGTGGTGTTCGTGACCGCGGCCCACGACCGCGACCTGCTGCTGCGCGCCTTCGACGCCGGCGTGGTCGACTACGTGACCAAGCCCTTCCTGCCCGAGGAACTGCTGGCGCGGGTCAACGCCCATGTCGGTCTCAAACTCACCCGCGATCGCCTGGAGCGGGTCGCACGCGAGCGCGAGGAACTGGTCAACCTGGTCGCGCACGACCTCAAGAATCCGCTCACCAGCGTGCTGTTCGCCAGCGACCTGCTGCGCAGCGGCGGCTGCAAGCCCGAGCGCGTGCCGCGCTACCTGCAGATGATCCACGAGAGCGCCGACGACGCCCTGGGCTATATCCGCCACTACCTGGAAAGCAGCAGCGCCGGCCGGCGCGCGGCCAGCGGCGACGAACGCGCCGACCTGGGCCAGACCCTGCAATGGCTGGTGCACCGTTACGAGATGCAGTTGGACGCGCGCGGCATCCGCATCGAGGTGGCGCCGCCGCCGGGCACGGCCGAGGTCGCGATCGATCCGCGCGTGCTGCGCCAGGTCAGCGAAAACCTGGTCACCAACGCCATGAAGTACGCGCCCGGCAGCGAACTGCTGCTGGCCGCGCGTCCGGGCGCGCCGGGGTTCTGGCAGTTGATCGTGGCCGACCGCGGCCCCGGCATCGCGCCGGCGCGGCAGCGCGAGCTGTTCAAGCCCTTCGTGCGCCTGCACGAGGAGGCCCTCGACGACGGCCTGTCCAGCGGGCTGGGTTTGTCGCTGGCGCGCCAGATCGTGGCCAATTTCGGCGGCCAGCTCTGGTACGAGGACCGCCGCCAGGGCGGCGCGCGTTTCGTGGTGGAGCTGCCCGAGGCGCCGTAACGGCGACCCCGGGCGATCCGGACCCGCCCTTACTCGCTGGCGGTGCCTTCTTCGGTCGTACGCGTGCGCCGGCGGCGGGTGCTGCCGTCGGCACGGCGCGCGTCGATGCGCTTGGCGCTGCCTTCGATGGGCGCGTCGGCGCGGTTCTGCTTGGCGCGATGCCGCGCGGCCAGCCACAGCAGCCCGGCGCCGGCCACCGCGGCCACCGCGATCGCCGGGTTGCGGCGCACGAAACCGCCGGCCACGCGCGCGCCGGTCTTGACCGCGCCCAGCACGACGCCCGCTTCGAGCAGCTTGCCGGCGCTGCCGGGGACCTGTTTGAGGCTGTCGCCGACCGTGGCGACGAGTTCCATGGCGCGTTCGGGCAGCGAAGTGAGCTTGCTCATCGGATCCGATCCTGGGGCTGGAATGCGGGGTCCAGTCTCCATCGCGGATCGTTGAAATCGCGTGATCGGGGTCGCGTATTGCCCGCCCGGGGCTGAATGCCGATCATGGCCGCACCCGATCGTCCGATCCGGGACCGACCCGACGCGAGCCGCCATGATCCGAGTGCTGCCCAACGTGCTCAACGCCGCCGAACTGCAGGCGGTGCGCGAGCTGCTGCCGCAGGTGCGCTTCGGCGACGGCCGCGTCACCAATCCCGACTCCACGGTCAAGCAGAACCTGCAGGCGCCGCAGGAGGACCCGGCCAACGCGCGCATCGCCCAAATCGCGCGCGACGCCTTCATGCGCCACCCCGATGTGCGCACCTACGCCCACCCCAAGCAGATGGCGCGGACCACGGTGGTGCGCTACGAGCCGGGCATGAACTACGGCTGGCACGTGGACGAGGCCTTGTTCCCGTCCACGCCGCCGCTGCGCAGCGATCTGTCGTGCACGATCTTCCTCAACCCGCCGGGCGAGTACGACGGCGGCGAGCTCACGATCGAACTCGGCGCCCAGCACCTGACCTACAAGCTCGACGCCGGCAGCGCCATCATCTATCCGTCCACCACCATCCACCGCGTCACCCCGGTCACCCGCGGCGTGCGCCTGGCCGCGATCACCTGGCTGCAGAGCTGGGTCGCCGACGTGTCCAAGCGCGAATTGCTGGTGCAGCTGGACGAAGCGCGCGCGATCGCCGCCGCCCGCCCCGGCGGACCGGACCCGCGCCTGCAGGTGCTGCTGGAATCGCTGCGCACCAATCTGTTTCGGATGTGGGCCGATACCTGAGCGCGCGGCGGCGCGCGGTCTGGGCGACGGCATGCGCGCTGTTGCCTACCAGCGCCTGCGCGTCGGATATGTCGGGTCTGATGACGATCATGATCGGACTGCCGGTGATGGCGGCGGCGCTGCTGGTGCTGGGCGTCATGGCCTTGTGGCGGCCGCTGGGACGCGCCGGGCGCGGCGTGGCCGCGGTGGTGTTCGCGCTCGCGGCGATCGTCGCGCTGATCCTGCTGCGCGATTCGCTCACGCTATTCCCGCGCTATACCGACCTGGGCGTGCTCTTCTACGGTTTGTTCGCCGCGGCGACCGCATGCTTGGCCGTGGTCCTGGCCAAGCGCGACAAGGCGGACGCCGACGCAGACCGAAAGTAGCGCGACGATGCGGTTCGCCTTCGGCTCACCGCATCCTACGGCCCGCGATTTTCCTCCCCCCGTGTTGAGAGAGATTTGTTGCGGCGACGCAGGCCCGCAGCTCATGACTCGGCAGGCTCACCTCGAACGGCTCTCGCAGTGGTGGCGTCGCTGCTTTTGCCTCCCCCTTTGGCAAAGGGGGATTGAGGGGGATTTGCTTTGCTCGCCACGCAGCGCATCCACGCTCGCGACCAGCGCTCGCGACCATGCCGCCGCGGCGAATCAGTCGGCGACGGCCGCCCTCAATGCCGGTTCGCGGCGCACGAGCGTGTCGACCCAGGCCACGCCTTCGGCGATTTCGTCGGCGTGGCGCTGCATCGCCAGCGCGAGGTCGTGGGCGCGGTCGTCCGCGCTGTAATCGTGGGTCTGCGCTTTGGAGTAACGGCCCCAGGCCGGTGAGGCCAGCGCTTGCGCCACGCCTTGCGGATCCAGACTCAGATGCGTCGCCAGACGCTGCAAGCTGGCTTCGGGCTGGGTGAGCAAGGTTTCGAAATCCAGGCGCAGCACGCGCGCGGCGTGTTCGCCGCCCGCATGTGCGGCGAAGCGCACGCGCTCGGCCAGCCAGCCCATCGCGCATTGTTGCGGCAACGACAAGGCGTGCAGCGCCGCATCGGCGGCGTGCCCGCGCGCCTGCAGATCGCGCAGGCGTTCGCCGGCGGCGCTGGCGGCGTCGAGCACCGAGGCTGGCGATTTCAGCAGGGTCGCCAGGTACGGACGCAAGGGCATGTCCAGCAGCACCGCGCGCGCGTCGCCGCAGGCGTTCAGCAGCGGCGCGATCAGGCCGTTGCAGCCGCTGGTGGCCTTGATCACGCTGCGTGTCTGCGGCGGCAGGGCGCGGCTCCAGTTGCCCCACAGCGCGCGCAGCAACTGCGGCGCTTCCGCGTCGGACAGGCGCGAATCGGATCGGCCGAGTTGCGGCCAGGCTTCGGCCAGCGTGCGCAACGGCAGCGGTTCGCGCAGGCCCTGCACCTGCGGCCAGGCGCTGAGTACGCGACTGAGCAGGGTCGAGCCGCAATGGCCTATGTGGAAGATCGCATCGGCCTGGGGCCCGCCCTGCGCGAGCGCGGGCGGCAACGAGTCCAGCGGCATCCAACCGCCCTCGGCATTCGCCGGCAAGGCGCGATCGTCGAGGAAGGCGGCCTGCGCACGTTGCTGCGCGTTCAAGCGCAGCCACAGCACGCGACGACCGACCAGGTCGAGCTTGAACGGCAGGAACTCGGGGAGGTCGGCGGGGCTGGCGCTCATGCGCGGCGAAGGACGGTAGCGGGAACCAGAGCAGTGTAGGCGATGCGTCCGAGGCCGAGCAGCCGCCGCGGCGCGGCGCGACGGCGTGCGCGTACCGCCCTAGGTCCCGCGCGGCTTGGCGCGATGGGTCGCCGTCGCGGTCCAGGGATCGTCGGGCCAGGGGTGCTTGGGATAGCGCCCCTTCATTTCCTTCTTCACTTCCGGATAGGTGCGCTCCCAGAAACCCTTGAGGTCCTGGGTGACCTGCAGCGGACGGCCCGCCGGCGACAGCAGATGCAGCGTCAGCGGCACGCGACCGTCGGCGATGCGCGGCGTGTCGGCCAGGCCGAACAGCTCCTGCAGCTTGACCGCCAGCACCGGCGCGGCGGCGCCGCCTTGCTCGTCGTAGGCGTAGTCGATGCGGCGTTCCATGCCCGAGGGCACGACGATGCGGGTCGGCGCGAGCGCGTCGATGCGCTGGCGCCAGGACCAGTCCAGGCGCGAACGCAGCGCATCGCCCAGTTCGCTCTCGCTCAGCGCGTCCAGGCGGGTCTTGCCGGACAGGGCCGGTTTCAGCCATTCGTCCAGATCGGCCATGAGCGCGGCGTCGGACAGATCCGGCAGGCCTTGTTCGCCGGCCAGTTCCGGCAGCCAGGCGCGCAGGCTGCGCACGCGCGCGCGCCACTGGCTGAGCGATTCGGTCCAGGGCAAGGCGTCCAGGCCGAGCTGGCGCACCGCGTCGACCAGGGCGTCGGCGTAGCGCGAGGGATCCGGGCGCGCCAGCGGACGGCTGTCGATCACGATGCGGTCGTAGCGGCGCTCGCGCACCGCCGCGATCGCGCGCGCGTTGGCGTCCCAGACCACCCGGTCCTCGCTGACGAAGCGTTGCGGGAACTCGCGCTCCAGGCGCGCCTCGTCCAGCGGCGCGGCCCGCAACACGCGTGCGTCGCGCGGATCGTCGCGCAGTTCGCTGATCACCAGCCAGCGTTCGCCGTACACCGCGCTGTCGTCGAACAAGCGCGCGCTGCGGCCGTTGGCGAGCTGGTAGCGGTACGGATCGCCGGGATGCTGGCGCGCGATGCGATCGGGAAACGCGTGCAGCAGCAGATCGCCCAGCGCATGCGCGGGCACCTGGGCGGGCGGCGCGCGCTCCACGCGCAGGCGCCGGCGCCATTGCTTGCTGGCCTGGTCGAGCGCGGCCAGCGCCGAACGCGAGACCTCGGCGGGTGCGCGCCCGGCCCGGAACGCGGCCAAGGCCTGCCAGCGCGCGGCCAGCGCATCGCCGCCGCTGCGCAGCGGATCGCGCGCTTCGATCAGCGCGGCCAGATCGCAGGCCAGCGCGCGTTCGTCGGCGTCGCTGGGCGCCAGCAGCATCGCCGCCAGGCGCGGATGCGTGCCCAACGCGAGCACGCGGCGTCCGAACGCGGTGATCGCGCCGCCGTCGAGCGCGCCCAGGCGCTGCAACAGTTCGCGCGCGGCGGCCAGGGCGCCGCTGGGCGGCGCGTCGAGGAAACGCAAGGAGGCATCGCCCCAGGCGGCGAGCTCCAAGGCCAGTCCGGCCAGCTCGACCTGCGCGATCTCGGGCCGGCGCTGCGGTTCCAGGCGCTGCGATTCCGGCCACAGCCGATAGGCCCAGCCTTCGGCGACGCGGCCCGCGCGACCGGCGCGCTGATCGGCCGAGGCCTGTGCGATCGCGACCACGTCCAGGCGCGCGAAGCCGCTGTTGGGGTCGTAACGCGGTTCGCGCGCCAGGCCGGCGTCGATCACCACGCGCACGCCGGGCAGGGTCACGCTGGATTCGGCGACGTTGGTGGCCAGCACCACGCGGCGGCGGCCGTCGGGATCGGGCTGCAGCACGCGCGACTGTTGTTCCACCGGCAGTTCGCCGTGCAGGGCCAGCACGTCGACCCCGCGCGCGGCCTCGCTGGTCTGCAACGCGGCGTCCACGCGCGCGATCTCGCGCTGACCGGGCAGGAACACCAGCACGTCGCCGGGGTGCTGAACCAGCGCCTGCTCGACCGCGCGTCGGGTCTGGTGTTCGAGTTTCTCGTCGCGGCGCGCGGGATGGTGGGCGACGCTCACCGGATAGCTGCGGCCGGCGCTGCTCAGGCGCGGCGCGTCCAGGAACTGGGCCAGGCGTTCGCCGTCCAGCGTCGCCGACATCACCACGATGCGCAGGTCCTCGCGCAGCGCGGCCTGCACGTCCAGGGCCAGGGCCAGGCCGAGGTCGGCGGCCAGATGACGTTCGTGGAATTCGTCGAACAGCAGCGCGCCCACGCCATCCAGGGTCGGATCGTCCTGGATCATGCGGGTGAGGATGCCCTCGGTGACGACCTCGACGCGGGTGCGCGCGGAAATCTGGTTTTCGAAGCGGATGCGGTAGCCCACGGTCTCGCCGGCGGCCTCGCCGCGCTGGCGCGCCATGAACTGCGCGGCCGCGCGCGCCGCGACCCGGCGCGGCTCCAGCATCACGATCTTGCGGCCCTGCAGCCAGGGCGCGTCCAGCAGCGCCGGCGGCACCTGGGTGGTCTTGCCGGCGCCCGGCGGCGCCTCCAGCACCAGGCGCGGATGCGCGGCCAGGCTGTCGCGGATCTGCGGCAGCAAAGAATCGATGGGGAAGACGGGCGCGGTCACGCGCGCAAGGATACGCGGGGGCGGCGCGCTTGCCATCGCGGCGCCCGCGCCACGACGGGCCCCGCTTTCCGCTTCCTGTGGGAGCGACGTAAGCCGCGATGGCTCCAGTACGCCGGGATCGCCGATTGCGTCGTGGCCGGCGACCATCGCGGCTTACGCCGCTCCCACAGAAAGCACAGACAGAAAGTACAGACAGGACGCCCAGAGAGCCGTGTGGCCGGCATTGCTAAACTGCGCGCCTCGCTATCGAACGCACCCCCATGCAACTGCTCGACATCGGCGCCAACCTCACCCACGACAGCTTCGACCCCGACCGCGACGCGGTGCTGCAGCGCGCGCGCGAGGCGGGCGTGACGCAGATGGTGGTGACCGGCGCCAGCCGCGAGCATTCGCCCAAGGCCCTGGCGCTGGCGCGCAAGCACCCCGGCGAGCTGTACGCCACCGCCGGCGTGCATCCGCACCACGCCAGCGAGTACACCGCCGAATGCGACGCCGAGATGCGCGCCCTGCTCGCGCATGCCGAAGTGGTGGCGGTGGGCGAATGCGGGCTGGACTACTTCCGCGATTTCTCGCCGCGTCCGGCCCAGCGGCGCGCGTTCGAGCAGCAGCTGCAGATCGCGGTCGACACCCGCAAGCCCTTGTTCCTGCACCAGCGCGACGCGCATGCCGACTTCATGGCGACCCTGCGCAACTTCGACGGCCGGCTCGGCCCGGCGGTGGTGCACTGCTTCACCGGCACGCGCGAGGAACTGTTCGACTACCTCGACCAGGACTGGCACATCGGCATCACCGGCTGGCTCTGCGACGAACGCCGCGGCCAGCACCTGCGCGAACTGGTCAAGAACATCCCCGCCGATCGCCTGATGATCGAGACCGACGCGCCCTACCTGCTGCCGCGCACGGTCCGGCCGGCGCCCTCGCATCGCCGCAACGAGCCCATGTACCTGGCCCACATCGTCGGGGAACTCGCACGCGATCGCGGCGAGGACGTGGGGGTCACCGCCGCCAACAGCACCGCGACCGCACGCGCGTTCTTCCGTTTGCCGGCGCCGTAAGCTCAGGGCGCGCGATCGCGACCCGCGCTGGCGGCGGCGACCCACCTGGTCTCGCTGTCCTCGCTCGATCCGGCCTGGGCCGCCGCCCAGGGGCCCGCTGCGGCGCAGTCCACGGCTGCGTCGCAAACGCCCGGGTGCGCGTCCGCCATGCCCGTCGCGGGTGCCGGCGGCAGGCCCAGGCCGGCGAGCACGAACGCCAGCAATCCCAGCCAGGGAATGCGGCGCCCGTCATCGCGCTCATTGCGCGGCGAAATCACCGCAGCCATACCAGTTGGCGGTTTGCGCCGCGCCCGCGATCACCGCATAGGCGTGCTTCTTGCCGGCGCTGTCCAGGCAGGTCTTGCCGCTGGCGACCTTGTTGATGCGCACCACCAGTTCGCGCAACTGGCCGTTGACGTTGATGCGCCCGATCAGGGCGTAGCGGTCGGGCTGCGGTTTGATCTGCGGGTCCTGGATCAGGCCGCCGTAGGCGACGCCGGCCAGCTGCGGCACCACCAGGTCGTAGCGCACGGCCTTGGCGCTGGTGTCGACGATCAGGCCCCAGCCCTGATTGCCGCCGCGGAACACCGCCGCGGGATACGAGACGGCGACCGGATCGGCCGAGCGCACCGGCGCCGGCCAGGACGCGAGCACGCTGGCCACACCCAGGCCGACGATCGCGACGACGAGTACACGCATGGAGCGCTCCTGCGGACGGCGACGGCGAGCTTGCCGTCTCCCCTTAGAACGCTCGGACGCGGACTACGTGAATGCGTCGGCGCCGGCCGCGCGCGCTCAGCCGATCGCGGGGGCGTCCAGCGCGGCCAGCTTGTCCGGATTGCGCATGATGTAGATGTGGGTGGCGCGGCCGTCCTGGTCGTAGGCGAACGACAGCGAGGCCGCGATGTGACCGTCGTGCTCCAGGATCACGCCGCGCGCGCCGTTGAGGTCGGACACGATCCAGCGGTACTCGCCCCAGTACTGGCGCAGCGACCCCAGCACGAAGTCCAGCACCTGCTCGCGGCCGTGCAGCACGTCCAGACGCGTGGGCACCTTGCCGCCGCTGTCGGCGCGCAGCTCGATGTCGTCGGCCAGCAGGGCGGCGAAGTCGTCGGTGCGGCCGCTGGCGATCGCGCCCTCGAACGCCGCCAGCAACTGGTCCTGGCGCTGCTGCGGGGTGACGTGGCGCACCCCGCCTTGCTCCACGTGCGCCTTGGCGCGCGAGACCAGCTTGCGGCAGGCGGCTTCCTGCAGCTCCAGCGTGCGCGCGATCTGCGGGTAGGGCAGGTCGAAGATCTCGTACAGCAGATAGGCCGCGCGCTCCTTCGGCGTCAGCCGCTCCAGCAGCAGCAGGAAGGCCGTGCTCAGCGACGAGGCCAGCGACAGCGCGGCCTCGGGATAATCCTCGCTGGCGCTGTGGATGGGCTCGGGCAGCCAGGAGCCGACGTAGTCCACCCGGCTGCGATGCGCCGAGCGCAGCAGGTCGATGCTGCGCCGGGTGCACAGGGTGGTCAGCCAGGCGGCCGGGTTGTCGATCGCGGCGTGATCGGCGTCCTGCCATTTCAGATAGGTGTCCTGGACCGCGTCCTCGGCATCGGCGCGCGAGCCGAGGATGCGGTAGGCCAGGCCGATCAGCAGACCGCGCTGGCTTTCGAAGGTCGCCGCGAGCGCGGCGGCCCGCGGGTGCGAGGCCTGCGCCATCAGTGCCTCGACACCTGGATGCGGTTCCACAGATTGATCATCGCCACGGTCGAAGTCAGCACGCCGATCTCATTGTCGCTGAAGTGCTGGCGCAGGCGCGCGCGCAGCGGGCCGAGCTCGGTGTCGGGCTGCAGCCGGGTCAGGGCCTCGGTCCAGGCCAGCGCGGCGGCTTCGCGCGCGCTGAAGTCCGCGCGTTCGGCCCAGTCCGCCAAGGCCTGCAGGCGCTCTTCGGTTTCGCCGTCGGCGATCGCCTCGCGCGTGTGCAGCTTGATGCAGTAGTCGCAGCGGTTGATCTGCGAGGCGCGCAGCTGCACCAGATGATGCAGGCCGCGTTCCAGGCCGTAGCCGTCCATGGCCCGGTGCACGCTGCCCATGGCCTGCAGGACGTCGGGGATTTCGCGCTGGTAGTTGATCGGGCGTGCGGCGGCGGTGTCGTTCATGGTGCGCTCCAGGGGCGACGGATCATTCCGTCTTACTGGAACGACGATCCAGCCCGCGCCGCTGTGACATGCCGGCGCGAACGCGTCGCGCGAGGCCGCGCTCAGTACACCGCGAGGTCGCCGCAGCCCTGCAGCGGCGGGTCCATGCCTTCCACGCGCACGCTCACGCTGTGCTGGTGCGGGCGGTCGCCGTCGTCGGTGCAGTCCTTGCGCACGATCTCGATGATCATCGGCTTGGCGCCTTGCGCCGTGTCCAGCGCGCCGCTGAGCACGATCAGCGAACTCGGCGCGTCCGCGGGCTGGCCGTTGTAACGCGCCTGCCCCTTCGCGCTGTAGCTGCCCGAGCCCCAGGTCAGGGCCACGGTGTGCTGCATGTCGCCGCTGGCCTGGATGTCGATCGACCAGTGCTCGCCGATGCCCTTGAACGCGGGCACCGGGCTGACTTTGCCGACCTGGTCGGCGCCGATCTTGCCGGCCGGGCGTTCGGCGGGCGCGGCGGGGTCCGGCGCAACGCCGGGTTCGGCCGGGGCCGGGGTGCCGGCGCAAGCGGCCAGGGCAGCGCTGAGTACGGCGGCGGGCAAGTAGGACAGGCGCATGCGGTCGCTCCGGGGCGTTCGAAGGCGCCAGTAGAGCGCATCCGGCGTGGGCGTAGGGTTAACGGGCGGCGGCGAGCCGGCGCGCGTCCGTGGCCGGCGGCGCCGACACGATGCGCACCTGCTGGGTGCCGGCGCGCTGGCAGGCACGGCCGGCCTCGGCCATCAGGCGCGCGCGCACCGCATAGGCCTGGCCGAGGTTGTCGATGCCGGTCAGGCGCGCGACCGCCTGCTGGTCGGGCAAGGCCGGGCGCTCGCAGTCGATCAACAGCGTGGCGGCTTGCGGCGGGGTGGCGGCGGCGGGAAGGGCGGCCAGCGCGAGCGCGGCGGCCAGGGACAGGGCGGACAGGTTCATGGCGTGGGGTCGGTAGCGCCGGGCGATCCGGCCCGCACAGGCTCGCGCCGCGCCGCCGCGCGGTCTTTAGGGCGGCATGAGGAAGGTCACTGGGAAGCCTGAGGCCGCAGACCTAAGCTTGGGAAAAGCTTAGGCCGCGTCAGCGCGGCCTGCGCGTAACCGTTAATGGCCCGTCCCCCGATGGCCTGCGATCGCACTACATGACTTCAGCCGTGCCCCCGACCGACCCTGCCCAGGCCGACCTCGCCCCGCTCGCCTTCGATGCCATCGTGATCGACCGCGGCGGGCGGCGCCTGCTGCGCGACGGCGAAGTGCAGGCGCTGGAGCCCAAGGCCTACGCGGTGCTGGCGCTGCTGGCCGGCACGCCGGGGCGGGTCTACGCGCGCGACGAGATCCTGGACGCGGTCTGGGGCCACCGGCACGTGACGCCGGGCGTGCTGAACCGGGTCATGACCCTGCTGCGGCATGCCCTGGGCGAGGACGCCGCCTCGCCGCGCTATCTGCACACCGTGCATGGCTACGGCTACCGCTTCGATCTGCCGGTCGCGACCGCCGCCGACGCGGCTGAGCCCGCCGACATCGGTGCCGCGGCCGACGCGACGGGCGCGGCGAACGCGCCGCCGCCGATGCGCCGGGCGGGCGACGGCGCGGCGCGGCCGCCGCACGCGCCGCGCGCGATCCTGCTGCTGGCCCTCGCGGTGCTGCTGGCGGTCGCCGGCCTGGCGTGGTGGCGCTACGGCGGCGACCGCGCCGGCGATAGCGACGTTGCCGGCGCGCGCAACGAAGCGCAGCCGGTACTGGCGGTGCTGCCGCTGCGCGCGCTGGGCGGCGACCCGCGCAGCCAGGACTTCGCCGACGGCCTCAGCGAGGAGCTGATCGGCCTGCTCGCGCGCATCGACGGCCTGCGCGTGACCTCGCACACCTCTTCGGTGCAGTTCCGCGACGCCAAGCTGCCGCTGGCCGAGATCGCACGCCGCCTGCGCGCCACTCATGTGCTGGAAGGCAGCGTGCGCCAGGACGGCGAGCGCCTGCGCATCAGCCTGCGTCTGGTCGAAGCCGTCAGCGACCGCACCCTGTGGACACAGGACCTGGACCGCGAATTCCGCGACATCTTCGAGATCCAGCGCAACATCGCCTACGCGATCGGCAACGCCATGCAGCGCCAGCTCGGCCGGAAGCCGCCGGCGCCGCCGGCCGACGAGGACCCGGCGCTATACCAGCGCTATCTGATCGCGCGCAACACCTCGGCCGGCGGCCTGCGCAACACCAACTCCTCCAGCCTGCCGTCCGAGCATGCGCTGCGCGCCCTGCTGCGCGACCACCCGGACTACGCGCGCGCCTGGGGCGCGCTGGCGGCCAGGCTGTGGCTGCGCTCGCTGGCCCCGGACCCGGGCCGCGACGCGGTACGCGCCGAGGCCGAACGCGCCGCCGCCACCGCGCTGAGGCTGGATCCGCAGCAGCCCGACGCCCTGGGCGTGCTGGCCAACCGCGCCTGTCGCGAGCAGCAATGGCAACAATGCCTGACCCTGTCCCAGCGCTCGATCGCGCTCACGCCTTCGGACACCGCCTGGCGCGGCGCGCATGCGCAGCGTCTGGCCACCATGGGCTACGTCGATCAGGCCCTGCGCCAGATCGACGACACCCTGCTGATCGCGCCCTACGATCCGATGCTGCATTTCTGGCGCGGCCGGGTGCTGGACACCCTGGGCCGCCACGACGAGGCGCAGTCGCACCTGGCCATGGCCGACCCGATCCAGGCCCAGACCGCGCGCTACTTCAACGCCGCCTGGCGCCGCGACTACGCCACCGCCGCGCGCGTCGCCCAGACGCTGCCGTCCGAGGTGCCCTGGCGCAATTCGGAAATCGCCGCGGCGGCGGCCCTGCAGGATCCCTCGCGCTGGCCGGCGGTGTTGCCGGCGATCGAGGCCTCCGAACGCAGCCTGCGTTACGGCCAGGTCGATTACGACTTCACCCGCCTGCTGCTGCCGGTGCGCGACTATCGTCGCGATATCGCCGGACTCGATGCGGTGCAACGCGCGGGCTACGCCTCCTACCACTGGGTGCTGTGGCAACCCGAGTCGCGCGCGCTGCGCCGCGATCCCGCGTTCCAGGCCTATCTGCGCGACAGCGGACTGGCGGCGTTCTGGCGCGAGCAGGGTTGGCCAGTGCTGTGCCGCTCCGACGGCGCCGACGGCGCGGTGTGCGACTAGGTCGGCGCCGTAAGGTGCGGTGCCAACCGCACCGGCGCGGGAGTTCGATGCGGCGCGGCGATGCGGTTCGCCTGGGGCTCACCACATCCTACGAGCGTGGGTGTTTTGGGTTCTGCGCGCGCCCGTCGTAGGGTGCGGTGTCAACCGCACCGGCGCGGGAGTTCGACGCGGCGCGGCGATGCGATTCGCCTGGGGCTCACCGCATCCTACGAGCGCCGGTGTTTTGGGTTCTGCGCGCGCCCGTCGTAGGGTGCGGTGTTAACTGCACCGGCGCGAGTATTCGACGCGGCGTGGCGATGCGGCTCGTCTGGGGCTCACATCCTACGAACCGCGGCGCGCCCGCCTGCGACTTAGGGCCGCTGCCGCAGCAGCGCATCGATGTCGTTGCGCACCTCGGCGCAGTGGCTGGCTTGGTAGCGATGCTCGTCGGCGATCTCTTCCGCCGGCAGCTTCAGCAACTCGCTCATGGCCTGACTCATGCCTTCGTACAGGTCGTCGCCGTAACGCGCCTCATCGACGGACACGCCCGCTTCGCGCGCCCGCGCGTCGGTCTGCGTGCGCAACCGCGCGGCCAGCCGGCCCAGATCGTCTTCCGCGTAACCGCACAGGGACGCGCGGCTCAGGCGCAGGCCGTCGGCGATCGCCAGTTCGCGCAGCAGGCGCACCGCGTCCGATTCGACCGCCGCTCGCGCAGCGGCGGTTTCGGCGGCGGCGGCGCCGCCGCTCAACGCCAGTGCCAGCATCAGCGCCGCCGCGTTCGCGCCGCGGCGCGCGCTCAACTGCGCAGCCCGACGCCGCGCTTGAGCAACCACAGGCCCAGCGCCGACAGCGCCACCACGAACCCCAGCATCAGCGCATAGGCCACCCACAGCGGCACATCGCTGCTGCCCAGCAGGCCGTAGCGGAAGGCGTTGACCATGTAGAAGATCGGGTTGGCATGGGTCATGGCCTCGGCCCACGGCGGCAGCAGCTTGACCGAATAGAACACGCCGCCCAGGTAGGTCAGCGGGGTCAGGATGAAGGTCGGCACGATCGCGACGTCGTCGAACTTCTTGGCATAAACCGCATTGATGAAGCCGGCCAGCGAGAAGATGGTCGCGCCCAGCAGCACCGTGGTCAGGGTCACCAGCGGATGCGGCACGCTGACCTTGGTGAAGCACATCGCGATCAGCAGCACGATGGTGCCCACCATCAGGCCGCGCAGCACGGCGCCGGCGACGTAGCCGGTCAGGATCACCCAGTTGGGCATCGGGCTGACCAGCAACTCCTCGACGTGGCGGCCGAACTTGGCGCCGAAGAAGCTGGAGGAGATGTTGCCGTAGCTGTTCTGGATCACGCTCATCATCACCAGGCCGGGGACGATGAACTCCATATAGCTGTAGCCGCCCATGTCGCGGATTTGCGAACCGATCAGGCCACCGAAGATCAGGAAGTACAGCGCCATCGTGATCGCCGGCGGCACCAGGGTCTGGCCCCAGATGCGCAGGATGCGCGCGACTTCGCGCCGCACGATGGTGGCCAGCGCGGTCAGGTTGCGCTGCGCGTTGCTCTGCGGTTTGGCGACGACCTCGTTCATGCGCTGGTCTCCGGTTGCGCGGGCACGCCGTTGCCGAGCGGGCCCTTGTCGAGGTTGTCGCTGGTCAGGCGCACGAACAGCTCCTCCAATCGATTGGACTTGGTGCGCATCGAGCGCACCCGGATGCCGGCCTCGCCCAGGGTCGCGAACACGCGGTTGAGATCCATCGCGCGCGGCATTTCCAGGTCCAGGGTGTGGTCGTCGGTGGCGCTCAAGGTCGCGCCTTCGATGCTGGGCAGGCTGGCCGGCAGCACGCCGTCGATGTCGAACAGGAAGCCCTCGACGTCGAGCTTGGCCAGCAGCGCCTTCATCGGGCCCTGCTCGACGATGCGGCCGTGGTCGATGATCGCCAGGTTGCGGCAGAGGCTTTCGGCCTCTTCCAGATAATGCGTGGTCAGGATGATGGTGGTGCCCGCGGCGTTGATCTCGCGCAGGGTCTTCCACATGCCGCGACGGATCTCGATGTCGACGCCGGCGGTGGGCTCGTCCAGGATCAGCAGCTGCGGCCGGGTCATCATGGCGCGCGCGATCATCAGGCGCCGCTTCATGCCGCCCGACAGGGTGCGGCTCATCATCTGGGCCTTGTCCCACAGCTGGGCGCGCTTGAGCTCTTCCTCGGCGCGCTCGATCGCGACCTTGCGCGGCACGCCGTAGAAGCCGGCGTAATTGACCAGGATGTCGAGCGGCTTCTCGAACATGTTGAAGTTGAGTTCCTGCGGCACCAGGCCGATCAGGCGCATCGCCGCGTCGCGCTGCTTGGCCAGGTCGGTGCCGAAGATCTCGACCGAGCCGGCGCTGAGGTTGACCAGCGAGCTGACGATGCCGATCAGGGTCGACTTGCCGGCGCCGTTGGGCCCGAGCAGGGCGAAGAAGTCGCCCGGGGCGACGTCCAGGGACACGCCCTTGAGGGCTTCGACGCGGTTGTCGTAGGTCTTGCGCAGCGCGCGCACGGACAGCGCGGGCACCGCCGCGGCGCCGCCGGCCGCCGTGGACGCGAGCGCCGCGGAGGCCGTATCAGCTGAATTCTGGGTCATTTCGGGAAGCCTGCGCCGCGAGCCGCGCGGCGATAACCGGTAGTATAGGCGCCCCCGTGGTCGCGCTCCGGCCACAGACTGTTGCAGGTTTGTCGGTAGCCGTGGCCATCCAGCATTTCCCCCTCAAGCTCGTCTCGCGCCGCATGCTGGCCCCCACCGTGGGCCACTACACCTTCGTCCGCGACGACGGCCAGCCGCTGGATTACATCCCCGGCCAGTTCATCCAGGTTCACTTCCAGTACGCCGACGGCACCGCGACCAAGCGCAGCTACTCGCTGGCGACCATCCACGACCACGCCCTGGGACCGGGCGAGGCGGTGGAGATCGCGGTGAGCTACGTGCCCGGCGGCGCGGCGACCGCGCTGTTCGAGGGCCTGGACGAGGGCGGCACGGTCGACGCCAGCGGCCCGTTCGGGCGCTTCTGCCTGATGCCCGGCGACGCCAACCGGCGCTACCTGCTGATCGCCACCGGCACCGGCGTAACGCCGTACCGGGCGATGCTGCCGCAGCTGGAAACCCTGATCCGCGAACGCGGCATCGAGGTGGTGCTGCTGTTCGGCGCGCGCACCCCGGACGAGCTGCTGTACGGCGACGAGTTCCGCGCCTTCGCCGACCGCCAGCCCAACTTCCGCTTCGTGCCCTGCTACTCGCGCGAGCTGCCGGCCGACCCGCACCCGGACACCCGCCGCGGCTACGTCCAGCAGTTCCTGGACGAGTTCGCGCCGCAGGGCGAGACCGACATCGCCTACCTGTGCGGCAACCCGAACATGGTCGACGCCTGCTTCGAGGCGCTCAAGGGCCACGGCCTGCCGGTGCCGGCGATCCGTCGCGAGAAGTACGTCAGTAGCAAGTAGCAGGAGTGAGCGTAGAGGAGTGAGGAGCGAGCGAAAGCGCTTCTACTCACTTCTCACTCCTCTACGCTCACTTCTGGCTTTTCGCTTCCAGCCTCACTCCTGCTCCACATCGCGCGCCCCACCATGGCCGCCTCCCAGCAGCGGGGCCGGTCATGAGCATGCACAGCGGTTTCACCCGTATCGCCAAGTGGGCGTCGCGCTTCACCGGCCGGCCGCTGTGCTTCGCGCTGGCGGCAGGACTGATCCTGGTCTGGCTGATCTCCGGGCCGCTGTTCGGCTTCAGCGACACCTGGCAGCTGGTCATCAACACCGGCACCACCATCATCACCTTCCTGATGGTGTTCCTGATCCAGAACACTCAGAACCGCGACACCGAGGCCATGCAGATCAAGCTCGACGAGCTGATCCGCGCCAGCCGCGACGCCCACAACGCCCTGCTGGACCTGGAAGAACTGGACGAGGCCGCGCTGGACCGTTATCGCAACCGCTACCAGGCGCTGGCCAAGACCGCGCGCGACGGCGGCGAGAGCGACGAGATCGAGGACAGACGCGCGTCCGCGGGCCCGGATCTGTAACCCCCGAACGACGCAAGCCGCGCGCCCCTGTAGGAGCGGCACACGCCGCGACCGCGGGGCCACGCATCGCGTCGCCGGCCACGCGGAGCGAGACGCGCAACAGACGTGGGTCTATGGGGTTCGCGGTCGCGGCTCACGCCGCTCCTACCCCAAAGCGGTCTCGACGCACTCAAGAGAGCACGGGCCTCCTGTAGGAGCGGCGCACGCCGCGACCGCGGGGCCACGCATCGCGTCGCCGGCCACGCGGAGCGAGACGCGCAACAGACGTCGGTCCATGGGTTCCGCGGTCGCGGCGTGTGCCGCTCCCACCCCACCGCCGCTTTCCGCCGAACCGCAACACCCCTCGGTCACATTCTTCCGCCTGCCCCAGTCTGTCATCCTGAAGGCGCATCGCCTTAGGACGAGAGGGATCCATGCGTATCACCCAGACTTTGACGGCCGCGCTCGCGGCCGCCCTGCTGTTGGCCGGCTGCGGCCAGGGCCCGGCCGCGAAGGATCCGGCCCAGGCCGGCGTCGGCCAGCGCCTGTACGGCAAAATCGCCTTCAAACCCTGCTCGCTGGCCAGCCCGTTCGCGGCCGACAGCATCGCCGCGCAGTGCGCGCGCTATGCGGTGCCGGAGAACCCGGCGCTGCCCAAGGGCCGCCAGGTCCAGCTCAACATCGCCTGGCTGCCGGCGACCGACGAGGCCGACATCGCCGCCGATCCGGTGTTCTTCCTCGCCGGCGGCCCCGGCCAGGCCGCCACCGAAGTCTGGCCGACCATGGACTCGGCGTTCCGCGAAGTGCGCAAGCACCGCCACATCGTGCTGATCGACCAGCGCGGCACCGGCGAGTCGAACCCGCTGATCTGCCGCAACGCCAAGGGCGATAGCGCGGTGATGGAGGACGATGCCGGCGGCATCGACGCCGCGGTCAAGTTCGCCGGCGACTGCGCGGCCAAGCTGCAGGCCGATCCGCGCTACTACACCACCACCGACGCGGTGCGCGACCTGGACGCGGTGCGCGCGGCGCTGGGTGTCGACAAGATCGACGTGGTCGGCGGCTCCTACGGCACCCGCGTGGCCCAGCAGTACGCGATGCGCTACCCGGCGTATACGCGCACGGTGGTGATCGACGGCGTGGTCCCCAACGAGCTGGTGCTGGGCTCCGAGCACGCGCGCAACCTGGACGCCTCGCTGGCGCTGCAGTTCGAGCAGTGCCGCAAGACGCCGACCTGCCGCCAGCGTTTCGGCGACGACCCGCGCGCGCAGCTGCGCGAGCTGATGGCGCGCCTGAAAGAGCATCCGGTCGAGGTCGAGTACCGCGATCCGACCACCGGCGAGCTCAAGCGCGACATGGCCACCGCCGGCGCGGTCGCCGGCCTCACCCGCATGTTCGCCTACGCACCGCAGGCCGCCGCGCTGCTGCCGCTGGTGCTCAACGAAGCCGACCAGGGCCGCTACGCGCCGCTGATGTCGCTGGCGCAGTTGATCCAGGGCCAGGTCAGCGAACAGATCATGCACGGCATGCAGCTGTCGGTGATCTGCGCCGAGGACGCCGACCTGCTGAAGGACGATCCCGCCGACGTCGACACCGTGATGGGCAGCGACCTGTCCACGGTGCTGGTGGCGCAGTGCAAGGCCTGGCCGACCGGCAAGCGACCGGCCGATTTCCACGCACCGTTCAAATCGTCCCTGCCGACGCTGCTGCTGTCGGGCGAGTTCGATCCGGTGACGCCGCCGCGCTACGGCGAGCAGGTGCTCAAGGGCCTGCCCAACGGTCGCCATCTGGTGTTGCGCGGCCAGGGCCACGGCAGCTTCGCTTCGGGCTGCATGCCCAAGCTGCTGAGCCAGTTCCTGGAAAGCGCCGACGCCAAGCAGCTCGACGCCAAGTGCCTGGGCACGCTGGACTACGTGCCGCCGTTCGTCTCGTTCAACGGGTGGGAGCCGTAGCGCGTAGCGCGCTGCGATCCACCGCGTTCCCACTTTTCCAGGCGTTCATCCATGATCACCGCAAACGATCTGCACAAGAGTTTCAAAACCAAGACCGGCATGGTTCACGCCGTCGAGGGCGTCGACTTCGAGGCCCGCGACGGACAGATCACCGGCCTGCTCGGCCCCAACGGCGCCGGCAAGACCACCACCCTGCGCATGCTCTACACCCTGATGCAGCCCGATCGCGGCGACATCCAGGTCGACGGCGTCGATGCGCGCCGCGATCCGGCCACGGTGCGGCGCGCGCTGGGCGTGCTGCCCGACGCGCGCGGCGTGTACAAGCGCCTGACCGCGCGCGAGAACATCGCCTACTTCGGCGAGCTGCACGGCATGTCGCGTTCGGCGATCGCCGAGCGCACGCGCACCCTGGCGGCGGCGCTGGACATGAACGACATCCTCGACCGCCAGACCGAAGGCTTCTCGCAAGGCCAGCGCACCAAGACCGCGATCGCGCGCGCCCTCATCCACGACCCGCGCAACGTGATCCTGGACGAGCCCACCAACGGCCTGGACGTGATGACCACGCGCGCGATGCGCGGTTTCCTCAAGCAATTGCGCGACGAGGGACGTTGCGTGATCTTCTCCAGCCACATCATGCAGGAGGTGGCCGCGCTCTGCGATCGGATCGTGATCGTGGCCAAGGGCAAGGTGGTCGCCTCCGGCACCGCCGACGAGCTGCGCGCGCAGACCGGCGAAGCCAATCTCGAGGACGCGTTCGTGCGCGCGATCGGCAGCGACGAGGGCCTGCACGCATGAAGACTTCCTGGTTCTCCGCAACGATGGCGGTGATGCGCAAGGAACTGCGCGACATCGGCCGCGACCGCCGTACCCTCGCCCTGGCCCTGCTGCTGGGTCCGCTGCTGTATCCGGTGCTGATGCTGGGCATGGGCTCGCTGGCCGAGAAGCGCGCCAAGACCCAGCTCGACAAGACCCTGGAGGTGCCGGTGCTGGGCGCCGAGCGCGCGCCCAACCTGATCGCCTACCTGGCCACGCGCGGCATCGTCGCGACCAAGCCGCCGGCCGATCTGGACCAGGCGATCGCGCGCCAGGACGTCGACGTCGCCCTGCAGATCGGCGCCGACTACGGCAAGCAGTGGAAGGACGGGCAACCGGCCCTGGTCGAGATCGTGCAGGACACGACGCGACGCGACGCCGAGATTCCCAGTGCGCGCCTGCGCAACGCGCTGGAGTCGTACAGCCAGCAGGTCGGCGCGCTGCGCCTGCTCGCGCGCGGCCTGTCGCCGACCATCGTGCGGCCGGTCAACGTGGGCACGCGCGATCTGGCCACGCCGGAAGCCAAGCGCGGTTTGATGCTGTCCTTCATGCTGCCCTACCTGCTGATCTTCTCGTCCTTCATCGGCGGCGCGGCCCTGATCCTGGACGCCACCGCCGGCGAGCGCGAACGCCAGTCGCTGGAACCGCTGCTGGCCACGCCCGCCTCGCGCGGCTCCATCGTCAGCGGCAAGATCGCCGCCGCCTGTGTGCTGGGTTTCACGTCGCTGCTGCTGACCCTGCTGGCGTTCAAGCTCAGCGCGCAGATGGGCACAGGCAGCTCGCGCATGCTCGACGTGAGTTTCATGGCGATCGGCAAGATGCTGCTGATCCTGCTGCCGATGCTGTTCATCGGCACCGCCCTGCTCACCTATCTGGCCGCCGGGGCCAAGAGCATCAAGGAGGCGCAAAGCCACATGACCTGGCTGATGCTGATGCCGATGGTGCCGACCATCATCCTGATGGTGAACCCGCTCAAGACCCAGCTGTGGCAGTTCACGGTGCCGTTCCTGGCCCAGAACCAGCTGCTGCTGAAGGTGATCCGCGGCGAGTTCATCGCGCCGCAGGTATGGATGGTCTACCTGGCCGCCGGCTTCGCCCTGGCCGCGCTGCTGTGGTTCGCGGCGGTGCGCCGTTACCACAACGAACGCCTGGCGATTTCAGGCTGAGGTTCGAGCCGCAGTGCGTATCGCAGAAAGCCCGGCCTAGCGCCGGGCTTTTTGTTTCGATGCGGCGCATCGCGTGGCGTAGGACGCGACGACCACCCCGCCGTCGCGATGCATCGTAGTCACGCGACGATGCGGTTCGCCCAAGGCTCACCACATCCTACGTTCGCGAGCGTCGTCGTAACGACGCAGCGCTCGCTGCGACTGCAGTTGTCGCTGTTGCTGTTGCTGTTGCTGTTGCTGTTGCTGTTGCTGTTGCTGTTGCTGTTGCTGTTGCTGTTGCCGCGGCATTCAAATCCAAAAGCCCCGTACTCACACGACCCACCATAGACCCGAAGGGCGGCGCGCAGGACGCGCGCCGTTTTTCGATAGGACAGGGATGTCCTATCGAAAAATCCCGGCGCGAGCTCCGCACTCGCAGGGGAGGTTTGGTCCGGCTAGCCCTTCTCTTTGGTTACTTTCTCTTGGGCTAGCAAGAGAAAGTGACCCGCATGCGCAGCAGGCGGAAGCCGTTGACCTTCGTGACGAAGAGACAAAAGCAAAGCAAAAGCAAATCCTCCCCAACCCTCCTTTGATAAAGGAGGGAGCTAGGAGCTATAGAGCTAGGAGCTAGGAGCTATAGAGCTGAGAGCAAGTGGTCGAGATTCGCGCACGAGCCTGCGGTTCGTAAGCCGTACAAAAAACAACGCCCGGCCGAAGCCGGGCGTTGCGGGTGCTGCCGGCGGGTCCCCTGTGCGTCGCCGCACTCCCGCCTGATATCGCTTAACCGCCGGGATTGAACCCGATCGTGCGACGGGTCGTGACCGGTGCCCCCACCGGCTGGAACCGCCACTTGCGCACCGCATTGACCGCCTCGCGATCGAAGATGCGCGCCGGATTGGAACGGACCACGCGGGCGGCGGTGACCGAACCGTCGGTGCCGACGGTGAACTCGACCTGCACCTCGCCCGACTGACCCGCGCGCAGCGCTTCCGGCGGATAACGCGGCGCCGGCGTCGACACCGCGCGCAGATCGCTGCCCGCCGACGGCGTGGCGGCGGCGGTCTGACGCGCTTCGGCGGCGCGCGCTTCGGCCGCGCGTTGCTCGGCCGCGCGCTGATCGGCGGCACGCTGGTCGGCGGCGCGCTGATCGGCTTCGCGGGTGGCGGCGGCCTGACGCTCGGCGGCCTGGGTCGCGGCCAACTGGGTCGCGGCCTGCTTCTGCTGCGCTTCCTGCTGGGCCAGACGCTGCTTCTCGAGCTCGGCCTGCTTCTTGGCCTGCTCTTCGGCGGTCAGGACCTGCTCCTCGGCGCGCTTGGCGACTTCGGCCTGCTTGGCGACGATGCTGGCCTTCAGGCGCGCAAGGGCCGGATGCTGGGCGTCGGCTTTTTCCAACAGGGCCGACAGACGCTGGGCCTCGGCGAAGTCTTCGCGGCCGACGCTCTGCTCGGTGGCGATGACGGTCATCGGCAGCAGGTCGGTGAGGGCGCTGGAGACGGCGGCGTCGGCCGGCGCCTTGTCGCGCAATGCGAGGTAGTACTCCACCGCATTGTCTTCGACCGGTGCGTACAAACGGTTTTCCGCATAGGCCTTGCG
The DNA here is from genome assembly GCF_900114355.1 of Lysobacter sp. cf310. Taxonomy (GTDB): domain Bacteria; phylum Pseudomonadota; class Gammaproteobacteria; order Xanthomonadales; family Xanthomonadaceae; genus Lysobacter. Next base: position 289,890 of record NZ_FOSS01000004.1, read on the forward strand.
GGCGGCCTCGCGCAGCTGGTCGACGGTCAAGGCCGAGACCTTGGCCGACACTGCGGTTTCCGGTGTTACCGCCGGGGCCGTGGTGGCCGCGGAGGTGGCCGCCGCATCCTGGGCGGGTTGATCCTTACCGCAAGCAGCCAGCGTGCAGGCCAGGGCCAGCGCGATGGTCGCATGCGTTACGACGGACAGCCGGCGTGAACGCCGGTCATTTTGGTTCACAGTCATTGGCAAAACTCCCCTGAAGTGCGCCGTAGCGAGCACACGCCGGATAGGACGCGCTAGCAGGCCGCGTTTGTCAAGCGGCCGGGGGCCCAAAACGGGCTCGGCCAGGCATGAATCGGGGATTGTGACCGATCCGAGGCAAGAGGGTTCCGCGAGCGCCCGCTTGGGGGCGCGCGGCCAAACTCCGCAACGTGGCGGGGCCGTCGCCGTGCCCTTGCCCGGCGGGCGCCGCTGACGGCCAGCGGCGGTACGGACGGGGCCCGAAGGGGCGTGCCACCGGACCGTGGTGGCGGCCTACTTACCGATGCAAAAGCTGGAGAAGATGTGCCCGAGCAGATCGTCGGCGCGGACCCGACCGGTGATCTCGCCCAGGGCATCGTGGGCCTGACGCAGCGACTCGGCGGCCAGGTCCAGGACTTCGCGCTCGAGCTGGACCCCGGCGTCGGCCAGTTCGGCCTGGGCCCGGCGCAGCGCTTCGACGTGGCGGGCGCGGGCGGTGAAGGCGCCCTCGCTGGCGTCGGCGCCCTCGCCCTGGGCGAGCCGGCGCAGCTGCACATGCAGGGCGTCCAGCCCTTGGCCGGTGCGCGCCGACAGGGCGATGCGGTCGTCGTCCAGCGCGGCGGCCGCGGCCGGCTCCAGCAGGTCGGCCTTGTTGTGCAGCCACAGCCGCGCGGGCACGCCGGCGATGGCGTCGGCGACCGCGGCGCGGCCGGACTCGGGATCGCGCGCGTCCAGCACCACGATCGCCAAGTCGGCGCGCGCGAGTTCGTCGCGGGCGCGGCGCATGCCCTCGCGCTCGATCGCGTCGCCGCCCTCGCGCAGGCCGGCGGTATCGACCAGGGTCAGTTCGACCCCGTCGCTGCGGATGGTCTCGTGCAGCAGGTCGCGGGTGGTGCCGGCGATGTCGGTGACGATGGCGCGCTCGCTGCCGGCCAGGGCGTTGAGCAGCGAACTCTTGCCGGCGTTGGGCGGGCCGACGATGACCGCGTGCAGGCCGTCGCGCAGGCGGCGGCCACGTTCGGCGGCGGCCAGCAGGGCGTCCAGGTCGGCCGACAGCGAAGCGAAACGGCGGCGCAGGGCCGCGCCGCCCAAGGTATCCAGGGGTTCGTCGGCGAAATCGATCGCGGCTTCGACGTGCACGCGCACCGCCAGCAGCTCGTCGGCCAGGGCATCGACGCGGCGCGAGAACTCGCCGTCCAGCGCGCGCCGCGCCGCACGGGCGGCGCGTTCGTCGGCGGCCGCGATCAGGTCGGCGACGGCCTCGGCCTGGGCCAGGTCGAGGCGGCCTTCGAGGAACGCGCGTTCGCTGAATTCGCCGGGCCGCGCGCGGCGGGCCCCGAGCGCGCCGCAGCGCGCGGCCAGGGCCTGCAGCACGGCGGGACTACCGTGCGCCTGCAACTCGACCACGTCCTCGCCGGTGTAGCTGGCGGGCGCGGCGAAGTAGAGCGCGATGCCGTCGTCGATGGCCTCGCCGCTGGCATCGACGAAACGCACATGGTGGGCATGGCGCGGCCGCAACCGCCGCGCGGCCACGGCCTCGCCGATCGCACGCGCACGCGGCCCCGACAAACGCACGATGCCGACACCGCCCGCGCCGGGAGCGGTGGCGATCGCGGCGATGGTGTCGCGGTCGGAAGGGGGCGTGGCGGTCATACGGGTTCGGGACGGCGGTGGGGCATCAGGGTAACGCGTTGGGTATGGGGTAGATGGCGCACGGCCAGGAGGAAAAGCAATTGTGCCTACGGCGCTGCGCCGCCCTCACCCTCACCCTGAGGCTCGACCGCCCAGCGGTCGGGCATTCGGTGCAGCGCGAGCCCATGGCTCGCAAGCGCTGCCCCTCACCCGCAGGCGGGAGAAGGGACGCCCAAGCAGCAGTGGCGGTTGCGACGACAATGGCTGTTGCCGTTGAGTTGCTGTTGCTGTTGCTGTTGCTGTTGCTGTTGCTGTTGCTGTTGCTGTTGTCGCGGCATTGAAGTCCAAAAGCCCCGCACTCACACGACCACCCGTAGACCCGAAGGGCGGCGCGCAGGACGCGCGCCGTTTTTCGAATGGACAGGGACGTCCATTCGAAAAATCCCCGCGCCAGCACCGAACCCGCAGGGGAGCTTTGGCCAAGCGAGCCCTTCTCTTTGGTTACTTTCTCTTGGGCTAGCAAGAGAAAGTGACCCGCATGCGCAGCAGGCGGAAGCCTTTGACTTCCGTGAAGAACCCGCGCAAAGCCAAGCAAGAGCAAATCCTCCCCAACCCTCCTTTGATAAAGGAGGGAGTCAAAGGCCAAGCGGAGTCCCGATCCGATCGGATCGACAGGCATAGCTCGCCGCCCACAAACACGAAGCCCGCCGAGCGGCGGGCTTCGTGAGCGAACGATGCGGCGCGGATCAGGCCTTGGCCGGCGCCTCGGCGTAACGCTTGGTCATCCACCACTGCTGCAGCAGACCCAGACCGCTGTTGGTGATCCAGTACAACACCAGACCGGCCGGGAAGAACGCGAACATCACGCCGAACACCAGCGGCATCAGCTGCATCATCTTCTTCTGCATCGGGTCCATGCCCGGCGTCGGCGTCAGCTTCTGCGTCGCCCACATCACCGCGATGTTGATCAGCGGCAGCACGAAGAACGGATCGCGCGCGGTCAGATCGTGGATCCACAGCATCCACGGCGCGTGGCGCAGCTCGACCGACTCCAGCAACACCCAGTACAGCGCCAGGAACACCGGCATCTGCACCAGGATCGGCAGACAGCCGCCGACCGGATTGATCTTCTCCTTCTTGTACAGCTCCATCATCGCCATCTGGAACTTCTGCTTGTCCTCGCCGTAGCGCTCCTTGAGCTGCTCGATGCGCGGCTGGAACTTGCGCATCTTCGCCATCGAGCGGTACTGCGCGGCGGACAGCGGATACATGGCTAGCTTGATCAGCACCACCAGGCCGATGATCGACCAGCCCCAGTTGCCGAACAGACCGTGCAGCTTGTCCAGCAGCCAGAAGATCGCGTTGGCCATCGTGGCCATGATGCTGTAGCTGCTGAAGTCGACCGCGCGCTCCAGGCCGGGGACCTGCTGGCCCTCGATCGCCTTGACCAGCTTGGGACCGATCCACAGGCGCGCCACGGTCTGCGCCTTGGCGCCCGGGGCGACGTTGACGGCCGGGCCGAGGTCGCGGATCAGGTACTGCGCGCCGCCGCCGGCGGTGCCGGCGGTCGCGAGCGAGAACATGCCCTCGTCGTTGGTGCCCGGGATCCAGGCCGCGAAGAAGTGGTGCTGCAGCATCGCCACCCAGCCGCCGGTGACCTTCTTGTCGAGCGGGCCGTCCTCGCCGAACTTGTCGAACTTGCGCTTCTCGTACTTGTCGGCGGCGCTGTACCAGGCCGCGCCCTGGAAGCTGTACTGCTCGGCATTCATCGGGCCGCTGCGGGTCAACGCGCGCGGCACGCGCGCGAGCTGGCGGTAGATCACGCCCTGCCACGGCGCGGCGCCGGCGTTGACGATTTCGTCGCGCACGGTGACAGCGTAACCGCTGTGCTGGAACACGTAGGTGCGGCGGATGGTCAGGCCATTGGCGCCGGTCCAGACGAAGGGCACCGCGATTTCCTTGGCGCCGTTGGCCAGCACGTAGTCGCGCTGCGCGCTTTCGGGCACGAAGCCGCCCTCATGGGTCGGGGTGGCGCCGTTCTGGCTGACCCAGCCGCTCTGGGCGACGAAGTAGTTGTTGGCGTCCTCGGCCAGCAGGCGCACCGGCGCGCTGTCGTCGGCCGCTTCGCTCGGATACTTCAGCAGGTCGGCGCGGTGCAGGGTGCCGCCGTCGAGCACGACCTTGAGCACGTCGGTGGTGACGGTGACGGTCTGCGCGGCGCTGGGCGCGGCGACCGTGGCGGTCGGTGCGGCGCCGGGCAGCGCCGGCGCTGCGGGCACCAGGCCCTTGCCGGCCGCGGCCGTGGGCACGGTCGCGCCGGGCACGGTGCTGGCCGTGGCGGCGGCGGAAGCGGCGGTCACCGCCGGCGCCGGAGGCGCGGACTTCTCCTTGCCCCATTCGATCCACAGCAGGGTCGCCACCATCAGCCAGGCGAAGATCAGGAATACACGGGTCTGGTTCATGGGCAGCAGGCGGGCTCAGCCGGGACCGGGGTCCGGCAGTGGGGAGGGAATGGGATCGGCCGGCATTGTGCCGGGCACCGCAGGTGCGGGCAACGCGCCGGCGCGCTTGAGCAGACCCAGGAAGGCCTGGTCGAGTTCCTCGCGCGTGCAGCGCGAGGCGCCGGGGCGGGCGACCACGACGTAATCGCCGCGCGCCAGCCCGGCACGCAGTTTGCGGAAGGTATCGCGCAGGGCGCGCTTGATGCGGTTGCGGCCGACCGCGTGCGGGTCGACCTTGCGCGATACCGCCAGGCCCAGACGCGGCTCGCAATCGACGACCTGCCAATGCAAAGCAAGCACGGGCAGCGCGATGCGCCGGCCGTGCTTGAAGATGCGGTCGAAATCCGAACGCGCGCGTACCCGCGCGGTGCGCGGGAAGCGGGTGGAATTCATCGGGTCGGTACCGGCGATTGCCGGACGGTTGCCTGGGATCGCCTTAGCGACGGGCAACCGGAACGACGTTTAGGCGCAAAGACGCTTGCGGCCCTTGGCGCGACGACGGGCCAGGATCTTGCGGCCGTCGGCGGTCGCCATGCGGGCACGGAAACCGTGGTCGCGCTTGCGCTTGAGGTTGCTGGGCTGATAGGTGCGCTTGGTGGCCATGGTCCGGCTCAATTAATACGGCGGAAAAGACCGGCGATCATAGCGGCGATCCCAGGGCGCGGTCAAGTTGAACTGAACAGCGGGCCGGCGGGGGCGGTGTCCCCGGCGGCTGCGACGGACGGGGTCCATGCTGCGGCGATGCGGTGTCCGGCGCCTGGCCAAGAACGCGCCAATCCGCGTCCTGACTGGCTCGCGCCGGGTCCGGGCCTGTGGACTAGCCTGTGTTCAGCCTTGTGGACAAGTCCTGTTCCGGACCTCGCCGCGGTGATAGTCTGGCCGACCCCCCTGCCCCGTTCGCCGCGAGTTGCATCGCGCGGCCGGCGGCGTTTCGACCGCCGCGCCCCCAGGCCGGCCGCACCGCACTAAGAAGACCTGCCGACCGATGGAAGCTTGGCCCCGCTGCCTCGAACGACTCGAAGCCGAATACCCGGTCGAGGATGTCCACACCTGGCTCAAGCCGCTGCAAGCGGCCCAGCGCGACGACGTCACGGTGCTGTACGCGCCCAACGCCTTCGTCGTCGAGCATGTGCGCGAACGCTACCTGGCGCGCATCCGCGAGCTGCTGAACTATTTCGCCGGCAGCGCCGAGGTCAGCCTGGAAATCGGTTCGCTGCCGCGCGTGGCGCCGGTGCGCGAAGCCGAGCCGGTCAGCGCCGGCCGCCCGGCCGCGGTGGCGCCGGTCGAACCCTTCCAGGGCAATCTGGACAATCACTACACCTTCGACAACTTCGTCGAAGGCCGCAGCAACCAGCTCGGCCGCGCCGCGGCGCTGCAGGCCGCGCAGAAGCCCGGCGAACGCGCGCACAACCCGCTGCTGCTGTACGGGGGCACCGGCCTGGGCAAGACCCATCTGATGTTCGCCGCCGGCAACGCCATGCGCGAGGCCAATCCGGCCATGCGCGTGATGTACCTGCGCTCGGAACAGTTCTTCAGCGCGATGATGAAGTCGCTGCAGGACAAGACCATGGATCAGTTCAAGCGCCAGTTCCAGCGCGTGGACGCGTTGCTGATCGACGACATCCAGTTCTTCGCCGGCAAGGACCGCACCCAGGAAGAGTTCTTCCATACCTTCAACGCGCTGTTCGACGGCAAGCAGCAGATCATCCTGACCTGCGACCGTTACCCGCGCGAAGTCGAGGGCCTGGAGCCGCGCCTGAAATCGCGCCTGGCCTGGGGCCTGTCGGTGGCGATCGAGCCGCCGGACTTCGAGACCCGCGCCCAGATCGTGATCTCCAAGGCCAAGGAACGCGGCGCCGCGATTCCGGAGGAAGTCGCGTTCCTGCTGGCCAAGAAGATGCGCAGCAACGTGCGCGACCTGGAAGGCGCGCTCAACACCCTGACCGCACGCGCCAACTTCACCGGCCGCGCGATCACCGTCGAGTTCGCCCAGGAGACCCTGCGCGATCTGCTGCGCGCGCAGCAGCAGGCGATCGGCATCCCCAACATCCAGAAGACCGTGGCCGATTACTACGGGCTGCAGATGAAGGACCTGCTGTCCAAGCGCCGCACCCGTTCCCTGGCGCGCCCGCGCCAGGTCGCGATGGCGCTGACCAAGGAACTGACCGAACACAGCCTGCCCGAGATCGGCGATGCCTTCGCCGGCCGCGACCACACCACGGTGCTGCATGCCTGCCGGCAGATCCGCACCCTGATGGAGACCGACGGCAAGCTTCGCGAGGATTGGGACAAGCTGATCCGCAAGCTCAGCGAGTGAGGCCGCAGGCGACGAACGGCGCCGGTGCAGGTACTCTTCGAACAAAGCGGTGCATGGCCCGCGTACAAGCTGTGGATAGATCGGAGCCGGCGACCGGCCTGCAGATTTATCCACAGATTGTCCCGGAGCTCAGGGTCCGGTTCTACCGAACTTTGCATGAACGAAAAATCCAGTAAAAACAATTAGTTATTGTAGTTTTCCCGGGTTTTCGGCGACACCATCACCACCATGCTTTTGATTTATCCATCTCTTTTGTATTGGGCGTTGCCGCCCGAACCGACTAGGGGCTAAGGGGTCCGCATGCGTTTCAGCCTGCAACGAGAAGTGTTTCTCAAGCCGTTGGCGCAAGTCGTCAACGTAGTCGAACGCCGGCAGACCCTGCCGGTCCTGGCCAATCTGCTGGTACAGGTCAAGGACGGGCAGCTCTCGCTGACCGGTACCGACCTGGAAGTCGAAATGGTCTCGCGCATCGTCGTGGACGACGCCAAAGACGGCGAAACCACGATTCCGGCGCGCAAGCTGTTCGAGATCGTTCGCGCCCTCCCTGACGGCAGCAAGGTGACCGTCACCCAGACCGCCGAGAAGATCACGGTCCAGGCCGGGCGTTCGCGCTTCACGCTGGCCAGCCTGCCGGCCAACGACTTTCCGTCGATCGACGAAGTCGAAGCCACCGAGCGCGTGCGCGTGCCGGAAGCGGCGCTGAAGGAACTGATCGAACGCACCGCGTTCGCGATGGCCCAGCAGGACGTGCGCTACTACCTCAACGGCCTGCTGTTCGATCTGCGCGAGAACAGCCTGCGCTGCGTGGCCACCGACGGCCATCGCCTGGCGCTGTGCGAAACCGCCTACGAAGGCAGCGGCCAGACCAAGCGCCAGATCATCGTGCCGCGCAAGGGCGTGCAGGAACTGCAGCGCCTGCTGGAAGGCGGCGACCGCGAGATCGAGATCGAGATGGGCCGCGGCCACATCCGGGTCAAGCGCGACGACGTGACCTTTACCAGCAAGCTCATCGACGGCCGCTTCCCCGACTACGAAGCGGTGATTCCGATCGGTGCGGACCGCGAAGTGCGGATTGAGCGCGAGACCCTGCGTGCGGCCCTGCAGCGCGCGGCGATCCTGTCGAACGAGAAGTACCGCGGCGTGCGCATCGAAGTCTCGCCCGGTCAGCTCAAGATCAGCGCGCATAACCCGGAACAGGAAGAAGCGCAGGAAGAGGTGGAAGCCGACACCAAGGTCGACGACTTGGCGGTGGGCTTCAACGTCAACTACCTGCTCGACGCCCTGACCGCCCTGCGCGACGAGCACGTGGTGATCGCCCTGCGCGACGCCAACTCCTCGGCGCTGGTGCGCGAAGCGGCCAACGAGAAGTGCCGCCACGTGGTCATGCCGCTGCGGCTTTGATCGGCGTCCGGTCCGCGAGGATCGGTTCCACGTGGAACATGAAACGCCCGGCGCTGCCGGGCGTTTCGTTTTGGCGCCGGCGTGGGCTGTGCGCTGCCTCGGTTTGGCTGTGCATTGCTCGCTCGTCTTAAAGGCTGAGGCCGGACGGGTTGGGGAGGATGCGGCCCTGCTTGCGGCTGGCCTGAAAGCAAATCCCCCTCAATCCCCCTTTTTCAAAGGGGGAGGCCGTATCGACGGATCATCGATTTCCGCTCCCTGCTCCCTGCTCCGCTGCCCGCCTGCTCCTCTGCCCCCTACCTCCCAGTGCGTCCAATCACCCAGCGTCCTGCATTCCTCCCGCGCCGCCCGAACCCGATCTGCGATCATCCACACATGCACGTAACCCGTCTGGAAGCCCGCGGCCTGCGCCGCTTCGCCGATGTCCGGCTGGCGCCGGCGCCCGGGATCAACCTGATCACCGGCGACAACGGCGCCGGCAAGACCAGCCTGCTCGAGGCCCTGCACTTGATGGCCTACGGGCGCAGCTTCCGTGGCCGGGTCCGCGACGGCCTGGTCCGGGCCGGGGATCCTGCCCTGGAGGTGTTCGTCGAGTGGCAGGAAAGCCTGGGACCGAATGCGGCCGCCGTGGCTGACGGCGGCCCGGAGGCGACCCGGATGCGCAAGGCGGGCCTGCGCCACACCGGGCAGGACTGGATCGGCCGCCTGGACGGCAGCCCGGTGGCCCAGCTGGGTGAGTTGTGCGCGGCCCTGGCCGTGGTCAGCTTCGAGCCCGGCAGCCATGCGCTGATCACCGGCGGCGCCGAGTCGCGCCGGCGCTATCTGGATTGGGGCCTGTTCCACGTGGAACACGACTTCATTGCCCTGTGGCGGCGGTATACCCGTGCGCTCAAGCAGCGCAACGCCTTGCTCAAGGCCCGGGCCCGCGACGGCCAGCTCGATGCCTGGGACCGCGAGCTCGCCGATGCCGGCGAACCCTTGAGCCGGCGGCGCCAGCATTACCTGGAGGATCTGCAGCCGCGCTTCTCGGCCCTGGCCGCCGAGCTGGCACCGGCCCTGGGCGATACCCGCCTGGACTACCTGCCGGGTTGGCGCCGCGACGAGCTGCCGCTGGCCGACGCCCTGCTGCTGGCACGCGAACGCGATCAGACCGCCGGCTACACCTCGGTCGGCCCGCATCGGGCCGACTGGCGCATCCAGTTCGGCGGCCTGCCCGGCCGCGACGCGCTGTCGCGCGGCCAGGCCAAGCTCACCGCCCTGTCCGCGCTGCTGGCCCAGGCCGAGCACCACGCCCTGGCGCGCAAGGAGTGGCCGGTGATCGCGCTGGACGATCTGGCCTCGGAACTGGACCGTCAACACCAGCGCCGGGTGCTGCAGCGCCTGATCGCCTGCGGCGCCCAGGTCTTCATTACCGGCACCGAGGCGCCCAGCGCCCTGGCCGAGCTGGGCGTCGAGACCATGGTGTTCCACGTGGAACAAGGAGAAATTCGTCCTACCTAGATGTTCCACGTGGAACATCGAGCGCCGCCCCACTGCGCTGCGTCGTGATACCGGCAGCCGCGAGCCGCGGGACCAAGGCCAGAGAGCTCATCGATCGCTGCGCTGCGGGCGCGCAGCGACGCCCGCCTCCCGATCGCGATCGGAACCGCACGACCCGCTCCCGCTTCCCCGCACCCCCACCGGAAGCCGCGCACGCCCGACCGCGCCGCGCCCTTGCCCGGATTCCTCCGCAATGCACCCTCGTGCGCCCAGCAGGCACCGGGGGCCGGCCCGCCCCCTCCGCGCAGCCCGCACGGCCCGGCAACGCCCGCCTAGGGCCTCTCCTGCTGCCGTCTGACCGGGGGATATCCCGGGCGGACCGGCAGGCCCCAGGCGCGGTATACTCGGCCTCAGTCCCTACAGCTAATGTGTCGCGTCTCCGACCTCCGTAGGCGGACCGCGGAATCCCACAGCGCATGTCTGAAAACAACGACCAGCTTCCCGAGCCGACCCCGAACCAGACCTACGACTCCAGCAAGATCACCGTCTTGCGCGGACTCGAAGCCGTGCGCAAGCGGCCGGGCATGTACATCGGCGACGTCCACGACGGCACCGGTCTGCACCACATGGTGTTCGAAGTCGTTGACAACGCGATCGACGAAGCGCTCGCCGGCCACGCCGACGATGTGATCGTCACGCTGCACGACGACGGCTCGGTGTCGTGCTACGACAACGGCCGCGGCATTCCGGTCGACATCCACAAGGAAGAAGGCGTGTCGGCGGCCGAGGTCATCCTCACCGTGCTGCACGCGGGCGGCAAGTTCGACGACAACAGCTACAAAGTCTCGGGCGGTCTGCACGGCGTGGGCGTGTCGGTGGTCAACGCGCTGTCCGAGCAGCTGTGGCTGGACATCTGGCGCGACGGCCACCACCACCAGCAGGAATACGCGCTGGGCGAGCCGGTGTATCCGCTCAAGCAACTCGAAGCCTCCGACAAGCGCGGCACCTTGCTGCGCTTCAAGCCGGCGGCGGAAATCTTCACCGACGTCGAATTCCACTACGACATCCTGGCCAAGCGCCTGCGCGAACTGTCGTTCCTGAATTCCGGCGTCAAGATCACCCTGGTCGACGAGCGCGGCGAAGGCCGGCGCGACGTGTTCCAGTACGAAGGCGGCATCCGCTCCTTCGTCGAGCATCTGGCCCAGGTCAAGACGCCGCTGCACCCGAACGTGATCTCGGTGTCGGGCGAGCAGAACGGCATCACCGTGGACGTGGCGTTGCAGTGGACCGATTCCTACCAGGAAACGATGTTCTGCTTCACCAACAACATCCCGCAGAAGGACGGCGGTACCCACCTGATCGGTTTCCGCGCCGCGCTCACCCGCACGCTGACCAACTACATCGAAAACAGCGGCATCGCCAAGCAGGCCAAGGTCGCGCTGTCCGGCGACGACATGCGCGAAGGCATGATCGCGGTGCTGTCGGTGAAGGTGCCCGACCCGAGCTTCTCCTCGCAGACCAAGGAAAAACTGGTCAGTTCGGAAGTGCGTCCGGTGGTGGAAAGCACCTTCGGCGCGCGCCTGGAGGAATTCCTGCAGGAGCATCCGAACGAAGCGCGCGCGATCACCGGCAAGATCATCGACGCCGCGCGTGCGCGCGAAGCCGCGCGCAAGGCGCGCGACCTCACCCGCCGCAAGGGCGCGCTCGATATCGCCGGCCTGCCCGGCAAGCTCGCCGACTGCCAGGAAAAAGACCCGGCGCTGTCGGAACTGTTCATCGTCGAGGGCGACTCCGCAGGCGGCTCGGCCAAGCAGGGCCGTAACCGCAAGACCCAGGCGATCCTGCCGCTCAAGGGCAAGATCCTCAACGTCGAGCGCGCGCGTTTCGACCGCATGCTCGGCAGCGCCGAAGTCGGCACCCTGATCACCGCCCTGGGCACCGGCATCGGCAAGGACGAGTACAACCCGGACAAGCTGCGCTACCACCGCATCATCCTGATGACCGACGCCGACGTCGACGGCTCGCACATCCGCACTTTGCTGCTGACTTTCTTCTACCGGCAGATGCCGGAGCTGATCGAGCGCGGCCACATCTATATCGGCCTGCCGCCGCTGTACAAGATCAAGCAGGGCAAGAACGAGATCTACCTCAAGGACGACACCGCGCTGGACGTGTACCTGGCCAACAACGCCGTCGAAGGCGCGGGCCTGATTCCGGCCGAGGGCGAGCTGCCGATCGAGGGCGCGGCGCTGGAGAAGCTGCTGCTGGCCTATGCCGGCGCGCGCGAAGCGATCGCGCGCAACGCGCATCGCTACGATCCCAACGTGCTCGAGGCGCTGATCGACTTCACCCCGCTGGACAGCGCGCACCTGCTGGCCAACGTCGACGAACAGCACGAACTCGAAGCGCTGGAAAAGCGCCTCAACCGCACCGGTCTGGGCAAGCCGCGCTACCGCCTGCGCCTGCACCCGGCCAGCGAAGCGCGCCAGGCCGCGCTGCTGGTCACGCGCAGTCACATGGGCCAGGAACTGACCCAGGTGCTGCCGCTGTCGGCCTTCGAGGGCGGCGAGCTGCGCGCCTTGCGCGAAGCGGCCTCGCTGTTGCACGGCCTGGTCCGCGAAGGCGCGCAGATCGTGCGCGGCAATCGCGCCCAGCCGGTCGACAGCTTCGCCCAGGCGCAGGCCTGGTTGCTCGAGGAAGCCAAGAAGGGCCGCCAGATCCAGCGCTTCAAGGGCCTGGGCGAAATGAACCCCGAGCAGCTGTGGGACACCACGGTCAATCCGGAAACGCGCCGTCTGCTGCAGGTGCGCATCGAGGACGCGGTGGCCGCCGATCAGATCTTCAGCACCCTCATGGGCGACGTGGTCGAACCGCGCCGCGCCTTCATCGAGGACAACGCGCTCAAGGTCGCCAATCTCGACGTCTGAGCCGACGCCGATGGCGCCCGCTTTCGAGCCCACCGCCGCCGCCCTGCCCGCGGCGGTGCCGCCGCCGCTGCCGGCGCCGCGCACCCGCGCGGTGCTCGGCCACGCCGCGCTGGATTTCCTGATCGCGGTCGCGATCATGCTGGCCCTGAGCTTCGCCACCATGGTCGCGTGGGCGGTCGTGCGCGGCATCCAGATCGGCCTGGCGCAGCAAGCCGCGCCTACCGCCGACGCCTTCGCCGACATCGGCCAACCCGGCGGCCTGGCCCAGCTGGCCATGGCCCTGGTCGCGATGGGCAGCGCTTCGTTCGCCGTCTACCTGCTGCGCCGCCGCGCCGGGCGCGAGGAACGCGCCGCCTCCTGGCGCGCCGCACGCCGGCCCGCCACCTGGGCCTGGGCCGCGGGCGTGGGCCTGGCCACCTTCGGCCTCAGCGCCGCGCTGAGCTGGATCGGCGAGCAGTTCGGCATCGAACCCCTGCCCAGCAACGTCGAGATGATCCAGGCCGCCCTGCGCAGCCAGTTCGTCCTGACCCTGCTGTTCGCGGTGGTGCTGGCACCGGCCTACGAAGAACTGCTGTTCCGGCGCGTGCTGTTCGGGCGCTTCTGGGCCGCCGGCCTGCCCGGCCTGGGCATCGTCCTGAGCAGCCTGGCCTTCGCCCTGATGCACGAACTGCCCGGTCTGAGCGGCAACGGACCCGGCGCGATCAGCCTGTTGTGGCTGACCTACGCCAGCATCGGCGCCGCCTTCGCCTGGCTTTACCGCCGCACCGGTACCCTGTGGGCGGCCATCGCCGCGCACGGAATCAACAACCTGCTCGCCTGCGCCTTGCTGGTTGCGCAGGGCTGATGTCCCCGCCCTGGCGCGTTTGACGAAAAGTTAATCCCGATCGGTCTACAACGCGGTCATACGCAAGGGGAATTCTGCTCAGTGAAGCGTTTACTGCTCGGTGTCTCGATCGCGCTGGTCGCCGCCGCCTGCGCCACCACCACCTCGCCCACCGGGCGTCGGCAGAGCGTGGGCGCGGTATCGCAGGAACAGCTCAATCAGATGGGCGCGCAAGCCTTCGTCGACGCCAAGTCCAAGGGCAAGCTCAGCACCGACGCGCGCCAGACCGGCTATGTGCGCTGCGTGGTCGATGCGGTGACCCGCCAGCTGCCGGCCGGCTGGCAGGCGCAGTGGGACGTCGCCGTGTTCGTCGACAGCTCGCCCAACGCCTTTGCCCTGCCCGGCGGCAAGGTCGGCGTGAACACCGGCATCTTCACGGTCGCCAAGAACCAGGACCAGCTGGCGGCGGTGATCGCGCACGAGGTCGGCCACGTGGTCTCGCGCCACCACGACGAGCGCATCACCCGCCAGATCACCGCCCAGACCGGCCTGAGCATCGCCGGCGCCCTGCTAGGCTCGCGCTACGGCGAAGGCGCGGCCAGCGCCACCAACCAGCTCGGCGGCGCCGCGGTGCAGGGCCTGTTCCTGCTGCCCGGCTCGCGCACCCAGGAATCCGAGGCCGACGTGGTCGGCCAGCAATTGATGGCCCAGGCCGGCTTCGATCCGCAGCAGGCGGTGAACCTGTGGCAGAACATGATCGCCGCCAGCCAGAGCCGTCCGCCGCAGTGGTTGTCCACCCATCCGGACCCCCAATCGCGCATCCAGGAACTGCGCGCGCGGGCCGGCGGGCTCATGCCGGTGTACCAGCAGGCGCGTTCGGCCGGCCGTACGCCCAAGTGTGGATGAACGAGAAGCATTAACCGCTGCAAAACCCCGTATCGCCCGGCCCCGCGTTTCTGTTAGCGTGACGGCCCCCCGGCCCTGCGGCCATCGACCCCGCCACGGCGGCAGCTGATTGAGGTGACCATGAACAAGCTCTCCACCCGCCATCGCACCGTGCTGACGGCCGCCATCGGCGCCGTGCTCGCGCTGGGCTCGATCGCCCAGGTTCACGCGCAGTCGGCGATGGAACGGGCCGAAGAGCGCCGTCAGCGTCACGCGGACAAGAAGGAAGACAAGAAAGCCTCTTCCTCGGCGTCCAAGGTCGAGTATCCCAACGCCACCCGCGAGCAGCCCGACGCCAAGGCCTCGGCCAAGGTCACGCCGAAGCTGAAGAAGATGATGGATTTCTACGACGACGATAAGCCGGCCGAAGGCCGCGCGATCGCCGACGAGATCATCGCCAACCCGGCCGCCAACGCCTACGACCGCTCCTTCGCCGCCCAGATCGGCGCGCAGCTGGCCTACGGCGCCGACGACAGCGCCGCCGCCATCGCCTACCTGACCAAGGCCCTGGAGTTCAACGGCCTGGACAACAACGGCCACTACGGCGCCATGTTCATGATGGCGCAGCTGCAGCTGCAGGAAGACAAGTACGCCGAGGCCCTGGCGACCATGGATCGCTTCCTCGCCGAGACCAAGAGCACCAAGCCCGAGCACCTGATCGTCAAGGGCAACGCCCTGTACCGCCTGGAGCGCTACAAGGACGCCGCGCCGATCATCAAGCAGGCCATCGACGCCTCGCCCGAGCCCAAGTCCGACTGGCAGCAGCTGCTGATGGCCGCCTACGCCGAGTCCGGCCAGACCGGCGAAGCGACCAAGATGGCCGAAGCCGTCGCCAGCAAGAACCCGGGCGACAAGCGCGCCCAGCTCAACCTGGTCGCCACCTACCTGCAGGCCGACCAGTTCGACAAGGCCGCCGCGGTGCTGGAGAAGCTGCGCGCCGCCGGTCAGCTCAACGAAGACAAGGACTACCGTCAGCTCTACTCGACCTACCTGCAGATCGACGGTAACGAGAAGAAGGCCGCCGAGGTCATCAACGACGGCCTGAGCAAGGGCATCCTGAAGCCGGATTTCCAGGCTTACCTGGCGCTGGCGCAGTCCTACTACTTCTCCGACCAGGTGAACCCGTCGATCGAGGCGTACAAGAAGGCCGCCCCGCTCGCACCCGATGGCGAGACCTACCTCAATCTCGCTCGTGTCTTGTGGCAGGAAGACCGCATTCCAGAGGCCAAGGAAGCCGCCAAGCAGGCGATCGCCAAGGGCGTGAAGAAGCCCGACGACGCCAAGAAGATCATCGCGCTGCCGGGTAAATAACGGCGCACGATAGGCAAATCCGCCCTTGGAACCTAGGGCGCGGTTTGGTATATGCTAGGAGGTTCACGCGACTGGAAACGGTTGCGGGAACCGAACGACGGCCCGTGGCGCCCTTGCGTCCGGAAACACTTCCCGAGCTGACGGCATGACGCAAGACCTCGAAATCCACGCTAAGAAAGATGACGACCGCGAAGGGCTGAACTGGGCACGTATCGCCGGTATCACCTCCGCGATCGCCGTGCATGTCGCGGCGCTGCTCTTGCTGCTCGCGCCCATGGCGCCGCCGGCAACCGAAAAGGCGGAAGAACAGGTGACCGTCGTCAACCTGATCAAGCCGCCGGAACCGCCGCCGCCGCCCCCGCCGCCGCCGCCGGAACCGCCGCCGCCGCAGCAGATCAAGCAGCTGGCCGCGCCGCAGCCGACTCCGCTGCCGCCGCCGCCGGAAGATCCGCCGATCGTCGTCGACGAGCCGAGCCCGGTGGACATCCAGCAGGAGCCGCCGACCCCGCCGTCGACGCCCGCGCCGGCCACCACCATCAGCTCCGGCGTCGATCCGTCGTCGAAGCGGCTCAATCCGCCTAAGTACCCGCCGACCGAAGCGCGTCAAGGCGTGGGCGGCACCGTGGTCCTGGTCATCACCATCGATGCCTCGGGCAACGTGCTCGACGTCTCCGTCGAGAAGTCCAGCCGTAACCGCAACCTCGACCGCAGCGCCATGGATGCCGCACGGAAGTGGAAGTTCAACCCCGAGATGCGCAACGGCGTTGGTGTGACCAGCAAGGTTCGCGTCCCGGTAGATTTCGTCCCTCCGAACTGATCGGGTTCGCGGGACGGTTGTAACGCACCACGTAACTCTTCTTTCCTTATCCACGACATTCAAAGGTAAGCGTCATGCTGCAGGAAACCACCACCGCTGCTACTGCCGGGGGCTCCAACGCCGAAGCCCTCCAGCAGATGAGCTTCGCCCATCTGTTGACTAACTTCGACATCGTCGGCTGGGTCGTGTTCCTCACGCTCGCGATCATGTCGGTCCTGTCGGTCTACTGGATCGTCGTGAACTTCGTGAAGAACCTGCGTCTTCGCGGCAGTTCGGATCGCGTCGTCAGCACGTTCTGGGAAACCCCGAACGCACAGGACGCCATCCGCTTCATGGAAGAACAGTCGCGTAGCGAACCGTTCTCCAAGATCGCGCTCGACGCCGCCCAGGCCGCCGCTCACCATCAGCGCCACGAAGGTTCGCGCCTGGTCGAGTCGCTGAACCGTTCCGAGTTCGTCGATCGCGCCCTGCGTCAGGGTGTGACCCGCGAATCCTCGCGTCTGGAAAGCGGCCTGACCGTGCTCGCCACCGTCGGTTCGACCGCGCCGTTCGTCGGCCTGCTCGGCACCGTGTGGGGCATCTACCACGCCCTGATCAAGATCGGTGCGACCGGCCAGGCTTCGATCGACGCCGTCGCCGGCCCGGTGGGTGAAGCGCTGATCATGACCGCCATCGGTCTGTTCGTCGCCATCCCGGCGGTGCTCGCGTACAACTTCTTCGTCCGCCTGAACCGCGTCACGAACAACAAGTTCGACACGTTCGCGCACGACCTGCACGACTTCTTCGCTACCGGTTCGCGCGTCGGCGAACTGGCCGCTAAGCGCTAAGTCGCCTAACCGCGACGTCTTCACCTTACTTGTAGTAGTTGGAGTTCGGACATGGCCTTCAGTACAGACAGCGATAGCGGCGGCCCGATGGCACAGATCAACGTCACGCCCCTCGTGGACGTGAT
The DNA here is from genome assembly GCF_900114355.1 of Lysobacter sp. cf310. GTDB lineage: Bacteria > Pseudomonadota > Gammaproteobacteria > Xanthomonadales > Xanthomonadaceae > Lysobacter. Next base: position 307,214 of record NZ_FOSS01000004.1, read on the forward strand.
GCTGGTGCTGCTGATCATCTTCATGATCACGGCGCCTCTGATGTCGCATAAGGTCAAGGTCGATTTGCCCGAAGCCACTCTCAATAACAGGCCGGACAAGCCGCTGCCGACACAGCCGATTACTCTGGCTGTAAGGGAAGACGGTTCGCTGTTCTGGAACGACGAACCGATCACCAAGGGCCTGCTGGAAAGCCGGCTCTCGATCGAAGCGCAGAAGACGCCGCAGCCGCAGATCAACGTCCGTGGCGACAAGACGACCAAGTACCGCATCGTGCAAGACGTGGTGAAGATTGCGCAGGGCCAAGGCATGCGCAAGGTCGGCTTCGTAGCGATCAAAGAACGTTAAGGCACCCGGAGACTATTTATGGCATTCAGTTCTGGCTCCGGCGCAGGCGCACCGATGGCCGACATCAACGTCACGCCCCTGGTGGACGTGATGCTGGTGTTGCTGATCATCTTCATGGTGACGGCGCCCGTGATGTCTTACCCGATCGAAGTCAATCTGCCGCAGCGCACGACCACGCCGCCGCCGCCGACGCCGCCGAAGGAGCCGATCCGTCTGCGCATCGACGCTTCGGGTCAGATCTTCTGGAACGATACGCCGCAACCGATCACGGCGCTCCAGAGCATGATGGGCGCCGAAGTGCAGCGTGATCCGACCAACCAGCCGATGCTGGAGATCGACGTCAGCACCGATGCCGATTACGGCATCCTCGCCAAGGTGCTGGCGAAGGCAAAGAACGCCAATATGGAAAAGATCGGCTTCGTCCAAAACGACTGACCGATCGACAAGTTTGACGCTTACCGTCGTGAAAACGCCGCCTCCGGGCGGCGTTTTTTTTGCCCCCTTGCCAGCCGGGCCGGACCGGGTTTAGCGTGGAGCCGGGCATCCCGCCCTGGTGGGGGTAGAGCAATGGCCGTCTCCGCGTACTTCGAGTCTCCGTCCCGCAGCGACGCCCGCGCCGTCGCCGAAATCAACATCACCCCCCTGGTCGACGTGTTGCTGGTGCTGCTGGTGATTTTCATGGTCGCCGCGCCGGTGATGAGCGGGACCTTGGATATGCGAATCCCGGGCCGTTCGGACCCTATCGAGCAAACACCGCCGCCGCGCGTGCAGCTCGCCGTCCAGGCCGACGGCAGCTATCTGCTGGACGGGCAGGTGGTGGCCGCAGGCTCCCTGCGCGACGAACTGGCCAACCTGGCCGTGGCCGCCCCGCGCACCGTGCTGCAGATCAGTGCCAACGCCGATGCCGACTACCAGGGCTTCGCCACCGCGGTGTCGGCGGCGCAGGACAGCGGTTTGAAGAATCTCGCGCTGGAGTAAGCGCGATAGCGCAGCGGGACGGGCCTACAGCAGACGCAGGTAGGCCCGCACCGTCGCATCCAGGCCTGCGTACAGGGCCTCGCCGATCAGGGCGTGGCCGATCGACACTTCCAGCACCTGCGGCACCGCGCGCAGGAACTCGCCCAGGTTGGCCTGGCTGAGGTCGTGGCCGGCGTTCACGCCCAGCCCGACCGCCTGCGCGCGTCGCGCGGCATCGGCGAACACGGCCAGTGCCGCGATCGGATCGCCGGCCGCGTGGGCCTCGGCGTAGGGGCCGGTGTAGAGCTCGACCCGGTCGGCGCCGATCGCCGCGGCGATCTCGAAATCCTGCGAACCGGCGTCGGCGAACACGCTGACCCGGCAGCCCAGCGCCTTGAGCTCGGCGATCAAGGGCCGCAGCGACTCGCCGTCGCGGCGGAAATCGAACCCATGGTCGGAGGTCAGCTGACCGTCGCCGTCCGGCACCAGGGTCGCCTGCGCCGGACGCGCCTGCGCGCACAGGGCCAGGAAACCGGGATAGCCCGCGCGCGCCGGCGCGAACGGGTTGCCTTCCAGATTGAATTCGACCCCGCGCTCGCGGGTGAGCTCGGCCAAGGCCGCGACGTCGTAATCGCGGATGTGGCGCGCATCGGGACGCGGATGCACGGTGATGCCATGCGCGCCGGCGTCGAGACAGGCGCGCGCGGCCGCGACCACGTCGGGTTCGTTACCGCCACGCGAATTGCGCAGCACCGCGATCTTGTTGACGTTGACGCTGAGTACGGTCATCCGCGCAGTCTAGGCCGCAGCGCCGCGTTTCCCAAGCCCGCGCCCGCATCGAAACCGACGAGCCCCAAAGTCGATGTCCAACCCCAAGCAGGAGACATCACCCCTGTGGGAGCGGCGTAAGCCGCGATAAACCCCACCCACGACCAAACCCCCCAGCGCCCCCTGTAGGAGCGGCGCAAGCCGCGACGAACCCCACCTGCGACAACTGCGCGACCCGCGCGCAACCGCGATGCGATGCGCCCTCCGCTTGTTCCCATGGGAACGTCAGGCGCGACCAAGCAAGCACCAAAACATCGCGGCTTGCACCGCTTTCCACAAAGGAAGGAATCGTCGCGCCATCGAACCGGCACCGGCCTTGCCGGCGCGAGTGGTCAAGGCAGAGCAGTGCGCAACCGCCGCGTGCGCGGCGAAGCTCAACGCTGCTGCTGCGGCTCCGACGACGACCCCGGCTGCTGCGACGCGGCCGCCAGCTTGCGCGCCTCGGCCTGCTCGCGCAGGCGGCGCAGCTCGTTCGGGTCCAGCATCAGGCCCTCGTCGCGGCTGCTGCTGCCGATACGCGCGGCCAGCAAGCCCAGGATCCAGGCGATGAAGAACCCCAACGAAGCCAGCAGGGACACCACGAGCAACAGGCCCGAGGAGGCTTTGAAGGCGATTACGAGCGCGGCCAGGGCCAGCAGCAAAAACAGCCAGTACATCGCGGCGGTGCTCCCGTCGTTGGGGTGGTTGCCAGTCGCCGCGAGTGTAGCGCGCCGCCCGCCCGGCTACAGCCCGACAACCCCGTCGCGGCGACCGCTCGTCGCGCGCGACGTGACCCAGTGCGCGTTCACAGCAAGGGCGAGACCAGGCGTGCCAGCGCCTCGGGCAGGCGCCGCCGCCACAGCCCCTGTTGGCGGTCGCTGCGCACGCGCGGGGCGTAGCTGCATTCGGCCTGGATCAGCTGGGCCAGCTCGGCCGCCAGCGCATGGTCGTGGAACAGCACCGAGATCTCGAAATTCAGCCGGAAGCTGCGGTGGTCGAAATTGGCGCTGCCGATGATGGCCAGGTCCTCGTCGCACAGCAGGGCCTTGGTGTGCAGCATGCGCGGGCCGTACTCGTGGATCTTGACCCCGGCTTCCAGCAGTTCGTCGAAGTAGGAGCGCGCCGCGTAGGTGACCAGGCGGCTGTCGCTCAGGCGCGGCACCAGCAGGCGCACGTCCAGCCCGCCCAGCGCGGCCGAGGTCAGGGCCATGCGCGCGGCCTCGCCGGGCACGAAATAGGGCGTCACCAGCCACACCCGCTGGCGGGCGGCGTGGATCGCGCCCACGTGCAGGCGGTGGATCGCCTCCCAGGACGAATCCGGTCCCGACACCAACACCTGCGCGGCGATCGGACCCGGCTGCGGCGCCGGATGCTGCAGGCGCAGCGGCGCCTGCCCGGTGGCGTAGGCCCAGTCCTCGCAGAACACCAACTGCAACTCGCGCACCACGTCGCCTTCCAGGCGCAGGTGCAGATCGCGGTAGGCGTCCTTGCGGATGCGCTCGTCCTCCTCGTCGGTGATGTTGATGCCGCCGGTGAAGCCGACCAGGCCGTCGATCACCACGATCTTGCGGTGGGTGCGCAGGTTCAACCACGGCCGCTTCCAGAACCAGCGCAGCTTCATCGGATGGAACCACGCGACCTCGCCGCCGGCGTCCACCAACGGCTGCAGGAAGCGGTTGGAGGTGGAGCCCGAACCCACCGCGTCCAGCAGCAAACGCACCTGCACGCCGTCGCGCGCGCGCTCGATCAGGGCATCGCGCAGGGCCAGTCCGCAGGCGTCGGGCTGGTAGATGTAGTACTCCAGGTGGATGTGCTCGCGGGCCTGGCCCACCGCCTCCAGCAGGGCCGCGTACTTGGCGCCGCCGTCGATCAGCAGGCGCGCCTGGGTCGCGGTCGTCGGCGGCAGCCCGGTGGTGGCCTGGGCCAGCCTGGCCAGCTCCACCGCCTCCGGCGATTCGCTCAGCCCCGGCATGGTCGCCGGCAGCGCCGCACGCGCGCGCACCCGCCGCAGGCGCTGGCGATGGATGCGCTGCGGGCCGAAGACGTAGTAGATGAAGAAGCCCAGGTAGGGCAGGGCGGCCAGGCTGATCAACCAGCTGATGGTCGCCACCGGTTCGCGCTTCTGCAGCACGATCCACAACCCCAGCCCGATCAGGTAGGCAGCCCAGCCCAGGGTCAGGTAGAGGCTGAGGTGGGGGATGCCGATGAGCGCGTTCCACAGCGAGGACAACAGGTCGGACACGGGGCTCTCCAGGGGACGATCGGCGCGGACGCGTCGATCGCAGGCCAAGGCTAGCCCGCGGCGACAGTCGCGCAAAGTGTGCGCCGGCAGGTGGGCGCTACGATGCACCGGCACACGCAGCGCCTAGGATGACGCATACGCGCACCCCGCACCGTTGCGGCCGTATCCCGTTTCGCCGTCGCTCTTCGACCCAGGACCCCAGCCCATGAAAATCGCCTCGCTGTTGTTGCCGATCCTGTTGGCCAGCCCACTGCTGCCGGCCGCCGCGCAGGCGGCCAGCGTCACCCCCGCACGCACGGTGAGCGTGTCCGGCAGCGCCGAGATCAAGGTCGCCCCGGACGAAATCCTGCTCAACGTCGGCGTCGAGACCCGCAACCTCGAGCTCGCCCCGGCCAAACGCCTCAACGACGAGCGCGTGGCCGCGGCGCTGGCGTTCCTCGCCCGCAACGGCGTGCCCAGCAAGGACGTGCAGACCGACTTCATCAGCATCGAACCGCAGTACGAATACGACGACAACAGCAGCCGCGCCGCCCAGGAGCGTTCGCGCGTGGTGCCGGTGGTCTACATCGTGCGCAAGAGCATCGGCATCCGCCTGACCCGCACCGACAACTTCGAGACCATCCTCGCCGGCCTGCTCGACAACGGCGTGCAGCACATCCACGGCATCGAGTTCCGTACCTCGCAGCTGCGCAAGCACCGCGATGCCGCGCGTGCGCTGGCGGTTCAGGCGGCCAAGGAAAAAGCCGATGCCCTGACCACCGGGCTCGGCGCGCGCCGCGGCCCGGTGCAGAGCGTGTCCGAGTCCTATTCCGGCGGCTGGTGGCGCAGCGGCGCGACCTGGGGCGGCGGGCGAGGGCAGATGATGCAGAACGTGTCGCAGAACGGCGGCGGCGGCGAAGGCGCGGACGGCGCCACCCTGTCGGTCGGCCAGATCAGCGTGACCGCCTCGGTGGATGTGAGCTTCGCGATCGAATAGCGCCCTCCCGCGCTTCGGCCTTCCCTTTGAAAACGGGGAGGCCTGCGTTTACGGACCGCAGGTTCGTGCAGAGCCGAACGGCCGGCAGGCCCTGCCTGCGGGCCGGGCGGATTGCGCGGGTTCGCTTCTTGCCCGTCGCATCCCCTGCGACACCCCCCACCTAGCCTGCGGCCATGCACGACACCCGCCGTTCCCAGCTCTCGGTCCAGCCCGCCGCGATCAAAGGCCGCGGCGCGGCGTCCTACGTGCCCGGGCGCTACGCGGTCACCACCGCCCAGGGCGAGGACGACGGCTGGGGCTCGCTGCACGACCCGGCCGACGAGGTCTCGCGGCCGGACACCCAGGTTACCGAGGAGCGCGCGCGCAGCGTCGTCAACCGCAACGAGTCGCCGGACATCGCCTTCGGCCAGTCGATCAACCCCTACCGCGGCTGCGAGCACGGCTGCGTGTACTGCTTCGCCCGGCCCTCGCACGCCTACCTCGACCTGTCGCCGGGGCTGGACTTCGAAACCAAGCTCTACGCCAAGACCAACGCCGCCGAGCGCCTGCGCGCCGAGCTCGCGCGGCCCTCGTACCGCTGCGCGCCGATCGCGTTGGGCATCAACACCGATTCCTACCAGCCGATCGAGCGCCGCTACAGGATCACCCGCTCGCTGATCGAGGTGCTCAGCGAATGCGCGCATCCCTTCAGCCTGATCACCAAGAACGCCGGCGTGGTCCGCGACCTCGATCTGATCGCGCCGATGGCGCGGCGCGGGCTGGTCACCGTGTACTTCTCGGTCACCACCCTGGACAACCACCTGTCGTCGAAGATGGAGCCGCGCGCGTCGGCCCCGCACGCGCGCCTGCGCGCGATGCGCGAGCTCGCCGACGCCGGCGTGCCGGTCGGGGTGATGGCCGCGCCGATGATCCCGATGATCAACGACGCCGAGCTCGAGCACATCCTGGCCGCCGCCTTCGAAGCCGGCGCGCGCGCCGCCGGCTACGTGGTCCTGCGTTTGCCGCACGAGCTCAAGACGATCTGGCGCGAGTGGCTGGCCCTGCACTATCCCGACCGCGCCGAGCACGTGATGAGCCTGGTCCAGCAAATGAGCGGCGGCAAGGACTACGACAGCGCCTACGGCACCCGCATGCGCGGCACCGGCCCCTTCGCCCAGCTGATCGAGCAGCGTTTCGCCAAGGCCTGGCGCCGCATCGGCTATGGCCGCCTGCCCGGCCTGGACACCGGCCAGTTCGTGCCGCCGCGTCCGCTTTCGCCCCAGGGCGAGCTGTTCTGAGCCGAACGCCGCCGCACCCGCGGCCGTCGGCCTCGCCTGCGCCAGGACGGTTCCGGTCCGCGTTCTGACGGTGGTTCGCGGTTCAGCCCCGCGGCCCCCCTGCACCGCACCGTCACGGCGGCAGCCGGTACACTTGCCCGCCAGAGGAGCCCCGAGTCCGCAACGAATGACCGAAGCCGCCGCTCACGAAACGGGCGAGGACCGTTTCCGCATGGCGATGCAGGCCTCCGGCATCGGCATGGCCATCGTCGATCTGCAGGGCCGTTGGCTCGAGGTCAATCCGGTGTTCGAGCGCCTACTGGGTTACGCCGCCGCCGACATGGTCGGCCGCAGCACCGCCGAGTTCACCCACCCCGAGGATGTCGAGCTCTCTCGCGGCTTCCTCGAGGGCCTCAACGACGGCGGCATTCCAGCCCTGGATGTGCGCAAGCGCTACCTGCGCCGCGACGGCACGGCCGTGTGGACGCACGCCAACGTGGCCTTGGTGCGCGGCGCCGACGGCGCCCCGCGCTGCCTGCTGGTGCAGATCCGCGACATCGGCGACCAGCTCGCGGCCGAAGCCCAGGCCCGTACCGACGCCGACGAGTTCGCCCACGCGCTCGACGCCTCCAACCGCCATCTGCAGCTGTTCGCCGACGCGGTCGCCCACGACCTGCGCGCGCCGCTGCGTTCGATCGAGAGCTTCTCCGGCCTGCTCGCCGACCGCGCCGCCGAGCGTCTGGACGAGACCGACCGCGACTACCTGGACCGCATCCGTGCCGCCGCCGGTCGCATGACCGCGCTGCTGGCCGCGCTCAACGACCTCTCGCACGTCACCCGAACCGCGATGCGCCAGGCGCGCGTGGACCTGAGCCTGCTCGCCGACTGGGTCGGCGCCGAGCTGCTGGACGCCGACCCGCACCGTCGCGCCGACATCCGCGTGCAACCCGGCCTGTTCGTCGAAGGCGACGAGCGCCTGCTCAAGCTGCTGCTGACCCAGCTGATGGGCAACGCCTGGAAGTTCTCGCGCGAGCGCGACCCGATCCGCATCGAAATCTCCGGCGAGCGCGACGACGGCCGCCTGCGCGTCGCGATCCGCGACTACGGCGCCGGTTTCGACATGCGTTACGCGCATAAGCTCTTCGAACCCTTCCAGCGCCTGCACGGCCCGGATCAGGGCGGCGGCCACGGTCTCGGACTGGCGATCGCCAAGCGCATCGTCGACCGCCACCGCGGCCAGCTGCGCGCCCAATCCGAGCCCGATGTGGGCAGCACTTTCACTGTCGAACTGCCCGCCGCCGCCGCGGGCGAGGTAGCCGCGCATGCATAAGGTCATCCTGTTGGTCGAAGACAACCCCGACGACGTCGAGCTGACCCGGCTCGCGTTCGAGGAGGCCAAGGTCGCCAACAAACTGGTGGTGGTCGGCGACGGCGCCGAGGCCCTGGACTATTTGTTCGCACGCGGCCGCTACGCCGACCGCGACCCCGTCGACCTGCCTTCGATCGTGCTGCTGGACCTCAACCTGCCCAAGGTCGACGGCCGCGAAGTCCTGCAGGCGATCCGCGCCAACGAAGCCACCCGCACGCTGCCGGTGGTGGTGCTGACCACCAGCACCGAACCCTTCGACGTCGAAGCCAGCTACGCCCTGGGCGTGAACAGCTACATCCAGAAGCCGGTGGATTTCGAGCAGTTCGTATGGGCGGTGAAGCAGGTGGGCTTGTACTGGCTGGTGTTGAACCATCCGCGGACGCCTTGACCCGGTACCGGCATCACGGCCGGTTCCAAACCGGCGGCTCGCGAACATAAGCGGTCCAAACATCGGCTCCCATCTCCTGCGTCAAGCGCGCCACGACGGCGGTGGCGTCCTGCATGGCGTCGCTCATCTTCCGTAGGAACGCGCTGCGCGGCACGGACACCAGGAGACCCGTGTCGTCGCTGTCGGGGTCGCGCTGGTGTATCAACAGTCGATCGTCGGTGCCTTTGACGTCCAGCCCCCAGCCCTGATCCTGATCCCAGTACAGATCCCCCACGGCATCCGTCGCGATGGCGTCGGAAAAGCGGCGCATCTCCGACAGGGAGTCGTACCACGGGAAAGAAATGCTCAGCTGCTCCGTGGCGTTCGACAGCCAAAGCCGCATCCAGAAATAGTGCCGAATATGATTGAAGTCCTTCGCATGACGTCGGGCGGCAGAAACGATTTGCCAGTAGTAGTCGGCCAGCTCCTTCTCGTGGCCCCGCGCCTCGGGCGTACGAACAATCGAAGGAAACGCCTGGCCTAGCCTCGGCGGTATCAGCTTCTCCACAAGCTTTCGTTCGCAGATGTCTGCGTGTCGATCGGGACCGTAGTAGAAGTCATCGCGGATCAGGAAGCAGATCTCGGGTTCAAGCGAGTCGAGAACCGTTGCGTTCAAAGTACGAGATTCCATCCGGTCGTACCCAAGGCGTAAGTGAAACAGTCCTGCGAGCGAGACCGCTGCGGTATCGACTAGACCTCAGCCTTCGTCTTCGTACGCCATAGGCACATACACCAGGCCGTTCTTGGATTGCGCCGATTCCGTTGCGACGAAGCCGAAGCGCTCATACACCGGAATCGCCGGAAGAGACGAGTTGACCATGAACGAGGGGCTGCCGGACTCGGACTTGGCGCGCTCCCAAAGCAAGCGGGCAATGCCCCGTCCATGGGCGTCCTCACGAACGAACAGGTGGTAGAGGTGGAAGCCCTCGCGCAAGGCGATGACGCCCACAATCGCGCCAGCGTCTTCCGCGACGTAGTAGCGGAAACTCGGCGACCCGATGCGCTCGGCGGTAGCGGATGGCGTGAGCGTTGCCAGAAACACGGCGGCTTCAGGTGGCGGCGGATCTTCCAGGTAATGGTGCGCCCAGCCGGTGATCAGCCCGCTGATCTCGTCGGCATCGGATGCGTTGGCTGGGCGGATGCTGAAGGTCGTTACAGACATCAATCGATGGGTCCGGGTGGGTCCGAAAAGGATACGGCGCGCAGGCGAAATCAATTCTCCGAGAGCAGCGATTCCTGACCAGGATCGCCAAGCAGAAAGACTTCGCCGTTCGTCGCGGCGATGCTGCCGGTACCCAGGCTGCGGATTTCCCATTGCCAGGTGTCGTAGCGGGTCTTGAAGGTGCCGCGGGCGGAGCAGGGGCCATACAGAAAGTTGTCGTGCTGCTGGCGCCCTGAAATCAGCACGGCCTTGTTGAAGAAGGCGCGAACCCGTGCCGGGGTCATCGCGAACTTCTCGCAAGCTTCGTGCTTGGGTCCGATGCGGTTCTCCTTCACGACGATCTCGGTGATGGGCCCGACCGGCGTCGACGAGGCACCTGGCGGAAGCAGCAGGCCAAACCAACACGCGGCGGCCAGGCCGGAGAAACGGAAGCGTTCGTTCATGGCCGCTGCCCTGCGACGTTGATGATGGTGGCCTGCATCACCGCGACGGTCTCGCGGCGCGAACCCAGCTCGCCGACTACTTCGCCCTGACACACCGTCAGGGTCTTGCCCGCCTTCGTCACCTTGCCGATCGCCAGGAACCGGTCGGCTACGGCAGGGCGCACGAAGTTGATCTTGAACTCGACGGTAAGCACATCGAGCCCGGCCGGCGCGACGGTCAGCGCCGCGTAGCCGCAAGCGCTGTCGAGCACGCTGGTCAGGGCGCCGGCATGGATATAGCCGTGCTGCTGGGACAGGTCCGGGCGCGGCAGCAATGCGATCCGCACCTCGCCTGCGCTCGCCAGGACGAGCTGCGCGCCCAAGGTGGTCATCAACCCCTGAGCCCTAAAACTGGTGGCGATACGCTCCTGCAGATCCAACATGCTTGTTCTCCACGCTGCTCCAAGGCGCACGATCGCGCCGGGCGGCGACATCGGCCCTGATCAATTGTCGGTCAACGCAACCCAGGATGGAGCCTGGCCGATCCATTTCATGCGACCGCTTTTCATCTCCACGCGGCACTTGATGTAGTGCCGGGTTCCATCCTTGGTATATCGGACGCCGTAATGGTTCGGCCACGGCTTGATGGCGATATCGAGGCATCCCGCAGACTCGAAGAACTGCCGTATGCGCTTGACCCGGGGTGGATCCGCGATCGCGGCCAGCAACTTCGGCAGACCGCCAAGCAGAAGCGCGAAGGCGATGAAAACGAGGCATCCAAGCAGCAGTGCGCGGAGAACTTCCATGGAGTCGCCTGGGGCTGATGCTCACCGATCCGGGTGCGGTCGACGATCGACTGTGCGATGGAACGCCATCCCATCATAGCTACTCGCGACCGCCTCGAATGCCTCCGCTTACGCCAACTGCGGCGAGCCGCGCGCGAACGATGCGCAGATGCAGGATCGGATAGACGTTGAACGCGATCTGCACCACCACGAACAAGGCCGCCTCGGCCAGGTAGCCCCGCGCCCCAAGGTAGACGATGTACGGCGTGAACAGCACCGCCGCCCAGAAGTGGGTGGCCTCCGCCGACGCCGCCTGCGCCTGCAACGCCGCGAGACTGCGCTTGCCGCCCAGGCGGTACACGGAAGCATTGAAGTACCGCAGCGGCGTGTTCCGCAGCAGGCTGCCGAAGCCGTGCACGCCCAAGCGCCGATAGAGCGGGGCTTTGGGCAACGCCGGATCGACCTCGCGCAGAGCGCCGGGCATGCGCAACACGAACAAGGGTTCCGCGATCTTGGCCAGGCCCATGAAATAGAACATCAGCAACAGGCCCAGCCAGGGCGAGCCGTAGCCGATGACGTCGGCCAACATGATGAAGGTCACGGCAAAGAAGATCGCGACGAGAACCAGTTTGGTCGTGCTGCGCCAACGCATCTACGCCGACTCCTTGCTCATGGGGCTGATCCCTGGCTTACGCACAATCATCGCCGATCACGCCGATACCTCGTAGCTATGGTCGGATAGCGGCTGTCAGCGCTTTACGGCTCCGGCGGAGCCACCAATGCATGCAGTATCAGCTTGAACACCAAGGCGGCGCGCGACAGCAGCAACAGGACCCCGGTTACCAGCGTCGAGGTGGCCGCGGAATCCCCCGAGGTCATATGGCTGTCCCAATACGATCCCGCCAAACCGAACAGCAGAAATACCGCGCCCAGGCCAAGGAACGCGCAGCTGCTCAGTATCGAAAGCCAGACGGGCAGACGAAAGAATAGCGATCCCCAGGCGGCGATGACGAGCAGTGCATAGACCATGCCGGCGCTCCTGTTACGGTTCCAGGATCTGGACGAGATCGCCGTGCCGCAGCGCCTCATCGACCAATCGTCGGAACGCCACCGCCGCGATCGCGGGATCGGCCAGGTGATCTATGAAGTAAAAGCCGTCCGGCTCAAGCTCGTAGCCGTAGATCGCTCCCGCGGCGCCCGCTGCCGCCGGCAATCTTCCTGCCACCGCGGAGCGGTCATAGCGCGTGGGCACCTCAAACCGGATCTTGTACTCGATTCCCATGCAATCCCTCGCCAGTCGCGCTTGCTTGTCTGCGGGTCATCCTAGCGTCCGGATAGGGCGCTGGCGGGATCGGCGTACCTGCCCACAGGTCTGCGCATGCGCGCTTACCTTCTGAACTCCGTGCGCTGCTCGAGCTGATAGATCGCGTCCTGCACGTCCTCGAGCTTGGCGTTCAACACCGCCTGCGCGTCGTACAAGCCGCGGTTGTAGTAGTACGCGCCCAGCTCCTTGGACAGGAAATCGAGCAGGAACTCGGCGTCGAACTGGCCGATCTGCTGATTGAGCTCTTCGGAGAAGTAGCCCTGGATCTTGCGGACGATGAGCGCCTTTTCTTCTTTACTGAACGTGATATCGGACATGGGTTTTACGCGCCCTGGAACTTGATCTATGCGAACACTCGCAACGACGATGCTTCGCACTCCTGGCCGGCAGCAAGGTCACGGCTGGCATGCCACCGCGATGGATTTGATCTTCTCGCCTTCGGCGGCGATCTTGAGCCAACAGTGAACATCGGTAGCGTAGTACTCGTAGAACTGTCCCGTCTCCCGGTTCGCCACGATGGGCGCCCCGTACAGGGATCGCATCTTGTCCAGCCTATCGCCGGGGCACAGGCGCATCGGTGTGCAGCCCTTGCGGTGATCGCTATACAAGCCCGCGACCACGCCATCGCTAAAGGACACCTGCAGGTTCGGGTAGTGGTAGTCGAGATCGATGAAGTCCGTCTGCGGCTGTTGACGCAACGGTTTGCCGAGCGTCTTCGTTACCTCGCTGGTGGTCGCGCCCACCGCAATGCCGCCCAGCGAGATTTCGCTGCCAGCGACTTCGCCCTCGAACGCGAGCGCGGAAGCGGGCGCCAGGAGCAGGCAGAGCCAAAGCACCCGCATCCCGCGCACCTCAGCCGCCCCCATACAAGCGCTCCGCCCGCTGAAACAGAATCCAGCTCGTCGCGATGTACTTGTCTCCACCCTGGGGCCGATTGCCGCGATGGGTGTGGGTGAAGGCAGCCGGCGCGATCAGCAGGTCGCCGGTGCGCGGGGCGATCTTGCGTTGCTGGTACAGGAACTCGGTCTCGCCCTGCTCGAAGCCGTCGTTGAGGTAGATCGTCCACAGCAGGTGGCGGTGCAGGGTTTCGGCATTGGCGTCGCGCGGGAACAGCTCGCAATGCCAGTACGGATAGCCGCCGCGATCGGCGGTGTAGCGCTGCAGGTTGATCGCGCCCGGCCGCAGCACGGCCTGCACCACCGGGGCCAGGGTGGCGTCGTCCATCGCGACCAGGCGCTCGCTGGTGAGGCGGTGGCGGCCCTGGCCGTCGGCGCCGGGCACTTCCAGCATCAACGGCGCGATCAGGGTGTGCGGGTAGCGGCGCAGGTAGTGCAGCAGGCCGGCGAACACCGCATTGTTCAAGGCCGCTTCGGCGTCGCGCCATGCCTCGCGGCCGGAGATGGTCAGGTCGCGGCTGTCCTTGAGCTCGGGCATCACGCCGCCGCCGACGCGGCCGGGCACCACGTCGGCGCTGGCGTTGAAACGCTGCAGCAGGGCGGCGCAGGCGGCGCGGTCCAGCGCCTGCGGGTAGACCTCGATGAAGTCGTGTACGGCGTCTTGCGGCGGGGCCTCGGTCATGCGGCGTCTCTACGCAATGCGGCGGGAAAGCGGCCATCCTCGCACGGCCCATCGGCGTTGCAAAAAAGCAACATCGCCTGCTCAGGCTGGTGTGTACGGCGTAAGCACGCCAGACCTCGCCGATCGCTGGCGAAATCCCTCCGACGCCGCCGACGCAGCGCCCATTCGAGGTTGCAGCAACGAAACCTTTGCGCGGTACTAGCCCGGTGCCCGCTGTCGCATGCACGGAAAAATATCGTCGAATCAATTACTTGAGTGGTTGGCACGAAGCTCGCTTGGGTAACTCTCGTCCCCCTGCGCCGTCCGCGCCCCGGGACCGTCCCCCGACGGAGTCCACCATGTCCCACCGCCCGCAACCTCATCCGGCACTGTCCCCCGCGGACCGCGATGTGGTGGTGCGCACCGGCCTGGTAGGGCTTCGCCGCGAGGGCGCAGGAGACGCCCGCGCCCGAGGCGAGCGGCGCGGGCGTCGAAGACCCGGACACGATCGTCGCGCGGCGCGCCGCGGCCGCGCGTGGCCTATCGCCGCACTTCCACCCAGGACAACTCGGCGCAGCTGCGCGCGACGATGTTTCCTACGCGGATCTACCACGACATGCATGGGCGAACGCGAGCAGGCCATGCCTGTGGGCCGGGCGGATTGAGAGGGCTTCGCTTTTCGCCGCGCGTGCCGCGCATGCGTCGATCGTCCAAGCAGCGGGCACCCCCGCTAGGCCGCGCTGGACGTATCCGGCGCTCCCGTATCGTCGCCCGTGCGCAGGCCATGCCGCTGCATCAAGCGATACAGCGTGACCCGCGACACCGCCAGTTCGCGCGCGGCATCGACCAGACGCCCGCGGTTGCGCTGCAGTGCGCGTTCGATCGCGTCCTTGGTGGCGGCATCGCGGATTTCGTCCAGGGTCGGCGGCGGCGCGGCGCCGGCGCTGTCGATATGCAGATCCGCGGCGGTGATCAGCCGCCCCTCGGCCATCACCACGGCCTGGCGCACCCGGTTGATCAGCTCGCGCACGTTGCCCGGCCAAGGGTGGCTGTGCAGGGCGTGGCGCGCGCAGGGCGAGAAGCCCTTCAAGCTGCGCTGGCTTTCCTGCGAATAGCGCTGCAGCGCGTGCTCGGCCAGGCGGTCGATATCGACGCCGCGGTCGCGCAGCGGCGGCTGCTGCAGGCGCAGCACGCACAGGCGGTGGAACAGATCGGCGCGGAAGCGGCCGTCGATGACCGCCGCCTCCAGATCGTGATGGGTGGCGGAGATGATGCGCACGTCGATCGGAATCTGCTCGTGGCCGCCCAGGCGTTCGATGCTGCCCTGCTGCAGGAAGCGCAGCAGCGAGGCCTGGCTTTCCAGCGGCAGGTCGCCGATCTCGTCCAGGAACAAAGTGCCGCCATTGGCCATCTCGATCCGGCCCAGCTTGCGCTGCTGCGCGCCGGTGAACGCGCCGCGCTCGTAGCCGAACAGCTCCGACTGCACCAGGCTGTGCGGGATCGCGCCGCAGTTGATCGCCACGAACGGATGCGCATGCCGGCGCGAATGCCGGTGCACCGCGTTGGCGGCCAGTTCCTTGCCGGTGCCGGTCTCGCCGGCGATGAACACCGGCGCCTCGGTCAGCGCGGCCTTGCGCAGGGTGCGGCAGAGCACGCGCATCGCCGCGCTCTCGCCGATCATGCCGTCGAAACCGGCCTCGCTGGTGGTCTCGCCGTGTTCGCAAGCCAGGGTGGCCATGCCGTGGGCGTGGCCGACGATGGTGTTCAGCAAGGCCTCGGGGCAGGGCAGGGTGACGTAGTCGTAGCAGTAGTCGCGGATCAGCCGGCGCACCGGCTCCTGGTCCAGCTGGGCCGCCTCGACGCAGGCGACCCAGCCAACGTTGTTGGCCGACAGGGCGCTGCCGAGTTCGGCCAGGTCGTGATGGGTGAAGCCCTCGCGCAGGTCCAGCAGGGCCGCATGCGGCTGGCGAGGGTCGCGTTGCAGGATGCGCAGCACGCTGCGTGAATCCGGGGCGCGGCGCAGGTTCCAGCCCAACTGCTGCAGCCGCGCCAGCGACAGTACCCGGCCGGCGCTGCCGCGGGTGACGTAGATCAGTTCGCGTGCCTGTGGAATTTGAGGCAATGGCTCGCGCGGGGCCGCTTCCGTGTCTGCCGAATCGTGCTTACCCGCGCCTCGAGCCTGGGGCCCGCGCGGCACACCGTTGGCCATCGTGCTCTCCCCGCCCATGACGCGTTGCGCGCCGCTGTCCGTGGGCAAGAGTAGTCAACGCCGAGGGTGACCCAGAGCGGTCACCGCGATGCCGGGCATCGCGGTGAAGCGGGTTACGCGGGGGCAAGCACGAATCGCGCCATCGGCGATTCATCCGCAGCGGATGCGCGCCGGAGCGCGTGCCGGTCAGGCCTGGGCGTCGTGCTCGGCGTGGTAGCGCACCGCGGTCTCGACCTCGTGCTTGCTGCCCAGGAACACCGGCACGCGCATGTGCAGGCCGGTGGGCTGCACTTCCAGCATGCGCTGGCGGCCGGTGCTGGCCGCGCCGCCGGCCTGCTCGACCAGGAAGCTCATCGGGTTGGCCTCGTACATCAGGCGCAGCTTGCCGCCCTGGGCGGCGCACTTGGCGTCCAGCGGATAGCTGAAGATGCCGCCGCGGGTCAGGATGCGGTGCACGTCGGCGACCATGGACGCGACCCAGCGCATGTTGAAGTCCTTGCCGCGCGGGCCTTCCTTGCCGGCCAGCAGATCGCCCACATAGGCCTGCATCGGCGCCTGCCAGTAGCGCTGGTTGGACATGTTGACCGCGAATTCCTTGGTCTCTTCCGGAATCTTCATGTCGCGCGTGGTCAGCACGAAGCTGCCGACCTCGCGGTCCAGGGTGAAGGCGTGAGTGCCGTTGCCGATGGTCAGCACCAGCATCGTGCTGGGGCCGTAGGTGGTGTAGCCGGCGCAGACCTGCTCGGTGCCCGGCTGCAGGAAGTGCTGGTCCTGGGCCTGGGTGACGCCGTCCGGGCAACGCAGCACCGAGAAGATCGTGCCCACCGAGATGTTGACGTCGATGTTGCTGGAGCCGTCCAGGGGATCGAACAGCAGCAGGTAGTTGCCGCGCGGATAGACGTCCGGGATCGGATGCGAGGTGTCCATCTCCTCCGAGGCCAGGCCGGCCAGGTGGCCGCCCCAGGCATTGGCTTCCAGCAGGATCTCGTTGCTGAGCACGTCCAGCTTCTTCTGCGCCTCGCCCTGGATGTTGCCGGTGCCGGCATCGCCGAGCACACCGCCCAGCGCACCCTTGCCGACCGCGATCGAGATCGTCTTGCAGGCACGCGCCACCACCTCGATCAACAGACGCAGATCCGGACTGATCCGGCCGGCGCGCTGCTCCTCGATCAGGTAGCGGGTAAGGGAGACGGCGGTGCTGGCGCTGGGGGCCTGGGTCATGGCGGGGCTGGAAGGCGGTGAAGAGGCCGCCATTGTCGCCGATGGGGCCGGCGACGGCACCCGTGGGCGGCCTGACGCCGGGTGCGACCGTCCGGTGGCGGTCCCATCACCCGCGCCGCCTCGGGCTTGGCATGACGGGTGTGCCTACCTGCTAAGACTATGAGCAGGCCCGGCCGAGAATGGACCGCAGAGCCATCGGCACCGCGGCAAGACCCGTTGTAGGCGTGGTGCAGCGGAAGCTTCTGCTCTTAGGCTTGTTGACGTGCTCGGCCGAGGACAAAGACGCTTCGCTGTCCGCGGTTCAGTTCGAAACGGGCTGCGAGGAATATGCGACGCGGCCTTCGCCCCACGTGTGCATTGCCTCGGTGATCATGGACGAGGGCGTGCAAAGCGCAGTCCGGTAGGCAAGCGCGTGCAGATCGATGAGGAGATACGCCGATAGGCGAACCCATCGCGAGTCACCTGCACCGCAAATGCCGCTCGCTCACCCCGAACGACTGCGCCACCGAGCGCAGGTCGCCGCCGGCCGCCATCGCGGCGCGGATGGCGATGCGGCGCAGGGCGATGAACACGCCCCAGGCCGAAGGCACTTCGACGGTGCCGGCTTCGCTGGTGTGCGCGAGCAGGCGCGCGTGGGTGGTGGCGCTGAGCTCGACGCCGAGACGGTCGGCGAAGCCGCTGCGGTCGCGCGGCACGTAGACGCGGCGCCCGCCCAGGGCGCGCACGAAGCGCAGCATGGCGTCGAAGCCGTCGTGCCCGGCGATCTCGGCCGCCACCCAGGGCAGCGAGGCCAGCACGGCGACGCGGTGTTCGTCGCAGAAATCGCATAAGGCGTCGAAGGCCGGGGTGCCGGGGCAGGGCAGACCCAGGAACAACGCTGCGGGGGCGCGTACCGGGGTGGCCGCGACGGGAGCGACGGCGGGCGACCGCGACGCGGGCGGGTTGGGATGCGACGACGCGAGTATGTCCATACCGATCACAACGCGGCGCCGTCGCGGCCGTGAAGCGCAACGCATGCGGCCGAAAGCCTGTGAAGCGCCCAGGCTGCGCGCGGCTTCCGCATGTCGCCGCGCCGGCGAGGGGCCTACAAGGTGCACTCCCTTCCTAGTACTGGAGTCCGTCATGCCCTACACGATCAACGCCGGCGCCGCGCCCTTGGCCATCGCCGAATGCGAATGGGCGGCCGCCGCCAACGTCGCGCCCACCGCCGGCGGCGACACCCAGCCGACCATCCAGTTCACCGCCTTCACCTCCTGCATCGGCATCGCCGCGCGCAACGCCGCCGGCACCCAGGTGATCGGCATCCATCTGGCGATCTACGACGCCGCCAACAACCAGTTCTCGGCCGCCGACGTGCCCACCGTGGTCGGCATCCTGCAGGGCCAGAACTACAACCCGAACGAACTGTTCATCATCGGCGAGACCGCGGTGTGGCAGGCCTCGGTGCTGGCCGCCTACAACGCCCTGATCGCCGCGCTGCCCAACGCGCAGATCTATTCCCTGGCCGACGGCACCTACGGCGCCGGCATCAGCGCCGGTGGCGCGCTGGAACCGACCTACTGACCGCCACGCGACGACACCGGAGTATCGACATGCGCATGCGCAACAAAGCCGCGGCCCTGGCCGCGCTGCTGTCCGCCACCGTTCTGCCCGCTCACGCCGTGGAGCCCTGCGCCAATCTGGTCACCGTGCAGATGAGCGCGATTCCGGAGATGAACGCCGATGGCGGCGGTCATCTGGCCGCGCACGTCCCCGGCGTGCGGCCGCCGCCGGGTTTCAGCCAATACGGCCGCACCCTGTTCTGGGACGCGCAGGCCTGGCGCGAGGCCTTCGATCGCCTGGCGCGCCAGCCCAATCCGCTGTACTGCCCCGAGCCCGCGGCCAACGGCAGCGAAGCCGCGCGTACCCTGCAGTGGCAGTACTTCGCGCGCCAGTGCACCGCCGCCGACGGCAACGGCATGTGCACGGCCGGCCACGACATCCAGGTCAACGCGGTGCAGATCGTGATGCGGCGGATCAACAACCGCTGGGTGGTGTACACGGCCTACCCGACGCCGAACTGAGCGTCAGTGGGGGACGGCGCGGCGGTGCGTGGGGCGCCGCCGCGCCGGGCTTGTGGCGTGGCCGAGTGGCGTCGTCATCGCTGCGCCGCTTCCTTCGGGGCGTGTGTTCGGCGCTGGGTTTCGAGGTGGCGCAGACGCCGACGGTGGGAGCGAGGTTCCGCGGAGGCTTCCTTCAGTCGAAGGCCGCGATGGTTGCTGCGAAATGCATCGCGGCGGCGTCGATCGACGATCGCGGCTCACGCCGCTCCCACGCAGAGCGGGCACGGCATGTTCGGTCGGAGCGATGTGCCACCGGGATCTCCTTCGGTTGTAAGCCGCGACGGTGTTGCGAACCGGATCGCGGCGGCGTCGGGAGACGATCGCGGCTTAGGCCGCTCCCACGCAGAGCGGGCGCCCTAGGAATACGATGACGCAAGGCAGGGGCCGCATCAGCTCCGGCGCGCTACCATGCCGCCTTCGCATCGTTTCGTGTCGCCGTGTCCGTCCCCAGCCGCAAAGTCCTGCACGTCGACATGGACGCGTTCTACGCGTCGGTCGAACAGCGCGACGATCCTTCGCTGCGCGGTGTGCCGGTGGTGGTGGCCTGGCGCGGCGCGCGCTCGGTGGTGTGCGCGGCCAGCTACGAGGCGCGCAAGTTCGGCGTGCGCTCGGCGATGCCGGCGGTGCGCGCCGAGCGCCTGTGCCCGCACGCGATCTTCGTGCCGCCGGACTTCGTGCGCTACAAGGCGGTCTCGCGCCAGGTGCGCGAGATCTTCGCCCGCCACACCGACCTGATCGAACCGCTGTCGCTGGACGAGGCCTACCTCGATGTCACCGAAACCAAGACCGGCCTGCCTTCGGCCACCGCCACCGCCGAGGCGATCCGCGCCGCGATCCGCGAAGAGACCCAGCTGACCGCGTCGGCAGGCGTGGCGCCGAACAAGTTCCTGGCCAAGATCGCGTCCGACTGGCGCAAGCCCGACGGCCTGTTCGTGATCCGACCGCACCAGGTCGAGGCCTTTCTGGAGCCGCTGCCGGTCGGCCGGCTGCCCGGCGTGGGCAAGGTGATGGAGGCCAAACTGGCCGAGCTGGGCGTAAGCGTGGTCGCCGACCTGCGCGCGCTGGGCGCGCTGGCGCTGGAGCAGCGCTTCGGGCGTTGGGGGCGGCGTTTGCACGAGCTGTCGCTGGGCATCGACGAACGCGCGGTGGAGCCGGAGCGGCCGACCCTGCAGATCTCCGCCGAGGACACCTTCGCCGAGGACCTGCGCCTGGACGAACTGGAACCGCATATCCGTCGCCTGGCCAGCAAGACCTGGGCCGGCTACCAGCGCGAACCCGGACGGCTCGCGCGCACGGTGGTGCTGAAGCTCAAGACCGCCGATTTCCGCACCCTCACCCGCAGCCTGACCCAGCCGGCGCCGCCGGCCAGCGAGCAGGAGTTGGCCGACATCGCCTGCGCGCTGCGCGCACGCGTGGAGCATCCGGCCGACACCTTGTATCGCCTGGTCGGCGTGGGCTTGTCGGGTTTCGTCGACGAGGACGGTTACGTCGCCCAGTCGGATTTGTTCGCGATCGGCGAGTAAGCCGGCGCGCGCTCGAGGAGGCGATGGCCGGCCGCGAAGTTGCGCTGCGATTCCGAGCCTGCGTGCACGATGCGGTGCGCCTGCGGCTTACCGCATCCTACGGCCATCGACCTAGCCGTAGGATGCGGTGACAACCGCATCATCGCGATATCGGTTCACGGCGCAATCGGTTCATAGCGCGCGATGCGGTGCGCCTGCGGCTTACCGCATCCTACGGCCACCGACCTAGCCGTAGGATGCGGTGACAACCGCATCATCGCGACATCGGTTCACGGCGCGCGGCTCCGCCTTGGATCAACGCCCCGTACGCCACCACGCCGAGGTCGCCGGCGGCGCGTGCAGGTTCACCGGCGTGCCCATCACCGGGGTCAAGGTCTCGACGCCGGCGTCGCGCGCCAGCGCGGTGATGCGCTCCATCGGATCGGTCCAGGCGTGCATGGCCAGATCGAAGGTGCCGTTGTGGATGGGCAGCAGGCGCCGGCCGCGCAGGTCCAGATGCGCCTGCAAGGTCTGCTCGGGCAGCATGTGCACGCCCGCCCACTGCGCGTTGTAGGCGCCGCATTCCAGCAGGGTCAGGTCGAAGGGGCCGTACTTCTCGCCGATCGCCTTGAAGCCGTCGAAGTAGCCGGTGTCGCCGCTGAAGTACAGGTTCAGGCGCGAGCTGCGGATCACCCACGAGGTCCACAGGGTGGGGTTGTCTGCGAACATCGCGCGCCCGGAGAAATGCTGCGAGGGCGTGGCGACGAAGCGCACGCCGTCGATGTTGGTCGACTGCCACCAGTCCAGCTGTTGCACCTTGGCCGCGTCCACGCCCCATTCGATCAGCAGATCGCCCACGCCCAGCGGCGCCAGGAAGTGTTCGGTCTTGGCCGCCAGCTCCAGCACCGCCGCCTTGTCGAGGTGGTCGTAGTGATCGTGCGACAGGATCACGCCCTTGATCGGCGGCAATTGCGCGATCGTCATCGGCGGCGCGTGGAAGCGCTTCGGGCCGGCCCACTGCACCGGCGAGGCGCGCTCGGAGAACACCGGATCGGTGAGCCAGAACGCGCCGTCCAGCTTCAGCAGCACGGTGGAGTGGCCGAAGCGCACCAGGCTGCCGTCCGGCGCGGCCAGCAGCTGCTCGCGCGTGAGCGCGGCCACCGGCGGCGCGGTCTTGGGCACGGTGTCGGCGGGCTTGTCGAAGGCGAAGCGCCAGAGCATGGCCGGCATTTCGCGCCAGCCCACGGTCTTGGGGGCGATCGGGTTGCGGAAGCCGCCGTCGCGGAACTGCGGCGAGTCCGGGTAGGCGGTGGTGCGGCAAGCGCTGAGGGAGAGCGTGGTCATGACAGTGGCGACTACCAAAAGGAAGAGGAGCGCGCGACGCGCGCGGCGCCGGCGCGGGGGGCGCGCCGGGGCGTAGGGAGCGGGCATAGAGGCGCGAGGCTCGGACATGGGCTTAGCCGGCGTCGCTGGCGGGGTTCACCGGCAGTACGTAACGCAGCGCTTCCATGCGGGTGGCGCGGCGCGGCAGGTCCAGCGCGCGCGCGGCCTCGCTCCAGGCCGGCGCCTGCCATTGCAGGTTGAGGCAGCCGAAGCGCGCGGCCGCATCCAGCGCCTGCTCGAACAGCAGGGCTTCGATCTCGCGTTCGCGCCAGGCCGCACGCACGTACAGGCCTTCCAGGCACAGGTGATAGGCGCGTTCCAGCAACGAGAAGCCGACCGTGGCGCTGGCGTAGGCGACCGCTTCGCCGTCGACGTAGGCGATCCAGGCCCAGGCCCGCAGCGGCGGTTCGAACAGCGCCTCGCGCAGCTCCAGCAGGCTGTCGCGGGCGTGGCCGTAGGGCAGGCGTTCGAACACCGTCAGCTCGGCGTGCTCGGTGCACAGGCGCAACAGCGCAGGCAGGTCGTCGGGGCGCACGGCGCGTGCGTGCGGGCCCGCCGGCGCGACCGCGGTCGGCCGTTGCGCGATACGCACCACACTCATCAGGGGCGAGACCAGGCTCATACCTCGGCCCCCAGGTCGACGGCCTGGGCGGGCGCGTCCGCGCAGCGGTGGGCGTCGCGGCTGGCGCGGATCGCCTGCAGGCGCTGCTCGGCCTCCGACTGCGCCGAACGCGCCGAGGCGTAGCGCACGCCGACCGCGATCGGCAGCACCGCCTTCCAGGCGCCGCTGCGCGCGCGCTGGGCGGCGTCGCGGCTGCGTTCGCTCAGGGCCTGCTCCTGGGCCAGGGCCTCGCAGTCCAGGCCGGCGATCGCGGCCAGTGGGGTCTGGCTGCGCGGGATGGAGGCGCAGCCTGCGAGCAGCGCCGGGGTTACGATCAGGGACAAAACGGGACGTGACGATGCGGGCATGGCGATCTCCGTTCGATACGACCCGTGGGGTGGGTCGGCGAGGAGGATGCTGCGCGCGCGCTTTTAAGAAGTTTTTAAGCGGCGTAAAGATCGGCTGAACGCGCGGCGCCGCGCTTTAAGAACTTCTTAATCGCCGTCGCGCACGATATGTCCCGTTAGCTGTAGCCCATTCACCGCCACCGGTTGCCGTCATGAACATCCTGCTGGTCGAAGACGACGTCATGCTCGGCGAGGCCGTGCGCGACGGGCTGCGCCAGAACGGCTTCAGCGTCGATTGGGTCGGCGATGCGGCCCTGGCCAAGACCGCGCTGATCGATCATTCCTATGCCGCGGTGCTGCTGGATCTGGGCCTGCCCGGCAGCTCGGGCCTGAGCGTGCTGTCGGTGCTGCGCGGCCGCTACGACGCCACTCCGGTGCTGATCCTGACCGCGCGCGACAAGCTCAGCGACCGCATCGTCGGCCTGGACGCGGGCGCCGACGACTACATCGTCAAACCGTTCCAGTCCGACGAGCTGTACGCGCGCCTGCGCGCGGTGATGCGGCGCAGCCAGGGCCGGGTGTCGCCGGTGCTCAGCTACGCCAACCTGGTACTGGACCCGGCGCGGCGCGAAGTCACCCGCGACGGCGAGCCGGTGGCTCTGAGCGCGCACGAGTTCCGCACCCTGATGCTGCTGATGGAGCGTCAGGGCCGCGTGGTCACGCGCGAGCAGTTGGAGGAAGCCGTGTACGGAAGCTCCGGCACCATCGAGAGCAACACCATCGCGGTCTACGTGCATCAGTTGCGGCGCAAGCTCGGCGACCAGGTGATCGCGACCGTGCACGGCTACGGCTACCGCATCGGCGGCGCGCCGGCATGAGGACGCGTTCGCTGCGCTGGCGCTTGACCTGGGTGCTGCTGAAGGCGGTGATGGTGGCCTGGCTGGTCTGGATGGGCTGCCAGGTGTGGCAGCAGCGCATGGAGCGCACCGGCCTGTGGGACGCGTCGCTGCGCGACATCGCCGTGCAGATCCTGGGCTCGATGCCGGAAGGCTTGCGGACCCTCACCCCGCGTCCGCGCCAGCCGCTGCCCGAGGGCGCGCGCGACTGGAAGATGAGCTTCCAGGTCTGGGCCGGTGGCCGCAACGTGGTCTATTCCCAGGCCGCGCCCTTGCTGCCGCTGAAGCCGGATTTCCGCGACGGCTTCGCCACCCGCGTGATCGACGGCGAGCGCTGGCGCGTGTACAGCGTGGCCGATCCGGCGCGCGGCATCGTGGTCCAGGTCGGGCGCTCCAAGTACCAGATCGTCAACGAGATGCGCCACTGGATCGGCTGGAGCCTGTTGGCGGCGGCCTTGATCTTCGTGCTGTTCGGCATCGCGGTATGGGGCGTGATCGGGCGTTCGCTGCGCCC
This sequence comes from Lysobacter sp. cf310, assembly GCF_900114355.1. GTDB lineage: Bacteria > Pseudomonadota > Gammaproteobacteria > Xanthomonadales > Xanthomonadaceae > Lysobacter. The sequence goes on from NZ_FOSS01000004.1 coordinate 331,619, forward strand.
GCTGACCGCGCTGCGGCGCACCTTGCTGGAACGCAAGCCGCTGGACCTCACGCCGCTGCACGCGCCGGGCTTGCCCAGCGAATTCCGCCCGCTGGTGGACGCCTTCAACGGCCAGCTCGAACGCGTCGACAGCGCAGTCCAGCACGAGCGCCGCTTCATCGCCGACGCCGCCCACGAATTGCGCACGCCGCTGGCGGTGCTGACCGCGCACGCCGACCTGGCCCTGCGCGCGGACACCATCGAGGAGAAGAACGCCGCGCTGCAGCGCCTGAGCGCGGGCGTGCAGCGCAGCGCGCGCCTGTCCGAACAGCTGCTGGACCTGGCCCGCCTGGACGCCGGCGCCGGCCCGCCGCCGCTGCTGCCGGTGTCGCTGTCGGAACTGGTGGTGCTGGTGGTGCGCGACTTCGAGACCCTGGCGCGCGACCGCCGCCAGCGCGTCACGCTGCAGTCCGAGCCCTGCACCATCCTGGGCGACGTCGACCAGCTCGGCATCCTGCTGCGCAACCTGATCGACAACGCGGTGCGCTACGCCGGCATCGAAGGCCAGGTCGCGGTGTCGTGCCTGCACGCGGTGCGCGACGGCGTGCGCGGCGTGGAGCTGCGGGTGTCCGACAACGGCCCCGGCGTGCCGCAGGCCGATCGCGGCCGCATCTTCGATCGCTTCTTCCGCGTGCCCGGCCAGTCCCAGCCCGGGCGCGCCGACGGCGGCAGCGGCATCGGTCTGTCGCTGGTGGCGCGCATCGCCCAGATCCATGACGCGCGCATCGAACCCTGCGATGGCCTGGAGGGCCGCGGCTTCTGCATCGCCGTGTTCTTCCCGCACGCGCCCGACCCGGCCGAGTAAGCCCTGCGGCGAAATCGCAAGCCAGGCTACTGACAGCAGGCTGGCAGCAGGACGGGCGCAGTCTGTGCCGGTGCGATCGGCACGGACGGGGCGCGAGCATGGACCGGCAACGACGACGAATCCTGCAATGGGGCATGGCCGCCCCGGCGGCGGCGATGGCCGCCACGCTGCCCGCGATCGTGTTCGCGCACGCCGCCTCCACTCCAGCGACAGGAAGCTCCGCCATGCTCGAACGCGACGGCCGCCACGATTTCGACTTCTATCACGGCCGCTGGCAGGTCAAGAACCGCCGCCTCAAGGAGCGCCTGGCCGGCAGCGACGAGTGGATCGAGTTCGACGCCATCGACGAATGCAAACCGGTGCTCGGCGGCCTGGGCAGCATGGACCGCTACACCACCGACTGGGGCGGCGGCATCGTCGGCATGGCGCTGCGCCTGTACCGTCCGCAGACGCGGCAGTGGCACGTGTACTGGGCCAGCGACCGCGACGGCGTGCTCGAACCGCCGCTGATCGGCGCCTTCCGCGACGGCGTGGGCGTGTTCGAGGGCCAGGAGGCGCACCAGGGCCGCATGCTGCCCTCGCGGGCGGTCTGGTCGGAGATCACCGAACGCAGCCTGCGCTGGGAACAGGCGCTGTCGCCCGACGGCGGCAAAACCTGGGAAACCAATTGGGTCATGCACATGACCCGCCTGGCTTGAGACGACGCAGTCCCTACGCACGATTCCGTGAACCCCAGGCGCGCACCGCGCGCAGCGAGACAGTCATGAACGACAGCACGCCAGCCAACGACGGCCGCCACGATTTCGACTTCTTCCACGGCCGCTGGACCATCCGCAACGAACGCCTGCGCGCACGCCTGGTCGGCTCCACCGACTGGGAAGTGTTCGAGGCCACCCAGAGCTGCGAGCCCATCCTGGGCGGGCTGGGCAACGTCGACGACTTCGTCACCGATTGGGGCCGCCCCGGTCGCGGCGAGAAGTTTCTCGGCATGACCCTGCGCCTGTTCAACCCGCAAACCCGGCAATGGAGCCTGTACTGGGCCGGCAACCACGACGGCGTGCTGGAGCCGCCGGTGGTGGGCGCGTTCAAGGACGGCGTGGGTACGTTCGTCGGCGCGGCCGAGCACGAAGGCCGGCCGGTGCTGGCGAAATTCACCTGGGACCAGATCAGCGCCAACGCGGCGCACTGGCATCAGGCCTTTTCCACCGACGGCGGCAAGACCTGGGAAACCAACTGGCATATGTGGATGCGCCGCGTCGACGAGAACGGCCGCCTGGTCCACGACGACGCGGTGATCGAACTGCGCCAGTACCAGATGCAGCCGGGCCGTCGCGACGAGTTGGTCGAGCTGTTCGAGCGCGAATTCGTCGAGACCCAGGAAGCGGTCGGCATCCACGTGATCGGCCAGTTCCGCGACCTCGACGAACCCGACCGCTACGTCTGGGTGCGCGGGTTTCCCGGCATGCGCGAGCGCGCCGCCGCGTTGAACTCGTTCTATTTCGGCCCGGTCTGGCAGCGCCATCGCGACGCCGCCAACGCGACCTTGCTGGACAACGACAACGTGCTGCTGCTCAAGCCCGCGCGCGCGGGTTCGGGCTTCAAGCCGGCCGCGTCGGCGCGCGCGCCGGTGGGCGCCGATACGCTGCCGCCATCGGTCTATGTGGCCGGCATCTGCAGCTTGAACGCGCCGGCCGAGGACGGTTTCGACGACCTGTTCGAGTCCGCGTTCGCGCCGCTGCTGCGCGGCTCCGGCGCCGAACTGGTCGCGACCTACGTCACCGACGCCTCCGAGAACACCTTCCCGCGCCTGCCGGTGCGCGAGGGCGAGCGCGTGTTCGTGTGGTTCGCACGCTATGCCGACGAGGACCATTGGGCGCAGGCCACGCGCAGCCTGAACCTGGATCCGCGCTGGCGCGAGGTGCTGGTGGACGCGATGTTGGGCGATCTGGCCGCGGCGCCGGTGCTGCTGCGGTTGGGCCCGTCGGCGCGTTCGGAACTGGCCGATGCCGACGGCCCGCAACAGGCCGCGGCGGCCGCGGTGGCCCGCGCGATGGCCATGGCCGGCGCGGTGGGCGGCCCGAAGCACGGCCGCGATTCCGACGCGGAGCTGGCGGTCGCGTCCTAGGACCGTGGCGATGCACGCACCTGGCCCGACCGAGGCCCCGCCCCTCATGACCCGCCGCCACGCGCGTGTTGAGCCCGAACGCGTGGCGCGGGATCATGCGGCATGCGCCGTGCCGACCGACTGTTCCTGCTGATCCATGCCCTGCGCGGACGCCGCCAAGCGATCACCGCCCAGCAATTGGCCAAGACGCTGGCGGTATCGCTGCGCACGGTCTACCGCGACGTCGCCGACCTGCAGCGCTCGGGCGTGCCGATCGAGGGCGAGGCAGGCGTCGGCTACGTGTTGCGCAAGGGCTCGGACATCCCGCCGCTGATGTTCAGTCCCGACGAGCTCGAAGCCCTGGTGGTCGGCACGCGCTTCGTGCGCGCGTTCGCGGGCGAACGCCTGGGCGAAAGCGCGACCGCGGCGCTGCTGAAGATCGAGGCGGTGCTGCCGCCGGAGCTCAAGGACCGCAGCCGCCGCACCCGCATCTTCGCGCCCCAGCTGGGCAACCGGATCGAGGCCAGCGGCCTGATCGACGCCCTGCATGGCGCGATCTCCGACCTGCGCGTGCTGCGCCTGCTGTACCGCGACAACGAGGCGCGCGCCAGCCAGCGCGAGGTCGAGCCGCTGTGCCTGTCGTTCTGGGGCGGCAGCTGGACCCTGGGCGCGTGGTGCCGCCTGCGCGGCGACTTCCGCAACTTCCGCCCCGACCGCATCGTCGAGTACGCGCCGACCGGCGAAACCTTCGGCGACAGCCGCGAGCGCGGTCTCGACGCCTACCTGCGCTCGGTCGGTGCCAATCCCGCCGACGCCCGCTGACGCCGCCGCACGCGGCGTTGAACGCGCCGCGACGGTCGGAAAGGGCGCATTCGGGTCGCATCGGCGGTGCCCGGCATACCGGCGCGCATGCCGGCTACGGGGCGATTCCCGGCCGTTTTTTTCCCGTATCGGCGACCGCTCGGGCGCGACGACGAAAAAAAAGCGCTTTTTCCGCCATTCGGCGCTTGGCGTGGCCGCGATGTTGCCCTACATTCCGCCTTGCCGAAGGGGTTTCCTGGCAAACCATCCATTCATCGAGTACCACCGGGACAAATAAATGGCGACGAAGAAGAAAGTTGTTGCGAAGAAGAAGGCCGCTCCGAAGGCTGCTGCCGCCAAGCCGGCCGCGCCGAAGCCGATCAAGGAAGCCCTGAGCAAGTCGGGCCTGGTCGCGCATCTGGCCGAAGCCACCGGCGTGGTCGCCAAGGACGTGCGTGCGGTGCTGAGCGCGCTGGAAGGCGCCGTGCACGCTTCGATCAACAAGAAGGGCGCGGGCGCGTTCACCCTGCCGGGCATTCTGAAGATCACCGCCGTCAACGTGCCGGCCAAGCCGAAGCGCAAGGGCATCAACCCCTTCACCAAGGAAGAGCAGTGGTTCGCTGCCAAGCCGGCTTCGGTCAAGGTCAAGGTGCGTCCGCTCAAGAAGCTCAAGGACGCCGCGGCCTAATCGCCCGTCCAGCGGAGCGCGGCCTGGCGCCGCCTCCGCACGCCGCACCCTCTTCCGTCCGCGGAAGAGGGTGTGCGCTTCCACCCGGTCCGCGACCGCGGTCTTAAGCATCCCTACGATTTGAATTCGGCGCACGGCCTCCGTGTGCGTAGCCGTGCTTGTCTTCCCCCTTTGGAAAAGGGGGATTGAGGGGGATTTGCTCTTGGCGCCGCTTCGTCCTCCACGCGTACGCACCGCCCCTCAAATCACCCGCAGCGTAATCGCCTTCAACACCGCCCGCGTGCGATCGCGCGTGTCCAGCTTCTCCAGGATCACCGACACGTAATTCTTGACCGTGCCCTCGGCCAGGAACATCGCGCGCGCGATCTCCTTGTTCGAATAGCCGCCGGCCATCAGCCGCAGCACCGAGACCTCGCGCTCGGTGAACAACGCGCGCGGGGCGTCGTCGGCGTGGTAGCGGTAGCGCGCGCGCACCGGTTCGGTGCTGACCGGCTGCAGCAGGGTGTCGCCGGCGGCGACGCGCACGATCGCGTCGTACAGATCCTCCGGGGCGGCGTCCTTGAGCAGGAAGCCCTGCGCGCCGGCCTCGGTCGCGCGCAACAGCAGATCGCCGTCGTCGAAGGTGGTCAGCAGCAGCACCGGGGTGCGGTCGCCGCGTTCGCGCAGGCGCACCAGCGCCTCGATGCCGTCCAGACCGGGCATGCGGATGTCGCTGAGCACCACGTCCACCGGCGTGTCGTGCAGGCCGTCCAGCAGGGCCTGGCCGTCGTCGGCCTCGAAGGCGATGCTCACGCCCTGCAGTTCCAGCAAGGCGCGCAGGCCGGCGCGCACCAGCGCCTGGTCGTCGGCCAGGGCGATCTTCGGGCCGCTCATGCCGGCAGCTCCGCTTCGATGCGCAGCGCGCCGCGCGCGGTGGTGTGCAGGGCCAGGGTGCCGCCGGCCGCAGTCACGCGTTCGCGCATGCCGGCCAGGCCGTTGCCCTCGTGCAGGGTGCCGCGCACCTGGCCGTCGTCCTCCACGCTGATACGCAGCCTGGCGCCGTCGCGGCCGATCGCGACCCGCACGCGCTCGGCGTCGGCATGGCGGGCGCTGTTGGTCAGCGCTTCCTGGACCAGGCGCAGGATGGTCTCGGCGATCGCCGGGTCGGTGAGGTGGACGTCGTCGGCGATGCTCAGCTCCAGGCGTGGGCGCGGCATCGGCGCGGCCAGCGCGCGCAGGGCCACGCCCAGGTCCAGCCCGCGGGTGTCGCGCAGGGCCTGGACCACGTTGCGGATGTCGCCCAGCAATTCGCCCGACAGGCGCTGCGCGATCGCGATTTCGGGGCGCTTGGCGTAGTCCGGATCGGCGGCCAGCGCGCGCAGGTTCAGGGTCATGGCGGTGAGTTTATGCCCGGCCACGTCGTGCAGTTCGCGCGCCACCCGCAAGCGCTCGGCGTCGCGCGCGCTGTCGGCCAGCAGCGCGCGCGTGGCCAGCAGGTCGGCGTTGACGCGCGAAAGCTGGTCGCGCGCTTCCTCGGCGCGGCGCGCGTAGTGCGCGATCAGCGACGAGAAGGCCTGGAAGCCGGCGAAGATCAACACCACGATCAGGGCCGCGTTGTGGCCCGATGCGCGCAGCACCAGGAACAGGCCCAGGTCGATCAGCAGCATCGCCACCAGGGTGATGCGCGCCGGATAGATCATCGCCAGCTGCGCCGACAGAATCACCAGCAGCGCCGGCGTGGTGCCGCCGCGCGGCGCCAGCCAGGTCAGCGCGAGCGCGCAGATCGCCTCCGTCGCCAGCAACAGCGCGGTCAGCGCGCGCTGGTTGCGCGGCACGAAGTCGCCGATCAGGAAGGCCAGGCCGAAACCGGCCATCGCCAGCCATTGCCAGGCATCGTCGGCGCGGTTGTCGAAGCGCAGCGACAGGCCCACCGCCAGCCAGGTCAGCAACGCAGGCAGATTCAGGGGTTGGAACACCACGCGCAGGAACGCGTTGTCCAGGATCGCTCGCAGCCAGGATGACGTCATGCCCGCATGCTGCGGGCGGACGCCGCGACTGGCAATGCCCGTTCGGCGAAAGGTGACTTCCGGCAGGTCGCCTCGGTGACTGCGGGCACTGCGTCGGCGCGGCGTGCGGCGCGAGGCTGTGCGCAACCGCCAAGGAGCCGCCGTCATGAGCGCTTACTCGATCCTGGTCGCCGTGCACGGAAGCATCGGCGTGCTCGCCCTGGGCACGTTCTGGGCCGCCGCCGCGCTGCGCAAGGGCAGCCCGCTGCACCGCCGCTTCGGCCAGGCCTATCTGCTGGCGATGGTGGGCATCCTGATCACCGCGGTGCCGATGGCGGTGGTGCGTTATCTGCAGGGCCAGCTCTACATTGCGGTGTTCCTGGGCTATCTGGTCGCGATCACCGCCAACGGCGTGTGGTCGGCCTGGCGCGCGATCCGCGACAAGCACGATGTCGCGCGCTACACCGGACCGGTCTACGTCGCCTCCGGCCTGCTCGCGGCGCTGGCCGGCGTGGGCGTGCTCGCGCTGGGCGTGCACGACGGCTCGCCGCTGTTCATCGGCTTCTCCGCGATCGGCTTGTACATCGGCTACGACACCTTGAACAAACGCCTGCATCGTGCGCGCCTGGCCGCACGCCCGCGCTGGTGGCTGAGCGAGCACTACAGCGCGATGCTGGGCAACGCCATCGCCACCCACGTCGCCTTCCTGGCGATCGGCTTGCCGCGCCTGCTGCCGGCGGTGGACGGCGTGGCCCTGCACTACTTCGCCTGGTTCGGACCGCTGCTGGCGGCGGTGATCGCCAAATGGGTGCTGGATCGCAGGTATGCGCCGGCGCGGCGCGCGCCGGTGGCGGTTACCGCGCCGGGCGCCGGAAGTTCGCACGCGCTGTGATCGCGGCCGCGCCGGCGAGATTCCGTTCGGCTATGTGCCTGTGCCATTTCGTTGGGTGAGCGGCCCGCCCAAATAACCCGCGCTTTACCCGCCCGCCGGCGCGATCCACTAGAACGGAGCCTCCCCCCACGTGAGGCGATGCGCATGCGGATCACGATCATCGGCGCCGGCTTCAGCGGCAGCGCCCTGGCGAGCGAACTGGCGGCGCAGGCCGGCCCCGGCGTCGACATCACCCTGGTCGGCGTGGCCGACAGTTACGGCCGCGGCGTGGCCTACGGCGAGGCGCGACCGGAGCATCTGCTCAACGTGCGCGCGCGCGACCTGGGCGCGACGCCGGACTATCCGGGCGAGTTCGCCGATTGGCTCAATCTCACCGAGCGCGCGCGCCAGAGCTTCCTGCCGCGGCTGCTGTACGGCGAATACCTGCACGCACGCCTGCGCGCCGCCGCCGACACCAGCGCCGCCACGTTGCATCTGGTCGAACAGGAGGCGATCGCGGTCGAACGCAGCCCTGGCGGTTTTCGCGTGCATCTGGCCGACGGCAGCGATTTTTTCAGCGAACGCGTGGTGCTGACCTTGGGCGCGCTGCCGCCGCAGGCGCTGGCGGGCGTGGGTCCGCGCCTGGCGGTGCATCCGAGTTATCTGGGCTGGCCCTGGCAGGACGGCGCGATCGACCGCATCGCCCCGGACGCGCGCCTGCTGGTGGTCGGCACCGGCCTGACCATGGCCGACGTGGTCGCGACCCTGCGCCGGCGCGGCCACACCGGCCCGATCGCCGCACTGTCGCGCCATGGCCTGCTGCCGCGCCGGCATCTGGACGAGGCCAGCGCGCCGATCGCCTTGCCGCCCACCGTGCTGCAGGCCCTGAACGCGCACGACCTGGGCCAGTTGCTGCGCTCGCTGCGCATGCTGCTGCCGATCGTGTCCGACTGGCGCAGCCTGATCGACGCGCTGCGCCCGTATCTGCAGGGATTCTGGCGCGACCTGCCGGAGCCGCAGCGCGCGCGCTTCCTGCGCCATCTGCGTTCGTACTGGGAGAGCGTGCGCCACCGCCTGGCGCCGCCGGTCGCGGCCGAACTGGACGCACTGCAGGTCAGCGGCCAGCTCACGGTGCGCGCGGGGCGGTTGCTGCGCGCGCGCCGCGGCACCGACGCGGTCGAGGCGCTGATCCGCGAGCGCGGCCAGACCCAGGTGCGCAGCGAGACCTACGACGTGCTGATCCGCGCCACCGGCTTCGACACCGACATCGAACGCACCACCCATCCGCTGATCGCGCACCTGCGCGAATCCGGCCTGATCAGCGCCGATCCGCTGGGCCTGGGCCTCAACGCCTCCGAACGCTACGAAGCCCTGGACGCGAACGGCGCGCCGGTGCGCGGCTTGTACTGCCTGGGGCCGCTGCTGCGCGGGCGCTGGTGGGAGATCACCGCGGTGCCGGAGCTGCGTGTGGCGGCGCGTGCGCTCGCGCGTCAGCTGTCGGCGGCGGCCGAAGGCGCGCAACGGCCGGCGCCGTTGGCGCTCGCGGCGCGGGGTTGAGCGCCGTTCGACTGGAGCAGGGCGCGCCGTGAGCGCGCCCGCTCAGACGTCGCCGTCGTTGAGCCAGCCTTCGCCGGTGCCGCGGTTGTAGACGGTGTCGCCGGCCAGCACTTCGCCGGCCGGCACCGAGCCCTGCGCGGCGAGCTGCGCGTACAGCGGGGTGAAGTCCGGCGCGGTCGCTTCCATGAGCTGCTCGAAGCTGTCGATCACGAAGTAGGTCTTCTGGTAGGTGTCGATGCGGTAGCGCGTGCGCATGATCCGCTCCAGATCGAAGCCGATGCGGTTGGGCGCGTCCGAGTCCAGGCAGTAGATCGACTCGCCCTTGGACGAGACGATGCCGCTGCCGTAGATGCGCAGGCCGTCGGCCTGCTTGATCAGGCCGAATTCCACCGTGTACCAGTACAGGCGGGTCAGGTTGACCAGCGCGTCGGGCCCGATCGCGTGCGCTTTCACGCCGCCGCGGCCGTAGGCCTGCATGTAGTCGGCGAACACCGGATTCATCAGCAGCGGCACGTGACCGAACAGATCGTGGAACAGATCCGGCTCGCTGAGGTAGTCGATCTGCTCGGGCTTGCGGATCCACCAGGTCACCGGGAAGCGGCGGTTGGCGAGGTGATCGAAGAAGGTCAGTTCCGGCAGCAGGCCCTCGACGCCGACCAACTCCCAACCGGTGGCGGCGCGCAGCACCGCGTTGAGGTCTTCGAACTTGGGAATGCGATCGGGCGTCATGTGCATGGCGCGCTGCGCGGTCAGGAACTCGTCGCTGGCGCGACCGACCAGGATCCGCTGCTGGCGCTCGAACAGCTGCGCCCACACCGCATGGTCGCTGGCCGTATAGCTCGACCACGGCTGCTCCACCACGGCGGTCGTATAGACCGGCACGTAGCCCTTGTCGGTGAGCTGGTGTTCGACGCGCTGCGGCGTGGTGGCGTTCATGGCGGGGTCCTGGTGGATCCGCGATTCGTTGGATCGCGGCTCGACTTAGGACTTTAGCCCCGGATTCGCGCAATAAGCTTGCGTTGTTGCGCTAGAACTCGGTTACGGCGCATGATTATTGCGTGTTTAACGATTTGATTGCACGAATATGCCCGCTATCGAGCTGGATCGCACCGACCTGTTGCTGCTGGCCGAACTCCAGCGCCAGGGCCGCCAGACCAATGCCGAGCTGGCCGAGCGCGTGCATCTGTCGGCCTCGGCCTGCCTGCGCCGGGTCCAGCGCCTGGAGCGCGAGGGCGTGATCGCCGGCTACCGCGCCGAGGTCGACCCCGAGCGCCTCGGCCTGGGCCTGCAGGCCTTCGTGCGCGTGCAGCTCAACCACCACGACACCGACGCGCTGGAGTTGTTCCGCCGTTTCGTCAACGAATGGGACGAGGTGGTCACCTGCCATGCGCTGACCGGCGACATGGACTATCTGCTGCTGGTCGCGGTGCGCGACCTGGAGCACTTCTCGCACTTCCTGCTCGACCGCCTGCTCAACCAGGCCGGCGTGGCCGACGTGAACTCCAGCTTCGTGCTGCGCACGGTCAAGGCGTTCCGCGGGCTGCCCTTGCCGGCGCGGTGATCGTGTCGATGGTGGCGATGCGGTTCGCTGCGCTCACCACATCCTACGGTCGACCTCGTAGGCATGCGCATTCGTAGGATGCGGTGAGCGCAGCGAACCGCATCATCGCGCCAAGCCGAATGCCCGCGCCGCTCGCTTACTCGATCGCCGCCAACGCCGCCGCGCGCGCATGCAGGGCCGCGGTGTCGAACACCGGCACCTCGACATCGTCCGCTCCGATCAACAAGCCGATCTCGGTGCAACCCAGGATCACGCCCTGCGCGCCGCGCGCGACCAGGCCGGCGATGATCTCGCGATAGACCTGGCGCGAGGCGTCGCGGATCGTGCCCAGGCACAGCTCGTCGTAGATCACCCGATGCACGCGTTCGCGTTCGTCCGCGTCCGGCACCAGCACCTCCAGGCCGTGGCGTTCGCTCAGGCGCTGGCGGTAGAAGTCCTGCTCCATGGTGAAACGCGTGCCCAGCAGGGCCACGCGCTGGAGGCCGGCGGCGCGGATCGCCGCGCCGGTGGGGTCGGCGATGTGCAGCAGCGGCAAGCCCGAGATCGCTTCGACCTGCGCGGCCACCTTGTGCATGGTGTTGGTGCAGATCACCAGCAGCTCGGCGCCGCCCAGGCGCAGGCCGCGCGCGGCCTCGCCCAGCACGCGCCCGGCCTGCTCCCAGTCGCTGGCGTGCTGCAGGCGTTCGATGTCGGCGAAGTCCACGCTGTACAGCAACAGCCGCGCCGAATGCAGGCCGCCCAGGCGTTCCTTCACGGTCTCGTTGATCTGGCGGTAATAGGGAACCGTCGATTCCCAACTCATCCCGCCCAGCAGGCCCAAGGTCTTCATGTGGCGAGTATAGGCAAGCCCGTCGGCGGTACGGCGCGCGGCGGACCGCATCGTCATACCTGGGTCGGCCGCTCGATCAGATCTCGACGAAGTACGTCGCCAACCCGATCAGCACCATCAGCCATAGCAGCGCGCCGGCCAGCAGCCACAGGTAGTTGGCCCAGGTGAAGTGGCGGTTGGATTCGCCCTGCGGATCGCCGCTGGCATGATTGGCGGCACGCTGCAGGCTCAGCAGGCTGACGCCGAGCGGAACCAGCAGGACGAGGCTGAGCATGTCCGTATACGGTGAGCCGATCTCACGCCCCGCGAGCCGGTCGAGCACGCCGCTGGCCAGTTTTGAAATCACGTAGATCGTGGCGGCCGTAGCGGGCGACCAGTCGCGACGCAGGCCGCGATCGCGCAGGGCCGCATCGAAATGCCCGGCCAGCGCATGAGTGAAGAAAATCGAGAAGATCGCACGCATGACCGGCCAGACCGTCTCGCCGGTCTGACGGCGGTAGCGGGCCCATTGCATGTAGAACCAGTACAACTGGTACAGGCCCAAAGTGCCGAAGAACAACAGGCCGAACTTGAGCGGGGACACCACATAGAAGCTACGCGCGGCTACGGCAGGGCCGGTGTCGAAGACCTCGCTGGCCGGCGGTGCATAAAGGTTGTCTTCCATGGGATCCGAGTGCGCTTGAACCGGCCTGAAGAATAATGCAGCGACGGGCCCGCTGGCAGGATGTCGTGCGTCCAGTGCGCGCATGGCCTGGCTTGCACATGCCGATCCGATCGGCCTATGTAGGATGCGGTGAGCAAAGCGAACCGCATCGCGCGTACCGGAAGTGCGTCGAAAGCGGGGTCGCGCTCAAGGTTCGTGGGGCTGGTTCTGCTGCGCACCGAAGCGTTGTCCGAAGAAATCGCCCGCGTTCCAGGCCGGGCGCTGCGGCGCGTCGCCGATCAGCTGGCCCAGGCGCGCGTTGAGCCGCGCCAGGCGCGCGGCATCGGCGTAGTGGATAGGCTGACGCGTGTCGTCGCTGGGCTGGTGATAGCGCAGGCGCAGATACTCGCGTTGGGCCTTGCGCGGATCGTCGCCCAGGCCCGCGCCCTCGATGCCGCCGTTGAGGTAGACCGCGGGCACGCCGGCGCGGATGAAGGCGTACTGGTCGCTGCGCACGAACATGCTCAGCTCCGGCGCCGGGTCCGCCGACAGCTTCACGCCGGCGTCCTGCGCGGCCTGGCGCAGCAGCGGCGCCAGGCTGGAGTGCTCGATCCCGATCGGCACCGCGTCGCGCGTCGGCGCCAGCAGCAGCGGCATGTCCAGATTGAGATTGGCCACCAGCGGGCCGCTCACGGTCGGGTGTCGGACGAACCATTGCGCGCCGAGCAGGCCTTGTTCTTCGCCGGTGACCGCGACGAACAGCAGCGAGCGTCGCGGCGCGGCCGGGGCGACCGCCAGCTTGCGCGCGGCCTCCAGCATCACCGCCACGCCCAATGCGTTGTCGATCGCGCCGTTGTAGATCGCATCGCCGTCCACCGGCGGCCCCAGGCCGACGTGGTCGAGGTGGGCGCTGAACACCACGTGCTCGTCGGCCACGGCGCGGTCGCCGCCGGGCAGGCGCGCGACCACGTTGCGCGATTCCAAGGGCGCGATGCGGTTGCGCGCGGCCAGCACGATGCGGCCGGGCAGCGCGTAGCCGCGCAGGCGGCCGGCGTCGGTGGCCTGGTAGAGCTCGGCCGCGGTATGGCCGCTGCCGGCCAGCAGCACGTCGGCCACCGCCGCGCTGACCCGCGCCACCACCTGCAGCTGCGGCGTGCTGTCGATCGCGCGGCCGTCGGCGCCGCGCAGGCGCATGCCCGGTCGCTGCCAGTCCTCGGCCGAGCGCGCCCAGGGATAGGTCTGTTCGTCGCCGGTCGTCGCCACGAACACCGCGCCGACCGCGCCGCGCTCGGCCAGCGCGCGCAGCTTCTCGTCGGTGCTGGAATAGAACGCGCGCTGGTCGGGTGCGAAGCGCGCCGGCGCGCCGCCGAACAGCACGGCGATCTTGCCGCGCACGTCCAGGCCGGCGAAATCGTCCTGGCCCAGCTCCGGCGCGTGCACGGCCTGGGCCACGAACACCGCCGGCGCCTCCACCCGCGCCTGCGGGCGATCGAAGTTGAGCAGCGGCAGGAACTGGTCGCGAAAGCGCAGCGCGGTGGTCGCGCCGTTGCGTTCGATCACCAGTTCGTTGCCCTCGGGCAGGCGCTGCGCGCGCAGCAGCGGCACGCGCTGGGTGTAGCCGCCGCGGTCGCCGGCCGGGTGCAGGCCCATCGCGCGCAGGCGCTGGGCCACGTACAGGGCGGCCAGGTCGTGGCCGCGGCTGCCGGTCTCGCGCCCTTCGAGCAGATCGTCGGCGAGGTAGCGCACATCCGCCTCGATCCGGCGTGCGTCGGCCGCGGCCGACGCGTCGTAGCCCTCGTCGGAAGTTTGGGGCGCGCGCTGGCAGGCCGCCAGGGCGAGCAGGCACACGGCGGCGGCGGCAAAGCGCATGCAGGGTTCCGGTCGCAAGGCAGTCGCGACGCTAGCATCGCGGGTGGGCATCGGTGGCGGCCTGCGGAGGCCGCCGATGTGACGAAGAAGTGAAATCGACGCGCACGATCATAAGCGGACCGCGTCCGTGGCCGCTGACCGGCACGCAAAGTTCAGCCCCATCAAGCGCTTGCATTAGGCAGCGCGCGCCGCCGCCTTCGCCAATGGCTGAACCTCCGTTAAGACTTGGCGCCAGTCGCGCATACAACGTAGCGAACTAAAGCGCATTACGTGTGCGCATTCTGCGCATCACAGCGAATCCTTAACGCGTAGGGGAAATCACCTACTTAACGTCCATCGCCACTCAGGCTTCCAGGGCGGCGATATGAGACTCAGCGCAACGGCGACGGCGTCCGCTCGTGGACCGGGCTGGCCTGCCGCGCTCACGCGTTGGGCGACTCTGATCGCGGTCGCCGGCCTCAGCGCGGCGCTGATGCTCAGCGACGACTTCCTGCAGCAGCTCACCAGCCCGCACAACCTGGCGCGCCTGCAGTTGCCGTGGGTGCTGGGCTTGTTCTTCATGCACCTGTGCCTGTGGCTGGGCGGCCGCCGCTGGGCCGCCAACGCGCTGCTGAGCGTGTTCGCCCTGATGCAGCTGCTGCAGCTGTGCCACATCGCGGCGATGGGCCGACCGCTGACGCCGGTGGACCTGGCGATGATTCCGCGCGAGACCCCGGACATCGCCGAGGCCACGCTGGCGGGTGCGCGCGCGCACTGGCCGACCCTGCTGACCGGCGCCCTGCCCTATGCGCTGCTGTTCGCGCTCTACAACCTGGGCCTGCCGCGCCTGCCGCTGCCGCGCGCGCCGATCGCGCTGCTGGTGCTGGCCGTGGCCCTGGCGACCAAGCCGTACAAGGCCAGCCAGCGCGCGATGCCGCAGTACATGCCGGCGCCCGCGCGCAGCTCGCTGCACAACTCGATCAACAGCTTCAGCTTCTATGCCGTGAATCTGGTCGGCAAATCGGTGCAGTCCTACGATCTGCAGTACCAGCCGTATCGGGTCGCGCGCACGCCCGTCGCCGAGCAGGACCTGCCGCAGAACGTGTGGCTGGTGATCTTCGATTCGACCCGCAGCGACCACTGGGGCCTGACCGGCTACGCGCGCGACACCACGCCGACGATGTCGCAGTGGGTACGCGACGGACAGGCGCGCTGGCACCACGGCATCGCCGGCGCCACCGCGACCTCGGCTTCGCTGGCGCTGCTGATCAATGGCGTGCGCGAGCCCGGCAACCTGGGCCAGCAGCGTTCCTACCAGACCAACCTGATGCGCTTGGCCAAGCGCGCCGGCTACCGCACCTACTGGCTGTCCACGCAGAGCGGCAACCTGCTCAACGAGCTCGACGTGGCCAGCATCGACGTGGTGCGCACGCGCGACACCGACACCAAGCGGGTGATCGAGGCGCGCGACGACGCGGTGCTGGAGATGGCCAAGCGGATCACTCCGGGCACGCGCAACTTCGTGGTGATGATGTTGCGCTCGGCGCATCTGCCCTACGAGAAGAACTACGCCCAGCACGGCCAGCGTTACGCGCGCTGGCCGACCGCGGCGACCCTGCCGTTCGCGACCCGCCAACGCAACGCCTACGACAATTCGCTGCTCTACCAGGACGCGCTGACCGCCCAGCTGTACCGGCACTTCGAACGCCTGCCCGGCAAGGGGTTGTTCGTGGTCACCTCCGACCACGGCCAGATGCTGGGCGAGGGCGGCGTGTGGGGCCACAACGTGCTCACCCCGCAGGTCGCGCGGGTGCCGGTGCTGGTGCGCAGCCGCGGCCTGGTCGATCGGCTGCCGCCCGGCAACGGCGGCTGGATCAGCCACTACGGCCTCGGCCACGCCCTGATGGCGCAGCTGGGCTATCGCATCGACAACCCCAACGCCGAGCCCGGCGTCGACTATCTGCAAGGCTCCAATCTGTACACCGACAACCCGTTCCGCGGGGTCGGCGTGCGCGACGGCCGGTTGGTGCTCGGCGGCCTGTCCAGCCTGGGCGAGCTCGATCGCAATCGCAGCGTCTACGCGCAGCTGCGTTCGAACGGATCGCCGGCGGTGCGCGCCAGCGAGTAGCCGGCGGCGCTCAGCGCAGCGCAGCGTTGCGGTCGCCGGGGTGCCTGCGTTCGAACTGGATCTGCGCGCTGTCGACCGCGCGGATCTCGACGCCGAAGCTGACGATGTCCGACAGGGTGACGTTGTGGTGCTCGCGGATGCGCGCGGCGGTGAGGTGCGGCTTGTCGTGGGTGGTGTGGGCGTCGGCGGCCAGGGTCACCGGATAGCCGAGCGCGGCGGCGCGGCGGGTGGTGGTGTCGACGCAGAAATCGCTGGCGTAGCCGCCGATCACCAGGCGATCGACGTCCAGCGACTGCAGCAGGTCTTCCAGCGAGGTGCGCAGGAAGGCGTCGGGGGAGGTCTTGCCGACGATCAGATCGTCGTCGTGGACGTCGAGCTGGGCCTGGAACGCCCACCCCGGCGTACCCGGCTCCAGCAGGGTGCCGATGCGTTCGTGACGCACGAAGATCACCGGCGCGCCGGCGTCGCGCGCGCGCGCGATCAGCGCGTTCAGGCGCGCGATCACGGCGTCGGCGTCGTCCGGGCGCGGCTCGCCGTCGAACAGGCCGCTTTGCACGTCGATCACCAGCAGGGCGCAGGTCATGGCCGACTCGTTCGTGACATTCAGGGCGAGCGCCAGGTGCCGCCCGCGCTTTCGCAGCTGCGCTGGGTGACGACCAGGGTCTGCGCGTTGCGGCCGTAGTAGTAGGTGCGGACCTTGCGCCCCATCGGGTTCTCGCAAATGCCCTGCGGGTAGGCCGGACAGGCGCCGCTGACGGTGGCGGTGGCGCTGCCGCCGACCGACTTGATCGAGGCGGCGTTGGATTCGCACTGCATCTTGTAGGCCCCGTCCGGGCTGGCCGCATCGACTTCGCTGCAGTCGGTGAACGACATGCCGGACAGCTGGCCCTGGATCAGGCAGGCGCCCTTGGCGGCGGCGAGCGGGCTGGCGAGCAGCAAGGCGCTCAACAGCAGGGCACGGGAAACGAGGCGCATCGGGCGGTTCCTTGTGGCCGGAAAGGCTGCGGTCGAAGCGCCACTCTAGCCTGCCGCCGAGACGGGGTTAAGTCGTGGCGTTCACGGTTCGCGCCGCGGCGGAAAGCGCAGGACCACGCCCTGCTCCGGATCGGGACGGTTCCACAGCACCGGCACCTCGCGCGGGCTGGGCGGTTCCAGCTCGTCGTTGGCCGGCACCATGCTGTCCTCCTCGTCTTCCCAGCTGTAGCGCTTGCGCGGCGCCAGCGGATCGCTGCGGCGGAACAGGAAGGCCGCGATCACGCCGGCGACCGCGCCGCCCAGGTGGGCCTGCCAGGAGATGCCGGGCTCGCGCGGCAGGATGGTCAGCAGCATGC
This sequence comes from Lysobacter sp. cf310, assembly GCF_900114355.1. Taxonomy (GTDB): domain Bacteria; phylum Pseudomonadota; class Gammaproteobacteria; order Xanthomonadales; family Xanthomonadaceae; genus Lysobacter. The sequence continues at coordinate 348,809 of NZ_FOSS01000004.1, forward strand.
CGCCGTAGAACATGAAGGCGATCATGGCCGCCGCGATCGAGGGCCGGTCGCGGCGCAGCAGGCCCAGCACGAACACCAGGAACATCAGGCCGTGGGTGAGGCCGCTGGCGCCCAGGTGATGGCTGCCCGCGCTGCCCAGCAGCCAGGCGCCCAGGCCGGAACCCAGCCAGATCAGCGGCAGGGCGCGCAGGGTCGCGCGCGGGTAGACCCCGCCGGCCAGCAGGCCCAGCATCAGCAGCGAGATGGCGTTGGTGGCCAGGTGCTCGATCGAGCCGTGCAGCAAGGGCGCGGTCAGCAGGCCGAGCAGGCCCTCCAGCGACCAGGGCTGCACCGACCAGGCGCCGACGTCGAACTGGCCCTGCGCGCTGTAGACCGCCGCCAGCACCAGCACGAAGGCCAGGCTGGCGTTGAGGGCGCGCACGAAACGGCCGCGGTCGGCCGCGCGCTGGGCCGGGGTGTCGGGCGGGGCATCGGGAGTGGGCAGGTGCATGTTTGCGAGATTGGCACCGCCGGGCGCGAATACAAGCCGGGCGAGGCGGGCCAGTTTGTCCCGCCGATGGGACACGGGCGCCGGCGCACGCCGCACGCAAATCCCCGGAGCCGCGCACAACCCGCGTAAAATGCGTGGATGAACAACGATCTGCCTACCGTACGCCTCAAGAACGCCTGGAAATCCACCCATCCCTGGATCTTCCAGCGTCTGGTCGACAAGCCCGCCCAGCGCCCCAAACCCGGCTCCATCGTCGACGTGGTCGGCGTCGACGGCGAATGGATCGGCCGCGGCTTCTACAACGGCCACTCGCGCATCGCCCTGCGCATGCTAGACAACGACCCCGATGCGACCATCGACGCCGACTGGTTCGCGCGCAAGATCGCCGCCGCGGTCTCGCTGCGCCGCGACGTGCTGCGCCTGGACGAAGTCAGCGACGCCTGGCGCGTGGTCCACAGCGAAGGCGACGGCCTCAGCGGCCTGGTGGTCGATCGTTACGGCGATCTGCTGGTGGTCGAATACTTCAGCGCCGGCGCCTTCCGCTACCGCGAATGGATCTACGACGCCCTGCGTGCGCAGTTCCCGGGCTGCCGCTTCTACGCCTTCGCCGACGAGCACGTGCAGAAGCAGGAGAGCTTCGACTTCCGCGGCACCGAGGCGGTGCCGCCGGCCACGATCACCGAATACGGCATCCGCTTCCGCGCCGACCCGGCCGGCGCGCACAAGACCGGTTTCTTCGCCGACCAGCGCGAGAACCGCGAATGGCTGTCGCGCCAGGTCGCCGGCAAGCGCGTGCTCGACCTGTGCTGCAACACCGGCGGTTTCGGCGTCTACGCCAAGGCGCGGGGCGCCGAGGAAGTGATCGGCGTGGACATCGACGCCGACGTGATCAACATCGCCAAGGCCAACGCCAAGCTCAACAACGCCCACGTCAAGTTCGTCCAGGCCGACATCTTCCCTTACCTGCGCGACATGGGTAATGCGGGCGAGCGCTTCGACGTGGTGATCCTGGACCCGGCCAAGATGACCCGCGACCGCGAGCAGGTGATCCCGGCGCTGAAGAAGTACCTGGACATGAACAAGCTGGCCCTGGGCGTGGTCAAGCCCGGCGGCCTGTTCGCGACCTTCTCGTGCACCGGCCTGGTCAGCGAAGAGCAGTTCCTCGACATGATCCGCCGCGCTGCGTTCTACGCCGGCCGCACCGTGCAGGTGCTGAAAGTCTCCGGCGCCGGCGCCGACCACCCCTGGCTGGCCCAGGTGCCCGAGTCGCGCTACCTCAAGGCGGTGTTCTGCCGCGTGCTGGACTGACCCCCGCGTCGCGCCTGCTGCTATCTGCAGGCGTGGCGCAGCCCCCGCCTCCTGTGGGAGCGGCGTGAGCCGCGATCGAGAAACCCGCACGCCCACGACCACCCTCCCGCCCCTGTAGGAGCGGCGCAAGCCGCGACCGCGAAACCCGCACGCCGACGACTCGTTCCCGCCTTCGTAGGCGCAACGCAGCCCCCGCTTCCTGTGGGAGCGGCGTGAGCCGCGATCGCGAAAGCCGCACGTCGACGATCACTCGCCCGCCCCCTGTAGGAGCGGCGTGAGCCGCGACCGCGAAACCCGCACGCCGACGACTCGTTCCCGCCTTCGCAGGCGCAACGCAGCCCTCGCTTCCTGTGGGAGCGGCGTGAGCCGCGATCGCCCGCCGGCGTCGCTGCGATATCCGCGCGAATCTGCACGCGGTGCACGCGCGATGGTGAGAGCCGCGGCCGCGCGCCTTGTCGCGATCGCGGCTCACGCCGCTCCCACAGAAGGCACCGCAGGCATCGCGGCTCACGCCACTCCCACAGAAGGCACCGCAGGCATCGCGGCTCACGCCGCTCCCACAGCAAGCACCGCAGGCATCGCAGCTCGCGCCGCTCCCACAGCAAGCACCACAGGCATCGCAGCTCACGCCGCTCCCACAGCAAGCGCCGCAGGCGCGAACGCCTGCGCCGCTAGGTCGCCAGCGCGTAACTCGCCACCGCCACCGCCACGCCCGCCACCGCCAACGACACCAAACTCAAACGGCGCGCGTGGCGCAGCCGCTGCTCCAGCGTCATCGACGCTTCCTGCAGCGTGGCCAGGGTCTTCTGCATCTCCGCGGCCAGCACCTTGATCGATTCGGCGTTCTGCGCGGCCACGTCCTGCAGCTCGGTGATCTGCACCGCGACCACATCGGAAACAGCGGCGTTGGTCTGCTGCGGCGCGCGCGTGAAATAGGGCCGCGCCAGGCGCAGGATTTCGGGGATCAGCGGGGCGGCGACGGTAAACCAGGCGGCCATGACAACTCCGGGCGGCGCGCGTGGACGGCGCCGCGATAGCTAAGGAAGCCGTCACTGTAACGCCGACGGCCGCAACGCCGTGTGGCGATGCGGCCGTCGAGCGCGCGCGGGCGCTTACTTGCGCGGCGCGACCATGGACTGGTGGTAGTCGATGCCCTGGCCCCAGCCGCCGCCATGTTCCTGGGCGATCTTCTGCACCTGCGCGCCGGTGTTGCCGCGCGCCCAGTCGCCCTGCCATTCCAGCATTACCGCCATCCACGTCACCGGCACCGCGCCGGCCTGGATCATGCGTTGCACCGCCATCTCGTGCGATTCGCGATTGACGTCGCCGCTGGCGTCGACCACCACGTACACCTCGTAACCGTCCTTGAGCGCCGCAAGCACCGGCAAGGTCACGCAGCTGTCGGTCCACAGGCCGCTGACCAGCAACTTCTTGCGCCCCGTGGCCGCGATCGCCGCACGCAGGCGCGGCTCCTGCCAGGCGTCGATCGACGTGCGATCGAACGGCGTCAGCTCCGGACGCGCCTGGGTGAGTTGGCGGAAGAACGGGCCGCCGAAACTCTGCGCGCTGATGGTGGCGTAGAAGGTCGGCACGTCGAAGGTTTTGGCGGCCTTGCTCAGCCCGACCGCGTTGTTGATCAGCTCCAGCACCGGGATCGACTGCACCGAGAACACGAACTGCGGTTGGTAGTCGACCATCAGCACCACGCTGTTGTCGCGGGTGAGCGGGTCGCGCAGGTCGGCGTGGGCGGGCGCGGCGGCGAACAGGGCGAACATCGAGAGCAGGGCGGTACGGACTGGCGACAGACGCATGACGGGATTCCGAGTGGAGGGTGGGGATTCAGCGCGCGCCGTTCAGGGCCGGCAGCGCGGGGCTTACGGCGACCGTCGCGTTGGCGGCGACGACGCGACGGTTGGCGAGCACGACGCCGGCGAACACCAGCGCCAGCGCCGGCACGAAGCTCCAGCCCAGGCGCTCGCCGAACAGCACGGCGCCCCAGACCACGCCGGTCAGCGCGATCACGTAGCCGATCTGGCTGTAGGCGACGGAGTCGGCGATGCGTTGCAGGGCGGCGGCGGCGACGTTGGCCGACAGGGTGACCAGCACCATCGCCAGCAGCAGCGGCCAGGACGCGGCCAGTTGCTCGACGCTCGCGCGCTGGCCGCTCACCGCGATCAGCGGCAGCACCGCCAGCGCCTGCACCAGCATCGTGCCCGCGCTGGACATCGGCGCGCTGAGGCCGGTCGGCCAATGACGGCTGCGGTAGACGTTGCCGATCGCCAGCAGCACCGGCACGCCCAGGGCCACGGTCAGCGCCAGGGCCTGCTCGGCCTCGACCGCTTTCGCGCGCGGCACCAGCACCAGCAGCACGCCGAGCAGGCCCAGGCCGGTGCCCAGCATCGCGGTCGGCGACGGCCAGCGGCGCTCGACCAGGGCGTTGAACAGCGAGGTGAACATCGGCGACAGGGTCACCACCACGGTGAAGATGCCGGCTGGGATGCGCGCCAGCACCCAGTTGCCGAGCAGGGCCGAGCCGGCGACCGCGATCAGGGCGGCGATCAGGTAGAAGCGGCGCGAGGCCGGGTCCAGCGGCAGGCGCGCGCCGCGCGCGCGCTGCACCGCCAGCAGCACCGCGGCGGCGCCGGCGGTCTGGATCAGGGAAACAATCAGCGGGCTGAGGCCGCGCCCCAGCAGCAGCTTGCTGATCACGAAGATGGCGCCGACCAGGCTGCCGGCCAGAAGGGTGAGAATCAGGCGCTTCGTGGTGAGGTTCATGGCGTCGTAGCGGGGCCTAAGGGCGGGAACGAGGCCAAATTAAGGATTTAGGGCCGGCGGATAATCGGCCCGTGGGTAGTTAAACTGTTTCCCTATGTCAACAATCCCGCAGGGGCGTCTGCCCGTCCCCGATCTCGCCGGCCTGCTCGCCTTCCTGCGCGTGGCCGAACTGGGCAGCTTCGTGCGCGCGGCCGACGCCCTGGGCCTGTCCAAGGCCGCGGTCAGCAAGCAGGTCTCGGCGCTGGAAGGGCGGCTGGGCACGCGCCTGCTGCACCGGACCACGCGCCGGCTCAGCCTGACCGAGGCCGGCCAGGCCTACCTGCGTCATGCCCAGTCGGCCTTCGCCGAGGCGCGCGCGGCCGAGGATGCGGTCGCCGGCACCGGCGAACGGGTGCAGGGCCGCTTGCGGGTGTCGGTGCCGATGAGCTTCGGCGTGTTGCATGTCGCCCCGCACGTGGGCGACTTCCTCACCCAGTACCCGCAGATCGACATGGACCTGCAGCTGGACGACCGCCCGACCGACCTGGTGATGGAAAGCCAGGACTTGGCGATCCGGCTGGGTCGGCTGGAAGCGTCGAGCCTGGTGGCGCGCACGATCTCCTACAGCCGCGTCTGGCTATGCGCCTCGCCCGAATACCTGCGGCGGCGCGGCCACCCGCAGCGCCCCGACGAGCTGCCCGCGCACGACTGCCTGCATTTCAGCCTGGCGGCGACCGGCCGCACCTGGGAGCTGCGCCACGGCGACGAGGTCGTGCGCGTGGCCCTGGGCGCGCGCCTGGACGCGAATTCCAGCCTGGCCCTGAAAGCCGCGGTGCTGTCCGGCGCCGGCATCGCGCGCATCCCCGAGTTCGCCATCGCCGACGAGATCCGCGACGGCCGCATGCAGCGCGTGCTGCCGCACTGGGAGATCGCCGGCCTGGACGTGCACGCGCTGATGCCGGAGCGGCGTTACGTGCCGGCCAAGGTGCGCGCGTTCGTGGAGTTTCTGGAGACGCGGTGGAAGCAGAATCCGGGCTGGCTGGGCGCGACCCGCTAGCGAACGGCGCTGGTCTTGGCTTCGTCCAGCGACCGCCCGCAGTGCGCGCAGTAGCGGATCTGCGCATTGAGGACGAAGAACGCCCAGCTCGGGCCGTGCGCGCGTGCGAGGCGGAACTTGCAATGCGGGCAGCGGATGAACAGCACGACCACCAGCTCGATGACGACAAGGGCAAAAACGCCCGACAGCAGCGCCGCCCACCAGTAGTCGAAGCACCAGGCCACGAACGCCGATTCGCCGCCGGGTTTGCCAAAGAAGACCACCAGGCAGGCCGTCAGGGCCGGCATCATCACGGCCACTTTGATCGCAAGGCCGATGCGCGCGGTCTGGGTCAGGCGTTGGCGTGTAGTCGAGGTCATGGCGTTCCAGCGTAGTGGCGGGGATAGCGTTGCGACAACGATCAGGCGTCCGGTTTCGCGGCCGGGTCCTTCGTGCATTTCTCGTCGATGATCGGCGCCATGTACTGCTTGAGTCTGCCGGCCGTCTGCTGCTCCAGCAACGTGTCCAGATACGCGATGCGCGACTGCGGCTGTTTCGTCAGTACGACGCTATAGGCGCGCAGCATGCTTTCGACGCCGGCCAATTGCGGCGCGCCAGGATCCTTATCGTCCGGGTGTTCGATCTGATAGGCGCCGTTGCCGAACATCTGCTGCAGCACGTAAATGCCGGCATTCGGAGCGCGGTCGTCCTTAAGCAAGGGGTTGACGACATCGCAGATCACGATGGTGTGGTCGGGCGTGCGCATCAGCCAATCCAACACCCAGGCGCGCATGGACTTGTCCGTATCGCCCAGTGGATCCCGCTCCAGGGCCCGGGTCAGGCGGACCACCTTGGCGCTGGTCGATTCCGTGGCCGGCTCGGCGGCCTGCGCCGCGGTCCCCAGGCATGCGATCAACAGCAGCAGCGCGAGCGACTTGATCCGCATGCGGGTGTTCGCCTTGGACGACGCGGAGTGCGACGACGATGCGCGGCACTATCTCAGCCCGATCGCCCGCCCCGCAAGCCGCTTCTTAGCCCCTGAGACCCAGCGGGCTACACTGTCGCCATGGCCGAAACCCCGCTGCTGCTGACCCTGTTGTTGATCGCCGTGCTGGTGGCGATCGTGTTGTTGATGGTGCTGTTGCTGCGCAAGCCCGACGGGCGCCTGGAGCAGTCGCTGCGCGAGGAACAGCGCGAGGGGCGCGGAGAGCTGCGCCAGCAGCTCGACAGCCTGTCGTCGGCGCAGGAGCAGCGCATCGAGGGCTTCGGCGGCCGCCTTACCGAACTCACCCAGCGCACCGACCAGCGCCTGGATCAGCTGGTGGTCACCCTGACCGACGATGCGCGCAAGGGCCGCGGCGAGGCGGCGGAACTGCAGCAGCGCTTCGCCGAAGGCCTGGGCCAGCGCCTCAACGAGCTCACCCAGCGCAACGAGCTGCGCCTGGGCGAGCTGCGCACCACCTTGGAACAGCGTCTGCGCGAGCTGCAGGCCGACAACACCGCCAAGCTCGAGCAGATGCGCGCGACCGTCGACGAAAAGCTGCAGACCACGCTGGAAACGCGCCTGGGCGAATCCTTCCGGCTGGTGTCCGAGCGCCTGGAACAGGTCCAGCGCGGCCTGGGCGAGATGCAGCAGCTGGCCAACGGCGTCGGCGACCTCAAGCGCGTGCTGACCAACGTCAAGACCCGCGGCACCTTCGGCGAAGTGCAGCTGGGCGCGCTGCTGGAGCAGGTGCTCACGATCGAGCAGTACGACAGCAACGTCGCCACCGTTCCCGGCAGCGGCGAGCGCGTCGAATACGCGGTGCGTTTGCCCGGCACCACGCCGGAACAGCCGGTACGGCTGCCGATCGACGCCAAGTTCCCGCGCGAAGACTACGAGCGCATGCTCGATGCCCAGGACCGCGCCGACCCCGAGGCGCTGGCGATCGCCGCCGCCGGCCTGGAGCGTCAGGTCAAGGTCGAGGCCAAGCGCATCCGCGACAAGTACCTGGCGCCGCCGCACACCACCGACTTCGCCCTGTTGTTCCTGCCCACCGAAGGCTTGTACGCCGAGGTGCTGCGCCGGCCGGGTTTGTTCGAAACTCTGCAGCGCGATTTCCGCGTCACATTGGTCGGGCCGACCACCTTGCTGGCCTTGCTCAACAGTTTGCAAATGGGCTTCCGCACGCTGGCGATCGAGCAACGTTCCAGCGAGGTCTGGCAGCTGCTGGGCGCGGTCAAGAGCGAGTTCGGCAAGTTCGCCGAAGTGCTGGAGCGCACGCGGACGCAGCTGGACACGGTGCGCAAGAGCATCGACGGCGCGGGCGTGCGCACGCGCGCGATCGAACGCAAGCTCAAGGGCGTGGAAACGATGCCGGCGGACGAGGCGCGGCGTTTGCTGGGCAATGACGATTTCGTCGAGGGCGACGACGAGGCCTGAGGCTGCACCTTCAGCGATAACGCCCTAGATCTTCCCTTCTCCCGCTTGCGGGAGAAGGTGCCCGCAGGGCGGATGAGGGCGGCGGTTGAGGTTAGGGATAAGCGCCTGCGTCGGCCCTCACCCCAACCCACACCCCGGCCCGACCGCTGTGCGTTGGGCGTTCGGCCCAGCGCGAGCCAGTGGCTCGCGCCACGCCTCACCCCGCAAGCGGGAGAGGGGCTAAAGCGCAAGAGAGGTTCGTACCGTTATCAGCGGTTGTAGTTCGCATCCGTCGGCATCAACGGCATCGCATCGGCCGGCACGCTGGGGTTGCTGTCGTCGCGCAGATAGTCCGGCAGGCCCTGGTCTTCGGCGTCCATGCGGTCGCCGAAGATCTGGTAGTCGCGGCGCTGCATCCAGGAATCGCGGACCAGGGTGTAGTCGTCCTCGGCGCCTTCGCGCAGGGCGTCGGTGGGCATCAGCTGGGCGCGCACGTCGACCAGCTGCAGGCCCTGGATCGGGATGCGGATGCGATCGCGTTCGACCTGGCGCAGCGGGCTCAGCGGGGCGTCGCCGACCGCGCCGAAGGCGTCGCGCACGGTGCGCGGGCCGAACAGCGGCAGTTCCAGGTAGCGCGAGCGCTTCCAGCCCCAGATGCCCAGGGTCTGGCCGAAGTCCTCGCTGCGATTGGGCAGCTTGGCGTCGCTGGCCGGATCGAAGATGCCGCCGATGCCGACCGTGCTGTTGAGCGCGAAGCGGCCCAGCGACTGCGCGGCCTGCTTGGGCTTGCCCTGCAGCAGCGCGTTGACCGCCGACACCGGCTGGCCGAGGTTGTTGAAGAAGTTGCTCACGCCCAGGCGCACCGGCCGCGGCACCACGCGCACATAGGCGCGCGCGAGCGGCTTGGCGATGATGCGGTCCACCGCGTTGTTGAAGCGGTGCATCTTGCGGTTGTAGCGCTCCCACGGGTCGTAGATGGCCGGCAGCGAGGCCGGCGCGGGCAGCGTCGGGTCGGCGACCGGATCGTATTCCTGCGACTGCGCGCCGTAGAGCGCGTCGAAATCGCGCTCGGCGTCCGTGCGCTGATCGGCCGGACTGGCTACGCCGGCTTCCGCTGCGGCGCTAGCGTCGACGGCCGGGGCCGCGGTCGCGTCCTGGGCCGCCTGCTGCGCGGCTTCCGCCGCTGCCGCCGCGCCGGCGGCGGTCGCGGTGTCGGCCACCGCCGCGATGTCGGCCGGCGTGGAAGCGTCCGGCGCCGACACGGGCGCGTTGTTGGATGCCTGCGCTGCCGCGGTGGCGGAGGCCCTCGCGTCGGCGGCCGCTGCGGCGGCGCGCTGGGCGGCGTCGGCGGCTTCCGCCTCGGCCATGCTGGCCGACCGTGCCTGTGCGGCCGCGTCGGCTTCGGCGGGCGTAGCCGCGGGCGGCGGGGTCGCGCCGTCCTCGATCTTGAGGCGGCAGGCCAGGGCCGCGTCCGCGCTGCCGTCGCCGGCGGCCAGACAGGATTCGAACGCGTTGCGCTGTTGCGCGGACATCTGCTGCGCGTTGGCCGCCAGCGGCAACAGGACGAGGGCGAGAGCGATTACGGGGGAGGGGGAGCGCATGGTCGCAGTCTATTCGCTAAGGGCGGCCCGGCCATGTCCCTGAGGCGATGGCGACCGCAACGGTGTGTTCGGGATCAGCTGGAAAAGCCCAGTCCCTCGTCGAGTCGGTACGCGGCGCGCAGCTCGGTCAGACCGGGCGGCGTGCCGATCACGCTAACGCCGGGCGCGCGCGCGGCGAGTTCGGCCAACAGCGCCAGACCGGCGCTGTCGACCTCGCTGACCGCGCTCAGGTCCAGCCGGCGCAGATCCTTCAGCAGCGGCTGCGTCTGCCGCCACAACGCCGCCACCGCCGCGCGCTCGAGCGCGCCGGCGAACACCAGCGCCTCGCCTTCGCGTCGGACCGTGGCCGCGCTCATGCTCAGTTGCCCTGGGCCTGGGCCTGCAGACGGCCGGCCTGGATGTCGGCGGCGACCTGGGCGATGGTCTTCTGCTTGAGCGGGGTGTCGAACTGGTTGCGGAAGGTCTGCACGAAGCTCACGCCTTCCACCATCACGTCGAACACCTTCCAGTTCGCGCCGACCTTGCGCATCAGGTAATCCACCGGCACCGGCTCGCCGCCCTGGCGCAGGTATTCGCTGGACACCTTGACGATGGCGCCGCCGCGCAGCGGAGTCTCGGACTTGATCCGCACCTGCAGCTTGGCGTTGAAGTCCAGCAGCGAGGAACCGTAGCGCTGCATCAGGCTGGTGCTGAGCGCGTCGGCGAACAGCTTGACGTCGGCGTCGGAGGCGCCGCGGCCGTGCGCGCCCAGGACCAGGCGCGCCGCGTAGTCGCGGTCGAACATCTGGTTGAACTCGGTGGCGATGAACTTGCTCAGCGCGCCGCGGTTCTTGGTGAACTCGGCGCGGCGCGCTTCCAGCGTGCTCAGGATGCGGGTGCTGTTGCTCAGCACCATCTGGCTGGGCGATCCGGCCGGCGCGGTCGCGGCCGGCTGCGCGGACTGCGCGAACACGATCGCCGGCGCGGCGGCGAGCAGCGCCGAGGCGATTACGAGGGAAATGAGGTTGCGCTTCATGGCTTGCTCTCGTCGTGGGTGGGGGCGGCGTCGCCCTTGGGGGCATCGCCTTGTAAATACGCCGGCACGTCTTCGGCGGCGGGGGTCGCGGCTTCCTTCTTGTCGCCGCCCTGGGCACCGCCACCGCTGAACATGTATTTGCCGACCAGCTGGATCAAGTCCACCGCCGGCTGGGTCAGGAAGATCTCGTCGCCGGGCTTGAGCGGCTCCGGATCGCCGCCCGGGGTCAGGCCGATATAGCTCTCGCCCAGCAGGCCGCTGGTGAAGATGCCGGCCGAGGTGTCGGCGGGCAGGTCCTTGTACTGGCTGTTGATCGCCAGGGTGACCTTGGATTCGAAGGTCTTGGGGTCGAGTTCGATGTTGGCGACCTGGCCCACCGCGACGCCGCCGATCTTGACCGGCGCGTTCGGGCGCAGCGCGCCGATGGTGGTGAAGCGGGCCTTGAGCGCGTAGCTGTCGCCGCCGAAGCCCCACTTGCCGTTGGTGGAGGCGATCGCCAGCACCAGCAGCGAGGCCAGGGCGAGCAGCAGGAACGCGCCGACGGCGAATTCGATGCGGGGACTGCGGACGGACATGAGGTAGGTCTCCGAAACTCTATGCGCGGGCGGTGCTTTACTTAAACAACAACGCGGACATGACGAAGTTGAACATCAGCACCAGCAGGGACGCGTTGACCACCGCCTTGGTGGTCGCGACCGAGGTGCCTTCGATGGTCGGTTCGGCGTGGTAGCCGACGTAGGCCGCGACCAGCGCCGCGATGGCGCCGAACACGCCCGACTTCAACAGGGCCACGCAGAAGTCGTCGACGAAATCGACGTTGTCCTTCAGCGCGGGCCAGAAATAGCCCGGGTCCAGGCCGATCACGTGCACCGCTTCCAGATAGCTGGCGGCGATCGCGAAGCTGCAGAAGAACCCGGTCAGCAGCGGCACGCTCAGCACCGCGGCCCAGAAGCGCGGCGCGACCGCCTTGCCGACCGGATCGATCGCCATCAGGCCCAGCGCGGTGATCTGGTCGGTGGCACGCATCAGGCCCAGCTCGGCCGCGATCGAGCTGCCGGCGCGGCCGATGAACAGCAGCGCGGTCAGCACCGGGCCCAGTTCGCGGTACAGCGACAGGCCCAGCAGGGTGCTCAGCGAGTTGCTGGCGCCGAAGGTGGCGAGCGTGCGGTAGCCCTGCAGGGTCAGCACCAGGCCCACGAACGCGCCGCCAACGGCGATGATCGGCAGCGAACGTGCGCCGATCTTGTAGATTTCGCGAATCAGCTCGCGGAAGAAGTCCGGGGTCGGCTTGGAGGCCCGGAACACCGACAGGGTGAACAGGCCGGCGCGGCCGAGCTGGCGGGTGGCGTCGACGAAGGCCATCACGCGGCCTCCGCCGTGCGCGGCGCGGCATCGAAGGCGATCGGGCCGTCGGGCTGGCCGCGCAGGAACTGCTGCACCAGCGGGTCGCTGCTGGCTTCCAGCTCCGCCGGGGTGCCGGAGAAGACGATGCCGCCGTTGGCGATCACGATGGCGTGGTCGGCCACCGGCAGGGTTTCGTGCACGTGGTGGGTCACGATGATGCTGGTCAGGCCCAGGGTGTCGTTGAGGCGGCGCACCAGGCTCATGACCACGCCCGAGGCGATCGGGTCCAGGCCGGTGAGCGGTTCGTCGTAGATCATCAGCGGCGGGTCCAGCGCCAGCGCGCGCGCCAGCGCGACCCGGCGCGCCATGCCGCCGGACAGTTCGCGCGGATAGGCGTCGGCGGCCGCGCGCAGGCCGACCGCGTTGAGCTTCATCAGCACCAGGCGGCGGATCAGCGCGTCCGGCAGATCGGTATGGGTGCGCAGCGGCAGCGCCACGTTCTCGGCCGCGGTCAGGTCGGTGAGCAGGCCGTTGCCTTGCAGCAGCACGCCCAGGCCCTTGCGCAGCTCGAGCAGGGCGCGCGAGCGCTGCGGCACTTCGCGGCCCAGCACTTCGACGCGGCCCGCGGCCGGCGCGAGTTCGCCGGTCAGCGCCGACAGCAGGGTCGACTTGCCGCTGCCGGAGGGGCCCAGCACCGCGACGATGCTGCCGCGCGGCACCGACAGGTTGATGTCGCGCAGCACGGCGCGGCCGCCGCGATCCAGTCGCAGGTCGGTCAGGCGGACGATGGGCGTTTCGGTCGTCATGCTGGGGGGCGTCATCCGGAAAGGTGCGGCCGCACGCGGCCCGCGCGGGGTCGCAAGTTTCGGCAGCTTGGCGGGCTGAGGCTGAACGGGGGATGCAGCACGGTCATTGTCGCAGGTTCGGCGGCGACGCTACGCAAGCCGACGTCGTCGTCGTGTCGGCCGATGTTGAGGGGGCGGGATTAAGACGGTTTTAAGCGCCGTGTTCCAGCCGGTCGCGCCGTCGCGCTCGATCCGTCGCTCCGGCTTTCGCGGGAATGACGAATCGGTGGTGCCCTTGGGGCATCGCTTTTCCGCAATCCCGATTCCGGCAAGATGTCGCGATGCCCGGCCGTCCCGACTTCCGCCTCTACCACTCCAATGCGCTGGACGTGCTGGCCGGATTGTTGGCGCAGGAACTGCGCACGCCCGCGCCCGGGCAGTCGGCGCTGGCGCCGGACGTGGTGCTGATCCCGCAGGTGGCGATGCGGCGCTGGTTGCAGGCGACCCTGGCCCAGGCCTACGGGATCGCCGCCAACCTGGAATTCCTGACCCCCGGCGAGTTCGTCCAGCGCGCGCTGGACGCCAACGTGCGCGGGATCGAGGACGACATCGGTGCCGAGGCGCTGCGCTGGCGGCTTTACAAGGAGCTCTCGCATCCGGCCGCGCTGCGCGAACCGGCGCTGGCCGAGCTGCGCGCCTATCTGTCCGGCGCCGACCCGCTCAAGCCCTGGTCGCTGGCCGGCGAGCTGGCGGGCCTGTTCGAGAAGTACCAGGCCTGGCGCCGCGACTGGCTGCGCGCCTGGGACGAAGGCCAGGACCGCGACGACGCCCAGGCCGCGCTGTGGCGCCGCGTCGCCGGCGCCAGCCGCTACCGCGCGCGCCGCATCGGCGACTACCTGGCGCGCTACGGCGGCGACGGCGCGGACGTGCCCGACGGCCTGCCGCCGCGCTTGTTCGCCTTCGCCACCCTCAACGTCTCGCCCGATGTGCTGCGCGTGATCGCGACCCAGGCCCGCGCCGGCGTGCTGCATTTCTATCTGCCCACGCCCAGCCGCAAGTACTGGGGCGATCTGGCCAGCTACGGCGAACGCCTGCGCCTGCTCGATGCCGACGCGTCGGCGCAGGAGGCCGACGAGAACCCGCTGCTGCAGGCCTGGGGCGCGGCCGGCCGCGACTTCATGGCGGTGCTGGGCGGTTACGAGGTTGTGCACCCCTCGGGCGAGATCGCGGCCTACGCCGATCCCGAAACCGACCCCGCCGACGATCCCGCGCGCGACAGCCTGCTGCGGCGCCTGCAGCGCGACCTGCTGCATCGGCGCGCGCCGGCGGTGCCGGGCTGGCGCGCGGCGGTCGATAGCGCCGACCCCAGCTTGCAGGTGCACGCCTGCCACACCCGCCTGCGCGAGGTGCAGGTGCTGCACGATCAACTGCGCGGCCTGCTCGAGGACCCGCGCTTCGATCCGCCGCTGCAGCCACGCGAGATCGCCGTGCTCGCGCCCGACATCGATCCCTACGCGCCGCACATCGCGGCGGTGTTCGGCGGCCTGGCCGGGCGCCCGGGCTTCATTCCGTATGCGCTGGCCGACGTAAGCCCGCTCGCGGCCGAGCCGCTGGCCGACGTGTTCCTGCGCCTGCTCGCGCTGCCGGTGTCGCGCTTCGGCCTCAGCGAGATCCTCGACCTGCTGGCCGCGCCAGCGATCGCCGACGCCGCCGGCCTGGATGCGCCGGCGCTGGAGCGCATGCACACCTGGCTGCACGAGGCCGGCGCGCGTTGGGGCATCGACGATGCCCACCGCGCGCGTCACGACGCCCCGGCCGACGACGCCTACACCTGGCGCTTCGCCCTGGACCGCCTGCTGATCGGGCACGCCAGCGGCGGCGACGAGGCCATCGCCGGCGTCGCGCCCTATACCGAACTCGAAGGCAGCGCGCTGGACGCGTTGGACGCGCTGATCCGGCTGTTGCGCGTGCTCGCGCGCAACGAGCGCGCGCTGGGCGCGGCGATGCCGCCCGCGCAGTGGCGCGACCGCCTGCTGGGACTGCTGCAGGCGCTGCTGCCGCGGCGCCCGCACGACGCCGGCGATCAACGCACCCTGGAGCGCCTGCGCCTGCTGGTGGAGACCTTCGCGCGCGAGGCCGAACGCGCCGGTTTCGATGCGCCGGTGCCGGCCGAAGTGGTGCGCGCGCATTTCCGCGCCGCCCTCAGCGAGGCCGACACCCGCGCGCCGCTGCTCACCGGCGGGGTGAGCTTCGGCCGCATGGTGCCTATGCGTCTGATCCCGTTCCGCGCGATCTGCCTGCTCGGCATGAACGACGGCGACTACCCGCGCCGCGACCCGGTCGGCGGCCTCAACCGCCTGGCCGCCGAACTGGGCACCGCCGCGCGCCGCCACGGCGACCGCTCGCTGCGCGAGGACGATCGTTTCCTGTTCCTGCAGTTGTTCATGGCCGCCTCCGAGGTGCTGTACCTGAGCTACCTGGGCGCCGATCCGCGCGACGGCAGCCTGCGCGAGCCCTCGCCGCTGGTGTCGGAACTGCTGGACGTAGCCGCGCGCTATCACCAGGCGCCGGACGCCGCGCGCGCGGCGCTGACCGTGCGCGAACCCTTGCAGCCGTTCTCGCCGGCCGCGTTCGGCGCCGGCGATCACGGCGAGGCCGCGCCGGAACCGCGCCGCTACAGCTATCGCGGCGAGTGGCAACCGGCCGCGCAGGCCGGCGGCGAGGCGCGTATCGAACTGGGGCCCTGGATCGACGCGCCGCTGGCGCCGCTGGAAGCGACCACCGCGCCGGCCGTCGCCCTGGCCGATCTGCGCGCCTTCCTGCGCGATCCGCCCGGCGCCTTCCTGCGCCAGCGCCTCAACCTGCGCCTGCCCGACGCCGGCGCCGCCGTCGACGATGTCGAGCCGCTGCTGCTGCCCGGTCGCGGCCTGCAGCGCCAGCAACTGCAATACGCGGTGTACGAGGCCTTGTTGGCCGGACGCGGCCAGGATCTGCAGGCGCAGCTGCGCGCGCGCGCTTTGCTGCCGTCCGGGCCCTTGGGCCGGCGCCAGCTCGACAGCCTGCTCGCCGAAGTGCGGCCGTACGCCGACGCCTTCGCGCAGTGGCGCGAACAGCAGGCGCCGCAGTCGCAGCACTTCGAACTCGAGCTCGGTGCCGGCCGCCTGCACGGCCGTGTCGACGATCTCTACGCCGCCGGGCTGGCGCGTCTGCGCTTCGGCAAACTGCACGGGCCCGCGCAGATCGCCCACGGGCTGGATTGGCTGGTGCTGTCGGCGCTGGGCGATGCGCGCCCCTTGGCGCAGTTCGCGGAGGCCGCCGGCGGCGTCGGCCCGCAGCTGCGCGCCGCCGCATCGCCCGCGCGGGCGCGCGCCGCGTTGGACGCGCTGCTGCGCCTGCGCGCGCACGGCCTGCGCGAGCCGTTGCCGTTTCTGCCGCGCGCCGGTTGGCTGTGGTACGCGGCCGATGCGGAGGGCCGCGACGCCTGGAACCAGGCCGCGCTGCAATGGCACGGCGGCAGCCACAGTTGGAGCGAAGCCGACGCCAGCGGCGCGCGCCTGGCCCTGCGCGGCCGCGATCCGTTCTCGACCGACATCGATCTGGCCGAGGAATTCCGCGCCATCGCGCGCCTGGTGTTCGACGCGGTCGTGCACGCGCGCAGCGAGGACGACGCGCGATGAGCGGGCACACGCGCGATCTGTTCGAGGAACGGCCACCGCCGCCGGCGTCCGGCGCGGACGACGCCTATCTGCATCTGCCGCTGCACGGCCTGCAGCTGATCGAAGCCAGCGCCGGCACCGGCAAGACCTACACCCTGGCCACCCTGGTCACGCGCCTGGTGATCGAGCGCAGCCTGCGCGTCGGCCAGATCCTCGCGGTCACCTTCACCGACGCGGCCACCCAGGAACTGCGAGAGCGCCTGCGCAAGCGCCTGCTGCTGGCCGCGCGCATTGCCGCCGACGATCCGGCTCTGCCCATCGGCGAGGACGACGGCGAACGCGCGGTCACGCGCGCGCTGATCGCCGCGCGGCGCGACCAGGAAGCCCCCGCCGCCCTGCGCGCGCGCCTGGCCCGCGCCGCGCGCGAGATCGACCTGGCCGCGGTGGTGACCATCCACGGCTTCTGCGCGCGCGTGCTCAGCGAACACGCCCTGGAAACCGGCCAGGCCTTCCTGGCACCCGAGATGATCGGCAGCGATCGCGAACTGCGCGACGAGGTCGCGGTGGACCTGTGGCGTTCGCTGGGTACCGACGCGGTCGCGGCCGAACTGCTGCAGGCGCGCTGGCCGGCCGGCCCCTCGGCGCTGGCGGCCGACCTGGGGCCGCTGCTGCGCGCCGCGCGCCTCAAGCCCGCGCTGCCCGTGCCCACGCCCGATCCCTGGCCGCTGCTGCAGGCGCGCGCGGCCGTCCTGCGCGACCGCTATCGCCAGCACGGCGCACAGGCCTTCGACGATATCGAAGCCGCGATGGCGGCCAAGGTGCTCAACGGCCAGACCTGGCGCGCCGAATTGCCCGCCGCGCTGCGCGAGGCGCTGACGCGCTGGTGCGCGAACGAAGATCCCGCCGCGCGCATCGAGCCGCGCATCGACCGCATGACCCCGGCCGCGCTCGCCGAGCGCACCAACAAGGGCAAGCAGGCGCAGACCCCGAGTTCGCCGCTGTTCGTCGCCATCGCCGACTATCTCGAAGTCGCGACCGCGCGCGCGCAATGGCTGGACGCGCAAGGCCTGGCCCTGGTCCACCGCGTGCGCGAGGAAGCCGCCGCGCGCCTGGCCGAGCTCAAGCGCGTGCGCCGCGTGCAGACCTACGACGATCTCATCGACGGCGTCGCCCAGGCCTTGAGCGGCCCGCATGCGGCCGCGCTGGTGGCGCGTCTGCGCGCGCAATACGCGGTCGCCCTGGTCGACGAGTTCCAGGACACCGACGCGCGTCAGTGGGCGATCTTCGAACGCGTGTTCGGGCCCGACGGGCGCGAAGGCGGCAGCCTGTTCGTGATCGGCGATCCCAAGCAGGCGATCTACGGCTTCCGCGGCGGCGACGTGCACACCTATCTGGCGGCCGCGGCGCAGGCCGAGCTGGCGCCGCCGCTGCTGCGCAATTTCCGTTCGCGGCCGTCGCTGCTGCGCGCCGTGCAGGCGCTGTACCAGCGCGCCGGCGCGGACGCCTTCGTCGACGCGCGCATCCGTTTCCTCGCGGTCGAACCCGGCGGGCGCGTGGCGGACGAGGCCCTGCTGCGTCACGGCCGGCGCGCGCCCGCGCTGACCCTGCGCCGCCTGCCCGCGCCCGACAACGGCGCCGCCGCGAAAAGCCGCACGCAGTGGAGTGCGCCGGAGTCGCGCGAGCTGGCCACGCGCGCCTGCGTGGCCGCGATCCACGCCTGGCTCGCCGATGCGCGCAAGGACGAGGCCACGCTCGACGGGCGCGCGTTGCAACCGGCCGACATCGCCGTGCTGGTGCGCAGCCACGACGAGGCCGCGCGCATGCAGCGCGCCCTGGTCGCCGCCGGCATCCCCGCGGTCGCGGCCGGGCGCCAGAGCGTGTTCGCGACCGAGCAGGCGCTGGAACTGCTGGCCCTGTTCGAGGCCCTGCTGCAGCCGGGCGATCACGGCCGTTTGCGCGGCGCCCTGGCCAGCGTGTTCCTGGGCCTGGACGCGCGCGCGATCGCGCGCATGGACGCCGAAGACGCCTGGCAGCGCGACTGGCAGCTGCGCGCGCTGGAATGGCGCGAGCGCTGGCAGCGCCACGGCCCGCTGGCCCTGGTCGCCGACCTGTGCGCGCAACAGGCGCCGCGCCTGCTCGCCCTGGGCGACGGCGAGCGCCGCCTGACCAACCTGCTGCAACTGGGCGAGGTCCTGCAGGAAGCCGACGCGCAGGCGCTGGGCCTGCACGGCCTGGTCGACTGGCTGCGCCTGCGCATCGCCGAGGCCGACGACAACGACGAACAGCAACAGCTGCGCCTGGAGTCCGACGCGCGCCGTGTGCAGATCCTGACCCTGCACAAGAGCAAGGGCCTGGAGTTCGGCCTGGTGTTCCTGCCGTTCGCCGCGATCGGCCGCGAGCCGCGCGGCGGGCGCCACTGCGAATACCCCGACGACGACGGCCGCGTGCTGCAACTGGAAGGCGAGCACGACGACGCCGGCACGCCACCTTGGAGCGAGGCGCGGGTCCGCAGCGCGCGCGAGTCGGCCGCCGAGGACGCGCGCCTGCTCTACGTCGGCCTGACCCGCGCCCGCCACGCGCTGTGGCTGGCGACCGGGCCGCTGTACCTGAGCGCCACCACGCCGCTGGCGCCCATGCTGGACGCGCCCGAAACCCTGGACAGCGGCGACGCCGGCGATGTCGAGGTCGACGATCGCGCGCTGGAAACACGCCCGGCACCGCTGCCCCCGATCGCACCCGCGGCGGTGCCGCCCGCGCGTAGCCTGCGCCGTGGGCTGCCGCGCGATTGGTGGGTGCACAGCTTCACCCAGCTCACCCGCGAGGACGCCGGCAGCAGGGTCCAGGACGAACGCGGCGCCGAGGATGAACCCGAACCGCTGGCGCTGCCCGCGCCCAGCGAACTGCCGATCGACGTGATGGAACTGCGCTTCTCCGGCAGCCGCTTCGGCAATGCCGTGCACACCGCGCTGGAGCGCTGCGACTTCGCGGTCTGGGGCGATTGGCGCCGCCTCCGCCTGGTGCCGGAGGGGCAGGAGCCGCTGTTGCGCACCGCCCTGCACGAGCAGGGCTACACCGATGCCGATATCGACAGCGGCGGCCTGGACACGCTGGCGCGCCTGGTCGGCGCGACCCTGACCGCGACCCTGCCCGAAGGCGCGCGCCTGGCCGACCTGCCGCCGGCCGCCTTGCGCGCCGAGATGGAATTCCATTTCGCGCTCAACGATGCCTCGACCACGGCCCTGCTGGAACTGCTGCACGCGCACGGCTGGCTGCGCGCGCGCCAGGCCTTCGGCCATCGGCGCCGGCTCGACGGTCTGATGACCGGCAAGATCGACTTGGTCTATGCGCACGAGGGCCGCTATTACCTGCTCGACTACAAGACCAACCGCCTGCCGTCCTACGACGCCGCCGCGATCGAGCGCGCGATGGACGACAGCGAATACACCCTGCAGTCGCTGATCTACACCCTGGCCCTGCACCGCTGGCTGCGCTTCCGGCTCGGCGCCGACTACGACTACGCGCGCGATTTCGGCGGCACCCGTTATCTGTTCTGCCGCGGTCTGGATCCGATGCGATCCGATGAAGAAGGCGCGGGCATCCACGCCGAGGTGCCGCCGCGCGCGCTGGTCGAGGCCTTGGACGCGCTGTTCGGCGGCGCCGGAGGCGCGTCATGAGCCTGCTCGACGCCCTGCTGCGGCGCGGCCTGGTGCGCAGCGTCGATCACGCGCTGGCGCAGTCGCTGCGCCGGCTGGATCCGGCCACGCCCGAACTGGTGCAGGCCGGCGTCGCCCTGGCCGCGCGCGCGATCGCCGACGGTCACGCGGCGTTCGATGTCGCCCGCCCCGACGAAGCGCTGGCGGCGGCGGTGCTGGTCGAACCCGCGCAATGGCTGACGGCCTTGCGCGGCTCGCCCTGGATCGCCGAGCCCGCCGACGACGGCGTCGCCGATCCCGGCGCACCGTTGGTGCTGGAGCGCGGTTTGCTTTACCTGCGCCGCTACCGCGAATACGAACGCCGCCTGGCCGCGCGCCTGCGCGCGCTGGCCGCGCAGGCGCCGCCGCCGGCCGACACCGCCGCGCTTGCGCCCTTGTTCGCGGCGCTGTTCCCGCACGCCCGCGACGGCGACCGCCAGGCGCGCGCCGCCGCCCTGGCCCTGGCGCGTTCGCTGCTGCTGGTCACCGGCGGTCCCGGCACCGGCAAAACCACCACGGTCGCGCGTCTGTTGCTGCTGTTGATCGCGCAGGCCCAGCGCGCGGGCGCAGCGCCGCCGCGGATCGCGCTGGCGGCGCCGACCGGTCGCGCCGCCGAACGCATGGCCGAGAGCCTGCGCGCCGCTTCGGCGACGCTGCGTCGGCTGCCCGGCGTCGACCCGGCCTGGTGCGATGCATTGCCGACCGAGGCGCGCACCTTGCACCGCTTGCTCGGCAGCCTGCCCGACAGCCCGCGCTTCCGCCACGACGCGCGCGACCCGCTGGCCTACGACGCGGTGGTGATCGACGAAGCCTCGATGGTCGATCTGCCGCTGATGTGCAAACTGGTCGAGGCCGTGCCCGACGGCGCGCGCCTGATCCTGCTCGGCGACCGCGACCAGCTGCCGTCGGTGGAAGCCGGCGACGTGCTGGCCGCGATCGTCGACGCGGCCGGCGAAGACGAGGCGTTGCCGGCGCCGATCGAACGCCTGCTGCAACCGCTGCTCGGCGAGGGGTCGATCGCGGAAACCGCCGGCGCGCCGCTGGCCGGTCACCGCGTGCATCTGCAACGCGGTTACCGCCAGGCCGACAGCCTGGACCTGGCGCCGCTGGCCGAAGCCACGCGCGCCGGCGATGCCGACGCCGCGCTGGCCCTGCTGCGCGACGGCGCGCTGCGCGGCGTGAGTTTCCACGAGGACGCGATCGATCCGCTGTCCGGCACCGGCCGCGAGCGCCTGCTCGGCGAATGGCGCGCGCTGGCCGCGGTCGACGATCCCCTGCAGGCTTTGGCGCTGGCCGGCCGCGTGCGCTTGCTGACCGCGCTGCGCGACGGCGCGCAGGGCGCCGCGCCCTTGAATGCGCGCATCGAAGAGGCGCTGGCCGGCAGCCATCGCGCGGCCTACTTCCATGGCCGCCTGCTGCTGATCACCGAGAACAGCTACCGCCACGGTCTGTTCAACGGCGACATCGGCGTCTGCCTGCGTCCGGCCGACGGCGAGGGCAGCGTGGTCTGGTTCGCCGGCGGCAGCGAAGGCGTGCGCGGCTATTACCCGGCGGCCTTGCCCGCGCACACCGGCGCGTTCGCGATGACCGTGCACAAGGCCCAGGGCTCGGAGTTCGACCGGGTGTGGCTGCAACTGCCGCGCGCCGACGCGCGCAGCCTGTCGCGCGAATTGCTCTACACCGGCATGACCCGCGCGCGCCGCGAGCTGCATCTGTGCGCGAGCGAGGCGGTGCTGCGCGCGGCGCTATCGCGCCACGCGATGCGGGTGTCGGGCTTGGCGGAGCGCTTGCGCTAGCCCCGCTCCCGCCGGTTATCAGTCCCTTCTCCCGCTGGCGGGAGAAGGTGCCCGAAGGGCGGATGAGGGCAGCGCATGAGGTTGAAGCCAAGCGCCTGCACCGACCCTCACCCCGCCAGCGGGAGAGGGGCTAAAGGAAGAGCACATCGGACTCGTAGGGTGCGGTGATAACCGCACCGGCGCGCCCGGCCGGGTATGGCATTGGCGCGGTTCGCTACGCTCACCGCACCCTACGGCCGCAGTCGCATTCGAAGCCGGCTCAGGCCAGCTCCGCATCCTCGCTGTCGAGCCGGGCATTGGCCACGATCGCATCGACCTCCACTTCCGGCGACGCCTTGCTTGGCCGCTGCTTGGCGACCTTGGCCAGCTCGGCCGCGATCGCCGCCGAAGCGTCCTCGGAGGCCTTGCGGAAGCGCTGGCGGTCCGGGCACAGCACCTGCATGTAGTCGGCGTCGAAGTTCAAACGCTCGACCAGGAAGTCGACGAAGGCGCGCACCTTGGGCGACTGCACCTGGCCGCGCGGGAACACCGCGTTGAAGTCCATCTCCGGGCCGGTCCAGCCGGCCAGCACGCGCTGCACGTAGCCTTGCTCGGCGTAGGCCTTGACGGTGACGTCGCTGGCCAGCATCAGGCCCTCGCCGCACAGCAGCGCGCCCTTGAGCGCGCCCGGGTCGTTGGCCACCAGCACTGGATCGACGCGGTAGTCGATGCTGCGATCGCCGTCGCTGAGCGTCCACACGTAGGCGCCGTTGCGCCGCGATTTCTGCATCGCCAGGGTGCGGTGATGCTGCAGGTCGTCCGGGTGCAGCGGCTCGCCGTGGCGGGCCAGGTAGTTCGGGCTGGCGTAGACCTGGGTGCGGAACACCGCCAGGCGGCGCGCGATCAGGTTGGAATCGGGCAGCTCGCCCACGCGCAGGGCGACGTCGATTTCCTTGTCGATGATGTCCAAGGGCTCGTTGGTCAGCAGCATCTCCAGGCGCACCTCGGGATGGCGCGCATGGAATTCGCCCAGCAGCGGCGCGATCCAGGTGATGCCGACCGAGTAGGGCGCGGTGAAGCGCAACCAGCCGCGCGGGCCGCCCTGGAGCTGGCCGACCGCGCTTTCGGCCTCGTCCAGCTCGCGCGCGATGCGCTGGCAGTGTTCGAAGTAGATGTTGCCGGCCTCGGTCAGGCCGAGCTTGCGGGTCGTGCGATGCAGCAGCTGCGCACCCAGGCGCGTCTCCAGGTCCTGCACCTTGCGGCTGACCGTGGTCTTGGGGAGCCGCAGCGCGCGCGCCGCGGAGATGAAGCTGCCGTGCTCGACCACCTTGACGAAGATCAGGGTGTCGTTGAGATCGCGGGCCATGGGGGACTCCGGATGTGGGATGACGGGAGGGGCCGTCTCGGGACTGGCTAGGGGGCCGAGCCGGGCATTAGCCCGATGTCGGGACAATTATTCCCTGAATCAACGGCTAATCAAGTGCCGTTTGGACGCCTAATCTTTGCCGCACACCCGAAACCCCCTCCCGCCCCCATGTTGACCGCCCGCCAAGCCCGCCTCGCCTTCCTGCCGCTGATGATGATAGCGATGTCAGCCTTGATCGTGCTGGCCGCCATCGTATTCCGCCAAGGCCTGTCCGAAGGCACCGAAGAAGCCTGGATGCTGGCCTGGGTGCTGGCTTTCACGGTCGCCCTGCCGACCGCGATGCTGGTGCTGCCGGCGATCAACGCCCTGCTGTCCCACCACACCCGTCGTGAAATCGTCCCGCTGATGGGAGAAAAAATCCCGGGAGCGGGACAATGAAATCCCCCCTGGTGATCCTGGGCGCCACCGGCGGCGTCGGCCGCGGCGTGGTCCGGGCCGCGGTCAAGGCCGGTTGGCCGGTGATCGCGGTGGCCCGCGGCGGTCGCGAGCTCAAGCTGTTGCAGGCGGCCTACCCCGAGGCCGACCTGACCGTGCTCAGCGGCTCGGTCGCCAGCGACGCCGACGGCGCCAAGCTCGCGCGCGCCCTGCGCAAGCTCGGGCGCCCGCTGGCCGGCGTGGTCGCCGCGGTCTGCGGCAGCAACGAGCGCGGCCGCCTACTCGATCACCCGGCCGCGTTCCTGCGCCGCAAGCTCGACGAAGACCTGCTGCCGCACCTGGCCGCCGCCCGCCACCTGCTGCCGCTGCTCGCCGAGGGCGACCGCGGCGGCAGCTACGTGCTGATCGGCGGCCCCGGCAGCGAACACCCCTGGGCCGGTTACGGTCATCGCTCGATCGGCGCGGCCGCCCTGCGCATGCTCGCGCGCGTGCTGCACGACGAGGCCCGGCAGATGTCGGTGCGCGTGCAGCTGCTCGCGGTCGACATGCCGGTGCGCACCGAGCTCAACGACTGCCATGCCTGCCCGGAATGGCCCAGCGCCCTGTCGATCGGCCAGCGTGCGCTGGCGCTGATCGAACAGGCCGAACAACGCAGCGAACCGGCGCGCGCGATCGTCACCTACGCGCGCACGCTCGGCCCCGGCACGCTGCCTTCCTATGCGGTCGATCTGTCCGACGACATCGACCTCGAACCCGCACCGCCCGCGGCCCAGACCGCGCGCTTGCAGCCAGCCGCCGCCGAATCGACGACGCCAGCGACCGCTACGCAAGATCCGGATAGCCCCGTCGACTCCAAAACGCAACGCTGTCTGCAAGACGCACGCGCGCTGCTGAAAGCGATCACCACTTCGAAAACCAACCAGGAACCCTCCCCACAATGAGCCCTCGCAAAGTCCTCGCCCGCTCCGGCCGCGCCGGCCCCGGGCTCCCCGTACTCGCGCTGGCCGCGAGCGTCGTCATTGCGCTGGCGATGGCCGGCTGCGGCAGCCAGGCCGCCGAATCCGAAGGCGGCGGCATGCCGCCGCCGGCGGAAGTCAGCGTCGCCCAGGTGCTGAGCAAGCAGGTCCGCCAGTGGGACGAATTCACCGGCCGCGTCGCGGCGGTGGAATCGGTCGAACTGCGCCCGCGCGTCAGCGGCTACGTCGAGCGCGTCGCCTATAAGGAAGGCCAGGAGGTCAAGAAGGGCGATCTGCTGTTCGTGATCGACCAGCGCCGCTACCGCGCCGAGCTCAACCGCGCCCAGGCCCAACTGGAACGCGCGCGCGCCGAAGCGCGTCTGGCCCAGACCCAGGACCAGCGCGCCCAGACCCTGGTCGAGGCCAAGGCGATCTCGCGCGAAGAGTTCGAGACCCGCCGCGCCGCGACCACCCAGGGCAACGCCGGCGTGCGCGCCGCCGAAGCCGCGGTGGCCTCGGCCCAGCTGGACCTGACCTTCACCGAAGTGCGCGCGCCGATCAGCGGCCGCGCGGGCCGTGCGCTGATCACCGTCGGCAACCTGGCCCAGGCCGATCAGACCCTGCTGACCACCCTGGTCTCGCAGGATCCGATGTACATCTACTTCGAAAGCGACGAGCAGACCTACTCGCGTTACAACGACCTGGCCCGCAAGGGCGAGCGCGCCGAGAACAAGAACCCGGTCCGCGTCGGCTTGGCCAGCGAAGCCGGCTATCCGCACGAAGGCGCGGTCGACTTCACCGACAACCAGGTCGATCCGACCACCGGCACCATCCGCGCCCGCGCGGTGGTGGCCAATCCGGACCGGATGTTCACGCCCGGCATGTTCGCGCGCGTGCAGCTGGAAGGCAGCGGCGACTTCAAGGCCATGCTGATCGACGACAAGGCCGTGCTCACCGACCAGGACCGCAAGTACGTCTACGTGCTCGGCGCCAAGAGCGAAGCGGTCCGCAAGGACGTGGTGCTCGGTCGCATGATCGACGGTCTGCGCGTGGTCCAGTCGGGCCTGGCGCCGACCGACAAGGTGATCGTGCACGGCGTGCAGAAGATCTTCTTCCCCGGCGCGCCGGTGGCCCCGAAGACCATCGTCATGGGCGCGTCCGCGCCGGTGCCGGGTCAGCCGGTCGCCAGCACCGCCGGCGCCAAGTGACGCACGACCGTATGACTGCGGACCGCTAGCCGAACACTAAGCACAGGCAGGCCGCCGACGTCCCGCACGCGCGGGCGTCGGCCGCCTTCCGGCCAGGTTTCCGCAATCAAGGCCGACGCCGCGGCGTCGGCCGGGGACTCATGCGGCTACATGCCGCACCAAGGAATCCGTTATGGACTTTTCCAAATTTTTCATCGATCGGCCGATCTTCGCTGCCGTGCTGTCGATCGTGATCTTCGCTGCCGGCCTGATCGCGATACCGATCCTGCCGATCAGCGAATATCCCGAAGTGGTACCGCCCTCGGTGATGGTGCGCACGGTGTACCCGGGCGCCAACCCGAAGGTCATCGCCGAAACCGTCGCCACGCCGTTGGAGGAAGCGATCAACGGCGTCGAGGACATGATGTACATCAAGTCGGTCGCCGGTTCCGACGGCGTGCTGGCCATCACCGTCACCTTCCGCCCGGGCACCGATCCGGACGACGCGGCGGTGCGCGTGCAGAACCGGGTCAGCCAGGCGCTGGCGCGACTGCCCGAGGACGTGCGCCGGCAAGGCGTGACGACCCAGAAGCAGGCGCCGGTGTTCCTGATGGTGGTGCACCTGACCTCGCCCAACGGCAAGTACGACACCCTGTACCTGCGCAACTACGCCCGTCTGCACGTCAAGGATTCCCTGGCGCGCCTGTCCGGCGTGGGCGACGCGCAGATCTTCGGTGGCGGCGACTACGCCATGCGCGTGTGGCTGGACCCGGACAAGATCGCCTCGCGCGGTCTGACCGCCAGCGACGTGCTGCGCGCCATGCGCGAGCAGAACGTGCAGGTCTCGGCCGGCCAGCTCGGCGCCGAGCCCATGCCCAACAGCGACTTCCTGACCCTGATCAACGCCAAGGGCCGTCTGCAGAGCGAGGAAGAGTTCGGCAACATCGTGGTCAAGAGCGGCAACGATGGCGAGATCGTGCGCCTGTCCGACGTCGCCCGTCTGGAACTGGGCGCCGGCGATTACAGCCTGCGTTCGCAGCTGGACGGCAAGAACGCGGTCGGCATCGGTATCTTCCAGTCGCCGGGCGCCAACGCCCTGGAGATCCAGGAGCAGGTGATCGCCAACATGGATCGCCTGTCCAAGAGCTTCCCGGAAGGCATCAAGTACGAAGCCGTCTACGACACCACCATCTTCGTGCGCGATTCGATCAAGGCCGTGGTGACCACGCTGCTGGAGGCGATCGCGCTGGTGGTGCTGGTGGTGATCCTGTTCCTGCAGACCTGGCGCGCCTCGATCATCCCGCTGCTGGCCGTGCCGGTCTCGGTGGTCGGCACCTTCGCCGCCCTGTACCTGCTGGGCTTCTCGATCAACACCCTGACCCTGTTCGGTCTGGTGCTGGCGATCGGCATCGTCGTCGACGACGCGATCGTGGTGGTGGAGAACGTCGAACGCAACATCGAGGAAGGCCTGACCCCGCTGGCCGCGGCGCATCAGGCGATGAAGGAAGTGTCCGGCCCGATCGTCGCGATCGCGCTGGTGCTGTGCGCGGTGTTCGTGCCGATGGCGTTCCTGTCGGGCGTGACCGGTCAGTTCTACAAGCAGTTCGCGGTGACCATCGCCATATCGACGGTGATCTCGGCGATCAACTCGCTGACCCTGTCGCCGGCCCTGGCCGCGCGCCTGCTGCGTCCGCACGGCGCCGAGAAGGACGCCCCGTCGCGCCTGATCGATCGTCTGTTCGGCTGGATCTTCCGTCCGTTCAACCGCTTCTTCGCGTCCAGCTCGCAGAAGTACCAGGGCGCCGTCTCGCGCGCGCTGGGCAAGCGCGGCGCGGTGTTCGTGGTGTACGCGGTGCTGCTGGTCGCGACCGGCTTCATGTTCAAGCTGGTGCCGGCCGGCTTCATCCCGCTGCAGGACAAGCTGTACCTGATCGCGGCGGTGAAGTTGCCGGAAGGTTCCTCGATCGCGCGCACCGACGCCCTGCTCAAGAAGGTCACCGACATCGCCGGCAAGATCGACGGCGTGCAGAACACCATGGCCTTCCCGGGCTTGAACGCGGTGCAGTTCACCAACACGCCCAACACCGGCGTGGCGTTCCTGCCGCTCAAGCCCTTCAGCGAGCGCAGCCGTAGCGCGGTGGAGATCACCGCCGAGCTCAACCAGAAGATCGGCGGCTTCCAGGAAGGCTTCACCTTCGCCCTGATGCCGCCGCCGATCCTCGGCCTGGGCAACGGCGCGGGCTACCAGATGTTCATCGAGGACCGCAGCAACCTGGGTTACGGCGCGCTTCAGAACGCGGTCAGCGCGTTCCAGGGCACGGTCATGCAGACCCCGGGCATGGGCTATGCCAACAGCACCTACCAGGCCAACGTGCCGCAGCTCGACGCCGAAGTCGACCGCGTCAAGGCCAAGGCGCAAGGCGTGCCGCTGACCGAGTTGTTCGACACCCTGCAGACCTACCTGGGCTCGGCCTACGTCAACGACTTCAACCAGTTCGGCCGCACCTGGCAGGTCATCGCCCAGGCCGACGGTTCGTTCCGCGACAGCGTCGAGGACATCGCCAACCTGCGTACCCGCAACGACCGCGGCGAGATGGTGCCGATCGGTTCCATGGTCAGCGTCAAGCAGACCTACGGCCCCGACCCGGTGCTGCGCTACAACGGCTACCCGGCCGCCGACATCGCCGGCGACGTCGATCCGCGCGTGATGTCCTCGGCCCAGGCCATGGACGTGGTCAAGGACGTGGCCGCCAAGGTGCTGCCGCACGGCATGGAAATCGAATGGACCGACCTGAGCTACCAGCAGGCCAGCCAGGGCAATGCCGCGCTGATCGTGTTCCCGTTGGCCATCCTGCTCGCGTTCCTGGTGCTGGCGGCGCTGTACGAAAGCTGGACCCTGCCGCTGGCGGTGATCCTGATCGTGCCGATGTGCATGCTGTCCGCGCTGCTCGGCGTGTGGCTGACCGGCGGCGACAACAACGTGTTCGTGCAGGTCGGTCTGGTCGTGCTGATGGGCCTGGCGTGTAAGAACGCCATCCTGATCGTCGAGTTCGCCCGCGAACTGGAACTGCAGGGCAAGGGCATCGTCGAAGCCGCGCTGGAAGCCTGCCGCCTGCGTCTGCGTCCGATCGTGATGACCTCGATCGCCTTCATCGCAGGCACCGTACCGCTGGTGCTGTCGCATGGCGCCGGTGCGGAAATCCGCTCGGTCACCGGCATCACCGTGTTCGCCGGCATGTTGGGCGTGACCCTGTTCGGTCTGTTCCTGACCCCGGTGTTCTACGTCGCCCTGCGCAAGCTGGCCG
Source organism: Lysobacter sp. cf310 (assembly GCF_900114355.1). Lineage (GTDB taxonomy): Bacteria > Pseudomonadota > Gammaproteobacteria > Xanthomonadales > Xanthomonadaceae > Lysobacter. Next base: position 377,915 of record NZ_FOSS01000004.1, read on the forward strand.
GCAGCAAGCCGCTGGTCAACCACTCCGCCGATCACGTCGCCTCCGCGCATGCCTGATCGGCGCACGCCCACGATGCAAGGTCTGGCGGTGGATTCCTCCACCGCCGGGCCCTCGGACCGGATCCGGTCCGTCCCCCACGAATCAAGGAATTCCCCCATGGCTAACCCACACGCTTCCAAGATCGCGCTGGTCACCGGCGCCACCCGCGGCATCGGCCTGGAGACCGTGCGCCAGCTCGCCAGCGAAGGCGTGCACGTGCTGCTGGCCGGCCGCGATCGCGGCAAGGCGGTCGAGGCCGCGCTGCAGCTGCAGGCCGAGGGCCTGCCGGTCGAGGCGATCGCGCTGGACGTCACCAGCGACAGCAGCATCGCCGCCGCCGCCGAAGAGGTCGCCGCCAAGCACGGCCGCCTCGACATCCTGGTCAACAACGCCGGCGTGTTTCGCGACGACGGCCAGCTCAAGCCCTCGCAGCAGAGCCTGGACATCTGGCTGGAAACCTTCAACACCAACCTGTTCGGTCTGATCGCGACCACCCAGGCCTTCCTGCCGCTGCTGCACAAGGCGCCGGCCGCGCGCATCGTCAACGTGTCCAGCATCCTGGGCTCGATCGCGTTGCACCAGGACCCGGCCTCGCCGATCTATCACTACAAGGTGCCGGCCTACAACGTGTCCAAGACCGCGGTGAACGCCTGGACCGCGCACCTGGCCTACGAGCTGCGCGACACCCCGCACAAGGTCAACACCCTGCACCCCGGCTCGGTGAAGACCGACATGAACGCCAACGGCGACATGAGCATTCCCGACGGCGCGCGCACCAGCGTGCGTCTGGCTCTGATCGATGCGGCCGGCCCCAACGGCGGCTACTACCACCTCGAGGAATCCCTGCCATGGTGATCCGTACCCTGGCGCTCGGCGTCGCCGCGGCGCTGCTGAGCGCGTGCGCGGTCGGCCCCGACTACGTGCGCCCGACCCTGGCCACGCCGGACAACTTCGCCCACGCCGGCGAAACCGCCGTGGTCGCCGCCACCGCGGCGTCCACCACCGCCAGCCCGGAAGCCGACATCGAGTTCTGGCGCGGCTTCAACGACCCGATGCTGACCCAGCTGGTCGACGACGCGCTGTCGGCCAACCACGATCTGCGCATTGCGCTGTCGCGCTACGACCGCGCCAACGCGTTGTTGCGCGGCGCCAAGTTCGATCGCTTCCCGACCTTGACCGCCAGCGCCAACGGCCAGGACGCGCGTTCCAGCAGCGACCAGATGCCGGGCGTGCCCGCCGCCGGCCGCGACAACGAAAGCTACAGCGCCGGCGTCAACGCCAGCTGGGAACTCGACCTGTGGGGCCGCGTGCGCCGCAACGTCGAGGCCCAGCGCGCCGACACCTGGGCCACCGCGGCCGACCTGCAGGCGCTGCAGGTCACCATCGTGGGCGAGGTCGCCAGCGGCTACGTCGAATTGCGCGGCCTGCAGGAACGCCTGCGGGTGGCGCGCGAGAACGCCGACAACCAGCGCGAGACCCTGCGCCTGGTCGACGCGCGCTTCAGCGCCGGCCGCGGCACCGAGTTCGACACCTCGCGCGCGCGCGCGCAGCTCGAAGCCACGCTGTCGCGCGTGCCGGCGCTGGAAGCCCAGGTCGCCGTCGCCATGCACCGCCTGGCCGTGCTGACCGGGCGCACGCCCGACGCCCTGATCGCCCAACTGGAACCGCAGCAGCCGCTGCCGGCCCTGCCGGCGCTGCTGGACGCGGGTACCCCGGGCGATCTGCTGCGCCGCCGTCCCGACGTCGCCGCCGCCGAGCACCGCCTGCACGCGTCCACCGCGCGCATCGGTGTGGCCACCGCCGACCTGTTCCCGCGCTTCACCCTGGGCGGGCTGATCGGCAGCCAGGCGATCGACAGCAGCGCGCTGTTCGAGCGCGCCAGCGAAACCCGTCTGGTCGCGCTGGGCATCGATTGGTCGTTCCTGGACATCGGTCGCGTGCGCGCGCGCATCGCCGCCAGCGATGCCGACGCCGCCGGCGAACTCGCGCGCTATCAGCAGACCGTGCTGCTGGCGCTGGAAGACACCGAGAACGCGTTGGTGCGCTATGGCCGCGCGCGCGTCGAGGACGGCCATCTGGAACGCGCCGCGATCGACAGCGCCAAGGCCGCGCAGCTCGCGCGCGTGCGCTACGAGGCCGGCGCGGCCGACCTGTTCGAAGTGCTGGACGCCGAGCGCACCCAGCTGCAGGCGCAGGACGCCTTCGCCGACGGCCGCACCCGCAGCGTCACCGGCGCGGTCGCGCTGTACAAGGCGCTGGCCGGCGGTTGGTCCTCGCGCACGCCCCTGCGCGAAGACGTGGCCTCGCGTTGAGTTGACGGTTTTGCGGCGGTCGGCCCGGCCGTCGCACGGCCCGCCTCCTGGTGGCGGGCCGGTTTTTCGCGGCTTGCGACGTTTCGGTCGATCGGACGTCGCGCGATGTTGGACCGATGGAACGACCGGCGGTCGGCGATGGCGCGACCCGTCAGTTCGATGCGGCGCCGCGCCGTCGTTCCGTCTTTTTTACCGATGAGCCGACGGATGGCGTCAGTCCCTCCCCCTCGAATGCGTCGCCGCCGGCTCATCGGTCTTCTTTTCCGCCACCGTCGTCGCGCAATGCCCAGCGAACGCCCTGAAAGCGGGCTCAACGGCTAGAATCTCCACCGCGATCGCAGTGGGAACCCGGGCATGCGTGGACATTGGACCTCGGCTTGGATCGCATGCCTGATTGCGCTGGCCGCAGCCTGCGCGCCGCCCGCTGCGGCGCAAGCTCTGACAGTGGAGTTGCTGAAGGTCGAGCGCATGCAGCGCGAGCGCCCGCTAGATGCCGCCGTCGTCGCGCGTTGGACCGCCGCAGTGCCGGCCGATGTGATCCGCATCGAAGTTCCGCGCAGGGCGGCCGGGCATTGGCTGCGCCTGAGCGTCGATCGCGACATCGGCGCCGACGAACAGCGCTCGTTGTCGATCGAGGGCGCGCGCGTGTTCGGCATGCTGCGCTATTACGCGCCCGGTACCGACCGCTTGATCGAGATCAGTCCGGTGGCGTCGGGGCAGGCGACCTTGCTGCGAATGGGCTGGGAGTTGCCCCTGCCGCAGGGATGGAAGCGCGGCGACCCGGTCTACGTGCAGATGCAGGGCCGGATCTCCAGCGCGTTCGCGATCAGCCTCTCGACGCGCGCCGAGCTGGCGCGTCGCTACGAGAGCGACCGGCGCTTCGCCGTAGTCACTTACTCCATTCTGCTGCTGATGACCCTGTTCGTCGCCGCATTGTGGGTGGCCACGCGCGAGACTGTGTATCTGCTCTATAGCGCCTACATGGTCTGCATGTCGGCGTACATGCTGTTGCTGTCGAGACTGATCGACATCCAGTGGGACCCGATGATCGTGCGCGACGGCGTCGGATGGGCGGCGGCGACGTTGGCGACGGTGTTCCAGCTCGCCTTCAGTCTGCGCTTCCTGGACCTGCCGCGCTGGGCTCCGCGCATCTCGATGGTCTTGCGCGCGATCGTCTGGATCAATGTGGCGTGGCTGCTGGTGCTGGCGCTGGCGTTCCGCCAGGTCTATTTCTACTGGTACATCGTTGGCAACGCCCTGCTGCTGCTGGCGATACCGCTGCTGCTCTATGCCGCCTTCAAGGCTTGGCGTCGCGGCGCCGAGTTCGCGGGCTACTACCTGCTGGGTTGGACCCCGTTGATGGTCTTCGCCTGCTTGAGCGCGCTAAAGGCCTTCGGCGTGGGTAGCGCCGAGTGGGCCGAGCGCGGCCTGGTGCTGGCGGTGGTGCTGGAATCGGGCGTGCTGATGATGGCGCTGACCCAGCGCGCGGCCGCGCGTCATCGGCGCGCGGCGCCCTGATGGCTTGGGCTCTGCCGAGACGGTAGAGGCGTAAGAGCTCGGCGGTGCGAGGCCACGAGCGCGCCGGGTGGATCGCGATGGCCCTGCCGGCGCGCACGACACGCGTGCAAAGGGCGGCCGCGGTGACCACGGGGACTACTCCGAGCGCCTGGCGACGCGCGCGGCAAGAATCCTTGCTCCTGTCCCGGTGGGGCGTCGATCCGGCCCGATCACTGCAAGCGCGACGGCTACGCCTGCATCCGCATGCAGGGCGAATGCCCGACCTTCAGCGTGCGTTTCCTCGATCCGACGCGGCCGCTGTCGCGCGCGGCACGCGCGTTGCACCTCCTCCTGCAAGTGAATTTGTTGTGGCCTCTACCTCGTTTTATGGCACGCAACATCACCAAGCATCGCGAGCGCCTGAGCGGAAACGCCGTGCCGCTATCGGCCTTCCCGACCGTGATCCACGCCGCGTCGCGGCCGCATGGCGCGGCGCCGAATACGCCGGCGGCTACCGGGTCGGCCGGATGCCGCTGATGATCTTCGCCGGTCTGATCCCGGCCAAGACCTTCGACGTCGACACCCTCCGGTTGCGACGAGCATGGCCTGGTATGGCGGAGTCGGGCGCGCCGATGAGGGCCGCGAATCAGCGCGCGGCACGTTGTCGGCGCATGTCGCAACGGCGGCCGGCACGGCCGTGAATGGTTAGACTCGGCCCTGCGCAGCGTGGGAGTCGAAGTGGGCCATGAGAAGGATCTTGGCGACAGTGTGGCTGGGGGTGTGGCTCGCGCTGGGGGGCGGGCCCGCGGCGGCGCAAACCGTGACGGTCGAGCGTCTGCAGGTCAAAAGCGCGCAACTAAAGCCCCCGGCCGCCGACACGCCGGTGCTGCAGCGCTGGACCGCGATCGCGCCCGCCACCCGCACCCGCGTCGAACTGCCGCGCCGACGCGGGGGGCATTGGCTGCGCCTCACCGTGGATCGCGATGTCGCCGCCAGCGAGCAGCGGGTGGTCGTCATGCAGGGCGCACGCGCTTACGGCATGGTCGGCTACTTCCCGCCAGGCTCCGAGCGGCTGCTCCTGCTGGGTTACACCCGCGAGGACGGACCGATGATGCTGCGGCGCGGTTGGGCGCTGCCGCTGCCGGAGGGTTGGAAACGCGGCGATGCAGCCTATGTGCTCACCAAGGGGCGTGTGCCCAGCGTGCTGAACGTGGGGTTCCTTACCCGCGCCGAGCTGGCGCAGCAGCGCGAAACCGACCGGCGTTACGCGATCGCCGCGTACGGCGCGATGCTGTTGATGACCCTGGTTGTGGCGGGGTTGTGGTTGTCGTTGCGCGAGGCGGTGTACCTGCATTACTGCGGCTATCTGATCAGCGTCTCGATCTACACGCTGATGATGTCCGGCTGGATGAAGGTACCGCTGAGTTGGGGAGGATTGGCGGTGCAGTACAACGCCGCGCCCTGGGTGGCCGCGACCATGGCCACGATGTTCCAACTCGCCTTCACCGTGCGCTTCCTGGATCTGCCGAAGCTGTTGCCGCGCGTGGCCACGCTGCTGCGCGTGATCGTGTGCGCCAATCTGGCGTGGCTGGCGATGCTCTTCATCGCTTTCGATCACCTTTACCAGACCTGGTATCTGGGCGGAAACGCTTTGTTTCTGCTGGCCATCCCGGTGGTGATCTATGCGGCGATCGCCGCATGGCGGCGCGGCGCTGAATATGCGGGCTACTACCTCCTGGGCTGGACCCCGTTGATCCTTTTCGCCGGCATGATCGCGGCCAAGACCTTCGGCATCGGCAACACCGATTGGGCCGAACGCGGGCTGCTGCTGGCGATCGTGCTGGAGTCGGGCATTTTGATGATGGCGTTGACCCAACGCGCGGCGGCCCGTCACAGACGGGCACTGAAAGTGAGGCCAGCGCCGCCCTGAGTCGTTAGACTGCCGCCAGGAACAGGCGGCACGAGACCGGCATGCGAAGGGACGTGAAGGCAGCATGGATCGCGATTTTGGCCGTGCTGTTAGGCCTGTTCGCGACGGCGGCCGGCGCCCAGACGCTGACGATCGAACGTCTGCAGGCCGACGGCGGCGGTTGGGCGCGTCCCGACGCCGGTCGGGCCGTCCAGCGCTGGACCGCCGCGGGCCCCGACGTCCCGTTGCGCATCGAGCTGTCGCGCAACCGCAAAGGCTACTGGCTGCGCTTGTCGGTCGATCGCGACATCGCGGCCGCCAGCCGGCGCGTGGTGGTGCTGCGCAGTCCGCGCGCCTACGGCATGGCCGCCTACTACCCGCCCGGATCGGAGCGTCTGTCGCTGATCGGTTACGTGCGCGACGACGGCCCGCAACTGCTGCGGCGCGGCTGGGCGCTGCCATTGCAGGAGGGTTGGAACGCCGACAACGTGGCCTACGTCCATGTGTCCACGCGCAACGCCACCACGCTCGACATCAGTCTGGCCAATCGCGACGACCTGGCGCGCGAACTGGAGAGCGACCGGCGGTTCGCCATCGTCGTCTACGCCCTGATGCTGACGATGACCCTGGTGGTCGCCGGCTTCTGGGTGGTTTCGCGCGATTCGGTGTACCTGTACTACTGCGGCTACATGATCTGCCTGTCGATCTATCTGCTGTTGATGACGGCCTGGATCAAGATACCGGCCGAATGGTTCGGTTCGGCGGTGCAGCGCGACGGCGCGGGCTGGTTCGTCGCCACCTTGACCACGATGTTCCAGCTTTGCTTCACGGTGCGTTTCCTCGAACTGCCCCGTCTGCTGCCGCGCGCGGCGAGCGCCTTGCACGCGATCGTGTGGGCCAACGCGATCGCGCTGGCGGCGCTGGTGCTGATGTTCGATTTCGTCTATCAGTACTGGTTCGTGGTCGGCAACGGCCTGCTGCTGCTGGTGATTCCGATCATCGTCTACGCCGCGATCGTGGCCTGGCGGCGCGGCTCCGCGTACGCGGGCTATTACCTGATCGGCTGGACGCCGCTGATGCTGTTCGCCGGGCTGGTCGCCGCCAAGACCTTCGGCCTCGGCAATTCCTACCTGATCGAGCGCGGCCTGCTGCTGGCGGTGGTGATGGAAACCGGCGTGCTGATGATCGCGCTGACCCAGCGCGCGGCCGAGCGGCACCGCCGCGCACAACGGCAGACCAGCGAGGGCGGTCGCCGCTGAGGCCGCCGGTGCGCGCGTCGGCCGCGGCGAGCCCCGATCGCGCACTGCCGCCCGCCGATGCGGCCGAGCGCGTCTGCAGACGCTAGACTCCATCCATGCCGCAGGGGAATCGACGGATGCGCAGGATCTGGGGGAGCGTCATGCTCGCGCTGACGTTGGCGTTCGCCTGCATGCCGGCCATGGCGCAATCGCTGAAGGCCGAGTTGCTGCTGACCGAAGGCGAACTGGACGGACCGCCGGCCTCGGCGCCGGTGACCGCACGCTCCATCGCCGAGACGCCCGGCGACCTGGTCTACCTGACCATGCCGCGCCGCGAGGCCGGCTACTGGATCCGCCTGACCACCGATCGCGATATCGCCGCCAGCGAAAGCCAGCTGCTGGTGCTGCGCGGCGCGCGTGCGCGCGGGCCGGTCACCTATTACCCGCCCGGCGCGCCGCCGCGCATCGTCAACGACGCCGAGAACGGCGGCCCGGTGCTGCTGCGGCGCGGTTGGGTGCTGCCGCTGCCCAATGGCTGGACCCGCGGTGACGTCGCTTATCTGCGCGTGGGCGGCAACACCGCCGAGGCGCTGAGCCTGCGCCTGGCGACCGTGCCCGAGCTGGCGCGCCAGGAACGCGGCGACTCGCGCTTCATGGTCGCCGCCTTCACCGCGATGATGCTGATGGCGGTGGCGATGATCGCGATCTGGTACGCCTTCCGCGACCTGGTCTACATGGCCTACGGCGCCTACCTGGCCTGCGCGGCGATCTATCTGCTGCTGGTGTCCGGCGACGCGGCCGAGATGTGGGGCCTGGCCGGGCTGGCCAGCGGGCGCCTGACCGTGACCTGGACCCTGGCCACCTTGGCCACGATCTTCCAGCTCGGTTTCAGCCTGCGCTTCCTGGAGCTGCCGCGCCTGCTGCCGCGCCTGGCGGTGCTGGTGCGCACGGTGCAGTGGGCCAACATCCTGTGGCTGGCGGTACTGCTGGCGCTGCGCGAGCGCGTGCACGACTTCTGGTACATCGGCGGCAACGCCCTGCTGCTGGTCGGCATTCCGCTGATGTTCGCCGCCGCGATCATGGCCTGGCGCCGCGGTGCGCCCTATGCGGGCTACTACCTGCTGGGCTGGACGCCGCTGCTGCTGTTCGTCGGCGTGCTCGCGGCCTATCCCTTCGGCGTCGGCCGCGCCGAGTGGGCCGACCGCGGCCTGGCGCTGGCGGCGGTGCTGGAATCGGGCGTGCTCGCGCTGGCCCTGAGCCAGCACGCGGCCAACCGCCACCGCCTGTCCCTGCTCGCGCGCCAGTCCGGCGACCGCGACCCGCTCACCGGCACCCTCAACGCCTCGGCGCTGCGCCTGCTGCTGGAGACCTGGTCGGCGCCGGGCAGCCTGGGCCTCAAGCATCACGGCCTGCTGCTGCTGGACCTGGACGGCTTCGGCGAGATCAACGCCCGCTACGGCCGCGCGATCGGCGACGCCCTGCTGCAGCAGGCGCTGGCGCGCATCCGCGGGGTGCTGCGTCCGGACGACACCATCGCGCGCATGGGCGGCGACAGCTTCGCGGTGGTGGCCGAGTGCGAGCGCGTGGATTGCGAGCTGCTGGGCCGGCGCCTGGCCGACGCCTTCGGCCAGCGGCCGTTCCGCATCGACGGCCACGAGATCGCGGTCAGCGCCAGCGTCGGCCTGGCCATGGCCCAGCGCGGCGAGCCCGTGCAGAGCCTGCTCGACCGCGCCGAGCACGCCCTGCTCAGCGCCCGCAACGCCGGCCGCAACACGGTCGGCATCGCGCCCGCGGCGGCGCTGCCGGCGCTGGAAGCGGGCTGAGCCGGCACGGGCACGGAACACAGTGTGTTTCCGATGCTTGAGCGCAGTGGAGTAGGATGCCCATCCCCCATTGCTGAGGCCGCGTCATGGCCGACGACAAGAACAAGCCGTCCCGCGATCAGGCCGAGGCGGCCGTGCGCACGCTGTTGGCCTGGGCCGGCGAAGACCCCGCCCGCGAGGGCCTGCTCGACACGCCCAAGCGCGTGGTCGAGGCCTACGGCGACTGGTTCAGCGGCTACGACGACGACCCGCGCGAGTACCTGGCGCGCACCTTCGAGGAAGTCGCCGGCTACGACGAGCTGATCGTGCTGCGCGACATCGAGTTCGAAAGCCATTGCGAGCACCACATGGCGCCGATCATCGGCAAGGCCCACGTCGGCTATCTGCCCAACGGCAAGGTCGTGGGCATCAGCAAGCTCGCGCGCGTGGTCGAGACCTATGCGCGCCGCTTCCAGGTCCAGGAAAAGATGACCGCGCAGATCGCGCAGTCGATCCAGGACGTGCTGCAGCCGCTGGGCGTGGGCGTGGTCATCGAAGGCGCGCACGAGTGCATGACCACGCGCGGCGTGCACAAGCGCGGCGTGAGCATGATCACCTCCAAGATGCTCGGCACCTTCCGCGAAGACGCGCGCACGCGCGCGGAGTTCCTGCGGTTTATCGATGTGGGGCCAGGGCGGTAAAGGCTGCCCTCATCCGCCCTCCGGGCAGCTTCTCCCGCAGGCGGGAGAAGGGACAGCAAGGCTTCGTGCTTCAGTCTTTTCCGCTCTGAAGCCCCTCTCCCGCTAGCGGGAGAGGGGTTGGGGTGAGGGCGCGCGGGGCAGCAAACTCACCTTGAGACTCTCAACCCATTTCCGTAGCCAAGATCTCCAGCGGCGCCACCACCGCCGCCTCCCGCAGCAACGCCACGATCCCCGCCGCCGCCTCGCGCCCCTCGTAAGCGGCCGTCACCACCAGGTCCGCGCCGCGCACGCCGTCGCCGCCTGCGAACACGCGCGGATGCGTGGTTTGATACGGCCGCGTCTGCGCCGCACCGTTGCGGCGCGACTTGCAGCCGCCGGTGTTGGGCACGCGGATGCGGCCGTCGCTTTCCAGCTCGATGCCGTGCGCGGCCAGCCAGGCCGGCGGATCGGGCTGGAAGCCGAACGCGATCACCACCACGTCCGCGTCCAGCACCGACTCGCTGCCCGCCACGATTTCGGCGCGCTGGCGGCCGCGCGCGTCGGGCGCGCCCAACACGGTCTCGGCCACGCGCACGCCGCTGACCCGGTCCTCGCCCAACAAGGCCAAGGGCTGACGGTTGAACAGGAAGCGCACGCCTTCCTCGCGCGCGTTGGCGACTTCGCGCGCCGAGCCGGGCATGTTGGCCTCGTCGCGGCGGTACACGCAGCTGACCTCGGCCGCGCCCAGGCGCACCGCGCTGCGCACGCAGTCCATGCCGGTGTCGCCGCCGCCGAGCACGACCACGCGCTGGCCGCGCAGGTCGGGCAGTTCGATATGGTCTTCCCAGCCCGCGATCGCGCGGCCGGCAGTCATCGCCTCGCCCTGCACCAGGCGCCCGTTCTGGACCAGGAACGGCAGCGCCGGCAGCACGTTGGCCAGGTCCTGGCCGGGCAGGCCGCCGTCGGTGTAGCGGTAGCTGCCCAGGCCCAGGAACACCGCGTCGAAGTCGCTCAGCAGGGTGTCGAAGGCGACATCGCGGCCGATCTCGACGCCGAGGCGGAACTCCACGCCCATGCCTTCCAGTACCTCGCGCCGGGTCGCGATCACCGACTTCTCCAGCTTGAAGCTGGGAATGCCGAAATGCAGCAGCCCGCCGATGGCCTCGTAGCGGTCGAACACCACCGCGTCGATGCCCGCGCGCGCCAGGCGGTCGGCGCAGGCCAGCCCGGCCGGTCCGGCGCCGACCACGGCCACGCGCTTGCCCAGGCGCTGCACGGTCGACAGGTCCGGGCGCCAGCCGCCGTCCAGGGCCTTGTCGACGATGTACTTCTCGACCGCGCCGATGGTGACCGCACCGAAGCCGTCGTTGAGCGTGCAGCTGCCTTCGCAGAGGCGATCCTGCGGGCACACGCGGCCGCAGATCTCGGGCAGCGGATTGGTTTCGTGGCACAGCGCAGCGGCTTCGTCGATGCGGCCTTCGCGCGCGAGTTCCAGCCAGTTCGGTATGTAGTTGTGCAGCGGGCAGGCCCAGCCGCAGTAGGGGTTGCCGCAGTCCAGACATCGCCCGGCCTGCTTCTTGGCCTCGGCCTCGCCGAAGCGCCCGTACAACTCGCCCCAGTCGCCGCCCTGACGCAGCGCCAGCGGAATCCGCGCCGGCATCTCGCGCGGCGCTTCGCGGAATTGGAACACCTGCTTCTTGCTCATCCTGCCTGACCCCGTGGGCTGCGTTGTCGCGTGCGGTCTGGGGTATTCGCAGTGAAAGCAAATCCCCCCCGGCCAGCAGGCATAGCCTGCTGGCGTTCGGTGGCGTACGAACCTGCGGTTCGTAAGCACGCCACTTCACCCTTTTTCAAAGGGGGGAGACGTACCGGTTTGTGGCGTGACGCGCAGACTTCAGGCGGCGACGAAAACCCAATTGCCTTCCCCCCCTTTGAAAAAGGGGGGCAGGGGGGATTTGCTCTTGCTGCGAAGACGATCGAATTCATGCTGCGCTCCTTAGCGTTTCCGCCAGCGACTCCAAGCTCGCCGCCTTCGGCTTCACCAGCCAGAACTTGCCCATGTAGTCGCGCATCTCGTCCAGGATCCGGCGCGCCCACACGCTGCCGGTGAGTTCGACGTGGGTCTCCAGCAGATCGCGCAGGTGCGAACGGTGGTGCTCGAAGCCGTCGGCGGAGATGCGCAGGATGTCGATCAGTTCGTGGTTGTAGCGGTCGACGAAATCGCGCTCGGTGTCCAGCACATAGGCCATGCCGCCGGTGAAGCCGGCGCCGAAGTTCAGGCCGGTGCGGCCCAGTACCGCGACCACGCCGCCGGTCATGTACTCGCAGCAGTGATCGCCGGCGCCTTCCACCACCGCGGTCGCGCCGGAGTTGCGCACGCCGAAGCGTTCGCCGGCGCGGCCGGCCGCGTACAGCTCGCCGCCGGTGGCGCCGTACAGACAGGTGTTGCCCAGGATCGGCGTCTCGTGGGCGACGTAGCGCGCGCCGCCGGGCGGGCGCAGCACGATGCGGCCGCCGGCCATGCCCTTGCCGACGTAGTCGTTGGCCTCGCCCTCGAGTTCGAAACGCAGGCCGCCGGCCTGGAACGCGCCGAAGCTCTGGCCGGCGGTGCCGGTGAAGCGCAGGTCCAGCGGCGCGTCGGCCATGCCGCGGTCGCCGTGCAGGCGCGCGATGCGCCCGGACAGACGCGCGCCGATGCTGCGGTCGGTGTTGCGGATCGGGTAGGCGTACGCGCCGCCGCGCTTGTGCGCGATCGCGTCGGCCAGTTCCAGCTCCAGTTGCGCGGACAGCCCCTCGGGCTCGATCGGCGGCGCCGGCATGCCGCAATGGCCGCCGTGGCTGAGGCCGGAACCAGCCAGCAGCGGCGCCAGGTCCAGGCGCTGCTGGCGCGCGCTGTCGCCGTCGCTTTGCAGCAGCAGATCGGTGCGGCCGACGATCTCGCCCAGCGTGCGCACGCCCAACGCGGCCAGCCACTGGCGCACTTCCTCGGCCAGCAGGCGGAAGAAGTTCTCCACGCGCTCGGGCAGGCCGGTGAAGTGATCGCGGCGCAGCTTGTCGTCCTGGGTGGCCACGCCGGTGGCGCAGTTGTTGAGGTGGCAGATGCGCAGGTACTTGCAGCCCAGCGCGATCATCGGCGCGGTGCCGAAGCCGAAGCTTTCCGCGCCCAGCAGCGCGGCCTTGACCACGTCCAGGCCGCTCTTCAGGCCGCCATCGGTCTGCAGGATCACCCGTTCGCGCAGGTCGTTGGCGATCAGGGCCTGGCGCGCTTCGGCCAGACCCAGTTCCCAAGGCGTGCCGGCGTAGCGGATCGACGACAGCGGGCTGGCGCCGGTGCCGCCGTCGTGGCCGGACACCGTGATCAGGTCGGCGCCGGCCTTGGCCACGCCGGTGGCGATGGTGCCCACGCCCGCGTGCGAGACCAGCTTGACCGAGATCAGCGCCTGCGGATTGACCTGGCGCAGGTCGTGGATCAGCTGGGCCAGGTCCTCGATCGAATAGATGTCGTGATGCGGCGGCGGCGAGATCAGGCCGATGCCGGGCATCGCGAAACGCAGGCGCGCGATCAGTTCGTTGACCTTGTGGCCGGGCAGCTGGCCGCCTTCGCCGGGCTTGGCGCCTTGGGCGATCTTGATCTGCAGCACTTCGGCGTTGACCAGGTACTCCGGGGTGACCCCGAAGCGGCCGGAGGCGATCTGCTTGATCTTGGACACCTTGTCGCTGCGATAGCGCGCGGGGTCTTCGCCGCCTTCGCCGGAATTCGAACGCCCGCCCAGCCGATTCATCGCGATCGCCAGCGCCTCGTGCGCCTCCGGCGACAGCGCACCCAGGCTCATCGCGGCGGAGTCGAAGCGCTTGACGATCGCCGACACCGGTTCGACTTCGTCCAGCGGGATCGGGGTCACGCCCTCGCTGCGCAGTTGCAGCAGGTCGCGCAGCGCCGCGGTCGGTCGTTCGTTCACCGCCTCGGCATAGGACTGCCAATCGGCCCAGTCGCCGCTGCCGACCGCGCGCTGCAGGCGGGTGACCACGTCGGGATTGAACAGGTGGTATTCGCCGCCGGGCACGTAGCGCAGCAGGCCGCCGATCTCGGGCAGGCGGTTGGCGTCCCAGCCCTGTTCGGCCAGGTGCGCGGCGTCGGCCTGCAGCTCGGCGAAGCCGGCGCCGCCGATGCGCGAGGGCGCGCCGTCGAAGCACAACGCCACCACTTCGCGGTCCAGGCCGATGATCTCGAACAGCTGCGCGCCGCGATAGCTGCCGATGGTCGCGATGCCCATCTTGGAGATGATCTTGAGCAGGCCCTTCTTGATCCCGCGCCGGTAGCTGCGGCCGATCTGCGCGACTTCGCCGTGCTTGGTCTTGAGGATGCCGCGCACGCCTAGGTCGTGCAGGGTCTGATAGGCCAGATACGGATACACCGCGGTCGCGCCGAAGCCGAGCAGGCAGGCGAAGTGGTGCGGATCGCGCGCGGTGCCGGTCTCGACGATCAGGTTGGATTCGCAGCGCAGGCCGGTGCGCACCAGGTGCTGGTGGACCGCGCCGGTCGCGAGCAGGGCGTGCAGCATCAGCGCGTCGCGACGCGGCCGGCGGTCGGTCAGGATCAGCAGCACCACGCCTTCGCGCGCGGCCGCTTCGGCCTCGGCGCAGATCCGGTGCAGCGCGGCCTTCAGGCCCTCGGCCGGATCGAAGTTGAGGTCGATGAAGCGATGCGAGCGGTCGAACGGCGCCAGCGCCAGCAACTGACGCAGCTTGCGTTGCGCCAGCACCGGCGAGTTGAGGTGGATGTGGCCGACGTTGCCGGGCCCGTCGACGAAGACATTGCCCTCGCGGCCCAGCTGCACCGCCAGCGACATCACGCAGTCCTCGCGCAAGGGGTCGATCGGCGGGTTGGTGACCTGGGCGAAGGCCTGGCGGAAATGGTCGTAAAGCGGACGCACCTGCTGCGACAGCACCGCCATCGGCACGTCGTCGCCCATCGAGCCGGTGGCTTCCTGCTCGGTCTCGGCGAGCGGGCGCAGCACCTGCTCGCGCTCCTCGCGGCTGAGCTGGAACAGCTTCTGGAAGCCGGCCAGGGTGTCCGGGTCGAAGGGCTCGGCGGCCAGGTTGGGATCGATCAGCTCGCTGTGCAGGTAGGTCATGCCCTGCTTGAGCCAACGCTTGTACGGCGCGCGCGCGCGGTTGATGCGGTCGATCGCCTCGGAGTCCAGCAGCTCGCCCTGATACAGATCGGCGGCGATCATCTCGCCCGGGCCGAGCTTGCCCTTGGCCTCGATCTCGCTGGCCGGCAGTTCCCACACGCCGGCCTCGGATGCGATCAGGAAATGGCGGTCGCGCGAGCGCAGCCAGCGCGCCGGACGCAGGCCGTTGCGGTCCAGCGTGCAGGCGGCGTAGCGGCCGTCGCAGGTGACGATGCCGGCCGGGCCGTCCCAGGGTTCGGTATTGAGCGCGTAGTACTCGTAGAACGCGGCGAGGTCGGCGTCCTTGTATTCCAGCGACTGGGTGGCCGGCGGAATCAGGATGCGCATCGCTTTCAGCAGGTCCATGCCGCCGGCCTGCAGCACCTCCAGCATGTTGTCCAGGCTCTGCGAATCCGAACCGTCGGTGCTGACCACCTGGTCGAACTCGCGCAGGTCCAGGGTCGGCGTGCGCCAGGCGTGCGCGCGCGCCTGCGCCCAGGCGCGGTTGCCGGCAATGGTGTTGATCTCGCCGTTGTGGGCGAGCAGGCGGAATGGCTGCGCCAGCGGCCAGCGCGGCGTGGTGTTGGTGGAGAAGCGCTGGTGGAACACCACCGCGCTGGCGACCAGGTCTTCGCGCCGCAGATCGGGATACAGCTGGGTCAGGCGATCGGGCAGGACCATGCCCTTGTAGCCGATGCTGGCCGAGGACAGGCTGACGACGTAGAAGTCCTGGATCGCGCGCAGGCGCTGCTCGGCGCGGCGCCGGGCCAGGAATAGCGAACGCTGGAAACCGGCCGGATCGAAGGGCGAAGCCGCCTCGACGAACACCTGCTCGATGCGCGGCATGGTGCGGCGCGCGAGTTCGCCGCAGGCGCTCAGGTCCACCGGCACGATGCGCCAGCCGGCCAGGCGCAGGTTCTCGTGCTCCAGGGTCTCAGTGAGGGTCGCGCGCGCCTGCGCGGCTTCCGCCTCGTCGTGCGGCAGGAACACCAGGCCGGCGCAGTAGTGCGCGCCCAGGGCGATGCCGCTTTCGCGCGCGAGCGTGCGCAGGAAGCTGTCGGGATGGCGGATCAACAGACCGCAGCCGTCGCCGCTGAGGCCGTCGGCGGCGATGCCGCCGCGGTGGGTCATGCGTGCCAGCGCTTCCAATGCGCGGTCGACCAGCGCGCGGCTGGGGCGGTCGTCTAGCTGCGCGATCAGGCCGAAGCCGCAGCTGTCCCGCTCGTCGCGAGGGTCGTACAGCATCGCTTGCTGGTTGGCTTGCATCGCTGCTCCGGAAGGCTCTCGGGGAACACGCCCGCGCGCTCGGCGCGGGCCTGTAAGAACACGGATGGATCGCTTGCTAGCTGCACGCGCGGGCAGACCTGCCAAGGGCGCGGGACAAGTCCCGTACCAGCGTGTCGTGACCGAGCGTGATTCGAATAAATCACAATTTGTGCGATGCGGCAATTCGTTCCGGTATGCGTTTGCGCGCGCTGGCCGCGAGGGCCTGGCAAGCGCGCGTGCCGGCCTCCGCGGTGCAGGCGCAAGTGCCTGATCGCAATCGTGAAATCCGTCGCGACGCGGGCAATTAGTAACGTCGGAAACCATCCCCGCGCGGGCTTCGGCACGGGTCGTGCGCGGCCGCGCGCGCTAGACTGCGCCATCGCTTCCGCTTCGACGCCCCCCACGTGACCGCATCCGTTCCCGGCGCGCGCCGCGCCGCGCTCGTTTTCATTTTCATTACCGTGCTGATCGACGTGCTGTCGTTCGGCCTGATCATTCCGGTGCTGCCGCGCCTGATCAAGGAATTCGCCGGTGGCGACACCGAACACGCGGCCTATTGGATCGCGGTGTTCGGCACCTTGTTCGCGGCGATCCAGTTCGTGTGCGCGCCGATCCAGGGTTCGCTGTCGGACCGCTACGGTCGCCGTCCGGTGATCCTGCTGTCCTGCCTGGGCCTGGGCCTGGACTTCATCTTCATGGCCCTGGCCAACACCCTGCCGTGGTTGCTGGTGGGCCGCGTGATCTCGGGCATCACCTCGGCCAGCTTCAGCACCGCCAACGCCTACATCGCCGACGTCACTGCGCCGGAAGAGCGCGCCAAGAGCTACGGCATGATCGGCGCCGCGTTCGGCCTGGGTTTCATCGTCGGGCCGGTGATCGGCGGCCAGCTCGGTCACTTCGACGTGCGCCTGCCGTTCTGGTTCGCGGCCGGTCTGGCGCTGTTGAACTTCTGCTATGGCTTGTTCGTGCTGCCCGAATCGCTGCCGCCGGACAAGCGCAGCGCCAAGTTCGACTGGTCGCACGCCAATCCGGTCGGCTCGCTGGTGCTGCTCAAGCGCTATCCGCAGGTGTTCGGCCTGGCCGCGGTGGTGTTCATCGCCAATCTCGCCCACTACGTCTATCCCAGCGTGTTCGTGCTGTTCGCCGATTACCGCTACGGCTGGGAGGAGCGCGAGGTGGGCTACGTGCTGGGCGTGGTCGGCGTACTCAGCGTGATCGTCAACGTGGTCTTGATCGGGCGCGCGGTGAAGGCGTTCGGCGAGCGCCGTACGCTGTTGCTGGGCCTGGGCTGCGGCGCGATCGGTTTCATGGTCTACGGCTTCGCCGATGTCGGCTGGCTGTTCCTGGTCGGCCTGCCGATCAGCGCGCTGTGGGCGATGGCCGCGCCTGCGACCCAGGCCTTGATCACGCGCCAGGTCGGCGCGGACGTGCAGGGCCGCGTCCAGGGCGCCTTGATGAGCCTGATCAGCCTGGCCGGCATCGTCGGCCCGACCCTGTTCGCGGGTAGCTTCGGCTACTTCGTCGGCAAGTCCTCGCCGGTGCACCTGCCGGGCGTGCCCTGGTTCATCGCCTCGAGCCTGCTGGTGCTGGGCGTGCTGATCGCCTGGCGCTATGCGCGCACCCAACCCGTCCCGGCCCACGTGGTCGCCGAGACCGCCTGACCGACGGGCCTTGCCGTCGCGCCACGCGCTGCGGCAAGGTCGGGTTTCCCCTCGTCACGGAGCCGTCCATGTCCCCGTTGCCCGCCCGCCTGTCACTGCTCGCGCCGCTGCTGTTGCTGGGCGCCTGCGCCAGCTCGCCCGACTATCTGGACACCAATGCCGCGGTCGACGCGCGTCCGGAATGCACCAGCCAGCCCGACCGCCCCGGCGAACCGGTGCCCAGCTGGTGCGAGCGCAAGCAGGAAGTGCGTTGGAGCGACAAGGAAGACAAGATCGATCTGAAGGGCAAGGACGACAAGGGCGACGATCGCCGTTGAGGTCTTCGCGCGTTCGATGCGCGCGGCGCGGTTCGATGCAGGGCATCGGTGCGGTGCGCCTGCGGCTTACCGCAGCCTGCGGCATCCACTGGCCGACTCATCTTCCTAGGGTGCGGCGCTGACCGCACCCTCGCGCAACCCGCCATCGCGGCGAAGGTGGCGTGGCGCGCAGCGTTCGCGCGCCCTGCGCGCCATCACCCCATCGCATCCAAGCGTTCGCTGGGCAGCGGAAACAACGCCCAGAACGGTTTGCGCGCCTCGGCCCATTGCGCCGAAGCCTCGTTGAGGATGTCGAGCAGGACCGCGGCGTCCTCGCCGGCCTGCGCCTGCCAATCCTGGGCGCGCTCCAGCAGCAGCAGATAGCCGCCGGCTGGCAACCAGGACAGGTCTTCCAGGCTGTCGGCGAGCGCGTCCCAGTTATGCCCGAACCAATCCGGGAAATTCAGCGCCGCCGCCATGCGCCGCAGCAGTTCGCGCTTGTCGCCGCAGCCGTCCAGGTCGATGCGCGCGACCGCGAACTCCAGGAACGCGCCGGCCTCGGCCAAGGCCTCGGTGTCGGCCGCATCGACGAAGTAGGCGCCGGCCTGGGCCGGATCGGCGAGCAGCTCGCGCAGCTCCTGTGTCTTCATGGCGACGCCCCGCTGGGATCGAAGCGGCGGAAGCTGCGGTAGTGATCGTCGGTGTAGTAGTACTCGCTGGGCGGGTCGCCGCCGGTGACGATGCGGCGCGCGCCGCGATCGCTCTCGCCCGGGGTTTCGACCGTGTACTCGCGGTAATAGCCGCGCGGTTGCGGCGGCAGGCGACGTTCGCGGTTCTGGAAGGTGCCGCCGTCCTGGCGATGCTGGTAGGGCCCGCCGCGCGCGATGCGCGCCAGCACCTCGTGAGCTTCGGCCGGCAGGAAGTCGGTGGCGGCGTTACCCGCCGCGGCCGGCGCCGGCGCGGGCGCCGAACGCGTGGCGGCGCTCGGCGCGCTCGGCGCGGGCAGGGGCGTCGGGCGCTGCCACCACAGCCACAGGCCGAGCAGGACGAGGGCGGCGATCAGCCAGGGCGCGCGACGCATGCGGAACTCCGAGCGGGGTCGCCGCCGAGTCTAGCGCGCGTCGGCGCCCGTGCGCGGGCCTCAGCCGCAGCGCAGATGGGTGATGACGTTGTTCTCGTCGACGTCGATGTTGAGGCGGCCTTCCTGGTACTCCATGGTCACCATCTGGCCCGGCTTGAGCACGCGCGCATTGCGCGCGCCGGCATCGGTGCGCGCGCGCTCGACCACGTCGGCGCTTGCGGTTTTGCCCAGCGCGGCGGCCTTGGCGGCGTCCGCGTTGCAGGTCAGCTCTTCCGGCGGCAGGGGGCGCGACATTTGCGGCGGATTGGCCTGGCTGGCGCAAGCGCCGAGGGCGACCACGGCGAGGGCGCCGACGGCGAGTGCGATACGGATAGAGGGCATGGCGGGGCTCCGGTTCGTGGGGCGCGCTCAGGGGTGCGCGCCCGTGGCTGTGCCGAAGATTAACCCGCCGCCGTGCGTTCTCGTTTCGAACTACCGCTCAACCGCAGCGCAGGCCGGTGATCGCGCCGCGGTCGTTGAGGTCGATGTTGATGCGGTCCTGGCGGTAGTCCATGGTCGCGCCCATGCCGGGCTTGAGCACACGCGCGTCGCGGCTGCCGGTGTCGCGCAGGATGCGGTTGGTGGTGTCGTCGTCGATGCCGCGGCCGATCGCCCAGCGCGCGCCTTCGGCATTGCATAGTCCGCTGGGCGGGACCGCGGCGCCCGGCGGCGGCGGGGCGGTGGCGCAGGCGGTCATCGACAACAGCAGCACGGCGGGCAGGACGAGGCGCGACATGGCACGGCTCCGCGAGGATGAGGTGGGCGCAGCCTGCGGCGACCGGCGTGTGCGCGGCATGAAGGCGCCGCCTCAGTGCGGCGTCGCGGCTTCGGCCTCGACCAGGCGCTGCAGCAGCCGCGCCAGGGTCACCACGTCCTGGTGGTTGTGGGCGACCACGCGCCGCAACAGGCCGGCGCCGCCGCCGCGCAGGTAGTGCAACCACGCGGCCGGCGCCTGCGAGCCGGGCAGGTCGTCCTCGCGCACGATCCGCAGCAGCTCGCGCTCGACCGTGGCCAGGCGGCAGTTCTCCCACGTGCCGCGGTAGCGGCGCCGGGTCGGGAACAGCAGGTCGACGTGGTCCAGCGCCTGCAGCGGATCCTCGAGGCGGGCCAGGCGATAGCGCGTCTTCAGCAGCGGCGCGTCGTAGCAGCGGCCGTTGTAGCTGGACAGCACGGTGTCCGGGCGCAGCCACTGGGCGAAGGCCTGCAGCATCGCCGGCTCGGCCGCCAGCGAGGCGATCAGCAACTGGCGCACGCGCAGGCCGTCGCCGTGCAGCGGATCGCGGTGCCAGTCGGCGGCGCCGATCATGAAGGCGCGGGTGCCGGTGCCGCCGGCCAGGCCGGTGGTCTCGGTGTCGAAGAACAGCAGCCGGCGCGGATCGACGCGGTCCTCGGCGCGCTTGGCGAAGGCCAGCGACAACGCCTGCGTGGGCAGCTCGCAGGGCAGATGCTGCTGGATCAGGCGCAGGCCGGGCGCGATCTCCTCGCCGGGCAGCTCGCGGTCCAGCGGCGCGCGCGGGGCGGCCCACGCGTTCGGCGCGCGCTCGCGCACGCCGAGCAGGCGGCGCAGCTGTTCCAGGCTGTGTTGCGTGTCGGGCGCTGCGGCCGGCGCGGGCGTGGGCGCCGGCATCGCTGCCGGCGCTCCGCGCGCCTGCCGTTGCAGCATCCGCAGCTTCTCGGCGCTGACGCTCATGCCGCCGGGTCCGCGCGCAGCAGGCTCAGCACCTGGCGCGCCAGCGCCTTGGGCGTGGCCGCGCCGTCGCGCTCGTCGGCGGCCAGGGCCGGGCCGACGCAGGCCGGGCAACCGGCGCGGCAGTCGCAGCGTTCGACCAGCTCGGCCGCGCGCGCCAGCAGTTCGGCCTGGCGCGTCCACAGCGGTTCGCTGAGGCCGACGCCGCCGGGAAAGTTGTCGTACAGATAGACCGTGGGCACGAACTGCTGGACTTCCGCCAAGGCGACCTCGCCGCCCTCGACACCGCGCAGCTGACCGCGGCCGTTGCGGTCGGCGGCGGCGAACCAGGCGCCGTCGCCGTTGCCGACCGCTTTCTGCAGGTCGCGGGCGTCGGCCATCACCGCCACCGTCGCGACCACGTGCAGGGCGTGGCCGGCGCCGAGGAACCCGTCCAGCGCGTCCTGGCGCGAAGCGAAGGCCGAGCGCAGCACCGCCGCCGGCAGCTGCCACCACACCGCGGTGGTGTGCAGCTCCTGGTCGGGCAGGTTGACCGGACCGTAGCCGATGTTCTCGTGGGTGTAGTAGCGGATCTTTTTGTAGCCGGCCACGCGCCGGACCACGTGCACCTCGCCGTGGTGGCTGTCGCCGAGGCCGGCCTCGCCACCGTCGAAGCGCTCCAGCACCTTGAGCTTGGTGTAGTCGATCGAGTCGGTGTAGTAGTCGACGTGGGTGCGGGTGACGTAGGCCTTGCGCCCTTCCCAGTCCAGCTTCTCCACTTGGTACGGCGTGGACTGGATCATGTGGATCGCGCCTTCGTACAAGGTCAGCGCCGCGGCCGAGTAATCGACCTCGGCGATGATGGTCTGGCGGCCGTCGCTGCGGTCGACCACGACGAAGTTGCCGTCGGCGACCGAGCGCAGGCTGACCGCATTGGCCGGGTAGCTGTCGGCGATCCATTCCCAGCGCTCGCCCTCGCGGTGCAGCACCTCGGTTTCCGCCAGCGCCTCCAGATACACCTGCGGATCGATCGGGCCGTAGGCCTCGCCGACCTGGAACGGCAGCTCGAAGGAGGCGCAGCGGATGTGATCGAACAGGATCAGCGGCTGGTCGGGCGCGATGCGCGCGTGCTCGGGCGGGCTGTCGGCGAAGAACTCCGGGTGCCGCACCACGTACTGGTCCAGCGGCTGCGAGCTCGCCACCAGCACGCCCAGGGCCGGACGCTGGCGGCGGCCGGCGCGGCCGAAGCGCTGCCAGGTCGCGGCGACCGAGCCCGGATAACCGTTGAGCACCACCGCATCCAGGCTGCCGATGTCCACGCCCAGCTCCAGCGCCGAGGTCGAAACGATGCCGTCGACGCGGCCGTCGCGCATCGCCCGCTCGGCCTCGCGGCGCTCGCCGGGCAGGTAGCCGCCGCGGTAGGCGCGGATCCGCGCCGGCTTGCGCGGGTCGTGGTCGAACACGTCCTTGAGGTACTTGGTCAGCACCTCGACCATCAGCCGGCTCTGCGCGAACACCAGGGTCTTGAGCCCGGACTTGATCGCGATGCGGGCGATGCGGTTGCTCTGCGAGCGCGCCGAGGCGCGCAGGCCGAGGTCGGCGTTGACCACCGGCGGGTTCCACAGCAGCACGTGCTTGTCGCCGCTGGGCGCGCCGGAGTCGACGATCGCGCGCACCGGCGCCTCGATCAGGGCCTGGGCATGCGCCTGCGGATTGCCGATGGTGGCCGAGCACAGGATGAACTGCGGATTGGCGCCGTAGAACGCGCACACCCGCTTCAAGCGCCGCAGCACGTTGGCGACGTGGCTGCCGAACACGCCGCGGTAGGTGTGGACCTCGTCGATCACCACATAGCGCAGGTTCTCGAAGAACTGCGCCCACTTGGTGTGATGCGGCAGGATCGCCTGATGCAGCATGTCCGGGTTGGAGACCACGATGTCGCCGTGCAGGCGGATCGCCTGGCGCGCATCGCCCGGTGTGTCGCCGTCGAAGGTGAAGGCCTTCACCCCGAGCTCGCCGGCGCGGTTGAGCTCCAGCAGTTCGGCGACCTGGTCCTGGGCCAGGGCCTTGGTCGGGAACAGATACAGGGCCTTGGCGGCGCCGGCCATCGCCGCCGACAGCACCGGCAGGGTGTAGCACAGCGATTTGCCCGAGGCGGTCGGGGTGACCACGGCGACGTGTTCGCCGGCCTGGGTCGCGGCCCAGGCCTCGGCCTGATGGCTGTACAAACGCTCGATGCCGCGCGCGCGCAGCGCCGCGCGCAAGGCCGCGGGCACGTCTTCGGGCATGGGCGCGTAACGGCCCTCGCGCCCGGGCAGCACGTAGTGGCCGGTGATGCGGTCGGCGTAGCGGCGGCCCAGGGCCTGCACCAGCGCGGCGCCGTCGCCGCGCAGGCCCTGCGCCGGCACCAGGCCGCGTTCGTCGTCGTCGTGACGCGCCAATGCCTGTGCCATGTCCGCTCCTGCCTGGGGTGAGCAGGGAGTTAAGCCCGCGGCCGTCTCAGCCTGTGAGACGTTCAGCAAGCCGGAGGGTGTCGCTACAGACCGTCGATTCGACGGCCGCGCCCCAGCCCGCGCGCGGCGCGACGGCCCCGACCCGCTAAAATGCGCCACCGTCCAGGCCCTGGCCCATGCTCCGACTCACCGACATCAAGCTGCCGCTGGACCATGCCGAACCGGCGCTGGCCGACGCGATCCTGGCCCGGCTGGGCATCGGCGCCGACGAGCTCAACGGCTACACCGTGGTCAAGCGCAGCTACGACGCGCGCAAGCGCGGCGCGATCGTGCTGATCTACACGGTGGACGTGGACAGCCCGCGCGCGCCCGAACTGCTGCAGCGCGCCCAGGCCGAGACCGCGTCGGCGAGCGGCGCGGGTTCGCCGATCAAACTGGGCCCCGCGCCGGACACCACCTACAAGTTCGTCGGCCGCGCACCGGCCCAGCTGCCGCTGCGGCCGCTGGTGATCGGTATGGGCCCCTGCGGCTTGTTCGCCGCCCTGGTGCTGGCGCAGATGGGCTTCCGCCCGATCGTGCTCGAACGCGGCAAGGCGGTGCGCGAGCGTACCGTCGACACCTTCGGCCTGTGGCGCAAAAAGGTGCTGAACCCGGAGTCGAACGTGCAGTTCGGCGAGGGCGGCGCCGGCACCTTCTCCGACGGCAAGCTGTACAGCCAGATCAGCGACAAGCAGCACCACGGCCGCAAGGTCCTGACCGAGTTCGTGGCCGCGGGCGCGCCCGAGGAAATCCTTTACGTCAGCAAGCCGCACATCGGCACCTTCCGCTTGGTGTCGATGGTCGAGCATATGCGCGCGACCATCGAGGCCTTGGGCGGCGAGATCCGTTTCTCGCACCGCGTCGACGACCTGCTGGTCGAGACCGATGCCGCCGGCGTGCGTCACGTGCGCGGCGTGACCCTGGCCAGCGGCGAGCAGCTGCGCGCCGACCACGTGGTGATGGCCCTGGGCCACAGCGCGCGCGACACCTTCGCGATGCTGCATGCGCGCGGCGTGTACGTGGAAGCCAAGCCGTTCTCGATCGGCTTCCGGGTCGAGCATCCGCAGTCGCTGATCGACCGCGCCCGCTTCGGCCCGCAGGCCGGGCACCCGATCCTGGGCGCGGCCGACTACAAGCTGGTCCACCACTGCCGCAACGGCCGCTCGGTCTACAGCTTCTGCATGTGCCCCGGCGGCACCGTGGTCGCCGCCGCCAGCGAGCCCGGGCGCGTGGTCACCAATGGCATGAGCCAGTACTCGCGCAACGAGCGCAACGCCAACGCCGCGATCGTGTGCGGGATCACGCCCGAGGACTACGCGCCCTACGGCGAGGGCCCGCTCGCGGGCATCGCCCTGCAGCGGCATTGGGAAGCGCTGGCCTTCGAGCTGGGCGGCGGCGAGTACGAAGCGCCGGCGCAGCTGGTCGGCGATTTCATCGCCCGCCGCGCGTCCAGCGAATTGGGCGAAGTGAAACCTTCCTACACGCCCGGCGTGCGTCTGGGCAGCCTGGACGCTTCGCTGCCCGGCTATGCGATCGACGCGATCCGCGAAGCGCTCCCGGCCTTCGACAAACAACTGCGCGGTTTCGCCATGCACGATGCGGTGCTGACCGGCGTGGAGACGCGCACCTCGTCGCCGGTGCGCATCGCGCGCGGCGCCGACGGCCACAGCCTCAATACGCGCGGCCTGTTCCCGGCCGGCGAAGGCGCGGGCTACGCCGGCGGCATCCTCTCGGCCGGCGTGGACGGCATCAAGACCGCCGAGGCGGTGGCGCTGAGCCTGCTGGCCGATCTGTCGCGCGCCGGCGCGCACGCCTGAGCGCATGAGCGACAAGCCGCACTCGCCGTCCTGCGAGCGCAACCGCGAGCCGATCCTGGCGGTGCTGCAGCGCTACCTGCCGGCGCGCGTGCAGGTGCTCGAGATCGGCAGCGGCACCGGCCAACACGCGGTGCATTTCGCCGCGGCGATGCCGGGCTGGGTCTGGCAATGCTCCGACCGTGCCGAGTATCTGCCCGGCATCCGCGCCTGGCTGGACGAGGCCGCGCTGGCCAATACGCCGCCGCCGTTCGAACTGGCGGCGGTGACCGCGCCGGCGCCGGGTTTCGCGCCACCGCCGCCCATCCCCGCCGACCCGATCGCGCGGCGCTCCGGCTACGACGCCGTCTTCAGCGCCAACACCCTGCACATCATGGACTGGCCGCACGTCGAGGCGACCTTCGCCGGCCTGGCCACGGTGCTGGCCGACGCCGCGACCGTGGCGATCTACGGCCCCTTCAATTACGCCGGCGCCTACACCAGCGACAGCAACCGCGACTTCGATGGCTGGCTCAAGCAGCGCGATCCGGTCTCGGGCATCCGCGATTTCGAAGCGGTCGACGCGCTCGCGCGCGGCATCGGTCTGGGCCTGGTCGCCGACGTCGCGATGCCGGCCAACAACCGTTGTCTGATCTGGCGGCGCTGATCCGACACTGGCGGGGCGCGCGGTCCTGAACGTATCGTCGCCTCGACGGCAGGGACGCTCGATCGACGGGCGTGGTCCCGGGCGCCGTCGTCTCACGGAGCTTCCCCGCATGCGTCTTTGGATTCTGTCCCTCGCGCTGGCCGCCGCATCCCTGCCCGCGTTGGCCGCCGCGCCGCCCGGCGCGGCCGAGGTCGCGCGTTTCGCCGAACGCCAGCTGCAGGACAACTACCCCGCCGACGGCCCCGGTGCCGCCTTGCTGGTCGCGCGCGGCGACCAGGTGCTGTTTCGCGGCGCGCGCGGCGAAGCCAGCGTCGAGCTGGGCGTGCCGCTCACGCCCGACAGCGTGTTCCGGATCGGCTCGGTGACCAAGCAGTTCGCCGCCGCCGGTCTGCTCAAGCTGGTCGAAGCCGGCAAGGTCAAGCTGGACGATCCGCTGTCCAAGTATTTGCCCGACTATCCCAACGGCGCCCAGATCAGCGTGCATCAGCTGCTCAATCACACCTCCGGCGTGAAGAGCTACACCGGCATTCCAGGCGTGATGGCCGGGCCGATCCGCATGGATCTGAGCACGGCGCAGCTGATCGACACCTTCAAGAACTTGCCGACGGATTTCGCGCCCGGCACGCAGTGGGCCTACAACAATTCCGGCTACGTGCTGGTCGGCGCGGTGATCGAAGTCGCCAGCGGCCAAGCCTGGCATGCGTATCTGCAGCAGGCGCTGTTCGAACCGCTGGGCCTGAAGCACACCCGCTGGGGCGACGACCACGCCCTGATCCCGGGCCAGGTCCAGGGCTACACGCTCAGCCAGGGCCGTCCGGCGCCGGCCAACTACGCCAGCATGAGCCAGCCGCACGCGGCCGGCGCGCTGGTGTCCACGGTCGACGATCTGCTGCGCTGGAACCGCGCGCTGCACGAAGGCAAGGTCGTGCGCGCCGATCTCTACGCCAAGATGATCCAGCCCGAAGGCGCGGCGCTGAAGGAGCACTACGGCTACGGCATCGAGCGTACCCGCCTGCGCGACGGCGACCTGCTCGCGCACGGCGGCGGCATCTTCGGCGCGATGTCGTTCCTGCTCTACCTGCCCGGCAGCGACGTGACCGTGGCGATCGTGCAGAACAGCGACAGCGTCGCGCCGGGCAAGCGACCGCCCGAGGTATTGGCGCGCAAGCTCGCCGCCTACGCGCTGGGCCAGCCCTATCCAGAGGCCCAGGCGACGGCGCCGGATCCGGCATACCTGAAATCGCTGGAGGGCGTGTACCGCTCCGACGCCAAGACCGCGCGTGCGATCCAGGTGGTCGACGGCCGCCTGGTCTCGCAGCGCTTCGGCGGCCAGCGCGTGACCATGGCCGCGATCGGGCCGGACGAGTTCCTGTTCGAGGACGGTCTGAGCCGGCTGCGCTTCGAGCGCGACGCCAAGGGCGCGATCACCGGCACGCGTTTCTATGCCGATGGCGAAGGCGAGGGTTCGTTCTCGCCGCGCACCGACGAGCCGCTGCCCGCGGCGACCGTCGCGATCGCGCTGCCCGCGGCCGCGCGCGAACGCGTGGCCGGGCGCTACACGCGCGAGGGCATGGTGCTCAACGTGTTCCAGCAGGGCGAGCAGCTGTTTGCGCAGATGGCCGGCCAGCCCTCGTTCGTGCTGGCCGCGAGCTCGCCCACGCGCTTCGCCATCGACTCGGTCGGCGCGGTGCTGGAGTTCGCGCCCGAGTCCGGCCCGGCCCAGACCCTGACCCTGCGCCAGGGCGGCGCGGTGCTGGAGTTCCAACGCGTGCCCTGAGCCCGCACTGCCGCCCGCGCTGTGCCGGACGCGGCATTCCGCGCGGCGGGCGCCGAAACGTGACCTATGGGAGGGGAGCGCGCGGCCAGCGCACGTAGGATGCGGATTCGTCCTCGTTACGCCGGAGCCGCTTCCATGTCCGTACGTCCGTCGCTCGCCGCGCTGCCCTTGCTGATCGCGGCGCTGCTGCCCCTGTCGTCCGCCGCCCAGACCGCGCCGCCGGCCGACACGCCGTACCCGGGCACGCTGACCCTGGAAGTCGACGCCACCGATCTCGCCCACCGCGTATTCCATGCCAAGCAGCGCATCCCGGTGCAAGCCGGCCCGCTGACCCTGCTGTATCCGCAGTGGCTGCCCGGCAACCACTCGCCGACCGGTCCGATCAACAAGCTCGCCGGGCTGGTCGTCACCGGCAACGGCCAGCGCATCGCCTGGACGCGCGATCCGCTCGACGTCTACGCCTTCAAGCTGGTCGTGCCCGAGGGCGTGAGCACGATCGAGCTCGCATTCGACTATCTGTCGCCCACCGGCGGCGATCAGGGCCGGGTGGTGATGAGCCAGGACCTGCTGAGCCTGCAATGGAACGCGGTCGCGCTGTATCCGGCCGGTCACGACGCCGGCCGCATCCAGATCGCGCCCTCGCTGAAACTGCCCGCGGGTTGGCAATCGGGCACCGCGCTGGAAGTCGAATCGCGCCAGGGCGACACCCTGCGCTACAAGCCGGTGTCGTTCGAGACCCTGGTCGACTCGCCGCTGTTCGCGGGCCGCTACTATCGCCAGATCGATCTCGCGCCCGGCGCCAAGGTGCCGGTGCGATTGAACGTGGTCGCCGATCACCCCAAATACCTCGAGGCCAAGCCCGAGCAACTCGCCGCGCACCGGCGCATGGTCGAGCAGGCGCTGCGCCTGTTCCGTTCCCAGCACTACGATCACTACGACTTCCTGTTCTCCCTGTCCGACCAGATCGGCGGCATCGGCCTGGAGCACCATCGCTCCAGCGAGAACGGCGTGGACCCGGCGTACTTCACCGACTGGGACAAGAGCGCGTTCGGCCGCGACCTGCTCGCGCACGAATACACCCACTCCTGGAACGGCAAATTCCGCCGTCCGGCCGACCTGGCCACGCCCAACTTCAACGTGCCCATGCAGGACAGCCTGCTCTGGGTCTACGAAGGCCAGACCCAGTACTGGGGCTATGTGCTGACCGCGCGCGCTGGCCTGTGGAAGCCGCAGACCGCGATGGACGCGTTGGCGATGACGGCCGCGGCCTACACCACCGACCGCCCCGGTTTCGCCTGGCGCAACGTCCAGGACACCACCAACGATCCCATCATCGGCCTGCGCCGGCCGCAGGCCTACCGCAGCCAGCAGCTCAGCGAGGAGTACTACTCCGCCGGCCAGCTGATCTGGCTGGCGACCGATGCCAAGCTGCGCGAGCTCAGCCGCGACCGGCGTTCGCTGGACGATTTCGCGGCCGCGTTCTTCGGCGTCGACGATGGCAGCTATGCGGTCAAGACCTACACCTTCGACGACGTGGTCGCGACCTTGAACGGCATCGCCGCCTACGACTGGGCTGCGTTCCTGCGCCAGCGTCTGGACGCCAACGCCGCGCCGCTGGACGGCCTGGCCGCGAGCGGCTGGAAGCTGGTCTACACCGACAAGCCCAGCGACTACGTCAAGCAGACCGAGGGCGCGCGCAAGGTCACCGATCTCAATTGGTCGCTGGGCCTGATCGTGTCCAACAAGGACGCGTCGGTCTCGTCGGTGCGCTGGGACGGCCCGGCCTTCAACGCCGGCCTGGCGCCGGGCTCGACCCTGCTCGCGGTCAACGGCTACGCCTTCGAGGGCGAGCGCCTCAAGGACGCCATCACCGCGGCCAAGGACAAGGGCGAGCCGATCGAACTGGTGGTCAAGCAGGGCGAAGTGGTGAAGACCGTGCGCATCGATTACCGCGAAGGCCTCAAGTACCCGAGCCTGGAGCGCATCCCGGGCACGCTGGATCGACTGACGAAGATCCTGGCACCGAAGTAAACGATTGCGGCGTCGGCGTCGGCGTCGGCGTCGTCGGCATCGGCCTCGGCGAAGGCTCGTTCGCGCGACGTGGTTTCGCGCCTTCTGTGGGAGCGGCGTAAGCCGCGATTGCGCAGTGGCCGAAGTTTCGTAATCGCGGCTGACGCCGCTCCCACAGGAAGCTGCGCGGCAGTCGTATGCCGTCCCATACGACTGCCGACAGGTCGGCCGCCACCGCGCGCCCGTTGATCGCCGCTGGCCCTTGGCGTAAATAACTGCCACCGCCTGTCATCTTTCCGGCGAGGAGGCACGATGCGCGCCAGTCGCCTGCTGAGCATCCAGATGTTGTTGGAAACGCGCGGCCGCATGAGCGCGCAGGCGCTGGCCGACGCCCTGGAGGTCTCGGTGCGCACCTTGTATCGCGACATCGACCAACTCTGCGCCGCGGGCGTGCCGATCTATGCCGAACGCGGCCGCAGCGGCGGCTTCGAGTTGATGGAGGGTTGGAAGACCACGCTCACGGGCCTCACCGCTTCCGAGGCGCAGGCGGTGTTCATGACCGGCCTGGCCGGGCCGGCCTCGCAGCTGGGCCTGGGCCACGAGGTCGCCGACGCCCAACTCAAGCTGATGGCGGCGTTGCCCACGCACCAGCGCCAGGATGCGCAACGCATGCAGGCGCGTTTTCATCTCGACACCCTGGAGTGGTACCGCGAGAACGACCCCACCCCGCATCTGGCCACCGTGGCCAGCGCCGTCTGGGAGGAACGCCAGCTCGCGATCGACTACCTGAGCTGGCGCGGCGAAGCGCGGCGCCGCGTGCATCCGTTGGGCCTGGTGCTCAAGGCCGGCGCCTGGTACCTGGTCGCCGCGGTCGACTCCAAGCCGCGCACCTACCGCATCTCCAACATCCTGCAGGCGCGCCGCCTGGACGCGCGCGCGCTGAGACCGCGACGTTTCGATCTGGCTGCCTACTGGGCCGCTTCGCTGCGCCGCTTCGAGCAGGACCTCTATCGGGGCAACGCGACCGTGCTGGCCACGCCGGCCGGCCTGCACGAATTGGCCAAGCTCAGCGCGGCGGTCGCGCGCGCGATCGCCGTGTCGCCGCGCCAGGCACAGGCGGACGGGCGCCTGCGCGTGACGATCCCGATCGAAACCGTGCAGCACGCCACCGGCCAGCTGCTGCCGCTGGCGCCGCAGGTGGTCGCGATCGAGCCACCGGCGCTGGTCGCGGCGATCGCGCAGCAGCTGGACGAGATCGGCGCCTGCTACGGCCTGCGACACAGGCGGCCGGGTCGGCCTAAAACCTGACCGTCGCTGTCAGGTATGGCCGGTTAGCTTGATCGCGAACCCAGCCACCGCCGAGAACCGCCGCCATGACCGACAACCCGCAGCGCCGTACCGTGCTCAAATCCGGCGTAGCCGGCGTACTCGCCGGGCTCGCCGCCGCGCCCTTGAGCGCGCTCGCGGCGGCCGCACCCGTCGCCGCCGCGCCCGAGGCCAAGCCCGTGCCGGGCACCGGCAAACCCGGCGAGTTCGACTTCCTCGCCGGCGAATGGCGCATCCACCACCGCCGCCTCAAGTCGCCCGGCGTCTGGGACGAGTTCGAGGGCGAGGCCACCTGCTGGACCATCCTGGGCGGCGTCGGCAGCGTCGAGGAACTGCGCATTCCCGCGCGCGACTTCAGCGGCATGGGCCTGCGCCTGCTGGATGTGGAGAACAAGGTCTGGTCGGACTTCTGGGTCAACGCGCGCTCCGGCGTGCTGACCGCGCCGGGCATGCCGGGCCGTTTCGTCGACGGCGACGGCGTCTTCGAGGCCGACGACGTCGACAACGGCCAGCCGATCAAGGTGCGCGGCGTCTGGGACCGCATCACCGCGCACTCCTGCCGCTGGTACCAGGCGGTCTCGCGCGACCAGGGCAAGACCTGGGAAGAGAACTGGCTGATGGACTGGAAGCGCGTTTGAGCGCCACTTGCGGCGGCGGTCGTCGTGGCCGTCGCAGCGCGCTACCCTGCGCGCATCCGTCGCGCCCGAGGCCGCCCGCATGCTCGAAATGAAATCCCAATGCGAACGCTGCAACGCCGCCTTGCCGCCCGACAGCGCGGCGGCGCTGATCTGCAGCTACGAATGCACGTTCTGCGTCGACTGCGTGCAGGGGCCCTTGGGCGGCGTGTGTCCCAATTGTGGCGGCCAGCTGCAGCCGCGTCCGACGCGCGTCGCCAAGTCGGCCACCGCGTAGGCGCTTGCTCTTCTGCGGGAGCCAGGGTTCGCGGTCGCGGCTTGCTCCGCTCCTACAGGCAGCTCTCGCATCGCAACGGGTCCGTGCCGTGTTCCGCTTTGGGGTAGGAGCGGCGCAAGCCGCGACCGCGACCCTTGGGCGGCATCGTAGCGACCTGCCGCCCGCGCAAAAAGAAAGCCCCGCATCCGCGGGGCTTCCGGTAACGGCGATCGTCGAAGCCGCTTACGCCGCCTGCACGATCCGCAGCGGATTGCGGTACTGCTTGATCAGCTCCGCTTCGCGCTCCTTGGCCTTGTGCAGGTGCGCTTCCTTGACGTGGCCGTAGCCGCGGATCTGTTCCGGGATCGAGGCGATCTCGGCCGCCAGATCGGCGTTGCCGTTGTCCAGGGTGCCCAGCAGCTCGCCCACGGTGCGCTCGTAGTCGGCGATCAGCTGGCGCTCCATCTTGCGCTCCTCGGTGTAGCCGAAGATGTCGAGCTTGCCGCCGCGCAGCTTGCGCAGCTTGGCCATCCACTTGAACGCGGTGAACACCCAGGGGCCGAATTCCTGCTTGATCAGGCGGCCCTGCGCGTCCTTCTTGGCCAGCAGCGGCGGGGCGAGGTGGAACTTGAGGGTGTAGTCGCCGTCGAACTGCTGCTGCAGGCGGCGCTGGAACTCGCCGCTGGTGTACAGGCGTGCGACTTCGTACTCGTCCTTGTAGGCCATGAGCTTGAAGAAGTATCGCGCGACCGCCTCGGTCAGGTCGGTCGAACCCGGCGCCTTGCGCTGCTCGGCCTCGCGCACCTTGGCGACGAAGTCGGTGTAGCGCTTGGCGTAGTTGGCGTCCTGATAGTCGGTGAGGAAGGCGACGCGGCGCGAGATCAGCTCGTCCAGCGAACGCGACAGGCGCAGGTCGTCCAGCGGCAGGAAGGCGACGTTGTCGCTGTCGGCCTGGGCCGGCACGTGGCGCAGTTCGTCTTCGTTGCGGGTCGCGCGCGGGGCCGAAGTGGCGCCCCATTCGTTGCCTTCCCACTCGCCCGGCGCCAGGTGCGGCAGGTCGTGCGGGGTGGCCTCGGCGCGGGTCGGCGCGTTGCGCACCAGGCCGGCGGCCTCGGCCACGGCGGCCGGATCGACCACCGCCAGACGGCCCCAGGCGAAGGCGGTCTTGTTCATCTCGATCGCCGCGCCGTTGAGTTCGACCGCGCGCATCAGCGCATCGAACGCGATCGGCACCAGGCCGCGCTGCCAGGCGTAGCCGAGGATGAACAGATTGGTCGCGATCGCATCGCCCATCAGCGCGGTGGCCAGCTGGGTCGCGTCGACCACGTGCGGGTCCTGGCCGCCCAGCGCCAGCTTGACCGCGGCGACGATGTCGGTGGCCGGGAACTGCATGTCCGGACGGGTGGTGAAGGTGCCCGGCATCGCCTCGTAGCTGTTGAGCACGACCGCGCTGCGGCCGGCGCGCACCTTGGACAGCGCCCAGTAGTCGTTGACCACGACCATGTCGCAGCCCAGTACCAGGTCGGCCTCGCCGGCGGCGATGCGCACGGCGTGGATGTCCTGCGGGGTCTTGGCGATGCGGATGTGGGTGGTGACCGCGCCGCCCTTCTGGGCCAGACCGGTCTGGTCGAGCACGGACGCGCCCTTGCCTTCCAGGTGCCCGGCCATGCCCAGCAGCGCGCCGATGGTGACCACGCCGGTGCCGCCGACGCCGGTGATCAGGATGTTCCAGGGCTGATCCAGCGCGGGCAGCTGCGGCAGCGGCAGATCGCTGAGGCGGTCCTTGGCGTTGCTGCCCTTCTTCTTCTTCAAGCCGCCGCCGTGCACCGTGACGAAGCTGGGGCAGAAGCCGTTGACGCAGGAATAGTCCTTATTGCAGTTGGACTGGTCGATCTCGCGCTTGCGCCCGAACTCGGTTTCCTTGGGCAGCACCGACACGCAGAACGACTTCTTGCCGCAGTCGCCGCAGCCTTCGCAGACCAGGCTGTTGACCATCACGCGCTTCTGCGGATCGACCATCTTGCCGCGCTTGCGGCGACGGCGCTTCTCGGTGGCGCAGGTCTGGTCGTAGATCAGCACGCTGACGCCCTTGACCTCGCGCAGGCGCTTTTGCACCTCGTCGAGTTCCTTGCGGTCGTAGAACTCCATTTCGCCCGGGAAGATCTCGCGCTTGTGCCACTTGGCGATGTCGTCGGACACCAGCACGATGGTCTGCACGCCTTCGCTGCGCACCTGGTGCGCGATCTGCGGAACCGACAGGGTGCCGTCGACGGGCTGGCCGCCGGTCATCGCGACCGCGTCGTTGTAGAGGATCTTGTAGGTGATGTTGACGCCGGTGGCGACCGACTGCCGGATCGCGAGCGAGCCGGAGTGGAAGTAGGTGCCGTCGCCCAGGTTCTGGAACACGTGCGGCGTTTCGGTGAACGCCGCCTGGCCCGACCAGGTCACGCCTTCGCCGCCCATGTGGGTGAAGGTGTCGGTGCTGCGGTCCATCCAGGTCACCATGTAATGGCAACCGATGCCGCCCAGCGCGCGCGAGCCTTCCGGCACCACGGTGGAGGTGTTGTGCGGGCAGCCCGAGCAGTAGTGCGGCACGCGCGGGAACGCGGCGCGCGGCAGGGCCAGTTCGGATTCCTTCTCCTCCATCCAGCGCAGCACCTCGCGCATGTGCTCGCTGTCGTGGAAGCGCTGGATGCGGCGCGCGATCACGCCGGCGATGCGGGCCGGGGTGAGTTCGCCGGTGGACGGCAGGATCCACTCGCCGCTCTCGTCGTACTTGCCGACGATCGACGGGCGCTGGCCGCCGTCCCAGTTGTACATCGACTCCTTCATCTGGCTTTCGATGAAGGCGTGCTTCTCCTCGACCACCAGGATGTCCTGCAGGCCGCGCGCGAACGCGCGCAGGCCGACCGGCTCCAGCGGCCAGGTCATGCCGACCTTGTAGACGCGGATGCCCAGCTCCGAGCAGGCGCGCGCGTCCAGACCCAGGTATTCCAGGGCCTGCAGCACGTCCAGGTAGCTCTTGCCGGTGGTGATGATGCCCAGGCGCGCGTTCGGCGAATCGATGACCAGGCGGTCGATCTTGTTGGCGCGCGCGAACGCCTGCGCGGCCTTGACCGCGTACTGGTGCAGGCGCATTTCCTGATCCATCGGCGGATCGGGCCAACGGATGTTGAGGCCGCCCGGCGGCAGCTGGAAGTCGTCGGGGGTGACGATCTGCAGCGCCAGCGGATTGACGTCGACCGAGGCCGAGGACTCGACGGTCTCGGCGATGGTCTTGAAGCCGACCCAACGGCCGGTGTAGCGCGACATCGCCCAGCCGACCAGGCCCATGTCGAGGATGTCCTGCACGCCGGCCGGGTTCAGGATCGGCATCATCGCGCTGACGAATTCGCCTTCCGAGCCGTGCGGCAGGGTCGAGGAGCGGCAGGCGTGGTCGTCGGCCGCCAGCGCCAGCACGCCGCCGTACTTGCCGGTGCCGGCCGCGTTGGCGTGCTTGAACACGTCGCCGGTGCGGTCCACGCCCGGGCCCTTGCCGTACCACATGCCGTACACGCCTTCGACCTTGGCGCCCGGGAACAGATTGGTCTGCTGGGTGCCCCAGACCATGGTCGCGCCCAGGTCCTCGTTGAGGCCGGGGGTGAACTTCACGCCCGCCGCCTCCAGATGTTTGCGCGCGCGCCACAGCTCCAGGTCGAAGCCGCCCAGCGGCGAGCCGCGATAGCCGGAGATGAAGCCGCCGGTATTCAGGCCGGCGGCCTGATCGCGCAGCCGCTGCATCAGCGGCAGGCGCACCAGCGCCTGCACACCGGACAGGTAGATGCGGCCTTCCTGACGGGTGTACTTGTGCTCCAGCCCGTAGTCCGGGTCGAGGACGCTGTTGGTCAGGGAGGTGTTCGCCGACGAGGGCGAGCTGAGTTCTGCGGTGCTGGTCATGGCGGGCTCTCGCGGCGGTGCCGCGGGTGGGCTGGCGGGGGAGGGACGACGGCGTCCGGCCGGGAGCCGGCGACCGCCGGGTCCGAGCAAAGACTCGGAATTATAGCCTTTGTGCGTATGGCGGCCGCGAGGCGGGTCGCCGCGGCCGCAATGGCCGAGGCGAAGCGGGCCTGCAGGCACGCGCAATGTGGCGGTGGTTTCAATTGAAACCGATTCCGCGCGGCCGCTCGCGTTCGCCGCGCCCTGTCGCTAAGGTCGCGCCCATGCGCGTGTACCTCGACGACGAATGGACGACCCTGGACGGCTGGGTACGGGTCTATTGGCCGGGCCCTAACGTCGCTGGCGCGAACGGATAACGGATCTGGAGTCGCAGCGTGGCCCAAGACCTCTACTGCTGGCGTTGCGACAAGGTCATGCCGATGCTGACCGAAGAGGAGTGGGCGGCGATGGAGCCGGTGCTTTCCCAGGCCATCGAGCGTGTTCAACGTCATCGCGCGGCCACCGGCAGCGACCTGGTGGAGGCGTTGCAGGCTTGCCGCAACGAGGCGCTCGATTTCTACGAGCGCTTGACCGGCTTTCATGAGTCCAACGCGAATGCGCTCTGGCATCACCGGTTGTCCTTGTACGGTCCAGCGTGTACCGGCTGTGGCAAGCCCTTGCGCACGCCGCAGGCGAGCTTTTGCCCGGCCTGCGGCGCGAAGCGCTCCGAGCTTGCATCGGGGAAGGGCTAAGCCATGAGTCGTTCGCCCGTGCCCGCTCATGCCACGGTGCTGTTCGAACTGACCGCGCGCACGCAGTCGGGTAACGTCAAGCGTGTGTTGTCCGGTTACCGGCCGCTGTACGCGATCGGGGCCGACGAGTGGACTTCCAGCTATCACGAATTTATCGGTGTGCCGCATGTGGAAACCGGCGGCCGTGCGCGTGCGGACGTGTGGTTTCTAGCGCCGGAGCAATATCCCGGCACGCTATGGGTGGGTCGCGTGCTGAAAGTGGCGGAGGGCTCACGCGATGTGGGCGTGGCGACGGTGTTGGCGGTGCATCATTCGGTGCTCGTGCGAGAGGGCAGTAGCTAGGCCAGGGCCCAGTTCTCGTGCAGGCGGACGCCGGTATCGGCGCTCGCGACATCGTGGGATGGATTGAACGATCGTTGTTCTCAGGCCCATGCGACATAGGCGCCGTTTTTTGATCCTGGCCCCACCAAGGGGGGCGCGCCGCCGTAGGATGCGGTGAGCGCAGCGAACCGCATCGCGCCGGAACTCGCGCGATCGCATCTGGAGGGCGGTTGAGCGACGCCAGCGCCGGATAGGGCGACGGTGCGTTTCGCTACGCTCAACACACCCTACGGCGTGACGGACCCCGTTCGGCGATGCGGCCAACCGGTGCGTCGGCATTGCGGGCTGCCGTTAAGATGCGCGCCATGAAAAACATCCTGATCGCCGCCTGCGGCGCGCTACTGACGGCCTGCGCCACCACACCGCAAGACTATCCGCTGGAACAACTGCAACACTTTGTGGGCACGCCCTACTCGGAGCTGCAGACGCGTCTGGGGCCGCCGCATCGCGAGAAGTCACTGGACGACGGAGTGATGGCCATCTGGGGTGGCAACGTAACCGGCGTCGAGGCGACCCTGGCCAACGACAATTGCCAGTTCGTGTTCGTGATTGGACCCGACCGTCGGGTGCGCTCGATCGATCTGACCGGTCGCGCCTCGGTGTGTCAGCGCTTCATCGACAGCAAGCGATTGGACCAGCCGTAAGCTCGCGCCGGAGCGTCCGATCTGCGCGGTAGGCGATCTGCGCAGGATGCGATGAGCGCAGCGAACCGCATCGTGTTCGCAGTCGTGGTCGATTCGTGAGTTGCGCGGCCGTGCTGCGAAGGCGCGGCGGGCGGCGGAGTGGCGCGATGGTGCGGTTCGCTGCGCTCACCACACCCTACGGGTGGCGCGGTTTGCGCGCTACCCGTACGCGAAGTCAGGCCTGGCCACCGATCCAGGTGCCGGCGACCTGCAGCGCTTCGTCCAGCACCACCAGATCCGCGCGATACCCCGGCGCGATTCGGCCCAGTTCGTGCCCCAGCCCCAGGAACTCGGCCGGATAGGTCGAGGCCATGCGGCAGGCTTCGTCCAGCGGCAAGCCCAGGCGCTGCACGGTGTTGCGCACCGCGGTGGCCATATCCAGCGCGGAGCCGGCCAGGGTGCCGTCGGCGGTGCTGCACTTGCCGTCGCGGCAGGTCATGGTCTGGCCGTAGAGCACGAAATCTTCGCGCTCACCGCCCACCGGCGGCATGGCGTCGGTGACCAGCATGATCTTGCCGCGCGGCTTGGCGGCGATGGCGATGCGCAGCGAGGCGTCGTGCACGTGTTCGCCGTCGACGATCACGCCGCACCAGCTGTTGGGGTCCTCGATCGCCGCGCCGACGCCGCCGGGTTCGCGGCTGCCCATCGGCGTCATCGCGTTGAACAAATGAGTCACGCCGCGCACGCCGTGGGCGAAGGCCGCGCGCAGGCGTTCGTAGTCGGCGGCCGTATGGCCGGCGCAGACCAGCACACCGCGTGCGGCCAGGGCCTGCAAGGTGGCGTCGTCGAAACGTTCCGGTGCCAGCGTGAGCATGGTCCTGCCGACGCCCAGCGAGGCGATGCGGTCGAGTTCGTCCGCGTCCGGGGTGTGGAACTTGTCGGGGTTGTGCACGCCCTTGCGCGCGCTGGCCAGGTAGGGGCCTTCGAGATGGATGCCGAGGATGCCGGGCACGCCCTGCGCGATCGCCTCGCGTACCGCCGCGATCGCGCGCAGCATCACCGCGACGTCGTCGCTGATCAGGGTCGGCATCAGGCCGGTGCTGCCGTAGCGGCGATGCGCCTGGGCGATGCGGCGCAGGCCGTCGACATCGGGCGCGTCGTTGAACAGCACGTCGCCGCCGCCGTTGACCTGGGTGTCGATGAAGCCGGGCACCAGATACCGGCCTTGCAGATCGATCGTCTCGGCACCGGCCGGCGCGGCGCCCGGGACCACGGCGACGATGTGGCCGTCCTCGACGATCACGCACAGGTCGGATTCGAAACCGCGTTCGCTGAGCACGCGGCCGTTGACGAAGGCGGTGGCGACGGAAGCGGACATCAGACGGTCTCGGTGACCTTGTTCAGATGCGGCGGCAGATCCGGATTGTGCCCGCGCGCCACCGACAGCGCATTGGCCGCCTTGTAGAAGCTGGCCACGGTCAGCAGCGGCGTCATCGCCGGATGCTGCGAGCGCGCCAGCGGCAGGCTGCCCGCGCCCGAGCGCCCGGGCGCGGCCAGCCACACCGGCGCGCCGCGCGCGCGGAACTCCTCGGCCACCGCGACCGTGCCGTCGCCGGTGCCGTCGTCCTGGGCGAAGGCCAGTACCGGGAAGCCGGGGCCGACGATCGCCATCGGGCCGTGCTTGACCTCGGCGCTGCTGAAGGCCTCGGCGTGCAGGCCGCAGGTTTCCTTGAACTTGAGCGCGGCTTCCTGCGCCGCGCCCAGGCCCAGGCCGCGCCCGACCACGAACAGATTGCGCGCGTCGACCAGGCCTTCGACCAACGGCGACCAGTCCTGTTCGAACGAAGCGCGCAAGGCCTCGGGCAGGGCATGCACGGCGTTGAACAGGGTGGCGTCGTTGCTCCAGCGCGCGGTCAGCTGCAGCAGCGCCGACAGCGAGCACAGATAGCTCTTGGTCGCCGCCACGCTGGTCTCCGGGCCCGCGTGCAGGCCCAGCACCGTGTCGGCGATAGCGGCCAGCGGCGAATCGAGCACGTTGACCAAGGCCAGCACATGCGCGCCGGCGGACTTGGCGATCTCGGCGTTGCGCAGCAGGTCCGGGCTTTTGCCCGATTGCGAGATCGCCACGAACAGGGCGTCGTCGAGCTTGGGCTGGATCGCGTAGACCGAGCCCACCGAGGGCGAGGCCGAGGCGGTGACCAGGCCCAGCTGGGTCTCGAACAGATACTTGCCGTAAGTCGCGGCGTGATCGGAACTGCCGCGCGCGCAGGTGACGATGAAGCGCGGCGGGCGCTGGCGCAGGCGATCGCTGAGGTCGTCGATCGCGTCGGCGTTGGCCGCGAACTGGCGTGCGACCGCGTCGCCGGCTTCCTGCGCCTCGGCGTACATGCGCGTGCTCGTCGGGTCCAGCAGGGTCTGTGTGCTCACGGCGTGGTTTCGCTCTGCAGTTCGGCGACGAAGTCGTAGGCGTCGCCGCGGTAGAAGGATCGGGTGAATTCGACGACGCGGCCGTCGTCGAGGAAGGTGCGGCGTTCGATGAACAGACCGGGCGCGCCCTCGGGCAGGCCCATCAGCCGCGCCTGTTCGGCGTCGAAGGCGATCGCGCGCAGGCGTTGCAGCGCGCGCGCCGGACGGATGCCGAGCTTGGCGAAAGCTTCGTACAGCGAGTTCTCGACCAGGCTGGGATTGGGCAGCACCGCCAGCGGCACCACCGTGCGCTCCAGCGCCAGGGCCACGCCGTCGGCGGTGCGCAGGCGGTAGTAGCGGATCACCGAGGCGCCCGGCGACAGGTTCAGCGCCATCGCCTCCTCGGGCGTGACCTCGCCGACGCCGCGCTCCAGGAAGGTCGAGCGCGGGTCCAGCCCGCGCGCGCGCAGATCGTCGGTGAAGCTGGTCAGGCGCGAGAAGGATTTGACGATGCGCTCGGCCACGAAGGTGCCCGCGCCCTGGCGCTGCACCAGCAGGCCGTCGGCGACCAGGCCGGCGATGGCCTTGCGCACGGTCACCCGCGACAGGTCCAGCAGCTTGCCCAGCTCGCGTTCGCCGGGCAGGGCCTGGCCGGCGGTGATCTCGCCGTTCTCGATCGCGTGCTGCAGGGTCCGACGCAGGTGCTGGTAGGCCGGCGCGCGACGCGTCTGGGCCTGGCGGCGGAACTCGCTGACGAGGTAGGGCTCCATGGGGAAAAGATACCAGTCACAGACCACTGGGGGCAACCTGGGCTTTGACCGCCAAGTTAAACGGTTGATTCTAGGTTAATTTGCTTAACTGGTATCTCACTGGTATCTTTCCTGGTATGGTTTTGCCCATACCAGTCCGAGCCCGTCCATGAGCGTGTATTCCGTGCCGTCCCCGTCCCAGGCGCCGCATTCGGCGCCGCTGGCCCCCTTCGACCTGGTGATTTTCGGCGGCACCGGCGACCTGGCCATGCGCAAGCTGCTGCCGGCGCTGTTCCACCGCTATGCCGACGGCCAGATCGTCGCCGGCACCCGCATCGTCGCGATCGCGCGCGACAGCCAGAGCGACGACGACTACCGCGGCCGGGTGCGCGAGGCGCTGGCCCAGTTCGGCAATCTCGACGCGCGCGAGTCCGACGCCGTCGACGGTTTTCTCGCGCTGCTGCTGTACCGCCGCCTGGACCTGAGTTCGGACGCGGCCTGGCCGGAGTTCGCGACCGAGTTCGCCGGCGACGAACGCGTACGCGTGTTCTACCTCGCGGTCGGGCCGGACCTGTTCGGCGTCGTCGGCGACCGTCTGCAGTCGCACGGCCTGGTCGGGCCGAAGACGCGGGTGGTGGTGGAGAAGCCGCTGGGCAAGGACGGCGCCAGCGCCGACGCGATCAACGACGCGCTCGGGCGCGTGTTCGCCGAAACCCAGATCTTCCGCATCGACCACTACCTGGGCAAGGAGACGGTGCAGAACCTGACCGCGCTGCGCTTCGGCAACGCGCTGTTCGAGCCGCTGTGGAAGGCCGAGCACATCGACCACGTCCAGATCACGGTAGCCGAAACGGTGGGCGTGGAATCGCGCGCGCCGTATTACGACAAGTCCGGCGCGCTGCGCGACATGGTCCAGAACCACCTGCTGCAGCTGCTGTGCCTGGTGGCGATGGAGCCGCCGTCCTCGCTGGCCGCCGACGCGATCCGCGACGAGAAACTGAAGGTGCTGCGCGCGCTGCGCCCGATCGAGAACGGCAACGCCGCTCAGTTCACCGTGCGCGGCCAGTACAAGGCCGGCGCGGTCGACGGCCGCGCGGTGCCGGGCTATGCGCAGGAGCTGGGCGCGAACTCGCACACCGAAACCTTCGTCGCGCTCAAGGCCGAAGTGAAGAACTGGCGCTGGGCCGGCGTGCCGTTCTATCTGCGCACCGGCAAGCGCCTGGGCGAGCGGGTGTCGGAGATCGTGGTGACCTTCCGCCAGGTGCCGCATTCGATCTTCGAGGAGCTCACCGAGCAGGACCCGTCCAGCCGCCTGGCGCCGAACAAGCTGGTGCTGCGCCTGCAGCCCGACGAGGGCGTGAAGCTGTGGCTGATGAACAAGGTGCCGGGCCCGGGCGGCCTGCGCCTGCGCCACGTGCCGCTGGACATGAGTTTCGCCGCGGCCTTCGGCGGCCGTCAGGCCGACGCCTACGAGCGTCTGCTGATGGACGTGGTGCGCGGCAATCCGATGCTGTTCATGCGCCGCGACGAGGTCGACGCCGCCTGGAAGTGGATCGACCCGATCCGCGCCGCCTGGGCCGCCGCCGCCGAAGCGCCGCGCCCCTATACCGCCGGCAGCTGGGGCCCCAGCGCCGCGGTCGCCTTGATCGAACGCGATGGGAGGACCTGGCATGAAGATGCAGGCTGAGCGCTTGACCGTGATCGAACCGCTGCCCCTGCCGCTGCACGAGCGTCTGTTCGAGGATGCCGGGCAACTGGCGCAGGCCTTGGCCAAGCAGGTCGCGGCCGATCTGCGCGGCGCGCTCGCGCGCCACGGCGAGGCCTGCATCGCACTGTCCGGCGGCAACACGCCCAAGCGCTTCTTCGAGGCCTTGGCGACGCAGACGCTGGATTGGGCGCGGGTGACCGTGCTGCCGGTCGACGAACGCTGGCTGCCGCCGGAGCATCCGCGTTCCAACGAGAAGCTGCTGCGCGATCACCTGCTGCGCGACAACGCCGCCGCCGCGCGTCTGTTGCCGATGTACCGCCCCACCGAAACCCCGGAAGCGGCGCTGATGCCGGTGCTGACCAAGATCGCCAACGAAGGCCTGCCGCTGGATGTGGCGGTGCTGGGCATGGGCGAGGACGGCCACGTCGCGTCGCTGTTCCCCGATCTGGGTCGCGACAATCCGGGGCTGCGCGAGATCGGCCTGCAGCCGCGCGGACGCGCGCCGGTGATGGCGGTGCGCACCGAGGCCATGCCGGAGCCGCGCATGAGCCTGACCCTGAGCGCGATCTTCACCGCACCGGCGCTATACCTGCATATCGAAGGCGCGAAGAAGCGCGCCTTGCTGGACGCCGTGCAGCGCGATCCGCGCAGCGTTCTGCCGATCCGCTCGGTGCTGGCGGGCGCGCCCGCGCCGCCGACCTTGTATTGGAGTCCGTGATCGCCACGGACCTCATAGGCCGCGCCGCCGCGGAGTTCGCCCCTCCCACCCGCGGCGCGCTGTCGCCCTATGCTGGACGGCGTACCGATC
Source organism: Lysobacter sp. cf310 (assembly GCF_900114355.1). Lineage (GTDB taxonomy): Bacteria > Pseudomonadota > Gammaproteobacteria > Xanthomonadales > Xanthomonadaceae > Lysobacter. The sequence goes on from NZ_FOSS01000004.1 coordinate 420,873, forward strand.
CGGACCTCCATCGCCAGCGCTTCGCAGCCAACGAGTCCCCGTGAACACCTCATTGCATCCCGTAGTCGCGCAAGTCACCCAACGCATCGTCGAACGCAGCCGCGCCCGCCGCGACGCCTACCTCGCGCGCATCGACGCCGCCCAGGGCGGCGGACCGCAGCGCCGGCGCCTGTCCTGCGGCAACCTCGCCCACGGCTTCGCGGCCTGCGCGGCCGGCGACAAGCAGGCGCTGCGCTCGGGTCACGCGCCCAACCTGGGCATCGTGACCTCCTACAACGACATGCTCTCGGCGCATCAGCCGCTGGAGCGCTTCCCCGATCTGCTCAAGGCCGCCGCGCGCGAGGCCGGCGCGACCGCGCAGGTCGCCGGCGGCGTGCCGGCGATGTGCGACGGCGTGACCCAGGGCCGCGAGGGCATGGAGCTGTCGTTGTTCTCGCGCGACGTGATCGCGATGTCGACCGCGATCGCGCTGTCGCACGACATGTTCGATGCCGCGCTGTACCTGGGCGTGTGCGACAAGATCGTGCCGGGCCTGCTGATCGGCGCACTGCACTTCGGCCACCTGCCCGGCATCTTCGTGCCGGCGGGGCCGATGACCTCGGGGCTGCCCAACGACGAGAAGTCGCGCGTGCGCCAGCGCTACGCCACCGGCGATGCGACCCGCGACGAACTGCTGGAAGCCGAGGCGCGCAGCTACCACGGCCCCGGCACCTGCACCTTCTACGGCACCGCCAATTCCAACCAGATGCTGATGGAGCTGATGGGCCTGCATCTGCCCGGCTCCAGCTTCGTCCACCCCAACACGCCGCTGCGCGACGCGCTGACCGCGCAGACCGCGCTGCGCGCGGCGCAGATCACCGCCCTGGGCGAGGACTACCGGCCGATCGGCCGCATCGTCGACGAGCGCGCGATCGTCAACGGCGTGATCGGCCTGCACGCCACCGGCGGTTCCACCAACCACCTGCTGCACCTGATCGCGATCGCCGCGGCGGCCGGGATCGAGCTGCGTCTGGAGGATTTCGACGCGCTGTCCTCGGCGATTCCGCTGCTGGCGCGCGTGTACCCCAACGGCAGCGCCGACGTGAATCATTTTCACGCAGCCGGCGGTCTGGCGTTCCTGATAGGCGAGCTGCTCGACGCCGGTCTTCTGCATGGCGATGTCGAGACGGTGGCCGGCCCCGGCCTTAACCGTTACCGCGTCGAAGCGCGGCTCGAAGGCGATGGGCGCATCGCCTACGTGCCGGCGACCGGCCGCAGCGGCGACCCCTCCGTACTGCGTCCGGTCGCCGAGCCGTTTCGCGCCGACGGCGGCCTGCGCGTGCTGGTCGGCGAACTCGGTACCGCCGCGATCAAGGTCTCGGCGGTGCCCGAGGACCGCTGGGTGGTCGAGGCGCCGTGCCGGGTGTTCAGCGAGCAGCACGAGGTCAAGCAGGCCTTCGAACGCGGCGAGCTCGAGCGCGACGTGGTGGTGGTGGTGCGCTTCCAGGGCCCGCGCGCGAACGGCATGCCGGAGCTGCACCAGCTCACTCCCACGCTGACCGTGCTGCAAAAGCGCGGCCATCGCGTCGCCCTGGTCACCGACGGCCGCATGTCCGGCGCCTCCGGCCAAGTGCCGGCGGCCATCCACGTCACACCCGAAGCCGCCTGCGGCGGCCCGCTCGCGCAGCTGCGCGACGGCGACGTGGTCCGCGTGGACGCGATCGCGGGCACGCTCAGTCTGCGCACCGAGGACGATTGGACCCAGCGCGAACATGCGCGCGCGGATCTGTCTTCGCACCATGTCGGCATGGGCCGCGAACTGTTCGCCGCGTTCCGCGATTACGCCGCACCGGCGGATCGGGGAGCGGGGGTGTTTGCGCGGGATGAGGGATAAGGCTGCGTTGGCGGCCCGTCTTTTCGGCAAAAGAACAAAGCGAAGCAGAATCCGCAAACCGCAACATCCGCACTCACCCTCGCCATCGCCCTGGAGCCCCCATGCCCGCCCCCGTCCGCACCGCCTTCCTGTTCGACCTGGACGGCACCCTGGTCGACAGCGTTTACCAGCACGTGCTGGCATGGAAGCAGGCCCTGGATGCCGACGGCATTCCGCTGTCGGTGTGGCGCATCCACCGCAAGATCGGCATGAGCGGCGGTTTGTTCACCAACATTCTGCTGCGCGAGACCGGTATCGACATCACCCCGGAACGGGTCGAGCGTCTGCATAAGCTGCATGCCCAAGCCTACGGCGCACAGGCCGCGCAGATCCGGCCGCTGCCCGGCGCGGTCGAACTGCTGGCCTACCTCAGCGCGAACGAAATTCCGTGGTCGATCGCGACCAGCGGACGCATGGAAACCGCGCGCCACAACCTGGTCGCGCTCGGCGTGGATCCGGAGAAAGTGCCGGTGATCACCCGCGACATGGTCCGCCACGCCAAGCCCGATCCGGATCTGTTCCTGGCCGCGGCCGACAAGCTGGGCGCCGACATCGAGCATTCCATCGTGGTCGGCGACAGCATCTGGGACCTGTTGGCCGCGCGGCGCGCACGCGCGCTGGGCGTGGGCCTGCTCTCGGGCGGTTACGGCCAGGACGAGCTCGAGCGCGCCGGCGCATTCCGGGTCTACGAAGACCCGGCCGATCTGCTCAAGCACATCGATGAGGTCGCCGCGCGCGCCTGAGCGTCGGCGGCGGTCGCGCGGCGACTGGCGCAAAGCGCAACGAGCCGGGTGACCGCCGGGTGCGCAGCCTCTACGATGCGGTTCGCTGCGCTCACCGCATCCTGCGCCGTCGACACGCCGCATTGCGTTTCGCCACACCTGCCGTGCATCTATCCATGGAGCTTGCAATGAACTCGATCCACGATCTGCAGGAACGCATCGCCGCGGTATTGGCGCTGGCGCCGGTGGTGCCGGTGCTGGTGATCGACGAGCTCGCGCATGCGGTACCGCTGGCGCGCGCCCTGGTCGCCGGCGGCCTGCCCGCGATCGAGGTGACCCTGCGCACGCCGGTGGCGCTGGACGCGGTGCGCGCGATCGCCAACGAAGTCGAGGGCGCCGCGGTCGGCGTCGGCAGCGTGCGAAGGCCGGCGGATTTCGCCGCCGCGCAGAAGGCCGGCGCGACCTTCGCGGTGTCGCCGGGCGCATCGGCCAGCCTGATCGCCGCCGCGCAATGCACCGACCTGCCCTGGTTGCCCGGCGCGGCCACCGCCTCGGAGGCCATGACTCTGGCCGATCAGGGTTACCGCTATCTGAAGTTCTTCCCGGCCGAGTCCATCGGCGGCACCGGCGCCTTGCGCGGCCTGGGCGGGCCGCTGCCGGAACTGCGTTTCTGCGCCACCGGCGGCATCGGCCCCGACAACGCGCCGCAGTACCTGGCCTTGGCCAACGTGCCCTGCGTGGGCGGCTCCTGGGTGTGCCCGCCGGCCGCGGTTCAGGCCGGCGACTGGGCCCAGATCGAAACCCTGGCGCGCGCGGCGTCGCAACTGCGCCGCTGATCGCAAGCTTAATTCGCTGCAGTGTAGGAGCGGCGCGTGCCGCGACCGCGCAGGCCGCCGAAGATTCGCAATCGCGGCTTACGCCGCTCCCACACGAAGCCAGCGCATCGCGCATGGATAGCGATGAAACGTCGTGCTCTCTGTGGGAGCGGCGTAAGCGCGATTGCGCAGTAGCCGAAGTTTCGCGGCCGCGGCAGGCGCCGCTCCTACGCCAAGGCTAGGGGCCTGAGGCTGTGAGGCTGGGCGTCGCTGATTGGCGCGCTCAAGCCTGCGGCGGACGCGGCGGCGCGGTCGAACCGCGCACCACCAGGATCGGGCTGAAACCTTCGTTCGCCGGCACCTGCAAGGGCTGGTCGGTTTCGCGGCGCAGGTCGGCGATCAGGCGGTAAGCGGCGTGACGCGCGATTTCCTCGGTGGCCTGGCGCGCGGTGGTCAGGGTCGGCCAGGACTGCTTGGAGAACGGGCTGTCCTCGAAGCCGGCGATCGACAGGTCGTAGGGCACGTGCATGCCGCTGGACTTGGCCGCCGCCAGCACGCCAGCGGCGATCTCGTCGTTGCTGCCGAAGATCGCGGTAGGCCGGTTGGGCAGCGCGAACAAACGGCGCGCGCCGCGGAAGCCGTCGTCGAAGGAGTAATCGCCCGGCAGCACCAGATCTTCGTCCTCGCCGATGCCGTAGTCGGCCAGCGCCTGGGCGTAGCCCTTGTAGCGCTCCCAGCTGGAACGATGCGACTTGCCGCCCCAGAGGAAACCGATGCGCTGGTGGCCGAGCTGGATCAGGTGTTCGGTGATGTCGTAAGCGGCGTCGCGGTCGTCGACCCAAACGCAGGGCGAGCCGTCCTTGGGGTCTTCGGCGGCGGAGACGATGCGCACCAGGCGTATCCCATGCGCGACCAGTTCGCTGACCAGCTCCATGCGTTCCGACATCGGCGGCGCCAGCACCAGGCCGGCCAGGCGCGCGCCCTGGACCAGATCGATCAGGTCGGCGGCCAGCAGCGGCGAGGACGAATCGCAGGGATGGATCTGCAGGCCGTAGCCGGTTTCGCGGCAGGCGGCGAGCACGCCGTTCTGCACGCTGATGATGTAGTAGGGGTTGGGGTTGTCGTAGACCACGCCCAAGGCATACGGCATCGCGCTGCGCAGGCTGCGCGCGGACGGGTCGGGGCGGTAGTCGAGCTCGGCGATCGCCTGGTTCACGCGCGCCCGGGTGCGGGCGCGCACGCTGGGTTCGTCGTTGATGACCCGCGATACGGTTTTCAGCGAGACCTGCGCGCGTTCGGCGACATCTTTGATCGTGGGTCGGCGCACCGCTGCCTCGGGGTAGTCGATCGGAGTCGCCGCCGCGTTCGCACGCGTGGGCGTTGCGCCTAGCCTACTCGGGCGCCGACGCGACGCAAGCGGCGCGCGCGGCCGGCCGGCTTAGGCACAGGCGCACGCTGGCGGTTCAGGTGTCCAGTTCCAGGGTCACGTCCTCGAACGCCCGGGTCTTGCGGATCGCCAGCTGGTAGCCGCGTTCGACCAGCTCGTACTGGCCTTCCAGCGTGCGCAGCAGGCCGTCGATGCCCAGCTTGGGCGTCTGCGCGGCGATGCGCGCGATCGCACGGTCCTGCCAGCGCTTGCCCAGCGCGCGCCAGAACTCGCGCACCAGCTTGTTGGGTTTGCTGGCCTCGTAATAGGCCGGCGGCATCCACAGGTAGTCGTCGAAGATCATCAGCCCGCCGACCTTGAGCAGCGGCCAGGACATCACGCCGTCGGCGAGCGCGCCGAACGCGGTATGCCAGCCGTCGACGTAGATCATGTCGTAGGGGCCGCGCACGCGGCCCAGCTGCTCGGCGCTGGGACCGGCGTACTCGGTCACCCGCTGCTTCCACGGTGCGACGTTGGCGCGGAAGCGCTGGTGGTAGTCGCCCTGCAGCGGGTCGGGGCGGAACAGGTCGATGCAGTCGATGCGGCTGTCGGGCTGGGTCAGCACGTTCTGCAGCAGCCACACCGTCGAGCGGCCCTCGAAGCTGCCGATCTCGAGGAAGCGCAGGCCCGGGCGGTCGCGGAAGCCGTCCAGCCAGCGTTCCCAGTTGCGCACATGGGCCTGGAACCAGTCCTTGGTGTACTGCGTGTCGCCGCCGGCGGCGCCGGTGGCGATCGAACTCGTATCCGCGTGCTGCATAAGTCCTGGCTGACCCTGGCGCCGGTATCGGCCGCCTATGGTATCGGCGTTCGCGACGGACCGGAGGTGCGCCCGGTCCGTCGCGTCGCGATCAGCCGCGCTGGGTCGCCGCGGCGCCGACACTGGCGCTGCGACGCAGTCCGACGCGATAGCCGCGCAGGGCGAAGTACAGGATGTAGAGGTAGCAGGGGATCATCAGCAGCGCGAACACGGCCTGGAAGTCGTAGTGCTGCTTGAGCGCGGCGAACAGCAGCGGAATCGTCGCGCCGCCGGCGATGCCCATGATCAGCAGCGCCGAGCCGTACTCGGTGAAGCGGCCCAGTCCACGGATCGCCAGCGGGAAAATCGCCGGCCACATCATCGCGTTGGCGAAGCCCAGCGCGGCCACGAAGCCGACCGAGACGATGCCGTGGGTCAGGTAGGCGCCGATCGTCAGGGCCACGCCGAGCACCGCCGAGTAGGTCAGGTAGCGCTCCTGCGAGATGAAGCGCGGGATGGTGACCAGGCCGACCAGGTAGCCGACCAGCATCGCGCCCAGCGTGAACGAGGTGAAGAACTTGGTCTGGTCCAGCGGCAGGCCGAAGCCGTGGCCGTAGGTGCCGATCGCATCGCCGGCCATCACCTCCACGCCGACGTAGGTGAAGATGCACAGCGCGCCCAGCCACACGTGCGGAAACTGGAACAGGCTGGTCTTGCGCGTGGACGCGCCGTCGCCGCCGTCGGCATTGGCGTCCTCGGCGCGTACGTCCGGCAATGGCGAGAACAAGATGCCGACTGCCAGCACGGCCATCGCGCCGGCCATCGCCAGATAGGGCGTGTGGATGCGCGCGGCGAATGCGTTCAACAGCGCCTGCTTGCCGGCGGCGTCGGCGGCGGCGATCTGCGCGGTCAGGTCGCCCATGCCGTGCAGCACCAGCGCGCCCAGCACGATCGGCGCCAGGATGCCGGCGACCTTGTTGCAGATGCCCATCACCGCGATGCGCTGGGCGGCGCCGTCGATCGGGCCGAGGATGCTGATGTAGGGATTCACCGCGGTCTGCAGCACCGCCAGGCCGGCGCCGATCACGAACACGCCGGTCAGCGCGCCCGGATACCAGCGCTGGGTGGTGAACTCGCCGAACAGCGCCGCGCCCACCGCCATCAGGAACAGGCCCAGGGCCATGCCCTTCTTCATGCCGGTCTTCTTGAGGATCACCGACGAGGGCAGGGCCAGGCAGAAGTAGGAGATGTAGAACGCGAACGGAATCAGGAAGGCCGCGGTCTCGTTGACGTCGAACGCCAGCTGCGCGAACGAGATCAGCGGGCCGTTGAGCCAGGTGACGAAGCCGAAGATGAAGAACAGCGCGCCGACGATCGCGATCGAGCCGAGATAGCGCTGCGGCGGGCCGCCGGTATTGGGCGTGGACATAGTGTTCAGGACTCCCCTCCAGGAACGCGGGGAGCGCCCCGCGGCGTTACGGCACTATCGCATTTGACCTGCACGACATCCGTTGGCTCAACGGTGTCACAACTTTGTCCGACAAGCCAGAAGGGGGCCTGAAACCCAGCCGGGGCCGGGCCCGCCGGAGCGCGTCCTTATGCTGCGCCGCATCATGGTAAATGCCGCCAGTTCGCAGTTTTCGTGCATTTGTTAGGGTCGTGTGACCTCAAGTTGACAACGTTGTCAAATGGTGGGCAATCTCGGCTCCGCCAGCGGGGGCTGGCCGGGATCAATGGAGGGAAGCGATGCAGTGGGATACCAAGCGGACGGCGGTTTCGCCCCGTGCAGCGCAGCCGATGCGCGCCGTCAGGGCGGACGGTCAAAACGCCGTCGCCGCAGCCACCGTCGCGGAGCGGACCGCATGAGCGCTGCCAGCAAGCTGGCTCCGGCCGCGTCCCCGTTCATCGCCGCCGACGTCGGCGGCACCCACACCCGGGTCGGCCTGGTGCGCGCGGGCGGTCCGGGCGAAAGCGCGGTCGCGGTGCTCGCGCATCGCAAGTACGTGTGCGCCGACTACCCCAGCCTGTCCGCGATCCTGGCCGACTTCCTGGCCGGCGCGGGCGCCGGCGCCGGCGCCGACCGGGTCGCGATCGCCTGTGCGGGCGTGGTCCTGGACGATGCGGTCATCAATTCCAATCTGCCCTGGCGGATTTCGCTGTCCGAGCTGCGTCGCGAGCTCGGCCTGCGCGAAGTGCTGTTCATCAACGATTTCCAGGCCGCCGCCCACGCCGCCCAGTGCATGGCGCCCGGCGATTCCACCCTGCTCACGCCCGGCGTCAGCGATGCCGCGCCGGGTCCGGTGCTGGTGATCGGCCCGGGCACCGGTCTGGGTGCGGCGGTGCGCATTCCGTTCCGCGACGCCACCGTGGTGCTGCCGACCGAGTCCGGCCACACCGCGTTCGCGCCCGGCGGCGCGCGCGAGATCGAGATCCTGCGCTGGATGCAGCAGCGCGGCGCGCACGTGTCCACCGAGCACCTGGTATCCGGTCCCGGTCTGGTCAACCTGTACGACGCGCTGTGCGCGATCGACGGCGTCGAACCCAGCCTGCGCGCGCCGGCCGCGATCACCCAGGCCGCGCGCCGCGGCGACGCGATCGCGCGCGAGGCGGTGCTGACCTTCTGCGCGCTGCTGGGCAGCGTGATCGGCGACCTGACCGTGGTCAGCGGCGCCAAGGCGGTGTTCATCGCCGGCGGCATCCTGCCGCAGCTCAAGGATTTCCTCGACGCCAGCGCTTTCCGCGAGCGCCTGCTCAACAAGGGCGCGATGCGCCCGGTGTTGGAGCGCGTGCCGGTGCGCCTGATCGAGAACGAACAACTCGGCGTCATCGGCGCCGCCAGTTGGTACCTGGAGCACGCCAATGAGGCCTGAGCCCGGCAGCGCGCTTCGCGTTATCCGCTGAATTGCCGGCGCCGGCCACCAACGGCGCTGGAACAGACGTACCAGGCTTCGCCCAATCGACGCAGATCGAGCGGCGGAGAGGACCATAGCCCGAGGGAGAGAACCCAATGAAAGTTCGCAAGACCATTCTGTCCGTCAGTATCGTCGCGGCCCTCGGCTTTGCCGGCCAGGCCGTGGCGCAGGACGCAAGCACCGCATCGCAGGACGCCAAGGACCTGGACACCATCGTGGTCAAGGGCATCCGCGGCGCGATCGAGCAGTCGCTGGACACCAAGCGCGACGACGTCACCCGCGTCGAGGTCATCACCTCCGAAGACATCGGCAAGATGCCCGACAAGAACGTCGCCGACTCGCTCGCGCGCGTGCCGGGCGTGAACATCTCGGCGGCCAGCGCCAACGAGGGCGCGTTCGACGAGAACGACCGCGTGTCCATGCGCGGCACCAGCCCCAGCTTCACCCAGACCCTGATCGACGGTCACAACATCGCCTCCGGCGACTGGTTCGTGCTCAACCAGACCGGCACCGTGGGCCGCAGCGTGAGCTACTCGCTGCTGCCGTCGGAACTGGTCGACAAGGTGGTGGTGCGCAAGTCGTCCGAGGCCAAGCTGGTCGAAGGCGGCGCGGTCGGCACCGTCGACATCGTCACCCGCAACCCGCTCAACTTCGAGAAGGGCTTCAGCATCTTCGGTTCGGTCGGCGGCGTTTACGCCGATCAGCCCGGCAAGACCGACCCGCAGATCTCGGTGCTGGGAAACTGGAAAAACGAGGACGGCACGTTCGGCATTACCGTGCAGGCCTTCAGCGAAGAACGTCATCTGCGCCGCGACGGCCAGGAAATCCTGGGCTACGAGCAGATCGGCGCCAACACCGCCGCCGGCCTCGCCCATCCCGACCTGGTCGGCGTGTTCTTCCCGACCATGATCGGCTCGGCGCTGTTCGAACAGGAGCGCAAGCGCACCGGCGGCATGTTCACCGCGCAGTGGAAGCCGGCCGACAACTTCGAACTGGAGGCCAACTACTTCCGTTCGGACATGAAGGCCGACAACTACAATCGCAACTACCTGATCTGGGGCGCGCGCATCATCAACGGCACTGCCGGCAACAACGGTCAGGTGCCGCTGCCGGGTTACGTGGTGCGCAACAACACCCTGGTCTCGGCCGACTTCGCGCCGACGCCGGGCGCCAACCCGTCCAATGCCTTCGGCATCTACGACCAGATCTCGCGCCCGGGATCCAAGTCCAGCACCGAGTTCTTCAGCCTGTCGGGCAAGTGGGACGTCAGCGACAAGCTGCGCTTCTCGGCCCAGGCCGGCACCTCCGAGGGTCACGGCGAAACCCCGACCCAGGACGTGGCCGAGTGGGACGTGGGCCTGAACAGCGGCGGCCACTGGCGCCTCAACGGCGTCGGCGCGGCCGACTGGGGCCTGGGCAACGCCAACACCGGCGCGCCGGGCATCCCCAACACCGACTACCGCCTGGATTGGATTTTCGGCTTCAACGACATCGACGTGGAAGACAAGGAAGACTGGGGCCAGATCGACGGCACCTACTTCTTCGACGGCGGCCTGGTGACCTCGATCGACTTCGGCGTGCGTCAGGCGCGTCATGAGCGCAACCTCGACCAGGTCACCGCGCAGGGCCCGAACTTCGCCCTGCCGGAAGATCCGTTCAATCCGGCCACCTGGCCGCAGGGCTACACCAACTACCCGGGCGATTTCGCCAGCGGCATCGGCGGCAACTTCCCGCGCAACATCTGGTACTTCTCGCCGGAAAGCCTGGCCAGGTTCGCGCGCCTGGCCAACCGCGATCCGGTCTCGCGCTTCTACTTCCTCGGCGCCTACGGCCTGGAGGAAAAGAGCACCGCCGCCTACGGCCAGCTCAACTTCCAGGGCGAGCGCTGGACCGCCAACATCGGCCTGCGTTATGTCGAGACCCAGGAAGACGTCACCAACTACGTGAGCACTTCGGCCACCGATCCGGCCGCGATCACCACCTCAGCGTTCGGCGCCTACAAGACCGTGCTGACCAAGAACACGTACAAGGACTGGCTGCCGAGCGCGAACCTCAAGCTCGACATCACCGACGACGTGGTCCTGCGCCTGGCCGCTTCGCGCACCCTGACCCGGCCGGACTTCTCGGCCATCGCGGGCGCGGTCTCGCTGAGCCCGCCGGCCGCGGTCAACGGTGTCGGTACCGGCACCGGCGGCAACCCCAACCTCGCCCCGATCCTGTCGACCAACCTCGACGCGACCGTGGAGTGGTACTACGGCGAGCGCGCGCTGTTCTCCCTGGGCGTGTTCAGCATGAACATCGACAACTACGTCTCGCTGGCCAACGTGCGCCGTCAGTACCTGACCATCGACGCGCAGCGTCCCAACGGCGCCATGGTCGACTACGACCTGACCATTCCGGTTAACTCCGGTGCCAAGGTCAACGGCTTCGAGATCGCCTGGGAAGGCCCGATCGGCGACTACTTCGGCGCGTTCGCCAACTACACCTACGCCGAGGGCGACACCGACGACGGCACGCCGATGCTGGGAACGTCCGAGAACACCTACAACGTCGGCCTGTGGTTCGAGAACGATCGCTTCAACGCCCGCGTCAACTACACCTACCGCTCGGAGTTCTACAGCGGTCTGGACCGTGCCTCGTCGTTCTACCAGGACGATATCGACAGCGTGTCGGCGTCGTTCGGTTACAAGATCAACGACCACATGGCGCTGAGCCTGGACGCGATGAACCTCAACAATCCCAAGACCAAGTACTACGCCGAGAACAAGGATCGCCCGCGTTCGATCTACGAGAACGGCCGTCAGTACTACTTGAACTTCCGCTTCAACTACTGAGGTCCGGGCGTGGGGTGCGGCACGCCGCACCCTGCGATCCAGGCACTACCGCGCCTTCGGGCGCTCCGGTAGCTTTCAGCTGCGACAACGGGCCCGGTTACGCCGGGCCCGCTTGTTGTATGAGTGTCGGACGGACAACGAGGGGGCGGGAATGAGCGGTAAACGCATGCGCGCGGCGGTGGCCGCGGCGGTAGCGCTGTCCATGGTGACGGCGATCACATTGTCGGCCTGCCAACGCGGCGGCCAGGACGCGACGGCGGACGTGCCCGCCGCCCAGGCATCGCAGATCACCCCGGTGATTCCGTTGCCGGCCAAGGTGCAAGCGCGCGAGGGCGCGTTCGTGCTGGACGTGAGCACGCGCCTGCAGGCCGCCGGCGGCAACGCCGATGCGGCGCGGATCGCACGCGACTTCGCCGCGCGTCTGCAGCGCCTGCGCGGTTTCGCGCCCAACGTCGACGCCAGCGGCAACGCCGCCGGCGAGGCCGCGCACACCGTCGTATTCGCGATCGATCCTCAGGCCGCGCTGCCCAACGACGAGGCCTACAACCTCGACATCGGCCCGCAGGGCGCGCGCATCGAAGCGCGTGCGCCGGCCGGTTTGTTCTACGGCGCGGTCACGCTGTGGCAGCTGGCCACCGCCGACGGCGGCCGCGGCGCGGCGACCATCGCCGCGCAACGCATCGAAGACGCGCCGCGTTTCGGCTGGCGCGGGCTGATGCTGGATTCGGCGCGCCATTTCCAGAGCGTCGAACAGGTCAAGACCCTGATCGACCAGATGGCGCTGCACAAGCTCAACACCTTCCACTGGCATCTCACCGACGACCAGGGCTGGCGGATCGAGATCAAGAAATATCCCAAGCTCACGCAAGTCGGCAGCTGCCGGATTCCGGCCGGTGCCTCCGGCCACGACCCGGTCACCGGCGCGCCGATTCCGTACTGCGGCTACTACACCCAGGAACAGATCCGCGAGGTGGTGCGCTACGCCGCCGAGCGCTATGTGACGATCGTCCCCGAGATCGAGATGCCGGGCCACGCCCAGGCCGCGATCGCCGCCTATCCCGAGCTGGGCGTGAGCGACGTGCTCAAGGCGCCGCCGCCGGTATCGCCGGACTGGGGCGTGCACACCTATCTGTTCAACACCCAGGACAGCACCTTCGTGTTCCTGGAGGACGTGCTGGCCGAAGTCACCGCGCTGTTCCCCGGCCGCTACATCCACATCGGCGGCGACGAGGCGGCCAAGGACCAGTGGCAGGCCTCGCCCAGCATCCAGGCGCAGAAGACGGCGCTGGGGCTGAAGGACGAGATGGCGATGCAGAGCTGGTTCGTGGCCCGCATCGAGAAGTACCTGGGCAGCCACAACCGCAGCCTGATCGGCTGGGACGAGATCCTCGAAGGCGGCCTGCCGCCGCGCGCGACGGTGATGTCCTGGCGCGGCATCAAGGGCGCGGTCGAGGCCGCGCGCGCCGGACACGACGTGGTGCTGGCGCCGGCGCCGGACCTGTATTTCGATCACGTGCAAAGCGACAACGACGACGAGGCCACCGGCCGCCTGGCCGCGATGACCTTGAAATCGGTGTACGGCTTCGAGCCGGTGCCGGCCGAGCTCACGCCCGACCAGGCCAAGCACGTGCTGGGCGCGCAGGCCAATCTGTGGACCGAGCATAAGCGGAGCTTCGAGGCGGTCGAGCGCGCCTACTTCCCGCGCACGGCCGCGTTGGCCGAAGCGGTGTGGTCGCCCAAGGGCGCACGCGACTGGGACGGCTTCCTGCGCCGGCTGGTGCCGCAGATGGGGCGCTATCAGGCGCAGAAGGTTCAGGCGTCGGATGCGGCGTTCGCGGTGCGCTTCGAAGTAGAGCGCGACGGCCAGGGCCAGCCCCTGCTGAAGCTGTCCAATCAGGTCGGTTTCGGCCAGATCCGCTATCTCGAAGGCAAGGGCGAGCTGAGCACGCAGTCGCCCTTGTATGGCGCGCCGCTGGCGCTGCGCCCGCCGACCGTGTTCCAGGCCGCGACCTACGTCGACGGCCGCGCGCTGTCGGCGCCGCGCCGCTACGCGCCGGCCGATCTGGCCGCGCTGAGCCAGCGCACCGGCAACCGCCTGCGCCAGTGCAAGGGCGGCTTGAACCTGCGCATGGAGGACGACGCCCCGGCCGACGGCATCGGCGGGCGTTCGCCGCGCGCGACCCTGTTGGCCGACGTGTTCGATCCGTGCTGGATCTACGAAGGCGCGGCGCTGGACCAGGTCGGCGCGATCGAGGTCCGGGTCGGCCAGGTGCCCTTCAATTTCCAGCTCTGGCACGACACGCCCAAGGTCGTCACCCGCGCCGCCAACGGGCCGGAAGGCGCGTTGGAAGTGCGTGCCGACACCTGCCAGGGCGCGCCGATCGCGGTGCTGCCGCTGGGTTCGGCGCGTCGCACCGCCGGTCTCACCACGCTGCGCGCCAAGCTCGCGCCGACCGCGGGCACGCACGACCTGTGCCTGGTGTTCGCCAGCGGCAGTCACGATCCCTTGTGGGCGATCGAGCGGGTGACTCTGCAGCCGCGCTGAGGCGGCTTCCCCGCCTGCACGCCCCGGCCCGCGCCGGGGCGTCGCCCTGCCCGATTCAGCGCAGAAAGCGTGATGAACGGCCCGATCCGGGCCCCGCTCGGGTTAGCATGTAGGGGTATCACGGGGGATCCATCGATCATGCGAATTCGTAGTGTGTTGTTGACGGCCGTGTTGGCCGTGTCCGGAACTGCCGCGGCCCAGACCGCCACCGCGCCGCTGCCCAAGCCCGCCGAGTTCTATTTCGACGCCGACGCCAACACCACCAAGCCGGTGGTGGTCGTGCGCGAGACCGGCGAAGTGGCGATGCAGAAGCTCAGCCGCATCATCGAACGCAAGGCCGGCGCCGACGCCGAAGCCGCGCAGCTCGCCCACCTGGCGATGGAAGCCGGCCGCGTCGATCTCGGCCGCCAGCTGTATGCGCGTTCGCTGTCCGGCCTGGACGCCACCGACGGCATCTGGCGCTCGGTGATGTGGAACTACGGCTGGGACCTGTACCGCGCCGGCGACGACAAGGGCGCTTTCGAACAATGGCGCGTCCTGGCCACCACGCGCGGCGTGACCGGCAGCTGGATGCCGCCGACCTTCGCCCTGGTGCTGTGGTCGATGGGCCGCAAGGACGAGGCCGTGCAGTGGTACGCCGCTGCCGTGCGCACCGAGCCGCTGCAGTGGAGCAACACCGCGCAGTACGCGCGCCTGCTGCCGGCCTGGACCGAGGCCGAGCGCAAGGCGCTGGCGGAAGTGCAGGCGGCCTGGGCGGCCAATCCGCCCAAGTATCCCTAAGCGCGCACGCGTCGCGATCCAACAAAAGCGGAGCTTCGGCTCCGCTTTTTTTATGCGTCGCAGGTGCCCGTCTGCCTGGCCGGCGGCCGGTGGCCTCGCCCTGAAAGGCAGGCGGGGCGGGCATCCGGGCCCCGTGCCCTCGTCCATGCCGGGGCCGCGACCGTTCGTCGGCGCCATTCCCGTTGAACGCTATGCACGGATACAGTCGGGCCGTTGCGATCGCGCCGCCCCGCATCGTGGCCACGGCAGGGCTCTCACCAGGGAACGGCATGTCGATTACGACGCTTAGCGTGATGGTGGTGGAAGATCACGGGTTCCAGCGCCGCATGGCGCTGCGCCTGCTCGCCGAGCTGGGCGTGGTCAACGTGCTCGAAGCCGCCGACGGCGCCGGCGCGCTGCGCCTGCTCGAGGAAGTGCGCACGCCGCCGGACGTGATCCTGGTCGATCTGGACATGCCCGGCATGGACGGCATCGAATTCATCGACCATGTCGCCCAGCGCAGCCTCGCGCGTTCGGTGGCGGTGGTCAGCGCGCTGGATCCGGCCCTGCTCAACACCGTGCAGACCATGGCCCGCGCCTACGGCCTGCGCGTGCTGGGCAATGTCGAAAAACCGCTGACCCTGGCCAAGCTGCAGCAGGCACTGGAAGGCTACGAGCATGCCTTGCATGCCGCCGAGACCGACGAGCCGGTCGAAGTCACGCCGCTGCTGATCCGCGAAGCGCTGGCGGCCGGCGAGATCGGGCCGTGGTTTCAGCCGCAGGTCGAATTCGGCAACGGCAAGCCGGTCGGGGTCGAGGCGCTCGCGCGCTGGCGCCGCCACGACGGCAGCATCGTGCGGCCGCAGCACTTCGTGCCGATGATGGAGCGCGAAGGCCTGGTCGATCTGCTCACCGATCACATGCTGGTCGAAGGCTGCCGCTGGAAGCGCCGTTGGGACCAGCAGGGCATCCGCCTGAATCTGTCGGTCAACGTCTCGCCCGCGACCCTGGCCGACAGCGGCGCGGCCGACCGCTTCCAGCACCTGGTGCGCGAGGCCGGGGTGGAGCCGGAGGAAGTGGTGCTGGAGATCACCGAGAGTTCGCTGATGAGCGACGCCGCGCGCGGTCTGGGCGTGCTCGCGCGCCTGCGCCTGAAGGGCTTCGGCCTGTCGATCGACGATTTCGGCACCGGCTATTCCTCGCTCTCGCAGCTGTCGCAGATTCCGTTCACCGAACTCAAGATCGACCAGGGCTTCGTGTCCGGCGCCAAGGAACAGCCGCGCAAGCGCGCGGTGATCGAGGCCAGCCTGGACCTGGCGCGCAAGCTCGGTCTGGACGTGGTCGCCGAGGGCGTGGAAACCGTCGACGACTGGCAGATGCTGGCCGAGTTGGGCTGCGGCATGGCCCAGGGCCATCTGATCGCCGAACCGGTGCCGGGCGAGGATCTGCCCAGCGTGCTCGGCCGCTGGCGGCGGCCGGAGTAGAGCGCGCCGCATGCGCGCCTGGCTGGGCTCGCTCAGCATCCGGCGCCAGCTGTGGGCCTTGTTCGGCCTGCTGCTGCTGACCGGCGCGACGGTGCTGGTGATCGACGAGATCGCCCAATACCGCGCACGCGAATCGCTGCTGACCCTGCGCGACGATTCGCTGCGCAGCCTGCGCCGGATCAAGATGGTCTCCGATGCCTACGGCCTGGACGTGGTCGACACCACTTTCCGCGTGCGCAACAACCTGGTGCCCTGGCGCGAGGGCGTGGCCACCATCGACGAGGCGCGCGAACGCATCGACGAAAGCTGGGCGGTGCTGGCGCAGCTGCCGCGCACGCCCGAAGAGCAGGTCCACTTCCGCGCCGCCGCCGAGGCACGCGTGGCCGCCGACGCGGCCGCCGCCGAATTGCGCGCGATCCTGCTGCGCGAGGACATCGATGCCCTGGGCGCGTTCGCCGACACGCGTCTGTATCCGGCCATCGATCCGGTCACCCAGCGCCTGAAGCTGCTGTCGGATCTGGCCCTGGTCGAGGCCGACAGCGTGGTGCGCGACGACATCGTGCGCAGCCGGCGCACCAGCGCGCTGCGCATCGGCCTGTCGGTGCTGGCGCTGCTGATCGCGGCCGTGGTCGGGCGCAAGGTGCTGCGCAACGCCTACCGCGGGGTCGAAAGCCTGACCTGGCTGGCGCGACGCATGCGCGAGCACGACTACACCGCCGTGCCCAAGCACGAGCCCAGCGGCGAGCTGGCCACGGTGATGCAGGCCTTCATGGAAATGCGCCGCGACGTGCTGGGCTTCGAGAACGAACTCACCGGCCAGCTGATCCGCAACGAACGCACGCGCGCCGAACTCGAGCGCCGCGAGCAGTTCCAGCGCTCGCTGCTGGACGCGGCCCAGACCGCGATCGTCGCGGTCGACGCGCGCGGCCAGTTCAGCCTGGTCAATCCCTTCGCCGAGCAGCTGCTGGGCTGGCACGCCACCGACCTG
The DNA here is from genome assembly GCF_900114355.1 of Lysobacter sp. cf310. GTDB lineage: Bacteria > Pseudomonadota > Gammaproteobacteria > Xanthomonadales > Xanthomonadaceae > Lysobacter. The sequence continues at coordinate 438,006 of NZ_FOSS01000004.1, forward strand.
CTCGCGCGCGAGCGCCTGCACGCCCTGTTCGAGCCCAAGGCCCTGCAGACGCTGGCGTACGAACTCGGCGACCGCCTCGGCCGGCCGGTGCTGGCCGATTGGACCGCGCTGCGCGAGCTGGCGCGCATGCGCGCGGCGCCGCGCGAGATGATGCTGCGCCATCGCAACGGCACCTGGGTGCCGGCGCTGGTGGCGGTGTCGGCGATGAGCGAGCCCGACGGCGGCGACGGCGGCTTGTTGCTGGTGGCCGCCGACCTCAGCGCGATCCGCCGCCTCGAACGCGAACTGCGCGCGAGCGAGGCGCGCGCGCAGGAGGCCAGCCGCGCCAAGTCCTCGTTCCTGGCCGCGATGAGCCACGAGATCCGCACCCCGATGATCGGCGTGACCGGCATGCTCGAAGTGCTCGCGCATTCGCGCCTGGACCCCGACCAGCGCCGCGCGCTGAACGTGATCCAGCAGTCGTCCGCCTCGCTGCTGCAGATCATCGGCGACATCCTGGATTTCTCGAAGATCGAGGCCGGCCGTCTGGAGCTGTCGCCCACCGTGGTCGCGCTGCCGGCGTTGTTGCGCAGCACGGTCGCCAACTACGCGGGCGCGGCGTCCAGCAAGGGGCTGAACCTGTTGTGCGAAATCGACCCGCGCGTCGGCCCGGCGCACCGCGCCGACGGACTGCGCCTGCGCCAGGTGATCGGCAACTTTCTGTCCAACGCGCTCAAGTTCACCGCCGAAGGCCTGGTGCAGGCGGCGCTGGAGTGGCAGTCCAGCGCCAAGGACGCCGACGGCACGGTGCGCGACACCTTGTGCTTCCGCGTCACCGACACCGGCATCGGCGTCGGCGAGGAACAGCAGCGTCATTTGTTTCAGCCCTTCAGCCAGGCCGAGGGCGACACCACGCGCCGCTACGGCGGCACCGGCCTGGGCCTGGCGATCTGCCGGCGCCTGGCCGAGCTGATGGGCGGCGAGGTCAGCATGGAAAGCCGGCCGGGCCTGGGCACCAGCATGCGACTGGTGGTGAGCCTGGCGCGCGCGCCGGAGTCGGAACTGCCCGCAGAGCCCGACGGGTCCGAGCCGCCAGCCACGATCGCGCCGCGCCCCATGCCCAGCCTGGAGCAGGCCGAGCGCGAGCGCAGCCTGGTGCTGCTGGCCGACGATCATCCGACCAACCGCATGGTGATCGCGCGCCAGCTCGCCCTGGCCGGTTACGCCAGCGAATCGGCCGAGGACGGCCTGCAGGCGCTGGAGCGCTGGCGCAGCGGTCGCTACGCCCTGCTGTTGTCGGACGTGCACATGCCGGGCCTGGACGGCTATGCCCTGGCGCGCGCGATCCGCGAGCAGGAGCGCAGCGAAGGCCTGACGCACACGCCGATCGTGGCCCTGACCGCCTCGGCCCTGAAGGGCGAGGCCGAACGCTGCCTGGCCGCGGGCATGGACGACTACCTGAGCAAGCCGGTGTCGGTGCCGCAGCTGGCGACCTGCCTGCAGCGCTGGCTGCCGCACACGCGGCCTGGCGACGGCAAACCCGCGGGCACGGGCGCGACCGCGGCGACGGTCTTGCCGCAACTGGATCGCGATCAGGCCTTGGACACCGACGTGCTGGCCGCGCTCACCGGCGGCTCGCCCGCCGAGGCGCACAGCCTGCTCGAGGAATTCCTGGCCGCGACCGCGCAGGACCAGGCCGCCCTGCACGCCGCGCGCGAGGGCGGCGACACCGTCGCGCTCACCCGTCAGGCGCACAAGATCAAGGGCGCCGCGCGCATGGTCGGCGCGACCGAACTGGCGCAGGCCGCCGCCGCCCTGGAAGCGGCCGGGCGCGACGACGACTGGCCGACGATCCTGCCGCTGGCGGCCGATCTGGACACCGCCCTGCAGCACCTGCGCCTGGTCGCGGCGCAGATGCCGTCGGGCTGATATCGGGCGCGGCGGACCGGACCTCGCGTTGCATCGCCCCGTCCAGGCAGGAGCGGCGCAAGCCGCGACCGCGCAAACGCGAACGTCCGCGCCGATCAGGCGCACGCGAGACCGCGCATGCCACGCGCGATCGCCGCATACACCGCCGTCGGGACCCCATCCGCCAACCGCGTCGCTCCCTCGCGCGCCGGTCTGCGTTATCGTCGCGGTCCGATCCGCGGAGCCGCGCCATGACCTCACGCCTCGTGCCCCACCGCTTGCCGCTGCTCCTGCTCGGCATCCTGCTCGCCGCCGGCCACGCCGCGCCGGCCGCCGCCGCCGACCGCGTCACCGGCAAAGCCTTCGCGACCCGCAGCGAGATCTACGCGCCGCATGCGATCGCCGCCACCTCGCATCCGCTGGCCACCCAGATCGCGCTGGACGTGATGAAGCAGGGCGGCAGCGCGGTCGACGCCGCGATCGCGGCCAACGCCGCGCTCGGTTTGATGGAACCCACCGGCAGCGGCATCGGTGGCGACCTGTTCGCGATCGTCTGGGATCCCAAGACCAAGCAGCTCTACGGCTACAACGGCTCCGGGCGTTCGCCCAAGTCGCTGAGCCTGGCCGAGTTCCGCAAGCGCGGCCTCAGCGACGTGCCGTCCTACGGCCCGCTGCCGGTGACCGTGCCCGGCGCGGTCGATGCCTGGTTCGCCCTGCACGGCCGCTTCGGCCGCAAGTCGATGGCCGACGACCTCGCGCCGGCGATCCGCTACGCGCGCGAAGGCCATCCGGTGCACGAGGTGATCGCCTACTACTGGAACGCCTCGGTGCCGCGCTTGTCGAAGTGGCCCGGCTTCAAGGAGCAGTTCACCATCGACGGGCGCGCCCCGCGCACCGGCGAGACCTGGAAGAATCCCAACCTCGCCGCGACCCTGGAGAAGATCGCCAACGGCGGCCGCGACGCGTTCTACAAGGGCGACATCGCGCGCACCATCGACGCCTACTTCAAGGCCAACGACGGCTACCTCAGCTACGACGACCTGGCCTCGCACCAGGGCGAGTGGGTGGAGCCGGTCAGCAGCAACTACCGCGGCTACGACGTCTGGGAACTGCCGCCCAACGGCCAGGGCATCGCCGCGCTGCAGATCCTCAATATCCTGGAAGGCTACGACCTCAAGGGTTACGGCTTCGGCAGCCCCGAGCACGTGCATCTGTTCGCCGAAGCCAAGAAGCTGGCCTTCGCCGATCGCGCGCGCTGGTACGCCGACCCGGCCTTCGGCAAGCTGCCGGTCGAACAGCTGATCTCCAAGCGTTATGCCGAACAACGCCGCAAGCTGATCTCGATGGACAAGGCCGCGCGCGAGGTGCAGCCGGCCACGCCCAAGGAGCTCGACGAGGGCGACACCATCTACATGACCGTGGCCGACGCCGACGGCATGATGGTCTCGCTGATCCAGTCCAACTACCGCGGCATGGGCAGCGGCATGGCCGCGCCGGGCCTGGGCTTCATCTTCCAGGACCGCGGCGAACAGTTCGTGCTCAAGGAAGGCCACCCGAATTCGTTCGCGCCGGGCAAGCGTCCGTTCCACACCATCATTCCCGCCTTCGTGACCAAGGACGGCAAGCCCTGGCTGTCGTTCGGGGTGATGGGCGGCGCGATGCAACCGCAGGGGCATGCGCAGATCGTGATGAACCTGATCGACTTCGGCATGAACCTGCAGGAAGCCGGCGACGCGCCGCGCATCCAGCACGACGGTTCCACCGAACCGGCCGGGCAGGCCACGGTGATGAGCGACGGCGGCGAGCTGGATCTGGAAACCGGCTATTCCTACGAGACCGTGCGCGAGCTGATGCGCAAAGGCCACAGCGTGCGCTTCGCCAACGGCCCTTACGGCGGCTACCAGGCCATCATGGTCAATCCCCACGGCGGTTACGTCGGCGCCAGCGAATCGCGCAAGGACGGCCAGGCGGCGGGCTACTGATGAGCGATCGCGGGGCGCTCGCGCGACGGCGTTCGGGCGATCGTCCCGCGATCGGCGGCGGCAGGCCGACATGAGCGCCGTTGCGGCTCTGCTGCGCGAAGCCTACGCGGCCTTGCAGCGCGGCGATGCGGCGCAGGCGCGCCTGCGTTGCGCAGCGGTGCTCGCGCAGGATCCGAGCAGCTTCGATGCCTGGCGCATGCTGGCGGTGGCCGCGCAGGCGCTGGGCGACGCGCAGGCCGGCCTGGCGGCGGCGACGCGCGCTCAGCAACTGCGACCGGACGATGGCCCGGCCGCCTTGGACCTGGGCACGCGCCTGCTGCACGCCGGCCAGGCCGCGGCCGCGGCGCCCTTGCTGCAACTGGCTATGCGGCGTCTGCCGCAGGATGCGCGCGCGGCGTTCCGCTACGCCAACGCGGTCTTTCAGTTGGGCGATTACGCCGCCGCCGCGGCCGGGTTCGGCGCCGCGACCCAGCGCGATCCGAATTGGCCCGAGGCCTGGAACAACCTGTCGGCCGCGCACAGCCGACTGCAGGAATATCCGCAGGCGATCGCGGCCGCGCGCAATGCCTTGCGGCTGGCGCCGCAAGACCCGGAAGCGCACCAGGCCTTGGCCGTGCTGCTGTCCAATCTGTTCGATCGGTCTTCCTTGCAGGAGGGCCTGCGGTCGGCCGAACGCGCCCTGCAACTGGACCCGAACCTGGCCGCGGCGCATCGCAACGCCGCGGTGCTGCTGCGCAAGCTCGGCGAGCCCGCGCGCGCCGAAGCGCATGCGCGCCGCGCCCTGCAGTTGCAGCCGGACCATCCCGCCAGCGTCGAAATCCTCGGCGATCAGTTGATCTTGAACGGCCGCGGCGGCGATGCCGCCGCGATCTACGCCGCCGCGCTCGCGCGCGGCCTGGACACGCCGGTGCTGCAACGCCAGCACGGCATCGCACTGCTGCACGCCGGCCGGGCCCAGGCCGCGCACGAGCAGCTGAGCGCGGCGCTGCGGCGGCAAGGCGACGACCAGCGCAGCATCGCCCACCTCGGCGTGGCGCTGGCCGCCGATGGCCGCGTCGCCGACGCGGTCGACCTGCTGGGGCTGCAACGTCACATCCACGCGGTCGATCTGGCGCCGCCGCCCGCTTACGCCGATGCCGCGGCCTTCCATGCGGCGCTGGCGCAAGACATCCGCCGCCACAGCCAGCAGCGTTGGGAGCCGGCCGGACTGGCCGCGCGTCAGGCTTATCTGAGCGGCGACCTGCTCGTCGACCGCACCCCGGCCATCGTCGGTTTCGAGCAGCGTTTGCGCGCGGCGATCGACGCCTTCATCGCCGATGCGCAGCGGCGCATCGCCGCCGCGGACGCGCGCGACGACGTTTTCCTGCGCAACGCGCCGCGGCAGTACCGCCTGCACGTATGGGCGACCCAGGCCGCCGAGAGCGGCTACATCGACACCCACATCCACGAAGACTCCTGGCTGTCGGGTGCGTACTACGTCGAGCTGCCCGAGGCGATCGCCGACGCCGATCTCAATCAAGCCGGCCCCGATCACGCCGGCCCCGATCACGCCGGTTGGATCGAGTTCGGCCGACCCTATGCGGGCCTGCCGCAATGGCCGTCGGACGCCTTGCGCCTGGTGCGTCCGCACGTGGGCCGCCTGCTGCTGTTTCCGTCCTATGTGTTCCACCGCACCTTGCCCTACCGGGGCCGCGGCGAACGCATCAGCATTTCCTTCGACCTCGCGGCCGCCTGAGCGTCGCCGCATCCGCCCGGAACGCCGCATGAGCAGCGACGACGCCCGCGACCACGCCCTGTTCTCCTACGGCACCCTGCAGGACGACGGCGTGCAGCGCGCGACCTTCGGCCGCCTGCTGCACGGCCAGGCCGACGCCTTGCTCGGTTATCGGCGCAGCCTGCTCAAGATCGAGGACGCCCAGGTCGTGGCCACCAGCGGCCAGGCCTACCACCCCATCGTCGAGCGCAGCGACGACCCGGCCGACACCGTGGCCGGCACGGTGTTCGCGATCACCGCCGCAGAGCTGCGCCATGCCGACGCCTACGAAGTCGACGCCTACGAACGCGTCGAAGCGCCTTTGGCCTCAGGGCGACGCGCCTGGGTGTACGTGAAACGCAGCGGCGGCTGATCCGGTCGCTGGTTTCGATCACCGCTCAGCCGTCCCCTTTGCAAAAGGACGATTTATTTTTCGAGCCGCGCTTCCCGCCCGTAGGATGCGGTGAGCCCCAGGCGAACCGCATCGTCGCGCCGCTACGAACGCCCGCGCTCTCCGCCGACATCGTCGCGCAAGCTCGTAACTGCACGCCGCCACACACCACCGGCCTCAGCCCGTCGCGGCATCGGCGCTAGCGCCGCGTGCGGCCAGCCCGCGCGCGCCACGCAGGAGCGCACGCAAGGCCGGAATGCACGGCACATACAGCGCCGCGCCGACGACCCAGGCCCAGCCGTTCCAATGCCCGGCACCGGCGACGTAGACCGCGCCGAACACCAGCGGCCCGATCACCGCGGCCAGGCTGGCGAGGCTGGCCAGCACGCCCTGCAACGCGCCCTGGCGCGCTTCGTCGGTGCGCGCGCTGGACATCGCCAGCAAGGCCGGCCCGCCGATGCCGCCGCCCGCGGCCAGCAGCAGGCCGGGCGCCACCGTCCAGCCGCTGCGCGCGAATGCGAAGGTCAGATAACCCAGCACGTCGCTGACCACGCCGCCGACCAGGCTGCGGGCGGGGCCATAGCGTTCGCTGATGCGGCCGGTCGCCAGCGCCTGGAACAGCGCGTGCATCACGCCGAACGCGGCCAGCGACAAACCGACCGCGGTCGGGTTCCAACCGAAGCGGTCGTGGCCGTAGATCGCCCACAGCGTGCCCGGCACCTGCCCGGCCAGCTGCATGGCCAGGTACAGCCACAGCAGCGGCGCCAGGTCCGGCAGCCGGCCCAGTTCGCGCAAGGAATGCCAGGGCACCAGATCGCGCAGCGCCGGCGCGCGGCCGCGTTCGCGCGCCGGCTCGGGCAGCGCCAGCCAGGCCAGGCCGAAGTTCAGCGCCGCCAACGCGGCCGCGGCCGCGAACGGCGCGCGCAGCCAGATCGCGCCGAGCAGGCCGCCGATCACCGGCCCGGCCACCAGGCCCAGGCCGAAACTCGCGCCCATCCAGCCGTAGCGGCGGGCGCGCTGGGACTCGTCGGAGATGTCGGCGATGTAGGCGCCGGCGACCGAGCCGCTGGCGCCGCTGAGGCCGGACATGGCGCGGCCCAGGTACAGCAGCGACAGCCAGGGCGCGCAGGCCATCAGCAAATAGTCCAAGGCGCTGCCCAGCAGCGAGAACAGCAGCACCGGGCGGCGGCCATAGCGGTCGCTGAGCGCGCCCAGCGCCGGCGCGCACACGAATTGCATCAGCGCGTACAGCGCGGTCAGGGCGCCGGCGTGCAGGGCCAGATTGCGCTGCAGGCCGAAGGAATCGAGCAGCTGCGGCAGGACCGGCGCGATCAGGCCCAGGCCGATCGCGTCCAGCGCGACCGTGGCCAGGATCAGGGCCAGGGCGTAGCGGGTAGGGGACCGGGTCGGCGGCGCGGTCCGGGTGGGGGATGGGGTGCTCACGGCATTTCCCTATCAGTGATAGACGGTGCGCATGCTAATCTATCGCCGATAGAGGAACAAGGCCCCGACGGCCGGAGCGCGATGAAACTGCAACGGGACAAGGTGGTGGCGGCTGCCCTGAAGCTGCTGGACGAGGTCGGCATGGACGGCCTGACCACGCGCCGCCTGGCCGAGGCGCTGGGCGTGCAGCAGCCCAGCCTGTACTGGCATTTCAAGAACAAGCGCGAACTGCTCGATGCCCTGGCCGACGCGATGCTGGCCGAGCAGCGCCCGGTGGATCGCGCCGCCTACGCCGACTGGCGCGATTGGATGACCGCCCAGGCGCACGAGTTCCGGCGCTGCCTGCGCGCGCACCGCGACGGCGCGCGCGTGCACATCGGCACGCGCCCGCAGGCCGGCGAGTTCGGTGACGGCGAGGCCGAGCTGGCCTATCTGGTCGAGGCCGGCTTCGCCCCGGCCGACGCCTTGCGCGCGATGATTTCGCTGAGCTACTACACGATCGGCTGGCTGCTGGAAGAACAGGCCGCGACCGAAGCCGGACGCGGCCCCGGGCAGGCGCCGATGGCGCCGGATCCGCAGCGCTATCCGTTGCTCGCGCAGGCGCAGACGGTGTTGAGCCAGAACGACACCGAGGCCGACTACGACTACGGCCTGCGTGCGCTGATCGCGGGGTTCGAGGCGTTGATGGTGCGGCCGCAGGCGTAAGCGCTCACCGCGTCGCATCGCCAAGCGCCACGCAGGATGCGGTGAGCCCAAGGCGAACCGCATCGTCGCGCGACTTCGTAGCGATGCGACGGTGCGGTTACCGCCGCACCCTACGACACACGCTTTTCTCACGAAGCACGCGGAGCGCGCCCGCCTCGGGCCCCGCTTCGCAGGATGCGGTGGGCCCTAGGCGAACCGCATCGTCGCGGCGCCATAGGCACCCACGACCCACCGATCAATCCGCCGGCACCGTCCGCGAGCGCGCCCACTCGCGCAGGCCTTCGACCTGCTCGGCCATCATCACCGACAAGGGACGGGTCTGCTTGAGCTCGGCGCGCAGCTGGAAATCCGCCATCGGCGCACCGGCCGCATGCGCGGCGTACAGCGCCGCGACGATGGCCTGCTCGATCTCGGCGCCGGAGAAGCCGTCGCTGGCCGCGGCCAAGGCGGGCAGATCGAAACTGTCCGGCTCCAGCGAACGCTTGCGCAGATGCAGCGCGAACAATTCGATGCGCGCCGAGGCGTCGGGCAGGTCGACGAAGAAGATCTCGTCGAAACGGCCCTTGCGCAGCAGCTCCGGCGGCAGCGCGTCGATCTGGTTGGCGGTGGCGACCAGGAACACGCGCGACTTGCGCTCGGCCATCCAGGTCAGCAGATAGCCCAGCACGCGCCGCGACACCCCGCCGTCGCCGTCGCCGCCGTCGCTGGCCAGGCCCTTCTCGATTTCGTCGATCCACAGCACGCAGGGCGCGAGTTGTTCGGCCGAGGCCAGCGCCGCGCGCAGGTTCTTCTCGGTCTCGCCGTGGAACTTGTCGTAGAGCGTGCCGAAGTCCAGCCGCACCAGCGGCACGCCGAAGCCGGCCGCGACCGCCTTGGCCAGCATGGACTTGCCGCAGCCCTGCACGCCCAGCAGCAGCACGCCCTTGGGCGGGTCCAGTCCCGGCGGCGGCTCGCCGCCGGTGAACACCGCGCGACGCTGCTCGACCCAGCGCTTGAGCCGGCGCGCGCCGGCGACATCGCTCATGCGCGCGCTGTCGTATTCGTAATGCAGGTGCCCGGAGCGGTTGAGCAATTCGAACTTGAGCTTGGCCAGTTCCGGCAGGTCGTCGGCGGCGATCGCGCCGTCGCGGAAGATCAGATGGCGCGCGATCCGGCGCGCATCGACCGGGTCCAGGCCCTGCAGGTTGCGCACGATCTGCTTGACCACCTCGGCATCGGCCTCGACCCGGCGCCCGCCGTGCTCGCGCATGTAGTTCTCGGCTTCCTCGCGCACCAGCTTGAGCAGGGCGTTGGCGTCGGGCAGGCGCGGGGTGTAGCGCACCGCCAGCGAGTCCAGGTCCGGCGGCAGTTCGACTTTGTGCCCGATCAGCACCAGCACGTGCGGCTGGCAGCCGCGCCGCTGCACGATCTCGCGCAGCTGGCGCTGGGTGCTGGCGTAGCCCAGATAGGGATGGGCGTCGAACAGCAGGTAGATGCCGCGCTGGTCGGCGTCGCGGATCGCCTGCAGGGTCGCCGAGATGTCGGGCGCGACCCGGGTCTCCTCGTCGTCGCGATCGAAATCGACGCGGCGCAGGCCCTCGGTGATCGACCAGCGGTACAGCGCGCGCCACACCTGCATCAGCGCCTGCCGGAACAGTTCGACCACGCGGCTTTCGTCGCGGGTCTCGATCACGATCAGGGAGGTATTGGCGCGGATCAGCGCGGTCAGGTCTTGCAGGTCGGTCATGGAGGGATCTTCGAGGTCGCCGCCATGATATCGGCCCGGAGCGCGCGCCGCAGAGCGCTTGAGCGCGCGGGCCGCAACCGCGACCATGGCCCATCGCGCCCTGCGGCGCGCCGACCGCGAACGCGATGGCCTTCGACGCCTTTGCCCTGGTGCTGGCGATGCTGGCGCTGGGCTATCTGTTCCAGCGCCTGCGCGCGCTGCCGGACAACGCCGCCCAGACCTTGAACCTGGTGGTGCTGTACGTCTGCCTGCCGGCCGCGGTGCTGCGCTACGCGCCGCGCCTGCACCTGGAGCCGGCCCTGCTGGGTGTGGCCGCCGTGCCCTGGCTGCTGCTGGGGGCGACGGTGATCCTGGTCGGCGCGCTGTCGCGCTGGCTCAAGTTCCGCCGCGACGAGCACGCGGTGCTGCTGCTGACCGTGGCGCTGGGCAACACCAGCTTCCTCGGCTATCCGCTCACCCGCGCTCTGATCGGCGAGCACGCGCTGCCCTACGCGGTGGTCTACGACCAGTTCGGCGCCTTCCTGATCCTGTCCACCTTCGGCCTGTGGGTGCTCGCGCGCTACGGCGGCGACACCGCGCCGAACGCGCGCGACATGCTGCGCCGGGTGCTGCGCTTCCCGCCGCTGTGGGCCCTGCTGATCGGCTTCACGGTGATGCCGGCGCAGCCGCCGAGCTGGATCGCCGGCGGCCTGCAACGTCTGTCCGACGCCTTGCTGCCGCTGGCGATGCTCACCATCGGCCTGTCGGTGAAGCTGGCCCTGCCGCGCGACGAACTCAAGCCGCTGCTGTCGGGCCTGGCCTTGAAGCTGGCGGTGATGCCGGCGCTGGCCTGCGTGCTGGTGCCGTGGCTGGGCCTGCACGGCGAGATGGCGCGCGCGACGGTGTTGGAATCGGCGATGCCGCCGATGGTCACCGCGGGCGCCTTGGCGATCGCGCATCAACTGGCGCCGCGCCTGGCCGCGGCCATGGTCGGCTACGGCCTGCTGTTGTCGCTGGCGACCCTGCCGCTGTGGGCGCGGGTGGCGCTGGGTTGACGCGAAAAAAGCGGCGCCGGATCGCTCCGGCGCCGCCGACCTGCCCGCGCACGGGCCGCGGGCGTGGTCTGGCTCAGTTCACGGTCGAGCAGGTCGCGCTGTTGGCGCTGCGCAGCTGGTCGTAGCTCAGCTGGCCCGCCGGCAGCGGCGAGGCCTGCGCCGGTAGCAGGCTGCGGTACGCCGGTGCGTACAGCGCCGACAGGAAGCAGGCCTGCGACTGGGCGTGGAACTTCAAGCGCCCGTTGCCGAAACTGCTGTCGAAGCCCACCGCGCCCAGATCGTTGCCCTGAGTGCCGGCCACCTGCACCAGCGAGTCGTAGGTCGCATCGGCCAGCAGGCTGCGGCGCTGGCTCAACAAGGCCGCACGATCGGCCTTCTGCTGCGCCGTGGCGTTGGCCGGCAGCGCCGCCGGCTCGGTGGCGTGGCTGAGCTGGCGCTGGTGCTGCAGACCCAGCGCCGCCAACGCGGCGATGTGCGGAGCGGCGGCGGAGGTGCCGTTGAACGCGTTGTCGCCGTAGGACACCGTGTCGACATTGGCGAAGCTGCCCAGGTCCGGCTTGGCGTTGCCCGCCGCCTGACCGGCCGGGCGCGCGCCGCCCGCGGCCAGCACCGGCCCGCGCGAGCTGTACGCTTCCAACGCCGAATCGGCCGCGTTCAATGCCGCCACCGTGATTACGCTGGCCGAGTCGGCCGGATGCAGGATCGAGCGCTCGTTCTGGGCGTATTGCAGCGGCAGCTTGCCGGTGGTGATGCGCAGGAAGTTGGCCGCGCCGGCGCTCTTGCGCACCACGCGCAACGCGAACATGCCGCCGCCGGAGATGGCCGCGCCGCCCAGGCTCAGGCCGCGGTAGGCGTCGACGCAGCGCGCGGTGGCCATGTTCGAGGACGGCACGAAGCTGAAGCCTTCCAGCGGCTCCTGTCCGGCACCGCCGTTTTGCGATTGATCGGATTGCGTGGCCGCGACCCAGCCGGCCGGCGTGACGATGTTGCCCCAGCGGCCGGTGACCGGATCGCGCCCGAAGGTCTGGGTCTGGTCGCGCCAGCGCACCAGTTCCAGACGGTAATCGGTATCGACGAGGTTGCCGTTGGACACCCAGTCGTTCCAGCTCAGGTAGGCGGTGATGGGCAACTGGTTGGCGACGGCCGCGCCGGCCGCGGTGAAGAGCGGGTAGCACTGAGCGAAGGCGGCGCCCTGGCCGACATTGATCGAGAGGATGTTGGTGTCCTGGACGCCCGCGGTGGCGGTGTCGAAGTCCTGCGCCACGTTGGCGATGGCGGCGCCGCCGCTGTCGCCGTCCCAATGCGCCTGGGCGTGGTTGCCGGCGGCGTTGATCACGATCACGCCGTTGCGGCTGGCCGCGTCGATCGCGTCGTACAGGCCCTTGTAGACGCCCGAGGTGGCGGTGCCGTCGCCCGGGGCGCCGGCGATGCCGCCCTGCGAGGCGGTGATGACCTGGGCGCGCGGTTCGCCTTGCGGCTGGTTCTGCGCGTTGAGATTGGCGGCATCCTGGATGCCCCTGACCCAGTCGGCGTTGGCGCCGGCGTCGTAGACCCGGAACTTGGCCTTGGGGGCGATGTCGTAGACGATCTCGGTGACCGCGTTGCCGTGTTTCGCGCCGCCCGCGCCGAACGCCTTGCCGGTGGGCGGGGTCATCACCAGGTTGTCCGGCTCGGCGGCGGTGTTGCTGGGCCACTCGCCCGCATTCTGCAGCGCCGCGACTTCGCCGGCGGTGTTGCCGAACTGGTCCATGATCGCGATGGTCAGGCCTTCGCCCTGCAGGTTCTTGCGCAGCGCTTGCGGCAGCTCGGCGGCATTGCCGAGCGCGCGCAGCTGGTCGATGCCGCTGGCGGTGGCGCCGTCGGAGAACGCGACCGTGTCGGCCATGTGCATCAGGTCCACGCCCGCGACGGCGTCCTGGCCGGCCACCCATTCCAGTTGCGCCAGCGGCACCAGCGCTTCCAGCACCGGCGAGCCGGGGATGTCCTGGGCCTGGATGCCGCCGGCGCGCAGCACGGCAAGCAGTGCGCCCGAGGCCTGGGCCAGCAGGTGCGGGTTCTGGATGGCGGCGTAGTCCAGCGCCAGGTCGACGTTGACTTTGACCTTCTCGCCTTCGCGCCAACGCAGCGGGATGCCGGCGCGGTCCAGCGCGGCGATCTGCGCGCGCACCGACGCGACGGTCGTGGCCTGCGCGGAGGGCGTGCCCTGTGCGGCGGCCGCGAGCGCCTGCGCGCGCAGCTCCGGAGGCAGCGTCTGCACGGCCTCCAGCAACTGGCCGGCGCCCAGCTTGGCCTGCGCGGGCGAGCGCGGCGTCGGCGCGGTGTAAGCCACGCGCAGCGAGGCCGGGGGCGCGGCGATGCCGCTGGCATAGGTGCCGGTGCCGGCGTTGCCGTTCGTCTGCGATGCGGTGTCGTGGTTCGGAGTCGCATCGCGTTGCGTCCACAGCAGCACGGCGGCGCAGGCCGCCGTCAATCCGATCGCTGCGTTCTTCTTCAAAGTCGCCTTCTTCATTCGAGGTGTTCCTGATGACGGGCCGTAGGGGATCGCTGCGCCGCACGTTCGTGCGCACATAGGGAGACGGCGGATGGGCGTGGGCGATCGTTCGTGCCGAGCGCGACGCTCTTCGTCGCGATCGAAGGGCGGCGCTGTCGCTCGGCACACTTTGTGTAACGCGGGGAGGTCGGCCACCCCTACCCGAAAATTTCTCTACTGGAAAATTTTTTGCTGGGATGTCACGTCGCGTTCGTCGTTAGTGCGGCCAATACACACAAAATTTGTGTAGAAGGTGCGCCACGGAAAGGGCATCGACGAGCGCTCGCGCACGCCGCGATGGGCGCCACCGGTTCAGCGCAGCGCACGCTGGCGGGCGGGGTTGGCGTCTTGGCCGTGTGCGCCGGCTGTGCTCTGCTGCGTATCGCGGTGGACGCAATCAGCGGCATACAGGGACGAGGTCGATGAAGGGACGAAGGGCTTGGATGGGGATCGCGCTGCTGGCGGGCTGGGCGATCCTGGCCGTCGTCGGCCTGCGCCTGCTCTCGTCGCCGCCCGCGCAAGCGCGCGGCGCGGGTGTCGCGGTCCAGAACTCGGCCGCGCCGGAATCGCCGCCCGCGACGGCGGCCGAGTGCGATCCCGGGGTCTGGATCGACCAGTACCGGGAGGCCGGCGAGGCCTACGCGCGCGGCCTGCTGACCCAGCCCGACGCGCGCGCCCGCCTGATCGCGGCCAGCCTGCTCGGTCACTACGCGGACGACACGGATGCCCGCATCCAGGCCGCCGCCGCTTACGCCGACGCCGTGCGCTACGGCGCCGACGACCCGCTGGTGCGTTGGGTCGAAGCGCTGCGCTGTCTGGCCGCGTCCGCGGACTGCGACCCCGATGCGGCCTTGCGGCGCCTGCAACAACTCGAGCCCGACAACGCCGCGGTCTGGTTGCTGGGTTTGCAGGCGCGCAATCGCGACGAGGCGGCCGCGGACGCCGTGCTGCAGCGTGCGGCCAGCGCGCGCCGTTATCGATTGTTCGATTCCGAGTACGCGCAGGAGACGACCCAACTCCTGCGGCGCGTGCCCGGCCCGGCGATCGGCGCCTGCGCCGCCGCGCGCATGCGGCCCGAGACCGGCTACGCCGGCACCCAGGCCGGCGCGGTCGGATTTCTGGCGCAGGACTTCGTGAGCGCTCTGCCGACGCCCGTATTCACCCAGTTGTCCGCACTGTGCGCGCAGCCTCCGCCGCGACGCCGCCAGGCCTGCATCGATGTGCTGAGTCGGATGGCGACCGACGCCGACGACCTCGCCAGCCGCGGTCTGGCCACGGCGCTACTGGTGGGCTCGATCCCCGACGATTCCGATGCGCTCTGGCGCGAACGCCTGCGTCGCGATCGCTGGCTGGCCTTGCGCCTGTCCGAGTCCGCCGATCGTTTGCGCGCGGAGCAGCCCCTGCGTCTGTTGCTGGAGGGCGAGATCCCCGGATTCGAATCCTGGCTGGCCGAAACCGGCCAAGCCGACGCTCCGCCGCCGGACTGGCTGCCGTCCGATCCGGGCAGTCGCGCCTTGATCCTCACCGGCCGACCGGATTCCAGCGCCGCGGAGGAGTACCGCTTGGCGCCGCGTTAGGTTCGTGCAGCCCCGCTGAGCGGCGGCGCGCGTCGCGCGCCGATCACCACCGCATCCACCACGTCCATGAGCTCGGCAACGTCATGCACGCGGCCTTGGACGAACTGCCGCCATGGGCGGCGTCCGCATGCGCAAGGCGTATGCCGCGGCGTCCGACGTGACGATCAGCCGACGCAGCCGGACGGGTCCCTGCGGGTGTTCGCAAAGGGCGAAAGGCCGGTCGCGGAGGCCTGGCGGGTCGAGCGCGGCCGGCGCGTCGACCCGCCACGGGGCTGGTTGCCGGGACCATCCCACGCGGCGTGCGCCGATCCAGACCGTCCGCCGTCCGCCCCGGGCCACGCCGCCCCCGGCGCCCGCCCCGCGATAGCCCCAACCCCACCCCCGGTGTACGCTGCGGCTTCCGCCTAGAGGGAGCTCGCATGAAGACCGTGCTGGTGGCCAGTTCCAAGGGGGGCGTGGGCAAGACGACCATCGCCACCCATCTCGCCGCGCAGTCGGCGCTAGAAGGCCTGCGCACCGCGCTGGTCGATGCCGATCCGCAAAGTTCCTCCACCCGATGGGCGCAGCGCCGCGCCACCCTCGACAGCGCGGTACTGCCGCTGGACGGCACGCGCCGCAAGGCCTGGCGCAAGGGCCTGCCCGAGGACACCCAGCGGGTGGTGATCGACGCCCCGGCCGGCGCGATGGCCGAGGACCTGGAAGCCTTCCTCGAGGTCGCCGATGCGGTGATCGTGCCGGTGCAGCCCTCGACCCTGGACATCGAAGCCACGGTCCCGTTCCTGGACACCCTGGCCAAGCACCCGCGCGTGCGTCGCGGCCAGCTGCGCGTGGGCCTGGTCGGCAACAAGCTCAAGCCTTGGACCAACGCCTCCCAGCAGGCGGTGGAGCTGCTCAGCGAATGGCCGTATCCGGTGGTCGGGCAACTGCGCGACAGCCAGGCCTATGTGGTGATGACCGCGCTGGGTAAGAGCCTGTTCGACTACCACTCCGCGCAGATCCGCGAGCACCAGGCCGATTGGCAGTCGTTGCTGAAGTGGCTGAAGAAGTAAGCCCGAGCGGCAGCGCGCGCACCCCATGAAGGCAGTGGCGTATTGAGCGTGCCCCACGTCGCCGCGTTCACACGACCGGCGCAAGCCGACGGCTACCTTTCTGCGTCGCCGACAGGCATCCTCCTTCCCAAGGGCTGCGCGTTCGCGCGCGGCGCGTCCCCTTCCACTCGTCAGCGGCCTAATCCATGCGCGAATTGATCCTGCTCCGCCACGCCCATGCCGAGCCGGCCGCCCAAGGCCAGGCCGATCTCGACCGCCCGCTGTCGGCCGAGGGGCTGGCCGAAGCCGAGGCCGCCGGCCGCTGGCTGGCCCAGAACAAGCTGGTGCCCGACTGCGTGCTGTGCTCGCCCTCGCGCCGCACCCGCGAAACCCTGGAGGCGGTGTTGGCCGCGATCGGTTACGTCGATCAGCGCATCGAACCCTCGATCTACGAAGCCACCCCGGGCACCCTGATCGCCCTGGCCGATCTGCATGTCGAAGCCGAGCGGCTGATGCTGGTCGGCCACAACCCCGGCCTGGAGCGTCTGGCCGCGTTGCTGCACAGCGGCCAGTCCGGCGACTACCGCGGCATGCCGCCGGGCGGCATCGCGGTGCTGAACGTGCCGGCCGAGACCAGCCTGGAGCCGGGCGTCGCCCAGCTCAGCGCCTTCTGGTGGCCGTGAGGCCGCAGCGACCTAAGGCCGCACGCACCCCCGCCGCGATCGGCTTCCTGCTTTGCGCCCTGGTCTGCGCCCCGCTCGCGGCGCAGACACCGGCGCCGTCGTCGTCCGGTTTCGATCCGTTCTACACCCGCTTCGGCTTCGAGCTGCGCACGCGCTGGGGCCAGAAGGTGGAAGGCGCCTTCCCCAGCTACGAGGGCGAGGTCACGGTGCTGCCCGACGGCCGCCATCAGGTCCGCATCGCCCTGGCCACCGGCGCGGTCCAGGTCGGCGATTCGACCCGCTACACCGAGCTCGCGCGCGGCCGGCGCTTCTTCGACTCGGCGCGTTTCCCGCGCATCGAATTCCTGTCCGAGCCGCACCCCGCCGAATTGGTGCGCGCAGGCGGTAAGCTGCGCGGCCGCCTCACCCTGCACGGCGTCAGCCGGATGGAAACCTTCGTGCTCGCGCCCTCGACTTGTATGAGACCCGGCAAGGACTGCGACGTGCTCGCCCACGGCAGCGTCAGTCGCGACGACTACGGCCTGGACGGCTGGCAGCTGGCCTTGAGCGACCGCGTGCGCTTCACCCTGCGCGTGCGTCTGAAGAACGATCTGGTCGGGAGCGCGGCGCCGTGAAGCCCTGGCAGCGGATCGCGATCGCCGCGCTGGCGCTGAGCTTGTCGGCCTGCGCCGGCCTGTCGCGGGTGCAGCGCGATCGCGCCTCCGAGATCGCCCTGGCCGCGCGGCCTACCCAGATCGATTGCGCCGCGCCCAACGCCTGCGCCCAGCCTTCGCCGCTGCGCGATCTGGCCGCGCGCGCGCTGGACGAATCCACCGCGCAGGCGCCGCGCCACTACGCCCTGATCCTCGACCACGGCCAGGACGCCCTGCTCGCGCGCATCAATCTGATCCGCAGCGCGACCACCGCGATCGACCTGCAGACCTATATCTACGACGAAGACGACGCCGGCCGGCTGGTGCTGGACGAGCTGATCGCGGCCGCGCGCCGCGGCGTGCGCGTGCGCCTGCTGCTGGACCAGCTGGCCGCGCTCAAGCACCTCGATACCTTGGCCGCGCTGTCCGGCGCGCACGCCAATTTCGAGGTGCGCCTGTACAACCCGGTGCTCAAGCGCGCGCGCATCAGCTACCCGCAGTACCTGCTGGCCGCGGCCTGCTGCTGGCGCCGCCTCAACCAGCGCATGCACACCAAGCTGCTGCTGGTGGACGGCGCGGTCGGCATCACCGGCGGGCGCAACTACCAGGACGACTATTACGACTGGGACGACGAGTACAACTTCCGCGACCGCGACCTGCTGGTGGCCGGCCCGACCGCGCAGGTGATGGACCAGGACTTCGTGCGCTTCTGGGACGACCGCCGCAGCGTGCCGGTCGAGCGCCTCAAGGACGTGGGCACCTACCTGCTGCGCAGCGGCGTGCCGGCGCTGCCGCCGGCGAACTTCGAGCGCCCGGCGCGCGCCCAGGCCATGCGCCGCGACGCCAGCGATATCGAACTGGTGCGCGCGCGCCTGGTCGCGCGCGCGCTGCCGGTGGGCGCGGTCAGTTACATCGCCGACTCGCCGGACAAGCACCGCGGCAACGGCATCAACGGCTCGCAGTCCTCCGCTTCGCTGCGCGGCCTGATCGAATCGGCGCAGCGCGAAGTGCTGCTGCAGACGCCCTATCTGGTGCTGTCGGATGCCGCCCAGGACCTGTTCCGCGATCTGCGCAAACGCCCGCAGCCGCCGCGGGTGATCGTGTCCACCAACAGCCTGGCCGCGACCGACGCCTTCATCGCCTACGCGCTGTCGTACAAGTACAAGCGCCGTTACCTGCGCGAGTTCGGCTTCGACATCTACGAGTACAAGCCGTTCCCCGCCGACGCGCCGATCGACATCGCCGCCACCGGCGCGCCGCTGCCGGATCTGGGCCTGGACCTGCCGCCGCAGCCCGAGCCCGCGGCGCTGCGGCGCGAGCGCCTGGACCGCTCCAGCGTGATCTCGCGCGCCCAGTACCGCACGCCGTTGTCGCGCGAGTACGCGGCCATGCGCTACGCGCGCCGGCGCGCCAACGAACCGGTGCCGCTCAAGCGCGCCGGCGTGCGCATCGGCATGCACGCCAAGTCGATGGTCATTGACGAACGCATCGGCGTGGTCGGCACCCACAACTTCGATCCGCGCGGCGACCGCTACAACACCGAGAGCGCGGTGGTGATCGACGACGCCGCCTTCGCCGCCGAACTGGCCGCCAGCATCCGCCGCGACATCGCGCCGGCGAATTCGTGGGTGATCGCGCGCCGCGACAAGCCGCCGGTGTTCTCGGGGCTGGAGTACTCGATCACCAAAGTGTCCGAGCATCTGCCCTTGTTCGACCTGTGGCCGATCCGCTACGCCACCAGCTACGAGTTCGTGCCCGGGCCGAACTGCCCGCTGCCGCTGTACCGCAATCAGCCGGGCTTCCGCGCCTGCTACCGCCCGGTCGGCGACTTCCCGGAGGTCAGCCTGGGGCCCAAGCGCCTGATCACGCGCATGTTCACCGCCTTCGGGGCGGGGCTGGCGCCGATTCTGTAGTCGGCTGGGGCGGCCTGCGACCGCTTAAAGCAAATCCCCCCTAGCCCCCCTTTTTCAAAGGGGGGAAGCAAGGCCTGTGGCCGCTTATGGTTGCCAGGCCTTGAAGCATTGCGCTCCGACGCGTGCTCCCACCCGCCGCGAATCAGTTCCCCCTTTGCAAAGAGGAAAGCAAAGCCTGTGGTCGCTTATAGCCGCCACGGACTCCGAAACACTGCGCTCCGACGCGCGCTCCCACCCGCCGCGAATCAGTTCCCCCCTTGCAAAGAGGAAAGCAAAGCCTGTGGTCGCTTATAGCCGCCACGGACTCCGAAACACTGCGCTCCGACGCGCGCTCCCACCCGCCGCGAATCAGTTCCCCCCTTTGAAAAAGGGGGGCTAGGGGGGATTTGCTCCACCCCCAAGGTGCCGCTCCAGGCCCCAACCCGCCCCTCAACCCCCGCCACAGCCCCTCCCGGCGCGGTCACACCCGTCCGTATAGGTCGTCAGTCATGGGCGGATCGATGCAACCCCTGGCCCGCAAACCTCATCTCTATCAACAAGTTCCAGTGTTGCAGCCCCGCCGCAGGTGCTAGGTCTTAGGTGGGGTGACTTCCGGCATATGGAACAAGAGCTCAGGTGTTGTACTCTACCAACACACCGAAGCACTATCACTCCCCCACCGACCAAGGACACCGCCATGAACGTCTCCAAGCTCTTCGACCGCAACGTCGCTTCCACGAGTTCCCAGAACCGTACGGCTCCCGCCGCCCCGGTCCGCCACGTCCATCGCGAACGCGACTTCGGCGTCGGCTACGGCAACAGCTCCGGCTACGCCAGCAGCCGCCGCTACACCAACGACTGGGCGCAGCCCCGCTTCCGCTTCGCGTAATCACGGTGTCCTCCTGGTCGTGTGTCGGTCCGCTCCATAACGCCGGGACCGGCGCGCTGCGCCCCTCTCCACGCAGTGCGCCGGTCGGAAGGCCGAGCCCGCCGACGGTAAGCCCCACGAACACCGTCCCTCCCCCTAAACGCAGGGCAGCCCCGATTCCCGGCTAAGGAATCCCCCGGCTGACCCTGCGTTCTTTTTTTCCCGGGCCGCGCCTGGGCTATCGTGGCGGCATGAAAGCCAGCGACCGCCCCGTCTTCCGCAAGCCCAGCACCCTGGAACAGCTCAACGCCAGCTCGCGCAACACCGCGATGGAGCCCTTGGGCATCGTCTTCACCGAGATCGGCCCCGACTATCTGCGCGCGACCATGCCGGTCGACGCCCGCACCCACCAGCCCTACGGCCTGCTCCACGGCGGCGCCTCGGTGCTGCTGGCCGAAACCCTGGGCAGCTCGGCCGGGATGATGGCGGTGGGCGAAGGGCAGGGCGTGGTCGGGATCGAGATCAACGCCAACCACTTGCGCGGCGTGCGCGAGGGCACGGTCACCGGCACCGCGCGGCCGCTGCACCTGGGCGGGCGCACCCAGGTCTGGGAAATCCGGATCGAGGACGAGGCCGCGCGCCTGGTCTGCATCTCGCGCCTGACGGTGGCGGTGATCGCGATCTGAACCGGCGTCTGCCGCGATCGGCGCGTCGCGCTCGCCACGCCCTCGGCGCTTCGGTATCGTGCACACAATGAATGCGCCGTCTCCCCACGCCGGCGCGGCCGCGCGCTCCGGCGCGTCGTCCGCGCGCGCGCTGCGTTACCTGATCCGTGTGCCGCTGCTGTCGTGGCACCTGCTGGTCGACCTGCCGCTGGTATTGCTGCTGATCACGCCCCTGACCGCGGGCATCCGGGTCGGAGACGAGCGCCTGGAACATCGCGCGATCCGGGCCTGGTCGGCCGGGCTGATGCGCATCTTCGGTTTCCGCCTGCGCCGGGTCGGCACGCCGCTGCCGGGCGCGGCCATGTTCGTGGCCAACCACGTCAGCTGGATCGACATCGAGGCGCTGCACAGCCAGCGCATGATGGGCTTCGTCGCCAAGCGCGAGATCTCCAGCTGGCCGGTGGTGGGGTGGCTGGCCGCGCGCGGCGAGACCATCTTCCATCACCGCGGCAGCACCGAGTCCCTGGGCGGCGTGCTGCACGAAATGCTGGCGCGTCTGCGCGCCGGGCGTTCGGTCGGCGTATTCCCCGAGGGCGGCACCCGCGGCGGCGGCGAGATCGGCCCCTTCCACGCGCGCATCTTCCTGGCCGCGGTCGAGGCCGGCGTGCCGGTGCAGCCGGTGGCGCTGCGCTACGGCGACGGCGGCAACGCCCAGGCCGTGGTCGCGTTCCAGACCCGCGAAAGCTTCTTCGCCAATTTCGTGCGCCTGCTGGGCGAACCCTCGCGCAGCGCCGAGATCCATTTCCTGCAGCCGATCCTGCCCGGCGAGACCGACGGACGCCGTCGCATCGCCGACCTGGCGCGCCAGCGCATCGTCGAGGCGATGGGGCGTTGAAAGCCGGGGCCGGCGATCCCTACGATGGCGCTACGCGTACCCGCCGCGCACGCCCCCACGATGCCGCCGCCCCGATGCTGACCGCCGCCGACTACCGCCCGCCCCGCTGGCTGCGCAACGCGCATCTGCAGTCGGTGCTCGGCTCCAGTCCGCTGCGCCGCCGCCGCGCCGAACGCCGCCTGGCCGAACTCGGCGCCACCACCACCGAACACCTGATCGACGGCGGCGATGGCGTGCGTTTGCACGGCCTGCACAGCGTCGTGCCCGGGGTCGAGCCGCGCGGCCTGGTGCTGCTGCTGCACGGCTGGGAGGGCAGCGCGGATTCCAACTACATGCGCATGACCGCCGCGCAGCTGCTGGGCCGCGGCTTCGAAGTGTTCCGGCTCAACTTCCGCGACCACGGCAACACCCACCATCTCAACGAAGGCCTGTTCCATTCCAACCGCATCGGCGAAGTGCTGCACGCGGCCTGCGATGTCGCGCGCCGTTTCCCGTGCCGGCCGATGTCGGTGGCCGGTTACTCGCTGGGCGGCAACTTCGCCCTGCGCCTGGCCCTGCAGGCGCCCGAGGCCGGGCTGGCGCTGACCCACGCGGTCGCGGTGTGTCCGGTGCTGGATCCGGCCCGGACCATGGAATCGATGGAGCAGGGCCTGCCGATCTATCTGTGGTACTTCGAGCGCAAATGGCGCGACTCGCTGGCGCGCAAGCGCGAGCTGTTCCCGACCTTCCACGATTTCGACGACCGCACCCTGGGCCTGCGCATGCGGCCGCTGACCCAGTGGATGGTCGAGCGCCACACCGACTACGGCACCCTGGACCGTTATTTCGACGGCTACTCGGTGGCCGCCGATCGCCTGGCGCGGCTGCAGGTGCCGGTGAGCATCCTGATGGCCGAGGACGACCCGGTGATCCCGGTCGAAGGCTTCCGCGCGCT
Organism: Lysobacter sp. cf310; assembly: GCF_900114355.1. Taxonomy (GTDB): domain Bacteria; phylum Pseudomonadota; class Gammaproteobacteria; order Xanthomonadales; family Xanthomonadaceae; genus Lysobacter. The sequence goes on from NZ_FOSS01000004.1 coordinate 460,631, forward strand.
CACGCTGCCGGCGAACGCGAGCCTGGAGATCGCGCCCTGGGGCGGGCACTGCGGCTTCCTGGAGAGCGCGCGCCTGGACGGGTTCGCCGAGCGGTGGATCGCGGATCGGCTGGAAGCGGTGGCTTCGGCCTAGGCCATCGCCCCGAAGCGGGCCATGCTCCCATTCGCGGCGACCACAGGCAGGGCGAGGCTGAGAGGCTGCCCGGAGGGTCGCGGTCGAGGTTGCAGCTCGGCGCCTGCGACCGCTCTCACCCCAACCACCCCGGTCCGGCGCAGCGGTCGGGCGCCCGGCGCAGCGCGAGCCTGCGGCCCGCATTCCGCAAGCGGGAAAGGGGTTTAAGGGCCGCCATACCCCAGCGCCCGCCCCGCCCCGATCCTCCCGCTACAATGCGGGTTTGGCCTGAAGTCCCGAATCCCATGTACGAGACCACCCTCGATGCCCTGCGCCGTGGCGCGGCGGCAGAGGCACTGTCCGCCGCCCAGGAACTGGTGGCGGCGCAGCCGCAAGACCCGCACGCTCATCGTCTGCACGCTGCCGCCTTGCGCGCCAGCGGCGATCGCGACGCCGCCATCGCCGCGATCGATCGCGCGATCGCGATCGCGCCCGAGGACGCCAACCTGCATCTGGAGCGCGCCGGCCTCTTGCTCGACGGTCGTCAGCTCGATCAGGCCCAGGCCGCGCTCGCTCAGGCGATCGGCCTGGACCCGAACCAGTTTCCCGCCTACGTCGTGCAGTCGCAGCTGGCGATCTCGCGCGGCGATCTCGACGAGGCCGAACGCCTGATCCGCACCGCCGCGCGCATCGCGCCGGATCACCCGCAAGTCGCCGCCGTCGAAGGCAGCCTGCTGCTGCGTCGCGGCGACGCCGACGCCGCGCTGGCTCTGCTCAGCAGCGCCGCCGAGCGCGCGCCGGACGAACCGCAGCTGCGTCACGCGCTGGGCTTCGCCTATCTCGCCAAGGGCCACTACGCCTTCGCCGAGCAGGCCTTCCGCGGCATGATGGAGCGCTCGCCGGCGTCCTCGAAGTCGCTGCGCGTGCTGCTGGTCGAACTGATGCGCCTGCAGGGCCGCGCGGTCGAAGCCGCCGACGAACTCGCGCCGCTGGTCGAGGCCGATCCCAGCCCCGGCATGCAGCGCTGGCTGGGCGAGATCGAACTCGAAGCCGGCCGCGCCGACAGCGCGCTGCCGCGCCTGCGCAACGCGCTCGCCGCCGAACCGCGCGACCGCCGCACCCTGTCGGCGCTGATCGAAGTCTGGCGCCGCCTCGGCGACGCCGACGACGCGCGCGCCACCCTGGAAGCGGCCCTGGCCACGCATCCGCAAACCGACGACCTGTGGCGCGCGCGCCTGCTGTTCGAACCCTTCGCGGGCGACGAAGCGCGCGTCGTGGTCGAACGCTGGATGGCGGCGATGCCCGACTACATCCCGGCCATGGAAGCGCGCGCCACCATCCACGATCACGCCGGCGAGCGCGAACAGGCAGACGCCATCGCCCATCGCATCGTCGAGCTCAATCCGGGCGACACCCGTTCGGAGCTGCGCATCATCGACAGCCTGATGCAGAGCGATCCCGACGCCGCGGTCACGCGCGTGGAAAGCCTGCTCGCGCGCGCGCCGGACGAACAGGTCAAGCTGACCCTGCGTCACTTGCTCGCGCGCACGCTCGACAACGCCGGCCAGCCCGGCGCGGCCGCCGCGACCTGGGCCGAACTGCAGGCCGAAGTCGCGTCGCAGCGCCTGCCGCTGCCGCCGGTGACCACGCCGCGCACCAACTGGCCGGACCTGACTCCGTTGCCGGAGAACGCGCCGGGCGTGTTGCTGCTGTGGGGCCCGCCGGGTTCGCTGGTCGAGCGCATCGCGCTGACCTTCGACCTCGCCCAGGGCCCGCTGCGCGCCGACCGTTTCGGTTCCAACCCGCCCAACGATCCGCTGCAGCGCTACGGCACCGCCGAAAGCCTGCTCGACGGTTCGATGGATCCGGCCTACCTGGTCAACCTGTGGCGCGCGGCGCTGCCGACCCGCGGCATCAACGACGGCGCGATCTTCGACTGGCTGCTGTGGTGGGACAACGCGCTGCTGCTGGCGCTGCGTCCGCACCTGCCCGAAGCGGTGCTGATGATCGTGCTGCGCGATCCGCGCGACATGCTGCTGGACTGGCTGGCCTACGGCGCTCCCGCGCCGTTCAAGCTGGAGTCGCCGGAAGCCGGCGCGCGCTGGATGGCGATGGTGCTCAACCAGGTCGCCGCATTGCACGAGCAGGACCTGTTCCCGCACCGCCTGATCAAGCTCGACGCGATCTCGCAGAACCCGCAGGGCATGGCGGACGCGATCGCGCAGGCGCTGGACATCACCATCGCGCCGATGCCGCCGGAAGCGGTCGGCCCGCAGCGTTTCGCCCCCGGCCATTGGCGCGCCTTCGCCGAGCCGCTGGCCGAAGCCTTCGCGGCGCTGACGCCGGTGGCCAAGCGTCTGGGCTATCCGGAAGCCTGACGCGCATCGGCGCCGCGTTCGCGCGGCGCCGAGGGCGTAGAACCCGCAGTCATCATCCTTCGCCAGGGAGGCGGTATGCGTATCCACAGCGACAGTTTCGAACGCGGCCAGCGTCTGGCCGCCGAGTTCGCCGCCGGTCAGCCCAGCGCCGACGGCTACGGCTTCGCGCCCAACCGCAATCCGCATCTGGCCTGGATCGACGTGCCCGCCGGTACGCGTTCGTTCGCGCTGCTGTGCATCGACCCCGATGTGCCCACGGTGGCCGAGATGGTCGGCCGCGACGACGTGCAGATTCCGGTCGCGCAGCCGCGCGCCGATTTCTGCCATTGGGCGATGATCGACCTGGCGCCGGAGCTGCGCGAGATCGCCGCCGGCAGTTGCAGCGACGGCGTGGTCGCGCACGGCAAGGCCGATCCGGCCGGGCCGGACGGCGCGCGTCAGGGCCTGAACGACTACACCGGCTGGTTCGCCGGCAATGCCGACATGGCCGGCGACTGGCGCGGCTACGACGGCCCGTTTCCGCCGCCCAACGATCTGCGTCTGCACCGCTACTTCTTCCGCGTGTTCGCGCTCGACGTCGACCGCCTGGAGCTGCCGCAACGCTTCGGCGCCGCCGCCGTGCTGCGCGCCATGCACGGCCATGTGCTGGCTGAGGCGGCGACTTACGGGACCTACAGCCTGAATCCCGCGGTCGCCTAGCCGGCCTGCGTTCGCGCGGGCACGAGGGCGCGTCCCTCTAGGCGCCCACGCATCGGAACTGTTAGTTTTCCCTCATTCCTGGGGGGGAACGATGGACGAGCACAATCCTTACAGCGCCTCGACGGCGGCGATCTCCGACGCGCCGGAACTGTTGGACGTCGAGTCCACCACCAAGGTGCGGCGCTTCTTCAACTGGTTGATCGACAAGATTCTCCTCTATGCCTTGTGGGCCGTGGGCGGCGGAGTCGCCATCGCGATCTACGGCGAGCCGGTGCAAATCTGGTTCGAGGAGCTGCATTGGAGCCTCGACTACGCGCTCAGCTACCTCACGATCGTCGTCTACTACACCTTCATGGAAGGCGCGTTCGGCTTCACCATCGGCAAACTGATCACCCAGACTCGCGTCGTCGACCAGTACGGTCGGCAGCCCACGTTCTGGCGGGCCTTTCTGCGCAGCCTGGCACGCATCATTCCGTTCGAGCCGTTCTCGTTGTTGATGAGCGACGACGAGAACCGTCGCGGCTGGCACGATTCCTTGGCCAAGACCTATGTGATCGACCGTCCGCGCGGCGGCGCGCCCGTAGGCAAGCCACGTCATTCGATCAGCGCACAGTTCGGGGATGGCGTGCTGCCGCAGCACGCGCACGCGGCGGGCGTAGAGGCGACTGTGGCCGCTCCGGCTTCGCCTTAGCGGCCGTCACGCACTCGCCCGCGTAAGGGCGAGTGCGTTCCGCGATGCGTGGCGGGGCTTACTTCGAGACCTGCTCGCTCTCGACCACCATGTCCAGCACGTAAGCCACCGACGAAGCGTCGGCCGGCGGGTTCTTGATGTCGTACTTCTTCACCCGCAGCACGTTGCGCACGCCCGGTTCGTGGGTGTAGCCCTCGATGTCCTGGTACAGCGGCTGCCAGGCGGCGTCGCTCTTGATCGCCACGCCGTTGGCCTCGTAGCGGCGCTCGCGCACCTGCAGGCACTGCATGTTCGGGATCAGCGGGTGCGAGCACGGCGCGCGCTGCGGCGCGACCTCGAAGAACACCGTGCTGCCTTCGCCGCCGTAGCGGGTGGCCGGCGTCGGGCTGCCTTCGAAACGCAGCTGGTCGCCGTTGGCGGCGGTCAGCAGCAGACTGGGCGCGTCGCCGCCTTCGATCCGTGCCGGCAGCGCGCCGCGCAGGCGTTCGCCGATCGCGCTGTCCAGGTCCATCAGGCGCCGGTCCTGGCAGGCCATCAGGGTCTGCGCCATGTCGCTGAAGCTCAGCGTCTTGGCGTCGCGCGTATAGCCGCCGTTGGCGCCATTGCAGCCGCCGCTGACGCTGACGCGCTTGCCGTCGAAATCCAGCTGCAGCGGGCGTTTGGGATCCGGCGCCAACACGGCGATGGGCTGGCCGGCCTTGTCCTGCGCACTGGCCAGGCGCCAGTGATACGCGTCCAGACGGACGTCCGCGCTCGCGGTGCTGGCGGCGGCGCCGCTATCGGTGGCGACGGCGTTGCCGCCTTCGGGCGCGGTGTTGGACGCGCAGGCGGCCAGAGCCAGGCTGAGCAGGGCGGGGGCGAGGATCTTCATGGGTGCGTTTCCGATTGCGATGAACGAGCCGATACGAACGCAGCGGCGTAGCCATAGGGGTTGGCCCCATTCATCGTCGTTCAGCTCGCGACAAGGATGGGTGAAATCCGCAACGGTGAGCCCTGCGTGGGCGCTCGCGAATCAGCTGCCCGACGGCATCAACAGCAGCAGTGCCGCACCCAACGCGAAACGGTAATAAGCGAATGCGGTGAAGCGGTGGCTCTGGATGTAGTGCAGCAGCCATTTCACCGCCACGAACGCGGTGACCGCCGAGGCCACGAACGCGACCGCCAGCGCGGCCCAGTCCTCGTTCGCCGCCGCCGGCGTGCCGATCACGTCCAGCAGTTCGTAGGCGGTGGCCGCGAACATGGTCGGAATGCCGACCAGGAACGCGAATTCGGTCGCCGCCGCGCGGCTGGTGGTGCCCGCGAGCAGGGCCACGAAAATCGTCGCGCCCGAGCGCGAGGTGCCCGGGAACACGCCGGCGATCACCTGCGCCACGCCGACCAGGATCGCCACCGTCCAGGTGATCGTGGTGCGCTCGCCCAGGGTCTGCGCGCGCTTGGCCGCGTAGTGCTCGGCCAGCAGCATCCAGATGCCGCCCAGCACCAGCGCCCAGGCGATCGGCAGCACCTTGTCGGGCAGTTGGAAGCCCAGCTTCTTCACCGCGATGCCCAGCACCGCGGTCACGCCGAACGCCACCGCCAGCTTGAGCGCGTAATCGAAGTTGACCTTGCGCTCCAACGCCAGGGCTTCGTCGTAGGTATCCCGTTCCTTGAGGATGCGCTGCTGGGTGTACGGCAGGAAGCCGGTCGCGAGTTGCCACAGGCGCTGCCGGTAGATCAGCACCACCGCCAGGATCGCGCCGGCCTGGATCGAGATGTTGAACAGATCGGAGCGGGCGCCCAGCCAGTGCTGTGCGATCAGCAGGTGTCCGGTGCTGGAAATCGGCAGGAATTCGGTGATGCCTTCGATGATGCCGAGCAGCAGCGCGGCGAGCAGATCGGTCATTGAGAGGGTTCGTGCGAGGGAAGGGCGGTAACGGTGCCGAAGCGGCAGCAGGATATCCTAAAGGACGAATGCACTTAGTTGGTGCATTTTCTTAGAATTGCGCACCACTATGGATCAATGTTGCGACGCTGCGCGATCTATCTGTATTTGAATCAATAGCTTGCGATCAATCAAAACTTGGCACGCAGCTTGCTTTATCTAAGCCCAGGCAGCACTCCACGCACCGCACGCCCATTCCCTCCCAATCCGGATCCAGTCCATGTCCCTCGAACACGTCGAAAAGCTCATCAAGGACCACAAGGTCGAATTCGTCGATCTGCGCTTCACCGACATGCGCGGCGTCCAGCATCACGTGACCTTCCCCAAGTCCATCGTCGAGCCGGCGCTGTTCGAGGACGGCAAGATGTTCGACGGTTCGTCGATCAGCGGTTGGAAGGGCATCAACGAGTCGGACATGATCCTGCTGCCCGATTCGACCACCGCCTTCCTGGATCCGTTCACCGCCGATCCGACCCTGGTGCTGACCTGCGACATCCTCGACCCGGCGACCATGCAGGCCTACTCGCGCGATCCGCGCGGCGTCGCCAAGCGCGCCGAGGCCTACCTCAAGTCCAGCGGCGTCGCCGACCAGGCCTTCTTCGGCCCGGAGCCCGAGTTCTTCATCTTCGACTCGGTGCGCTACGCCAATGAAATGGGCCACACCTTCTTCCACATCGATTCGGAAGAAGCGGCCTGGAACTCGGGCAAGGAATACGAAGGCGGCAACAGCGGCTACCGTCCGGGCGTGAAGGGCGGGTACTTCCCCGTCGCTCCGCTGGATTCGCTGCACGACATCCGCGCCGAGATGTGCAAGACCCTGGAGCAGGTCGGCATCGAAGTCGAAGTGCACCACCACGAAGTCGCCAATGCCGGCCAGTGCGAGATCGGCACCAAGTTCAACTCGCTGGTCGCCAAGGCCGACGAGCTGCTGACGATGAAGTACATCATCAAGAACGTCGCCCACCGCAACGGCAAGACCGCGACCTTCATGCCCAAGCCCATCGTCGGCGACAACGGCAGCGGCATGCACGTGCACCAGTCCTTCGCCAAGGGCGGCGTCAACCTGTTCAGCGGCGACGGCTACGGCGGCTTGTCGCAGCTGGCGCTGTGGTACATCGGCGGCGTGTTCAAGCACGCGCGCGCGATCAATGCCTTCACCAACTCGGGCACCAACAGCTACAAGCGCCTGGTGCCGGGCTTCGAAGCGCCGGTGATGCTGGCCTACTCGGCCCGCAACCGTTCGGCCAGCTGCCGCATTCCCTACGTGGCCAACCCGAAGGCGCGCCGCATCGAGATGCGCTTCCCCGATCCGATCCAGTCGGGCTACCTGACCTTCGCCGCGCTGATGATGGCCGGCCTGGACGGCATCAAGAACCAGATCGACCCGGGCGCGCCCAGCGACAAGGACCTGTACGACCTGCCGCCGGAGGAAGAGAAGGGCATTCCCACCGTCTGCCATTCGCTCGACCAGGCTCTGGAAGCGCTGGACAAGGACCGCGACTTCCTCAAGGCCGGCGGCGTGTTCACCGACGACTTCATCGACAGCTACATCGCGCTGAAGATGCAGGAAGTGACCAAGTTCCGCGCTGCGACCCATCCGTTGGAATACCAGATGTACTACGCCGTCTAACGCGCGCCGGGGACGGCGGCCCACGCCGCCGTCCCGCGTTGCCGCACCGCAGTCAGGAGCACCGATGCAGATCCGTGCAGGCGAACTGGACCATCCCGAGGTGATCGCGCTGCTGCGCGAACACCTGCAGGGCATGGCCCAACTGTCGCCGCCGGAAAGCGTCCACGCCCTGGACCTGGACGGATTGCGCCAGCCCGAGATCAGCTTCTGGAGCGCCTGGCAGGACGGGCAATTGCTCGGCTGCGGCGCGTTAAAGCAGCTCGATGCCGGGCACGGCGAGATCAAATCGATGCGCACGGTTTCGCGGCATCTGCGCAAGGGCGTGGCGGCCGCGATGCTGGATCACCTGATCGACGAGGCAGGGCGGCGCGCCTATCGGCGGCTGAGCCTGGAGACGGGTTCGATGGACGGCTTCGAGCCGGCGCGCAGGCTGTATGCGCGCTACGGCTTCGAACCCTGCGGACCCTTCGCGGACTATGTCGACGACCCCAACAGCGTCTTCATGAGCAAGCACCTGTAGACGCACCCGACGGCCCGTGGCGAAAGCTACGGGCCGTTCGCTTTTCCAGTCCACCACCACAACCAGGAGGTCTCAACGACGGGCTCGCCCCGCCGCAAGGCGACTGCGTCCCAAAAAAGCCCGGGCAACGACGAAACGCCCGCGCCGCAACAGCACGAAGCACTGACCGGGGAGGGGCCACCGCTTATGAGGAGCCTGCGTCATGTCGTCTCGTACCAACGCCTGCACCACCGCGACCGCGCACGCCGCGCTCGCTCTGTCCGTGTTCGCCGTTTGCCTGGGCGCACCGGCACTCGCGCACGCCGGTACCTCGGGTTCGGTGAGCTTGACCAGCGATTACATTTTTAGGGGAGTGTCGCAGACCAACCAGGAGCCGGCCCTGCAGGGCGGCATCGAATACGCCGCCGACAGCGGCTTCTACGTCGGCGCCTGGGGCAGCAACGTGAGTTGGCTGTCCGACACCGTCGTCGTCGGCGACGACATCTCCAGCAGCCTGGAGCTGGACGCCTACGCCGGTTACCGCGGCAAGGCCGGCGAGCGCTTCGCCTACGACATCGGCGCCTTGTACTACTGGTATCCGGGCGACTACCCGGGCGGTTTCAACAGCCCGAACACCGCCGAGTTCTATCTGGGCGCCACCGTCACGCCGGTGGAGACCGTCGCCCTGGGATTGAAGTACTCCCACGCCCTCACCGATCTGTTCGGCTACGCCGATTCGGACGGCAGCGGCTATCTCGACGCCTCGGTCAACTGGACCTTCCAGCCCGGCTGGACCTTGAACCTGCACGGCGGCAAGCAGTGGATCAAGAACAACGACGCCTACGAATACACCGACTGGAAAGTCGGCGTGACCAAGGCCTTCGACCACGGGTTCTCGATCGCCGCCGCCTACACCGACACGGATGCGGAGCAGGCGCTCTACACCAACGCGCACGGCAACGACATCGCCGGCGACGCGTTCACCCTCACCCTCACCAAGGCGTTCTGATGCGCCAACGCACCTACGGAGCTGCGAGATGAAACTGATCACCGCCATCATCCGGCCGTTCAAGCTCGACGAAGTGCGCGAGGCGCTGACCGAGGTCGGCGTTTCCGGCATCACCGTCACCGAGGTCAAGGGCTTCGGACGGCAAAAGGGACACACCGAGCTGTACCGCGGCGCCGAGTACGTCGTCGATTTCCTGCCCAAGCTGAAGATCGAATGCGCGGTCGCCGACGGCCTGCTCGAGGCCGCGCTGGAAGCGATCCAGAACGCCGCGCGCACCGGCAAGGTCGGCGACGGAAAGATCCTTGTGCTGCCGGTAGAGAGCGCGGTGCGCATCCGCACCGGCGAACTCGACGACGACGCCCTCTGACCCTGACGCGAGATCCGATATGAAGACGCATGCATTGAAGTCCCGCTCGCGCGAGCGGTCGTTGCCCACCCTGGCCCTGGGCGCGCTGCCCCTGGCCGCCCTGCTGGCTCCGCTGGCGGCGCGCGCGCAGGACGCCGCCGCCGCGGTCGAGCCGGTGGTCGACAAGGGCGACGTCGCCTGGATGCTGACCTCGACCCTGCTGGTGCTGTTGATGACCGTGCCCGGACTGGCCCTGTTCTACGGCGGCCTGGTGCGCTCCAAGAACGTGCTGTCGGTGCTGATGCAGGTGCTGGCGGTGTTCTCGCTGATCGTGCTGTTGTGGGTGGCCTACGGCTACTCGCTGGCGTTCGGCGGCGGCGGCCCGTGGATCGGCAGCTTCGACAAGCTGTTCCTGGCCGGCGTGAACAAGGAAACCCTGACGGCGACCTTCACCGCCGGCGTGTCCTTGCCGGAGTACGTGTTCGTCGCCTTCCAGTCGACCTTCGCCGGCATCACCGGCGCGCTGATCGTCGGCGCCTTCGCCGAACGCATCAAGTTCTCGGCGGTGCTGCTGTTCTCGGCGCTGTGGTTCACCTTCGCCTATCTGCCGATCGCGCACATGGTCTGGTACGGGCCCGACGGTTATCTGTTCGCCAAGGGCGCGATCGACTTCGCCGGCGGCACCGTGGTGCACATCAACGCCGGCGTCGCCGGCCTGGTCGGCGCCTATTTCGTCGGCAAGCGCGTGGGCTACGGGCGCGAGGCGATCAAGCCGCACAACGTCGCCTACACCATGATCGGCGCCTCGTTGCTGTGGGTGGGCTGGTTCGGCTTCAACGCCGGTTCCAACCTCGAAGCCACCGCCGGCGCGGCCCTGGCCTTCCTCAACACCTTGCTAGCGACCGCGGCCGCGGCGCTGGCCTGGAGCCTGGTCGAGGCGGTGATCAAGGGCAAGCCGTCGATGCTGGGCGGGGCCTCGGGTGTGGTCGCCGGCCTGGTCGCGATCACCCCGGCCTGCGGCACGGTCGGGCCGATGGGCGCGATCGTGATCGGCGCGATCGCGGGCGTGGTCTGCGTGTGGGGCGTGCACGGCCTCAAGCGCCTGCTGCGCGCCGACGACGCGCTGGACGTGTTCGGCGTGCACGGCCTGGGCGGCATCGTCGGCGCCCTGCTCACCGCGGTGTTCAGCTCGCCCTCGCTGGGCGGCTACGGCCTGGGCGCGGGCAACGACAGCATCGCCGCGCAGTTGGGCGTGCAGGCGCTGAGCGTGGGCATCACCGTGCTGTGGTCGGGCCTGGTGTCGGTGCTGGCCTTCGCCGTGGTCAAGCTGGTGTTCGGCCTGCGCGTGGCGGAGGAAGCCGAACGCGAAGGCCTGGACATCACCTCGCACGGCGAATCGGCCTACGAGCATTGACGATGACGGGCCGGAGGCACGCCTCCGGCCCGGCAGGCGGCGCGCGCCGCCGACCCTTCGCAGCAGCGGCGCGGAGCGCGTCCGACTGCAAACGCCGTAGCGGCACGAACCGTAGCCTGCGCGTCTCCGCGCCGCTGCTGCGAAGGATCGGCCTCCCCCTTTGAAGAAGGGGGGCGAGGGGGATTTGCTCCTGCTCTGCAAGCGCGTCGTCCACGCAGACCGCCGACCCTACGCGCCGACACCCACGGTGCTAGCATCCGCCCATGCACGTCGCCACGCTGCTGCAGGGCCCGCTCACGGTGGTCGACTACCGCTGCCAGTCCGGCCCGGAGGACGCCCCCTTCGTCGAGGTGCACGGCCGCCATTCGCTGGCCTATGTGCGGCGCGGCAGCTTCGGCTATCAGGCCCGCGGGCGCCGCTACGAACTGGTCGCCGGCTCGGTGCTGGTCGGCCGCCCCGGCGACGAATACCTGTGCAGCCACGATCACCACCTGTGCGGCGACGAATGCCTGTCCTTCCATTTCGCCGAGGAACTGGTCGACGAACTGGCCGGCGCGCGCCGCGGCGCGGCCGCGCATTGGGCCGCGGCCGGCCTGCCGCCGCTGCCGGAACTGATGGTGCTGGGCGAGCTGGCCCAGGCCGCCGCCGACGGGCGCAGCGATCTGGGCGTGGACGAGCTCGGTCTGCTGTTCGCCGAGCGCTACCTGGGCGTGGTCGGCGCGCGCGAGACCGGTGCGATGCGCGCTCAGGCGCGCGATCGCCGGCGCGCGATCGAGGCCGCGCTGTGGCTGGACGCGCACGCGCACGAGGCGGTGGATCTGGAGCGCACCGCCGCCAGCGCCGGCCTCAGCGCCTTCCATTTCCTGCGCCTGTTCGCGGCCGTGCTGGGCGTCACCCCGCACCAGTACCTGCTGCGCGCGCGGCTGCGGCGCGCGGTGCCCCTGCTGGCCGACGAGGGCCGGCCGATCACGCAGGTCGCCTACGACAGCGGCTTCGCCGACCTGTCCAATTTCGTGCGCACCTTCCGTCGCGCCGCCGGGGTGTCGCCGCGCGGCTTCCGCCGCGCCGCGCGCGGCGACCGCAAGATTCTCCAAGAACGCATCGGCGCCTACGTCGCACGCTGAGCCTCCACTCAAGGAGGTTCCGCCATGTACGACCATATCGGCCTGAAGGTTCGCGATCTCGATGCCAGCCTGCGCTTCTACGAAGCCGCCCTGGGCGCGCTGGGCCATCGCCTGGACTCGCGCTACGAGGGCGGCGCCGGGCTGGGCCCGGACGGTGCGCCCGCGCTGTGGCTGTACGAGGACGCCAACGCCGTGGGCCAGAGCCACGTCGCCTTGCGCGCGCCCGACCGCGCCAGCGTCGATCGTTTCCATGCCGCCGGCGTGAAGGCGGGCGGGCGCGACAACGGCGCGCCGGGGCTGCGCGCGGATTACAGCCCGACTTATTACGCCGCCTTCCTGATCGACCCCGACGGCCACAACGTCGAGGCCGTGTGCATGGACTGAGCGGGCGCGTTCAGCCCAGGCGCGTGCTGCGCACCTGGCCGATCTCCGAGCGCGGCGGCGCGCCGAACAGACGCTTGTACTCGCGGCTGAACTGCGAGGCGCTTTCGTAGCCGACCTTGTGCGCGGCCGCGACCGCCTCGATGCCGTCGATCAGCATCAGCCGGCGCGCTTCGTGCAGGCGCAGCTGCTTCTGGAACTGCAGCGGCGACATCGTGGTCACGGCCTTGAACTGGTGATGCAGCGAGGAGGTGCTCATGTGCACCGACTGCGCCAGGTCGTCGATGCTCAGCGGCTGCAGGTACTGCTGGCGCAGCATCTCGACCGCGCGCGCGATCCGGTGCGAGCGGGTGTCGGCCACCGCCAGGTCGCACAGGCGATGGCCGAGGTCGCCGACCAGCACGCGGTAGAAGATCTCGCGCAGCGCGATCGGCGCCAGCACCGGCAGGTCGGCCGGCGTTTCCAGCAAGCGCATGAGGCGCAGCACCGCATCCAGCAGCGGCGCGTTCACGCGCGCGGCGTACAGGCCGCGGTCGATGCCGGTGGACGGCGCCTGCGGGCCGGCGTCCAGGATCAGCGCGGCGATCTCCTCCGGATCGATATCCAGGCGCAGGCACAGGTAGGGCTTCTCCGGCGTGGCCTCGGTGATCTGGCCGATCATCGGCAGGGTCACCGACACCACCAGATAGTTCAGCGGGTCGTAGTGGTAGGTCTCGCCGGCCAGCATCGCGACCTTGCTGCCCTGGGCGACGATGCACAGGCGCGGCTCGTACAGGGCCGGCTTGCACGGCGTCGGGGTGCTGGAGCGGATCAGGTACAGCTGCGGCACGGCGGTGGGGTGCACGCCGTCCTCGGGGGTCAATCGGGCAATCCGGTCGGCCAGCTCCGCCTGCGGGGCGCAGACCCCGTTGCGGGCGAGGGATTCGGCGGAAGTGTTGGCGTTCATGGCTTCCAGCATCCGGCAGGGACGTTGCGATTATGTTTGCGGATCCTGTCGTTCGGCAGGCCCAGCCGACGAAATTGCAGGATTGGGCAACGATTCGACAGCATCGTACTAACTGCCCGGGCCCCTCGGGGCCTAACGTACGCCTCACCCCCCGACCCGACCGGGCCCGCCCCGGCATGGCGCGCGCGCGCCACGCCCCGACGCCCCGGCCGAGGTTCCCTCGCACCGGGATACATCGCGATGTGGATCGTTCAATACGCGCTGGACCGCCGTTACACCATCGGCGTGCTGGCTATCCTGATCCTGCTGTTCGGTAGCCTGTCGGCGCGGCGCATGCCCACCGACATCCTGCCCGAGGTCGGCATCCCCTCGATCAACCTGATCTGGACCTACAACGGCCTGCCGGCCGCGGACATGGCCGCCAAGCTCACCTCGTTCTCCGAGGTCGCGATCATGAACACGGTCGACGACCTGCGCGAGGTGCGCTCGGAGTCGATCAACGGCGCCAGCATCGTGCGCATCGACTTCCAGCCCACGGTCAGCCTGGACCGCGCCCTGGGCCAGATCACCGCGGTCTCGCAGACCATCCTGCGGCGCATGCCGCCGGGCACCTCGCCGCCGCTGGTGATCCGCAACAACATGTCGAGCACGCCGGTGTTGCAGCTGGTGCTGTCCTCGGACTCGCTGACCGAAGCGCAGTTGTACGACTACGCGCGCCTGCAACTGCGCTCGCAGATCCAGACCATCCCCGGCATCCGCCTGACCCTGCCCTATGGCGGCGCGGCGCGCCAGATCATGGTCGACCTGGATCCCTCGGCGCTGCAGACCTACGGCCTGACGCCCAGCGACGTGACCTCGGCGCTGGAACGCGGCAGCCCGACCCTGCCCTCGGGCGCGATCCGCGAGGGCGGGCGCGAGCTGCAGATCTCGCTCGACACCAGCCCGGCGACCGCGGCCGACTTTCTCGATCTGCCGGTGACCGCGCGCAACGGCAGCGTGATCTACGTGCGCGACGTCGCCTCGGTGCGCGACGGCGGCGCGCTGCAGACCAACGTCGCGCGCATGGACGGCTCCAGCGCGGTGTCGGTGGCGCTGATCAAGCTCGGCGGCGCGTCGGCGGTCGAGATCGTGCGCGCGGTGCGCGAGCGCCTGCCCGAGATCGAAGCCTCGGCGCCGCCGGGCATGCGCATCCAGCCGATCTTCGACCAATCGGTGTTCGTCGATCACGCGATCGGTTCGATCCAGCACGAGGCGCTGCTGGTCGGCCTGCTGGTGGCGCTGGTGGTGCTGGTGTTCATCGGTTCCTGGCGCTCCAGCCTGATCGTGCTGTCGGCGATCCCGCTGGCGCTGCTGGCCTCGGTGTCGCTGCTGCACCTGCTGGGCTACACCTTCAACGTGATGACCCTGGGCGGTCTGGCGCTGGCGATCGGCATCCTGGTCGACAACGCGGTGGTGGACGTGGAGAACACCAACCGCAACATCGCCCTGGGCAAGGACGTGCGCACCGCGATCCTGGACAGCGCGCGCGAGGTGGTGTTCCCCGAGTTCGTGTCGACGGTGGCGATCTGCATCGTGCTCACCCCGATCCTGCTGATGACCGGCCTGTCGGCCTGGGTGTTCACGCCGCTGGCGCTGGCGGTGATCTTCGCCATGGCGGCCTCGTTCCTGCTCTCGCGCACGCTGATCCCGGTGCTGTGCTACCTGCTGCTGCCGGCCGACATCGAAAGCCGCGCGCGCCCGCGTTGGCGCGCCGAGCGCGCCTTGCTGGCGATCAATCACCGCGTCGAACACACCCTGGAATCGCTGCGCGAGCGCCATCACGACCTGTTGGTGCGGCTGGGCCACCACGGCGGCGTGCTCGCCCTGGCCGCCTTGCTGACCATCGGCGTGGGCGCGGCCTCGGCGCTGATGCTGGGCCGCGAATACTTCCCCCAGGTCGACGCCGGCCAGCTGCGCCTGCAGCTGCGCATGCCCTCGGGCATGCGCCTGGAGGAGACCGCCGCGCGCGTGACCCAGATCCAGCGCGAGATCCGCGACATCATTCCCGCGCACGAACTGGAAACCGTCTACGAACAGATCGGCGTGCCCGACGCGGTCAACCTGGCGATGGTCGACAGCACCGTGGTCGGCTCCTTCGAGGCCGAGGTGATGTTGCAGCTGCGCTCGCCGCACGCGCCCAGCCGTTTGTATCTGCAGCAGCTGCGCGAACGCATCGCGCAGAAGTTTCCCGACGTCAAAGTGTTCGAACGTCCGCCGGACGCGACCAGCCGCACCCTGTCCGGCTCGGCCGCGACCATGCTGGAAGTGCGCCTGGTCGGCCGCGACACCGCCGGCAACCTGACCCTCGCGCGCGAGATCGAACAGCGCCTGCGCCAGGTGCCGGGCGCGGTCGACGTGGCCTTGCGCCAGGTCCTGGATCTGCCCGAGTACCAGGTCAAGATCGACCGCACCCGCGCCGCCCAGCTCGGCCTGGACACCCAGCAGGCCAGCCGCGCCGTGCTCGCGGTGCTGGGCTCGGCCGGCACGGTGTCGCCGGTGTACTGGACCGACACCGTCAACGCGATCGCCTACACCGTCCAGGTGCAGGCGCCGCCCGCGCGCCTGGGCGATATCGACACCCTGTTGAACACGCCGTTGCGCATCGGCGCCAACGGCCAGGCGGTGCTGTTGCGCAATATCGCCACGGTCACCCCGCGCACGGTGCCGGCCAGCATCGGCCGCACCACCCTGGCGCCGACCATCAGCGTGCTGGCCAACGTGCAGGGCACCGACCTGGGTTCGGTCTACGATCGATTGACCGCCATCACCCACGAACTCGAAGCCCGCCTCAAGCCCGGCAACCGCATCGAGATCGCCGGTCAGGCCGGCGAGATGCAGAGCGCCTACGGCGAACTCGCGGCCGGTCTGCTGATGTCGGCGGTGCTGGTGTTCCTGGTGCTGGTGGTGAACTTCCAGTCCTGGATCCAGCCGCTGGTGGCGATGTCGGGCCTGCCGATCGCGATCGCCGGCGCCGCCTTCGGCCTGTTCGCGACCGGCACGCCGTTGAGCGTGCCGGCGCTGATGGGCGTGATGATGGTGATCGGCGTGTCGACCGCGAACAGCGTGCTGGTCACCAGCTTCGCGCGCGGTCTGATCGCCGAAGGCCACGATCCCGAGCTGGCCGCCTACGAATCCGCCGCGGTGCGCCTGCGCCCGGTGCTGATGACCGCCAGCGCGATGGTGCTGGGCATCGTGCCGATGGCGATCGGTCTGGGCGAGGGCGGCGAACAGAACGCGCCGCTGGGCCGCGCGGTGATCGGCGGCCTGCTGTTCGGCACCCCCGCCACCCTGGTGCTGGTGCCTTCGATCCTGGCCGTGCTCGGCCGCCACATCAAACGACGTGCGGCGCGCCACGCGTCCGCCGAATCCACCGCCGCCACCGGCATCGCCGAGGCAGGAGCGACCCCATGAATGCGCACGCCCCCTATACCGACCGCACGCTGGCCCGCGCCGCGGGCGTCCTGAGCCTGGCGATCGCGCTCGCGCTGGCCGCGGGCTGCGGCCGCAGCGAAGCCGAAACCACGCCGGCCAAGGGCCTGCCGGAAGTACTGGCGGTGGCGGTCAAGCCGGCCGACAGCGAACTCGAACTGCGCTTGCCGGCGCGCGCCTACGCCGGCGAGTCGGCGCAGATCTATGCGCGCGCCACCGGCTTCGTGCGCGAGCGCCAGGTCGACCTCGGCGATCGCGTCGCCGCCGGCCAGGTGCTGGCGACGATCTCCGCGCCGGAGGTCGATCAGGCCGTGCGCGAGGCCGCGGCCGATCTCAACCAGGCCAATGCCGATCAGGAACTGGCCCAGGTCAACTTCGACCGCGCCCAGGTGCTGGTGGGCTCGGGCGCGATCTCCAAGGAGATGTACAGCGACCGCAAGGCCAACCGCGACGCCGCCGCCGCCGCGCGCGCGGCCGCCGAGGCGCGCCTGACCAGCGCGCGCGAACGCAGCGCGTTCCAGAGCGTGCGCGCGCCGTTCGCGGGCGTGGTCGCGGCGCGCAACATCGAGCGCGGCGATCGCGTGGTCGCCGATTCGGCAGCCTCGGCGCTGCCGATGTTCGAGATCAACGCGCTGGATCCGCTGCGGATCGTGATCGACGTGCCGCAAAGCGCCGCGCTGCAGGTGCACGCCGGCCTGCAGGCGGAAGTGCGCTTCCCGGAATTGCCGGGCGAGACCTTCAAGGCCGAAGTCGCGCGCAGCGCGCAGAGCCTGTCGCGCGATCTCGGCGCGATGCGCGTGGAGCTGCGCCTGCCCAACGCCGACGGGCGCATCCCCGCCGGCATGGTCGGCGAAGTGCGCCTGAAGGTGGCGCGCGCCGCGCCGGCGGTGCTGGTGCCGATTTCGGCGGTGATCCAGGGCGGCGCCGGCCCGCGCGTGGCCACGCTGCGCAAGGACGCCACCCTGGAATTCCGCAGCGTCGCCCTGGGCCGCAACCTCGGCGGCGAGATCGAGATCGTGTCCGGCCTGGCGCCGGGCGACACCGTGGTGCAGGCGCCGAACGCGCTGCTGGGCGAAGGCGACAAGGTGCGGGTCAAGCCGCCGGCGGCGCCGAGCAAATCCTGAGCCCGGCATCGATCGCGCGGGCGCGGCGCCGGACGGGCGACGCGCCGTTTTCCGCTACCATCTGGCACGGACGCAGGATGCGCACGGAGCGGGCATGGACAGCGAGACGCGGGCAGCGGTAGCGGCGGATGAGGCGGGCGCAACGCCCGCCAGCTTGTTCGAGCGCCAGGCCGCGCGCACGCCCGACGACGACGCGCTGATCTGCGCGCAGCGCCGCTACGACTACCGCGAACTCAACGCACGCGCCAACGCATTGGCGCGGCAACTGAGCGCGGCGGGCGTCGCCGGCGAGCAGGTGGTGGCGATCTGGATCGAGCGCGCGCCCGAACTCGTGATCGCGATCCTGGCGGTGGCCAAGCTCGGCGCCGCCTATCTGCCTTTGTACGTCGGCGCCGCGCCCATGCAGCAGCGGCGCATGCTGGAGGAAACGGGCGCCGGCCTGCTCCTGGTCGCGCGCGACAGCGACGCGCCGGCGTTCGCCGCCGGCATGCGAACCCTCGCGGTCGATGGCGACGCGCCGCTGGTTCCGGACGACAGCGTCGATCCGTTGCGCGACGACGACCCCGCACGCCTGGCCTATGTGATGTACACCTCCGGCTCGACCGGTCTGCCCAAGGGCATCTGCACCACCGCCGGCAACATCGCCGCGTTCGCGCGCGACCGGCGCTGGCGCGAGGACGCGCCCGCGCGCGTGCTACTGCATTCCTCGCCCGCGTTCGACGCGTCCACCTACGAGCTGTGGACGCCCCTGCTCAACGGCGGTTGCGTGGTGCTTGCGCCGCCGGGTCCGCTGGACGCGGCGAGCCTGCGGCGGGTGCTGGCCGCGCACGGCGTGACCGACCTGTGGCTCAGCGCGGGCCTGTTCCACGCGCTGGCCGCGGATGCCGCCGACTGCCTGGACGGCCTGCGCCGCCTGATCGCCGGCGGCGACGCGCTGTCGGCCGCGGCGGTGCGGCGGGTGCAGGCGCGCTGCCCGGGCCTGCGCATCGTCAACGGCTACGGCCCCACCGAGACCACCACCTTCGCCACCACCTGCGAGTTGCCGCGACTGGCGTCGGACGAGGACGAAGTGCCGATCGGATGGCCGCTGGATGCCACCCGCGTACACGTGCTGGACGAGCGCTTGCGCGACCTGCCGATGGGCGAGGTCGGCGAGCTCTACATCGGCGGCGCCGGCGTCGCGCGCGGCTATCTGCGGCGCCCGCAGCTGGATGCCGAACGTTTCCTGCCCGATCCCTACGGCGCGCCCGGCGATCGCCTGTACCGCAGCGGCGATCGGGTGCGGCGTCGCGCGGATGGCGCGCTGTGCTTCGTCGGCCGCGCCGACCGTCAGGTCAAGCTGCGCGGCTTCCGGGTCGAACCGGGCGAGATCGAGACGCAGCTGCTGCGCCTGCCGCGCATGGCCCAGGCCGCGATCCTGGTGCGCGAGGACGCGCCGGGACGCAAGCGCCTGGTCGCCTACGTCGTGCGCGACGACGCGCGCTGCGACGACGGCGCCTGGCCGGACGCGCTGCGCACGGCGCTGGCCGAGCACTTGCCCGACTACATGCATCCGGCCGCCTGGATCGTCTTGCCGACGCTGCCGCTCACCGCCAACGGCAAGCTCGATCGCGCGGCCCTGCCGGCGCCCGCGGTCGCCGCCACCCAGGCGCCGGCGTCGCCGCCGCGTCCGCAGGAGCAGATCCTGAGCCTGCTGTTCGCGCAGGTGCTGGGCCTGGAGGCGGTCGGCGTCGACGACGATTTCATCGCCCTGGGCGGCGACAGCCTCAGCGCGGTGCGGCTGGCCGCGCTGGCCACCCGCGAAGGCGTGGTGATCTCCGCCCTGCAGGTGCTGCGCCACCGCAGTCCGGCGCGCCTGGTCGCGGCGATCGGCGAGGACGAAGGCGCCGAGCGTATCGAAAGCCGGATACCGCCGGAGCTGCTGACGCCGGTGCAGCGGCTGCGCGCGGGCGGCACGCCGGCCTTGTTTTGCATCCATCCCGGCAGCGGCCTGAGCTGGCCGTATGCGCGCCTGCTGCCGCATCTGGGCGGCGACTGCGCGGTGTACGGCCTGCAGTCGCGCGCGGTCAGCGACCCCGATCATCTGCCGGCCTCGATCGAGGCCATGGCCGAGGACTACCTGCGGCGCATCCGCGAACTGCAGCCGCGCGGCCCCTACCGTCTGCTGGGCTGGTGCCTGGGCGGCGCGATCGCTTCGGCCTTGGCCGCGCGCCTGGAAGCGCAGGGCGAACGCGTGGACCTGCTGTGCGCGGTCAACTATTTCCCCGGCCAGTACGACGAGGACGACCCGGCGCCGCCTGCGGACGCGTCCGAGGACGAATCGCCGGCGCAGGCGTCGACAGCGGGCGAGGCCGACGAGGCTGATGAGGTCGATGAGGTCGGTCCGCCGCCGCCGCCGCGCGTGGTCGCCGAAGTCGCCGGCGCCTATTACGACATCGCGCCGATCCTGTTCGACTTCCGCGGCGCCGAAAATACGCTGGCGATGGTGCGCCGTTATCGGCCGGCGCCGCTGGCTTGCGACTTGCTGCTGATCCGCGCCGCGCCGCCGCAGGGGCCCGAGCCGTTGGCCGCCGAGCGCTGGTCGCCGTTCGTGCGCGGCCGCATCCGCTGCCACGACCTGCCGTGCAGCCACAGCCTGGTGCTGAACCTGCGTTATGCCGAGCAGCTGGCCCGCATCGTCGGCGCGCATCTGTTCGAATGCGAAGGCGAAGCGCTGGCGATGTCCTGAGCCGCTGCCGCGTACCGGGGTCAGGTCTTCGATCCGGCCGTCAGCGCGCGCACGCGTTCGCTGTCCAACAACGTGATGCGGCTGTACTCGACCCGGATCAGGCCGCGCGCCTCCCAGACGTTGAGCTCCTTGCTCACGCTCTGGCGGCTCGCGCCTATCATGCGCGCCAGATCCTCCTGCGGCAGGTGCAGGTCGATCGCCACGCCCGCGCCCTGGCCGGCGCTGCCGTACACGCCGGCCAGCTCCAGCAACCGCTTGGCCAGTCGCGCCGACAGCGGCAGCGTCATCATGTCCTCGACGAAATCCAGCGACATGCGCAGGCGCCGGCACAGCAGTTTGGCGAAGGCGCGGTAGAGTTCGTGGTGCTGGTCCAGCAAGGCCATGAACTTCGCGCGCGGCAGCAGCATCACCTCGGTGTCGCCGACTGCGTGCGCGTCCTGCGGGCGCGGGCTGGCGTCGAACATCGACACCTCGCCGAACCAGCTGCCCGGTTCGAACCAGGTCAGCAGCACCTCGCGGCCGTCGGCATGGGTCAGGCTGATCCGGATCCGTCCGCTGACCACGCCGTACAGGCCGTCGGCCTCGGCGCCGCGCGCGTACAGCAGTTCGCCGTGGCGCAGGCGCTTGCGCAACGACATGCTGGCCAGCAGGGCCGTCACCTCCGGCGGCAGGTCGCGCAACCACGGGTCGGCGTTCGCGTTCGACAAGGGCATGGCCAGAGTGTCGGCAATCCGACGGTATCCGTCCACCGTCGCTGCTAGCGTGCTGCGCATCGGGTCGGAGACGGTCATGAACGCAAAACCGCACGCTGCGAGTGCCGGATATTCGGCGCAAGAATGGGCCCTGCGCGTCGATCTGGCCGCCGCCTATCGGCTGGTCGCCCTGTTCGGCTGGGACGATCTGGTGTTCACTCATCTGAGCGCGCGCATCCCGGGGCCGGAGCACCATTTCCTGATCAATCCCTACGGCCACATGTTCGAGGAGATCACCGCCTCGTCCCTGGTCAAGATCGACCTGCACGGCAACAAGCTCGACGACTCGCCGCACCCGGTCAATCCGGCCGGCTTCATCATCCACAGCTGCGTGCACGCCGCGCGCGAGGATGCGCAGTGCGTGATGCACATCCACTCGATCAACGGCATCGCGGTCTCGGCGCAGCAGCAGGGGCTATTGCCCTTGTCGCAGCAATCGACCCTGGTGCTGTCGTCGCTGGCCTATCACGACTACGAAGGCCTGGCCCTCAACGAGGACGAAAAACCGCGGCTGGTGCGCGACCTGGGCGACAAGACCTTTTTGATGTTGCGCAATCACGGCCTGCTGACCGCCGCGCGCAGCGTCGCCGATGCCTTTCTGGCGCTGTACGTCTTCGAGGCGGCCTGCATGATCCAGGTGCGCGCGCTGGCCGGTGATCGCGCGCTCACCCTGGTGCCGCAGCCCATCGTCGACGGCATGCAGGCCCAGGCCATGCAGGTCACGCGCGGATTGGGCGGCGCGCTGGTGTGGCCGGGCCTGTTGAGGCGCCTGCAGCGCGTCAACCCGGGCTACGACAGTTGACCTTGCGCTCGGTTCGGGCGTCAATCGGGGACTAGGTCGTTCCCAATCTCTAGCCCACGGGTGAGCAGGCATGGAAGACAGCCGTTTGTTGCAGGTGCTGCTGCCGATCGCGATCGCGCTGATCATGACCGGCATCGGCATGTCGCTGACGCTCGCGGATTTCCTGCGCATAGGCGAACGGCCCAAGCCGGTGCTGGTCGGCGTGCTCGGTCACTATCTGTGGCTGCCCGCGCTGGGCTTCTTCATCGCCTGGGCGTTCGCGCTGCCGCCCGAATTCGCGGTCGGCCTGGTTCTGGTCGCAGCCTGCCCCAGCGGTTCCTCCTCGAACGCGCTCACCTATCTGGCGCGCGGCAACGTGGCGCTGGCGGTCAGCCTGACCGTGATCAGCGGCCTGGTGACCTTCCTGAGCGTGCCGCTGCTGGTCAATCTGGCCCTGCACTGGTTCGCCGGCGCGCGCGCCGATCTGCAGGTGCCGTTCCGCAGCACCGCGCTGCATCTGGCCGCCCTGGTGCTGGTGCCGATTTTGATCGGCATGAGCGTGCGCCGCTTCGCGCCGGCGTTCGCGCTGCGGATCGAGAAGTGGACCGGCGCGTTCGCGTTGCTGGTGCTGTTCGCGATCATCGTCGCGCTGATCGTTCAACAGTGGGCGAACCTGCCGACCCTGCTGCGCGGCGTCGGCCTGCCCGCGTTCGCGCTGGCCTGCGGCGCCACCGCCGGCGGCGTGGCCCTGGGCCGCTTGCTGCGTCTGAACCTGCCCGATGCGCTGACCATCGGCATCGAGGTCGGCGTGCAGAACGCGACCCTGGCGGCCTTGCTGGCGCTGAGCCTGATGAAGTCCGAGCAGATCGCGGTGCCGGCGTTGATGTACGGCATGATGATGTATCTGCCGGCCGCGGCCGTGGTGATCTACGGCCGGCGCGCGGCGCGGCGCGCGGCCGAGGCCACGCCGGCGGCCTAGCGCAAAATCCCGTCGCGCCATCCCCGCGCCGATTTATGGCTTGCCGGCGGCGTCCTGCGGCGCTTGCACCACGATCAGATCGCCGGCGCGCGCGCCCGCCCGCACGGACCAGCCCGGCTTGAGCTCCAGCCGCCAGCCCGCGCCCTGGATTCCCGACGGCTCCACGCCTTGCGCGGACACCGTCGCCTGCGCGCCGGTCAGCAGCGCGCCGCCGCTTTCGACTTCCAATGCGCCCCATTCGCCGGTCAGGCGCAGGGTCGGATAGACCATGCCCAACTCGCCCAGCGGGATCAGGGTCTGCGGATTGAACTGGCGATTGGTCTTCTTCAGCGGAATGACCAGCACCGCGCCGTCCACCAGGCGCGCTTTCAGTTCCGCCGCCTGCTGGCGCTTGTGGCGGTCGCGCGCTTCCTCCGCCGCTCGCAGGGCGCCGTCGTCGTCGTATTGCGCGGCGCGCGTCTTGAGCGTCGACGGGTCCGGATCGGGCAAGCGCAGCGCCAGGCTCAGCAGCTGATCGAGCCGCTGTCCGGAACCGAGCTTGCCGCGCCAGGCCGGGTCGGCCTCGTCCAGCAGCAGGCCGTAGGCGGGGCCGGTGGCATAGGCGAACGAGCGCACGAAGCTGGGCGCCTGCACGAACGCGGACAAGTCGTACTCGGCGTGGGCGATGCGCGCCGCGGGATCGCGGAGGCCGACCTGGACGCCGGTGTATTCGGGCACGCCTTCGTTGATCTCGAGCAGGCCCTCTTCCGTCGCGGCCTGCGGGAACAGGCGATAGCGCTCGTGCCGGAACAGCATCGCGTCGCTCATGGCCGCCTGGCGCAGCGCGGGCGTCGGCGCCTTCAGGGCCCGCGCCAATGCGCGCCATTCCAGCTGCAACAGATAACGGCCTTCCAGCGAGTCCAGGTGCTGGTTGCCGATCTCGTTGCGCGTGAGGCCGAGCTGCGGCTGGACGCGATGGAACAGCTCGTGCGCGATCAGCACCTGGCGTTTGTTCGCCTCGGTCGGCAAGGGCCACAGCAGCTGGGTCCAGCGCACGCCCGCCCACTCGGTGGGCGTGTTGGCGATGATCACGCTCTCGGGCAGGGTGCCGGTGAACACGCTGCCGGCCGCGACCAATCGGCCTTCCTTGTCGGCGACGTTGCTCACCACCGCGCGATCGGTGTAGTCGACCAACAGGATCGGGCCGCACAAGGACGTCCCCCACAGCGCGCCGTCGTCGCGCTCGCACAGGGCCTGCGCTTCGGCGAACACGCGGGCCGCGTCGGCCGGATCGGGCGCGGCGGCGGCGGGCGACGGCAGCAGCAAGGCGGCCAGGCCGGCGGCCAGGGCGGAACGGGTCAGGCCGGAGAGCAGGTCCATGCGATCCCTCTACGATGGTTGTCGTACTTATCTACGACGCGCATCGTATATCAGGCCGGTGCGGGTGGCTAGCCGCGCGCGTTCCAGCGGATGCGCCCGTTCGGGAACACCCGCAGGGACACCGCCGGGCGCCGGTTCGAGCCCAGCAGGACGACGCTGTCGCCGCGCTGCAGGATGCGTTCGCTGGGCACCGATTGGCGTTCGATCGAGGCCTGCACCACCCGGCCTTGGCGGATGCGCAAAGCGAAGCTGCCGGCCGGATCGCGCGCGTTGACCACCACCGTGGGGCCGAAGCCGCTGGCGATATAGCGGTCCTGCATGCGCGCGGCGTTGAGGCCGGGCGCGGCCAGGGCCAGCGCCGCGCCGAGCACGCCCAGCACGGCGCCGGCGATGGCGACGCGACCGAGCAAGGACGGCGCGGGCTCGGGAGACAGCAGCCGATGCAGGCGCCGGCTGAGCGCGGCGCCGCCGGAGGACGCCATCGCGACCGTGCCCATGTCGCGCGTTTCGGCCAGCCGCAACAGCCCTTGCGCGAGCGTCTTCGGCGCCGCGCCCTGAGCCACCGCCATCGCGTCACAGGCGGCCTCGCGCTCGAAGGCGAGGCCGCGGTACAGCGCCCAGGCCGCGGGATGAAACCACACCAGCGCCAGGCCCAGCCGCTGCAGCAGGTTCCATGCGAAATCCTGCCGGCGCGCATGCGCCAGCTCGTGCAGCAGGACGGCGTCGCGCTGCGCCGCCGGCAGGCGGCCCATGAAGTCCGCGGGCACCATCAGGATCGCGCGTCGGTATCCGACCACTTGCGGGCCGGCGACCGCGGCGATGCGCGGCTCGACCCGACCGCGCATGCCGCTGCCGGCCTGCAGGCGATCGACGGCGGCGAGCAACGCGGCCGGCGCCGCCTGCAGTGGCGTGGCCGCCAAGCGCGCGACCTCGCCGCACAGCTTGAGCGCATGCGCGCCGGCGCCGAACCACCAGGCCACCGCGACGGACGCGAGCAGGCCGAGGTAGGCCGCGTTCACCGTCGGCGGCGGCAGCTCCAGCGCCGGCTTCTCGCGCGAGATCTCGCCGCCCATGGTCGCGAACCACAGATGCAACGATGCGATCGCGAGCACGGGCAAGGCGGCCAGCAGCGCGAAATGCAGGGCCGCGAGGCGATAGCGCAGGCCGGGCCGCGCGGCAGGAATCAGCCGGCTGGCTCCGCGCCACGACAGCCAGAGCAACGAACCCTGCAGCAGCGTCGCGCCCACCGCGAACGCCAGCAGTTCGAACACATACGCCAGCGTCGCGGCGTCCATGCTCAGTCGGAACCGGCTTCCAGCCGCTTGATCACGGCCTTGAGTTCGGCCAGCTCCTGCTGATCGATCGGGCGCGCGTCCAGGGCCTGCATGGCCAGGGCCAGCGAGGAGCCGGAAAACGCGCTGTCCATCCAGCCGCGCACCAGCCGGTTGAGGGTGGGGCGCTCGGACACCGCGGCCTTGTAGACGTGTTGGCGCGCGTCGGTGGCGCGCGAGACCAGGCCTTTGGCCAGCATGTTCTGCAGGATCTTCAGGGCGCTGGTGTAGCCGGTGTCGGTGCCCGCGTACACCGCTTCGTGCACCTGCTTCACCGTCGCCGGCCCGTCCCGCCACAGGATGCGCAGGATGGCGAGTTCGGCGGCGGTCGGCGGCGATGTCTTCACCGCGGCAGGATGCGACGATCGTGCCCGCAAGACAAGGCGCATACTGCGCGCGGGTCGGGCCGACGCGGCCCAGGCTGCGATCGCGAGCGGGGACAGGACGACTCCAGGTGGACGACATGGCGCTGCTGGTAGGCGAGGCATTCTCTCCATGGACCCTCAAGGCGCGCTGGGCGCTGGACCGCTGCGGCGTCGACTACGCCTATCGCGAATACACACCCGGCCTGAGCGAGCCCTGGCTGCGCTGGCGTCTGCGTCAGTGGCGCCAGCCGGTGTCGGTGCCGGTGCTGTTGAGGCGCGCGCAGGCGATCCGCGGCTCCTGGGGCATCGCCGAATACGCGGCGCAATGCGCGGGCGACGCGCGTCTGGGCGCGCTCGCCGAGGCGCGGCCCTGGGACGAGATCAGCGAACGCGGCCTGGCCGCCGCACGAACGCGAGTGGTGCGCGCGGTGCTCGCCGACGACCGCGCCCTGGACGAGTCGGTGCCGCTGCTGCGCGGCCGCAGCCGCGCGCTGCTCAGGCCGGTCGCGCGCCAGGTCGCGCGGCGTCTGGACCGCAAGTACGCGCATCTGCTGCGGCCGCATGCGCACCGCGAGGCGCTGCTCGCGCTGCGGGCGGGGCTGGCGCGCGCGGATACGGGCTATCTGCTGGAGCGTTTCAGCTACGCGGACATCAGCATGTCGGTGCTGCTGGAGGCGGTGCGGCCCACGTCCGGGCCCGCGGCCTTGGGCCCGGTCCAACGCGAGTGCTGGCACGACGCCGCGCTGGCGACGGAATTCGCCGATCTGCTGGACTGGCGAGATTCGCTGCATCGCAGGTTCGGATATCGCGCCGCATAAAGGCGTGGCCATGGCGTCGTCGGCGCATTGCCTCCGGCGACTTATCGACTCACCGCCGGAACGAGGAGGACCGCATGAAACGCACCTGGACCATCATCGGCGTCAGCGACGTCGCCGCCAGCTACAAGTGGTACCAGTCGCTGCTGGGCCTGCCGGCGACCGAGCCCGCGCATCGCTACTTCGGACAGATCCTGGATACCGACGGCACCGTGCTGCTGTGCTTGCACGAATGGGGCGCGCACGAGCATCCGACCCTGGCCAGTCGCGACCGCGCCGAACCCGGCAACGGCTTGCTGCTGTTCTTCCGCGTCGACGACTTCGCCGCGGCGCTGCCGCGCGCGCGCGCGCTGGTCGCGGCGCTGGAAGAGGAGCCCGGCGTGAATCCGAACACCGGCACCGAGGAGTTCGCCTTGCGCGATCCCGACGGCTACTACGTGATGCTCAGCGCGCTTTGAGGCGCGATACTGGGTCGACGACGGCGCGCGTGCGCGGATTGTCGGTGGATGCCGACGCCAACTACTGTGGCGCGCGCCGGACCGACGCGCTCAATCGCTACCAGACGCCGGGCTATGCGCTGCTGCGTATTGGTGCGCGCTACCGGTTCGACTGGCGCGGCACGCCGGCCGCGCTGCGCCTGCGCGTCTACAAGGTCGGCGACGAATATGCGTGGATCGCCGGCACCCGCGGCATTCAGGCCTAAGAGCCCGAGCGCCGGTTGATGCTGAGCCTCACACTCGGCGACTGAGGCGCGGACGCAAGGGTGGCGGCGACGTCCTCGCCGCTCATTCCAAGGGCAGGGCCAACGCATCGCGCAGGCGCTGCACCTGCTTGTTCAGCGCGCCCAACTCCTGCGCGCTCATGCCCGAACGTTCGCCCAGGGTCTCGGCCAGGCAGCGGGTGCGCGCGCGCAGCTCGCGCCCGGCGGTGGTCAGGCGCACATGCACCTGGCGTTCGTCCTGCGCGCTGCGCTGGCGCTCGACCAGGCCGGCCAGCTCCAGGCGCTTGACCAGCGGGGTGATGGTGCTGGGCTCCAGCGCCAAGCGCGTGCCGATCGCGCCGACGGTGAGCCCGTCGTGTTCCCACAGCGCACTCAGCACCAGGTACTGCGGGTAGGTCAGCCCCAGCGCGTCCAGCAGCGGTTTGTAGGCGCGATTGATCGCGATGCCGGCGCCGTACAGCGCGAAACACAGCTGCTCGTCCAGCGTAAACGGGGTCTTGCTGGCCATGGTAGGTGCCCTCGAAGCCTGTTCAGTCAATCACTTAGCTGAAATAAGCTTATCACGATAAAAAATATCTTGACAGTTTTTCGGGCTCGTGTAGTCTGATTGTTATCGCGATAAATGATATCGCGATATTCATCCCTCAGCCCTCCAGGAGTAGACCCATGAACACCTCGCGCCCCCGTGCTTCCGCCGTCCTGCTGCTCTCCCTGGCCCTGTCGGCGGCGATCTCCACCGCCTCGGCCGCCGAAGCGGCCGCTCCGGCCCCCGCCAAGGACGCCACCACCGTGGTCCTGGTCCACGGCGCCTTCGCCGACGGTTCGTCCTGGAACAAGGTGATCCCGCTGCTGCAGGCCAAGGGCCTCAAGGCGGTCGCGGTGCAGAACCCGCTGACCTCGCTGGAAGACGACGTCGCCGCCACCAACCGCGTCATCAATGCCCAGACCGGCCCGGTCGTGCTGGTCGGCCACTCCTGGGCCGGCACCGTGATCACCCAGGCCGGCGCTCACGACAAGGTCAAGTCGCTGGTCTACGTCGCCTCGTTCGCGCCTTCGCTGGGCGAAAGCTCGGGCGAGGGCACCAAGGCCTTCCCGGCCAGCCCCGGCCTGGCCCGCGTGATAGCCGATGCCGACGGCTACCTGACCCTGCCGGCCGATGCCGTCGCCCAGGACTTCGCCCAGGACGTCAGCGCGCAGGAAGCCAACCTGATCGCGGCCACCCAAGGCCCGGTGCGCGCCGCCAACTTCGAACAGAAGGTCACCGCCGCCGCGTGGACCGCCAAGCCCTCCTGGTACATCGTCGCCGCCCAGGACCGCATGATCGATCCGGGCGCGCAGCGTGCGCTGGCGAAGAAGCTCAAGGCCAAGACCACCGTACTGCAGACCAGCCATGTGCCGATGTCGTCGGATCCGGAAGCGGTGGCCGAGGTGATCGCCGACGCGGCTCGCGCCGCGCGCTGATCCAGGCGTGACGCAGGCGCGGCCTTGCGTGTCGCGTGGCGCCGCGAGGTCGCTCTTGTCGGTGCGCATCCCGACACTCGCCTCGCCGGGCAGTGGCAAGGAGAACCCGCGTCCGGGTTCTCCTTGCGTCTTATTGCGCAGTAGTTCGCGCCCGCGGCTTGCGGCCGTGTTGCTGGCGCTGGTCGGCACCGGTACCTTTGCCGAGGACGGCGGGTACGCGATACCCGGCCGATGCAGGGGTAGGAAAGGGCTGCGGCCTCGCCGGGATGCGATAAGGCGGGCGCCGCCAGGCAGTGCTCATCACCGGTCGCTTAGCTGGCATGAATTCTCTTGCGCTGCTGCTGATCCTCGCGTGTGCGCTGCTGCCGTTGGCGACCTGGCATGCGGCACGACGCCACGCGCGTCGCGACGCGTCGCGGCGCCTGATCGCGGCGCTGGACGCGCTGTCCTCGCATACGCCGGTCGCATTCGTCGCTTGGGAGCCGCGCGGTGGCATCGTGCTGTGGAGTGCCGGCGCGCAACGCCTGTTCGAGGTCGATGCCACGCGGATGCTGGGCCAACCGCTGCCCGCGGGCCTGGATGCGCTGCACCAGGCGGCCGCCGGACTGGAAGGCGCGCGGCCCGCCATGCGCCTGGAATTGCGACGCGCCAACGGCGCCACGGTGGACGCCATCGTCTCGTTCGCCGGCGGCGGCGATGGCCTGATCGTGGCCGCCATCGAGGACGCCGTGTCCAGCGCGGCCAATGCGCACTCGGCGGAGGTCGCGCGCGCGCAACGCGACGCCCTGGTGCGCGAGGTGCACCATCGCATCAAGAACAGCCTGCAAGGCGTGACCGGCCTGCTGCGCCAGCATCTGTCCGACAAGCCGCTGCTGAAGCCCCTGCTCGAAGCCGCCTCGGCGCAGGTATCGGCGATCGCGGCGGTGCATGGCCTGCACGGCGAGGCCAAGGACGGTCAGATCAATCTGCGCATGCTGATGGTGAGGGTGGCCGCGTCCGTTTCCGGCATCATGCACGTACCGATCACGGTATCGGAGCGGTGCGCGGTGCTGGAAAGATTCAGCGTCAACGAAGAGGAGTCCGTGCCGGTGGCGATGGTGCTGAACGAGCTGATCATGAACGCGGCGAAGCATCGGTCGCGCTCCGGCGTGAACGGCATCGTCGCCATCGACGCGATCGCGCATGCGCAGCGGGCGCAGATCCTGGTCAGCAATCCGGGCTTCCTGCCCGCGAACTTCGACTTCACGGCCGGCGTGAGTCTGGGCAACGGATTGGGTCTGATCCGCTCGCTGTTGCCGCGGCGCGGCGCCAGCATCGGTCTGGCCGAGGAAGGCCGTCGCGTCGTGGCCACCCTCGCGCTGCACGCGCCCGACGTGCTCAGCGAGAGCACGAAAGATCAAGAGGCCATCGCATGAACCGCACGCACCGTCTGCTGGTGGTGGACGACGATCGCCTGGTGCTCGCGACCGTCTGCCGCGGCCTGCAGGCCGCCGGATATCAGGTCGAATCGGCGCAGTCGGTGGACGAAGCGGTCGCGCTGCTCGACGACTGGCGGCCGGATCTGGCCTTGCTGGACATTCGCATGGGCGAGCGCGGCGGCTTCGAACTCGCGCGCGAATTGCAGGCGCGCGATGGCATTCCTTTCATGTTCCTCTCCGCCTATGGCGACGACGCCACGGTCGACGAGGCCACCGAACTGGGCGCGGTGGGCTTTCTGGTCAAGCCCATCGACATCCCCCAGATCATGCCCGCGGTGGAAGCGGCCTTGAAGCGCGCGGCCGATCTGAGCCGCTTGCGCAGCACCGGACGCCAGTTGGAACAGGCGCTGGACCAGCAGCGCGGCATCAGCGTCGCGATCGGCATCCTGATGGAGCGCCACCGGCTGTCGCGCAGCGAAGCGGAACTGCGCCTGCGCGACACGGCGCGTTCGCAGCGGCGGAAAATGACCGACCTGGCCGAGGGCATCGTCTTCGCGGTCGACGCATTGGCGGCCTCGGCGTTGAATGGCGACCGCTCCGATTCGTGACGTCCGGCGCATTTTCGTGAATTGACACGCGGTCGCGATCGGGACTAGCGTCTAGCCCAGCCCGAACGCCCCGCAAGCGCGCTCCGGCGTAACGACTGCCTCGAACCGGCAGACCATCCGTTCCACTCGGCCCCGCACCCGCCGATCGCATCCGCGATTCGAGGGGAGTGCGCGCCGATGAATACAGACGCCCTGTTCGACCCGACGCCCGGTTGCGCCGACGCCACGGCGTGCGCGCGCGAGGTCGCGCCCCTACGGCTGCTCGTCGACGGTCTCGAACCCGACGAACACGCCACGCTCGATGCGATCCTGAAGGTGGTCGCCTCCAAATCCCTGCGCGGCTGGACCTGGGCCGAGGGCTCGGACACGGATCTGTACCTGCACACGCGCGCCCTGCGCCGGCCCGGCGTGCGCGCCGGCGTGTCGGGCTTGCTGGTGCGCGAACACGAGCAAGCCGCGCCGGCCGAAGCGCTGGCGCTGGCGGTCCCGTTCCGCGTCATGGCGGTGCTCGAGCTGCTGGATGGCGCCGTCGACCGCCTGCAGCAGGAGCAGCTCGCCGTCCAGGGCCACGTCGCCGGGCCGGCCGAGGCCGTCGACGACGAAAAGACCCTGGCCTCATCGCTCGCGCGACTGCTGGTGCGCCCGGTCGAACACACCCTGCGCATCCGCGTGCTGGGCCACGGCACGGTGTACCTGTGCACGCGCAGCCGCATGTACTGCATGGACTTCGAGCAGGCGCAACTGGGCAAGGCGCTGGAGAGCAAGCGCTTCGTGCTCACCGCGATCGCGCCGGATTCGCCGGAACTGGCGGCCGAGCGCGATCGCGGCTCGCCGCTGGACGAGTTGCTGTGGCCGATCGGACTGCTGGCTTCGCGCGAGCATGCGGCCCGGCATGAGCGCCAGCGCCTGCGCCAGTGGCCGGATTTCGCGCGCCTGCCGCACGACCCCAGGCATTTGCAGGCCTGCGCGGCGCTGACGGCGGGCGCGATGGATGCGCACGAACTGGCCGCGGCCACCGGCATGAGCGAGACCGAAGCCGATCACTTCATGCACGCCTGCCAGTTGTGCGGCGTGCTGGAAACCGCCGTCGCCGAGTCGGCGCCGATCCTGCCCGCGCAGGACAAAGCGGCCGGCGGACTGTTCGACCGTCTGTGGCGACGCTGGCTGAAATAGGGGATATCGATGGCTCGCGAATACATCGTGCTGGTGGCCGGCCCCATGGGTGCCGGGAAGACCACGGCCATTTCCGCGCTCAGCGAAATACCGGTCGTGCGCACCGAAGCGCTCAACACCGATCCGCAGCGCAATGCCAAGGCCACGACCACGGTGGCGCTGGATTACGGCGAGATCTCGCTGGGCGACGGCGACAAGGTCCGTCTGTACGGCGTGCCCGGCCAGGATCGCTTCGACTTCATGTGGCGCATTCTCGAGAAGCGCGCGCTGGGAATGATGCTGCTGGTCGACAACGACGGACCGGACCCGCTGTCCGAGCTCGAGCGCTATCTGCATAGCTTCGAGGCCTTGGGCACGCGCGGCGCGCTGGTGATCGGCATCACCCGTCGCGACGTCGGCCGCGGCCCGGCCATGGACGCCTACTACGCGCGACTGACCCAGCTCGGTCGGGTCCTGCCGCTGTTCTCCGTCGACGCCCGCAACGCCGCGCAGGTGCGGACGATGCTGGGCGCCTTGATCGCGATGGTCGAAGCCAAGGCGGGCGCGGCGCTGCCCACGGGAGCCATCGCATGAGCGCGCACGATCTGTACCTGCCCTGCCGCGACGTACTGGAGGAGCTGGTCACCCAGACCTTGGGCGTGGATTCGGCGGCGGTCGTCACCGGCGACGGCTTCGAAGTCGCCGCCGTGCTGCGCGACGGCATCGCGGTCGAAAAGCTCGCCGCCATGGTCAGCTCGCTGCTGGCGCTGAGCGAGGCGGTGGCGCAGGAACTGCAGATGAGCGGTTGCCGCAACGTCATCGTCGAAACCGACGGCGGCGCGGTGGTGACCCTGCGCATCCCCGCGTCGGGCCACGAGTTGCTGATGAGCGTGCTGTGCAGCGACGCCGCCAGTCTGGGCTCGGTGCTGTACGCCGCGCGCGATACCGCGCACGCACTGGGGCGACGCCTGCTGACTTGATCCGCATACCGGCCGCGGACGTCGCATCGGGTCCGTGGCCGTTCCGTTTCCGGTGCGAAACCGAGGAGTAGGGCCATGGGCAATCTGACGCAATCCCTGGAAGAGCTGATGCTGATCGACGGGGCTTCCGCCGCCGCTGTGGTGGATTCCAACAGCGGCATGGTGCTGGGCAAGGCCGGCGGCGGCGTGGATCTGGACGTCGCCGGCGCGGGCAACACGGAGGTCGTGCGCGCCAAGCTCAAGACCATGAAGTCGCTGGGCCTCAAGGACAACATCGAGGACATCCTGATCACCTTGGGCAAGCAGTACCACGTGATCCGGCCCATGGCCGAGCGCTCGGGCATCTTCATCTACCTGGTGCTGGACAAGGCCAAATCGAGCCTGGCGCTGGCGCGCATCAAGACCGCGGAAATCGAGTCCGCGATGTCGCTCTGAGCGGGCTGTGCCCCGGCGACCGGCCCCGCGCCGGCGCCGGGTTGCGGCGTCGGCGGGGCCGCGCGCCGGACAGTTGAGATTCGCCGGCAAGGGCGTACATTTGCTGTACACATGCCACGCTCGGGGGGGCTGGCCATGCAGTACAGGGATGTGGCTGCTGTGCGGAACGGACCCTGGTGCGCGACGCCCGGCATCAAGCAGGCGCCCTGGCGCATCTGGCTGGGCTTCGTCGCCCTGGTGTTCGCGGCGGGGCTGGCCACGGCCATCTCCGCGGCGGTCATCGAGATCCAGGCGGGCGCGACCGCCTACCTGGTCGGCGAGGGCCATTGGTCCCGGGCCCGTCTGGAAATCGTTTACCACCTCGACCGCTACTCCCTGCGCGGCGATCCGCGCGAGTTGGCGCTGGCGCGCAAGGCGCTGGAAGTGCCCATGGGCGATCGCGAGGGCCGCCGGGCGCTGGAGCGCCGCCCCGTGGATCTGAAAGCGGCCGAACGCGGCTTCCGCGCCGGTCGCAACGCCGAAGCGGATATCCCGCGCCTGATCTGGGTGTACCGCGGTTTCTCGCGGGCCCCGTTCTTCGCCGACGCGGTCGCAATCTGGCGCGAGGCCGAGCCTCACATCTTCCGGCTGCAGACCATCGCCGATCAGCTGGAGGCGCATTGGCGCCAGCCGGGCGCGACCGCCGCCGGGCCGCAGGTGCGCGCGGAGCTGGATCGCATCGGCCGCATCCTGCAGCCGATGGAGCGCAAGTTCGCCGACACCCTGCTGGTGGGCGTGGCGCAAGTGCGCGCGCTGCTGCTGCTGGTCAGCGGCGTGCTGTTCGTCGTCATCGCCGCGTTGGCGGTGCTCGCCTATCACTCGTCGCTGCGCCGCATCCGCGCCACCGAAAGCCGGTTCCGCGCGGCGTTTCAACAGGCCAGCGTGGGCATGGCCAAGCTCAACAGCGAAGGCCTGGTGTTGGCGGCGAACGAAGAGTTGGCGGCGATGCTGTCCTATTCGGCCGAATACCTGGTGGGCACGCGCTTCAGCGACCACCTGGTCGATGCCGGCCCGGTGGGCGATACCTGGATGGACGGTACGGCTCCGGTCGAACGCCGGGTCCGGCGGTCCGACGGCAGCGAGTTCTGGGGGCGGGTCACGCCGTCGAACGTGCAGGTCGAGGCCGGAACCGGCCGGATCTTCCTCATCGTCGAGGACGTGTCCGAGGCGCGCGACCTGGCCCAGATCCTGACCTTCCAGGCCAGCCACGACGGATTGACCGGCCTGATCAACCGGCGCGAGATCGAGCATCGCCTGGACGAATTGCTGACCCAGGCGCACGCCGACGGCCGGCGCCACACCCTGTGCTTCCTCGATCTGGACCAGTTCAAGCTGATCAACGACACCTGCAGCCACGCCGCCGGCGACGAAGTGCTGCGGTTGATCGCGAACACGCTGCCCGGCCATCTGCGCCCCGAGGACTGGATCGGCCGCCTGGGCGGCGACGAGTTCGCGGTGCTGCTGCGCGACACGCCCGTCGAGGCCGCGACCCGGCTCGCCGGCCGCATCAATCAGGTGCTGGCCGACACCTGCCTGCTGTGGGAGGGCCACCATTTCGCCTTGACCGCGAGCATCGGGCTGGTCGAGATCAACGCCGAAAGTCCCAGCGTGGCCTGGCTGCTGCGCGCCGCCGACACCGCCTGCTACCTCGCCAAGGACGGCGGCCGCAACAGCGTTCAGGTGTATGTCGAAAGCGACACCGAGGTCACCCAGCACCGGCGCGAGATGCACTGGGTCGATCAGACGCGCTCGGCGATCGCCGAGGATCGCCTGCAGTTGTACGCGCAGCGCATCGCGTCGCTCACGGCGGGAGGCGGCGGGCTGCAATACGAAATCCTGGTCCGCCTGCGCGACGTCAACGGCAACCTGTGCAATCCCGGCGCGTTCCTGCCGGCGGCCGAGCGTTATGGCCAGGCCAGCATGATCGACCTGCAGGTGCTGAGCCTGACCTTGCAGGCGCTGTCGCGAAATCGCGCGCATCTGGACCAGCTGGAGCTGTGCCACGTGAACGTGTCCGGCCAGTCGGCGGCGTCGCGCGATTTCTGCCGGCGCGCCGAGGCCTTGCTGGACGCGCACCCCGAGGTCGCCCGCAAGCTGTGCTTCGAACTGACCGAAACCGCATCCATCGACCGGCTCTCCCAGGCCCACGCCTTCATCGACGCCGTGCACGCGCGCGGTTGCCTGGTGGCGCTGGACGACTTCGGCAGCGGGCTGTCGTCGTTCGCTTATCTGAAAAACCTGCCGGTCGACATCCTCAAGATCGACGGCTTGTTCGTGCGCGACATCGATCGCAACGATCTCGACTACGCCGTGGTCCGCGCGATCACCGAAGTCGCCCGCTCGCAGGGCAAGCGCACCGTGGCGGAGTGGGCCGAGACCGAGGCGGTGCTGCAGCGCTTGCGCGAGATCGGCGTGGACGCGGCGCAGGGCTATGCCATTCACAAGCCCTGTCCGCTGCAGGAGCTGATCCGACAAGTCAGCCTGGTCGTCGTCAGGGCCAACGTGGCCTGATCGCGGACGCGGCGCCGGTGGGCCGCTGCCGATGCGAGCCGGCGGAATTCGGTCTGCGATGCCGGGGTGAACCCGCTCGAACTTGCACTAAGATGGTGCAATGCCCCCCGATTCCATCCCCGCCCCGGCCCTGGACAGCCTCACCACCCCGCTCGCCTGGAGCGATGCCGGCGGGGCGATCCTGGGCTGCAACGCGGCGTTTTCGCGCTGGCTCGGGGTCAGCGCGCGGCGTTTGCCGGGCTGGCCGCTGGCCGGGCTGGATGCGGGCGACGGGCGGCTGGCCGCGGCGCTGGCACGCACCACGATGGACGAGTCGCTGCGCTTGCGCCGCACCCGCCTGCGCTATGCCGATGGCGAGGAGCGCTTCGCCGACCTGTGGCTGAGCCGGCTCGACGACGGCGGTTGGTTGCTGGAGGTGCACCCGGTCGACGAGTTCCCGGGCGACGATCCGGCCTTGTTGCTGCCCTCGGCCTTGTCGGCGTCGTTGAAGGGGCTGGCGCACGAATTGCGCAATCCGCTCGCGGGCGTGAAGGGCGCGGCGCAGCTGCTGGCGCGCCGGCTCGATCACGGCAATGCGGGCAACGGCGACTCGCGCGAGCTGGTCGCCCTGATCGGCAGCGAAGTCGATCGCCTGACCGCGCTGCTGGATCAGCTGCTCACGCCGGCGCCGCCGCGCGCGCATGCGGCGCTCAATATCCATGCGGTGCTCGAACGCGTGCTGCGCCTGGCCGAAAGCGAGGCCGGCTGGGCGGTGCGGCTGGTGCGCGATTACGATCCCAGCCTGCCCGAGTTCGCCGGCGACGCCGACCGCCTGATGCAGGCGGTGTGGAACCTGGTGCGCAATGCGATCGAGGCCGGCGCGACCCAGGTGACCCTGCGCACGCGCGCCGAACACAGCGTGCGCATCGCCGATGCCGTGCACGCGATCGCGCTGCGCCTGGAGATCGGCGACGACGGCCGTGGCGTGCCCGAAGAACTGGCCGAACAGTTGTTCCTGCCGCTGGTGTCGGGCCGCGCCGAGGGCAGCGGTCTGGGCCTGGCGCTTGCGCAGCAGGTCGCGCGCGAGCACCGCGGTTCCCTGGCCTACCGTTCGCGGCCGGGCCATACGGTATTCACCCTGCTGCTGCCGATGCCGATTGAACCGGAGGCTGTGTCCGAATGAACGCCACTTCCGCGCCGGCCCGGGTCTGGGTGGTGGACGACGACCGCAGCGTGCGCTTCGTGCTGGCCACCGCCTTGCGCGAGGCCGGCTACGCGGTCGACGGTTTCGAGAACGCGCAGGACGTGCTGGATGCGCTGGCGCTGCGCGGCGCGCCGGAGCTGTTGTTCACCGACGTGCGCATGCCCGGCGACGACGGCCTGGTCCTGCTGGACAAGCTCAAGGCCGCCGCGCCGCAGCTGCCGGTGATCGTGATGAGCGCCTACACCGACGTCGCCAGCACCGCCGGTGCGTTCCGCGGCGGCGCGCATGAGTTCTTGTCCAAGCCTTTCGATCTCGACGACGCGGTGGCGCTGGCCGCGCGCGCGCTCGGCGCCGAACGCGGCGCGCCGGCACCGGCCGAAGCCGCCGACGCGGCCGCGGCCGATGCCTTGATCGGCGACACGCCGGCGATGCGCACGCTGTTCCGCGCGATCGGCCGGCTCGCGCAGGCGCCGCTGTCGGTGCTGATCACCGGCGAGACCGGCACCGGCAAGGAGCTGGTCGCGCGCGCGCTGCACCGCGAATCGCCGCGCGCGCAGCGCCCGTTCGTGGCGCTCAACACCGCCGCGATTCCGGCCGAGCTGCTGGAAAGCGAATTGTTCGGCCACGAAGCCGGCGCCTTCACCGGTGCCCAGCGTCGCCACATCGGCCGCTTCGAACAGGCCGACGGCGGCAGCCTGTTCCTGGACGAGATCGGCGACATGCCGCTGCCGTTGCAGACGCGCTTGCTGCGCGTGCTGGCCGAGGGCGAGTTCTTCCGCGTCGGCGGCCGCGAGCTGATCCGCGTCGACGTGCGCGTGATCGCTGCCACCCATCAGGACCTGGAGGCGCTGGTCGGCGAGGGCCGCTTCCGCGCCGATCTGCTGCATCGCCTGGACGTGGTGCGCCTGCGCCTGCCGCCGCTGCGCGAGCGTCGCGCCGACATCGGCCAGCTCGCCGAGCGCTTCCTGGCCGCGGCCGCGGCCAAGTTCGCGGCCGCGCCCAAGCGCCTGTCGAAGGCGGCCCTGGAGCGGCTGCAGGCGCACGACTGGCCCGGCAACGTGCGCGAGCTGGAGAACGTGTGTTGGCGCCTGGCCGCGCTGGCGCCCGGCGACAGCATCAGCCGCGCCGATCTGGACGAGGTGCTGGCCACCCAGGCGACCGCGCGCGGCGACGACGACTGGGACGCGCGCCTGGCCGTGTGGGTGCGCGCGCAACTGGCCGAAGGCGCGCAGGACATCCATGCGCATGCGCGCGACCGCTTCGACCGCGCCTTGCTGGAAGCCGCGCTGGAGCACACCGGCGGCCGCCGCAGCGAAGCCGCGGCGCGCCTGGGCCTGGGCCGCAACACGCTGACCCGCAAGCTCGGCTCCGGCCGCAAGCGCAGCTAGTTTCACCGTCGCTGAACCGGCACCGCGCTAGCGTGCCGGCGTCGCCATTCCATTCGTCATCCAACGCATCCGCTCGTCCCCAGGAGTCGCCATGAACACCGCCGCCCGCACCGCCCTGATCGCCGTCACCGCCGTGGTTCTGACCGCCTGCGGTTCGGCGCCGAAGAAAACCGCGCCGCCGCCGCCCAAGCCGGTGTCCACCGCGCAGTCCGGGCAGGCGATCCTGGCCTCGGCCTCGGGCAGTCTGGTCAGCGGCAAGGTCCAGATCGTGCCCACCGCCGACGGCGTGCGCCTGACCGGCGTGATCGGCGGTTTCGCGCCGGGCAGCGTGCATGCGATCCACATCCACGAGAAGGGCGATTGCAGCGCGGTCGATGCCAGCAGCGCCGGCGGCCATTTCAATCCGGGCATGAGCGCGCACGGCAAGGTCGACAGCGGCAGCCACCACGGCGGCGACATGGACAACCTGGTCGCCGATGCCGACGGCGTGGCCAAGGTCGACGCGCACGCGCGCGCCGTGACCCTGGGCGGCGGCGCCGGCAACGACATCGCCGGTCGCGCGGTGGTGGTGCATGCGGCGCCCGACGACTACGTGAGCCAGCCGGCCGGCAACGCCGGCGCGCGCGTGGCTTGCGGCGTGATCTCGGTGTCGCACTGAGTTCGGTGATCGGCGGCGCCGCGCGTCGCCGTCGTCATGCAGCGCGCGCCGCATAGCCGCGGCGCGCGCTTATCCTGTCCGCCCCTGCCTAGACCCACCGCCATGACCCGTCTGCGCATCCGCGACGCCGCACCCGCCGACCGCGATCTGATCGCCGACTGGATGATCGCGATGGCCTGGGAAACCGAGCACAAGCGGCTGGATCCGGACACCGTGCGCGCCGGCGTCGAAGCCGGCCTGGCCGACGCGGCCAAGGCGCGCTATTTCGTGGCCATGCGCGAGGTCGAGGTCGCCGGCCGCGAAACCATCGCGGTTGCCGCCGGCACCTTGATGTTCACCCACGAGTGGAGCGACTGGCGCAACGGCGACTGGTGGTGGATCCAGAGCGTCTACGTCGCCCCCGAGCATCGCCGCCAGGGCGTGTACCAGGCCATGCACGGCCACGTCGCCGCGCTGGCGCAGGCCACGCCGGGCGTGATCGGCTTGCGTCTGTACGTGGAGCGCGCCAACACCGCCGCGCAAAGCACTTACCGGGCGCTGGCCATGGACGATGCGGGTTACGCGATCTTCGAAAGCGAGTTCGGCAAAAGCTGAGCGCGCCGGCTCGGGCGCGCTTCAAAGCTGATCGCGCGCCTGCTCACCGTCTTCGCAATGCACGAAGGTCACCGGCACGCCGTGCGCGCCCAGCACCGCGGCGATCTGGCGCAGGCGCGCCTCGAAATGCTGGTAGCGGCGATTGAGCTGGGCGCGGCAGTCGTCGCTGTCGCAGGGCGCTTCGGGCGCGTAGCGCGCATGCCAGGCCGGCGGCGAGAACATCGCGATCCGCGCTTCGCCGTCGGCGTAATGGATCAACGGCTCCGGCGGCGCGTCCAGCCATTCCTCGCCGTCGGGCTGCAGCAGCGCGGTTTCCAGGATCGGCCACAGCGGCGCCAGGCCGGCGTGCTCGTACTGCATGGCCATCATCGCGGCCAGGTCGTGCACGGTCAGGTAGCGCGCGTGCTCGACCTGCAGGCCGAACGCCTCCTGCGCGGCCAGGGCGGTGTCGGCGCCGGCCATGCCGCGTTCGAGCAGGCTGGTTTCGAAGGCGTCGCCCACGCGCGCGGCGATGTCGGGGTCGCCGCCGAGCAGGAACGGCACCAGCCGCAGCGGGCCGCCGGCGAAGTCGGGCGAGGGCGGCAGGGTGCCGGGCAGGCGGTCCTCGTGGGCGCCGAAGGCCACGATCCGGCCCTCGGCCTCGCGTCGGCCGGGCGCGCGCGCGGCCAACTGGTCGAGCTCGTGGTGCAGCGGCCAGCCCGGGCGCAGCACCTCGACCGGGTCGTAATGGGCGCCGACGACGACCAGCTCCAGCGC
Source organism: Lysobacter sp. cf310 (assembly GCF_900114355.1). GTDB lineage: Bacteria > Pseudomonadota > Gammaproteobacteria > Xanthomonadales > Xanthomonadaceae > Lysobacter. The sequence goes on from NZ_FOSS01000004.1 coordinate 501,387, forward strand.
CGCGGCCTGGGGCGCGAAGCCGGCCAGATCGCGCGCGATCAGGTCGGCCAGCGGCCCGACCTGGGCCTGGGACAGGGCGTGGCGGGCCACGGCGGCGTCGCCCCGGAGCTCCAGCGCAAGCGCGCCGAGCACGTGCAGCGGGGCGGGAGGCGCTGGGCGGTGGCTGGCGTCTGAGGTCATCGTCGGGCTTGGATACGCTGGCGTTTGGTTGCGCGCGGAGGCGGCGCTACACTGCGCCATTATGCCCGCGATGATGCTGCGGGCCGGTCTCGAGCTTCACCCGCCTTCCCGCTGTCCCGCCAACCCGAGGTATCCCGATGCGTCCTGTCCGTCCCGTCGCCGTGCTCGGTGGCGTTCGCATTCCGTTCTGCCGCCAGAACACCGCCTACGCGGACGTCGGCAATCTCGGCATGTCGGTACGGACGCTCGGCGCCCTGGTCGAGAAGTTCGGCCTGCACGGCCAGCAGCTGGGCGAGGTCGCGATGGGCGCGGTGATCAAGCACAGCAGCGACTGGAACCTCGGCCGCGAGGCCGCGCTGTCCTCGGGGCTGTCGCCGCTGACGCCGGGCATCACCCTGCAGCGCGCCTGCGGCACCTCGCTGGATTCGATCGTGACCATCGGCAACAAGATCGCCACCGGCCAGATCGAGGTCGGCATCGGCGGCGGTTCCGACACCACCTCGGACGTGCCGATCGTGTACGGCAAGCGCCTGCGCCGCCGTCTGCTCGAGGCCGCGCGCGCCAAGACCACCAAGGACAAGCTGGCCGCGTTCAAGGGTTTCCATTTCCGCGAGCTCAAGCCCGAGTTCCCGGGCGTGGCCGAGCCGCGCACCGGCAAAAGCATGGGCGACCACTGCGAGGACATGGCCAAGGAGTGGAACATCTCGCGCGACTCGCAGGACGAGTGGGCGCTGTCCTCGCACCAGAAGCTGGCCGCCGCCTACGAGCGCGGTTTCTTCGAGGACCTGGTGGTGAGCTTCCGCGGCGTCTCGCGCGACAACAATCTGCGCGCCGACAGCAGCCTGGAAAAGCTGGCCACGCTGAAGCCGGCCTTCGACAAGGTCTCCGGGCGCGGCACCCTGACCGCGGCCAATTCGACGCCGCTCACCGACGGCGCGGCGGCCTGCCTGCTGGCCTCGGAAGAATGGGCGCAAGCGCACAACCACGAAGTGCTGTGCTACCTGCGCGACTCGCAGGTGGCGGCGGTCGACTTCGTGCACGGCGAGGGCCTGCTGATGGCCCCGACCGTGGCGGTGCCGGAGATGCTCAAGCGCAACGGCCTGACCTTGCAGGACTTCGATTTCTACGAGATCCACGAGGCCTTCGCCGCGCAGGTGCTGTGCACGCTGCGCGCCTGGGAGAGCGAGGACTACTGCAAGAACCGCCTGGGTCTGGACGCGCCGCTGGGCCGCATCGACCCGGCCAAGATCAATCCCAACGGTTCCTCGCTGGCGGCCGGCCATCCGTTCGCGGCCACCGGCGCACGCATCGTCGCCACCGCCGCCAAGGAGCTCAAGCAGCGCGGCGGCGGCCGTTGCCTGATCTCGATCTGCACCGCCGGCGGCATGGGCGTGGTGGCGATCCTCGAGCGCTGAGCCTCGCCCGCACGCGTCCTGCTTCCTGCGGGAGCGGCGTGAGCCGCGATCGGCGCCCGGCGCCCTCGCGACTCACGCCGCTCCCGCTGCGTTAACGGGCATCGAGTTTTTCACGCAGGAGCGCCGGCATGTCCCTCGAAGCGATCCAGGCCAACATCGTCACCCTGGACGTCGACGCCATCGTCAATGCCGCCAACAGCTCGCTATTGGGCGGCGGCGGCGTCGATGGCGCGATCCATCGTGCGGCCGGTCCCGACCTGGTTGCCGAATGCCGACTGCTCGGCGGCTGCAAACCCGGCGAGGCCAAGCTCACGCGCGGTTATCGGCTGCCCGCGCGCCATGTGATCCACACCGTCGGGCCGGTCTGGCGCGGCGGCGAGCACGGCGAGGCCGACACCCTGGCCGCGTGCTATCGCAATGCGCTGGAGCTGGCGCAGCGGCACGCGCTGCGCTCGATCGCGTTCCCCTCGATCAGCACCGGCATCTACGGCTACCCGATCGAAGCCGCCGCGCGCATCGCGATCGCGACGGTGACGACGGCCTTGGCCGCGCAGGCGCAGCCACCGCGCACGCTCTTCTGCTGCTATTCGGCCGAGGATCTTGCCGTATACCGCGGTTTGCTCGCGCCCGGCTAGGCAAGCCGCGGCGCGGCCCCGTATCCTCTTCGCAGGCACGACGCGCAGTCATGGGGATGGCGCGCGTCCACCGGCGCGGATCGCGGCCAGCGGCGCGCCGAATCGCCAGCCACAGGGGATCCGATGACCGCGTTCAATCCATATGAGGCGCCGAAGGCGCCGCTGTATGTCGCCCCGACCCGGGTCGTGCTCGACGGCGACTGCTGGCGCGAAGGTTCGGTGCTGGTGGTGCGCGCGGAGTGCAAACTGCCGTCGCGCTGCATCAAGTGCAATGCGCCCGCGCTCGAACCGGTCAAGCATCGGCGCTACTACTGGCACACGCCGGCCTGGTACCTGCTGATCCTGTTGAACCTGCTGATCTATGCGGTGGTCGCGGCGATGGTGCGCAAGCACACGCGCGTCGGCGCCGGCCTGTGCGAACGCCACCTGCGCCGGCGCCGGATCGGCCTGGGCATCGCCTGGGCCAGCGTGCCGGTGGGCATGGCGCTGATGTTCGCGGGCGTGGACATGGAACGCGGCTGGGTGATCCTGGCCGGCGCCCTGATCATGTTGGGGCTGTTGATCGGCGGCTTGGGCATGGCGCGGATCCTGACGCCCAGCCACATCGGCCCGGTGTACTCGCGCTTCAAAGGTTGCGGCAGCGAGTTCCTGGCGACCCTGCCGACCTACGTCGGCGGCCGCTGAGCGCGGCGCCCGCCGCGCTCAGCGCGAACTTCAGCCGCGCAGGCGCGGCATGCCGTGTTCGTCGCGTTCCTCGACCACGGCCTCGTCGAAAATCTTCTGGCGCAGATCGCGCCCCGGCAGTTCGCGGGTGGCCTCGCCGCGCGCGGCGAGCAGGGCATTGGCGTAGCTCAGGCGCGCGCGCGCATCGTCGCCGGCGGCGGCGAAACCGTGGCCCAGCTCTTCCCAGGCCTCGCTGTTGGCGCCCTGGGCGAGCGCGCGGTGCAGATAGGCCTCGGCCTGCGGCCATTGGCCCTGGGCACGGGCCAGACGCGCCAGCGTGACCAGCAGCGCCGGGCTGGCCGGGTGCGCGGACAGCCAGCGCTCGGCATTGCCGCGGCGCGCGTCGAGGCGGCCGATCGGCAGGCGGCCGTAGAGCGCGGCCAGGGATTCGTCCCAACGCGTGTCCAGCGCCTGCTCCAGGCTCTTGGCCGCGGCCTCTTCCCAGCGCAGCGCGGCGGCGCGTTCGGCGTAGGCGGCGACCGCCGCCGGTTCGCTCTTGAGCGGTTTGGGCAGCGCTTCCCAACGATCGGCCAGCACGTTGGCGTCGGCGGCTTCGCGCAGCGAAGCCTCGGCCCACTGCGCTTCCAGACGGCTCAGACGATCGGCCGGCACGGCCTGCTGCTGGCGCAGCGGGCCGAGCAGCCCGTAGGCCTCGCCGGCACACCCCAACGCAGCCAGTGCGCGGGCGCGCAGGATCAGGCCGCGCGGCGGCAGCGGCTGCGCGGCGGGCGCGTCCAGCGCGGCCAGGGCGTCGTCGGCGCGGTCCTCGGCCAGCGCCAGTTCGGCCGCGGCCAGCGCACGCGCGGTCGGGTAGCCGCTGCTGCCCAGGCTGTCCAGGTGTTGCGCGCTGGCGGCGGCATCGCCGCGCGCGGCCGCGGCCTGGGCGGCGCCGACGTGCGCGATCGCGGCGACGTCGTCGCTGCGCGCGGCCAGGGCCAGGGATTTTTCGGCGCGCGACCAATGGCCCTGATGCAGCGCATCCAGACCGTCGATCAAACGCGCGCGCGCCTGCTTCTTGCGATGCCGGCGCACCGCCGCGAACGGCAGCGACAGCACCTTCCAGGCCAGCCACAGGCCGATCAGGGTGGCGCCCGCGATCAGGATCGCCTTGGGGACGTTGGTGGTGTAGTCGTTGCCGCCGTAGCGCACCAACACGTAACCGGGGTCCTGCACCAGCAGTTGCGCGACCAGGGCGCCGGCCAGGGCCAGCACGATCCAGAACAGCAGGTTGCGGAACAGATTCATCCGGGCTCCTCAGCGCGTGGTGCGCAACTGGCGCAGTTGCTGCAGTGTGCTGCCCAGCGTGGGAACCGTCGGTGAAAGCGGCATGGCGGCCAGCGATTTCAGGGTGTCGCGCTGACGCGTCTGCGCGGCCGAGGCCGGCGCCAGGCGTTGCAGCCAGCCGTCGGCACGGGCCAGCGCATTGCGGTAGCCGGCGTCGTCGCGACGTTCGGCGGCGGCGCGCGCGAGCGAAATTTCCAGTTGCAGGCCGGCCAGCGCGATCGCGCGATCGGCCGGGCGCAGCGCGACCGCGCCGTCGCTGGGCTGGATGTCGACGATGTTGCCGAACGCGCGCTGCCACCACGGCGCGCGCGGCGCCGCGGGTTGGGCGTCGCGCACCGGCGCCAGGCTCAGCGTGCGCGCGAACGCGTCCAGCTCGGCCATCGCGCGCACGCGCGGGTCGATGCCCAGCGCGTCCAGCGCGGCGCGCTCCTGCATCAGGGTCTGGCGCAGGCTCAGGTAGGCGGGGTCGTCGATGCCGTCGAGCACGCCGCCGGCCAGCGCATAGGCGCGGCGCGCGCCGGCCAGGTCGCCGGCGATCTGCAGGCGTTGCTGGCCCAGGGTCAGCAGCAGTTCGGTTTCGTCCAGGCGCAGGGCCTGGGCGCCGTGGCGGTCCGGATCGGCGAGCTTGGACACGCTGTCTTCGATCAGGCTGGCGCGCGTGCCGATGCCGTGCAGTTCGTCGCGCAGCACGCGGTTGGTGGTGTCGGCCTGCTGCAGGCGGCGGTTCTGCGAACGCTGGTCGTTGCGCAGCGCGTTGATGCGTTCGTCCAGCGCGTCCAGGCGCAGGTCGGCGTCGGCGACCGCGGCGCGTTCGCGCGCGGCGCGCACCTGCAGTTGTTGCCAGGCGTACCAGCCGCCGGCCGCGAGCAAGGCGAGCAACAGCAACCACAGCCAGGAGTAAGAGGAACGTCGGGGGGCGGGCGAGGGAGAGGACACGTCGGAGGCGGGCCGGGAGGTGGGGGAGGCCGGGGCGGAAGAATCGGGGGAGGCGCTCATGACACCGCCATGCTACCGGAAGGCCCGTGCTCGCAAGTCATGCGGATCCACGCAACTCGTCCGGCACCACCGCCAGCAGCTCGCGCGGACGCGGGCCGGCGGCGACCCGGACCCGGGCGAAACCCAGTCCGCGGGCGAGCTCGCCCAGGCGCGGGCTGGCGGCCAGCGCGGTGGCGCCGCGCAGGGCGCGCGCGGCGTCGTCGGGCAGGGTTTCCAGCACGCGCTGCAACGCTTCGCCGCTGGACAGGGCCAGCACCGCCGGCGCGTCCAGCGCGCGCAGCCGCGCGATCGCGCGCGCCGCGGGCGCGATCGGCTCGCGCGCATAGACGTCGGCGCGCAGCACCCGCGCGCCGCGCGCCTGCAATTCCGGGGTGAGCAGGCCGCGGCCGCCGGGGGCGGTGATCAGGCCGAGCGCGTGGCCGGCCAGTTCGCGGCTATCGAGCAGGGCGAGCAGGCCTTCGCTGTCCATCCGCCGCGGCGCCTGCACGCGCGCGATGCCGGCCCGGCGCAAGGCCGCCGCGCTGCCGGCGCCGACCGCGAACCATTCGCGCCGGCCGTCGTCGCGCAGCGGCCGCAAGGCGTGCGCGGCGCGCACCGCTTCGGGACTGGTGAACACCGCGTAGGGCGCGCTCAGCGCGGCCGCCAGGGCGGCGCGCGCGGCCTCGTCGTCGCGTCGGCGCCAACGCCACGGCGACAGCGCGATGAAGTCGGCGCCCAGCCGCGCCGCGGCCCGGCGCAGGGCCGCGTGCGCGCCGCTGGGCCGTAGCGAGATCACGTACCATCGCGGCGGTTGTGGCGGTGTGTGCGGACGCATGCCGGCAGCTTGGCATAGCCGCGCAGGCCGCGGCATCCCGTCCGCCTCCCCCAACGCGTGCCCCATGAGCCTCGAAGAAGCCCTGCAACGCCTGCGTCACCACTATCAATCGATGCCGCCGGTGGCGGCGATGCAGCTCAACGTCGCCGACTACGACGGCCAGCGCCTGCGCCTGCACGCGCCGCTGGCCCAGCACGTCAACGACAAGGGCTGCGCCTTCGGCGGCAGCCTGGCTTCGATGATGACCCTGGCCTCGTGGGGGCTGGTCTCGCTGCGCCTGGAACAGGCCGGCATCGACGCCGACGTTTATGTGGCCGACAGCCAGATCCGCTACCTCGCCCCCCTGTACGCCGACATCGACGTCGACGCCGAGCTCGCCGCCGACGCCGACTGGGACAGCTTCCTGAGCACCCTGCGCGAGCGCGGACGCGCCCGCACCGGCCTGGTGGCGCGCGTGCGCCTGCCCGAGGGCGGGGTCGCGACCGACTTCACCGCCCGCTACGTCGCCATCGCGCGCGGCTGAGGCGCGCGACACAACACCGGACGCGGAACCGGCTAGCATGTCGGCCGACGCGGTCCCTTGCTGGAGACACCCGATGCGCCTGTTGAAAGTCCTGCTGCTGCTGTGCCTGTGCGCGGTCGCCGGCGGCGCCCTGGCCAGCAAGAAGACCAACGAACTCGAACGCAACCAGTACGCCTGGTCCGGCGCGGTGCGCTGGGGCGAGTTCGAACAGGCGCAGAACCTGATCGATCCGATCTACCGCAAGGCCCACCCGGTCACCGCGCTGGAGTTGGAGCGCTACAAGCAGGTGCAGGTGTCGTCCTACCGCGACGTCGGCTCCAGCCTGGACAAGGAACGCGGCCTGGCCGTGCGCGACATCGAGATCGGCGTGATCAACCGCCACACCCAGGCCGAGCGCACCGTGCGCTACCGCGAGGAATGGCGCTGGGACCCGATCGCCAAGACCTGGTGGCTGACCTCGGGGCTGCCGGACCTCTGGGACGGCATGTAAACCCCGCCAGGGCCCGTCGCGACGGGCTCGCCCCGGCTTTTTTGCGCCGCCCGCCGCCGTGGGCGACAATCGCGCCCCCATCCGTCGTCCCCGTGATCCTGTGACCCTAGAAGAACTGCTCGCCTTCGGCAGCCGCCACATGTTCCTGTCGATGGGTCTGGTCGGCCTCACCGTCGCGCTGGTCTACACGGAAGGCGCGCGCCTGTTCCGCGGCTACAAGGCCCTGCGCCCGGCCGAGCTGACCGGCCTGATCAACCGCGAGAACGCGCTGGTGGTCGACCTGTCGGCGACCGGCGATTTCGAGAAGGGCCACATCGCCGGCAGCCGTTCGGTCTCGCCCGGCCAGTTCGATCCCGAGAACAAGCTGCTGGCCAGCGCCAAGTCGCTGCCGGTGGTCATGGTCTGCCGCAACGGCCAGGCCTCGGCCGACGCCGCCAAGCGCCTGAAGAAGGCCGGCTTCGAGCAGGTCTACTGGCTCGATGGCGGCGTGCAGGCCTGGCAGCAGGCCGATCTGCCGCTGGTCAAGGGCCGCGCCTGATCCCGCCGCGCGGCGGCCGCCGTGCGCGGCGGCCCCTTGCGTGCGGCGCGCGGCGCCCCCACGCCTGAACGCGGGGCGTGGTTCGCACGCATGCCATAATCGGCCTCTTTCCGCGGTTTCGACCGCATCATCAAACACTTAACACCGCTGGAGTCATCCGATGTCCGAAGAAAACGTCAACGGCGCCGTCGCGCCGGTCGAAGCCGCCGGTCCGGCGTTCACGGTCGAAAAGATCTACGTGAAGGACGTCTCCTTCGAAGTCCCCGGCGCGCCGGCGGTGTTCAACGAGACCGCGCAGCCGCAGCTGCAGATGAACCTCAACCAGAGCGTGCAGCGCCTCAACGACGCCGCCTTCGAAGTCGTGCTGGGCATCACCCTGACCTGCAGCGCCGGCGACAAGCCGATGTACCTGGCCGAAGTGAAGCAGGCCGGCGTGTTCGGCCTGGCCGGTTTCGACGAGGCCACCCTGGACGGCATGCTGGGCACCCATTGCCCGAACGTGCTGTACCCGTACGCGCGCCAGCTGATCAGCGACCTGATCCAGTCCGGCGGCTTCCCGCCGTTCTTCCTGCAGCCGATCAACTTCGACGCCCTGTACGCCGAAGGCCTGCGTCAGCGCGCCTCGCAGCAGCAGGGCGGTCTGGCCGACGCGGAGACCGCGGGCAACGCCTGAGGGCCGCCCGCGATCGGACCACGGCATGGGCACGGACACGAATTCCGATGATGCCTCGCTGCGCGTGGCGGTATTGGGCGCGGGCTCCTGGGGCACCGCGCTCGCCGCCCTGATCGCGCGGCACGGTCACCCGACCGTGCTGTGGGGCCGCGACGCCGACGGCGTCGCGGCGATCGAATCGCAACACGAAAACCCGCGTTACCTGCCGGGCATCGCCCTGCCGGACACGCTGCGCGCGACCGCCGACATGGCGACCGCGCTGGCCGGCGCCGATCTGGTGCTGGTGGTGGTGCCCTCGCACGCCTTCGCCGAAACCTTGCGCGCGCTCGCGCCGCATCGTCCGGCGCGGGCCGGCGTGGCCTGGGCGACCAAGGGCTTCGAACCCGGCAGCGGCCGCTTCCTGCACGAAGTCGCGGCCGAAGTGCTGGGCGACGACGTGCCGCTGGCCGTGGTCACCGGCCCGTCCTTCGCCAAGGAAGTCGCGCAGGGCCTGCCGACCGCACTGACCGTGCACTCCGACGATGCCGCCTTCGCGCGTGCGGTCGCCGGCGTGCTGCATGGCCCGACCTTCCGCGCCTACACCGGCGACGACATGCTCGGCGCCGAACTCGGCGGCGCGATGAAGAACGTGCTCGCGGTCGCCACCGGCGTCGCCGACGGCATGCAACTGGGCCTCAACGCCCGCGCCGGCCTGATCACCCGCGGCCTCAACGAGATGCTGCGCCTCAACCACGCCATCGGCGGCCAGCCGGAAACCCTGATGGGTCTGGCCGGCCTCGGCGATCTGGTCCTGACCTGCACCGGCGACCTGTCGCGCAATCGTCGCCTCGGCCTGGCGCTGGGACGCGGCCAGAGCATCGAAGCGGCGGTGCGCGAGATCGGCCAGGTGGTCGAATCGGTGCAGACCGCCGACGAAGTCATGCGCCAGGCCGAACGCCACGGCATCGAACTGCCGATCTCCAGCGCGGTCCAGGCCGTGCTGCACGGCACGATCACGCCCGCCGACGGCCTGCGCCAGTTGCTCGCGCGCGAACAGAAGCCCGAATACCCGCACGAACTGTTCGGCTGAGTGCGGCATCGCGCGGCGCGTGGCTGCGCCGTCGTCCGGCTTGGCCTGAGCGCCGGCCGAGGCCACACTAGCGCGCCTCCCCCGCCGAAACGGACTTCCGATGCGCGCGCTACTCGCGGTTCTGCCGCTGCTGCTGTGTTTTTCCGCGCCCGCCCGTGCCGCCGTGCCGCCCTGCGGCGAGTATCGCCCCGACGACGAATACGCGCCGCTGCTGAGCTTCGCCGGCAACAGCGTGAGCGCGCGCGACCGCCAGGGCTTTGTCAGCACCAGCGCCTGGCGCTACCGCATCGACGGCGACACCTTGTTGATGCGTCACGCCGACAGCCCGCTGCTCGACGTCTACCGCATCGAGGCCGACGGCGAGCGGCTGGTGCTGCAACCCGACCGCATGCGCAGCCAGGCGCTGACCTATCGCCGCAGCGCGCCCGCGGTCTGCGTCCCCACGCTGGGCGCGGGTGTCGCGAACGCGCCGCAGGGCACGCCCGAGGCCGAGCAGGATCGCCTGGCCTGCGCCGCCGGCGACATCCAGGCCTGTGTCGGCGAGCTCGCCTACGACCGCGAGACGCCGGACGATCAGCGCGCCAAGCGCTTGGAGGCGTATTGCCGGCAGGACGCCAGCCCCTACGCCTGCGAAGAATGGGCCAAGGCGCTCGCCCCCAAGGATCCGAACGCGCCGCTGTACCTGTTCCGCACCGCGGCGGTATCGGCGCCGGAACTGGCCGCCTTGCGCGCGGGCTGCCGCGAAGCGCGCTCGGCCAAGGCCTGCACCGCGCTGGCCGAGCAGGACTGGATCGCCGGCCGCTACGCCAGCGCGCGCGACACCCTGGTCGCCGCCTGCGAATGGCGCCTGGACGCGCAGGCCTGCGAGCATGCGCAGGGCCTGAAGGTGATCGCGCTCAGCGACGCGCCCGCGCGGCGCAAGCCGCAGCAGCCCTGTGGCACCTACGCCAGCGGCGCCGGCGGCTTGTTCGACGTGTTCCGTTTCGGCGACGACCGCGCGGTGGCCGCCTCCAGCGACGGCGAAGCGACCATGCGCTATCGCCTGCGCGAGGACCAGGTGCTGGTGCGCCACGACAAGGGCGACGACTTCGTGCTGCGCTGGCTGGGCGACGACACCCTGGTCGGCATGGACGACTGGACCCGATTCACCGTCTATCTGCGCGGCATGCCCGAGACCTGCGCGGCGGTGCCGCTGCCGATCGCCAGCGACCGGATCATCGAAACGCCCTACCGCGTCGACCACTGCGCGCTCGCCGCCGGCGCCAGCGTCGAGGCCTGCTGCGCGAGCGGCTCGATGTCGGCCTGCATGGGCGCCGGCCACACCGCCGCGCTCGGCGGCGACTGGGCGCGCGCGGCCGGCTACTACGATCGCGTGTGCGCGATGCACGTGCGCGAGGGCTGCGGCAACGTGGTCGAGGCCTATCACAACAGCGGCGACGACCAGCTCCTGGCCGGCATCCGCAAGGTCTGCCACGACGAGCCGCGTTCGGTTGCCTGCGAGGAACTGGACCTGGCCAGCGCCGCGACGATCACCCGCAAGCAGTTGGAGCGCGATGTCGAACAGTCGCTGCGCGAACTGCTGGAGCGCGTGCCGGCGGAGGCGCAGGAGGAAGCGCAGGACGATAGCGGGGACTGAGCAGGCCGCGGCGATGCCCGCGGCTCACCGCGTCCCACGCGCCAGGGCGCTTGCGCGCCTGTCGATCGCCCAAAGAAAAAGCCCGGCATGCCGGGCTTTCTCTTGTCGTTCGACCGCTACGCTGGATCAGAAGCTGGCGCGAGCGCCGATCATGTACTGCGTGGTGTCTTCGACGAACTCGACCTCGGCCACGACGCCCCAGGTCTGGTTGAACTTGTACTGGCCGCCGAGGGTGCCGACGAAGTCGCCTTCGAAGTCGCCGCCGTCGATGTAGCCGGCCTTGACCCAGCCTTCCAGGTTGTCGGTCATCTCGCCGCGGATACCGAGGTTGAGCTTGCCGCCCTTGCCTTCGCCGCTGCTGTTCTCGACCGAGATTTCCTGACGCAGGTACGACAGCTCGGCGATGAAGTCGGCGCGGTCGCTGATGTCGGCGTGGTAGCCGAAACCGATTTCGGCGGTTTCGAAGTCGGTGTCGAAGGTGCCGGGGATGCCGTTGACGCGGACATCGTCCTGGGTCTTGCTGTAGTGACCGAAGACGGTGAAGTTTTCGCCCAGCTCGACCGAGCCGCGGATGTAGCCGCCGTCCAGCTCCGGATCGAAGCCGGCGACGCCGGTGTCGACGTCAACGCGGGTGTAGCCGCCTTCGACGTAGGAATAGCTCAGGCCCTCGGCCGAGGCGACGAACGGGGCGGTGGCCAGCAGCGCTGCCAGCACGAGTTGCTTCTTCATGAATTCTCAATCCTGATGTTTGGTTTGCGTCCATGCCGCAATGCGGCGGGGCGCACGATAACGAAACATTCACATCCCCACAACTGCCAAAGGCAACACAGATTCCGTGTGACCGCCTTTGGAATGGGGTTTAACCGGTTCGGCGCAAAAAAAGAGCCCGGCCGGGGCCGGGCTCGATCGCGACGTTCGGGGGAGAGAGAGAAAAATCGCGATTGGTACGGGGTGACGCGCTCGCGCTTAGAAGCTGACGCGCGGGCCAACGAAGAACTGGGTATCGCCGTCGACGAACTTGACGTCGCCGTTCACGCCCCAGGTGTCGTTGAACTTGACCAGAGCGCCGACGCGGCCGTAGAACTCGCCGTCCGACTTCTCGTAGTCCTCGTAACCGGCCAGCGCATAACCCTGGATGTTCGGGGTCAGCGTGCCGTTGACGCCGGCTTCGACGCTGTAGCCGTTGAAGTCCAGACCCTGGCCGGCGTCGAACTTCTCGTAGGCCACGCGGGTCAGCAGGTCAACGCGCGAGTTCAGCTCGTGGTTGTAGCCCAGGCCGACGCGCCACTGGTCGAAGTCGATATTGGTGTTGTCGATCTCCTGCTTGCTGTAGCCGCCGAAGATGTGGAAGTTGTCGGCGATCGCGCCCGAGCCGTTCAGGGCCCAGCCGTCGGCGTCGCCGCCATCGGTGTTGGTCTTGGCGTAACCGCCTTCGACGTAGGTGTAGGACACGCCCTCGGCCGCGGAGGCGGCGAACGGCAGGGCGGCGAGCAGGGTCAGGGCAAGCAAAGTGCGCTTCATAAAGGTCTCAGCCTCTTATTGGTTTTGTGCGTCCGAATCGCGGCGCCTCGGGGTGGGGCGGCTCTTGTGATTCGGATGTGGCGCAGTATCCAAGCGCCGATTCAATCGAAGCTGAATTTTGTACTTGAAAGTTTAGGAACTCTGCGGTTCGTGCACGGTCGCGACGAAAGTCATGCCTGTTAAATGCTTGTAAACAAAGGGTTTGCGGCGTATTCGCCGAACAAAACGGCGGATGAATGCGCGCTGGCAACGTTTACAGACGCGTCCGAAAGGCACCGGATATGCGCGGCTTTTACCGCTCCGTATCGTGTCGGACGAGGCTGGCCGCGGCCTCGCGCAGCTGTTCCCAGTCCAGCCCGTAGCGCCCCAGGTATTTGCGCAGGCGGTCGGCGTCGTTGGTGCTGGCGCGCTGGCTGCGCGAGACCGCGAACAGCTCGCGTCCGGCCTGCGACAGCGATTTCGCGCGTGCGCACACGCGCGCCACGTCTTCCAGTTGCACGCGGTCGAAGCGGTCCAACTCGTCCCAGCGCTGGCCCAGCAGGGCCTGCAGCGGCGACAGCGGCCGGCCCGAACGCCACAGCCGGCGCAGGCGCTCGATTTCCTCTTCGACTTGCGCGGTCTGGATGCGCCCGGCGTTGGCCAGGGTCGCCATGCGCATCACCGAGGCGCCCAGGTCGCGGAAGTTGCCGCTCCAGGCGGCCTCGGCGCTGGTGGCGTAGCGCAGGTAGCGCTCGCGCGCCTCGCGGTTGAAGGTCACGCGCTGGTGCTGCTCGCGCGACCAGCGTTCGAGCTCGAAATCCAGATTCGGCTCGATGTCCTCGGCGCGCTCGGCCAGGCCGGGCAGGCGGTAGGTCCACAGGTTCAGGCGCGCCAGCAGGTCGTCGCGGAAACGGCCCTGCTGCACCGCCTCGTGCAGGTCGCGGTTGGTGCCGGCGATCAGCTGGAAGTCGCTTTCGACCTCCTTGTCGCTGCCCACCGGCAGAAAGCGCTTCTCTTCCAGCGCGCGCAGCAGCATCGCCTGTTCGTCCAGGCCCAGCTCGCCGATCTCGTCCAGGAACAGCAGGCCGCGATGGGCCGAGCGCAGCAGGCCGGCGCGGTCGCCGGCCGCGCCGGTATAGGCGCCTTTGACGTGGCCGAACAGCGAGCTCATCGCGCCGTCGCCGCGCAGGGTCGCGCAGTTGACCTCGACGAACTGGCCGGGCAGCTGGTGCTTGAGCTTCTTCAGCTCGAACACGCGCTTGGCCAGCTGGCTCTTGCCGGCGCCGGTCGGGCCCATCAGCAGCATCGGCGCGCGCGAGCGCGTGGCCACGGTTTCGATCTGCTCGATCATGCGGTTGAAGGCGGCGTTGCGGGTGGCGATGCCGCTCTTGAGCAGGTCGCGGTCGTGCAGCTGTTGTTGCTGGAAGCGCTGCGCGATCAGGTCGTAGCGCGACAGGTCCAGGTCGATCACCGCGTAGGTGCCCGGATCGGCGCCGCCCTGCTTGCGCGGCGGCGAGGTCTGCAGCAGGCGGCCTGGGAAGTGCCGGCTCTCGGTCAGCAGGAACCAGCAGATCTGGCTGACGTGGGTGCCGGTGGTGATGTGGACGTAGTAGTCCTCTTCCTCCGGCTTGAACTCGTAGCCGGCCAGGAAATCGTGCAGCGCCGCGTACACGCCTTCGAAGTCCCAGGGGTCGGCCAGATAGGTGTCGTGGATGCGGACTTGCGTCTCCGGCGAGGCCTGGCCCAGGTCCTCGCGCACGGTCGCGGCGAGCTTGCCGTAGCGGCGCTGGTCCAGCAGCAGTTCCAGGCGGTCGAGCAGGAAGTCCTGGTGCATGCCCAGCGACACCGTCGGCCGCCATTTCTCCCAGCGCCCGGGCCCGGTACCACTGTCCAGCGTGGTGCCGAGCATGCCGATCACGACCTGGCGCTTGCGCATATCCATTCCTATAAGAGACGCGCCGAGAATATACGAAATTCAGATGGCTACCGGATTCCATCCGCCCAGATATCGAAAATAGTCCTTCAATATCAATTGGATATCGCGTCGGCGCGAAGTTGGCATGGCGATTGCTCTAGTACCTGAGCACCCGGCGGATTCCGGCGGGTGCGAGCAGGCAGCGGCGCCTGGCTGGCAATGGGGCCAGCCGGGCCGGCCGGAACGGCGCGCCAAGGCGGCGGCCACCGGCCCGGCGCCACGGCGCGGTACCACCAACGAATAGAGTGAAGGCCATGAGCACCCAGAATTACGACGTCATCCAGGAGCCCGGCTCCGCCCCGATCAAGCTGTGGACGCGCGGCGTGCCGCTGGAGGACGAGGCGCGCCAGCAGTTGCAGAACATCGCCAAGCTGCCCTTCATCCACCGCTGGATCGCGGTGATGCCGGACGTGCATCTGGGCAAGGGCGCGACCGTGGGCTCGGTGGTGCCGACCATCGGCGCGATCGTGCCGGCCGCGGTCGGCGTCGACATCGGCTGCGGCATGATCGCCGCGCGCACCAGCCTGATCGCGAGCGACCTGCCGGACGATCTGGCCGGCCTGCGCAGCGCGATCGAGCGCGCGGTGCCGCACGGCCGCACCGCCGGCCGCGGCGTGCGCGACAAGGGCGCCTGGCAGAACCCGCCCGAGCGCGCGATCGAGGGCTGGTCGCAGCTGGTCGCCGATTTCCAGCGCATCTGCGAGCGCCACCCGCGCCTGAAGAACACCAACAACCTCAACCATCTGGGAACCCTGGGCACCGGCAACCATTTCGTCGAGGTCTGTCTGGACGAGGAGCAGCGTGTGTGGTTCATGCTGCACTCCGGCTCGCGCGGCGTCGGCAACGCGATCGGCACCCACTTCATCGAGCTGGCCAAGCAGGACATGCGCCGGTGGATGATCAACCTGCCCGATCAGGACCTGGCGTACCTGCCCGAAGGCAGCGAGCATTACGCGGACTACGTGTTCGCGGTCGACTGGGCGCAGCGTTACGCGCGCATCAACCGCGAGATCATGATGCAGCACGTGGTCGCGGCCGCGCGTCAGGTGATCGCCAAGCCTTTCGAGGCCGCGGCCGAGGCGGTGAACTGCCACCACAACTACGTCAACCGCGAGCAGCACTTCGGCAAGGACGTGTTCGTGACCCGCAAGGGCGCGGTCAGCGCGCGCAAGGGCGAGTTGGGCATCATCCCCGGCAGCATGGGCGCGAAGAGCTTCATCGTGCGCGGCCTGGGCAATGCCGACAGCTTCCATAGCTGCAGCCATGGCGCGGGCCGGGTGATGAGCCGTACCCAGGCGCGCAAGCTGATCAGCGTGGCCGATCACGTCAAAGCGACCGCGCACGTGGAATGCCGCAAGGACGCGGAGGTGGTCGACGAGTCGCCGGCCGCGTACAAGCCGATCGAAGCCGTGATGGCCGCGCAGAGCGACCTGGTCGAGATCGTGCATACGCTGCGTCAGGTGGTGTGCGTCAAGGGTTGAGCGCGTCGCCCACGGGCGACACGGTATTTACATGGAAACGGACGGGGCGGGCCCCGTCCGCATCGTTATTCGGAATTGGCAATGGACATGATCGAACTGGACGGCTCGGCGGGCGGCGGGCAACTGCTGCGCACCGCCTTGAGCCTGAGCCTATGCACGGGCATCGGCTTCACCATGCAGCACATTCGCGCCCAGCGTTCGCGCCCCGGCCTGATGCGCCAGCACCTCACCGCCGTCAACGCGGCCGCGACCGTCGGCCGCGCCTTCGTGCACGGCGTCGACCTGGGCGCGACCCGCCTGCGCTTCGAGCCGGGCCAGGTCGTGCCGGGCGACTATCGCTTCGCCACCGGCACCGCCGGCTCGACCACGCTGGTGCTGCAGACGGTGTTGCCCGCGCTGTGGGCTTGCGACGCGCCCTCGCAACTGCGGCTGGAGGGCGGTACCCACAATCCGCTCGCGCCCAGCGCCGACTTCATCGCCGACAGCTACCTGCCGGCCCTGCGCAAGATCGGCGTGGACGCATCGCTGCGCCTGGAGCGCCACGGCTTCTACCCGGCCGGCGGCGGCGTGCTGCACGCCACGGTCCAGCCCGGCGCGCGCCTGCAGCGCTGCGTATTCGATGCGCGCGGCGAGCGCGAGTCGGTGCGCGCGACCGCGCTGCTGTCGGGGCTATCGGCCGCTATCGGCCGCCGCGAGCTGGACGTGGTGGGCGAGCGTCTGGGCCTGGGCGAGAGCGAGCTGGACCTGCACCAGGTGCGTCCGGCGATCGGCCCGGGCAACGCCTTGAGCGTGCAGGTGCGCCACGCCGCGCACTGCGAGACCTTCACCGGTCACGGCGAGCGCGGCGTGCTGGCCGAGCAGATCGCGCGCAAGCTCGCCGACGAGGTCCGGGTCTATCTGGATTCGCCGGCCTGTGTGAGCGAGCACCTGAGCGATCAGTTGCTGCTGCCGATGGCCCTGGCCGGCGGCGGCGCGTTCACCACCACCACGATCAGCGAGCACCTGAGCAGCAACGCGCGCCTGATCGAGAAGTTCCTGCCGGTGGAAATCGACTGGCAGGCGCTGGGGCCGGATCACTGGCAGGTCGCGGTAAGCGCCTAGCCGACCCACGCGGTCGCCCGTCGATCAAGCTCTTGCTGCAGCTGCAGAGGCAGCTGAGCGAGTAACGCCGGGCTCGCTCACCCCATCGACAGCGCCGGACTCGGCGCTGTCGATGCGCGTGCGACCGGCTCTCCCTGCGGCCGACGCAGCACCACCCACAGGCACAGGCCCAGCGCGACGAACTGGCTGAAGCTGGACAGCGCCAGACGGCCCATCAGTTCGGGCAGGGGCATGCCGCCGAACGGCAGCACCGCGCTCAGCGCGAGGTAGGCGATGGCCAGCGCGACGATGCGCGGCGGCTGCAGGCGGCTGCCTGCGGCGACCAGCAGCCACAGCCAGATCGGCGCGAACAGGCCGTTGTGGTCGGGCACGAAGGGGCTGCGGTAGGCGGCCAGGGCCAGCAGCGCCAGCCAGGTCGAGACCAGTTCCAGCCGCGACATTCTCGACGCCCGGCGCGCGGCGAAGATCGCCAGCGCGAACACCGCCAGCGTCCAGACCCAGGACACCGCCTTCTCCACCGCCGGCGTCATGCCGCCCACGCCCAGCAGCTCCAGCTTCAGGGTCAGGCCGGGCACCGAATCGTTGATCGCCACCACCGGTTCCAGTCCGTCCAGCCACAGGAAGGCCCAGGACTCGTTGCTGAGGATGCGCGGCGCCTGGAACTGGAAGAAGGCCTCGAACGGCGCCGTACCCAGCCAGAGCATCGCGATCACGCTGTACAGCGCGGCGAACGCGATCGTCCACGCCGCCTCGCGCCAGCGCCGTGCGGCCAGCAGGTACAGGCCGAGCAGACCGGGGAACAGCTTGAACACGGCGAAGCCGAGCAGGGCGCCGCCGGCGATCGGGCGGTCGCGCCAGAACAGCATCATCGCCAGCAGCGACATCGCGATCGCGGCGATCTGGAAATTGCCCAGCTGCAGGGTCAGCAGCACCGGCGTGCTCAGCCACAGCGCCGGCATCAGCAGAGCGACGCGGCGCCCGGCGGCGCCGCCGATCCAGCGCCCGAGCACGAACACGCTGGCGGCCAGCACCGCGCCCTCGATCGCGAACCACAGCGCGCGCAGCTCGATGAAGCCGTCGCTCACCGCCAGGCCGGCGCGCGGCAGTATCAGGAACTGCGGCAGGTAGAGGAAGTCGTCGAGCTTGAAGCGGCCTTCCATGCCGGCGTAGTGCTCGGGGTCGTAGAGGTTGGGCACGCCCTGCGCGGCCAGGCCGGCGGCCTTCCACATGCCGGAGAAGCAGTTGTGGCGCACGTAGAACTCGTCGAACCAGTAGGCCGAGGCCTGCGCCTGCGCGGGGTCGAGCATGAACAAGGCGACGCCGGCGGTGCGCGCGATCGCGGCCAGCGCGATCAGCAGCCACAGCGCGCTCCAGATCGGATGCGCGCGGCGCAGTCCGTCCCATTCGGCGGGCAGCCGGCGCGCCAGCCAGGGCGTGGCGAAGGCCGCCAGGGCCAGCGCGATCGCCAGGGCGACGCTGGGCGCGAACGCGGTCGGCAGATACGCGCCCACCGCCACCGCCGGCAGGGTCGCCAGCAGCAGGCTCAGCAGGGCGGCGACGACCCAGCGTTCGCTGGAGATCCGGTGCGCGGCGAGGTTCATGCGGTCTGGCTCCGAAGGACGGTGCGACGCGGGCGACGGCGGGCGGCGTTCACTGCGCGGCCCAGCCTTCGACCTTGCCCGAGAACACGTAGCGGCTGAGTTCCTCGAAGTCGTCGAACACCAGGTCCGGCGCCGACTCGCGCGCATGGCCGTTGTGGGCGCGGTCGACGCGCAGCAGGGTGGTGATGCCGAAGCGGCGCGCGCCGGCGATGTCGCTGGCCGGGTCGTCGCCGATCATCCAGATGCGCTCCGGATCGATGCCGAGCTTGTCGATCGCCAGCTGGAACGGCGCCTCCTGCGGCTTGTCGGCGCCGGCCTCCTCGGAGGTCACCACGTAGTCGAAGCAATCGTCCAGGCCGAAGTAGATGATCTTGCGGAATTGGATCTGCGAGGTGAGGTCGGTGATGATCGCCGTGCCGATGCCGCGGCTGCGCAGCGCCATCAGGAACTCGCGCACGCCCGGGAACAGCTCGCAGTGGGCGAGGAAGGTGCGCCAGTAGGTCTGTTCCAGATCCAGCGTGATCACCAGCTGGGTCTTGCGCCCCAGCAGTTCGATGCCGCGCTGGAAGTACAGCAGGCGGCTGTGCGAACTGGCGGTGCGGCCCAGGCGCTGCTTCACCTCCAGCCGCGCCTGCGAGAAGGCCTGGCGCACGTCGGCGACCTCGCAGCCCAGCAGGCGCACCGCTTTCTCCTCGGCGGCCACGGTCGCGCAGGCGTGCGGATGGCCGTAGGCGTAGAGGGTGTTGTCGGTGTCGAAGATGATCGCCTGCGGCGCGCGCAGGGCGGTGTCCGCGGTGTGGATGTTCAGGCTCATTGGATTCGGTTCTTCAGGGCTTCTTCGGTGTGCACCAGGACCAGCAACTGCATGATCCCGCTCATGCCGTCCTCCCACTGGGGACGGATGTCCAACATCTCCTGCAGGCCGGGCACCAGACTGCGCGCGGCCAGGGCGATGTCCTCGGCGACCACGTCGCCTTCGATCTCCATTTCGACCTCGCCCGACTCGTCGGCCAGCTGCACGTCCAGGTGCAGGCCGCACACGCCGATCAGGATTCGCGCCACGCGCTCGTGGTAGGTGCCGTTGCGGATCAGCGCGACCAGCTTCAGGCGCACCTGGTCGGGCGCGATGCCGCGCTCGAGCTGCTGCGGATTGACCGGCTGCAGGCGCAGCACCAGGCTCGCCACCGCCTTCTGCGGGTGGATGTAGCGCTGCGAATCCGGCGCGCGCCGCTCCAGCGAGCCGGTGACCGCGGCCAGGTCGTGGCCGCGCTGATGCACGTCCCGATGGATCTTCCAGGCCCGGCGCAGCGATTCGTCCACGTCCAGGAACACGCTGACGTCGTAGCGCCGGCGCAGGCGCGGGAAGTGCAGCGCGTGCAGGCCCGAGGCGATGATCACATCGTTCTTGGCCAGCAGGGTCGGCTTCTCGAAACGTCCGGCGCTGTGGTCGTAGCGGCGGCAGACGATGGCCTTGCCGTCCATCAGCGCCAGCACGTCGTTGCCGAAGCGCTGCAGGTCGTTGGCGCGCGGATTGAGGTGGGTCAGGCCCTTCCACATCGGCGCGTAGCGGTCCCAGATGTGGTAATCGTCGCCGGACACGTGCACCACCGAGTGGTCGCCGAACACGCCGGCCAAGGCGCGGCTCAGGGTGTCCTTGCCCGAGCCCGAATCGCCGGCGATGCCCAGCGCCAGCGGCTTCTGGGCGATGCGGTAGTAGTCGTTGCGGCCGACGCGCTCGCGCAGCATCTGCACGATCAGCACCAGGCCCGAGGCCACCACCAGGGTCATCCACAGCGAATGGATATGCGGGGTGATGCGCGCGGCCACCGTCGCGATCGCCGGTGCCGGGTCCCAGCCCAGCGACGGTACGGCGGCGCCGCTGGAAATGAACACGTGCATCGCGATCAGCAACAGCGAGAAGCCGCCGGCCAGCACGCGCGCGCTGCGGTCGCCCTGCAACTGGTGCGCGACCAGGAACGGCACCAGCCACAGGTACCAGCCCGGCGGCGCCGGCGTGCCCAGCACCACCAGGAAGAACGAGAGCCCGGTGCTGGCGATCAGCAGCTCGAAGCTGATGCGGCGGAAACGCCAGGCCGCGTAGGCCGCCAGCAGGTACAGGGTCGGCGTCAGATAGAGCTTGAGTTCATCGCCCAGCGGCAGGGCCAGGTCGAACACGCGCCCGAATTCGCGCGAGCCGAAGACCATGCTCACGAAGCCGGACGACGCCAGCCAGGGCAGCGTCAGCAGCGTCGCCAGCACCGCGCAGGCCAGCGCGAACGGCGCCAGCATCGAGCGCAGGCGCTTGTTGCGCCACAAGTAGATGCCGATGAAGGGCGCGGCCAGGCCCATGCTGAGCTTGGCCGCCAGCGCCAGGCCCAGCGTGGCGCCGGAGGCGACCGGGCGATAGCGGCGGATCAACAGCAGCGACAGCAGCAGCAAGGCGATCGGCACGATGTCGGTCTGGCCGTTCCAATAGGTCACGAACAGCACGATCGGCGACCACCAGTACAGCCACAGCAGCATGCGCGGCTGCTCGGTCGGCAGCAGGCGCCGCAACAGCAGCAGGCAGGCCAGGTCGGCGCCGAGCAGGCCCAGGCGGAAGCCGATGCCGGTGTAGGCGCCGCTGCCGGTGGCGGCGTCGATCAGCCAGCCCAGCACGCTGCCCGGCGCGTGCGCGAGCAGCATCACCGGGCCGTAGGGATAGGCCAGCGGCGTGCCGCCGGCGGCGAGGAAGCTCGACCACGGATCCAGGCTGGGGAATCGGATCGCGTGGTCCAGGAACGGCAGGAACCACTGCTGCTGGATCTTCGGCACCAGCAGCACGATCAGCAGCGCGCGCAGCAACAGGCCGGCGCGGAACTCCCAGGTCCGCAGCATCGGGTCTCGCCACAGCCGCGCCGCGCTCATCGCCAAAGCTCGGTCTCCTTGGTGCAGACCGCGTCCACGGCGATGCCTTCGCGCGCGAGCAGCTCGCGCATTTCGGCGATGCCCTGGGCGGCGTCGCGGCCCTGCAGTTCCGGCGAAACCAGACACAGGCGGAAGCCGGCCGCGCGCAGGCGCTCGGCCTGGGCGCGATCCAGCGGAAAGCGGGTGAAGCAGTCCACCCAGATCCAGTTCACCCGCCCGGCCAACGCCAGCGCGGTGTCGATCGATTCGTACTCCGACACCCGCACCGCGCAGCGCGCTTCGCCGCGCGCGGCGGTGCGGACCAGGAACGGGAAGGACTGGTCCAGGAAAAACCAGTCCTGGATGCCGCGCTCGCGCATCAGCGCGATCAGGCGGTCCTCCAGGCCTTCTTCCTTGACGTTGAGGATCAGCAGGCGATGGCGGTAATCGTCCAGCCAGTCCTCGAACTCCTCGCCGTCGGCGAAGGCGTCGTGGTGAACGATGATGGTCTCGCCGCGGCTGCGCAGATCGAGCTCGATCCCGAACTCCGGCGAGGTCGCGCGCAGTTCCGCGCGGGTGTTGCGGCGGTGGCGGACGATGATCATGCGGGGTGCGAGAGGTCTTTGCGCAGGCGCAGGCTGAAATCCAAGGTGCGGCGGATGAAGCGCGCCTTGGCGCGCCAGTTCACGTTCCAGTGCGAGCTGCCGTAGGCGCGTTCGCCGAAGCGGACCCGGAAGCGGCGCACTTGCAGGCCGCTGCGACGGGCCTGGTAGTAGGCGTACAGGTCCAGCGAGAAATCGTGCGGCGGCGCCTGCCAGCGTTCGAAGAAGGCACGCGCGAACAGGGTCGGCTGGGCGTTGATGTCCCACAGCCGGCGTCGCAGCAGCAGGGTCTCGAACAGCGACATGCCGATGGTGAAGACCACGTCCGCCAGCGGCCGGCCGTAGCGGCGGCCTTTGACGAACAGCGTGCTCGGGTCGCGGTCGTCGAACAGGTCCAGGCCTTCCAGCGCATCGGCCGGATCGGTCTGCATGTCGGCGTGGGTCCAGCCCACGATCAGGCCGCGCGCGGCGCGCAGGCCGGCGAGGATGCCGTAGCCATAGCCCTGGTTGCGTTCCACGCGCACGCTGCGGATGCGCTCGGCGCCCTGCAGCAGCGCGGCCAGCACCGCCGGGGTGTCGTCGGTGGAGCCGTTGTCGACCAGGATCGCTTCCACGTCCTCGCGCACGAAGGTCTGGTGCAGGCGCGCCACCAGCAACGGCAGGTTGCGGGCTTCGTTGTAGCAGGGGATCACCAGGGACAGGCGCAGGGAGGTGGTCACGGCGTTTCGATCTTCCTCAGCACCACCGAACGTCCCATCGCGAACACCGACGGCAGCAGCCGCACCAGGGCGCGGTCGGTGGCGTCGATCAGCTTGAGCAGGAAGCGCGGCAGCTCGACGGTCTTGGCCTGCACCACCACGCCGCCGGAAACCAGGAACACGAAGCACTCGTTGAGCTGGTTGCGCTCGATCGCGAAGCCGGGCAGGTGACGGCGGAACGCGTCCTCGTCGCGGAACAGCAGCAGCGGGATCGCGCAGTTGGCCGACCAGGGGTCGCGCGGGTCGTTGGCGACCACGTTCTCGTCGAACACGTCGATGTCGTAGGACCAGCCCTCGTGGCGCATCGCGCGCAGGGCCAGGCGCAGCAGGAAGCAGGTGTTGAGGTCCTGGATCAGGATCAGCCCGCCCGGGGCGAGCTTGCGCTGCATGACCTGGAAGAAGCGCACCGGATTGGGCAGGTGGTGGATCATGTGGCTGAACACCGCCACGTCGATCGAACCGTCCGGATACGGAGGGTCCATGGCGTCGGCGACATCGTCGATCCACGGCCGCGCTTCCACGTCGGTGATGCGGAAATTGTCGTGGCGGATGAATTCCTTGCTGAAGCCGGAGCCGGCGCCGAACTCGACCACGCGCTGGCCGGGCTTGAGGTAGGCGTTCATCCAGTCGTAGCGCTTGTGCAGCAGGAACTCGAGATTGCGCGGGCGGTGCTTGAGGAAGAACTCGCGCGCCAGTCCGACTTCGCCTTCGTGCGCGAAGCGGTTCTCCTCGTGCGTGGGGAAGTAGGTGCTAGGCAGGACCATGGGACGACTCTCCGGCGGAACGGGCAGCGATGTTGCGAACGGCGGCGAAAGCAGGGATCAGCATCGGAAGCGCTCCGGCTCGCGCATGCGGTAGCGCTCGGCCAGGGCCGGGCGCGCGTGCGCGGGCACGCGCGGATCGTGTTCGATGCGGTAGGGGTGGGCGTCCCACTTGTGGAAGCAGGACTGCCAGTACTCGAAGGTGCGCAGGTCGTCCGGCGTGCCCCAGCACAGGTAGTGCGCGACTTCGAATACGCGGCAGTTGAGGCCGGCGGCGACCGCATCGTTGATGCAGCTGTCGACGTAGAACTCGCCGTTGACGCGGCCGTCGCGCGCGATCATCGCGTCCGCGGCGGCGGCGAAATCGGCGGCGCGGCGGAAGGTGAAGGTGCCCAGCACGATCGGGTCGCGGGTCGGGTCCGCCAGCGGCTGCTTGACCGACACCGACAGCACCCGGCCGTCGACCTCGTCGACCCAGCCGTAGTGCGTGGGGCGGCGCGCCGCGCCCGGATAGCCGCGCGCGACCCAGACGATCACGTCCACGTCCTCGTCGTCCAGCAGCGCCGACAGCGCCTGCGCGTCGAACACCGCGCCGTTGTCGCAGGCGCCGATGGTCAAGGGCTGCTCGGGATCGACATCGTCCAGGCCGAGCAGGCAGGTGCGGGCCTGGCCGTCGGTCACGCGTTCCAGATCGACCAGGGCGCAGCCGGGGAAACGCGCGCGCAGCGCATCGGCGATGCGCGCGGCGCCTTCCAGGTCGCGGCGCTGCACGAACACGCGTCGCGCAGGCTCCGGCAGATCGCGCGCGGCCTGCACCACCATCGGTTCGCCCGAGACCGGGATCAGCGGCTTGGGTTCGCGATAGCCCTCGTTGGCGAAGCGCGCGCCCAGGCCGGCCATCGGTACCATCACCGCGCCGCGTTGGCGCGTCGGCGTCTGCGGGCGGGCCGGATCGGCCAGACGCCGGAACGCGTCGGACCAGTAGCGGTATTCCTCCAGGTCCTGCGGCGTGCCCCACTGCATGAAGTGGTTGAGCTCGTACACCGCGACGCAGGCGCCGTCTTCCAGCAGCGGCTTGTAGGCCAGGCTGACGTAGTGCTCGCCGCCCAGGCTGAGGTCCGCGCGCGCGCTGCAGCGTTCGAAGGCGTCGCGCATCAGCGCGCCGGAGCGGAAGTAGTAGCTGCCGCTGGAGGCGTATTCGCGCGTGGGCTGGTCGGTGTAGGGCTGCTTTTCCTGGATGTCGAGCACGCGCGCGCCGTCGGTGCGCACATAGGCGTAGTTGGTCGATCCCATCATGTGCGGATGGAAGCCGGTGTAGCAGGGGATCGCGCCGTCGCAGCCGCTGTCGAGCACGAACGACTTGAAGTCGCGGTAGTCCCAGGCGCAGGCGAAATCGCAGTAGTTGACCAAGGTGGGCGCGTCCGGATCCAGCAGCTCCATCGCCTGCAGCACCGCGTGCACCGGGCCCAGCTTGTGCGGCGCAATCCCGAGCACGCGCCCGCTCGGGCAGATCCGCGCCAACTGCTCGGCCATGCGGTACTCGTCGCGGTCCAGGTGGTCCTGATTGCACACGAACACGAAATCGGTCTCGCCCGGGAACAGGTCGACCACGTGGGCGATGATCGGCTTGCCGTCGACCTCGATCAGCGGCTTGGGCACGCGATAACCGGCGCGGCGGAAGCGCTCTCCGAAACCTGACATGGGGACGACGATCTGCATGGGCTCCTTCCGTGGCGTCGTGCGGGGTTCAGTGCGCGGGCCGCGCCAGGGCGCGGCGATAGGCTTCGGCTTCCCAGTCCACCAAGGCGGCGACGTCCTCGTCGCCCAGGTAGACCAGCGGCGCGTCGCCGCGCAAGCGCAGCGCGACCAGCGCCAGGCACAGCAGCATCGCCTGCGCGCCGGCCGACAGCCCCGGCGCGACCAGCACGCCGGCGCCGGGCAGCAGCGCGAACGCGGGTGCGACGCCGCCGGCCGCGGTGCAGCGCGCGACCGCGTCCGACAAGGCGTCGGCGCCTTCCAGCACCGCCGCGTGCGCGCCCAGGAACACCGCATGGTCGGGATACAGCGCGCCGTCGCGCGCGATCGCCAGCGCGGCCGCGTCGGTTCCCAGCGCGTGCACGCGCGGGTCCTGCGGTTCTTCCCAATTCAGGTCGTTGACTGCACGCAGGCGCGCCGGATCGGCGCTGCGCGTGGAGCGTTCGGGTAGGGCCAGCCGACGCTCGACTTCGCTCAGCAACGCATCGGCCGCGGCGCAATCGCCGGCGCCGACGACCAGGCCGTGATTGGCCAGCACCAGCACATCGGCGGCGCGCGCATTCAGGGCTTCGCGCACCGCCTGGGTGAGCGGATAGCCCGGGCGCCGATACGGCACCCAGGCCCAATTCAGGTCCTTCAACAGGGCATCCAGTCGCGTGCGCGCATCCGCGCGTACCGCCCAGGCGATGGTGTTCACCGAATGCACGTGCGCGACCACCGGATGCGGCAGCAGCGCGTGCAGCGAGGTTTCGATCGAGGGCCGCAACGCCTGCGCGTCGCCCAGCCGCGCCAACCGCGCTTCGCCGTCGGCATGGCCCAGCGCGGCGCGCGCCTCGTCCAGCGGCAGCGGCACGAAGATATCGCGCTCGCGCGCCTGCGCGAGCCAAGTGCCGGAGGCCTTGACCCACAAGGTGCCGTCCTGTTTGACAGACGTATTACCGCCGCCGCCCTGTACCAGCAACGGATCGGCGCCGATCCGCGCCGACCAGGCGATCAACGCGTCGAGAGCGGCTGCGATGTGTCCCATCACGCCCCCGCCGACGCGGTGTCCGTGCGTGGTTCGGGCGTTATTCGGTGCTGCGAGAACGGTCGATCCATGTGTTCCCCCTCCCTGCTGGCTGCTGCTCCTGAAACCCCTAATACTCGGTTTGGGCTTGCAACCGGCCGTCCCACGGCCGGATATCGCACTGCCCACATCGGTTTCCCCTGCCGGCGCTGGACGCCCCGGCAACCGATGTGGTCCGCATTTGCCCCCTGACCACGTTATGTGGATAGGATATGGACGGGGGGGCACCACGGATGGAACGCCAAGGATGATCGCGAACATGGTTCGCGTGCAAGAGCATCTCCGAAGCGACGCGTGCTGGATGCCAAAGGGGTGCCGATCGGATCAGGTCGGCCGAGGATGCTCGTAAGTCAAGGAAGTTCAGGGATGAGTGATATCGACCCGCGTATCGCCGAGCTGTCGCCTGCGAAACGCGAACTGCTGCGTCAGTTGAGCGCGCGTCAGCGCGTGGGCCAGAACCGTATTCAGCCGCGCACGCGCCCTGAGCGCATCCCGCTGACCTTCGGCCAGCGCCGGCTGTGGTGGCTGGACCGTTTCCTGCCCGGCATGACCGCCTACAACCTGCCGGTCGGCCTGTGGCTGGACGGCGAGCTCGATCGCGTCGCCTTGCGCGCGGCCCTGCAGGCCCTGCTCGATCGCCACGAAACGCTGCGCACGGTGTTCCGCGCGCACGACGGCGACCCGTATCAGCACATCCTCGCGCGCATCGATCTGCCCTGGCAGGAACTGAGCGCGAGCGGCGCCAATGCCGACGAGCGCGAGGCCGAAGCCCTGCGTCTGGCGCGCGTGGAAACCGCGCGCGCGTTCGACCTGGGGCGCGACGCGATGATGCGCGCGACGCTGATCGACGTCGCCGCGCAGCGTCATCTGCTGGTGCTGGGCTTCCACCACATCGCGATCGACGGCTGGTCCACCAACGCGCTGCTGGAGGAACTGCAGCGCGCCTACGACGCCCTGCGCGCCGGCGGCGCGGCCGACACCGGCGCGCCCGCGTTGCAGATCGCCGACATCGCGCTGTGGCAGCACGAAACCCTGGGCGGCGACGGCCTGCAGCCGCAGCTGGATTACTGGAGCGAACGCCTGGACGGCGCGCTCACCTCGCTGGATCTGCCCGCCGACCGGCCGCGTCCGGCCGCGCAGAGTTTCCGCGGCGCGCTCTACCTGAGCGAAGTGCCGGCGCCGGTCTACGAGCAACTCGAACGCCTCGCGCGCGAGCGCCAGGCGACCCTGTCGATGGTGTTCCTGGCCGCGTATCAGGCCCTGCTGTCGCGCTACACCGCCCAGGACGACATCACCGTCGGCATGGGTGTGGCCGGGCGCGCGCGGGTCGAACTGGAGCCGGTGATCGGCTTCTTCGTCAATACCCTGCCGATGCGCACGCGCATCGAAGGCGATCCCAGCTTCGCCCAGCTGCTGGCGCAGGTGCGCGAGAGCGTGCTGGGCGCGATGGAGCATGCCGACGCGCCGCTGGACCGGATCCTCGAGACCCGCCGCCTGCCGCGCTCGGCCAGCCACACGCCGTTCGCGCAGGCGCTGTTCTTCTTCCAGAACTACCCCGCGCTGGGCCTGAGCATGGGAGGCCTGCAGCTGCGTCAGGCGCATCTGACCGATCTCAGCCACGGCACCGCGCAAGGCGATCTGAGCCTGTTCGTGAACCAGCACGCGCCGCGCGAGCTGATGCTGGAATACAGCACCGACCTGTTCGACCGTGCGCGCATCGAACGCCTGTGCGGGCATCTGCTGCGCCTGTTGGCGTCGGCCGCGGCCACGCCCGACGCGCCGCTGAGCACGCTGGAACTGCTGACCGAGCAGGAGCACGAAGAGCTCGCGCGCTGGAACGACACCGCGCGCGAACTGCCGGCCGATCCCACCATCGCCGCGCAGATCCAGGCCCAGGTCGAGCGCACGCCCGACGCGATCGCGCTGCGCTGCGGCGCGCGCGAGATCGGTTATCGCGAACTCGACCGCCGCGCCAACGCGCTCGCGCACGAACTGCGCGCGGCCGGCGTCGGCCCCGGCGAGCTGGTCGGCCTGTACGTGGAACGCACGCCGGAAATGCTGATCGGCCTGCTCGCCATCCTCAAGGCCGGCGGCGCCTACGTGCCGTTGGATCCGACCTATCCGGCCGATCGCCTGGCCTACATGCTGGAAGCCTCGGCCGCGCGCGTGCTCGTGAGCCAGCGCGCGCTCGCCGACAGCCTGCCCGGCGACGTGGCCACGGTGATCTACGCCGACGCCGATGCGGCGCTGGACGCGCGCGCCGAACGCGCGCCCGACGGCGGCGCGGGTCCGCGCGATCCGGCCTATGTGATCTTCACCTCCGGCTCCACCGGCAAGCCCAAGGGCGTGGAAATCCAGCAGCGCTCGGCGGTGAACCTGCTGCGCTCGGTCGCGCGCGAACCGGGCCTGGCGCGCGGCCAGGTGCTGTGCGCGATCAGCACGCTGTCGTTCGACATCGCCCTGTTCGAGCTGGTGCTGCCGCTGACCGTGGGCGCGACCATCCTGCTGGTCGACCGCGACACCGCGCGCGACGGCCTGCGCCTGCGTCGTCTGGTCGACGAGACCGCGATCGACGTGATGCAGGCCACGCCCGCGACCTGGCGCATGCTGCTGGAGCTGGGCTGGAGCGGCAAGGCCGGGATCAAGATCATCTCCACCGGCGAAGCCCTGCCGCGCGAACTCGCCGACCGCCTGCTGCCGTGCGCGCGCGAGTTGTGGAACCTCTACGGCCCCACCGAAACCACGGTGTATTCGGCGCTGTGCCGGGTGCACGCCGGCAGCGGCCCGATCCTGGTCGGCAAGCCGGTCGACAACACCCAGATCCACATCGTCGATCGCCACATGAAGCGGCTGCCGGCGGGCGTGCCGGGCGAACTGCTGATCGGCGGCGACGGCCTGGCCACCGGCTATCGCGGCCGCCCGGATCTGACCGCGGAGAAGTTCATTTCCGATCCCTTCGGTGCGCCGGGCGGTCGCCTGTACCGCAGCGGCGACCTCGCGCTGTGGCGGCGCGACGGCACCATCGAGGTGATCGGCCGCATCGATCATCAGATCAAGCTGCGCGGTTTCCGCATCGAGCTGGGCGAGATCGAATCGGTGCTCGCGCAGCTGCCGGCGGTGACCCAGGCGGTGGTGCATTGCCGCGAGGACCGGCCCGGCGACCAGCGCCTGGTCGCCTACGTGACCGCGAGCGGCGAGGCGCCGAGCACGGCCGCGCTGCGCGATCACCTCAAGGCCGCGCTGCCCGATTACATGGTGCCCAGCGCCTTCGTGGTGCTGGAGCGCTTCCCGCTCACGCCCAACGGCAAGGTCGATCGGCGCGCATTGCCGGCGCCGGAGGCCGTGGCCGGCGGCGACGAGGCGAATTACGACGCGCCAGTCACGCCCGAAGAGCAGACCCTGGCCGCGATCTGGCAGCAACTGCTGGGCGCGCCGCGGATCGGCCGCGGCGACAATTTCTTCGACCTCGGCGGGCATTCGCTGTTGGCCACGCGCCTGCTGGCGCGGATCGAGCAGCAGTACGGCATCGAGCTGCCGCTGCGCGCGCTGTTCGAGGACGCCACCCTGGAACGTCTGGCCGCGCGCGTGGCCGAGGCCAGCGCCGAGCTGGCGCCGGAGGATCTGGAAAGCCTGCTCACCAGCCTGGAACACCTCAGCGACGAGGAGGCCAGCGCGCGTCTGGCCGCGACCCTGTCCGGAGGCGCGCATGGCTGAAATCAACGAGCGTCTGGCCGGCCTGTCGCCGGAGAAACGCGCGCTGCTGCTGCAGCAGCTGGCCAAGCAGGCGCCGTCGGCGCCGCGCAGCGAGATCGGCCGGCGTGCGCGTCCGGCGCGGATTCCGCTGTCGTATGCCCAGCAGCGCCTGTGGATCCTCGACCAGATCGATCCCGGTTCGGCGGCCTACAACGTGCCGACCTCGCTGTGGATGCAGGGCCGCCTGGATCACGCCGCATTCGCCCGCGCGCTGGACGAAATCCAGCGCCGCCATGAAAGCCTGCGCACCCTGATCGCCGCCGACGAGCACGGCCCGCATCAGGTCGTGCAGCCGCCGTCGGCGGTGCCGGTCGAGCGCCAGGACCTGCGCGCGCTGCCCGTCTCGGAGCGTGAGGCCGCGGCGTTCGCGCTGGCCCGCACCGAAGCCCGGCGCGCGTTCGATCTCGCGCGCGGGCCGCTGCTGCGCGCGCTGCTGGTGCAGGTCGAGGACGAGCGCTATCTGTTCACCCTCAATGCCCACCACATCGCGGTGGACGGCTGGTCGCTGGGTCTGCTGCACGACGAGCTGCGCCAGTTGTACGGCGCCTACCAGGCCGGCGCGGTCTCGCCGCTGCCCGAGCTGCCGGTGCAGTACGTGGACTACACGCTGTGGCAGCGCGAGTTGCTGGAGGGCCCGACCCTGCAGACCCAGCTCGACTACTGGCGCCAGCGTCTGGCCGGCCCGCTGCCGGTGCTGGAGCTGCCCGGCGATCGTGCGCGTCCGCCGGTGCAGAGTTACCGCGGTGACGTACTGCGCAGCACCCTGTCGATGCAGACCTGGGACGCGATCAAGCGCCTGAGCCGGCAGGAGGGCGCGACGCCTTTCATGACCGTGCTGGCCGCCTATCAGACGCTGCTGATGCGCTACTCCGGCCAGACCGATCTGGTGGTCGGCGTCGGCGTCGCCAATCGTCGCCGCGAGGAACTCGAATCGCTGGCGGGGTTCTTCGTCAACACGCTGGCGCTGCGCAACGACCTGTCCGGCAATCCGAGTTTCCGCACCCTGCTGGCGCAGGTGAAGGACACCACCCTGGGCGCCTATTCGCACCAGGATCTACCCGCCGAACGCCTGATCGAGGAACTGCAGCCGGAGCGTTCGCTCAGCCACGCGCCGCTGTTCCAGACCATGCTGTTCTTCCAGAATTTCCCGGCCGAAGAGAGCGATCTGGCCGGGCTGAGCCTGGTGCCGGTGGATTTCGACACCATCAACCCCGGCACCGCGCGCTCGGACCTGGCCTTGTTCGCGAGCGAACACGAAGACGGCCTAGCCCTGTTCTTCGAATACGCCAGCGACCTGTTCGACGCCGCCACCGTCGAGGCCTTCTCCGCTCACTTCCAGCAGCTGTTGCGCTCGATCGCCGAAAATCCGGACCAGCGCATCGGCGAACTCGAGATCCTGCCGCGCGAGGAACGCCAACGCCTGCTGTCGGAATGGAACGACACCGCGCTGGACGCGCCGCTGGATACGCCGCTGCATCGTCTGTTCGAGCGACAAGCGCAGCGCCGGCCCGATGCGATCGCGGTCGAATGCGGCGCCCAGCGCCTGAGCTACGCCGAACTCGACGCCCAGGCCGATGCGCTGGCGCGCGCGCTGGTCGCGCGCGGCGCCGGCCCCGGGCAGTTGGTGGGCCTGTTCGTCGAGCGCTCGCCGCGCATGCTGGTCGGCCTGCTCGGCGTGCTCAAGGCCGGTGCGGCCTACGTGCCGATGGACCCCAGCTACCCGGCCGAGCGCCTGGGCTACATGGTCGAAGACGCGCGCATGCGTCTGATCGTGAGCGAACGCGCGTTGCAGGCGCAGCTGCCGTCCTCGGACTGCGAAGCGCTGTGGCTGGACGAGGTGGATGCCGTCCCCGGCGCGCGCGTCGACAGCGGCGTCGGCCCGGAAGACCTGGCCTATGTGATCTTCACCTCCGGCTCCACCGGCCGGCCCAAGGGCGTGCAGATTCCGCACCGCGCCGCGGTCAATTTCCTCAGCGCGGTCGCGCGCGCGCCCGGCCTGGGCGAAGACGACGTGATGTGCGCGGTCACCACCCTGTCCTTCGACATCGCGGTGCTGGAATTGCTGCTGCCCTTGAGCGTGGGCGCGCGCATCGCCCTGGCCGATCGCGCCACCGCCGCCGACGGCGCGGCGCTGGCGCGCCTGATCGACAGCGCCGGTGCCAGTGCGATGCAGGCCACGCCGGCGACCTGGCGCATGCTGCTCGACGCCGGTTGGCGCGGGCGCCCGCAACTGCGCCTGCTGTGCGGCGGCGAAGCGCTGCCGCGCGAACTGGCCGATCGCTTGCTCGCCTGCGGCGCGCAACTGTGGAACCTGTACGGCCCCACCGAAACCACGGTCTGGTCGGCGGTCGAGCGCGTGCGCGCCGACGACGCGCCGATCAGCATCGGCCGGCCGCTGGCCAACACCGAGATCCACCTCGTCGACGCGCGCGGCCAGCTGGTGCCGGTGGGCGTGCCCGGCGAGCTGCTGATCGGCGGCCTCGGCGTCGCCCGCGGCTACCTGGCGCGGCCCGAACTCAGCGCCGAAAAATTCGTGCCCGATCCTTACGGTACGCGCCCCGGCGCGCGCCTGTACCGCACCGGCGATCTGGCGCGGCGCCTGCGCGACGGCCGCATCGAGGTGCTGGGACGCATCGACCATCAGGTCAAGCTGCGCGGCTTCCGCATCGAACTGGGCGAGATCGAGGCCGTGCTGGCCGAACACCCGCAGGTCCGCCAGGCGGTGGTGGTCTGCCGCGAGGACCGGCCCGGCGACAAGCGCCTGGTCGCCTACGTGATCGGCACCGCCGACGCCGCCGAGCTGCGCGCGCATGCGCGCCAGCGCCTGCCCGAATACATGCTGCCCTCGGCCTATGTGGCGCTGGCGCAGTACCCGCTGACCCCGAACGGCAAGGTCGACCGCAAGGCGCTGCCGGCGCCGGACGCTGAGGCGCTGGAGACCCAGGCCTATGTGGCGCCGCGTAACGGCGAGGAAGAGACCCTGGCGCGGCTGTGGGCCGAGGTGCTGGGGCTGGAACGCGTCGGCATCCACGACGATTTCTTCGAGCTCGGCGGCCATTCGCTGCTGGCCACGCAGCTGATCACCCGCGTGCAGAAGGCCTTCGGCGGCGAGATCGCGCTGCGCAGCCTGTTCGAGGCGCCCAGCGTGGCCGGCTTCGCCGAGCTGCTGCTGCGCCAACGCATGGACGGCGTCGACGCCGACGCGCTGGCGGGCATGCTCGACCAGCTCGAAGGCCTGTCGGACGAAGATATCCAGCTGTTGCTGGCCAGCGAGGGCGCAGAACGATGAGCGCCACGATCACCCTGGCATTGGATTGCGCATGAGCCGGACCGACGACAACGCGCCCGGCGCGATGGCCGAGCGCCTGGCCCGACTGACCCCGCAGCAGCGCGAGCTGTTGCGCCGCCGCCTGTCCGCGCACGACGCCGAGACGCCGCAGGACAATGCGATCCAGCGCCGCAGCCGACCCGGCGAGTCCTTGCCGCTGTCGGCCGCGCAGCAACGCATCTGGTTCTTCGAACGCCTGCAGCCCGGCAGCGGCGCCTACCACGTCTACGGCCATCATCTGCTGCGCGGCGCACTCGATCCGGTCGCGCTGGAACGCGCGCTGGCCGATGTGATCCAGCGCCACGACGGCCTGCGCATGTCGTTCGCCGAAGTGGCGGGCGAGCCGCGCCAGACCGTGGCCGCGCAGGTCGAAGTTGCCGTGCCGCTGATCGACCTGCGCGGCCTGGATCCGGTCGCGCGCGAGGCCGCGGCACGCCAATACGCCGACGAGGAAACCGAGAGCCCCTTCGATCTGGCGCGCGCGCCGCTGGTGCGCGCGAGCCTGCTGCGCCTGGACGAGGAAGAACACCTGCTGTTGCTGGTGATGCACCACATCGTCTCCGATGCCTGGTCCGCCGGCGTGCTGTTCGACGAACTCTCGCGCTGCTACGACGCGCGCCTGGATGGCCAGACCCCGGCCCTGCCGGAACTGCGCCTGCAGTTCGGCGACGCGGTGCTGTGGCAGCGCGAGGCCGCGCAGGAGCGCCAGGTCGCCGACCAGCTCGAGTTCTGGCGCCAGGCCCTGGACGGCAGCAGCGGCCTGCTCGACCTGCCCGGCGATCGTCCGCGCTCGCCCACGCCCACCGGCCGCGGCGCGCGCCATCACCTGCGCATTCCGCTCAGCGTCGCCGCCGGCCTGGCCGATCTCGCCCGCCGCGAGCACGCCACGTTGTTCATGGCGCTGCTGGCCGCACTCCAGACCCTGCTGGGCCGGCATGCGGGTCAGGACGACGTGGTGATCGGCTCGCCGGTCGCCAACCGCGGCGTCGACGGCGTCGCGCCGCTGATCGGTCTGTTCGTGAACACCCTGGCCCTGCGCGGCGATCTGTCCGGCGACCCCAGCTTCCGCGAACTGCTCGCGCGCACCCGCGCCCACTGCCTGGACGCGTTCGAGCATGCGCAGGCGCCGCTGGAGCGGGTGATCGATCAGCTGCGCCTGGAGCGCGTGCCCGGCCGCACACCGCTGTTCCAGACCATGTTCGTGCTGCAGAACGCCGGCACCGCGCCGCTCACGCTGCGCGGCTTGAACATCGAATGGTTCGAGCCCGACGTACACACGTCGCGCTTCGAACTCACCCTGTCGCTGGGCGCGTCCGAGGCCGGCCTGGACGGCGTGCTCGACTACGACAGCGATCTGTTCGACGCCTCCACCATCGCGCGCCTGGCCGATCAGTACGGGGTGCTGCTGCATCGCGTGCTCGCCGATCCCGACCTGCCGCTGTCGCGCTTGTCGCTGCTGGACCAGGACGCGCGCCACGAAGTGCTGGCGCTGGGCGACGGCGGACCCGCGCCGCAGCCGCCCGCGCCGACCTTGTACGGCTTGTTCGAACGCCAGGCCCAGCGCAGCCCGGAGGCGATCGCGATCGTCGAGCCGGGCCGCGAACTGAGCTATCGCGACGTCTACCGGCGCGCCAACGGCATCGCCCAGCGCCTGCGCGCCTTGGGCACCGTGGCCGAAACCCGCGTCGCGGTGCTCGCCGACCGTTCGGCCGAGGCGCTGATCGGCGTGCTCGGCGTGCTCGCGGCCGGCGGCGCCTACGTGCCGATCGATCCCGCGCATCCGGACGAACGCATCGCCTTCCTGCTCGCCGACGCCGGCGCGCTGGCCCTGGTCGCGCCCGCGGCCCTGGTCGCGCGCGCCGACGCGGTCGCCGGCACCGTGCCCTGCGTGATCACCGACGGCGTGCCGCCGGCCGAGCAGCCGCCGGCCGACCTCGCCGGCGCCGACAGCGCCGCCTATGTGATCTACACCTCCGGCTCGACCGGCGCGCCCAAGGGCGTGGTGATCGAGCACCGCGGCGTGGTCAATCTCACCCTGGGCTTCATGGCCCGCCACGACTTCGTCGCCCAGCGCCTGTTGATGATTCCGCCGCTGGTATTCGACGCCTCGGTCGGCGACATCTTCCCGGCGCTGGCCAGCGGTTCGGCGCTGGTGCTGCATCCGGCCCCGGCCGAGCTGGGTCCGTACGAACTGGAAAGCTTCTGCCGCGATTACGGCGTCACCGCGATCGACGCGCCGGCCGCGCTGTGGCGGCGCTGGAGCGAGGGCTGGTTCGCGGCCCAGCGCACCCGCCCGCTGCTGCCGGCTTTGCGTCTGATGATGATCGGCGGCGAGAGCGTGCCGCTGGAACAGGTGCGTCGTTACGCCGGCGTCAGCGGCGGCCGCGTCGCCCTGTGCAACCACTACGGCCCGACCGAGGCCTCGGTCTGCGCGACCATGCTGTCGACCCGCGACGGCGGCGAGTTCGCCGGCGCCGAATTGCCGATCGGCACGCCGCTGCCGGGCGTGCGCGTGTACGTGCTCGACGCCGAACTCGGCCTGGCGCCGCGCGGCGTGATCGGCGAACTGTGCATCGGCGGCGCCGGCATCGCGCGCGGCTATCTCGGCCAGCCCGCGCTCAGCGAAGCGGCGTTCCTGCCCGATCCTTACGCCGAGACGCCGGGCGCGCGCCTGTACCGCACCGGCGATCTGGCGCGCTGGAACACCGACGGCAGCCTGCAGTTCCTGGGTCGCCGCGATCACCAGGTCAAGCTGCGCGGCGTGCGCATCGAACTGGGCGAGATCGAGACCGCGCTGGCCGCGCACCCGCAGGTGCAGGCCGCCGCCGCCGCGTTGCGCGAGGACCGCCCCGGCGACAAGCGTCTGGTCGCCTACGTGGTCGCCGACGCGGGCCTGGAGCCGGCCGCGCTGCGCGAATTCCTGGCCCAGCGCCTGCCCGAGGCCTTGCTGCCGTCGCTGTTCGTGACGCTGCCGGCGCTGCCCTTGAATCGCAACGGCAAGGTCGATCGCCACGCCCTGCCGGTACCGCCGGCCGCGGCGGCGGCCGAGCGCCGCGTGCGCGCGGCGCAGGGCGAGGTCGAAACCGGCGTGCTCGCGGTCTGGCGCCAAGTGCTGGGGCGCGAGGATATCGGCGCCGACGAGGATTTCTTCGCGCTCGGCGGCGATTCGCTGTCGACCCTGCCGCTGGTGTTCAAGCTGCACGCCGCGTTCGGCGTCGAGCTGCCGCTGGCGGCGGTGTTCGCCAGCCCGACCGTGGCCGGCCTGGCGCGCGCGATCGAAGCCCAGCGCGCCGGCGTGGCCGACGCGCGCACCGATCTGCGCGCGCGCGTGGTGCTGCCGCCGGACATCGATCCCAGCGGCGCGCTGGCACCGGCGGCGCGCGCACAACCGGCCTCGGCCCTGATCACCGGCGCCACCGGTTTCCTCGGCGCCTACCTGGTGCGCGAGTTGCTCGACACCACCGGCGCCGAACTGCTGTGCCTGGTGCGCGCCGACAACGAGACCGAGGGCCTGCGCCGCATCCGCGCCAACCTCGACACCTACGAGCTGTGGCGCGCCGGCGACGAACAGCGCCTGGTGCCGGTGTGCGGCGATCTGTCCGCGCCGCGCCTGGGGCTGAGCGCCGAGGCCTTCGACGCGCTCGCGCAGCGCGCCGAGGTGATCTTCCACAACGGCGGCCAGGTCAATTTCCTCGCGCCTTACGAACATCTGGAAGCGGCCAACGTCGGCGGCACCCTCGAGGTGCTGCGCCTGGCCGCGCGCCATCGGGTCAAGCCGGTGCACCTGGTCTCGACCTTGGGCGTGTACCTCACCGAGCGCCATCTGGACCGGGTGGTGTGCGAATCCGATCCGCCGCCGGACGCCGAAGGCCAGATGGGCGGCTACAACCAGAGCAAATGGGTCGGCGAACAACTGGGCCTGGCCGCGCGCGAGCGCGGTCTGCCGGTGGCGATCTACCGACCGGCGCGCATCACCGGCGACAGCCGCCTGGGCACCAGCAACCTGGGCGATTACTTCAACGCCTGGATCAAGGGCTGCGTGCAGCTGGGCTATGCGCCGCACCTGCCCGACGAGTCCTTCGACATGGCGCCGGTGGACTACGTCGGTCGCGCGATCGTGCGTCTTGCGCTGGGTGCGGGCGAGGCCAACGGCCAGTACCACTTCTTCAATCCGCGCCGCCTGCCCATCGTCGACGCGGTCGAGACCATGCGCGACGCCGGCCTGGCGGTGGAGGAGATCGACTATCCGTCCTGGCGCAAGGCGCTGCTGGCCGAAGCGGCGGTGTCGCGCGAGAACGCGCTGGCGCCGTTCGCCGGCCTGTTCCCGCAGGATCCCGACCCGCGCGAACCGCGCTTCGATTGCAGCGCCACTCTCGACGCGGTCGCCGCGCTGGGCCTGGTGTGTCCGCCCGCCGATCGCGTGCTGTTCGCGACCTACCTGGACTTCCTGCGCAGCCGCGGCGCCCTGCCGCTCGCGGTCGAGGAGGAGGAAGCGTGAACCGCTACGCCGGCCTGCGCGATTTCCTGCTGATCTGGGTCGGCCAGTTGGTGTCGGGCGTGGGTTCGCGCCTGACCTCGTTCGCGCTGGGCATCTGGGTGTACCAGAGCACCGGTTCGACGACCCAGTTCGCGTTGATCTTCGTCGCCATGGCGGTACCGGCGCTGCTGATCTCGCCGATCGCCGGCGCCCTGGTCGATCGCTGGGACCGGCGCCGCACCATGATCGTCTGCGACGCGGTCTCGGCGCTGACCATGTTCGCGCTGGCCGCGCTGTACGCGACCGACCGCCTGGCCTTGTGGCATGTCTATGCGGGCGTCGGCATTTCGGCGGTCGCCAACGCCTTCCTGCAGCCGGCCTATGCGGCCAGCATTCCGTTGCTGGCCAGCCAGGAACAGCTGACCCGCGTGAACGGCCTGGTCCAGACCGGGTTCGCGATCGCCCAGGTCGGCGGCCCGCTGCTGGCCGGCGTGCTGGTCAGCACGATCTCGATGCAGGGCGTGCTGATCGTCGACGCGCTGACCTTCGTGATCGGCGTGGTCGCATTGTGCTTCGCGCGCGTGCCGCGCCCGCAACGCAGCGTCGAGGCCGAGGACAGCCTGTGGCGCGAAGCCGCCACCGGTTTCCGCTACGTG
Organism: Lysobacter sp. cf310; assembly: GCF_900114355.1. Lineage (GTDB taxonomy): Bacteria > Pseudomonadota > Gammaproteobacteria > Xanthomonadales > Xanthomonadaceae > Lysobacter. Next base: position 540,063 of record NZ_FOSS01000004.1, read on the forward strand.
CACGACCGCCCCGGCCTGTACGGTCTGCTGCTGGTGTTCGGCGCCACCAACTTCCTGTTCGGCATCGCCAGCATCGCGATCACGCCGTTGGTGCTGTCGTTCGCCGACGCCGCCCTGCTGGGCGTGCAGATGGCGGTCGGCGGCTGCGGCCTGCTGCTGGGCGGCCTGGCCATGAGCACCTGGGGCGGACCGCGCCGGCGCATCCACGGCGTGCTCGGTTTCTCGCTGGCCGCCGGCGTGCTGCTGGCGGTGCACGGCCTGGCACCCTCGTTCGCGCTGGTGCTGGTGGCCGGTTTCGGCTTCTTCCTGACGTTACCTGTGCTCAACGCGTCGAATGCCGCGCTGTGGCAAAGCAAGGTCCCCGCCGATTTGCAGGGCCGCTGCTTCGCGATCCAGCGCGTGCTGTCGGAAGCGGCGATGCCCTTGGGCTATTGCCTGGCCGGTCCGCTGGCCGAACGCGTGTTCGAACCGTTGATGGCGCCCGGCGGCGCCCTGGCCGGCACGGTCGGGGCCTGGATCGGCGTCGGTCCAGGCCGCGGCCTGGGCCTGATGTTCATAGTCCTTGGGGTCCTGATGACGGCGGTCGCGGCCAGCGCCTATGCGGTGCGCGCGATCCGCCGGGTCGAGGACGAATTGCCCGATGCGCCGATCCTGGCGACGGGTTCGGCGGCGGGAGTCGGTGCCGCGGCTTGAGTTGGGATGGAGGTTGCATGCAAGGAGAAGAGATGGATCTCGGCGCGCATCGGGTGGTGGTCAATCACGAAGACCAGTACTCGATCCTGCCGGTGGCACATGCGATTCCGCAGGGCTGGCGCGACGCCGGCTTCCAGGGATCGAAGGACGAATGCCTGGCTCGCATCAGCGAGTTGTGGACCGATATGCGCCCGCTCAGCGTGCGCGATGCGGCACGCGGCTGAGCCAGGAACCAGGAGCGAGGCGATGAGCCCAGATAACGATTCCTTCCAACTGCCCGACCCGGACGCGGCCATGATGGCCGGCCGCACCCATGTCGAGAGCGCGGGCGCGGCCGCGCGCGGCCAGCTGCTGCGCGCCTCCGACGTCGAGCGCAACCAGCACCCGAGCGCGCCGCTGCCCACCATCGTCAGCTGGGTGCGCGAATTCCTCGCCCAGCCGCATCCGGAGCTGGGCCGGACCGGGCCGGTGTGTCCGTTCACGCCGCTGGCGCTGGGCCTGGACACGATCTGGCTTACCGAGGTCGCCGATCCGGATCCCGATCCGGAGCGCATGGCCGAGCTGATCGCGCACTACCGCGGCCTGTTTCTGGAGATCGAACCGCGCTCGGGCGCGGCCGCGGTCAACAAGTCGATCCTGATCGTGTTCCCCAACCTGGGCGTCGACGGCGCCAGCGTGGTCGACCGCATCCAGGCCGAGAACAAGGGCGGCTTCGTCGAACTGGGCCTGATGCTGGGCGAGTTCCACGCCCACAACAGCAGCCCGGGCCTGCGCAATCCCGATTTCTTCCCGCTGCGCAGCCCGGTGCCGATGCTCGCGATCCGGCACATGGTCGAGTCCGATCTGCCGTTCCTGCGCCGCGAGATCGATGCGCCGGAAACGCGCGCGGCCTATCTGCGCTCGTATCTGCGCCGGCTCGGGCCCAACCTGCGCCGCAACAATTTCGAGCAGGCGATCGAAGCCCTGGTCGAGGCCGAACTGCAACTGCGCCTGGCCGCGCTGGCGGCCGAGACGCCGCGCCTGAGCGCGTTGCCGCGCAGCGCCGCGCGCACGGGCAGCGCACGCACGGCGCGCGCCGCCGCGGGATCCGCGCTCGATGACTGACGCCAACGCCACGTCCACCGCCGCGCGCGTGGCGATCGTCGGCGGCGGCCTCGCCGGTTCGCTGCTGGCCCTGCGCCTGGCCGCGCTCGGCCACGGCGTCGACGTTTACGAACGCCGTCCCGATCCGCGCGTGAGCGGCGCCGAGGGCGGCCGCTCTATCAACCTGGGCCTGTCCAAGCGCGGCATCCAGGCGCTGACCGAGGCCGAGTTGATCGACGCGGTGATGCCGACCTCGGTGACCATGGCCGGCCGGGTGATCCACGCGCCCGACGGCAGCACCCGCTACCAGCCCTACGGCAAGGACCGCGGCGAAGTGTTGCACTCGATCGACCGCAACGAACTCAATCGCCTGCTGCTCGACCGCGCCGAACGCCATCCGCAGGTGCGCCTGCATTTCGGCCATCGCCTGGTCGCGGCCGACAAGGCCGCGCGCGAACTCGAATTCGACGTCGGCGGCGCGAGCTTGAAGGTGCGTCCGGATTGGGTGGTCGGCGCCGACGGCGCGTTCTCGCGCACGCGCCAGGAAATGCAGCGCGGCGAACGCGCCGACTACCACCAGGAATACCTGGAGTGGGGCTACAAGGAGCTCACTCTGAAACCGCTGGCCGACGGCAGCTCGGCGATCGAGCTGGAAGCGCTGCACGTGTGGCCGCGCAGCCACGGCCTGTTCGTCTCGCACCCCAATCGCGACGGCTCGCACACGCTCACCCTGTTCCTGCCGTTCGAGGGCCCGGACAGTTTCGCCACCACCCGCGGCGAAGACGAGGTGCGCGCGCTGTTCACCAAGTACTTCCCCGACCTGCTGCCGCTGCTGCCGCAACTGGTCGAGGAGTGGATGGCGCATCCGGTCGGCGCGCTGGTGACCACGCGTACCGCGCCCTGGAGTCGCGAGGATTGGATGGTGCTGGTCGGCGATGCCTGCCACGCGGTCTATCCCTTCTACGGCCAGGGCATGAACTCGGCGTTCGAGGATTGCTCGGCGCTGATGGCCGCGCTCGCGCGCCATCCGGGCCGGCGCGCGGACGCGTTCGCCGACTACGAGCGCTCGCGCCGCCCGCACACCGACACCCTGGCCGAGCTGTCCAAAGCCAACTTCGTCGAGCTGCGCCAGAAGGTGCAGTCGCCGTGGTTCCTCGCGCGCAAACGCCTGGACGTGGCCCTCAACCGGCTGCTGCCGCATTCCTGGCTGCCGCTGTACACCATGATCGCGCACACCACGATGCCCTACGGCGATGCGCTGGCCAAGGCGCAACGGCAGGAACGCATCCTGGTCGGCGCCGGTGCCGGCATGCTGGCGATCGTCGCGGTCGGCGCGTGGTGGGCGTTGGGCAGATAGGTCCACCGTTTCGGCGCGTTTTATGCACGGTTTGGCGTTGTGTTTTGTCGCGCGAAGTGTGCGTACTGCGTGCCATCAATGGCGACGTTTAAAACAGGTTCGAAACCTGGGTGCGCGGCACTTGACGCCGCGCGCCGCCCGGTAGGAGCATCCGCTTGCATCGTGCCTGGGGCGTGCCCCGGCGCGATGGCAACGGAAGCGCTGCATCCCATCGGGAGCATGGAAGTGACGTACACGGAAGGTGGATCGGCCGGCCAGCCCTCGTCGGCCTCATCGCGGCGCCCCGGCGCCGGTAGCTTCTCCGTCGCGCGCCGGTCTTGGCGCTGTCCGAATTCCTCCGCAGGCTGGCCATCGCGCCGGCGCCTGCGGCATTGAGCGCAAGCCACCGCCCGATCGTGCGCGTGCCCCCGAGGGGCGCCGCCGCCCGATAGCGACACTAAGCAATCGCCGCCGCACCGGTACTTACAACAAGAAGGGGATGGTATGGGTTTCGATAGAACGAGCCGCCGCCGCGCCGCCGCCGCGCGCCCACACCGCATGGCGGCCGCATGCCTGGCCTTGTCCTTGATGAGCGGGAGCGCTTTCGCGCAGGAGATCGGACAGCTCTGGGTCAGCCCCTGGGCGTTCAACGGGCCTCATACCAACGAGCGCGCGGTGCAGCAGGACATGGAGAGCCTGCATGCCGCCTCGCTGCCCTACGGCCCCTTCAGTTTCGAAGTGACCAAGCAGACCGTGCTGAACGACCGCACGATCTACCAGTACGAGTTCGAGCGCGTACCGCCGGTGGTGGGCGAGTGGAGCCACCACAGCCTGCTCGACCCGCAGCAGCCGAATGCGACCCTGCAGATGGTGGTGGACCAGATCAAGCAGCGTCTGGACGCGGACAGCACCGGGCAAGGCTGTCCTGCGTCCACTGTCGTGACCGTGTCGCCGAACTGGCAGGTGGACAGCAGTTGGGACAACGGACAGAGCCTGAACGAGAACACCACCTACACGGCCAGCTATGCGGTCGGCTCGCCCGGCAGTTGCACCAGCACCAACGAGAATGGGTCGATCCTGCGTAACCGCTCCATTCAATGCCCCAACATCACCGTGCATGCGTGGAGCGCCGCCAAGCAGGCCTGCGCCGGCGTGCCGGGCTCGGAGATGGTCTACGCCAGCGACCCGCCGCGCGTCTGTCCGTCCGAAGAGGGCTGTCAGACCACCAGCGGCGCCAAGACCGAAACGACGCACGATTTCGACCTGGGTTGGATCGCCTTTCAGCGCAGCTACCACTCGGGCGGCTCCGCCGCGGGCGGCGGCTTCGGCGGTGGCTGGACGCATTCGCACAACATCCGCCTGGCCATCGGCACCGATCCGGCCAGCGGCAACGCGACGCTGCATTACGGCCTGATCGAGGGCAACGGCGCGCACGTCGCCTACAAGCCCGTCGGATCGGCCTATGAGGCGACCGACGGCAGCGGCGACCGTCTGCTCGCGTCCGGTGCGCAATGGAAGCTCTACCGCGCCGATCGGCTGCTGACCTTCGACGCCGAAGGCCGGCTGCTGGAGCAGCGCTACGACGACGGCACCTTCCTGAGCTACAGCTACGACACGCTCAAACGCCTGGCGACCATCGTGCACAGCAGCGGCCGCACCCTGGAGTTCGTCTATGCATCGGGCAAGGGCGCCGCGCCGGTGACGTCGATCAGCTCCGGCGGCGCGGTACTGGCCAGCTACGGCTACACCTCGCAGGGGCAGGTGCAGACGGCGACGTATCCCGGAGGCGCACAGCTGGGCTACCACTACAGCAAATCCAATGCGCCGATGCTGCTGACCGGCGTCACCGCCGAGGACGGCCGCCGCCTGAGCAGCTACACCTACGACGACAAGGACCGCGTGAAGTACAGCGAGCTGCAAGACGCGGGCGCAGGTTTGTTGCTGGAGTACACCGCGGGCGGCACGGCCAAGGCCACCGACGCGATCGGCCGCGTGAACACCTACGCCCTCACCGCCACGCCGCCCAGTGGCGCGCCGCGCAAGGTCGCCTCCGTCAACAACAGTGCCGGTACGCTCAGCTACACCTACTACCCCGAGAGCACCGACTTCCGCCGTCGCATCGACACCGTTACCGACCGCAACGGCACGGTCGCCAAGCACCAGTACGCCGAGCTCACCGACACCGTGTCCGGTCTGCAGGTCCGTGCCCATACGGTCACCGAGGCGCAGGGCACGGCGCAGGCGCGCACCACCGAGCAACGCTCGGAGTTGGCGAGCAACCGCGTAGTGATGATCCTGGCCGGCAACCGGGAAACCCGCATCACCCGCAATGCGCGCCAGCAACCGACCGCCGTGAGCGTGCGCGACACCGCCACCAACGCCACCCGCACCACGGCCTACGCCTACTGCGAAGCGGCCGACGTTGCCGCCAGCAACAGCACTTGTCCGCTGTTGGGTCTGCTGAAGTCGGTGGACGGCCCGCGCACGGATGTCAGCGACGTCACCGCCTACGCCTATTACCCCAGCGACGACACCAGCTGCTCATCGGCGCCCACGACCTGCCCGCACCGCAAGGGCGATTTGTGGAAGACGACCAATGCGCTGGGGCAGGTCACCGAGGTCCTGCAGTACGATGCTCAGGGTCGCGTCTTGTCGCTCATCGACATCGCCGGTGTGGTCACGGACTATCAATACCACCCTCGCGGCTGGCTGACCGCCACCAAGGTGCGCGGTCCCAACAACGCCACCGAGACCGACGACCGCATCACCACGGCGATCTACGAGCCCACCGGGCTGATCCAGCGCCTGACCCAGCCCGACGGCAACTATGTCAGCTTCACCTACAACGCCGCACAGCGCCTGACCGACGTCACCGACAACGCCGGCAATACCATCCACTACACCCTGGATGAGGCGGGAAACCGCACCAAGGAAGAGACCAAAGACAGCGGTGCCGTCTTGCGCCGTACCCTGTCGCGCGCGTTCAACGCCCTGGGCGAGCAAACCCAGCACAAGGACGCCGGCAACCATATCACCGGCACCACCTACGACGCCGACGGCAACCCCAACCTGGTCACCGATCCGCTCAGCCGCGTGGTCGATCACGACTACGACCCGCTCAACCGCGTCTCGCGCACCGTGCAGGACCCGGGCGGCATCGCCGCCGAAACCGGCTACCTCTACGACGCGCTCGACAACGTCACCCGCGTGACCGACCCCAAGGGGCTGCAGACGAACTACAGCTACAACGGCTTCGGTGACGTGACCCAGATGACCAGTCCGGACACCGGACTGACCCAGTACGGTTACGACAGCGCCGGCAATCTGGACAGCCGCCTGGATGCCAACGATGTTCAGGCGCATACGTATGAATACGATGCGCTCAATCGCCTGACCTCGATCTCGATGTCGCCCACCGGTGGCGGTAGTGACGTGGTCTATCACTACGACGGAGCCAGCACCGGGTGCGGCGCCGAGGAGTCCTACGGGCAGGGCCGCTTGAGCGGGACCAGCAAGAACTTCGGCGCTACCTTGCTCTACTGCTACGACCGGTTCGGCCAAGTCGCACGCAAGATGCAGATCGTCGGCGGCCGATTCTTCACGGTGGAGTACACGTACACCGCGACGGGCAAGGTGAAGTCGATCAATTACCCCGATGGCGCCGTTGTCGATTACGTGCGCAACGCTCAGGGCCGCATCACCGAAGTTGGCGTGACCCCGAACGGCGGCAGCCGCACGATGCTGCTCAATCAGGCCGGCTACGCCCCATTTGGCCCAGCCGTGGGCTGGGTTTACGGCAACGGCCGCACCCTGGCGCGCCAGCACGATCTCGACTATCGGCCCGCCACGATCCAGGACAACGCCAGTGGCGGCCTGTCGTTGCACTACGGCTACGACGCCGCCGGCCAGCTCAGTGAACTCAAGGACGGCCTGCAGAGCGCATTCCTGGCCCGCTACGACTACGACAACCTCGGTCGCCTGACCATCCTTCGCGACGGTCCCAGCAGCACGCCCATCGAAACCTACACCTACGACGCCACCGGCAATCGCACCAGCCTGTCGCATGGCGGTGTCACCACCAGCTTCACCTACCCCAGCACCAGCCACCGTCTCAGTTCGGCCGGCGGCATGGCGCGCACTTACGATGGCGTCGGTAACACCACGGCCATCGGCGGCTCGGCGAAGCAGTTCAACTACGGTGAAGACGACCGCATGCGCAGCGTGCAGCAAGGCGGCACGGTCCTGCGTGGCTACGCGCATAACTCGCTGGGCGAGCGCGTGCTCTCCACGGTTCCGGGGCTGGTCGGCAACCCCGACGGCAGCGGCGGCACGCCGGACGTCCACACCTACACGGTCTACGACGAATCCGGCCGCTGGCTGGGCGACTACGACACCACCGGCGCCGTCCTGCAGCAAGCGATCTGGCTGGACGATCTCCCGGTCGGCCTGCTGGCCGGCGCCGGCGCCAACCAGAAACTCCACTACATCGAGCCCGACCACCTCGGCACCCCGCGTGCCGTCATCGACCGCAGCCGCGATGTCGCGATCTGGACCTGGGCGCTACAGGGCGAGGCGTTCGGTAACAGTCCTCCGAATCAGGACCCGGATCTGGACAGCACGAACTTCGTGTTCGACATGCGGTACCCGGGGCAGCGGTATGACGCGGCTACTGGGCTGAATTACAACTACTTTCGGGATTACGATGCGGGGAGTGGGCGGTATGTGCAGAGTGATCCGATTGGGTTGAAGGGCGGATTGAATACCTACGCATATGTGGGGGGTAGGCCCACTGCTCTATCCGACGCGTTCGGGCTCCGTCCGCCGAATGCAAAAGAGTCCGCGTTTATTAAAGGAATTTTTGGCGATTGCTTCAATGTGGATTCTCTGGATATTCGAAAGAGGAAGATCGGAAATACAGGAAGGGCTTGGTCGCCTATTGGTACGATGGTTTCCCTTTCGCCAACTTCTTTTATAAACGGGGATTTAGGCCAGGGGGTGGATCTGTCAATTGCGGATGGCGTTTTTTTACACGAGGTGTTTCATGTGTGGCAACGCTATCAAGGAGCCGCTGTATTTACCAGAATGGCTATTCCGCAAGCTCTTTATTCCCTTGGTGGGCCCAGTCCATATAGTTATCAGATCCCGCGTGGGGCAGAGCCAGAGATTGCGATAGAGTACTTCGAGGCACTTTTTGCAGCTGGTCGATATGAGGCGCAGGCGCAAATGTTGCACAATTCATATCTTCAAGCACTTGGTGGCGGCTGGGATTCTGTGTCTCTATGGAATAATTTGACCGAATATTTAAGGAGAACGAGTTGTGGATGCGGGAATTAAATCGATCAGGGCGGCGGGGGTGGCAATTGGGTTGCTGTTTTTTCTAATGTCTTCTGGCTGCGTTGCACCTGGAGAAGGGAAAAAAGCGAAGCTCGGAAGGGAGGAGGGTGATCGAATAGTAGAGGCGCTAGCAAATTACCACGCCAAATATGGAGGGTATCCGGATCAGCTTGAAGCGCTTGTGCCAGATTTCCTTAAGGCGGTTCCGGTGATGGATCATAACAATGCGGAGCAAGTGCAGTTTTTCTATATTAAAACTAGTGATGGGCAGTATAGGTTGATCTTTAAGTACATCGGCCCCGGAACGAACGAGTGCAATCACTACCCTTCCTATCCTGACGGTTCCTGGAAGTGTGTGGGCGCATATTGAGGTCCAAGAATTAGAGTGAACAAGGACACCCACAGTTCTGCAGTAGCCTGACATCCAGATCAGACTTTCTTGGCTGTGCAAACGAGGTGGGTCGGCGAAGCTGGTCATATGAGCGAACAAGGACACCCACGTTCCACACTAGCCTGACATCCGATTCAGACTTTTCTGGCTGCGCAAGCACGGCAGACCCGAGATGCTGGCCTCATGACACAGGCCCGCTCTTCGCTAATCCCGCCCGGCCAGGCCGGCACGTTTCATTGCATACAGCGCTGCGTGCGTCGAGCGTTCCTATGCGGGGTTGATCGCTACACAGGTCGATCTTTCGAGCATCGGAAGGTTTGGGTCGAACAGCGATTGGCATTGCTGGCTGAGTGCTTTGCCGTCGCCATTCATGCTTATGCCGTGATGAGCAACCATCTGCATTTGGTCGTGCAGTTGGAGCCGACCCTCGTGCGGCAATGGGCGGATGCCGAAGTGGCGGCGCGCTGGATACGACTGTTTCCGCCCCGTGAGGGCACTCCTGCAGCCCATGAGCGCAAGCGCGATGCGTTGATGGCTGACCCATCTCGCATGTCGGCTGCGCGTGCTCGCCTCGGGGACCTGTCCTGGCTAATGCGTTGCCTGGCGGAGCCGATCGCTCGTGCGGCCAATGCCGAAGACGATTGCAAGGGGCGGTTCTGGGAGGGGCGATACAAAGCGCAAGTGCTCTGCGACGATCGCGCGGTGCTAGCCGCCATGGCCTATGTCGATCTGAATCCCATCCGCGCAGGCATGGCGAACGATCTGGCCCAGTCGCATCACACCAGCGCGCACGTACGACTGAGGGGCGTGAGCCACGATGCGACTAAGGCAATGCTGCAGCCCGTTGCGGGCTCTTCGGTGACCTGTCTGCCGATCCGATTAGGTGAGTATCTGGCGCTATTGGAGTGGACTGGAAAACAGGTTCGCCCAGGCAAACGAGGTTCCATTGCTCTAAGTGCACCGAGCGTGCTGGCGAAGTTCGATGCGCGGCCCGATCGCTGGGTGGCACGGGTGAAGTCGATTGGCTCGGGCTACTGGCGTGCGGTCGGTGAAGTTCAGGATCTGCTGGAGATAGCGCAGCGTCTGGGTCTACGTTGGCTCAAAGGCGTCGGCATCGCAGCCAAGCTTGCTTAGAGGGTGTTTCGCGGCTGCTCCGCCCCTCGTGCCTTGCCGTTAGAGGACACGTTATCCTCTTCTGCTGTTTGGGCCCGTGTGCTTGGCCTGATGGAAATTACTTCTCACAGCCTTCGCGACGGTGTCGCCTCCTACTCGCAGACGAGAGGTCTGTGGGTGTCCTTAATCGCTTCGGACGACATGCGGATGTGAAAAATGAATTATTACTACGTGACCATTTCTGCAGCTCTCGTTCTTGTGGTCTTGTCTCTTTCTTTGTTTTTTAGAAGAGTGTGGGTGAGGGTTGCGGCAATAGGCCTGCTGTACTTCGGTTGTCTGTTCGCAATTGTCGTCGACATGGGAGGGTTGCGAGCGAAAGTCGACGCGGCGCGCAAGCATGGAAAATCCGAGGACTTCGTTTCCGGGATTGTGGCCGAGCATCATGAGGTCAAAGCTGCAAGGATCGAGGCGCTTTTGTATGTCACTGGCTTGTTAGTGTTGGGCGCTAGCGGTTGGCTTCGACGTCATAGGGGCGGAGCCGACACTGAATCGCCCATGCTCTAGTCTGATAAAAGCGCTGGATGGCTCGCCAGCACGCAGCCTCTGTCGCTCGCGTGCCCCGCACGCCAAGGAGAAGACCAGGTCCTCTTTAGGTGCCTGATGTGAGGAGGGTGTGGGTCTGTAACTTGCGATCTAGGTGGCTGCTAACGACATCCCGCTTCTGCGGATTCTGGATGTCGTTAAGCGCATTGATGGGAAAGGCCGGCGATGCCAGGGTGAACGAGGTGCACCGGAAACGAGGACACCCACAGTTCCGCCTATCGGTTGCTCTGGGCGGCAGCAGTCTAATCTTCATCCCAACCGTGTAGGCGGTTATCGTGAGTGGGGGGACGTATGGTGAAAAATATTGATCTCAATGAAGCGCTTTCGATGATTATCGAAATGCCTGATGATCACGCGATTTTTGCAAAGAAGCCGTTTCTGCCTGATTCAATTGCTCAAATAGGTCCGCTGGATGCTGATTTTAGTACCCCTACGTCTGTTAAGGCTGCTGGTTTTCACTACGTAATAGGTGCAATTTCCGCGCAGGAAGCGGCGGAAGTATTTGGTGCCTATGTTCCAACGAAGGAGGAGGTCAGCAGGTTCTTGCTGCACTACGCGGTTTATGATTCGTTTCCTGATTGGGTCTATGAAGTTCAGAGCGAGTGATGCCGAACTAAAGAAGTCGGCGAACAAGGACACCCACAATTCCAGCAGCGAACAAGGACACCCACAATTCCATACTAGCCTGACATCCGATTCAGACTTTTCTGGCTGCGTGAGCACGACAGACCCGAGATGCTGGCCTCATGACACAGGCCCGCTCTAGGTGGGGCACCATGTGGACCAGATGAGGGCGTGTTGCTAGTCGCGGATGCAGAATATGAAAGTTGCGATCCTTTCTTTGTGCTTCGCCGTCATCGCTGTGTCTGCATGTTCAGATGGGATGCCAAAGGAACTGCGGAAGTTGGAGGGTATGAGCGTGGAGCGGGCGCGAACCCAGTTTCAGACGCTGCCGCCAGACATCCAGGTTCGAATAGTCGTTTGGGAGCTGGAGCATCGGCGGCCGTCGTCCTCGCGATTTGACTATTTGTTGGACAAGAACGGCACGCGTGTTGGGCCGCTACTTCTTGCAGAGGCAGTCCAAACAGCCAATTTCACCGTCAATGTGACTTTGTTGCTGGAGTTCGCGCAACTGCAGCCGCTATCCATTTCGGACAGAGATGGGCGGCTCTCAGCGGCCTTGTCTCGTTGCTTCGAGCTGGGCGGGCGGGATAACCGTGAATGCTGGGAGCTTCAGCGGAAGCTTGCACAGCGAACAAGGACACCCACAGTCCCGCATTAGCCTGACATCCAGATCAGCCTCTGCTGGCTGCACGAACGGCCTGAAAGAATCGGCGCCGATTTAGCCCACCGCCGCCAGACGGCACGCGCGCGGCTCCGGCACCGGGCATACGCGCAAGGACACTTCGCGCGAGGCGGCCGCGCGCACCAGCGCGCGCAGGCTCTGGTTCACCGCCTGGGTGATGTCGCGTTGCGCGTCCGGCAGGGCATGCCGGTCGGCCATCCAGTCCAGATCGAGATAGCCCACGCGGGTGTGGCCGTCGTCGTGGCGCCAGGCCAATACTTTCATCGGCAGATCGATCGCCAGGGTCGGTTGTTCCAGCATCGCCACCGACGAGGCCAGCGGATTGCCGAACAGCAGCAGTTGCGTCGGCGGCATGCGCAGGCCGCAGCCGTCGGCGATGCGGGCGTGGTCGATGCGCGCGTACACGCGCAGGCTGCGGTGTTCGACCATCGCCACCAGGCGGTCGATGGTGGTGGTGACGGTGTAGGCGCTGCGCATGATCTGCATGCCGGGCGGCGCGTGCGGGTTCGAAACCTGTTCGTTCATGCGGCGGCTCTCACTGTGCTGCGATCGCGGGGGATCGAGTCGGCGCAGGTCGCCCGAGGGGTCGGATTTCCTGCGCTCTAACCACAACATCGCCGCGCCGCCGCGCAAGCGGACGCGCGCGGCGCAACCGCATCGCGCAAAGCACAGGTCTACGACCAAAGTCTAAGCAGCGCCCAGGCACGGGCCTTGCGCATGACCGGCACGGTCGCCGGGCTTATTCGCCGCCGGCGTAACCGAGTTGGCGCCAGGCCTCGAATACCACCACCGCGACCGCATTGGACAGATTCAGGCTGCGGTTGTCGGGGCGCATCGGCAGGCGCAGGCGCTGTGCTTCGGGCACGGCCTCCAGCACCTCGTGGGGCAGGCCGCGGGTTTCCGGGCCGAACAGGAAGGCGTCGCCGGCGCGGTAGGCCGGGCGGTCGTGGCGGGTGCGGCCGCGTGTGCTCAGCGCGAACAGGCGCGGCGGGGCGCCCTGGTCCTGGGCGATCGCCGCCAGCGCCGCATCCAGGCCGTCGTGCACGCGCAGGCTGGCGTACTCGTGGTAGTCCAGGCCGGCGCGCTTGAGCTGCTTGTCCTCCAGGCCGAAGCCCAGCGGCGCGACCAGGTGCAGGCGCGCGCCGGTGTTGGCGCACAGACGGATCACATTGCCGGTGTTGGGCGGGATCTCGGGCTGGTAGAGGATGACGTCGAACATGCGCGCATTATGCGGGGCGGGCCTCGCGCGGGACCGGGCCCGGCGCGTCCAGGCATGGAAAATGGGCAACGCAGGCCCGCCGCGATCCCCTACCTAACTTGTGGCCTAGTGCCCCGGGGCGCCCGCCGCGACTAGGATGCAGGGTCCTGCGCCCGCGTTTGCGCCGCGCTTTGCCCTCGTTCGCACCTATCCGACCGTATCCAGGAGCTGCACATGTCCCCGATCTCGCCGACGTCCCGCGCCCGCCCGCGCGCCGCCGCCCTCGCTCTCGCCCTGACCGCCGTGCTGGGCGGCGGTGTCGCCGCGTCGGCGCCCGCGTACGCCGCCGCGCCCAAGGCCTCGGTCGCGATCCCGTACGAAGAATTCACCCTGCCCAACGGCCTGCGCGTGATCGTGCACACCGATCGCAAGGCCCCGATCGTCGCGGTCAACCTGTGGTACCACGTGGGCAGCAAGAACGAGCAGCCCGGCCGCACCGGCTTCGCGCATTTGTTCGAACACCTGATGTTCCAGGGCTCGGAGAACCACAAGGGCGAGTTCTTCGCGCCGTTCGAGCTGGTCGGCGTGACCGACCAGAACGGCACCACCAACCAGGACCGCACCAACTACTTCCAGAACGTGCCCACCACTGCGCTGGACATGGCGCTGTGGATGGAGTCCGACCGCATGGGCCACCTGCTCGGCGCGATCGACCAGAAGACCCTGGACGAGCAGCGCGGCGTGGTCCAGAACGAGAAGCGTCAGGGCGAGAACCAGCCTTACGGCCGCCGCATCAACGCCAAGATGTTCGAGGCCCTGTACCCGGTCGGGCACCCCTACCACTGGCAGACCATCGGCTCGATGGCCGACCTCGACGCGGCCTCGCTGGACGACGTCAAGACCTGGTTCCGCAGCTGGTACGGCCCCAACAACGCGGTGCTGGTGCTGGCCGGCGACATCGATCTGAAGACGGCCAAGGAAAAGGCCCTGCGCTACTTCGGCGACATCCCCGCCAGCGCCACCCTCAAGGACATGCCGACCAACATTCCCAAGCGCGCTCAGGACACCCGCGAAACCGTGCCCGACCGCGTGCCGCAGGTGCGCGTGTACCGCGCCTGGCCGGTGGCCGAGAACGGCAGCAAGGATTCGACTCTGCTGACTCTGTTGAGTCAGGTGCTGGGCGGCAGCGCGTCCTCGCGCCTGGACACGCGCCTGGTCCACCAGGACAAGCTGGCCGATAACGTCGGCACCTCGGTCTGGAACAGCGAGATCAGCGGCACCTTCTTCATCACCACCACCGTCAAGGAAGGCGTGGACTCGGCCAAGGTCGAGAAGATCGTCGACGAGGAACTGCAGCGTCTGCTGACTCAGGGCCCGACCGCCGAGGAACTGGATCAGGCCAAGACCGCGATCCGCGCCGACTTCGTACGCGGCATCGAGCGCATCGGCGGTTTCGGCGGCAAGTCCGACGTGCTGGCCGAATGCGCGGTCTACAGCGGCAAGCCCGACTGCTACCGCGAAGAGCTGGAAACCCTGTTGGCCGCGACGCCGGAGAGCGTGCGCGCGGCCGGCCAGAAGTGGCTGGGCGTGGGCTCGCACACCCTGGTCGTGCAGCCCAGCGACAAGCCGGCTTCGTCGCTGCCGGAAACCGCCGCCGCCGCTCCCGCCAGCGCGCCGGCCGCGGTGCCCGCGCCGGATCCCAAGTTCAAGACCGTCAAGTCCGACGTCGACCGCAGCGCCGGCGTGCCGGTCACCCAGACCTTCCCGGCGCTGAGCTTCCCGACTCCGCAGCGCGGCAAGCTGTCCAACGGCATGGAAGTGGTGCTGGTGGAGCGTCACGAAATTCCGGTGGTGCAGCTGCTGATGGAATTCCCGGGCGGCTACACCGCCGATCAGGGCCGCAAGCTGGGCACGGCCAGCTTCGCCATGTCGATGCTGGACGAGGGCGCCGGCGACTACGGCGCGCTGCAGCTGGCCGCGCGCAAGGAGGCCCTGGGCGCCGAGCTCGGCGCCGGCGCCAGCCTGGACAGCGCCTCGATCAGCCTGTCGGCGCTGAAGGACAAGCTCGATCCCTCGCTGGATCTGTTCGCCGACGTGGTCCGCCGTCCGCGCTTCGACGCCGCCGAGATCGAGCGCGTGCGCGCGACCTGGCTGGCCGGCATCAAGCAGGAGAAGGCGCGTCCGCAGACCGCCGCCCTGCGTGTGCTGCCGCCGCTGCTGTACGGCGCCGACCACGCCTACGCGATTCCGTTCACCGGCAGCGGCACCGAGGCCTCGATCGCCTCGTTGACCCGCGACGACCTGGTCGCCTTCCACCGCGACTGGTTGCAGCCGGACAAGGTGCGCATCGTCGTGGTCGGCGACACCAGCCTCAAGGACATCGTGCCGCAGCTGGAAAAGCGTTTCGGCGATTGGAAGCCGGCGCCGAACGCGCCCGCGCTGCCTGAAGTGGCGACGGTGCCGCGCCCGAAGGCGCCGCGCGTGTTCCTGGTCGACCAGCCCGGCGCGATCCAGTCCAACCTCTACGTCGGCGAAGTGGTGCCGCCGACCTCGGACGCCGGCTCGATCGATTTCGACTTCGCCAACGGCGTGCTCGGCGGCGAGTTCAGCTCGCGCCTCAACATGAACCTGCGCGAGGACAAGCACTGGGCCTACGGTTCCTACAGCGGCGCCAGCAACACCAAGGGCCAGCGCCCGTGGATCGCGTCGGCGGCGGTGCAGAGCGACAAGACCGTGGATTCGATCAAGGAGCTCAAGCGCGAGATCGACGCCTTCACCAGCGGCCAGACCCCGATCACCGAGGCCGAGGTGGCCAAGATCCGCGCCAGCAACACCCTCAGCCTGCCCGGCGCCTACGAGACCGCGAACGCGGTGCTGGGCCAGGTCGCCGGCAATCTGCGCTACGGCCGTCCGGACGACTACATCGTCCAGTACAAGGCCCGCAACGATGCGATGACCCCGGCGCTGGCGCAGGCCGCGGCCAAGACCATCGACCCGGCCGCGGTCACCTGGGTGGTGGTCGGCGACTTGTCGAAGATCGAACAGCCGATCCGCGATCTGAAGCTGGGCGAGGTGCAAGTGGTCGATGCCGACGGCAAGGCGGCGAAGAAGTAAGCGCGCCAACGCGTACCGCGCCGCGCCGCCTGCGCGGCGCGGTCGCTTCAGGCCCCTGCCGCCGCGGGGTGTTGCGCGCCCGCGGGGCTGTCAGCGCCGCTTGGCCGTTCCGTATCGCTGCCTTCGTCGGCGGGCCGCGCGCGATCATGGCCCGTCGCCTGTCCGATGCCATGCCACGTGCACGGACCGCGCGCGCCGTGACCGCGCAGGCTGGGGCGGCGAGGTCGAGGCGATGTTGGACGCAGCGGATTCGTGTCCGGATAGCGCCTCAGTCGATGATCGAGCCCATCACGGTTGTGCGTTCGCGTCGATGACGCATCCCTGCGAATACGTATGAGCGAGCGAGGTAAAGCGCCGCTCCGACAAGAGCCATGATGCCCCTAGGTGCCGTCGTCATTCGCGATGACGCGGGATTCCCGCCCGCATCGCTCGCTGGTGGGTGAAAGGCGGCGAGTGTCGGCAAGGTGTGCGGGCGTTTGAGCGCGCTCATGCACGGTTCGCTGGCTTTGGAATGCCATGCCTCCGTCTTGAGTGACATACGGCACACATTCGGCGTTGTGGCGCTGGGTCTGCGTGGCGGCCTGCTCGCCGGGGCATTGAACGGCTTTGATGGCCGTTCCACGTGGCGCAGCCAAAAACACGGGTTTTTGTGGCGTTCTGCACCGGCGATGCAAGGCTCTGCCGGGGCGAAGTCTGTTATTGTTTCAGTTATGTAACAGTATGTGACAAATTTTATGGTGAGACAGATTCAAACTTCCGTGGCGGCGGAGCGCTTCGTCATCCTGCACTACCACATTTTCAAGAATGCGGGGAGCACGATCGACTACGCGCTGCACCGCAACTTCGGCGAGGGTTTGGTCGCGTTTCATGGGGGTTACGACGACGCAGTGCTGGTCGCCGACGATGTTTCAGGTCTGGTGAACAGCGATCTGTCCATTCGTGCGATCACCAGCCACCATCTGCGCTATCCGAAGCCGGTGGTTCGAGGCGTGCGCTTCATCGATGTCTGCTTCATTCGCCATCCGCTGGATCGGATCCGATCGCTTTATCACTACGGCCTGAAGTTGGAACCCACGACATGGCTGGGCGGGGTTGCGCAGTCGTTCGATGAGCAAGGGTTTGTCGCCCACCTGGTCATGCATGCGCCGCATGTGATCAACGATGTGCAGGTCAATCTGCTGGCCAGCGGCGGTTTCTATGCGCGCCCACCCGGCGCTGCCGATCTGGAAGACGCTTACGCGATCGTCGAACGGGCGTGTGCCTTGGGTGTCGTCGATATGTTCGACATCAGCATGGTCTCGATCGAGCATCACCTGAGGCCGATGTTTCCGACTCTTTCGATGGAGTATGTCCCGCAGAACGTCTCGTCTCCGCAAGCGTCCGAGCACGAGGAGGGCGGGGATGGTCTGGCCGCTGCGTGCCGGCAAGTGTGGGGGGATGCCCTGTATGCTCAGGTCGTCGCCTTGAACGAGCACGACCTGCGGCTGTATGCGAAGGCCAGGGAAGAAGTGTCCCGTCGCTTCGCACTGGTGCCCGATAGTCAGGAGCGGCTGATTGAATTCGGCGAACGTCGCATCGCATTGGCGGAGGCGCTGAAGCCGCCGCCGCCGAGCCCCGACCCGGCGGCGCCTGGCCTCGACTCAGCGGAGCTCAGCCCCGATCAGGCGGAGCCGAGCCTCGACCCAATGGAGCCGAGCCTCGACCCAGCGCAGCCGAGCTCCGACCTGGCGGAACTGAGCCCCGGCCCAGTGGAGCCGAGCCTCGACCCAGTGGAGCAGAGCCCCGACCCAGCGCAGCCCGACGCGGAATCTCGCAGCGAGGGATTCGAGGGCTCGACGGAATCTGCCGAACGCCAGTGAGGCCTTGAATCAGACGCCGAAGCAAGGCGATGCCGGCCTTGCCCCGCCGTGCCTGGCTTGGCGCTTTCGGCGTATTCGTTACGATCGCCGTCCGGTCGCGCACTTGCCATCGTTGAGCCAGGCTTGCTCGCCGACCTGATTGCGGTGTCGTCCGACGTTCCAAGAGGATCGGCTTGCCTTGCCGTGATGACGAGACGAGAAATGCGCTCGGAAAAGGCGGGCGCACGCCATCGCCGAGCACGTACGCGCCAGTCCGCGCCGATTCACCTCGACCCGTCCAGAATCGATGCGGTACATGATCGGCGCCATCCGGTTCGGTCCATCTGGATAGAATCGCCGTCACCCACGATCGCCCGCCGGAGTTTGCGCATGAACCGACTGCTCGCCACCGCCTCCCTGTCCTGCCTGCTGATCGCCGGCGGTTGCACCTGGGTGCAGATGGCCCCCGGCGCGTCCTCGGTGCGCGTGCTCAGCGGCGGCGCCGCGCCGGCCTGCGAGAAGCGCGGCGAAGTCGCGGTCTCGGTCAAGGACTCGGTCGCCTTCTACGAACGCAACGCCCTGCGCGTGAGCGAAGAACTGGAAACCCTGGCCCGCAACGAGGCCCCGGGCCTGCAGGCCGACACCATCCAGCCGCTGGCTCCGCCCGCCAACGGCGAGCAGCGCTACGCGGCCTACCGCTGCGGCGGCCAAGTGCCTACCGCCGGTCGGCCGGCCGCGGCTCCGGCCGAGTCCGCCAAGACCTACCCGGTCGGCGGCTGAGACCCGGGCCCCGGCCCCTTGGGGCCCGCCTGGAGGCCGCCAAGGCCCGGCCCAGCGGCCCTTGCGTGCTTTCCGTGCCCCTCGGCACGGCCTGAACGCTTCAGCCCCCGGCGCCCATTCGATGCCCGGGACGACACCATTTAATGCAGGGCGGCCTGGAACCCGTTAATCTTTCGTGTTTCCGCTCACGGTTCGCCGCCCATGCTGTTCCAACATGTCGCCATCGCCGGTCTCGCCCATATCGACGCGCCGCGTCGCCTGAGTTCGGACGAGATCAACGAACGCCTCAAGCCGACCCTCGACCGGCTCGGTATCAAGGCCGATGTGCTCAAGGACATCGCCGGCATCCACGCGCGCCGCCTGTGGGACGGCGACATGCTCGCCTCCGACGCGGCCACCCTGGCCGGCGTGAAGGCGCTGGCCGACGCCGGCATCGAACCCGACCGCGTCGGCCTGCTGGTCAACACCTCGGTCAGCCGCGACTACCTCGAGCCGTCCACCGCCAGCATCGTCAGCGGCAACCTCGGCCTGTCCGAGCATTGCCAGAACTTCGACGTCGCCAACGCCTGCCTGGCCTTCATCAACGGCATGGACATCGCCGCGCGCATGATCGAGCGCGGCGAGATCGACTACGCCCTGGTCGTGGACGGCGAGACCGCCGGCCTGGCCTATGAGAAGACCCTCGAGCGCCTGACCTCGCCCGACGCCACCGCCGAGCAGTTCCGCAACGAGCTGGCCACCCTGACCCTGGGCTGCGGCGCCGCGGCCATGGTGATGGCGCGTTCCGAGCTCGCGCCGGGCGCGCCGCGCTACCGCGGCGGCGTGACCCGCGCCGCCACGCAGTGGAACAGCCTGTGCCGCGGCAACCTCGACCGCATGGTCACCGACACCAAGATGCTGCTGACCGAGGGCCTCAAGCTCGCCCAGCGCACCTGGATCGCCGCGATCGGCGCCCTGGGCTGGGTCGCCGACGAACTCGACGAGTTCGTGATCCATCAGGTCAGCCAGGTCCACACCCAGGCCTTCATCAAGGCCTTCGGCATCGACCCGAAGAAGGTCCTGACCATCTTCAACGAGCACG
Source organism: Lysobacter sp. cf310 (assembly GCF_900114355.1). Classification (GTDB taxonomy): domain Bacteria; phylum Pseudomonadota; class Gammaproteobacteria; order Xanthomonadales; family Xanthomonadaceae; genus Lysobacter. Next base: position 559,933 of record NZ_FOSS01000004.1, read on the forward strand.
GCAACATCGGCCCGGCCTCGGTGCCGATCGTGCTGAGCAAGCTGCGCGAGATGGGCCGCCTGAAGAAGGGCGACCGCGTCGCTCTGCTCGGCATCGGTTCGGGCCTGAACTGCTCGATGGCCGAAGTGGTCTGGTAAGCACGATAAACGTGCGCGGCGACGCGCGCGTTGCACCACGAAAGCCCGCGCCAGCCAGCGCGGGCTTTTTCTTTGGCCGCGCGCGGCCGCCTTCGCATCGGTCTGATCGAAATCTTCATGTGGGCCGCGCTAGCATCGGCACTCACATCGCACCCAGCACAGGACTGCCCATGACCACCCCCAAGAGCCACCTCGAAATCGCCCTGGCCTCGATCCCGGTATTCACCAACGACGGCGAACTCGACGCCCAGGAATTCGACAAGCTGCTCGCGCTGGCCCTGCGCGACCAGGACATCGACGACGACGAGAAGCGCGTGCTCGGCAACATCTTCAAGCAGGCCGAATTGGGCGAGCTGGACGCGACGGTGAAGGCCCGGATCGCCGAGGCGCGTCGCCTGCACGGCATCGCCTGAGTCCCGCGACCGGCCCGACGGGTCGCGGCCACGCCCTGCCGCGAACCCGCCCGGCCGAGGTTGAACTTTCACGCGCGCCTGCCGCACTCTGACCGTCTGCGTTCCGCACAAGGAAGGGGCATGCGTCAGGCCGTTGCTTGGGTGTTGTTGCCGTTGTTGGCCGCGTGCGCGTCGACCGCGCCCGCCGTGGATAAGGACGTCGCCGGCAAGACCGGCGCATCCGCCGATCTGTGCGCGCAGGTGCGCGCCTGGAAGGCTTCGGGCGAGTACGAGCGCCTGCGCCTTGCGCCCAGCGGCGGGTCCGACGAGGGCGGCCTCAACTCCCGCTTCGATTTCGACGGCCGCCACGGCCTCAAGTCGCTGTCCGCCGAATGCGGCGCCGGCAGCTATTCCGAATGCGAATTCTCGGTCGAGCGCGCCGACGGCGGCCGCTACGCCTTCAGCGAACTGTCGCGCTTCGGCCTGATCGAGCGCGACGGCCGCTATTACCTGGTCTACGGCATCGTCGGCGCCCATAAGGGCAAGGACCCGCAGGCCCAGCGCGTGGTCGAGCTGGGCGACCCGCCCAAGCCCGTGTGCGACCAGATCGGAGATTACGCCGATCTGATGTGAACCACCGCGGTTCACATCGGAGTTACCCACGCCCTAGGAAGGGCGGATCACCAGGAGCGAGAGCGTCATGGATTACAACGAGCTGACCCAAGAGCAATACAACGAACTGATCAAGCGATTGGTCAAGATCACCGAGTCGCTGCACGCGCGTTCGCAGGACGTCGGCGACGACCGCGCCACCATCGGCTACGGCTACACCTTCAACCGTTCCAACAACGTCGAGATCTGGGAGCGCTCGGGCATCGAGCTGACCCGCGGCGAACGCGAGCTGCTGCAGCGCATCGACGAGGCGCCCGCCGCCGACCGCACCCGTCTGGGCCTGACCTTCCCGCGTACGCTGGATGCGGCGCAGGCCGATCGCTTGCTGGAAGCGTCGATTCCCGAGTACGAGGCGCCGGTCAACGCCTTGGGCATGCCGATGTCGCGCGAGAAGGCGGCCGCGGTATCGGTGGTCTACAACCGCGGCGTCGGTTCCTACAACCGCAACATGGAGCCGTTCCGCGATGCCGTCGAAGCCGGCGATCGCGCCGAGGCCTGGTTCGAGCTGCGCTACAACTCCTGGGGCTCGCACGCGCCGTCCGAGGCCGGCCTGCGCAAGCGCCGCTACATGGAAGGCCAGCTGTTCGGCCTGTACGACGATCCGGCCAACGTCGATGCCGCCGAGGCGCGCGACGTCTACCGCAGCTTCCAGCTGCACCGCGACCGCATCGTGCGCGACGAGCGCAACTGGGGCGAATCCATCGACGGCCGCAACGAAGGCCGCAACATGATCGACCAGGCCAACCGCGACTTCAGCAACATCACCGCCGACTACGGCGAGGTCCAGACCATCCGTGAGGCGTTGGCGCCGGCGCGCGACGCCCTGCTCACCGATCTGCGTCGCGAGCATCCGGATCTGGCCGATCGCCTCACCAACGAATCCTTCGAGGCCGGCGCGATCTATCTCGATCCCGGCCGCAACACCGCCACCGTCGCGGTCGACGCCGAGCACGCCGCCACCCTGGACGCGCGCCGCACGCGCAACGGCGCCGAGGTGTCCAGCAACGATCTGCTGATCGGCGAGGGCGGCGACGACACCCTGCGCGGCGCGCGCGGCGACGACATCCTGATCGGCGGCGCCGGCCGCGACCGTCTCGAGGGCGGGCAGGGCCGCGACACCTACGTGGTCGGCGACGGCGACACCGTGCTCGACAGCGACAAAGTCGGCGAAGTGCGTTGGGGCGGGCGCGTGCTCAGCGGCGGTGTGCGCAACGAGGGCGATCCCGAAAACACCTACCGCAGTGCCGACGGTCTCTACACCTACCAGCTGCAAGGCACCGACCTGCGTATCACCGATCGGGCCGGCGCCACGGTCACGGTCAAGGAATTCGAAAGCGGCAACCTCGGCATCACCCTGGCCGCGAATCCCGGTGGCGGTACGCGCGAGGTGCCGGGCGGCGGCGTGCCCGCCAACGACGCGCCGGTGACCGCGCCGGGCGAGCGCAGCACCGGCCAGCGCAGCGAGGCCGTGCCCGAGCATCCGATGTACCGCGAGGCGCTGGGCCAGGTGGAGTCGCTGTACGAGCGTCACGGCAAGCAGGTCGGCAACGAAGAACTGCAGCGCACCGCGATGGGCGTGGCGGTGGACGCGAGCCGCGCGCGCATGACCGGCATCGACCATCTGGTCTTCAGTCGCGATGCCCAGCACGGCGGCCCGGACCTCAACGGCAACCTGATCGCCGTGCAAGGCCGTCTCGACGACCCCGGCCACCGGGTCAGCGCGACCGCCTTGCAGGAGGCCGCACGTACCCCGGTGGCCGAGTCGCAGCGCCAGCTCGACCGGGTCGGCCAGGAGCAGCAGAGCCAGGACCGCGCCCTGGCCCTGGCCCAGGAACAGCAGACCCTGGGGCCGCGCCGCCTCGGCTGAAGCGCTCCCGGCACGCGCTGAGTGCCGGGAACCTCCCATCATTCGCTCCTCAGGCACACCGCGACCGTCCGAAGGCGGTCCGGTGTCGCCGCGCTTCGGCCGAGCCATCGATAACTAACTGTTTTCGATCGGATTCTGTGTCGCGCCAGGTCCCGCTCTGCCGTTCGTCGGAACATCACATGTGAGTACTTGAAGTCGTTACATGTGATGCGATAACGTGCGCTCCATGGAACGCAAATCCTCCGCCTACTACCAGCGCCTGCACCGCGAACGCCTGCGGCAGAAAGGGCTGGTCAAGAAGGAGGTTTGGATCCTGCCGGAGTTCGGCGACGAACTGATGGCGGTCGAAAAGCGCATGCGTCAGCCGCGCGGGGCCATGGGCCCGTCGTCGGCACGACCCGATAAGGAGAGTGGAATGAGCGAATCGAAGACCTGGACGGCGACGGCTCTGTACGAGGCCCTGTCGGCGACCGAAGAGTTCCGCAACGGCGAGTCCCAGATCGAACTGATCGACGGCGCCGAGCCGGGCTTGCACGTGACGATGTCCGAATACGGCGACCTGCCGCTGTTCATGGCCGTGGTCGGCGAACAGATCGTGGTCGAGGCGCTGCTGTGGCCGGTGTCGCAGGTGCGCGACTCGGCGGCGTTCAACGACGAAGTCCTGCGCACCCACAAGATGTTCCCGCTGTCCACGGTCGGTATCGAGACCCTGGCCGACGGCGAGCGGGTCTACATCATGTTCGGTGCGCTCAGCGCCGGTTCCTCGCTGTCGAACGTGCTGTTCGAAATCGAGACCCTGGCCGACAACGTGATCAAGGCCACCGAAGCCTACGAACCCCAGCTGCGTCAGGCCGCGTGACGCGGCCGGGCCAGGAGACGAGACGATGAACATCTGGAGCAAGCTGTTGACCGCCCTGCGCGGCGGCGCCAACGAAGTCGGCGAGTCGCTGGTCGACGGGCAGGCGCTGCGCATCCTCGATCAGGAGATCCGCGACGCCGACCTGGAGCTGCGCCGCTCCAAGGAAGCGCTGGCCGAGATCATGGCCAAGCACAAGCTGGCCGAGGACCGCCTGGCCGGCTCGCGCGACAAGGTCGCCGAATACGAGGCCTACGCGATGAAGGCACTGGAAGGCGGCGACGAGTCGCTGGCGCGCGAAGTCGCGGCCAAGATCGCCCTGCTCGAAGGCGGCCGCAACGGCGACGAGCACCAGGTCCAGCAGTTCGCGGCCAGCATTGTCGACCTGCGCAAGGCGATCGCCCAGGCCGAGGGCAACATCCGCCGCCTCAAGCAGCAGCTGGACACGGTCAAGGCCACGGAAAGCGTGCAGCGCGCCCAGGCCACCGTCGCCCACCGCTACGCCGGCTCGCAGAGCCGCATGCAGACCGCGGTGGAATCGCTGGAGCGGATCAAACAAAAGCAGGCCGAGCGCGGCGCGCGCATGGACGCGGCGGCCGAATTGGCCAAGGATGAGGACCAGGACGCGCTGGACACCAAGCTGCGCGAGGCCGGCATCATCGCCGATGCTTCCAGCGCGGATTCGGTGCTGGAGCGGTTGAAGCAGAAGAGCGCGGGCTGAGCGCGCCGGCGCGCGCTATGGCGCGCCGCGTAAGCTAAGCGCGATGCGCGCCGGGATGGCGCGCACGGGGTGGCGGCACAAACGGGGAGAAGGGTGTGTTCGTGTTCCTGCAGATCGTATGGTCGTTCCCGACCGTCATCTTCAGCCTGCTGATGATGATGGTGGTGCTGTACTGGCTGATCGCCGCCACCGGCCTGATCGACCTGGACATCCTCGACGGCGTGTTCGGCATCGGCGCCGACGGGGCCGATGCCGCGGGCGGCGACGGCGGCGGGCTCAGCGGCGCAACCGGTCCCCTGATGCGTCTGGGTCTGGGCGGCATTCCGCTGACTGTGGTGTTCACCGCGCTGGTGTTCTTCAGCTGGTTCCTGACCTACTTCGCCGAGTACCTGGTGCTGCGCCACCTGCCCGGCAACTGGATGCATACCGTGCTGGGCGTGGCGACCATGGCCGGCGCGCTGATCGCCTCGGTGTTCCTGAGCGGCATCGCCCTGCGCCCCTTGCGGCGCTTCTTCGCCCAGCTCAAGCCGCTGCCGGCGCGTCCGCTGCTGGGACAGCTCGCGATCGTGCGCAGCCCCACGGTGACCGCCAGCATGGGCAGTGCCAGCGTCGAGGACGGCGGTGCCGGCCTGATCCTGCAAGTGCGCGACGACGTTCCCGACCGCTTCAAGCGCGGCGATCGCGTGGTGCTGATCGAATACTTCGCCGAGCAGAACGCCTACCGCGTGATCGGCGAAGACGAGTTCAACGGGCCGTAGCAGCCGCGTCGGCCATCCGCCGCGCGCTCGGTCGTCATCCGTTATCGAATTGATTGGGTCAAAGGGGAGTCTGAAATGAATCTTGAAATCATCCTGCCGGGGCTGATGATCGCGGGCGCGGTCATGGTCGCGATCTTCGGCTTCTTTGGCCTGTTCAAAGCCTTCTACATCAAGGTGCCGCAGGGCACGGCCTTGATCGTGAACGACCTGTCGGCGACCCCGAAGGTGCATTTCACCGGCGCGCTGGTCTACCCGGTGATCTACAAGAAGGAGCTGATGCAGATCTCCTTGATCACGCTGGAGGTCGACCGCCGCGGCAAGGACGGCCTGATCTGCAAGGACAACATGCGCGCGGACATCACCGTGGCCTTCTACCTGCGCGTCAACGAGACCCAGCAGGACGTGCTCAAGGTCGCCAAGGCCGTGGGCACCGAGCGCGCCTCCGACCGCGGCGCGGTAAACGAGCTGTTCAACGCCAAGTTCTCCGAGGCGCTGAAGACGGTGGGCAAGAAGTTCGAGTTCACCGATCTGTTCGAGAACCGCCAGGACTTCCGCGACCGCGTGCTGGAGACCATCGGCAACGACCTCAACGGCTACCTGCTGGAGGACGTGGCGATCGACTATCTGGAGCAGACGCCCAAGGACTCGCTGGATCCGAACAACATCCTCGACGCCGAAGGCATCCGCAAGATCACCGAACTGACCGCCACCCAGAACGTGATCACCAACGAGCTCGAGCGCAACGAGCAGCTGGCGATCACCAAGAAGAACGTCGAGACCCGCGAGGCGATGCTGGCGCTGGAACGCCAGCAGGCCGACGCCGAGGCGCGCCAGAAGCGCGAGATCGAGACCATCAAGGCGCGCGAGGAAGCCGAGACCGCCAAGGTCCGCGAGGAAGAGCGGCTGAAGGCCGAGCAGGCGCGCATCGGCGTGCAGGAGCAGCTGGACATCCGCGAAGAGAACCGCATGCGCGAAGTCGAAGTCGCGCAGCAGAACCGCCAGCGCGCGGTCGTGATCGAGGTCGAAAAGGTCACCCGCGCCAAGGATCTGGAGATCGTCTCGCGCGAGCGCGAAGTCGAGTTGCAGAAGATCGACAAGGAAAAGGCGCTGGAAGAGCAGCGCAAGGACATCGCCAACGTGATCCGCGAGCGCATCGCGGTCGAGAAGACCGTGGCCCAGGAAGAGGAGCGCATCAAGGAAGTGCGCGCCGTGTCCGAAGCCGATCGCGCCAAGCAGGTCACCGTGCTCAACGCGCAGGCCGTGGCCGAAGAGGAACTGGTGCGTCTGGTCAAGCAGGCCGAGGCCGACGAGGCCGCGTCCAAGCACAAGGCGGTCGAGATCACCACGCTGGCGCAGGCCGAGCTGGACGCCGCCGGCAAGCAGGCCGAGGCCAAGAAGCGCCTGGCCGAAGGCATCGAGGCCGAGCGCGCCGCGCCCGGTCTGGCCGACGCGCGGGTGCGTGAAATCACCGCCGGCGCGATCGAGAAGGAAGGCCTGGCCGAGGCGCGCGTGATCGAAGCGCATGCCGACGCCAAGCAGAAGCAGGGCCTGGCCGACGCCAAGGTGCTGGAAGAGAACCTGTTCGCGCAGGCCCGCGGCGAAGAGCAGCTGGGCGTGGCCAAGGCCAAGGCGACCAAGGACCTGGGCCTGTCGGAAGCCGAGGTGCTGCTGCAGAAGTTCAAGTCCGAGGCCGAGGGCCTGGCGCAGAAGTTCGGCGCCCTGGACGGGCTCAGCGACACCGCGCGCGCTCACGAAGAGTTCCGCATGCAGCTGGAGAAGAGCTTCGAGCAGGCGATCGCATCGATCGAGGCCAACAAGGAAGTCGCCAAGGAGCAGGCCGACGTGCTGGCCGCCGCGCTCAGCAAGGCCAACATCGACATTGTCGGCGGCGAAGGCGAGTTCTTCAATTCCTTCGCCAAGGCGCTGTCGGTGGGCAAGGCGATCGAAGGCGTGGCCGGCAAGAGCCCGATCGTGCAGGACGTGCTGCAGAAGCTGCTGTCGCTGCAGGGCGACAAGCCCGCCAAGTCCGGCGACGGCGCTTCGCTGGCGTCCTGACGCGGTAGCGCGGCGCATGCGGCGGCGACGGTCGTGAGGACCGTCGCCGCCAGGACAGGCACGCGGGCGGATCGGGTCCGGCAAGGGCAACCCGAGCGCCGTTCGCGGCAACGAAGGTGAAGCGAAGATGTCGGAAACCAAGCCGCAGGCGCCGGACGCATCGGCCGCCGAAGCCATACTCGACCAGGCGGTCGCCCAGGGCGGCGCCTACGAGGTGCTGCGCAAGCGCCTGGGCGAACAGGGCGCGCGTCTGCGCGCGATCGCCGACGCGCTCAACGCCCAGCGCCTGAGCGAGTTCGGCAGCAGCCGCATGGACGTGGTCGGGCGGCTGCGCATGCGCACCGAGAACAACTGCGTCGCGCGCGACATCGTCCAGGTCGGCGACTGCCTGCTGTTCGGCTACAACGTCTTCATCGGCCTGAAGAAGGAAACCCGGGTCGAGGACGTGTTCTCGCTGCACCGGCTGGTCGAGACCGCCGAGGGCTACGACGTCGAGGCGGTGGACCTGGCCAGCAGCTTCCTCGCCGCGGGCAGCTTTCCGCAGGACTTCCGCGAGCTCTACGCCTATTACAAGAACACCCGCCTGCTGCAGCTGGAGGCGCGCGACGGCAAGCTGCTGGCCGCGTTCCAGATCGGCGAGCGCCTGGACGACGTGCGCGTGTTCCGCTGGTCGGTCGAGGCCGACGGCCAGGTCCGCTACATCGACAACCGCGGCGAGCGCGACATCGCGCTGCCGGCGCCGTTCGACTTCGAATGGACACGCGCCACCCGCGAGATGGCGGTCGAGGGCCGCCATCCGCATCTGAACATTCTCGACACCGTGTTCGTCGAGACCGTCGGCGGCGACCTTACGGTCAAGATCGAGAACAACACCCAGGACGGCCTGGGCATCTACCGCGAGCCGGTCGCCGATCGCACCCAGTCGCTGGACGACGCCCAGGTCGAGTTCGCGCGCGTGGGCAGCCTGATCCTGCTGCGCGTGCTGCCGTATCGCGAGGAGCAGTGGCGGCACCTGGTGTTCAACACCCTGACCCGCAATGTCCAGCGCATCGACGCGATCGGGCTGGCCTGCGTGCAGCTGCCCGAGGACCACGGCATCGTGTTCCCGGGCGGCTATTACCTGCAGAACGGCGAGTACAAGACCTTCGACTCGGCCATGGACGGCATGCGCTTCCAGCGCGCGATCCGTTCGCCCAATGGCGAAGACGTGCTGTACGTGTTCTACGAGCCGCAGGCCGGCCGCTCGGCCTTGTTCACCTACAACATGATCGAACGCCGGCTGCAGACGCCGGTGTACGCGCACGGCCACGCGCGCTACGAAGACGGGCGCATGGTGGTGTTCACCGCCGAGAGCGAAGAGCCGACCCGTGTCCATCCGATGCAGGTCTGGCAGACCCCGTTCTCCAGCGACGAACACGCCGCGCGCCAGCCCGCTGGCAACAGCTTCATGGGCCGGATCGGCAACGCCGAGCTGGTGCGCGGCATCTCCGACCTGCTCAGCCTGTGCCGCGAGATCGACGCCACCGAAGTCTCGGTGCAGCGCTACACCCAGCTCAGCCAGGCCACCCACCGCCTGTTCGACATCCACCATTGGCTGGGCGACCCCAAGGGCGGCGACGCCGCCTCGGTGCTGCGCGAGATCGCCGCCACCAGCGAGTCGGTGATCGACGAGTACGAAAAGGTCGAGGGCATCCGCAGCCAGTCCGAGCGCGCGATGCGCGAGGGCCAGAGCCGCCAGAAGGCGCTGCTGGACTCGCTGCTGCCCGACGGTTGGGACACCGTGCAGCAGCACGTCGATGCGCTCAACGGCATCGCCGCCCAGCGCGGGCATCTGCTGACCATCCGCGACTACCGCTACATCGACGTCGCCGCGATCGACGCGATGGAGACCGAATTGCTGGCCGCGCAGGAGCGCGTGGCCGCGGCCACCGGCGCCTTCCTGTCCGGCGACAAGGCCCTGCTGCCCTACGCCGAGCGCCTGCAGGCGCTGGATGCGCAGGCCCAGCAGGCCGGCAGCGTGGCCCAGCTGGAAGTGCCGCTGAAGCAGATGCAGGCCATGTCCGGCGACCTGGACATGCTGTCGCAGCTGATGGCGACGCTGCGCGTGGACGACGCCACCCAGCGCACCCGCATCGTCGAGGCGATCTCCGGCATCTATTCGCGCCTCAACCAGGCCAAGGCGCGCGCGGATCTGCGCCGCAAGGGCCTGGGCTCGGCCGAGACCGTGGCCCAGTTCGGCGCCCAGTTCACCCTGTTCGGCCAGGGCGTGGCCAGCGCGCTCGCGCTCGCGCGCGATCCGGAGAAGTGCGACGAGCAGCTCTCGCGCCTGATGGTGCAGCTGGAGGAACTGGAGAGCCAGTTCGGCGAGCACGAGAACTTCCTCAACGACATCCTCAGCAAGCGCGAGGAGCTGCTCGAGACCTTCGAGACCCACAAGCAGGCGCTGCTGGACGACCGTCAGCGCAAGGCGCAGTCGGTGCTGGACGCGGCCACCCGCATCCTCGAAGGGCTCGGCCGGCGCACCGCGCGCTTCGAGCACGCCGACGAGCTCAACGCCTTCTTCGCCGGCGATCCGCTGATCCTCAAGCTGCGCGAACTGGCCGAGCGCCTGCGCACGCTCAAGGACAGCGTCAAGGCCGACGACGTCGAAGCCCGCCTCAAGGGCGCGCGCGACCAGGCGGTGCGCGCCTTGCGCGACCGCAGCGACCTGTTCGAGGCCGGCGGCGAAGTCATCAAGCTCGGTCCGCGCCACCGTTTCAGCGTCAACACCCAGGAACTGGACCTGACCCTGCTGCCGCGCGAGGACGGACTGGCCCTGCACCTGACCGGCACCGATTTCCTGGAGCCGCTGCGCGACGAGGCCTTCGACGCCCTGCGCGAGTACTGGCAGGTCGCGCTGGATTCCGAATCGCCCACGCTGTACCGCGCCGAGTATCTGGCCGGCCTGGTGCTGGAAGCCGCCGCGGCCAATCGCGAAGGCTTGAGCATGGACGCGCTGCGCCAGCAGCTGGCGCAGCCGGAGGCCCTGGCGCGCAGCGTGCGCGACTTCGCCGCGCCGCGTTACCGCGAGGGCTATGAGAAGGGCATCCACGATCACGACGCCAGCCTGATCCTGCAGGCGCTGATCCCGCTGGCCGACAGCGCCGGCACCCTGGCCTACAGCGCCGACGCGCGCGCGTTCGCCAGCGTGTTCTGGAGCCAGGTCATGGCCGGCGAAGACGCCGCGCAATGGCCGGAGCGCGCGCGCACCGCCCGCGACATCCAGCGCCTGTTCGGCAGCGACGCCGGCCTGCTGGCCCTGCGCGCCGAAGTCGAAGCGGCGATGCGCGCCTTCCTGCAGGCGCAGCCGCTGGACCTGGATCCAGCATCCTGCGCGCACGCGGCCGACTACCTGGTCGCCGAGCTGTCGGCCGAGCACGTCCAGTTCGCTTTCAGCAAATACGCCCAGGCCCTGCTCAAGACCTTGCAGGAGCGCCTGACCGCCGCGCGCATGTGGGACGGTTTCGTGCAGACCCTGCGCCGCCTCGGCGATCGCCTGCCCGCGCGCTGGTCGCTGGCCGCGAACTGGTTCGACGCGCTATGCCGCGAGCCCGCGCACGCGGCCCTGGCCGGGTATGCGCGCGAAGCGGTGGCCTTGTTGCTGCTGGACGAGCGCGTGCCGCATCGGGTCAGCGAAGTCGAGCTGCGCGCGCCGATCGAGGGCCTGCTGGGCGAGCATCCGCGCGTCATGGCGCAGCGCATGGACCTGGGCGTGGACGACTTCCATGCCCGCTTGCGCGCGCATCGCGAGCGCTTCCTGCCCGGCGTGCGCCGCTACCAGGCCCTGCGCCAGGAAACCGTCGCGCGCGAACGCGAGGCGCTGCGACTGACCGAGTTCAAGGCGCGTCCGCTGAGCTCGTTCGTGCGCAACAAGCTCATCAACGACGTCTACCTGGGCGTGATCGGCGACAACCTGGCCAAGCAGATGGGCACGGTCGGCGAGGGCAAGCGCAGCGACCTCATGGGTCTGCTGATGATGATCTCGCCGCCCGGCTACGGCAAAACCACCTTGATGGAATACGTGGCGCACCGCCTGGGCCTGATCTTCATGAAGATCAACGGCCCCGCGCTGGGCCACGAGGTGCGCTCGCTGGATCCGGCGCGCGCACCGGACGCGACTTCGCGTCAGGAACTGGAGAAGCTCAACCTGGCCCTGGAGATGGGCAACAACGTGATGCTGTACGTCGACGACATCCAGCACACCCATCCCGAGTTCCTGCAGAAGTTCATCTCGCTGTGCGACGGCACGCGCCGCATCGAAGGCGTGTGGAAGGGCCGCACCCGCACCTACGACCTGCGCGGCAAGAAGTTCTGCGTGGTCATGGCCGGCAACCCGTACACCGAGTCCGGCGAGGTGTTCAAGATTCCGGACATGCTGGCCAACCGCGCCGACATCTACAACCTCGGCGACGTGCTCGGCGGCATGGAGGACGCGTTCAAGCTCAGCTACCTCGAGAACAGCCTGACCTCGAATCCGGTGCTGGCGCCGCTGGCCACGCGCGAGCTGGCCGACCTGTACCGTTTCGTCGACAAGGCCGCCGGCCGCGCGTTCTCGGCCAACGAGCTCAGCCATGCCTACGGCGGCGCCGAGATCAACGAGATCGTCGCCACCCTGGAGCGTTTGATGCGCGTGCGCGACGTGGTCTACCGCGTCAACCAGCAGTACATCGCCAGCGCCGCCCAGGCCGCGCAGTACCGGGTCGAACCGCCGTTCAAGCTGCAGGGCAGCTACCGCAACATGAACAAGCTGGCCGAGAAGATCTCGCCGGTGATGAACGAGGCCGAGCTGCAGCAGCTGATCGCCGACCACTACCTGGGCGAGGCCCAGCTGCTGACCGCGGGCGCCGAAGAGAACCTGCTCAAGCTGGGCGAGCTGCGCGGCACTCTGGACGCGGCCCAGACCGAGCGCTGGGCGCAGATCAAGCGCGACTTCCTGCGCAACAAGGCCATGGGCGCCTCCGACACCGATGTCGGCGGCCGCGTGGTCGCGCAACTGGCCGATCTGGTCGAGGGCGTACGCGCGCTGGACGCACCGGCGCCTGCGCCCGAGGCGCCCAAGCCGGTACCGGTGGAAGCGCCGTGGCCGCAGATCGTGGCCCTGCTGGAACGCGCCGCCAATCGCCCGCCGCCGCCGCCGGCGCCGGTCGCCGAGCCCGATCCGCAGGCCTTGCTGGACGGCCTGCGCGCCGCGCTCGAAGCCGCGCTGGGCCCGCTGATCGGCCGCCTCGGCGACGGCGCCGAACAGCAGGCGCAGTGGCAGGCACGCCTGGTCGAGGCGATCCAGCACATGGGCGAGCGCGGCGCGGTCGCGACCGCGCACGTCCAGCACGCGACCGAACAGCAGTTGCAGCTGCAGCGCGCGCTGGCCGACTTCGCCGACCGCCTCAACGAGCGCACGCCGCGCTGATGGGAACCGTCGACTACAGCGAACTCGACCGCGCCCTGCGCGAGAGCGCGGCCGACCGCCGGCTCGACAACGAGGAGAAGTTCGAGCTGCGCGAGCTGGGCGCGCGCCTGGATCCCGAACGCGTGCGCTACCTGCGCAACCGCGCCTTCGACATGGCGCGCGAACTGATCGTGGAGCGTCCGGCCGAATGCCTGGATGCGTTGCGCTGGCTGGAACAGGTGGTGCGCACCCTGGATGTGGTCGGAGCCGCGCCCAGCATCGAGTCCAGCGCCTGTTTCACCCCGGGCGACGATTGCCTGCGCAAGCTGCGCGCGCTGTGCATGGGCGCGCGCCGCAGCGTGGATATCTGCGTTTACACGATCTCCGACGACCGCATCACCGAGGCGATCCTGGACTGCCACCGGCGCGGCGTCGCGGTGCGTCTGCTCACCGACAACGACAAGCGCTACGACGACGGCAGCGACATCGCGCGCCTGCGCGAGCTCGGGGTGACGGTGCGGATCGACGACAGCCCCTTCCACATGCACCACAAGTTCGCTCTGTTCGACGGCCGCACCCTCGCCAACGGCAGCTTCAACTGGACCCGCAGCGCCAGCACCGGCAACCAGGAGAACCTGGTGGTGACCGACGACCCGGCCCTGGTGCGCAGCTTCGCCGGCCGCTTCGAGACCCTGTGGGACAAGTTCGCGCAGGGCTACTGAGCGCCGCTCCTGCCCCAGGGCCAGGCGAATCGGGCCTTTTCGCGCCCGAAATCCCCCGCGCCGCCGCAATGCGACCGATAATGGCGCCCCTGTCCGCCCGGCCCGCGCTCCTGCGCGGGCGCCGCACGAGCCACCGATGACGTCGATCCGCGATCTCCCCGACTACCCGTTCCAGCCGCAACGTTTCGAGGTCCGTCCGGGCATCGCGATGAGCTACCTCGACCAGGGGCCCAAGGACGGCGAGGTCGTGGTGATGCTGCACGGCAATCCGTCGTGGAGCTATTACTGGCGTAAGCTGGTGCTGGGCCTGCGCGATCGCTACCGCTGCATCGTGCCCGACCACGTCGGCATGGGCCTGTCCGACAAGCCGCGCGACGATCGCTACACCTACACCCTGCAGTCGCGCGTCGACGACGTCGAACGCCTGCTGCAGTACCTGCGCATCGACGGCCCGATCACCCTGGCGGTGCACGACTGGGGCGGCGGCATCGGCTTCGGTTGGGGCCTGAAGCACTCCGATCAGATCAAGCGCCTGGTCATCACCAACACCGGCGCCTTCCCGCTGCCGTCGGCCAAGCCCTTGCCGAAGCGCCTGCGCCTGGGCCGCGACTCGGCGATCGGCACCGGCCTGATCCGCGGCCTCAACGCCTTCGCCGGCAGCGCCGCGCGCGTGGGCGTGGTCTCGCCGATGCCGCGCGCGGTGCGCCGCGCTTATCTGGCGCCGTACGACTCCTGGGCCAACCGCATCGCGACCTCGCGTTTCGTGCAGGACATTCCGCTGGCCGAGGGCGACGCGGCCTGGCCGCTGGTCCAGGCCATGGGCCGCAAGCTGCCCGAGTACGCCGACCGTCCGGCCTTCATCGGCTGGGGCCTGCGCGATTTCGTGTTCGATCACCACTTCCTCAAGGGCTTCACCGACGCGCTGCCGCAGGCGCAGGTGCGCGCTTTCGAGGACGCCGGCCACTACGTGCTGGAAGACAAAGCCGCCGTGCTGGTGCCGGAGATCCGCGCCTTCCTCGACGGCCATCCGATCGGCTGATCGCGTCGGCGGCGTGCGCCGCGCTCGCCTTCTGCGGGAGCGGCGCAACTCGCGATTGGTCTCCCGCTTGCGTCGCGACCGGCAGCCAATCGCGGCTGACGCCGCTCCCACGGGGGGGCGATGCGGCAGCTCGGATTCGCCCGGACCCCCTACAATCCACGCATGAGCAACGAACCCTCCGCGGCGGACACCGCCACGCGCGCGCCGGGCGCGCCCTGCAATATCGCCGCCTCCTTGCCGCGCCGCGCCGCCGAGGCGCCCGAGCGCGTGGCGATGCGTTGCCCGGGCACGCGCGACGCCGATGGCTTGCCGCGTTACGACCAGGTCCTGACCTACGCCGAGCTCGACGCGCGCAGCGACGCGATCGCGGCCGGCCTGGCCAAGCGCGGCATCGTGCGTGGCACCCGCACCGTGATCATGGTGCGGCCCTCGCCCGAGTTCTTCCTGCTGATGTTCGCCCTGTTCAAGGCCGGCGCGGTGCCGGTGCTGGTGGACCCGGGCATCGACAAGCGCGCGCTGCGCCAATGCCTGGACGAGGCGCTGCCGGAGGCCTTCATCGGCATTCCGCTCGCGCATATCGCGCGGGTGATCTTGCGTTGGGCGCGGACCGCGCGCATCCGCATCAGCACCGGCCGCCGCGCCTGGCTCGCCGACGCGACCCTGGCCGAAGTCGAGCGCGACGGCGCCGGCGCCGGCGGTCAGCTCGCCGATACCCAGCCCGACGACGTCGCCGCGATCCTGTTCACCAGCGGCTCCACCGGCGTGCCCAAGGGCGTGGTCTACCGCCATCGCCATTTCGTCGCCCAGATCGAAATGATGGGCCAGGCCTTCGGCATCGTGCCCGGCGGCGTCGATCTGCCGACCTTCCCGCCGTTCGCTTTGTTCGATCCGGCCCTGGGTCTGACCTCGATCATTCCCGACATGGACCCGACACGGCCCGCGCAGGCCGATCCGCGCAAGCTGCACGATGCGATCGCGCGCTACGGCGTCGACCAACTCTTCGGCTCGCCCGCGCTGATGGCGGTGCTGGTCAAGCACGGCGCGCCGCTGACCGGCCTCAAGCGCGTGACCTCGGCCGGCGCGCCGGTGCCGCCCGACACGGTCGCGGCGCTGCGCGCGCTGCTGCCCGAGGACGCCCAGCTGTGGACGCCCTACGGCGCCACCGAATGCCTGCCGGTGGCGGTGATCGAAGGTCGCGAGCTGCAGTCCACGCGTGCGGCCACCGAAGCCGGCGCCGGCACCTGCGTCGGCCATGCGGTGGCGCCCAACGAGATCCGCATCATCGCCATCGACGACGCGCCGATCGCGCAGTGGTCGGACGCGCGTACGCTCGCGGCCGGCGAAGTCGGCGAGATCACCGTGGCCGGCCCGACCGCGACCGACAGCTATTTCAATCGCGAAGCCGCGACCCGCATCGCCAAGATCCGCGAAACCCTGGACGACGGCAGCGAGCGCGTGGTCCATCGCATGGGCGACCTGGGCTACTTCGACGGCGAAGGCCGGCTGTGGTTCTGCGGGCGCAAGACCCATCGCGTCGAAACCGCGCAGGGCCCGCTCTACACCGAGCAGGTCGAGCCGGTGTTCAACGCCCATCCGCAGGTGCGGCGCACCGCGCTGGTCGGTGTCGGCGCCGCCGGCGCGCAACGGCCGGTGCTGTGCGTGGAGCTGGCCGAGGGCGTGCACGCGCGCGACTGGCCCGCGATCGAGCGCGCGCTGCGCGCGATCGGCGCGGCGCACGCGCATACCGCGGGCATCGCCGATTTCCTGCGCCACCCGCGCTTTCCGGTCGATATCCGCCACAACGCCAAGATCGGTCGCGAAAAGCTCGCGATCTGGGCCGCCAAAGAGGGAGCGTGGAGATGAAGGTACTGGTCACCGGCGGCGGTGGTTTTCTCGGCCAGGCCCTGTGCCGCGGCCTGGTCGAGCGCGGCTATGAGGTCGTCAGTTTCAACCGCGGCCACTATCCGGCCCTGGACGCGCTGGGCGTGATCCAGATCCAGGGCGATCTGGCCGATCGCGAGGCGGTGATCGCGGCCGCGCGCGGTTGCGAAGCGGTGTTCCACAACGCCGCCAAGGCCGGCGCCTGGGGCAGCTACGACAGCTATCACCAGGCCAACGTGGTCGGTACCGACCACGTGCTCGCGGCTTGCCGCACGCATGCGATCGGGCGCCTGGTCTATACCTCCACGCCCAGCGTCACCCACCGCGCGACCCATCCGGTGGAAGGCGGCACCGCCGACAACGTGCCCTACGGCGAAGGCTTCAAGGCGCCGTACGCGACCACCAAGACCATCGCCGAGAAAGCGGTGCTGGCCGCGAACGCGTCCACGCTGGCCACCGTCGCGCTGCGCCCGCGCCTGATCTGGGGCGTGGGCGACAACCAGCTGCTGCCGCGCCTGGTCGCGCGCGCGCGGGCCGGACGCCTGCGCTTCGTCGGCGACGGCTACAACAAGGTCGACACCACCTATATCGACAACGCCGCGCAGGCGCATTTCGACGCCTTCGATCATCTGGCGCCCGGCGCGGCCTGCGCGGGGCGCGCCTACTTCATCAGCAACGGCGAACCCAAGACCATGCGCGAGACCTTGAACGGCCTGCTCGCCGCGGTCGGCGCGCCGCAGGTCGACAAGACCCTGCCGTTCGGCGCGGCGTACGCGATCGGCGCGGTCTGCGAAGGTTTGTGGCATGCCTTGCCGCTGAAGGGCGAGCCGCCGATGACGCGCTTCCTGGCCGAACAGCTGGCGACCTCGCATTGGTACGACATGGCCCCGGCGACCCGCGATTTCGGCTATGTGCCGCGGGTGAGCTTTCACGAAGGCCTCACCCGGCTGAAGGCCGCCTGCACGTAAACGGGCGTCGTCACCGCCTGAGCACCTGCGACTGAGCACGATCGGGGCACACCCTCGGTCCTGCCTGGTGCAGGGCCTCCTCAGGAGATCTCCATGCTCAGTTACGCCGTCATCTTCTTCATCATCGCCATCGTCGCCGCGGTCCTGGGCTTCAGCGGCATCGCCGGCGCCGCCACCAACATCGCCTGGATCCTGTTCGTCGTCTTCGTGATCCTGGCCATCATCTCGCTGCTGCGCGGCCGCAAGGTCTGAGCCGCCGGACCGGGCGGTGCTGAACGCAGTCCCGGCCCGCTCGCGGGCCGGGACACTGCGGTCTCGGGCCCGCCGGGGCGCGGGGCTACAATGAGCGCATGAACACCTCCGCAGACGCCCTGTTCCCGCCCAAACTCAAAAGCTACGCCGGGGGCGCGCTGGAAGCCGCGCTCAACCGCGCGCTGGCGCTGGACCCCGATACGCGCGACGCGCTGCGCACCCTGGACGGCCGCCGCGTCGCCCTGCACCTGGCAGCACCGCCGCTGGCGCTGCAGGTGCGCGTGGACGGCGACCGCCTGCGGGTGGGCCCGGTCGAGGCCGAGGTGGAAGCCGATCTGTCGGTGCGCAGCACCCTGGCGGGGCTGGTCTCGCAACTGCCGTTCCTGCGCAACGACGACGCGCCGCCGGTCGGCAAGCTGCGCATCGAGGGCGACGCCGACCTGGCCCGCCGCCTGCAGCGCCTGGCCGAGCGTTTCGATCCGGACTGGCAGGGTTCGCTGACCGGCGTGTTCGGCGAGGTGATGGGCGTGCAGATCGCCAACGCGGTGGCCGGCGGGCTGCGCCACGCGCGCGGCGCGGCCGGCGCCTTCGCCCGCAACGCGGCCGAATTCGTCACCGAGGAATCGCGCGACGTGGTCGCGCGCGACGAGCTCAACGCCTTCCACGACGACGTCGACGCGGTGCGCGACGACGTCGAGCGCGCCAGCGCGCGCGTAGCGCGCCTGCGCGAGCGCATCGCCGCGCGGAGCGGCGCATGAAGTCGGCGTTGCGCGCCTGGCGCATCGGCCGGGTTCTGCTGCGTTACCGGCTCGACGACCTGCTCGACGGCACCCCGGCCGAGCGCTGGCTCAAGCTCGCGCGTCCGTTCGTGCCGCGCGCCTCGGCCGAGATCGCGGCGATGTCGCGCGGCGCGCGCCTGCGCCTGGTGCTGCAGGAGCTGGGCCCGATCTTCGTCAAGTTCGGCCAGATCCTGTCCACCCGTCGCGACCTGGTGCCGCCGGACGTGGCGATCGAACTGGCGCTGCTGCAGGACCGGGTCAAACCCTTCGACGGCGAGGCCGCGCGCGCGATCGTCGAGACCGCGCTGGAACGCAGCATCGCCGAGGCCTTCGAGGCCTTCGACACCACCCCGCTGGCTTCGGCCTCGATCGCCCAGGTGCACGCGGCGATCCTGCCCGGCGGCCGCGAGGTGGTGGTCAAGGTGCTGCGCCCCAACATCGAAAAGCAGATCGCCGGCGACATCGCCCTGCTCAAGACCATCGCCAGCGTGGTCGACCGCGCCCATCCCAGCGCCGACAAGATCCGTCCGCGCGAGATCGTGGCCGAGATCGAGAGCACCCTGGCCGCCGAGCTGGACCTGCAGCGCGAGGGCGCCAACGCCAGCGTGCTGCGCCGGTTCTGGAAGGACAGCGAAGACCTCTACGTGCCCGAGGTGATCTGGTCGCACACCGCCGAGCGCGCCCTGACCCTGGAGCGCGTGTACGGCATTCCGTCCGACGACATCGCCGCGCTCGACGCCGCCGGCATCGACCGCAGCGCGCTGGCGGCCAAGGGCGTGCGGGTGTTCTACACCCAGGTGTTCCGCGACAACTTCTTCCATGCCGACGCCCACGCCGGCAACATCTGGGTCGACAGCGATCCCAAGCGCAAGAGCAATCCGCGCTTCATCGCCCTGGACTTCGGCATCATGGGCCAGCTCTCCGACGAGGATCAGTACTACCTCGCCGAGAACTTCATGGCGATCTTCAACCGCGACTACCGCCGCATCGCCGAGTTGCACGTGCAGGCCGGCTGGATGCCCGCGCATATCCGCATCGACGAACTCGAGGCGGCCACGCGCGCGGTCTGCGAGCCCTATTTCACGCGCCCGCTCAGCGAGATCTCGCTGGCCGAGGTGCTGGTCAAGCTGTTCCGTACCGCGCAGCGCTACGAGCTGACCCTGCAGCCGCAGCTGATCCTGCTGCAGAAGACCCTGCTCAACATCGAGGGCGTGGGCCGCTTGCTCGACCCCAAGCTCGACATCTGGGCGGTGGCGCGGCCGGTGCTGCAACGCATCCTGGTCGAACGCTACAGCCCGCAGCGCCTGGCCTCGGAATTCCGTAAGCGCCTGCCCGAGCTGGTTACGCATGCACCCGAGATGCCGCGCCTGCTGCACGCCTGGCTGACCCAGCAGGTCAGCGGCGGCCACGAGCTGCGCATGCGTTCGCAGGACCTGGCCGAGCTCACGCGCACGGTGAAGGACGCGCAGCGGCGCACGGTCGCGGCGATCCTGGGCACCGGCCTGTTGATCGTGGCGGCGGTGCTGTATGGCCTGGAAGCCGGCGGTCCGCGCTTCTGGTCGATCCCGGCCTCGTCGTGGATCGCGGGCATCGGCGGTTTGTGGGCGCTGCTGGCGGCGTGGCCGCGGCGCAGCGCTTAGTCGCTACGCGGTCCGGGCGTAGAGCAAATCCCCCTCAATCCCCCTCTACAAAGGGGGAGGACAAGCATCATTTTTTAATGGGAGAGGCACGCCCTGTTGTCGAAGCGCGAGACAAGCGGGTGCAGCGAAGCATTCCGACGCGTGCGGTTCCTCCCTTTGTAGAGGGGGGCTAGGGGGGATTTGCTTTCGCGCCTACTTGCGAGCGCCGGTCAAGGCTTCGCTCCCCCCGCCGCCGCCGCCGGCTTCGCCGCCGCGTCGAAATCGCCGGCCATGTACACGCTCAGCGTCTCGGGCTTGAAGTGCTTGCGGATCGCCGCGTTCACCTCGTCCGCGGTCAGCGCCTGCAAACGCGCATCGATGTCCGCCTGATACTTCATGTCGCGGTCCAGGAACAGATTGCCCGACAGGATGCCGGCGATCGCGCCATCGGATTCGCGGCCCTGCGCGCGCTGCGTCAACAGGCCGGCGACCGCGTCGCGCAGTTCGTCGGCGCCGACGCCGTCGCGGATCCAGCGCGCGTATTCCTCGCGCATCGCCGCCTCGGCCTTGTCCAGGTTCTGCGGCGCGGCGATGGCCTGGATCATCAGGCTGCCGTCGTCGTCGCGGCCGGCCCGGCTGGCGTCGGCGTCGAGGTTGCTGCCCACGCCGTAGCTGAGGCCGTCCTTCTGGCGGATGCGGTCGTTCAAGCGCGATTTGCCGCCGCCGCCGAGGATGGTGTTGGCGACCATCAGCGCCGGGTAGTCGGCGTCGCGGTCGTTGAGCGAGAGGTTGCTGCGCGCGAGCAGCACGCCGTTGGCCTTGTCGGGCGTTTCGAAGCGTTCGCGGCGCGCGGCGACGGCGTTGTAGTGCGTGGCCATGGGCGCGAACGCGTGCGGCGTGCGCCAGTCGGTGAACAGGCTTTGCAGCTGCGCCTTCAGCGCGACCGGATCGAAGTCGCCGACCACGCTGATCTCGCCTTCGGCGGTGCCGTAGAAATCACGATGGAAGGCGCGCAGGTCCTCGACCTTGAGCGCCTTCAGGTCGGCGATCGACTGGTCCAGGCTGCGCCAGCGCAGCGGATGGCCCTCGGGCCAGGGGTCGAAGTACTGCGACATGGCCATGCCGGCGACGGTGCCGGGTTCCTTGCGCGCGGCTTCCAGGCCGGTGATCGCCTGCAGGCGGAACTGTTCGAACTCGCTCTGCGGATACTCGGGCTTGCGCAGGATCTGCACCGCCAGCGCCAGCGCTTCGGCAAGTTGGGCGCGGCGCGTGGTCATGCCGATGTTGGCGCTCTGCAGGCCGCCGCCGATGCCGGCCTCGGTCTTCAGGGCCTCGAAACGCTGGTCGATCTGCTCGCGGCTGAGCCCGGCCGCGCCGCGCATGATCAGCGAGCCGGCCACGTTGCCCGCGGCCACGCGGCCCTTGAGCGAATCGGCGTCGCCGAAGCGGAAGCGCGCGCTCAGCACCACGGTCTCGCCGCGGGTCTTCTTCGGCAGCAGGGCCACGCGCAGGCCGTCGCCGAGGGTGAAGGTTTCGGTACGCGCCTGGATGTTGGCCGGGGTGGGGTCGAACTGTTCGCCCGCGGCCACCGCCGCCTTGCCGGTGTAGCCCTGCAGCACGGTCGCGGCCGCGGGCGCGGCGGCGATCTCGGCGCGGTCGGCGCGGTCGGTGGGCACGAAGCGGCCCAGCGTACGGTTGCTGGGCTTGAGGTAGTCGCGCGCGACCCGGTTGACGTCGTCCAGAGCGACGTTGTCGAGCGCGTCGCGGCGCAGGAAGTACAAGCGCCAGTCGCCGGTCGCGATCGCCTCCGACAGGCCCAGCGCGACCGCATTGACGTTGGTGTAGCCCAGTTCGTAGCCGTTGCGGATGCGCTGCTTGGCCGCGTCCAGTTCGGCCTGGGTGATCGGCGTGGCGGCGATGCCTTCCAGTTGCGTCAGCAAGGCGGCCTCGGCCTTGGCCGCGTCGCCGTCGCGCGGCAGGCCGATCATCGCCGTCATCAGGCCCGGATCGCGCAGGCTGTCGGCGCCGGCGCTGGCGCCGGCGGCCAGCTTGGTCTCGACCAGGCTCTTGTGCAGGCGCCCGCCCGGCACGTAGCCCAGGATGTTGGCGAGCAGACCGAGCGCGGCGCTGTCGGGGTGGGTTTCGGCGGGCACGTGGTAGGCCGCCATCACCAGTTGGATGTCGCCGCTGCGGCGCACCGTCACGCTGCGCTCGCCGTCCTGGGTGGGGTCGACGGTGTAGAACGCGCGCAAGCCGGTCTTGGGCCGCGCCACCGGCGCGAAGGCCTGAGCGATTTCGCCCAGTGTCTTGGCCGGATCGATGCGGCCGGCGACGATCAGGGTGGCGTTGTCGGGGCGGTACCAGCTCTTGTAGAAGGCCTGCAGGCGTTCGATCGGCACGCCCTCGACATCGCTGCGCGCACCGATCGTGCTGTGGCCGTAGTTGTGCCAGAGATAGGCAGTGGACCGCACGCGCTGGGCGAGGATGCCGCTGGGGCTGTTCTCGTTCTTTTCCATCTCGTTGCGGACCACGGTCATCTCGCTGTCGAGGTCCTTCTTGGCGACGTTGGAATTGACCATGCGGTCGGCTTCCAGGCCCAGCAGCCAGCGCAGGGTGTCGTCGTTGGCCGGGAACGAGGCGTAGTAATTAGTGCGATCGACATTGGTGGTGCCGTTGAAGCCGATGCCGCGCTTCTTCATCTCGGCCGGGATGTCGGTGTGGGTCGGCGTGCCCTTGAACAGCAGATGCTCCAACAGGTGGGCCATGCCGGTCTCGCCATAGTTCTCGTGCATGGAGCCGACCTGGTAGGTCAGGTTGACCGTCACCGTGGGCTTGCTGGCGTCCGGGAACAGCAGCACGCGCAAGCCGTTGCCCAGGGTGTATTCGCAGATGCCTTCCACGCAGGGCCCGGCGGCGACGCCCTTGGGCGGCGCGAACGCAGGCTCGGCCGCCTGCGCGGGCAGGGCCAGCGCCAGGGCCAGCGTCAGCGCGGAAAAAACCGGTCGGGAGGGCAACGGAAACGATCGCATGGGCGGTCCTGAATGAAAGACTGGGGGAGCAAACGTGTGGCGGACGCTGCTATAGACGAAAATACCCGCTGAGCTCCCTACCGCCTGTGCCATAGAGCATGTCCGAAACCTACAGTTCCCTCGATGCGCCCAGCGAGCTGCCGGTGCTGTACGCCGACGACAGCCTGGCGATCATCGACAAGCCGGCGGGGCTGATGGTGCACGACAGCGCGCTGGCGCGCGGCGAGACCGACTTCGTCGCCGACCGCCTGCGCGAACAGTTCGGCCGGCCGGTGTTCCTGGTCCATCGCCTGGACCGCGCCACCAGCGGCTGCCTGCTGCTGGCGTTCGAGCGCGAGGTGGCCTCGGCGCTGGGCAAGGTGCTGATGTCGCGCGAGTTCGAGAAGGATTATCTGGCGGTCTGCCGCGGCTGGCCGGAGGATGCGTTCACCATCGATTACGCGCTCGACGGCGGGCCGGGCAAGCCGCAGAAGAAGCCCGCGATCACGCGCTTCCGATGCCTGGGCCGCTGCGAGCTCGCGCACCCCTCCGGCGGTTTCGAAACCTCGCGCTACGCGCTGTTGCTGGCGCAGCCGGAGACCGGGCGCTTCCGCCAGATCCGGCGCCACCTCAAGCACGTCTCGCACCACCTGATCGGCGACACCAGCCACGGCGACGGTCGCCACAACCGCGCCTTCCGCATGATGGGCATCCATCGCATGCTGCTGCACGCGCAGCGCCTGGCCTTTCTGCACCCGGTCAGCGGCGCGCGCATCGTCGCCACCGCGCGGCCGGACCGCGAACTGGCCAAGGCGCTGGCGCTGTTCGAGCCGGCCGCGCCGGCCGCTTGAGGGCGGGCGCGGCGCGGGCCGCGCCTACTTGGTTTCGGCGCCGGCGCTCTTGCGCTTGACCGCGTCGTTGCGCGCTTCGGCTTCGATGTCCTTCTGCAGCTCCTGCATCATCGGCACCACCAGCTTCTGCATCGCGCTCATGGTGTTCTGCATCAGCGCCGGCATCTTGTCGAGCAGGCGCTGGCCGGTCGGGCTGGCGTAGAACGCGATCAGGGCATCGGTGTCCTGGCCGTCGAAGGTGTCGCGATAGATGTCGCGGTAGATCGGTTCCAGCTTGTCCCAAGCCAGGCTCTTGCGCATCTGCGCGCTGGACCGGGCGATCACGCTGTTCAAGCGCTCGCGTTCGGCCGGCGTGATCTCGCGGCCGGCCATCATCTGCTCGACCATCTGCTGCTGCGAGGCCTCGATCTGCGGCAGCATGGTTTCCACGGTCTGGCGCGCGCGCATGACCTCGAGCAGGCGGGACACCTGGGCGTCGCTGGGCGGCGCGGCCAGGGCGGCCAGCGGCGAGGCCAACATCAGCGCCAGGGCCAGGGCATAGGACTTCATCGGGGGCGATCCTCCTTGATGGGAACCGCATGGTCGTCGGCGGGTGCAGGCGGCGTCAACGAGCGGACGCGGGCCCGCACTACAATCGCTCCCGTCTACAATCGGGGCCGGAGGGACGCAATGGCCGATCCTGAAATCACCATACCCGAGCAGGAACTGGTCGAGCGCTTCGTGCGTTCGACCGGGCCGGGCGGGCAAAACGTCAACAAGGTCGCGACCGCGGTGGAGCTGCGCTTCGACGTGGCGCAGTCGCCGTCGCTGCCCGAACCGGTGCGCGAGCGCCTGCTCGCCAAGCGCGACCGCCGCGTGACCGGCGACGGCGTGCTGGTGATCAGCGCGCAGCGTTTCCGCACCCAGGAGCGCAACCGCGATGATGCCCGCGAGCGCCTGGCCGCCTTCATCGAAAGCGGCCTGCACGCGCCCAAGCCGCGCATCGCCACCCGTCCCAGTCGCGCCTCGAAGGAACGCCGCCTGGGCGCCAAGCGCGAGCGCAGCACGGTCAAGCGCGGCCGCGGCCCCACGCGCGATTGGGACTGACGGAGACCGCATGCCGACGACCGCCGACAACGTGGTGCTGCCGCTGCCGCCGAACGCACCGCGGGTGCGCTCCAACCGCCTGACCCGCTGGATCGGCCGCAGCGTGCTGCGGCTGGGCGGCTGGCGCATGGTCGGGGCCTTCCCCGACATCCCCAAGCTGGTCCTGATCGGCGCGCCGCACTCGTCCAACTGGGACGGCGTCTGGGGCTTCGCGGCCAAGGCCGCGATGGGGCTGGACATCAAGATCCTGGGCAAGGACTCGCTGTTCAAGGTGCCGCTGCTGGGTGCGCTGCTGCGCTACCTGGGCGTGATTCCGGTCGACCGCAGCGCTGCCCACGGCGTGGTCGAACAGGCCGCGGCGATGATCCGCAACGCCGAACGGTTCTGGTTCGGATTGGCGCCGGAGGGCACGCGCAAGCCGGTGGAGCGCTGGAAGGCGGGCTTCTGGAAGATCGCCAAGGCCGCCGACGTGCCGGTGCTGCCCGCGTACTTCCACTACCCCGACAAGATCATCGGCATCGGCGAGCCGTTCTGGCTGGGCGACGACATGAACGCCGATCTGGCGCGGATCCGGGCCTGGTACCGGCCCTGGCAGGGCAAGCACCACGGCACGACTTAAGCGCACGGGCTGCACCTAAACCGCACACGATCGGCCGGACGGCCGATCCCGCCCGCCGCCCGCCGCGTATCGGCGGCCCGTTTCGCCCGCGCTTTACGTGTAGCTTCATTACGGGGCGGCGCGTCGCGGGGGGTGGCGCGGGTTCCCGATCAGGGGCAGGAGGTCGGTCGTGCCGGGCAGGATGTCGCTAGGGGAGGTGGCGGAGGCCACGATCGCCGCGCATGCGGAGTTGTCGAGCGCGGCCCGCGCCTGCGTGCGGGAGGTGGCCGGTGCCCGCCTTGCCCTGGTTCGCGCTTAGTCCCAACGGCCTGCTCAGCGCCGTCGGCCTGTGGCGGGGCTCCGAGGAGACCGTGCCCACGCCGGTGGAGGACTGGCGCCAGGCCGTGGTCGACGTGGTCATTCCCGCGCGCCTGCAGCAGCACGACATCGCCCATTGCCTGGCGGCCCTGCTGGCGCAGACCCTGCAACCGCGCAAGGTGGTGCTGGTGGACGACGGCGGCACCGAGCGCGACGGCACCGCCGCGATCGCGCGCGAGTTCGCCGCCGCCAACGGCCTGTCGCTGCGCGTGATCGAGCGCATGTGGTCGATCGGGCGCGGGCCCACGATCAAGCGTCAGGCGCGCGAATCCGACGCCGATGTCGAGTTCGTGCTCGACGGCGACACGCTGCTGCATTCGGCCGACTACATCGAGCGCTGCGTGCGCGAGCTCTACGAAGGCGTGGGCATCGCCAGCGTCTGCGGCGTGGTCCAGCCGATGCGCGGCGAGCACCGACGCGCGCTGGAGCGTTCGCCGGCGTTCCAGCGTTGGCTGCACGGCGAGGCCTACCGCGATCCGCGCACGCGCCGCGGCCGGTTGCGGCGCAGTCTGCAGTGGCTGGGCGATATCCATCGCGAGACCAGCTGCCTGCTGCAGCAGTGCTTCATCAATCGCGGCCAGATGGCGCTGTTCGGCGGGGTGGTGGTGCCGCGCGGCAATGCGATCGCCTATCGACGGCGCTACATCAAGGATCTGTTCGATCGTTACGAGCCGGTGCACGGCGATCAGTTCGACGGGGCCGAGGACGTGTTCGTCGCGCTGGCGTTGGCGCAGGAGGGCTATCGCAACGTGCAACTGTTCGGCGTGCTCGCGCATGCCGAGCAGCCGCCGCTGGACCGTCTGCCGGGCCAGAGTTTCCGCCAGGCCGGGGCGTTCCTGCGCGGCTGCCGGGAGTTCAATGCGCTGTTGCTGACGCCGTTCAAGGTCTGGCGGCGCTGGCTGCGTCCGCGCCCGCGCGTCGTGGCCGAGCAGCGGCGGGTGCGCGAGGCGTATCGGCAGCCGTTCGGTGGGCGGCTCACGCACGAGTACGGGCGGCCGATCGGGTGGGCGCTGTTCCTGATGGCGGGCGAGCGTTTGGCGTATCCGCTGTTGTTGTTGTGGTTGGTCTTCAGCGGGCGTTGGTGGTGGTTGGGTGGGGTGGTGCTGGCGGAAATTCTGGCGACGGCCTTGGTGTTGGCGTCGGTGGCGCGCGATGGGCGGGGGGCGGCCTTGGGCAAGGCCTTGCTGGTGGCGCCGGTGCGCTATGCGATGGTGTTCGTGGAGCTGGCGGCGGCGGTGGCGTTTTTGCCGCAGCGGTTTCGCAGGCCGCGGCGTGGGCGCTAGCGCCTTCGCTCACGCGCACTTCGTAGCTTTGCTCCCTCTTTTGTCTTTGCTTTTGACTCCCTCCTTTGGAAAAGGGTGAAGCCGTGCGTTTACGAACCGCAGGTTCGTGCACGGGTGAACGCCGGCAGGCTATGCCTGCTGGCCGGGCGGGTTGGGGAGGTTTGCTTTTGCTTTGTTTTGCTCCTAGCTCCCTCCTTTGTAAAAGGAGGGTTGGGGAGGATTTGCTTTTGCTTTGCTGTCGCTTCTTCTGACCGAAGGTCAAGAGCTTCCGCCTGCTGCGCATGCGGGTCACTTTCTCTTGCTAGCCCAAGAGTCCGTCTGGATTCCCTTCGGTCAAAAGTAACCAAAGAGAAGGGCTAGCGGGACCAAACCTCCCCTGCGGGTTCGGGGCTGGCGCCGGGATTTTTCGATAGGACATCCTTGTCCTATCGAAAAACGGCGCGCGTCCTGCGCGCCGCCCTTCGGGTCTACGGTTGGTCGGGTGAGTGCGGGGCTTTTGGATTTGAATGCCGCGGCAACGGCAACGGCAACGGCAACAACAGCCGCAACAACAGCCGCAACAACAGTCGCAACAACAGTCGCAACAACAGTCGCAACAACAGTCGCAACAAGGTGACTGGAGTCTTGCCGTCTTCGTGCGAAGGCAGGGATCGGGTGACTTTAGAGTGCGGCTTGAGCCCCGGCGTCATTCGCCTCGATCGTAGGATGCGGTGAGCCGTAGGCGAACCGCATCGTCGCGATGTCGCAGCCGTATGCGCGGCTCCAGGCCTTCAACGATCCGACTGGCCCGTCGCGTAGTAATCGCCGCGGAAAAACAGATCCGGCTGGATCAATTCGGTAAACGCGCGCGCCTGCGGCGACAGGTATTTGCCCTTGCGCACCACCACGCCGTAGCTGCGCGAGGGGAAGTAGTCGGCCAGCGAGCGGGCGCTCAGGCGCGAGCGGTCGGCGTCGGTCAGGCAGATCGCGGTGACGATACTGATGCCCAGGCCCATCGCCACGTACTGCTTGATCACCTCCCAGCCGCCGACCTCCAGCGCGACCGTGTACGGCACTCGGTTCTGCTGGAACACCAGGTCGACCATGCGATAGGTGGTCAGGCGCTGCGGCGGCAGGATCAGGCCGTAGGGCGAGAGGTCCTGCAGGCTGAGGTCGGGCTTGAGCGCGAGCGGGTGGTCGCGCGGGGTGATCAGCATGGGCTCGAAGCGGTAGACCGGGGCGTAGCTGAGGTCGCCGGGCACGTCCAGCATCGAGCCCACCGCCAGGTCGACCGCGTCCGAGCGCAGCAGGTCCAGGCCGCCGGCGCCGGTGACGTTGTGCAGGCTCAGGCGCACGTCCGGGTGGGCGGCGCGGAAGGCTTCGACGATCTTGGGCAGCAGATACAGGATGGTCGAGCTGCCGGCGGCGACGTTGAGCTCGCCGCCGTCCAGCCCGCGCACCCGCTCGCGGAAGGCCCCGTCCAGGCCGTCCAGGCCCTCAACCAGCGGGCGCGCGAGTTCGTAGAGCTCCTGGCCCTCGCGGGTCAGGCTGAGCCGGCGGCC
The DNA here is from genome assembly GCF_900114355.1 of Lysobacter sp. cf310. Lineage (GTDB taxonomy): Bacteria > Pseudomonadota > Gammaproteobacteria > Xanthomonadales > Xanthomonadaceae > Lysobacter. The sequence continues at coordinate 588,821 of NZ_FOSS01000004.1, forward strand.
GCTGCGCTCGAGCAGACGCACCCCCAGATCGCGCTCCAGCGCCTGCAGCTGCAGGGTCACCGCCGGCTGGCTGAGGTACAGCGCCTCAGCCGCGCGTGAGACCGAGCCCAGGCGGGCGGTCTGGCAGAACGCCCGCAGCGGCTTCAGGCGGTCGCCCTTGTACGCAAAACGGGGGCTGGCGGCGCGCGTCGTGGTCACGTGAAGGACATATATAAGGTTTTCAAATGATATGCATTGAAAAAACTTGATTGTCAAATACAAGACGCCAGCGCATGGTCGGAGCCCTAACGAAACACGCTAGAGGCGTAGGAGCAGGGCATGTCGGCAGTGATGGCGCAACGCCAGGAGACGCACGGGATCGAGTTGACGGCCAGCCTGGCCGGGCAGGAGCAGCTGCTCACGCCGGCGGCCCTGGCCTTCCTGGCCGATCTGCATCGCCGCTTCGAGCCCGCCCGCCAAGCCCGTCTGTCCGCGCGCCGCGAACGCCAGGCGTTCTTCGATGCCGGCGGCCTGCCGGATTTCCGCGCCGACACCGCCGCGATCCGCAGCGGCCAGTGGCGGGTCGCGCCGCTGCCGGCGGCTCTGCTGGACCGTCGCGTCGAGATCACCGGCCCGGTCGACCCGAAGATGGTCATCAACGCCCTCAACTCGGGCGCCAAGGTCTTCATGGCCGACTTCGAGGACAGCACCGCGCCGACCTGGTCCAACCTGCTGACGGGCCAGCGCGCGCTGAAGAAGGCCGTGGCCGGCACCCTGGACTGGATGGCGCCGGACGGCAGCAAGCACTACACCCTCAAGCCCTTCGAGCAACAAGCCGTGCTGATGGTGCGGCCGCGCGGCTGGCACCTGGACGAGAAGCATCTGTTGATCGACGGCGCGCCGATCTCCGCCAGCCTGTTCGACCTGGGCCTGTTCGCTTTCCACAATTCGGACGTGCTCGCCGCGAAGGATCGCGGACCCTATTTCTACCTGCCCAAGCTGCAGTCGATGGAAGAGGCGCAGCTGTGGAACGAGGTGCTGGACCGCGTCGAGCAGGCGCTGGGCCTGGGCGCGGGCCAGATCAGGGTCACGGTGCTGATCGAGACCCTGCCGGCGGTGTTCGAGATGGACGAGATCCTGCATGCGCTGCGCACGCGCATCGCCGGCCTCAACTGCGGCCGCTGGGACTACGTGTTCTCCTACCTCAAGACCTTCCGCGCGCACCGCGACAAGGTTCTGCCCGAGCGTGGCCAGGTGACGATGCTGCAGCCGTTCCTGCGCGCGTACTCGGAGCTGCTGATCCAGACCTGCCACAAGCGCGGCGCGCACGCGATGGGCGGCATGGCGGCGCAGATTCCGATCAGCGGCGACGAGGCCGCCAACGAGGCCGCGCTGGCCAAGGTGCGCGCCGACAAGCTGCGCGAGGTCACCGCCGGCCACGACGGCACCTGGGTCGCGCATCCGGCGCTGATCCCGCTGGCGATGCGCATCTTCGACGAGCGCATGCCCGGCCCGCACCAGCAGCACGTGCTGCGCGACGACGTGCTGGTGATCCGCGACGACCTGATCAAGCCCTCGCTGGGCACGATCACGCGCGCCGGGTTCGAGGGCAACGTCGAGGTCTGCGTGCGCTATCTGGCCGCCTGGCTGGACGGCAACGGCTGCGTGCCCATCCATTGGCTGATGGAGGACGCGGCCACCGCCGAGATCGCGCGCACCCAGCTGTGGCAGTGGCTGCACGCCTCCGGCCTGCACCTGGACGACGGCACACCGGTCGATTTCGCCCTGCTCGAGCGCGCCCTGATCGGCCTGCCCAGCAAGCTCGCCGAGCGCATGAACCTGCCCGGCGCGCAGCGCCTGGGCGAGGCGATCGCGATGCTCGACCAGCTCACCCACGCCGACACGCTGGAGGAGTTCTTGACCCTGCCGGCTTACCAACGCATCGACTGACCCGCTTGCCCGACCTGGCGGCGTCTGTGGAAGCGGCGTAAGCCGCGATTGAGTTCCGCCCGCCGACGCAGCTGCGTCGGAGGGCGATCGCGGCTCACGCCGCTCCCACAGAAAGCAACTTGCCTCGCCTAACTCCACCTACCGCGTCCCACCCTTTCTCGCGCCTCACCCCACGACCACACGCAAGGAACGAAGTCATGAGCCACCTGCCGACCGCCGAGCAACTCCGCAACGACTGGGCCAGCAATCCGCGCTGGGCCGGCATCACCCGGCCGTATTCGGCCGAGGACGTGGTGCGGCTGCGCGGCACGGTCCCGGTCGAGCACAGCATCGCCAAACTCGGCGCCGCCAAGCTGTGGAACTCGCTCCACACCGAGGATTTCGTCAACGCGCTGGGCGCGTTGACCGGCAACCAGGCCATGCAGCAGGTCAAGGCCGGCCTCAAGGCGATCTACCTGTCGGGCTGGCAGGTCGCCGCCGACGCCAACATCGCCGGCGAGATGTACCCCGACCAGTCGCTGTACCCGGCCAATTCGGTGCCGCAGGTCGTGCGCCGCATCAACAACACCTTGCTGCGCGCCGATCAGATCCAGTGCGCCGAGGGCACCGGCGACATCGACTTCCTGCAGCCGATCGTGGCCGACGCCGAGGCCGGCTTCGGCGGCGTGCTCAACGCCTTCGAACTGATGAAGGGCATGATCGAGGCCGGCGCCTCGGGCGTGCACTTCGAGGATCAGCTGGCCTCGGTCAAGAAGTGCGGCCACATGGGCGGCAAGGTGCTGGTGCCGACCCGCGAGGCGGTCGAGAAGCTGGTCGCCGCGCGCCTGGCCGCGGACGTGATGGGCGTGCCGACCCTGATCGTGGCGCGCACCGATGCCGAAGCCGCCGACCTGCTCACCGCCGACATCGATCCCAACGATCAGCCCTTCACCACCGGCGAGCGCACCAACGAGGGCTTCTACAAGACCCGCAACGGCCTGGACCAGGCGATCAGCCGCGGCCTGGCCTACGCGCCCTACGCCGACCTGGTCTGGTGCGAGACCGGCAAGCCGGACCTGGAGTTCGCGCGCAAGTTCGCCGAGGCCATCCACGCCAAGTTCCCGGGCAAGCTGCTGGCCTACAACTGCTCGCCCAGCTTCAACTGGAAGAAGAACCTGGACGACGCCACGATCGCCAAGTTCCAGAAGGAGATCGCCGGCTACGGCTACAAGTTCCAGTTCATCACCCTGGCCGGCTTCCACAGCCTGAACTACGGCATGTTCAACCTCGCCCACGGCTATGCGCGTCGCCAGATGAGCGCTTTCGTGGAGCTGCAGGAGGCCGAGTTCGCGGCCGCCGAAAAGGGCTTCACCGCGGTCAAGCACCAGCGCGAGGTCGGCACCGGCTACTTCGACGCGGTCACCCAGACCATCCAGGGCGGGCAGTCCTCGACCGTCGCGCTCAAGGGCTCGACCGAGGAAGAGCAGTTCCAGCAGGACAAGGCCGCTGCCTGAATGCGGCTTCGCGGCGCGGCCGGCGTAGGGGCCGGGCGCGTCGCGGCGGTTAAGGCGGTACGGCCTTCGCTCGGCGCCGCTCTACGCGGGCGCGGGTTCGCCAGGAAGGGCGGCCCCGTTGCCCGCCCGCGCGCCACCCGACCGGCGGCGCGCGCGATGACCGACTTCCTCCGGCCAGGGCGTTTGCTGTTCAGGTGAGGTGCTATCCTGCCTCTCCAGCCTCTGAAGGAGCCGGGGATCCGGGGGTCGTGGGATGAATCGCGATGGTGCTGCGCCGAGCATGACGGGCGGTCAGTTCAATTCGGATCCGATACCGGCGCCTAACGAAGCGGCGACGGCAGCGCTTAGCCAAGCGGAATTCGAACTATTCGCCGAACTCGGCCGCCCGCGTCACGTCGAGGCCGGCCAGGTGCTGTTCCGTCGCGGCGAACTGGGTACCACCATGTTCGTGGTCGCGCGCGGCGCGATCGATCTGGATTTCGGCGACGACCTGGTCACCAAGCGCCTTGGCCCGCGCGAATTCTTCGGCGAACTCGGCCTGCTGATCGGCGATCACGCGCGCAGCGCCGATGCCATCGTCGCCGGCCCCGGTCTGCTGATCGAACTGCGTCACGAGGAGTTCCAGCGCCTGGTCGATCGCAACGCCGGCCTGGTCTGTCATTTCCTGCGCCGCGCGATCATGCGCGTGGTGCTCAACGAGCAGGGCCTGATCCGGCGCCTGCGCCGTCGCAACCAGGACCTCGAGGCCGCCCTCGACAGCCTGTACGCCACCACCCACCAACTCAACCAGACCGAAGAGCTGATCCGCACCGACGAGCTCACCGGCCTGTACAACCGCCGCGGCCTGACCCTGCACCTGCAGGAGGCGCGCGCGTTGGGCATGCCGCAGACCCTGGGCCTGGTGCTGGTGGACTGCGACCGCTTCAAGCAGGTCAACGACGACCACGGCCATCTCGCCGGCGATCGCGTGCTGCAGAGCGTGGCCAACATCATGCGTTCGGTGGCCGGCCCGGACGACATCGCCTGCCGCCTGGGCGGCGACGAATTCTGCCTGCTGGTCTCGGCCGGGCACGCGCACGACGTGATGCGCTTCGCCGAGTTCATCGTGGCCACCACCCAGAACCTGATGTTGATGCCGCAGTCGCCGCCGACCATCTGTCCGGTCAGCGTGGGCGCCTGCATGGTCGACCCGCGCGCGGACTGGAACGATTGGTATGCGCGCGCGGACGAGGCGCTGTACCAAGCCAAACGCAAGGGCGGCAACCGCGTGCATTGGCAAGACGCGGCCCTGGAACCGGTCTGACCGGCGCACGCGAACGAACAAGGATGCCGTCGCGATGAACGATGCCCACCGCCCCCACCCGGAAGCGCCGCAGCTGCGCACCCTGCTGCTGACCGACCTGTGCGATTCGACCACCCTGGTCGAGCGCCTCGGCGACGGCCCCGCGGCCGAGCTGTTCCGCGAACACGACCGCCTGGTGCTGCAGTTGCAGCAGCAATGGCGCGGCCGCCTGATCGATCGTTCCGACGGCCTGCTGCTGTTGTTCGAACGCCCGATCGACGGCCTGGGTTTCGCCCTGGATTACGAGCGCGGCCTGCGCGAGATCGGACGCGAGCGCAAGCAGACCCTGCTCGCGCGCGCCGGTCTGCACGTGGGCGAGGTGCTGACCTGGCGCAACAGCGACGAGGCGGTCAAGGTCGGCGCCAAGCCGCTGGAAGTCGAAGGCCTGGCCAAGCCGATGGCCGGTCGCCTGATGGCGATGGCGCGCCCCGGCCAGATCCTGCTGTCGGCGGTGGCCGAACCGCTGGCGCACCGCGCCGCGCGCGAGCTCGGCGAACGCGGCCAGCAGTTGCTGTGGAAGTCCTACGGGCGCTGGCGCTTCAAGGGCGTGCCCGATCCGCAGGAGATCTACGAAGTCGGCGAGCCCGGCATCGCGCCGCTGCGCGCGCCGCCGAACTCGCCCAAGGCCTGGCGCGACGTGCCGCTGTGGCGGCGCCCGGCCGCGCTGGCGGCGGAAGTCGCGGTGCTGGCCGCGATCGGCGTGGGCGTGTGGTTCGTGACCAAGCCGCAGCCGGCGATCGCCTTCAACGAGCGCGACTGGGTGGTGGTGGGCGACCTGCGCAACCTCACCGGCCAGAGCGTGCTCGACGATTCGCTGGAGCAGGCGTTCCGGATCAGCCTGGAGCAGTCGCGCTACGTCAACGTGCTGTCCGACCTCAAGGCGCGCGACACCCTGGCGCGCATGCAGCGCAAATCCGACACCTTCCTCGACCGCTCGGTCGCCTCCGAGATCGCGCTGCGCGACGGCGCGCGCGCGGTGATCCTGCCGACGGTGGCCGAAGTCGGCGGCCGCGTGCGGGTGAGCGCCGAGGTGGTCGACCCGCATACCCAGACCACGGTCTACGCCGAGTCCGTCGATGGCGTCGGCGCCGGCTCGGCGCTGTCCTCGATCGACCAGGTCACCGCCAGCCTGCGCAACAAGCTGGGCGAGGCGTTGAAGTCGATCGACAACGACTCCGCGCCGCTGCCGCAGGTGACCACCAAGAATCTCGACGCATTGCGCTCCTACGCGCTGGGCACCAAGGCCTACGCCAAGCGCCAGTTCCCGGAAGCGTTGCAGTACTTCCAGCGCGCGTTGGAACTGGACCCGAACTTCGCCCTCGCCCACATGGGCGTGATGCGCGTGTACGTGAGCAACGCCGACAACGCCGCCGCCCAGCCCTCGCTCAAGCGCGCGCTGGCCCTGCGCGAGCACCTGCCCGCGCGCGACGCCTTGTACCTGGACGCCTGGGCGGCCGAGTTCGGCCCGCAGCCCTCGCGCCGCGCCGCGCCGAAGTGGAAGCTGCTGGCCGGCCTGTATCCGGATTACTACGCCGGCCAGAGCCGACTGGCCTGGTTCGATTTCACCTCCGGCCGCTACGACGCCGCGCTGCGCGGCGCGCAGGCGTTCGCGGCGCCGCAGAACGCTCTGCGCGACATCGCCATGGAGCTCAAGGGCCGCGTCTATCTGGCCCAGGAGCGGCCGGCGCAGGCGCTGGAAAGCTTCAAGCAGGCCGAGACCGCCGGCCAGTATCCGCCCACGCGCCGCCACGCGGCCGCCCTGGCGACCCTGCGCCGCTATCCCGAGGCCGAGAAGGTGCTGGCCGCGCTGCCCGCCAACGACCGCAGCCTGGGCGCGCTGGTCAACGAATTCGAACGCATCTCGATTCCGCTGGACCAGGGCCGCCTAGGCGAGGCCCAGCGCAGCGCCGACCGCGCCGCCGCGGCCGCGCGCGAGGCCAACCCGCTGCTGCGCTATCCGTTCGCGATCGCCGACTACTGGACCGATCTGCTGCGCGATCCCAAATCCGTGGCGCCCGCCAAGATCGCCGCGCTCGCCGACGCGATCCTCGCCGACGCCGCCAACCCGGCCGGCGAAGCCGACCGCGACGATCTGCTGGTGATGGCCCTGGCCGCGGTGCGGCTGGGCCAGCGCAACGGCGACCGCGCGATCGGCGAGCGCCTGCTGCCCCGGTTGAGCACGATGACCGAAGCGTCCGGCCATGCCGGCGCGATCAAGTTGCTGAGCGTGGTCAAGGCCGAACAGCTGCGGCTGTCCGGCAAGCCCGCCGAAGCGGCCGCGCTGCTGTCGCGCGAAGTCGACGGCAGCGAGCCGTTCCAGTTGCGCGTCGCCTTGCGCGACGCGCTGCGCGACGCCGGCAAAGCCGAGGAAGCGCTGAAGCAGGACCGCTGGCTGGCCGCGCACCGCGGCCTGGCCTATATCGAACCGCTGGGCGGTCAGGCCCTGCAGGCGATGAGCGTGGCCGACGCCAGCCTGGCGCCGCTGGACGCGGCCGAACGCCTGGCCGGTCTCGGTCGCCCGGACGAAGCGCGACGGGAAGCCGAAGCCTTCCGCCGCGCCTGGGCGAGCGAGACCTTGCCGCCTTACTTGGTACGCAGGCTGGAGGCGACGCTGCCCGCTTCGAAGCAGTGAACCACCGTGTGGGTGTCCTGCGAGGTCAGGTAGCTGCGCAGTTCATCGCGCGAGGCCTGGATTTCTTCCTTGGGGGCGATATTCGCCACCATCATGCAGCTCGTGTCCGACAGCGCAGCCTTGGTCTGCGCAGGCGCCAGCCCGACCCGGCCCAGCGCGGCGGCCGGATCCTGAACGAACAGCTCGCGGAAATGATCGTCGTTGCCGAGCTTGTCGAGCAGCTTGTCGGCGACCTTCGGATCCAGAGGCGGATGCCCCTTGGTGTTGTCGTTGCCCATCGGTACTCCCCCTAGCAGAGCCTGTTGCGGCCCCGATAGGCGACGAATCTATCCTTGTCCCACGTACGGGACAACCTCAAACTCCGTAAAAAATGCAGCACGGGAGCGGAATATGCGGGTGCGGCGATGCGCGGTGGTGTTCCTGGAACCGCGCGAGGAGATCGGCTTCGATCTGCAATCCCTGCTCAGCGGCGGTGCCGGACTGCGGCGCAGCCGGCGTTGGCTGGCCCTGGCGGCGCATCTGGAAGGCGAAGTCGAACTCGACGCCGACGAGCGCGAACTGCTGGGCCGGTTCAGTCCCGGCGAGTGGAGTTCGGCCGAGGCGCTGGACGCGGCGCCCGCCGCGGCGCTGGCGCGATTGCTCGAGGTCGGCCTGCTGATCGACGAGGACGCGGCCCATGCCGCGCACCGCGAGCGCGACCAGACGGTGCGCGATGGCCACTGGTGGCCGGTCTCGGCGCTGCTGCATCGGCAGGCGCGCTGGCACGGCGTGGACGGCGTCGCCGACATGGAGGCCAAGGACATGACCACCGTGTCCGGCCTGCTCGACAAACTCGGCGCGCCGCCGCCGCCGGTGCACGAACGGGTCGCGTCCGAGCAGCGCATCGCCTTGCCGGAGATCGCGGCGGACGAATTCGACGCCTTGCTCGCACGCCGCGCCACCTGCCGCAACTACGACCGCGAGCGCCCGCTGCCGCAGGCGTTGTTCGCGCACATGCTGCAACGCACTTTCGCCGCGCAGGCCCAGCTGCGCACCCACGACGAGGCGGTGTTCCTGAAGAAGCACACGCCCTCGGCCGGCGGCCTGCACCCGACCGAGGCCTATCTGGTGGTGCAGAACGTCGAGGGCGTGACGCCCGGGCTGTATCACTACCACCCGATCGCGCACGCGCTAGAACCCCTGCCGGCGCCGGACGAAGCCTTGGCGGCGTTCGCCTTGCGCGCGCTCGCCGGCCAGCACTGGTTCGCCGACGCCCACGTGCTGGCGGTGCTGACGCCGCGTTACGCGCGCTGCTTCTGGAAGTACCGCCACCACGCCAAGGCCTATCGCGCGCTGGTGCTGGACAGCGGCCACCTCTCGCAGACCCTGTACCTGAGCGCGACCGAGCTGGGCCTGGGCGCGTTCGTGACCTGCGCGATCAACGAGGTCGACATCGAGCGCGGCTTCGGCCTGGACCCGCTGCTGGAAGGGCCGCTGGCGGTATGCGGCTTCGGCTGGCGCGCGGCCGAGCGGCGCACGGCCGAGTTCGACCCGGGCGCGGCGGTCTGGTCGGCCTAGGGCGGAAGCGGCGCCCGATCGCGCCTCGGGCCGGCCCCGACCCCGGCCGATCCTGAATACGCGTGCGGCCGTTTCCGCCCCGATCCACGTACGCATGTCCGCCAGCCGGCCACGGTTCGGCGCAGCCCGGGCACGGTTGATCGCATCGGCGCGCCGCCCCGCAGGCAAGGGTGGTGTGTCGCACAGCGCCGTGAATTTCGGCCCAAGTTGTTGACGATATTGGGTTTTGTTCGAATTCCGCCGGTCCAGGCAGACGCGACGCCGGCGTTCGTTTAAGGTTGAAGGTCACATTTCGCGCGCGTAACGTCGGTCGCTCGCAATCCAGCTATCCGTACCCAGGAGTCGAACCATGAAGTTCCGTGTTTGGGCCTTGTCGCTGTTGCTGATGGCCCCTGTCGCGTTCGCGTCGGTCGATCGCGGCGTGTTGCAGTTCGAATCGATCCGCTCCCAGCAGACCGAAATCCGCGCCGCCGTCCAGGCCGGCAGCGGCCGCTACAAGGACATGTCGGTGAACGCCCGCGGTGAGCTGCTGGCCAAGCAGGACCACCTGTTCCAGCTCATGCAGGGCAAGCAGTCGACCCAGGACCTCAACGAGGACCAGAAGACGGACGTCTTCAACACCCTGGAGTGGATCGAAGCGGCCATCAACAAGGCCGACGACGAGCGCATGATCTGCGAGCGCCGCCCGGTGCTGGGCAGCACCCGCAAGGAGCGCGTGTGCAAGACCGCCGGTCAGATGCGCGCCGAGCGCGAAGCCACCCGCGAGCGTCTGGACAACCGCGAAGTGCGTCAATAGGGCAAACCGATTGCGGTTTCAAGGACAGCGCCGGCGCTCAGCCGCGATCGAACGGAACGCTGGACAGGCCCTGCGCGAGGCATGAAGGCTCGCGCGCAGGGCGCTGCGCGCGAAAGGCGCCAAACCATCGACCGCCGCCGCCGTCGCCGCTAAAGTGGGCGCAGCCCGGCATGGGCACGGACTTCGGGGGCGTCGATGCGTGCATTGGCCATATGGACCTTACTGTGGGCGGCATCCACCGCCGTCGCCGGCGAGCAGGCGCAACGCACGCCGCCGCCGCTGCCGATCCTCGCGATCGTCGAACAGCAAAAGCAGATCCGCGCCGACGACGTCGCCCGCCGCGGCCGCTACGGCCAGCTGCCCTTGGCGACTCGCGCCGAGCTGCTGTCCAAGCAAGTCGAGATCCTGAGCCTGGTGGAAGACAAGGCCAGCACCGCCGACCTCAGCCGGCGCGAACAGGTGGAAGTGTTCAATCGCCTGGAATGGATCGAAGCCACCGTCAACGATGCCGAAGAGGAACGCATGATCTGTCGGATCGAGCGCACCCTGGGCAGCAATCGCATGGTGCGCACCTGCCGCACCGTGGCCGACGAGCGCAAGGACAAGGAACGCGCGAATCGCGATCTCGATCGGCGCCCGCGCCAGGTCGGCGGTCAGGAAATCTGAAGCGGGCCTGCGGCGGCGAGCCCACGCCGCGCCTGCGCACGGGCGGCGTTCGTATCGCGATCCGATCCTGTTCGGAGGCCGGTGCTGCGGGCGAACAGCTGCAGTTTTGATGCGTTTTTTCTGTGCTTTCTCCATAAATCTTGCCAATCGACAGCGACGCACCCGCGCTATAGCGTGGTTCGTTCCGAATCGGCGGATTGCACGGGAGCGAAGTTCATGCGTGGTTTGATGTTTGCGGCCTTGTTGCTGGCGTCCACGGCTGCGGCCGCTAGCGACGTAGCGCCCCGTCCGCCCCTGGCGATCTCGGCCATCACCTCTCAGCAAAAGCAGATCCACGACGACGTGATCGCGCAGCGCGGGCGCTACAAGGACATGCCGGCGAGCACCCGCAGCGAGCTGTTGTCCAAGCAGGCCGAGGTGCTGGCCATGATCGAGGGCAAGACCCACTCCACCGATCTGAGCCAGGAGGAGCAGGTGCAGGTGTTCAACCGCCTGGAATGGATCGAGGCGGCGATCAACAACGCCGAAGACGAACGCATGGTGTGCAAGCGCGAGCGGACCATCGGCAGCACCCGCCTGGTCCGGGTCTGCCGGACCGTGGCGCAGGAGCGCGAGGCCCGCGAGGCCGCTCGCAAAAGCCTGGACCGCGGCGCCTTCCAGGACCGACGCTGACCCGGTCGCGCGCAGGCCGATCCCGTCCTGCGCGCCCGGACGGAGTACGGTCTGAGGGCTGGACCGTTCCGGCGACGCCCGTATTCGGCTCGGCGCATATCCGTAAAAAAGGTGCCTGTAGGCAGTCGACAGGGCAGATTCGGCAAAGTAAGTTCGGTGGCCCCGACAGCCCACGGACCGTTCCTATGTCGATGAAGAAAGCAATGATGGCCCTGATGCTAGGCGGCTTGCTGGCGGCGCCGATGGCGTTCGCCTCGGTCGATCGCAACACGCTGCAGGCCGAATCCATCCGCAGCCAGCAGGCCGAGATCCGCAGCGGCGTCGAGGCGCGCACCGGCCGCTACAAGGACCTCTCCGCCGATACCCGGTCGCAGCTGCTGAGCAAGCAGGGCGAAGTGCTGCGCCTGCTCGAAGGCAAGCAGACCACCGACGATCTCAACGAGGCGCAGAAGACCGAAGTCTTCAATGCGCTGGAGTGGATCGAGGCGGCGATCAACCGGACCGACGACGAGCGCCTGGTCTGCGAGCGCCGCCAGATCCTGGGCAGCACGCGCAGGGAACGCGTCTGCAAGACCGTCGCCCAGATGCGCGAAGAGCGCGACGCCGCGCGCAACCGCATGGACGTCCGCGGCGCCTGCGTGGATTGCAAGAGCGACTGATTCCAGGCACGCATGCGACATGCACGGGCGGCCGCAGGGCCGCCCGTTTTCGTTCCGGGCGGGCACTTGGGCCGGCGGCGGCGCCCGCATCGCGCCGGATCGCGCGGTCTTCCGACGTACGGCGGCACCGCGCCTGGCGAGCGAGCTAATGTCCACGGCGAGGGCCGGACGCGGGCACCGGCGACGCGGCTGTCCGGCTCGATCGGGTATCGAATCGCCGCATGGTTTCCAGTACCGGAGACGCCGCCATGAAATCCATAGCGCTGTGCATCCTGCTGGCCTTGGCCGCGGGCGCGTTGTCGGCGGCCGAAAGCCCCGCGACCGACGGCCGCGACCGCCTGCAGATCGTGATGGAGCAACAACGCGCCCTCCGGGCCGATCTGGACGGCGGCGCCATCGACGGTCTCAGCCCGCGTCAGACCAATGCGATCCGCAAGGCGCAGAAGGACGTATTCGCGGTCGCCGAGGGCAGGCAGACCCTGGATCAGCTGTCGATGGACGACAAGATCCGCTTCGAGAATGCCCTGGAGCGCATCAACGCCGAACTGATCGACAGCCGCCGCGCGCGCGACGACCAGGACGTGTGCTGGCGCGAGCGCACCAGCGGTACCAGCGTGAAGAAGACCCGTTGCGGCACCCAGGCGCAGATGCGCGAAGCCCGCGAGGGCGCGCGCGACTACCTGGAACGGCCCAAGGTCTGCGGCAAGGATTGCGGCGGGCTGTAGTTCGCTCGGCGCATCGACGGATGCAGCCGCGGCGGATCGTCGCGGCGCCGGCGCGTTGCGCGCGAATCGAACGTGCTCGATCGAAGCCGCATCAGGCCGCGATCGGATGGGCGAGCTGACGGCAGGCGGTTCGCGCCGGGTCGCGCGCCGGTCCAGCGTTCACAACATGACGCGTCCACCGGCCACATCCAGCACCACGCCGGTGATCCAGGACGAGGCCTGAGACAACAGGAACAAGGACGCCGAGGCGATGTCCTCCGGCGCGCCCAATCGGCCCAGCGGAAAGCCCGCACGCATGTCCCGCTGGCGTTCGGCCGGGATCGTGTTGCGGGTGCGCTCGGTGAGCACCGCCGACGGCGAAATGCAGTTCACGCGTATGCCTTGCGGGCCGACCTCGTGGGCGAGATGGCGGCTGAGCATGATCACGCCGGCCTTGGCCGCGCCGTAACCCGCGGGCGCGCCCGCGGCGATGCGCCCGCCGGCCGAGGCCATGGTCAGGATCGCGCCGCGGCCGCGTTCGAGCATGCCGGGCAGGAAGCTCTTGACCGTGAAGAAGGTCGAGCTGAGGTTGTGGTCCAGGCTGGAGCGCCAGTCCTGTTCGCTGATGTCCTGCACCGGCATCGGCCGCCCGCTGCCGCCGCCGGCGAACGCGAGCAGATGGTCCGGTGCGCCGGATTCGGCGACGATGCGGTCGCGCAGGCGTTCGAGTTCGGTCAGTTGCGAGCAGTCGGCGGGCGCGGCGATCGCCTCGCCACCGGCCGCGCGTATCGACGTCACCACCGCGGCGATCGCCGTTTCGTCGCGACCGTTGACGTAGACCCGCACGCCCTGGCGCGCGAGCGCATGGCAGGTCGCCGCGCCGATGCCGCGCGAACCGCCGGTGACCACGGCGATTTTGCCGTGCAGGTCGGGGTAGCGGGCCTCGGTCTCGTGCGTCGTCATGTCTGCGTCTCGGTCGTGGACGCCGTTTCGCCGTAGCAACGCAGCTCCAGGTTGTGGCCATCGGGATCGTAGAAATACAAGGAGCGCGCCCAGCCGCGCGCACCAGGCGCCAGGGCATCGGCTTGGCTGTCGCGCGCGAAAGGCGCGCCGCCGTAGGCGAGCTCGCGTGCGCGCAGACGCGCGAGCACCGCGTCGAAACCGTGACGGTCGAAGGCGAAGGCCAGGTGCTGCCGTTCCGGTGCGGAGTGCCGCAGCAGGTCGACGATGCAGTGCGCATTGATCCGAAACGCGCAAGCCGCGACGTGCTCGCTTTCGAAGCCGAACACCTCGCGATAGAAGCGCAACGACGCCTGCGGGTCGGCGACGCGCAGGATCAAGTGATCGAGCAGCGGCGCCGAGCCGTCGCGTGCCGGATCCTCAGACATAACGCGCTACCGCCATGCACAGCGCGGCGACCGCCAGCAGGCCCGCGGCCACGCGTTGGCCGCGCAGCGCGCGCTCGCCGCGCAGCAGGCCGAACTGGACCAGCGCCGCGATCAGCGCCGCCGCCGCGCCGGTGGCGAGCGCATGCTCGGCGTTGCCGTGGCCGCCGCGATGGAGCAGGGCCCACAGGCCGATCCCGCTGAGAATGGCCACCGCCGCGGCCGCCATCTGCGGCCTGCGCAGGGCCTGGAGCCCCAATCCGCCGCTACGGCTCAGGGCGAACGTGGTGCCGGCCCAGAAGATGCTGGACAGCACGTGCATGGACACGGCGACGACGACGAATGCGAGGTTCATGAGGAGCTCCTCCGACGGTGCGAATATTAACTGTACATAGTGTATAGTTAATAAACAAGCTGCCGTGTTCGCGGCTTCTGGGGCAGGATGCGGGCTGATCCGCCCTGCCTTGCCCATGAAACCGGACAGCCCCGAACCGCCGCGCGCCTATCACAGCCCCCAGCGCGCCGCCGCCGCCGCGCAGAAGCGCGAACGCGTGATCGCGGCCGCGCGCGAACTGCTCGCCGGCGACGAAGGACTGGGTGGCTTTTCGCTGGACGCGGTGGCCAAGCGCGCCGGCGTGACCCGCCTGACCGTCTATCACCAGTTCGGCTCGCGCCGCGCGCTGCTCGAAGCCGTGTTCGACGAGCTGGCGCTGAGCGGCGGCCTGCAGCGCATCGCCGCGGCGATGGCCTTGCCGGACCCGCAGGCCGGCCTGGCACAGGTCGTGCGGGTGTTCTGCGAATTCTTCGTCGACGGCCGCACGGTGATGGCGCCCTTGCTGGCCGCGGCCGCGAGCGATCCCGAACTCAAGCAAGGATTGAGCGAGCGCAACGAACGCCGCCGTCGCGTGCTGCGAGTGCTGGTCGAACGCATGGCGGTGCGCGCCGACGCCATCGACGATCTGGTCGATGTGCTGTGGGCGCTGACCGGCGCCCCGTTCGTCATCGAACTCGCCGCCGGCGGGCGCAGCGCGCAGGCGGTGGCGGCCCTGGTGCAGGCCTTGGCGGCGGACGCCGTGCAGCGGGCGTCGCGTCCGCACCGGTGAGTGGTGTCTGCCTGAAACTCCGCTGCGAGCCTCTGCCGATGAGAATCATGAGGGTGAGGATCGGGCAGCATCCATAGGGAGAGGCTCTATGGAATCAAGCTTCGGCCCGTCCCCTGAGTCGCCAGAAGAACTTAAGTCGCTAGAAGAACCGGCCGCTGATGATCGGACGTTCTTTCCCGCCCTGGCTGCTTGTTTCGGCGATTGGATGATCGAGCGGCGCTAGGCCGCCTGCATCGCCGCCCCACGCTCCGCGCGTCGGTAGCCGATCGCTTCGATGAGGTGGGCACTGTGGATGCGCGGGCTGCCGGCGAGGTCGGCGATGGTGCGCGCCACGCGCAGGATGCGGTGGGCCGAACGCGCCGACAGTTGCAGGCTTTCCACCGCACGTTCGAGCAGGCCGTAGTCGCGGTCCTCGAGGCGGCAGGTGGCCGAGGTTTCGGCCTGGGTCAGCTGCGCGTTGACCTTGCCGGCGCGGCTGCGCTGCAGCTCGCGCGCCTGGGCCACGCGGGCGCGCACGTCGGCGCTGGATTCGCTGGGTGGCGCGTCGGCGCGCAGCTCGGTGGGCATCAGGCGTGGCACTTCGATGTGCAGATCGATGCGGTCCAGCATCGGCCCGGACACGCGCGCGCGGTAGCGGCGGATCGCGTCGATGCCGCAATGACAGCGGCCGCTGCGGTCGCCGGCCCAGCCGCAGGGGCAGGGGTTCATGGCGGCGACCAGTTGGAAACGCGCGGGGAACTCGCTGCTGCGCGCGGCGCGCGAGATCGTGACCACGCCCGACTCCAGCGGTTCGCGCAGCACCTCCAGCGCGCGCCGGTCCCATTCGGGCAGTTCGTCCAGGAACAGCACGCCCTGATGCGCGAGCGAGATCTCGCCCGGACGCGGATCGGCGCCGCCGCCGACCAGGGCGACCGCGCTGGCGGTGTGGTGGGGCGAGCGGAACGGGCGTTCGCGCCAGCGCGCCGGGTCCAGGCCGCGCCCGCTGATCGAGGCGATGGCCGCGGCTTCCAAGGCTTCGTCTTCTTCGGCCTCCGGCAACAGGCCCGGCAAGCGCGAGGCCAGCAGGGTCTTGCCGCTGCCGGGTGGGCCGATCAGCAGCAGGTGGTGACCGCCGGCGGCGGCGATCTCCAAGGCGCGGCGCGCCTGGCTCTGGCCGCGCACGTCGGCCAAGTCCGGCCCGGGCGTGCGCGTGGCCGGCACCGCGACCGCCGCCGGCAGCGCTTTGCGCGCCGACAGCATGGCGCAGACTTCCAGCAGGGTGCGCGCGGTCATGGCCTCGACCCGGCTGGCCAGCGCCGCCTCGGCGCCGTTGCCGGCGGGCACCACCAGCTTGCGTCCGGCATCGGCGGCGGCCAACGCGGCGGGCAGCACGCCGTCGACCGCGCGCAGCTCGCCGGTCAGGCCGAGTTCGCCGAGAAACTCGTATTCGCCCAGCCCCTCCAGCGGAATCTGGCCGCTGGCGGCGAGGATGCCCAGCGCGATCGCGAGGTCGTAGCGGCCGCCGTCCTTGGGCAGGTCGGCCGGGGCCAGATTGACGGTGATGCGGCGCGCCGGGAATTCGAACTGCGCGCACTGGATCGCCGCGCGCACCCGGTCCTTGGCCTCGCGCACCGCCGCCTCGGGCAGGCCGACGATGGACATCGCCGGCAGGCCGCCGGCGAGGTGGACCTCGACCCGAACCGCGGGCGCACGCACGCCCGTACGCGCGCGGCTGTGCGCGATCGCCAGATTCATGGGAGAGGACTCAGTGCTGGGGCGGTGCGGATTGACCCAGCTGGGCTTCCAGCTCGGCCACGGTGCGCTGCAGTTCGTCCAGCTTCTCGCGCGTGCGCAGCAGGACCGCGCGCTGCACCTCGAACTCCTCGCGCGTGACCAGGTCGAGCTTGGCCAGCCCGCTCTGCAGCACGGCCTTGAAGTTCTGCTGGATTTCCTCGCGGCCTTCGCGCACGCCCGGCGGCAGCAGCGAGCCCAGGCGGCGGGCGAGGTCGTCGATATGGTTCAGGTCGATCATCGGGGTCGGGACTCAATCCGGGGGACGTGGCCAGCATGGCCTCGTGGCCGGGACGGCGCCGTCGGTGCGGGCCGCGCCGCGCTGTCAGAAAAATCCGACATTGCGGTGAGGCATTACACCACGGCGGCGGTCGCGGACGCGAGGTAGCCCATCCTCGGATGGGCCCGGGCGAAGACCGCGTGAACGCCGCCGGGATAGGGCCGCAGCCTGCGGCTCGGCTATGCTGCCGCCCAGACGAGGCGCGCCAAGTGCGCGGATCAGGAACCGGAGAGCGACGATGAAGATGGTCATGGCGGTGATCAAGCCGTTCAAGCTGGACGACGTGCGCGAGGCCCTGGCCGAAGCGGGCGTGGCCGGCATCACCGCCACCGAGGTCAAGGGCTTCGGCCGCCAGAAGGGCCACACCGAGCTCTACCGCGGCGCCGAGTACGTGGTCGACTTCCTGCCCAAGATCAAGCTGGAGGTCGCGGTGACCGACGAGCAGGTCGACGGCGTGGTCGAGGCGATCATGAAGGCGGCCGGCACCGGCAAGATCGGCGACGGCAAGATCTTCGTCTGGGATCTGGAGCGCGCGGTGCGCATCCGCACCGGCGAGATGGACGGCGACGCGCTGTAGGTGAGCCGCGTCGTCTCGACGGTCCAGCGGAGCGTCTTGTGGAGGCGCCGCCGTGCAGATGGCGACATGCGACAACCGCGAGTTGGCGTTCTTGTTTGCACAGCGCAATGCCGACGATTGCGCGGTCTTGGCGACGGGTCGTCAAGAGCCGGTGGGAATGAGGAAGTACCAGCGGTCGCGACGAGAACGAGTCGTCCCACGCCATAGCCGCGTGCGCCAGCGCGAATGCCGTCGCTTACGATTGACATCCGCCTTTGGCCTTCTCAGCTTGCGATAGCCAGCGACGCCTCGCTTGTGCGGCGCAGCGTAGGCCTACGCCGTCGACCGGCGGCGGAGACCGTTGTGCAAGGAGGCTCCAACATGGAAATGATCCTGTCCTTACAGGCGCTGGAGATGGAGGACGAACGCGGGGCGGGTAACAGTGGCGTCAGCGTCAAATGCACTTCCGGCGGCACCGGTTCGCCGGCCAGTTCCATCAGCGTGCGATGCATCGATCCGCTGGCCATCGGCGCGGTTCTGCTGGCGTTGTTGCTGGCCGGCCTGGCCGCCAGCCTGGCGCCGGCGCTGCGCGCCGCGCGCGTGCATCCGATGCGGGTGTTCCACACCGACTGAGCGCGGCGGCGCGCGCTCAGGAATGCGAGCGCAGCCGGCGCGTGCGAGCCGGCTCGGCGTCCAGGGCCAGGAACGCGCGCAAGGCCGGCGCTTGCGGGCGGTTGACCAGCTCCAGGCGATACAGCGGGCGTGTGCCGGCCTCGGCCGCGCCGCCGCCGGCGAGCGCGCGCAGGCGGCCCATCGCCAGCAGGTCGGCGACCACCGTTTCCGGCAGCAAGGCGATGCCCGCGCCGGCCGCTACCGCGCGCGCGATGGCTTCGTTGCTGCCGACCTCGATCGTGCGCGCGGGCACGAAGCCTTGCGCCTCGAACCAGGCCTGCGCGGCCTGGCGCGTGCCCGAACCCGGCTCGCGCAGCAACCACGTCTGCGCGGCCAACGCGGCCGCACTGACGCGTTTGCCCAGCCCAGGCGTCGCCTCGACGTCCGCGGCGGCGACCAGACGCAGCGGTTCGGTGCGCCACAGCGAGGCCGCGATGCGCGCATCCTCGACTTCGCCCTCGACATAGCCCACATCGATGCGGCAATCGATCAGCGCACGGCTGATCTCGTCGGTGTTGCCGACCACCAGCTCCAGTTCCAGTGCGGGATAGCGGCGCACGAAGGCGGCCAGCGTGCGCGGCAACCAGTACGCGGCCACCGTGGTGCTGGCGCCGATGCGCAGCCGACCCTGGCGCAGCTCGACGCGATCGCGCACGTCCTCGCTGGCGGCACGCTCCAGGGCGAAGATCGCGCGCGCATGTTCGAACACCGCGCGGCCGTGTTCGGTCAGCACCACGCCGCGCGGCGCCTTGCCGTCGGCGCCGCCACGCTCCAGCAGCGGCAGGTCCAATTGGTGCTCCAGCTCGCGCACCGCCTTGGACACCGCCGACTGGCTCACGAACAGCAGTTCCGCCGCGCGCGAGTAGTTCTGGGTCTCGACCACGGTCAGGAAGCTGCGCAGCAGGTGCAGGTTCATAGGTATGAGTTCAGCTCATCGATAATTGAATTATATGTATTGGACGCTAGCATCCCGCGGGCCTAAGGTGGCGCCGATTTGGCGAGGCGCTGCGGCGCCGGAGAGTGCTGTCCCGTGTCGTCCGTCTACGAAACCGCCGCTCCGTCCGCCGTCGCCGAGGCCTCGGCGCCGCGCCGAGCGATGGGCTACGGCCCGGGCCTGGGGCTGGCCGCGACGCTGGCGGCGCTGGCCTGGGGCCTGGCCGAGTGGGCGCCCCTGCGCGGGCTCGGCCTGAGCGCGCTGACGCTGGCGATCGTGCTCGGCATCGTCGTCGGCAACACCGCGTTCGCTCGAATCGCCGCGGTCGCCGGCCCCGGCGTCGACCTCTGCCGCAGCCGGCTGCTGCGCCTGGGCATCGTGCTCTATGGATTCCGCGTCGGTTTCCACGACCTGGCCGCGGTCGG
The DNA here is from genome assembly GCF_900114355.1 of Lysobacter sp. cf310. GTDB lineage: Bacteria > Pseudomonadota > Gammaproteobacteria > Xanthomonadales > Xanthomonadaceae > Lysobacter. Next base: position 608,396 of record NZ_FOSS01000004.1, read on the forward strand.
CGTGGCCGGCCTGGTGGTGGATGCGGTGGTGGTGGCGTCGGTGTTCGCCAGCGCGGTCTGGCTGGGTACGCGCTGGCTGAAGCTGGACCGCGAGACCGCGATGCTGATCGGCGCGGGCAGCGCGATCTGCGGCGCGGCGGCGGTGATGGCGACCGAGCCGGTGCTGCGCGCCCGCGCGCATCAGGTGTCGGTGGCGGTGGCGACCGTGGTGGTGTTCGGGACCATCGGCATGTTCGTCTATCCCTGGCTGTATCCGCATCTGGGCCTGAGCGAACACGCCTACGGGCTCTACGTGGGCTCGACCGTGCACGAGGTCGCACAGGTGGTGGTGGCCGGCCGCGCGGTCGGCGAGACCGCGGCCTCGACGGCGGTGATCGAGAAGATGTTGCGGGTGATGCTGCTGGCGCCGTTCCTGTTGCTGCTCTCCGCGCGCGTCGCGGGGCGCGCCGAAGGTGGCGAGCGCGCCAAGCTCACGCTGCCGTGGTTCGCGCTGGCCTTCATCGCTGTCAGCGGCTTGCATTCGCTGCTGCCGTTGCCGCTGCCGCCGGCCTGGCTCGCGGCGATCGTGCAGCTGGATACCGCGCTGCTGGCGATGGCGATGGCCGCGCTGGGTCTGCGCACGCAGATCGGCGCCATCCGCCAAGCGGGGGCCAAACCGCTGCTGCTGGCGGCGGTGCTGTTCATGCTGCTGACGGTGGGCGGGTATGCGCTCAACCTCGCGGCGATGCGCTGGATCGGTCACGGCGGATAGGTCGCGCGTAGTACCGTAGCGCCGAACCGGCGGCGCGGGGTGCGGCCGGTCCATCCAAGTGCAAGCGCGAGGCAGGGGACGAGATGAAAGCGATGGCAGCGCTGCTGGGGATCCTGGTCGCCACGAGCGCGTGGGCGGCCGAGGGCGACAAGGAGGAAACGGTCAACGGGCTGGGCCGGACCCATCTGGCCGACACCGCGATCTGCCTGGGGCAGGCGACGTCCGCCCTGAGCAATGCCCTGCTGGTGATCGGCAAGGACCGGCCAGACCTGGCCACGGTATTGAGCAAAGCCGAAGCGACCAATGCGCGCTTTCCCGAGCGATTCCGGGACACGCCCGAAGCGCTGAAGGCGGAGGTCGAGGCCCTGTACGCGAATCCGCCCAAGTCCCTGGCGCGCCACGGTGCTCAGCGCATGCAGCAATGCGTGCAGGCCCACGCCATTCCGCTGAATCCGCCCATGGTCGGGCGCTGCTACGAAGTGGTGTCCTTCCTCAACGCCATGCGCGCCTCGCTAGGCAAGACGCAGACACCGGAAGCCTTCGCCGACCTGTGGGCGCCGCAGATCGCGCGCTCGCCGGAGGACCTCGCGCAGTTGCACCCGGCGGTGATCGAGCAGTTCGGCGGCGGTCCCATGCCCGCACGCGAGGAGTTCATCCTGTATCTGCGCTGCGCGATGCCGAAGGCGAAAACTGCGCCGTGACCACAGGCATTGCTGACGTCGGTCGCGTGCCGCCGATCGCGAACCCCCTGGCTGTGCATGGAGAGGAGTAGCGTGATGACAAAATCCAAACAGGCCTATGCACCGATGGCGTTGCTAACATTCGCATTGCTGAGCGCGACGGTGCCCGCATGGGCCTGTACGCCGGCATCTCCGTTGAGCAGTGTCGCGGCACGCGAGGCCACGCAGGTCTTCGTGTTCCAACTGACGGCATCGCGGCTGGCGACGCCGCCCAAGGAAATCGAGGGCACGGTGTACGGTGAGATCCGCGTACTGAAGGTTTTGCGTGGAAGCGCGGCCATCTCGCCGAAGCTGCGCTATTACACCGGCGTATGCGCGGGCAGCCGCATGGATGTCGGCCACTACTACGTTGCCTTCGTGCGCGACGCCAGGCCGGGTTGGTGGGCGGGTCGAAACACGGTGATCCATCTGGGGGGATTGCAGCCCCAGCAGGGCGACGTCGCCTTGGCCGAAGTCCGCAAGGTGCTGGAAGGACGTATCGCCTTGGAGCATACCTCTCTGATCGCGGGACGCGACTTCGTGGACAGTGGATGGCCGCCGCCGCCTCCACCGCCGCCGAAAGCGGTCGAGCCGCGACCGAAATGAAATCGTCGCCTTGAAGAGAGCCCCGCATCGCTGCGGGGCTTTTCTTATGAGCGGTGTCGAGTGGACCTGGCGCGTCGCGCAGTCGTGCGTGGCGGCGCGGAACACCGACGGTGATCGCCTTCGGCGTATACGTGCGAGCTGGCTCACTTAGTGCACATCTTGTGTGCCTTCGAATTTCCGATGCCGGAATGTGTGATTGACGTTGCAGGTTCCGCGCGGGAATGAGGGATTTCCGATCTGTTGTCGCTACAAACGCCGTGCCTAAGCTCGGCTCCGTTCAAGGCGGTTCGATCGCGCGCGCACGCTGCCTAAGTGCACGCAGCGGTCGGCGATACGGCTATGAACGAGTCGGGCGATGCTCGTCGCCCTCGATGCCAACACTCAATGCTGTGTTCAAGGAGAGAGACAGATGCAGAAGGCAATCTTGGTAATGTCCATCGCCGGCTTGGTCGCCGCTACGGTCAATGTCGCCGATGCGCAATCGGCGGCGGCGCCGGAACTGTTCCAGGCCCATTCGTCCAGGGTCGCCGCCGCGGCGCCCGCCAATGTCAACAACATGCTGCGCGATAAGACCGCGCTGTGGGCATCGTCGGTGTCGATCGACCGCAAGGTACTGCTCGGCGCGCAGCGCGAGCTGAGCTTGAGCATGCCGGAAGGCGCGCGCCTGCACATGCGACTGGCGAAGTCGTATCGCACGCCCGAGGGCGACGTGGTCTGGTCGGGCGCGGATCGCCTGCTGCCCAGCGGCCAGCTCCAGCTCGGCGCTACGCCGCCGTCCACCGCTCTGTTCGTGGTGCGCGGCGAGCGCGTGACCGGACAGATCGTCGCCGCCAGCGGCGAGGTGTACGAGGTGCTGACCTCGGAGGACGGCAAGCAGCAGTTCATGGTCAAGCGCGACCCGGCCAGCCTCGAAGGCGCGGACGATACGCCCAGCCGCGTCGATCTGGCGCCGCAGCCGGATCGCGGCCGCAGCGTCGCTCCGGCGGCCAACGCGCTGCTCGCCAACAGCATCATCCGCGTGCTGCAGGTTTACACGCCCGAGGCGGTTTCCCAGTTGGGCGGCCAGAATTCGGCCAACGACCGCGCGGCGTTCTTCATCGCCCAGTCGAACACCGCGTTCGCCAACAACGCCCTGGCCGTGCAGTTCCAAAGCGCCGGCGTGCGCTTCCCCACGCAGGGGCAGGCGACCGACACCTCCGAAACGCTGCTGTCGCGCATCCGCAACACCGCCGACGGCTGGTACGACGCCTATTCGACCACCGAGCGCAACAACACGGCCGCCGATCTGGTGACCCTGGTCGTCCGCGACGGTCTCAATAGCGGCGGTCTGTCGCTGTGCGGCCAGGCGTATTCGATCGGCGCCACCGCGGCCAACGGCTACTTCGTGCAGAACCACAGCTGCAGCACCTTCACCTTCGTGCACGAGGCGGCGCATTTGTTCGGTGCGCGTCACGACAACGATTCGAACACCACGCCGTTCTCGTACGGTCACGGCTACGTCAACACGTCGGGTAATTTCCGCACCATCATGGCGGTGAACTCGAATCCGCAGCCGCGCATCGGCTACTTCTCCACGATCGACCAGACCTACACCGTGGGCGGCGTGGCCCGCGCGCTGGGCACCAGCACGCGCGACAACGAGCGCGTCATGCGCGAGCGCGCGCCGACGATGGCGGCCTTCCGCTGAGGCCGGAAACGAAGCGGCGGCCATGACGGCCGCCGCGACGTCGCCTATCGGGCGCGGTGCCAGGCCAGTGCCTGGGCCGCGCCCGGTATCGGATCAGCCCTCGCCCAGCGCCGCGGCCACGAACGGCGGCAGGGTCTGCGCGCCGCGGTGGATGTCGGCGCTGTAGTACAAGGTGTCGAAGCCCTTGCCGCGCGCGTCGGCGTCGCGGAAGTCGAAGCCGCCGGACTTGCGCGCCAGGGTGCAGCTCCACCAGCCGGTCGGATAGCACGGCTGCGGGAACGGCAGGGTCTGGAAGCGGGCGAAGCCGGCCTTGCCCATCTCGCCGCGCATTTCCTTGATCAGGTCCAGCAGGACCAGCGGCGATTCCGACTGCTGGACCAGGATGCCGTCGTCCTTGAGCGCGCGGAAGCAGCTTTCGTAGAAGGCCTTGTTGAACAGGCCCTCGGCCGGGCCGACCGGGTCGGTGGAGTCGACGATGATGATGTCGACGCTGCCCGGCGCGCGGTTGGCCATGTAGGCGATGCCGTCGTCGAACAGCAGCTGCGCGCGCGCGTCGCCGTTGCGCTCGCACAGTTCCGGGAACCACTTCTCGGCCATGCGCGTGACCTGCTCGTCGATGTCGCACTGCACGGCCTCTTCCACGCCGGGGTGCTTGAGCACTTCGCGCAGGGTGCCGCAGTCGCCGCCGCCGATGATGACCACGTTCTTGGGCGCGGCGTGGGTGAACAGCGCCGGGTGCGACATCATCTCGTGGTAGAGGAAGTTGTCGCGCGTGGTCAGCATCATCGCGCCGTCGATCAGCATGAGGTTGCCCCAGTCGGTGCTCTCGAAGATCTCGATCTTCTGGAACGGCGACTGGACCTCGTCGAGCTTGCGGGTGATGCGATAGCCGATGGCCGAGCCGGCGCGCTCGAAGTTCTCGTAATGCCAGGTGTCGGAGCTGCTCATGCGGGTGATTCCAGAAGAAGTGGGGCGCGTCTGCCAAGGTAGCCGCCGCGGATGACGGCCGCGCTGCGCCACGACGTGCGGGCGCTGCGCCAAGGCGGGGGGCGGCATTGTAACGGACCGGGCGTGAGACGCCCGACCTGGCCTAAAATGGCCGCAGACACGGGGGTGTAGCAGGGGGCTGCAGGGATGGCATCGGTTGCGCGGTACCAGGGGCTGGTCGAGCGCCTGGAGCGGGAGGCGCAGCAGGCGCCGGGACGCTACAAGTTCAAGTTGGCCCTGTTGGCGGGCCTGGGGTTCGCGGTGCTGGGCGGCACGGTGCTGCTGGCGCTGGGCATGTCGGCCGGCCTGGTGCTGGCCTTGCTGGCGATCAGCCCGATCCTGCTGCTCAAGCTGCTGAAGGTGATCTGGATACCGGTCGCGTTCGGCTGGTTCGTGCTCAAGGCGCTGTGGGTGAAGTTCGAGCCGCCCAGCGGCTACGTGCTGGGCCCGAACGAGGCGCCCGAGCTGCGCGCCGAGATCGAGCGCCTGCGCGCGCAGACCGGGGCGCCGCCGCTGAAGCAGATTCTGATCGACCCCAATCTCAACGCCGGCGCGGCCAGCGTGCCGCGCGCGCTGGGCCTGTTCGGGCATACCCACTACCTGGTGTTGGGCCTGCCGCTGATGCAGTTGCTCAGCCGCGAACAGTTCGCCGCGGTGGTCGCCCACGAGTTCGGCCATTTCGGCGGCGGCCACGGCCGTTTCGCCGGCTGGATCTACCGAGTGCGCGCCAGTTGGAACCGCTTCCTGGGCGAGCTGTCGCAGCGCCGCTCGCGCATGGGTGCGGTGTTCCTGCGCTTCTTCAATTGGTACGCGCCCTATTTCGACGCCTACAGCTTCGTGCTGGCGCGCGCGCAGGAGTACGACGCCGACGCCACCGCCGCGCGCGTGACCGGCGCGCCGACCATGGCCCAGGCCCTGCAGCGCGTGGGGCTGGGCAGCGTGCGCCTGCAACGCGATTTCTGGGCGGGCGTGGAGCGCAGCGTCGAGACCCAGCCGCGGCCGCCGCAGGCGCTGTACCGCGACATGGCCGGCAGCTTCGCCGGCGCGGGCGCCGACGACGCAATGCGCCTGCAGGAGCTGCTGGACGAGCAGCCTGGCCTGGACGACACCCACCCGACCCTGGCCCAGCGCCTGCAGGCCCTGGGGCAGGCGCCGGCGGCGGTGCCGGCGCCGACGCGATCCGCCGCCGAGGCCCTGCTGGGGCCGTTGCGCGAGACCCTGGAGGAGCGTTTCAGCCGCGAATGGCGCGAGCACGTCGCCGAGACCTGGCAGCAGCGCCACCAGGCGCTGGGCCAGGACCATGCGCGTCTGGCCGAGCTGGAGGCGCGCGCCGATACGCTGGCCGGCGCCGAGCTGGGCGAGTACGCGGTGCTGGTCGACCGCCTGCGTCCCGACGCCGACGCCGTGCCGCTGTATCGCGCCGCCCTGGCCGCGCGCCCCGACGACGCCCTGGTGCTCGCGCGCCTGGGCGCGCAGTTGGTCGACCGCCAGGACGCGGAAGGCGTGGGCCTGCTGGAGCGCGCGATCGAGCTGGACCCGGACCTGACCGAGCAGGGCCTGCAGGTGCTGATGCAGCACCACCACCGCGTCGGCGACGAGGCCGCGTTCGAGGCCGCGGCGAAGCGGCTGCGCGCGCTGTACCAGCGCCGCGACGGCGCCTTGCTCGCGCGCGAGGAGGTCGATCCCAAGAAGGACCGCCTGCTCGAGCACGACCTGGATGCCGAGGCCCTGCGGATCGCCACGGCGGGCCTGCAGGCTTCGGGCAAGGTCAAGCAGGCCTGGATCGTGCGCAAGGAGATCGCGGGCGACGACAGCGGCATCCCGCACTACCTGGTGTTGCTGGCGCTGCGCGGCGTGGCCTGGACCGAGGGCGGGATGCTGCAGAAGGTGCTCGACGGCCTGGAGCTGCCCGGCAGCATCGTCGCCCTGCACGAATCCAGCCATCGCGCGCTGGCCAAGCGGATCAAGGCGATGCCGGGCACGCTGGTGTACACGCGGGCTTGAGGCCTGCGCGCCGGAGCCGCGGGCGGCGCCTCGCGGCCGTTCAGGCAGCGATGGCCGGGATCGAGGCATGGGGACGGTAGAATGCGCGTCCCCTCCGTCCCACTGGTGCCACGCCGATGTCCGACTGGTCGCTCGATCAGGCCCGCAAGACCTACTCGATCCCGCATTGGTCCGAAGGCTACTTCGACGTCGATACGGCCGGGCGGATCGCGGTGCGGCCGCACGGCGAGCGCGGGCCGGCGATTCCGCTGCCCGAGGTCGTCGACGCCGCGCGCGCCAACGGCGCCAAGCTGCCGGTGCTGGTGCGCTTCCCCGACATCCTCGGCGACCGCCTGGGCAAGCTGCAGGCCGCGTTCGCCCAGGCCCAGGCCGAGTGGGACTACCCCGGCGGCTACACCGCGGTTTACCCGATCAAGGTCAACCAGCACCGCGGCGTGGCCGGCACCCTGGCCTCGCACCACGGCGAAGGCTTCGGCCTGGAAGCGGGCAGCAAGCCCGAGCTGATGGCGGTGCTGGCGCTGAGCCGGCCCGGCGGCCTGATCGTGTGCAACGGCTACAAGGACCGCGAGTACATCCGCCTGGCCCTGATCGGCCGCAAGCTCGGCATGGAGACCTACATCGTGGTCGAAAAGCCCTCCGAGCTCGCGCTGGTAATCGAGGAGGCGCAGGCCCTGGGCGTGCAGCCCGGCCTGGGCGTGCGCATGCGCCTGGCCTCGCTGGGCGCGGGCAAGTGGCAGAACAGCGGCGGCGACAAGGCCAAGTTCGGGCTGTCGCCGCGTCAGGTGCTGGATCTGTGGAAGAAGCTGCGCGACGCCGGCATGAGCGACTGCCTGCAGTTGCTGCATTTCCACATGGGTTCGCAGATCTCCAACGTGCGCGACATCGCCAACGGCATGCGCGAGGCCACGCGTTACTTCGTCGAGCTGTCCAAGCTGGGCGCCAAGGTGCGCTACATGGACGTCGGCGGCGGCCTGGGCATCGACTACGAAGGCACGCGTTCGCGCGGCTACTGCTCGATCAACTACGGCATCGGCCAGTACGCCAACAGCATCGTGCAGCCGCTGGCCGAGGCCTGCGCCGAGCACGGCCTGACCCCGCCGCGCGTGGTCACCGAATGCGGACGCGCGATGACCGCGCATCACGCGGTGCTGGTGGCCAACGTGTCGGAAGTGGAGGAGGCGCCGGAAGGCCGCATCCCCGATTCGCACGACGACGAGCCGGCGGTGGTGCGCCATCTGCGCGAGATCCACGACGAGCTAGACCGGCGCCCGGCGGTGGAGTTGTTCCACGAGGCCCAGCACCACCACAGCGAAGGTCTGTCGCTGTACGCCCTGGGCCAGATCGATCTGACCCAGCGCGCGCGCATCGACGACCTGTTCTACGCGATCGCGCATGCCGTGCGGCAGCGTCTGAACTACGACGAGAAGAGCCATCGCGAGCTGCTGGACGAGCTCAACGACCGCCTGGTCGACAAGTACTTCGTCAACTTCAGCGTGTTCGAGTCGATCCCGGACGTGTGGGCGATCGATCAGGTGTTCCCGATCGTGCCGATCGAGCGCCTGGACGAAACGCCGGAACGTCGCGGCATCCTGGCCGACATGACCTGCGACTCCGACGGCACCGTCAAGACCTACGTCGAGAACGAAGGCCTGGACACCTCGCTGCCGCTGCATCGCCTCAAGCACGGCGAGAGCTACCGGCTGGGCTTCTTCCTGGTCGGCGCCTATCAGGAAATCCTGGGCGACATCCACAACCTGTTCGGCGACACCGACGCGGTGGAAGTGCGCGTGGACGGCGACGGCTACCGGATCGCGCAGCAGCGCCGCGGCGACACCACCGACGTGATGCTGGACTACGTGGGCTACCAGTTGTCCGACCTGCGCCAGGCCTACCGCGACAAGGTCGCCGCGGCCGGGTTGTCGGACGAGGAGTCCGAGCGTCTGAACGAGGCGCTGGAAACCGGCCTGACCGGCTACACCTATCTCAGCGACGCGCCGCTGGCGTGACGACGGCGGGAGCGCGGACATGAAGCAGTATCTGGTGCTGGCGATGCGCGAGGCGAACTTCGATGCGGGCGCGATCGAGCCGCACCGCGAGTTCATCGCCGCGCTGCGCGCGCAAGGCCGGCTGGAGCGCTCGGGCGGGTTCTCGGACAAGAGCGGCGGCGCCTATGTGCTGCTGGCGCCGGACCTGGACGCGGCGACCGCGCTGGCGCACACCGATCCGCTGCACCTGACCGGTGCGTCGCGGCTCACGATTTACGAATGGCAGGTCTGAACACCCTCACGGGACGGAAGGTTGAAATGAAAGTCGGATTCATAGGCCTGGGCGCGATGGGCGCGCCGATGGCGCGTTACGTGCACAACCGCGGCCTGCTGACCGCGGTCGGCAATCGCACCCAGGCCAAGGCCGACGCGTTGGCGGCGGAGCTGGACGTGCGCGCGGCGCGCTCGGCGGCCAACTTCGCCGACTGCGACGTGGTCACGCTGTGCGTGTCGCTGGACGCGGACGTGCTGGAGAACGTGGCCGCGCTGGCCGAAGTGCTCAAGGCCGGCGCCGTGGTGGTCGACCACTCGACGGTGGCGGTGGAAACCGCGCGCCGCTGCGCGGCGATGCTGGCCACGCACAACATCGGCTTCATCGACGCGCCGGTGTCCGGCGGCGTCGAAGGCGCGCGCAACGGCAAGCTGTCGGTGATGGCCGGCGGCGACGCCGAGGTGCTGGAACGCGCACGCCCGGCGATCGAGTCCTACGCCGCGCGTATCAGCCACATGGGCGGCACCGGCGCCGGCCAGGCCACCAAGGCGGTCAACCAGGTGCTGGTCGCCGGCATCAACGAGGCGGTCTGCGAAGGCCTGGCGCTGGGCGAGAAGCTGGGCCTGGATCCGGAGCGCCTGTTGCCGACCCTACTGGCCGGCGCGGCCAACAACTGGTTCCTCGACAAGCGCGGCGCGACCATGCTGCGCGACGAGTTCGCGCCCGGCTTCAAGTGCGCGCACATGCTCAAGGACCTGCGCATCGTGCAGGGCATCGCGCGCGACAGCGGCATCCGCACCGCCGTCATCGACCAGGCCCTGGCCGACTACGCCGAGCTGATCGAACGCGGCATGGGCGAGTCGGATACCTCGGCACTGATCGCGATCAAGCGCGGCTGAGCGCGCGACCGGACCGGCAGCGCGCGTTGCGCCGGCTCCCTGTGGGAGCGGCGTAAGCCGCGATGCTGTTGCATTCGCTGCGTGAGCGACGAGCTGCGTTGCGATGGGGCCGCACGATCGCGGCTCACGCCGCTCCCACAGAAGGCAGCGGCGCTACGCTCAGGACGCGGCGGCCTTAACGCGCCGATTGGCCAGGGTCTCGCCGATGGTGGCGCCCAGCCAGGCCGCCAACAGGCTCAGCACGATCGCCGCGCCGTTGTACTTCAGCATCGCCGGCAGCGAAGCCATCGGCGGCGGACTGTCGGGGGCGATCATCGCCACCAGCACGGTCAGGATCGCCAACCACACGATCAGCACCATCAGCACCGCGACCGCACGGAATTTGCGCCGCGCGACCGCGCCGCCGACCGTCATCGCCAACAGCACCATCACGACATCGCCGATCGGCACCCGGCCCAGCGGCGTGTGCAGGATCTGCCCGCCCTCGCTGTTGGCGCCGGCCAGCTGCGCGGCCAGACCGCCCAACAACAGCACGGACAGTGCGGCGATGCAGCCCAGAAGTACGCGTTTGTCCATGCTTCACCCTGCCAGGAACCGGGCGAGTCTACCTCGGCCGCGCCTCAGGCGAAGCGCGCGCTGCGCGGGCTGTGACCGCGCTCGCGCTTGCGCAAGGCGGTGGGCGCAGGCGGTCGCGGCGAACCTGCGCCGCGCCTAAAGCAGATCCCCTGCATTCGCTTTTGCCTAAGGGGGAAGACGAGCGGCGGACGGAGGGCGCGGCGATAACCGCGCCATCGCGGCGGGTAGGGCCCCCGCGACGATGCGGTTCGCCTTCGGCTCACCGCATCCTACGGTGGCGGATCATCGGCGGCGCGTGTGCGGAGTTGGCAGCGGATTGCCTCGATCCGTGCGGCCAGCGGGCATCGCCCTGGCGTTCAGTCGCGCCCGAACCTGCGGTTCGTAAACACGCGCCTTCGGCCATTTGCGAAGGGGAGGCGAGCGTCGAACGTGGGGGGCGGCGGCAACCGCGCCATCGCGGCCGGTCGCGCGCTTGCGACGATGCAGTTCGCCCTTGGCTCACCGCACCGTACGAGGAGACGTTGCGTCCCCACAGCGTGGGGACGAAAGGTCGCAGCGGCCGCGCGGGGCGGCCGGCCGATCCGCTTTACTTGACCTTGATGGCCATGCCCGGCAAACCGCCGCCGGCGAGCTTGCGCTTGGCTTCGGCCAGGTCGCTGGCGGTGCCGTAGGGCCCCATGCGCACGCGGTAGACGGTCTTGCCGCCGATCTGCGCCGATTCCACGCGGGCGCCCAGGCCCAGCAGGGCGATCTTGGCCTTCATTTCCTCGGCCTGGCCGGAGGCCTGGAAGGCGCCGGCCTGGAGCAGGTAGCGGGTGCCGTCGTCGACCGCCGGGGCGGTGCTGGCGGTGGCGTTGGCCGCGGCGGCCGGCGTCGTGGCCGCGCCGGCGTTGTTGGCCGCCGGCGTGCCCGCGACCGGCGTGCCGGTGCCGGCGTCGACCGGCTTGGGCAGCGTGGCGCTGGCGTTGTTGGCGGCGCTGGCATTGGCCGGCGAGGCGGCCGGAGCCGTGCCGGTCTGCGCGGCGGCGGCCTGCGCCGCCTGCTGCTTCTGCTGCTGGGCCAGACGCGCGGCTTCGGCGCGTTCGGTCGCGGCCAGCTCGGCGTCGGTCAGCGGCACTTCCTTGCCCGGAAGCAGGGTGTAGAAGTCGTACTCCGGGCCCTGTTTGGGCGCGTCGGCCGCGGGTTTGGGCTGGCTCGGGCCGGCATCGTTGTTGGGCGCGACGGTTTCGTCCTCGGCCACCGCCACCGGCGCGGGTTGGGCGTCGGGATTGGGCTTGGGACGGAAGAAGCCGTCGCCGTCGGACTTGAGGAACTTCGGCGCCGACAGGATCAGCACCACGCCCAACAGGACGCCCATGACGCCCCAGGCCCAGCCGGGCAGGCCGCCGCCGTTGCCCTGGTTGCGCTTCGCTTGCGATTTGCCACGTCGTGCTGCCACTTACATCACCTCGGGGGCGCTGACGCCCAACAGATCCAGACCGTTCGCCAGCACCTGGCGCGTCGCCGTCGCCAGCGCCAGGCGCGCATTGCGCACGGCGTCGTCGTCGACCAGGAACTGGTGGTCGTTGTAATACGTCTGGAAGGTCTGCGCCAATTCCAGCAGGTAGACCGCGATCTGGTGCGGCTCGAGGTCGCGGCCGGCCGCGGCCACCACGTCGGGGTAGCGCAGCAGGGTGGTCACCAGTTCGTGCGCGGCCTCATCGTCCAGATCCAGCGGCCGGGTCAGGCCCTGCTCCAGGTCGAAGGACAGGCCGCGTTCCTTGAGCTGGCGCATCAGGCCGCACATGCGCGCATGCGAGACCTGCACGTAATAGACCGGGTTGTCCATCGACTGCGAGCGCGCCAGGTCGATGTCGAAGGTCAGCTGCGAATCGGGCTTGCGCGCGATCAGGAACCAGCGCACCGCGTCGCGCCCGGCCTCGTCGATGAGGTCGCGCAGGGTCAGGTAACTGCCGGCGCGCTTGGACAGCTTCACTTCTTCGCCGCCGCGCATCACCGTGACCATCTGGTGCAGCACGTACTCGGGCCAGCCCTGCGGAATCCCGGCGTCCAGCGCCTGCAGGCCGGCGCGCACGCGCGCGAGCGAGCCGTGGTGGTCGGCGCCCAGTTCGGTGATCGCGCGCTCGTAGCCGCGCTGCCACTTGCTGAGGTGGTAGGCGACGTCGGGCACGAAGTAGGTGTAGGTGCCGTCGGACTTGCGCATCACGCGGTCCTTGTCGTCGCCGAAGTCGGTGCTGCGCAGCCACAGCGCGCCGCCTTCCTCGTAGGTGTGGCCGTGCGCGATCAGTTCGCGCACGGTCTCCTCGACCTTGTCGTCGGCGTACAGCGAGCTTTCCAGGAAGTACACGTCGAAGCCGACGCCGTAGGCGGCGAGGTCGCCGTTCTGCTCGCGACGCAGATAGGCCACGGCGAAGCGGCGGATCGCATCGAGATCGTCGGCATCGCCGGCGCCGACCACGCTGTGGCCGTCGACTTCGACGGTGGCGCCGTCGAGATAGGCGCGCGCCACGTCGGCGATGTAGTCGCCGCGGTAGCCGTCCTCGGGCCAGCCTTCGCCGTCCGGGGCGATGCCGCGCGCGCGCGCCTGGGTCGAAATCGCCAGGTTGTTGATCTGCACGCCGGCGTCGTTGTAGTAGAACTCGCGCGCGACGTCCCAGCCGTTGGCGGCCAGCACGCGCGCGATGCAGTCGCCGATCACCGCGGCGCGGCCGTGACCGACGTGCAGCGGGCCGGTCGGGTTGGCCGATACGTATTCGACGCCGGCGCGATGACCGGCGCCGCTGTCGTTGCGGCCGTAGGCGGCGCCGGCGGCCAGCGCCTCGCGCAGCAGGCGGCGCCAGGCCGACTCGGCGACATGGAAGTTGATGAAGCCGGGGCCGGCGATCTCGATGCGCGCGATGTCGCCGTTGGCGGGCAGGGCGTCGACCAGCTTCTGCGCGATCTCGCGCGGATTGGCGCGCGCGGGCTTGGACAACAGCATCGCGGCGTTGGTCGAGAAGTCGCCTTGGGCGCGGGTCTTGGGACGTTCGATCACGAAATCGGGCGTCGCCAGCTCGGCCGGCAGGGTGCCGGCGGCGCGCAACGCATCGATGGCCTGCGCGACCAGCGCGCGGAGATGGGTTTTCACGGGGATTCTGCGGGGTGCTGCGGATCGGCCATTGTACGCGAGGGCGGCCGCGCGGGCGGGCCGGCGACGCCGCCGCGACGCCGCGACGCCGCCGCGACGGCTTGCGCGCCGGCGCGCGCTTCGCCGGGGCCGCACGGCCGCGGCCGGGCGCGGCCTTCAGAGCAGGCCGCGCGCCGCCATCGACACCGGCGGCCCGTCGGCGATCACGAAGTGGTCGAGCAGGCGGATGTCGACCAGGTCCAGGGCGTGGCGGAGGCGCGCGGTCACGGCGCGGTCGGCGCCGCTGGGTTCGGGATTGCCGCTGGGGTGGTTGTGGCCGACGATCACCGCGGCGGCGTTGTGCGCCAGTGCGCGCCGGACCACCTCGCGCGGGTGCACTTCGGCGCCGTCGATGGTGCCGCGGAACAGCTCCTCGAACGCGATCGCGCGGTGGCTGGCGTCCAGGAACAGGGCCGCGAACACCTCGTGCGACAGCCCGCGCAGGCGCTGGGCGAAGTAGCGCCCGGCCGCGCCGGGGTCGGCCAGGGCCTCGCCGCGCTCCAGCTGGGCCGACAGATGCCGGTTGGCCAGCTCCAGCGCGGCCACCAGGGTGCAGGCGCGCGCCGGGCCCAGGCCGGGCAGGCGCAGCAGCTGGGTGGGGCTGCATTCGAGCAGGGCGCGCAGCGGGCCGTGCGCGTTCAGCAAGCCGCGCGCGGTGGCGACCGCGTCGTGCCCGCGCAGGCCGGAGCCGAGGAAGATCGCCAGCAGTTCGGCGTCCGAAAGCGAGCGGGCGCCGCGCGCCAGGAGTTTTTCGCGGGGCCGTTCCGCGCTGGGCCATTCTTGGATACGCATGGCCGCAGCTTGCTCCGGAGCGTGATGCCTGCCGATCGGGCGTTACGGATGCATCGGGTAAGCTAGGGCCCCGTTCCGGCGTGGGAATTCCCTTACGGGCCGCTGCCGGAGCCGCACCGCCGCACCAGGACATTCAGCCGAACATGGCACTAGACGCGCCACCCACCCTGCAAGGCCAGCACGTGCTGCTTTGCGTCTGCGGCGGCATCGCCGCCTACAAGGCCGCCGAGCTGGTGCGCCGCCTGCGCGATGCCGGCGCCGACGTGCGCGTGGCCATGACCGAGAACGCGACCCGTTTCGTCGGCACCGCGACCTTCCAGGCCCTGTCCGGCCAGCCCGTGCGCACCTCCTTGTGGGACGCGCAGGCGGAAGCCTCGATGGGCCATATCGAACTGGCGCGCTGGGCCCAGCGCGTGCTGATCGCGCCGGCCACCGCCGACATGATCGCCAAGCTGGCGCACGGCTTCGCCGACGATCTGATCACCACCCTGTGCCTGGCCACCGACGCGCCGCTGACGGTGGCGCCGGCGATGAACCACCGCATGTGGGCGCATCCGGCCACTCAGGCCAACGTGGCCACCCTGCGCGCGCGCGGCGTGCGCCTGCTGGGGCCGATGGACGGCCCGATGGCCGAGCCCGAATCCGGCCCCGGCCGCCTGATGGAACCCGACGACATCGTCGCCGCGCTCGCGCAGGTGAGGGCATGAGCGCGGCCAGCCTGCAGGGCCTGCGCCTGCTGATCAGCGCCGGTCCGACCTACGAGGACATCGATCCGGTGCGTTTCATCGGTAACCGCAGCAGCGGCAAGATGGGCTTCGCGATCGCCGAGGCCGCGGCGCGGCGCGGCGCGCAGGTCCGCCTGGTCGCCGGCCCGGTGTCGCTGCCGACGCCGGCCGGGGTCGCGCGCACCGACGTGCGTTCGGCCGCGCAGATGCGCGAGGCGGTGCTGGCGGGCCTGCCGGTCGACGCCTACATCGGCGCGGCCGCGGTCGCCGACTACACCCCGGCGCAGGTCGCGCCGGGCAAGATCAAGAAGAACGAAGCGCGTTTCGCGCTGGAACTGGTGCGCACGCCCGACATCCTGGCCGAGGTCGCCGTGCACGCCGCGCGCCCGCGCCTGGTGGTGGGCTTCGCCGCCGAGACCGACGACGTCGAACGCTACGCGCGCGGCAAGCTCGAAAAGAAAAAGCTGGACCTGATCGCCGCCAATCGCGTCGGCGTGCCCGGCAGCGGTTTCGAGAGCGACGACAATGCCCTGACCGTGTACTGGGCCGGCGGCGAACGCGCGCTAGGCCCCGCCCCCAAGACCCGGCTGGCCGACGAGCTGCTGGACCTGATCGCGCAACGCCTGCGGACCGCATGAACCACACTCTCGAACTCAAGATCCTCGACCCGCGCTTCGGCGACGAATGGCCGCTGCCGCAATACGCCACCGCCGCCAGCGCCGGCCTGGACCTGCGCGCGGCGCTGGATCAGTCGCTGGTGCTGCATCCGGGCGATACCGCGCTGGTGCCCTCGGGCCTGGCCATCCACCTCGGCGACCCGACGTTGTGCGCGGTGATCCTGCCGCGATCGGGCCTGGGTCACAAAAACGGGATCGTGCTGGGCAACGGCACCGGCCTGATCGACGCGGACTACCAGGGGCCTTTGCTGATCAGCGTGTGGAATCGCGGGCGCGAGGCTTTTACGATGCAGCCGGGGGATCGCATCGCGCAGCTGGTCGTGCTTCCGATCGTACGGGCGACGCTGCAGGTGGTCGACGAATTCGAATCCAGTGCGCGCGGGGCCGGCGGCTTCGGCCACACCGGCGTGCGCTGATCAAAGGAACGGAACGATGGTGGATCTGAAGATGGAACGGCCCAAGCTGTCGGCCGAGCAACTCAAACCGCTACGCCCGGTCGCGATCGTGCTGTGCGCGCTGTTGGCGGCCTGGTTCGCCTGGAGCGGCTGGCAGCAGCATCGCGACAACGCGCGCCGCAGCGGGATCGAGCGCGCGCGCGACGCGGCGATCGAAGCCGCCAAGACCGGCCTGGCCGCCGAACTCAAGCGTCTGGACGAACGCCTGGCCTCGGCGCCGGTGCAGACCGCGCTGGGCGCGGGCGATCTGGCCGCGGCCGCGCGCGAACTGGGCAAGGACTGGCCCGGCGCCAGCGACGCCGTGGTCCTGCGCAGCGATCTGACCGCCGAATACGCCGCCCTGCCCAAGGGCGGCTACGGTCGTCTGGCCGCGATGGAAGCGGCGATCGCCAACGACAAGCCGGTGGCCTGGATCGCGCGCGACGGCGCCCAGCCCAGCCTGGCCCTGGCCGCGCCCGCGCGCGCCGGGCAGCAGGCGGTCGGCGTGGCCTTCCTGCGCCTGCCGCTGCAGCGCGTGAGCCAGGGCATCGAAGGCGCCTCGGTCTCCAGCGACACCTACCTGGCCTTGCGTCAGGGCGGCTACAGCGTGATCGAGCGCGGCGACACCTCGCTCGCCGACGGCGCCGAAGCGCTCGCGGCCAAGATTCCCGACAGCGACCTGCGCGTCGCCGCCGCCATTCCCGACATCGCCGGCGGCCCGCTCGGCCTGGGCGCGATCGGCTGCTTCGGCGCCGCCGCGATCCTGGCGCTGTTGGCGCTGATGGCCTGGCGCGCGCCCAAGCGGCGCCGCGGCGCCGCGGTCGCCACCGAAGAAGAAGGTCCGTCGCAGACCCTGTCCGAAGCGATGGAGCAACAGCCGGCGCCGCCGCCGATCGAACTGCCGGTCGACGTCAAATCGCCGCTGCCGGCCAAGGCGGTCGCGATCGACCGCAGCATCTTCCGCGCCTACGACGTGCGCGGCATCGTCGGCAAAACCCTGGACGCCGGCGTCGCCGAACTGATCGGCCACTCGGTCGGTTCGCTGATGCACGAGCAGGGCCTGACCGACATCGTGGTCGGCCGCGACGGCCGCCTGTCCGGCCCGGCCATGGTCGAAGGCCTGATCGCCGGCCTGCGCAAGGCCGGCCGCAACGTGATCGACATCGGCATGGCGCCGACGCCGGTGATCTACTTCGGCGCCTATCACCTGCGCGCCGGTTCCTGCATCTCGGTCACCGGCAGCCACAATCCGCCCGACTACAACGGCTTCAAGATCGTGGTCGGCGGCGAAACCCTGTCCGGCGACGCGATCACCGATCTGTACGCGCGCATCGCCGACGACCGCCTGCACCTGGGCGATCTGGGCTCGCTGTCCGAGCGCGACATCGGCGAGGACTACGTCCAGCGCATCGCCTCGGACGTGCAGATCGACCGCCCGCTCAAGGTCGTGGTCGACGCCGGCAACGGCGTGGCCGGCGACATCGGCCCGCGCGTGCTCACCGCGATCGGCGCCGAGGTCACGCCGCTGTACTGCGACATCGACGGCACCTTCCCCAACCACCATCCGGATCCGAGCGAGCCGCACAATCTGGCCGACCTGATCAAGATGGTGCAGCGCCTGGACGCCGACCTGGGCGTGGCCTTCGACGGCGACGGCGACCGCCTGGGCGTGGTCACCCGCGACGGCCAGAACATCTTCCCCGACCGCCTGCTGATGCTGTTCGCCGCCGACGTGCTGGAACGCAACCCGGGCGCGATGATCATCTACGACGTCAAGTGCACCGGCCGCCTGCCCGGCCAGATCCTGCGCCACGGCGGCAGCCCGCTGATGTGGAAGACCGGGCATTCGCTGATCAAGGCCAAGATGCGCGAGACCGACGCCGAGCTGGCCGGCGAGATGAGCGGCCACTTCTTCTTCAAGGAGCGCTGGTTCGGTTTCGACGACGGCATCTACGCCGCCGCGCGCCTGCTCGAAATCCTGGCCGCGCGTCCGCAAAGCGCCAGCGAAACCCTGTCCGCGCTGCCCGACGGCGTGTCCACGCCGGAGATCAAGGTCGACGCGCCCGACGGCGACCCGCACACCTTCGTCGACCGTTTCCTGCAGCAGGCCCAGTTCGAGGGCGCGCGCCTGTCGACCATCGACGGCCTGCGTGTGGACTACGCCGACGGCTGGGGCCTGGTGCGCGCCTCCAACACCACGCCGGTGCTGGTGCTGCGCTTCGACGCCGACTCGCGCGAGTCGCTGGGCCGCATCCAGGCCGCGTTCCGCTCGCAGCTGCTGGCGGTGGATCCCACGCTCAACCTGCCGTTCTGATCGGTGCCGGCCTCGCGCCGGCATTGCCGCAAAAAAAACGACCGGCTCTGGCCGGTCGTTTTGTTTTCAGTGCCGCGCGATCCGCAAGCTTGCGCGCAGGCTACTCGCGCTTCGCGCGAGCTTCGTTCAACCGCCCGCACGCGCCGCCTCGGCGGCCTTCATGCTGTTGTAGCGCTGCAGCGCCGCGTTCAGATCCTCGTCGATCGAGGCGCGCTCGGTTTTCTGTTGGGCCAGGATGCTCTGTTGGCGCAGCAGTTCGGCGTGCTGGTTGCGGATGTTCTCGGACAGGCCGCCGCCGACCGGCTTGCCGCTGAGTTCGTTCTCGCCGGCTTTGCGCAGCAGGCTCAGCAGGCTCTGGCGACGGCCTTCGACGCCCAGCTGCGAGGCTTTCACGGTCTCGTCCATCACCGCGATGCGTTCCTGGAACGCGCGCCGCAGGTCGGCCTCGGTGGCGTAGGACTGGGCCATGGCGATGTCGCGGCGGGCCTTGGCCTCTTCGGCCATGGCGGCGATGCGCGCGGTTTCGGCCTGGGCGGCGGCGGCGGCGCGCTCCTCGGCGGTCAGGGCGCGGCCGACCTGGGCGGTGGCCAGGCCGCTCTTGGCGCTGAACTCGGTGCGCGCGCTGTCGACCGCGCTGGCCGGCAGGGCGTCGCCGCAGACCTTGCGGCCGTTCTCGTTCCAGCAGTAGAGCTTCTTCTTCGGCGCGTCCTGGGCGACCGCGACGGTGGCGGTCAGCGCCAGCAGCACGGCGCCGGTCAGCAGCGAGTGGATCTTGTTCATGTCGGCTCCCTGCCATCGCGATGCATGGGTCATGGGACAGAACTGACGCAAGAGTCGGGCCATCTGAGCACCTTGAGCGTGCAACCGGCGTCACGATTCCATCAACGGATCCGGCCGGGCGCACCCGGCCAGCCGCGTACCGCGGAATTCAGGCCCCGGCGTGGCTGCCATAACGCTCGCGGTAGTCGAGCAAGCGCGCGCGCTGGGCGCCGAATTCGGCGCTTTCGCCGGTGAAGGCCAGCAGGTCGGCCAGGCTGGCGACCGCGATCACCGGCAGGCCTTGTTCGATTGCGACAGTTTCTGCCGCCGAGCGTCGCGATGTGGCCGGGTCGACGGCTTCCTGGCGGTCCAGCGCGATCACGATGCCGGCCGCGCTGCCGCCGGCCTCGGCGATGATCGCCAGCGCTTCGCGGATCGCGGTGCCGGCGGTGATCACGTCGTCGACGATCAAGACCCGGCGCCCGGCCAGCGGCGCGCCGATCAGACTGCCGCCCTCGCCGTGGGTCTTGGCTTCCTTGCGGTTGAACGCCAGCGGCAGGTCGCGGCCGCGGCGCGCGTACTCGCAGGCCAGCGCGGTCGCCAGCGGGATGCCCTTGTAGGCGGGCCCGAACAGCAGGTCGAAGCCCAGACCGTGGGCGTCGATGGCGTCGGCGTAGCAGCCGGCCAGTTCGGCCAGCGCGGCGCCGGAGTCGAAGCGGCCGGCGTTGAAGAAATAGGGGCTGCTGCGACCCGACTTGAGGGTGAATTCGCCGAAACGCAGGGCGTCGGCGCGCAGGGCGAGCTGAAGGAAGCGGGAGCGATGGTCGGTCATGGGGCGTGCGGGTGGGGGCGTGGGGATCAATCGGTGACGGCCGGCTGCAGCCGGCGCAGCATCAGGTGCTGCGGGCCGGCGGCGCCGCCCAGGAACAGTTCGCCGGTGTCGACGAAGCCGGAGCGCCGGTAGGCGGCGATCGCGGCCAGGTTGCGGCAGTTGACGGTCAGGGCCAGCAGCCGGCGTTGCGGATGACGTCGGCGCAGGTCCTCGCAGCAGGCGTCCATGGCGCGCGCGCCGTAGCCGCGGCCCTGGCGTTGGCGGTCGATCACCACCGCGCGCAGGCCCACGCTGGGCTCGTCGAAGGCGCGCCCGCCGACCGCGGCCGGATGGAAATCCAGGCGGTAGAAGCCGACCACCTCGTCGTCGGCCAGCACCGCCATGGCCTCGCTGTCGGGGTCGCGGCGGGTGTCGTCGAGGTTGAAGGCGGTGTCGCCGACGAACTGCAGCTGCTCGGGCGCCACCTGCAGCGCGCGCACCGCATCGGCCAGGCGGTCGTCGACGGGGACGACGCGGACGATCGCGGTCGCGGCAGGGGCGGAAGGCATGCGGGCATGATAGGCCACCGGCGCCCGGGCCATTGCTATGATCGCCCGCATCACGCTCGGGAGTGCGCATGCGCATCATCAGCTTCAACGCCAACGGCCTGCGCTCGGCGGCCACCAAGGGCTTCTTCGACTGGTTCCGCACTCAGAACGCGGACGTGCTGTGCATCCAGGAAACCAAGGCCCAGGAGCACCAGCTCACCGGCCCGGCCTTCCTGCCCGAGGGCTACCGCGCCTACTTCCGCGACGCGATCACCAAGAAGGGATACAGCGGCGTCGCCA
This sequence comes from Lysobacter sp. cf310, assembly GCF_900114355.1. Classification (GTDB taxonomy): domain Bacteria; phylum Pseudomonadota; class Gammaproteobacteria; order Xanthomonadales; family Xanthomonadaceae; genus Lysobacter. Next base: position 629,407 of record NZ_FOSS01000004.1, read on the forward strand.
TATATTCCAAGCGCGAGCCCGACGAGGTTCGCACCGCGATGGGTTGGGCGCCGTTCGACGACGAAGGCCGCTACATCGAGGCCCGTTACGGCAATCTCAGCGTGGTCTCGTTCTATATCCCGTCCGGTTCCTCGGGCGAGCTGCGCCAGGGCTTCAAGTTCGAGGTCATGGACTGGCTCAAGCCCAAGCTCGACGAATGGCTGCGCAGCGGCCGCGAGTACGTGCTGTGCGGCGACTGGAACATCGTGCGCAGCCGCCTGGACATCAAGAACTGGACCAGCAACCAGAAGAACTCCGGCTGCCTGCCGCCCGAGCGCGAATGGCTGAACGGCGTATGCGCCGACGACGAGGGCTGGGTCGATACCTATCGCGCGCTGCGCCCCGAGGGTCAGGACTACACCTGGTGGAGCAACCGCGGCGGCGCGCGCGGCAACGACGTGGGTTGGCGCATCGACTACCAGCTGGCCACGCCGGGCCTGCGCGAGCGCCTGCGCGCCTGCGCGATCCAGAAGGAACCGCGCTTCTCCGACCACGCGCCGTTCATCGTCGACTATGAGCTCTGAGGCCGCAGCGGCGAAGCCGCGCCCCGGCTGGCGGCAGGTGCTGAAAAGCCTGCGCGAGCCCAAGGTGCTGGCGATGCTGTTGCTGGGCTTCAGCTCGGGCATTCCGATCTACCTGGTCGGCAACACGCTCGGGTTCTGGATGCGCGAGAACGCGATCGAGCTGTCGACGATCGGCTTCCTGTCCTGGGTCGGCCTGGCCTACTCGCTGAAGTTCCTGTGGGCGCCGCTGGTCGACAAGACCGACGCGCCGCTGTTCGGGCGCTGGCTCGGCCGTCGCCGCGGCTGGATGCTGCTGACCCAGATCGTCGCCAGTGCCGCGCTGCTGGGCATGGCCCTGGTCGAGCCGCACAAAGGGCAGTTGATGCTGGGCGGGGTGGCGTTGAACCACCTGCTGGTGTTCGGTGTGTTGGCGCTGGTGGTGGCGTTCGCCTCGGCGACCCAGGACATCGTGATCGACGCCTGGCGCATCGAGAGCGCCGACAACAACGAGGAGCAGGGCCTGCTGACCGCCAGCGGCGCGCTGGGCTACCGCACCGCGCTGTTGGTCACCGATTCGCTGATCCTGATCCTGGCCGCGCGCGTGGGCTGGTCGGTGTCCTACGAGATCATGGCCTTGCTGCTGGGCGTGGGCATGGCGGCGGTGTTCCTGGCGCGCGAATCGACCCGCTCGGTCGCGCAGCCCGTGCTGGAGATCGTCGATGCCGAGCAGGCCAAGCTCGGCGTGTCGGACGCGATGGTGCTGCGCTGGGTCGCGGCGCTGGCGCTCGGCGTGCTCGCGGTGGCGTACGAAGTCGCCAAACACAATTTCTGGGACGCCGCGTGGGGCTATCAGGACGCCGTGTTCGCCGTCGGCGTGACGCTGGCGCTATGGCTGTTGATGCGCCGCCCCAAGGACGGCAGGCCGGTGCCCGAGGCGACCTGGACCCGGCCGTTGGTGGGGCCGCTGCTGCGCTTTTTCGACGCGGTGGTCGGACCCTTGCTGATGTTCCTGCGCACCCACGGACAGTGGGCGCTGCTGATGCTGCTGGCGATCAGCCTGTACCGGCTGCCCGACTTCGTGTTCGGGCCGATGGCCAACCCGTTCTACGCCGATCTGGGCCTGGCCAAGGAAACCGTCGGCGCGGTGCGCGGTTCGGTCGGCACCGTCGCGACCATCGTCGGCATCGCCGCCGCGGGGCTGAGCGCGATCCGCTTCGGCTTCGTCCCGACCCTGCTGGTGGGCGCGGTGCTGGGCCCGGGCTCCAATCTGGCCTACGCCTACCTGGCCATGCACGGCAGCGATCCGACCGTGTTCGCGATCGTCATGGCGATCGACAACTTCAGCAACGGCTACGCCGGCGTGGCCCTGGTGGGCTACATGTCCAGCCTGACCAGCGTCGGCTACACCGCCACCCAATACGCCCTGCTCAGTTCGTTCTATGCCATGCCCGGCAAATTCCTCAAGGGCCTGTCCGGCGTGGCGGTGGAGCACCTGGAAACCGGGCGCACCCTGCTGGAAGCCTATTCGCTGTTCTTCGTCGGCACCGCTCTGATCGGCATCCCGGCCTTGCTGTTGTGCCTGATCCTGGTCATGCGGCGTCCGGTCGCGGCCCCGGTGGCGGCCTGAACGTGAGCGACGGCGCTCACGATTCGCCGACGTTCATGCACAAAAGCAGGGGTTTGCTGAGGTAGAGTCACGAAATGACCGATATCGTCCTGCACAACATCGATCCGGTGCTGGCCGAACGCATCCGCCGGGTCGCCGAGGCCCGCAACTGGGCCCCGGATCAGACCCTGATGCACCTGCTCGAGCACGGTCTGTTCGCCTGCGAGACCGAACTGGCCGCGCGTTTCAGCGATACCGACGCCAACGCCTTGCAAGCCGCGATCGCGGCTTTGGAGAGCGTGCCCAGCGATCCGGGCTATTCGCTGATCGGACGCGCCCCGCGTCCGGTCGACGAGGGCGATTGGGGCCACCAGGGCACCAGCCAGATCGACGCCGACCTGCAGCGACTGATCGACCAGGTGCCGGCCGGCAAGAATCAGGCCGGGTAAACCACCCCGAGCACGCGCGGCCCGCGCGCGCCGGTCACGCTGGGCAGATTGCCCGGCAGCCCGGCCAGGGTCTGCCGCGCCAGCCAGGCGAAGGCCATGGCTTCGACGAAATCCGGATCCAGGCCGTACACGGCGGTGGACTCCACGACCGTATCCGGCAGTTGCGCGCCGATCGCGCGCAGCAGCTGCGCGTTGCGCACCCCGCCGCCGCAGACCAGCACCCGCCGGGTGGCCGGCTGCTGCGCGCGCAGGGCGTCGGCGATGGTGATCGCGCTGAGTTCCAGCAGGGTCGCCTGCACGTCCTCGGGGCGCTCGCCGCCGCTCAGGCGCGCGCGCACCCAGTCGAGGTGGAAATGCTCGCGGCCGGTGCTCTTGGGCGGCGGCAGGGCGAACCAGGGCTCGTCCAGCAAGCGCGTCAGCAGCTCCGGATCGGCCTCGCCCTGCGCCGCGTAGCCGCCGTCGGCGTCGTAGGCGCCGCCGCGGTGCAGCAGGTGCCAGGCGTCCATCAGACAGTTGGCCGGGCCGGTGTCGAAGCCGCGCACCGGGCCGTCCGCCGGCAGCAGGGTGTAGTTGGCGATGCCGCCCAGGTTCAGGACCGCGCGGTCCTCGTCGGGCGAGTGCAGCAGGGCGGCGTGGAAGGCCGGCACCAGCGGGGCGCCGTGGCCGCCGGCGGCGACGTCGCGGCGGCGGAAGTCCGCGACCGTGGCGATGCCGCAGCGCTCGGCGATGCGGTGGCCGTCGCCGAGCTGCCAGGTGAAGGGGTGGCGGCCGTCGTAGTAGGCGCCCTCGGGACGATGGCGCACGGTCTGGCCGTGCGAGCCGATCGCGCGCACGTCGTCCGCGCCGACCCCGGCCTCCGCCAGCAGCGCCCGCGCCGACTCGGCGAAGGCCTCGGCGATCTGCACGTCCAGGGTGCCCAGTTCTTCCAGCGACTGCGCGTCGCCGCCCTGGCCCAGCACCACCAGGCGCGCGCGTAGCGCATCGGTCCAGGCATAGGTGCGGCCCAGCACGAGCTCGCAATGCGGCGATCGGGCGGCGTCGAAACGCACCAGCGCGGCGTCGATGCCGTCGGCGCTGGTACCGGAGATCAAACCGACGAACAGCCCCGCGGCGGGGGCCTGCGCATTGTCGGGCACTGCAGGCCTCAGGCCTTGGTCTTCTTCTTGGGCGCCAGCGCGCGCGACATCGGCGACACCGTCGGGGTGGCGTCGGCGTAGATGATGTTCTCGACCTGGCGGATACGCGCCAGCGCCACGCCGGTCTGCGAGCGGAACTGCGCCAGCGGGGCGCCGCTCAGCGGCTCCGGCGGCGGCATCGTGATCGACAGCGGATTGCGGTGCACGCCGTTGACGCGGAATTCGTAATGCAGGTGCGGGCCGGTCGACATGCCGGTGGAACCGACGTAGCCGATCACCGTGCCCTGGGCGATGCGCTGGCCCGGACGGATCTTGCCGATGCGCGACATGTGCCCGTACAGGGTGGTGTAGCCGCGGCCGTGGTCCAGCACCACCGCGTTGCCGTAACCGCCCATCCAGCCGGCCGATTTCACCCGCGCGTCGCCGGCGGCCATGATCGGGGTGCCGCTGCCGGCCGCGTAGTCCACGCCCTTGTGCATGCGCATGCGGCCCAGCACCGGGTGGCGGCGCGCGCCGAAGCCCGAGCTCAGGCGCGCGTACGGAATCGGCATACGGATGAAGCTCTTCTTCAGCGGGCGGCCGTCGCCGGTGAAGTACTCGGCCTTGCCGTCGCGCTCGAAGCGGAAACCGGTGTGCAGCTTGCCGTCGCTGGTGAAGGTGGCCGCCAGCACCGGACCGGTGTTGACCAGCTCGCCCTCGCGCCAGGTCTGCTCGACCACCACGCTGAAACGATCGTTGGCGCCGACGTCTTCGTTGAAGTCGATGTCGTACTTGAAGATGTCGTCGGTGAGCGTGCGGATGTTGTTCGGGGTCAGGCCGACCTTGCGCGCCGAACGGAACAACGAGGAGCCGACCTTGCCGCTGAGCACCACGGTGCGGGTTTCGCTGGGGCGCGCGATCACCTTCTGGTAGATCTTGCCGCCGTCCAGCTTCAGTTCGACCTGATGGCTGTCGTCGCGGTCGTAGCGGAAGCTGCGCAGCGAGCCGTTGACCGGCATGTCGAAGGCCAGCTCGGTGCCCGGCTTCATCCGGGTCAGCGCCTGCTTGGCGCCCGGCTGCTCGAGAATCTGCTGCATGGTCGAGGACGGGATGTTCAACTGCTTGAACACCGCGCCCAGGGTCTGGCCGCGGTCGACGCGCACCAGCTGCCAGCTGTCGCCGATCTGACCCTTCGCGCGCGCCAACGGCAGCGGCGGCAGGGCCAGCGCCAGTGACTGGCGCGCGGCGTGCAAAGGCTTGGCGTTGCCGGGGCTGCTGAAGCCCGGCACGATCGCCAGCACCAGCATGCCCATGGTCGCGAACAGGCTGGCCTGCACCCACTGACGGCGCGACCAACGACCATTGAATCCATCGGAAATATGACGTGCCAGCACCGGGCGGTGCAGAGCGGCCTCACGCAGTGCCTTCAGGCGTTCGCGCCGGTCCGTACCGGAATCGGGTGCGGTCATCGATGGAATCCCCTGCGAAAGGTGTGAAGGCTGTGTAGCGGCGTTACCATAGTCATGCGAGCAACGTGCGTCAAACCCTTGACCTGAATAGGGTTTTTGTCCGCCAGACAATGCGGTAACGTTTAACTCCTTGTTAACTCCATTCATTGACCGCGGTCGCATTCCGGCGCCCGCGTCCGCCAGCCGAGTCCCTCCTTTGTCCGCTCCCAGCCCCGCCTCCGTCCAAGACGCCCTCGACCTGATCCGCCGCGGCACCGACGAGATCCTCAAGCTCGACGAGCTCGAGGCCCGTCTCAAGCTCGGCCGCCCCCTGCGGATCAAGGCCGGCTTCGACCCGACCGCGCCCGACCTGCACATCGGCCATACGGTCCTGCTCAACAAGATGCGCCAGTTCCAGGACCTGGGGCATCAGGTGATCTTTTTGATCGGCGATTTCACCGGAATGATCGGCGACCCGACCGGCAAGAACGTCACCCGCAAACCGCTGACCCGCGAGGACGTGCTGGCCAACGCCCAGACCTACGCCGACCAGGTGTTCAAGGTGCTGGATCGCGACAAGACCGAGGTCCGTTTCAACTCCGAATGGTTCGGCAAGATGAGCGCGGCCGACATGATCCGTCTGGCCGGTCAGCACACGGTCGCGCGCATGCTCGAACGCGACGATTTCGCCAAGCGCTATGCGGCCCAGCAATCGATCGCGATCCACGAGTTCCTGTATCCGCTGGTGCAGGGCTACGACTCGGTCGCGCTGGAGTGCGACGTCGAGCTCGGCGGCACCGATCAGAAGTTCAACCTGCTGATGGGCCGCGGCCTGCAGGAGCACCACGGCCAGCCGGCCCAGATCGTGCTGACCATGCCCCTGCTGGAAGGCCTGGACGGCGTCAACAAGATGTCCAAGTCGCTGGGCAACTACATCGGCATCAACGAGCCGGCGATCGACATCGTCACCAAGACCATGAAGATTGACGACGTGCTGATGTGGCGCTGGATCGACCTGCTCAGTTTCGACATCTCGATCGCCGATGCCGCGCGTTTCAAGGCCGAAATCGAGGCCGGAACGCTCAATCCGCGCGATCTCAAGCTGCGTCTGGCGCGCGAGCTGGCGGCGCGTTTCCACGGCGCGGACGCGGCCGAAACCGCGGTCGCGGGCTGGAATGCGGCCGTGCGCGGCGAGGGCGACACCGCCTCCCTGCCCTTGACCGATGTGGTCGTGCCGGCCGAAGGCCTGCGCATCGCCGCCTTGTTGACCGCGGCCGGGCTCACGCCCAGCAATTCCGAAGCCAACCGCAAGCTCAAGGAGCGCGCGGTGCGCATCGACGGCGAGCTCGTCGAGGACGCGCAACACGTGTATGCGCCCGGTTTCGAAGGCGTGCTCGCGGTCGGCAAGCGCACCTTTGCGCGCGTGCGCCTGATCGCCGGCTGAGGCCGGCGAAAAAACTTTCGCAAAAATCCGCTTTCGGGCTTCCCAAATCCGTTGTGCATGTGCACAATGCGCGCCCCGCCAAGCTGCATTGATTGAGCACGGCGGGGCGGATCGAAAGCGGCATCGAAAACGGTTGACGGATTCGGAGGCTGCTGTAAGATGCGCGGCCCACCAGACGGGACGGCTTCAGGGCCTGAACGGAACGGCGGGAAGCGGTAGAAAAAAGGTTTCGCAGGGTGTTGACGGTCGCGAAATCTGCTGTAAGATGTGCGGCTCCCTCGGGCACTTTGGTGACGAGGTCGGAACAAGGCGCTGAGGCCAGTTCCTATGATCTTTGACAGTGTGCGCAGGTGACTTGTGCGGGCGTCTGGCCGGTGGTGTTAGTCCATCAGCAGACGTTCGTAACAGAGTCCAAATGAAGCAAGAAAGCATGCAAATGCGAGTAAACGTGTAATTCGGGCTCAGGAGCGACGACTGCACTCAAAGCATTAGATTGGTACTTCGGTACTGGTCGAAAATTTAAGTGAAGAGTTTGATCCTGGCTCAGAGTGAACGCTGGCGGCAGG
>NZ_FOSS01000011.1:0-2500 GCF_900114355.1 Lysobacter sp. cf310
CGCGATCGCGGCTGACGCCGCTCCCACAGGGCGGGGTGCGGGCGTCTCGCGGCTCTGCAGCCTCCGCGTCTCCGCGTCTCGGCGCTAGGCAGGTGGTTGGCGTTGGCGCTCGCTCGGCTTTGGGGTAGGAGCGGCGTGAGCCGCGACCAGGCGGCCACACCAACGCCGCTGTTTCATGTCAGACGCGGCCGTCGGAGTCGCGTCGCCGCTTGGTTGGCGCGGTCGCGGCTTGCGCCGCTCCTACAGGGGGCGGGTGGGGTTGCGGGCAGGGCGACGGTTCCGGGATTAACTCCCAGGGCCGAACGAACGCGTCAGCATTAACTCGCCGGCGCCGTCGCATTAACTCGCGGGTCGTCGCATTAACTCGCCGCGCCGGCGGATGGGTTTTGTTTCGCGCAAAGAAGAAGGCCGGCCCCCTTGCGGGAACCGGCCTTCGGATGAAGCCCCTGGCGATGACCTACTCTTGCATGGCTTAGGCCACACTACCATCGGCGCATGTGCGTTTCACTTCCGAGTTCGGGATGGGATCGGGTGGTTCCACACAGCTATTATCACCAGGGAGAGGGTGGAGGGTCGCAGATCTCGGTGTACTGAGGTTGCGCGCACGCTCTCGTTGGGTTGCTTTCGACGGAATGATCCCCGTCGTAGGCGAATAAGTTGGGACGTAGCGAAGTTTACTTCATTAAGAAGTGTAGACGATAGTCGTCAGACATATCGTGGAGACCAAAGCAACTTGAGGTTATATGGTCAAGCCACACGGATCATTAGTACAGGTTAGCTCAATGCATTGCTGCACTTACACACCCTGCCTATCAACCACCTAGTCTTGATGGTTCCTTTAGGGGACTTAAAGTCCCGGGAGATCTCATCTTGAGGCGCGCTTCCCGCTTAGATGCTTTCAGCGGTTATCGCTTCCGAACATAGCTACCCGGCAATACCACTGGCGTGATAACCGGAACACCAGAGGTTCGTCCACTCCGGTCCTCTCGTACTAGGAGCAGCCCCTCTCAAATCTCCAACGCCCACGACAGATAGGGACCGAACTGTCTCACGACGTTCTGAACCCAGCTCGCGTACCACTTTAAATGGCGAACAGCCATACCCTTGGGACCGACTACAGCCCCAGGATGTGATGAGCCGACATCGAGGTGCCAAACACCGCCGTCGATATGAACTCTTGGGCGGTATCAGCCTGTTATCCCCGGAGTACCTTTTATCCGTTGAGCGATGGCCCTTCCATACAGAACCACCGGGTCACTAAGACCTACTTTCGTACCTGCTTGATCCGTCGATCTTGCAGTCAAGCACGCTTATGCCTTTGCACACAGTGCGCGATGTCCGACCGCGCTGAGCGTACCTTCGTGCTCCTCCGTTACACTTTGGGAGGAGACCGCCCCAGTCAAACTACCCACCATACACGGTCCCCGACCCGGATTACGGGCCTAGGTTAGAACGTCAAGCACGACAGGGTGGTATTTCAAGGATGGCTCCACCACAGCTAGCGCCATGGTTTCATAGCCTCCCACCTATCCTACACAGACGAACTCAACGTTCAGTGTAAAGCTATAGTAAAGGTTCACGGGGTCTTTCCGTCTTGCCGCGGGAACGCTGCATCTTCACAGCGATTTCAATTTCACTGAGTCTCGGGTGGAGACAGCGCCGCTGTCGTTACGCCATTCGTGCAGGTCGGAACTTACCCGACAAGGAATTTCGCTACCTTAGGACCGTTATAGTTACGGCCGCCGTTTACTGGGGCTTCGATCAAGAGCTTCGCCTTGCGGCTGACCCCATCAATTAACCTTCCAGCACCGGGCAGGCGTCACACCCTATACGTCCACTTTCGTGTTTGCAGAGTGCTGTGTTTTTGATAAACAGTCGCAGCGGCCTGGTCACTGCGACCCCTCTCAGCTGTAGCTCGCATGAGCCACCAAGAGGGGTGCACCTTCTCCCGAAGTTACGGTGCCATGTTGCCTAGTTCCTTCACCCGAGTTCTCTCAAGCGCCTTAGAATTCTCATCCTGCCCACCTGTGTCGGTTTACGGTACGGTCTGCGTAAGCTGAAGCTTAGGAGCTTTTCCTGGAAGCGTGGTATCAGTCACTTCGCTCTAATGAGCTCGTCTCGCTGCTCGGTGTTAAAGGGTCCCGGATTTGCCTAAGACCCACACCTACCTGCTTTCTCCCGGACAACCAACGCCGGGTAGACCTAACCTTCTCCGTCCCTCCATCGCACTTACGCGAGGTGCTGGAATATTAACCAGCTTCCCATCGACTACGCATTTCTGCCTCGCCTTAGGGGCCGACTCACCCTGCGTCGATTAACGTTGCGCAAGGAAACCTTGGGCTTTCGGCGTGCGGGCTTTTCACCCGCATTATCGTTACTCATGTCAGCATTCGCACTTCCGATACCTCCAGCGGACTTCTCAATCCACCTTCAACGGCTTACGGAACGCTCCTCTACCGCGCATACAAAGTATGCACCCCAAGCTTCGGTTCATCGCTTA
>NZ_FOSS01000010.1 GCF_900114355.1 Lysobacter sp. cf310
GATCAACCCGGTGGCGATGGACGACGGCCTGCGCTTCGCGATCCGCGAAGGCGGTCGTACGGTCGGCGCCGGCGTGGTGGCGAAGATCATCAAGTAAGATCTCAGCGACGGTCGCAAGGCCGTCGCGAGCCGCGAACGGCGGGCCGGTAAGCACGGTCCGCCTTCGCTGTTTAGAGGAAACCGAGTCTTGCGGGACTCCCGCGGGCCGGTTCGAAGCAATACGCCAGTAGCTCAATTGGCAGAGCAGCGGTCTCCAAAACCGCAGGTTGGGGGTTCGAGTCCCTCCTGGCGTGCCACCTAGGCAATGCGGATCCCTCCGCGCAAGCCCGGCCCCGTGGTCGGACTTTCACCAAGAAGGCGGCTGCGCAAGCGCCCCCGCGATGGAACGGATGAACAGCAAGGTCGAACAACACGGTTCTGCGTCCGCAGGCGACTTCGTCAAGTACGCCCTGGCGGTGCTTCTGGTCGCTGGCGGCGTGTTCGCGTTCTACTGGTTCGATTGGGCCACCGCGCTGCGCGCGCTGGTCGTGGTCGTCGGTCTGGTCGCCGGCATCGGCGTGTTCCTGACCACCGCCAAGGGCCACCAGACGCTCGAGTTCCTGTCCGAGTCGCGTTTCGAGTTGCGCAAGGTGGTCTGGCCGACCCGCCAGGAAGCCATGCGCACCACCTGGGTAGTGATGATCGCGGTCGCGATCCTCAGCCTGATCCTGGCCGGCTTCGATCTGATCATCGCCGAACTGGTCAAACTGATTTTGGGGCACTGAGGCAATGACCGAAGTACATAAGCGCTGGTACGTCGTTCACGCCTACTCCGGCTTCGAGAAGTCGGTGGCGCAGGCGCTGCGCGATCGCATCGTGCGTTTCGAGATGCAGGAGCGCTTCGGCGACGTCCTGGTTCCGACCGAGGAAGTGGTCGAGATGCGCTCCGGCCAGAAGCGCCGTTCCGAGCGCAAGTTCTTCCCGGGCTACGTGCTGGTCCAGATCGCCACCCACGACGAAGCCGGTATCCCGCGCATCGACAGCGAAAGCTGGCACCTGATCAAGGAAACCCCGAAGGTCATGGGCTTCATCGGCGGCACCGCCGACCGTCCGCTGCCGATCCAGGACCGCGAGGCGGACATGATCCTGCAGCGCGTTCAGGATGGCGTCGAGAAGCCCAAGCCCAAGGTCCTGTTCGAGCCCGGCGAGATGGTCCGCGTCATCGACGGTCCGTTCGTGGACTTCAACGGCGTGGTCGAGGAAATCAACTACGACAAGAGCCGCCTGCGCGTGGCGGTGCTGATTTTCGGCCGCTCGACCCCGGTCGAGCTCGAGTTCGGCCAGGTCGAGAAGGCCTGACCGGGGCTCCGGCGCCCTCCAGCAGGGTTCCGGAAAGCCTGCTATACTTTCCGGCTGCGCAGCCCAGGGCGCGCACCGAACCAGGAAACCGCAGCCGCCGCAAGGCGGCTGTCGGCGTCTGAAAAAAACGTGAAGCCGGGACACGTGATATTCCCGGTCCGATGGGGAGCCTGAGACCCAGGCGCTTGCACCCGGAGAGAAGAAGATGGCTAAGAAAGTAGTTGGTTACATCAAGCTGCAGGTGAAGGCCGGTCAGGCCAATCCGTCGCCGCCGGTGGGCCCCGCCCTCGGTCAGCGCGGCCTCAACATCATGGAGTTCTGCAAGGCGTTCAACGCCGCGACCTCCAAGCTGGAGCCGGGTCTTCCGACCCCGGTGATCATCACCGCGTACTCCGACCGTACCTTCACCTTCATCACCAAGAGCACCCCGGCTTCGGTGCTGCTGAAGAAGGCCGCCGGCATCAGCTCGGGCTCCAAGCGCCCGAACACCGAGAAGGTCGGCAAGGTCACCCGTAAGCAGCTCGAGGACATCGCCAAGGCGAAGGAAGCCGACCTGACGGCGGCCGACCTGGACGCGGCGGTGAAGACGATTGCGGGTTCGGCCCGCAGCATGGGTCTCGTGGTGGAGGGCTAAGACATGGCGATCAGCAAGCGCGAAAAAGCAATCAAGGCCGCCGTGGTCCCGGGTAAGGCCTACGCCTTCGACGAGGCCATCAAGATCGTGAAGACCGCGACCAAGGCGAAGTTCGTCGAGTCCGTCGACGTCGCCGTGCGTCTGGGCGTGGACGCCAAGAAGTCCGACCAGCAGGTGCGCGGTTCGACCGTGCTGCCGGCCGGTACCGGCAAGTCCGTGCGCGTGGCGGTGTTCGCCCCCGCGGGCGCCAAGGCCGACGAGGCCCTGGCCGCCGGCGCCGAGGCCGTCGGTATGGACGACCTGGCCGAGAAGATGCAGGCCGGCGACCTGAACTACGACGTCGTCATCGCGACGCCGGACGCCATGCGCGTGGTCGGTAAGCTCGGCCAGGTGCTGGGCCCGCGCGGCCTGATGCCGAACCCGAAGGTCGGCACCGTCTCGCCGAACCCGGCCGAAGCGGTCAAGAACGCCAAGGGCGGCCAGGTGCGTTACCGCACCGACAAGGCCGGCATCATCCACTGCACCATCGGCAAGGCTTCGTTCGAAGACGCCTCGCTGAAGGACAACCTGCAGGCGCTGCTGCTGGACCTGATCAAGGCCAAGCCGTCGACCGCCAAGGGTCAGTACCTGCAGAAGATCTCGATCAGCTCGACCATGGGCCCCGGCGTGACCGTGGACCAGGCGTCGCTGGCGCTCAAGTAAGAAACAAATAGGAGTGAGTGCGGGGAAGTGAGGAGTGAGCGAAAAGCCAAGTTCGCTCCTACTCGTTTCTCACTGTTCTCGTCTCACTCCTAGATTTTTGAGGGCATCGCCAGGGGCCAGTCCCCGAACGAAGCCGTCAAAGACCGCAGGCGCGGTCAGCGCGTATCGACGACGGGCACGGAAGCTCGGTTTGGCAAGGAGTCGCCGTCGGTACTAGCGGGATCGCTTAATTCGGACTCTTCGGAGCCGGGCCCGCGCAGATGGTGCCGCCCTACTGAAACCTTTCAGGAAAGGCCACCACCCGGGACGCCCCAGGCGTCCCCGGCGCCAAGGACAGGTGCCGCTCAGGACCGCAAGCGGCAGGAGCCGTAAGCGGAGTTCACAAGAGGAGTGTTTATGGCTCTTAATCTGTCTCAGAAGCAAGAAGTAGTCGCCGAGCTGGCAGAAGTCGCCGCGAAGGCTCACTCCTTGGTTGCTGCCGAGTACGCGGGCACGACGGTCGCTCAGATGACCGCCATGCGCAAGAAGGCTCGTGAAACCGGTGTGTACTTGCGTGTCGTCAAGAACACCCTGGCTTCCCGCGCCGTGGCTGGTACCGAATACGAGTGCGCCCAAGACGCCCTCGTCGGTCCGCTGCTGTACGCGTTCTCGACGGAAGAACCCGGCGCTGCCGGGCGTCTGATCAAGGAATTCGCCAAGGGCAACGACAAGCTGCAGGCCAAGGTGGTCGCCATGGGCGGCCAGCTGTACCCGGGCAGCCACGTCGAAGTGCTGGCCTCGTTGCCGACCCGCGAGCAGGCCCTGGCCATGCTGGCGCGCGTCCTCGCCGAACCCGCAAGCATGTTCGCCCGCGCCGTCAAGGCCGTGGCCGACAAGCAAGGCGGCGGCGAAGCCGCACCGGCCGAAGCCGAAGCGGAAACGGCGTAATCGCCGTTCGCTCAGCGAATACCTACTGAACCGATTCGTAAGATCAATTTCCTAAAAGGTTAATCACATGTCCCTGTCCAACGAACAGATCGTCGACGCCATCGCCGAGAAGACCCTTCTCGAAGTGATGGAGCTGGTCAAGGCGATCGAAGAGAAGTTCGGCGTCTCCGCCGCCGCCCCGATCGTCGCTTCGGCCGGCCCGGCCGTCGCCGCCGCCCCGGTCGAAGAGCAGACCGAGTTCAACGTCATCCTGAAGGCCGCCGGCGAGAAGAAGGTCGAGGTCATCAAGGCCGTCCGTGCCATCACCGGCCTGGGCCTGAAGGAAGCGAAGGACCTGGTCGAAGGCGCTCCGCAGACCGTGAAGGAAGCCGCTTCGAAGGAAGAGTCCGAGAAGATGAAGAAGGACCTCGAGGCCGCTGGCGCGACCGTCGAAGTGAAGTAAGTTGCATCGCGTCGCCGGATTCATCCTGGCGACCACCTGAGGCTGGGGACGAAAGTCCCCGGCCTTTGGCCGTTGTTGGAATATCGGAAACAAAGTCCCGAGTTGGCAGTCGGAAGTAGCGGGAGAAGGCGTGCTGGTGCCGGCAATACCAGCGACTTCCCACTGTCAGTTCTTCGTTCCCTCTGGGTTTGCGGTCGCGGACGCGCGATCTGCCCGAAGCGCCGCAACGGCGTGTCGAAAACCCACCAGAAAACCGAGGCGGTAGCTCACCATGACGTACTCGTTCACCGAAAAGAAGCGCATCCGCAAGGACTTCGGCAAGCGCAAGTCGATTCTCGAAGTGCCTTTCCTGCTGGCCATCCAGGTCGACTCCTACCGCGAATTCCTGCAGGAGAACACCGAGCCGAGCAAGCGCGCCGATCGCGGCCTGCATGCGGCCCTGAAGTCGGTGTTCCCGATCTCCAGCTACAGCGGCAACGCCGCCCTCGAATACGTCGGCTACAAGCTCGGCGATCCGGCGTTCGACGAGCGCGAGTGCCGTAACCGCGGCCTCAGCTACGGCGCCCCGCTGCGCGTGACCGTGCGCCTGGTGATCTACGACCGCGAGTCGTCGACCAAGGCCATCAAGTACGTGAAGGAGCAGGAGGTCTACATGGGCGAGATTCCGCTCATGACCGACAACGGCACCTTCATCGTCAACGGCACCGAGCGCGTCATCGTCTCGCAGCTGCACCGTTCGCCGGGCGTGTTCTTCGACCACGACCGCGGCAAGACCCACAGCTCGGGCAAGCTGCTGTACAGCGCCCGCATCATCCCGTACCGCGGCTCCTGGCTGGACTTCGAGTTCGACCCGAAGGACGCGCTGTTCACCCGTATCGACCGCCGCCGCAAGCTGCCGGTCACCGTGCTGCTGCGCGCGCTCGGCTACAACAACGAAGAGATGCTCGCGCAGTTCTTCGAGATCAACACCTTCCACATCGATCCGAAGGAAGGCGTCCAGCTCGAGCTGATCCCCGAGCGCCTGCGCGGCGAGACCCTCAACTTCGACCTCGCCGACGGCGACAAGGTCATCGTCGAGGCCGGCCGACGCATCACTGCGCGCCACGTCAAGCAGCTCGAGCAGGCCGGCGTCGCCGCCCTGGCCGTGCCGGACGAGTACCTGGTCGGCCGCATCCTGTCGCACGACGTCGTCGACGCCAAGACCGGCGAACTGCTGGCCTCGGCCAACGACGAGATCAGCGACGACCAGCTGGCCGCGTTCCGCAAGGCCGGTATCGACACCGTCGGCACGATCTGGGTCAACGACCTCGACCGCGGTCCGTACCTGTCCAACACCCTGCGCATCGATCCGTCCAAGACGCAGCTGGAAGCGCTGGTCGAGATCTACCGCATGATGCGTCCGGGCGAGCCGCCGACCAAGGACGCCGCGCAGAACCTGTTCCACAACCTGTTCTTCACCTTCGAACGCTACGACCTGTCGGGCGTCGGCCGGATGAAGTTCAACCGTCGCATCGGCCGCAAGGAAACCACCGGCGCCTCGGTGCTGTACGACGCCAAGTACTTCGCCGAGCGCAAGGACGAAGAGTCCGCGCGCCTGCGCAATGAGCTGGGCGACACCTCCGACATCCTGGACGTGATCCGCGTCCTGACCGAGATCCGCAACGGTCGCGGCACCGTCGACGACATCGACCACCTCGGCAACCGCCGCGTGCGTTCGGTCGGCGAAATGGCCGAGAACGTGTTCCGCGTGGGCCTGGTCCGCGTCGAGCGCGCGGTCAAGGAGCGCCTGTCGATGGCCGAGTCCGAAGGCCTGACCCCGCAGGAGCTGATCAACGCCAAGCCGGTGGCCGCCGCGATCAAGGAGTTCTTCGGCTCCTCGCAGCTGTCGCAGTTCATGGACCAGAACAACCCGCTGTCGGAAGTCACGCACAAGCGTCGCGTGTCGGCCCTCGGCCCGGGCGGTCTGACCCGCGAGCGCGCCGGCTTCGAAGTGCGCGACGTGCACCCGACCCATTACGGCCGCGTCTGCACCATCGAGACGCCGGAAGGCCCGAACATCGGCCTGATCAACTCGCTGGCCGTGTTCGCCCGCACCAACAAGTACGGCTTCCTCGAGACGCCGTACCGCAAGGTCGTGGACGGCAAGGTCACCGACGACATCGAGTTCCTGTCGGCGATCGAAGAGAACGAGTACGTCATCGCCCAGGCCAACGCGACCCAGGACGACAAGGGCGCGATGACCGACCAGTTCGTGGCCTGCCGCTACCAGGGCGAGTCGCTGCTGAAGCCGCCGAGCGAAATCCACTACATGGACGTCTCGCCGATGCAGACCGTGTCGGTCGCGGCGGCGCTGGTTCCGTTCCTCGAGCACGACGACGCCAACCGCGCGCTGATGGGCGCGAACATGCAGCGTCAGGCCGTTCCGACCCTGCGTAGCCAGAAGCCGCTGGTCGGCACCGGCATCGAGCGCGCCGTGGCGCGCGACTCGGGCGTGACCGTGAACGCCCTGCGTGGCGGCGTGATCGAACAGATCGACGCCGGCCGCATCGTGGTCAAGGTCAACGAGGACGAGATCACCGACGTCACCGACGCCGGCGTCGACATCTACAACCTGATCAAGTACACGCGTTCGAACCAGAACACCTGTATCAACCAGACTCCGCTGGTGAAGGTGGGCAACGTGATCGCCCGCGGCGACGTGCTGGCCGACGGTCCCTCGACCGACATCGGCGAGCTCGCGCTCGGCCAGAACATGCTGGTCGCGTTCATGCCGTGGAACGGCTACAACTTCGAAGACTCGATCCTGCTCTCCGAGCGCGTGGTCGAAGAGGATCGCTACACCACGATCCACATCGAAGAGCTGACCTGCGTCGCCCGCGACACCAAGCTGGGGCCGGAGGAAATCTCGGCCGACATCCCGAACGTCTCCGAGCAGGCCCTGAACCGCCTCGACGAGTCCGGCGTGGTCTACATCGGCGCCGAAGTGCGCGCCGGCGATATCCTGGTCGGCAAGGTCACGCCCAAGGGCGAGTCGCAGCTGACTCCGGAAGAGAAGCTGCTGCGCGCGATCTTCGGCGAGAAGGCCTCCGACGTTAAGGACAGCTCGCTGCGCGTGCCCCCGGGCATGGACGGCACCGTCATCGACGTGCAGGTCTTCACCCGCGACGGCATCGAGAAGGACAAGCGCGCGCGCCAGATCGAGGAATCCGAGATCAAGCGCGTCAAGAAGGACTTCGACGATCAGTTCCGCATCCTCGAGAGCGCGATCTACGCCCGCCTGCGTTCGCAGCTGGTCGGCAAGGTCGCCAACGGCGGCGCCGGCCTGAAGAAGGGCGACGTCATCACCGAGGCGTTCCTCGCCGGCCTGAAGAAGTCCGAGTGGTTCACCCTGCGCATGAAGGACGACGAGGCGATCGACGCCATCGAGCGCGCCCAGAAGCAGATCGACACCCACGAGAAGGAATTCGAGCGCCGCTTCACCGACAAGCGTTCGAAGATCACCCAGGGCGACGACCTCGCGCCGGGCGTGCTGAAGATGGTGAAGGTGTTCCTGGCCGTTAAGCGCCGCATCCAGCCGGGCGACAAGATGGCCGGCCGTCACGGCAACAAGGGCGTGGTCTCGACCATCGTTCCGGTCGAGGACATGCCGTACGCCGCCGACGGTCAGACCGTCGACATCGTGCTGAACCCGCTGGGCGTGCCGTCGCGTATGAACATCGGCCAGATCCTCGAGGTGCATCTGGGCTGGGCCGCCAAGGGCCTGGGTCAGAAGATCCAGCGCATGCTGGAAGCTCAGCAGAAGATCGCCGAGCTGCGCAAGTTCCTCGACGAGATCTACAACCACGACCAGAAGGTGCATGGTCAGCGCGTGGACCTGAAGCAGTTCAGCGACGAAGAGCTGCTGACGCTGGCCCACAACCTGACCGACGGCGTGCCGATGGCGACGCCGGTGTTCGACGGCGCGGCCGAAGTCGAGATCAAGCGCATGCTGGAACTGGCCGAACTGCCGAGCAGCGGTCAGACCATCCTGCACGACGGTCGTACCGGCGAGGCGTTCGAGCGTCCGGTCACCATCGGCTACATGCACATGCTGAAGCTGAACCACCTCGTCGACGACAAGATGCACGCGCGTTCGACCGGTCCGTACTCGCTCGTCACCCAGCAGCCGCTGGGCGGCAAGGCGCAGTTCGGCGGCCAGCGTTTCGGCGAAATGGAAGTCTGGGCGCTGGAAGCCTACGGCGCGGCCTACACCCTGCAGGAAATGCTGACGGTGAAGTCCGACGACGTGCAGGGCCGCAACCAGATGTACAAGAACATCGTCGACGGCGAGTACGAGATGGTCGCCGGCATGCCGGAGTCCTTCAACGTGCTGGTGAAGGAAATCCGCTCGCTCGCGATCAACATGGAGCTGGAAGAGAACTGAGGACAGCCGGACTCCGGACCCGGGCGAGGGCGCTGAAGCGACCCTGGCCCGACCGGATCTCCAGAACCGACGTTCCCCTTTCTCTATCCCGATTCCCGGAGAGTTCAAATGAAAGACTTGCTCAACCTCTTCAACCAGCAGCGCCCCGCGCTGGACTTCGACGCGATCAAGATCGCGCTGGCTTCGCCCGACCTGATCCGTTCGTGGTCGTTCGGTGAAGTGAAGAAGCCGGAAACCATCAACTACCGTACCTTCAAGCCCGAGCGCGACGGCCTGTTCTGCGCCGCGATCTTCGGACCGATCAAGGACTACGAGTGCCTGTGCGGCAAGTACAAGCGCATGAAGCACCGTGGCGTGGTCTGCGAGAAGTGCGGTACCGAGGTCACTCTGGCCAAGGTCCGTCGCGAGCGTATGGGTCACATCGACCTGGCCTCGCCGGTCGCCCACATCTGGTTCCTCAAGTCGCTGCCGTCGCGTATCGGCCTGATGCTGGACATGACCCTGCGCGACATCGAGCGCATCCTGTACTTCGAAGCCTACGTCGTCACCGAGCCGGGCCTGACCCCGCTCGAGCGCGGCAACCTGCTGACCGAAGAGCAGTTCCTGCAGGCGCGCCAGGAGCACGGCGACGACTTCGAGGCCGCGATGGGCGCCGAGGCGGTCTACGACCTGCTGCGCACGATCGACCTCCAGGCCGAGATGATCCAGCTGAAGGAAGAGATCGCCTCGACCAACAGCGAAACCAAGCTCAAGCGCCTCACCAAGCGCATCAAGCTGGTCGAAGCCTTCCTCGAGTCGGGCAACCGCCCCGAGTGGATGGTCATGACCGTGCTGCCGGTGCTGCCGCCGGATCTGCGTCCGCTGGTCCCGCTGGACGGCGGCCGCTTCGCGACCTCCGACCTGAACGACCTGTACCGCCGCGTCATCAACCGCAACAACCGTCTGCGTCGCCTGCTCGAGCTCAACGCGCCCGACATCATCGTGCGCAACGAGAAGCGCATGCTGCAGGAGTCGGTCGACGCCCTGATGGACAACGGCCGTCGCGGCCGCGCCATCACCGGCACCAACAAGCGCCCGCTCAAGTCGCTGGCCGACATGATCAAGGGCAAGCAGGGCCGGTTCCGCCAGAACCTGCTCGGCAAGCGCGTGGACTACTCGGGCCGTTCGGTCATCGTGGTCGGTCCGACCCTGCGCCTGCACGAGTGCGGCCTGCCGAAGAAGATGGCGCTGGAGCTGTTCAAGCCCTTCATCTTCGCCAAGCTGCAGCGTCGCGGCCTGGCCACCACGATCAAGGCCGCCAAGAAGCTGGTCGAGCGTGAAGAGGCCGAGGTGTGGGACATCCTCGAAGAGGTGATCCGCGAGCACCCGGTGCTGCTGAACCGCGCCCCGACCCTGCACCGTCTGGGCATCCAGGCGTTCGAGCCGGTCCTGATCGAAGGTAAGGCCATCCAGCTGCACCCGCTGGTCTGTACCGCGTTCAACGCCGACTTCGACGGCGACCAGATGGCCGTGCACGTCCCGCTGAGCCTCGAGGCCCAGCTGGAAGCGCGCGCCCTGATGATGGCGTCGAACAACATCCTGTCGCCCGCCAACGGCGAGCCGATCATCGTGCCGTCGCAGGACGTGGTGCTGGGCCTGTACTACATGACCCGCGCCCTCGAGAACAAGATGGGCGAAGGCATGGCGTTCGCCAACGTGGCCGAAGTCAAGCGCGCCTACGACAACCGCGTCGTGCAGATCCACGCCAAGGTCAAGGTCCGCATCAGCGAGACCGTGGTCAACGAGGACGGCACCCGCACGCCGAAGACCTCGATCGTCGACACCACCGTCGGCCGCGCCCTGCTGCGCGAGATCCTGCCGGACGGCCTGCCGTTCGCGCTGGCCAACACCGAGCTGACCAAGAAGAACATCTCGCGCCTGATCAACAGCTGCTACCGCATGCTGGGCCTGAAGGACACGGTCGTGTTCGCCGACAAGCTGATGTACACCGGCTTCGCCTACGCGACCCGCGCCGGCGTCTCGATCGGCATCGACGACATGATCATCCCGAAGGAAAAGGAAGGCATCGTCGCCGAGGCCGAAGGGGAAGTGCTGGAAATCCAGCAGCAGTACCAGTCGGGCCTGGTCACCGCCGGCGAGCGCTACAACAAGGTCGTCGACATCTGGTCGCGCACCAACGAACGCGTCGCCAAGGCGATGATGGACGCGATCGGCACCGATCACATCACCAACGCCAAGGGCGAGGCCGTCGACCAGAAGTCGATGAACTCGCTGTACATCATGGCCGACTCGGGCGCCCGCGGTTCGCAGGCGCAGATCCGTCAGCTGGCCGGTATGCGCGGCCTGATGGCGCGTCCGGACGGCTCGATCATCGAGACGCCCATCAAGGCGAACTTCCGCGAAGGCCTGAACGTGCAGGAGTACTTCAACTCCACGCACGGTGCCCGTAAGGGTCTGGCCGACACCGCGCTCAAGACCGCGAACTCGGGTTACCTGACCCGTCGTCTGGTCGACGTGGCGC
Organism: Lysobacter sp. cf310; assembly: GCF_900114355.1. GTDB lineage: Bacteria > Pseudomonadota > Gammaproteobacteria > Xanthomonadales > Xanthomonadaceae > Lysobacter. The sequence goes on from NZ_FOSS01000010.1 coordinate 10,988, forward strand.
AGGACGTGGTGATCACCGAAACCGACTGCGGCACCGTCGAGGGTCTGATGATGACCCCGATCGTCGAAGGCGGCGACGTGGTCGAGCCCTTGCGCGATCGCGTGCTGGGCCGTGTCGTGGCCGAGGACGTGTTCCTGCCGGGCAACGACGAGGATCCGATCGTCACCCGCAACACCCTGCTCGACGAAGCCTGGGTGGCCAAGCTCGAGGACGCCAGCGTCCAGTCGATCAAGGTCCGCTCGACCATCACCTGCGAAAGCGCCTTCGGCGTGTGCGCGCACTGCTACGGTCGCGACCTCGGCCGCGGCCACCTAGTCAACCACGGCGAAGCGGTCGGCGTCGTCGCCGCTCAGTCGATCGGCGAGCCCGGCACGCAGCTGACCATGCGTACGTTCCACATCGGCGGCGCGGCTTCGCGTGCGGCGGCGATCGACAACGTCACGGTCAAGACCACCGGTTCGATCAAGTTCAACAACCTCAAGCACGTCGCGCACGCCAACGGCCACCTGGTCGCGGTGTCGCGTTCGGGCGAACTGTCGGTCCTCGACCCGCACGGCCGCGAGCGCGAGCGCTACAAGCTGCCCTACGGCGCCACCATCAGCGTCAAGGACGCCGCCGAGATCAAGGCCGGCCAGCAGGTCGCGAACTGGGATCCGCATAACCACCCGATCGTGTCGGAAGTGGCGGGCTTCATCCGCTTCGTCGATTTCGTCGACGGCGTGACCGTCATCGAGAAGACCGACGACCTGACCGGCCTGGCCTCGCGCGAGATCACCGATCCGAAGCGTCGCGGCTCGCAGGGCAAGGACCTGCGTCCGGTCGTGCGCATCGTCGACAAGAACGGCAAGGACCTGTCGATTCCGGGCACCGATCTGCCGGCGCAGTACCTGCTGCCGCCGCGTTCGATCGTCAACCTGCAGGACGGCGCCCCGGTGGGCGTGGGCGACGTGGTCGCCAAGATCCCGCAGGAAGCCTCCAAGACCCGCGACATCACCGGCGGTCTGCCGCGCGTGGCCGACCTGTTCGAGGCGCGCAAGCCCAAGGACCCGGCCGTGCTGGCCGAGCGTTCGGGCATCGTCTCGTTCGGTAAGGACACCAAGGGCAAGCAGCGCCTGATCATCAAGGACACCGACGGCAACGAGCACGAAGAGCTGATCCCGAAGTACCGCCAGATCATCGTGTTCGAAGGCGAGCACGTGGAGAAGGGCGAGACCGTGGTGGACGGCGAGCCGAGCCCGCAGGACATCCTGCGCCTGCTCGGCGTGGAGCCCCTGGCCGTGTACCTGACCAAGGAAATCCAGGACGTCTACCGCCTGCAGGGCGTGAAGATCAACGACAAGCACATCGAAGTGATCGTCCGTCAGATGCTGCGCAAGGTCGAAATCACCGACCAGGGCGACAGCAAGTTCCTGCACGGCGAGCAGATCGAGCGTCAGCGCTTCGTCGAGGAGAACGCCCGCCTGCTGGCGCGCAACGAGATCCCGGCCAAGTACGAGCCGGTCCTGCTGGGCATCACCAAGGCCTCGCTGGCGACCGAATCGTTCATCTCGGCCGCGTCGTTCCAGGAGACCACCCGCGTCCTGACCGAGGCCGCCGTGCGCGGTACCCGCGACGGCCTGCGCGGTCTGAAGGAAAACGTGATCGTGGGTCGCCTGATCCCGGCCGGCACCGGCCTGGCGTACCACACCCAGCGCCGCAAGAACGCCTCGGGTCTGACCGACTCGGAGATGGAGGCGCTGTCCGGCCCGGTCGCCGTGGCGGTCGAGGTTCCGGCCCCGGTCGTCGTCGAGGCCGAAGTCGCAGCCGAGACCGGCGACGAGTCCAGCGCCTCCTGAGGCCTGGACCCGGGTTCCGACCCTCTCCCGTGCGCGGGGGAGGGCGGGCCGCCGGTCGGCGCTGGCACACTGGCGCCAAGTAACGTATAGTTGGCAGTTCGGACTGTCCCTCGGGACGTCCCAGATCACGAAAAGAGGCGCACGGAGCGCCTCGTGTTCGGTCCAGGGCAGGGCGGGATCGCAGGTAGTAGAACGGCTGTGCCACGCGGAAACCCCGCGGCGGGCGGCTGTTCCGATAGCTCGCGTTGACGGTAACGTCGAACGCGGGCTATACTTTTTCGTCTCGGTGGGCCGGTTTTGCCGGCTTGCCGTTTGCTTCTCAACGTAGTGGCCTCACCGCCCCTCACCAAAGAGTTCCTGATGGCAACGATCAATCAGCTCGTCCGCAAGCCGCGGCAGGCGACCACCTACAAGAGCGCCTCGCCGGCGCTCGCGAACTGCCCGCAGCGTCGCGGCGTTTGCACCCGCGTGTACACCACCACCCCGAAGAAGCCGAACTCGGCGCTGCGTAAGGTGGCCAAGGTTCGTCTGACCAACGGTTACGAGGTCATCTCGTACATCGGCGGCGAAGGCCACAACCTGCAGGAGCACAGCGTGGTGCTGATCCGCGGCGGCCGAGTCAAGGACCTGCCGGGCGTGCGCTACCACACCGTTCGCGGCTCGCTCGACGCCGCCGGTGTCGCCAAGCGTCGCCAGAGCCGTTCCAAGTACGGCGCGAAGCGTCCGAAGTCCTAAGCGCGTAGCTGCCCAGGCGCGCGCCCCAAGGCGCCGCCGCCCGCAAGCACGTCTGTCAAGAATCACGAGAATAGGTACGCACCATGTCGCGTAAAGGTTCCACCCCGCAGCGTTCGGTCCTGCCCGATCCCAAGCACGGCAGCGAGACGATCGCGCGCTTCATCAATATGGTCATGCAGAGCGGCAAGAAGTCCGTCGCCGAGAAGATCGTCTACGGCGCCATGGACGTGATCGGGGAGAAGAACCCGAACGCGCTCGAGCTGGTCGAAAAGGCCCTCGGCAACGTCTCGCCCGCGGTCGAAGTGAAGTCGCGTCGCGTCGGCGGCGCCACCTACCAGGTGCCGGTCGAAGTGCGTTCGTCGCGCCGTATGGCCCTGGCGATGCGTTGGCTGATCGAGTCGGCGCGCAAGCGCGGCGAGAACACCATGCCGCGCAAGCTCGCCGCCGAACTGCTCGACGCCTCGGAAAACCGCGGCGGCGCGATCAAGAAGCGCGAAGAAACCCACCGTATGGCGGAAGCGAACAAGGCGTTCGCCCACTACCGCTGGTGATCCGAGCGCCCCAGGGCACCTGAGCGGTGCCCGGGCCTCAGCAGCGCGTCGCGCGCTGCCGCGGCGGCGTAATGGCCGCCTAGCGAACCGGAGGCCGCCCACGAGGCGGCGTCCGGCCATCTGGAATTCGAAAACTTACGAGAGGGTCCCGTGGCTCGCACCACTCCCATCGAGCGTTACCGCAACTTCGGCATCATGGCCCACATCGACGCGGGCAAAACCACGACGTCCGAACGTATCCTTTTCTACACCGGCGTCAGCCACAAGATCGGCGAAGTGCACGAAGGTGCCGCGACGATGGACTGGATGGAGCAGGAGCAGGAGCGCGGCATCACCATCACTTCCGCCGCGACCACCGCGTTCTGGAAGGGCATGGACAAGTCCCTGCCGGAGCACCGCTTCAACATCATCGACACCCCCGGACACGTCGACTTCACCATCGAAGTCGAGCGCTCGCTGCGCGTGCTCGACGGCGCGGTGTTCGTGCTGTGCGCCGTGGGCGGCGTGCAGCCGCAGTCGGAGACCGTGTGGCGCCAGGCCAACAAGTACTCCGTGCCGCGCATGGCGTTCGTCAACAAGATGGACCGCACCGGCGCCAACTTCGACAAGGTCGTTGAGCAGCTGAAGGCCCGTCTGGGCGCCTACGCCGTGCCGATGCAGGTGCCGATCGGCGCCGAAGAAGGCTTCGAGGGCGTGGTCGACCTGCTCAAGATGAAGGCGATCCATTGGGACGTCGCGTCCCAGGGCACCAAGTTCGAGTACCGCGACATCCCGGCCGACCTGCAGTCGAAGGCCGAGGAAGCGCGCGCGTTCATGGTCGAAGCCGCGGCGGAAGCCTCGGAAGAGCTCATGGACAAGTACCTCAACGAGGGCGAGCTGACCGAGGAAGAGATCATCGCCGGTCTGCGTGCGCGCACCCTGCGCGTCGAGATCGTGCCGGTGTTCTGCGGTTCGGCGTTCAAGAACAAGGGCGTGCAGGCCATGCTCGACGGCGTGATCAACCTGCTGCCGTCGCCGTCCGACCGTCCGCCGGTTCCGGGCATCGACGAGGACGAGAAGGAAGACAGCCGCAAGGCGTCCGACACCGAGCCGTTCTCGGCGCTGGCGTTCAAGATCATGACCGACCCGTTCGTGGGCTCGCTGACCTTCTTCCGCGTCTACTCGGGCGTGTTGAATTCGGGCGACCAGGTGTACAACCCGGTCAAGTCGAAGAAGGAACGCGTCGGCCGCATCCTGCAGATGCACGCCAACCAGCGCGACGAAATCAAGGAAGTCCGCGCCGGCGACATCGCCGCGGCCGTGGGCCTGAAGGACGTGACCACCGGCGACACGCTGTGCGCGCAGGATCACATCATCACCCTCGAGCGCATGGTCTTCCCGGAGCCCGTCATCTCGATGGCGGTGGAGCCGAAGACCAAGTCGGACCAGGAAAAGATGGGCATCGCCCTGGGCCGTCTGGCGCAGGAAGATCCCTCGTTCCGCGTCCGCACCGACGAAGAATCGGGCCAGACCATCATCGCCGGCATGGGCGAGCTGCACCTGGACATCCTCGTCGACCGCATGAAGCGCGAGTTCAACGTCGAAGCCAACGTCGGCAAGCCGCAGGTGGCCTACCGCGAGACGATCCGCAAGTCGGACGTCAAGTCGGACTACAAGCACGCCAAGCAGTCCGGCGGTAAGGGTCAGTACGGTCACGTCGTGATCGAGCTGTCGCCGATGAACGAGAAGGACCGCGCCAACGAGGACGTCGAGAACGATTTCCTGTTCGTCAACGACATCACCGGCGGCGTGATTCCGAAGGAATTCATCCCGGCGATCGAGAAGGGCCTGCGCGAAACCATCACCAGCGGTCCGCTGGCCGGCTTCCCGGTCGTGGGCGTCAAGGTCAAGTTGGTGTTCGGCTCGTACCACGACGTCGACTCGTCGGAAATGGCGTTCAAGCTGGCCGCGTCGATGGCGTTCAAGGAAGGTTTCCGCAAGGCCGATCCGGTCCTGCTGGAGCCGATGATGAAGGTCGAAGTCGTGACGCCGGAAGAGTACGTCGGCGACGTGATGGGCGACTTGAGCCGCCGTCGCGGCCTGTTGCAGGGCCAGGACGACACGCCGTCGGGCAAGACCATCAACGCGATGGTTCCGCTGGGCGAAATGTTCGGTTACGCGACCACCATCCGTTCGCTGACCCAGGGCCGCGCCACCTTCACGATGGAATTCGATCACTACGCCGAGGCGCCGAACAACATCGCCGAAGCCGTGATCAAGAAGGGCAGCTGATCGCCGGACTCGGGGGCTGGATCCGGATTCGCGAGAATCCGCCGGCTCCCGAACTTCGCATCGGTACCCGATCGAGCGCAGCTTTAGTAAGGGATTGGGCGGCCGTCATCGCCAATCCCAAATCCCGAATCACGAATCACAGAACTTGAGAGAGACATCATGGCTAAGGGTAAATTCGAGCGCACCAAGCCGCACGTGAACGTGGGCACCATCGGCCACGTGGACCACGGCAAGACCACGCTGACCGCAGCGCTGACGAA
>NZ_FOSS01000005.1 GCF_900114355.1 Lysobacter sp. cf310
ACCAGCGCTTCAAAGGCCCCATGGCCGGCGTAACGTTCGCGTTCTAATCGGCGAATCCGCCTAACGGCTCCGGCTCCGGCTCCGGCTCCGGCTCCGGCTCCGGCTGCGGCTGCGGCTGCCGTTGCCGTTGCCGTTGCCCCGGCATTGAAGCCCAAAAGCCCCGCACTCACACGACCAACCGTAGACCCGAAGGGCGGCGCGCAGGACGCGCGCCGTTTTTCGAATGGACAGGGATGTCCATTCGAAAAATCCCCGCGCCAGCTCCGAACCCGCAGGGGAGGTTTGGTCACGCTAGCCCTTCTCTTTGGTTACTTTCTCTTGGGCTAGCAAGAGAAAGTGACCCGCATGCGCAGCAGGCGGAAGCTGTTGACCTTCGGACCTAGCCGACGAAGCAACAGCAAAAGCAAATCCTCCCCAACCCTCCTTTTTCAAAGGAGGGAGCTAGAAGCAACGGCAAGTGACCCGCATGCGCAGCAGGCGGAAGCCCTTGACCTTCGGTCTGAAAAGACGAAAGCGAAACAACAGCAAATCCTCCCCAACCCGCCCGGCCAGCAGGCATAGCCTGCCGGCGTTCACCCGTGCACGAACCTGCGGTTCGTAAGCCGCACGGCTTCACCCTTTTTCAAAGGAGGGAGCTGAGAGCTAAGAGCTAAGAGCTAAGAGCTAAAGAACTAAAGAACTAGGAGCTAGGAGCAAGTGGTCGGCGTTCGGTCGTGTACGACGAACGACGCGAAGAGCAAGAGCCGTTGCGCCTGCGGCGCCGCCGCCCTCACCCCAGCCCTCTCCCGCAAGCGGAAGAGGGAACGGATGGGCGCGATTACGCCTTCTTCTTCGGAATGTAGAGATCCGTGATCGTGCCCTCGTACACCTCCGCCGCCATCGCCACCGACTCGCTGAGCGTCGGATGCGGATGGATGGTGTGGCCGATGTCGGACGCCTCGCACCCCATCTCGATGGCCAAGGCCAACTCCGAGATCAGATCGCCCGCGTGCACGCCGACGATGCCGGCGCCGATCACCCGGTGCGTGGCCTCGTCGAAGATCAACTTGGTGAAACCCTCGCTGCGGCCCAGGCCCAGCGCGCGCGCGCTTGCGGCCCAGGGGAACTTGCCGACCCCGACCTTCAAGCCCTTGGCCTTGGCTTCGGTCTCGGTGACGCCGACCCAGGCGATTTCCGGATCGGTGTAAGCCACCGACGGAATCACCCGCGCGACCCATTCCTTCTTCTCGCCGGCGGCGACTTCGGCCGCGAGCTTGCCCTCGTGGGTGGCCTTGTGCGCGAGCATCGGATTACCGACCAAGTCGCCGATCGCGAAGATGTGCGGCACGTTGGTGCGCATCTGCCGATCGACCGGAATGAAGCCGCGCTCGGTGACCTGCACACCGGCCTTGTCGGCGTCGAGCTTGCCGCCGTTGGGCGCGCGGCCCACCGCGACCAGCACGCGATCGAACAGCTGCGCCTCCGGCGCGCTGCCGCCCGCGGTCGCGGGTTCGAACGACACCTTGATGCCCTGCTTGCTCGCCTCGGTGCCGGCGGCCTTGACCTTGAGATGCACGGCCACGCCCTGCTTCTTCAGGCGATCGGCCAGCGGCTTGACCAGGTCCGGATCCGCGCCCGGCATCAGCTGGTCCATGAACTCGACCACGGTGACTTCGCTGCCCAGGGCGCGATAGACCGTGGCCATTTCCAGGCCGATGATGCCGCCGCCGACGACCAGCAACTTCTTCGGCACCTCCGCCAGTTCCAGCGCGTCGGTGGAATCCATCACGCGCGGATCGTCCCAGGGGAAACCGGGCAGCTTCACCGCCTGCGAACCGGCGGCGATGATGCATTGCTCGAAACGGATCAGCTGGCTGCCGCCGTCGCCCTGCACTTCCAATTCGTTGGGCGAGACGAAACGGCCGGTGCCGGTGACCACGCGCACCTTGCGCTGCTTGGCCATGCCGGCCAGGCCCTTGGTGAACTGGCCGACCACCTTGTTCTGCTTGAAATCGCGCAGCTTGCCCAGGTCGATCTTGGGCGTGCCGAAATCCAGGCCGATGTCGGCCGAATGCGAGGTCTCGTCGATCAGCGCGGCCGCGTGCAGCAGGGCCTTGGACGGAATGCAGCCGACGTTGAGGCAGACGCCGCCGAGGGTGGCGTAGCGCTCGACCAGCACCGTATCCAGGCCCAGGTCGGCGGCGCGGAAGGCGGCGGTGTAGCCGCCGGGGCCGGAACCGAGCACCAGCATGCGGCATTCGACGTCGGCCTTGCGGCCGCTGGACGCGGCGGCGCTAGGCGCTGGCGTCGCGGGCGCGGCAGCCACAGTCGGCGCGCTCGGCGCGGGCGCGGCTTCGGCGGCCTTCGCCGGTGCAGGCGCGGCAGCGGCGGGCGCAGCCTTGGCCTCACTCTCGCCAGCGGCTTCCAGAACCGCGATCACCGTGCCTTCGGCGACTTTGTCGCCGAGCTTGACGCTGATCGACTTGACCACACCGTCGGCCGACGAGGGCACTTCCATCGTCGCCTTGTCCGACTCCAGCGTGACCAGGCCCTGGTCCTTCTTGACCGTGTCGCCGACGGCGACCAGCAACTCGATGACCGGTACGTCGTCGTAACCGCCGATGTCCGGGACTTTGACTTCAATCGTTGCCATTCGCTACTCCCGCGCCGGCGGCGGCATTGCCGGCCAGCCATTGGTCCAGTTCGTCCAGTTGCGCCGACAGTTCGGTCCAGCGGCGCGCGCGCCGCTCGTTGCCGTCGTCGGTCGCCTTGATCAACAGTTCGCTCTGCCGCATCAGCAGTTCGCCGGCGCCGCACTCGGGCAGCAGGCCGCTCACGCGCATGCCGTCGACCATGAACAGCAGGGTGTCCTCGTCGTGGAAGCTCGCGGCGCGGTCCTCGGGCACGGTCGCGCGCAGCGCGCGCCGCCAGTCGGCGACCATGCGCTTGGCCAGCGCGGCCGGCATCGGCACTTCGGCGACTTCCGGCTCCTGGTCCACGCGCATGCGCAGGGTGCCGCCGCTCCAGGACGCGACGCGGTCGTCGGCCTCGGCGTAGCGCAGGCGCCAATCGGCATCGCCCTCGCCCGGGATCAGCAGCAGGCCGCTCTCGGTGCTGTAGCGCGGCAGGGTGGTCAGGCTGAGCGTGGGCGTGGCGCCGGCCGCGAACAGGCGTTCGACCGCGCTGCCGTGGTTCTCGGTCGCCGGCGGCCAGCCGCGGCCCAGTTCGGGTTTGCACTCGTCGGCGGCGTACGCCAGTGGCGCGGCCAGCAACAGTGCGGTGATCGTTAACGCGAAGGCGGAAACAGAGAAGGCGCGGGAGTCGCTCATGGGGCCTGTCGGGATCCTGGGTCAGGGCGTGGTCGGGGGAATCACGGTGTTCTGGTCGTACACCAGGCGCCAGCCGTCGGACTCCTTGGCGAACACCAGGCTGAGCCAGGCGCTGCGTCGGGTCTGATAGGCGCCGTCGGGCTGCCGGGTCTGCGATTCGTACTTCACCAACGCGACCCCGACGTCGCCGAGCTCGCGCACCGAATGGATCTGGAAGCGCATGCGCCAGTCCTGCTCGGCGAACCAGTCGACATGCAACTGGCGGAACTGCTCGCGGGTGTCGAGCACCTGACCGTTAGGCAGGATCAGGGTGAGCTTATCGCCGCGAGTGACCGTCGCCAGCAGGGCGTCCAAGTCGCGCGCGTTGATCGCCGCCAGGTGCGCGTCCAAGGTCGCCTGCAGGTTGCGCGGCGGCGGCGCATCGGCGGCCGAGGCCGCCGTCGCCCACAGGCCGACGGCAAGCAACAGCCCGATCGCGCAGTGGCGAAGTCGGATCGGCATGATCGCGCCCGGCGCCGCGCGGCCGCTTACAGCAGCACGCGCCGCATATCGCCCAGCAGCTGGCCGAGGTATGCGGTGAAGCGCGCGGCGGCGGCGCCGTCGATGACGCGGTGGTCGTAGGACAGCGACAGCGGCAGGATCAGGCGCGGCGCGAACTGCTTGCCGTCCCAGACCGGCTTGGTCGCCGACTTCGACACGCCCAGGATCGCGACTTCCGGCGCGTTGACGATCGGGGTGAACGCGGTGCCGCCGATGCCGCCCAGCGAGCTGATCGAGAAGCAGCCGCCGCTCATGTCGGCCGGGCCGAGCTTGCCTTCGCGCGCCTTGGCCGCGAGTTCGCCGGTTTCCTTGGCGATCTGCAGCACGCCCTTCTTGTCGCAGTCGCGCACCACCGGCACGACCAGGCCGTTCGGGGTGTCGGCGGCGAAGCCGATGTGGAAGTACTTCTTCAAGGTCAGGTTCTCGCCCGAGGCGTCGAGCGAGGCGTTGAAGGTCGGGTACTTCTGCAGCGCGGCCACGCTGGCCTTCATCAGGAACGCGAGCATGGTCAGCTTGAGGCCGGCCTTCTCGTTCTCCTTGTTGAGCGCCACGCGCAGCGCTTCCAGGTCGGTGATGTCGGCGTCGTCGTGCTGGGTGACGTGCGGGATCATCGCCCAGTTGCGCGCCAGGTTGGCGCCGGACAGCTTCTGGATGCGCGACAGCGGCTTGGTTTCGGTCTCGCCGAACTTGCTGAAGTCGACCTTGGGCCAGGGCAGCAGGTTGAGGCCGCCGCCGAGCGCGGGCGCGGCGCCCGCGCCGGCCGGCGCGCCACCGCCGCCCTGCATCACGCCCTTGACGAAGGACTGCACGTCTTCCTTGGAGATGCGGCCGCCGCGCGCGCTGCCGGCGACGCGGCCCAGGTCGACACCGAGCTCGCGCGCGAACAGGCGCACCGCCGGGCTGGCGTAGGGCACCTTGTCCGGCAGCAGTTCGTCGGCAGTGAAGGCCACCGGCGGAGTACGCGGCGGCATGGCTTCGGGATCGGTGCCGGCACCGGCGCCGGCCAGGGCGACCGGCGCGGCGGGCGCAGCAGCGGCAGGTGCCGGAGCGGGCGCGGCAGCCGGCGCAGCCGCGGCCGCAGCCGGAGCGGCGGGCGCCTCGGCCTTGGGCGGCTCGGCCTTCGGCGCTTCGGCGGCGGCCGGCGTCGCGGCGGCGGCGCCCTCGCTGGGCTCGATCAGGGCGACCACGCTGCCTTCGGCCAGGTTGTCGCCGATCTTGACCTTGAGCTCGCGCACGATGCCGGCGAACGGCGCCGGGACTTCCATGGTCGCCTTGTCGGACTCCAGCGTGACCAGTCCCTGGTCCTGCTGGACCGTGTCGCCGACCGCGACCAGCAATTCGATGACGGGGACGCCGTCGTAGTCGCCGATGTCGGGGACGCGTGCTTCCTTCAGCTCAGCCATGATCGTGGGGCTCCGCAAATGCGCGAAAACCCTATTGTGGCTGCTGGAGCCAGCCACGCCAACCGCGGCCTTTGGCGGCTTGCGCGTACGGGCGGGTACTGGGGCCGCGCGGGCGCGCGGCCCGGTCGGGGCCAGGCGGGCGCGACCGCGGCATTCGTGCCGAAAGGCAGTGCCGCAGGCGCGTCGAGGCCCGCCGCGCTTACTTCCTGGTCGTGACCTTGCTCCGCTCGGCCTTCGCGGTCATCAGATTCAAGGGCTTGCCGTCGAGGCGGACTTCCAGCGAATCGTCGATCCGATCCAGCTCGACCATGCGCCGGCACAGGCTCTCGGCGCGCACTTCCAGGGCGTCGGCGCGCGGCTTGACCTTGGCCTCGACCTGCGCGTCCAGGTTCTCCAGGCGCTTGAGCCGGGTCTCGTCGCCGCTGAAGGCCGCGCCGATCGCGCCGCCGACGATGTCGCCGATCAGGCTGGGGATCACCTCGGCCACGGCGTCGCCGATGCCCTCGCCCAGGTCGTCGCCGTTGAAATGGGTCGGCGTGACCGAGCGCGCCAGGCGTGCGTCGATCTGGGCGCGCGCCTTGTCCATCTTGGCGCGCGCGGTCTTGGGATCGCTGCTGAAGCTGGCCGCGACCTCGCCCAGGGCGGTGAACGCGATCTCGGCGGCCTCGCGCCCGATCTGCTGGGCCTCGGGCATGGCGGCGCGGGTCTGCTGTTCGAAATCGGCGATGCGGCGGCTGTCGGCCGCGCTCAGGCTCAGCCACTTGTCGTCCACGAACAGCCGGCCCTGGCGCATCACGATCGCCTTGGGGGTGCCGGTGTCGCGGGTGAAGATCACGCTGCGCTCGTTGAGGGTCAGCTCGTAGTCGCTCTCGACGTTGCACTCGATCTCCGCGGCCCAGGCGCCGCCGCAGGACAAGGCCAGCAGGGTCAGCGCCAGCAGACGCGGCGCGAGGGAACGGGCGGGACGGATCTGGGCAGGGCGGCGCATCGTCGAACTCCATGTCGGGATGCGGCCATCATGCCGTGCGCGCGGCGGCGCGTCCCCTGCCGGTGGGGAGCGTGACCTTCGTCATGGCGCGGCGCAGCGGCGCCGCGACAAACGGCAGCGTTCATGGTCGGTTGCAAAGCGCCGCGCGCCGCGATTTCAAGACGATCATCGGTATGCGCGTGAGCGACGGCCTCCATACGGTTCGCGCTTCGGCCGATATTCAGCATCGCCGCGCGCCGCGACTCCTTTCCATACGCAGCCCGCTGCGATGCGGTTTGCGCACAGCCGCGCCATGACCAGCGCAGCGTTCGCGGCGTGCTCGTTCAGCCAGGAAGCGGCGCGCTCGGCGCGCCCTTTCAAGCTCGGTTCATCACTGCGGGCACCGCCGCGCGACGGCGATCGCGACGCCGCGCGCGCAAAAGTTCCGAGCCGCGCGCTCGCGAAACAAGCACGGTTCATGCGCGAAGTCCTAGCCTGCGCACGCCTCCCCCAAGGCTCACAAAAGAAACTTAAGGAGTCCACGCCATGATGCGTTTTCGTCATTTGACCCTCGCCCTGCTGGGCACCCTGGCCGTTGCCCCGGCCGCCTTCGCTCAGGACGCCGACACCGGCACCGCGGCGGGCAAGCGTTTCGCCGTCGTCGGCGGCTACGCCCTGTCCGAGCCGACCAAGAACCCGTCGATCGCCGGCGCCCGCGCCCAGGCCGACGGCGATGGCGCCGCCACCCTCAGCGCCAGCTACTACATCACCGACAACATCGCGGTCGAAGCCTGGGGCGCGGCCGACAAGTTCGGTCACCGCGTCAACCTCAACGGCGCCAAGGCCGGCAGCGTCGATGCGCAGCCCTACGCCGTGAGCGGCCAGTACCACTTCGGCGCGCCGGACAAGGTCGTGCGTCCGTTCGTGGGCCTGGGCTACTACGAGTCCAACTACAGCGGCGAGAAGGCCGAGCCGACCGGCGCATTGGCCGGCCAGCGCATCGGCGTGGAAACCGCCAAGGGCGCGATGGCCACCGCCGGCGTCGACCTCAACATCAACCCGACCTGGTTCGCGCGCGCCGACGTGCGCTACCTGCAGGGCAAGTCCGACGCACGCGTCAACGGTGTCAAGGTCGGCGAGGCCGAGTTGAACCCGGTGGTCCTGGGTGTCGGCCTGGGTGCGCGCTTCTAAGACCAGCGCGGCAACACGCAGCGACAACAGGCGGGCCCCGGCGACGGGGCCCGCCCTTTTTGTGCGTCGCCGTCGGTTCCGATCCACGCCCGCCGCGCGCCGGCGCCGAATCCGGCGCTGGCGCACTGCTGCGCGCGCGCGCGCGTGGCTACACTCGCAGCTTCCGCCCCAGCCGAGTGCCGCCATGCGTCTACCCGTCCTGCTTGCCCTGCTGCTGCTCGCGCTGCCCGGCGCCGAGGCGCTTGCGAACGAAGCGCCTGCCGCGCCCAAGCGCATCGCGCTGCGCGCCGCGCGCCTGATCGACACCGCCCACCAGCGCGTGATCGAGCGGCCGCTGGTGCTGATCGAGGGCGAGAAGATCGTCGGCGTATCCGGCGGCGGCGAGGCGCCGGCCGGGATGGAGCTGATCGACCTGGGGTCTGCCACTCTGCTGCCGGGTTTCATCGATCTGCACGTGCACATCACCGGCGACTCCACCAGCGGCACCGGCAACTACTTCGAGGACATCCTCAAGCGCAGCCCGATCGACGATGCGGTGACCGCGCACCTCTACGCCGAACGCACCCTGCATGCAGGCTTCACCACCGTGCGCAACGTCGGCTCGGCCGAATACATCGACGTCGCCCTGGCGCGCGCGATCGAGCGCGGCCGGCTGCAGGGCCCGCGGATCCTGCCCTCGGGCCTGGCGATCGGCGCCACCGGCGGCCACATCGACGGCAACACCGGCTTCTCGCCCTATCTGGAATTCCACAACGCCACCGGCGTCGCCGACGGCGTCGAGGCGGTGCGCGCCAAGGTCCGCGACAACGTCAAGCACGGCGCCGAAGTGATCAAGTTCATGGCCGGCGCCGGCGTGCTCAGCGCCGAGGCCTCGGTGGGCGCGCCGCAGTACACCCAGGAAGAGATGAACGCGATCGTCGACGAGTCGCACCGCTGGGGCAAGCGCGTGGCCGCGCACGCGCACGGCGCCGAGGCGATCCGCATGGCGATCCTGGCCGGCGTCGACTCGGTCGAGCACGCCAGTTTCATCGACGACGAAGGCCTGCGCCTGGCCAAGCAGAAAGGCACCTGGCTGGTCATGGACGTCTACAACGACGACTACATCCTGGCCGAGTACTCGCGCCTGGGCTTCCCGCAGCAGATGATCGACAAGGAGAAGCTGGTCGGTCGCACCCAGCGCGAGAATTTCCGCAAGGCCGTGCACGCGGGCGCGCGCATGGGCTTCGGCACCGACGCCGGCGTCTATCCGCACGGCGACAACCGCAAGCAGTTCCCCAAGATGGTCGAATGGGGCATGACGCCGATGCAGGCGCTGCGCGCGGCGACCTCGGACGCGGCCGAGCTGCTGGGCTGGTCGGACAAGGTCGGCGCGGTCGAAGCCGGCCGCTACGCCGATCTGGTCGCGGTGAGCGGCGATCCGCTCGCCGACATCCACGCCCTGGACGCGCAGCCGCTGTTCGTGATGAAAGGCGGCGAGGTGGTGGTGCGGGATGCGAAGGCGGTGGCGCCGTAGGGCGCAAGCACTAAAGACAAATCCCCTAAACCCCTTTCCAAACGGGGAACGACATACGACCGAGGGCACGCTTGTCTTCCCCCTTTGCAAAAGGGGGATCGAGGGGGATTTGCTGTGCCGCCAGTTAACCCTTGCGACTCGCTTCGTACATCGCGATGTACTGCTCCACCGAGGTCGACGCGATGATCGTGCCGACCTCGTCCGACAGTAGGCCGTCCAGCGACTTGAAGCGCAGACAGCTCTTGCCCATGTCGAGCTTGAGACCGGCGCGCGCATAGGCCTCGCGCAGGCGCCGCTCGCGCTCGGAGTCGGCGTAGACGCAGTTGAGGTACAGGGAGTAGGCGTTCTTCTGCGCCGCCAACGCGGCGTAGCACAGCGGTTGCCCGTTGTAGGTCTTGGGGTAGCGCGCGAGCGGAATGTTCCAGGCGATCATGCCGTAGGACATCTCCTCGACATAGCCCGGCGGCAGATGCGCCTTGACCAGGTCGCGTACGGCCGCGACCACGGCGCGTCGTTCGGGCGCGAGTTCGGCCAAGTAGGCCGCAACCGTCTTGGCGGCGCTGCTGGCCATCAGCCCGGCCTCCGCGGTCGCGAACCTGACAACGGGGCATCGCTGAGCGTAGCGGGATCGTGGCGCATGGCGGCGTTCGGTGCGGGACTATGGCGGACGCTACGCCGATCGCGCCGCGCCGTCATGGCGCGGCGCGGCGAAAGCTGGCGGCAGGCGCGCCCCCCATCCCCGCGCCTGCCGCCAATGACTCTCCGCGACCTCAGTCGCCGATGATGCGCAAGCCGAAGTAGAGCGAGGCCGATTCCACGTACTGCGCGTTGCCGCTGATGTTCATGCGCACGGTGGTGGGCTTCTTGAAGAATTCCTTGATCTGGGCGTCGCTGAGGCCGTAGGTGTCGGCCAGCGACTTGCGGCTGATGAAGCCGGCGATGCACACCGCCGAGTCGCGCGAGCGTTCGGTGAACGCCACGCCCGCCGCCAGCGGCACCTCGAACATTTCCGACGAGGTCATGCCGGTCAGCAGCTTGCCGTTGAACGGCAGGCCCGTGGTCGGGTCGATCAGGCCGGGCGTGGCCAGGACCGGATTCTCGATGGTCAGCGTCGGCGAATAGCGGAAGCGCGCCAGTACCGGGTTCGCGGTCGGATTGGCGTAGCGCACGGTCAGCACCGGCGAAAACCAGTAGCACAGCAGCGACTGGGTGGACTTGCCCGGCAGTGTGATGTGGCCCAGATCCTCGAACGCGAACGAGGTGAATGCCGGCGCCGGATTGAGCACCTGGCAGCCCGCATCCGGGTCGGTGCCCGGGCAAGTGTCGGTGAGTTCGACCGCCATATCGGCCAAACCCAGCCAGCGCAGATTGCGGCCGAAGGAGTCGCTGTCGCCGACGTCCTCGTCGGTAACGGCTGCGCCCGCGATCGAGATCGGCGCGGCGGCCTTGGCGGCGCTGAGCGAGAGCTTGCGTTGACGGCTGCCGGCGGGAATATCCGCGCCCTGCTTCACCGGTTCCAATACGACTTGATCGCCCGGGCGCTGATAGGCCCATACCGTCGCGGCCGCCACCGCGCTGAGGAGCAGCAGCGCGACCGCTGCGCGCTTGCCGGTGACGGAGTTCGTCCTGAACGTTTTCATCGAGCCTGCCTGTGTGTGGAGACAGACAGGCAAACGCGATACCGGGCTGGGCCCGGCCAGAGCCCGATTCAGGGATGTTCGGATTCGGCGTGCACGCGCTCGCGACGCAGCAGGTACAGGCCGCTGGCGACGATGATCGCCGCGCCCACCCAGGTGATCGCGTCCGGCAGCACGCCCCACAGGCTGAGGTCGAGCAGCACGCCCCAGACCAGAGCCGTGTATTCCAACGGCGCGATCAGCGAGGCCTCGCCGAGACGGAAGGCTTCGGTGATCGCGTACTGGCCGAGACCGCCGGCGACGCCGACGCCCAGGATCAGCCACAGATCCGCGCCGCGGATCGCGACCCAATCCGGCCAGGCCAGCGCGCCGGCACCGATCGCGAGCATCGCCATCAGCCACACCATCATCGCCTGGGTGCTGTCGGTACGCGCCAGCAGGCGCACGGTGATCGCGCTGATCGCATAGGCCAAGGCGGCGCCCAGCACCGCCAACGAAGCCAGGCTGAGCATGCCCTCGCCGGTGGGGCGCAGCAGCACCAGCACGCCGATCAGACCGACCGCGATCGCGATCCAGCGACGCGGGCCGACGCGTTCGCCCAGCAAGGGCACCGACATCGCGGTGATCAGCAGCGGCGCGACGAAGAAGATCGAGTACGCGGTGGACAGCGGCAGGGTGCGCAGCGCGTACACGAAGGCCGCCATCATGCCGATGCCGAGCACGCCGCGCAGCAGATGCAGGGACCAGCGCACGCGCAGCAGCGCCGCCGGCCCCACCGTGGCCAGCGCCCAGGCCAGCACGAACGGCAGCGAGGCTGCGCCGCGCAAGGACGCCACCTGGAACGGCGGGTAGCGCGCGCTGAGCAGCTTGAGTCCGGCGTCCATCACCGCGAACAGGCCGACCGCGGCCAGCATGCTCAAGGCCGCGCGGGTCTGGCGCTTGCGATCGGCGCTCATGCGGCCGCGTCGCCGCGTACGGCGTTGGAAGGGAAGTCGGGCGTCATGTCCGCGGCCGGGGGAGGCGAACGCCCATCTTGCCGGCAATCGCGGCCGGCGTCATGGCCCGATCAGGCCAAGCGTCGACAACGCCGGCGCAATCCGAACGCGTAGCTCAGGTAGTAGCCCAGCATCATGCCGCCGACCGCGAGCAGGCTGCCCTGGCGCGACAACCAGGCGTCGCGCGCGTCCTGCTGCCCCCACAAGTGCAACGCCTGCACCAGGCCGAAGCCCAGGCGCGCGGCGACGATCAGGGTCAGCGCCAGCACCAGCCAGCGATTGGGCGTGTAGTACAGGCCGCCGGGCTCGGGCTCGAACCGGGTCAGGGCCAGCCCGGTCACGCCCAGCAACAGACCCAGCGCCACGCCGACCGCGGCGTAGACGCTGGCGTCGGCGATCCAGTGACCGACGATCCAGGCGCTGAGAAAGAACAGCAGCAGCGAGGCGAAGGTCGCCACCAGGTTCAGGGAAATCGTCCAAGCGATCGCGCGCCGGCGCGACTTGCCGTAGCGATAGCGCTGGATCAGCGCCACCGGCAGCAGCAAGGCCCCGAGCAGCATCATGAGCAGGACGAGCAGCGGGATCAGCAGCAGTTGCATGCGGCCAGCTTAGACGATGGCGCGGGGCGGGGCGCGCGACCGCAGGCGCCGCCGCTCCATTGCGGGAGCGGCTCCCCCCAGACAGCGAAGCGAACCCGCCGCAGTCGCGATCAGGCCGCGTTTTCCAGGCTGGCGATGTCGATCACGAAGCGGTAGCGCACATCGCCCTTGATCATGCGCTCGTAAGCCTCGTTGATCCGGGCGATGTCGATCAGCTCGATATCCGAGGCCACGCCGTGCTCGGCGCAGAAATCCAGCATTTCCTGGGTCTCGGCGATGCCGCCGATCATCGAACCGGCCAGACGCCGGCGCTTGGAGATCAGCATGCCCGCCGCGACCGGCGCCGGGGTTTCCGGGATGCCCAGCAGCACCATGGTGCCGTCGACCTTCAGCAGCGACAGGTAGGCGTTGTAGTCGTGCTCGCCCGACACCGAGTCGATGATGAAGTCGAAGGATCGCGACAGCCGCTTGAACACCGCCGGATCGCGGGTGGCGGCGAAGTCCTGCGCCCCCAGCGCCAGCGCGGCCTCGCGCTTGGACTCCGAGGTGCTCAGCACCGTGACCTGCGCGCCCATCGCCGCCGCCAGCTTGACCGCCATGTGGCCCAGGCCGCCCAGGCCGACCACCGCCACCCGGTCGCCGGCCTTGACGCCGTAGTGCTTGAGCGGCGAATAGGTGGTGATGCCCGCGCACAGCAGCGGTGCGGCGCGGTCCAGCGGGATCGAGGCGGGAATCCGCAACACGTAGTCCTGATCGACCGTGATCCGGGTCGAGTAGCCGCCGTAGGTGGGCGCGCCGCCGGTGCGTTCGCGCGAGTTGTAGGTGCCGGTCATGCCCTGGTCGCAGTACTGCTCCAGGCCGTCGCGGCATTGCGGGCATTCGCGGCAGGAATCGACGAAACAGCCCACCCCGACGGCGTCGCCGACCTGGAACTTGTCGACGCCGGCGCCGATCCGGGCGACGCGGCCGACGATCTCGTGGCCCGGCACCATCGGAAAGATGGAGCCGCCCCACTCGTCGCGTGCCTGGTGGATGTCGGAATGGCAGACGCCGCAATACAGGATGTCGATCAGGACCTCGTTCTGACCGGGCTCGCGGCGCTCGATCGAGTGCGGGGCCAGCGGCGACTGGGCGCTGGCGGCGGCGTAGGCGGCGGTCTTGAGCATGTGCGGGGTCCGGTGGCTGAGCAAGGCCCTCAGTTTAGCCAGGCCCGCGTGGGCCCGCCGTCAATGCGCGCGCAACGCTACGTGCCGCGGCTGCGCGCCTGCGCTACCCTTTACCTCCCCACCCGCAGCACCGATCCGGATACCGCCATGCCTTCCTTCGACGTCGTCTCCGAAGTCGACACCCACGAACTCACCAATGCCGTCGACCAGGCCAATCGCGAGCTGTCCACCCGCTTCGATTTCAAGGGCGTGGAGGCCAAGTTCGAGCTCGACGACAAGTTCATCAACCAGTCCGCGCCCAGCGAGTTCCAGCTCAAGCAGATGCAGGACATCCTGCGCGCGCGCCTGATCGCGCGCGGCATCGACGGCCGCTGCCTGGAATTCGGCGACATCGAGACCAATCTGGCCGGCGCGCGCCAGAAGATCACCGTGCAACAGGGCATCGAGCAGAAGCTGGCCAAGAAGATCGTGGCCGCGATCAAGGACGCCAAGCTCAAGGTCGAAGCCCAGATCAACGGCGACAAGCTGCGCGTCAACGGCAAGAAGCGCGACGACCTGCAGACCGCGATCGCCCTGCTCAAGGCCAGCGAGTTCGAGCGCCCGCTGCAGTTCGAAAATTTCCGCGACTGAGCCCCAGGCCATGGACGCCGAAGCCGAACCTATCGTCGCCACCCGTCGCTGGCTGGAACGGGCGGTGATCGGGCTGAATCTGTGCCCGTTCGCCAAGGCGGTGGTGGCCAAGGACCAGGTCCGTTACGTGCTCAGCGAGGCGACCACGCCCGAAGCCCTGCTGGAGGAGCTGGCCTACGAACTGGTCCGGCTGCAGCAGACCGAGCCCGACGAGGTCGACACCACCTTGCTGATCCATCCGCGCGTGCTCACGGATTTCCTGGACTACAACGATTTCCTCGACACCGCCGACGCCGCGGTCGAGGCGCTGGAGCTGGACGGCGAGATCCAGGTCGCCAGCTTCCATCCGGACTACCAGTTCGCCGACACCGCCTACGACGAGGTCGGCAACTGCAGCAACCGCTCGCCCTATCCGATGCTGCACCTGCTGCGCGAGGCCAGCGTCGAACGCGCGGTGGTCGCGTTCCCGGATCCGGAGGTGATCGTGGAGCGCAATCTGGAGACCTTGGAGAAGCTCGGCATCGAGGGCTGGCGCAAGTTGTTGTCGCCTTAAGACCGGACCGCTCCTGCCATCGACCCTCCGCTTTGGGGCTAGGAGGGATTTGCTGTTCGCTGTTGCTATTCGAGCAGAAGCAAATCCCCCCTAGCCCCCCTTTTTCAAAGGGGGGATGCGACATGGAGGGTCTGCAAACGTTGTTGCGTGCCCCGAGCCCAGGCCGTTCCTGCGCCTGGTCCCCCTCTTTGAAAAAGAGGGGTTAGGGGAGATTTGCTGTTCGCCGTTGCTACTCAGGCAGTAGCCAATCGCCCTAGCCTCCATTTCAAAGGAGCAGGGAATCACGCCCGCCCCCTAGAGGCCCGCCAGCGCCTCATCGCGCAGCCACGGCGCCAGCAAGTCGTGGGCTTCGCCCATGTTGGCGACGATGCGATGGCCCAGCGCGCGCACCTCGGCGCTGGGCGCGACCAGGTCCGGAATGTGGATCGGGGTCATGCCGGCGGCCAGCGCCGCGCGCACGCCGGCCGGCGAGTCCTCCAGCACCACGCAGCCTGCCGGGTCCACGCCCAGGCGCTGCGCCGCCAGCAGGTAAATGTCCGGCGCGGGCTTGGGATGCGCGACCTCGTCGCCGCCGACCACCAGCGCGAAATGCGCGAGCAGGCCGGCGCGCTCCAGCTTGTACAGCGCGCGCGGCCGGCGCGTGGAGGTCACCACCGCGGTCGCCATGCCTTGCGCGGCCAGGCGGTCCAGCAAGTCGATCAGGCCCGGCTTCACGGGCAGCCCGGCATCGACGCGCACGTCGTACAAGGCCTGCATCGTGCGCAGCAGCGCCTGCACCTGCGCCTCGTCCAGGCGCGTGCGCAACAGGTCGTGGCAGGCGCTGTCGTGCAAACCGACCATCGACAGCCACAAGCCATCTTCCAGGTCGTAGCCCAAATCCTGCGCGGCCTGGCGCCAGCACTCCAGCAACGCCGCTTCGCTTTCGATCATGGTGCCGTCCATGTCGAACAGCACCGCGGCGGGAAGGAACTCGAGCGCGGCGGCGCGCGCGGTGTCGGTCAGCATCTTGGGTCCTGCAGGATGTCGGCCCGCGACGACAGCCGCGGGCGGTGAACGGCGGCGGCCGGTTCAACCGCCAAACAATCGCTCCAGATCGGCCGCGTCCAGCGCGCGCCATTGCCCGGACGGCAATTCGTCCAGGCCCAGGCCGCCGATGCGGCTGCGATGCAGCGCTTCGACGTGATTGCCGACCGCGGCGAACATGCGCCGCACCTGGTGATAACGACCTTCGGTCAGCACCAGCCGGGCCTGGCGCGGCGTCAGCGTTTCCAGCGTCGCCGGCGCCAGCGGCGTCTTTTCCGACTCCAGCATCAACGTGCCGCTGGCGAAGGTCGCCGCTTCGTCGCCGCGCAGATCGGCGGCGAGGCTGGCCTCGTAGACCTTAGCCAGGTTGGCCTTGGGCGAGACGATGCGATGCAGCAGGCCGCCGTCGTCGGTGAGCAGCAACAGACCGCTGGTGTCGCGGTCCAGGCGCCCGACCGTGGACAACAGCGGCGAGCGCAGACGGAAGCGCGGCGGCAGCAGGTCGTAGACGATGCGGCCGGGGTCCTTGGTCGAACAGGTGTAACCAACCGGCTTGTGCAGCATCAGCACCAGACCCGCGGGCGGATCCAGCGGCGCGCCGTCGATGCGGATGCGCTCATGGCCGACCTGATCGTCGGCATACAGCACTTCGCCTTCCGGGTCGGTGATGCGGCCTTCGCGGAACATCGCCGCGACTTCCTTGCGGCTGCCGTAACCCAGATTGCCGATCAACTTGACCAGCTTCATGCGCGCCCCGCCCGGCCGCGCGCGGGCGCGGCCTCTTTGATCGCCTCGACGATCTTGAAACCGCCCTGCTGGGCGACCGTGCGCACCTGCGCGAATCCGGTCTCCAGCGCGCCCTCGTAGGGCAGATGGCGATTGGCGACCAGCCACAGCCGGCCGCCGGGATTGAGCGCCTGCGCCGCGACCTCGATGAAGCGGCGGCCGATGTCGGGGCGTTCGGCGCGGCCCTGGGCGTGGAACGGCGGATTGCTGACGATCACGTCGTAGCGCGCGTCGACGCCGGCGGTCACGTCCTGCCAGCGATAGTCCAGCGCGACCTCGCGCGCCGAGGCCGGCAAGCGATCAGCGGCCAGGTTCACCCGCGCCAGATCCAGCGCGCGCGCTTCGGCTTCGTACAGATCCACCGCGACGATGCGCGGACAACGCGCGAGCAGTTCGGCGGCGAGATAGCCGTAGCCCGCGCCGAAATCGGCCGCGCGCCCGGCCAGATCCGCCGGCAGATGCGCGGCCAGCAGCGCCGAGGCCGGATCGATGCGGTCCCAGGCGAACACGCCCGGCCGGCTCTGGAAACGTCCGCCCAGGATCGGCCGGATCGCGTCCAGGCCCTGCCATTGCGCGGCCAGCGCCGCGTCGGCGGGACCGTCCAGCGGCGCGCTCCAGAACACCCGGCATTTGTTCTTGGACAACTGCCCGACCGGGCCGACCAGCTTGCCCAGATCGGTCTCGCCCGAACGCGCGCCTTCGTCGTTGCTCATGCAGGCGACCACGCGCCCGCCCGGCGCGGTGCGCGCGAGCGCGCGCGCCATCAGCGCGCGCGCCTCGTCGCGCTGGCGCGGCGGCAGCATCAGCACCAGCGGGTAACGACGCATGCCGTCGTCCTCGTCCAGGCTCAGGCCCGAGCGCCGCAGCGCCTCGGCCTGCGGCTTGAAGCTTTGCTCGCAGACCAGGCCGGGGCGCGGCTGCGCATGCAGCGACCAACCGTCGCGCGCGCGCAGGAACAGCGCTCCCCCCTGTGCAGGCCAGCTCAACCGGCCTTCGGCGAACGGCAGGAACAGGGTTTCGAGGGCGTTATCGGGTGCGTCAGCGCGCACGGCAGGGTCGAATGCGGATCATCCGATTCATTTTACCTGTCGCAGCGCGCGGACGCCCGTGCCGGCCACTGCGCCGCCTTCACGCCGCTCCGCGCTAGGGTGCGGGCCGGTCCCGAGGAGCGACGCCATGCGCCTGCTAGTCCTGCTCTCCGCCCTGTCCATGCCGCTGGTGGCATGGTGGTCGCAACGCGGCGCGTTCGGCCCCGACAACGGCACCCTGTCCGACCGCTATCCGACGCTGCTGGTCGCCGCCGGCTACGCCTTCGCGATCTGGGGCCCGATCTTTCTCTGCGATGCCCTGTTCGCGTTCTGGCAGTCGCAAGCGCGGCGCGAGCACGACGCCACCCTGGCGCGCATACGTCCGGTCGCGGCCGCGGGCTTCGCCCTGACCGCGCTGTGGATGCCGGTGTTCTCGCGGCAATGGTTCTGGTTGGCCTTGCTGGTGATCTGGGCCGCGCTGGCTTGCCTGGGCTGGTGCGCGCTGCGCCTGTCGCGCGATCCCAGCCCCCTGCCCGGCCAGCGCTGGCTGGCCTGGCTGCCCTTGTCGCTGCATGCCGGCTGGCTGTCGCTGGCCGCGCTGCTGAACACCGCGCAGACCATCGTCGCCTATCGCCTGCTGCCCAGCGACGACATGCTGGCCTGGAGCCTGGGCCTGTACGCGGTCGCCGCCGCATTGTTGCTGACCCTCAACGCGCGCATGCGCGGCAATTGGGCGTACGCGCTGGCCGCGCTGTGGGGCCTGGTCGGCGTGTATGTGCAGCAATCGCGCTCGCCCCTGTCGGGCGCGCCGGTCGCGGCCTGGATCGCACTCGCGATCGCCGCGGTGTTGCTTGCGCAGGGCCTGTGGCTGCTCCGGCGCACGCGCGGAGCCGCCTAGCGCGAACGCGGGCTTCATGCCACCGCAACATCGGCCGCGCCATGCTGCATGCAAAACGAAGGAAGCCCACGCATGCGAGCTCTTTTCATCGGCGGAATGGTCGACAACAGCGAACTCGACCTGGACGGCGCGCAGCCGCCGCGCCACTACCCGGAGAACACCGGCGGCGGGCGGCCGCGTTACCGGCTGCACCACACCGGCCGACGCGAGGGCGCGGTCGCGTATGCGGTGTATGCCGCGCCCGAGCTGGCCGACGATGAGGTCGAGCGCGTCGCCGAGGAGCGCGGTTACGCGCGACGCTTTCAGGCCGAGCCGCACTCGGAGGCCTGACGCCGGTCACGCGCCTGCGCTCGCCGACGCGAACGCAGGCGTCGCGCGGGTTCAGTTCTGCAGTTCGCGCAAGGTCACCGACGGCGGCGCGTCGAGCACGCGCCGGGTCGCGTACAGGCCCGCGAGCAAGGCCGCGACCAGGCCCAGTACCGCGCCGACCACGGCCATGACCCAGTCCACGCGCCAGGGCAGGTCGAACACCTGGGTCGCGATCACGCCGGCCAACACCGAGGCCGCGGTCGCCGCGACCAGGCCCGACAGCAGGCCGATCGCCGCGAACTCCGAAGCCTGGGCCAGACGCAGCTGGCGGCGGCTGCCGCCGAGCACGCGCATCACCCCGCCTTCGAGCAGGCGCTCGTCCTGGCTGGCGCTGACGGCGGCCATCAGGACCAGCACGCCGGCCACCAGCGAGAAATAGAACACCACTTCGACCACGGTCGAGACCTGGTCGGCGGTGCCGCGCACCTGCTTGAGCACGGCGTCGACGTCGATCACCGACAGGTTAGGGAAGCGCGCCACCAGGTCCGCGGTGAAGCGCGTGCGCTGCGGCGGCACGCTCACGGCGGTGATGTAGCTGGCCGGATAACCCTCCATCGAACCCGGCGAAGCGATCACGAAGAAGTTGGGGCGGAAACTTTCCCAATCGACGCTACGCAGACTGGTGATGGTGGCTTCGAACGGCTGCCCGGCGATGTCGAACGCGACCCGGTCGCCCAGCTTCCAGCCCAGTTGCTCGGCGAAGCCTTCCTCGACCGAGACCTCGGGCCGCGCCAGCTTGGCCTCGCCCCAGAAACGGCCGGCGGTGACGCGGTTGTCGTCGCGCAGTTTCGCCGCCACCGACAGATTGAATTCGCGTTCGGCCAGGCGCTGCGCGCGCTCGCCCTGATCGGCGTAATCGGCGCCGGTGACCGCCTTGCCGTTGCGCGACACCAGGCGCCCGCGAATCATCGGGTACAAGGTCGGCGCCGCGATGCCCTGCTCGCTCATGAAACCGCGTACCGGCGCGAGCTGGTCGTCCTGTACGTTGATGATGAAGCGGTTGGGCGCATCGGCGGCAAGCGCGAGCTGCCAGCGGTCAAGCAGATCGGTGCGCACGAAGGTCAGCAGCAGCAGAGCCATCAAGCCCAGGCCCAACGCCGACACCTGGGCGATGCTGGTGCCGGCGCGGCGGCTGACGTTGGCCAGCCCATAACGCAGACTACCGCGCAGGCGCGAACGCAGGCGGCGCACCGCCACGATCAGCAGCCAGGCCAGCAGCGCCAGCACCGCCAGGGTGCCTGCGATGCCGAGCAGCATCGCCGTGCCCAGCGTTGCCGAACCGGCCTTCCACCACAGCAGCGCGCCCAGGCCGACGAAACCGGCCAGCGCGACCAGCCAGGCGCTGGGCTCGGTGGGGTCGAGATCGCGGCGCAATACGCGCAGCGCCGGCACCCGGCGCAACGCCAGCACCGGCGGCGCGCCGAACGCGAGCAGCACGACCAGGCCGACGCCGTAACCCTGCAGCGCCGGCATCAGCCCGGCCGGCGGTATCGACAGCTTCAAGGCCTGCGCCAACCAGCTGCCGACCAGCCACTGCAGTCCGAACGCGAGCAGCACGCCGACCGTGCAGGCGACCAGGCCCAGCATCAGCAGCTCGCCCACGTGCACGCCGACCAGAGTGCGCTGGCTGGCACCGAGGCAACGCATCACCGCGGTGCCGGACAGATGACGTTCGCTGTGGCGGCGCGCGGCCATCGCCACCGCGACCGCCGCCAGCACCACCGACACCAGCGCGGCCAAGCCGAGGAATCGGCCGGCGCGGTCCAGCGCGGAGCGGATTTCCGGGCGCGCGTCGCTGATGGTTTCCAGGCGCTGGCCGCGCCCCAGCGCGGGACGCGCGGCGGCGACGAAAGCTTCGACCGCGGCGGCGTCGCCGGCGATCACCAGGCGATAGCGGATGCGGCTGCCTTCCTGGATCAGGCCGGTGGCGCCCACGTCGCCGAGGTTGAGGAAAACCTTGGGCGCGATATTGAAATAGTCCAGCGCGGCGTCGGGCTCCTGCACCACCAGCGCGGCCAGGGTGAAACGCGCATCGCCGATCGCGATGCTGTCGCCCAGCGCGGCGCCCAGGGTGTCGGCGCCGGCGCGGCTCATCCAGATCGTGCCGCGCGCGGGCACGCCGTCGGCGTCGCGTTCGCCGCCGCGGTCGGCGACCCGGAACGCGCCGCGCAGCGGGAAACCTTCGCCCAGCGCGCGCAGCTCGCCCAATTGCAGGCGCTCGCCGACCCGGATCATGGTCTGCAGCTCCATGGTCTCGGTGCGACGCAGGCCGTCGCGCTGCGCGGCGGTGCGCAAGGCGCCCGCGATGGGCGCATCGGCGCGGACCACGGCGTCGCCGCCGAGCAGGCGGTTGGCTTCGATCGCCAGCGCGCGCTCGGCGCGATCGGTGACGAAGCCCACCGAGGTCACCGCCAGCACGGCCAGCACCAGCGCGGCGAACAGGATGCGCACGTCGCCGGCCTTGAAGTCGCGGCGCAGCTGGCGCCAGGCCAGCCCCAGCGTCCTCACGGCACCAGCCTGCCGCTGTCCAGGCGCAGCATGCGGCCGCAGCGCTGGGCCAGGTGCTCGTCGTGGGTGACCAGGACCAGGGTGGTGCCGGCGTCGGCGTTGAGTTCGAACAGCAGCTCGATGATGGCCTGGCCGGTATGGGTGTCGAGATTGCCGGTGGGCTCGTCGGCGAACAGCAGCGAGGGCCGGGTCACGAACGCGCGCGCCAGGGCGACGCGCTGTTGCTCGCCGCCTGACAACTGGCGCGGGTAGTGGCCCAGGCGCTGGCCCAGGCCGACCTTGTCCAGGATCGCCTTGGCCGGGCCTTCGACTTCACGATCGCCGCGCAGCTCCAGCGGCAGCATCACGTTCTCCAGCGCGGTCAGCGAGGGCAGCAATTGAAAACTCTGGAACACGAAGCCGACCTTCTCGCCGCGCACGCGGGCGCGCCCATCCTCGTCCAACGCCGACAACGGTTCGCCGTCGAGGGCGACGCTGCCGCTGCTGGGCGTGTCCAGGCCGGCCATCAGCGACAGCAGGGTGCTCTTGCCCGAGCCGGACGCGCCGACGATGGCGACGGTGTCGCCGCGCGCGATATCGAAACCGACCCCGTCGAGGATGGTCAGCTCTTCGCCGGGCAGAGCGACGCGCTTGCCCAGGCCTTCGACGCGCAGCGCGGGCGCGCCATGAACGGGGTCGGCGCCGGCATCGCGACGGGCGGCGCCGCGGCGGCCCGCATCACGCTGAACGGAACCGGCGCGTACGGCGTGCACTTGAATGGAATCGGCCATGATCGTCCTTATGCTTGCTCCAGCGACATCATCCGGAGGCCTTATTAATGACGCTTAATAAACAAGGATATGCGGCATCGCGGCGCCGGCTTCAATGGGCCATCGGTACCGGGCCCCTGGCCCTGATCCTGGCCTGCGCCCTGATCGCGACGCCGCTGCAGGCCCAGCCCGCGCGCGCGCAGCCGGCCGCCGCGGCGCCGGCGCCCGCGACCAAGGCCGCGCGTACCGTGCTGGTGATGGGCGATTCGCTGTCGGCCGGTTACGGCCTGGCGGCCTCGCAAGGCTGGGTCGCGCTGACCGCGCAACGCGTGGCCCAGACCCGCCCGGGTTGGCGCGTGGTCAACGCCAGCATCAGCGGCGAAACCACCGCCGGCGGCGCCGCGCGCATCGCCGGCGAACTCGCCCGCCACAAACCCGCGGTGGTGGTGATCGAACTGGGCGCCAACGACGGACTGCGCGGCCTGCCGCTGGCGCAGAGCCGGGCCAATCTGGAGCGCATGATCGCCGCCGCCCAGGCCGCCAAGGCGCGGGTGCTGCTGATCGGCATGCGCATGCCGCCGAACCTGGGCCGCGAATACACCCAGGGCTTCGAACGCAACTACGCCGAACTCGCCCGGCGCCACGGCGCGGCGCTGCTGCCGTTCCTGCTGGAGCCGATCGCGCTGGATCGCCAGGCGTTCCAGGACGACAACCTGCACCCGGTCGCGAGCGCGCAACCCAAACTGCGCGATCACGTGTGGACCCAGCTGGGGCCGTTGCTGCGCTGAGCGCGGCGACACGCGCTGCGGGAGCGGCGTAGGCCACGATCGCGCGACTGCGGCGGCGGCGGTCGCCGCGCGTCCGACGCCACGCGCATGCGCGCCGCGTCCGCGCGCTTGCTATCGTGCGCAGCTCATCCCATCACCGTCGCCGCATGAGCCGCACCGAACGCCTGTTCGATCTGATCGAGGCCCTGCGCCGGCACCGCCAGCCGATCGCGGCGGCGAGCCTGGCGCAGGAACTGGGCGTGTCGCTGCGCACGATCTACCGCGACGTGCAGACCCTGGTCAGCCTGGGCGCGCCCATCGACGGCGAGGCCGGCGTCGGCTATCTGCTCAGGCCCGGCTTCTTCCTGCCGCCGATGAACTTCGCCCAGGACGAGATCGAGGCGCTGGTGCTGGGCGCGCGCTGGGTGCAGCGCCAGGACGATCGCGCCTTGTCGCTGGCGGCCAGCAACGCGTTGGCCAAGATCGCCGCGGCCGCGCCGCGCGACCTGCGCGACGCGATCGGCGAGATCGGGCTATGGGTGTCGCCCAGCAACGCCCAACGCGGCGCGCCCACCACCATGCAGCGCGTGCGCGACGCCATGCGCGACGAGCGCAAGCTGCGCATCCGCTACGGCAGCGGCGACGGCCAGGAAAGCGAGCGCACGATCTGGCCGCTGGCGCTGGCCTTCTTCGACCACGCGCGCGT
Organism: Lysobacter sp. cf310; assembly: GCF_900114355.1. GTDB lineage: Bacteria > Pseudomonadota > Gammaproteobacteria > Xanthomonadales > Xanthomonadaceae > Lysobacter. The sequence goes on from NZ_FOSS01000005.1 coordinate 23,337, forward strand.
GGTCGGCGCCTGGTGCGAGCTGCGCGGCGACTACCGTCATTTCCGCCTCGACCGCATCGTCGCCCTGGACGTGCTGCCCGACCCGCTGCCGCGCCGGCGCGGCGCGCTGCTCAAGGAGATGGTCGCGCAGCTGTACGCGCCCCACCTGCCCGCCGACGAGCGCTAGTTCGGTTTGGCGCGCGCACGCGGTTCGGCGCGGGCGAAATCGCGGCCCAGATAGGCCTTGCAGCGGAACTGGTCGATATCGTTGATGCGCAGGATGTTGCGGCGCCGGCTGACCAGGCCGCTGCGATGCCAGGTCTGCAGCTGCGCGTTCAATTTCGGCCGGCTGGCGTTGACCATCGCCGCCAGGATGCTCTGGGTCGGCGGCAGCGCGACCTCGAAGCCGTCGACCGCGGCGCGACCGCCATCGTGCATGATCGACAGCAGATAGCGCGCCAGGCGCGACTCCAGGCGATGCAGGCACATGGTCTCCAGGCTGTCCACGGCCTTGCGCAGGCGCAGGCACAAGGTCGCGTGCGCGCGCTCCAGCAGCACCGGTTCGGAGGTCAGGGCCGGGAAATGCCGCCGCGACAGCAGCAGCACGCGCGCGGGGCCGTAGGCGATGGCGGTGAAGTTGCGGTCCTTGGCGTCGAGCAAGGCGGTTTCGTCGACGGTTTCGCCGGCCTCGATGGTGTCGACGATCAGCTCCTGGCCGTCGGGGCCGTACAGGATCTTGTAGATCCGGCCGCGCGCGACCAGGGCGAGGAAATCGCTGGGGTCGTTCTTGAGGAACAGGGCCTGGCCGTCGCGCAGCGTGCGTTCGGTGGCGTTGCGGGCGACGTGCTCGAGCAGGGTGTCGGGCAAGCCCTGAAACAGCGGAGATTGCTCCAGGATCAACTGCCTTGCGCGTGCGTTGGCGGAACGGTCCAGCGTCATGCACATGCGCACGACCACACGCGCGACGGGGGGCGCGCGTCGGCGCGCTCGGGTTCGGCGATGGCCCATGGGGCCGAAAACGCGAAAGCGACCGCCGCGAAGCCGTCGCTACCGAATGACCGGCGATAGGCAAGCATGCAGCCGCCGCGACGCCGGTGGCTGAGGCCGCCGCTGCGTGACGAACGATCCATATTCGATCCCCTGCCGCCGCCAACCGAAGCCGCGCCGGCCTGTGCCGCGATCGGCGGGCGCCCATCCATTGGGCCGCCTGCGGTTCGGTCGCGGTCGTTCCCTGGGTCCGGACTGAGGCCGCGTGGGCGGCGACGGGTCCGGGCTGGTGCGGGGCCGACTGCCGGCGCGGACGCCGGCGGACTGCCTCGCGGACGCGGCATCGGGGGCCGCCGCATCCCTTGCGTCCGGCGTCGGGTGTCGCGCCCGACGCCTTCCGCCTTACGGAGAACCGCTGTTCAAACCCTTGACCGGCTTGGTCCCGGTGAAGGCCTTGAGCACGGTCATCAGGCTGCTCAGGTTGTCGGACACGCCGGTCTGAGCGACCTTCTCGGTCGCGCCCGCGGCGGCCGTGGTGTCGAGCGTGTAGATCTGCATCACGCCCTGGTTGGCCGCGGCCAGCGCCAGCGTGTTCTGCTGCTGCTGAGCGGCGACGGCGTTCTCGAACAGGATGCCGGTCGAGTGCGCCAGGCTCTGGTAGATCGAGCCCATCGCGAAGGCCGGCGCTTCGCCGATCACCTTGACGTTGGACTGGGTGACGGCATCGGTAATCTGGTCGTTGACGGCGGTGGGAAATGCCATGAGGTCATCCTCGTTGTGCGGTCATCAGGAACGTGCGCGCCTGGGAGATCCGGCAGATGGCGCGGTGGCCATCGGCCGGGGATCCCTTACTTGAAGGCGTTGAGCACGGTGAGCAGGCTGGTCAGGTTGTCGGAGACGCCGGTCTGGGCGACCTTCTCGGTCGCGCCCGCGGCGGCGGTGGTGTCGAGGCTGTAGATCTGCATCACGCCCTGGTTGGCGGCGGCCTGCGCCAGCGTGTTCTGCTGCTGCTGCGCGGCGATGGCGTTCTGGAACAGGATGCCGGTCGAGTGCGCCAGGCTCTGGTAGATCGAGCCCATCGCAAAGGCCGGCGCTTCGCCGATGACCTTGACGTTGGATTGGGTGACGGCATCGGTGATCTGATCGTTGACGGCGGTCGGGAAAGCCATGGTTTAACTCCTCGGGGTCGTGTACGGCCCATGCCGTACGTTTCAAAGAACGCTGCGGAACCCGCCTTGTGAATCAGGCGGACGACGCGGCGGACGGGGTCTTGCGGGCGCCGGCCTCGGCGCGCCCGGCTTCGAGCACGGCCTCGATCTGGCGCGTGAGCGGGCCGTACTGGCGCTCGAAACAGGCTTCGACTTCGGCCTTGATCAGGATCGCGAGGCGGTCGGCGATCTGCGCGATCGCCAGCTGCGCGGCCGCGGTTTCGCCCACGCCGGCGCCCTTCAGCTGCGAGGGCCGCAGGTCGTCGAGCGTGCGCGAAGACTCCAGCAAACGCAGGATCGCCTGCTCTTCGCGGGTCAGCGGGGGCGTCGACGCGGCGCCCTTGGCGGGCGCCGCGGCCTCGCCGGGGGGCGCGCTGGCGGCGCCGAGCACGCTCTTCATCGCCGCCTCCACGCGCTGCCGGCCCTGATCCACGATGTCGGCGGCATGGCGCCGGGCCTGGTCGGTGTAACCGCCCAGCACGGCTTCGTCCGCGCTCAGGGTGGTCAGGAACTCGGCCAGCTGCTTGCGCTCGTTCTCGTCCAGATCGTGGCCCAGCCACTGGCGCGCGAACTCATGCACCTGCTCGGTCAACTCGTTCCGGCTTACGCTCATGGCACTACTCGCAGGCGTTGGGGGACGGGCGCTCAACGCGCACGCAGCAATTGGGTGAGCGCGCGCAGCACGTCGGGCTGCATCAGGCGCTCGAGCACTTTCACCAGCTCGGGATCCAGCGCCTTGTCGGCGGCCGCGGCGGTGACGGGCGGGGAGGCCGGCGGCGACGCGGGCGCCGATGGGTCGGCCGACTTCCCGGCCGCTGCCGGCGTATCGGCACCGTCTATCTCTTCATGCAGCAGGTGTTCGACGAGTTCGTTCATCGCAAGCTCCTGGCGGTGCCGGCCGCGCGCGCCGCGCGGCCGGGAAGGAAAGCGTCCACGCCGAGCGCGGACGCGGCGGCACTCACTTCTTGTCCGGCTTGGGCCGGGTCAAGGTGACCACCGAGGCCGGCGACTTGAAGCCGTACATCGTCTCCACCCCCAAGGCCGTGTTCGACTTCAGGCTCAGCGACGAATTCACCGTGGTTTTCCAGTAGTCGGTGGCGATCGTTATCACCAGGTCCTGCAGAGAGAGCATGGTCTGGTTCAGCACCCGGGTCTGGCCGGGCGGCAGCAGTTGGTAGGCCAGCAGAATCACCATGCGCAGGAACTCGTCCTGGACGTCGGTGTGCTCCACGCCCTGACCGTCGGCGCCCAACAAGTACGAACGCCAGTTGTTGAACAGGGTCAGCACTCGGCTCAGGGCGTCGAACCAGTACGACTTGACCTTGGTCTGATCGGCCAGCTGCACCACCAGCGCGGAATAGAGCTTGTAGTAGGCGCCGACATTCTTGAGAGTGCAGATAGGCGCCATGCCTGTGGTCAGCTGGCTCTTGATCCAGGTCGCGTTGGTCTCGTCGTTCAACACATCGGTCAGACTGGACTGGGCGCGCACCATCGCGATGAGCTCCGCGACCTGCGCCTGCGTCAACGCATTCGCGCCGAGGTAGGCCACCGCGTTTCCGGCCTGGTGCAGCACGTCGGTGTCGATGTAGCCGTCCAGATGACGGAAGCCGCGATTGATGCGATAGCCCTCGACCGAATCGAACAGGCCGGAGGCGCCGGTGATCGCGTTGCTGCCCATGTTGGTATCGAACGCGATCAGCGGATAGCGCGCCGCCATGTAGTTTCGGTAGTAATAGGCATGCCCGAGCCGGAACGCGAACTGCTGGCTACCGGAAAAGAACGCGTACCAGGTTTGCTTCTGCGGCGCCCATATGGTGTCCAGCGTCTCGCTCATCGCCATCTCGCTGCGCTTGCCGTTGTAGGCGACGATGGCGATGCTGGCCGGGCTGTTGATGTCGAAGCGGCGCAGGGTGCAGCCGCCGTGGGTCAGCGAATCGCTGCGGAAGAGCTCGTCGAACAGGCCCGACACGTCGCTCTTCTTGCGCGGTGCGGCGCCGCGGCTGCCGCGCGGCTCATCGGCGAGGCGGCCCTGGGCGGTGGCGACACCGCGCGCGATGTAGGCCGAGTAGGCGCGATAGAAGTCCTCGCCGGGCGGCTCGGCCGCATTGACGTAGTAATAGCCGATCATCGATCGGTTGTCGGTGGTCGAAGCCGCGCCCTCGCCGCAGTGGATGTGGCAGATCAGCTGTTGCGAGCGCGCGCCATCGCCGCTGTTGAAGTTCTTGTTCAGATCCGATTGGTTCTCGAACAGGAACCGGAAGAACTGGCCGAAGTCGGCGACCTTGGTCTCGGTGCCGAGCAGGTCGATGCCGATCACCGTGCTGGTGCCGGGGCCGGTCAGCAGCGGCAGGATGACCTCCTTCAACTCCTTGCTCAGACTATCGCCCGGCATGTAGCCGGCCGACGTGTGCACCAGCAGGCGATAGCTGCTCTGGTCGTCCGGATTCAACTTGTTGAAGGCCTGGGCGATCTGGTCCGCGGCCACGATCTCGTCGGCGCCCATCGCGGCCTGGATGCAGCGCACCCCGCTCTGGTACAGAAAAGCGTAGGTCGCCAGCATCCACTGTTCGTAGCGGCCCTTGTACTTGGGATCGCGCCGCACCGCCTTCATTAGGCTGGAACGGGTCTTGTAGCAGTCGTCGAAGGGCGTGTACTTGTTGGCGCTGTAGATCTTGTTGTTGAAATAGCGCAGCACCTTGATCAGTTCCGGATTACCCTGCACGCGGGTGCGCAGCTGAGTACGGATCTCCTCGTACAGCTCGGGACTGGTGGCGAAGGCGTTGATCAGATTCGGCGACAGCGACCAGCGCCGCGCCAGCACCACGCAGGCGACATAGATGGATTCGGCCGCGCATTCGCCGCGTTCGTACTGGGCCTTGTTGACCTTGCTGGCCAGGGCATTCAGCGGATTGCCGTTCTCGATCATCATCTGCAGGGCCAGATCGAACAGCGCGATCGTGCCTTCCACGATCGCCTCGTCTCCGCTTCCGCCCCCCATGATCCCGGCCAGCGACAGGCGCAGGCCTTTGGGCACGGTCACCTCCATCGGGTCACCTTTCGGCGGCTGGTAGGTGATCTTGTATTCGCTGGACGCATCCAGCCGCCCTTCGACCGGCAGGATGCCGCCGAAGTGACTGTGGTAGTCGAACGGGTACTGCTGCATCGCCACGGGCGAGGTCAATTCGAAAAAGGCCATGGACGGGGCTCCTAAGGTCTGCGCCGCAAGGCGGCATTCGGGTCCGGAGCGCATCGCGGCGACGCGCTCTCGCGGGGTTCGTCAGGTCAGGACGACGCGCTCTTGTGGTTCTGCAGCACGCTGGCGTACTTGGAGATGCTCTGATCGATGCGATCGATGGCGAAGCTCGCCGCTTCGGCCTCCATCGCGCCGGCGGCGGCCGCGACCGCGGCGGCCGCGCCCATCAGGATGTCGGTGGCGAGCACGCCCAGCGCGTCCTCGGCGGCCTTCTCCAGCTGGTTCTCGACCAGGTTCTGGGTCATCTCCTTGAGCAAGATGCCTTGGCTGGCCAGCGCGAGCTTGCTGACGCCGTCGAAGTAGGCCGCCGCCGACTGCGCGACCAGGCCGGCCGCCTGGGTGATCATCATGTTGGGCGGAATCGCGATCTGCGACGGCGCGTACTGCGCGGTCTCGGCGTTGCTCAGCTGCACCGCCTGCACGATCTTCTGATTGAGCGCGTCGGTCGGCGGGCTGGCGGCCGCGGACTGGGCCAGCATCTGAGTATTCATCGTCGCCAGCACGCTCGGCGGCGGCGCGGGCGGGTTGGCCGGCGGATCCGATGCGGTGCCGGAGCCGGTCGTGCCGGAACCGCCGCCGCCCGATCCGCCACTACCCGATCCGGTGGTCCCGGAGCCGGTGGCCGCGGAGCCGGTGGTGCCGCTGCCGGCCGTGCCCGATCCGGTGCTGCCGCTGTCCGTCGTGCCCGATCCCGTCGTGTCGCTACCGGTCGTGCCCGAGTCGGTGGTGCCGGAGCCCGTCGTGCCCGAACCACTGGCGGGATCACCCGCCGCGGCGGTGGTCGCGCTGGGCGTCGCGCCCGTATCGGCCTCGGCGGCAGGTGTGATCGCGGGCGTCGTCGCCGTGGCCGCGGGGGTCGTGCTCGCCGCCGCCGCGAGCGAGGCGGGCGTGGCCGGATCGGCGGGTATCGCCGCGGTCGCCGGGGCGGCGGGCGTTGCGGGCGCCGCTGGACTCGCCGGCGTTGCGGGCGCCGCCGGCGTCGTCGCGGGCGCGGTCGGCGGGTTGTTCCTGTTCCAGAAAGGCATGGCGCTACTCCCCTACTCAACGTCCGCTGTCGCGGGGGCGGTCATGACGACTTCTCGCCTATGGCCATGATCAGACCGACCGCCTTGGACACCACCGCGGTCGAGATCTGGTTGAGCACTTGCTGGCTGTGCACGGCGTTCTGCAACGACAGGCCGGCCGAGTGGCTGGCGACCTGGTAGAGCGCGGCGATCGCCTGCGCGGGGGCCTCGGCCACGACCTTGACGTTGGTCTGGGTGACGGCATCGGTAATTTGCGAATTCACGGGCGTGGTGTCGGCCATGGACCTGTCCTTGGGAGTCGCGTGTTTGATGGAGTCCCCGACCAGCGCCGCGCCGAGGCGTTCCGCCGCGCGTGCCCGAAACCCGGCACGCGCGGCGTCCTATGGCCGTACGACGGCGCGGAGGCGGCGTCGGCGTACGACGTTTGATGCGATAGCTATGGGTTAAACGCGCCGCGTCCGATTCTGTGAACGCGGCCGCGCCTTCAATCGCGGTCCACCGCGACCTTGATCCGCTCGCGCAGCAGCTGGACCCGCTTGCGCGCCAACGGCTGGTTGATCGCCAGGCGCTCGGCGATCGCCGGGTACGGCAGGTCGTCGATGAAGCGGTAGACGAACAGGCGCTTCTGGTCGCGGCTGAGCGAGGCGACCGCGGTGATCACCCGGCCCAACTGCTCTTCCAGCTCCATGCGCTGCAGCGCGGACAGGTCCAGGCCCTGGGCCACGCCCTCGGCCTCGATGTCGACGCCGCGGTCGAAGACCTCGCCGTCGCGGCCGTTGCGGCGCACGCTGTCCAGGAACACGTGGCGCAGGACCACGAACAGGAAACCCTCGGGGTCGCTCATCGCGTCCGGCGAGCGGCGCATGAACAACAGAGCCTTGATGGCGGTGTTGGCGAGCAAGTCGTCGGCGCGGTCGCGGTGGCCGTCCGAGAGCCTGCGGGCGCGCCGGTCCAGTTCCGGCTTGGTCGCTCGCCAGGCTTTCACGAACATCTCGTCGGCTAGGCCCAGTTCTTGCGATCCATCGCCCGGCTTGTTCATCACCAACACCTCCTGTGTTGAGTACACACAGGCGAGTCTGGTGAGACGCTCACGGAAAGGCTGTTACCTGGGTGACACGGCAGGGCGATTTTCCACTACTGACAAAACCTGTCAGCCCCCTTGCCTACAAGGACCCGATGGCGGACGCGTCGCCGGCGGCGGCTCCGCCCGGCTCGCGCTGCCTGTCCGAGGACCCCTCATGCTGACCTTCTATCACGCGCCGCGATCGCGCTCTTCGAGCATCCTTTATCTGCTCGAGGAACTGGGCGTCGCCTACGACGTGCTCAAGATCGATATCCACGCCGACGACGGCGCGCCGGAAAGCTATCGCGCGATCCATCCGCACAAGAAGGTGCCGGCGATCGTGCACGACGGCGTGGTGGTGATCGAGCGCGCGGCGATCTGCGTGTATCTGGCCGATGCGTTTCCGCAGGCCGGGCTGGCGCCGGCCATCGACGATCCGATGCGCGCGGCGTATCTGAGCGCGCTGGTGTATGCCGACGCCGTGCTCGATCCCTGCCTGGTCGCGCACGCGCACGCATGCGACTACGCGCCGCGCGCGTTCCCGTTCGGCGCCTACGAGGAGGTGCTGGGCTATCTGGAGCGACGACTAAGCGCGCACGCCTACGCCGCCGGCGCGCGCTACAGCGCGGCCGATACGCAGTGGGCCCATGGCCTGGATCGGGGCATGCGCGTGCTCGGCGCGATACCGGAGCGGCCGGTGTTCAAGGCCTATCTGGCGCGGATCGCGGCGCGGCCGGCGTTCCAGCGCTATCGCGCCCTGAGCTACGCCTAGGCGGCGTGCGCGCGCTGGTCGCGGCCGCCGAGATCGGACATGCGATCCCACAGCCAGGTGCCGCCCGCGCACAGTCCCAGCACCGGCAACCAGGCGCCCAAGCCGGACGGCATCCGCGCCAGCGGCGCGGCGATCGCATCCCACCACGCACCGCCGTAGCTGGCGACCACGTACAGCGCGACCGCGGCCATGACCAGGATCAAGCCGTTGAGCAGCCATTGTTCGAGGCGGTCGCCAAGCGTGGCGCTGGCTTCGACCCGACGCGCCACCTGGGCCGCGAAATCCGCCGGCAGCGGCTCCATCGCCGGCGCGCGCAGGGCGCGCACCAGCAAACGGTACTGGGCCACGCGCGCATCGCCGGCGTCCATCGGCAGGCCGGCGCGCTCGTCGCGCAGGGCGCGTTCCTGCGCCAGCCATTCCTGGGCTTCGCGCTGCTCGCGATCGTCGGGCGGAGGCGGAGTGTGGGACATGTTCATGCGGTGACTCCCATGCTGGACTGCAGGCGCTCGCGCAGCAAGGCCCGAGTCCGGAACAGATGGCTCTTGATCGTACCCTCGGCGAGGCCGGTGATGCGCGCGATCTCGACGATCGGCACCTCGTCCAGGTGATACAGGGTCAGCAAGGTCCGCTGCAGCGGCGGCAGCGCCTCGATCTGGGCGTGCAGGGCGGCGGCGACCTCGGCGTCGGCGCAGGCCGCCTCCAGGTCGAAGCCGTCGCTGACCTGGTCCAGCGGCGACAGCGCGTCCTCGTCGTCGGCGACCTCCAGGATGGGGATGCGCTTGCGTTCCAGATGGCGCTTGGCCACCGAGTAGGCGACCTGGCCGATCCAGGACTTCAGCGCGCTCTCGTAGCGGTACTGGTGCAGGCACTGGTGCACGCGCAGGAAGGCTTCCTGGCAGAGCTCGCGGGTATCGTCCGGCTGGCGGACCATGCGCTGGATGATGTGCCAGCACAGGCCCTGGTACTCGCGCACCAGACGCTCGAACGCCCCCGGCGCGCGCGCCAGTACGGCGTCCACGAGCGCGCGATCGTCGTTGGCGGGGGGCGGGGGAACGGTCATCTAGGGCAGTGGATACGTCGCGGGGGCGAATGGTTGCAATGCCGGCACACGATTAGTGAGGCGACCCGCCGCCCCCCCAGCTGGACCGCCGGCCACCGGCCGGCCATGCTGGGGTCTGCAACCGTTCCGACGGCGGCCGTATCCATTGCCCCGAGACCCAATCCCGAGACCGTGCCATGGAGCTAGATTTCCTCATCCCCGTCACCCTGTTCCTCTGCGTCACCTACGCCATCAAGTTCGTGGTCGATGCCCGCTTCCGCAGCAAGCTGATCCAGCAGGGCAGCGGCTCGGAAGAACTGATCCGCTCCCTGGTTCAGGGCGAGGATCAGCGCCGCCGCCACTCCTCGCTGCGCTGGGGCCTGCTGGCCCTCACCCTGGCAGTCGCCTTCGCCCTGATCGAGGCCTTCGGCTGGCGCGACGTGACCCCCGGCGTGATCGCCGTGCTGCTGGGCGCGACCGGCCTGGGCAACCTGGCTTACTACGCGCTTTCGCGCCGCCTTTCGTGAATGCGCCACGGCGCATCCGCGCGAGCGGATGCGCCCGCCCCACCACGCACGCGTCGCGACGACGCGTGCGCGCCGCGCGCTAGCCGCTCATCCGGTCCAGCATCGTGCGCAGCACCGGGATCGTGGTGACGTCGTCCACGCCCTTCATCGCCATCACGACCTCGCGCAGATCGGCCAGCGCGCCCGGCGATTCCACCTGCACCAGCGCCATCAGATCGATCTCGCCGGCGACGCTGTGGCAGAACCGAAGCTGCGGCAACTGCGCCAGCAGGGGCATCACGTCGTCGCAGCTGAAGCCGTCCGCATAACGCACCAGCAGCCAGGCCTGCAGCGGATCGCCGTCGCGGCCCAGGCGCACGGTGTACTGCGCGATCACCCCGCCCGCCTCCAGCCGCTGCAGGCGCTCCTGCACGGTGCTGCGCGACAGCCCCACCGCCTTGGCCAGAGCGACCGTGGACAGGCGCGCGTTGTCCTGCAGCAGCGCGATCAACTGGCGATCGATGGCATCCAGCGCTTTCATGGTCGGATCCGGCGTTATGTCGGTGCGACCGGCATTGTGCCGGGTTGAGACCGGCGCCGGCGAGTGCGCACAGTACCCGCCACCCCGATGCCGTGCGTGCCCATGTCCGATACCGCCCCCAGCCCGCGCTTCGCCGCGCTGCCGCCGCCGCCCTATTACGCGGTGATCTTCTCCTCGCAGCGCAACCGCTGCGACGAGGCCGGCTATGCGGCCACCGCCGAGCGCATGGTCGAGCTGGTGGTCGAACAGCCCGGCTTCCTCGGCTACGAATCCACACGCGACGGCAGCGGCTTCGGCATCACCGTGGCCTACTTCGACAGCGAAGCCGCGATCGCGGCCTGGCGCATGCACGCCGAACACACCCTCGCGCGCGAGCGCGGCCATCGCCTCTGGTACCAACGCTTCGAACAACGCGTGGCCCGCGTCGAGCGCGCCTACGGCGGACCGCGCCCCGCTCCCTCCCCACCCGACGAGACCACGCCATGAAGCTCGACCCGCGCAGCACCGCCCTGATTCCGATCGACGTACAACAGGGCTTCGACTATCCGCCCTGGGGCCCGCGCAACAACCCGGCCATGGAGGCCAACGGCCTGCGCCTGCTCGCGGCCTGGCGCGACGCCGGCCTGACGCCGATCCACGTCCGCCACGACTCGGTGATCGAGGGCTCATCCTTGCGGCCCTCGCATCCGGGCAACGCGTTCCGGCCCGGATTCGAGCCCTTGCCCGGCGAAGCGCTGGTGAGCAAGTCGGTCAACGCCGCCTTCATCGGCACCGATCTGGACCTGCGCCTGCGCCGGCTCGGCATCGACTGTGTGCTGCTGTTCGGCATCAGCACCGACATGTGCGTGTCGACCACCGCGCGCGTGGCCGCCAACCTGGGCTACCGCGTCATCGTCGTCGCCGATGCCTGCGCCTGTTTCGATCTGCGCGACGAACACGGCCGCATCGTCGCCGCCGACGATATCGCGCGCGCGCACCTGGCCACGTTGCGCGCCGAGTTCGCCGAAGTCGTCGACAGCCAGGACGTGATCGCGGCGCTGCGTGCGCGGTCGCAAGCGGCGTGATCGCGACGCAGGCATCGCAACGACCGTTGATGAGGCGACGAACGGTCTTGCAACTAAATTTTAACGGGCGTAATGTGCGCGACCTCGGCCCAGCGCGGCCATACGCAGACTTCGAATCTTCCGCCATGAACGTCTTCATCGACATCGCCAAATCGCTCCAGCCGCGGCCCTTGCGCCACGGTAAGGACGCGTGCGCGCCGATGAACGTCGGCGATCGCATCGAAGCGCAGCTGCGCACTCCACACTGACCTTGCCTATGCGGGAGGTCGGTGACCCCGACCTCCCGAGGAACGCGAACGCCCTCGGGTTCGAAACCCGGGGGCGTTTTGTTTTCCGCGTCCGCGAAGGATCACTCTTCCTTTAATTCAGCGGTTTCCAGCCGGCCCCGAAGCATCCGCGCGCATTCGCGCGCCGCAGGGGCGTTGTCGTCGAGGCGCCGCAAGGCGCTGTGTCCGGATGCTTCGGCACGGGCGGTAGGGCGGGAGAACGCAAGGCATGGGGCGCACGCGCCCGCACGAATTGGCGTCTGGCGACAGACGCCAATGCGAAACATCGATCGAACGTTCCGCAGCGGCACGGGTTCGCATCCCGTCCGGTGCGCGCGGCCCTGCCGTTGCGTATGCCACGGGACGCCAGCGGTGTTTCGAAAAGCGACGTTAGCTCAGAGGCAAGAGCGGCGGATATTCCGCAGGTCGCCGGTTCGAGTCCGGCACGTTGATCACTGGATAGCTCAGACGGTTAGAGCATCGGACTTTAATCCGACGGTCGCGGGTTCGAATCCCGTTCCGACAACTGCCTTTCACGCAGTCAGTGATACCGGGGGCGCAAGCCCCCACCCGGAAACGCCCCTTGCGGCGTTTCGACCGACGCCGCGTTTCGATGCGGCGGAGGACGGAGCGCCGCAGCGGCAACGACGCCGGACCCGCGCCCACGAGGCGAGGGACCGCGGCGGACGGCCGGACGCGACGGAACAGCGTCGCGCACCGGCTCCGCCACGGACCCTCGCCCAGCGCGCGCGGGTTCCGCGCCGACGCCGTCGGGGGCGCTTCCACCCCCTTCCGCTTTGCGGTCGCCGCGTGCGCGTGCGACCGCGACGTCCACGCAGCGCGCGACGAACGATCCGGTCGCGCGCCGTCCACACGACCGGATCGAAACCCGCAGAACACCTAAGGAGAAAGCGTCATGTTCTGGAACAAGCGGGTCGTGGTCGGCGACGCCGAGCGCGCCCTGATCTACCGCAACCGCCGTTTCGAGCGCGTGCTCGGACCGGGCGTCTATCGCATCGTCGACTGGCGCGGCCGCACCGAGGTGGTGCTGCACGACATCGCCAAGCCGGAGTACGCCGGCAAGGACACCGACGCGCTGGTGGCCGCGCTGGGCGCGCGTCTGGGCGAACACTTCGTCCTGGCCGACATCGGCGTCGATCAGGTGGGCCTGGTGATGAAGAACGGCAAGCTCGAGGACCTGCTCGCGCCGGGCTCGCGCAAGCTGTACTGGAAGGGCCTGGTCCCGATCGAGGTCGTCGCCACGACCCTGTCGGCGGGTCTGGAGCTGCGGAGCGAGATCGCGCAGCGCCTGCGCCAGATCGGCCTGCTCGATCGCGTCGCTCTGGCGGTGACCGTGCCCAACGATTCGGCGGGCCTGCTCTACGTCGACGGCAAGCTGGTGCGCACGCTGGACGCCGGCAGCTACGCCTACTGGAATTTCCAGAAGAACGTCGCCGTCGAGCTGGTCGAGCTGCGCGTGCAGTCGGTCGAGGTCTCGGGCCAGGAGCTGTTGACGCGCGACAAGGTATCGCTGCGCGTGAACCTGGCCGCGAGCATGCGCGTGACCGATCCGGTCGCCACGCGCAGCAAGGTGGCCAAGGTCAATGACTACCTGTACCGCGAGCTGCAGTACGGCCTGCGCAAGGCGGTCTCGGCCAAGACCCTGGACGAGCTGCTCGGCGACAAGGCCTCGCTGGACGCCGACATCTACGGCTACGTGCGCGACCAGCTCGACGGTCTCGGCGTGGAAGTGCTGGGCGTGGGCGTCAAGGACGTGATCCTGCCGGGCGAGATGAAGGAAATCCTCAACGGCGTGGTGCAAGCGGAGAAGACGGCCCAGGCCAACGTGATCCGCCGTCGCGAGGAGGCCAACGCCACGCGCAGCCTGCTCAACACCGCCAAGCTGATCGAGGACAGCCCGACGCTGATGCGCCTGAAGGAGCTGGAGGCGCTGGAGAAGGTCACCGAGAAGATCGACAAGCTCACCGTCTTCGGCGGCCTGGACGGCGTGCTCAAGCAGCTGGTCAGCCTCAAGAGCGGCGGCTGAAGGGGTGATCCGTGGAATCCCGGATGACGACTCGGCCGCCGACCCACACCGAGAACGCCGCTCCCCAGGGAGCGGCCATCGCATCCCATTCCATTGGAAACCCTTATGCGTAAGGACATGTACAAGGTCATCGTGGAACGGCCGCGGCGCGGAGGTCGCTACAGCAGCGAACGCCGCCCCTCGACCGATCCCGAGGACCAGACCCAACGCGAAAGCCTCAAGTTCCGCCATCGTTCGCACAAGTGGCTCAACGAGAACCTCAACCCGCTGCGGCGCTACCTCGAAGGACAGGTGGGCCGGCGCTGGGACCAGGTCTACTCGGAGCTGTGCGCGCGCATCGACCGCCGCAACACCGTGCAGCAGCACATCCACCAGCACCTCGACCAGTTCGTCGCGCTGCGGGTGGTCGCGTTCGACGGCAGGCTCCACCTCGACCACGGTTGGGGCGGCCTGAAACCGCTGAGCGATCCCTGGTCGCCGAAGTTGTACGTGGATCCGGACAGCGGCTTGCTGCTGAACAACGATGAGGCGATCGCGGCCAGGCGTGCGCTGCGGCGTCGGCGCGCGCTCGAACGTGCGGCGAAGGCGTCGCCGGATCTGCGTCGCGTCGACGAACTGCATCAGCTGCGCCGCATCGACGGCATCTGGTACGAGGTCGAACTGGCCCCGTTGCCCGAAACGGCCGCACTGACGAGCGTACGCGGCAAGCCGGCTCAGTTCACGATGCCGTTCGATGTGATCGCCAGGCGCCCGGCCCGCTGGATCGGCAAGCCCTGCGGTCATCGCGCCTGCGGGGCCTGCAAACCTTACGGTCGCAGCGACCTGTACGCGCGCAGCAAGCGCCAGCTGAATCGGCACGAGCTGCAGCGTTACGGCTTGCGTAACCACGACGGCGAACATCTGCATTAAGAGAGAAGCAAGCGCTGGCGCCGCGGACTCCGCGGCGCCAGCGCACAGGAGCGACACCATGAATCATCAATACGAACTGCTGCATGCACCGGGCGCCACGCCGATCAAGGGCTGGGTGCGCGGCGTACCGCTGGACGAACAGGCCCACCGCCAGTTGCAGAACATCGCCGCCCTGCCCTTCGTCGGGCCCTGGGTGGCGGTGATGCCCGACGTCCATCTGGGCAAGGGCGCGACCGTGGGATCGGTGGTGCCGACCCGTGGCGCGATCGTTCCGGCCGCGGTCGGCGTCGACATCGGCTGCGGCATGGCCGCGGTGCGCACCACCCTGCGCGCCAAGGACCTGCCCGACAGCCTGGCCCTGCTGCGCTCGTCGATCGAACGCAGCGTGCCGGTCGGCAACGGTCCCGGCGGCGATCACCGCAAGCGACCCGACAGCATCGACACCCGGCTCGCGCAGTCCGGGCTGATGGCGCGGCTGGAGGCCGTGCGCGCGCGCCATCCGAAGATCCGCTACGACAAGGTGGACAAGCAGCTGGGCACGCTCGGCGGCGGCAACCACTTCATCGAGATCTGTCTGGACGAGGCCGATGCGGTGTGGGTGATGCTGCACTCGGGTTCGCGCGGCACCGGCAACCTGATCGGCACCTACTTCATCGAGCTGGCCCGGCGCGAGCTGGAGCGGCGCGTGCTCGGCTTCCACCTGCCCGACAAGGACCTGGCCTTCTTCCTGGAGGGCGAGCCCCTGTTCGAGCACTACGTCGAGGCGGTGTCGTGGGCGCAGGACTACGCGCGCCACAACCGCGAGGCGATGATGGCGCGCGTGCTGCACGAGCTGCGCCAGCGCCTGCCGAAGTTCCAGTTGGAGAAGATGGCGGTCAACTGCCACCACAACTATGTGCAGCGCGAGCAGCACCACGGCGAATCCCTGCTGGTCACCCGCAAGGGCGCGGTCAGCGCGCGCGCGGGCGAGCTGGGGATCATTCCGGGCAGCATGGGCACGCGCAGCTACATCGTGCGCGGCAAGGGCAACGCCGACAGCTTCCACAGCTGCAGCCACGGCGCCGGCCGGGTGATGAGCCGCACCCAGGCGCGTCAGAGCATCACCCTCAAGCAGCACCGCGAGGCCACCGCCCACGTCGAATGCCGCAAGGACGCGGCGGTGATCGACGAATCGCCGGCGGCCTACAAATCGATCGACGCGGTCATGGCCGCGCAGACCGATCTGGTCGAGGTGCTGCATACCTTGCGCCAGGTGATCTGCATCAAGGGATGAGGTCGGTCGCCATGGGCGCAGCGCCGCTCCGCGAGGGGCGGCGCTTTTTTTGTCCGGCGGCCGCCGCGCGACCGGCCCGAATCGGCGGTCCAAGACCGCCGTCCGTCGCAATTTTGCGAACGCAACAAAACGTAACAGCCGGATTGCGACGCGGTGCGCGATTCCGGCCCTCGCCAGCGCCGCACGGGTAACGGATAGTTAACCGGCCGGGCGTATCGTCGTCCTGGCAGGGGGCCCGCTCAAGGAGAGGTGGAGCCATGAACGATCTGGCATTGGATGCCGCGTCGTCTCACGCGACCCTGTCGCATGAGGACCGCGAATTGGCCGTCACCTACGGCATCGAAGCGCGCCGGCACCACGCCGAACGCGCGTGGACCGACATACAACACGAACTCGCCGCCGGCTGGGCGCGCATGCGCGGCTATCGGCGCGCGCAATGGCCGGACGTGGTCGATCACGTCGAGGCCGCCTGGCACGGCGCGATCCGCCTGTAGACCGGCGGGCGCGTCGCGCGGCTGCGCTCAGGCCTCGGCCGGCCGCGGCCGCCGCGGCCATTGCCAGCGCAGATTGACGCCGAGCGTGCCCAGCACGATCAGGGACACGCCCAACATCTGCACCCCGCCCAGGACGCTGCCGTAGAGCAGGTAGTCCAGCAGCAGCGCGATCACCGGATACACGAAGGCGAGCACCGCGATGGTCACCACCGGCAGGCGCGGATAGGCCGAGTAGAACAGCACGTAGCACACGCCGCTGTGGATCAGGCCCAGACCCGCCAGCCAATACCAGTGCGGGCCGACCTGGGCGACCGCGGCGTAGTCGGCGAACGGCGCCAGCATGGCCACGCCGACCAGGCATTGGATCAGCACCACCGCGAACGGGCGCTCGCGGCTGATCCGACGCGACAGGATCAGCGAAGCGCCGCACAGCAGGGCGGCGACGAAGGTCAGGCCGATGCCGATCAGATAACCCGCATCGGCGCTGCGCCACAGCTTGATCGGATCGGCCGAGCAGGCCACGCCGACGAAGGCCAGCGCGGTCCAGGCCCAGTCGGCCGGACGCGTGCGCTCGCCGAAGAACAGCGCCGCCATCGCCAGCATCGCGAACGGAAAGAAGTGGTAGACCATCGTCGCCACCCCGATCGACGAACGCGCCATGCCGGCGAACAGCGCGACCCAGTTCAACACCAGCAGCACGCCGCTGACGATCGCGGCGCGAATCAGCGCGGGCTCGCCGCCGAGCCCGCGCAGGTGGCCGCGCGCCAGGCCCCAGGCGATCAGGAAGCCGCTGCCGAACACGCAGCGGAAGAACACCGTGGTGATCGCGTCCTGACCGCCCTCGTGGGCGAACACGCCGACCGAGCCGATCAGGATCTCGGCGACGAACAACTGGATCAGCGCGGTGCGCGATTCGGCGGGGCTGACGGCGGGGGCGGCGGTCGGGTTCATGCGAGCAGGCTAGGGCCGCGCGCGCGACCGGTACAGATTCAGTTAGACTCGGTTTCGACCGGTACAGATGCGCAGGCCCGTGGCCTGCCGGGAGGCCCGCCATGGCCAATGAGCTGCTCTACGAACGCCTGGCCGAGCGCCTGCGCGGCCAGATCCAGCGCGGCGCCCTGCGCGCAGGCGAACGCCTGCCCTCGCTGCGCCGGCTCGGCCGCGACCAGCGCATCAGCCTGGCCACCGCGGTCGAGGCCTATCTGCAACTGGAGCGCGAGGGCCTGATCGAAGCGCGTCCGCGTTCGGGCTATTACGTGCGCGCGCCGGCGGCGCCGGCGCCGCGCGCGAGCAGTCATCGCCGCCCGCGCGCGCCGCAGCCGATCCGCAACCCGGCCCTGCTCGGGGTGCTGGACGTGCTCGGCCGCTGCGACCTGATCTCGCTGCACGCGGCCACGCCCGCACCCTCGCTGCTGCCCACCGCCGCGCTGGCCGCGGCGGCCTCGCGGGTGATGCGCCGCAACGCCCAGGCCGCGCTCAGCTATGCGGTGCCGCAGGGCCTGGCGCCGCTGCGCGCGCGCATCGCCCAGCGCTACGCGCAATGCGGCGTCGACGTCGACCCGGACGAGATCGTGATCACCGCCGGCGCGATGGAAGCGATCAGCCTGTCGTTGCGCACGGTGGCGCGCGCGGGCGACGTGGTCCTGGTCGAAACCCCGACCTATTACGGCCTGCTGCAAGCGGTGGCCGAACTGGGCCTGCGCGTGATCGAGATCCCCAACCGCCCGGGCCAGGGCATCGATCCCAGCCGCTTGTCCGAGCTGCTGGAACGGCATGCGGTGCGCGCGGCGGTGCTGGTGCCCAACTTCAACAATCCGGTCGGCAGCCTCACCGGCGATGCCGACAAGCGCCGCATCGTCGCCGCCTGCGCCGCGCACGGCACGGTGCTGATCGAGGACGATCTGTACGGCGAGCTCGCCTATTCCGGCGAACGCCCCAGCCCGCTGCGCCGCTACGACGAGGGCGGCGGCGTGATCACCTGCGGCTCCTATTCCAAGATGCTCGCGCCGGGCCTGCGCGTGGGCTGGGTGCTGGGCGGGCGCTGGGCGACCGCGCTGTTGCGCGCGAAGTGCTTCTCGACCGTGGCCACTTCCACGCTGTCGCAACTGACCATCGTCGAGTATCTGGAGCGCCACGACTTCGACCGCGGCCTGCGCCGCCTGCGCCGCGAACTGGCGATCAACGCCCAGCGCTACCGCGAGGCGATCGCGCTGCATTGGCCGGCCGGCACCTGCGTGAGCGCGCCGGCCGGCGGCATGGCCCTGTGGCTGGAACTGCCGCCGCAGGTCCAGGGCCAGGCGGTGTTCGAAGCCGCGCTCGCGCGCGGCATCGGCACCCTGCCCGGGCATCTGTTCTCCAACCGCGGCGACTACGGCCGCCACCTGCGCCTGAGCTGCGGCCAGCCCTGGAGCGAGCCGGTCGAAACCGCGCTGCGCACGGTCGGCGGACTGGCCGCCGCGCTGGCCGGCTGAGGGCGAAACCGCGACCGCTGTCCGCCCGCCGCGAGGGCCGGCGTTGGAGCATGAGGGAACCACCGCACAGGGAGTGCAGCATGAACATCGGCAACAACAATTTGGTCCTGAGCAAATATCCGGCGGCGATCGAGAAGCATCCCGACGCCAGGCGCGCCCTGTGTTTCGGCGACTCCTGGTTCCAGTACGTGCCGCATCCGACCGACCTCAACAAGCAGATCGCGCGGCTGTTCAAGCGGACCCTATTCCTGCGCGAGGGCGTGGCCGGCCGCGACAGCGCGATGTGGAAGGCGGCGCTGCCGCGCATCCAGCGCGAGATCGGCACCTTCGGCTTCGACGCGATCCTGCTGTCCAACGGCGGCAACGACATCGTCGGCGAGGAGCTGCGCGAATTCGTCAAGACCGCCGCGCAACCGCAGTCCACCGGCGCGGGCCCCTGGGGCGAGATTCCGCCGGAAGTGTTCGACCACATCCGCCTGGAAACCTTCGAACACGCGCTGCGCTACGCGATCAAGGACATGAAGGAAGTGGTGCAGATGCGCGACCTGCTCTCGCGCGACACCATCATCTACGTGCACACCTACGACTACATCTTCCCCAGCGGCAAGGCGTTCAAGCTCGGGCCGTTCACCATGGGGCCCTGGGTCAAGCCGTTCCTGGACAATGTCGGCCTCACCGATCCCAAGGGCCAACGCGTGGTCACGACCTGGCTGGTCGATCAGTTCGCGCGCGCGCTGCGCGCGTTCGTGTCGCAGAACGCCAACATGCGCCTGGTCGATTCGCGCGGCACGCTCAAGACGGTGTCGCAGTGGGAGAACGAGATCCACCCGGTCGCCAGCGGCTTCGAGGCGATCGCCAAGAAGTGCTGGAAACCCGCCCTGACCGGCGTGCTGGAGTAAGCCGCCGCTGGGCTAGACTGCGGGCGCGCCACGCGGCGCGCCCCACCGTCCCGCCCGAGGTCGCGATGAAAACCTGGCTGCTGTGCTTCCTGTCGCTGCTGTCCGCGCCCACGCTGGCCGCGCAGGTCGCGGCGCCGCCGGCGCCCGCGTCCGTCACGGTCAAATCCCCGCAGCCGCTGCCCACGGACGACCGCCTCAAGGTGTTCCTGGCCGGCAGCATCGACATGGGCGGCAGCGAGAACTGGCAGGCGCGCGTCGAGCAGGCCCTGGCCGACGAGGGCGTGGTGCTGTTGAACCCGCGCCGCGAGGACTGGAACCCGGCCTGGAAGCCCTCGGCCGCCGAGCCGGAATTCCGCAAGCAGGTCGAATGGGAACTGAGCGCGCTCAACCGCGCCGACGTGATCCTGATGTATTTCGCGCCGGCCTCGCAGAGCCCGATCACCCTGCTCGAACTGGGCCTGCACGCACCCTCCGGCAAAGTGCTGCTGGCCTGCCCGGAAGGCTATTGGCGCAAGGGCAACGTCGACATCACCGCCGACCGCTACGGCGTACCGCGCTACGAATCGCTGGAGGCGCTGATCGCCGGCGTGCGCGCGCGCCTGGCCGAACTGCGCCGGCAACGCTAGGCGCGTGGTCTCAGGCTGTGCGATGAGCCCGGTCCATACTGATCGACCCATGCGAGGCCGTGCATGAGCGAAGCGCGCAATATCGTCGTCTGCCTGGACGGCACCAACAATTCCCCCGCCGACGCGCGCACCCATGTGCAGCGCCTGTACCGGCTGATCGAAAAGTCCCCGTCCCAGCTCACCTACTACCAGCCCGGCGTGGGCACGCTGGAGCCGATCGGCGTGCTCGGCCCGATGCGGCGGCGGCTGCTGATGGGGCTGGACTCGGCCAGCGGCTGGATGCTGCAGCGGCATGTCTGCGCCGCCTACGAATTCCTGTCCGACGCTTACCGCGAAGGCGACCGCCTGTACCTGTTCGGTTTCAGCCGCGGCGCCTATTCGGTGCGAGTGCTGGCGGGCATGCTCAACACGGTGGGCCTGCTGCAGCCGGGCATGCATGAGATGGTCGCGTTCGCCTGGCAGGCCTATGCGAGCATGCCCACGCCGCCGCGCCGGACCGCGACGCCGCCACCGCGCCAGCAGCAGGCGCTGCGCGACTACTTCCGTCGCATCCGCAGCTTTCGCAAAAGCTATTCGCGGCGCGTGTCGGTGCATTTCCTCGGCTTGTGGGACACGGTCAGCTCGGTCGGCCTGCCCTGGCTGCCGCGCGTGTACAGCCACACCGCGTCCAACCCCAGCGTCGCCACCGTGCGCCAGGCGATGGCGCTGGACGAGCGCCGCGGCAACTTCGTGCAGAACCTGTGGACGCGCACGCCGCCGCCCGGACAGGACGTGCGCGAGGTCTGGTTCGCGGGCGGCCACGGCGATGTCGGCGGCGGCTATCCCAGCGGCGGCCGCGAACTGGAGCTGGCGCGCATCCCGCTGGCCTGGATGCTGCGCGAAGCCGAGGCCGCGGGCCTGCGCAGCGAGCCGCGCGCGCGCGCCGATGCCGGACTGCCCGATCTGGACGATCACGAGACGCTGCGTCGCTTCGCGCTGGCGCCGCGCCACGACGAGATCCGGCGCTGGCTGTGGCAGCTGTCCGAACGGCTGCCGATCCCGCGCTGGTCGCAAACCGCCGACGGGCGCTGGCAGCGCCGCTGGCAACCGCATCGCGAGCGCGCGCGCACCCTGCGCGAAGGCGCGCTGGTGCACGAGAGCGTGTACCTGCGCCGCGAGTCGGACCCGAACTACCGCCCCGTCAACCTGCGCGAGGACGCGCGGCGGGTGCGTTGAGCGCTCGCCTCAACGCGTGGGCGCGCCCTGCCCGAACAGGATCCGGCGCTGCTCCTCGCTGATGCTGGTGTTGGGCGCGTAGGCATCGGGCGTGTCGGCGTAGGCGGCCTGCACCGCCGGGCGCTCGCGCATGCGCTCGAACCAGCGTCGCAGCTCCGGGAAGTCCTGCAGCGACTGGCCATGCGATGCGTGCGGCACGATCCAGGGGTAGCAGGCCATGTCGGCGATCGAATACGCATCGGCGATGTAGTCGCGCCCGGCCAGCCGGCGATCGAGCACGCCGTAGAGGCGATGGGTCTCGCGGGTGTAACGGTCGATCGCGTAGGGCACCTTTTCCGGCGCGTAGATGTTGAAGTGACCGATCTGCCCGGCCATCGGGCCGAGCCCGCCGACCTGCCAGTACAGCCATTGCAGGGTCTGCGCGCGACCGCGCGCGTCGCTGGGCAGGAAGCGGCCGATCTTGTCGGCCAGGTACTGCAGCATCGCGCCGGATTCGAACAGCGCCAGCGGCGCGCCGCCGTCGGCGGGCGCGTGGTCGACCAGGGCCGGAATCTTGTTGTTGGGCGAGATCTTCAGGAACTCGGGTTCGAACTGTTCGCCCTTGCCGATGTTGACCGGCAGCAGGCGATGCGCAAGCCCGGACTCGAGCATGAACAGTTTGAGCTTGAGGCCGTTGGGCGTGGGCCAGAAATACAGGTCGATCATGAGCGAACTCCGGCAAAGGGGGAGGCGGGATCGCCGGCTTCGACGCCGCGAACCTCGGCGACGAAGTCGCGCAAGGCGCGGCCGATCTCGTCCGGAGCATCTTCCTGCAAATAATGGATGCCGGGTACCGTGACCTCGCGCTGGTTGAGCCAGCTGCGACAGAAACGCCGCGCGCGCCCGGTCAGCAAGGCGCCGGGCTCGGCGTTGACGAACAGTTTGGGGATGGGGCTCCAGGCCAGCCACTGCGCATTGGCCTCGACGCAGGCGGCGACATCGGCCGGGCTGTCCTCGATCGGCAGCTCGCGCGCCCACACCAGGGTCGGGTCGCGCGCCTCGGGCGCGCGGAACGGCGCGCGGTAGGCGTCCATCTCGTCCTCGCTCAGGGTCCGCAGCACGCTGCGCGGCAACACCTGCTCGACGAAGAAGTTGTGCTCGCGCACCAGACGTTCGCCGTCCTCGGAACGCAGCGCGCGGAAGATGCGATCGCGGCCGTCCGGGAAGTCCTCCCAACGCCGCGGCTGCACCAGCGCCTCCATGTAGGCGATCGCCTGCACGCGTTCGGGATGCCGGCGCGCCCAGTCGAAGCCCAGCGCCGAGCCCCAGTCGTGCAGCACCAGCACCACGCGCTCCAGCGCCAGCGCGTCGAACCAGACATCGAGATGACGCGCGTGATCGGCGAAACGGTAGCCGCCGTCCGCGGACGCGCCGCTGCCGCCCATGCCGACCAGATCCGGCGCCAGGCAGCGGCCCAGGTCGCCGACATGCGGGATCACGTTGCGCCACAGATAGGACGAGGTCGGATTGCCGTGCAGGAACACGATCGGGTCGCCGGCGCCGCTGTCGACGTAGCGCAGGGTGGTGCCGAGCACGTCGAGTTCGCGGCGCGGATGCGGATCGTGCGCGGCGATCTCGGCCGCCGGCGGGAGGGGAGCGGAGCGGGCCATCGTCCGGACCTGGCTGGGGAGACGGGACCAGCTTAGGTCTGCCATGGCTCCCTAATCAGGTCCAGATTCCTTGGATTGAGTGGAACCAGTCTTGCCGAACCAGCGCCCACGCGGGCGCCACCGGCGTCCGAATGGGATGCAGCGTCGCGCCATTGCGCCTGCAGTGCGGCCGCCCCGCCCTCATGTGAATCCGGCCACGCGAAGCCACCGCCCGGCGCGCGCGCATTCCCCACCGCTATCCGACCGCCCCCATGCATCGCATCGCACTGCTGCTACTGCTCCTGCTCGGCGCCCACGCCGCCCACGCCGCCCGCGCCGCCCGCGCCGACGAGCGCGAAACCTGCGTCACCGGCCATACCAAGCTGCCGCCCACGGTCAATTTCCGCGTCGACAACGACCTGTTCGGCGGCCAGGACCAGGGTTACAGCAACGGCGTGCAGCTGACCCTGGTCTCGCCCAACCTGGTCGACTACACCGACGACCCCTGCCTGCCGCGGCTGGCGCGCTGGATCAACCGCCACGTCAGCGCGCTCACGCCGGAAGGCTTCGAGCAGCAGAACATGGTGGTGAGCTTCGCCCAGGGCATCTTCACCCCCACCGACTACAGCCGCCGCGACCTGATCGAGGACGACCGGCCCTACGCCGGCGCCCTGCTCGCCAGCCTGGGCTACAACGCGCGCAGCGGCGACCACCTGCGCACCACCCAGCTGCAGTTCGGCATCGTCGGCCCTTCGGCCTACGGCAAGCAGGTCCAGAACGAGGTCCACAAGCTGCTCGGCGACGAGACCTTCCAGGGTTGGGACCACCAGTTGCACGACGAGCCGGTGGTGCGTTTGGTCCACGAGCGCATGCGCCGCTACTCGGCCGGCGACGAGGAAAACGGGCCTTGGGGTTGGGACGCGATCACCCACTACGGCGGCAGCCTGGGCAACCTGGCGACCTATGCCAATGCCGGCGCCGAATGGCGCTTCGGCCGCCACCTGCCCGACGATTTCGGCAGCACGCCGCTGCGTCCGGCCGGCGAGAACACCGCGCCCACGCGCCAGCATCGCGGCGCCAACCAGTTCGGCGCGCATCTGTTCCTGACCCTGGACGCGCGCTGGGTGTTGTACGACATCACCCTGGACGGCAACAGCTTCCGCGACAGCCACAGCGTCGACAAGCGCCCCTTCGTCGCCGACGCCGGCTACGGCCTGGCCTTCATGTACGGCCGCTGGAAGTTCGCGCTGGCGCGCTATCACCGCAGCCGCGAGTTCGAGGGCCAGAAGCAGACGCCGGTGTTCGGAAGTTTCACTATCAGTCGGACGCTTTGAGCGAAAGCCAACGCATTCGCGCTACGCGCTCATCCCCTCACCCTGACCCTCTCCCGCGCGCGGGAGAGGGGATTCGAGTAAGGATGCGATGTCTGGCCCCTCTCGCGCTGGGGTGAGGGGCCGCTTGCGAGCCGCTGGCTCGCGCCGCACCGAAGACCCGACCGCGAGGCGGTCGGGCCGGGGCACAGGGTGGACTGCGAACGCTCGCGGCGTCCTCAGCGGTTCGGCGTCACGCCCGCCTCAGAACGTCACGCTCCAACTGTCGATCTTGCCGATATCGCCGCCCGCGTTGTCGTTCACCCGCAACTTCCAGGTGCCGTTGAGCGTTTCGCTGGACAGGTTCAAGGTCACCGTCTTGTTGACGTTGTCCGCGCTGCCGCCGCTACGGTTGTGGATGTTGTAGAGCGACCCGTCCGGCGCCACCAGGTCCACCTTCAGATCGCCCTGGTAGGTGTGCACGATCGCCACCGTCACCGAGGCATTGCTGGGCGCGTTGCCGCTGCGGCCGGACACCGCGATCGGGCTCTCGACCGTGGTGTTGTCGCCGATGGCGTAATCGGTGGCGTTGCTGTAGGTCTGCACGCCGCTGCCGGTCACCGTGACCGAGGCGGTCTTGGTGTTGCTGGCGCCGCCGTTGTCGGTCACCGTCAGGCTCACCGTGTAGGTGCCCGCGGCCGCGTAGGTCTTGCTCGGATGGGTCGCGGTCGAGGTGGTGCCGTCGCCGAAGGCCCAGCTGCGCGAGACGATGCTGCCGTCGCTGTCGCTGGAGCTGTCGGTGAAGGCCACGCTCAGCCCGCTGGCGGCGGCGCTGAAGTTCGCCACCGGTGCCGCATTCCCGCCGCTGCCGGTATAGCTCAGGCTGAGCTTGGGCGCGCTGGCGCCCTCGCGCGAGCTCCAATCCACGCCGTCGACCACGCCCGAGGTGTTGACCAGGACCACGCCGTGATTGGCGACCGCGCCCGAGGCCCAGTTCTCTACCAGCTGCACACCGGCGGCGTTGAGCGCGATGGTCTGGGTGCCGGTGGCGCTGGGCGTGACCGTGCCCAGCTTGCTGCCCAGCGTCGCGCCGGCGTAGGTCGCGTCGGCCTCGGTCCAGGCGCCGGTGACCTGATACAGATCGTAGGCGCCGTTGGACAAATTGCTGACGTTGAGCGACACCGTCGCCGAGGTGATGTCCAGTCCGGCCGCGGCGCCCACGTTCCAACCCATCAGGCCGCGCAGCTGCAGGCCTGCGTCGTCGCCGTCGGCATACAGCACCGCGCCGTTGTCGCGGCTGCCGTTGGACTTCACGGTCACGTCGCGCACCGCGTCCAGGGTCATGCTGTTGGCCGGCGGCGCGCCCTTGTTGCAGGTGCCGCTGAAGCTGTCGGTGTAGCTGCTGCCGGCCTTGGGCACGAACTCGCCGGTGTAGCCGGTCGCGGTGAGGCTGAGCTTGAGCACGCCGTGGGTGCTGGCGTTGCTGGCCTCGAGCAGGGGATGGCTGCCGTTGAGGCCGTAGAACGCGCGGCCGCCGGTGCCGACCAGGACCTGGCGGATGCCGTCGCTGGCCGCGGCCTGGCTCGGATTCATCTTGCCGTAGCGCTGGTAGTTGTGGTCGTGACCGACCAGCACCAGGTCGGCCTTGGCCGCGTACAGCGCGTCCCAGAACGGCTTCACCTGGCTGTAGCCGGTGTAGTTGCCGCGGCTCACCAGCGGATGATGGAAGTAGGCCGCCGTGCAGGGCTTGGTGTTGGCGGCCAGATCGTTCTGCAGCCAGGTGATCTGGGCGCTGGCCACGCTGCCGCCGGACATGGTGTTGAGGGCGATGAAATGCCACTCGCCCACGTCCCAGCTGTAATAGCCCTTGCTGCGATCGCCGGCCGGACCGGTCTGGGCGCCGACGCCGTTGAAGTAGTCGAAGTAGCCGCTGGCGCCGCTGGTGTTGTACTCGTGATTGCCGGGAGTGGGGCTGGTCAGGGCCTTGAAGCGGCCCCAGGTCGGCGCGTAGCGGTTGTTGTACTCGCTGAGCGTGCCGCTGCTGTAGGCGTTGTCGCCGGCGGTGAACACCGCGGTCGGGTTGATCGCCACGATCAGGTCCGAGGTGCCTGCGCAGGCGTTGCCGCTGCTGTCGCAGATGTCGCCGGCGCCGGCCACGATCACCGGGCTGGCGGCCAAGGCGCGCGTGCCGTAGTCGTAGCTCTCCAGCTCGAAACGGCTGTCGGGATTGCCGAAGTAGGGCTGGATCTCGACGCAATCGCCGCGCAAGGCGCGCGCGTGGAAGGAGCGGCCGTTCCAGTGCCCGCCCTCGAAGTGGTAGACGTCGCCGCCGGAGCTGCGGATGACCAGGGAATCGTAAGGTTTGAGCTCCAGCGTCTTGAAGCCCAGGCGTATCCATTTGGCGCCGGCCTGGCAGACGCGATTACTGGGCGCGGCCAGCATCGAGGCGCCACGCGCGGGCGCGATGCGCTGGGTGACCGCATCGTCTTCCGACAATTGCAGGGTGCGTTGCCCGGCGCTCGCATTCGGCGCGAGTACGAGCGCGCCGGCCAGCGCGAGCGTCGCGGTCGCGCCGTGGCGCAGCCGTTCCTTGTGGGTCTTGTTCACTGGAATCTTCCTGGTTGGTTCCATCGTGGCTGTGCGGCTTGCGCCGGTTCGCTGCGCTCAAGGCGATGCGTGCGGCGGGCAATGGCCCCACCGGATACGCGACTCCGATCGCCGCCGGACGCGGTGCGCCGGCGCAACGGATGGCAGTCCACCGACGGCACGGCCCTCACGGACCGTCGGTGCAATCGCCGCGCACGCGCCCCCTGCGCCTGCACTGCGTGTTCGCGCCCCTAGCGGACTGCGCCGCTTGCGGGGTCCGACGACAACGCAGCGGATCATCCTTGCGTTGCGGCCGCGCGACTGTGGCCGGCATCACAACGCGGCGCGCCGCCACGACGCCGGTCTGCGTTCGCGAGCGCTATGCTGTCGCAACTTTGTTGCAATCAGGCGTTAGGCTGAGGAGTCTTCTCCGTCCTGCGTCTGCGGCCGTCCCGTCGTCCGGCACCCTGGCATGCGCCGCCGATGAAGTTCGCCGACGCGGATGCGTTTGTGGGAGCGGCGTAAGCCGCGATTGCGCAAGGCACGGGGCGACGCTATCGCGGCTTACGACGCTCACACACGAAGCAACGGCTTCTACCCGGGGGATGACGAGTCGGCGGTGCGCTCGCGCAACGAAACCGACGATCGGTGCTGACGATCCAGGTTCGCCATCGCCACGGATCGCGCCCCTGGCTAGCGCGCACGACCGTTCATCGGCCCAAGACCGCTGCATGACCGATCCGCACGCGCGGCGATTGACCTGCACCGCGCGCGGAGCGAGGATCGCACGCTGCGCGCGACCCGTGCGCCCAACGCTAGGACGGCCCCATGAGCACGCGCATCCGCGGCGTCTTCGACGTCGAAATGATTCCGCAACCCGCCGACGAGGCTGCAGCCGGGCGCTACATCGGCCGCATGCGTTTGGACAAGCGCTACCACGGCGAGCTTGAGGCCGGCAGCCAGGGCCAGATGCTGGCGTTCCGCAGCGGCGTCGCCGGCTCGGCGGGCTATGTCGCGATGGAGCGCGTCGAAGGCAGCCTGGCCGGTCGTCGCGGCAGTTTCGTGCTGCAGCACAGCGCGATCATGGACCGCGGCACGCCTAATCTGGTGTTGCAAGTGGTGCCTGATTCCGGCGACGAGGAGCTGACCGGACTGAGCGGCCGCATGGCGATCGACATCGTCGACGGCAAGCACTACTACGACTTCGATTACGAGTTGCCGCCGACGCCCTGATCGCGACGCGCCCGCCGACCGGTCTCAATCGACCGGGTACGGGCCTTCGGCGAAGGTTGCGGCGTGATACCCCTTGCTGCCGATCGCGCGCGCCAGATCGCTGCGCAGGTCCTCGCCCGCGGCCAGGCGCTGCAGGGCGTGGGCGAAGTCGTGGCGCGGGCGCCAGCCCAGCTCGTCGCGGGCGCGCTGGTTGACGTAGACGCGCTCGATACTGGGGAACATGCGCCAGCCGCGGCGCGCGTACTCGGCCGCATAAGCGGGCGCGTAGCGCGCGACCACCGCCGGCGCGTCCTCGCGCAGCTGCTGCAGGTCCTCGCGCGTGAACGGCGTGGTCGCGCTGATGATGTAGCGGCCGAAGCCGATCGCCGGCGCGCGCGCGATCGCGAGCAGGTGCGCGTCGACCACGTCCTCGATGTCCACGCGCCGGTACAGCAGCTCGTTGGCCTTGATGTTGGCGTCCTCGTAGGCATCGCGCGAGGCCTTGAGGTCGTCCTGCTCGGGGAAGAAGCGCGAGGTGCGCAGCACCAGCACCGGCAGCCCCTGCTTGTGCTGGAACAGCTCGCACACGCTCTCGGCCGCGACCTTGGTGACGCCGTAGATGTTGCGCGGTACCGGCACCACGTCCTCGGTGACCCAGGCCGCGGGCGCGCCGGGCGGCGGCGTGAGGGCGCGGCCGTAGGCGCTGGTGGTGCTGGTGAACACGAACGCGCCGACGCCGGCGGACACCGCCTCTTCGAGCAGATTCAGCGTGCCGGAGATATTGGTGTCGACGAAGTCCTGGCGGCTGTGGGTGGCCACATGCGGCTTGTGCAGGGTCGCGGTGTGCAGCACCGCGTCGACGCCGCGCATGCAGCGCGCGACCAGGGCGCGGTCGACGATGGAGCCGACCGTATCGGTGCAGGCGGAGGCGATCACGTCCAGTCCGTGCGCGTCGTGACCGTCGTGGCGCAGGCGGCGCATCAGCGCTTCGCCGAGGTGGCCGGCACTGCCGGTGACCAGGATCTTCATGCGGGGCGTTCCGAAGGCGCGGGACGCGACGGCATCCCGTGCCTGGCATTGTCCCCTATCGCGGCCAAGGCCGCCATGCGCGCGGCCGGCTAAGATCGGCCCAGTCCATCGGGAGCATGGTCATGATCGTGAGGGTATGGCACGGCCGCACGCCGCTGGCCCGCGGCGACGCGTATGCGCGCTTCCTGGCCGAACGCGCGATCCCGGATTACCGCGCCACCGCCGGCAATCTCGGCGCCGGCGTGCTGCGCCGCGACGAGGGCGAGGTCAGCCATTTCCTGACCGTGAGCCTGTGGCCATCGCGGGACGCGATCGCGGCCTTCGCCGGCGACCCGATCGAGGTCGCCAAGTACTACCCCGAAGATCGCGACTTCCTGCTCGAGTTCGAGCCGGACGTGCGCCACTACGATCTGGTCGGCGCCGAATTCGGCGCGGCGATCGCCGGTTTCGCGGGCGCCTGACCGTCAGCGCCCGCTGCGGGGATGCGCGGCCGCGATGCGAGGGTGTCATCATGCGCGCGACAGGCCGCGATCCGGCGCGCGGCCGTAACGGAGCGCACCGATGCTGCTGCACATCGCCTATCTGATCGCGATCGCCGCCGAGGCCATGACCGCCGCCCTGGTCGCCGGCCGCCGCAACATGGACTGGCTGGGTGTGTGCGTGATCGCCTGCATCACCGCCCTGGGCGGCGGCACCCTGCGCGACGTGCTGCTGGGCCACCATCCGTTGGGCTGGGTCGAGCACCCGATCTATCTGGGCGTCACCATCGGCGCGGCCCTGCTGACGGCGCTGGTCGCGCCGGTCATGCGCAAGCTGCGCACCGCCTTCCTGCTGCTGGATGCGCTGGGACTGGTGGTGTTCACCATCATCGGCTGCAACGTCGCCAGCTCGATGCAGCTGCCGTTCTTCATCGTCCTGATCAGCGGCATGATCACCGGCACCTTCGGCGGCGTGCTGCGCGACCTGCTGTGCGGGCAGATCCCCTTGCTGTTCCAGAAGGAGCTGTACGCGACGGTGTCGCTGCTGACCGGCCTGCTCTACGTGCTGGCGCAGCGCTCGGGCCTGGCCCACGACCTGGCCATGTTCGGCGCGATGGCGATCGGCTTCACGGTGCGGGTGCTGGCGATCCGCTACCACTGGGAGATGCCCAAGTTCGTCTATAAGGAAGACTGGGACTGAGGGTGGCTGACTGCCGCCATCGACGCCGCCCGCGCTGGGCGGCGTTTTCGTTTGTACGCGAGGGCGAGGACCGCGACGGCGCTAGCGCGGCGGCGAGGCCGGTGCGGTAGCGGGTGCCGTAGCAGGTGCCGTAGCAGGTGCCGTCGCGGGCGCCGTCGCGGGCGCCGTAGCGGGTGCCGTTGCTGGCGCGGTTGCGGGTGCGGTCGCGGGCGCTGTGGCAGGGGCCGTCGCGGGTGCGGTCGCAGGTGCCGTAGCGGGCGCGGTCGCGGGTCGAGCCGCGGTCGCAGGTGCTGTCGCGGGTGCGGTGGCGGGTGCCGTGGCAGGTGCGGTCGCGGGTCGCGCGGCCGCGGCCGGCGCGGTCGCGGGTGCCGTCGCAGGTGCCGTCGCGGGTGCTGTGGCCGGTGCAGTGGCAGGCGCGGTAGCCGGCGCGGTGGCGGGCGCCGGTCGCGGCGCCGGCGGACGCGCGGCGTCGGCGATCGCGGTGTCCATCGCCGTGCGGCGCTCGCGGTCGCCTTGCTGCTGCGAGGCCAGGCGTGCGTTGCGGGCGACGTTGGGATCGGGTTCGGCGGTGGGATTGATCGAGGCGTTGCGGATGCGGTCGGCCTGCGCCTGCGCGGCCATCTGGTTCAACGGCAGATAGTCGCTGCGGAAGTTCAGCTCGACCGAAGAGTTGAGCTCCAGATCGGTGTTCATTTCCTCCGAACTCTGCGAACGCTGGGTGGAGACGTAGCCGATGTTGTTCTCGATCTCGGCGCTGGCGCCCCAGGGCCCGACACCGAAGCTGCCCGAGGCGCGCACGCGGTTGTTCATGTTGAACTGGCTGCCGCGGTCCTCGCTGGCGACGCTGCGGGTGTCGACGTGGAAGCGCATCGAGGCGTTGATGCGGCCGCTGTCGATCACGATCCGCTGCATGCCCAGCATGACCATGGTCGCGAGCATCTGCTGGCGCTGGCGCGCGATGTAACGCCGCGCCAGCGGCACCAGCTGCTCGGGATTGCTGGCGTCCACCGACTCCTCCGGCTGCATGCCGAGCTGGGCGCGGATTTCCTCGGCGGTCGGCATCGAGGCGCCGCCGCGCAAACGCAGGCGGATCTCCGCGGCCTCCTCGGGATCGACCTCCTCGCCTTCCTCGGGCTGCTCGTACTCGATCTGCTGCGGAAAGTGCTCGGCCACCCACTGGCGGACCTGGATGATGCTGAACTGGCTGCGCTCGAAACCCTCGGCCGAGGCCGAGACGCTGTTGAGCAATTGCACGTACATCTGCATCTGCTGCGAGCTGGAATCCAGCATGGCCCGGAACACGCCGTTGATCAGATCGGTCACGAAGCGCGGGAACGAGACCGCGTTGAGCACGTTGCGGGTGGTGTCGGCGACGCGGTCGGCGGCCGCGGCGAAACCCGGCTGGTCCTGCGCGCGCGCCAGCGGCGGCGGGCGCTGCGCGATCTCGTCCTCGGCCTGGCCTTCCTCGGCGATCAGGTCCGCCGCCAGCGCCGACACCCGCACCATCGAACGCGCGAGCGACTGGCGATCGATGTCGGACAGGTGCTGATAGTTGGGCGAGCGTTCCAGCACGTCGCGCACGGCGCTGCGGATCCACGGCGGCGGTGCGGCGGCGGCCGGCGCGGGCACGGCGGCGCGGGCGACGGCGGCGCTCATCTCAGGCCGCCGCGGACAAGGCCGGCGCCGCGGCCGCTGCCGGTGCGGCGGCGCGGCCCGACAGCCAGCGCTGGGCGGCGCCGATCAGTTCGTAGTCGTCGGCCGCGATCTGCGGCGCGGCGTCGGCGTAGTGTTCGGCCAGCCACAGCAGCACGGTCTGGCCGGCCCGACCCTGATCGACGTGGCGCTGCACGCCGCTCGCGCTCTGCCCCTGTTGCGAACCCGCGACCGCGACCAACTGCCACAGCGAGTTCACCCCGAACGCGGCCTGCAGCATGCGATCGCGCAGGAAGCCCAGGGCCAGGTTGATGTTGGCGACGATGTCGCGCGCGGCCAGGGTCGCCATCGGGTCCATGCGCAGGGCCAGGAATTCGCCCAGCGCACCGCAGGCGGTCTCCAGCGCCACCCGCTCGCGCAGGTCGCCGCCGTCGGCCTGGGCGACGATGGCCTCGCACAGACCCGCCATCAGGCGTTCGAAGTAGGGCGTTTCGATCACCCGCGCGAAGATCGCCTGACGCTCGTTGGCGTCCAGGCGTTCGCGGCGCGCGCGCCAGAAGCCGTTGATCAGTTGCGCGCCCGGGCCCAGGGGCTGGCTGATCGCGCCGCTGGCGAACAGGCCGGCGATCTGCTCGGCGGTGGGCAGCAGGCCGGCGGCTTCGAGTTCGGCGGCGAAGTACAAGGGCGCGGCGGCCTGCAACTGGGCGCGGTCCATCGCATTGGGCGCGCCCGGCGGCAGGTCGATCGCGCCTTCCAGCGGATCGGCCGACAAAGCGATCACCAGCGCCGACTGGCGCTCCAGCGCGGACAGCGACAGCGCCAGCGCGCGCAGCAGCGGTTCGTGCTCGTGGCGCGGCGCGATCACGATGTCCGGCGGCGGCGGGGCCAGGCGCATGCGCGGGCCCTCAGCGATTGCCGCTGCCCTGCGCGCCGCCGGCGGCGCCGCCGCCCGCGCCGCGTGCGCCAGGCACGTAGTTCGGATCCACCGGAGTCGAATTGCCCTGGATCGCGGCGATCATCGCCGGCGAGGCCAGCTTCTCCATCGGGAAATAGTCCGACTTGAAGTTCACCCGCACCTCGCCGGTGAGCTTGGCCTTCATGTCCTGCTTGGATTCGGAGTCCTCGCTGACCGAGGACGAGACCGTGGTCATGTGGCGCTGCACGTTCTCGTTGACCGAGCCCGCCGCGCCCCAGCCGAAGTGCACGCCGGCCGCGCTGCGGTTGCGGTTCATGCTGGACTGGCTGTCGTAGAGCGAGGCGCCGGCCGAACGCGAGGCTTCGTCGGTGGCGCGGAAGTCGAACACCACCTTGGCGTTGATCGCGCCGTCGGTGACCACGATGCGGTTGATGCCCAGGATCACCATCGACGACAGCAACTGCTGGCGGCTGCGCGCCATCTGCACGCGCGCGGCCTGCACCAGGCGGCCTTCCTGCTCGGGATCGGACAGGTCGGTGATGGGCTGGGCGAGCTGCAGCTCCTGGTTCATGCGCGTCATCGCGGCCTGATCGTCGTCCTGGTTGGTCATGGTCAGGCGCGGTCCCGCGCCCTCGCCGTCGCTGGTGTCCAGGCCGAGATCGCCGGGGAAGCGATCGACCAGCCAGTCGCGCGCGTTGTTGAGGCTGATGTTGTCGGCGGCGAACTGGTCGACGGTTTGGGCCACCGACTTGAGCAGTTCGCCGTAGGCGTTCATCTGCTGGATCGAGGCGTTGACGATGGCCTGGAACACGTTCTGGATCAGGCCGCCGACGAAGGCCGGAAAATCCACCGAACCGATGTACTTCTTGAAATTGTCAGCGCCCTGCTCGACCGAGCCGGCCTTGAAGTCGCTGCCGGCGAAGGTGCCGATCTTGTCGGAGGCCTTGCCCTTGGCCTGATCGACTTCGCCCGCGAGCGCGCGCGCCAGGCCGTCTTCGCTGCCCTGCGACTTCGACAGGATGCCCTGCCCCGGCGTGAGCTCCTGCTTGGCCAGGCCGTCGGGATTGGACATGTAGGACGCCACCCGCACCATGTTGCGCGCGAGCTCCTGCTGCTCGGCCACCGGCAGCTGGCGGAAGCCGGGCGAGGATTCGAGCAGACGCCGCACCTGCGGGCGCACCGCCGACAAGGTGTCGTCGTCCAGCCAGGCCGGAGAGGCGGCTGCGCTACGCACGGGTACGCTCATGGCCTTAGCTCCACGTCGTGCGGGCCGCGATCAGGGCGTGGCCGGCGCGGTGGTCGGCGCGGGCGCGGCGGCGGCGGGCGTCTGGGTGCCGCCCGCGGCGGGCGCGGGCGCGGCCGCGGGCGCGGGTCGTCCGGCCATGGTCTTGACCATGCCGGGCTGCGCGTTCATCTGGATCGCCGCGATCGACTCCGGGTTGGCGAGCTTTTCCAGCGGCAGGTAGTCGCTCTTGAAGTTGACCTCGACTTGGCCGGCCAGACTGGCCTTGGCCTGCAGCGAGGAATCGCTCTGCAGCTGCGAGGTGCTCATCATCTTGATGATGGGTTCCTCGTTGTACTTGTAGTTGCCCTTGGCGTAGTAGCTGCTGTCGCGGCGCTCGACGTTGCCGTCGGAGGAGCGCGTGTAACCGCCCACGTCGCGCTTGCTCTCGTACTCGCCCTCGCTGGAGCGCTTCATCTGGACGTTGCCGTAGGCGTCCTTCTGATGGTCCATCTTGGTGGCGCTGTAGCGGTAGCGGCTGTTGTCGCGGGCCTGGAAGTCGTACATGACCTTGGCCGAGATGCGGCCGTCGGTGACCACGATGCGGTTGATGCCCAGCATCACGATGGTCGCCAGCAGCTGCTGGCGGCCGGTGGCGATCTGGGTACGCGCGGCCGGCACCAGCAGGGCCTCGACCAGTTCGTCGTCGAGCCGGGTCAGCGGCTTGTCCAGCGGCAGGGATTGATTGAGGCGCGCGACCGCGGCGCGCTCGTCCACGTCCTGGCGCAGGGCCACGCGCGGTTCGCCCGCGCTCTGCCCGCCTTCGCCGCCGAAGCCGCCGAAATCGCCCCAGTCGCTGCCGCCGCCCATCTGCAGTTGGAAGATGTCGGGGAATTGCTCGACCAGATGATCGCGGCCCTGGTTCTGGGTGGTGTTGTCGTCGCGGAACTGGTTGAGGCTCTTGGAGACGTCGGCGACCAGCTTGGCGTAGGCCTCCATCTGCTCGATCGACGAGGTCACGATGGAGTGGAACACGCCGTTGATCAGGCCGCTGACGAAGGTCGGGAAGTTGACCGCGTTCATCAGCGCGCCGGCCTGCTCGACGCCGGTGCGCAGGGCCTGGCCGAACTCGGGCTGGTCGTCCTGCTTCAGCGGCTGCGAGGCGTCGTCGCCGGCGAGCGCGCGCACCTGCGGGCTGTTGTCCTTCAGGCGCATGCCGTCGGGCTCGGCCAGGTAGCTGCCGATGCGGACCAGGCCCTGGGCCAGGATCTCGCGCTTCTCCGGCGCCAGTTCGTTGAAGGCCTGGCTGCGCTGCAGCAGGTCGCGCACCGCCAGGCGCGCGGATTCGTGGGTTTCGCGGCTCGCCGTCGGCGCCGGCGCGGTCGGCCGCGCGCTGGGCGGGAAGATGGCGGATCGGGCGCTTGCGGGTGACATGGCATTGACTCCGTTTCGGTGCGTGCGCTTGGACGACGCGGCGAGGCTGACGATCCGCTCCGGTGGCGCGGCCCTACTGCAGGCCGCGCGCTTCCTCGATGCTGTCGCGCATCTCGAATTCGATCGGGCGCACGTACAGGCTGATGCGCGCCGGCGAGCTCGGATTGACGCGGATGCTGAGCACCGAGAAGTGGCCCTGCTCGCGCGCCTCCTCCATGCCGAAGGCTTCCAGCCAGCGCGACAGCGCGGCCAGTTGGCGCGGCCGCTCGGCCAGGCCGAGCTTGAGCAGATCGAGGAAGCGCGCCGGCAGGTCGGGAATCGCCGCGAGCAGGATTTCCAACTTGAGCTCGGCGCCGTCCGGAGTTTCGCGCACGCCGACCAGCACGCCGCCGTCGGGCAGCTCGAAGCGTCCGCCCAGGGCCACGCCGACGATGCGCATCAGGCTGGGCAGCTGATGGCCGATGCCGAGCCGGTTCATCATCGGCCCTAGCGCCGACACCTGCAGCTTGCCGCGATGCAGGAAGGTCACGCGCTGGCTGCCGGATTCGCGCTTGCAGCCGATCGAGGTGAAGATCGGCATCAGGCTGGGCATCTCCGCCATCACCTGGCGGGTGAGCATCCCCAGGCCCGGCGACAGCGCTTCGATCTGGCTGGGCAGCAGCTCGTAGTAGATCTTGGCCGCGTACAGGCCATCCTCGTCGAAGGCGCTGCCGAACCAGGCCCCGTAGTTCATCCAGCTCAGGCCGCCGAAGCCGCGCCATTCCTCGCTGCGCGAATCGAACCAGCGCAGCGCATCGCGGCCGAACACCGGCTGCACCAGCCGGCGCATCTCGCGCGTGGCCTCGTCGCGCCGGGCCATCGGCGGCGCGCCGGGGCCCAGCGGTTCGATGGTGAAACGCAGGATGTCCGGCTCGGTCTCCGAGAACGACGGCTCGTACGGCACCGCGCCGGGCGTGAGCGCGTTGCGGGCGTAGGAGACGTCGTCGTCGGGCAGGCGGAAGGTGCGGTCGATCAGCGAGTCCAGGTACGGCAGGGGATCGCGCGTGCCCAGGGCGCGCGCGGCGGTGGCGAGCGAACGCTTGACGTGCGTCGCCATGGGTTGCTTGCCGTGGTTGCTCGGGGGCTGGTTCATTGCGGTACTCCCGTAGGGGCTTCAGGCGGCTGGGGACGCGATCACATCAACGGCATCGAGCCGTTGAGGCCGCCGGTCAGCGATTCGATCGCTTCGCGCGCGAACGCGGGCATCTCGATCGGCTTGCTGGTGATGACCGGCGACTCGGTCGACTGCGAGTAGTGCTCGACGCTGTCGTCCTGCACGCCGCCCACCGCCAGCCACTGCTCGCAGGCCTGCAGCAGGTCCCAGTCGTTGGGGTCGACCGTGGGCTGGTCGCTGCCGCGCAGTTGCGGGTTGGTCAGCGCGGCCAGCGAGATCACCTCGCCGAAACGGCTGCTCAGGCGCTGATGGTTGTTGGCCAGCCAGCGGATGATGACCGCGCCGGCGCGGGCCTGGGTGCGGTAGCGGTGGGTGTTGCGGGTGCCGCCCAGGTAGTTGGCGTTGACCTGATCGATCACCTGCCACATGTCGCGCGCGCCGAACGCGCCGCGGATTTCCGGATCGCTGAGCTGATCGCGGAATTCCAGGATCATCTGCTGCAGTTCGGTCGCGGCGAAATAGGCGATGCCGTAACCGTTGAGCGACAGATTCGCGCCCAGGTCGTAGCCGGCCTTGCGCACCTGCTCCTGCGACACCGCCACCGGGATGTTGCTGCGCAGGAGGCGGTCCACGCTGACCTGACGGCCGAACGAGGACACCGCCGAGACGAAGCGCATCCACAGCTCGTTGAAGTCGCGGTTGGGCTGGTTGGCGTTGGGGTCGCCGCCCGGGGCGCCGAACACGCGCATGTACAGATCGCGGCGCTCGCCTTCGGTGATGCGCTCGCCGGCCTTCTTGTAGTAATTGAACAGGTAGTCGCCGGCCTTGCCGCGGCCCAGCGGCAGCAGCCCGGCGCGGAACAGCTCGACGATGCGTTCGACCACCTGCGGCATGCGCATCTCTTCCAGCATGTAGGCGAAGTAGATCGCCTGCACCGCATGCAGGTTCTCGCGGATGATCTCGACGTCGGTGGCCGCTTCCAGGTCCGGCAGCATGATTTCCATGGCCGACGGAGGCGCGCCGGAGACCACGCCGGTCTGCATGTCGTAGACGTTCTGGATCCGACTGGCCAGCCAGGCGTCGTTGGCGCTGACGCCGTCGGTGGCCAGGCGGCGCACCACCGCGGCGACGTTGCGCCCGCTGAGCGCGCAGACGTTGTCGCTGGCGGCGGGCACGAAGGCGTCGCCGGTGTCGCGCATGTCCTCGGCGACCGCGGCATCGCTGGCCTCCTCCTGCGCTTCCTCGGCGGCGGCGCGCGCGGCGGCCGCGGCGTCGGCGGCGCGGCGCGCTTGCGCGGTCGCGGCTTCGGCGGCCTTGTTGGCGCTGGCGACGGCGCGGCGCGCGGCGGCCAGTTCGGCCTTGCTCGGCTTCTCGTCGCCCAGCGCCTCGAGTTCCGCCTGCTTGTCCTTGGCGGTCTTGGCGGCGGCACGCGCGCTCTCGCGCGCGCTCGCGGCGGCCTGATCGGCCTCGCGCGAGCGCGCCAGCGCGGCCTGGGCCGCGGCGACCGCGTTGCGCTTGGCGGCGGAGCCGTCGAGGGCGTCGTAGCGCGTGCGCGGATCTTCGTTGGGATCGATGCAGCCGACGATGGCCGGGTCGATCAATCCCGATTCGATCTGCGACTTGAGCACCACGGTGTAGCGCTGCCCGAGCTGGGCATAGGCGGCGTCGAACAGGGCGCGGTTCTTGCGGTACTCGCCCTGGGCGGTGCTGATGCGCTGGACGAAATCCGGACGCGCCGCGTCGGTGTAACCGTCGACCTGGAGCAGGCCGCAGATCGAGGCGATCTCGCGCTCGTACTTGTCCAGCGGCTCGATCAGGTTGCCGGTCATGCGCTGCGAGCCGAGCAGGCCGTACTTGTGCACGAACTGCTTCTTGCGCTCCAGCTCTTCCCAGGACTCCTGCTGATGGGTCGCGGCGACCACCTGGTAGAAGCGGTCGATGACCACATCGCTGCCGAGCTGCTTCTTGATCTGCGCCAGCTCCTCGAGCTGGCGGCTGCTCAATCCGCCGCTGGTGTCGGCGGTCTTCTGGATGGTCTCCAGCACTTGCTGGCGGGCACGCAGCTCCTGGCGCTTCTTCAGCTCGCGCTCGCCCAGGTCAACCAGCAGGATACGTTTCATGACGGTTCTCTCGCGTTGGTAACGGATTGGGAGGAGCAGGACGGGGTGGAGCGGGCGTGGCGCACGGCGTTACGCTGGTCTGCCGCGGCGCCCGCGTGCCTGCGGGACTTGCTGTTGTGTCGTTTGCTCGCCATGGGGCTCTCCTCGGCAGCGTTGCGTGGTGCGTGTGTGTGACGGTTGCATCGGTTGCGTGGTAGGGGTTCAGGCCGCGGCCAGCGCAGCTGGCGGTTCGACCGGTTCGTCGCCTTCGTCGCGGATCGCGCGGTCGATGCGCGCGTCCAGCGCCTGCAGCGCGGCCATCGCGTCGACCACGCCGTGGCCGCAGCCTTCGACGCCGGCGCTTGCGAACGGGCGCGCGCTCTCGATCAGGACCTCGCGCGCCTCGACGCTGTCCAGCGGCCAGGCGCGGCGCTGCGAGCGCGAGGCCAGCAATCCGCAGATCGCGGCCACGAAGGGCGAAGCGAAGCTGGTGCCGCTGGCGGTCTGGTATCCCTCCAGGCCGCAGGTGAGGATGTCGCGCCCGGGCGCGCAGATCGCCACGTGCTCGCCGCGCGTGCTGAAGCTGGCCGGGCGGCGCTGGCTGTCGATCGCGCCGACCGCGATCACGCCTTCGTGCGCGGCCGGGTAGTACTTCTCGGTGAGGCCGGAATTGCCGCTGGCCGCGACCAGGATCACGCCGCGCGCGAGCGCGTAGCGCACGATCTCCTCGTGCGGCTTGGGCGCGTCCGCACCCAGCGACGATTCGGGCGTGCCGAAACTCATGTTGATGACCTTCACGCCCAGATCGATCAGGCGTTTCATGCCGGCATCGATGTTGTCCAGGGCGCCGACGCCGAAACGGCGATCGTCCGCGCCCACCGCCGCGCCCAGCACCCGCACCGGGGTCAGGCCGCAGGCGCCGGCGCCGCCGGGCGGGATGTCGCGGCCGCGCGCGACCAGGATCCCGGCGCAGCCGGTGCCGTGGCCGACCTCGTCCTGCGGGCGTTCGCCGCGCTGGCGGTAGTCGCCGACCAGAGTCAGGCCGCCGACCGTGGCCGGATCCAGATCGACGCTGTCGAAGCCGGCGCGCAGCCGCGTCGACAGCTCTTCGTGCTGGACCGCGACGCCGGTGTCGGCCAGGCCGATCACGGTGGCCGGATCGCCGGGCTCGTAGGCCAGCGCCTGCGGCAGGCGGATCAGCTCGCGCGCCCAGGCGCGTTCGGCCGTGCGTGCGGCAGCGGGCGTGGCGAACGGTGCGCTGCACAGGTGATCGGCGCCGACGCGCTCGACCATCGGCAGCTCCGCCAGCGCCTGCAACAGCTTGTAGGCGCCGCTGGGATCGCGCAGCTCGATGCGCAGCACGCGGGCCACGCCGCTGAGCTGTTCGATCTCGTCGAAACGGCGCGCGCCGCTCACCGCGCGCGCGCTGCGCGGCGTACGCGCGCTGTGCAGGCGCGCGGCGCGGAACGCGCCGGCGTGATGGCGCAGCAGGCGATCGATCACGCCGCCGTCGATGTGCTCGGCGATCGGCGTGCCGTATTGAGTGCAGGCGCGCAGGCCGGGCAGGTGCTCGGGCACTTCGCCCAGGCGCAGGGTGACCAGCAGGCGGCCGGGCACGCGCGAGGCATAGGCGGCGTTCATGGCCGGCCTCCGGGCGCGTC
The DNA here is from genome assembly GCF_900114355.1 of Lysobacter sp. cf310. Lineage (GTDB taxonomy): Bacteria > Pseudomonadota > Gammaproteobacteria > Xanthomonadales > Xanthomonadaceae > Lysobacter. The sequence continues at coordinate 64,056 of NZ_FOSS01000005.1, forward strand.
GTCGCTCCAGCGGCCGGTGTGGCCCTCGCTGAGGCGCACGTGCGCGACTTCGCCGTCGCCGAAATCCAGCTCGGCGTCGCAGCCGAGCTGGCTGGCCAGCGGCGCCAGCACCAGCCGGCCCTCGTCGCTCTCGATCACCGGCACCGCCGCGCCGGCGGCGCGCACCAGCGGCAGGCGCCCGGCGCGCAGGGCCGGCGCGCTCACGTGCACGCGCTGGGAGGCGCGCGCGTCGCGCTCGTCGCCGCGCTCGACCCGGGTCACGCGCGGCGCGGCCGCGTTCATCAAGGCCTGCTGCAGGCGGTTGACCGGCATCCGCGACAGGCGCGCGATCACGTCGGTGCCGGCGCTTTGCTTGAGTTCGTTGAGCTGGGTGATGGTGCGCACGCCGATGCGCTCGAGCCGGCGCTGGTCGTCTTCGCTGATCGAATCGCCCAGCGCCTCGCGCAGGTTGAACTTCGGATCCTCGGCTTTGAAGTCGACCGCGTTCTCCTCGATCATCGGCTTGGTGATCGTGGTCAGCGCCAGTTTGATCGTGCTGGCCTCGGACTCGCCGGGGCCGGCCGGGCGCAGGTAGACGTCGTCGTCGATCATCTGCACGAAGGCGCGCAGGTCCATCGACACTTCCTTGACCGCGAAGGTCAGCGGCAGCTTGCCGACCCGGGCCTTGATCGCCATCGCGGCCTGGGCCTTGTCCAATTGCTCGGTCAGGGCCTGGATGAACAGATCGAAAGGCACGCCGCTGTCGCGCAGCAGGGCCGGCATCTGCGCGCTCATGGCCGGCCTCCGTCGGAACTCCAGCTCAAGGTCAGGCGCGAGGGCATCGCGTTCCAGGCGTTGATCTCGCGGCTGCGCGGCAGGTCGGCCAGTAGCACGCAGCCGCCGTCGCGCAGGATCGGTCGCAGCTCCAGCGGCAGGGTCATCTCGACGTGGGCCAGCTGCACTTCCACCGGCAGGCCGCGCGCCTCGGCCGCGATCAGGCCGTCATGCAGCTCGTCCAGCAGTTGCGAGAGTTCGCGCAGCATCACGCGCCTCCTTCCGGCGTCGGCGCGGGCGCGGCGATCGCGGGTGCGGCGGCGGGCGCGGCCGCGCGCATCGCCGGCGAGTGGCGCTGCACCAGCGCGATCTTGGCCGCATCGGCCAAGCGCTCCAGCGGCAGGGTCTCGCTGACGAAGTTGAGTTTGACCTCGCCGAACAGGTCGGCGCGGACGTTGGATTCGTTCTGGGCGTTGACCGCGACCGTCGACACCATGGTCGAGCTCTGGCCGCTGTAGCTGAGCGCGCCGCGCTCGCCCCAGTTGTTGACCGACTGCGGATCGGCGCCGACCGCGTACCCGACCTTGGCCGAGTCCTGGGCGGCGGCGCGGAACATCACCTTGCTGGTGATGCTGCCGTCGCGCACCACGACCCGGTTCATGCCCAGCATGACCATGGTCGCGAGCAATTGCTGGCGTTCGCCGCCGACCTTGAGCCGGACCTGCGGCAGCACGCGCTGTTCCAGCACCTCGGTGCTCAGTTCCTCGCCGTCGACGCCGTACTCGCTCAGCCACGCCGGCATCAGGCCCTCGGCGCGCGGCGCCAGCTGGGCCTCGGTGCGTTCGCCGCCGTCGGGCAGCAGCAGTTGCACTTCGCCGGGATAACGGGTGGCCAGCCAGTCGCGCGCCTGATTCGGGCTGACGTTCTCTTCGGTGAACTGGTCCAGGGTCTTGGCCACCGCCGCGACCAGGCTGGAGTAGCTCTCCATCTGCCGGATCGAGGCGTCGACGATGGCGTCGAAGGTGCCGTGCACGAGCTGGGCGACGAAACCCGGGAAGTCGATCTCGTTGACCATCGCGCCGGCGCGGCGGGCGATGGTCTCGGTGGCCTGCGGCTTGGGCGCGGCCGCCGGCGCTGCCGCCGGAGCGCCCGCGGCGGGCGCGTCGGCGAGCGAGCGCGCGGGCGTTTGCGCCCCGTTCCTGGGCGGGAAGATCCTGCCGCGAGTGCCGTTGTGCTCGGACACGATGCGATCCTCAGGCCGTCGTCACCCAGCGGTTCTCGCGCTCGTAGCGGCCGTCGCCGAGCAGGCGCAGTTCGATGCGCGCCGCCGGACTGCCCTGTGCGAGTCCGCTGAACCGGTAGTCGATGCTCACCTTCAAGGCCGCCACGCCGCCGACATCGGCGGCGTCCTCGATGCGCGCGGTCGCTTCCACGCCGTAGGCCAGGTTGGCCGGCAGGCCCGCGATCACGCGCACCTCGCCGACCGAGCCCTGCGAGGCGCGGAAATCCACGGTGATCGGCAGCGGCGAGGACTGGCCTTCGATGGCCGGCCATTCGCCGAGCTCGATGCGCACATCGGAAGCCGCGGCCGAACTCACGCTGGGCGACAGCACCGCCGGCGACTTCAGGCCTTCGAGCTGGTCCAGGGCCCAGCGGCAGGCGCCGGCGCTGCCGCGCAGCACGCTCATGCGCGTGCCGGCGACGCGGCTGGGTTCGATCGGCTCGCGGGTTTCGCCCGAAGCGCTGGCGTCGCCGCCGGCGTCGAAGGCGCGCACCGGCAGGGGCGGACGCGCCAGACGCAGGCCGCCACCGCTGCCCAGCGATTGCGCCGTGGGGCGCGGCGCTTCCGGCGGCAGATACAGCACCCGCCAGTTGCCGTAGTCGGGTTCGGCCATGTTGCCGAAGTCGGCGGCGAAGTCGGCGAACGGCAGCCAGTCTTCGTAGCCGTTGTTGGCCGGATGGAAATCGATGGGATCGGCATCGAAAGCGACGCGCGTGTCCCAGGGATTGAGCACCTTGACCTGCACCGAGGCCGGGTCTTCCAGGTTGCCCTTGATGCCGCCGATCACCACCGCATGCGGCGCGCCGACGATCACCACCCACAACGCGCCTAGCTCGCGCAGCCACTGCGCCCATTGGGTGGGCGTGTTGTAGAGACTGGCGTTGGACGGGTGCGGAATCACGGCGAAGCCGTAGCGGTCGCGCACCGCGTTGAGCAGATCCCAGCCATAGGAGCTGGCCAGCGAGCCGCCGACCTGATTGGCCAAGGTCTCGGGCGCGTACGAGGCGTTGTGGCGCCACGACAGCAGCATCGCCATCGACGCGGCCCAGCACGCATCCTTGTTCGGCTGCGGCACCAGCACCACCGGATAGTCGCTGCCGCTTTCGGACAGCGCGCGCACCGGCCGGCCCGCGCCCAGCGCGAAGGTGGTGGCACGCCCTTCGATCCAGTCGATCTTGGTCGGGGTGATGAAGCAGCCGCGGTTGAGGCCCTGCGCGGCCGGCTGCCCGGTCACGTGGACCGCGCAGACCTGGGCCTTGAGCGTGCCGCTGCTGCGATCCAGGTGATAGACCGGCGAGCCGCTGGCGCCGTGCAGGGTCAGGATCGGATACTCGATGACCTCGCCGTTGCTCTGCGAGGCCGCGTAGCCGCCGTGCAGGTGCTGCTTGTCGCCGTCGATCGCAGCGGTGAGCTCGGGCACCGCGTCGGAGGCGCCGGAGTAGCCGCAGACCACGATCGGCAGGCGATCGGACGGGGTGGCGTTGAGGAACTCGAAGTACTGCCCGTTCGGCGCCGCGATCGGCACGTTGTCGATCACCGCCAGGTCGTTCTCCCAGTTGCCGCTGCCGCTGTAGCGCGGCGCGATCCGCCACGACGAGCTGGGCAGCGTGCATTGACCGAACGGCTTGACGCCGGCGCCGTTCTGGCCCGGTATCACGGTCACGTCGACCTTGTTACGCAGGTTGTGCGCGCAGGTCAGGATGCTGTTGGGCCCGATGTAGAAGCCGGTGCCGCCCCAGCCGTTGCCGGCGCTGTCGGTCATCAGCAGTTGGCAGATCGCCGAATGCGGGAATGCGCGGGTGTCCTCGACGCCGACGAACCATTCCTCGCGCGCCAGGCTGAAGGCGTCGTCCTGGCAGGTCAGCGCGCTCATCGGATTGGAGGGGTCGTAGAACGGCGTGATGATTTCCTGCGCGGTCGCGTAGGGACGCCCGGGCAGCGCGAGCGCCTTCGCGCGGCCGCGTCCACGCAAGCCCTGGGTGGTGGCGGGCGCGGGGACCGGTGCGGCCGCGGCGCGCACGCAGTCCATGTAGTGCTCCCAGTTCCACAGCCGGCTCGGGCAGTCGTGGTTGTCGCGCGGCGAGGCTTCCTGGTGACCGACGATGTGTTCGCGGTCGATCGGCAGGTTGTACTGCGCGCACAGCCAGGCGACCAGCGCCGCCGAGGCCTGGTATTGCTCCTCGGTCGGGTCCAGGCCGCGCTTGTTGGCGACGTGCTCGATGCCGATGCCGTGGGTGTTGGCGCTGCTGGCATGCCAGGCCACGTCGTTGTTGCGCACCATCTGCACGACCTCGCCGTCGCGGCCGATCACGTAGTGGGCGCTGACGGTGATGTGCTCGTTGCGCGAGTTGCGCTGGTCCGGATTCTGGAACCAGCCGATGGTGCCGGTGATGCGCGAGCCGCCGTCGGTGATGTGGATCACGATGCGGTCGACCGTACGCTGCGTGCGCATGGCGCGGTAGTTGCCCGAATACGCCGGCGCGAAACGGCTGGCGCCGGGGTACTCGGCGGTGGGCGCGTCGAACGCGCGCGCATGCCGGTACGACTGCTCGGCCGCGACGGTCTCGTCCGGAATCGGCTCGGAAATGCCCTTGTTGTCCTGCGCATCGTCCTCCAGCGCGAACGCGCGCGTGCGTCCGCGCGGGCCGCCGGGCATGCCCAGGGCGAAGCTGGTGGCGCGGCCCTCGATCCAGTCGATCTTGCTGGGGGTGATGAAGCAGCCGCGGTTGAGGCCCTGCGCGGCCGGCTCGCCGCTGACGTGGACCGCGCAGATCAGGGCCTTGAGCCCGCCGCGGTCGACCAGGGTGTAGACCGGCGAACCACTGGCGCCCATCAGCGACAGGATCGGATAGTCGAGGGTTTCGGGATTGGGCTGCTCGCGCACGTAACCGCCGTGCAGGTGCTGCTTGTCGCCGTCGATGATCGCGTCCAGCTCGGGCACCGCACGCGACGCCGCCGAGTAACCGCAGACCACGATCGGCAGGCGGTCGGAAGGCGTGGCCTGCAGGAATTCGAAGTACTGCCCGTTCGGCGCCGCGATCGGCACGTTGTCGATCACGGCCAGGTCGTTGTTCCAGTCGCCGTCGCCGGTGTAGCGCGGCGCGATGCGCCAGGACGAGGACTGCACCGTGCATTGCCCATAGGGCCGACCGCCGGCGCCATTGCGGCCGGGGATGATCTGCACGCTGCTCATGCCGTGCAGGTTGTGCGCGCAGGTCAGGATGCGGTTGTGGCCGATGTAGAAGCCGGTGCCCTGGTAGCCGGAGCCGTCCGGCGCGGTCATCAGCAGCTGGCAGATCGCCGAATGCGGATACAGCGAGGTGTTGGGCACGCCCGCGAACCATTCCTCGCGCGCCAGACTGAAGGCGTCGGCCTGGCAGCTCAGCGCGGTGGAGGGATCGGCGGGATCGTAGAACGGGGTGATGATCTCCTGCGCGCGCGCATAGACCTTGCCGCCGCCGCCCAAGGACTGCGCACGCGGCGCGGCGCGCTGCGCGAGCGAGAACGCGATGCCGAAGCCCGCGGCTTCCTGGGCGATCCACTGGCGCTTGGCCGCGGTGATCCGGCAACCCAGGTTGGTGGTGGCCGAATGCGCGGCCACGTGCACGCCGACCATGTGCGCGCGCGGGAACGTGCCGCCCTCGATCCAGTACACCGGCGAACCGCTCGCGCCGCCCAGGGTCTGCAGGTCGTAGTCGAAGGTTTCCTCGCTGGGCAGGCTGCGGATGTAGCCGCCGTGCATGTGCTGCTTGTTGGGATCGATGTTGTCGTTGACCCATTGCTCGATCGCGTCGTTGGCGTACCAACGCGCGGAGTAGCCGCACACCACCACGCCCTCGGGACGCGACTGGGTCAGCTCTTCGACCAGGTCGAACGTGCGGTCGGTCGGCACCGCGTTGGCGGCCGGCACCCGGATCACCGCCATGTCGAAGTCGCTGTTGCCGGCGCTGTAGGACGGATGCTTGCGGCAATCGGCCGCGGTTACGTGGAAGCGGCCGAAGGGTTCGGTGGCGCCGCTCACGCCGGCGCCGTTCTTGCCCGGCACGATGATGAGTTCGCTCTGGCCGTCGACCACATGGGCCGCGGTCAGCAGCAGGCAGGGGCCGATGAAGAACGCGCTGCCGTGCAGGGCGCCCTCCTCGCTGCCGTCGGGCCGGCGCACCTGGCAGATCGCCGAATGCGGCGGCACGGTGGTGTCGGTCACGCCCAGGAACCAGATCGCGCTGCTGACGAAGAAGCCGATCTGGGTGGTCAGGGCGTCGAACCAGTTGCTCGGCCGGTAGTAGGACGAGACCAGCAGCGAGCGCGAATTCGGCACCGGCGTGCGCGGGGTGGGCGCGTCGTAGCGCTGTTGGTAGCGGCCGTAGGACTGCGCGGTCGCGGGCGCCGCGTCGGGCGTAGGCACCGGCGTCGCGGCCGGTGCGGGTGCGGCCGCGACCGCAGTGGTGCTGTCGTGGCCGTTGCTGGCCGGCGCGCTCGCGCCCTGCTGCCACAGATCGTCGGAGTAGCCGTCGCTGTAGGGCGCCGGTGCGGACGGTGCGGCGGCCGCGCCGTTGCCGCGACCGTTGCCGTTCGCGCGCGCCGCGCCGCTGTCGAGCGCGTCGCCGCCCCAGGCCAGCCCACCGTTGGCCGCGCCGCCGTAGCCGGAGACGGTGTCCAGGCGCGCCGTGCGGCGCAGGCCGCGCTCGGTGAGGCCGCTGAGATTGACGTACATGTTGCCGGCGTCGGGAATCTTCACCGACACCGGACGGCTGCGGTCGCCTTCGTTGTAGGTGGCCAGGCCGAAGTACAGCCGCGGCTGGCCGACGAAGCGCGCGACCACGCTGGGCGGCACCAGATAGACCGCGTCGCCGCGGCGCGCGCCGCTGCCCAGCACGCGGCTGGAGTAGAAGTTGCTGGCCGTGCGGCGGGCGCGATTTTCGGCCTTGAGCAGCTCCGGGTCAGTGGCCAGGCCGATCTCGAACAGCGGATTTTCGCTGCGGACCGTGAATCCCAGCACGCTGAAGCGATCGTCGATCGTTTCGCGGTTGGCTCGGATGAGTGCCATGACTGACTCCTATCGGCGCTTGCTTGCAGTGATGGAAGAAGCCGCATCGGCGCGCGCGTCGATCGCCGGCGCGCGGGCATCCAGCGCCAGTTCGATCGGCGTGCCGCCGACGTCGTTGATGACCGAGGAAATGCGTTCCCAGAAGCGCTGCTGGGCATCGATGCCGATGCCTTCCAGGTGCGGCTTCATGAATTCGACCACCGACTCGAGGTGGCGAAAGAAGGCGCGTTGGCCGGATTGGACGTGCTCGACCGAACCGCGCCATTCGGCGACGGCGGCCTCGGCATCGCCGCGCTCGCACCAGACGCGAACGATGAAGACGGCGGTACGGTCCTCGAGCAGTGCCATTGCCAGGTGCCCCTATGCAAGCGCTAGTGGCCGAGGCTGCACCGCCGCCGTCACCGTCGCATCACGGGGGGATCACCGGTGGATCACGCCTTGATGCGGGCGTGTGATGTCGCGGTGATGCGGGTGAGAGCCGCGCAGGACGGGGCTCGCGCCGGGTCGGCGCGATCAGGGGTCGTACTGGGTGGGCAGGAGCGCGGGCAGGCGATCGCGGCTCACGCCGCTCCCACAGAAAGCAGTGCGGAGACGAGGGGCGACGAGGCCGCGGCCCGCATCTACCTTCCTCCGTGGGAGCGGCGTGAGCCGCGATCGGGACAGGTTCGCGTCAGTATCCGCAGACCCTGCGGCGCAGCGCGCTCACCCTCACCGCTCGAGAAACTGCAGACTCAACTGCAGTTGCGAATCCGCGGTCGCCAGGTGCCTGCGCGCCGCATCGATCAGCCCGTAGGCGCGCATGCCCTCGTCCGCCGTCATGCTCGGATACACGGGCTGGGTCGGCAGCGCCACCGCATACGCGCTCGCGTTCGGCGGCGCCCACGGCGCGGCGGCCGGCTCGTTGCCGATCGCGCTCTGGGCGATGCTCTGGTACAGCGTCATGGTCTCGCGCATCGGCTGGATCGCGAGCTCGCGCCGCAGCAGCTCGCGGCAATGCTCGAACTGACGCAGCGCCTGCGCGCGCTGGCCGCTGAGCACGAACAGCTGCATCAGATCGCGGTGCACGTCCTCGCGCAGCGCGTCGTTGTCCAGGATGGCCTGGGCGTGGCGTATGCCTTCGGCGTAGTCGCGCCGGATCGTGGCCAGCTGGACCAGGCGGCCGAGTGCGTTGAGATAGCTGCGCCGGTGCTTCTCGCGTTCGCGCAGGGCCCAGTCGTCGGTGACGTCGAGCAGGATGTCGGAGGTGTACATGGCCACGCCGCGCCGCAGTCCCTCGATGTCGGCGTCGCTGAGGCGTTCGGGCGCGTGGCTCAGCCCGGGCGTGACCAGGCGTTCGAACTCGTCCACGTCCAGCCAGACCGCGGCCGGCCCGTTCAGACCGATCGCGCCGCGACGGTCGCAGACGATCAGGTCGCCGTGCTTGAGCGGCGGCTTTTCCACCAGCCGGCGCAACCGCCACAACGCGGTGTTGAACGAACCCGCGGTGGACGAGGACGAACGTTCGGGCCACAAACTGGCGAGCAGTTCCGAGCGGCTGAAATAGCGCCCTCGTCCCAGCGCCAGGTAGGCCAGCAGGCTGGCGCAGCGGCCGGCGATGGCGACGGCCTCGGTCGGCGCGCCCTCGCTGGCGATCGACAGCGAGCCGAACAGGCAGATCCTGAACATCCCTATGCTCCGTGCTGGGCCGGCGCGGCGCGCGCGGCGAGGATGGATCCGGACCGTCCCCCGTACCCGACGCCGTGGCGGCGGCATCGACGGCAGCGCCGCGGACCCAGGGCCGCGGCGCGTGACCTGTTTCGCATATCCGCGTCCCGTCTGAAAAGTGCGCGCGCCGCGTGTCCTCGGACAGCCGCACTAGCCGTTTGCTGTAGCCGTAAGCCGTGATCGCCTACCCGCCGCCAGGAAAGCGATATCGCACAACATGCGGCAAGAATCCCTTGCCGGTAAGCCGCAGCGGGCCAAGGACCGGTATGCGCGACCAGGACGTCGACACTAGGAGCACTGCGTGAGTGGCTTGTCGTTGAGAATCCGCAAGGCCAGGGCCTTGACCACCCTGTCCCAGGCCGAGCTCGCGCGCCGCATCGGCGTCAAGCGCAGCGCGGTCACCCAGTGGGAGCATCCGGCCGGGACCACACCCAGCGTCGAGCACCTGATCCAGATCGCCCAGGAGACCGGGCTCAGCTTCGAATGGCTGGCGACCGGACGCGGGCCCAGCCGCTGCGAGGGGGCCGACCTGCCGCCGGCGGTGCTGGTCGACGACTATGCGCGCGACGAGCACGAGAGCGAGGCGCTGGCGCATTTCCGCCGGCTGTCGGGCAGCCGGCGGCGCATGGCCCTGGAGATCCTGCAGATCCTGGGCCGTTGAGATTCAGAACGCCGGCAGCACCGCGCCGCGATACTTGGTCTGGATGAACACTTTGACCTCGGGACTGGTCAGCGCGTCGGCGAGCTTCTTCACGCGCGGGTCGTTGAGGTTGTCCGGGCGCGCGACCAGGAAGTTCACGTAGGGCGAGTTGCGGTCCTCGATGGTCAGCGCGTCGCGGGTCGGATCCAGGCCGGCGTCCAGCGCGTAGTTGGTGTTGATCAGGGCCAGGTCGACCTGATCCAGCACGCGCGGCAGCATCGCCGAATCCAGTTCGCGGAAAGCCAGCTTCTTCGGGTTCTCGATCACGTCGCGCAGGGTCGCCAGCGGATCGGCGGGATCGCGCAGTTTGATCACCCCGGCCTTGTGCAACAGGATCAGCGCGCGGCTGTTGTTGCTGGGGTCGTTGGGGATGGCCACGTCGGCGCCGGCCGGCAGCGCGTCCAGCGACTTGTAGCGGCGCGAGTACGCGCCGAAGGGCTCGATGTGCACGCCGACCACGGTGGTCAGCTTGGTGCCGCGATTGCGGTTGTACGCATCCAGATAGGGCTCGGTCTGGAAGTAATTCACGTCGATCAGCTTCTGCGCGACCTGGTCGTTAGGCTGCACGTAGTCGTTGAACACCCGCACCTCCAGCTTCACGCCGCGCTTGGCCAGCAGGGGCTTGACCACCTCCAGGATCTCCGCGTGCGGCACCGCCGTGGCGGCCACCGTCAGCGTGTCCGCCGGCGTCTGGCCGCCGCCGGAGCAGCCGGCCAATGCGATCAGCGCGAACGAGTACAGGGCGAGTTTCTTCATCGTGGGGTTCCGGTGGGAGGAGGATGGCGCGGCGTCAGCGCCGGCTGTAGCGCGCGACCAGACGGTCGCCGACGCTTTGCAGCGCCTGGACCAGGATCAGCAGCGCGATCACGGTGATCAGCGCGACGTCGCCGTGCGAACGCAGATAGCCGTCGCGGTAGGCCAGGTCGCCCAGGCCGCCCGAACCGATCGCGCCGCCCATGGCGGTGTAGCCGATCAGGGCGATGGTGGTGACGGTGGCGCCGGCGATCAGGCCCGGCAGCGCCTCGGGCAGCAATACGCGCCATACGATCTGGCGCGTGGTCGCGCCCATCGCCAGGCTGGCCTCGATCACGCCGCGCTCGACTTCGCGCAGCGCGGTTTCGACCAGGCGCGCGTAGAACGGCGCGGCGCCGACCACCAGCGGCAGGATCGCGCCGCGCACGCCCAGCGACGTGCCCATCGCCGCCAGGGTCAGCGGAATCATCGCGATCATCAGGATGATGAAGGGCACCGAGCGCAGCAGATTGACCAGCAGCGAGAGCACGGCGTAGAGCTTGGGCCGCGCATGCAGTTGGCGCGGCGCGGTCAGGAACAGCAGCACGCCCAGCGGCAGGCCGATCAGCAGGGTCAGCGGCAAGGCGCCGGCCAGCATCAGCAGGGTGTCGCCGCCGGCCTGGGCGATCTCGACCCATTTGGCCGCGTCCAGATTCGGGAACCAGGCCGCGACGGTCGCCAGCGTGCTCATCGGCGCACCTCCTCGACGTGCACGCCGGCACGCGCGAACGCGGCCAGGGCCAGTTCGGCGTCGCCGCCGACCAGGGACACGGTGAGTTGCCCGTAGGGCGTGTCCTTGATGCGGTCGATGCGTCCGGCCAGGATGTTGTAGTCCACGCCCGATTCGCGCGCGACCCGGCCCAGCAAGGGCTCGTAGGTTTTCTCGCCGAAGAAGCTCAGACGCAGGATGCGTCCGGGCACCGCCGCCATGTCGCGATGCAGCTCGCCCTCGTCCAGGTGTTCGGCCTCGGCGACGAAGCGGCGCGTGGTCGAATGGCGCGGATGCAGGAACACTTCGCCGACCGGACCGCTTTCGACCAGCGCGCCGGCGTCGAGCACGGCGACGCGGTCGCAGACGCGCCGGATCACGTCCATCTCGTGGGTGATCAGCACGATGGTCAGGCCGAGCTCGCGATTGATGCCGTCCAGCAGTTGCAGCACCGAGGCGGTGGTCTGCGGATCCAGCGCACTGGTGGCCTCGTCGCACAGCAGGATCTTGGGCCCGGTCGCGAGCGCGCGCGCGATGCCCACGCGCTGCTTCTGCCCACCCGACAGCTGCGCCGGATACTTGTGGGCCTGATCGTTCAGACCGACCCGCGCCAGCAATTCGTCCACGCGCGCGCTTACCTGCGCGCGGGCGACGCCGGCCAGCTCCAGCGGAAACGCGATATTGGCCGCCACCGTCTTGGACGAGAGCAGGTTGAAGTGCTGGAAGATCATGCCCACGCGCCGGCGCAGCGCGCGCAGGCCGTCGGCGTCCAGCGCGGTCACATCCTCGCCGTCGACCAGCACACGCCCGCCGCTGACCTGCTCGAGACGGTTGATCAGGCGCAGCAGGGTGGATTTGCCGGCGCCGGAGTGGCCGATGATGCCGAACACTTCGCCGGCCTCGATGCGCAGATCCAGCGGCTGCAAGGCCGCGCTGTCCTGGCCCGCGCTCCGGTACGACTTGCTGGCCTGCTGGAATTCGATCACGGAGTCGGAGCTCGTAACGCGGCGCTCAAGCCTAGCGCGTGGCGACGACGCTGTCGCGCACGCTGCGGCATGACCTCAGAACGTTTCGTCAGTAGCGCCGCATGGTCGCGATCACGACGCCTGCGACGGCTCCAGGCCCGCGATCTGGCGCAGCGCGCGCTCGAACAGCTCCACCGGCTGGCCGCCCTGGATCAGATGGCGGTCGTTGATGATCACCGACGGGACCGCGCTGATGCCCTGGCTCTGGTAGTGGCGCTCCTGCGCGCGCACGTCGTCGGCGTAGTCCTGCGAGGCCAGGATCTCGCGCGCACGCGTCGCGTCCAGCCCGACCGAGGCCGCGACCTCGGCCAGGACCTCGTGCGCGGACACGTCGCGGCCTTCGCTGAAGTAGGCGCGCAGCAGGGCGTGCTTGAGCGCGCGCTCGTGGTCGCCGCCTTCCAGCGCGGCCCAATGCAGCAGCCGGTGGGCGTCGAAGGTGTTGTAGATGCGGTTGCGCAGGTTGAACTCGAAGCCCAGCGCGGCGCCGCGCTGACGCAGCACTTCGCGGTTCTGGGCGAGCTGGGCCGGCGTGGAGCCGTATTTCTCGAACAGATGCTCGTCGATGTCCTGGCCCTGCGGCCCCATCTGCGGATTGAGCTCGAAGGGCTGGAAATGCAGCTCGACCGCGACGTCGTCGCCGACGCGCGCGATCGCCTGCTCCAGCGACTTCAAGCCGACCGCGCACCAGGGGCAGGACACGTCGGAAACGAAATCGATCTTGAGCGGCTTGGACATGGCGACACCGTGCGTATGCGGCCGTAGCGGCCCGATCGCTACAAGATGCGGCGTCGCGCCCGCCGCTTCAACCGCGCCAGGCATGCATGAATGGGTCGTAGCGTTCCAGCCTTGGCGCGCTTCAGTCCAGCGCCAGGCCCAGGATGCGGTCGTCGTAGTCGCGGCCGCCAACGTTGAACCGGCGCGTGCCCAGGGTGCGGAAGCCGCAGCGCTCGTAGAAACCGATCGCCGCGGCATTGCCGTCGTACACGCCCAGCAGCAGGCGCGGCGCGCCGGCCGCGCGCGCATGCGCGACCGCGGCCTCAAGCAAGCGCTTGCCCCAGCCGCCACCGTGGAAACGGCTGAGCAGATAGATGCGCTTGAGTTCCAGATCGCGCGCGTCGAGATCGTCCAGCGGCAGCTGCGCCGGCGCGACCACGGCGTAGCCCACCGGCGCGTCGCCGGGCGCGACCTCGGCCAGCCACAGCGCGCAGGCCGGATCGTCCAACCAGGCGCGATACACCGACGCGGCATGCGCGCGCGCGCAATGCTGGACGATGTCGCCGCCGCCGAGGATGCCGGCGAAGGTTTCCAGGAAACTGCTTTGGCCGACCAGGGCCAGCGCGGCTTCGTCGCCGGCGACGCAGGGGCGGAGTCGGAGGTCGTGGCTCATGCGTTCGCTCGGGTTCGCGGCAGCGCCCGCTCCGTGACCGGAGCGGGCGGCGCGTGAGGCTTACTTACTTGCGCTGCGCCGAAGTGGCGTCGCGGGCGGCGCGGAACTCCGAATCCTGGCTCCAGTTCGGCCAGCGCTTGGAGTTGGCCAGGCCGTTGCCCAGCGTGTACAGCAGCTCCAGATCGCGCGCCATGCCGGTGAAGCTCCAGCTGGCTTCCCACTGGTCGGCCGGCTGGTGGTAGCGATCGGCGGTGTAGGCCTGCTGCGCGGCTTCGCCGGCGGCGCGGCCGCCGTCGACCTTGTCGTCGCCGGAACCGAACGAGATCGCCGGCACGCCGCGCTTGGCGAACGGGAAGTGGTCGGAACGGAAGAAATGACCGGCTTCGGGCTTGGGATCGGTGACGTAGCTCAGGTTCCAGCCCTTGGCCAGATCGATCAGCTCGTCCAGCAGTTCCTGCTTGGCGCTGCCGGAGGTGGTGAAGTCGCGCGAGGGGCCGGTCGGATCCAGCGCGTCGGTGTTGATCACCGCCACCGTCTTGGCCAGCGGATACAGCGGCTTGGACGAGTAGTACTCCGAACCCAGCAGGCCCTTTTCCTCGGCGGTCACGGCCAGGAACACCACCGAACGCTGCGGCTTGGGACCGTGGGCGAAGGCGCGGCCCATCTCGATCAGGGCGGCGGTGCCGGTGGCGTTGTCGACCGCGCCGTTGTAGATCTTGTCGCCCTTGGCGTCGGGCGCGCCCACGCCGAGGTGATCCCAGTGCGCGCTGTAGATCACGGTCTCGTCCGGACGCTGGGCGCCGTCGACGCGGCCGACGATGTTCTGCGAGGTGATGACTTCGCTCTTGACCTGATAGCTGGCCGACAGGGTCGCGCCCTTGAGCTCGACCGGCTTGAAGTCGCGCGTCTGCGCCTGGCGCTTGAGCGCTTCGAAATCCAGGCCGGCGCGCTTGAACAGATCGACCGCGAAATCGCGCTGGATCCAGCCTTCCATGGTCGGATGGGTCGCGCCCGGACGGTCGCGCACCACATCGAACATGGTGTTGGTGTTGGAGTTCTTGACCGTAGCCCAGCCGTAGGAGGCCGGATCGGTCTCGTGCACGATCAGCAGGCCCAGCGCGCCCTGACGCGCGGCTTCTTCGTACTTGTAGGTCCAGCGGCCGTAGTAGGTCATGGCCTTGCCGCCGAAGTCGCCCTGGCCGCTCTCGAAGTCGGGATCGTTGATCAGCACGACCGCGATCTTGCCCTTGAGATCGACGCCCTTGAAGTCGTCCCAGTTGCGCTCCGGCGCCTTCACGCCGTAGCCGGCGAACACCAGCGGCGCGTTCGCGATCGAGACCGCGGTGGAACCGTCGAGCGCGGCGCGCACGGCGATTTCGTTGCCCTGGCTCAGGGCCTGCGGCTTACCGTCCACCGCCACCGACAGGGTCGGCGTGCCTTCGATCTGCGCGCGTTTGAGCGGCACCGCCTGGGTCCAGGCGCGTTGGCCGTCCTTGAGATCGCCGCCGGGCTGCAGGCCCGCGGCCTTCATCTGCGCGACCACGTAGTCGATGGTCTTGGTCTCGCCGGCGGTGGCCGGGCCACGACCTTCGAATTCGTCCGAAGACAGCGTCTTGACCTCGTCGGACAGACGCTTGGGGTCGAACTTGGGCGCTTCGGCCGCCAGGGCCGCGGACACCGACAGGGACAGCAGGGACGCAACCAGCAATTTCATGGGCGCAACGCCTTAGGCCAAAGTGCGGCCGATACTAGTGGAGCGCGGATCGGCCGGTCCAGCGGCGGAAGTCAGGGGCGCAGGCGCCGACTTTGCGAAATCGGTCGTTTCGGCACATTGGGGCTGGAACTGTGCGTTGTCCTGGCGGGTCTGCCGCGCATTCATCTTGTGCGGCACACTGTCGCCTACGGCGATGCGGTGGCTATCGCGACGCCGCCGTCACCGGCTTTCACGCATCCAGCTTCACGCATCACGTTTCACCCGTCAGACCTCCCCCACCCGACGCGCCCGCCGACCGCCACGCGAGCTCCCACGCTCGCCGCAGCCCGTGGCAGCCACCGCTGCCGGCCCGCGCATCCCCCGATGGCAGTACCGCAATGAGTTCCGCTTTCCGTAGCCGCTTTCCCTCCCTCGCCCCCCGGTGCGCGCGATGAGCGCGTCCGTGTCCGCCGCGACGGCGTCGCGCCCGCGTTCGCTGTGGCAGGGCCGTGCCCTGGTGTTGGCCGGCATCGTGCTGTCGGCCTTCACCCTGCGCACCGCGGTGACCTCGCTGACGCCGCTGCTGGACAGCCTGGGCCGCGACTTCGGGTTCGGGCCGACCATGACCGGCGTGTTCGGCATGGTGCCGACCGCGGCCTTCGCGGCCTTCGGCGTGCTCACGCCGGCGATCGCGCACCGCCTCGGCCTGGAACGCGCGGCGCTGACCGCGATGGTGCTGGCCGCGCTGGGCCTGCTCGCGCGCGCCTTCGCCGGCGACACCTGGCAGTTGCTGGTGGCCTCGGCGGTGGCGCTGTCGGGCATGGGCATCGGCAACGTGGTGCTGCCGCCGCTGGTGAAGCGCTACTTCGCCGATCGCGTCGGCGCGGTGAGCTCGCTCTACATCACCGTGCTGCAACTGGGCACCATCCTGCCGGCCTTGGCCGCGGTGCCGCTGGCGCAGGCCGCGGGTTGGCGCGTGTCGCTGGGCTCGTGGTCGCTGGTGGCGGTGGCGGCGGCGCTGCCCTGGATCGCGGCGCTGTGGATGGAGCGCTATGGCCGCTCCGCGCAGGCGCGCGCACTGGCCGCCGCGCACGACCGCGCGGTCACGCCCGCGGACGAAGCGCCCGAACTGGTCGCGCCCGCGCCGCGCGGCCAAGTCTGGCGCTCGTCGGTGGCCTGGGGCATGGCGCTGATGTTCGGCATGACCTCGCTGATCACCTATTCCATGTTCACCTGGCTGCCGAAGCTGCTGGTCGAAGCCGGCGGCAGTCCGGCCCTGGGCGGCAGCATGGTCGCGCTGTTCTCGACCCTGGGCCTGGTCGCGGCGCTGGCCCTGCCGGCGCTCGCGGTGCGCATCGCCAATCCGTTTCCGGTGGTGCTGGCGTGCGTGGTGATGTACCTGTGCGGTTTCGCCGGCCTGCTGTGGGCGCCGATGTCGGCGACTCTGCTGTGGGTGGCGCTGCTGGGCCTGGGCCCGAGCACCTTCCCGCTGTCGCTGACCCTGATCAATCTGCGCACGCGCACCCAGGCCGGTTCGGCTTCGCTGTCGGGTTTCATGCAGGGCGTGGGCTACACCATCAGCTGCATCGGTCCGCTGCTGTTCGGCTGGCTGCACGAAACCACCCACGGCTGGGTGCTGCCGTTCGGTTTTCTCAGCCTGTGCCTGGTGGTGTTGACGATAGGCGGCTATCTGGCCTGCCGGCCGCGCATGCTGGAAGACACCTGGTAAGCGCCGGACGGATCGCGCCGCTTCGCGCGGCGCGATCCGCGATCGCTTAGTCCTTGTCGCCGCCGATCACGCGTCCGTTCCTGGGATCGATCTTGAGCTCGACGTCGCGGCCGGCGGGATCGTCGGCCTCGGCGTTCCAGATGCCGTCCTCGTAATCGACGTCGTGCACGTTGGTGTATCCGGCCACCGCCAGGCGCGCGCGCACGTCGGCTTCGCTGAGGTTGGCGACTTGTTCGTCCGGATAGACGCGGCCGGTCTTGGGATCCAGGCGCACGTCGACGCGATTGCCTTCGGCGCTGCGCGCGTCGGCTTTCCAGACGCCATCGCTGAACTTGATGTCGTTGATGTGGGTATAGCCCTGCTCGGTGAGCTGGGCGCGGACCTTGGCCTCGGTCAAGGCCTGCTCGGCCAGCGCAGTGCCCGATACGGTCAGCGCGATCGCGAGCACGGTACTGCGGAGTACGACGGTGCGGCTCATGGCAGCCTCCTTTGGGGAAGGTGCGTCGAGTCTCGCCACGCGCGCAGCAACCGGCGGTGAACATCGCGCATTCATGCGCGCGCGTTCAGGCGCCTTGCACGCGACGCTAACGAATGCGTTGCGCGCGTGATGCCAGTGCTTATTTGTCGATCGGATAGACGGTCGCGATGGGACACTGGATCCGCGACAGCGCGCCGCCGCTGCGCGCGATGCCCTCGCCCGCACGCATCTCCGGCACCGCCACCACCACGTCGCCGGGATTGCCGCAGACCGCGCTGATGCCCATGCCCGAACGCAGCTCGATGGTGGTGGCGTCGAACAGCTCCGGACAGCTGTGCGCGAGTTCGACGCGGTAGTAGCGATTGCCGCCGGAGCGCTGCGGCGACACTTCCACCACCAGCCCCTTGCCGTCCTCGTTCCAGCCGCGCATGTAGCGCGGGTTGAGGCAGTACTGCGCCGAGCCGCCGAAGCCGCGGCGCTTTTCCGCGCGCACCTCGACCGCTTCCAGGGTGGCGACCTCGCCGTGGCGGCGGTGGCTGGCCAAGGCGAGTTCGGCATAGGCCTTGGCGTCGATCTCGGTCACCGCGGACACCGGGCACAGGCGCTGTCCGCTGCGCAGGTATTCGTTGCCCGTTCCGCAGACCCAGCCCTCGCGCGCGAGCACGCTGGCCTGCTCGTCGGCGACGGCGGCCGGGCAGTCCTCGCCCAGCTCGAGGCGGAAGCGACGGCCATCGGCCTGCATCACCGCCAGGCTGCGATCGGAGGCCTGGCGCGCCTCGCTCATGCTGCGCGCATCCAGGCAGTTGGGCTTGGGCGCGGGGCCGCGCGCGGGCTCGGCGGCCGATGCCACGGCGCAGACGGTGATGAGGACTACAGCAGCGTACAGGCGCATCGCGATTCCGTGCGGGACGCCGGCGCGCTTCGCCGGCCCTGCGGATTAGACGCGAAGTCCGACGACCGGCGCCAGCGCGCCTGACCGCGCGTTGCCCGGCTTTCAGGCGGTCGCGCCGGACCGGCGCGACCGCCGGTCGGATCGACGTCCGCGTATAAATGATGATCGTCATCAATACTGCTAGGATCGCCGGACCGGGCCGCACCGGGCCCCGCGGAGCGCATGCATGAAAGTCAGCCGCGAACAGACCGCCGAGAACCGCGAACGCATCGTCGGCGCGGCCGCGCGCCTGTTCCGCGAACGCGGTTACGACGGCGTCGGCATCGCCGACCTGATGCGCGACGCCGGCCTCACCCACGGCGGCTTCTACGGCCACTTCGAATCCAAGCAGGACCTGATGGCGGAGGCCTGCGAACACGCGGTCGCCGGCTCGCTGGCCTATTGGTCGCGGCTGATCGAACGCGATCCCGAACACGCGCTGCAACACATCGCCGCCGCCTACCTGTCCAGCGCGCACCGCGACCAGCCCGGCCGCGGTTGCACCTTCGCCGCGCTCGGCGCCGACGCCGCGCGCCTGGACCCGCCGGTCAAGCGCAGCCTGGGCCAGGCGCTGCGCTCCTATGTCGAACTGCTGACCCCGCTACTGCCCGGTCGCAGCCGCGCCGCGCGCCGCGCGCGCGCGCTCGCCACCCTGTCCAGCATGGTCGGCGCGCTGGTGCTGGCGCGCGCCGTCGACGATCCGGCCCTGTCGGACGAAGTGCTGCACGCGGTCGCCACCGCCGTTTCCTCTCGCTGACCTGTCCCCGGAGCCCCCCCCGCGATGACCGTGAACGTGTTCGAACTCGAAGCCCTGCGCGGCCTCAATGGCCTGGAAACCCTGCGCGCCCTGCTCGCCGCCGGCCGCCCGCCGCCGATCGGCGAGACTCTGGGCTTCATCCTGACCGAGGTCGACGAAGGCCGCGCGGTGTTCGCCGGCACGCCCGGCCCGCACGCCTACAACCCCTTGGGCGTGATCCACGGCGGCTACGCCGCGACCCTGCTGGACTCGGCCTGCGGTTGCGCCGCGCACAGCGCGCTCGGCGCCGAGCAGGCCTACACCACGCTGGAGCTCAAGGTCGCCTACCACCGCGCGATGACCTCCGACACCGGCCCGGTGCGCGCCGAAGCCAAGCTGCTGTCGATCGGCAAGCGCGTGGCCTTCGCCGAAGGCCGGCTCACCGACGCCCAGGGCCGTTTGTACGCCTCGGCGACCTCGACCCTGTTGGTGTTCGAGCGCAAGCAGTGAAGAGGGACGCATATGCATACCGAACCCTCTGACGACGGCCTCTACCTGGACGATCTCGCGGTCGGCCAGCGCTTCGAGACCGCGACCTACGCCGTCAGCGCCGAGCAGATCAAAGCCTACGCGCGCGAGTTCGACCCGCAGCCCTTCCACCTCGACGAGGAGGCCGCGCGCGCCAGCCTGTTCGAAGGCCTGGCCGCGAGCGGCTGGCATACCGCGGCGATCACCATGCGCCTGCTGGTCGAACGCGGCATTCCCGCCGGCGGCCTGATCGGCGCCGGCGCCGAGATCGCCTGGCCGCGTCCGACCCGGCCCGGCGACGTGCTGCAGGTGCACGGCGAGATCGTCGAGATCGTGCCCTCGCGCTCGCGTCCGGACCGCGGCCTGGTGGTGGTGCGCAACGAGACGCGCAATCAGCGCGGCGAAGTGGTGCAGGCCTTCACCGGCAAGCTGATCGTGTTCCGGCGTCCGGGCAGCGCCGCCTGAATCGAACCATGCCTTGCGGCCATGGCGCGCGCGCTCGGCGCGCGCTAACGTCCGCGCATCGCAGACAGCGGCACCGCCATGCAGGACCTGACCCAGGGCTCGATTCCCAAACACGTGCTGCGGATGGCCGCGCCGATCATGATCGGCATGCTGTTCCAGACCCTGTACTTCCTGATCGATCTGTACTTCGTCGCGCGCCTGGGCGATGCGGCGATCGCCGGCGTCGGCGCGGCCGGCAACGTGCAGTTCATCGTGATGGCCCTGACCCAGATCCTGGGCGTGGGCACGATGGCGCTGATCTCGCACGCGGTCGGGCGCAAGGACCGCGACGACGCCAACCTGGTGTTCAACCAGAGCCTGTTGCTGGCCCTGACCTGCGCCGCGATCACCCTGATCCTGGGCTACGCGCTGGGCGGCGCCTACATGCGCACGCTCGGCGCCGACCCCGCGACCACCCGCCACGGCATCGACTATCTGTACTGGTTCCTGCCCGGCCTGGCGCTGCAGTTCGCCCAGATCGCGATGGGTTCGGCTCTGCGCGGCACCGGCATCGCCAAGCCGACCATGGTGGTGCAGATGCTGACGGTGATCCTCAACGCGATCCTGGCGCCGGTACTGATCGCCGGCTGGCTGACCGGCAAGCCGATGGGCGTGGCCGGCGCCGGCCTGGCGACCTCGATCTCGGTGGCCGCGGGCGTGGTGATGATGACGCTGTACTTCGCGCGCCTGGAAAAATACGTCGGCTTCGATCCCAGCCAGTTCCACGCGCGGCTCGCGGTGTGGAAGCGCATCCTGCGCATCGGCCTGCCGCCCGGCGGCGAGTTCGCGCTGATGTTCGTCTATATGGCGGTGATCTATTGGGTGATCCGCGGCTTCGGCGCCGAGGCCCAGGCCGGCTTCGGCATCGGCCAACGGGTGATGCAGGCGATCTTCCTGCCGGCGATGGCGGTGGCCTTCGCGACCGCGCCGGTGGCCGGCCAGAACGTCGGCGCGGGCCGCCCGGACCGGGTGCGCGCGACCTTCCATGCCGCGGTCGCGATCGGCGTGGTGCTGATGCTGGGCCTGACCGCGCTGTGCCAGTGGCGGCCGCAGTGGCTGGTGGGCGTGTTCACCCAAGAAACCGCGGTGATCGCGGTGGCGGCGCAGTTCCTGAGCATCATCTCGCTGAACTTCGTCGCCTCGGGGCTGATCTTCACCTGCTCGGGCATGTTCCAGGCCCTGGGCAACACCCTGCCCGCGTTCGCCAGCAGCGCCAGCCGCATGCTGAGCTTCGCCTTGCCGGCGATCTGGCTGTCGACCCGGCCGGACTTCGAACTGCGCCAGCTGTGGCTGCTGTCGGTAGCCTCGGTGACCCTGCAGGCGATCCTCAGCGTGGTCCTGCTGTTGCGCGCGCTGCGCCAGGCCGATGCGCGCATGGCCACCACGCCGGCCTGAGCGCGCGCGGCCGCTGGCGAGCGCGGCCCCACAAACAAAAAGCCCGGCCGAAGCCGGGCTTTTTGTTTCGGATCGCGCCCGAAGGCGCGGTCCTTAAGCGGTTCAGACCGCCTGCACCGATTCAGCCTGCAGGCCCTTCTGGCCCTGGGTGACGGTGAAGGAGACCTTCTGGCCTTCCTGCAGGCTCTTGAAGCCCTGCGACTCGATCGCGCGGAAGTGCACGAACACGTCTTCGCCGTTCTCACGGCTGATGAAGCCGAAGCCCTTGGCGTCGTTGAACCACTTGACCGTACCGAATTCACGGTTCGACATTTTGCTTGCTCCTTGAAACGTAATGGGAATGCCGCCTGCGCGGCCTTGATGCTGGTTGCAAGGAGGAAGCCTGGTGCAACGATGGGCGGATCTGGGATCTACGGCATCGGGCCACGGTTCATGGTGACCCTTGACGAACACAGCACTCGATACGCTAGTCCGCTTCTGCGAGAAATGCAAACACTATGTGCGGGGCCCGGCCTCCCCGTTCAGCTGAACAGGGCCGGGAAGCACCGTTTCCCGGCCCTGCACGCCAGTGGGGACGGGCTTGCGTACCATCTGGGGCACCCCGCCGACACCCGGAGTCCGCCATGACCGCGTTCGATCTCAGCCCGCCCAGCGACGCCCAAAGGCGCGAACTCAGCGCGGGCCTGAGCCCCGAGGAGGCCAAGGTGCTGCTCCAGCACGGCACCGAGGCGCCGTTCTGCGGGGTGTTCCTGGACAACAAGCTGGAGGGGGTCTACACCTGCCGCTACTGCGGCCTGCCGCTGTTCCGCTCCAGCACCAAGTTCGACTCCGGCACCGGCTGGCCCAGCTTCTTCGCGCCCTACGACCCGGCCCACGTGCGCGTCGTGCGCGACACCAGCTACGGCATGATCCGCGACGAAATCGTGTGCGCGCGCTGCGGCAGCCACCTCGGCCACGTGTTTCCGGACGGCCCGCCGCCGACCGGCGAGCGCCACTGTCTGAATTCGGTCTCGCTGGCCTTCAGCCGCCAGGGCGAGGCCCTGCCCGATCCGCTGGGACGCGGCGGCGCCGAGGCCGAAGCGGCCGGCTAGCCGCGCCCTCAGAACGCGTCGCTGCCCGGCCGCGCCTCGATCCCCAGCGCGGTGCTGAGCACCTGCATGGCCTCGTCGTCGCGACGCAGAGCGATCCAGCCGGCATGGCTGTCGCTGCCGGTGTTCCAGGTCCACAGGGTGTAGCCGTGCTCGCGCAGGCGGTCGTGGGCGGTCGCCATCAGCGCGGGCACGTCGGTGCCGTCCAGGAAATCCGCGTCGGCGGTGTCGTCGGTGCCCCAGTCGATGCGCAGGTTCCAGCGCGCGGCCAGCTCGTTGATGCTGTCGATGAAGGACTCGCTGTCCTTCCAGTCGACGTAGTAGCCGGCCTTCCAGTCGATCGCGTCCTTGATCAGCCAGACCGGCTCGTCGGTCTCCCCGCCGGCCTCCGCCAGGGCCTCGCGGTAGTCGGCGAACTGCTGCAGCGCCGATTCCTCGTCGCCGGGATTGATCATCAGCAGCAACTGCCAGACCAGGGCTTCGGGCGTGGCCTCGTCGAGGTCGCCGTCGTAGCCGTCGTAATCGTCGCTTTCGTAGTCGTCGTCGGGTGCGTGCATGACGGTTTCGCCGCGGGGGAGGCGGGCAGGATGCCGCCTGGGCGCGGGGATGGAAAGCCGACCGGCGCCGGGGCCGCTTTTGCGCGGCTTTCGCGTCACAGCTGATGGGGCCGGTGGGCGGCCCGGCGCGCGTCCAGGAGCGGACATGAGCGAGTGGATCGAATGGGCCAAGCTCGGCGCGGGGGTGCTGGGCGCCGGTTTCGTGGCCACCTTGGCCAAGCTGTACCACCAGCGCATCCTGGCCGGAAAGGACACCGAGCTGCGCATCAGGGAGGCCGAGCTCGCGCGCGTGCGCGCCGATCTGGCCAAGAGCGAGGACCGCCTGCGCCACGCCGATCAGGACGCCTCGCCGGACGCGCGCGACCTCGCGCGCCTGCGCGAGCAACTCACCGAACGAGTCGAGCGCCTGGCGCGCGCGATGGACGCGCAGGCCGCGTCGCTGTACGTGCCGATCTACCCGGCGCGCGAGGACGAGGGCGAATTCCCGCGCGGCTTCGCCTTCGTCGCGGTCTACAACGCCGACGCCGCGGCCGCCGCCGCGATCCTGCGCATGAAGCTGGTCGAGGCCTGGACCATCGTCGGCGAATGCTGGAGCAAGGGCGTGGCGATCGGCGACAACCGCCTGCAGGCCAACGTGCGTCACGTCGCCTCCTACGATCAGCAATCCGGCTTCACCCCGGTGCACACCCTGGTCGCGCCGCTGCATGCGCGCCACCGCCAGGTCGGCGTGATCCAGCTGTTCAACAAGACCGTCGCCGGCAGCCAGGACGTGATCGATCCCGAAGGCTTCGACGCCGAAGACCGCCGGCGCCTGACCGAACTGCTGGAGGACGGCGACGGCGGCCTGGCCGCCAAGGCCGACGCCTTCCTCTGCCACCGCGACTGCGCGCGGGCACTGGGCCTGCAGGGCGAGATCGACCTGGAGAACGCGGCGGTGCTGTACGTCGACCTCACCCGCTCCTCGTCCTTGTTCGACGAGCTGCCGCTGGTCGACGCCACCCGTCTGATCGGGCGCTTCACCGAGCACGTGTACCAGCGCATCGGTCCGTACTCGGCGGTGATCGAACGCTTCAGCGGCGACGGCACGCTGGCGCGCTTCCACTACGGCGGCGATCACGACTCGGCCGCGGCCAGCCCGGCGCTGCGCGCGGTCTGCGCGGCCGCCGAGCTGCTGGGCGATTTCCGCGACTTCAAGCGCAAGCACTGGAAAAGCCTGGCCGCCGAAGCCGCCGACTCGGTCCGCCTGCGCGTGTCGATCACCCTGGGGCCGCTGATCTCGACCAATATCGGCCCGCGCCAGTTCCAGGTGCCGACGGTGATGGGGCCTTGCGTGAACCGCGCCGCCAAGCTGATCGCGCACGCGCCGCGCGACCGCGACGTGCTGCTGGTCGACGACAACGTGCGCAAGGCGCTGCTGCAGGCCGACCGCGGCCACGCCGCCGCCCTGCGCGATTTCGACGACTGGTCGGATCCGCAGGCCGCGCAATCGGCGAGCCTGCGCGGGCATCGCTACTACGAAGTCGGCATCGATCCCTTCCGCCTGGCCGCCGCGCAGCTGCGCCTGGAGCCGCGCGCGCGAGCGCACTGAACGCGGCTTCACCCGTGCTTGGCGCGCGCGGCGCTAAGGTCGACGGCAGTTCCGCCCGAGGGCCCGCCGCCATGTCCCGCAACGCCGACCACGTCTATACCGCGCCCGCGGACATCGCGCGCCTGGAAGCGCGCATCGCCGGTCTGCACGACGATGCCCGGGTCGAACTGCGGCTGCGCGACGGCCGCGTGCTGGCCGGCGTGGTCGCCGCCCTGCCGACCCTGCAGTCCTTCTACGGGCCCGGCGACGAGGAAGGCCTGAACGGGGTGCTCCGCCTGGAGCAGGCCGGCGGCACGCAGGATCTGTGGCTGGACGAGATCGACGCGATCCGTCCCCTGACCGAGGCCGAACTGGAACGCTTCCAGCGCGATCTCCCGCACTGAGGCGACCGCGGACGGCGCGACGCGTATCCTGTGCAGCCGGCGCCGCCCCGCGCGCGCCGCGACCGTAGCCAGCCACAGCGATAAAGACGATGACCGATACCCCGCCCGACCGCCTGTCCAACGATCCGCGCAGCCCCTTCCACGACGACGCCCTGCTCGAGCGCGGCATCGGCATCCGCTTCAACGGCCAGGAGCGCCACAACGTCGAGGAATACTGCATCAGCGAAGGCTGGGTGCGGGTGCCGGTGGGCAAGGCCCTGGATCGGCGCGGCAATCCGATGACGGTCAAGGTCAAGGGCGAAGTCGAGGCTTACTTCCTGACCCCGGCCAAGGAATAAGCGCCGCCGACGCGGCGCGCGGGCGCAAGCCCCGGACCTCTTCCGCGACCCGGGCGAAGCCGTCGCCGGCATCTTGCCGAGGCGGCGCGGAATGTCCGCGCGCCGCCTCGGACGTCTGGCCTTATCCGTTCGCCGCCGCGCGCTTGCCCAACCCCAGCGCGTAATACAGCACCACCAGCAGGATCAGGAAGGCCGGGCCGACGAACAGCGCGATGCGGGTGTCGGGGAAGTAGGCCATCAGGCCGACCACCAGCACCAGGAACGCCAGCGCGATCCACGAGCCGATCGGATACAGCGGCATCTTGAACTCCAGGCCCGCGCGCTGCTCGGCGCTGAGACCGGCGCGGAACTTGCGGTGCGACAGCAGGATCACCGCCCAGGTCCAGATCGCGCCGAAGGTGGAGATCGACGTCACCCAGATGAATACCTTTTCCGGCACCAGGTAGTTCAGCAGCACGCCGAACAGCAGCACCACCACCGACACCAGCACCGCCTTGCGCGGCACGCCGCTGGCGGAGGTGATCGCGAAGGTGCGCGGCGCCTGGCCCTGCTGGCCCAGGTTGTAGAGCATGCGCGCGGTGCTGAAGATGCCGCTGTTGCAGGACGACAGCGCGGCGGTCAGGACCACGAAATTGATGATGCCGGCGGCCTCGCGGATGCCCAGCCGCTCGAAGGTCATCACGAACGGGCTGCCGGTGGTGCCCAGCTCGTTCCAGGGATAGATCGACAGGATCACGAACAACGCGCCGACGTAGAAGATCACGATGCGCCAGAACACCGAGTTGATCGCGTCGGGAATCGACTTCTTCGGATTCGCCGCCTCGCCGGCGGTCAGGCCGATCATCTCCACGCCCAGATAGGCGAACATCACCATCTGCAGCGACATCAGCACGCCCTTGGCGCCGTTGGGGAAGAAGCCGCCGTGCGACCACAGGTGCGAGATGCCGGTGGCCACGCCGTTGTTGCCGAAGCCGAACACGATCATGCCCAGGCCGCCGACGATCATCAGCACGATGGTCACGACCTTGATCATCGCGAACCAGAACTCGAACTCGCCGTAGGCGCGCACCGCGATCAGGTTGACCGAGCCCATCGCCGCCAGCGCGGCCAGCGCCCAGGCCCACTGCGGCGTGCCCGGAAACCAGACCTGCATGTAGATGCCGACCGCGGTGATCTCGGCCACGCAGGTCACCAGCCACAGGAACCAGTAGTTCCAGCCGGTGAGATAGCCCGACAGCGGGCCCAGGTAATCCTGCGCGTAGCGGCTGAACGAACCCGCGACCGGGTTGTGCACCGCCATCTCGCCCAGCGCGCGCATGATGATGAAGATCGCCGCGCCGCCGAGCAGGTAGGCCAGCAGGATGCCGGGGCCGGCCAGCTTGATCGCGTTGGCCGAACCCAGGAACAGGCCGACGCCGATGGCGGCGCCCAGCGCCATCAGGCGGATATGGCGTTCGCCCAGGCCGCGATGTAGGTCTTGCGGTTCGCTCTGCATTGCCACGGTCTCCTGGCCTCGCGTCGGGCGCGGGCCTGCGGTTGCGCGGCGCGGCGCGCCGATTGCCCGCAACCCTACGCCATGCGGGCCTGCGCGTGTAGAGGCGGCGATCGCGGCTGGCGCAGTCGGATGTCAACCGCGGGCGCGCGCGGCCGTTGTCAGACGGGTATCCGAGGGAGAGCGGGCATGACGACTCGCGAAAGCGTGAGCGCGGTCAATCGTTTCGGCCTGGGCGCGGCGCCGGGCCAGCTGGCGCGCATCGACGACCCGCGCGGCTGGCTGCATGCGCAGCTGCACGGCGACGCCGGCCAGGCGCGCTACGCCGATCTGCCCGCCAGCCTGGACTATCTGCGCCGCGAGGCCGACTACTACCGCGAACGCCAGGCCGCGCGCCGCCAGGGCGGGCAGGCCGACCCGGTCGCCAACTTCGGTCAGCGTTTCCGCGAGGATCAGCTACGCGAGCTCGGTCGACGCTATCGGCTCGCGGTGGCCAGCGAACAGGGCTTCGTCGAGCGCCTGGTGCGGTTCTGGTCCAACCACTTCGCGATCTCGATCGACAAGCGCGCCGCCGCGCTATACGCCGCGCCGATGGAGCGAGAGGCGATCCGCCCGCACGTGCTGTCGCGCTATGCCGACCTGCTGATCGCGGTGGAATCGCATCCGGGCATGCTGCGCTATCTGGATAACGTGCGCTCGATCGGCGCCGATTCGATGCTCGCGCAACGCGCGCGCCGGCGCAGGGCGCGCGCCGACACCGAGGCCCCCAGGCGCGAGCTCGGGCTCAACGAGAATCTGGCGCGCGAGATCCTGGAGCTGCACACCCTGGGCGTGGACGGCGGCTACACCCAGAGGGATGTGACCGAACTGGCGCGCGCGATCACCGGCTGGGGCGTACCGCTGCCGCGCGAACTCGCGGCCGGCAGCGCGTCCTCGGCCTTCGTGTTCCGCGCCGCCGCTCACGAGGACGGCGCCCGCAACGTGGTCGGGCGCCGCTACGCCGACGACGGCCTGGCCCAGGGGCGCGCGATCCTGTCCGACTTGGCCGTGCATCCGTCCACCGCGCGTCATCTGTCGTACAAGCTGGCGCGCCATTTCGTCGGCGACGCGCCGCCGCCGGCCCTGGTCGCGCGCCTGAGCGCGGCCTGGCAAGGCAGCGGCGGCGACCTGCCCACGGTCTACGCGGCCCTGATCGATGCGCCCGAGGCCTGGGGCGAGGACGCACGCAAGTTCAAGACGCCCGACGATTTCGTGATCTCGGCGCTGCGCGCCGGCGGCGCGGCGCCCAGCGAACGGCCGCGCGCCTTGATCGCCCTGCTCGCGCGCATGGGCCAACCGCCGTTCACGCCGCGCTCGCCCGCGGGCTACGCCGACGAAGCCGCCGAATGGAGCGGACCGGACGCCTTGTGGAAACGCGTGCAGGCCGCGCAGAGCCTGTCCGAGTCCGCGCCCGACGCGCGCGTGGATCCGCTGGCGACCGCGCAGGCGGTGTTCGCCGATCGCCTGGACGCCGACACCCTGGGCGCGCTGCGTCGCGCCGAATCCCCGCGCGGCGGCCTGGCCCTGCTGTTCGCCAGCCCGGCCTTTCAATGGAGAAGCTGAGATGCGACTGAGCCGACGCCATTTCATCGGAGCCGCGGGCGCGGTCGCCACGCTGACCCTGTGGCCGAGCTTGAGCGCGCTCGCCGCCGCTAACGACCGGCGCATGCTGGTGGTGCTGCTGCGCGGCGGCGTCGACGGCCTGCACGTGCTGCCGCCGCGCGACGATGCCGCCTATGCGCGCCTGCGCGGCGCGCTGGCGCCGCAGAATGCGCGCGCCTTGAACGCCGACTTCGCCCTGCATCCCGCGCTGGAGTTCGCCCACTCGCTGTACGCCAGCGGGCAACTGCTGCCCGTGGTCGCGATCGCGCCGCCGTATCGCCAGCGTTCGCACTTCGAGGCCCAGGACTGCCTGGAGAACGGCACCGCCAGCGCCAGCGGCGCCGCCACCGGCTGGCTCAACCGCTGCGTCGCCGCGATGAGCGGCGGCGAAGCGCTGGCGGTGAGCGCGGTGATGCCGCTGATCATGCGCGGCCCGGGCGCGGCCACCACCTGGTCGCCGCCGCTGCCCGAGGATGTCGACCCGATCCTGCTGCAGCGCCTGCAGTCGCTATACGCCGCCGACCCAGACCTGTCGGGCGCATTCGCGCGCGCGCTCGACAGCCAAGGCGCCGGCATGCAGGCCGGCAGTGCGCGCGGCGCGCGCCTGCCGCAGGCGATGGCCGCCGCCGCGCGCTTCATGGCCGCCGCCGACGGCCCGCGCCTGGGCTTCGTCGAGGACTCCGGTTGGGACACCCATAGCAACCAGGCCGCGGTGCTCGCGCGCAAGCTGGGCGAACTCGACGCCGGCCTGCGCGCGTTCCAAACCGGCGCCGCGCCGATCTGGGAGCGCACCGCGATCGCGATCGTCAGCGAGTTCGGCCGCACCGCCGCGGTCAACGGCACCGCCGGCACCGATCACGGCACCGGCGGCCTGGCCCTGCTGGCCGGCGGCGCGGTGCGCGGCGGACGCATCGCCGGCGATTGGCCGGGCCTGGCGCCGTCGTCGCTCAACGAAGGCCGCGACCTGCGCGCGACCAGCGATCTGCGCGGCCTGTTCAAGGGCCTGCTGGCCGCGCATCTGCGCGTCGGCGAGCGCGCGCTGGAAACCCAGGTGTTTCCGGACAGTCGGGCGGTGCGGCCGATGCAGGGCCTGCTGAGCTGACGCGCCGCCGCTCAGATCCAATACAGCAGCAGGATCACGACCAGCAGGAACAGCGCCACGCCGGCCAGGCCCGCCCACAGGCCGCCGCCCAGCGTCGCCACGCCCACCAGATAGGCCACGCAGCCCAGCGCCCACAGCAGCGCCAGCAGCCCCGCCCACACGAACACGCAGATCCTGGACACGACATCCAGCAGAGCGTTTTTCTTACGCGCGGTCTCGAACGCGCGCAGGCTGGAGCGATCGTCCTGGGTCAGATAGGCGCACATGGCGCGCAGCTTCTCGGGATCGTCGACCGCGACGCCGGTGGAGTGCGCGCCCTTCGAGTACTCCAGATTGTCCACCGCGGCGGTCAGACCGGAGGCGCCGAAGCCGTCGAAGCCGGCGCCGCCGAGATCGAACACACCCTTGCGACCGCTGAGCCGGAACAGCTCCGCCCACTGCTGGAACATTTTCGGAAAGATCGCCACCACCCAGTCGCCGGTCGCGACCACGTTGACCACGCTCTCGACCCGCCCGGCCTCGACCAGTTCCGCCCAGGGATAGGCGCGCGGCACCACGCTGCCGGCGAAGAACACGCGCCGCACATGGGTGGTCACGTAACGCAGCAGCGCGCTGGCCAGGATGTAGGTGCCGTTGCTATGCCCGATGTAGTCGACCGACTTCGCATTCGGATAGCGCGCCACGTGCTCGGTGTACCGATCCATGAAGTCGCGCACGTTGCGCTGGCGGTCGAAGGGCAGCAGGAAGCGCGCCATCGGGAAGTGGCCGTACTTGGCGTTGAACACCGCGACCTTCTCGCCGTTGGCCTCGTAGCGGCGCCGCAGTTCGTCGCGAACCAGATCGGTCCACTCGCCCAGGTCGCGAATGCCGTGGGTGACGTACACCAGTCGCGTGACCTGGCGATCCTCCTTGAACTCCACCAGATCCGGCTCCAGCGCTTCGATCCTGCCCTGCAGCGCCAGCGTTATCGCATTGCGCCGGGCCTCGGCGGCGGGGCCGCCGGCGGATTCCAGCGTATTGCCGATCTGCTTGTGCCCGGTCTGCGCCAAGGTCTTGAACACCGTTCCCGCGGCGGTGCTCAGATCCTGGCCGTCCTCCTTGGACACCACGTCGTCCTCGCTGCCGACGATCTGGATCACCTGCGGAAAATGCAGCTGCCCGTTGACGACCGCGTCGGAGCGCGCCAGCCGCACCCACTGCAGGCGCGTGTCGGCGATGAAGGGCGAGCCGCGATGCATGGCCGAGATCAGTTCGCCGATGCCGAGCGCACGCCCGAGCAGCCTGCATGCGCGGATGTACAGATAGGTCGGCCAGGGCATCAGCGCGGGGCGCGGGTCGACGCTCCATCCGCGGTTCATGCCCGCCAGCAGGACCAGGCGTTCGGTCTTATCCACCCAGGCGCGTTTGCCGCGGCGGCCGAAGGCGGCGCGGTCCTGTTCTTCTCCGTAGCCCCAGACCAAGGCCTTGCGCAGCAATGAGGCGCCCGCGCTGTAACCGATCAGGATCACGCGCCGGTAGCCGCCGCGCTTGACCTCGGCGTGGATGCCCTGCTCGATCGCGTCGGCGATCGTCAGAGCGTCGGCGTTGCTGGTGTAGCCGCGCAGCCAGCCGCCGCGGTAGTCCACCACCAGCCGATCCGCCGCAGGCAGGGCCTGCGCGATCAGGTCCAGCGCCCCGCCGAAATTGTGCAGGCCGGGCATGCCGTGCACCGCCACGACCAGGGTATCGGACGCGTCCGCGCCCGCGCGCTGCACGCTCAACACGGTCGCGCGCGGTCGCGCCAGCCAGCGCGCGAGCGCGCGCAGGCCCGCGCACAGCACCGCGACCGTCGCCACCAGCAGCGCACTGCGCAACAGGATCGGCCCCCAGCTGTCCCAAGCCAACGACCACGAGCCGGGCCAGACGATGGCCCCCAACTTCCGCAGCGCGTCCATGTCCGCCTCCTCCCCCTCAGGAATCGCGCAAGCCGGGCCGACTCAGGCCCGTCCGCCCACCACCAGGCTCTTGTCCTGATTGCCGTCGCGGTAGGCGATGGTCAGCGTGGTCGCATAGGCCTTGCCGTCGCGTATCGACGCAGGCAAAGCCTCGGCCAGCAGGCTGGCGGCCGCGCGGATCAGGAAGGTCTGCTCGAACACGCCGCGCAGCATCGCGAAGTGGTCGTCGAAGTCGTTCCAGTCGCCGCGCACCTCCAGCAGATCGATCATGCGTGCCGCGCCGCTGCGCAGGCGCTCCCAGCGATTCCAGAAACGCCGCTGGTCGATATCCGAACGCAGCAGCACCTGGTATACCGTCCACGGCGTCTCGCCTATCGACTCCTGCCCGGCCAGACCGCCGCCGTAATCGCGCAGGCTCTTGGCGATCAGTTGCTTGAGCGCGCTGCCGCTGGCGTCGGGACGACGCCGATAGGCCTCGAACAGCGGCGCGTAGACCGCCTCGCGGCTGGCGCAGCTCGCGCGTGCGGACTGCTTGGCGTACCAGGGCAAGGCGCGCGCCGCATGCCGGGCCCAGGTCGCATCGTCGGCGCTGGCGTAGGCGCGCATGGCCTGGCGCAGGCCGTGATCGCTGAGCATCACGCTCAGGCGCGGCTTGCACTCGCCCGCCGCGCCCAGCGCGCCCTGCAACTGCGTCTGCAGCGCCGGCGCCGCGGCGTCGTCGATCACGCCCCACAGCACCGCATCGTCGACCACGCGCGCCAGTTCGCTCGCGGTCTTGATCCGGCTTTCCTCCCACCACAGTTGCAGGCCGCACTTGAAGTCGCGCGCGGCGGTCTGCTGCGGCGCACGCGCCTCCTCCAGGTCGGCCTTGAGCGCGGCGCCGTATTCGGTGGTCCAGGTGTTGGCGTTGGCGGTGTAGCGGGTGCTGCCCAGGTAGGCGCGGGTGAGCGCTTCGCCGGCCGGCGAAACGTAGCGGCGGCTGACGAAACGGTCCTTGCGCTCCTGCTTGCTCTTGAGGTCGAACCAGGTACCGACGCCGAGGGTGAAGCCCCAGGCGCGCACGCGCTCCACCGTCTTCTGGTGCAGGAAGAACTCCAGCGCGTAGCCCGAGCCGGTGTAGGCCAGCACGCGCTGGAAATCGAAGCTCAGCAGGGCGCCGTGCAGGCGCGACAGCGCGTCTTCCGACAGCGTGGCCTCGAGCAGCGAAGCTTCGCTGGCCAGGCGCGTGTACTCGTAGCTGAAACCCAGGGTGACCTTGGTCTTGGCGATCTGGGTCACGCGCTCGTTCAGAAGTTCGGTGAGCTCCTGCAGCTTCTTCTTCAGCTTGGGCAGCGGGTTGGCGTCGTCCAGGCCGAAGCGTTCGGCCAGGGCCTCGGCGATCGGGCGATAGCGCTCCGGCACCCGCTCCAGCGAGGTCGCCTCTTCGATCGCTTTCAGCGCGGCGGTCGGCGCGTCGAGCACGCCGGCCACGACCGAGCCCAGCACCTTCTCCACCGCGGCCGGATCGGCGAATTCGATCTGCACGCCGGCCTTGGCCTCGAAGCGGCCGTCGTGGACCGCGCTCTTGCGCAGGGCGACGCGGATCGCGCGATCGCCGGAGGCGCGCTCGCGCACGAAGCTGAGGCTGAAATCGTCGTCGACGGTGGCGGTGAAGCTGGCACTGGCGCTGGCGCCGATGTTGATCAGGAACGCGCCGGCGCGGTCGGCACCGAGCACGTCGGTCAGGCCGTGCAGGGAGCTGGAGAAGATGTCCGACCAGCTGATGCTGAGGCTGGCGGTGAGCTTGCCGCGCGACTTCAGCGCGACCGCCTCGCCCACGCTCAGTCCGGCGATGTCGGATGCGGACAGGACGCTGGCGACTTCGTCGATGTCGGACAGCACCGCCTCGCCGATCCGCACCGTGTCGTCGTGGCGCTTGTAGCAAAGCAGGCGCAGCGAGCGATCGCCGCTGATGCCGCCGCCGGCGGTGCCGATCTTGGCGGTGGCCTTGGCGGTGGCCGCCGCGCTCAGCGAGTACTTGAGCCAGGCGTTGCCGGGCGCGAACGCGAGCTGCGGGCGCCAGTCGGTGCTGGCCTTGGCCGGATCGACGGCTTCGCCACGGCTGCCGATCACGCCGTCGTCGTCGACGTCGTCGGCGCTGTTGTACAGGTGGATCGCAGCGGCGGCGGTGGCGCCGAACACGGCCTTGATGCTGCCGCTTTGGGCGGTGGTTTCCGCGCCCTTGTCGTAACTGAGCAGCTCGGTCTTGAGCGAGGAATCCTTGAGCGGTTTGGCGGCGGTGCCGGCCAGCTTTTCGATCAGATCGGGTATCGCGATCTTGCTCATGACGACCTTTCCTTGGAGTCAGGTAGGAGTACGCCCGGGCCTGCGGGGTCCGGGCGATCGGGCGCGGAATCGGGCCGCCTTCCCCGCGACCCGAGCGTGACCGAGTATCCACTTAACGCGTGCCGGCTGTCACCGATACGCACCGGTCTGGACGAGCCGTCGCGCCGGCCCCCGACTCAGAGCCGGCGCTGACGCACGCCGGCTTCCTGCAGTCGCAGCAGCAGATAGGCCGGATCGATCAGGCTGTCGGGGAAGTACAGGCCCGGCGCCACCACCGCGCCGCCGGCCAGGCCGAGCAGGCGCTCGATGCCCAGCGCGATGCACAACGCGGTCAGCGGCGCCTGTCCGGCCGGGTGCACCAGCTCGTGGCGCACGCGCAGCGGCTGGCCGTCGTGGCCCAGGCCTTCGATCTCGATCGCGATCTCGGTCGAATAGGCCTCGCCGCGACGGCGGCTGGCGCTCACGCCCAGGGCCATGTCGAGCCGGATCCAGCGCGCGTCGGTCGCGGCCGCCAGGGTGACCACGTCCAGCGGCGAGTAAGCCGCAGCCGCCACTTCCACGCCGTCCACGCTGCGGATGCTGCGTCCGGCCTCGTCGCCGCGCAGCCAGCGCCACTGCCCGTCCTCCAGCACCTGCGCGCCGGCGGCGCTGATCAGGCGCTCGTAGTCGGCGGCGGCGGCCGGGCCGCCCATGTCCTCCTCGTCCAGCAGCGCCGACAGATCGATGCGATCGATGCGCGCGAACTCGCGCGCGTAGTGCAGCGCCGGCAGGGTCGCGGCGCCGGCCAGCCAATGGCTGGCGAGCAGGATGGGCGCGGCGCCCGGCTTGCGCAGGTGCAGCGCGACCTCGGGCGCGATCTCGAACGAGCCGCTGGAGGTGCTCAGATAGGGCAGGCCCTGCGCCTGGGCGTACTTCAAGGTGTTCAAGCTGGCGTCCTTCACGAACACGATCACGGCGCTGTAGCGCGCGTGCGCGTCCAGGCCGAGATCGGCGCGCTGCAGATCCACGCCTACCGCGCTGGCGCCGCCGACCGCCGCGGCCACCGTCTGCGCCTTGGCCAGATCGCGGCCGCCGATGGCGATCGGCAGTTGCGGATGCAGCCGGCGCAGCGCGTGCGCGGCCTGCGCGCCGACGACGCCGGAGCCGCCGACGATGAGGACGGGGGCGAGGGTGTGTGAGGTCATGGGATCAGCTCCTGGGGTCGGGATGCCGTCGCCCTCGGCGACAAGCTACGATTGGTAAGTTACGAATGGTAATGTACGCTTCCCATCGCGCGGCGACACCACGAAACCCGGCGGTACAGCGTTCCATGAGCGAGACGGCAGCCCGACGACTGCGCAAACCCGAACGGCGCGAGCAGTTGCTCGACACCGCCTTCGCGATCGTGCGCGAGCAAGGCAGCGATGCCCTCACCCTGGCGTACCTGGCCGAGCGCGCGGGGGTGAGCAAGCCGATCGCCTACGAGCATTTCCAGACCCGCGCCGGCCTGTTGATCGCGATGTACCGGCGCCTGGACCAACGCCAGGCCGCCGCGCTGGAACGCAGCTTCGAGCGCCTGCCGCGCCGTTTCGGCGACGCCGCGCGCGTGCTCGCCGAGGCCTATCTGCGCTGCTACACCACCGCCGGCCCCGAGTACCCCGCGATCGTCGCGGCGCTCAAGGGCGACGAATCGATGGAGCGCGAACAGCAGCGCTTGATCGACGACTACGTCGCGCGCTATCGCGATGCGCTGGCGCCCTACTCCGCGCTGCCGGCGGCGGAACTGCAGCTGCGCTGCGTCGGCATCATCGGCGCCGGCGACGCGATCGCGCAGGAATGGCAGCGCGGCCGCATCGACGAAGCCGCCGCGGCGGCGGCCCTGGCCTCGCTGATCCAGCGCTGGCTGTCGAAGGCCTGAGCCGTTTCAGTCGGCGCTGGCGATCACGCACAGCGCCGGCATCGGCCGCATCGGCGCGCGCTCCACGCCGACGATCGCGTAACCCTGGCCATGCAGCTTGTCGCGCAAGGCGGCTTCGATGCGCGGTAGCGCATCGCTGGTCGGCGGCTGGTACGCCAGATACAGACGGCCGCGCGGCGCCAGCCAGCCGCGCACGCGCGCCAGCTCGGCTGCGGCGCCGGTCCAGAAGCCGTTGAGATTGACCGCGACTATGCGGTCGTAGCGCCGTTCGGGCTCGGCCTTGGCGACCTCGACCACGCGGAAGCTCGCCGCGCCGGAGGCGACGGCATCGGCGTTGCGCCACACCGCCGTCGCGATCGCGGCCGACGAGCGGTCCAGCCCCAGGTAGTGCCCGCGTGGCAGACGCGGCCACAGCAAGGCCGCCAGCACGCCGTTGCCGCAGCCCAACTCCAGCACGGCGTCGGCCGGGCCCGGATCGAGCAGGCCCGCCATCCAGCTCAGACGTTCGGGAATGCGATCGGCGGCGCTCATGCCGGCCCCGCGACGGCGCCGCCGGACCGGGCGCCATCGTCGTGCGCGCCGCTCATGCGCCCGCCGTAGGCGCGTCCTCGTCGCTGCGCACGCGCGCGCGGCCGCCGCGCTTGGCCCGATACAGGCCGCTGTCGGCGCGATTGAGCAGGCTGTCGGCGGTCTCCTCGCCATCGGGCTGCGCGGTGGCGATGCCGATGCTGACCGTGACCGTGCCGTGCTCGCTGGCCGCATGCGAAATGCCGAGCGCGCGCACCGCGCGCTCCACGTTCTCCACCACCACGCGCGCGCCGGCCAGGTCGATTTCGGGCAGCAGGCAGGTGAACTCCTCGCCGCCGGTACGCGCGACCAGGTCGCCCGGGCGCGCCAGGCTGCTTTCGATCGCCGCGGCGACCTGGCGCAGGCAGTCGTCGCCGGCGAGGTGGCCGTAGGTGTCGTTGTAGGCCTTGAAGTGGTCGATATCGATGATGCCCGCCGACAAGGGCTGGCCACCGCGGCGGCAGCGTTGCCATTCGCGCGCCAGGCGTTCGTCGAACTGGCGCCGGTTGGCCACGCCGGTCAGGCCGTCGACCCAGGCCATGCGCCGCAGCAGGTCCGACTGCTGCTTCAGGGTCAGATGCGCGCGCACGCGGTTGCGCACGGTGAGGGCGTTGATCGGCTTGGTGATGAAGTCGACGCCGCCGGCATCCCAGCAGGCGGCCTCCTCGGCCGGATCGTCCAGGCTGGTGACGAAGATCACCGGGATGCTCTGGGTTTCCGGATCGTCCTTGAGCGCGCGACACACCTCCAACCCGCTCAGGTCGGGCATGACCACGTCCAGCAGCACCAAGTCGGGCGGAGTCTGGCGACAGAACGCCAGCGCCTGCGCGCCGTTGGTGGCCATGAACACGTCGTGATCGGCGGAAAACACTTCGTGCAGTGCGCGTATGTTGATCGGCTGGTCGTCCACGACCAGCAAGCGCGCGCGTCGCGAAGCAGCCGCCGTCCCGGGCAACGCCTCCACGTCGAACAAGATCACGTTCATCTCCTTGTCATTCCGATCGGGCCAGCAAGCGGCCGCACACATCGGCCGCCGCGGCGAAGTCGAACCGGGTCAGCGCTTCGGCCAACTGCCGATGCTCGCCCGGGTGGTGACGGGCCAGGCCCGCTTCCAGCGAATGGAATACGTCCAGCGCGCCCAGATTGGAGGCGGTCAGCAGCTCGCGCAGGCGCTGCAGCGAGCGCTGCGACACCGGCGCGTCGTCGCCCGGCGGCGGCGGTTCGTCGGCGCTCAGTATCTGCAGACGCTCGCGCGTCGCGGCCGCCGCTTCGTTGAGGCCGCCGCGCAGCGCGCCCAACTGCAGCGCGCGCAACCAGTCCTCGCCGGCCGCGACGATCGCCTTCTCCTGCAGCTCGGCCAATTGCGCCAGACGCATCGCGCCGACCGTGGCGGCGACGCCTTTGAGGGTGTGCAGCTGGCGCGCGGCGCCCTCGCGTTGTTTGGAGCGCAAGGCGGTGGCGAGTTCGCCCATGATCTGGGTGCCGCCGTCGGGGAAGCCTCGCAGCACGTCGCTGTAGACGCGGCGTTTGCCGCCGAAGCGCGCGAGCGCGGCCTCCCAGTCCAGCACGGCGGGTTCGGCGTTCGCGGCCGGCTCGGCATCGGCGGGAGCCACCGCGGTCTGCGCCACCGCCGGCAAGGGGGTGGCGACCCGGGCGGCGGCGGCCTGCGCGGTCACCGCTTGCGCCGTGGCCGCCTGCGTCGCGGCCGCGCGCGCGGCCAGCGCTTGCGCGGCCTCGGCCTGCAAGGCGGCTTCGGCCTGCAGCGCGGTCAGCGGCGGGGCCGGACTCGCGGCCGGCGGCCGCGCGGTCGCGCTGGCATCGTTGGCGGCCGTGGCGCCGCCGGCCGCGGTGGCGCCGCGCGCGGTCCAGTGCAGCAGGCGCTCGACCAGGGTGTCCAGATCGAAGGGTTTGCCGAGGTGATCGTTCATGCCCGCGGCCAGGCAGGCCTCGCGGTCGGAGGGCAGCACGTTGGCGGTCATCGCGATGATCGGCAGCTTGGTCAGACCCAGATTGCCGCGGATGCGCCGGGTCGCGGTGTAGCCGTCCATGTCGGGCATCTGGATGTCCATCAGCACCACGTGGTACTTGCCGGCCTGGCCGACCAGCATCTGCAGGGCCTTGGCGCCGCCGCCGGCCACGGCCACGCGCGCGCCCTCGCTTTCGAGCAGGTCGGTCACCACCTGCTGGTTGGTCGGATTATCCTCGACCACCAGCAGGGACATGCCGGCCAAGCGATTGCGCGAGGGCTGCAGCGGCGCCGGATCCGGCAGCGGCAGCGGCAGACCCTGGCCGGAACGCGCGTCGGCGACCGCGTCGATCAGCATCGCCACCGTCACCGGCTTCATCAGGAAGCCGTCCAGCACCGCCTGTTCGCGGCCCAGGCGCTCGACCAGCATCTCGCGGCCGTGCGCGGTCACCATCACGATCAAGGGCGCCCGGGTGCCGCCGATCAGTTCGCGGATGCGGCGGCCGGTTTCCCAACCGTCCAGCCCCGGCATGCGCCAATCCAGGAAG
This sequence comes from Lysobacter sp. cf310, assembly GCF_900114355.1. Taxonomy (GTDB): domain Bacteria; phylum Pseudomonadota; class Gammaproteobacteria; order Xanthomonadales; family Xanthomonadaceae; genus Lysobacter. The sequence goes on from NZ_FOSS01000005.1 coordinate 102,875, forward strand.
ATCACTTCGTACGGCGGACCTTCGCCGGCGGCGCGCTCGACGAACTCCAGCGCCTCTTCGCCGCTGCGCGCGGCGTCGGCCTTCCAGCCGATCGACTGCACCATCGCCAGGATCGCGTTGCGCGCGCTGTCGTTGTCGTCCACCACCAGCGCGCGCAGTTCGCGCAGCCGCTCCGGCGGACCCGCCGCGGCCTGCGCGGGCTCGCTGGGCAGCCCCAGGGCGACCTCGAAGAAGAAACGGCTGCCGCGGCCGCGCTCGCTTTCCACGCCCAGCTCGCCGCCCATCAGGCGCACCAGGCGCTGGCTGATCGCCAGGCCCAGGCCGGTGCCGCCGAAGCGACGGGTGGTCGAGGCCTCGGCCTGGGAGAAGCCTTCGAAGATCGCCGCCAGCTTGTCCTCGTCGATGCCGATGCCGCTGTCGCGCACTTCGATGGCCAGCGACACCCGGCCCTCGTCGCGCGAGGCCACCCGCACCATCAGCACCACTTCGCCGTAGTGGGTGAACTTGATCGCGTTGCCGACCAGGTTGATCAACACCTGCTGCAGGCGCAGGGAATCGCCGATCACGCTCTTGGGCACGTGCTCGTCGATGTCGAACACGATCTCGATGTCCTTGTCGCCGACGTTGGCGCTGAGGATCACCGAGATGTCGCGCAGCACCTGCTCGAGCTCGAACTCGTGCGACTCCAGCGTCTGGCGGCCGGCCTCGATCTTGGAGAAGTCGAGAATGTCGTTGAGGATGCCCAGCAGGGTCTTGGCCGCGGTCTCGGTCTTGTTGGCGTAGTCGAGCTGGCGCAGATCCAGGCTGGTCTTCTGCAGCAGCTGCAGCATGCCCAGGATCGCGTTCATGGGCGTGCGGATTTCGTGGCTCATGTTGGCCAGGAAATCGCTCTTGGCCTTGCTCGCCGCCTCCGCCGCCGCGACCGCGTCCACCATCGCCGCCTCGGCGGTGCGCTGGACGGTGATGTCCTCGGCGATCGACCAGGTGTGGAGCTTGCCGTCGATGCGCAGGGCCACGCCGTTCAAGCGCACCGGCACGCGCTTGCCGTCCTTGCGCACGAACTGCTTTTCGTACGGGCCGTAACGGCCGCTGCTCTGCAGGGTGCGCGCGATCGCCTTCTCCTGCAGCTCGTATTCCTTGGGCGTGAGCTTGCCCTGATCCAACGCGCGCAGTTCCTGCTCGCTGTAGCCGGTCAGGGCGCGGAACTCCTCGTTGAACTCGACGAACCGCCCGCTCTCGTCGGTCAGGGCGATGCCCAGCGGCGACAGTTCGAACAGGCCGCGCAGCTTGCGCTCGTTGGTCTCCAGCGCGGCTTCGCGGCGCTTGCGCTCGCGCAGATCGACGGCGATGCCCAGGTAGCCGACGATCTCGCCGTCGCTCTTGCGCAGCGCGCTGACGTTGAGCAGCACCGGGATGCGGTCGCCGCTCTTGGTGATGTAGGTCCACTCGTTGGAATCGGGCTCGATGCGCGCCTTGGCCACGAACACTTCGAAGCCCGGATCGATGCGCCGGCCCAGCTCCATCTGCAGGGCGTGCGCGCGCTCGGCCATCTCGATCGGGTCGTGGAACAGCGCCGGGGTCTCGTGGCCGACCAGCTCCTCGGCGGAGTAACCGAGAATCGCCTCGGCGGCCGGATTGAACAGGGTGATCCTGCCTTCCGGGTCGGAGGCGATGATGGCGTAGCCGGCGTTGGCCAGGATCGCGCGCTGCAGCGCCGAGAACGCCTGCAGCTCGGCGGTGCGCTCCTCGACCTGGTGCTCCAGGGTGGCGTTGAGCTGCAGGATCTCGGCCTGGGCTTCCTTGCGTTCGGCGATGTCGCGCAGGGTCGAGGCCACGCCCACCACGCGCCCGCTGCCGCTGCGGATCGGCGCGGCCGAGATCTCCACGTACAGCGGCGAACCGTTGCGATGGCGGCGGATGGTCTCCACCGCCACCGCCTCTTCGCCGGCCAGCGCGCGCTGCAGGATCTGGCCGTCCTCGCGGATGCGTTCGAACGGCACCACCAGCTCGACCAGCGAGCGGCCGATGGCCTCCTCGGGCGGATAGCCGAACATCTGTTGGGCGGCGCGGTTCCACTCGGTCACGCGGCCGTCGGGCGAGGTGCCGACGATGGCGTCGTGCGAGCTCTCGACGATCGCGGCCAGGCGCGCGCTCTGCGCGATCGAACGCTGCTTGCGCTCGTTCGAGCTCATGAACAGGTACAGCAGCACCGCCAGCAGCGCGCCCAGGGCGGCGATCGAACTGGCCGCGCGCCAGGGCTGCGGCAGGTCCAGCGCGGCGATGGTCGCCGGCTGGGCCTCGATGTCCATGCGCCACTGCCGGCCGTACAAGCCGAACACGCGCTGGCGCGAGCGCTCCTGGTCGATGCCGTCGCCGACGCTGGCCGATGCGTAGATGCGTTCGCCGCGCGCCGGGTCGGTGATGTCGGTCAGGATGAAACCGTAGTCGGCGTGGGTCTGCCCGAAGTCGGCCAGGATGTCGTCGGTGACCAGCGGCGCGTATACCCAGCCCACCGCCGCCGCGGCCGCCTGGGCCGGGTCCGGGGGCTGTCCGTTCGGATACACCGGCAGCAGGAACAGCATGCTGCGGTTGGGCTTGCCCTCGACCTGGACCAGGGTGATCGGCCCGGTCAGGGTCGGCTGGCCGCTCTTGAGCGAGGCCAGCGCGGCATCGCGACGCTTGCGTTCGGAGGCGATGTCCAAGCCCAGCGCGGCGCGATTGGGCGCCTCGGGCTCGACGTACTTGATCAGGAACTTCTCGCCCTTGTGCGGCGCGAGCTGGCGGACCTTGATGTCGCGCAGGCCCTCGGCGCGCAGGCCGCCCAGGAACGCGCCCTCGCGCCCGGCGGGCACGCGCGCGATGTAGCCGTAGCCGCGCGCGCCGGGGAATTCGCGCGCGATCTCGCGCGACTGCATGTAGCGGCGGAAGCGTTCGCGATTGATCGCGCCGCCGGCGCCCAGCACCGCGCCGCGCGCGCCGCGCAGCCCGTATTCGTAGGTCTGGAAACGCGCCTTCAGATCGGCCATGGCGCGCTCGGCCATGTTGTCCAGCAGCAGCTGGCTGCGCGCTTCGTTACCGGACTGCTGGCGCAGCCCCACCATCACCGCGCCGGCCAGTCCCAGCAGCAGTACCAGCAGGGCCAGTCGGGCAGGGCTACGCAGACGACGGATGGGCATCCCCTCCCAGGTTCGGACCAACGACGTTAGCAGAGGCCCCGTGGAGATTCCGAGTGGGACTGCGCGGAATCGACACGGCCCCAGGGGCGCCCGCGCCGCTGTCCGCAATCGGCACAGTCGCGCGCCTGCGCGCGCCGGCCATGGTTAAGCGATCGCTTGACAATCGATCGTCGGCACTTAAACTCAAGCACATGCTTAACCATTCCCCACAGCTGGACCGCATCTTCCACGCCCTCGCCGACCCCAGCCGGCGCGCGATGATCGAGCGCCTGGGCGCCGGCGCCGCCAGCGTCAGCGAACTCGCGCAGCCGCTGGCGATGTCGCTGGCGGCGGTGGTGCAGCACCTGCAGGTGCTGGAGGGCAGCGGCCTGGTGCGCTCCAGCAAGACTGGCCGAGTACGCACCTGCGAACTCGACCGCGACGGCCTGAGCGCCGCCGAGCGCTGGATCGGCCAGCGCCGCGAGGCCGGCGAGCGCCAGCTCGACCGCCTGGGCGCCTACCTCGCCGCCCACGCCGTGGCGCCGCCAGCCGATCCCAAACCCCACCCGCGCAAGCGCCGCCCCGCATGAACGCCGACGACCTCGCCCACGATAGCTTCGTACTCGAACGCCGCTACGACGCGCCGCCGGCGCGGGTGTTCGCGGCCTACGCCGACCTCGCCGCGCGCTGCAGTTGGGGCGCGCCCTCGCCGGACGAGGCCATCGTCTACAGCGAACACGACTTCCGCAGCGGCGGCCGCGACGTCTACCGCTGCGGCCCGCGCGACGATCTGCGCTATCACGGCAGCGTCCGCTACGAACACATCGTCGAGGATCGTCGCATCGTCCTGGTCGAGCGCATCGAAAGCGCGGGCGCCCTGCTCTCGCTGGCCCTGATCACCTGGGACCTGGAAGCCGACGGCGCCGGCACGCGCCTGCGCCTGACCACCCAGATCGCGTCCCTGGTCGGCGCGTCGATGATCCAGGGCAGCCGCGGCGGCACCCGCGCCGCGATCGACAATCTGGGCGACTGGCTGGGCCGGCACTGAGCCTGCGCCGCGGGCGCGCGCAGCGACTTCAAGACCTTCGAAACAACGCGTGCGCGCGCAAGACCGATGGCATCTTGCGGCGCGCCGCGGCTGGCCGCACATTGCCCGGGTCCCACCCCCGACCCGAGACCGCAATGAAATTTCTGGTGATGATCTACAACGACGACAGCCTGCTGAGCCAGGTGCCGGACGATGAAGCCAAGAGCATGATGCGCGAGTGCCTGGTCCACGCCGACCAACTGCGCGATCAAGGCTATCTTTTGGACTCGCAGCAGCTCGAAGCGCCGACCACCGCCAAGTCGCTGCGCGTGCGCAACGGCCGCGCCACGATCACCGACGGCCCCTTCGCCGAGACCAAGGAATACCTGGGCGGCTTCAACCTGATTGAGGCCGAGAACATGGACGAGGCCCTGCGCATCGCCGCGCAGTTCCCCTGGGCCGATTCCGGCTGCATCGAAGTGCGCCCGGTGCGCGATATCGGGCAAGTGCGCCTCAACGTCGGCGCCTGAGGCGTCCGACACCGCAGCGGCCGCCGCGCGCGACGGCCGCTGACGCGAACGCTCAACCCGCCGGCGTTGTGTAACGCGCCGCCGGTCGGCTCAGCGACAACCCCGGTTTCAACTGCAGGCGCGCCTGGGTGTAGCGCTCCCAATCCGCGATATCCGGCAAGGACGGGATGGTCACGACCTCGCCCAGGTCGAAGCCGGCCAGGGCCGCATCGACCATATCGCCGGCCTCCATCACCATCGCCGCCGGCAGCGCGTCCACGCTCATGCCCGAGCGCTCCCAGATTTCGGTGCGGGTCACGCCCGGCAACACCGCCTGCACCCGCACGCCGTACTGCGACAGCTCCTGGTGCATGGCCTGGCTCAGCGCCAGCACATAGGCCTTCGAGGCTAGATACACCGCCTCGAAGGACTCGGGCATCAGCGCCACCACCGAGCCCAGGTTGACGATCGCGCCGCCGCCGCGGCTGGCGAAACGGCGCGCGGCCGCGGCCGCCAGACGCGTGAGGGCCCGCACGTTGAGGTCGACGATCGCTTCCAGCTTGTCCGGGTCGGCGGCCGAGAACGCGCCGCTGCCGGCGATGCCGGCGTTGTTGACCAGCCAGGCGATGTCGGGATCGTCGAGCAGCAGGCGCTCGACCCGCAACAGGTCGTCGCGCTCGAGCAGATCGGCGCGGCAGACCTCGACGCGGCGACCGGTCTCGGCCTGCAGGCGCTCGGCCAGGGCCTGCAGCCGTTCGCGGTCGCGTGCGACCAGGATCAGGTCGTAACCGCGCCGCGCCAGGCGGTCGGCGTAGACCGCGCCGATGCCGGTGGAGGCGCCGGTGATCAGGGCTTTGGGAGTGGCCATGGGCATGTCTTCCGAATGAGGAGTGGCATCAGGCGGCTTGCGGTAGCAGCGCGCGCTGGCGACGGATCCGCAGCGCCTGCAACAGCGCCACCGCCAGGAACACCAGGAAGGCCGCGCCGACCGCGGCCTGCAGCTCGGGCGCGTCCGGGCCCGACACCAGCGGCCGGCCTTCGGGGATGCGGGTGGCGGTTTCGGTGAAGCCCGGAATCAGATGGAAGAACACCGTCAGCGAATAGCCGATCACCGCGATGTAGCGCGACAGTCGGCCGAAGATCGCCTTGCGGTCGGCGCCCAGCGCCGCGAACAGCACGATCAGGGTGATCACGCCCAGCGCATGCGGCTTGCCGAAGCCGCCATGACGGAAGATGAAGAAGCCGGTGACGCAGCTGCCGACGGTGAACCACACGTAGACCTTGCCGATCAGGCGCTCGTAGCCGATCTCGCGATAGCGGATCAGGGCGATGAGGCCGGCGAACAGGGCGATAAGGCTGACGACGGTATGGAACATGCCGAAGGGCGTGATGCCGAACATGATTCACCTCGCGAAGGCTGGGCGGATAGGACGGAAGCGCGACGCCGGCGCGCGGCCGGCGTCGCGCGCGGGTCAGGACTTCAGGAACGCCAACATGTCGGCGCCGAGTTTTTCCTTGTGGGTGTCGGTGATGCCGTGCGGCGCGCCGGGGTAAATCACCAGCTTGGCCTGCGGGATCAGCTTGGCGGAGGCGCGCGCGGCGGCGTCCACCGGTACGATCTGATCGTCGTCGCCGTGCAGCACCAGGGTCGGCTTGTCGAACTTCTTCAGATCTTCGGTGAAGTCGGTGGCCGAGAATGCGGCGATGCAGTCGTAGGCGTTCTTGTGCCCGGCCATCATGCCCTGCATCCAGAACGCGTCGATCGCGCCCTGCGATTTCTTGGCGCCGGGCCGGTTGTAGCCGAAGAACGGACCGCTGGCGAGGTCCTGGTAGAGCTGCGAACGGTCGGCCAACGAGCCCTTGCGGATGCCGTCGAACACTTCGATCGGCAGACCGCCGGGATTGGCCTCGGTCTTGAGCATCAGCGGCGGCACCGCCGAGATCAGGCCGAGCTTGGCGACGCGCGCGGTGCCGTGACGGCCCACATAGCGCGCGACTTCGCCGCCGCCGGTGGAGAAGCCGAACAGCGCCGCGTCCTTGACGTCCAGGTGCTCGAGCAGCTCGGCCAGGTCGTCGGCGTAGTGATCCATGTCGTTGCCCTGCCAGGGCTGACTGGAGCGGCCGTGGCCGCGCCGGTCGTGCGCGATCACGCGGTAGCCGTTTTCGGCCAGGAACAGCATCTGCGCTTCCCAGCTGTCGGCATTGAGCGGCCAGCCGTGGCTGAGGACGACGACGGGGCCGCTGCCCCAATCCTTGTAATAGATCTGGGTGCCGTCTTTGGTGGTGATCGTGCTCATGGTCTTGCTCCCGGAGTCGGTGGGGGGTGGGGTCGGAACGGCGGCGTTGGTGCGTGGGGCATCGGTATCCGCGCAGCCGCTCAGCGGCAGCGCGAGGCCGGCGGCGAGCGCGGCCGAGCCGGCAAGCAGGGCGCGGCGCAAGGGATCGACATCGGCGGACGGTTTGCGGGTCATGGCGGGGTACCTCCTCTTGGGCCGTGCGGCGGAGCAGGTGGGGCGCGGGACGGATGCTGCGGCGGCGCCGATCGATGTGCGTATTGGCACCGTGGAGGCATAGTTACCCAGGCCGGCGCCTTGCGGAAATACCCAGCCGAGCAAACAATGTTTGCGTTTTTGCAAAAGCCCGTGGCACGTCGATTGCGTAGGAGCGGCCGGTGAAGCTGGACTGGAACGACATCCCCCTGCTGCTGGCGCTGGCCGAGAACGGCAACATGAGCCAGACCGCGCGCCTGCTCGGCCTGGACGTGTCGACGGTGAGCCGGCGCGTGGCCGCGGCCGAACGCGCGCTGGGCCTGCGCGTGTTCATCCGCGAACCCGGCGGCTACAAGCCCACCGATGCCGGACGCGTGTTCGTGAGCCACGCCGAGGCGATCTACGACCGCGTCCAGACCATGCTGCTGGACACCCGCGCCGAAGCCGAAGGCATGACCGGACCGGTGCGGCTGACCGCGGTCGACGTGCTCTTCAGCCACTGGCTGGCGCCGCGCCTGCCGGCCTTGCTGCAGGAACATCCCGGCCTGCAGATGCAGCTGATCGCCGGCAACCACGATGTCTCGTTCGCGCGTCGCGAGGCCGATCTCGCGGTGCGTCTGGCGCGCCCCAGCCAGGACGCCTCCTTGCGCATGCGCAAGGTCGGCGAGCTGGGCTTCGCGGTCTACGGCATGCGCCGACGCGTGCCGCTGGCGCGCGAGCAGTGGCCCGAGCAGCCCTGGCTGGCCTATGGCGAGGAACTCGCGCGCCTGCCGGAAATGCAGTGGCTGCAACGCCTCGGGCCCAAGCGTCTGGTCCGGGTCAGCAGCGTGGCCACCATGGTCCACGCCTGCGAATCCGGCGTGGGCCTGGCCCTGCTGCCCTGCGTGGTCGGCGATCGCATCGGCGGCCTGATGCGGCTGGACCCTACCCCGGTGCTGTATCGCGATCTATGGCTGCTCAGCCACCGCGACGCCGGCCAGGTCGCGCGCTTCCGCTACGTCGCGGCGTGGCTGGCGCAGTTGTTCGCGGCGGATGCGGCGGCCTTGCGCGGCGACGGCTGAGGCGCGGCCTCGTCCCGGCTGCGGACGCCGCGGCCTTGGCGCGGACATCACGACATCGCGCGGCAGTCTCGGCTGCTGCGACAGCGCGCAGGCAAGCTGTGGCTCTCCTCGTCAGGGAGATCCCCGGGGCGGCGCGCGGACTGGGACCGCGCGTCGCTCCGGCTTTCTTTGAGGCTTTCCAGAGCTTTGCCCGCGACTCAGGGCCTGCTCTTAACCACTACGGCCGTACGCACCACCAGCACCGGCTTCCATGCCTCGCAATCATCTTCCACTAGCCGTTAACAGGAATCCAGGAAGCGGCTCCGTGACCTCCACTTATGGAGGCAGGAGCACGGAAGACGACGGCCATACCTTATGAGCGGCGCCGCATCCGCTAGGCCAGGATCGAAGGCTCGCCTAGTCAATCCGTGCTGCAGCGCCGCATCAGCGCATCGAAATGAGTGCTGTTGAACGGGGGCATTCCCCACGTTGCCTTTTCTGGACGTAAACTTCGTTGCGAGGAATACATTCTATGCAGGCACCAGGGAGGGAGCTCGATGCAAACAGAATTCAATTGTCGCTGGGGGATGCGCTTTTTTTACTTGGCAATGCTCATATTGGGGACACTATCACCAACAGGTTGCGCCAAGGACCCCTTAGAAGACACCACACTGAGCGAGATGCCTCGCTGGATCTACCGCGACGATAAACACGCTGACGTCGCGCTCGTATTCGTACACGGTCTTTTTGGTGGCGCCACCAGTACCGCGACCAACGAGAAAGGCGAGAGCTTATTCCAATACATCCATGACAATCCAGACATCGGCCCACAGGTCGACATATTCGCTTTTGGCTTCACTTCCAACATGTTGCGTGACGGCTCGCTAGACATACGAGAGGCGGCCGGCGTACTTGACGATCGCTTACGTTACGCAGGCGTATGGGACTACGACACCGTTGTGTTCGTCACTCATAGCATGGGTGGACTCATAACGATGCAGGAGCTTGTCAATCATCCGGATAGATTGGAGCAAGTACCTCTGGTCATGATGTATGCCGTGCCGCAAGAGGGCTCACAGCTCGCTCAAATCGGCGCACACTTCTCTGACAATCCCGCGCTCCGGCAATTGGTCCCAGCCAACGGCTCTGACTTTCTCAGAGGCCTGGACGATAGCTGGGGATTGATCCCCCGAGAACGTCTTCCACACGTAGTTTGCGCCTATGAAACCGCTGATACTCACGGAATAAAAATCGTTGATCGCACCAGCGCCACTCGCTACTGCGATGGTACGCGCATGGCAGTGGGTGGCACCGATCACATCACCATCGTTAAGCCAACACACGAACAGCACGACTCGGTAGTAAAACTGGTGATCGCACTCAATGACTATGTTCTCGGCACTAAGCGCAAGCCCTTAGTCGAAGCAGTTGGCTTTACAAATGAAGGTGAGCACTTGGTGTACTCATATGATTTACAGAAAGACAATGTTGCACGCCTAGTGAACCAGGGCCCCCGCACGGTTCGATACACCTTGGGCCCCATGTCAAATCCAAAACTTATTGTGTCGCCCACCCATACACCCCGCCATATTTCGCCAGGAAACACCGAGGAACTCCGGTTCTATCTTTTGCACACAGGCGAATGGCGTCCTGAGTATCGCCTTACGCTGAAGGCCGCCGCGATGCCCGAGCGAACAATCGTCGTACGAGTGTCAAAAGAAGTTATCAACCAAAACCCAACAATCGAGAAGTTAGCTAGCGACCTTGAGCAACACTTAGAAGTGCCGGAGAACATCGCACAGCTAAAGGCACTATCACCAGATGGACAGAGAGAATGGTTGATTGACGCAGCTCAAAAATCGCTTCAGAGCCAGCACCCTGAACTGTCCAATCAAAAAGGTTTGAGCGCGCTAATAACGGCCGACGCGCTATCCGCAACGGGCTTCTCTGAACTGGCCGCAGCCACTTTACTCAAGGCGACCGACGAAACAGCCACCTGGGGCGAAGTAAAAAAAATACCCAGCGCAGAGCCGCTAATCAGCGCAATTGAAAAGCAAACAGGAGTGAAGCTTCCTGGGACCTGGGCACACGCAACAGATTACGGTGACGTTAAGATTTCTAGCTACCGACCAAGCCATATCAACCTCGACACATGGTCTCGCTTGGCAACAAAACTGCAAGAAGTACCTGCGCTCAAGCCCGCTGGGCTGAGCCTCAAGGGAGATGTTTTTCGAGAGAGAGGCATGATTGAAGATGCCAAGATTGCGTATCGAGATGCCCACAGAATAAGCGCGTCACCAGAGCTAGAGTTTAAGCTCAGGGATATTCAACATATGCAACAGACATTCGGCCCGAACATCCAGTACAACGCAAACAAAGACATGCTAAACCAAAAGAAGGACACACTTCCTCTACAACGACCAGACTCAGAGGCAGAGGGCTAAATCCCTCTGCACACCAGTGGCGCATACTGATAACCCACATTGGAGATGATTCGGCGCGACGTTTTGCATTCGGCTCTTATGGTTACCCACAGAAACTCCTCGAACGCCCCAGAAGCTAATGCGCGGGCTGCGACGATGCATCACCCCAGATCTTTTGGCGTCTAATATTGCGAACACTACGCTCGCGTGGCGCAGCTCACGGCGCGCTCTTGACCACCACGCCCGCGCGCATCACCAGCACCGGCTTCTCGGTCGCGCGCACGTTCTGGATCACGTCGCCGGGCACCGCCACGATGTCGGCGGCCTTGCCGACTTCCAGGGTGCCGGTGTCCTTGTCGATGCCGAGCAATTTCGCCGAGCCCTGGCTGCTGGTCATCAACGCCTGCGCCGGGCTCATGCCCATGTCGACGTAATCGCCGAACTCGCGTGCGTTGAGGCCGTGCGGGAAAACCGCCGAATCGGTGCCATAAGCGATCGGCACGCCGATCTTGAGCGCCTGCTTGAACATCTGGGTATGCGCGGCCGCGGCCGCACGCGCCTTCTCGCCGATCTTGGGCGGATAGGTATCGGCCTTTTCGTCCACCCACAACTGGGTCATGCGCGTGGGCACCAGGTAGACGCCCTTGTTCTTCATCAGCTGCAGCGTGGCCGGGGTGAGGAAGCTGCCGTGCTCGATCGAATCGATGCCGGCCTCCACCGCCAGCCGCGCGGCGACGTCGCCGTGGCTGTGCGCAGCCACCTTGCGGCCCCAGTTGTGGGCCTCGCCGATGATCGCGCCGAGTTCGGCCGGCGTCAGCTGCGGCACGTCGACCGGGTCGGACTCGGACAGCACGCCGCCGGAGGCGCAGATCTTGATCACGTCGGCGCCGAACTTCATCTGCTGGCGCACCGCCAGCCGGCATTCCTCGGCGCCGTTGCACACCCCTTCCAGCGGACCGGCGGGACGGATCCGGTCCGGGGGCGCGTTGACGCTGTCGCAATGGCCGCCGGTGGAGCCGATGGCGTGGCCGGCCACGATCAGGCGCGGGCCCTGGACCAGGCCGGCGTTGATCGCGTTGCGCAGGCCGATGTCGACGAAATCCGGCGCGCCCAGCTCGCGCGCGGTCGTCACGCCGGCCTTCAGCGCCGACTGCGCGTTGCGCTGCGCATGGAAGGCCTGCTCGGTCGGGAAGCGCAGCATGTTCTCGTAGAAGCCCTGGGCCCAATCCTCGCTGTGGTCGGAGGCCAGGTGGGTATGCGCATCGATGAAGCCGGGCAGCAGGGTCGCATCGCCCAGGTCGATCACTTGCGCGTCGGCGGGGATCGCGGCATCGCGACCGACCGCGACGATGCGATCGCCGCGCACCACCACCACGCCGGGCGAAACCAACTGCCCGCTGCGTCCGTCGAACAGATGCGCGGCCTTGAGCGCGATCGTCGGCGCGGCGCTCTGCGCCTGCGCGTTCATCGCCAGGCTCAGACCCAAGGACCAGGCAGCGGACAGGACGGCGTTGCGCAACTTCATACGGACTCTCCCCGGAGCGACATGGTGAGAGCGAGTGTAGGGCTTGCTGCGACGCGGGATATGGGACCTTCGGATGACCGACGCCTCAGTTTCCGCGCGCGCCCCGCATCCGATCGTGCGCGAAATTCTCCGGCCGTCCTCGCCATGACCCGAAGAGGACGCCGCCAGGCATCGCGATGCGCAGGATGCGGTGAGCCAAAGGCGAACCGCATCGTCTTCACGGCGCCGGGTACTAGTTGGCGGCCGCCGACTTGCGCAACAGATCGCGCACCGCCTCGGCGGTGGCGGTGGCCGACTGCGGGTTCTGGCCGGTGACCAGACGTCCGTCGACGCTGACCTGCGCGGTCCAGTTCGGCGCGGCCTGATGCTGCGCGCCGCGCCGGCTCAGCGTGCTGGCGAGCAGGAACGGCACCACGCTCTCCAGCTTCACTGCGCGCTCTTCGTCGTCGGTGAACGCGCTGACGCGCTTGCCGGCCACCAGGTAGCTGCCGTCGCTGAGCTTCACGTTCACCAGCGCGGCCGGGCCGTGGCAGACCGCGGCGACCACGTTGCCGGACTCGTACACCTCGCGCGTCACCCGCTGCACCGCCGGGCTGTCGGGAAAATCCCACACCGCGCCATGGCCGCCGGCGTAGAACACCGCCGCGTACTTGCGGCTGTCGACCTCGTCCAGGCGCGCGGTGTTGCGGATCGCGGCGCGGAAGCCGGCGTCGTTCCAGTAATGCGCGTTGGTGACGTCGTCCAGTTCGACGCCGTCGACCGGCGGCTCGCCGCCCTGGATCGAAGCGAACTCGACCGCGATGCCGGCGGCATCGAACACCGCCAAGGGGTGCGTGACCTCGCCCAGGTAAAAACCGGTGGGCTGGCCGGTGCTGCCCTTGGTGCCGTGGCTGGTCAGCACCATCAGCACCGGCTTGGGCGCGGGCGGGGTGGCGCCGGTGGCGGCGGCGGACAGGCCGAACAGGGCGGCGGCGAATAGAGCGCTCATGGCGGGAATCCTGGGAAGGGTCGGGAGCCGACCGGGTGCAGGCACTCTATTCCTGCCGTTTGTGGCGATAAACTGGTGCCCTGGCAAATTACTCGTGCGTGGAACGCAATAATGAGCCGCCACTACGACCATCTGGCCGACGTCGAGGCCTTCGCCGCCGCGGTCGAACGCGGCTCGCTGACCGCCGCCGCGACCGCGCTGGCGACCACGCCCTCGGCGATCAGCCGCGCGATCGCGCGCCTGGAAACCCGGCTGGGCGTGCAACTGCTGCGGCGCACGACCCGGCGCCTGGGCCTGACCGAAGCCGGGCGCGCCTATCTGGAGCAAACGCGTGCTGCCTTCGCCCTGATCGACGAGGCCGAACGCAGCCTGCAGGGCCAGGGCGGCGCACTCTCCGGCAGCGTGCGCCTGAGCGTGCCCACCACCTACGGCCACTACCGTCTGCCGGCGCGCCTGCAGGCGTTCGCCCAACAGCACCCGCAGGTGCGCATCGAGCTGAGCATCGCCAATCGCAATGTCGACCTGATCGCCGAGGGCTACGACCTCGCGATCCGACTGGGCGAGTTGCCCGACAGCGGCCTGGTCGCGCGCAAGCTCGAGGACGCGCCGGTCTGCCTGGTCGCCTCGCCCGACTACCTGCGGCACGCGGGCCTCCCGCGCACGATCGACGAGCTGGCCCAACACCGTTGCCTGTCGTTCGTGATGCCCAGCAGCGGACGCGTGTTCCCCTGGATCCTGCGCGAGGACGGCCGCGATCGCGACTGGACGCCGGGCGGAGCCTTGCGGGTGTCGGACGATCCCTTGGGCATGGTGTCGTTGGCCGAACAGGGCGCGGGCATCTGCCAGAGCTACGACTTCATCGTCGGCGAACGCGTGCGCGCCGGACGCCTGGTCGAGGTGCTGCCGCACACGCGCGGCCGCAGCCGATCGTTCTCGCTGATCTACGCACCGCACCGGCAGCTGTCGGCGGCCGCGCGCGCCCTGATCGCGGCGCTGAGCGCGGGCTAAAGCACCGCCGCGTCGACATTTGCGGAGCCCCGCGCGCGGGCGGACAATCCGCTTGTCGCCTCAGCGCGCTATCCACGGAGTCACCCATGATTCTCCGTCCTGCCTTGATCGCCGCCCTGCTCGCTCTGATGCTGGCCGGCACCGCCGCCGCCAAGAGCCGCAACGTCACCGACCCGGACGCGCCGCGCGCCTTGCCCGAACAGGGCCCGGTCGAAGTGCGTTGGGAAAACCCGGCCCAGTTCACCGAGATCCGTTACAGCGGCAACGCCAGCGAAGCCAAGCGCGGCAACTGGGTCGAAGACCTGGCCCAGCACCTGCGCCAGCGCGCGCAGAAGCGCCTGCCCGCGGGCGAGCGCCTGGAAGTCGACATCCTCGATATCCGCCGCGCCGGCAACTACGAACCCTGGCGCGGCGTCGCCTTCAACGACACCCGCTTCATCCGCGACATCTACCCGCCGCGCATCACCCTCAACTTCCGCCGCATCGGCGCCGACGGCCAGGTCATCGCCGAAGGCGAACGCAAACTCAGCGACATGGGTTTCCTCAGCAACGCCAACCCCCTGAGCAACAGCGACCCGCTGCGTTACGAAAAGACGCTGATCAACCGCTGGCTGGACCGCGAACTCAAGCGCCCCGACGTCTAAGCCGCACCGCCGCCCGCCGCTCCGCACCCTCCATGGGCGCGCCACCAGCCGCATCCGCCCCTGTAGGAGCGGCGCAAGCCGCGACCGCGACACCGCACCCACGGCGAAACCAACGACGCACGCCGAATCCCGAGTCGCGGCTCGCGCCGCTCCTACCCGGCCATGCCGACTCCGCTTTCTGCTTCCTGTGGGAGCGGCGTAAGCCGCGATGAATGCCCCGCACTCGTCGCGCAACTCGCGTCATCGCCGCAGCCCAATCGCGGCTCACGCCGCTCCCACAGCGCCAGCGCAACGCGCCCCGAACATCGCTCGCCCCCACCCGCGCCTCTTCCGATCGCCACCTGTAGGAGCGGCGCAAGCCGCGACCGCGAAACCGCGCCCACGGCGAAAGCAACGACGCACGCCGAATCCCGAGTCGCGGCTCGCGCCGCTCCTACCCGGCCAAACCGACTCCGCTTTCTGCTTCCTGTGGGAGCGGCGTAAGCCGCGATGGAAGCCTCGCACTCGTCGCGCAACTCGCGTCATCGCCGCAGCCCAATCGCGGCTTACGCCGCTCCCACAGCGCCAGCGCAACGCGCCCCGAACATCGCTCGCCCCCACCCGCGCCTATTCCGATCGCCACCTGTAGGAGCGGCGCAAGCCGCGACCGCGAAACCGCAACTGCGACGGAACCAACGACGCACGCCGAATCCCAGGTCGCGGCTCGCGCCGCTCCTACCCGGTCCTGCCGACTCCGCTTTCTGCTTTCTGTGGGAGCGGCGTAAGCCGCGATCGCGCCACCCCACCCACGACGCCGCCCCCCTCAAAACAGCGACTCCACCTTAGCGCCGCAGCGTCTCCAAGAACTCCCGCAGCGCCGTATTGAACGCCTCGGGCTGATCCACGAATACCCCATGCCCCGCATCAGCGATGACCTCCAAACGCGCCCCCGGCACCTGCTCCGCGATCGCCTTCTGCGCCGCAAGCTCGTCCGAACTCGCCGCCGCCACGATCAACGTCGGCCGATCGAACTTCTTCAGCGCGCCGCGGCGGTCGACGCCATACATATCGGCCACCAGCATCGCCACGCCCGTGCTCACCGGCGTACGCATAGCGATTTCAACGCGTCGCTCCACACGCGGCGCATCCAAAGGTTTCACGAAAATCGCGCCCATCATGCCGCGCAGATACTCGCGCGGATGCGCCGCGTAGACCGCCATCATCTCGAGGAAGCGCTGCGCCGCCTGCGGATCCGCGCTCACCCCGCCAGCACCGCGCGAAACCGCCGCATCCACCAACACCAGGCCGGCGATACGCCCGGTCCCGTAACGCTGCACATAGGCGGCGACATCCTGCACGCCCTGCGACCAACCGATCAGCACCACCCCGTCTAGCTTGCGCGCCGCCAACAAGGCCTCGATATCGCCCGCGCGCACCTCCGGCGTATTGCCGCTCCCGCTGTGCTGCGAGGCCCCCTGCGAACGCGGGTCAATCGCCACCACCCGATGCCCCTCGCCGAACGCCGCCAGCTGCGCGTCCCAGATCGTGTGATCCATGCCCCAGCCGGGCACGAACACCAGCACCGGCGCCGCGTCGGTCCGCCCGTTGTCGACGTAGTGAATGCGTGTGCCGTCGGAGGCCGGCACCGAGCCGGCGGCGTAGCCCTCGGCAGCGGCCACCGACCCGCTCGCCAGCACGCCGGCCAGCAGGAGCGAGCCGATCAGCGCCCATAGCCGCGCGCAACGCCTGGGATTTGGGAGGGTCGTGTTCATGGCGCCGGACTCGCAGGTCGTAGGGAGGTCGCCGCGATCATCGCAGCGCGCGCCGGCCCTGGACTGTGCCGGGAGTGAGGGTTCGACCCCGTTCCCTCACCCCGCTCGTTGGAATCGATGCCGGCCGCTACGATGGGGTTCGGACCGACGGCGTGCCGATGCGCCGATGCGCTTACAGGGGAAGGGGATGAGCGGAATCGTCAAAACTGCGTTGCTGTCGGCTGCGCTGGCGCTGGGAATCCTGGCTACGGCGCCCGCGGCGGCGGCTAAGCCCAGCCTGCAACCGTTCGAGGATGAGGCCGCCTTTCAAGCCCTGCTGAAGAAATGGAAACAGGAGGGCGCGCGCAGCCGACTGCGCCATCCGGTCATGCAGGCGCCGCCGCCCGCGCCTATGGCCGCCAATCCGCCAGAGGTCGATTCGTCGGGGCAATCGCTCTCGCTGGACAGGATCGAGGTCACCGGCTCGCGAATCTCGGCCAGCGACCTGGCGCCGACCGGTCCGGATTCGATCACCAACGTGCAGACCGAAGGCGTCGACGAAGGCGACATCGTGAAAAAGGCGGGCGACTACCTGATCGTGCTTCGACGCGGTCGCTTGTTCACCGTTCGCATCGGCGACGACGAGCTGCGGGCGGTATCCACGCTTCCGGCGCATGCGCCGGGCGTCGATATGGACGACACCTGGATCGACGAGATGCTGATCTCCGACCGCACGGTGGTGGTGATCGGCTACAGCTACGAACGCGGCGGCACCGAGATCGGCCTGTTCGAACTGGACGCCCAAGGCGGTCTGCACTACCGCAACACTTACCAACTGCGCAGCGGCGATTACTACTCCGAACGCAACTACGCCAGCCGCCTGATCGGACGCACGCTGATTTTTTACGCGCCCGTCCCGGTCGATCTGGACGATCCGAATGCCCAGCTTCCCGCGCTGCGCCATTGGCGCACCGCGGCCACGCCGGACGACTTCAAGCGCATCCTGCCGGCAACGCGCATCTATCGCGGCCTGGACCGACCGGACGGCGATCAGGAGGTGAGCCTGCATACGGTCAGCATCTGCGAACTCGGCGCGGCGGAGATGAGTTGTCGCGCCACCGCGGTTCTGGGCGAGGACTCTCGCGATTTTTATGTATCCGAGGATGCGGTCTACGTCTGGACCGCCTCGTGGGAGGCCGACTCGGAGCACCCCAAACCGTCGTCGGTGTTCCGCCTGCCCCTGGATGGCGGCGCGCCCGCCGCCTTGCGCACCAGCGGTTATCCGATCGACCAGATGTCCTTTCTGCAACGCGACGGCCATTTGAATGTACTGGTGGGCACCAGCTACGACGGCCAGGGCATGTGGCGACAGGGACTGAAAGCCGGCGAAGTCGCCCTGCTGCGCGTGCCCCTGGCGTCGTTCGGCGACGCCACCGCGCGGGCGCCCGCTTCGGCGTATCGCGCCTTGCCCGGCATCAACAGCGAATACGCCAGTCTGTACAACCGCTACATCGGCGATTGGCTGGTCTATGGAGAGGGCGAGAACTGGGCAGACAAGCGGCCGATCAAACACTCCGGATACGCCCTGCGCTACGCCGACAGCCAGGCGCCCCTGCAAGCGTTCGGACTGCCGCATTACATCAGCCGCATCGAAGCCTTGGGCGACGACGCCTTGCTGGTCGGTCCGAACGGATCCGACCTCCACTTCACCAGCGTGCGTCTGGACGGCAAGCCCGCCCCCGCCAGCGCCTTCGTCTATCCGGACACCTACCAAGCCGACCAGCGCACTCATGGCTTCTTCTACCGACCCACTGGCGACGGTATCGGCATTGCCGGCCTGCCGGTACTGCGCGAGGACCCGGACGACGACGAAGCCCCCGGCCAGGCCAGCGTCGTCTACCTGCGCAACCGCGCCCTGCACCTGAGCCGCATGGGCCAGCTCGACGCGCGTACCTCGCCGGCCGTCGACGACGGTTGCCAGGTCAGCTGCGTGGATTGGTACGGCAACGCGCGCCCCATCTTCGTCGGCGGTCGCGTATTCGCCCTGCTCGGCTACGAACTGGTCGAAGGCCGCGTCGATGCGGACCGCATCCAAGAACGCCGCCGCGTGGACTTCGGCCCCGGGCGCGCCGCGGCCGTTTCCAAATAAGTACGCGAGCGCGAACCTCCCCCGCTCGTACGGGGGAGGTTCGCGAACGAGTCGGTGATCGAATCAGCCCGCCTGCGCGGCGCTCGGATCGGCGTCCGGATCCATGTAGAACACTTCCCACTGGTGGCCGTCCGGGTCTTCGTAACCGCGCTGGTACATGAAGCCGTAATCCTTGGCCTCGGGCGACTTGGCGCCGGCCGCGATCGCCTTCTCGACCAGCGCGTCGACGCCGGCGCGGTCTTCGGCATTGATGCTGAGGATGGCCAGCACGTTCTTGCTGGCGTCGCCGACCGGCTTGCTCACGAAACTCTGGAAGAACGGCTTGACCAGCAGCATCACGTAGATGTCGTCGGAGACGATCATGCAGGTCGCGTTCTCGTCGGTGAACTTGGCGTTGAACGAATAGCCCAGCTGGGTATAGAAGGCGACCGAACGGTCCAGGTCCTGGACGGGGAGGTTGACGAAGATCTTGGTGGCCATGACGAATCCTTGAGGGTGGAGGGTAGTTGGCGGGCCCAGTACGGGATCGATCCGGCCTGCTCTACTTGACGACGAACCAAGGGGCGCGTGATCGACACGGCCCGCGAAATAATTTTTCCGCCCGGCCCGGCCTCAGCCAGGCGGGTCCAGATAGGGCTGCAGCAGCTCGGCCATCCACTGCATGAACACCTGCGCACGCAAGGGCAGGTTGCGCCGGTTGGCGTACAGCAGCGACACCGGCATGGGCTCGGCGCTCAGCTCCGGCAGCACCTCCACCAGCTCGCCGCGCGCCAGGTAGGGCTCCAGCCCGATCAACGGGGCCTGGATCATGCCCAGGCCGACCAGGCAGGCGGTGCGGTAGGCCTCGACGTTGTTGACGGTGAGCACGCCGGCCATGGGCAGGCTGCGGTAGGCCGCGCCGTCCCAGTACTCCCAGCCGTCGGGCCGCCCCCCCAGGCTGGCCGCGTAGTGGACCAGGCGGTGGCCGGCCAGATCCTCCAGCGTGCGCGGCACGCCGTACTGCCGCAGGTAGCCGGGACTGGCGCAGTTGGCCACGCGGAACTGACCCAAGGGGCGCGCGATCAGGCTGCTGTCGCCCAGAGTGCCGATCCGTACCACGCAGTCGAAACCCTCGCGTACCAGATCGACGCGGCGGTCGGCGCTGCTCAGTTCCAGCGCCAGCTGCGGGTGCAGGGCCAGGAACTCCGGCAAGCGCGGAATCACCAGGGTGTGCGCCATCCCGCTGGGCATGTCCACGCGCAGGCGGCCGCGCAGCGCCTGCGGCGCCTGCTGGAACATGCCGCGCAACTCGTCCATGTCGGCCAGCACGTCCTTGCAGCGCTCGTAGAAGGCTTGCCCGTCCTGGGTGGTCTGAACCTTGCGCGTGGTCCGATGCAGCAGGCGCGTGCCCAGCAGGTTTTCCAGCTGCTGCACCGCGGTCGAGGCGCTGGCCTTGGGCAGGCCCAGGCTGTCGGCGGCGCGGGTGAAGCTGGCCAGCTCGGCGACCCGGACGAAGACCTGCATGGCGTCGAGCTGGTTCATCGGGGCTCCGGGCGGCGCAATTGTTCGCAATTTACGAACAGACAAATCGAATTATGCAGATTTATCGCGATAAGTCGCGCCAATAGAGTGGCGTCCACATCCCCACCCCCAGGAGTCCCGCCATGACCCCCTCCACCATCGCCCTGATCACCGGCGGCAGCCGCGGCCTCGGCCGCAACGCCGCTCTCAAGCTCGCCGCCCAGGGCAGCGACGTGATCCTGACCTACCGCAGCAACCGCGCCGAAGCCGACGCCGTCGTCGCCGCTATCCAGGCCGAAGGCCGCCGCGCGCTCGCCCTGCCGCTCGACGTCGGCGACAGCCGCAGCTTCGACGCCTTCGCCGGTCAAGTCCGCGACGCCCTGGCCGCGCATTGGCAGCGCGAGCGCTTCGACTACCTCATCAACAACGCCGGCATCGGCACCCACGCCGCGTTGGCCGAGACCACCGAAGCGCAGTTCGACGAACTGATGAACATCCATTTCAAGGGCGTGTTCTTCCTCACCCAGACGCTGCTGCCGCTGATCGCCGACGGCGGCCGCATCGTCAACGTCTCCACCGGTCTGACCCGCTTCGCCCTGCCCGGCTACGGCGCCTACGCATCGATGAAGGGCGCGATCGAAGTGCTGACCAAATACCTGGCCAAGGAACTCGGCCCGCGCGGCATCGCCGTCAACGTGATCGCGCCGGGCGCGATCGAAACCGACTTCGGCGGCGGCACCGTGCGCGACAACGCCGACGTCAACGCCTACATCGCCGCGCAGACCGCACTGGGCCGGGTCGGCCAGCCGGACGACATCGGCGGCGTGTTCGCTTCCTTGCTGTCGCCGGACAACCGCTGGATCAATGCGCAACGCATCGAAGCCTCCGGCGGCATGTTTCTTTAAGTAGGGGGCGGTTAAGCCTATCCCCTCATGTAACCGGTTACGTCGGCGCAAGGCCGCGCCGACGTTCCCTCCCGGGTTAAAGGAAGCTTAAACACGAACGCGCGGGACTCTCGACGCCAGTCGCGTTTCGTTGATGATGCAGCTGCATCGACGACCCAATGCGACTACAACGGATGGCGATCCACGCCATACGAACACCGGGAGAATCCGCATGAAACGCATTTTGCTGGCTACCGCGCTCGCGCTGACCGTCCTGGCCGCCTCGCCGGCGATGGCCGACGGCCGCGGCAAGGGCCATGGTCACGACAAGCATCACGACCGGGACCGCGACGACCGTCACGATCGGCGCGACCGCGACGACGATCGCGACGACCGCCGCAGCTACGACCGCCGCGACCGCGACCATCGCGGTTACGACCGCTACGACAGCCGCTACTACTACAGCTACGACGGCCGCAATCATCCACCGGGCCGTCACAACGGCTGGCATAAGGATTACCGCCGCGGTCAGCGCATCGACGTGGTCTACATGCAGCCGCGCTACTACATCGACGACTACCCGCGTTACCACCTGGCACCGCCGCCGCGCGGCCACCGTTGGGTGCGCATGGACGACGGCCGCATGATCCTGATCGCGGTCGCCACCGGCATCATCGCCGACGTGCTGCTGCATCATTGAGGCCCGAGCGGCGCTCGCGCCGCCCGTCAGCTCCACGAAGAATCCCGCTACGGCGGGATTCTTCGTTTTCGGGTCTGGCCTGGCACGGATGTCGACGCAAAACCGATCGCGGCGTCCTGCCTTATGCTGCGAACACATCCGATCGCCGTCAGGGGAAGGCCGCCGATGAGAGTCCTGCTCGCCGCCGCACTGCTCGCACTGGTACCCACCGCGCACGCCTGCATCAATGAAGTCGGCACCGACCGCGACGGCCGGCGCTTCGACGCGCTGTGGTATCTGGGCGATGGACTGACCGAGCCGATGCGCGAGCGCTCCGGGCGCAAACACGCCCTGGAGCGCGCGCCCGAGACGATCGCCGAGGCGCGCAAGCAGCCTAGCTTCCAATCCCTGACCAACCTGGGCGTGCTGCTGATCTATCAGGGGCAGTACCCGTTGGCGATCCGCCATTTCCTCAGCCTGGAGCGCCGCTACCCGGGCCACCACGAAACCGCCGCCAACCTGGGCACCGCGCTCGAGCTCGCTGGCCAGGACCAGGTCGCGCTGCGCTGGATCAAACTGGGCATCCAGCGCAACGTGGACGAACACCTGCGTTCGGAGTGGCTGCACGCACGCATCCTCGAAGCCAAGATCGCCGCGGCGCGGCAACCGGACTACCTGCAGGGCCGTTCCATCGCCGGGATTCGTTTCGAGGCCAACGCGGCACCCGCGCTGCCCACGGCGATGCCCGCCGGCAACGACGGCAAGCCGGTGAAACCCTGGCAACTGGAACGCTCGCTGAGCTATCAGCTGCGCGAGCGCGTCCAGTTCGTCCCTGCGCCCGATCCGGTCGTCGCCAACCTGATGCATGACTGGGCGACCTTGAACCTGGCCGGCGGCCCGCTGGAGAACGCCGCCGCGCTCTACGACCTGTCCGTGGACTACGGCGCTCCGCGCGACGCGCTGATGCGTGAACGACTGGCCTACATCCGCAAGACCATCGCCCGATCCGCGCGCAAGGGTGGAGGCGGCGACTACAGTTGCGACATCTGTGCGCCCCTAGGGCAGTAGAGTCGTCGCGAGCGGCTCATCGGTCCCTGGCCGCAGCGCGTAATCCATACGCACCGCGCCACCCGTCAGCACTGCGACATCCAGCAGGCGCAGCGCGTGACGCCCAGTCACGTCGCCGAACAGGCGCTTGCCCGGCCCCAACAGGATCGGGTTCACGATCAGCCGCAACTCGTCGACCAGCCCGGCGTTGATCAGGCTGGCGACGAAGGCCGCACCGCCCACGGCATGCATGTCGCGTCCCGGCAACGACTTCAGCGCGCGGATGGCCGCCAGGTCGCGCACGATGCGGGTCCGCGGCCAGGCCGCATGGCGCAGGCTGCGCGACAGCACGACGTGGTCGGTCACCGCGGCGAAACGCGCATAGGCGACCTCCTGCGAGGTCGGCGGCCGACCGGTGAATTCCAGCACGCCGGTCGGATCGGCCTGGATCGCGCTCCAATAGCCCTCGTAGCCGGGGTACATGGCGCCGCCGAGCAAGCAGGTGTCGACCTGCTCGCACACGCCGAAGCGGTCCTCCCAGGAATCCACCCAGTCCAACTCGCCTTGCGGGCCCTCGATGTGACCGTCCAGCGACAGTTGCAAGGCGGCGATGATTTTGCGCATGGCTCGGCTCCGTTGGGGTGTATGAGAGCGACGAAGCGGGAGGGCCGGAATCGACATGACCGTGCCGCGGACCCGCAACGGTTTGCCGCAACGCGATCGGAGACCATGGCCGGCTGCCGTATGCTGGCGCGAAAAAGCCAAGCCACCAGACTTACCGGGAATCATCATGAGTCGCTCAACCGCCCGCGCACCCGGATGCGCACCATGATCGGCCTATGGTTGGACCGTTGGTTCGGCAAACGCACGTCGGCCCCGCTCCCAGCGCCGGAGGCGCTTTTCACGCCCACGCAGGAACGCATGGCCCAGGCATTGGCGCACTCCGGCGGCAGGCGGGTACCGCCCCACCGGGCTGCCGAGCGCCTGCAAAACCTGCCCTCCCATCGCTATTTGATACTGGACCAGTCGGTTCGCACGCATCTGTCCGAGTACGAGCGTCTCTCGGCGCAAGCGACGCCGGAGTTTCGCGAGTTCGCCGCGCAATTGTTCATTCAGGGCTGCGATCGCGACGGCCGCCTGCGCCAACGCGCCCTGCAAACCATGCGTAAACACCCCGGCCGCCTGGCCACGGCGCTGGCGCTGATCCGTTGCGACGACTGGGTACCGCAAGTGCGCGATGAGGCCATGGCGCTGTTGACGGACATCGTCGATCGCGAAGGCTCGGAGCCCCTGTTCGAGCTGGGCGGACTGCTCTTGTCCCTGCGAGGCCGCCAGCGCATACAGGCGCGGGCCTGGCCCGAACTGATCGAGCCAGCCCTGCGGCGAACCGCCTCCGCCACGCGTTGGCGCGTGATCTCCAGCGGCGACGCCCGTGCGCGGGCGCTGGCCTACGCCTATACCCTGGACGCGGAGCCCGACCGCGCGCACGAACTCGGCCTGTATGCCATCACCGACATCGATCCCGCTAACGCGCGTTGGGCATTGGATGCCGTGGCGCCGCGGCTACCCGCCCTCCTGCATCACGGCTTGGCCAGGGCAGGACTGCTGCATCCGCAAGCCCGGATCCGCGCCCAGGCGGTTCGCATGCTGCACGCCGAACAGGCCGACACCCGCGCGCTGCTGGAGCAACGCATACTCGATTCGGCGGCGGCGCCGCGCGGCGCCGCAACCTACCTGCTGCGCAACCGCCACGGCGTGGACCCGCTGCCGTTGTGGCGCGCGGCCCTGGAAAACGGGTCGGCCGCGCAGGCCCGAGCGGCGCTGCAGGCCTTGGCCGACCACGGCCAGCCCGAAGACGCCGCCCGACTACTCCCCTGGTTGCAGCATCGCGCGGGCGCCGTGCGTGCCGTCGCGTTGCGAGCCTTGGTACGCACCGGGACGCCTGAGGCGCTGGACCGGCTACCCGCCGCCCTGCGCGATCACTCGGCCAAGGTACGACGACAAGCTCTGGCGCTCTACCAGCGCTTGCCCGGCGCGTTGAATGCGGAAACGCTGAATACCGCGCTTCATACCGCATCAGACGAAGCTACTCGCGCGACACTCGCGCAAGCCACGCGCCTCCTCGACCGCTGGCAAGCACTGTCTGCGCTGTTGCAGTCGTGGAAGCGGTCGCCGGAGTCGCTTGCGCTCAGGCATGAGGTCGCCAACTGGGTCGCTGCGCGCTCCGGCAATGCAACCCATCTGCCCGCGACGCTGCGCTCCGAGCTGGAGACGCTACTGGACGAAATTTACGGACTGGAGATCGGCCAACGCGCGACGATCGTGCACGCCATGAAGTACGCCTAGCCGCGGACGCGCCTTCCGGGACGCTCTCCCGTGCCGACATTCTGTAGGAGCGCCGCAAGTCGCGACCGCGACACCTCGCCTGCGACGCGCCACCCAAAGTCAGGAGGCCTCCCGCTCCACCAACCGCCTCACGATCGCCGCGCGCAAGGTCGTATCGTCCGCGATACGGATTCCCAACTCATCCCGCAGCACCGCCATCACCTCATCGGCATCCGCGAGTTCGCGCCGCTGGCTCGGCTGGCCCAGGCGATGGACGGCGTAGCTGCCGTCGCTCAGGGTCTTGCGGATGCCGCCGCCGGTGCGCGCGGCGAACATGCGCCCTCTGAACGGCGACTCCGGATGCGTGGATACGTACCAATTGCCCACCACATAGTCGGCCTCCTGCGCGGGCGTCAGATCGAAGACGTACATCGGACGCCACTCCTCGCCCACCTTCGCGCGCAGCGCGTAGCCGCCGTCGATCCGCACCAGGCGATAGTCCTCGTGCGGGGTCGACTGCGGCGCCTGCGTATCCAGGCGCAACGGCGCCGTCGGCACCATGCCGCCGAAGCCCACGTCGGCCAGGTACTCCAGGCCGTCCAGCGTCGCCAGCACGAACATATGCGTGCGCGCTGTCGGAGCGTCCTCCGGCCCGCCCATCACCACCCGTGCGGTCAGGCCGCGTGCCGTGAAACCCAGGTCTTGCAACAGGGCCAGGAACAGGCGATTGAGTTCGTAGCAGTAGCCGCCGCGGCCCTCATGCAGGACCTTGCGCTGCAGGGACGCCAGATCGATCGGCACCGGCTCGCCCAGGAACGTCGCCAGCGTCTCGAACGCGAACGTGGCGGTGTGACGACGCTGCAATTCGCGCAGCGTCTCCAGCGTGGGGGCTGGCGGAGCGTCGTAGCCGAGGCGTTGCAGGTAAAGACCTAGATGTTGCAATGCTTGCGACATGGGCAGGGCCTGATTCTCGTCAGGCGATCACCCTACGACCTCAACCCTGCTTGAGGTCAAGTGCACGAATCCGCAATCGGCGCGCCGCGTTCGAGCGTCAGTCCGCGCCCGCCATGTCGATCAACTTGGCGACGGTATTCATATTGCGCGCCGTGCCTGCGCGCGCGGCCGGGATCACCAGCTTGGAATCGGCCATGCCGTCGCCGTAGTGCACATAGATCTCGCGCTCGCCCAAGGCGATTTGCTCGTCGCGACGGTGCCGCACCGCGTCCAGCGCGTCGGCCGGTGGCGGATCATCGAGGAAGATCGCCACCACCCGGTTGGGTGCCGCATGCGCGTACGGATTGCCGGCCAGCACCCGCGCCAGGTCCGCGCCGGTACGCACCACCACCCCGACCGGCTTGCCCGCATACTCGGCCAGCCGCGCCTCCAAGGCCTGCTTGGCCTGGGCCGCTCCCTTGGCAGTGCGGAACACCACATTGCCGCTGGCGATATAGGTGCGCACGTCTTGAAATCCGGCCGCGGCGCACATCTCGCGCAACTCGGCCATGGGCAGTTTTCCGGTGCCGCCGACGTTCACGGCGCGGAGCAGGGCGATGTAGGTAGGCATGCGCGAAGCTTACGGGAACGACCGCCCGCGGGAAGCCCGACGCGCCGCCCGACCGAACCTCAGTCGCCGCCGCCTCCGTCGCCACCGCCGCAGGCATCGCCGCCGCCGAAGCAATTGTCCGAGTAGGTGCCCGCCATCGTCGCCCCGCCATCCGCGGCATGCAGGTCCGCCTGGTGCGACGACATCGAATCGCGCACTGCGCGCGCTTCGGTCGATACGAAGGCCAGGCTGATCACCGCACCGATCAGGGGCAGCAGCCAAATCAACGCAACCTGGACCAGCCGCTGCCCGCCCGACAGCGTCCCGCTGCGCATCGCAGCCGCGGTGGCGATCAGATTGATCAGCACCAGAACACCGAGTACCGCCGTCTGCCAATCCATCGCACACGCTCCGGATAGTCGCTAGTGTGTGCGCAGTCTTCCGGGCTTTCGAACGAGCGTCAACGCATTGCGCGTGAATTTGGCGATCACCACTGAAATTCACGAGCGCCAGACGTGGAACGATCTCTGCGCGACGCTAGCGCGGATGTTTGGGGCCATCGTCTATTGGCGCAAAATCTGTGTACAGGCCGCCTCCCAGCGATCAGGCCCTACGCCGCCCCACAGTCCGCTTGGCAGAGGCCTTGGATGCAGCCGCGTCTAGCGCATCGCGCAAGGCCGGCGCCTGCGCCTGCAAGTACGCCCACAGCCGCTGCGCAACCGGTCCCTGCGGACGATCGCGCCGTCGCGCCGCCACCAACTCCTCGACCCGGCCCGGGAAATGCCGGCCGGCGATCGACAGCAGGCGGCCGTCGCGCAGTTCCTCTTCGATCAGGAAGCGCGGCATATGCCCCCAGCCCAGGTTCTGCAAGATGATCTCCTTCTTCATCAACTGATCGCCGACCGTGCACTGCGGCGCACCCTCGATCACGAAGTAATCGCGCGAGGGCGAATGATGCGCGGTATCGCGCATCACGCACTGGGTGTACTCGCGCATGCGCTCGGGCGTGAGCGCAGGCGTGGGCGGCGCGGGCAGCAGCCCGGCGCCGACCACCGGCACCATCGGCACCTTGCCCAGATCCAACCATTCCAGGCGCGGGTCGCTCTTGTCGACGCGGTGCAGGATCAGATCGGCCGCGCCATCGAACAAGCGTTCCCAAGGGCCGGTGACCGCCTCGAAATGCAGGTGCAGGCGCGTGGCCGGGCACTGCGCGAAGAAACGTCCCAGCAGCCCCAGGGCCTGCGGCCGCGGGCACAGGTCGCCGATCACCATGTGCAGCTCGCTCTCCTCGCCCATGGCCAACTGCGCCGCGTGCGTG
The DNA here is from genome assembly GCF_900114355.1 of Lysobacter sp. cf310. GTDB lineage: Bacteria > Pseudomonadota > Gammaproteobacteria > Xanthomonadales > Xanthomonadaceae > Lysobacter. The sequence goes on from NZ_FOSS01000005.1 coordinate 130,858, forward strand.
CGCAGACCGTCGAGCTCGCGCAGCAGCGTCTGTGCGCGCCGATGGAAGGACAGCCCGGCCTCGGTCGGGCGCACGCGATAACCGCTGCGGTCCAGCAGGCTCAGGCTCAACTGGCGCTCCAGCTTGGCGACCGCCGCGAACACGGCCGGATGCGAGCGATGCAGCGCTGCAGCCGCGGCCTGGAAACCGCCCGCGCGGACCACCGCGTCGAAGCATTGCAGGTCGTGCAGGGTGAATTCGGCCATGTCCGATTTTCTTACAAAGACTCTGCATACTTTGTAATATCAAGATGAAGCCCACGCAACTAGCCTGCTCTCCATGGCCAGCGCCGCCCCAACGCAAACCGTCAGGTTCGCAGCCGCGCCCCCACCGCCACCCGGAGAGCAAGACCATGAGCCACACCGAATACCTCGACGCCGGCGACGGCGCCCGCATCGCTTATCGCTTCGATGGCGACCCCACCCTGCCCGTGCTGGTGCTGTCGAACTCCATCGGCACAACCCTGCACATGTGGGACGCCGAAGTGCCTGCGTTATCCCAGCGCTTCCGCATGCTGCGCTACGACCTGCGCGGCCACGGCGGTTCCGGTGTTCCGGTCGGCGCCTACTCGCTGGACCGCCTGGGCCGCGACGTGCTGGAGCTGATGGATGCGCTGGCAATCGAACGCGCGCATTTCCTCGGCTTGTCGCTGGGTGGCTACGTCGGCCAATGGCTGGGCGTGCACGCACCGGAGCGCATCGACCGGCTGATTCTGGCCAACACTTCGTCCTACCTGGGACCGGCCCCGCAATGGGACCAGCGCATCGCCGCCGTGCTGGAGGCACCGGACATGCGCGACACCGCTGAGATCTTCCTGGCCAACTGGTTCCCGCGCCACCTGCTCGACGCGAACGATCCCGTCGTCGACCGGTTCCGCACCATGCTGTTGAACACCGATCGCCAAGGCCTGGCCGGCGCCTACGCCGCCGTGCGCGACGCCGACCTGCGCCGCCCGATCGCGGTGATCCCCAACCCCACCCTGGTGATCGCGGGCCAGTACGACCCTGTCACCGCGGCCAGCCACGGCGAACTGATCGCCGCGACGGTGCCGGATGCGAAGCTGCTGACACTGCCGGCCGTGCATCTGTCAAATGTGGAGTTTCACGACGAGTTCGTGGCGGCGGTGCTGGCGTTTCTGGCGCGCTAGGTCTATCGAGCTTTCTCGTACGTCGCGCAGGGCGCCATGCGCATGGCACCATCGCTGGACACCAGGATGGGCACTCGGTCGCTCGTTGAAACCAGCAGTTCGCCGCTCGACGCAAGACCGGAAGTGTGCGGCGCGCCAGGCAAGCTGCGCCATCGGCGCGCCTTCCATCTACCGGCGTCGTCGCGGGTCAGCTCGTAGAGCATTCCATTGCTTATCATCAGGTGCGCCAGCCCGGTCACCACCACGATGCGCGGCCCCAGCCTATAAATGTCCTTGATGTTCTCATCTAGGATCGTCTGATTGACCCCATCGTCGCCCAGGAACACGAGCTCACCACCCCATTCGCCCCGATCGGAGCCCGCCAGCCAGCCTCCATCGACGCGCAGCGCCACGCTGGGCACCTGCGAAACGATACTGCGGTGTTCGACGATATTGTTCGGGGTCAACTCGATGACCTTGGGCGCTCCGGCACCTTGAGGAATCGGCTCCGCCTCGCCATAACTGAGCACCGTAGCGGCGTAGCCCATCTTCGCCAGCTGCTTGGCGTCATTGTCGATGCGCAGCTTGCTTTCCCGCGGCTCCCTCAACACCGATATCGCCGTCTTTTTGCAAGCGGCAAGCTCGTTCGCGGTGGTCTCGTACTCGTAGAACGCAACCGAGAACGTGAAGTCGCTGCGCTCTCCTTCGGTCGATCGCCCGTCGGAGGGGCCCTCACCCGAAAGCGCTTGTCGAGCCGCGTCACGCACGGGTGGAAACCAATGCGTCTGTGCGACGCGCTGCAGCGCGATTGTCGCGTTAGGCGCCCGTAGGCTGCCCAATGATTGCGCTGCAACCCAGTTCAGACGAACGTCGCCGGGTTCTTCGAGCAGCGGGATCAATGCATCCGCTCCGGCCGCATACTCCACATATCCGATCGCGCGCGCCGCGCCGATCCGAATGGCCCAATCGGGGTGATTCAACAACTCCAGTAGCGCCGGCCCCGCGGAATTCCCCGCGACTCCCGTCTTGGCCAGGTCGCGCAACAGGCTGATGTCCGGCGCATCGCGCAATCGCCGCGCGAATGTTGCCCCAGCCTGCGTCGAACCGATGCCCACCAGCGCCTCGTCCACTTCGGCGACGAGCAACGGCTTTCGTGCGCGCAGCGCCAGCAACCGCGATTCCAGAGGGAATCCGTCGGCTTGCAGGGCCGCGATCATGCGCAAGGCGCCGCTGGCGACCTGCTCGGAACTCGTGTCGTCCTCGGCGATCGACATCAGGCCTGGCGCCGCCAGAGCCCTATGCGGCTTCATTTCGGCGAGCACGTGAGCCAGGTAGTAATGGTCGCGTTCGCCGCACGCTTTACTGCAACGGGCGGCGTCCACGATGTAGGGGATGGCGCGCCGGCCCGAGAGCTCTACGGCGTACGCCTCCTGATTTTCCGGCGCGCCCTCGGAAACGAGAAACCGCGCGACGGCTTCGGCCGCGGCCTCATCGTCCGCGATGCGGCCGAGTGCCGGCGGCAACCAATCAAGACCTCGATCTAGTCCGGCCTTCACTTCAGTCAGGTATATGGGATCGATGCTCTCCGCGTCACGTAAGCCCTTGGCGGCCAGATCGGCCAACCGCTCATCGGGATCCGCAAGCATCTCGACCAAAGCGGGCACCGCACCGTCGAAGATCAGCAAGCGCTTCAGCAGCGCTTGCTCGTCGAGCGAGAGAGTCGTGGGGCGCTTATCCGCACGTCCGGCGCGTTCCTTCATCTGCGCGATACAAGCATCGAGCGACTCGCACGGAGCCGCCGTCTGGCGCGCCGGCGCCTGCGCCTGCATGGGCGAAGCCAAGATCAGCAGCAAGAACAAGCTCCGCATACCTTCCACCTATCCGTTGAAATCGCCGCCCTACGCCGTCTGCGCCCGCCAAATCTGATTCGCCCCGCCGTTCCACGGGAACGAGATGATCGCGTTGCCCTCGGCGGTTCCGGATTCGCTGATGTCGACCACCGAGTCGCGATCGAAATTGTTGAGGGCGAACCAGCAGTCCTGCACGAAGTCGACCTTGAAGGGCGGTGCGAACACCAGATCGCCGTTGCCCGGGTCGGGCATCGGCTGAAACAGCATCAGGCCGTTGGCCCCGGTCTGCCAGGTCAGATACTGACTGAGGTCGTCGCTGGGCGACAGGCTGAAGGCGATGGGCGAGGCCGAATATGCGGTGAGCCGGGTCCGGTTCGGGTCGCCGGAAGAGAGCCGATACACGCGCACGCAATGCGCTCCCAACGAATCGGCATCGGGCGGGAACACGCCCAGCGCCACGTCCGGATCCAGATACGAAATGAGACGGATGGTCGCGCCGAAGAACTCGTCGACGCTGGTCAGATTGCCGTAAGCATCCATGCGGATTCCCCCTGTGGAATGGCATAGCGCCACGCTACTGCAAGCGCGCCTTGCGCGCCATCGCGGCAAGCGAATGCTCAACACACCTTCGAATCGTCCCCGGTGCGGATGGTGCCGCCCTGGCGCCGGCCGCGCCGACGCTTATACTCGCCCCACTTGCGGTCCACGTCCCGGAACCTCGTGGCCTGGCCTCCCCCGCCGCAACACGGATGTTTCTTGCGGATATCACTGGAGGCTGCATGTCTACGCTATTGACCGACCCCGCCGTGGGTGCGGACGAGCCCAATTGGGACGCGATCATCGACAACCCCTACCACGCCGGTCCGTTGGTGCGGGTCAGCCGCGCCGGCAATTGGTGGCTGGTGGTGGGCATGCGGCTGGGCCTGGACGATGCGCTGCATCGTGTCGCCGGCATCAAGACCGAACGCGAGAACGAAGACCGCCTGCTGATCTTCGCCGACACCATTACCGCGCAGCACGCGGCCGACGCGCCGATCCTGTGTCGCGAGTTCGAGCACATCGTGGTGATGGCACGGCGCCTGGAGGCCGGCGCGCAGCTGCTGCTGGAAAAACGCGGCTGGGAGATCACCTTCCGTCTGGGCTTCTACGTGGGCAGCCTGAGCCCGGCGACTCAGAAGATCAGCGTGGAGCGCTGGATGAAGTGGAACGACTCCAGCTGGGGCCAGCACGAGGTCCGCGGCAAGCGCGACCTGCCCAGTCCACTCACGCCCCGGCAGGTCGTGGTCAGTACCTATCCCCTGGACGAAACCAAACCGCTGCCGTTCACCGAAGAAGCGATCAACCTGACCGCGCTGCCGCTGCCGGCCTGCAGCGCGATGCTGGACCGCATGCTGTTCGCCGCGCAGGCGCTGGGCATGGAAGGCAAGGGCGAGCTCGCGCTGGAGCTGCTGTCGCGGATGGAAGGGCTGATGGCGCTGGTGCCGAACCAGAGCGGCTGGGACACCGTGTCGCTGGGCTGTCGCTCCACCCAGGAGCTGCTGCGCCCGGTGCGTTTCGATCCCGAACAGGTGCCGTATCTGAGCGCATCGTTCTACGGCGAGATCGCCAAGGATCACGTGCCCGCCTTGCAGGCCTACGCCGGCACCTTCGCCCGCCTCAGCGACCGCAGCTACGACCTGGACGCGCGCAAGAAAGCCGCCAAGTTGGTGTTGGGGGAAAAGGACGATGCCGGTTCCTTCCAGAAGCTGGTGAGCCAGCAGCTGGCCGAGAACCTGCGCCTGGCCACCGCCAACGTCAAACGCGCGCAGGACTCGATCGAACCGCAAAGCGGCAACGTGCGTCGCGCCGAAGCCGAGTTCAAGCGCGGCATGGACGACTGGAAGGCCGCCAAGGAACGCGAAGCCGCGTTCGCGATCGTCGGCGCGGTGTTCTCGTTCGTGTCCGGCGTGGCCTCGATGTTCGGCGGCAACGCCGCCGGCGCGGCCGGCGCCGCCAAGGCGGCCGCCGACGTGGCCAGCACGGCCGCCAAGCTGGCCGAGATCATGAAGACCCTGGTCAAGGTCGGGAAGGCGATCGAGAAGGTCGTCACGATGTGCTTGGCCATCGTCGCCGCGGTCGACAAGATCGACAACGCCAAGAAATTCGCCGACGACCTGTCGGCGCTGACCCGCGAATCCCTGTCCGACGACGCCAAGGGCGCACCGTCCGCTGGCGCCTATTGGGACCAGCTGTGGGTGGAAGTCGAGACCCAACTGGCCCCGGCGATCAAGGAAGGCATCGGCGGCGCCGAGGAGTACCTGAAGGAACTCAAGATCCTGGTGATCTACGGCCGCGCCCTGACCACCGCGCAGGCCGCGCTGCCGCCGCTGGCGCAGGAAATCGCGCGCGCCAAGCTGCAGTCGGAGATCGCGCGTCGCCAGTACGACGCCGTCGCCCGCGAGATAGAGGGCCTGAAGAAGGAAGAGATGCTGTCCGGCCAGGCCATGATCGTGCTATGGGGCAACTACCGCGCCGTGCAGCGCTCGATGCTGGTCGCCTTGGGTCAGTTCGACGCGGCCTACCGCTACTGGGCGCTGAGCGATCCCCTGCCGCCGCGCGACAATCACCGCGGCATCGCCGACCTGGCCGGCGATCTGGTCGCCATCGCCGATCTGAAGAAGATGCAGGCGCGCGCCTTGGACAGCTTTCGCCCAGTGCCGCAGCCTTACACCCGGAGCAAGTACGCTCTGCCGGCCAGCACGCGCGAGGCTTTGCTCGGTGGCCAGCGCGTGGAACTACGCTTCACCCCCAGCCGCGGCCCGATGTCCACCTGGGGCCGCGTCAGCCGCGTGCGCGTCAACGAAATCTTCGTCTGGGTGGAATGGGTCGAAGGCCAACGCCCGAAGAAGGGCGAGCTCGAATTCACCGTACGCACCAGCGGCGCCTACGACGACCGCAAACTGGTCGCCGGCCAGACCCAGGACTTCCACTTCCACGGCGCGCCGGTGAATCTGACCTTCCGCTACGACCTGGCCAACGTCCCCACCGACCCCGCCCTCGACTGCATCCGCGTACGCGCCGCGATCGCCGAGGACTTCCGCACCTCGTACTCCGAGCCGACGCTGTACACCGATTGGATCCTGTCCTCGCCGAAGGTGGAAGCGGGCGACACCGAGACGCTGGACCTGGGCAAGCTGAAGGCGGCGATCGCGAATATCCGTCTGGAGTTTTCGGGGACCTATATCAAGGACCCGGATAAGGTGTTTTGAGCGCCGTTGCGTCGCTCCTTCTGTTGGAGCGACGCCGCTTTTGATGTCTGTGGGAGCGACGTGAGTCGCGATGGCGCAGCCGCATCGCTTTCGCGGTCGCGGCTTGCGCCGCTCCTACAGGAAGCTGGGTGGTCGCCCCTGAGCCGATGGGGGGGACCACTGAAACAACCTGAGCCGCGCCGGCATCGCCACGGCGCCCAGCAGTCGCCCTCTTTTTTTGTCGGCGATCCCGCTCTTGCCTGGGACTGCGCGACGGTGAAAGATGTCGCATGGCACGACAGGAGGTCGCATGCTCGAGGAAGTCATCAAGGCGGGAGGTGGATCTTTCCTGATCTTCGGCGTGGTGGTCGCTCTGGGCTTATACGCGGTGCGCGGAGTGTTCGGGCTGCATGGGCGTCGCGGTCAGCATCGAAAGGAGTTTCTCGAGCTTTGGTCCGACGGCCGGGAACGCGATGCGCTGTGGCTGCAGATGGCAGTGCGACATGTGTTCGGCACCTACCTGCCCACACCGGTGATCCGTTTGGCGCTCAGCCGTCCCGACAGCGCCCAATCGCTGGTGGATCTGTCGTCACTATGGGCTCTGCTCATCTACGACAGCGCAACCCAGAAAGTCGCCTGGCGACAGGGATGGCATGCCACCCTGCCTAGGCGCCGGTTCGCCAGTATCGTGCTGATAGTGGGTTATTTTGCGGCCATGTTCGCCGCCGCGGGCGGCGCGTACACCTCGGCGCAGCTTGGCCCCGGTTCCGCCATGGGTTGGATCTATGGGTTCTTTGCCGCGATCATGGCGGGGCTCGCCTTCCTATGCGTGGAGCATGAGGACAAGTTCGCCATCTCGGTGCGAGTGGGCGACGCCTGGGTGAAACGCATCAACCGCACCGCCCAGCGGGCGCGCAAGCGCCGCCCGACACCTTCAAACTGATGACGCGGCCGTAATGGCAGCCTCCTCCAACCGCTCGAAATGGAATGCCATGCCACGCGCGTCCCTGCTATTGCTTTCGCTCGCACTAAGCGCCCCCGCATGGGCGGCGAACGCACCACCGGCCTCCGCTACCGCCAAGGCCATGGCCTCGGCCTATGTGGACGACCTCAAGAATATGGTGCGCAGCACGCATGACGCCGAGCCCGACGAAGTCGCGTGCATCGAGCGCATTCCTGCCAGCACCGTGGTCGACGCCATGCAGGAGATTATCGCGCAGTCCTTGAGCGCGGATGAGCAGACCGAGATGGAGCGCTTCTACGCCAGCCCTGAAGGCCTGCGCCTGTTCGCGCTGTACCGTCGCTGGGGCGACGAACAGAATCCGGCCAGCGATGCCGAGCTGGAAGAAGTCCTGCCGCTTATCAAGTCGAGGGTGCAGGCCAAACTGTTCGACGCCACGTCCTTCCAGAGCCTGGGCTCCATACAGGCCATGAACGCGATCGCCCCGCTGCTGGAGCGCTGCTCGCCGTCGCGCTAGCCGCGCCATCCCGTTGGCGACGCTTCCTGTGGGAGCGGCGTAAGCCGCGATAGCGCAACTTCGGGAGCGACACGGTCGCGACTCGCATCGCCGCCCTCTAAGGTGATGCAGCGTTCCTGCACGCCGCATGCAGGCGCGGCGCGAACCGCGATCGTGAGCCAGTTGCGCAACGCTCCGTAGTTTCGCTATCGCGGCTTACGCCGCTCCCACAGAGAGCTATCGTCTGGCGATCGAGATTTGCGCCAGGAGCGATGCTACGAAAGCCATCACACACCCCACAACCTCCGCGCCTCCTCCGCAATCACCTCCGGAAACTCCTCCTGAAAGAACAGCTTCGCGCGCGGAACGCGCCGGACGCCTTGGGAGTTCGGGAACGTGCGGTCCAAATACTCCGCATCGCCCTGATCGAAGATGTCGTCCGCAGCGCCCCATACGATGCGCACAGGAACCCGGCTGCGCTTGAGCTGCGCTTCGATGCCCGCCAACGGATTCGGCGTCAGGGCCAGATGGAAGGCGTGGTACTGCGTACGCCGCAGCGGCGTGCTAACCAGCGGGGTGACGTAGTAGTCGATGGTCTCGTCGGCGAAGCCGCTGGGGTCGGCGAACACGGCCGCACCGAACGTGGCCCGCGCCTTGGGCTTGTCGGTCAGCCATTCGGCGGTCGCGTCGGCCAGGGTGCCGTTGCGGGCCATGTCGAGCACGGGCTGGATCTTCGGGGGCGGGCTGTCGGGTTCCACGTCGCAATTGGTCAGCAGCAGGCTGCGCACGCGCTTGGGATGACGCAGCAAAAACAGCTGGGCCACGGCGCCGCCGCTGTCGCTGGCGACGATGTCGACCTGATCCACGCGCAACGAGTCCAACAGCGCGGCCAGCATGGCGGCCTGGTCGCCGGCAGCCAGCGATTGACCGGCCGGCACCTCCGAGTAACCCAGCCCCATGAAGTCGGGTGCGATGCAGCGCCGATACGGGGACAGGCGATCGATCGCGCCTCGCCATTGGAACCCGTTGAGCGGAGCGCCGTGCAGGAACAAGGCGGCACGGCCGTGCCCGCGCTCGAGGTAGGCGATCCTGCCGAACGGCAAGGCGGCGTAGCGACGGGTGGCGCGATAGGCGGCGGCGTCCAGGGGCGCCTCGGCGCCGGCGTGGGCAGCGCGGCGGCGGGCCGAGGCCAGCGGCAGGTAGCTGCCGGCGACACCGGCGGCCAGGCTGGCGGCGGCGAAGGTAATGAATTGGCGGCGATGCATGAAGGCGGTCCTGTGCGGGGAGACCGGCCCATGCTGGCGATCGCGCGGCGTGCGGGCGCGCACAAACGGACGACGACGGACACGCAGGGATGATTTTCGGCACTGTCGGCCGCCGCCTCGCGGACCGAGGATCGGGCCATGAGCGACCGCCCCGCCTGCTATCCCCCGCCGCCGTCGCGGTCGCCGTTGGGCACCGCTGCTGATCGTGCGCCGCTGCTGGACGTGCTGACTTCGCCGGTGCCGCAGGGCGTATTCGACTCGCCGGTGGACGCGCGCCACGTGCTGTGCCTGCACCTGGGCGAGCCGGTGCCGGTGTCCTACCGCATGGACGGCCACCAACGCCAAGGCGTGCGCCTGCATGGGCAGTACTGCGTGGTGCCGGCCGGCGCGAGCACGCGCTGGGTGGTGTCGCAGCCGGCGCGCTCGCTGCTGCTGCGCCTCACGCCCTCGCTGCTGGGCGAAACCTCGCAAGCGCTGGGTCTGGGCAGCGGCGGCGCGCTGCTGGCGCCGGCCATCCACGTGCGCGATCCGCAAGTCGAGCGCATCGGTTGGATGATGCAGGCCGAAGATCACGACGCGTATCCGGGCGGGCGCTTGTTCGCCGACAGCCTGGCCTCGGCGCTGGCGACGCGGTTGCTGACCTTGCAATCGCGCCGCGCGCTGGTCGCCGACACCCAAGGCCGCGCCCTACCGGGCTGGCGACTGCGTCGGGTCCAGGACTACGTGGAAGCGCACCTGGACGAACCCTTGTCGCTGCTGGAACTGGCCGCGGTGGCGGGCTACAGCGCCTCGCATTTCAAGGCGCTGTTCAAACAGGCCACGGGCGTGCCGGTACACCGCTACGTGCTCGAGCGCCGCGTCGAACGCGCGCGCATCCTGCTGCTGCAAGGCGAGCAGCGCATCGGCGACATCGCCCTGGCGGCTGGGTTCTCGCACGCCAGCCACATGGCGCGCTGCCTGCGGCGCGTGCTGGGAACCAGCCCTTCGCACTTGATGCGGGATGCGACCGCCGCGGGCCGCATCGCGCACTAGCGCTTAGGCGCTACGCCCACGCGACTGCGCCTGCGCCTCCTGCGACGGCGCGGACGGGTTGGCTTCGTTGAGGCGATTGAGCTGCGCGAGCGAATCGGCGACCGGCGTGCGCACCGCATCGTCGGTGCGCATGCTGGCCAATTGACGGCCGGGGTTCTGCAAATCGCCCTGCACCACGATCATGTTCTGACCGGCGGCCACGCCGTTTGCGTTGGCGGAGCTGAGCACGATGTGATTGATCTCGGTCAAGCCCTGCTTGCGCGCCAGGCAGGCCGCGCTGGCGGCCATGCACGCGCTGTTGCCGTCGTATTCGCGACCCAGGCTGGCGTCGAGGCGGCGGGTGGCGGCCTCGGCCTGCGGCAGCAGCGGGTCGTTGCTGCCCAGCGGGCCAGGCGTGGGGCCACGGTTGCCGGGCGGCGGCGCGGGCTGCGCGCCCTGCGGCGCGGCGGGTTGCGTGCCGGGCGCGGGCGCGTTCGGCGCAGGCGCATCCTGATTCTGAGTGGGCGGCACCAGCCGCTGCAGCGTGGCCGGATCGAGATTGCCGGTGGCCGGCAGGCCCTGCGCGTTCTGGTAGTTGATCACCGCCGCCTGCATGGACAGCCGGTACACGCCGTCCTCGGCCAACGGCTGCCCATCGGCGCCGCGTATGCCGGCCGCGTTGAGGTTGCGCGCCGCGGCGCGCACGCGGTCGTCGGTTTCGCCGATGCGGATGATGCCGTCGTCCACCACCGGACGCGCCTCGATGCCCTGCCCGCGCCGCGGCGGATCCAGCGCCAAGCGACCGCTGCCGAGGTCGTCGACGTAATTGTCGAATTGCTGGTGATAGCGCGTGTCCACTTCCATATGCACGTGGATCGGCACCGTGTCGACATTGCTCTGCGTGCCCAGCGCCTGGCCGTACTGGATGGTGTCGCCCTCGGTCACCGCGATATTGCTCATGTGGCGCACGCGCGCGATCACCTCGCCGCCTTCGCGGTCGTAGATGTCGACCAGGCCTTCGGTCGGACTGACCCGGCCCACGTAGCCGGCCAGCGGCGAAGGCACATCGACGCCGCGCGAGCCCGGCCCCGTGGCCAGGCGCGGATCTTCCAGGATGAAGTCGCGCTTCTCCAGCACCTGGTTCTCGGTCAGGCCGTAGTCGCGGCGCGCGGTGCGCACTTCGATTTCCTGGATCTCGCCGTCGATCACGCCGTGCCGGCGCCCGGCCTGTCCGCCGGTGACCACGCCATTGACCACGCGCGCATCCGCGTTGCCGCCCGGGTGGTGGGTGACCAGGCTTTCGTAGTCGGTGACCGGAATATTGGCGGTACGACCCTTCTGGATCACGCGATAAGGCCTGGGGTCGGCCGGGGCGGCGGCTTGCGGGTCTTGCTCGTTCTCGTTGGCCATGGCGGCGATTCCTTTCGTGGTCGCGACGAACGCGATGGGCCGTGCCGCGCTCAGCGGCAGCGGTAATAGGTGTTGGATTGGCGATAGTTGACCACGGTCAGCTCGCCGTGGTCCTCGCCGCTGAGCAGCAGGACTTCCTCCAGCCGGATCGTGTCTTCATTGATATGCAACTGCGAAACGATCTTCCAGGCCTGCGGCGTCTTGGAGATCTGCACCACACTGACCGGCTCGCGCCAATCCTCGTAAGCGGTGAGCTTGCGCGCGGCGATCTGCATGCGCGAATCGTTGTCGGTGGCGTTGGGCTGCTTGCAGGCGTCCGGGCTGTCGCCGATCCACACGCCTTGCAGTACCGCCGGGTAGGCGACGGCGGGCGGCTTGCCCTTGGCGGGCGAGGCAGTGCAGGCCATGCACAACATCCCTGCGACCACGGCTGCTGCCGCGTAGCTCAGTTTCGGTTCCATGCCGCGTCCTTTGCGATAGGCAGGGTTAGGGTAAAGGCGGGCGTGGTTGTTTGCGAGTCTGGGCGCGTCGATCTGAACATCACGCCCGTTCAGCCCCAACCCTCAGCGTCAAACACTAGACATCAGGAAGGCATCAAAATTGAGCACTTTTCCTTCCCGCATGCGACGCAAAAAACGCCACCCCATCGATGAGACTCCGCCGGTTTTGCCGCGATAGCGGGCGCCAACCCGGGTTTGCTGCGATGAACCTTGACACCGCCGATAACCGGGCATAAAAGCGAGCCGCGTCAATCACTTAAGGAGGAGTGTTATGCGTATCAAGCGTATTGCGATCCTGTGTGTTTTCGCGGCCCTCACCCTGAGCGCCTCTCAGCTCAGCGCCGAACCCACCTGCTGGCTCTGCGTCTCCGAGAACGGGCGCATGTACTGCGTGCAGGTGCCGTGCGAAGGGTGACCAGGCGAACCCGCCTCTAACCGCGTGATAGATCCTCGGTAGGCATTACGACTTGGTGGCTATGGGGCTATCGATCACCGATCGCCTATGACCCACGCGCCGCTTTCACACCGACGGACCACGACGCTGCGGTTCCCCACCGGGACCGCCGCGTCTTGCTGAGCCACTTGGGTTTGCGCTGACGGCTGCGCCCGCGTTCGTTCTACGGGCTGCAGACGTTGCAGCGACTCAGCGGCCGTGCGAGCGGCCGCATCTATCGACAGGCGCGAGTTACGATCGAGATCGGTCACGTCGCCACGATCACGCGGATGCGCGGCGCCTGGGTCGCGGTAGCGCCGCTGGGCAAGACACGACCCACGCTTCCCAGGCCCTTGCCCGGCGCGCCGCTTACTTCCCCGCCCCCTTGCGCGCAGCCGCCAGCGCCGGCGCGCTCAACACGCCCTGTTGCTCGGCCAGCTTCAACAGCTGGGCTTCGATCTGCGACGCGGAGGTCGAGGAACGGGCCATGACGGTGGGAGTGCCTGCTTTGGCGGCGCCCAGCCGATGCTCGGAGCGCAGGAAGCGGCCCTTCACGGTGTACTCGGGCTCGGCTTCCGCACTTACCACTTCGACACGGATGCCGTTGTAGCCCAGCACGGGCTGCAGCTCCGTCGAACCCACGCCCGCGCCAGTGGCCAAGGCGCCGGACAGCTGCGCCTGCAGCGAGCGAATGGTCTTGGCGTCGGTGATCGTCAGCGTGGGATTGGGCCGCCCCGAATAGACCAGGTAAGTCACGCGCAGCGCGGACGGGGCGGCGGGGGCGTTCTGCGCCCAGGCTGCGGGGCCGCCGAACAGCGACAGCAGCACTACACAGATGGCCCAGGCTTTCATTGGACGCCTCGATACTAGGGAGTGGACGCGGTTCATCGGATTTCCTCGTGGCCGCCGGCCTGCACGCTGTCCGACCACAAGCGGAAATAACCGCAGAAGTCGGTGTAAGGGCCGCGATCGGCGTACTGCGGGTCGTAGATCTGCGAGCCGGAGTTGTCCAGGTTGGTCGCGGCCGTCTGTCCAGGCTTGTGGCTCCAGGTGCCGAAGCGGTCGCGGCGGTACCAGTGGTAGTCCTCGCCGGGCGCGACAACCAGCGCCACGGTGGTTTTGTGGCTGGGGTCGTACGGATCGACGATGGGCTCCAGGCCGTCGCGGATGGCGGCGGCGGCGACCACGGCGCAGCTCATGCCGATCGCTGTCCCGCCCGATGCAGTCCCGGGCTGAGCGAAGGTGTTGGTGCGCTTGTTGTTGGCGTAGTTGTAGCAGTTGTTCATGGTCATCGAGCCGCCGTTCCACGAGCTGGGCTCGTACAGCGGGTAGCCCGGCGCCATCACCGTGGCGATCTCGTCGATGGACAGCGCGCGGTTGTACAGATGCACCTCGTCCAGGCGATCGTTGAAATATGCGGTGCCGTCGACCGCGGCGCCGATCAACAGCGGCGCGTCGGTGTTGCTGAGAATCTCGGTCTGCAGCGGCCAGGCGCCGGCCTCGTTGCCGTCGATGTAGAACTGCACCGTGCCTGTGCTGCGCGCCACCGTCACCGCGACGTGGTGCCAGCGGTTGGGCGTCAGCGCCATCTCCGTCAACGACGCGTAAGCCGCCTTGCGCGACGAACCGCTCAGCCGCAGCGTCACCCGCCGACTGCTTGAAATGCCGAACACGTAGCCGCCGTTGACGCCGCGGTTGTCCAGGATGGTGCGGGTGGTGATGGTGTCGCCCACGCGCACGTAGGCGCCGAAGCTGAAATCGCCGCTGGCGAAACTCAGCGCCGGCGAGTACGGAACGGTGTAGTACTTGGCCCCGGCCAAGCTGGCGCCACGGTTGGCCCAGCCCCAGGAGGTGGTGTTGGTGCCCACGGCAGTGGCGATATGGCCGTGGTTGGTGACGTCGGCGGCCGTCGTGCTGATGGTCTGGAAGTTCCACCCGGCCACCGACCAGCTGTGCTGGATGGGCGTGGGTTGCGAGTGGCTGGAAGCGATGGGGAGCAACGCGCCGAGTACGAACGCGCAGAGCACGAGCCTAGGTTTCATGCGATGTCCTTATGCATTGCAGGCGACGGAACGGGGACGTGCCTGCAGAACCGGCTGCCCCGAGCCGATGTGTGTAGTCCTGCCGCATCTTGTGCCGGGGCTCAGCGGGAACACAAGGCCCGCCGCTCCGAGCGCGCGGCAGGGCACCTGCCCTAGCTCGCGGCCCGCGAGCCCTCTCCACCGCATTCTTTGCAGCCCTCGAAAGCGGTCCAGCGAGCGGACTCGTCCGAGTACTCGTTGCAGACCTCGCCCCGGCCACGACAGCGCGGGCACCAGCGATATCCGTAGCGAGCGGAGGCATCCCCTGGCGGTGCCGACGCTCGAAACAGCCGCTTGTGTATGTCCGATTTGAGGTTATCCGGATCGCTCATGCGCGCATTGAGCCACATCCGCGGCGGCATTTTCGGCCTGTCGCGCCCCTGCCGGCGCCCGCGGGGCACCGGCGCCGATTTCACCGAACCACGGCCACTCAGCCCTTGGCGGGCTTCTTCGGCTCGGTAAACATCCGCTTCTTCAGGTCCGCCAGCACCTTGCGCTGGTCGGTCTGGTTAAGCAGCGAGAACGTCACGATGGCTTCGGCCACGATTTGCGTCTCAGCATAGAAGTAGGTAAGCGGAAGACCTCTAGCTCGAGTATGACACTGCGCGTCGGACAAACTTGCACCTTGAACCGTCAGCGCGTACCGGCTGATGCCAAAAATCGTAACTTCCCGGTGCAATTCACTGCTCATACTCAGCTCCTTCTGCGCAAGTCAGCATCGACAGCTCTTCGATACGAGAGCAGACTAAACGACGCGACAGAAGGATTACGGCTAAATCACCCATCGTCAATTACGATAATCGTAATTACGTAAAAAGAAACTAGTGCCAGCTATCCATAAACTATTTTCAATTCACGTCACCCAGGCTAACAATAAATTCCATTTCATCAAAATCTAGAAACTCAGGGCGAACAGATACTGCGTCAACAGACACCTCAGCCGGAAGCGTCTCGAATACATCAAGCAAAGAACGCAGCACAGGACCGACATCGTGTGCTATGCGCATCTTTGCGCAATCATCCACAACGTTGTAGAGACGATAAATGTCGTACGGCGTCCGCCCCTCAACAGCCCTCCGCAATTCACTTAAGGATAAATGAATTGGATTGCTAAAACCTCCTCGCGTACTCTTAGCATCTACGAGCCGCTCATCGCCATTTACTGGGCCGATACGAAAATCATACGGGGATACAGCATTGATGCTTGAAGTCCACTCGTACCACTCAAAATTACCCCGCTCCAACTGACGATCAAAGTACTCATTTAATAATACTTCGCCCAAAACACCTGTTTGCTCAGCAATTTGCCGTGACGACACAAACTCCTCAGGAGTTATTCCTCGCCCCTCACGCCGCCGATTGATTTTCTCAACACCAATGACTCCACCAAGTACGGCATCTTCGAGATCGTCGGTCTTAAGCCATTCAAAGAGAGGATGACCGATAGGCAATGGCTCAACTGCAAGCACCGCTTCGATCTCCTCTTCATCGAGCAGCCACATCGATCCCTCGGGATAACGCCGATCAAGTTCTCGGTGAACACCAGCATCTACCGGAAGGGCTTGCGCTACCAAAACAATTTTGGCCGTACCCGGGACAACGTCACCAGAGAACTCGAATAAGGCAAAGTCACCAGGCAGCAGTATGTTATAGCGCTGAGGATCATCCTCTGGACTGTCAATGAATTCCCCATTGAGCCGCCAGTTTTTCTGCTGCTTAAGGATCTTTCTCTGAAGGTTGTAGCTCTGAGCCATTCCCGGGCCAAGTAGATACAAATCGATAGAAAAACGTGGTTGCGGCACCGCCGCCGGCTCACGCAGCTGAGGATAAAGCTCGTCTACCAGGACCCTAGAATCCAGGTTGAATGCCTTCTGTTTTCCCGCTGGATTATTTTGGAAATGCCATTTGAATAGCGTCAGATCAGATGCTGTGAGCTTCTTCAGTGCAAGCTTGCGCGCCATTTAAACGCTCTCTCCCCTCAGTCCTTGGTTCCTGTTCGCACGTGTCGTCAGAGTGACGCACACATATGCATCTTGGTGCACAATAGCATCACTCCATCTCGGATGGCTCCACATGAACCGTAGCTCTGTCGCTCCTGATCGCAAGTCCATCAGAACTTCAGTCATGTTGCCAGAAGGTGCGCACTTGCAGATCCAGGCTCTAGCCGACGCCAATCAAGTTTCCTCGGCTTGGATCATCCGCATGGCCATTCATCGCTTCTTAGATCAGCACCAGGGCCAGCTTGAGCTGCCGCTGATGAGGTCAATCGGACAAGGATCCAACGCCAATGATTGAAGACACTATTTCTCGCAAGCTTGCGCGTCTGCAAACCGGTGCGAAGCCTCGTGTTCTGGATCTATTTGCAGGTTGTGGCGGGCTTTCCTTAGGCTTCCAGGCCGCTGGCTTTGACATACGCGGCGCCGTGGAGTTCGATCAAGAGGCTGCCAGATCACATGGCTTGAATTTTCATGGCGGCGTTGAAGCCCACAGTCAGCCCATCGACATTACAAAAACATCCCCGACTGAACTATGCGCCCGATTGGGTACCGGCAAAGTAGCTGATGCTTTCGACGTCATAGTCGGCGGCCCTCCTTGCCAAGCTTTTGCACGGGTTGGTCGCTCCAAACTACGTGAGATCGAAGCTCACCCAGAGGCATTCATTCACGATCCGAGAGCACAGCTCTACAAGAAGTATCTAGAGTATGTAGATGCATTTCGCCCACTAGCCGTTCTAATGGAAAATGTACCTGACATCTTGAATCATGGCGGCCAGAACATCGCAGAAGAGACATGCGAGGTTCTGGAGGCCAAAGGCTACGTCTGCGGCTACACGCTTCTCAATGCCGCTTTCTATGGCGTACCCCAGATGCGAGAGAGGATGTTCTTAATCGCGTATCGCCAGGAAGTTGGCCAGCCTGTCTCGTTCCCCTCACCCAGCCATTGGCTCGTGCTTCCTCCTGGTTATGAAGGCTCCCGCTCTGTTGCGCTTAAGACGCTTCGTAGCCTCCTCAACGAAGCGCACTCATACATTGAGCCTCCAGTTGCTTCCGTGAACCTGCCCCCTGCTGTAACCGCCGAGGAGGCTCTGGGTGATCTACCAGCAATGCACGCCCGAGATCTCCTAGCCAGCGGCAAGATTACGCGGGGCGCCCGACGCTTCGATACGCCAATGGCATACAACCGAAAACAGCCTTCGGCTTACGCAGAGTTGATGCGAGCATGGCCAAACCATGAGGCCTCGAAAGAGGGCCCAAAAGATCATGTTATTCGTTACTTGCCTCGGGACTATGAGCTGTTTGCGCGAATGAACGCCGGAGACCAGTATCCGGAGGCGCATGCTCACGCTGTGGAAATGTTCCAGGAGCGCCTGATGGCAGCGCGAATAAAGGGTGAAAAGCTCTTGGAAGGCTCTGCGAAATACAAGGCTTTGTGGGCTTCCATTGTCCCTCCTTATGACGCCAGCAAGTTCCCGAACAAATGGCGGAAGATGTGGCGTAATCAGCCCGCTCGCACGCTTATGGCTCATCTTGGGAAGGACAGCTATAGCCACATCCATTACGACAGCAAACAGGCACGAACCATATCGGTTCGTGAAGCTGCTCGACTGCAATCTTTCCCAGATGGCTTTGAGTTCAGCGGAACGATGAACCCCGCATTCAAGCAAATTGGCAATGCAGTCCCTCCCCTGCTGGCAAGAGCAATCGCTACACAGATGATAAATACGCTCCAGAAAGCAAACGAAGCCAAAGATATCCCTCTATCGATGGCTGCAGCGTCATAAATAGTGCTAAGCGCAGAGCCGCTTAGCCAGCCATACGCTCAGCAAGAGAGGCGTGAAGTTTAGAGTAAAAAATTGAAGTCCAAGAGGGTGAATTACGGACGTACTTACTCCTAAGCAACGCCGGCTCAACATGAGCCGCATCCGTGACCGAAACACTAAGCCGGAACTGATTGTTCGCCGCGGCCTCCACGCTCGTGGACTGCGCTATCGGCTGCAAGACCGCGCGCTCCCTGGGCGTCCCGACTTGGTATTTCCACGCTATCGCACGGTGATCTTCGTCAACGGCTGTTTCTGGCATGGGCATTCGTGCCCGATGTTCCGGATGCCCGCCACTCGTGCGGAGTTCTGGCGAACCAAGATCGCTGCAAACCAGGAGCGCGATGCCAGATCTTATGAGGCTTTGCTGGACACTGGCTGGAGAGTCCTAACGATATGGGAGTGCAGCTTGAGAGGACCCAATCGATGGCCTCGGGACGCCTTTCTGAACACATGCAGAGACTTCATTGTAGGCAACTCTCAGTCCGCCGAGATCTCAGGTCGTTCGACAGATCAGACGCCCTAGCGGGCACTGAAGGCTGTTTCAACTGCATTCCGATGGAGCTGAGTGCTACGCCGGCAAAATGCCACGCATAGCATCTAAGTCGCATAGCCCTTCCCTTGCTTCGGCGAAGCATCATATTCCACATACGATTGCTGATTAATGAGGACGCGAGTATTAGCGAGTTCGATTGAAGAACCCGGGCTCAGCTGTTTTCGCATAGCTGGCGTCTGACTTGAGGTCCGGTCGCCAAGAGCGGGGCTTGAGCGAACATGCTCATTATCTGGCAGTATTCGTTTTAAACCGCCGCAACCGTCACAGGACCAACAATAATGGCCGACTCAGAACAAGTACAGTTCCCGATCAAGGCTCGCAGTCATGTCTTGCGTCTGCTCGGTGATGAACTAATTGGCGATGATGGCTTGGCAGTTTTCGAGCTGGTCAAGAACAGTTACGACGCAGATGCCACAACGGTGCGCGTGGAGATGCAGATTGTAGACAGCCAGAATTCTTCAATATCGGTCGCTGACAATGGCACAGGAATGTCCATTGATGACATTGAGCAGAAATGGCTAGTCCTCGCCACCGATTCAAAACGTGGGAAAGAGAACCGAAAACGCAGCAATCTCTTCAAGCGCTCGCCGCTTGGCGAGAAAGGCATTGGAAGAATCGCAGCATTCAAACTTGGCGAGCAGCTGCGGCTTACGACGAAAGCTGACGGGCACCGCGAATGCGTGGTCGATATCAACTTCTCTGAACTCCTCGACCAAGGCGCCTTCCTTGACAATCTCCGCGTTTCCGTTCGAGAACTAGAAAAGCCTGACACATTTTCACAAGGGGCTACTGGCACGATCATAGAGATCAGCAAGCTCTACAGACAGGAATGGACACGAGCAGATCTTCGAAAAATACAAAGATTAATCACTTCGCTTGCCAGCCCGTTCGAAACCCCAGACAGCTTTGAGGTAAGCCTCAGCGTACCCGGACGTGAAAAAGATTTAGCCGGAATGTTTGGGTCCAGTGACTTTACCGAGCATTCAATTTGGGAGTACGAGTTCTCCCTAACCGAAGACGGATTCTCCTGGAGCTACCGCTTCAAACCTCCGCTATGGAAGGGCGTGAAGCCATCATCCGCGAATGAGGATTCCGGAACCCTTCTGCTGATTTCTTCAGAGAAAGACGAAGTATCACATTCAAGCGGCCCACTTATATTTCACCCTAATATGCTACGAGGCATAGGACCAATTCATGGCCTGATTTTGGGGTATTACCGACGAACCGAGGTATTAGGAGCATCCGGCAACCAGGCCCAGCTCAAGAGGTGGCTAGACGATCAAACAGGTGTTCGTGTCTACCGCGACGGAATCCGAGTATTCAACTATGGCGAGCCTGGCGACGACTGGTTGAATCTCAATGTACGTCGGATCAATACACCCGGCGGGAAGTTCGGCACAAACTCAATAGTAGCGGCTGTCAGCTTGTCGCTTGACGACAGCGATGGACTAAAAGAAAAAACCAATCGCGAGGGCTTCGACAGCGGTGGATCGTTCATTCAGTTCCGTCAACTTATCACCAGCGTTTTTGATCACTTCGAGCGAGAAGCTAAAGCGGATCGAACTGCGCTTGACGCAGCCATCAAGGGCCGAGGTGAATCAACCGTTGCACCACCGCGATTCATGGATGCGATATGGAACTTAAAGCAAGGAATAAAATCAAAACGCATTGACAAAGGATTTTTACGAGACATTGAAGCAATTGAGCATGACTATCAGGAACTGCGAGATGTGATGGTCAGCGCTGGAACTGCGGGGCTTAATCTTGCGGTGATTTTCCACGAAGTAGAAAGAGGTATCGAGGCACTCGCCAATGCTGTGGATCGGGGCATGGATGAAAGCGCCTTGAAGCGACATATTGAACAGCTAAACTACATGCTTCACGGCTTCGCTCCACTCCTTAAAAGGAACACGGTCCGCCCGATCCTATGTAGTGAAGTTGTCAGCAGCGCAGAACGGCTACGTCGGACGCGCTTTCAGTTTCATAAGGTAGTGTTCTCTGCGCCTGTCTTAACGAGCGAAGAGCCTGATTTCAAGATACTCGCGGCGCCAAATTTGCTTATCGGGGCACTGGGCAACCTGTTGGATAATTCGCTGTATTGGAGTCAAGTGCGTCGGGAACGCGAAGACAGCAAACGACCCATCGCTATTCGAGTAGCCACCGTTTATCGCGAGGCGGACGGCTCGAGCCTCATTGCCGTCGTAGACAACGGAACAGGTTTCAGTCCCAGAGCCATTTCGGCAGCTCGCACAGCATTCTTCTCGGAAAGACCTGAAGGAATGGGACTTGGACTCTATTTCGCTGGCTTGGTCGCTGAACAGTGCGGAGGCATGCTGACCATCGGCTCCACAGATGAACTTCGAGATGAAGTTGACATCCCCGCCGCCTATGACGGCGCCGCTGTATCAATACGATTCCCGGGAAAGTAAAAATGGAATTAAGCTCACCGGTCCGAGTTGTTGTAGTAGATGACAACCCCATGCATTTGGTATCAATCGCTAACGGACTAGCTAGGGCAGGTGTCCCTTGTGTATCGCATTGGTATGACATTGAGAGTGGCAGGCTAGCGCCTCCTGCGCCGCCTGAAGGGTATCCGTATTTGCGGATCCTCTTCACAGATCTAAACATCCGTGAAATGGTTGGCGCCAGCGCTGACGCCAAGAGCTTGGCTAGCGTACTTATTTCCGAAGTGCTTCAGCCACTTATTGCGCCCGCATCTGGCCCGTACTCCATATGCCTTTGGACCAGCACAGGCAGCATGGCCAATGAGGTCTCACCGATAATTATCGAACGCATCAATCACGAGTCTTTGGGCGACCAAAGAAGGCCGGCCCCGCTTCTGGTTAATGCTCTCGACAAACGGGAGCTTGTGCCTGATAAGAATGAAGCTGCTCAAGAGGCCATAGCGGCAATTTTCAGGCAAAAGGATGACGAAAAGCAGCCAAAGATTGAGGATCTAATTTCAAGCGCAATCTCACAAGACCCGCAGTTGAGAACGGCTCTCGCATGGGAATCTCGCGCAAGCCATGCCGCCGCAAAAACTATCAACAATGTTTACCGGGTAAGCGGCTTCGAACACAGTACGGACGTAAAGGAGTCTGCCGCCTTTCAAAAAGTTCTCGCTAAGATCGCAATTGAAGCAGCTGGGTGCAAGAACGCGAAGCAGGACCCCGCTGGAGCGCTTGATGACGGACTGGCTGATCTTTTCCAAGATGAAATGCGAAGCAACGTCCATTCCACTCTGTATCAGGAAGCGGTCAACGCTGCTGTTCCTAACCCGCCCTTATCGCGCGCACCCGTCTTGACCGATGATTCGCGAATTGCACTCAATACCACTCTTCACTTAGAGCGGCAGCCACTTACAGGACAGAATATTGAAAGAGGCTTAGTTACCGACGTCAATACTGACGAAGCGCTGAACCATTTGGGACTAGCGAATCGAGGCAAACTTCTTCAAGAAGAGTTGACGTACAACTCAGGACTATTCGCAGCGGCAGCTCGTGTAGCGACTAAAGGAAGTCCAGAACTCGAGGTCATTCAACAAAGACTGGAGTTTGCCAAGGAACACAAAGACGAGCTTCTAGCCAGATCTAAAATTGTGATTATCGAAGTTGGTGCCGACTGTGACCATGCACAGCGAAAGGATCGAACAGTTCGCTTTTTACTTGGCGCTGAAATTCCAGCCGACCTGTCAACCTTTATCTATGGCCCAACGAACAGGAGCCTGCGAAGCGAGTCACTTCGTGAATTTGGCCCCTGGGAAGTGGAGGCGGGGAGCCGATTTCATCTTTTAGTGTCGTTGAATCGATTCGCGGTCCAACAGACTTGGCTTCGCAACGCCGATCTCTTAATTCGATATCGTCTTAGGAAGCCGCTGGTGGATCAACTTCTGTACTGGTACTCCATGCATTCCACGCGCCCCGGCATCATCAACATCACCTAGTGTCCGACGATGGGCGAGCAAACTGCGGCGGCCACGTCCACATCTTTTGCTTGTAGAAAAGGGCAGCTAGGCCGCCCTTTTCATGAGTGATCGTCAAACCCCCAAGGGATTCGGCTTCTCCACATCAATCTTGTACTGCTTGATCGCCCGAGCCACATCCTTGCCCGTCATCTTCCCTTCCGCCGCCAGCGCCGCGACCGCGGCATGCGCGATGTAGTAACGATCGACCTCGAAGTGGCGGCGCAGGTTGGCGCGGGTGTCGCTGCGGCCGAAGCCGTCGGTGCCCAGCACGGTGTAGCGCATGGGGACGAAGGCGCGGACTTGTTCCGGATACATGCGGATGTAGTCGGTGGCGGCGATGGCCGGGCCCTGGCGGCCTTCCAGCAGCTGCGTGATGTACGGCTTGCGCGGGGTCTTGGCTTCGGGGTTGAGGCGGTTCCAGCGCTCCACATCCGTAGCGTCGCGGGCGAGTTCGTTGAAGCTGGGGCAGGACCAGATGTCGGCGGTGACGCCGAAGTCCTTGTCCAGCAGCTCGGCCGCGGCGATGGCTTCGCGCAGGATGGTGCCGCTGCCCAGCAGCTGCACGCGCAGTTCGCCCTTCTTGGGCTTGCCAGCGTCGGTCAGCAGGTACATGCCCTTGATGATCCCGTCCGCGCTGCCTTCCGGCATGTCGGGATGGGTGTAGTTCTCGTTCATCAGGGTGAGGTACCAGTACTCGTCGTGCTGCTCGGTCAGCATGCGCTGCATGCCGTGTTGCAGCAGGGTCACGACTTCGTAGCTGAAGGTGGGGTCGTAGCTGCGGCAGTTCGGGATCAGGCCGGCCTGGACCATGCTGTGGCCGTCTTCGTGCTGCAGGCCTTCGCCGTTGAGGGTGGTGCGGCCGGCGGTGGCGCCCAGCAGGAAGCCGCGCGCGCGCATGTCGGCGGCCTGCCAGGCGCTGTCGCCGATGCGTTGGAAGCCGAACATCGAGTAGTAGATGTACAGCGGCAGCATCTGCAGGTCGTTGGTGCTGTAGCTGGTGGCCGCCGCCAGCCAGGACGAGAACGCGCCGGCTTCGGTGATGCCTTCTTCCAGCACCTGGCCGGTGGTGTCTTCGCGGTAGTACATCAGCTGGTCGCGATCGACCGGCTTGTACTTCTGGCCGTGCGGGGCGTAGATGCCGAGCTGGCGGAACAGGCCTTCCATGCCGAAGGTGCGCGCCTCGTCCGCGACGATGGGCACCAGGCGCGGGCCGACCTGCTTGTCGCGCAGGGCGATGTTGAGCGCCTGCACGAAGGACATGGTGGTGCTGATTTCGCGCTCGCCGGTGGTCTTGAGCAGGCGGTCGAAGGCTTCCAGCTTGGGCACTTCCAGCGAGGTGCTGGCCTTGCGGCGGCGCTGCGGCAGGAAACCGCCGAGCGACTTGCGGCGCTCGAGCATGTATTCGATTTCCGGCGACTTCTCGCCGGGGTGGTAGAACGGCACGGCGCCGTCTTTGAGCTGCTCGTCGGTGACCGGGATGTTGAAGCGGTCGCGGAACAGACGGACGGCTTCGTCGTCCATCTTCTTGGTGCCGTGGGTCGGGTTGAGCGATTCGCCCGACGCGCCCATGCCGTAGCCCTTGACCGTCTTGGCCAGGATCACGGTGGGCATGCCCTTGGTGTTCACGGCCTCGTGGTAGGCGGCGTAGACCTTGTGCGGGTCGTGGCCGCCGCGGTTGAGGCGCCAGATGTCGTCGTCGGACAGGTTGGCGACCAGCGCCGCCGTCTCCGGGTACTTGCCGAAGAAATTGTCGCGGGTGTACTTGCCGCCGAAGGCCTTGCAGTTCTGGTACTCGCCGTCGACGGTTTCCATCATCAGCTGACGCAGGCGACCGGTGGTGTCGCGCGCGAGCAGCGGATCCCAGTAGCTGCCCCAGACGGTCTTGATGACGTTCCAGCCGGCGCCGCGGAACTGGCCTTCGAGTTCTTGGATGATCTTGCCGTTGCCGCGCACCGGGCCGTCGAGGCGCTGCAGGTTGCAGTTGATGACGAAGACCAGGTTGTCGAGGCCTTCGCGGCCGGCGACGGAGATGGCGCCCAGGGATTCGGGCTCGTCGGTTTCGCCGTCGCCCAGGAAGGCCCAGACCTTGCGGTCGGACTTGGGCATCAGGCCGCGGCCTTCCAGGTACTTCCAGTTGCGCGCCTGGTAGATGGCGCTGATCGGGCCCAGGCCCATCGACACGGTCGGGACCTGCCAGTAATCCGGCATCAGCCACGGGTGCGGGTAGGAGCTGATGCCGCGGCCGTCGACTTCCATGCGGAAGTTGTCCAGGTGCGATTCGCTCAGGCGGCCTTCCAGGAAGGAGCGCGCGTAGATACCGGGCGAGCTGTGGCCCTGGATGCCGATGACATCGCCGGGGTGGTCGGCCGAGGGGGCGCGCCAGAAGTGGTTGAAGCCGACGTCGTACAGGGTGGCCGCCGAGGCGAAGCTGGCGATGTGGCCGCCCAGGTCGCCGGGCTTGCGGTTGGCGCGCACGACCATGGCCATGGCGTTCCAGCGGATCAGCGAGCGGATCCGCCATTCCATCGCGGCGTCGCCGGGGCTTTTGGCCTCCAGGTGCGGCGGGATGGTGTTGATGTATTCGGTGGTGGGCTGGAACGGCAGGTGCGCGCCGGCGCGGCGCGTGACTTCGACCATGCCTTCGAGCAGCTGGTGGGCGCGCTCGGCGCCGTCGCGGGCGATGACGGCCTGGACGGACTCGACCCATTCCTGGGTTTCGGTGGGATCGGGGTCGTTCTGCAGCAGGTCGTGCAGGGAGCTGGCAAGCGGCTGGTTCATCGATCTCGCGGCCCCGTGGCCGCGCCTCGGAAGTGGGGGCGGATTAGAGTCCCGAGTCTAACAAATGGGGGGCTGGGATCGGCTTGCTTTGGGTGGTGAAAGGGGTGGGATAGTACGTTTTGATTAGGGTGACGGCGGGTGCGCGGGGGTTTTGGTTGGCGCGATCGCGGCTTACGCCGCTCCCACAGGGAGCGGGCAGGCAACCGGGCTTCCTGTGGGAGCGGCGTAAGCCGCGATCGGCCGCCCGCGCCGAGGCAAAATCCGACACCTCCGCAAGCCATGCCCTGACTGTCTGCACCCATTGCGGAAGCCAGGATGGCGCCATGCCCCGCCCATCCACGCCCAGCCCCCATTCCCACGCCCTGCGCAGAGGCCGTCGGTCGGAACAGGGGCGGGTGTATTTGGTGACCTTCACTACGGAAGGAAGACGCCCCTCGTTCTCCGACGAGATGCTATGCGCGACGATGGCCGAGGCACTATTGGATCGCCGGCTGTGGGCGCGGTCGCGGCTGCTGGCCTGGGTGCTGATGCCCGATCACTGGCACGGTTTGGTGGAGCTGGGACCTTGGGAGACCCTGCCTGACCTGGTGCGGCAACTCAAAACCAATACCTCACGGCGGGTGCGCGCGTGCGATCCGACGCTGTCGATGGTGTGGGCATCGGGGTATCACGACCGCGCGTTGCGTTGCCAGGAGTCGTTGATCGATGCGGCACGGTATGTGGTGCTGAACCCCGTGCGGGCTGGCCTGGTGCGACGGTTGCGGGACTATCGGTACTGGGGAGCCATTTGGGCGTGAGGTCGCGCGATCGCGGCTTACGCCGCTCCCACAGAGAGCGGGCACCGCCACAAAGCACGCGGGGGCATGGCGCTTTCTGTGGGAGCGGCGTAAGCCGCGATGAACCCCATCGACGACGATCCCGCGGTGCCAACCGTATCCACGGCGCTCGCGTTGCTTTCCCTACGCCGGCGCCCGATGCAGCAGCACGATCCCAGCGACGATCAGCGCGACACCGCCGATGCGCAGCGGGTTAAGGCTTTCGCCGAACACCGCGGCGCCCAGCAACACGGTGCCGGCGGCGCCGATGCCGGTCCAGACGGCGTAAGCGCTGCCCACCGGCAGCGCGGTCAGGGCGCGGCCCAGCAGGTAGACGAAGGCGGCCAGGGCGATCAGCGACACCACCGTCCAGCCGGGACGCGTGTAGCCCTGCGATAGCTTCATCGACGCCGCCCAGGCGACGTCGATGAGGCCGGCCGCGATCAGCAGCAACCAAGCGGTGGCGGGTTTCATGCGATTCGCTCCGGTGCGGCAGCCCGGATGACGGGGCTGTGGATTCGGCCCGGCGCGAAACGCGCGCGCTCACCGCTCGCAACGCTGGCCCGATGCGCGCCCGCGCACGCGCGACGAGCGCGACCCTGCGCTCGCGCCGCTGGAACGACTAGGGCGCTCACGCTGCGGCCTGCGCCTGCGGCGCGCGTTCGGCCTGCAGCGCCTCGGCCACGCTGGGGCGGGCGCGGATGCGTTCCAGGTAGGCGGCCAGGTGCGGCGTGGCGTCCAGCGACAGCTTCAGCGCGCGCGACCAGTCGGCGATGGTGAACAGGTAAGCGTCGGCGATGCTGAAGTCCTCGCCCAGCAGGAACGGGCGCTCGGCCAAGTGGCGATCGACCAGGGCCAGGCGCGGCAGCAGGCGTTCGCGCGCGACCTGGCCGGGCTGATCGCCGTACTCGGGGTGGAACAACCAGGGGCTGTAGGTCTTGTGCAGCTCGGTGGCGATGTAGGTCAGCCAGCTCAGCAGCTCGATGCGGCGCGCCTCGGGCGCGATCCGGCCGCTCGGGTCCAGGCTGCCGAGGTGGCTGAGGATGGCGACGCCCTCGCGCAGCAGCCGACCGTCGTCGAGCTCTAGCAGCGGCACGTAGCCCAGCGGGCTGAGCTGGCGATAGTCGCGGCCATCGCCGACCACGACCGGATTGGGGCCGATGCGCACGCGCTGCAGTTCGACCGGCAGGCCGAGCTCGCGGATGACCAAATGGGCGGCGAAGGAGCAGGTGCCGGGGGTGTAGTAGAGCTTCATGGCGGGGGTCCGATGCGAAGTGGGAACGGGAGCCGTTACCCTGCGCGCAGACCCGCGCCGCGAGTACCGGCGCCACGACAAGGATTGCTTGCAGATGCGACACGATCGGCTGTCCCTGGAGGATCTGGAACTGGTGCGCGCGATCGGCGCCAGCGGCAGCCTGAGCGGCGCGGTGCGGCTGCTGGAGGTGGACCACTCCAGCGCGTTCCGGCGCCTGGCCGCGATCGAGGCGCGCGCGGGCGCGGCGCTGTTCCGGCGCAGCCGGCGCGGCTACACGCCGACCGAGGCCGGCGAGCTGGTGATCGTGGCCGCGCAGCGCATGCTGTCGGACGCCGAGCATCTGGCGCGCCAGCTCGCGGGCCAGGACGAACGCGCCGAGGGGCGCATCCGCATCACCATCCCCGACACCCTGGCCACGGTCGCGGCACGGCTGTGCGCGGATTTCCGGCGCGCGCATCCGGCCTTGAGTTGCGATCTGATCGTGGCCAATGCGTTTTCCACCCTGCAGCAGCGCGATGCCGACGTGGCCCTGCGCGCGAGCGCGGCGCCGCCGGAAGGTTTGTCGGCCAAGCGCCTGGCGACGATCGCGACCGCGGCCTACGCGGCGCGCGGCGCGGGCGATCGCAGCCCGATCCCGGGCGGCGATTGGGTCGGTTTCGACGAGGCGCTGGCGCATCTGTCGTCGGCACGCTGGCTGCAGCAGCACGTGCCGGCCGCGCGCATCGCGATGCGGGTGAATTCGCTGCCGGCGGCGCTGGCGGCGTGTCAGGCCGGACTGGGCCGGGCCCTGCTGCCGTGTTACTACGCCGACGAGGCCAAGGGTCTGAAACGCTTGTCGGACGCCCTGCCGGATGTGCGCACGGAGCTGTGGTTCGCCACGCATCCGGATTTGCGGCGCTCGGCGAAGGTGCGGCTGCTAAGGGAGTTCGCGGTGGATTGGATGGCGCGGGAACTGGGCTAGACGCAAACAAGCTTCAGCCAGATCGGTGCATTCGCCGGCACTGGCTTTGGGGTAGGAGCGGCGTAAGCCGCGACCGCCACCGGGTGAAATTCCGACTCGCCGTTCCGGCTTGTTCCTATAGTCCCCGGTCCTGCCCGTCTTGATGCTGTCGGCATGGTCGACGACAACCTCACACCACCCGGTCACGCCGCCCTGCGCCGCGGCCGCTGCTCGGAACCTCATCGCGCGTATTTGCTGACCTTCACTACCCAGGGTCGGCAGCCCTTGTTCGCGGATGCGGAGATGGCCGATACGGCCAGCACTGCATTGCTGAACCCCCGCCTTTGGATACGGTCGCAGTTGCTGGCGTGGGTGTTGATGCCCGACCACTGGCATGGACTGGTAGCGCTGGGTCCGTGGGAGACGCTGCCGGATCTGGTACGCGGGTTGAAGTGCAATTCGGCGCGGCAGGTGCGGGCGACGACGCCGGCGGTGATGCAGGTATGGGCGGCCGCCTATCACGACCGCGCGGTGCGACGGGAGGAGGCCTTGGTTGATGCGGCGCGGTATGTAGTGCTCAACCCAGTGCGGGCGGGGTTGGTGCGACGGGTCGGTGACTATCGATACTGGGGAGCGGTTTGGACACGGCGGTAACTGGCGCCGGAGTGTGCGATGGCGCGGTCGCGGCTTACGCCGCTCCTACCCCAAAGCAGCGCGCTTCAGGCGTGATGCAAACCGAACCAGCGCCGCGGCAGCAGCAGTTTCAGCGCGCGCTCGGCGCTTTTGCGGCGCAGGCCGGGTTGCAGCAGGCCGCGCAGCACGGGGCCCAGCCACTGGTGGCGCTGGTGCTGGAGGATGGCTTCGCGCGCGTCGGCTTCGATGCGGTACATGGCCAGCACGTTGCGGGCGTCGCGCAGGGCGCGGCCGCGCAGCTCGGGCATCTGGCCCATGCAGTGCTCCAGATCGTCGGCGGTGCCGCGGTAGAAGCGCACGGTGCGCTCGTAGCGGCGGCGCACCGCGACCTCGGGCGCTTCGTCGCGCGCGAACACGCAGCCGCTGACGCTGCCGGGGTGGCGGCGGTACTGCAGCAGCGGTTGGCGCAGGCACAGCGACTGCCCGAGCAGCGCGCCGCGCAGGCTCAGGGCGTTGTCTTCGATCGGGCCCAGCAAGGGGCCGAAGCGGTCGTAGACCTCGCGGCGGAACGCGAGGGTGGCGCCGAGCAGACCGATCAGGCGGCCGATGCGCACGTAGTAGTCGAGCTCGTAACGCTCGGGGCGGCGGCGGAAGCGGATGTCGATGCGCTGGCCGTCGGCGTCGATGCAGTCGAAGTCGCTGCCCAGCACCATCGCCTCGGGCGCTTCCTCGAACGCGCGCAGGATGGTCGCCACGCGCTCGGGATAGGCGATGTCGTCGCCGGCCATCATCACCACGATCTCGCCGCGCGCCAACGCCATGGCGTCGTTGAAATGCGCGGCCACGCCCAGGTTATGCGCGGTGCGGCGCACGCTGACCTCGTGGATGCCGCGATAGGCGGCCACGACTTCGCGGGCGATCTCGTAGGTGCCGTCGTCCGAACTATCGTTGGAGACGATGATCTCGCAAGGCACGGTCTGGGCGAAGGCGCCTGCGAGCGCGGCGCGGATGTAGGCAGCGTCGCGGTAGCACAACAACAGCACGCTGACCGCGGGTCTCGACGCGGTCAGCGTTGGGATGCAGGCGCCCCCCTCGCCCATGCGGCGGCTACGCTATGGACCGGTGGTCCGCGCGGCGCGGATCTGCGCGTCGACGGCGGCGATCGCGGTCATGTTGACCACGCGGCGCGGGGTCGAGGCCGGGGTCAGGATGTGCGCCGGCTTGTCCAGGCCCATCAGGATCGGGCCGATGGCCACGCCGTCGGTCATCACACGCACCATGTTGTAGGTGATGTTGGCGGCATCCAGGTTGGGCAACACGAACAGGTTGGCGCGACCGTGCAAGGTGGCGTTGGGGAAGATGCGCTTGCGCAGCAGGTCGTCCCAGGCGGTGTCGGCCTGCATCTCGCCGTCCATCTCCAGCTTGGGCATGCGCTGGCGGATGATCTGGCGGACCTTGCGCATCTTGGCCGCCGACGGGTTGTCGTGGCTGCCGTAGTTGGAGTGCGACAGCAGCGCGACCTTGGGCTCGATGCCGAACAGCTTGAGGCGGTAGGTCGCCTGCAGCGTGGCTTCGGCGATCTGCTCGGCGGTGGGATCGACCTGGACATGGGTGTCGAGGAAGAACCACGCGCCCTGGTCGTTGATCACGCCGGTCATGGCCGAGGTGCCCTGCACGCCCGGGTCGAAGTCGAAGATGCTGCGCATGTAGCCCAGCTTCTTGTGGAAGCGGCCGACCAGGCCCGAGATCATGGCGTCGGCTTCGCCGCGCTCGACCATCAGCGCCGCGATCAGGGTCGGACGCGAACGCAGCAGGTTCTTGGCCGCGGCCGGGCTGACGCCGCGACGCTCGGTCAGGGCGTGGTACTGCTGCCAGTAGTCGTTGAAGCGCGGATCGTCGTTGATGTTGGTCAACTCGAAATCCACGCCCTCGCGCATGCGCAAGCCCAGGCGTTCGATGCGGGTCTGGATCACGTCCGGGCGGCCGATCAGGATCGGCGTGGCCAGCTCTTCGTCGATCACCGTCTGCACCGCGCGCAGCACGGTCTCTTCCTCGCCCTCGGCGTAGACCACGCGCTTGCGGTCGGCGCGCGCGCGGTCGTAGACCGGCTTCATCAGCAGGCCGGTGCGGTAGATGTACTGGCTGAGCTTTTCCTCGTAGGCGCCCATGTCCGTGATCGGACGCGCGGCCACGCCGGAGTCCATCGCGGCCTTGGCCACCGCCGGTGCCAGCATCACCAGCAGGCGCGGGTCGAACGGACGCGGGATCAGGTATTCGGAGCCGAAGGTCGGCACTTCGCCGCCGTAGGCGCCGCCCAGGTCGGACGACTCCATGCGCGCCAGCGCGGCGATCGCGCGCACGCAGGCCAGCTTCATTTCTTCGTTGATGACCGTGGCGCCGACATCCAGCGCGCCGCGGAAGATATAGGGGAAGCACAGCGCGTTGTTGACCTGGTTCGGGTAGTCCGAACGGCCGGTGGCGATGATGCAGTCCGGGCGCACGGCCTTGGCGTCTTCCGGCAGGATTTCCGGATACGGGTTGGCCAGCGCCAGGATGATGGGCTTGGGCGCCATGGTGGCGACCATCTCGGCCTTCAGCACGCCGCCGGCGGACAGGCCCAGGAACACGTCGGCGCCGGCGACGATGTCGGCCAGGCTGCGCTTGTCGGTGTCGCGCGCGTAGCGCTCCTTGTCCGGGTCCATCTTGCCGCGGCCGGTGTAGAGCACGCCGTCGCGGTCCACCGCGAGGATGTTCTCCGGCCTCATGCCCAGCGCGACCAGCATGTCCAGGCAGGCGATGCCGGCCGCGCCGGCGCCGCTGGTGGCCAGCTTCACCTCGGCGATGTCCTTGCCGACGATCTCCAGCGCGTTGAGCACGGCGCTGCCCACGATGATCGCGGTGCCGTGCTGGTCGTCGTGGAACACCGGGATCTTCATGCGCTCGCGCAGCTTGCGCTCGACGATGAAGCACTCCGGGGCCTTGATGTCTTCGAGGTTGATGCCGCCGAAGGTCGGCTCCAAGGACGCGATGATGTCGACCAGCTTGTCGGGATCGCGTTCGTCGATCTCGATGTCGAACACGTCGATGCCGGCGAACTTCTGGAACAGCACGCCCTTGCCTTCCATCACCGGCTTGCCGGCGAGCGGGCCGATGTCGCCCAGGCCGAGCACGGCGGTGCCGTTGCTGATCACCGCGACCAGGTTGCCGCGCGCGGTGAGCTCGCTGGCGGCGTTGGGGTCTTCGACGATGGCCTCGCAGGCGTAGGCCACGCCCGGCGAGTAGGCCAGGGCGAGGTCGCGCTGGGTCACCATCGGCTTGGTCGCGGTGACCTTGATCTTGCCGGGCGGACTCAGGCGGTGGTAGTCGAGCGCGGCGTTTTTCAGATCGTTGTCGGACATCGCGGGTGGGCTGCCGTGGCGGGGCCGGAAGGTGAATGGACTAGCAGTCTAATGGATAGCCACGCGGTATTCGCACGCGCCTTCGGTGCCGTTCATTAGTACTTTGGCGTTACCCCCCTACCCGGCCGCGGGCGTGCGGCAGCCGACGGGGCCGTATGGCCTTGCTTGCGGGCAGGCGACACAATGCGCGTCCCCCAGGCCGGAACCGTCATGAACTCGACCCCCTCGCGGTCCTGGCCGCATTGGACCTTGCCGATCCTGGTGCTGGCCGGCGTGCTGCTTGCGCAGTCGTTGCTGGTGTTCAATCCGGGCTATTACAGCCACGACGAGCTGCAATGGGCGGCGTATGCGGGCCAACACCCGGGCTGGCACTTCCGCGGCTATCTGTGGGCGGACGTGCAGTCCTTTCAGTATCGGCCGCTGACTTTCTCCTTATGGCTGTGGCTGTCCGAGCACCTGTTCGCGCGGCCGATGCTGTTCCACGGCCTGATGGTGAGCCTGGGCGGGCTCAACGCGGCGATGCTGGCGGTGCTGTTGCGCCGCTTCGGCGTGGCCACCGGCCCGGCCGGCGCCGGCGCGCTGGTGTTCGCGCTGGGACCGTTCGCGGCCCTCACCCACGGCTGGGTCGGGACCTTGGCGGATCTGATCTGGGTCGGCTGCGCCCTGCTGGTGGCCCTGCTCGCGCAACGCGAACGGCCCGGTTTCGTAAGCTGGGTCGCGGTGTTCGTGCTCACCTCGCTGGCGCTGTTGGCCAAGGAAGCCGGCATCGTGATCCCGGCCCTGCTGGGCTTGGCCTGGCTGTTTCTGGGCCGGCGCCGCGAATGGCTGATCGCGGCCGTGGTCGCGGGCCTGCCGGTGGCGATCTATCTGGCCCTGCGCATCGGCGTGCTGCTGTTCTCGCCGCGCGAGGCCGCCAACTACGGTTGGAGCCTGGCCTTCATTCCCGAACGCTGGCTGGAATATCAGCTGTATCCGCCGATCGCGACCAAAATGGCGATCGCCGGCACACTTTCGCGTGGGCTGGGCGATGGCCGGGTCTGGCTGGCGATCCTGGTCTGGCTGGCGACCGCGGCCGCCTTGTGGCGGGTCGGCGCGCGCTGGTGCCTGGGCTGGCTGTTGGCCGGCACCGCGGCGCTGGGGCCGGTGATGATCCTGGCCGAGTCGGCCAATCAATACGGTTACGGCTACGCGGCCGCGACCGCGGCGGTGTGCGCGGCGGCCTGGCCGCACATGCGGCGCTGGGGGCGGGTGGTGCTGATCGTCGCGGCGCTGTTGAGCGTGTGGCACGGCGTCAACGTGATGCGGCGCATGCACGAGGTCGGACGCATCCAATCGGTGTACTCGCCGGCGCTGGCGCGCGCGGTATCGCAGGCGCCGGCCGCGGGCGTGCGCTTGAAGCCGGCCGATATCGGGCAGGCGTGGATCTACGAGCGGCTCTCGCACGACATTCCGAGCTACGCCGGCGTCGAGATCGGCGACCGGGTCACGCTGGTCGCGGCGAACGAAGCCGCGGACTACGAGATCCAGCGCGACGGGTCGCTTAAACCGCTGCGCTGAGCGTTCGCCGCGATCGATCATTACGTCAGGCGACGCGTCTGTGGGAGCGGCGTAAGCCGCGATCGTGCACCTTCGGCCACGTCGACATCGCGGCTTACGCCGCTCCCACAGGAAGCAAGCGCTTGCTTCTCGTCTGGACCCCTTGCTCGGATGACCCAACCACCACCTGTAGGAGCGGCGCAAGCCGCGACCCGCGCAGGCAGCCGAAGCTACGTGGTCGCGGCTTACGCCGCTCCTACCCCAAGGCAGGGCACGAGCTTAAGCGCGACGACGAACGCGACGTTTTCTGTGGGAGCGACGTTTTCTGTAGGAGCGACGTTTTCTGTGGGAGCGGCGTGTTCTGTGGGAGCGGCGTGAGCCGCGATCGCGCAGCTCCGGCCACGTCGACATCGCGGCTTACGCCGCTCCCACAGGAAGCAAGCGCTTGCTTCTCGTCTGGGCCTGTTACTCGGATGATCCGACTACTACCTGTAGGAGCGGCGCAAGCCGCGACCCGCGCAGGCAGTCGAAGCTACGTGGTCGCGGCTTACGCCGCTCCTACCCCAAGGCAGGGCACGGACTTAAGCGCTACGACTAACGCGACGTTTTCTGTGGGAGCGGCGTAAGCCGCGATCGCGCCCCTTCGGCCACGTCGACATCGCGGCTTACGCCGCTCCCACAGGAAGCAAGCGCTTGCTTCTCGTCCAGACCTGTTGCTCGGATGACACGAGCACTGTCTTTAGCAGCGGCGATCGCGGCGTGTGAGCGGAGGCAATCCCCGTGGGGCCGCGCCCCCACAAAGCGCAGCGCCGCCGTTACACGTCCGGCGCTCCACCCGTATCGGCGATGCTGTCCAGACGGATGCGATTGGCGAACAGCGAGAACGCGAGCATGCCGGCCAGGCCGTTGGCGCGCTGGATCCACGGCGGCATCCAGCGCGGCGGTTTGATCACGCCGGCCTGGAACAGCGGTTCGAAGCGCTGCACGTCGGCCAGGGTCATCTTGCCGGCGAACAGCCAGCGGCACAGATGCAGCTTGCGGCTGCGCAGCGCCCAGCGGAAGAAGGTGTGCACGCCGACCAGGCCGCGCAGGTAGACGGTGTCCTTGGTGAAGGCCGCGCCGCCGTTCGTGGGCACGCCACGGAACACGCGCTGCGCCGAGGCGAAGCTGTCTTCCTGCGACTGCCCTGCATCCAGGAAATAACGGAACACCTGGATGAAGTCGGCGCCGTCCAGCGCCATCGCCACCGCCTCGATACGCAGGCTCAGCCGCTTCATGCGGCCGATGTCGATGCTGCCGGTGATCTGCTCAGCGAAGGTCGCCAAGCCTTCCTGGGTCGCGGTGCCGCGCGGCGAGGACAGCGCCAGGCTGGGCAGCACGTGCTGCTCGCGGCCGTTGAGGGCGGTCAGCGAGTGCACGAAGGCTTCGTGCTGCAGCAGCTGGTCGCGGTCGTAATCGCTGAAGGCCGCGCCGCTGCGCAGGCGGATGCGGGTGGCGCCGGCGGCGGCCTTGGCGATCAGGTCCGGGTCCAGCATCACTTCGATCACGCGACCGTCGAAGTAGTCGTCCAGATCGCGCTGCAATTGCAGATGCAAAGCGGTGGCCGAGATCTTCACGGTCTCCGCCGGCGACATCAGCTCATGGTCGAGTTCGTCGGCGATGGAAATGAAGTGGCGCGCGGCCTCGCGCGTGCTCGGGCCGTGGCCCGGCAAGGCTTCGTCGGGCTTGCCGAACAGTTCGATCGACAGCGCGGTCACACGCGGGCTGCCCAACGCTTCCAGTAACTCGGCGGCGATGCCCCAACTGTGCGCGGACTCGCTCAGGTACTGGCCCAGCGGATGGTCGGGGTCGGCCTCGGCGGCGACCGCGGCGAGCTCGCGGCGGACTTCGCTGAAGTCGAGTTTGGGATAGGCGATCTGCGGCAGGATCGCGGCGCCGCGCGCGTAATCGGCCAGGAACTGCGTCTCCAGCCCGGCCGGCCAGCTCGCCAGGGTCAACAGCTTGACCTCGCGCGCGGCGCGCACCATGCGCGCGTCCAGCAGCGCGTGGTGCTGGATGTCGGGCGGCAGCTCGAAGGGGTGGGCGCTCATGTCGTCCGCCGCAGCCAGGGCAACAGCAAATTCTCGCAGCTCCCCATTTGCAAAGGGGGGAATGGCATGGAGCAAGGTGGTAATGGGTAACGACAGTCGGTCTGTTCCCCCCTTTGCAAAAGGGGGGCTGGGGGGGATTTGCTTTTCCGCCGCAACCATTCCACCCGCTAATGCTTCCCGTACTTGTCGTCCAAGCGCTTGTTCAGGGCCTTGCCCAACACCTTTTCCTGCGACTTCTGCACGCGCCGAGTGGCCAGCTTGTTGGCCGCACCGGCGACCTCGTCGCGCAGCTTCATATAGTTGGCGAAGCGCTGCGGATCGAGCTTGCCGGCCTCGATCGCCGCGCGCACCGCGCAGCCGGGTTCGCGCGCGTGCGAGCAGTCGCGGAACTTGCACTGCTGGGTCAGGGCTTCGATGTCGCTGAAGTTCTCGGCGACGTTTTCCTCGCCGGTGGGCTTGAGTTCGCGCATGCCCGGGGTGTCGATCAGGCAGGCGCCCGAGGGCAAGGGGATCAGCGCACGGTGGGTGGTGGTGTGGCGGCCGCGGTCGTCGCTGGCGCGCACCTCGCCGGTCTTCATGCGTTCGACGCCCAGCAGGGTGTTGGTCAGCGTGGACTTGCCGGCGCCAGAGGAGCCCACCAGCACCGCGGTGCGGCCCGGCAGCAGCCAGGGATTGAGCGCGGCCACCGAGTCCGGATCCTTGGCGTTGACCGGGCGCACGGCGATGTTCTGCGCGGCCAGTTCGACCAGGGTGGCCATGGCCTCGGGCAGGGTTTCCGGGTCGGCGGCATCGGCCAGGTCGGACTTGGTCAGCACGATCACCGGCTCGGCGCCGCCGCCGACCAGCAGCAGGTAGCGCTCGATGCGGCGCGGATTGAAGTCGGCGTCCAGGCCGCAGACGATGAAGACGGTATCGACGTTGGCCGCGATCAACTGCTGCTTGTAGTGCTCGCCGGCCGCGCCGCGCTTGATCGCGGTGCGCCGCGGCAGCAGGGCCACGATCTTCTGGTTGCCGCCGGGCGCCCCCTCGATCAGGACCCAGTCGCCCACGCCGGGGCGCTGTTCGGGCGGGAAGCGCGGGCGCTGCCACTCGGGCAGGGATTCCACCGGGAAACCGCTTTCAGGCCCGTCCGCGACCACATAGCCGCTGCGGTGCTGTTCGACCACCCGCACCGGACGGGCCTCGGGATGGGCCGCCAGCGCCTCGCGCCAGCTGGGTTCGGTCGGCAAGGACTCTCCGGTTGGCAGGGGCCAACCGATCGCCAGCAGCGCGGCGAGCTCGGGGGTCAAAACGGGGTGGGCGGGCTGTGCATGGCGGGATTCTACATAGGCCGGCGCGGCCCGCCGCACCGCGGGTCGCCCGATCGCGCGCCCGGACCGGAACGCCGCGCACAAACGGGGCCCCGGGCGGCGCGCGGCGGCGGCTGTTTCGGCGCGCCGATTCGGCTAGTCTGGCGGGTATTCCGCTCAAAACACCGCCCCGCAATGTCCCTGCCCCCTTTGAAGACCCGCGAACGCCTGTCCGAAGTCCGTTACGAAATCCGCGGCGAACTCGCCCGGCGCGCACGCGAACTCGAGGCCCAGGGCCGCAAGCAGATCAAGCTCAACATCGGCAACCCCGGCGCCTTCGGTTTCCGCGCCCCGGAGCACCTGCAGCGCGCGATCGCCGAGCGCATCGCCGACACCGACCCCTACACCCACCAGCAGGGTTTGCCGGCCGCGCGCGAAGCCATCGCCGCCTTCCATAAGCAGCGCGGCACGCCCAACGCCTCGCCCGAGCGCGTGTTCGTCGGCAACGGCGTCAGCGAGCTGATCGACCTCAGCCTGCGCGCGCTGCTCAATCCCGGCGACGAAGTGCTGCTGCCCTCGCCCGACTACCCGCTGTGGTCGGCCGCGACCATCCTCAACGACGGCCGCCCGGTCTATTACCGCTGCCAGCCCGAGAACGGCTTCCTGCCCGACCCGGACGAGATCGAACAACTGATCTCCAGCCGCACCCGCGCGATCGTGCTGATCAACCCCAACAACCCGACCGGCGCCGCCTATCCGCGCGAGCTGATCGAGAAGATCGTCGCCATCGCCGCGCGCCACAAGCTGCTGCTGATGTGCGACGAGATCTACGACTCCATCCTGTACGACGGCGCCCAGTTCACCCCGGTCGCGCCGATCGCCGGCGACCTGCCCTGCCTGAGCTTCGGCGGCCTGTCCAAGGTCCACCGCGCCTGCGGCTGGCGCGTGGGTTGGGCGGTGCTGTCCGGCGACCCGGTGGCCAGCGGCGATTTCCACCACGCCATGGACCTGCTGGGCGCGCTGCGCCTGTGCGCCAACGTGCCTGGCCAGTTCGCGATCGAAGCCGCCTTGCACGGCGAGGACACCATCGCGCCCTTGTGCGCGCCGGGCGGCCGTCTGTACGAAGCGCGACGCGCGGTGATCGAAGCCGTGGACGCCAGCAAGCATCTGGAGCTGGTCGCGCCGGCCGGCGCGCTGTACGCGTTCCCGTCCGTGGTCGGTCCGGCCGCGCAGGGCTTCGACGACCACAAGTTCGCCTTGGAGCTGCTGGAAACGGAAGACGTGCTCGTGGTGCCGGGCTCCAGCTTCAACGTGCCCTACCGCAATCACTTCCGCGTGACCCTGCTGCCGCAGCCGGAGGATTTGCGCGAGGTCTTCCACCGCATCGAGCGCGTGCTCGACCGCCACGCCGAGCGCGCGGCCGAGGCCAGCCGCGCCGCCGTGGCCTGAGTCGCGCCGTGGCCGTGCCGCTGCCCTTGCAGCCCTACCTCGCGCTGGGCGACAGCTACACCATCGGCGAAGCGGTCGAGGAAGCGGGGCGTTGGCCGGTGCAGCTGGCACGCGCCCTGCGCGACGAGGGCGCGACCCTGGCCTGGCCGCGCATCATCGCCACCACCGGCTGGACCACCGACGAGCTCAGCACGGCCCTGGACGCAGCCGAGCCGCTGGGGCGCTGGGAGCTGGTCAGTCTGCTGATCGGCGTCAATAACCAGTACCGCGCGCGCAGCGTGGCCGACTACGTCGGCGAGTACCGCGCCCTGCTGCAACGCGCGATCCGTTATGCCGGCGATCGCCCGCAGCGCGTGCTGGCGATGTCGATCCCGGACTGGGGCGTGACCGCGTTCGGCCAGCGCGACGCGCGCGGCAGCGCCACCATCGGCGCCGAGATCGACGCCTACAACGAGGCCGCGCGCGCGATCTGCGAGCGTCACGGCGTGGCCTGGGTCGACATCACCCCGGTCTCGCGCGAGCTCGGCGCGCAGGCGGCGATGCTGGCCGAGGACGGCCTGCACCCGTCGGCGGCGATGTACACGCATTGGACGCAACGCGCGCTTCCGGTGGCGCGGCGCCTGCTGGCGAACGGCGGTCGCTGAGCCTGCGCGACACGCGATTTCCATCGCGGCCGACGGCAATGCCACACTGCGTCCGCGGACCCACCGCCAGCGGAGCCAGCAGGAAGCGATGAACGAAGCGGCACAAGCGATGGCCAACGGGCAGGCGCTGCGGATCGCGCGCGCCTTCCTGCCCGAGCATCCGCTCGGCAACCGTTGGGACTACTACTACAGCCGCGCCAAGCTCGGCAGCGACCCGCTCTACCCCGGTGTGAGCGCGGCCCTGCGCGGCAGCCGCGCGCCCTTGCTGGACCTGGGCTGCGGGCTCGGCTTGCTCGCCCACACCTTGTACGCCGACGGCATCCAACTGCCCTACCGCGGCGTCGACAGCGACGCCGGCAAGATCCGCCGCGCCACCCGCGCCGCTGCGCGCGCGGGCCTGCGCGAGACACGCTTCGACACCGTCGACCTGGCGCGCGAAGTGCCCGAGCACCGCGGCAGCGTGGTGATGCTGGACGTGCTGCAGTTCATCCCGCCGGCCGCGCAGGCGCACGCGATCGACGCCATGATCGCGATGCTGACCCCGGGCGCACGGCTGGTGATCCGCACCGGCCTGGACGACGGCACCGGCCGCGCCCGCGTCACCCGCATCACCGACGTGTTCTCGCGCGTGGTCGGCTGGATGAACGCGATGCCGCGCTATTACCCCAACGGCGACGACTTGCGCGCGCGATTGCGCGACGCCGACCTGGCGGTGGAGTTCACGCCGCTGTTCGGCAAGACACCGTTCAACAACTGGCGGATCGTGGCGACGAAGCCGGAGTAGCTTGGCGGCGGCTAGGTTCGCCCCGGTGCTTCCTGTGCTTCCTGTGCTTCCTGTGCTTCCTGTGCTTCCTGTGCTTCCTGTGGGAGCGGCGTAAGCCGCGATCGCGCAAGTTCGGCCACAGCGAAATCGCGGCTCACGCCGCTCCCAGAGAAATCAAGCGCATGGTCTTAGGGGAGGAGCGACGCAAATCGCAACCGCGTCTCTCCGGCCACCTGCGCGGTCGCGGCTCGCGCCGCTCCTACAATGGCCAGCGCGGTGCTTTGGGGTAGGAGCGGCGCAAGCCGCGATCGCGCAACTTCGGCCACAGCGAAATCCCGGCTCGCGCCGCTCCCACAGAAATCAAGCGCGCGGTCTCGGGGTAACAGCAAACGCAGCGCCTTGGGGTAGGAGCGACGTAAGTCGCGACCGCGCACTGCGGCCACCGGTGCAGGTCGCGGCTCACGCCGCTCCTACAGGGAGCAAACGCACTGCTTTGGGGTAGGAGCGACGTAAGTCGCGACCGCGTCGCTGCGGCTACCTGCGCGGTCGCGGCTCGCGCCGCTCCTACAAGGGCCAGCGCGACGCCCTAGACCGGTTCGGGCAGCGTGCAGCGATAGCCCAGCTCGCGCAGCCGCTCCAGCAGCAAACGCATGGTCTCGACATTGCGCCCATGCCCCGCACCCTCGTGCATCAGCACGATCGCGCCCGGCGCCAGATCGCGCTCGATCCGCGCCAGCACGCTGTGCGGGTCCGCGGCGACCGCATCGAAACCGCGCGCCGACCAGGCCACACGTGCCAGCCGGTGACGCCGCAGGGCCGCCGCCACGAACGGATTGGCCATGCCGACCACGGCGCGGAACCAGCGCGGCGGGCGTCCGGACAGCTCGGTCAGGGTCGCCTGCGCCTCGGCGATCTCCGCCGCCATGCGTCGCGGCGGCAAGGCCCAGAACCAGGCCGACGGATGCGAGTGGCTGTGATTGCCGATGCCGTGCCCGCGCCGCGCGATCTCGGCCACCAGTTCCGGCCGCGCCTGCGCGCGCCGCCCGACCAGGAAGAAGGTCGCCTTGGCCGCATGCGCGTCCAGCAGATCCAGCATCGCCGGGGTCTCGGCCGAGGGGCCGTCGTCGATGGTCAGCCAGACCTCGCGCCGGTCCGTCTGCAGCCGCGACAGCACCGGGCTGAACAGGCGCGACTGCGGGCGCAGCGTGGCCCAGAACATCAGGCCGTGGCTGAGCAGCATCGCCGCCAGGCCGACCCGCCAGCCCCAGACCCACCACACACCGATCACCGCCAGCTGCGACACGCCGAACGCCCAGACCGCGGCCCAGGGCCGGTGCGGGATTCGGTGGGGGGCTACCAGGCTCATGAGCGGCATCTTAGCGGAGCGCCGCCCGGGCCTTGCAGCGCGGGCCGCCCGCCCCCATGTCGCCGGAACCTCACGTCCGGCGTCCCATCATGTCCCTCGACCCCGCGCTGCGTACGCGCATCGAAACCCTGCTCCAGTCCAATCGCGTCGTGCTGTTCATGAAGGGCGCCCCGAACGCGCCGCAATGCGGCTTCTCGGCCAAGGCTTCCGGCGCACTCAACGCGCTGCTGCCGCAGGGCTATACCCACGTCGACGTGCTGTCCGACCCGGAAATCCGCGAAGGCATCAAGCAGTACGGCGAGTGGCCGACCATCCCGCAGCTGTACATCGACGGCCAGCTGGTCGGCGGCAGCGACATCATCGAGCAGATGGCCGGCAGCGGCGAGCTGCACGGCGTGCTCGGCCTGCCCGCGCCGGACCGCAGCCCGCCGAAGCTGAGCATCAGCCCCGCCGCCGCGCAGATGCTGCGCGACGCGGTCGCCAACGCCGGCGACGGCTACGCGGTGCAGCTGGAAGTGGACGCGCGCCATAACGTGCGCCTGCAGTTGGCGCCGATCGACAGCAACGCGGTCGCGGTGGAAACCGACGGCGTGCGCGTGCAGACCGACTGGGTCAACGCGCGTCGCGCCGACGGCGTGACCATCGACTGGGCCGACGACGAGCGCGGCCGTGGCCTGGTGATCACCAACCCGAACGCGCCGCCGACCGTGCGCGCGATCGCGCCCGCCGACGCCCAGGCGCGCGTGCGCGAGGGCGCGCTGCGCCTGGTCGACGTGCGTCCGGCCGACGAGCGCGCGCTGGCTTCGGTCAACGTGGCTTACGACAGCTTCGATGCCGGCGTGGAAGCGCTGGAGGGCCTGCCCAAGGACACGCCGCTGGCGTTCCTGTGCCATCACGGCGGCCGCAGCGCTCAGGCCGCGGAGCATTTCCGCCAGCGCGGCTTCCGCGAAATCTACAACGTCGAAGGCGGCATCGAAGCCTGGGCCGATGTGGACGCGGCTATTCCGCGCTACTGATCGATATCGTATGAACACGAAAACGGCCGCGGATCCCGCGGCCGTTTTCGTTTGCGCGGTTCGAGCCGATCCGGCTAAATGCACACCGCTTTCTGTAGGAGCAGCGCGAGCCGCGATCTGCGCAGGCAGCCGAAGTGACGCGATCGCGGCTCAAGCCGCTCCCACAGAAGGCTTGGGGCTCTGCCTTGGTGTAGGAACTGCGCGAGCCGCAATCTGCGCAGGTGGCCTAAGGGTCGCGGTCGCGACTCGCGTCGCTCCTACATCAGCCCTTCGATAGATACGCCCCGCTACCTGTAGGAGCGGCGCAAGCCGCGACCCGCGTAAGCAGCCGAAGGCCGGGGTCGCGGCTTACGCCGCTCCTACCCAAAGCCTGCCTCGACTAAACGCGATCTGCTCTCTGTGGGAGCGGCGTAAGCCGCGATCGCGCCGCTCCGGCCAAGACGAAATTGCGGCTTGCGCCGCTGCCACAGACAGCGCTGGCGATTGCCACCGCTGCCGCAGCGACGCTCAGCCCTTGAACCCGCCGTTATCGAGATAGGCCCGCTCTTCCGCCGTGCTCTCCCGCCCCAAGGCCTGATTGCGATGCGGGAAGCGACCGAAGCGTTCGATGATCTGCAGATGCTGCACCGCCCATTGGCTGGGATCCGGCATGTCCTCGCTCACCGGCAGCCCGCGGTGCAGCTCGACCGAGCGTCGCTGATCGTCCATAGCCTCGGAATGCTCGAACGGCAGATAGAAGAACGCGCGCAGCCTGGCCTCGATGCGCCGGTCGTCGCCGCGCGCCACCGCCTGGGTCGCGTACATGCGCGCCAGCGGATCGGTTGCGTAGGCATGCGCGCTGCCGCGGAACACGTTGCGCGGAATCTGGTCGAGCAGGATCAGCAGCGCCAGCGCGCCGATCTCGCCCTGCTGCATCCAATCGTCGTGCTGGCGGCTGGCGGCGCGAAAATGCGCTTCGAGAAAGCCCGCGCGGCACTGCGCATCGAAATGATCGCTGCGGTCGAACCAGCGCGCATAGCCGGCTTCGCGCCAGAAATCGACGACGTCCTGAGCGGTGGGTGCGGTCACGGCGTATCTCGCGTTGGGGTCAGGCTGCGCACGTTAACAGCCCACGCGCGCACCGCGCGCGAAACGCCTCAACACAGCGTTCCGCGCTTACAGGCTGTCGTCGCCCAGCTGGGTTTCCAGCTCGGTGATCCAGGCCGTGGTGATGCTCTCCAGCGTGACCGCGTGGATCAGCGGCCGGATCGGCCCGGTCGAGTAGGACTGCGAGATGAAGCGCGCGTAGCGCTCGCGAAACGACAGCCAGGCGCGATGCGCTTCCTCGAAGGTGGCGCGGCCGTCGCCGTCGAGTTGGCGACGCAGGTGCTCGACCAGCCCGCGCAGACGCGCATCGACCTGCTGGAACTCGGCGATCGCCTGCCGGTTCATGTCGTCCTGGCTCACACCGTCGTCGTCGCTCTGGCGCGCGACTTCCTCGGCCTTGCTGAAATAGTTGTCGGCCAGGCGCGCGGCCGTCTCGGCCTTGCCGATCAGGCGCGTCTCGAAACGACGCAGGTCGTCGAG
Organism: Lysobacter sp. cf310; assembly: GCF_900114355.1. Taxonomy (GTDB): domain Bacteria; phylum Pseudomonadota; class Gammaproteobacteria; order Xanthomonadales; family Xanthomonadaceae; genus Lysobacter. The sequence continues at coordinate 175,132 of NZ_FOSS01000005.1, forward strand.
GCTGGTGTTGCTGCCGTCCAGCCCCTGCTTGAGCGCCAGCAATTTCTGCCCGCGCTCGATCGCGTCGACGGTGCCGCGGCGCTCGACCCGGCGCTGGACGAAATAGAACGTCCAGGTGAGTACGGCGCCGATTAGTAGGTAAATGACCTGTTCCATGGTGGTGTCCCGATGCTGGACGCCAGTGTGCGCGACGGGGGTCTCAGGGGGTGCGATGTCGCGTGCGCGGGGTCGCAGATCAGGTTGCTGAACGCTGATTTTTCAGGGGTGGCGGTGGTTCCGCGGAAAAGCCTGGGGCCGGGCGGGTGGATCGTGGAGGCATGGCCGGAGCGTGCGAGCCGAAGCAAATCCTCCCCAACCCTCCTTTGTCAAAGGAGGGAGCAGAGCCGCAAGCCTCTGCCCCAAAGCCCTTGCCTCCCCCTTTGAAAAAGGGGGATTGAGGGGGATTTGCTCTCCCGCAGGCGCCCCCCACACCGCAACGGTGCGGTCCGCCCACAGTTCACCGCACCCCAGAGCCGCCACCGCATCCGCCCATCTCCGGCCTCCCCCTTTGAAAAAGGGGGATCGAGGGGGATTTGCTTTTCCGCAAGAGCCCGTTACATCGCAACGGTGCGGTTCGCCTACGGCTCACCGCACCCTACGGCGTGGCGAGGACGCCGGCTTAGCGACTACTCGTCGAAGCGCAGATGCCGCACCGACTTGCCGTGGCGGCGGATCAGCTTCAAGGCCTCGATACCGACGTTGATGTGGTTGTCCACATACTCGGCGCTGACCTTGGCGTCGGAGGCCTCGGTCTTCACGCCTTCCGGAATCATCGGCTGGTCCGACACCAGCAGCAGCGCGCCGCAGGGAATGCGGTTGGCGAAACCGGCGGCGAAGATCGTCGCGGTTTCCATATCGATCGCCATGCAGCGCATCGCACGCAGACGCTCCTTGAAGGCTTCGTCGTGTTCCCAGACCCGGCGGTTGGTCGTGTAGACCGTGCCGGTCCAGTAGTCGTGGCCGAGGTCGCGGATCATGGTCGAGACCGCGCGCTGCAGCGCGAACGCCGGCAGCGCCGGCACCTCCGGCAGCAGATAGTCGTTGGACGTACCCTCGCCGCGGATCGCCGCGATCGGCAGCACCAAGTCGCCGAGCTCGTTCTTGCGCTTGAGGCCGCCGCACTTGCCCAGGAACAACACCGCCTGCGGCATGATCGCCGACAGCAGATCCATCATGGTCGCCGCGTTCGGGCTGCCCATGCCGAAGTTGATCATGGTGATGCCGTCGGCCGTGGCGCTGGGCATGGGCCGGTCCAGGCCGACCACTTCGGCGCCGGTGAGGCGGGCGAAGGTGTGCAGGTAGCCGCCGAAATTGGTCAGCAGCACGTGCTGGCCGAACTGGTCCAGGGGCACGCCGGTGTAGCGCGGCAGCCAGTTTTCGACGATTTGTTCTTTGTCTTTCACGGTCGACAGCCTTTTTCTAGTTGTTGTACCCCCATTGTCGCACCGCCCATGACTATCGTCAGGGTTGGCGGCGCCCGAGGCGGCCGCTACGGTTCGGGGCTGACCTTGCCGTCACTTTGGGGAAACCACCATGCTTCGACCTTTGCTGGCAGGCTGCGGCCTGGCCCTGCTGGTCGGCGCCGCGCACGCGGCCCCGCCCGCGCCCGCCGCCGGCTCGCGCTTCACCCAGGACCCGTACCCCAGCACCTACCGCCCGGTCGCCTCCGGCCCGGTCCTGCTGCAGCACGCGACCGTGCTGACCGGCACCGGCCAGCGCTTGGACGACGCCGACGTGCTGATGCGGGACGGCAAGGTGGTCGCCGTCGGCACCGGCCTGGACGCGCCGGCCGACGCCACCCGCGTCGACGCCACCGGCAAGTGGATCACCCCCGGCCTGATCGACGTGCACTCGCACCTGGGCGTGTACTCCAGCCCTGGCGTCAGCGCCCACAGCGACGGCAACGAGATGACCAGCCCGGTCACCCCCAACGTCTGGGCCGAGCACTCGGTCTGGCCGCAGGATCCGGGCTTCGCCGCCGCCATGGCCGGCGGCATCACCACCCTGCAGGTGCTGCCCGGCTCGGCCAACCTGATCGGCGGCCGCGGCGTGACCCTCAAGAACGTGCCCGCCACGACCTACCAGGCTATGAAATTCCCGGGCGCGCCCTGGGGCCTGAAGATGGCCTGCGGCGAGAACCCCAAGCGCGTCTACGGCGGCCGCAACACCTCGCCGGGCACGCGCATGGGCAACGTCGCCGGCTACCGCGCGGCCTTCATCGACGCCAGCGAGTACGTGCGCAAGAACACGCCCAAGGCCGAGCAGCCCAAGAAGAAGCGCAGCTGGTGGCAGAGCTCGTCCAATGGCAACGGCGCCGCCGCCGACAGCGACAAGGACGCCGGCGGCAAGCGCGACCTCAAGCTCGACACCCTGGCCGGCGCCATCAAAGGCGACATCCTGGTCCACATCCACTGCTACCGCGCCGACGAGATGGCGACCATGCTGGACCTGGCCAAGGAGTTCGGCTTCAAGGTCAGCGCCTTCCACCATGGCGTGGAGGCTTACAAGATCGCCGACCGCCTGGCCGCCGAAGGCGTGTGCGGCGCGCTCTGGGCCGACTGGTGGGGCTTCAAGATGGAGGCCTTCGACGGCATCCAGGAGAACATCGCCCTGGTCGATCGCCCGCAGAACAGTTGTGCGATCGTGCATTCGGATTCGCAGGAAGGCATCCAGCGCTTGAACCAGGAAGCGGCCAAGGTGATGGCGCACGCCAAGCTGGCCGGCATCGACATACCGCCCGAACGCGCGATCCGCTGGCTGACCCAGAACGCCGCCAAGTCGCTGGGCGTGCTCGACAAGACCGGCACTCTGGAGACCGGCAAGATGGCCGACGTGGTGGTCTGGAACGGCAACCCCTTCAGCGTCTACGCCAAGGCCGAACAGGTCTACGTGGACGGCGCGCGCATCTACGACCGCAACGACCGCAACCGCCAGCCGACCTCGGACTTCCTGCTCGGCCAGGGCGCACGCGCTGCCGGAGGTGCGCCGTGAGCCGCGCTACCGCTCCGCGCCGTGGCCTGCTGCGCCGCTGCGCCACGCTGTTCCTCGCCTGCGGCTTCGCCCTGCACGGCGCCGCGTTCGCGCAAGACGTATTGATCCGCAACGCCACCGTCCACACCGCCACCGCCCAAGGCAGCCTGCAAGGCGCCGACGTGCTGATCGGCAACGGCCAGGTGCGCGCGATCGGCAAGGGCCTGAAGGCGCCGGCCGGCACGCAGGTGATCGAAGCCGAGGGCCGTCCGCTCACGCCCACCTTGTTCGGCGGCATCACCGAGATCGGCCTGGAGGAAGTCTCCGGCGAGAAATCCACCGTCGACGAAACCCTGGCCCTGGGCGCCGACACCAAGCAGATGACGGTGCGCCCGGAGTTCGACGTGACCCTGGCCTACAACCCGGAATCGGTGCTGATCCCGGTCACCCGCATCGAAGGCATCGGCTGGACCCTGCTGGGCGCGGGCACCGCCACCGGCGGCTCGATCGTGGCCGGCCAAGGCGGCGTGATGCGCCTGGATGGCGGTCCCGACCCGACCGGCGCGCGAGTGCTGTTCGTGAAGCTGGGCGGCGACGCTTCCGGCCTCAGCGGCAACTCGCGCGCGGCACAGTGGATGATCCTCGACCAGTTGATCGCCGAAGCGCGCGGCCGCATCGGCCCCGACGCCAACGCTGCCCTGCTCACACCGGCCGGGCGCGCCACGCTGGCGCGCTACCTCGACGGCGGCGGCCGGGTGATGGTGGGCGTGGACCGCGCCGCCGACATCCGCCAGCTGCTGCGCTGGTCGTCGCGCCACAGCGTGCGCATCGCCATCGCCGGCGGCGCCGAAGCCTGGAAGCTCGCGCCGCAACTGGCCGCGGCCAAGGTGCCGGTGTTCGTCGATCCGCTGGCCAACCTGCCCGGCGATTTCGACCAGATCGGCGCCACGATGGAAAACGCCGCGCGCCTGCGCGCCGCGGGTGTCGCGGTCGGCTTCAGCCAAAGCGGCGACGCCTCGCACAACGCCCGTAAGGTCCGCCAGCTCGCCGGCAACGCCGTCGCCGCCGGCCTGCCCTGGGCCGATGGCCTGGCCGGCCTTACCCGCGTACCGGCCGAAGCCTTGGGCGTGTCCGCCGAACTCGGCAGCATCGCCCCCGGCCACCGCGCCGACCTGGTGCTGTGGAGCGGCGACCCGCTGGAAGTCAGCAGCGTCGCCCTGCAGGTATGGATGAACGGCCGCGCCATCGAAATGCGCAGCCGCCAGACCGAACTGCGCGACCGCTACCTGCGCCCGGAGAATGGTTTGCCGCGCGCGTATCCGGCGCCGTCGGGGCGGTAAGGGACAGGGCGCAGCGGGCGTGATGCGCGGCTCGCTGCGCCTGTTTCCCGCGCGCTCTGCCTTCTGTGGGAGCGGCGTGAGCCGCGATGGCGCACCTTCGGCTGCTTCGAAATCGCGACTCACGCCGCTCCCACACAAAGCATGGCGCATTGCCTCGGGGTAGGAGCGGCGTAAGCCGCGACCCGCGCAAGTAGCCGAAGCGACGCGGTCGCAACTCGCGTCGCTCCTACCCCAAAGCCTGAAGCGCGGGCAGCACGGTCCAACCGATGGCTACGCTTCTGAACTCAGAGAGACATCAATGGCCTTGAGCCGCAGCGCGACAGGAAGCAGGACCTCCGGCAAAGGGCGAAACCCCATCGTCGTCTCCTCGATGAAGCACAGATGCCGCGCGATGGCCTCGGCCGACTCGCCCTGCGCCAGACAACGATAAACCCCACCGATGTACGAGTCGTACTCGTCGCGCGGCCAGTCGGGGTCGCTCATCACGCCGATCGGGTCCCAGTGCTCGATGAGCACCTCCCGGATCAGCCGCACCACCACCTTCGCACGAGCCCTGGACATCATCCGCGTTCACCCAGCAAGCAGCGCCCTCCCGGCCAGGACTAGGCCCGGGTATCCAAACCGACCCCGCAGCTTGGGCAGAAATTCGACTTGCGCATACCCATCATGGCTTGCCCGATCCTAGCGCCGCACTTCGGGCACCTCACGCAGTAGAACATGTAAAGCACCGCCCCCACGAAGCCGAGGGTCGGGATGAGCACCCATGCCTTGTAGCGCTCGGGAACATCGAGAAAAATCACGCCCACGCAGAGCAACCAGCAGCCAAAGCCGACGACGCGCGCCTTGAACAGCTTTGCCTTTAGCAGCTCCCGTATCGTCACGGTGTTCCCCCTAGTTGTCGTTGTTCGTGATCTCGGCGTGGATGACGCATCCGCCACGTGCCACCAGATAACCGTCGAAGCCCCAATAGGGTGCCCCGGCCTGCTCGGATCGAAAACTGAAGGAATGAATCCGATCCGCGGGCGCGAGTTCGCGCTTGAAAGGGATCGTCGTGGCGTACGCCTTTTCGAACGCCTCCGCCAGGTACGGCTCAGAGACATCCATACGCTTTCCGAGTTGCTCGACCGTACCGCCCTTGCACTCCGGCGTGGGCTGGACAAAGCGGGAGAGATCTCCTTCCCAACTGGCAGGGTCGAGGGCAGGGAAGGCCTTCCCGCGAGCGATCGCCGATGGAGCGCTCATCCCGACTAGCACCACGAGCAAGCAGCCTCTGACAAGCATTGCGATCCCCTGAAGTACTGAAGAAATCTCGACCAAAACCTAGCTAGTACATCTTCGCTAAACGCCGCCCTGGCTGCCTCGAAAGCTATTGAACAAGTGCCGCACCGCCGATCCGACAAATATAAGCACCAGCACTGCCGAAATCAGCCATGTCCACAGGATATGGACCATCATGTACCCCGGCGCGTGTAGGGCGAAAAACGACGAGAACGCAGCCCAAGGCAAGAACAGCACCGCCGCGAGCAAGATACGAGGCCACAGGCGGGCCCCAAACTTTATGACCTTCGCCACAAAAAGGGCTTCAAGCAAATAGAAGCCGCAAAAGATCAGGAAATGGCTCGTCGGATGCTCCCATTGCGCCCTGTCTTCAAAGCCGTAGAAGAAGTACTGTTTTGGGTCCAAGCTGATCCAGGTGCTGAATCCAATAACCAGCACAGTGGCAGCGGCAATGATCAAGTTCTTGCGCTGATTCGTCGTGAGATTGACCATGTCACCGACCACAAGTGCTGAGGCACGCCATTAGACGGCGCGTGCGCGAGTTTCAGCCATCATGCCAGTCTTCCACGACGATGAGCATCGCTCATGCAGCTTTCCGGGGCTCACGCGGTAGTGTATCGGTGCCGATTACGCGTGGTTGATGACCGCTTCGATAGCGTGCCCATCCGGATCGATCAGAAACGCCGCGTAGTAGTGAGGCCCATAGTCCGGACGCAGACCGGGCTTGCCGTTATCGGTCCCCGCGACCGCCAAGGCCTGCGCATGAAACCGATCCACGGCCGCACGCGACGGCGCCGCGAACGCCACATGAAACCCGGGACCCGGCGCCGCCGAACCGGGCCGCAGCTTCAGACACAGCTGATCCTCGCCATCCACGAGCCCGTAGCCGATGGCGGTGTCGTCCTCGAACACCCGCCGATAGCCCAAGGCGCCGAGCGCAGCGTCGTAGAAGGCACCGGCTTGATGCAAATCGGCGACGGCGATGGAGAGGTGATGGAGCATCGGAGCAGCCCTGAGATTAGGCACGGTGCGGGCCGTGCTACGCGGTGCGCTTCGGCGAAACGCTACACCGCATTCTGCCGCAGTTGGAACACATTGCCCTCCGGGTCGCGCCCGTCGCACACCCGAACCCCGCGGGCCTCCCACTCCCGCTCCGGCGGCCACAGTTCGCCGCCCAGCCCCACCGCCATCGCGCGTGCCGCATCGATGCTGGCCACCGGCAGACACAGCTTGATGCAGCCGTCCTCGCGCAGAGGATACGCGGACGTTTTGCTGGCATAGGCCTCGGGAATCGCATGGACGATCAGCTGGAACCCCGCCGCCTCCAACACCACATGTTCGCTGTCCGCATGCACGGCCGTCATGCCCGCCACACCTTGGTAAAACGCGGACATCCGGTTGAGATTGTCCACGAACATCACTGCGGCCACGGGGGGCATGGTCATCGATCGCCTCGTTCGGAATGGGAAGTTACACCCTAGGTTGAATCGGCCAGATAGGGTGCGGCAACCGCCGCAGCGCCCCCTCCCGCGCTCGGCGACGAACGTGCACCCCGCTCGCCGCCTCACATCTCATCGGCTGGCGGGCTGCTTCAAGAACACCAGCCTCGCATTCACTTTCTCACCCTTCACATCCGCGCCCCTCGCGAAGCCGAGGCGCCCGTCGTGCCGGACCGTAGTGGCCTGGCGCAGAAAACCGACCAGATCCCGATCCTCCTCCACCGGCGCGAATACGAGCTGATCGCCCTGCAGCTGCCAGGTGCCACGAGCCGTCCCGTAGACGCCCAGGCAACCCTGCCAATCGCTTTCGAAGGTGTGGTCCGGACGCAGTACCACCGTGACCGAGCGACCGAGCCCGTCGCCGCTGTGGTACTCGCCCGACAACTGGTCGCTCGTCGTCCTGATGGTGGCGTCAGGCACGCAAGCGGCGAGCAAAAACAATGCCAACGTGATCGCGATAAGTTGTCTCATGATGCTTGCTCCTTACCGTCAGACTTCATTCCGTCCGCGCCTCCGCCGCCAGGATCGTCACCAGCGCCAGCCCACCCGCCACATCGAAACTGAAGTGCACGGAGTGCGTCGCGTGGTCATAGCGCAACCAACCGCCGTGCGCGCCCAGCAAAGTTCGCCCCGGCGAAGCCCCGCGATCCGGTGCACCCAGCACCGCTTCTATTTCAGCACGCGACGACGCGAATGAAAGGCCGTGCCCGAGCACGCCGCCGTACTGACTGAAATCGTCCTTGCCGGCACCGTGCAGAAAGATCGTTTGAATCGCGCCGCGTGCATCCAGCTGCAGCTGGATCCCCTGCGTCATCGAACTCAGATAGCGAACCGCCGCCATGCCCGCTTCCAACGGCGCCTGCGTATGCGCCGCCAACAGATAGGGCGCCAAGGTATGCGCCGTGGCGGGTGCCTCCGGTTTCGAGCCTAGCGTGGCGATCAGCTCATCCATTCCTTGAATTCCAGCAGCCGGTTTTCCCAGTGAAACGGCCATTTTCGCGTGCGGATACGGCACTAGGCAGTGGCAGCAACAGCGCTCATCGACCCGCAACTGCAACTCTAACGTTTCGCATATCGCGCCAACCACCCACGCCCGTTTTACATCATGCGGTATCGCGGCGATTTATCTGCCCCACAAGGCAACACTCGTCTGAGGCATTGCCGCAAATTGAATAGCGGATCGGAAGCGGCCGATACTGCCTAAGCACGGATCCCGCCGGAACCCGGCAGGCACGCATGGCCGAAGTACGGCCGGCTCCCCAAGCCGTACATCTCAAGGAGAAGAGAGCGCATGAAGACGCAGAAGCGAACCGGCCACCGCCGGCTATGGATGCTCGGCGCCGCAGCGACGTTGGGCATGTTGGTCTCGCTGGCCGCGTGGGCCTTGCCCTACCCGGCCTATGGCTACACCACGGTAGCCACCTACTACTCGACGGCGGCCAAGACCCATGTGGTGGGCGTGCGGGCTTACGACAATTGCCCGCCCGGGACGCCGCCGTATCTGAGCTATGGCTCGACCTCCGCCCACCTCACGGTCGAGATCATCCGTTGCCCGGATATGGGTAACTGGGAGCCGGACCCCGAGCAACCCTGAGCCCGATCCAACGCAGCTGAAACAGAAACAGGGGGTCAGAGTGCACTTTTCCACGGTGCTCCGCGAAAATGCACTCTGACCCTTCTTTGTTATGCCACCGAACCAGTCGACCAGGGGCAGCTAAGCTGGGGCAATAACCCATGAATCCACCCCCATCATCGATCGAGACATGCGATACCTCCATCTGCTCGACCGCAACGCCGTATCGCTAATCAAGGAGCACAACTCCGGAAAGGTTCAAACAGACCCTAAGAAGGTGAAGTTCCTCGATCACCTGAAGTCATTGGATCGCCCCGAGAACCTCGTCACGCCGCTGCTTTCCATCATCGAAGGCGAGAAGGGAAGAGAAGATTCGGCCGAAGAAAAGGCCGTGTGCCAGCGCAAGGAATCCGAGGCGATCAGGGTGTTCTTTCGCTTCGCGACTACGGATTCCGACAACCTCGATGCAATGGGAGATCAGCTGTCCCTGACATTTACTGCCTATCAGGAAGGACAGTGGGCCGCCAGGGCAGCATTCCTCAAAGTGGCCGCGCCACTGATCGTCCAGCCGGTGGCTAAAGCAAAACGACGAGAGGCAGAAGACAAACTCATTGCGGCGGCGGCTTCGGAAGGCCTCGCCCACGACGACGTGCTCAATATCCTGTGCCTAGCGACGCTCCATGAAAGCGAGCACGCAAGGGCTTTGCTCAAGCCCAAGCTTGTCAATGCCTACAACGTACTCAGCGACCTACAGTTCATCCATCTAACACAGCAGATCAAATCGATTGCCCAAAAACACCATCTGCCTATCCACATTGCCGTTGTGTCCATGGATGAAGGGCTACTTGGCGCGATGGATCATATCGAGTTCCACCACTGTGATTTCATTGACGACAGCGAATTCCAAATGAAGATCCGATACCCCACGGGACTTTTCCCAGGCCTATCCGATAGCGGGTATGCCGATCTGATGAACAAGCTGGCACAGCGCCATTAACCAGCCACCCGAAGAGATCATGCATCGATGAAGATCGCCATCAACGGCGCCGGCATCGCCGGTACAGCGCTTGCCTACTGGCTGAGCAAGCTGGGCCACGAGGTGTTGCTGGTCGAGCGGGCGCCTGCGCTGCGCACCGGTGGGTTCGTGGTCAACCTGTGGGGCATCGGCTACGACGCGCTGGAAAGGATGGGACTGCTGCCGACGTTACTGGAGTTGCAGCACCACTCCGACGAGCTGCGCATGGTGGACCGGTCGGGGCGCACGCGGGGCGGCTACCCCTCCAGCGTGTTGTTGAAGCTCGCCAAGGGGCGCATGGCCACGCTGGCCCGATACGACATTGCCGCGACCATCTACGGTGCTTTGGAGGGCCGGGTGGAGACGCTGTTCGGCGACAGCATCGCGTCGATCGACGACGACGGGGCGCGGGTTCGTATCGGGTTCGAGCGTGCGGCGGCGCGGGACGTCGACCTGGTGATGGGCGCGGACGGTCTGCACTCGCGCGTGCGCCAGCTGGTCTTCGGGCCTGACGACCGGTTCGAGTACCCGATGGGCTGCCATGTCGCTTCGTTCGGGGTCGCCGGCTACCGACCCCGCAGCGGGAACACCTACGTGGCCTACACCGCGCCCGGCCGGTACGTGGCCCGCTTCCCGCTGCGCGACGATCGCATGCTGTTCTTCGTGTTGCTGCGGGACGAGCACCTGCCAGGGCGTGCTCCGACCAACGCGGGCGAGCGCAAGGCAGCGTTGACCGGTGCGCTCGCCGGCATTGGCTGGGAATCGGACACCGTCGTGGCAGCGTTGGAGCAGGCGGATGACGTCTACTTCGACAGCATCAGCCAGATCCGCATGGACGCATGGGCCAAGGGCAAGGTCGCGCTGATCGGCGACGCCGCTGCCTGCCCTTCTCTCATTGCAGGAGAAGGTGCTGGCTTCGCGCTAGCGCAAGCCTACGTGTTGGCGGGCGAGCTGCATCGGCACGGCGGCGACACCGCTGCGGCCATCGCGCAGCACCAGGCGCGCCTGATGTCGGCCGTAGCGCGCAAGCAGAAGCTCGCGGAAAGCCTGGCGGCCTCATTCGTCCCTAGAACGGCACTGGGCGTGCGCGTTCGCGACTACGCCACGCTGCTGATGCGCCTCCCGGTCTTCCCGAAGATCCTGATGGGGCGCTACTTCCACGATGAGTTGGCGCTGCCGGAGTACGGGATCTGACGCCCAGGGGCGGATGTCCATCAACCGCGTTCTACTAAGCATCGCCCTTAGGCAGCGGCGCCAGGAAATCCGCCACCGGCTCCAGGATCACTTCAGGCAGGCTCTCGGCGATACACGCGCGCATCCGCGCCCAGGCGTCGGCATCCACCGACGGCCGCGCCAGCCCTTCGGCCTTCGCCGCCGCCGACGGCCACTGCGTGTAGCTGTACCAAAGATCGTCCGGCCCGCGGTGCAGACGCGAGCCCAGCGAGCCGCGTTCGGCTCGCAGCAGTTGCGTCACCCGCGACCAGGCCTCGACGAAGGTCTGCTCGGTGCCGAGGTGCAGGCGCCAACGGTAGATGGCGCAAAAGGCGGGATTGTCGCTGCTCATGCATTGATTCCACGAGGGTTGGTCGGCGGCAGGGATGCCTGCCCAAAGCCTATGAGCGAAAGGTAGCCGGAACAGGGAGCGACGTCATTGCCCTCCGCGCCCCGGACGGGAGCCATCGACTGTCTTCCCCTTGTCATGGGATTGGCATCGAATCGCCGGAACCGCTCAAGCGCCGCGAGACCGCCATGGATTTATTCCGCATTCGAATCGCGCGCCGTGCACGGAAAGCGCCTCATGGGCTGTCCCGGAGCCTTGCCTGCCTGCTATTGCTGTCCGCCGTGGGCTGGGTAGCCGGCGAGGCGCGGGCACAGCAGTGGCGGCTGACCAAGGAGAAGGACGGCATCCGCATAGAGACCCGGCGTATCCTGGGCGCACGCTTCGAAGAACTGCGTATCAGCACCTCGCTGAAGGCCCCGCCGGAGGCCATCGCGGACTACCTGTTCGGCAAGTACCTGGACGAGAAGAACCGGAACATCCGCCGCAGCTTCGTCCAGCGCGGGCGGGACGTGACCGTGTGGTCGGACGTGCTCAGCACGCCAGTCACCAGCGAACGCTGCTACTCCATGCGCTTCGAACGGCACGCGCCGGGCAATGGCGAGATCCGGGTGAAGTTCGTTTCGCTGGACTATGTGGGCAAGAAGCCGACGCCCGACTGCATCGCGCTGCGCTCGCGCGGCGAGTGGGTAATGACGCCCACGGGCAGCGGGACACGATTGACCTATGTGTCGCTGACCGACTTCGGCGGGAAGGTTCCGGCGATGCTGGCGGAACGCTCGCTGTCGTCGGCGGCCGTGTCCAGCCTGCGCAAGGTAGTGGCCGGATCTTCGGGGTTGGCGCTGCCCAAGGGGTTCGACGACTGAATGACGCTACTCGATCCGTGCAATAGACAGGCGGGAACCGCCGCTAGTATCCGTTGCCGAAAGCGTGACACCCTCAGCATCGACCTCGAACTTCACCGCGATGGCGGGTTCTCCCCGCCGCGCTGGCGCAAAGCCCGCGATCTGAAACTGCCCCAAAGATTGGGCCGCTTTGACCATAGGCGAGTCGCCGCGATAGAGATGCACGCTGATCTGGCCCTGGCCATCCTCCGCCGTGCTGAAGGTTTGGGATCGCGAGCAGGGAATCTCGCAGCCCTTGGCCAGCAACGGCGTAAACACGCCTCCGAGTGTCTCGATGCCCACGGACTCTCGGAGGGCCTTGCCCTCGATCAGCGTAGTCGAGGCCGGCGCCACGAGAATCGACACACTGTCGGTATGCGCGCATCCGGCAAAGCACAAAGCCAACAGACCGATCGCAGACCTCACTATTGCCTCCGAAAACATAGATTGACCGAGGCGCGAGCTGCGTCGACTCGAATGACTGGTTAGATCGCAGTCAGCTGCAACTGAAAGACACTTCCTTCAGGTCGGCTACTAGTCGAGTTTACGGAACTGATCGCGAGTTGGTTCATGACTCCGAATGAAACAACTCAGTCCGCAAGCTCATACCATCCTTCCGCGCGCCACCGGCCCCGCCGCCAACCTTCTCTGCAGGGCTTGCGCTCCATGGCCAACGGATCCGAGACATACCGTCGGACCGTGTGCTTGACCGGAAAGCCGCCACCCCAGAAGAAGTCCACCACTAAGCCACAGGTCTCGTTCTGAGTAATGTGCACTCCGTAGGTTAGGTCCGCATACGCTGCCGGGGGTGGCAGCACAGTCACCGTCTCGCCCGGCACCGCCAAAGTCGACGCCCAGGCCGCCGCGGCCTGATAGCGCGGCAGGTCGCGCTGGAACTGCCAGTCGCGGATCGCGTGCCCGAGTTCGAGCCCCACCGGCACAACCGCCAATACCGCCACGGGGACGATGCTGGCCTTCAGCCGCCGGCCCTGCTCACGCGTCAGTGCCCATCCCAGGCAGATCAAGAACAGGAGGCCGACCACCAGGAAGGCGCCCATGCTCAACAGCTGTTTCAGCCCCGTCGGCCGCGCCGCGAACGCCGCGATGCTGCATAAGCACGCCAGCGACAGCATCCACACGATAAATCTGGCCATGCGCCTGGTACCTAGCTAGGGGGACGTTTGGAGGGGCTCCATTTTGGCATCGCGATCGGACGGGAGCCGACACGCAGGCATCGCCGCCCATGCATCCGCGCGCCTCACCAAATCCGGGGGCCATGCGACGAACCGGTGGGCGCCTTGCTGCGAAACGGGGAAACTTGCCGGTGCGTCAGGCAAGCTAGCAACCGCTTCGCCTTGCCCTTGGAGACGGGATGATCATCAGACGCACCATGACGATGCTGCTCGGGCTGGCCCTGCTGTTGCCGGGCGCGGCCTTCGCGGACGAAGCGCTGTCCGCCGCGCTGACTCGGCAGATGGAGGTCAATCGACAGCGCTACAGCATCGCCGGCCAGGCTCTGCTGGTCGCGCACAATGGGAAGGTGTTGTTCCGCGGCGCGGACGGCGAGGCCGACGTGGAGCGCCACGAGCGGGTCACGGCCGATCACGTGTTCGCCGCCTACTCATTGAGCAAGTTGTTCGTTAGCGTCCTGATCATGCAGCTGGTCGAGCAGGGTCAGGTGGATCTGGACGCACCCGCCAGCGCCTATGTGGCTGGCCTGCCGGCGTCTTGGCAGGCCATTCGCGTGCGCGAGTTCCTGGACCACACCTCTGGCGTACCGGAGTACTTCGCTCAGCGGCAGGACGGGGCGGCCTCGAACGCCATGGCGTTCCCCAAAGATTTGCCGGCGGTGTTCGCCTCGCTGGCCGATACGCCCCTGCAGTTCGCCACCGGCACCGACACGCGCTACACGCAGACCAACTTCCTGGTGCTGACCGCGCTGCTGGAGGCCCACTACGGCAAACCGTACGCGCAGATCGCCGATGAACGCATCGTGCGCAAGCTGCAGCTGGGGCATACCTGGCTGGGCCCGGCCGCGCTGCCCAAGCAAGGCGTGGTGCGCAGCTACGCCGGCAAGGACGGGCGCCTGGTACCGGAGCAGGATATCGACTGGCCGGACTATGCGCACGGCCACGCCGGGCTGTACCTCACGCTGGACGATCTCGGCCGGTTCCTGCAAGCGGTGAGCTCGGGCGAACTGGTGGGCAAGGCCACGCTGCGCCGGCTCTGGCAACCGCGCACGCTGACCAACGGGCGACGCGGCGGGTTCGCGGCCGGGTGGGAGTACGGCGAGAGCGGTGCCTATCGACAGGTCGGACACGACGGCGGCACGCGCGTGCGGGTGCGCGTGCTGTTTCAGGATTCGCTGGATGGCGATGTCTACGTGTTCGCTTACTTGACCAACGGCAGCGCGAAGAACGTGTGGTCACGTGTGCTGGTGGGGAGCGCAATGGCGGTGGTGGCGCCGGACCGGTTTCCGGCGGAAGCGCTATCAGAGTCGCTGGTGCACTACGCGCTGCAGACGCCGGCTGCGGGCGATGCGCAGGCGCAGGCCCGTTCGATCCGCGCAAAAGTCGCGCTGGGCGATGCGAAGCTGGAGCGCGCCATCAACACGGCCGGCTACTCGGTGCGGGAAAACCTGGGGATCGATCCTGCGCTACGCGTGTTCGAGCTGAGCACCGTGCTGTTTCCGCAGTCGTCGAACGCTTGGGACAGCCTGGCCGAAGCGCATGCGGCCAAGGGCGACAAGGACCGGGCGAAGGCGCTGTACGACAAGGCGCAGGAGCTTGCGGCAGGGATAAGGGCGAACGAGGCGCGATAGCGCTTCATCCGGCCAGAATGCGCGGCCTGCCTGGCGGCGACTTGGCGCGATCGGCCGGTCATTTGGCGCCTTCCGCTAGTTCCATGGCGCGTGCTGGCCTCTAGATTGACGCTCAACTTCCATGAGTGTCTGCCAGCCCCCCCATGAGCATCATCCTAGTCACCGGCGCTTCCTCGGGTATCGGGAAAGCCACCGCGCACGCCTTACTCCAGCAAGGTCATACGGTCTACGTGGCGGCGCGCCGCGTGGAAGCCATGCGCGAGCTGAGCGAGCGTGGCGCGATCCCCTTGCGCATGGACATCACCCACGAGGCCGATGTCACCAGCGTGGTTGAGCGGATCACCCGCGAGCACGGCGGTGTGGATGTGTTGATCAACAACGCTGGCTTCGGCATGTACGGGTCGGTCGAGGACACCTCGATCGACGACGCGCGCTACCAGTTCGAGGTCAACCTGTTCGGCATGGCCCGCCTGACCCAGCTGTTGATTCCCGGCATGCGCCGGAAGGGCAAGGGCACCATCGTCAATCTGTCGTCGATGGGCGGCAAGGTCTACACGCCGTTGGGTTCCTGGTATCACGCGACCAAACACGCGGTCGAAGGCTGGAGCGACTGCCTGCGCATCGAGCTCAAGCCGTTCGGCATCGACGTGGTGATCGTGGAACCGGGCCTCATCGCCACCGAGTTCGGCGACGTGCTGACCCAGCCGATGCTGGACCGCTCGGGCCATGGGCCGTATGCCGGCATGGCGCAGTCCATCGCCCGGGCCAAGGTGCCGATGTCGCCGCCGACGGTGATCGCAGACGCCATCGTGCGGGCGGTCGCGGCCAGGCGGCCCAAGACGCGCTACGTGGCCGGGAAGTTCGCGCGGCCGCTGATGTTCGCGCGCAAGTACCTCGGAGACCGCCTGTATGATCGGCTCATCATGAGCCAAGTCGGCTGACCATGACGCGCAACGCGACCTTCCCCGTCGAGCCTTCCTGGCGCCTGCTGTTGAAGGACCTGGGCCTGCCCGCGGATCGTGTGCTGCGGCGCGCGGGGCTGCCCGAGGACTTGTTCTCGCGCGCCGATGCCGGCCTGACCACGGTCGAGTACTTCCGCCTGTGGCAGAGCCTGGAGACGGAAGCAGACGATCCGTTGTTTCCGCTGCGACTAGTGGAGACGATTCAGGCGGAGTCTTTCGTCCCGGCGATCTTCGCGGCGTTGTGCAGCGCGAACATGATGCAGGCGGCACAGCGGCTGGCGACCTACAAGAAACTCATCGCGCCCATGCGACTAGACGTGACGGTCGGCCGCGGGGGCGAGCTGTCGCTGTCGCCGCACTGGCTGGAGGCGCAAGGCGAGGTCCCGTTCGCCGTAGTGATGACGGAGCTCGCCTTCCTGGTGCGTCTGGTCCGTTTGGCGACGCGCGAGACGGTCGATGCGCTGCGGGTGACCTTGCCGCGCCCGCCTGTACAAGCGCAGCTCAAGGCCTACACGGAATTTTTCGGCGTCGCGGTGCGCCGGGCCGAGACCGCCAGCGTGACATTGTCTGCGGCCGATGCGAACCGCCCCTTCCTGACCGCGAACGATGCGATGTGGCGGATGTTCGAGCCCGGCCTGCGCGAGCGGCTGAGCGAGCTCGACGGCTCGGCGACCATGGCGCAACGCGTGCGGTCCGCACTGCTCGAACTTCTGCCCGGCGGGCAAAGCAGCATCGACGCGGTAGCACGCCGCTTGTCGATGAGCACACGCACCTTGCAGCGCCGCCTGGAAGCGGAGGGCGAGAACTTCCGGGGCGTCGTCAACCGGACACGCGAGGATCTGGCGCGGCACTACCTCACCCAGACCGAACTGTCGGTCGGCGAGATCGGCTTCCTGCTGCGCTTCGAAGATCCCAATTCGTTCTTCCGCGCGTTCCACGACTGGACCGGCACGACACCCGAGGCGACGAGAAAACTCGTGCATTGAGTCGGTCCCAGCCTTTCCGTCCCACCTAGCGGCGCGCATCCCTATGAGCCAAAACGAACCCCTCACGTTTCTGTGTCAGTGGATGACTGCGCCACGGCGGGTCGGCGCCATCGCGCCATCCGGACGGACCCTGGCCGAGCTCATTACCCGCGAGATCGGGCCCACGCATGGGCCGGTGATCGAACTGGGCGCGGGCACCGGTAGTTTCACGCACCAGCTCATCGCGCGCGGTGTGGCCGAGTCACAGTTGGTGCTGGTCGAGCTGGGCGACGACTTCGCCCGCAGTTTGTCGCAGCGATTTCCGGCTGCGCACGTGCATCGCATCAACGCGCAGCGCTTGCATCGGCTGCCGACGCATGCCTCGCCCTTGGCCGGCGCGGTCGTCAGCGGCTTGCCTCTGCTGTCGATGTCGACCCTGCAGGTCGCACGCATTCTGCGCGGCGCGTTCGCGCATCTACGAGGCGACGGTGCCTTCTATCAGTTCACCTATGGGATCAGCTGCCCGATCCCCAAGGCGATGCTGGAGCGTTTCGGTTTGAAAGCGCACTACATGGGGGCGACGCTGGCTAACCTTCCCCCGGCGCGGGTGTTCCGAATTTCGCGCCAAAGCCGGGTAGCACGAGGCTTCTAGTCGGGCGGGACTAGTTCATGCGGATGCTGGTCAGCACCGCATTGGCCGCCTCGATCCCGTCCTCGCTGGCGTATTCAGTCCGCAAGCTCTACCGCCCTTCCACTCGCCTTGCGCATGGCCAGAAGCTGCTTCAGCGCTGTCGGCCGCGCCGCAAACAGCCGCGATGCCGCACAAGCAGAGCGAAGGCAGCGCCCCTGAAGAACCTCATCAGCCCTCCAGGCTTGAACTAAGCCACCCTGACGTAGAGCCACTTCGACTTGATCAGTCGTTAGACCACTTCGAACTGAACACCGTGCTGTTCCCGGACTCGTCCAACACCTGGGACAGCTTGGCCGAGGCGCATGCCGCCAGGGGCGACCAGGACAAGGCGAAAGCACTGTACGAAAAAGCGCGTCGGCTTGCGGAACGGGCAAAGACGGGCAAGAGGCGATAGCGCTTTATGCGGAGCGGTGTCGCCTTTCTCGCCCGCTCGGCGCGTCACCCGATCTTTGAAACCATTCCGCGCGCATGCTCCTGGGCAGCGCATTCGCCGCATCGATCCAATCTCGCAGGCATCGCGGCGCGTGATGTCAACTGAGTCGCCCGTTGGGAATGTCTATGCCTCATCTCCGGGCTTTTTGGACTCTGCTTCGATCTGACGACGTCAAGCAGACGTCGGCGGTATTGAATCCCCGCTGATATTCGATTCAGCGGATGGCGCCATGGCGGCACCGCCCGAAAACGCCTCGGCCAGACTTCTGCGCCAGCGGCCGGCAATGACGCCGGAACCTCCGAAGTCGATCGCGGCCGCTTCTTCGATGTTTACGATGGCGGTTTGCGACAACGCCGCGTGCGGCGCCGTCTCGGCCAACAACGCGGCCAGGGCGCTGATGGACTTGTAGTAGGTCGCACGGTCCTCCAGCAGCGACGCGGCCTTTTCCTGGAAGTCGGGGTCGACATGAGCGGCCGTCGCGCACAGTTGGGGCGAGGCCCAGCTTCCGGCGCGGATGCAGCGCCATAGCTCGGACAGGACTGGGTCGGATACGCGCCTGCAGGCGATGGCGACGCAGGCGATGTTGTGGAAACGCCAGTCGCGTGCGCGCAGCAGCAAGGCCAGATCGCGCTCCAGGTGCGCTTGGGTGGGCTCCGCGATCGCGCGCCTGAGCTTGTCGATCTCCGCTTGCGCTTGCGGGCCCCGCAGCGACATGAAGGCCAGGTAGTTGGCCACGCTCAGCCTGCAGGCCTTGCCTTCGAACTCGCTGTCCTGAAAGAAGAGCGTTTGCAGCGCTGCCTCTTCGGCCTTCGGATCGGCGGGAGGAAAGTCACGCATACCAAGCGCCCTGCCCGATCGCGGCATCACAGTGCTGTCTCATGACGTGTCGACCGCTAGGTAAAGATGCGTCAGCCGGGCAAACGGAAATCGGGGTATGCCGCATCGCCAGCTGGATATCCAATCAACGTCCCTTCCCGACCGCCGGGCAATCCGACGCCAATAGCGTCAAAGATTTGTTCTTCGCCGCAGCCAGCTCGACGCGGAGCTCGAACCCCGACCAGGTGCCGTCGAATTGCTGGAGCTTGGCCAGGCGGTCCCCAAGCCCACTGAATTCTGCGCCGATTTTGCCAGCGGACTCAGCGCATGCGCCTCCTTGGAGTTGCTCGTAAACCCGCGCGCTGTCCTGCTCGATTACGGCGATCTGCCGCTCGTAGCAGGCACCCAGGATGTTCCCGCAGCCGCCGAAGGAGCACGCTTTACGGGCCTGTTCGGATTCTTTGAGGCAGGCCTGATACTCGGCCGTCGCAACGGCTCTTGGATCTTGAGCTTGGGCGACGCTCGCGTGTGCCACGAACGCCATGAGCAGAACAATTTTCTTCATAACCCTTAACCCCAAAAATCATACAAGGCATCGATCCCGCTCCGATGAAGGCCGCAAGGCGGCACCGCCCACTCTCCTGGTTGGGCTCCATCATGGCGGTCGATTCATGGCTCGATTCGTGTGCACACGCCGTAGATCGCGTTGGGTCCGATCCAGCCATTGATGAAACCGCGGTTGTTGCCGATCTGGAACCGCTGGCCCTGGATGGCTTTGACGAGATGGAGGTACTCGTTCCCGCCTACTTTGCAGAGCACGATGTCTCCCGCCTTCAAGCTCGACAGATCCGCGATCGGCTCGACGGTGCACAGCTGGCCCGATTCGATCTTTCCCGTCATCGAGCCTCCGCGCGGGCGAAAGCTGACCGGCTCGCCGCTCTTGAGCTTAGCGATATGTCCCGTGGCCCACCCCATACCTGCTTTCCCAAGCCCTGTCGTCTTCGATGAATGGCCAACCCCGAACGAATAGTACTCAGTCGTCCGTCGGCGAATAGATGTCCAGGTCGAGCTCGATGCCCCGCGCACCCAGTGCCAGAAGGGTCCTAGGTGCGATCGAGACGCCATCGTTGCCGTTGGCCATGAACCAGCCACAGAACAAGTCGACGCTGTAACGCTCGGAGAGTTCGCGCCAGACGGCGAGGTCGGGCGTCAGCTGCGCCAGCAGTTCATCGACTTGGGCGTTCAGATCTTCGGGCTCGGCAACCTTGGCGGACAGGTTCCATATCCCGAACTTGAATATCCGCTCGCGGCCCGATGCGAAAACACGCCGGTCGCCCTTGGTGTGCGAATAGGTGGGCGACGCGCCCAACAAGGCCGTGATCTCCTCCGGCCGTAAGTCGTCGCCGGATACGCGCAGGGTCGCCACCGACCGTTCGAGTACTCCCATCCTCAGCCGGCTCCGCCATCGGCCGACGGGAGCGGCACATAGGTCGCCTGCCGGCGGTGGTAGCCCCAGAACACGGCGGCCAGGTAGACGAAGACCTGTAGCGCGGGTGTCGCCCACAACGGCGGCAGCGCGTAAGCGTCGGCGCCGATGAAGGTCCAGATCAGCACGGCGGGCAGCACCAAGCCCCAAGCCGCGTCGTGGGACAGGCCGCCGGTCAGCGACCAGCTCAACGCGGCGCAGTACAGCAGCGTGCGCCAGAGCAGGCCGATGGCGGTCACGCGCTGAGCGTAGCCGTAGCGGTAGCCGAGCCAGGCGAGCAAGACCGCCGGCAAGACCAGCAGCGCGAACACTAAGTAGAGCGTGGAGGATTCGGGCATCGCAGCACCCTACACCGCGTTGGTCTGCGCATCCAACAACACCACCCGGTTGCGCCCCTCGTGCTTGGCCCGGTACATCGCCGCGTCGGCGCGCTGGATCAGGGTGGCGGCGCTGTCTTCGGGGCCGCACTCGACCACGCCGATGCTGAGGGTGAGCGCGACCGGTACGCCCTTGACCTCGCGGCAGCGGCGTTCGACCTTGCGCCGGATTTGTTCGGCGGTGTCGCGCGCGACCGCGTCGCCGACGCCGGGCAGCAGCAGCAGGAACTCTTCGCCGCCGATGCGGCCGAGTTGGTAGACCGGCATGGTTTCGGAGTGGATGCTCTCGGTGACCGCGCACAGGCAGGCGTCGCCGACCGGGTGGCCGTAGGTGTCGTTGATCGCCTTGAAGTGGTCCAGGTCCAGGAACAGCACCGACAGTGCCTGGCGTTTACGACGCGCATCGGCGACGGCGCGGTTGAGGCGGGTGATGATGCCGGCGCGGTTGAGCACGCCGGTCAGGGCGTCGTGCTCGGCGTGCAGTTGGGCGACGTCGCGCTCGCGGCGGAAGGTCAGCATGCGGTCGGCCAGGCCCAGCACGAGCACCACGGCGGCGAAGGCCTGCATCACCGGCAGGCCGTATTCCAGCATCGGGGTCAGCGGCACGCCGGCGCTGAGCTGCATGGCGCGCGCGGTCGACACGGTGACCAGCGGCACCCAGGCGATCAGCACGAAGCCGGCATGGCGGCCGCCGCGCAGCCAGACCGTGGCCAGGGTGACCACCGCCAGCACGTTGGCCAGCATCAGCAGGCCGTTGCCCAGCGGCGGGAACCAGGCCTTGCTGACCGGCCAGGGCGAGACCAGGCCGACCAACAGGATCAGCGGCAGCCACGCGCCCACGACCAGCAGCGCGCGCGTGAGCCAGGGCGCGCGCGGGCGCAGGTCGGCGAACTCGATCAGGAACAGCACGGTGACGATGGTGGAAGAGGTGGCGACGAACCAGATGCCGGCCACGCCGAAGCGGCCCAGCCAGGCCAGCACCGGCAGCGTGTAGGCGTCGCCGTACGCGCACAGCACGTACAGCAGCTGCAGCATCATGCTGGCCGAGAACAGCAGGTAGACGCGCTCGCGCAGTTGGGTCCAGAACAGCAGCACCACCAGCGACACGCCGACCAGGATGCCCATGCTGAGCCAGAGCACGCGCACGTGGCGGTGGTCCTCGACCGCGTAATCGGCGCTGGAGCGCACCGCGATCTGCAAGGGGTAACGCGCACCTTCGACGCCGATGTAGACCGGCCCGGCCGCACTCAGCGGAAATGCCAGCGCGCGCCGCGAATGGCTGGCCCGGGGGTCGGGGTCGAAGATGGTGGCGCTGCGGGCGCGATAGTCGGGCGGGGCCAGCACGGTGATGCGGGCGCTGAAGGGGTGGTAGACCAGCAGCACGCGCGGCTCTTCCGAGGACTCCGGGCGCAGCCGCCACCAGCCGCGACCGCCCTGGGCGCCGGCCAGCTGGGGCGGGCCGGACTGCGCGGCATAGGCCGTATCGGGCAGCGCGCGCAGGGCCTGGAGCGAGGCCGGCGGGGCTTGGGTCAGGCGTTCGACGCGCACGATGCCGGTAGCCCACGCCTGCACGCAGACACCGCAAAGCACCAGCCACGCCGCGATCCAGACTCGTTTCATCGGTTCCCCGCGTCGGCCCCAGTGTCGGCCCCGGCGGTGCGCGCCACAAGCCCCCGCGCGACGTATGCTGGCGGCGTTTCGGCCCCGACCGCAGGACGCCCCAGATGCCATCGTTGTCATTGCCGCCGCTGTTGCTGGCCGCCGCGATCGCGCTGCAACCGCCCGGGCAGTTCCATGGCGACGAACCGGTCGCGCGCGACGGCGAAACCTGGCTGGCCCTGCGCGCCTCCGGGGACGCGGCCTCGCTGAGTTCGACCCGGCTGCGGGTGCAGGCGGTCGAGGACCCGCTGCTGGACGAGGCCGGCCAGACCAGCGGCCGACGCGTGTCTTCGGCGCTGGAACCGGACCCCGACGCCGAGGGCGCCCAGGTCGTGGCCTACCTGCGCGGCAGCGGCCTGGCCGCGGGCCAGGTGATTGCGGCGCGTGTCCCGGAACGCAGCGAGGGCGGCGCGCTGCCGAGCTACCGGATCGAGTTCGCCGGCCGCGACTACCGCATCCGCACCCAATGCCCGCCCATGCGCGGCGATCCGCCCGTGGCGCGCTGCGCGGTGGTGCTGGCCGGGGCCGGCGGCGTCGAACAGGCGCTGATGCGCGCCGATGCCCGGCGCGAGAGCGACATCGTGCTGCTCGGCGACGACGCCACGCCCAAGCTGTTGTTCGCCGGCGACCTCGACCGCGACGGCAAGCTCGACCTGATCTTCGATATCACCGACCACTACAACGTATCGCGGCCGACGCTGTTCCTGTCGTCGCGCGCCAGGGACGGCGAACTGCTGCACGCGGTATCCACTTACGAATCCGTCGGCTGCTGAAGCCGTACCGTCCCTGCTCCGGAGTACCCAGGCATGACCCTACCGAACATCGATTTCAACTGGCTGGCGGTGCTGGCCGCCGCCGCGTCCGCGTTCCTGCTCGGCGGGATCTGGTACGGGCCCTTGTTCAAGAAGGCCTGGTGCCGCGAGGCCGGGGTGGATCCGGATTCGGCGCCGCGGCATCCGGCGCGGATCTTCGCGATCGCCTTCGTGTGCAGCCTGCTGTCGGCGCTGATCTTCACCGTGCTGCTGCCCGCCGGCGCCGGCGCGGCGGACGGCTTCGGGGTCGGTTTCGTGGTCGGCCTGTTCTTCGTGGCGATGAGCTTCGGCATCAACTACGCCTTCGCCCAGCGCAGCCTCAAGCTGTGGATGATCGACAGCGGTTACCACATCCTCCAGTTCATCCTGTACGGGGTGATCCTGGGCGCCTGGCGCTGAGGAGCACGCA
Organism: Lysobacter sp. cf310; assembly: GCF_900114355.1. Lineage (GTDB taxonomy): Bacteria > Pseudomonadota > Gammaproteobacteria > Xanthomonadales > Xanthomonadaceae > Lysobacter. The sequence goes on from NZ_FOSS01000005.1 coordinate 198,719, forward strand.
CATGGCCACCATCGACTGGTACTTCGACTTCATTTCGCCGTTCTCCTACCTGGCCTGGCAGAAGGTGAAAGCGCTGCCGCCGGCCACCGCCACGCTGCGGCCGGTGCCGGTGGTGTTCGGCGCGGTGCTGGCCGCGTGCGGGCAGAAGGGCCCGGCCGAGATCCCGGGCAAACGCGAATTCACTTACCGCCACGTGCTGTGGCAGTCGCGCCAGGAAGGGGTGCCGCTGCGCTTTCCGCCCGCGCATCCGTTCAATCCGCTGCCCGCGCTACGCCTGTGCGTGGCCGCCGGCAGCACGCCCGAGGCGGTGGACGCGGTGTTCGACTGGGTCTGGGGCCAGGGCCGCGCCGGCGACAGCGTCGAGGCGCTGGCGCCGCTGGCGGCCGCGCTGGGCGTGGCGCCGGCCGATATCGGCAGCGACGCCACCAAGGCCGCGCTGCGCGCCAACACCGAGGCGGCGATCGCGGCCGGCGTGTACGGCGTCCCCACCCTGGCGTTCGAAGGCGGCATGTTCTGGGGCAACGACGCCCACGACTTCGCCCTGGCCGCCCTGCGCGACCCGGCGGTGCTCGCCGACCCCGAAATGCAGCGGGTGGGCACATTGCCCGTGGCGGTGCAGCGCCAAGCCTGAACGACCCCGGTCGCGTCGTTCAGGGCCGTAGACACGCCCTTGTCGCATGCCGGGTATGCTGCCGGTCACAATTCGAAATGTCTTGGCGCCCAACACCCGGGGGGGGACTATGCGCATCGGACTCGTCGTCGACTCGGCTTGCGATCTGCCGTTGGAGTACCTGCAGCAGCACGATATCCATCTGCTGCCGGTCACCGTGCGGATCGGCGAGGCGGTACTGACCGACCACCGCAACCCCGAAGCCACCCTGCACTTCCTGCAGACCCACCTGGCCGAACGCGGGTTCGAGGCCGAGACCACGCCCTTCACGGTGCAGCAGGTGCGCGACCTGTTCGTGAGCCAGTTGGCGATCGACTACGACTACGTGTTCTGCATGACGATCACGAAGACGCGCAGCCCGATCTACGACAACGCCAACCAGGCCAGCTTCGCCATCCTCAACGACTACAAGCCGGTGCGCATGGCGGCGGGCAACAACACGCCGTTCGCGCTGCGGGTGATCGATTCGCAGAACCTGTTCGCCGCGCAGGGCATCCTGCCGGTCGAGGCGGTGCGCCTGCGCGACGCCGGCGAGGGCGCGCCCAAGATCCGCGCACGCCTGGAGAACCTGGCCCTGCACACCCAGGGTTATCTGATTCCGCGCGATTTGAACTACATCCGCGCGCGCACCCGCGTGCGTGGCGACCGCAGCGTAAGCCTGCTCAGCGCCACGCTGGGCACCATGCTGGACATCAAGCCGGTGCTGCACTGCAACCGCGGCGAGACCGGGCCGGTGGCCAAGATCAAGGGCTTCGAAGCCGCGACGCAGAAGCTGTTCGACTACTGCGGCAAGCGCGTGCGCGACGGGCTGATGACGCCGACGATGTGCTTGAGCTACGGCGGCGAACTCGAGGAGATGCGCGCCCTGCCCGGCTACGAACGCCTGCGCGACACCTGCCGCGATCACAACGTCGAGCTGTTCGAGGCGGTGATGAGCCTGACCAGCATGGTCAACATCGGCAAGGGCGGTGTGGCGGCGGGCTTCGCGGCCGAGGGCGGGAGCAAGTTCGAGGATTGAGGCGCGACGCGTTCGAAGCTGCTGCGCCCGCTTGCGCGAAAAGCAAATCCCCCTCAATCCCCCTTTTCCAAAGGGGGAGGCACAAAGCAAAGGTTTGAAGGCTGCGTCGTTACGAATCGGACGGCGTACCGTTCCCCCTTTGTAAAAGGGGGCTGGGGGGGATTTGCTTTTGCGGCCCGCAACGCCCCGCACACGACTTTCGACCCAGGGCCGACGGCGCCGCGCGGGTTAGGCTCGGACCTCGTCCACCCGAACCCGACCCGATGCCCAGCCACCGCCTGCTCGTCCTCGCGCTTGCCAGCGCCCTCGCCGCCACGCCGGCGCTCGCCCAGAATCCGCCCTCGCCACAGCCGGCGCCGCAACCCGCGCCGCAGGACAAGGACAAGGCCGACAAGCCGCGCGAGCAGCTCGAACAGGACGCCCTGGACCCGGCCGGCAACGACCCCGCGCGCGCCTCGGCGCAGACCGCCAAGGGCGCGAGCAAGCCCGGCGAGGCCAAGGACGAGAAGAAGTGGGACGTGTCGGCCGCGCACGGCCCGACCAAGAGCGTGCGCTTCGAAACCGACGAAGGCACCTGGATGGACGTGGACGTCTCGCCCGACGGGCGCGAGGTCGCGTTCTCGCTGCTGGGCGATCTGTACCGCCTGCCGATCGGCGGCGGCGCCGCCCAGCGCGTGACCAGCGGCCCGGCCTGGGACGTGCAGCCGCGCTATTCGCCCGACGGCCGCGAACTGGCCTTCACCTCCGACCGCGGCGGCGGCAACAACCTGTGGCGCATCCGTACCGACGGCAGCAATCCCGTCCAGGTGAGCAAGGAAGACTTCCGCTTGCTCAACAACCCGGCCTGGACGCCGGACGGTCGCTTCCTGATCGGCCGCAAACACTTCACCGGCGAGCGCTCGCTGGGCGCCGGCGAGCTGTGGCTGTACCACGCCTCCGGCGGCGGCGGCCTGCAGCTGACCAAGCAGAAGAACGACCAGCAGGACCTGGGCGAACCGGCGGTGTCGCCGGACGGCCGCTACGTCTATTACTCCGAGGACGTCAGCGACGGCCCCTCGTTCCAGTACAACAAGAACGTCCACGACACGATCTACGCGATCAAGCGCCTGGACCGCCAGACCGGCAAGAGCGAAACCCTGATCTCCACCGCCGGCGGCGCGGTGCGGCCGCAGCCCTCGCCCGACGGCAAGTCGCTGGCGTTCGTGAAGCGCGTGCGCGAGAAGTCGGTGCTGCACCTGATGGATCTGGCCAGCGGCGAAGTGCGTCCGGTCTGGGACGGCCTCTCGCACGATCAGCAGGAGGCCTGGGCGATCTTCGGGCCATACGCCAACTTCGACTGGACGCCGGACTCGCGCGCGGTGGTGATCTGGGGCCAGGGCAAGCTGTGGCGCGTCGACATGGCCAGCGGCAAGGCCAGCAACGTGCCGTTCACCGCCCAGGTCGATCAGACCGTGACCGCGCCGCTGCGTTTCGAGCAGACCCTGGACGAAGGCCGCTTCTCGCCCAAGATGATCCGCGACGTCGCCACCAGCGCCGACGGCAAGACCCTGATCTTCCACGCCGTCGGCCACCTGTGGCGCAAGCGCCTGCCCGATGGCGCGCCCGAGCGCCTGACCCGCGACGACAGCCATTACGAGTACCAACCCAGCTTCAGCGCCGACGGCCGCAAGCTGCTGTACACGACCTGGTCCGATCAGGACCTGACCGCGATCTACGTGGCCGACGCCGGCGGCGGCGGCGCGCGCAAGCTCAGCCGCGAACCGGGCTTCTACTACAGCCCGCGCTTCTCGCCCGACGGCCGCCGCATCGTCTACGCCAAGAGCGGCGGCGGCGGGCTCACCGGCAGTCTGTGGTCGCGCGATCAGGGCATCTACGTGATGCCGGCCGACGGCGGCGCGGCGGTGCGCGTGGCCGAGAGCGGCGAGTCCCCGCAGTTCAACGCCGACGGCACGCGCGTGTACTACCTCACCGGCGGCGGCTTGAAGAAGAAGCTGATGTCGGTGGGCCTGCACGGCGAGGACGCGCGCGAGGTCTACAGCCTGAAGTACGTCGACTCGGTCAGCATCAGCCCCGACGGCAACTGGATCGCCTTCACCGAACTGTTCAACGCCTACGTCGCGCCGCTGGTCGCCACCGGCACCGCGGTCGAGCTGTCCAAGGACAGCAAGGCCATGCCGGTGACCCAGGTCAGCGCCGATGTCGGCAGCTACCTGCACTGGAGCGCGGATTCCAAGTCGCTGCACTGGATGGTCGGCGACCGCTACTACTCGCGCGACCTGCGCCAGAGCTTCGCCTTCCTGCCCGGCGCGCCCAAGGAGCTGCCCAAGCCCAGCAACGACGGCGGCATCGCGGTCGGCCTGAGCGTGGCGGTGGACGCACCCAAGGACACGGTCGCGTTCACCCATGCGCGCATCGTCACCATGCGCGACGCGGAGACGACCCAGGAGGTGATCGAGGACGGCACCCTGGTGGTCCGTGGCGACACCATCGTCGCGGTCGGCCCTTCGGCCTCGGTGAGCATCCCGGCCGGCGCGCGCAGCATCGACGCCAGCGGCAAGACCATCGTGCCGGGCTATGTCGACGTGCACGCGCATGCCGCGCATTTCGGCCAGGGCGTGGTGCCGCAGCAGAACTGGGCCTACTACACCAACCTCGCCTTCGGCGTGACCACCATGCACGACCCCTCGGCCACCACCGAGTTCGTGTTCTCGGAAGCCGAGCTGGTCAAGACCGGGCGCATGGTCGGCCCGCGCGTGTTCTCCACCGGCACCATCCTGTACGGCGCCGACGGCGACTTCAAAGCCGTGGTCAATTCGCTGGAGGACGCGCGCAGCCACCTGCGCCGGATGAAGGCCAACGGCGCGTTCTCGGTCAAGAGCTACAACCAGCCGCGCCGCGAGCAGCGCCAGCAGATCGACCAGGCCGCGCGCGAGCTGGGCATGCTGGTGGTCGAGGAGGGCGGTTCGACCTTCCATCACAACATGACCATGGTGCTGGACGGCGTGACCAGCGTCGAACACAACCTGCCGGTCGCGCCGCTGTACAAGGACGTGATCGAGCTGTGGCGCCAGACCGACGTACGCAACACACCGACCCTGGTGGTCAGCTACGGCGGCACCTCGGGCGAATACTGGTGGTACGCGCGCGACAACGTCTGGGAAGACAAGAAGCTCAACCGCTTCTTCCCGCGCGAGACCCTGGACGCGCGCTCGATCCGGCGCGAGATCGCGCCGGACTGGGATTACTGGCATATCGAAGTCGCCAGGTCGGCCAAGAAGATGCGCGACGCCGGCATCAAGATCCAGATCGGCGGCCACGGCCAGCTGCAGGGCCTGTCGCCGAACTGGGAAATCTGGTCGTTGACCCAGGGCGGCTTCAGCAATTTCGAAGCGCTGCGCGCGGCCACCATCGACGGCGCCGACCTGCTCGGCCTGTCCAAGCAGCTGGGCTCGCTGGAAACCGGCAAGCAGGCCGACCTGGTGGTGCTCAACGACAACCCGCTGCAGAACATCCGCGCCACCGCCGACACCCGCTACGTGATGGTCGACGGCCGCCTGTTCGACGTCGACGCCGACATGGCCGAGATCGGCAATCGCGCGGAGAAGGCGCCGAACTTCTATTGGCAGCGCCACCGCGACGGCCAGACCTTCGGCGTCGAGTTCGGCCCGACCGCGGTCTGCCATTGCCCGAAGGGGCATGGCGCGCACGTGCACGAGGACTGAGGCAGGACCCGTGCGGCGGCGCGATGCCTCAGGCGTCGGGCCGCCGCGCCAGGAACAGCCATTCGCCGGGGCTCGGGTCGGGATCGACCGGGTCCGCCGGATCGGCGAGCGCTTGCAGCTGCAGGCCGCAAGCGCTCAGTGCGGCGGTGAGTTCGGGACGGCCGCAGCCCCACAGGAAGGGTTCGCCGCGTCGCGCCAACCAGCGACGCACCCAGGCGTGCTCGCGATGAAAACCCGGCCGGCCGGCGCGCAGGTCCATCGCGGTGGCCACGACCGTGGGCCGGGCCAAGTCGCGCGCCAGGGCGCTCAGCAGCGCGCTGGCCTGCGCTTGCGACAGATACATCAACACGCCCTCGGCGATGCACAGGGTCGGCAGCTTGGGATCGAAGTCGCCGCCGCTACGTAGCGCGGCGAGCGGATCGGCGCGGGCGAGGTCGGTCGCGCGCAAGTACAGGCCTGTCGGGTGCAGGCACAGCGCCTGCAGCGCGCGGCGCTTGATCGCGATGCTGGCTTCGCGGTCCAGCTCGAACACGCGCAAACCCGGATGCCGGCGCGCGAGCATGCAGCCCAGGCCGTCGTAGCCGGCGCCTAGCAGCACTACCTGTGCGGCACCGTCGGCGCAGGCCTGGCGCGCCCATTGCGCGATACGACGCTTGCGCCAGGCGTAGTGCGCGCGCAGGCCGGGCAACAGCACGCGCTCGAGCCAGGCCAGAACCAGGCGCCCGAACGCGTGATCGACCAGCCACAGCAGCGCGGATCCGGCACCGCCGCACTGCGCCAGGCAAGCGCGCGCGATCGCCGCGTCCTCGGCTTCGACGTGCGCGCGTGTCCGCTGCACCGTCGCGGCGGCCACCAGCATGGACGTGGAGACAGAACTCATCCTGCGTCGTCCGCGAACAGGGCCTCGTGGTGGCGGTACCAGTCGCTGTCCCAGCGCCGGTCCGGATCGAGCTCGCGCTTGCGTTGCAGGAACTCGCGGAACCGCGGATAGGCCGCTTCGACCTGGGCGCGCGTGGCATGCCGGTGGTAGGTGAGGTAGTAGCTGCCGCCGTAACGCAGCGCGTCGTCGATCAGGGCGCGGAAAGCCGTCGCTGCCGCCTGCCGCCCCTCCGCGTCGTGGCGCACGTGCAGGTTGAACACGATGCAGGCCCAGTCCTCGCGCGCCCAGGCCAGCAGGCTGGTGGGGTCGCGCCGCACCAGGCGCACGGTGCCGTAGATCGGCTGCGCGCGGTGGCGGCGCAGGCTGTCGGCGGCGGCGCCCATGAAGTCGGTCAGGTGCGCACGCGGCACGTACAACTCGGTGATCATTTCCGAGCCGCAATGACCCAGCGCCGCGTCGATCGGGCCGTGATAACCGTCCAGATACACGCCCGACTGCTGCGCGTCCGACAGGTAGCGCTGGCCGTCGGTGGCCAGATAGAAGTCGGCGTACTCGCGAAACGCGCGGCCGGGATCGGTATGCGCCAGCTGCAGCAGATGCGCGAAATCCTGGGCGCGCAGATGCCGCGACGGCGTTTCGGCCACCGCGTCGGCTTCGGCCACCGGCCGGTAGCAGGACACGATGCCCAGATCGAGGAAGTCGTCGCTGCGCGCGTCGATCGCGAATTGGAAGTCGCCATAGCGGCAGCCCTGCGCGATCGCGCTCTCCAGCCGCACCATCAGCGCGCCCACGCGCAGCAGTTCGACCTCGCGGCGCAGATGCGTGCGCGGCACCAGGCGCAGGGTGAGTTGCGCGACCAGGCCGAACAGGCCGTAACCGCCGGCGGCCAGGGCGAACCAGCTGGCGTTGCGCTGGCGATCGGCGAGCCTGGCCTCGCCGCGATGATCGATCAGCACGATGGACTCCACGTCCTCGACGAAGGGCGCGAAGTCCAGGCCGCGGCCGTGAATGTTGGACGCGAACGCGCCGCCCAGGCTGAAGTCGTCGGCGCCGGTCTGCTTCTGGCGGATGGTCCACGCGCGCGTGTTGGCGGGATGGCGTGCCAGCCAGTCCAGCACCGCCGGCCAGCGCACGCCAGCCTGCACGGTCAGCAGACCACGCTCGGGGTCGAAATCGACGATCCGGTCCAGACCGCCGGTGTCCAGCAGCCAGCCCTCGGACAGGAACTGCTGGCCGCCCATCGCGTGGCGCGCGCCGACGGCAATGGTCGAACGGCCCAAGCGCGCGCAGTCGCGTACCGCGGCGCAGGCCTCGTCCAGCGTGCGCGGACGCAGCAGCCCGGCGACGGTCGTGGCGTTGAGGCCGGAGTGGACGTCGTTGAGTCGGACGCCGGAGGCGGCGGGCGCAGTCGTGGTACGCATGGGTCGGACCGATGGGAGGACGGTCGGACCTTGCCGCCGGGTATCGCCAGGGGCAACCACAGCAGTATTGGTATCGGATTATGATCCCGGCTGTCCCGACCTCAGTCACCTCACCGCCATGGCCGAACGAGAACGCGTACTCGCCGCGCTGAAAGCCGTGCTCAAGCAGCGCGGCTGGCGCTATGCCGACCTCGCGCGCGAGCTGGGCGTGTCCGAGCCCACGGTCAAGCGGCTGCTGTCCAGCGGCCGCATCGACCTGGAGCGCCTGGAGCGCATCTGCGCGCTGCTGGACCTGGACTTCTTCGAGCTGGCGCGCCTGGCGCGCGGCGCGCGCGATGCGCCGCGCCATCTCAGCGAACGCCAGGAAGCCGAGCTGGCGCAGTCGCCGCGCCTGATGACGGTGTTCCACCTGTTGTGCCAAGGCTGGCGCGCCGACGCCATACGCGAAGGCTATGCGCTGGGAGCGCCGGAGCTGACGCGCCTGCTGGCGCGCCTGGACCGGTTGGGGCTGGTCGAGCTGCTGCCCGGCGATCGGGTGCGCCTGCGCGTGCCGCGCGATTTCTCCTGGCGCGACGACGGCCCGGTGCGCGCGCGCTACCTGAGCGCGGCCAGCCGCGAGTTCCTGTTGGACGAGTTCCGCGCGCCGGACACCCTGCTGGCGCTGGAAATCCGCGAATTGGGCGCGGCCTCGCTGGCGGTGCTGCGGCGCAAGCTCGAACGCCTGCAGATCGAGTTCAAGGAGGCGGCCGAGCTGGACATCAGCCTGCCGCCGTCGAAACGCCGCAGCGTCGGCATCCTGGTGGCGATGCGACCCTGGGTGTATTCGCTGATCGACAGCCTGCGCAGCGAGTACGCGGGCCGCGAGCCGGCCGCCGCCGCGCGCGGCCGCAAAAGCGGGCGTAAACCCACCGTAGGCTGACCCACGTCGCAACGCCGCGGATCCGACGCATGCCGTTCACAAACCACGCATGTTCGCCGTCCTAGGCTAACGGCAGTTCCCGCACGAGACGCCATGATGGCCACCCGTTACTACCTCAGCCTTCCCGACGCCCAACGCGCGCGCGGCAGCGATCCCTCGTTGTCGTTCTCCGCGGTCAGCGCCGAAGGCTTCGCCGAGCAATTGCAGGATGCACTGCGGAACGATCGCCTGTTCGAACGCTGGCGCGCGCTGCAGCCCGATCCGGACGAAATCGACGCCGCACTGGGCGCGACCGACCCCGGCGCCACCGTCGACGGCCAGCAGGACGATCTGCATATCGATCTGGTGCTGACCTCGACCATTCCCGGCAATGTGCTCAAGCACCGCATGCGTTTGCTGGCGGGCACGGGGTGGGAGCTGCGGGATGTGACAGCGGCTTGAGGGCTTGGGTTTGAGGGGTTAGCGGGGTTAGCGGGCTTGGCGGGCTTGGCGGGCTTGGCGGGCTCAAAAGCAAATCCCCCCTAGCCCCCCTTTTTCAAAGGGGGGACAGCCTCTCGAAAGGTGGGAACAAGGCCTCGAATGCGACCCGCGCCTCGAAAGGTGGAGGCCGAGCCTCGAAAGCGGCACTGCGCTTCGGAACGGGCACTGCGCCTCGACGGAAGGGAGCCGCGCCGTCGCCTGTCTTCCCCCTTTGAAAAAGGGGGATTGAGGGGGATTTGCTTTGGCGGCGGTTCCGACCTGGAAGCGCAAGTTCAAATCCCGCCCCCACTACCAGCTTCGCCTATCCCCGCAGCGCCGCCGCGTGGTGCGCGAGGTGCTCGCCGATGAAGCTGGCGATGAAGTAGTAGCTGTGGTCGTAACCCGGCCGCAGGCGTAACTGCAGCGGATGGCCGGCCTGCTCGCAAGCCGCGCGCAGCAACTCCGGTTTCAATTGCGTCGCCAGAAACTCGTCCGCCTCGCCCTGATCGATCAACAGCGGCAAGCGTTCGTGCGCCTGCGCGACCAGGTCCGTCGCATCCCACTCGCGCCAGGCCTCGCGGTCTTCGCCCAGGTAGGCGGTGAAGGCCTTCTCGCCCCAAGGCACCTGCGAGGGCGCCACGATCGGCGAGAACGCCGACACGCTGCGATAGCGGCCCGGATTCTTCAGGGCGATGGTGAGCGCGCCATGCCCGCCCATGGAATGCCCGCTGATGGCGCGCGCGCTGGTGGTCGGGAAGTGCGCGTCGACCAGCGCCGGCAGTTCCTCGACCACGTAGTCGTACATGCGGTAGTGCTTAGCCCAGGGCGCGCGCGTGGCATTGAGATAGAAGCCGGCCCCCTGGCCGAGGTCGTAGCCCTCGGCATCGGCCACAGCGGCGCCGCGCGGGCTGGTGTCGGGCGCGACCAGGATCAGGCCGTGCTCGGCCGCGTAGCGCTGCGCGCCGGCCTTGGTGATGAAGTTCTGCTCGTTGCAGGTCAGGCCGGACAGCCAGTACAGCACCGGACAGGCCTGGCGCTGCGCCGCCGGCGGCAGATACACCGCGAAGCGCATGCTGCAAGCGAGCGCGCTGGAATCGTGCTGCCAGACTTCCTGGCGGCCGCCGTGGCAGGCGTGGGCTTCGGTGCGCTGCATGTCAGTAGTGGATCACGGTGCGGATCGACTTGCCTTCGTGCATCAGGTCGAAGGCCTCGTTGATGCGTTCCAGCGGCAGGGTGTGGGTGATGAAGGGATCCAGGTCGATCTCGCCCTTCATGGCCTGCTCGACCATGCCCGGCAGCTGGGTGCGCCCCTTGACGCCGCCGAAGGCCGAACCGCGCCAGACCCGGCCGGTCACCAGTTGGAACGGACGCGTGCTGATTTCCTGGCCGGCGCCGGCGACGCCGATGATCACCGACTCGCCCCAGCCCTTGTGGCAGCACTCCAGCGCCGAGCGCATGACGTGGACGTTGCCGATGCACTCGAAGCTGTAGTCCACGCCGCCGTCGGTCATCTCGACCAGCACGTCCTGGATGGGACGCTCGTGGTCCTTGGGATTAACGCAGTCGGTCGCGCCCATCTGGCGCGCAAGCTCGAACTTGCCGGGATTGGTGTCGATGCCGATGATGCGGCCGGCCTTGGCCTGCACCGCGCCCTGGATCACCGCCAGGCCGATGCCGCCCAGGCCGAACACCGCGACGGTGTCGCCGGGCTGGACCTTGGCGGTGTTGTGAACCGCGCCGATGCCGGTGGTCACGCCGCAGCCGAGCAGGCAGACCTTCTCCAACGCGGCTTCGGGGTTCACCACCGCCAGCGAGATCTCCGGCACCACCGTGTATTCGCTGAAGGTGCTGCAGCCCATGTAGTGATGGATGGGCTGGCCCTGGTAGCTGAAGCGCGAACTGCCGTCGGGCATCAGGCCCTTGCCCTGGGTGGCGCGCACGGCCTGGCAGAGATTGGTCTTGCCCGACAGACAGAATTTGCACTGCCGGCATTCGGCCGTGTACAGCGGGATCACGTGATCGCCGGGCTTGACGCTGGTGACGCCCTCACCGACTTCCACCACCACGCCGCCGCCCTCGTGGCCGAGCACGACCGGGAACAGGCCTTCCGGATCGTCGCCGCTGAGGGTGAACGCATCGGTGTGGCAGACGCCGGTGGCGACGATGCGCACCAGCACCTCGCCCTTGCGCGGCGGCTCGACGTCGATCTCGACGACCTGCAAGGGCTGTCCGGCGGCGAAGGCGACGGCGGCGCGGCTTTTGATGACCCGGCTCATGGGGATGACACTCCTGCGGTGGCGGGCTGCGACGCGGCACGGCGCAGCGGGTTGCGTGGGAACGGATTCATTTCAGGTAGGAACGCACCAGCGCGGCGACTTCGTCGATGCTGGCGCTACGGTGCTTCTGGGTGGACACGGCCTGGCCGAGTTCCTCGCGGATATGGCTTTCCAGCACTTCCGACATCAGGCCGTTGATCGCACCGCGGATCGCGGCGATCTGCTGCAGCACGGCCGCGCATTCGCTGCCCTGCTCCAGCGCGCGCTCCAGGGCCTCGGTCTGGCCCTTGATGCGGCGCACGCGGGTGAGCACGCGCTTCTTCTCGGCGGGGGAATGCGGCATGGCGGCGGCCTCGCACGCCGACGGCGGGCCGGCGCTGGATACTGGGGGATAGTATCAGAGCGCTCGCCCAAGACGGCCCGCGGCGGCGACGCCGCCCGACCGGGCAAACCGCGGATTCAGGCGCTCAGCCGGTGTTCTGCACGCCGGCGGCAATGCCGTTCACGGTGGCCACCAGCGCCTGCTGCAAGGCGTCGTCCGGCCGCCCGGCCGCGCGCCAGCGCGCGAGCAGATCGACCTGCAGCAGGCTGATCGGATCGACGTAGGGATTGCGCAGGCGGATCGACTGGCGCAGGCGGTGGTCGCCCACCAGCAGCTCGCGGCTGCCCTTGATCGCCAGCACCGCTACGCGCGTGCGCTGGAACTCGGCGGCGATGCCGGGATGGAAGCGCGCGTGCAGGTCGCCCTCCGGCAGGGCCGCGGCCAACAGCGAGTAGCGCTCGAAGATCGCCGGATCGGACTTGGCCAGCACCATTTCCAGATCGTCGATCAGGGTGGTGAAGAACGGCCAGTCGCGCGCCATCTCGGCCAGGGTCTCGCGGCCGTGGCGCGCGAGCGCCTGCTCCAGCGCGGTGCCGACGCCGTACCAGGCGGTCAGGCCGGCGCGGTTCTGCGACCAGGCAAACACCCAGGGGATCGCACGCAGCGAGCCGATGTCGCCGGCGCCCGCGCGCTTGGCCGGGCGCGACCCGATCCGCAGGCGTTCGATCACGTCGATCGGCGTGGCGGCGCGGAAGTAGGCCGGAAACAGCGCGTCCTCGTGCACCAGTGCGCGGTAGTGCGCGCGCGCGGCCAGCGCCAGCTCGGACGCGATCGCGCGCCAGCCCGCCTCGCGCGATTCGGGCGGACGCGGGCGCAGGGTCGCGCGCAGCACCGCGCCGGTGGTCTGTTCCAGATTGCGCAGGGCGATCGCGCGGATGCCGTACTTGCGATGGATCACCTCGCCCTGCTCGGTCAAGCGCAGGAAGCCGTCGACCGAACCGCGCGGCGCGGCGATCACCGCGCGCTCGGTCTTGCCGCCGCCGCGGCTGATCGAACCGCCGCGGCCGTGGAAGAAGGCGATGCGCACGCCGCTGTCGTGAGCCAGCGCTGTCAGCGCGACCTGGGTCTGCTGCAGCGCCCAGCGCGAGGCAAGCATGCCGCCGTCCTTGGCGCTGTCGGAATAGCCCAGCATCACCACCTGGCGGCCGCCGCGCGCATCGAGGTGGGCGCGGTAGACCGGGTCGGCGAACAGCGCGCGCAAGGTGTCGGCGGCGGCGTCCAGATCGTCGACGGTCTCGAACAGCGGCGCCACGTCCAGCGGCACGCGCCCGGCCGCGTCCACGCAGCCGGCGGTGCGCGCCAGCGCCAGCACCGCCAGCGCATCGGCGGCGCTGCGGCTCATGCTGACGATGTAGGGCCCGAACGCGCGCTCGCCATAGCGCGGGCGCAGGCGCGCGACCGCGCGGAACACGTCCAGGCTGGCGCGCGCGGCGCCGTTGCCGTCGCTGCGCGGCGGCGCGCTGCCATCGAGCAGGGCGTGCAGGCGCTGCGCGCGCTCGGTCGGCGCGCGCGTTTCCCAATCCGCATCGCCCAGCAGGGCGGCCAACGCGGCGTCGTGGGTGGCCGAATCCTGGCGCAGGTCCAGGCTGGCCAGATGGAAGCCGAAGCATTCGGCGCGGCGGCGCAGACGGCGCACCGCGAAACCGCCGGCGTGTCCACCCTGATTGGCGTTGAGGCTGTCCTCGATTGCGGCGATATCGGCCAGGAAGGCGGCCACGTCGGGATAGCCGTGCACGCTCTCGTCGGCGGTGGCCTGCAGGCGCGCCGACATCAGGCTGAGCAGATTGCGGTAGGGCATGTCGGCGTGGCGCGGCTTGAGCGCGGCGGCGGCCTTGGGCAGCAGATAGCTGTAGTCCTCGACGCGCGCGAGCACGGCTTCGTCCACCCGCACCCGGGTCACCGATTGGCTCAGCAGTTCGCCCAACGCGTCCAGGTCGCGTCGATACGCGCGCAGCACCAGCGCGCGCTGTCCGGCCAGGGTCGCGGCCACGGTGTCGGCGCCGACGTTGGGGTTGCCGTCCATGTCGCCGCCGACCCAGGTGCCGAAGCCGAGCACGTCGGGCAGCGCCGGCGTGTCGCCATAGGCTTCGCGCAGCGCTTCCTCGAACATTTCGTAGAACACCGGCAGCACACGGTAGAGCACGTCGGACAGATAGAAGCCCACGTGCTCGAACTCGTCGGCGACGCTGGGCTTGGCGGCCGGCGCTTCGGCGGTCTGCCAGCTCGCGGTGAGGGCCAGGCGGATGCGTTCGCGATCGGCGCGGCGCTCCGGCGGGGTGCGGCCGCGGTCGATGTCGGCGACCAGGCAGCCGACGATCTGACGTTCCTTTTCCAGCAACGCGCGCCGCACCGCTTCGGTGGGGTGGGCGGTGAACACCGGCTCGATGCGCAGGCGCGGCAGCAGTTCGGCCAGCTCGGCGGCGCCGACGCCCTCCTGCGCCAGCGCCAGCAGCACGTCGCGCAAACCGCCGGGCTGCGCGGCCGCGCCGCTGCGCTCGTAGTCGCGGCGACGGCGGATGCGGTGCACGCGCTCGGCCAGGTTGACCGCCTGGAAATAGGTGGCGAAGGCGCGCACCAGGTCGGAGGCCTGCTCCTGGCCGATGTCGGCCAGCGCGTCGGCCAGCGCGGCGATCGGGCGGTCGGACTCGCGGCGCCGGATCGCGGCGCGGCGCAGACGCTCGACCGCGTCGAGGAAGCCGGGGCCACGCTGCTCGGCCAGGATCTCGCCGACCAGGGCGCCGAGAATTTTGACGTCTTCGCGCAGCAGGGCATCGGTGGGCGCGAAATCGACCGCGCGCAAGGGTTCGTCGCTGGTGTCGGTCATGACATTCATCCGGCTAGGCTATATCAGCAACTTGTGCATTGCAGCAATTTCGATGCGGTCGATTTGGTTGCATTCGTAACGATCTGCGGCACATATTCCGCACCCGCGGACGCGCTAGCCAGAAGCCCGACGGCGCCCGACACTATTCTTCTGTTGCCGGTCGGGGGAGACCGTATGCCGTTCCTGGGTTTGGGCGTCCACGTGCTGGTGGCGCTGTTCTTCGCCGTACACGCGGTGCGCAGCGGGCAGGAGCGCTACTGGCTCGGCATTCTTTTCATGTTCCCGCTGCTGGGCAGCGTGATCTACGCGCTGACGATCTGGCTGCCGGAGATGCGCTACAGCCGCCACGGCCGCGCCCTGGTCGGCGGAGTCAAGCGCGCGCTGGATCCCAGCCGCGAGCTGCGCGAGGCCCAGGACGCGTTCGAAGACTCGCCGACCACCGACCGCCGCCTGCGCCTGGCCGACGCTTTGCTCGCCAGCGACCGCGCCTCGGAGGCGGCGACGCATTACGAGTCGGCGCTGCAAGGCATCCATGCCGACGATCCCGATATCCAGGTGCGGCTGGCGCAGGCGCTGCTGGAATGCGGCCACGCGCGGCGCGCGCGCGAGTTGCTGGACGAGCTGATCCGGCGGCGCCCGGAGTTCCGCTCGCTGGACGGCCATCTGACCTATGCGCGCGCGGTCGCGGCCGAAGGCGATCGCACCAAGGCGCGCGAGGAGTTCGAGGCGCTGGTCGGGTACAGCAGCGGATTCGATGCGCATGCGCACTACGCGCAGACGCTGGTGGGCTGGGGCGAGCAAGAGCCGGCGCGCGCGCTGTGCGAACGCGCGCTGGCCAAGGCCAAGCGCCTGCCCGCCTACGCGCGGCGCATCAACAAGCCGGCGCTGGATAAGCTCAGGCAGTTGTCCAAGCAGTTGGCGGCGGGGACGGCGGGCTGAGGCGCCCGACGTGCGCTGCTTTCGCGGGAACAACGAGCCGTAGCGGCCTCAGCCCAAGCAGGATGCGGTAAGCCGAAGGCGCACCGCATCGAGCCCGGACTCAACAAGCCCCGCCTCAGTACGCGAACTCGCTGAACACCGGATCCACGCTGCCGCCCCAGATGCCGTGGAACAGCTCGAGCTTGCGCTCGGCCGGGGTCTGCCCGCGTTCGACGAACTCCAGCAGCGGATCCAGATAGATCGACTCGTCGGCGCCATTGCCGTTGACCTTGCCGCGCCGGCGCAGGCCGTGCGCGGAAATCTCCAGCGCTCGGCGGGCCAGGTCCAGCACCTTGCCGTCGCGGAACGGCAACTGCAGCGCGTGCTTGGGCACGCCGTCGCGCAGGGCGTGGCGCTCCTCGGGCGTGAAGTCCAGCACCAGGTCCCAGGCGGCGTCGAGCGCGCTGGCGTCGTACAGCAGACCGACCCAGAACGCCGACAAGGCGCAGATGCGGTTCCAGGGGCCGGAGTCGGCGCCGCGCATCTCCAGGTACTTCTTCAGACGCACTTCCGGGAAGGCGGTGGTGGTGTGGTCGGCCCAGTCCTTCAGGGTCGGCCGCTGGTCCGGATAGGCCGGCAGCTTGGCGTCCATGTAGTCGCGGAACGACTGGCCGGCCGCGTCGATGTAGCGGCCGTCGCGGTAGACGAAGTACATCGGCACGTCGAGCAGATAGTCGACGTAACGCTCGTAGCCGAAGCCGTCCTCGAACACGAAGTCGAGCAGGCCGGTGCGGTCGCGATCGGTGTCGGTCCAGATGTGCGAGCGGTAGGACAGATAGCCGTTGGGCTTGCCTTCGGTGAACGGCGAATCGGCGAACAGCGCGGTCGCGATCGGCTGCAGCGCCAGCGACACGCGGAACTTCTTCACCATGTCGGCTTCGTCGCGCACGTCCAGGTTGACCTGCACGGTGCTGGTGCGCGTCATCATGTCCAGGCCCAGGCTGCCGACCTTGGGCATGTACTCGCGCATGATCTTGTAGCGGCCCTTGGGCATCCACGGCATTTCGTCGCGGCGCCACTTGGGCTGGAAGCCCATGCCGAGGAAGCCCAGCCCCATCGGCTCGGCGACCGCGCGCACTTCGCGCAGATGCTGGGCGGCCTCGCAACAGGTGTCATGCAGGGTCGCCAGCGGCGCGCCCGACAGCTCCAGCTGTCCGGCCGGTTCCAGCGACACCGAGGCTTCGTCGCGGGTCAGCGCGATCACCCGGCCGTGCTCCTCCACCGGCGCCCAACCGAACTGGGTCAGGCCCTTGAGCAGCGCTTCGATGCCGCGCTCGCCGTCGAAGGTGGGCGGGCGCAGGTCGTCGGTGCGGTAACCGAACTTCTCGTGCTCGGTGCCGATCTTCCAGTCGTCCTCGTGGCGCACGCCGGACGCGAGGTATTCGATCAGCGCGGTGCGACCGCCGCTGGCCATCGGCGGAATCGGGACATCCTTGACCTGGCTGGGACCGGACACGCGCACCTCGTTCGTCGACACC
Source organism: Lysobacter sp. cf310 (assembly GCF_900114355.1). GTDB lineage: Bacteria > Pseudomonadota > Gammaproteobacteria > Xanthomonadales > Xanthomonadaceae > Lysobacter. The sequence goes on from NZ_FOSS01000005.1 coordinate 215,746, forward strand.
CCGCTGCAAGGCGGGATGCCTTGCTCGCGCGCCGCCATTGCGACGCGCGGAAGGCCCTGGCGTCCTGCGACGCCCCGGCCCTTACCGATTCCGGGGATATGCGGCCACTGACCTACAATCACCAGACCCCGGCAGTGTAGCCCTCGCCTTGCGCCGAACAACGTCCGTCCTGCAACGCTATGGTTCGGCCCTGCTACTGGCGCTGATGCCGCTGACCGTGCCTGCCCAGACCCTGGAGCGCGGCAACGGCCCCGAACCCAGCACGCTGGACGCGCACCGCTGCCAGGAGGTGGCCTGCGGCAACGTGCTGCGCGACCTCTACGAGGGCCTGGTCACCGAAGATGCGCACGGCCGTCTGGTGCCGGGCATGGCGCAGCGCTGGACGGTGTCGGCCGACGGCCGCACCTGGACCTTCGCGCTGCGCCCCGACCTGCGCTGGAGCAACGGCGAAGTCCTGGACGCGCCGCAGATCGTCGCCAGCTTCCGGCGCGCGTTCGAGCCGGCGACCGCGGCGCCGTTCGGCGAATTGTTCGACGCCCTGGAGAACGCGCAGGCGGTGCAGGCCGGACGGCGGCCGCCGAGCGCGCTGGGCGTGTCGGCGCCGGATGCGCGGACCGTGGTGTTCCGTTTGCAGCGCAGCGCCTCGCTGCCGGCGCTGCTGACGCTGCCGATCGCGTTTCCGGTCTACCTGCCCGCGGTCGAACGCCATGGCGCGCAGCACACCCGGCCCGGGCGACTGGTGTCCAACGGCGCCTATACGCTCGCGGCGTGGACGCCGCAGGCGAATCTGCTGGTGCAGCGCAACCCGCGCTTCCACGACGCGGCCCGGGTCGCGATCGCGCAGGTGCGCTACCACGTGACCGAGGACGCGGCCGCGGAACTGCAGCGCTTCGCCGCCGGCGACCTGGACATCACCGAGGTGGTGCCGCCGCAGCCGCTGACCGCGCTGCGCGCGCGCTTCGGCGAGCGCCTGCGTCTGTCGCCCTACCTGGGCGCGTTCTGGCTGGGCATGAACCTGACCCGCCCGCCGCTGCGCGAGGCACCGCAGCTGCGTCAGGCGCTGGCGCTGGCGATCGATCGCGACAAGCTCACCCGCCACGTCACCGGCCTGGGCGAGACGCCGGCCTACGGCATCGTGCCGCCGGGCATCGCCGGTTACACGCCGGCGTCGGCGCCCTGGGCCGGATTGAGCCAGGCGCAGCGCGAAGCGCAGGCACGCGCGCTGTATCGCGCCGCCGGCTATTCGGCGGATCAACCGCTGGTGATCGAGCTGCGCTACAACACCTCCACCCCGCACCGCCGGCTGGCGTTGGCGGTGGCGGCGATGTGGCGTCAGACCCTGGGCGTGCAGGTGCGCCTGCGCAACGAGGAATGGAAGGTGTTCGTGCAGAACCGTCGCCAGCGCGCGATCACCCAGGTATTCCGCGGCGGCTGGATCGGCGACGTGCCCGATGCGCGCAACTTCCTGGCCGCGTTCGGCAGCGACGGCCCCCTGAACTGGAGCGGCTACGACGACGCCGGTTTCCGCGACCGTCTCGCCCGCGCCGACGCGGTCAAGAGCGAAGCCGCGCGCAATGCCTGGCTGCACGCGGCCGAGACCCGGCTGTTGAACGCCGATGCGGTGATTCCGCTGTACTACTACACTTCCAAGCATCTGGTCGCCGAGCGCGTGCGCGGCTACGAATCCAATGCGCTGGACCGGCATGCGAGTCGTTGGCTGAGCCTGGAGGCCATGCCATGAAGCGCTGGGCCTCGCGCTTGTTCGAAGCCGTGCTCACGCTGTGGCTGCTGGCCACGCTGTGCTTCGTACTGCTGCGCGCCGCGCCCGGCGGCCCCTTCGACACCGAGAAGGCCGCGCCGCCGGAAGTGCAGGCCGCGCTCGCGGCGCAGTACCGGCTCGACCGGCCCCTGCCCGCGCAGTACGCGGCCTGGCTGGGCGATGTGGCGCGCGGCGATCTCGGCCCCTCGTTCCAATACCCCGACTACCGCGTGACCCAGCTGATCGCGAACGCACTGCCGGTGTCGATGCTCAACGGCGGACTGGCCTTGCTGCTCGCCCTGGCGCTGGGCATACCGCTGGGCACCTGGGCCGCGCTGCGTGCCGGGCGTTGGACCGATCGCGTGCTGATGTTCGCGGCCGGACTGGGCCTGGCGATTCCGAAGTTCGTCGCCGCGCCGCTGCTGGTGCTGCTGTTCGCGGTGAGCCTGCACTGGCTGCCCGCCGGCGGCTGGGGCGGCTGGAGCCACGTGGTGCTGCCGGTGATCGCATTGGCGCTGCCCAACATCGCCTACTGCGCGCGCCTCACCCGCGCCTCGCTGCTGGAGACCTTGTCGGCCGACTACCTCAAGGCCGCGCGCGCACGCGGCCTGTCCGAAACCCGCCTGCTGCTGGCGCATGCGATGAAGCCGGCCCTGCTGCCGGTCGCGGCCTGGCTGTCGCCGGCGCTGATCAACGTGGTCACCGGCTCGGCCGTGGTCGAGCAGGTGTTCGGCATCCCCGGCATGGGCCGCTACTTCGTCCAGGGCGCGCTCAACCGCGACTACACCCTGGTGCTGGGCGTGGTGCTGGTGGTGGGCGCATTGATCGTGGCGATCAACGCCTTGGTTGATGCCTTGCGCGCGGCCATGGACCCGCGTTTGGGCGAGGCCGGCGCTTGAGCACGCCGGGTTCGCGACCGATGCGGGCGGGGTGCGGGTTACCCTAAGCCCCAGGGGCCGCGCGCTGCGGACGTACGGGGCGGGAATGAAAGTCGCAAGTATCGGGATGGCGATCCTGGCCGCGTCGATGGCGCTGCCGGCGGCGGCGCAAGTGGACCTGGACGCTTATCTGCGCAAGGACCGCTTCGGCGAGATCAAGCTGTCCCCCACCGGCGCCTACTACGCGGCCACCATGCCCGGCGCCGAGCGCACGGCGCTGGTGGTGATCCGGCGCGCCGACAAGACCATCACCGCCAAGGTCTCGGGCGTGCCCGACTCGGACATCCACGACTTCGCCTGGGTCAACGACGAGCGCCTGGTGGTGGCGATGGCCGAGCGCTTCAGCGCGCTGGAACGGCCTTCGCCCACCGGCGAGCTGTATGCGATCAACGCCGACGGCAGCGGCGGACGCATGCTGATCGGCCATCGCGATTCCGACCTGGGCATCGGCGCGCAAAGCGTCAAGCTCAACGACTTCCGCGCCGCGGCGCTGGTCGACGATCTGCCGCAGGACGATCGCAATGTGCTGGTGTCGATCCAGGGCTTCGGGGCGACGCCGGAAACCCAGATCGACCGCCTCGACGTCTACACGGGCCGGCGGACCACGGTCGCCACCGCGCCGGTCGCCCGCGCGAGCTTCGTCACCGACGCCCACGGCGAGGTCCGCTTCGCCGTGGGCGCCGGCGACGACAACGCCAGCAAGCTCTACTACCGCGACAAGCGCGAAAGCGCATGGCGCCTGCTCAACGACGAAGCCCAGTCGCACCGGGCCGAGCGCCCGCTGGGCTTCGCGGCCGACGGCCGCACCGCCTACCTGCAGGTCGAACAAGCCAGCGGCCCCGACGCCATCGTCGCCCTGGACACCGCCAGCGGCGAACGCAAGCAGGCGCTGCGCGATGCGGTGGTCGATCCCCATCGCACGCTGTACAGCGGCGACGGCGCCGTGCCGGTGGGCGCGCAATACATGCAGGACAAGATCAGCAGCGCCTTCTTCGAGCCGACCTCGGCGCAAGCGGTGCTGTACCGCAAGCTGGAACGCGCCTTCCCCGGCCTGGCGGTGCGCGTGGTATCGAGCACCCGCGACGAGCGCCAGCATCTGGTCTACGCCCACAACGACCGCAATCCCGGCGACTATTTCCTGTACGACGCGACCTCCAAGGAGGCCGATCGCGTCTTCAGCCGCGCCGAATGGCTGGATCCGGGCAAGATGGCCGGCGTGCGCGGCATCGAAGTGCGCGCGCGCGACGGCCTGGCCCTGCACGGCTATCTCACCTTGCCCGCGGCCGCACCGGCGCGCTCCCTGCCGACCGTGGTGCTGCCGCACGGCGGTCCGATCGGCATCTACGACGAGTGGGGCTTCGACCGCGACGCACAGCTGTTGGCTGCGGCCGGCTATGCGGTGCTGCAGATCAACTACCGCGGCTCCGGCAACTACGGCCGCGCCTTCCTGCAGGCCGGCGCACGCGAATGGGGCGCGCGCATGCAGGACGACCTCAGCGACGCGACCCGCTGGCTGATCGAGCAGGGCATCGCCGACCCCAAACGGATCTGCATCTACGGCGCCAGCTACGGCGGCTACGCCGCGTTGATGGGCGTCGCGCGCGAACCCGATCTGTACCGTTGCGCGGTCGGCTACGTCGGCGTCTACGACCTGCCGACCAAGTACGAGGCCAATGCCGATGTCGCCCGGTGGATGCGCACCTGGTCGAACGACTGGATGGGTACGCCGGCCGATCTGGCCCAGCGCTCGCCCAACCGCATGGCCACGCGCATCAAGGCGCCGGTGTTCCTTGCCGCGGGCGGCAAGGACAGCATCGCCCCGATCAAGCACAGCAAACTCATGGAAAAGGCGTTGACCGAAGCCGGCGTGCCGGTGGAGACGCTTTACTATTCCAGCGAAGGCCACGGCTTCTACACCGAAGAACATCAGCGCGAGTTCTACCAGCGCCTGCTCGACTTCCTGTCCCGCCACATCGGCGGCGCCCAGGCCAAGTAGCCGACCGCAACATCGCCGCCACAGCGAAAGAGAGACCGCATGAAAATCGTCTATCGCGCCGCACACTCCACCGACGCGCACCTGGTGCACCAGTTGCTGGAACAGGAAGGCATGACCGCCTTCGTCAACGGCGGCCTGCTGGAAGGGGGCGCCGGCGAGTTGCCGATGAGCGGACTGGTGACGGTGTCGGTGGCCGACGAGCACGAGACGCGGGCGCGGGAAGTGGTGCGCGAATGGGAAAGCATGCCGGTACCGCCCGACGACGAGGACGAAGCCGACGCGCCCGCCGAAGCCGCGGCGGCGATCGCGACGCCAGCGCCCAGGCGCTGGGCGCCGGTGCTGGTGGCCGCGCTGCTGGGCACGGTCTTCGGCGCCCTGCTGACCTGGAGCCTGGTGCGCAAGCCGGTGGCGGTGGTCGGCAGCGATCTCAACGGCGACCAGACACCGGACGAACATGTCGTCTACGAAGACGGTCTGGCCGTACGCGTCGAAACCGATCGCAATCGCGATGGCCAGGTCGACGATATCGTCAACTACGACGCGTACGGGCGGCCGACCACGGTCGAATCGGACAACGATTTCGACGGCTACCTGGAATCCAGTCAGGCACACAACCGTGCCGGCTGGCAAAGCAGCGCCGCCGACATGGATGCGAACGGCGAGGCCGACTACCGCGCGGAGACCGAGCACGGCGTGCTCTCCCGCGAGGAATGGCTGGACGCCAAGGGTCAGGTCGTCAAGCGCGTGCGCCATCAGAAGGGACGCGCGGTGAGCGGCGAAATCGACAGCGACGGCGACGGCAAGCTCGACACCGCGCGCCGCTACGACGCTCGCGGGGAGATCGTTTCCAGTTCGCCGATCGCGCCCTAGCCCGATGCGAGCAGCGACGCGCACGGCTCGTCCATGACCTGAATGGAGCGCGCGTGCGGCGATGCGGCATGCGCCGCGGCGGCGCGCTCACTACACTGCGGACTCTCTACCGTCCCCGGTCCCGCATGCGCACCCGCAGATCCAAGGCCACCTCGCTGGACATCGCGCACCGCGCCGGGGTGTCGCAGGCCACGGTCTCGCGCGTGCTCAGCGGCAGTCCGCTCGTCAACGCCGAGACCCGCAAGCGCGTCGAAGCGCTGGTGCGCGAGCTCAACTACAAGGTCGACCGCCACGCCTCCAGTCTGCGCACGCAACGCTCGGGCACCCTGGCGCTGCTGCTGTTCGAGGACCCCACCCCGGACGAGTCGCACATCAATCCCTTCTTTCTGTCCATGCTGGGCTCGATCACGCGCGCCTGCGCGCGCGAGGGCCAGGACCTGCTGATCTCGTTCCAGCAGCTCTCCGACGACTGGCACGCCGACTACGAGGACAGCATGAAGGCCGACGGCCTGATCCTGCTCGGTTACGGCGACTACCTGGCGTACGAAGGAAAGCTGGAGAAGCTGGTCGCGCAGGGGACGCGTTTCGTCCGTTGGGGGGCGGTGCTGGCGGATCAGCCGGGCGTGTCGATCGGCTGCGACAATTTCAACGGCGGGCGCCTGGCCGGCGAGCACCTGGTCGGCCTGGGCCATCGGCGCATCGCTTTTCTGGGTGGCGCCTCCAGCCATTGCCCGGAGTTCTTCGACCGCTTCCGCGGCTGCGATGCCGCGCTGCGCGAGGTCGGCGGCGCCATGGAGGCGATCCTGCAGGTGGATGCGGAGAGCTTCGAAGAGGACGGTTACGCCGCGGCGCGCGAACTGATGGCGCGCGGCGGCCGCTTCGATGCGGTGTTCGCCGCCAGCGACCTGATCGCGATCGGCGCGCTGCGCGCCTTCGCCGAGGCCGGCCTGCGCGTGCCCGAGGACGTGGCCGTGGTCGGCTTCGACGACATCCCGATGGCGCGCTTCGCCAGCCCGCCGCTGACCACCGTGTTCCAGGACACCAAGCGCGCCGGCGAACTGCTGGTGGAAACCCTGTTGCGCCAGATCCTGGGCGAGACCACCGAGAGCATCACCCTGCCCGCCTCGCTGGTGGTGCGACGCTCCAGCGGCGCCTGAGCGCGGCGGTCGATCTGCGGCGCGTACGGCCTAGCGCTGCAACTTGCGCCGCATCAGGGCATCGAGCGCGCGGCGCAGGTCCTTGCGCGTCGGCACCGCGTCCAGCACGAACACCTTCACGTCGTGCGCGGGCACGCTGGTCGAGAGCGCGCCCTTGGCGGGGATGGCCAGATCCTGACCGGACAGCGCATCGCGCCAGACGCCGGCCTCCAGGTAGCGCCGCACCTCGAAGTCCGCCGGCGTCGCGCCCTTGTTGAGCAGCACCAGCGCGATCTGGGCCTGGTCACCATGCCGGTAGACGCGATAGAACGCGGCGCGGTCGCCCTGCAACGCGATATCCAGCTGCAGCCCACGCTGCAGCGCCGGCGTGGCCGCGCGCAGGCGCGCGATGCGCTTGAGCCGTTCGTAGATCGGCTGACCCGGCGCGGCGTCGATGCGCGCCTGGCCGTAGTAATTGCGATTGCCTGCGTGCTCGGCGCGACCGCGCATGAAGCCGGTTTCCGAGCCGTAGTAGAGCACCGGGATCCCGCGCGCAGTGAACAACCAGTTATGAGCATCGATGAAGCCTTCGTCGCTCGCGTCCAGGCGCGGCATGTCGTGGTTGTCGTAGAAGGTCATCAACTCGTAGGGATTCGCGTACGGCCCGCGCTGCAGGTACAACCGCTCCCGCAACCGCTGGTAGCCGGCGCCTTGGCGACCGAACACCTCCCCCATGCGTTGCTTGAGCGGGAAATCGAGCACGCTCACGCCGCCGTTCTCCGGCCAGGTGAACGGCGCGATGTTGCGCGCCTGATAGTCGAAGGCCTCGCCGAACATGAAGAACCCCGGCCGCTTCGCGCGTATGCGATCGGCGAACGCCTTCCAGAACGCATGCGGCATGTGACGGATGGTGTCGATGCGGAACGCGTCGGCGCCCTGCTCTATCCACTGGGCGTACGCACCGACGAAGTACTCCAGCACCTCGGGACGGCTGTCGTCCAGATTGGACAGCTGGACCAGGTCGGCTTGGGAATGGAAGTAGCGATGCAAGGGCTGGTGCGCGGGGTCGAGCCGGTCCGGCGCCAGATTCTGATGATCGGCGACCAGTACCCCCTCGCGGTAGAGCTCGCCGAACTTGGGCTGGTCGCTCGGCATCGTGAACGAAGGCGAGCCGTGGTTGGCGACGATGTCGAGCACGGTCTTGAGGCCGTGCTTGCGCAAACCCGCGCTGAGTCCGGCAAAATCCAGGCCTGGACTGGGCAGGTGCTCGTCCAGGCGGTAGAAGTCCACGCCCCAGTAGCCGTGATAACCGGTCTTGCCGCGATCCTGGAAGGCACCGCCCCAGGTCACCGTGTCGCCGCCAGTGAAGGCCTGATCCGGGTTGTCGACGATGGGCGTGAGCCAGACCGCGCCGAAACCCAGCTCGCGGATGTAGCCCGCGTTGGCCAGCAGGCCTTTGAAGTCGCCACCCTGGTAGCCGATGTTGTCGCTCTCGCCGGGCGGCGCGTCGGGTAGCGGACGATCGAAACTGCGCGTGGCCGGATCCGGGCCGCCCTGTTCGCGCTGGTCGTTGCCGGTGTCGCCGTTGACGTAGCGATCGGTGAGCACGAAGTAGACCGCATCGCTGGCGAACGGCTCCAGGGTGCCGTAGTAGTCTCCCGACGCCTCGCCCGCGCTGGCCGAACCCGCGCACAGCGCCAGCAACGCGGCACTCCAACAGCGTCGCAGGGCAGCGGCGCTCATGACGCGCGCACCGCCGGCTCGCGCACCCGCAGCACGCATGCACCCGACACGATCAGGCTCACGCCGCCGATCGCCAGGGCCTGCATCGGCTGGCCGCCGAACCAGGTCTTGAGCAGGAAGCCCAGCAGGCTGGCCGCGACCAGCTGCGGAATCACGATGAAGAAGTTGAAGATGCCCATGAACACGCCCATCTTCTCCGCCGGCACGCTATCGGACAGCAGGGCATACGGCAGCGACAGGATCGAGGCCCAGGCGAAGCCGACCCCGAGCATCGACAACAGCAGCCAGTGCGGGTCGCGGATCAGCAGGAACGACAGCAGGCCCAGGCCGCCCAGACCGACGTTGATCAGATGGCTCAGGCGCAGGCCGATGCGGCGCACCATCCACGGAATCGCGATCGCCGCCAGCGCGGCGAAGCCGTTGTAGGCCGCGAACAGCACGCCGACCCAGTTAGCGCCCTCGTTGTAGGCGGGCGAGGACGGGTCGCTGCTGCCGTAATGCACCTGGGTCACCGCGGCGGTGGTGTAGATCCACATCGCGAACAAGGCGAACCAGGAAAAGAACTGCACCACCGCCAGCTTGCGCATCTCGGCGGGCATGTCGTGCAGGTCGCCGATGATCTGGGCGAAGGCGCCGTCGCGACGCAACAGTCCGACCAGGATCAGGGCCAGGCCATAGGCGACGAGCAGGCCGGCCAGGATGTAGAGCTGTCGATCCAGGCCGAAGCGCAGCACCGCATAGGCGCCCGCCGCGCCGACGACCAGCCAGATCAAGCCGTTGCGGCGTGCGCGCGCGACATCCAGCGCGCGCTGCGGCGCGCGCGGGGCGCTGTCGTGCGCGCGCAGCGTCTGCGGCGGATACTCGCGCGTGCGCAGTACGGTCCAACCCACCGACAGCAGCAGCACCGCGCCGCCGAAGTAGAACGCGTAGCGCACGGTGTCGGGCACGCCGCCAGGCTCGGCGGTGTTGCCGACGCCATAGTGGGCGAGCGCATACGGTAGGGCGCTGGCGATCACCGAGCCCACGCCGATGAAGAAGCTTTGCATCGCGTAGCCGCCGGCGCGCTGCGAGGTCGGCAGCTGGTCGCCGACGAAGGCGCGGAACGGTTCCATGGAGATGTTGATCGACGCGTCCAGCACCCACAGCAGGCCGGCGGCGATCCACAGCGTCGGCGAGTTGGGCATCGCGAACAGCGCCAGCGTGGCCAGCACGGCGCCGATCAGGAAATACGGCCGGCGCCGGCCCAGCCGGGTCCAGGTGCGATCGGACAGGTAGCCGACGATGGGCTGCACGATCAAGCCGGTCAGCGGCGCGGCGATCCACAGCACCGGGATCGCCTCCATGCTGGCGCCCAGGGTCTGGAAGATGCGGCTGACGTTGGCGTTCTGCAGGGCGAACCCGAACTGGATGCCGAGAAAGCCGAAGCACATGTTCCAGATCTGCCAGAACGACAGCGTCGGTTTGGTCGTCATCGGAGGGTGCCCGTCATGGCGGAGGCGCCGTCACCGTAACCGCCCTGCCCGTGCGGCGGGAAGGGCGGACGGTCGCGGCGGCGTCGGTCAGAACTTCGAGGCGAAGCGCAGTCCGAACATACGCGGCGTATTGAGGTAGCGGATATTGACCGAGTTGTTGATGAAGCCCTTGCCCGAGTAGGCCTCGTCGGTGAGGTTGGAGACGAAGGCGTCGACGCGGAAGCGCTCGTCCTGGCCGAAATTGAGGCCGGCCGACAGATTGAGCGTGGTGTAGCCGTCCACCTTGTCGTTCATGGCCAGTCCGTTGGCCGCGGGGCCGGCGCCGGCCGGGTTGGAGCCGTTGTTGAAGGCCATCTGCGACAGCGGGATCTCGATCACATTGCCGTTGGCGTCGAGGCCGAAACCGCGGCTGTTGTACGCGGTCAGGTAGTAATCGGAACGGTAGGCCAGGCTTAGCGTCCAGTCGAAGGAACTGACCGGGCCCCAATCCACGCCCATGTTCTGCGACAGGTTGAGGTTGAGATTGATCTTGGAGGTATTCGGCAGGCGGTTGCCGTCCAGCGGCACGATCAGGCTGGAGCGGGTGTCGAGCACGTCCGAGTCCTTGAACTCGGTATCCAGATAGGTGAAGTTGTAGCCCAGGCTCAGGCCGTGCTCGAAACCGAAGCGGCCTTCGAATTCCAGGCCGAGCACGCTGGCGTTGGCGGCGTTGTCGTTGAGCACCTGGCGGGTGACCGCGTTCGGGTTGTCCGGCGTGGGCGCCGGCACGTCGATCATGTTCTGCAGCACCTTGTCCTGATAGTCGTAATAGAACACGGCCGCGTTGAAGCGCACCGGCATCTCGCCCCAGTGCACGTCGCTCTTGTAGCCGACCTCATAGGAGGTGAGCTGCTCGGGCTTGAACTGGATCGACAGCACGCGGCCGTCGGCCAGGGTCATCGGCCGGTTGAGGCCGCCCGAACGCGTGCCGGTGGACACGGTGGCGTACAGCATCTGGTTGTCGGCCAGGTCGTACTCGGCGCCCACGCGCCAGTCCAGATAGTCGTCCTCGTAGACGCTGACGTTGGTCGCGCCGGGGCCGTAGTCCGACCGCATGATCACGTCGATCTGATCGCGATAGCGGGTGAGGAACTCGTCCCAGTTGTCGCGATAGCCCAGGCTTTGAAAACCGTCGAGGAAGTAGTCGAGGCCGTTGTTGCAGCCGGCCGTGGCGGCCGGGGTCCAGTCGTTGTTGGTGCACACCGTCGGTGCCGGCATGCGCGCGCCCGGATCGCGCAGGCGGAAACCCGGCGACAGCAGGGTCAGACCGGTGGTCCAGGGATTGGTGCCGGTGTTGGGCGCGGTGCCGAAGAACTGCTGAAACAGGGCATCGGGCACCACGAACTGGTACTTCACGTGGCGCTCGCGCGCGGTCTTCTTGTCCTCGGTGTAGCGCAGGCCAGCGAGCAGGCGCAGGTCGTCGTTGACCGAGAAGGTGAAATCGCCGTAGACGGCGTTGGAACGCACTTTGGAGCCGTCGCCGCGGTTCTCGCCGCCCAGACCGTCCTGCCAACCGCAGGTGGTGCCCGGAGCGAACCATTCGCAATCGCCCCAGTAGCCGTTGCCGACGTCCCAGGACACGTAGTCGTACTTCTCCTGGTAGTTGAACACGCCCGCCGACCAGATCAGACGCCCGGTGTCGCCGTAGAAGCGCAGCTCGTTGATCGAGGTGCTGGACTTGTCGGCCTGCATGAAGGTGTCGGACCACTGCAGGCGTTCGGGGTTGTGATAGGCCTCGACCTCGCTGCCCGGATACACCGGCCCCAGCTGCCATTCGCGCGAGGCGTTGCGGTTGTAGAAGTCGTACTTTCGGTAAGCGGTGCTGAACTCGACCGCGAAGGCGTCGCTGAATCGGTAGGTAAAGGTGCCGGAAATGCCTTCGATGTCGTTGGTGGTCTCGCCCTGGGTGCGGAAGTACTGGCGGAACGGGTCGTCGAGGTCGCCGATGTCGATGCCGCGCGCCTGCGCGCGCTCGGTGAACATGCCCGGATCGCCGGTGCCCTCCTCCTTGACCTTGTCCATCATGACGAAGGCGCTGAAGCGTTCGTTGGGCTCCCACAGCAGGCTCAGGCGCGCGGCCGAGTTGTCGATGGCGCCCGGCCCCTCCAGATCGAAGGGATAGCCGTTGCTGATGTAGGAGTCGCGCGATTCGTCGAACAAGGCCAGGCGCGCGGCGAAGGTCTCGCCGAACGGAACGTTGAGCACGCCCTCGTAGGTGCGGAAGTCGTAGTTGCCGGCGCCGATCTTGAGGTTGCCGTTGAAGGTGTCGAACTCCGGCCGCTTGGAGATCACGTTGATCGAGCCGGCGGCGGCGTTGCGGCCGCGCACCGTGCCCTGCGGGCCCTTGTGCACTTCCACGCGCTCGACGTCGAAAAACATCGGGCCGATCGAGCGCGGACGCGGCAGGTAGATGCCGTTGTAGTAGGTCGCCACCGCCGGATCGGAGGAGAAATCCGAGTCCGAGGCGCCGATGCCGCGCAGGTACATCTCGTACTTGCCTTCCTGCTTGGTGATCTGCAGGGCGGGCACCACGTTCTGCAGGTTGCGGATGTCGGCGTTGATGGCCAGCTTGTCGAGCTCGTCGCCGGTGAAGGCCTGGATCGAGCCGGAGTATTTCTGGATCGACTGTTCGCGACGGTTGCCGGTCACGGTGACCGCGTCGAGCTGGTGCGCCTGCGCCTCGGTGGACGGCGCCGCGTCCGCGGGCGCCGTGGCGTCCTGTCCTGCCGCCCACGCGGTCCAGGGACTGCACAGACCCAGCGAAGCCAGGGCGACGGTCAGCAGATTGGGCTTCAACGAAGCCGACTTCAATTTCAACATGCCCCCTCCCAGAAGCTTGTTTCGTGTGCGGCTGCGCCGATGGCGCCGCGCCGCTTCGTTCGCCGGTCGCGTCGCTCCGGCGGTGCGGCCAATCTTAGGCAGGCCGATCGCCTTGCAGCGCACGTTGCATACGTATTCATGGCCTTGCATGCGCATCGATGTCGCATTCATGCACGGCGCTGCAATGCAGCATCGGAGTGAATACGTATGCAGTCGCGCGCAGCCGCATCGGCGACCGGTAAGCTCGCCAGCACTCCGCGGCGACGCAGGCGCGCCGCCCGTATCCCTTCGAGGTGGCTTTGAACGATTCGGTCCACACAGGCCTCGCCGGCGGCGAAACGCAAGACGAGGCGGCGCGGCGCGCGGCGCCGTGGTGGCGCGGCGCGGTGATCTACCAGATCTATCCGCGCAGCTTCCGCGATGCCAACGGCGACGGCGTGGGTGACCTGCGCGGCATCATCGACAAGCTGGACTACGTCGCCGGCTTGGGCGTGGACGCGATCTGGATCTCGCCGTTCTTCAAATCGCCGATGGCCGACTTCGGCTACGACATCGCCGACTACCGCGAGGTCGATCCCCTATTCGGCCGCCTGCAGGACTTCGACGATCTGCTGGCCAAGGCGCACGGCCTGGGCCTGAAGGTGATGATCGACCAGGTGCTCAGCCACACCTCGGCCGAGCACGCCTGGTTCAAGGAAAGCCGCGCCAGCCGCGACAACCCCAAGGCCGACTGGTACGTGTGGGCCGACGCGCGCGAGGACGGCACCCCGCCGAACAATTGGCTGTCGTTGTTCGGCGGCGTGGCCTGGAAGTGGGAGCCGCGGCGCGGGCAGTACTACCTGCACAACTTCCTGGCGGCGCAGCCGGATCTGAACTTCCACAACCCGCAGGTGCGCGCAGCAGTGCTGGACAGCGTGCGCTTCTGGCTGGAACGCGGCGTCGACGGCCTGCGCCTGGATGCGATCAACTTCTGTTTCCACGACGCGCTGCTGCGCGACAACCCGCCCAAGCCCAAGGAACGCCGCGTCGGCCGTGGCTTCAGCCCCGACAACCCTTACGCTTTCCAATACCACCACTACAACAATACCCAGCCGGAGAACCTGGCTTTCCTGGCCGAACTGCGCGCCCTGCTGGACCGCTACCCCGGCGCGGCCGCGCTAGGCGAGATCTCGTCGGAGGACTCGCTGGCGACCATGGACGAGTACACCCGCGATGGGCGTCTGCACATGGGCTACAGCTTCGAGCTGCTGACCCAGGACCGCAGCGCGGCCTATATCCGCGCCACCGTGCAGACGCTGGAGGCGCAGATGCGCGAAGGCTGGCCGTGTTGGGCGATCTCCAACCACGACGTGCAGCGCGTGGTCACGCGCTGGGGCGAAGGCGACGAACCGGCGCGCTACGCCACGCTACTCAGCGCGCTGGCCTGTTCGCTGCGCGGCTCGGTATGCGTGTACCAAGGCGAGGAACTGGGACTGCCCGAGGCCGACGTGCCGTTCGAGGCCCTGCGCGACCCCTACGGCATCGCGTTCTGGCCCAGCTTCAAGGGCCGCGACGGCTGCCGCACGCCGATGCCCTGGGACGGCAGCGCCGGTGCCGGCTTCAGCGACGGCACGCCGTGGCTGCCCATCCCCGACAGTCACCGCGCACGCTCGGTCAACGCGCAGGAGGCCGACCCGCATTCGCCGCTGCACGGATTCCGCCGCTTCCTGGCCTGGCGACGCGAACAACCCGCGCTGCGCCTGGGCGAGATCGAATTCCGCGAGACCGCCGACCCCGTGCTGGCGTTCACGCGCCGACTGGAGGACGAGGAGCTGCTGCTGGTGTTCAACCTGTCGTCGCAGCCGCAGGCGCTGAGCTTGGCCGCGCACGAGCGTTGGCAGCCGTTGCGGGGCCACGGCCTGGCCGAAGGCGAATGGGACGGCCAGTGTCTGCGCCTGCCGGCGCACGCCGCCTGCATCGCGCGCCGCGCCTAAGCGCAGCGGTAGCCGCCCAGGCGGCTACAAGCCCAGCCAGCCGCCGACCACCGCGCGCGCTTCGTCCACGCCCTGCTTGGACTCGCCGGAGAAGGTCTGCACGCTGACCGAGTTGCCGTAGGCCGAGAACAGGTCCTTGCGCACCGCCAGCAGGGCCTGCGATTGCTGGCCGCGGCCGAACTTGTCGGCCTTGGTCAGCAGCGCGTGCGCGGGCAGGCCGCGCGAGACCGCGTAGCCGAGCATCTGGCGGTCGTAGTCCTTGAGCGGATGGCGGATGTCCATCACCACCACCAGCCCGCGCAGGGCCTGGCGGGTCTGGAAGTACTGGTCGATGAAGGCCTGCCAATGCGCCTGCAGGTCCTGCGGGACCTTGGCGTAGCCGTAGCCGGGCAGGTCGACCAGGTAGCGGTCGGTGCTGGGCGGAATATCGAAAAAGACCAGCTGCTGGGTGCGTCCGGGCGTCTTGGACACCCGCGCCAGCGCGTTCTGCTGGCACATGGCGTTGAGGGCGCTGGACTTGCCGGCATTGGAGCGGCCGGCGAAGGCGACCTCGAAGCCGCCATCGGGTGGCAGCTGCTTGGGAGTGTGCGCCGCCAACAGGTAGCGGGCGCGGGCGAGGGGATTGACCATGCCGCTAGGATCGCACGCCGGCGGTGCCCAACGCCCGTCGCGGGCCGTGTTTTCGGCCCGAAAGGCCGCGCCGAACCGCGCGCGGGCACCGATTCGCGTTGACCCGCCCTGCCCCCGCGACGATAATTCCGAGGTTCCGGCGACCGCTTCGCGGCCCGCCCTCCCAGTGTTTCGGAGCCCAGCTACATGAGCCAAGCCCGCGTCCTAGGCATCGTCGGTCTGACCGTTCTGGCGGCCGTTGCCGTCGCCTACGCCCAGCCCACGATCACGCCGATCCCCGACAAGGAGCCGGTCCAGGCCGCGCCACTGGTCGAGAAGCCGGCCTCGTGGGGCGACGTCAAGGCGGGCGCCACCAAGGCGGGCACCTGCGCGGCCTGCCATGGCCTCGACGGCAATCCGACCGATCCGCAGTACCCGCGTCTGGCCGGTCAGAGCGAGCGTTACATCGCCCATCAGATCGCGCTGTTCAAGAGCGGCGAGCGCAACACCGGCATGGCCGCGGCGATGAAGCCCTACGCCGATGCGCTGACCGCGCAGGACGCACGCGATCTGGGCGCCTACTTCGCGACCCAGAAGTCCGGCGCCGGCGTGGCCGACGACACCGTGATCGCGACCGGCCCGAACAAGGACAAGAAGTTCTTCGAAGTCGGCCAGCAGCTGTTCCTGAGCGGCGACAAGGCGCGCGGCATCCCGGCGTGCATGGCCTGCCACGGTCCCGGCGGCGCCGGCAACCCGGGCCCGGCCTATCCGCACATCGCCGGTCAGCAGGCCGCGTACTCGCAGCGCCGCCTCGAGGAATACCGCGCCGGCACCACCACCCAGCGCGATCCGCACCTGTTCAACGTGATGGCGAGCGTGGCCAAGAACCTCAGCGACGAGGAAATCGGCGCGCTGTCCAGCTACCTGCAGGGCCTGCACGACCGCGCCGAGGACTTCGCCGCCGCCGATGCGCCGGCCGCCCCGGCCGCCGCCGCGCCTGTCGCGGCACCGGCACCGGCCACCCCCGCTCCGGCGGCGCCGGCCAAGGACGCCGCGGTCAAGCCGGCCGCCGGTACCTGAGCCCAGGGCGCACGCCGCGCCCCGTACTTGAACGCCGGCCCCTGGGCCGGCGTTTTCGTTTGCGCATGGCAACTCGCAGGCCCGCGATTTCTTTTATCGTGAGCGCCGATGCGGCCCGCCCGGGCCGCCCACGATCCGGCCCGGAGCCGACCATGCCCCAGATCCGTCTTGCCTTGCTCTTGATCGCAGCGCTGAGCCTGGGCGCCTGCAAGCCCGGCGATTCCGCGCCCGCCCAGCCCACGGCGCCCGCCGCGGAAGCCGCCCCGGTCGCCGCCGAACCCGCGGTCGAAGGCGAGCCGGCGGTATCGGCCGACACCGCGGCGACCGCGCCCAGCGCCGCGGCCGCGACCCCGGCGCCGGCCGCAGCGGCGCCGCCCGCCGCAGCCGGCGGCCTGGTCAAAGGCACGGACTACGAGCTCATCGAAGGCGGCCAGCCGTTCGCGCCGGTGCCGGGCAAGATCGAGGTGGTCGAGGTATTCGGCTACGTCTGCCCCGCCTGCGCGCAGTTCCAGCCCATGGTCAACGCCTGGAAGGCCAAACAGGGCGCGGACGTGCACTTCACCTACGTGCCCGCGCCATTCGGTCCGGAGTGGGAGCCCTATGCGCGCGCCTACTACGTCGCCGATTCCATGGGCCTGGTCGCACGCAGCCACGACGCCCTGATCCGCGCCATCCACCTCGAACAGAGCATGCCCGGCGAGGGCGACAAGCCCGACGACGCCGCGATCGGCCGCTTTTACGGCGGCTACGGCGCCAACCCGCAGCAGTTCGTGGCGTCCATGAACAGCTTCGCCACCGTCACCAAGGTCAACCGCGGCAAGCAATTCATGATACGCAGCGGGGTCAGCCAGACCCCGACCCTGGTCGTTAACGGAAAATACCGGGTGATCGGCACCACTTTCGAGGACATGCTGCGTATTACCGACATTTTGGTCGCGCAGGAGCGCGCCGCCCGCCCGCATTGAGGCGGCCGGCCGCGCCGGAACTTCCGCCCGCGACGCCGGTCACACCCGATACTCCTGGTTCAAGACGCCGGCCGTTATGCTTAACGCCGGCGTCTTTTTTTGTCCGGACGCCGCCGCTGACGCGGCCCCACCCCGCCCCGATCGCCGCGAGACCCTGCGATGACCCCACGCACCACGCCCCGACTGTTCACCACCCTCGCCGCCCTGGCCCTGGGCGCGCTGCTGCCGCTGGCCGCGTCGGCCGCCGGCAAGGGCGCCGCCCCGGCGCCGGAAGCGGGCCGCGATTACGAGCTGATCGAAGGCGGCCGCCCCTACGCGCCGGTGCGCGGCAAGATCGAAGTGGTCGAGGTATTCGGCTACACCTGCCCGCACTGCGCGCACGCGCAGCCGGCGATCGACGCCTGGAAAGCCAAGCTGCCCAAGGACGTGAGCTTCGTGCCGGTGGCCGCGCCGTTCGGCGGCTATTGGCAGCCCTACGCCAAGGCCTACTACACCGCCCAGTCGATGGGCCTGGTCGCCAAGACCCACGAGGCCGTGTTCAAGGCCCTGCACGAAGAGCGCAGCCTGCCGATCAGCAATGCCTCCTCGCAGGAAATCGCGAGCTTCTACGCGCGCTACGGCGCCGACGCCGACAAGTTCGCCGCGGCCATGGACAGCGCGCCGATCGAGGCCAAGCTCGAGGCCACGCGCGAGTTCCTGACCCGCAGCGGCGTCGAGGGCACGCCGACCTTCATCGTCGCCGGCAAGTACCGCGTGACCGGCGGCAACAGCCTCGAGGACGTGCTGCGCATCGCCGACCAACTGGTCGCGCAGGAACGCAGCCGCGCCAAGGGCAAGCGTTGATGCGCGACGGCCGTTCGCGCCGTCTCGCCTACACTCCGCGTTCAGCGCGCCGGCCGGTATCCTGACGGCCGACGCATTCCCCCGGTGTCGCGCCGGTTCCGCCGCGCGCGCGCCGCCAATCCGATCCGACCGTTTTGTGGAGATTCGATCCATGACCCCGCGCCTGGCCCCGTCGCATCGCTACCCCATTCTGTTCGCCGCGCTGTTCGCGCTGGCCGCCTGCACCCAGCAGCAGGAAGCCGCCGCGCCGGCCGCCGACACCGCCGCACCCAGCGCCGCCGCCACTCCGGCCAATGCCGTGCCGACGCCGACGGCCGAAGCCGCGGCGCCCGCCGCGGAGATCGCGCCGGCCGCCGTCGCCACGCCGCCCAGCGGCGCCGCGCCCGTCGCCGGCACCGACTACGTCGAGATCCCGGGCGGCACCCCGTACGCGCCGGCCGCCGGCAAGATCGAAGTGGTCGAGGTGTTCGGCTACACCTGCCCGCATTGCGCCGAGTTCGAACCGCTGGTCGTGTCCTGGCGCGCCAAGCAGACCGCCGACGTCAACTTCGTGCCGGTCGCCGCGCCGTTCGGCGGTTACTGGGTGCCCTACGCCAAGGCCTTCTACACCGCCGAGTCGATGGGCCTGGTCGGCCGCAGCCACGACGCCATGTTCCGCGCCGTGCACCTGGACCGCAGCCTGCCGGTCAACGGCGTCAAGCCGGTCGACTTCGCCGAGTTCTACGCCAAGTTCGGCGCCAACAAGCAGCAGTTCGAGAGCACCTACGCCAGTTTCGCGATCGACGCCAAGCTCAAGCGCGCCGAGGCCTTCCTGACCCGCAGCGGCGTCGAGTCCACGCCCAACATCGTGGTCGACGGCAAGTACCGCGTGATCGGCAAGAACTTCGAGGACATGCTGCGCATCACCGACCACCTGGTCGCGCAGGAACGCGCCAAGCGCGCCGGCGGCGGCGCGGCTCCGGCCGCCGAAGGCAGCGCTCCGGCCACCACCGGCCCGGCCGCGGCAGCCGCGCAGTAATTCGTTCATGGACCCGGCCGGCATGGATACGCGCCGACGACTGCGCCTGCTCAGCGCCAATATCCAGGCCGGGTCCAGCACGCGCCGCTACAGCGATTACGCGACCCGCAGCTGGTCGCACGTGCTGCCCGCCGGCAACAAGCGCGGCAGCCTCGACACCATCGCCCAGCTGGCCGGCGAGCACGACATCGTCGGCCTCAACGAAAGCGATCCGGGCAGCCTGCGCTCTGGCTTCACCAACCAGACCCACTATCTGGCCCAGCGCGCCGGCTTCGACTACTGGAGCCACCAGCCCAATCGTCGCGTCGGCAGCGTCGCCTCCAGCGCCAACGGCCTGCTCAGCAAGCTGGAACCGCGCGAAGTCATCGACCATCCGCTGCCCGGCCGGGTCAAGGGCCGCGGCGTGCTGATGGCGCATTTCGGTGACCACGAGGACGCGCTCACCGTCGCGGTGGCGCACCTGTCGCTGGGCGCGGGTTCGCGCGCCTCGCAGCTGGCCTTCATCGCCGAGCTGCTGCACGACCATCCGCACGCGGTGCTGATGGGCGATTTCAATTGCTCGATCGACCAGCCGGAAATGCGCACGCTGTTCCAGCGCACGCGCCTGCAACCGCCGGAAGCGGCGCTGCCGACCTTCCCGAGCTGGCGCCCGCAACGCGCGATCGACCACATCCTGATCGGCGACGGCCTGAGCTGCTCGTCGGCGCGCGCCGTGCCGGCCGCGCAATCGGATCACCTGGCGCTGTCGCTGGAACTCGAAGTGCCGGATCACGCGCTGCGCTGAGGCGCGGCGTCGGCCTCAACGGCGCACGTGATAGCCGTCCTGGGCGACGAAGGCCTGCACGTCCTGGGCGTCGAACAGGGCGAAATCGCCCGGCACCGAGTGCTTGAGGCAGGCCGCGCCCCACCCGAACAGCACACTGTCCTGCGCGTCCAGGCCGGCCAGCGCGCCATGCAGCACGCCGGCGGCGAAGGCGTCGCCGGTGCCGATGCGGTCGACGATCGCGCTGAGTTCGCACACCGGCGTGCGCGCGGCGGCGCCGTCGCGATCCAGCGACAAGGCCGACAGCGATTGGCGGTCGACGCTGTGCTGCACGCGCACAGTGCTGGCCACGCGCTGCAAGTGCGGGAAGGCCGCGAAGGCCGCGCGCGCGGCGGCGTCGAAGCGCGCCTCGGCGTTGTCGCTCGCGGGCTCGACGCCCAAGGCGACGGCGATGTCGCGATGGTCGGCGAACAGCCAGTCGGCCTGCGCCATCAGTTCGCGCAGGATGCTCGCGGCGTCGCCATCCCAGGCCTGCCATAACTTGCCGCGGAAGTTGCCGTCGAAACTCACGCGCACGCCGGCCGCGCGCGCGGCGCGCGCGGCCGCGATCGCGGTGTCGGCGCTGGCCTGGCCCAGGGCCGGGGTCACGCCGGACAGGTGCAACCAGTGCGCGCCGGCCAGCAGCGCCGGCCAGTCGTAGGCGTTCGCGCGCGCGAAGGCCGAATCGGCGCGGTCGTAGAGCACGCTGCTGGGCCGGTGGCCGGCGCCGGTTTCCAGGAAGTACAGGCCCATGCGTCCGGGCCCGGCCTGCAGCGCGCGGGTGTCGACGCCGTGACGGCGCAGCTCGGCGACGGCGGCGGCGCCCAGTGCGTTGTCGGCGACCCGGCCGACCAGCGCCGCCTCATGGCCGTAGCGGGCCAGCGCCACCGCCACGTTGGCCTCCGCACCGCCGACGTGGACCTGCAACGCCGGCGACTGCAGCAGGCGCTCGTGCCCGGGCGCCCCCAGGCGCAGCAGCACTTCGCCGAAACACACTATGCGTTGACTCATTCCGCCTCCCAGCCCCGGGCCGATCCGCCCCTTGTATGGCCTTTTGCGCACCGCAGCATGATGTTGGCCCGAGCTTTTGCTAGGGTTTTGACCAGCGGTGTCATTTTGCCGTCCGGGACACCATAGCAAGCGCTACAAGCTAGTCAATAAGCGCTTTACAGCCGTCGGACCACTTTGGGAGGGGATCCTGATGCAATCGCAACGCGCGGCAAAAAAGACACCGGTTACCGTTCTGGCAGGCGCCATCGCCCTGGCGCTGCAGATGGCGCCGGCGGTCGGGTTCGCGCAACAGGCCGCGGCGCCGCCCGCGGCCACGCCGCCGCAAGACAGCAGCACCGCCGCAGCCGCCAGCGACGAGGCCAAGGACCTGGAAGGGGTCACCGTCACCGGCTTTCGCGGCAGCCTGGAGCGCGCCTTGGACATCAAGCGCGGCGAAGTCGGCGTGGTCGACGCCATCGTCGCCGAGGACATCGCCGATTTCCCCGATCTGAACCTGGCCGAATCGCTGCAGCGCATTCCGGGCGTGTCGATCGCGCGCGACGCCGGCGAAGGCCGGCAGATCTCGGTGCGCGGCCTGGGCCCCGACTTCACCCGCGTGCGCATCAACGGCATGGAGGCGCTGACCACCACCGGCGGCACCGACAGCTCCGGCGGCGCCAATCGCGGCCGCGGCTTCGACTTCAACGTGTTCGCTTCGGAACTGTTCAACAGCCTCAAGGTGCGCAAGACCGCGTCGGCCGAAGTCGAGGAAGGCTCGCTGGGCGCGACCGTCGACCTGCAGACCGCGCGTCCGTTCGACTACGACGGCTTCACTTTCGTCGCCGGCGGCCAGCTCGGCTACAACGACCTGTCCGGCGACACCGATCCGCGCGCCTCGGCGCTGATCAGCAACACCTGGGGCGACGGCCGCTTCGGCGCCCTGCTGTCGGTGGCCTACACCGACCGCCGCCTGGTCGAGGAAGGCCACAGCACGGTGCGCTGGGACAACGGCCCCAGCAGCGGCGGCTTCAGCGCGGCCTCGCCGTTCGCGGCCGCGCGCGGCGCCGGCGTGTTCCATCCGCGCATTCCGCGCTACGGCGTGCTCGAACACGACCAGCAACGCCTGGGCGTGACCGGCGCGCTGCAATGGAAGGTCAGCGACCGCACCGATGTCGGCCTGGATCTGCTGTACGCCAAATTCGACGCCACCCGCACCGAGAACTTCATCGAGGCGGTGTCGTTCAGCCGCACCGGCACCGGCAAGCCGCAGACGGTGGTGCTGGACGGCCAGGTCGACGCCAACGGCAACCTGGTCTACGGCCGCTTCAACAACGTCGACGTGCGCTCGGAAGCGCGTTACGACGAACTCAGCACCAAGTTCACCCAGTTCAGTTTCTACGCCGATCACGAGCTCACCGACGACGTGAAGCTGCACGCCCAGGTCGGCCGCGCCAAGTCCGAGTTCGACAACCCGATCCAGACCACGATCACGCTGGATCGCCAGAACGTGCAGGGCTACAGCTACGACTACCGCGGCAACGACCGCCTGCCGGTGATCGACAACGGCTTCGACGTCGCCGATCCCAGCCAGTGGACCTTCGTCAACGGCATCTCCGAGGTGCGCCTGCGTCCGCAGTTCGCCAGCAACACCTACGACACCGCCCAGTTCGATTTCGCCTGGAATCTGGCGCCTTCGTTCAAGCTCAAGGGCGGCGCGCAGTTCAAGGAATACACCTTCGAAAGCCGCGAGTTCCGGCGCGCCTCGGAGCTGGTGACGCCGGCGCTGCCGGCCGGCACGACCCTGGCCGATCTGACCTCGCTGATCGGTCTGCAGAACACCCGCGTGGGTTCCGGCAACGATTCGGTCTGGCTGATCCCGGACATCGACGCCTTCAACCGCGTGTTCGGCCTGTACAGCAATACCGGCATCTTCAGCGTCAGCGACAAGGTCGCCGCGGTGCTGGGCAACAACCGCAGCGTCACCGAGCGCGACCAGGGCTTCTACCTGCAGGGCGACTTCAATACCCAGATCGGCTCGATCCCGATCAGCGGCAACATCGGCCTGCGCCAGGTCGACACCAAGCAGACCTCGACCGGCTACGCCATCGTCGGCGGCGTGCCGGTGCAGACCACGGTGCAGCGCAGCTACGACGACACCCTGCCGTCCTTGAATCTGGTCGCCGACCTCACGCCGGATTTCCTGGTCCGCTTCGGCGCGGCCAAGGTGATGTCGCGTCCGGGCCTGGGCAATCTCACGCCCGGCGTCACGGTCAACGTCAGCGGCGGCGCGCGCACGGTCAACGGCGGCAATCCGCTGCTGGAACCGTTCCGCGCCAAGACCTACGACCTGAGCTTCGAGTGGTACTTCGCCGACGAAGCGCTTCTGGGCCTGGGGCTGTTCTACAAGGACATCGACACCTTCGTGCAGACCTCGCGCGAAACGCGTCCGTACAACACCTCCGGCCTGCCCGACAGCCTGCTCGCGGGCACCGGCGCGCAACCCACCGACGATTTCCAGTTCAACATTCCGGTCAACACGCCCGGCGGCAGCCTGCAGGGCTTCGAGCTCAGCTACCAGCAGCCTTTCACCTTCCTGCCGGAAGGGTTCTGGCAGGACTTCGGCGTGCAGCTCAACTACACCTACGTCGACTCCAAGATCCAGTACGTGACCTCGACCGGCGCGGCCTCGCTGAAGACCGATCTGGTCGGCCTGTCCAAGAACGCCTACAACGCCACGCTTTATTACGAGGGCGAGCGTTTCGGCGCGCGCGTGTCGGCGTCCTATCGCGACGATTACCTGA
Source organism: Lysobacter sp. cf310 (assembly GCF_900114355.1). Lineage (GTDB taxonomy): Bacteria > Pseudomonadota > Gammaproteobacteria > Xanthomonadales > Xanthomonadaceae > Lysobacter. Next base: position 239,600 of record NZ_FOSS01000005.1, read on the forward strand.
CCACGGTGCCGGGCCGCAACAACAACGACGTCGAAGGCACCAAGGCCACCACCACCATCGACATGTCGGCGTCGTGGAAGCTCAACGACCGCATCGAGCTGACCCTGGAAGGCCTGAACCTCACCGACGAGTACAACGACCAGTGGGTGGATTCGGTCGGCGACCGCGCCTCGGTCTACCACCACACCGGCCGTCAGTACTTCCTGGGCATCCGCTACAAGCTGTGAAGTCCGCGCCGACGAACTAGTTGCACCTGCGCCGCGCGGGTGCGGAGCCGCCGCCCTCGACGCTCCGCATCTCGCGGCGCTTTTTTTGGAGCGCATCGCATGCACCGTCGCGACTTCCTTGCCGGTTCGCTGCTCGCCGGCGGCGCCTTGCTCGCCGGGTCCGCACGCGCGGACCAGCGCTGGGACGCGCGCGTGTCGCGCGCGCCGGGCGCGGACACCGGCGTACCGGTCTACCCCAGTGTCGGCGCCGCGATCGCCGCCGCGCCCGCGCACGGGCGGCGGCCGTTCCGCATCCGCATCGATCGCGGTCTGTGGCGCGAGAAACTGGTGATCGACAAACCGAACATCCACCTGATCGGCGAGGATCGCGCCGGTTGCGTGCTGAGCTACGACGCCGCCGCCGGCATGGCGCGTCCCGACGGCGAGCCCTGGGGCACCTGGGGCTGCGCCAGCGTGATCGTGCGCGCGCCGGATTTCCGCGCCGAGCGCCTGAGCATCCGCAACGATTTCGACTACGTGGGCAATCTGAGCGCGCCGAAGTTCGAACCGATCGGCCCCAACGGCGCGCAGGCGGTGGCCCTGATGCTGGACGCGGGTGCCGAACGCAGCGTGCTGCACGAGGTCGATCTGCATGGGCATCAGGACACCTTGTTCGCCGATGCCGGGCGCAGCGCGTTCCGTCGCTGCCGCATCGCCGGCAGCGTCGATTTCGTGTTCGGCGGCGGCAATGCCTGGTTCGAGGACTGCGTGCTGCATTCGCGCTTTCGCCCAGGCAAGGAACGGCAGGGCTATGTCGCGGTGCCGTGCACGCCCAGTGCGCAGGCTTACGGGCTGAGCTTCCTGCGCTGCCGGCTGAGCCGCGATGCCGACGTAGCCGATGCCAGCGTCGCCCTGGGACGCGCCTGGCGCCCGGGGCGCAGCTTTGCCGACGGCAAGTACGGCGACCCCGATGCTGTCGGCGCCGCCGTCTATCTGTCGTGCTGGATGGATGCGCATATCGACCCGCGCGGATGGGATGCGATGGGCTACACCGCACGCGACGGCGCGCGCACGATGCTGGCGCCGGAAGCGGCACGCTTGTACGAGTACGACAGCCGCGGCCCCGGCGCGGCGCGCTCGCCGGGCCGGCGCCAACTCGATCGCACCGCGCTCGCGCGCCATCGTCGCGAGCTCGTGCTGGCCGGCTGGGAGCCGCCGCCGTGAGGGCGCCGATGCGCATGCGCCTCGGCTTGCTGCTGGGCTTGTGCGGCTGGGCTCTGGCGCTGCCCATGAGCGCGCCGGCCGCACCCGCGCCAGTGCCCGCGATCCACCTCGCCGGCGATTCGACGCTGGCCGAGAAGCTGCCGGAGAAGCGCCCGGAAACCGGCTGGGGCGAGCAGCTGGCCGCACGCTTCCAACCGGGCAGCGTACGCGTGCTCAATCATGCCAAGAACGGTCGCAGCACCCGTACCTTCATCGAAGAAGGCCGCTGGCAGGCCCTGCTGGACGGCCTGCAGGCCGGCGACTGGGTGCTGATCCAGTTCGGCCACAACGACCAGTCGGTCGAGAAGCCCGATCGCTACACGCCGCTGGCCGACTACGAGCGCAATCTCGCGCGCTTCGTCGCCGACGTGCGCGCGCGCGGCGCCACGCCCATCCTGCTGACGCCGGTGGCGCGACGTCGCTACGACGGCGAAGGCCGCGTGCAGGACAGCCATGGCGAGTACCCGGGCCGGGTGCGCGCGCTGGCCGCGCGCGAGCACGTGGCCCTGATCGATTTGGAGCGCCGCAGTCAGGCCGTGCTGCAGGAGGCGGGCGTGGAGGGCTCGCGACGGCTGTTCCTGCAGCTCGCGCCCGGCGCCCATCCCAACTATCCGCAGGGCGTCGAGGACAACACCCACTTCTCGCCGCTGGGCGCGCGCCGCATCGCGTTCGAGTTCGCCGCCGCCCTGCGCGCATCGGACCTGACGCTGGCCTCGCGCTTACGCAAGGACGACGCGACGCCGTAAGCGGCGCGCCTCACTTCAAGGGCGCGCGCCGCGGCAGCGGTTTGAGCGGTTCCATCGTCGCCAGGTCCCAGTCTTCGGGCACGAAGGCCTGATGCGTCGGCGCGTGCCGCGGATAACCGCCGACCTGGCTTTCGCTGTCGATGATCTTGCCGCGCCCTTCGATGGTGTCGGCCAGGATGCGGCGATCGATGTCGTCGCGGTCCCAGGGGCGCGCGCCGGCCTGCGCGATCACCGCGTCCTGCACCTGCGCCGACGGCAGCAGGCGCACGCCGAACGGCAGCGGCGGCGCCGACTCGGGCTGGATCACGCGCAGCGGCGTGGTGGTGTAGCGCCCTTGCTGGGGCAAGGGACGGCCGAGACGATCGACGGCGAGGTTGTCCTCGGCGTAGTACTCGACATCGCCGGAGCCGCCGACCATGAAGAACGCGAGCTCCTCGGTCGAAGGGCCGGCGCGCATCACGTTGCCGCGCGCGACCATCTGCCCGGTCGAATAGGGATGGCCCAGCCATTCCTCGGCGATCAGGTTGTAGTGCAGCGCGCGCTGACCGGGGTCGTAGATCAGGTTGTTGATGACCTGGCCGCGCGCGCCGCCCTTGAACAGCGGATTGCGCTCGTAGTTGTGCGCGTAGAGGTTGCCGACGATCAGCACCTCGTTGACGTGATCGTGAATCAGCGAGCCCTTGGAATGCTCGCCCTTGACGTGGCTGGCGTTGGCCAGGCCCTCGGCCAGCAGGTTGTTGCTGAAGGTGATGCGGCGCGAGGCGTTGCGCATCCAGTCCTGCTCGCTTTCGCCATGGAAGCGCGTGCTCGACGCCGACAGGTTCTCGTCGGTGGCCCAGGTCAGCGAGCAATGGTCGACGATCACATCGCGCGCACCGCGCACGGTGGTGATGGCGTCGAAATCCGGCCCGGCCATCTTGGCCGCGCCGGCTTCGCCCGGGCGCACGCGGATATGCCGCACGACCACGTCGTGGGTGGCGATGATGAGGCCGCCGCGGATGAAGGTGACGCCCGGCTGCGGCGCGGTCTGTCCGGCGACGGTGAGATAGGGCTCGGCGATGCGCAGTTCCTGGCGCTGCAGGTCGATCACGCCGCCAACCTCGAACACCACGATGCGCGGGCCGCTCGCGGCCACGGCTTCGGCGAAGGACCCCGGCCCGTTCGCGGCCAGGCTGGTGACCCGGATGATGCGGCCGCCGCGGCCGCCGGGCGTATGCGCGGCCCAGCCTTGCGCGCCCGGGAAGGCGAGCGCGGCGGCGGCACTGGGCGCGGGCGCCTCGGCGGCTAGCGCGCCGGCGCAGACCAGGGCCAACAGGCCCGCGACCCGCCAACGCAGCCCCCATCCGCCTGCGCCGCGCGCCGTCTTCGTGGCGCCGTCCCACCCTGCCCGCTGGATCATCGATCGGTCCCCTTCCGCTGCCTGGAGTCTAGCCTGGATTGTCAATGACACCGGTTTCCTATACAACAGTTCCGGACAGGAAACGCCGCAGGGGACCCGATCCGGCATGCAGACACCGACCATCGACGACGGCAGCGCAGGCGCCGCGATCGCCCACCGGCTGGTCGCGGCACGCCGTGGCGCGCGCGCCCTGCCCGACTACCCCGGTCCGCTGCCGGCCACGCTGGATCAGGGCTACGCGATCCAGGACCTGGCCATCGGCCAGTGGCCGCAGCCGATCGCAGGCTGGAAGGTCGGGCGCATCCCGCCGGCCTGGGAAACCCGGCTCGGCGAGGAGCGCCTGGTCGGCCCTATCTTCGCCAACGCGGTGCAGACCGCCACCGGTGGACAAACGGCGCGCTTCGAGGTGATCGAGGACGGCTTCGCCGCGGTCGAGGCCGAGTTCGTGTTCCGGCTCGGCCGCGACGCGCCCGCCGGCCGCACCGAGTTCGACCACGCCCAGGCCGCGGATCTGGTCGAAGCCCTGCTGATCGGGATCGAACTGGCCGGCAGCCCGCTGCCCGACATCAACACCCTGGGCCCGCCGATCGTGGTCTCGGACTTCGGCAACAACGCCGGCCTGATCGTCGGCCCCGAGATTCCGGATTGGCGCGCGCTGGCCGAGGCCGATCTGCGCTGCGAAACCTTTATCGACGACGCCTCGGTCGGGCGCGGCGGCGCCGGTTCGATCGCCGGCGGCCTGCTCGCGGCGCTGGCGTTCGCACTCTCGCGTTGCGCGCGCCGCGGCTATCCGCTCAAGGCCGGCATGCTGGTCACCACCGGCGCGGCCACCGGCATCCACGACATCCTGGCCGGACAACGCGCGATGATCTCGTTCGGGCGCTGGGGCCGGTTGCACTGCGAGGCGGTGCGCGCCAGCGGGGAGCCGGCATGACCACTCGTCGCCAAGTCTTGGGCGGACTCGGCGCGGCCTGCGCCTTGGCCGCGACCTCGGCCGGATTGCGCGCGGGCGACGGCAGCCGCTTGCTCACCGCCACCGACGTGCACGTCAAGGACTACCCCACCGTGGCCGCCGTGCAATGGATCGGGCGCGAGCTCGAGCGCGCCACCGACGGCCGCCTGCGCCTGCGCCTGTACCACTCCGGCCAGCTCGGTCGCGAGTCCGAGGCGATCGACATGGCGCGCTTCGGCGCGATCGACATCACCCGCGTCTACAGCGGCGCGCTCAACAACGCCTTCCCGCTGACCCAGGCGCTGTCGCTGCCCTACGTGTTCGACTCGGTCGCGCATCTGCGCCGCGCGCTGGACGGCGAGGTCGGGGCGGCGGTGCTGCGCGACTTCGGCCGCCGCGAGCTGGTCGGCCTGGCGATCTACGACTGCGGCGCGCGCTGCTTCTACAACGTGCGCCGCCCGATCCTCACCCCGGCCGACATGCACGGCCTGAAGTTCCGGGTGCCGGCCTCGGACATCTTCATGCGCATGATCCGCCTGCTCGGCGGCAATCCGACTCCGCTGGCCTACGGCGAAGTGTTCTCGGCGCTGCAGACGCATCTGATCGACGGCGCCGAGAACAACCTGCGCAGCTACCACTCCAGCCGTCAGTTCGAGGCCGCGCGTTACTGGTCGCAGACCCAGCATTCCTATGCCCCGGACGTGCTGCTGATGTCACGACGCAGCTTCGACTCGCTGCGCGCCGACGACCGCGCCCTGCTGCTGGACATCGCGCGCCGCTCGGTGGCGGTGATGCGCAGCTTGTGGGACGAATCCGAGGCGGTCGCGCGCGCGGCGGTGGTCGAGGGCGGCGTGCGCATCAACGACTGCGACCTGCCCGCGTTCCGCGCCGCGGTGCAGCCGCTGCTGGACGACTACCACCGCGACCCGGCGATCGAATCCCTGTACCGCCGCATCCGTTCCCTGGCCTGAGGCAGATCCCGTGGCAGACGCTCCCCTCGCCGCGAACGCGGACATCGAACACCAGCAGGACCGGACCGCGCCGCGCGGCGCGCTGGACCGGCTGGCCGGCATCGCGGTCGCGGTCGCCGGCGCCGCCCTGGTCGGCATGGTCGCGGTGCAGGCCCTGCAGGTGTTCGCGCGCTACGTGCTCAACGATTCGCCGGGCTGGACCGAGCCGGTCGCGCTGCTGCTGCTGAACACCGCCATGAGTTTCGGCGCCGCCGCCGGCGTGCACCGCGGCTCGCACTTCGGCTTCTTCATCCTGGTCCACCGCTCGCGCCCGGCCGTGCGGCGCTGGCTGCTCGCGTTTTCCAACCTGGTGATCGCGAGCATCGGCGCGGTGCTGGCGGTGTGGGGCGGGGAACTGCTGCTGGACGGACTGGACATTCCCATGGCCGGCGCGCCGCTGCCGCAGAGCGCGGTGTACGCGCCGATGGCGCTGGGCGGCGCGCTGATGGCGGTGTTCGCGTTGCAACGCATGGTCGCGGCGCTGACCGCGCCGCTCACCGACACCCACCGGAGCGCCTGATGGAAGTCGCGATACTTTTCGGCGTGTTCGCCGTGCTGCTGATCGTCGGCGTGCCGGTGGCCTATGCCCTGTCCTCGGCCGCGCTGGCGACCCTGATCTGCATCGGCCTGCCGCCGATCGTGGTGGTGCAGCAGACCGCGGCCGGCGCCGGCTCGGCGTCGCTGATCGCGATTCCGCTTTTCATCTTCGCCGGCGAAATCATGCTGCGCGGCGGCATCTCCGAACGCCTGATCGGCCTGGCCTCGGCCCTGGTCGGCCATCTGCGCGGCGGCCTGGGCCAGGTCAGCGTGCTGTCCTCGCTGTTCTTCGGCGGCGTGTCCGGCTCGGCCATCGCCGACGTCTCGGCGATCGGCGGCGCGATGATCCCGCAGATGGTCAAGCGCGGTTTCGACCGCGACTTCGCCGTCAACGTGACCATGACCGCATCCATGGTCGCGCTGCTGGTGCCGCCCTCGCACAACCTGATCCTGTACTCGGCCTCGGCCGGCGGCAGCATCTCCATCGCCGACCTGTTCGCCGCCGGCATCGTTCCGGCGCTGCTGATGACGGTCACGCTGATGGCGACCTGCTGGGTGATCGCGCGCCGGCGCGGCTACGCGGTCGAGCCCTTCCCGGGCTTCGGCATCGTGCTGCGCCGTTTCGTCGCCGCGCTGCCGGGCTTGTTGCTGGTGGCCCTGATCTTCGTCGGCATCCGCGCCGGCATCTTCACCGCGGTCGAAAGCGCGGCCATCGCCGTGGTCTACGCGCTGCTGGTGACCGCGCTGGTCTATCGCAATCTGCGCTGGCGCGATTTCCTGGAGACCGTCACCGGCGCCGCGCGCACCACCGGCATGATCCTGTTCGTGATCGCCTCGGCGGCCTCGTTCGGCTGGCTGCTGGCCTATCTGCAGGTGCCCACCGCGGCGGTCGAGGCCTTGACCTCGCTGACCACCGACAAAAACCTGCTGCTGTTGCTGATGATCCTGATCCTGCTGGTGCTGGGCACCTTCATGGACCTGGCGCCGATGATCATCATCTGCACGCCGATCTTCCTGCCTCTGGCCAAGGCGATCGGCGTCGATCCGGTGCACTTCGGCGTGATCCTGATCCTCAAGGGCGGCATCAGCCTGATCTCGCCGCCGCTGGGCTCGGTGCTGTTCGTGGGCACGGCGATCGGCAAGATCAGCATAGGCGAGACCCTGCGCACGATCTGGCCGTTCTGGCTGGCCGCGCTGGCGGTGCTGCTGGTGGTGACCTTCGTGCCGCAGCTGTCGCTGTGGCTGCCGGCGCTGCTGAAGTAGGCACGCGATGTCCACCGGGGACATCGCCGCCGCGGGCGGCTAGAATCGGCTCAGCCCCGGTGCCCGCACCGGCTCGTTTCCCCGTTGCCGAGCCGCCATGAATCCTGCCCCCCCGCGCGGCTCACGCCGCGGACCGCGCAGCGCCCGTTCCGCCGATGCGGCCGCAGGCGAGGCCGCGCCGCCGCGGATGCCGGCGCCGGGCAAGGCCACCATCAACGACATCGCGCGCCTGGCGGCGGTGTCGAAGAAGACGGTGTCGCGGGTGATCAACAACTCGCCGCTGGTGCGCCCGGACACGCGCGAGAAGATCCAGTCGCTGATGAAGCAGCTGGGCTACGCGCCCGATCCGCAGGCGCGCGGGCTGGCGTTCCGGCGCTCGTTCCTGATCGGGCTGGTCTACGACAACCCGACCGCGCAGTACATCGTCAACATGCAGTACGGCGCGCTCGACGCCCTGCGCGATTCCGGGTACGAACTGGTCGTGCACCCTTGCGACAGCCATCGCGAGGACTACATCGACGGCATCCGCCGCTTCGCGCTGCAGCAGAAACTGCACGGCGTGATCCTGATTCCGCGCGTGTCCGAGGACGACCAACTGGCCGCGGCCCTGCGCGAGATCGACGTGCGCTACGTGCGCATCGCCTCGATCCCGCTGGACGAGCCGGCCAACATGCTGCACACCCAGGACCGCCTGGCCGGCGTCGAAGCCGCCAACTACCTGCAGTCGCTGGGCCACCGGCAGCTCGGTCTGATCACCGGCCCGCGCCGCTACCGCTCCTCGATCGAACGCGGCGGCGGCTTCCGCCACGGCCTCGCCCAGCGCGGCATCGAGCTGGCCGAGGACTACGTGTTCGAGGGCGGCTACACCTTCGAGTCCGGCGTGGCCGGCGCCGAGTACCTGCTGGCGAAGTCGCCGCGCCCGACCGCGATCTTCGCCTGCAACGACGAGATGGCCGCCGGCGTGTACAAGGCCGCGATGCGGCGCGGCCTGTCGATTCCGGCCGATCTGTCGGTGGTGGGCTACGACGACAGCCCGCTGGCGACCCAGTTGTGGCCGGCCCTGAGCACCATCCACTCGCCGATCCGCGACCTCGGCCGCCAGGCCGCGCAGATGCTGCTGGCGCCGGAGCCCGAGGACGGCGACGCCCCCGCCGAGTCGGTCTCGGTCACCCCGCACCTGGTGGTGCGCGACTCCAGCCAGCGCCCGCCGGCCTGAGCCCCGTCGCCTGCGGGCGGCCCGAATCCGGCTTCCGAATCGCGCTATGACGCGGTCGCCCGCGCAGGCCCGCGGGTCTGTGCACGGCATTTTGACACCGGTTACCAAAACCCCGTTATGATCCCCGGGTCAGCCGCCGCGGGCGGCATCGCAGGCATGCGCTTTCCGGAGGCCCGATGTTCCGCAAGACCTACCACGCCACCCATCCCGACATGATGGCCGGCGCCAGCAACGAGCAATTGCGCGACCGCTACCTGATCGGCGAGCTGTTCGCGCCCGGCGAAGTGCGCCTCAACTACTCGCACAACGAGCGCTTCGTGATCGGCGGCGCCGCGCCCGTGGCCGCGCCGGTGGCGCTGCCGGCGCAGACCGAACCCACGTCCGCCGCCGGCCAGCCCTTCCTGGCCCGGCGCGAACTGGGCGTGGTCAACGTCGGCGCGGGCGCCGGCACGGTCACGGTCGACGGCCAGGCCTATGCGCTGCAGCCCAGGGACGGCCTCTACGTGCCGATGGGCAGCGCTCAGGTCGAGTTCGCCTCCGACGACGCCGCCCACCCGGCCAAGTTCTATCTGGCCTCCACGCCCGCGCACGCGCGCTACGAGACCGTGCACATCTCGATCGACAAGGCGGTGCCGCTGGAACGCGGCGCGCTGGAGACCTCGAACGAACGCACCATCTACCAGTACATCGTGCCGGCCACCTGCCAGTCCTGCCAGCTGCTGCTGGGCCTGACCGTGCTCAAGACCGGCAGCGTCTGGAACACCATGCCGCCGCATCTGCACGACCGCCGCTCCGAGGTCTATTTCTATTTCGATCTCGGCGACCAGAGCGTGATGCACTTCATGGGCGAACCGGCCGACATGCGCCACCTGGTGATCCGCAACGACGAGGCGGTGGTGTCGCCGCCATGGTCGATCCACATGGGTTCGGGCACGCGCAACTACTGCTTCATCTGGGCCATGGGCGGCGAGAACCTGGACTACACCGACATGCACCAGCTCGATCTGTGCCAACTCAAGTGAGGCCGCGCGCATGAGCGTTTCGCCGTTCGATCTCAGCGGTCGTGTCGCCCTGGTCACCGGGGGCAATCGCGGCCTCGGCCAAGGGCTGGCCCTGGCGCTGGCCGCGGCCGGCGCCGATATCGTCGCGGTCAGCACCGGCGCGGCCACCGACACCGGCCGCCACGTGCGCGCGCTGGGCCGGCGCTTCCACGCGATCGAAGCCGATCTGTCGACGCTGGCGCCGATCGCCGGCATCGTCGAGGAGTCGGTCGCGCAGCTGGGTTCGGTCGACATCCTGGTCAACAATGCCGGCCTGATCCGGCGCGCCGACGCGGTCGACTTCAGCGAGGCCGATTGGGATGCGGTGATCGACGTCAATCTCAAGAGCGCGTTCTTCCTGGCCCAGGCGGTGGGCCGGCGCATGATCGCGGCCGGCGGCGGCAAGATCATCAACATCGCCTCGATGCTGTCGTTCCAGGGCGGCATCCGGGTGCCCTCGTATACCGCCAGCAAATCCGGCCTGGCCGGCATCACTCGCCTGCTCGCCAACGAATGGGCCGGCAAGAACGTCAACGTCAATGCGATCGCGCCGGGCTACATGGCCACCGACAACACCGCCCAGCTGCGCGCCGACGAGGGCCGCAACCGCGAGATCCTGGCGCGGATTCCGGCCGGACGCTGGGGCGATCCCTCCGATCTCGGCGGCGCCGCGGTGTTTCTGGCCAGTCGCGCGGCCGACTACGTGCACGGCGCGATCCTGCCCGTCGACGGCGGCTGGCTCGCGCGCTGAGCGTTAGTGGAGGTGTCGGCATGAGGAAGCTGCGCTGGTTCCGAATCGCTTGCCTGCTCGCGCTCGTCTTGTGCGCGGGCGTCGCCCAGGCCGCACCGCCGGCCTGCGCGCCACGCAGCGGGTCCTATGTCGAACAGGCGCGCGACCTGGCCGTGGACCAGCCCGGCCCGCACGAAGGCCAGGGCCGCACCACCGCCTATCCCTTCTTCGAGCAGGCCGCGGATTTCGACCTGGTGTTCCGCCAGCGCGCGCTGCACCGTGGCGCCAGCATCGGCGAGCACCGCAACGACAAGGACGAGATCTACTACGTGCTCAGCGGCCGCGGCGAACTGATGCTGGACCAGGCCCACCGCGAAGTCGGCGCCGGCGACGCCATCCTGACCCGCAAGGGCAGCACGCACGGTTTGAAACAACTCGGCGAGCAGGATCTGGTGATCGTGGTGGTCTACCGCCGCACCCAACCCGCCGACTGCTGATCGCCCCACGCCGTGAAGCAGGCGGCCCCTGTAGGAGCGGCACACGCCGCGACCGCGAAGCCGCAACCACGACGAAACCAACGACGCACGCCGCATCCCCGGTCGCGGCTCGCGCCGCTCCTACCCCCAAATCCAAGCCGCTCCTGCTTTCTGTGGGAGCGGCGTAAGCCGCGATGTCGCCACGCGCCGCGGCGCAAGCATCGTCATGGCCGTGCGCTTATCGCGGCTTACGCCGCTCCCACAGCGATAGAGCGCCGGCATCCCAGCCCGAAAGCCTTGGGACTACGCGTACGAGGTCGCTCCCCGTAAACGAAACGGCCGGCGATTCGCATCGCCGGCCGTCGCGTTAAACACCTAAGCGCGAATCAGAAACGGTAATCGGCGCTCACGTACCAGAAGGTGCCCGGCAGGTCGTAGGTGCCCGCGTCGTAACCGTTGAGCGAGCAGGTCACGCACACCGGCGGGTCCTTGCCGAACACGTTGTTGGCGCCGGCCGACAGCTTCAGGCCTTCCAGCGTGAACGCGTTCTTCCAGCCGAACTGGACGTCGTGATAGGTCACCGAACCCAGGGTGTTGACGTTCTGCGGGTTCAAGCAGCCCGGCTTGGGACCGGCGTAGACCGAGTTGCCGCAATCCTCGTCGACCGACGCGATGTAGCGCACGTTCCAGCTCGCATCGAAGTCGCCCTTGTTCCAACCCAGCTGCAGGTTGGTCTGCCACTCCGGAATCGCGCTGTCGTTGACTTCCACGCCGACCTTGCGCTGGGAGACGTTGCCGTCGATGTCCACCGCCTTGTAGTCGTTGACGAAGGTCGACTGCATACCCGCGGTCAGACGGCCCCAGCTCCAATCCGGGCTGGCCCAGTTGACCTTGATGTCGACGCCGTCGGTCTTGACGCTACCCAGGTTGCTGAGGAAGTTGTTGGGCGGGTTGAGGTTGCCGCTGGCGGCGCGCGAGAACGGCGAGCACACCGACGGGGTGGTGCCGCCGCTGGCCAAGCAGGCGTTGAGCAGGGCCTGCAGATCGCGGGCCTGGATCGCGCCTTCGATCTCGTGGTGGTAGTAGTTCACTTCGAAGTCGAGCTTGCTCGACCACGAGGTGGCATCGGCCCAACCCGGGCTGTAGACCACGCCGAAGGTGTAGCTGTCGGACTCTTCCGGCTCCAGGTTCGGATTACCGCCGGTGAAGGTGGTGATCTGGGTGTTGGCCTGCTCGAAGCCGGGCGGCACGCCCTGCGCGTTACAGCCGGCCACGTACTGCGGAGCCGGGCCGCCACCGCCGGTCGGACCGCAGGGGTCGACCAGGCTGGCGCCGAACTGGGTCAGGCCGTACAGCTCGCCCAGGTTGGGGGCGCGGAAGCCCTGCGAGTAGGTACCGCGGATCACCAGGTCCTCGATCGGCTGCCAGCGGAAACCGGCCTTGCCGGTGGTGGCGCCACCGAAGGTCGAGTAATCCGAGTAGCGGATCGCGGCGGTGATGTCCAAGGTCGACAACACCGGGAAGTTGAACTCGGTATAGATTTCGCTGACGTCGTAGCTGGCGTTGACCGGCGCGGCGAACGAGTCCTGCGATTCGCCGGTCTGACGCAGCGGATCGGGGTTGAACTCGCCGCGGTAACGGCGGTGCTCGACACCGGCCGCGAAGCCGGCCGCGCGATCGCCGATGTTGAACAGGTCGCCGGTGATGTTGGCCGAGAACAGGTCCAGCACCTGCTTGCTCGAGTCAATCTGCTTGGTGCGGATCCAGTCGATCATGGCCTGCGTCATCGGACGCGCCTGACCGCCGAACAGGTCCAGCGGCACGCAGCCCGGCACCGCCGCGCACACCGCCGGATCGCCCAGGGCGAGCTTGATCTTGGCGACGTTGTAGCCGTTGCGGAAGGTCTGCTCGGCCTTGTTCTCCGAGTGCACGTAGTTGGCGTCCCAGCCGAAGCCGCGCTCGCCGATATCGAACACGCCGTCCAGGCCGATGTTGAAGTAGGTGGTGTCGACGTCCTGCTCGAAGATGCGCGGGCCGACTTCGATCGGACGCTTGGTCACCCAACCGAAGTTGGTGGCCGGGTCCAGGGTGATGCCGAACGGGTTGTACGGGTTGTTGGCGTGCACGATGACCGTGTCGGCGATGCCGCCGGTGCCGGCGAAGGGACCGACGAAGATCGGTTCCGGCGCGGCCTGGTTGGTCGAGGTGCGGTTGTTGTACAGCGCCTTCACGTGCAACCGGGTGTTTTCGGTCAGGTCGTAGTTGAGGCTGGTGAACAGCGCCTTGCGCTTGCTCGGGGTCAACAGCAGGTTGAACGGCGCGAAGTTGAAGCGGTCGGCGCCGCTGAAGCCGTGGTAGGTGCCGCCGTTGGGGTTGTTCGGATCGAACACCGGCACGGTGGTGCCGTTATTGAGGGTGATGTCGTACCAGTTGTCGCCCGCCGCGTCGCAACCGCCGACGCCGGTGACCGGACGGCTGGGATCGCAGAAGGTGAAGCGGCCCTGCGGAATGCCCGAGCTGCCCGCGGCCAGACCGCCGCCGGGTACCGGCTCGGACGACTGCTTCCAGCTGCCGGAGCTGATCGCCTTCTGTTCGAAGTAGCTGGCGCCGAACACGGCCGACCAGCGCTCGCCGGCGCCGCCCAGGGTCATGCTGGCTTCGGTGGTGTCGCCGCCGTCGCCCCACTGGCCGAAATAGGCGTGGACTTCGGCGCCGTCGAGCTTGCGACGGGTGATGATGTTGACCACGCCCGCGATGGCGTCGGAGCCGTAGATCGCCGAGGCGCCGTCTTCCAGCACTTCGATGCGCTCGACGATCGCCAGCGGGATGGTGTTGACGTCGGCGCTGCCGCTGACGCCCGATGCGGAGGATTCGTTGACCCAACGGATGCCGTCGACCAGCACCAGCACGCGCTGCGAGCCGAGGTTGCGCAGGTCAACCTGGGCCGAGCCGGCGCCGATGCCGCCGCCGTCCGGCGGATAGCCGAAGTTGCCCGAGGAGTTGAACTTGGCGTTGAGCGCCTTGCCGCCGGCGGTGAGCTGCTGCAGCACTTCGCCGACGGTCTGCACGCCGGTCTTCTCGAGCTTCTGGCGATCGAGCACGAACACCGGCTGGGCGGTGACCGCGTTGGTCTGTTTGATGCGGGTACCCGTGACCGTCACCGTATCCAAGGTGGTGGCCGAAGGGGCGGGGGCGGCGTCCTGTGCGGCGGCGAGGCCGGGCAGGCTGATCAGCAAGGACAACTGGATGGCTTTCGCCAAGGACTGGCGGCGCAGCGGCTTCATCTCTCTCTCCCTAAGTAAGACGTGGCTGTGTTTTGTTTTGGGCGCCGGGCCCCTGTTCCCTGGCGTCACGAGGTTGTAAACAATTCGTGAATCCGCCACAAGCGGCAAAGTACCCCCTGTCGCGGCGAAATGCCGAATTCGGGACGCAGGACACCGCTGGGCCGCCCGTTCAGGCAGCCGATTTAATAAAAATCAATCAGTTACATGTTCAGCTGGCGATCAGATGAGCGCCGCGTCCTGGCGCCCGGATCACCGCAGCACGCGCCGCCTGCCCGCAGGCGCGCCTCAGCCGCCCAGCAGCAGGCTCACCGCCACCACCACCAGGAAGGCCGCGAACACCCGTTTCAGGGTCGCTCCGCTCAGGCGATGCGCCAATCGCGTGCCGTAGGGCGCGGCCAGGACCGAGGCGATCGCCACGCCGATCGCGGCCGGCAGGTAGACGTAGCCGATCGCGTGCTGCGGCAGCGCCCCGGGCGGCGCGTGCAGGGCGTAGCCCACCGCCGAGGCCAGGCCGATCGCGACCCCGCAGGCCGAGGAGGTGCCGACCGCGCGCACCGGCGCGATCCCGCGCCAGACCAGCAGGGGCACGGTCATGCTGCCGCCACCGATCCCGACCACCGCCGAAACCGCGCCGATGCCGACCCCGGCCGCGCTCATCGGCAGGCCGCGCGGCGGCGGCTCGTGATCGGCCACGGCCGCGCGGTTCTTGCCGAACAGCAGCTGCGCGGCGGCGATCAGGCAGTAGCCGGCGACGATGTAGCGCAGCAGATCGTCGTCGATGCGCACCGCGACCATGCTGCCGAACCAGCCGCCGATCAGCAGGCCCGGCACCATCCAGGCCACCGTCGGCCACAGCACGCTGCCGCGCTTGGCGTGCGCGCGCGCCGACGCCGCCGCGGTCAACACGATGCTGGCCAGCGAACTGGCCAGCGCGGTGTGCATCGCCGCTTCCTGCGGCACGCCGACCCAGGGCGCCAGCCACGACAGCGCCGCCACCAGCACCAGGCCGCCGCCGACGCCCAGCAATCCGGCGAGCACGCCGGCGATCGCCCCGAGTACCAGAAATGCCAGCCAAGCGATCGTCACAGCGTCTCCTTTGCCTTGCCTGAGTAGGATGCGATGCGCCGTGGGCGAACCGCATCGTCGCGATGCGCGCCGTACGAGTCGCGATTCGCGTTGCGCTCGTCACATCCTACGACGTGCGCTTGCCCGGCGGCTCGCCTTCACGCCGGAGATTCATCGTCGCTGGGCTATAGTCCGGCTCATGCTCCCGCGCCCTCTCCCCCTGTTGTTCGCCGCGCTCGCGGCCACCCTCGCCACCGCCGCCTGCGCGCAGACCACGGCCGCGCCGCCGACCGTCGCCAGCGTACCCGCGCCCATCGCCGATCCGCTGCTGCCGCGCGTGCGCGCCGCGCTGGAGGCCGCCGAAAACGGCAGCTTCGACGCCGCCCAGTACGCCGACCTCGCGCGCCATCCGCTGTACGGCTGGGTCGAGTACGCCGGCCTGCGCCGCAATATCGATTCGCTGTCGAACGCGCAGGCGCAAAGCTTCCTCGCCCGCTACGGCGATCAGGCCGCCGGCGGCGCCTTCCGCGAGATCTGGCTGGCCGCGACCGCGCGCCGCGAGGATTGGCCGGCCTTCATCGCCGCCTGGAAGCCCGAACTGGTCAAGAACACCGCGCTGCGCTGCGCCGAACTCAGCGCGCGCCAGGCCCTGCGTCGCGCCGACGCGCAATGGACGCGCGACGCGCAGGCGGTATGGAGCGCCAGCGGCAAGGCCCTGCCCAACGAATGCGACGCACCGATGGCGCTGCTCGCGGCCCAGGGCGGGCTCGACGACACCTTGCGCTGGCAGCGCATCGACGCCGCCGCCGCGGAAGGGCTGCCGGCGGTGATGCGCAGCGCCGCGCGCGGGCTGCCCGCCGACCAGCAGGCCCAGGCCAACGACTACGCCGCCTTCATCGACGGCGTCAACGAGCGCGCGCTGAACTGGCCCAAGACCGAGCGCAGCCGGCGCATGGCCTCTTACGGCCTGGCGCGCCTGGGCAAATCGGCACCGGACGCCGCGGAAGCGCAGCTGCCCAAGTACGCCAACGCGCTGGGCTTCAGCGACGAAGACCGCGGCCGCGTGCTGTACCAGACCGCGCTGTGGACGGTGGCCTCGTACGGCCCCGAATCCGCGCAACGTCTCAACGCCGTGCCGGCGGTGTCCTACGACGAGCGCCTGCACGAGTGGCGCGCGCGCGAGGCGATGGCGCGTTCGGATTGGTCCAGTGCGCTGGCCGCGATCCGTAAGATGGGCGCCAAGCAGCGCGGCGACTCGCGCTGGCAGTATTTCGAGGCGCGCCTGAGCGAACGCGCGGGCGACAAGGCCGGCGCCGACCGCCTTTACCGCGAAGCCGCGCGCAAGCCCGAGTTCCACGGCTTCCTCGCCGCCGACCGCATCGGCCAGCCGTATGCGCTGTGTCCGCTGATCCCCAACGACAGCGTCGCGGCCAAGGCGACGATCGCGCGCGATCCGGCGGTGCTGCGCGCGATGGGCCTGTACAAGATCGAGCGCAAATCCTGGGCGGTGCGCGAGTGGGACGACGCGCTGTCGCGTTTCGACAACGACCAGCGCCGCATCGCGGTCGAAGTCGCGCAGAGCCACGGCTGGTTCGACCGCGCGGTGTTCTCGCTGGGCAAGGGCAATCCCGAAGAGCTGCGCCTGTACAACCTGCGCTTCCCGCTGCACCACGACGCCACGATCCGGCGCGAGTCGGCCAAGAACAACCTCGACCCGGCCTGGGTCGCGGCCGAGATCCGCGCCGAAAGCGTGTTCGATCCCAACGCCCGCTCCGGCGCCAACGCCATGGGTCTGATGCAGGTGGTGCCGGCGACCGGCGCCAACGTGTCCAAGCGCCTGGGCCTGCCCTGGGGCGGCGCGGCCACGCTGTACGACTCCGACACCAACATCATCCTGGGCACCGCCTACCTGCGCGAACTGCTGGACAAGTACGGCGGCCAGCCCTACTTCGCCATGGCCGGCTACAACGCCGGTCCGGCGCCGCTGGCGCGCTGGCAGTCGCAGCGCCCGGGCATGGACGCGGACTTCTGGATCGAGACCATCAGCTACAAGGAAACGCGCGAGTACGTGGCGCGCGTGCTGGCCTTCAGCGTGATCTACGACTGGCGCCTCAACGGCGACGCGATGAACATGACCGACCGCATGCGCGGCCGCATCGACGCGCCGCGCAAGCGTTTCGTCTGCCCGCTCGCGGCCGCGCCGGCCGCCAAGTCGCCGTGAACACCGCGGCGCGGCGCCACGTCGTCGTACTCGGCGGCACCGGCTTCGTCGGCCGGCGCCTGGTCGCGCGCCTGCTGCGCGACGGCCATCGCCTGACCGTGCTCAGCCGCGGCGGCGATCCGGCCAAACGCGCGCTGCTGCCGCGCGACTCCAGCCTGATCGAAGGCGACGTGCACGACACGGGTTTCCTGCGCGCGGTGCTCGACGACGCCGACGCGGTGGTCAACCTGATCGGCATCCTCAACGAGCGCGGCGACGACGGCAGCGGCTTCGAGCGCGTGTACGTGGGCCAGCTCGAATCCCTGATCGAGGCCATGCGCGAGATGGGCGTGCGCCGCCTGCTGCAGATGAGCGCGCTCGGTGCCGGCAGCGGCGACAGCCACTATCTGCAGTCACGCGGGCGCGCCGAACAGCGCGTGCGCGCATCCGGACTGGACTGGACCCTGTTCCGCCCCTCGGTCATCGCCGGTCCCGGCGACGGCCTGTTCTGCCGCTTCGATCAACTGCTGCGCTTCGCCCCGGCGCTGCCGATCGGCCGCGCCGAGGCGCGCTTCCAGCCGGTCTGGGTCGGCGACGTGGTCCAGGCCTATGCGCGCGCGCTCGCCGACGGCGGCAGCATCGGCCACAGCTACGACCTGGTCGGCCCCGACGTCTACACTCTGGCCGAGCTGGTGCGCCTGACCGCGCGCACGCGCGGCCGCCTGCGCGCGGTGATCCCGCTGCCCGAGGCGCTGGGCCGCCTGCAGGCCGGCATCGGCGAACACCTGCCGGGCAAGCCGATCAGCCGCGACAACTGGCGCTCGCTGCAGACCGATTCGGTCAGTGCCGACAACGGGCTGTCCCGGCTCGGCATCGCGGCGACGCCGGTGGCGCCGCGGCTGCGGGAAATCCTCGGCTTGGCGCCGGCGGGCGATTGAGGTTCGGTTGCGACGGGTGGCGCCCGTCGCCGCTGCATGCGGTCCAGCCTCGCAGGATTGCGGTGACCGCCGCATCATCGTCGTTGCCACGATGGCGTTCGATGCGGTGCGCCTGCGGCTTACCGCATCCTACGGTTGCGCGCCGGCTCGCCCTTGCCGCTGCTTTGGCCCGTCATTACCTGGAGGGCGGGAATGACGGCAACGGCGCAGAGCTCCGCTCGATCCGCTCGTCTCTCCCGGATTCATCGCTGAGGCAGACGACAACGCCCCTCGCCCTGCCACCCAACAACCCTTAGCATCGACATCCGAACCCACACAGGAGCGCCGCCATGGGCTTGCTCGACACCCTGCTCGGCCACGCCGGCGACAAGCCGGTGGACAAGATCGCCGAAGACTTCATGCCCCTGCTCGCGCCGGGCGAAACCGTGCAGCGCGCGTTCGGCGAGATCCGCGACCTGATCGTGTTCACCGACCGCCGCCTGATCCTGGTCGACAAGCAGGGCGTGACCGGTCGCAAGACCGAGTTCCTCAGCCTGCCCTACCGCAGCGTGGTGATGTTCTCGCTGGAAACCGCGGGCCATTTCGATCTCGAATCGGAACTGCGGGTCTGGGTCTCGGGCCAGCCGGCGCCGATCGTGCGCCACCTCGGCCGCAGCAGCGGCGCCGAGGACATCATCGCGCTGCTGGCGCAGAACTCGCCGCGTTGAGCCCGCGGCCGACGGCGATGCGATGAAGACTTACCTGGTCGGCGGCGCCGTCCGCGATCGCCTGCTCGGACGGACGCCGGGCGATCGCGACTACGTGGTGGTCGGCGCCACCCCGGAGGCGATGCTCGACGCCGGCTACAAGCCGGTCGGGCGCGACTTCCCGGTGTTCCTGCATCCGGACACCGGCGAGGAGTACGCGCTGGCGCGCACCGAACGCAAATCCGGGCGCGGCTACCGCGGCTTCGTCGTCGACGCCGATCCCTCGGTCTCGCTGGAGGAAGACCTGGGCCGGCGCGACTTCACCATCAACGCCATCGCCCAGGACGAAGACGGCCGCCTGGTCGATCCCTACGGCGGCGCGCGCGACCTGGACGCGCGCGTGCTGCGTCACGTCGGTCCGGCCTTCGTCGAGGATCCGCTGCGGGTGCTGCGCGCCGCCCGTTTCATGGCGCGCTTCGCCGCGCTGGGCTTCAGCGTCGCGCCGGAAACCACCGCCTTGATGCGGCACATGGCCGAGTCCGGCGAGCTCGCCGAATTGGTGCCCGAACGCGTATGGCAGGAGCTGCGGCGCGCGCTCGCCAGCGAACGGCCCTCGGCCTTCCTGCGCACCCTGCGCGAGGCCGGCGCGCTGGGCGCGGTGCTGCCGGAAGTGGACGCGCTGTACGGCGTGCCGCAGCCGGCGCAGTACCACCCCGAGGTCGACAGCGGACTGCACACCGAACTGGTCTGCGACATGGCCGCGCGGCTGGCGCCGGGCGACGATCTGATCGGCTATGCCGCGCTCACCCACGACCTGGGCAAGGCGCTGACGCCGAGCGAGGCGCTGCCCAAGCATCACGGTCACGAGCGTGCGGGCCTGGAGCCCTTGCGCGCACTCAACGAGCGCCTGAAGGTGCCGACCGAACATCGCCAACTCGCCGAGGCCGCGTGCCGCGAGCACCTCAACGTGCACCGCTACGACGAGTTGCGCGCGGCCACGGTGTACGAGCTGATCGCGCGCTGCGACGGCTTCCGCCAACCCGAGCGCGTGCGCCGCCTCAGCCTGGTCTGCGAGGCCGACAAGCGCGGCCGCACCGGCCTGTCCGAGGTCGACTACCCGCAGGCGCAGCGCCTGCGCGACGCCCTCGACGCCGCGCTCGCGGTGCGCGCCACGGACGTCGCCGCCGGCCGCAGCGGCCCCGAAGTCGGCGAAGCCCTGCGCCGCGCGCGCATCGCCGCGATCGCCGTCGTAAACGGCAAATAGTCCGGCGCACCGCCTGCCTTGGCGCTCCGGCTCGGTAGCGCCGCTCTCACAGCGCCAGCGCAACGCACCCCGAACATCGCCCGCCCCCACCCACGCCCCTTCCGATCACCACCTGTAGGAGCGGCGCAAGCCGCGACCGCGAAACCGCACCCACGACGAAACCAACCACGCACGCCGAATCCCGGGTCGCGGCTCGCGCCGCTCCTACCCGGCCCTGCCAACTCCTCTTTCTGCTTCCTGTGGGAGCGGCGTAAGCCGCGATAAATGCCCCGCACTCGTCGCGCAACCTGCGTCATCGCCGCAGCCCAATCGCGGCTCACGCCGCTCCCACAGCGCCAGCGCAACCCGCCCCGAACATCGCTCGCCCCCACCCACGCCCCTTCCGATCACCCCCTGTAGGAGCGGCGCAAGCCGCGACCGCGACACCGCACCCACGACGAAACCAACGACACACGCCGAATTCCGGGTCGCGGCTCGCGCCGCTCCTACCCGGCCATCCCGACACCGCTTTCTGCTTCCTGTGGGAGCGGCGTAAGCCGCGATGAATGCCCCGCACTCGTCGCGCAACTCGCGTCACCGCCGCAGCCCAATCGCGGCTCACGCCGCTCCCACAGCGCCAGCGCAACGCACCCCGAACATCGCTCGCCCCCACCCACGCCCCTTCCGATCGCCACCTGTAGGAGCGGCGCAAGCCGCGACCGCGAAACCGCACCCACGACGAAACCAACCACGCACGCCGAATCCCGAGTCGCGGCTCACGCCGCTCCTACCCGGCGCTGCCAACTCCGCTTTCCTGCTTTCTGTGGGAGCGGCTCGCGCCGCTCCTACCCGGCCCTGCCGATTCCGCTCCCACCCAGGCAGGCACACCAGAAAAACGAAACGCCGGGCGGCCTCGCGGCCGCCCGGCGTTCCAACCACTCCATCGGTGTCGCGAATCAGAAGCGATAGTCCAGCCGCACGTAGTAGCTGCCGCCGTTCATGCCGAAGGGCATGGTTTCCCAGCCGTACTTGAAGCCCAGCGACGGGAACGGATTCACGCCCGGGTTGTCGGCGCCGACCGACCACTTGTCGGGGTACTGGTCGAAGATGTTGTTGCCTCCGACGGTGAGGTGCAGGTCGTCGGTGAACGAGTAACGCACCGCCAGATCGAACAGCGTCTTGCCGCCCCAGGTCTGTTCCGGCGCGAAGAACTCGCCGGTGACCGAACCGTAGTAGTTGGCGCGGCCGGTGATCGTCCACGGGCCGGTTTCGTACACGCTCTGCAGCACGTGATGCGCGCGCGGCTGGCCGCGCTCGACCAGGGTGATCTGCGCCGCGTCGAACAGCTGGCCCGGGGCCAGGATCGGCGAGTTCGAATGGATCTCGCGCACTTCGGTCTTGTTGAAGTGCACCAGCGCGGTCAGGGTCAGGTTGCTGCCGCTGGCGAACTCGGTGTTGTGGTTGGCGACGATGTCCAGGCCGGTGGTGCGGGTGTCGATGGCGTTGGTGAAGAACTGCGCCTGACCGACGCGGAACGGCGCCAGCGCGCCGGCGATCGGGCAGTTGCTGAAGTTGGCCGCGCAGGGCTGGCCGTCGTTGCCGACCGACTCGGGCGCGATCACGCCGGAGAAGATGATGCGGTCGTCGATGTCGATGCGGAACAGGTCGGCGCTCAGCGAGAAGCGCTCGTTGGGCTTGAACACCATGCCCACCGAACCGCTGCGCGAGGTCTCTTCCTTCAGCGGCGCCACGCCCAGCGCGCGGGTGACCGCGCTGTCCTGACGCGCGGTCAGGGTGTCGGTGAGGGTGCCGTCGGGGTTGAGGTTGGTCGAGACCTGGTTGTAGTACTGCTGCTGCACGCCCGGCGCGCGGAAGCCGGTGGACAGCGTGCCGCGCACGGCGAAGGTCTCGGTGGCGTTGAAGCGCGCCGACAGCTTGCCGGTGGTGGTGTTGCCGAAGTCGGAGTAGTCCTCGAAGCGCACCGCGCCGCCGAGCAGGAAGCGATCGGTCAGGTTGGTCTCGGCGTCGAAGTACAGCGCCATGCTGTGGCGGCCTTCGTCGACCTCGGTGCCCGGGGTGAAGCCCGGGAAGCCCTGGATGCCGCCCGGCGCGATGTCGCCGGTCTGGCCGCGAATGATGATGGCCGGGTTGTTGGTGCGACCGTACATGTACGACACCGGGTCGCCCGCTTCGATCGCGTAGTTGTCCTGGCGCCATTCGAAACCGGTGGCCAGGTACAGGCGGTTGTCGTTGAAGCCGTCGACGCTGCCGCGGAAATCTAGGTTGAAGGTGGTCTGGTCGTACTTGAGCGTGCCGGTCTTGGCGGTGGTCGGCGAGGCGGCGTAGATGCCGGCGGCCGGGTTGGCCGGATCGCGCGGTTCGTACCACCAGCTCACGTTGACCGAGTTGGCCTCTTCGAAGCCGAACTTGCTGCGGCCGTGATTGATCGAGATGTCCCAATCCCAGTTCTCGCCGATCGGCGCCTTGTAGCCCACCGCCAGCGAGGCGTCGTCGACCGTGGTCAGGATGTTGGGCAGGAAGCCGTTGGGGTACAGCGCCGGCACCGTGCGGTTGTCGCCGGCGCTGCGGAAGAAGCCGGAGGAATCGCCTTCGCGGCGCGAGATGCCGCCGAACCAGTACAGCTCGCCCTTGCCCACCGGCAGGCCGGCGTTGAGCCACAGGTAGTAGTCCTTGGCGTCGGCGTCGCCCAGGCGCTGGGTCACGCGCGGCGGGTTGGTGCGCAGGCTGTCGGGGCCGGCGCGGTTGGTCTCGTTGCGGTTGCGCGCTTCGGCCGACAGGTTGATGAAACCGTCGGCGCCGAGCTTGAAGCCGGTATTGACCGAGCCGTGCAGCATCTCGCCGTCGCCGGCGTAGTACTGCGAACCCTCGATCGACAGCTCGGTGTGGTCGGTCTGGCGCTTGAGGATGATGTTGATCACGCCCGCGATCGCGTCCGAACCGTACTGGGCGGCGGCGCCGTCGCGCAGCACTTCGATGCGCTCGATCGCCGAGACCGGAATCGCGTTGATGTCGGTACCGGCCGAACCGCGGCCGATGGTCTGCTGCACGTTGACCAGCGCCTGCTGATGGCGACGCTTGCCGTTGACCAGCACCAGCACCTGGTCCGGGCCCAGCGCGCGCAGCGTGGCCGGGCGCAGGATGTCGGTACCGTCGCTGACGAAGGTACGCGAGAAGTTGAACGAGGGCTCCAGCATCTGCAGGATCTGGCCGACCTCGAGCGCGCCGGTGGCGTTGATCTCTTCGCGGCCGATCACGTCCACGGGTGCAGCGGTGTCCTCGGCGGTGCGGCCGCGCACGCGCGAACCGGTGACCTGGACGGCGTCCAGCGTGGTCGCGGTGTCCTCGGCGGGGGCCGCGGTCTGGGCGTAGACGGGGGCGACGGCGCTGGCGGCCATGGCGGCGGCCACGGCCAGCGCCAGTCGGTTGCGGTGCACTGCGGACATGGTCGTTTCCTTGCGAAAGGGTCGGGGGACGGACTTCCCGAAAGTCCGGCCCGAGGTTCACAAGTTCTTAACCTTTGCGCAATACGTCGTGTGACTGTGCCGACTTTGGCTTTACCAACCCGATCACACTATGACAAACGAGTTCCGGCCAAACGGGCATCGATGCGCTGCAACATGAGCGCCAGCGGCGTGGAGGCGGTGACCAGCCCCGTCAGCGCCCCGAGGGCGTTGGCCAGGGCGTCGCGGCTGTCGCCCATGCGGCTGTCGGTGAGCGCGGCTTGCGCGTATTCCAGCGCCACCCCCAGCACGATCAGGCCGGCCGCGCTCAGCGCCTGCGGGCGCATGCGCGCGAACAGCATGCCGGCGTAGGCCGACAGCGCGGCGTAAGTGAGGAAGTGGCCGACCTTGTCGGAGCCGGCGAACGGCGACGGCGGCAGGTCGCCCGCCGGCAGCAGCGACACCGCGATCACCGCCAGCACGCCGGCCGCGCCCAGGGCCAGCCAGCGCCGCGGGGTATGGAACGGGCGCAGCCAGGGGCCCTTGCGGGCATCGCCCTTGCCCGCCCTCACAGGCGGTGGCTCAGATCGCCGGCCAGGAAGGCGATCCCGAACTCGACGTCCTTCTCGAAGCCCATGACCTGGAAGCGTTCGCCCATCTCGCTGGGCAGGGTCAGGCGCTTGATCTCGTTGTGGCGGCGCTGGCGTTCGGCCTCGTCGGTTATCGCCTCGATGCGTTCGAGCACGCCGGCCAGGCCGTTGCCGAGCAGGAAGCTGGCCTGCGAGCAGTAGCCAGCGAAATCGAAACCGGCGGCGACGCCGGCCTCGGCCAGAGCGGTGAAGTCCACCGAGGCGGTGATGTCCTGCAAACCCGGCCACAGCAGCGGATCGTGGTGCATGCGATGGCGGTAGAACGCGCGCAGGGTGCCGTCGCTGCGCTCGGGCGCGTAGTACTCGGCGCGCGCGTAGCCGTAGTCGACGAACAGCATCGCGCCCGCGCGCATGCCGCCGGACACGGCCTGGATCCAGTACGGCAGCTGCGGCAGCAGCTCGGAGCGATAGCCTTCCTCGAACTCCCGTTCCAGCCGGCGTTCGACCTGACGCACGGCATTACCGAGGAAAGCGTCGGCCTCGCGCAGCTCGCGCGCGAAACCGTCGCCGTCGATCACGATGTTCTCTTCGTAGACCTCGCCGTTGCGGATCGCGAAGCGCGGCGTCGGCAGGGCATCGATGACTTCGTTGGCGAACAGCACGCCGTCCCAGTCTTCCGGGAACGGCCCGTCCAGCCACTCGACCAGCTCGAACAGCGGCGGCGTCAGCCGTTGCTGCAGGCGTTCGCGCTGGCGATGGCGCAGCTCGGCGCTGGGTTCGAGGATGGCGTAGCGATCGGGCAAAGCATCCAGTTCGAGCAGGCGTTTGAGCGCGACCTCGGCGAAGGCGCCGGTACCGCCGCCCAGCTCGAGGAAACGCGCGCCCGGCCCGAGCTGGCGCAGCACCGGCGCCACCGCTTCGGCCACGCAGGCGGCGAACACCGGTCCGATCTCGGGCGCGGTGACGAAATCGCCGTCGTCGCCGAACTTGCGCGCGCCGGCGCTGTAGTAGCCCAGGCCGGGCGCGTACAGGGCCAGCTCCATGTAGCGCGAAAACGGGATCGCGCCCTCGTTGACCCCGATCTGCTCGCGGATCAGCGCCTCCAGGCGCGCGCTGTGCTCCAGGGCGTCCTGGCCCGGCGCGGGCAGCGTCGCGGCTTCGCGGTGGGGGTCGTTCGGGGTGGGGTCGGGCATGGCGGCTTGGGGGCGCAGCGGGCGGTCTGCAGTATAAGTAACTAGTGCAAAGTAACGGGTAACGCGCAGGAGCCGTGCTTTTCACTGGTTACGCGTTACTACGCACTGGTTGCTGCCCCCATAGACACGCCTATGTCCGCCACTCCCGCCACTCCCGTCGCCCTGATCACCGGCAGCGCCAAGCGCATCGGCGCCGCGATCGCGCGCGCGCTGCACGCCGACGGCTACGACCTGGCCCTGCACTACCGCGGCTCGGGCGAGGCCATGGCCGCGCTCGCGGCCGAGCTGGAAGCTGCGCGCCCGGGCAGCACCTTGACCTTGCAGGCCGACCTGGCCGAGTTCGATCGCCTGCCCGAGCTGATCGCACAGACGGTCGGCCGCTACGGCCGCCTCGACGCCCTGGTCAACAACGCCTCGGGTTTCGCGCCCACGCCGATCGGCAGCGCCACGCCCGCGCAATGGGACGCGCTGTTCGCCAGCAACGCGCGCGCGCCGTTCTTCCTGGCGCAGGCCGCCGCGCCGCACCTGAAGGCCGCGCGCGGCGCGATCGTGAACCTGGTCGACATCTACGCCGAGCGCCCACTGCGCGACCACAGCCTGTACTGCATGGCCAAGGCCGCGCTGGTGATGGCCACGCGTGCGCTGGCGCTGGAACTGGCACCGGACGTACGGGTGAACGCGGTCGCGCCGGGCGCGATCCTGTGGCCGGAAGCCGAGGGCGCCAAGGACGAGGCGGCCAAGGCGGCGATGCTGGCGCGCACGCCGCTGGGCCGCACTGGCAGCGCCGAGGAAATCGCCGAAGCGGTGCGCTGGCTGCTGCGCGAGGCGCGCTATACCACCGGGCAGGTGCTGCGAGTGGATGGCGGGCGCTTGCTGGGGGGGTGAGGCTCAAAGCCTTCGACTCTCCCATTCCTCACGCCTTTCTTCTTTTCGTACTCCCTTCTCCCGCAGGCGGGAGAAGGTGCCCGAAGGGCGGATGAGGGCAGCGACTGAGATTGGAGCTATACGCCCGCGGCGGCCCTCACCCCAACCCCTCTCCCGCCAGCGGGAGAGGGGCTATCTCACGCCCTTCTTCGCACTCCCTTCTCCCACAGGCGGGAGAAGGTGCCCGAAGGGCGGATGAGGGCAGCGACTGAGGTTGGAGCTACACGCCCGCAGCGGCCCTCACCCCAGCCTCTCTCCCGCCAGCGAGAGAGAGGCTATCGGTTCATTACCTGGCCTGAAACGCCGACTGCAACTCCAGCGCGCGAAACGCCTCCGGCGCCTCGCCGTCGGTCGCGTAGCGGTACAGCGCCGCCGAGTAGATGCCGCTCAGCGCCGCCTGGTACACGCCCAGCAGCAGCACCGCGATCAGGAACAGCGCGCCCACCGCGATCGCCAGGCCCACCGAGACCTGCGCCGCCGCGAAGGCCAGCGCCGCGCCCACCACGATCACCGCGAAGGTGATCAGACCGAACGCCGCGCCGATGCCGACGTTGCCGATCGCGTTCTCGCCCCAGGTCTGCTTGAGCAGGCCGATGCTGCGCTTGAGCGCGTCGATCGGGCCGACGTTCTGGCTCACCAGCACCGGCACCACCATGAAGGTAGCCAGGGTCCAGGCCGCGCCCAGGCCGGAGCCGATCATGCGCACGATGAAGTTGTTGTCGCGGTCCTTCAGCGACTGCAGGATCAGGCCCACGGTCGCGGCGATCGCGGCGTAGCCCAGGATCGAGGGCAGGCGCGACTTGGCCGCGTTGAAGCCGTCGCGCAGGGTCGGATCGCCGCCGTCGAGGCGGATCATGGCCGCGCCGACCAGGGCGCAGTTGAAGAAGATGATCACGCTGTACTGGCAGAAGTAGAACAGGAAGCCGAACACGATCCCGCCCACGCCGACGCCGTTCTCGAACAGGCGCAAGGCGAACATCGGCACCAGGAAGGTCGCCAGCACCAGCAGCGTGGCCGCGCCGGACAGGATCGGGAACAGCATCAGTTCCTTGTCCGAGCGCAACACGCCCGCGCTCGCCTTGACCAGGCCCCAGCTACGCGAAAACTTTTCGAACATCGTGCGATCCCCCGTGGATGAATGGACGCATGCTCGGGCCAAACTCGGCACATCGCAAGCGTTGGCGTGCGTGCGCCGACCGGCGGCGCGCTCGCTCCCCGACATAGACCCGGGCGAGGCGAGGAATGTGACCGTCGGCGAGCGCCCGGCGCGCGGGTATCGGAACGATCCGTCTACGCGCGGATCAGTCGCCCAGGTCGGCCACCACCGCCGGCTGCGCGTAGTCCGGATGCGCGCGCCACAGCTCGTCCAGCGTGCGGCCGGTGCCCGCCACCACCACCTCCGGCGCGATGTCCGCCAGCGGCCGCAGCACGAAGGCGTGCTTGAGCTCCGGACGCGGGATGCGCAGGTTGCCGGGGCCTTCGAGCAAGCGGTCGTCGTAGAGCACCAGGTCGATGTCCAGGGTGCGGTCGCTGTAGCGCGGCCCGCTGCGGTCGCGGCCGTGGCGATCTTCCAGCGCGTGCAGCCAGTCGTTGAGATCTTGCGGCTCCAAGTCGCTGTCGACGATGGCCGCGCTGTTGTAGAAGTCGGCGCCGTCGAAGCCGACCGCGCGCGTGCGGTAGACCGGCGACAGCACCACCTCGCCGAAGCGTTCGCGCAATGCGGCGATCGCGCCGCGCAGGTGGGTCGCGGCATCCAGGTTGCTGCCGAGACTGAGGTAGGCCTTGCCCATCGCGGTATCCGGTACGCCCGGCCGGTGGCGGGGCGGAAAGAGAAAGTGGCGTCGCGGCTCAGCCGCCGGCGCGCTCGCGCACGATCGACACCCCGACCGCGCGCGCGCCGCGCACCGCACCGGGCTTGCTGAGCTTGAGCCGGACCCGGCGCACGCCGAACTCCTCGATCACGATAGCGGCCACGCGCTCGGCCAAGGTTTCGACCAGACCGAAGTCGGACTGCGACACGTATTCGATGATGCGCTTGCTGACCGCCTTGTAGTTCAAGGTGTCCTCGATCGCGTCGCTGGCGGCCGGGATGCGGTTGTCGAACGACATGTCCAGGTCGAACACCAGCGGCTGACGGATGCGCCGCTCCCAGTCGTAGATGCCGATCAGCGCCTCGATCTCGAGGCCTTCGATGAAGACGTGGTCCATAAGAGCCGGGATTGGGGATTCGGAAGGGGTGAATCGGAAAAGCGCGGGATTCGAGCGGCATCGCCGCTCCGTAAGCGTCATCCCCGCGAGCGCGGGGATGCAGTGACTTTAGCGCGTGAGCCCGGTCGGCGGCGAACGCTCATGGCTGGCGCCGGCTCCAAACTTCACGCCACCTCGGGCAACTGCGCCATATCCCAACGCGGCGTCACCATCACCGAGGCATCCTCGCGCTGCCCCGCCATCAGCCGCAGCGCGCCGGCGTAGGCGATCATCGCGCCGTTGTCGGTGCAGAACGCCGGGCGCGGGAACGCGACCCGGCCGCCGCGGCGCTCGGCCATCTGCGCCAGCCGCGCGCGCAGGCGCTTGTTGGCGCCGACGCCGCCGGCGACCACCAGGGTGTCGCAGGCGGCCGCGTCCAGCGCGCGCTCGCATTTGATCGCCAGGGTCTCGACCACCGCGTCCTCGAAGCCGCGCGCGATGTCGGCCATGGTCTGCTCGCTCTGGTCGCTGTCGCGCCAGGTCAGCAGGACCTGGGTCTTGAGGCCGCTGAAGCTGAAGTCCAGGCCCGGGCGGTCGGTCATCGGCCGCGAGAACTTGTACTGGCCGGGCCGGCCGCGCTCGGCCAGGGCGGCCAGCTGCGGACCGCCGGGATAGGGCAGGCCCATGAGCTTGGCGGTCTTGTCGAAGGCCTCGCCGGCCGCGTCGTCCAGGGTTTCGCCGAGCAGACGGTAACGGCCGATGGCCTCCACCGCGACCAGCTGGGTATGCCCACCGGACACCAGCAGGGCCACGAACGGCGGCTGCGGGCGCCCCAGCGGGTCGTCCTCCATCAACGGCGCCAGCAGGTGGCCTTCCATGTGGTGGACCGCCACCGCGGGCAGGTCCAGGGCCCAGGCCAGCGAGCGCGCAACCCCGGCCCCGACCAGCAGGGCCCCGACCAGGCCCGGGCCGGCGGTGTAGGCCACCCCGTCCAGGTCCGCGACCTGAAGCCCGGATTCATCCAGGGTCTGGCGGATCAGCGGCAGCAGCTTGCGCACGTGGTCGCGGCTGGCCAGTTCCGGGACCACGCCGCCATACTCCGCGTGCAGCGAGATCTGGCTATAGAGAGCGTGCGCGCGCAGCCCGGTCTCGGTGTCGTACACCGCCACACCGGTCTCGTCGCAGCTGGTTTCGATGCCCAGAACCTTCATCGGCGGGCCTGCTGTTGGGGGTCTGTCGCCTTCATGGGGGCTATGTTGCACCTTCCGTAGGGCCGCCGCTATAATGCACGGCTCGCCCGGTCTGCACGGGCCGGTCCCCGAATCGAGATTACGTATGCCCAGCGTCAAAGTCCGCGAAAACGAGCCCTTCGAGTTTGCCCTGCGTCGCTTCAAGCGCACCTGCGAAAAGGCCGGCGTGCTCGCCGAGACCCGCAAGCGCGAGTTCTACGAGAAGCCGACCCAGGAGCGTAAGCGCAAGGCCGCTGCTGCGGTTAAGCGTCAGGCGCGCCGCGCCTCGCGCGACGTTACCAAGCGCCAGCGCTTGTACTGATCGCGTATCCCGCGCAGCCCCACCGTCCGTGGACGGGGCCAGCGAGGGATGACCAAGGAGCCGGCCGCGCCCTGCGCCGCCGGCTTTTTGCGTTTCGGCCGCCACCCGGCCGCCGCCCCCTTACCTACCCTTCCCGCCCTACTTCAAGGAGCGCGCCATGAGCCTTAAGCAACGACTCACCGACGACATGAAGGCCGCGATGAAGAGCGGCGACAAGCAGAGCCTGGGCGTGATCCGCCTGATCAACGCCGCGATCAAGCAAAAGGAAGTCGACGAGCGCATCGAGCTGGACGACACCGCCGTGATCGCCGTGCTCGACAAGATGGTCAAGCAGCGCCGCGACTCGGTCAGCCAGTACGAAGCCGCCGCGCGCGAGGACCTGGCCGTGATCGAACGCGACGAGATCGCGGTGATCGAGCGCTACGTTCCGGCCAAGCTGGGCGAGGCCGAGATCCTGGCCGCGATCGAAGCCGCCATCGCCGAGACCGGCGCCACCGGCCCGGCCGACATGGGCAAGCTGATGGGCCCGCTCAAGGCCAAGCTCGCCGGCCAGGCCGATATGGGCCAGGTGTCGGCGCTGGTTAAGAAGCGCTTGGCCGGCTGAGGTGCGATGCCTTTCCTGCGGTTCGTCATCCCGGCGCGCGACTGGCGCACCGGGCAAGCGACTGGCCTGCTGACGCTCGCCTACGAGCAACTCCGTTCGGGCGAGCTCACCGAGTGGGAACATGCGCAGCTCGGCGAACATCTGCGCTGGCTGGAGCTGAATCTTCCGGTGCCGGATCGTTTCGCGCGGAAACGTAACGTGTCCCACAAGAACACGCATGGCGTTTCCTGGCTGAAAGCCGAAGCCACGCCGGCCGTCGACCGCATGCGGGCCGTCGCGACGCTGCTCCGGGAACGGGGCCATCCGGTCGAGATGGTCATGGCCGATCGCCCCGGCTACATCGTGTACGAAGACCTGCAACAGATCGTCGCCGAGCCATTCCACGGCGAGCCCGCCTAGACCCCGGCTCATGGCATCCTAGCCCTCCGATGGCCCGCATCCCCGACGCCTTCATCGACGACCTCCTCGCCCGCTCCGACATCGTCGAGCTGATAGGCGCGCGCATCCCGTTGAAGCGCCAGGGCAAGGAATACTCGGCGCGGTGCCCGTTCCACGACGAGCGTTCGCCTTCGTTCACGGTCTCGCCGACCAAGCAGTTCTATCACTGCTTCGGCTGCGGCGCGCACGGCACCGCGATCAGCTTCCTGATGAACTACGACCGCCTCGAGTTCCTCGACGCGGTCGAGGAACTGGCCAAGCGCGTCGGCGTGGAAGTACCGCGCGATACTCAGCAGCGCAACGAGGATTCCGACAGCCGCGATCTCTACGCCGCGGTCGAGGCGGCCTCGCGCTTCTTCCAGAAGCAGTACGGCCAGAGCGGCAAGGCCCAGGGCTATCTCGACAGCCGCGGCGTCAGCGCCGACATCCGCGAGCGCTTCGGCATCGGCTATGCGCCCGACGGCTTCAACGCGCTGCGCGACGCGCTCGGCACCGACGAGCGCCGCATGAAGCTGTTGGAGCGCGCCGGCATGTTCTCCAAGAACGACAGCGGCCGCGTCTACGACAAATTCCGCGACCGCGTGATGTTCCCGATCCACGACCGCCGCGGCCGCACCATCGCCTTCGGCGGACGCGTGCTCGACAAGGAAGACGGGCCCAAGTACCTCAACTCGCCCGAGACCCAGCTGTTCCACAAGGGCCGCGAACTCTACGGCCTGTGGCAGGTGCGCCAGGCCCACAACAAGATCCCGCGCCTGATCGTGGTCGAGGGCTACATGGACGTGGTCGCGCTGTTCCAGCACGGCGTGGACACCGCGGTGGCCACCCTCGGCACCGCGACCACGCCCGACCACGCCGAGCTGCTGTTCCGCAACGCGGCCGACGTGTATTTCTGTTTCGACGGCGACCGCGCCGGCCGCGGCGCGGCCTGGAAAGCGGTGGAATCGGTGCTGCCGCGCATGAAGGACGGCCGCCAGGCCTTCTTCCTGTTCCTGCCCGAAGGCGAGGATCCGGATTCGCTGGTGCGCAAGGAAGGCGCCGAGGGCTTCGACCGGCGCCTGCGCGAGGCCACGCCGCTGTCGCAGTTCCTGTTCGACTCCCTGGCCGCCGACGTCAACCTGGGCACCCTGGAAGGCAAGGGCCGCCTGGCCGAGCGCGCCAAGCCGCTGCTGGCGCAGATTCCCGACGGCGCCTTCGGCGACCTGATGCGCCAGCGCCTGACCGAACTCACCGGCGTGGGCGCGCGCGCGAGCACGCCCGAGACCCACGTGCCCGCGCAGCGAGCGCGGGGTACCGCGCCGACGCAGAAACGCTCGCTGGTGCGCGCGGCGATCGAGCTGCTGCTGCAGCAACCCGCTTTGGCCCTGGAATTGCAGGCGCCCTACCGCTTCTCGGCGCTGCGCCAGAACGGCGTGGAGCTGCTGACCGAGATCGTCGGACTCATCGCGGCGCGCCCGGACATCAACACCGGCGCGCTGATCGAGCATTTCGCCGAACGCGAGGAAGCCAAGGCGCTGCAAAAGCTCGCCGCCAGCAGCTTCGTCGGCGACGAGCAGGTCATCAGCCGTTACTTCCTGGGCACCATGAGCCAGCTCGAACTGCA
Source organism: Lysobacter sp. cf310 (assembly GCF_900114355.1). Lineage (GTDB taxonomy): Bacteria > Pseudomonadota > Gammaproteobacteria > Xanthomonadales > Xanthomonadaceae > Lysobacter. Next base: position 272,405 of record NZ_FOSS01000005.1, read on the forward strand.
GGCGGTGGAACAGCGTCAGGCCGAGATCGCCGACAAGCTGCGCGAACTCGGCCCCGCGGCCTTGAGCATGGAGGAGCGCGCCGAGACCGCGCGCCTGCTGCAGGACGCGCGCGCGCTGCGCGCGCAGATCGCGGGCTATTCGGGGCCGGCGCTCTGAGCGGAGCGGATGCGGCGAATCGCGTGGTGCGCTCACAGCATCCGTAGGGTGCGGTGACAGCCGCATCATCGCCATGCCTCGTCCTCGCGCGGCGGTGCGGTTCGCTAGCGCTCACCACACCCTACGTCGACGCTCTCGATCGTGTCGACGCCGTCGGCACTGGCCCAGGGCTCAACCCCAGACGTCGCTCATCACCCGCTTGAAGTTGCCGCCCAGGATCTTGCCGATGCGCGCGTCCGAGTGACCGCGCGCCGACAGCATCGCGCCCAGGGTTTCGAAGCGACGCGGATGGTTGAGGTCGGGCAGGATCAGGTAGACATCGTCGGCCTCGCCCGGCGCCGAGATGCCCTTGGCGCGGCGCTCGGCGATGAACTTGCGGTGCTCGGCCTTGTACTCGGCGGTCAGCTGGGTCGCCGACACGGTGCCGTCGGTGCCGATGCCGACATGGTCCTCGCCGCACACGTTCACCGCGTGCTCCAGATGCGCGATCAGATCGGCCGCCATCGGCTGGCCCTGGGTGCGCAGGAACGGCATCAGGTAGATTCCGACCACGCCGCCGCGCTCGGCGACCGCGCGCAGTTCTGCGTCGGTCTTGTTGCGCGGCAGCGCGGCCAGCGCGGCGCAGCCGGTGTGGCTGATGACCGCCGGCGACTTCGAAGCCGCGATCGCTTCCAGCGCGGTGCGCTGGCCGCTATGGGCAAGGTCGACCACCATCTTCTTCTGATTGAGCGCCTCGATGAGCTGGCGGCCGAACTTGCTCAGACCCGCGTTGGCCGGTTCCAGACAGCCGTCGCCGACCAGGTTGCGCAGGTTGTAGGTCAGCTGCACCGAGCGCACGCCGAGCTGATGGAACACGCCGACGCGGTCCAGGTCCTCGCCGAACGGCGTGGTGTCCTGGAAGTTGTAGATCAGGCCGGTCTTGTTCTCGTCGCGCGCGCGCTGCAGGTCGGCGCCGTCGCGTACCGACAGCAGCTGCTCGGGGTGCGCGGCCAGCTCCGCGTCCCAGAACGCGATCTGCCCCATCGTCTCCTCGAAGGCGTTGAGGTAGTGACCGACCGGCGCCACCGTGATCTGCAAGGCGCTGAGGCCGGATTCGCGCAGGTCGGCCAGTTCCGCGGCGCTGAGCATGGCGTCGGGCTGATGGTCCTGGCGTCCGATCGTGCCGCAGGCGTCCAGCGCGAAGGTCTTGGCGTAGGGCGCCCAGGTCGGCGGCGGGGCCGGCGGCGTCAGCGCATGCGCGCCCTTGGCCCAACTCGCCAGCGCCAATGCGCTGGCGCCGATCAGGAACTCGCGTCTACTTGCCATGCAATGCTCTCCATTGGTGGATGGGTCAGCCCCAGACTTCGGTCATCACCCGCGCGAAATTGCCGCCCAGGATCTTGGCGATGCGCGCATCGGAATGCCCGCGTGCCGACAGCATGCCGGCCAGGGTCTCGAAACGGTCGGCGGTATTGAGGTCGGGCGCGAACAGGAACAGGTTGGGATCGCGTCCTTTCTCGAAGATGCCGTCGCCGATCATGCCCTTGATCATCTCGGTGTTGTCTTTCACGTACTCGGGCGTGATGTCCACCGCGGTCAGGTTGAGATCGGTGCCGATGCCGACGTGGTCCTCGCCGCAGACCTTCAGCGCGTGCTCGATGTGACGGATGATGTCGGCCGAGGTCTGCTGGCCCTGCGCGCGCAGGTAGGGCCAGAACATGATGCCGGCGACGCCGCCGCGGTCGGCCAGCAGCTTGAGCTCGGCGTCGTAGACCATGCGCGGCACATCGGACAAGGCCCGGCAACCGGTATGCCCGATCAGCACCGGCACCTTCGAAGCGAGGATGCCTTCGCGGATGGTGCGCGGCGCGCCGTGGGCCAGATCGACCACGATCTTTTCGGCGTTGAGCCGCTCGACCACCTGATGGCCGAAATTGCTCAGCCCGGCGTTGCCCGGCTCCATGCAGCCGTCGCCGACCAGGTTGCGGCGGTTGTGGGTGAGTTGCAGCACGCGCAGGCCCTGCTCGCGGAACTGCGCGATACGGTCGACGTCCTCGCCCAGCGGCTCGGTGCCCTGGAAGGTGAAGATGATGCCGACCCGGCGCTCGCGCTGGGCGCACTTGAGATCGGCGGCATCGCGCACCAGCATCATCACGTCGGGATGGCGCGCGATCACCGCCTTCCAGTCCTCGACGCGCTGTTTGGTTTCGGCGTAAGCCTGGTCGGTGTACCAGAAGCGGCCCTGCGGCGCGACGCTGGCCATGATCCCGCTCAGGCCGCACTCGCGCAGCGCCTGCACGGCCTGGGGCACGCCCGGGTCGTCGGCCTTTATGTAGAACAGCTCGGTGCCGCCGAGCGCGTCGATCGCGAGGGTGTCGCGATACGGTTTCCAGCGCGGCGGCGCGGCCGCGGCGGCGAATACGGGATTGCTGGCGGCGGCCAATGCGGCCAGTCCCGCGGCGCCGATGAACGTGCGTCGATCGATCATGCCTGCCCTCCGTGGTGCGTCGCGCAGACTCTAGCCCAGTCCGCGCCTTCGCGATTGACCGATTCAACGCATCGTCCGCTCGGGAGACGGAACCACGCCGAGACGGCCGCCGGCCCTGGCGCGACCGCCGATCACGCCGCCGCGGTCGCCTCGATCTCCAGCAGCCAGGCACCGTCGTAGATTTCCACCACGACCACGGTCAAGGCAGGCGGATGCGCTAGACGGCCCAGCACCTGCTGACGCACCTCGCGCGCGACCTCGCGATCCTCGCGCCTGGCCAAATAGACCGTGACCTTGACCAGGTGTTCGTAGGCCATGCCCGCGGCCTCGAGCTGGGCGCCGACGTTGCGCCAGGCCAGCGCGCATTGATCGCGGAATCCCGCCGGCACCTCGCCCTCGGCGTCGGCCGGCACCTGCCCGCTCACGAACAGCAGCCGCCGCGGCTCGCGTATCTCCGCGGCCTGGGCGTAGGTGCCGTCGGCGACGGCGTAGCTGCGCCGCCCCGTTTTGCTCTCTGCAGCCGGCATCGCCGTCAACGGCAGCGCCAGCCCGATCGCGCAGAAGCCCCTCCTGTCCATCGTCCGCCCTCGTTCCGGATAGGCCGCGATCATAACCGTTAAAACTTGTTTTACCGGTAGAGGCGCGCTAGCCTGGAATCACCGGGGCGCAGCCGAACCGCCCGAGCATGCCGCGATGCGACGACGATTCCCGCGCCTGGACTGGTGCCTGCCTGCTCTGCTCGCGCTGCCCTGCCATGCCGGCGAACCCCGGCCGCAGGCGCGGCCGTGGACGCCTGCTGCGATCGCCAGCGACCAGTACGAATCCTCGCCCACGTTCACACCCGACGGCCGCGAGCTCTACTTCATGCGCAGCGACCGCGCCTTCGGCCGCTACCGTCTGCTGATGTCGCGCTGCGAGCCCGGTGGCTGGAGCGCGCCGCTGCCGCCGCCCTTCGCCGGCCCGCCGGACGCGCAGGAGGCCGACCCCTTTGTCAGCCACGACGGCCAGCGCCTGTACTACGTGTCCTCGCGCCAGGGTGCGAACGCCGACGACTTGGATATCTGGATGGTGCGGCGCGACGCCAGCGGCGCATGGTCGGCGCCGCAACGCCTGCCGGCGCCGGTGAACTCGCCCGAATCGGAACTGCTGCCGCGCGAGACCGCGGGCGGACGCCTGTACTTCGGCTCCTCGCGACCCGGCGGGCCGGGCCTGACCGATATCTACGAGGGCCGGCTGCGCAAGGACGGCGGCTGGGACGTGGGGCTGGTCGGTCCGCCGATCAGCACCGCCGAGCAGGAGTACGAAGTCGAGGTATCGCGCGACGGGAACCAACTGATCCTGGTCGGGCAGCGCGGCGATGGACGTTCGCACCTGTACCGGTTCGCGCGCGCGGGCAAAGGCTGGGTCGCGCGCGGACGCGTGCCCGCGCGCGAGGACGTGTTCCAAGTCGGCCCGCTGCTGTCGCCGAAAGGCGATCGGGTTTTGTTCGGCCAGGCCGCCAACGAGCGCGATTCCGGCGAACTGTTCCTGGTCGACCTGCAGCCAGCGGTGGATACGAACTGGCCGCCACGCTGCGGCGGCTGAAGGCTGGGCCTCAAACCACCGGCTGCAGCTCGAACAGCGGCGTCGGCTGCATCAGCGGCAGCAGCCAGTGATCGACCAGCAGGAACGCGAACAGCGCCATCAGATAGACGATGGAATAGTTGAACACCTTCATCGCGTACAGCTCGTCCGGCGGGTCCATCAGTTTCCAGGCATAGCCCAGGAACACCGCGCCCAGCACCAGCGCGCCGCCCAGATAGAACAGGCCGCTCATGCCGGTGGCCCAGGGCAGCACGGTCACCGCCACCAGCAGCACGGTGTAGAACAGGATCTGCCAGCGCGTGTACTGCACGCCGTGGGTGACCGGCAGCATCGGCACCATCGCGCGCGCGTAGTCCTCGCGGCGGAAGATCGCCAGCGCCCAGAAGTGCGGCGGCGTCCACACGAAGATGATCAGCACCAGCAGCAATGCGTGCGGGTCGAGGGTGCCGGTGATCGAGGCCCAGCCCAGCGCCGGCGGCGCCGCGCCGGCGATGCCGCCGATCACGATGTTCTGCGGGGTCGCGCGCTTGAGGAAGACGGTGTAGATCACCGCGTAACCGATCAGCGAAGCGAAGGTGAGCACCGCCGTCAGCGTGTTCACCCACAGGATCAGGATCGCCATCGACAGCGCCGCCAGGATCAGCGCGAACACCAGCGCCTGGCTCGGGGTGATCTGGCCGGCGACGATGGGACGCCACGAGGTGCGCGCCATCTTGGCGTCGATGCGCGAGTCCAGCAACTGGTTGATCGCCGCCGCGCTGGACGCGGCCAACCAGATGCCGAGGAAGCCGAGCAGCCCGCGCAAGGTCTCCGCGCCGGTGGGCACGCCGTCGACGGCGAGCAGCATCCCGACCAGGGCGGTGAAGACGATCAGCGCGACCACGCGCGGCTTGGTCAACGACCAGTACTGGCGCAGGCTGGCGTGGGCGGCGGCCATGCTCAGTGCTCCGGCGCGCGCAGGCGCGCCAGCAGGGACACCAGCACGAACAGCAGCAGCACCGCGCCGGCGTTGTGCAGCACGGCCACCGTCAGCGGCAGGCCGAGCTTGACGTTGGCGATGCCCAGGCCGACCTGGGCCAGGGTCAGCAGCGCGAGCAGCGTGCCCCAGCCGAGCATGCCCGGCGTGCGCAGCAGCTTCACCGCCAGACCCAGCAGGTACACGAACACCACCATCGCCATCGCGCGGTGGGCGAGCTGGATCGCGATGCGCGCCTCGCCGTCGAGGATGCCGCCTTCGTAGTCCACGCCGATGCCGCGCCACAGCACGAAGGCCTCGCGCACATCGTGCTTGGGCCACCACTGGCCGACGCAGGTCGGGAAATCGTTGCCGCAAGCCAGCGCGGCGTAGTTGGCGCTGGTCCAGCCTCCCAGCGCGATCTGCACGCCGAGCAGGACGATGCCCAGGATCACCAGCTTGCGCACCGTGACCGCCTCGGCCAGACGGATCGGCAGATCGGTCGCGCGCCAGGCCATCCACAGCAGCAGCGAGAAAGTCAGCAAGCCGCCGAGCAGATGGCCCATGACCACGATGGGCTTGAGCAGCCAGGTCACGGTCCACATGCCCAGCAGGGCTTGGAACACGATCACCGCCAGGGTCAGCGCGGCCACGCGCGACAAGTCGCTGTTGTTCCAGCGCAGCGCGGCGATCAGCAGGATCGCTTCGCCCAATGCGGCCAGCACCGACGCGGCTACGTGCTGGCCCTTCATGTACAGCGGGATCGAGACCGCGACCAACACGGCGGCCACGATCACCTGAGCCACGCCGTAACGGCGCCGGCGCGCGGCCAGCAGCGCCAGGGTCAGGGTCAGCACGCCGAGCAGGCCGGCGATCATGCGGTGGAACTGTTCGCGCCAGGCCTTGTGCACCTCCACCGGGCGGATCGCGGTGGCGACGTGATCGCTGGCCTCGTGCGCGGCCGTCGGCCACGCGGCGCGGCCGTAGCAGGTCGGCCAATCCGGGCAGCTGAGGCCGGCGTTGGACAGGCGCACGAACGCGCCGAACACGATCACGCACAGCGCGAGCGCGACCGCCAGCCAGGCGATGCGGTGGAAGTTGCGGTACCAGGTCGGTTTGAACGTCACGTTCATGCGGAACTCTTGCGGTTGACTCGGTGGCGACAGGACGCGGGCGCTGCGGCGACCCGCGGCCGGGTCACATCAGTTTCAGCAGTCGGGACAGGTCTTCGCGCAGGTCGGCCGGATCGAAGCCGGGAGCGTAGCGCAGAATCACGAAGCCGTTCGGATCGATCACGTAGACCGGCACGCCCTTCGGATCGTCCAGGCGCGGCAGGCCGGCGCGCAGCTGCGGCGTGGGCTGCACGATGCGCAGTGCGGCCGGATGCGGCGCGCCCGCCGGCGGCTGGCCGATCCACAGCACGTGCACCTGGTCCGCGTCCTTGCCGAACAGCTGCCAGACGGTGTCGAGCTCGCGCGCCAGCTTCACGCATTCGGCGCTGCAATCGGCCGGCGGCGCCAGCGCGATGCGCCACAGGCGTTCGGCCGGACGCCACTCGTAGGCTTTGCCGTCGGCCAGTCGCGGCATGACCTGGCGCAGATCCGCCGGTGGCTGCAGCAACTCGCCGTGGTTCTTCATGCCCTGCGGGCGCCAGCCCGAGAAGCGCAGCGCGCCGGCGACCAGCATGCTGCCGAAGAACAGCGCGAAGATCGCCAGCAGCATCACCCGATTGCGCTTGCGCGTAGCGTCGTTGGAAGGAAGGTTCATCGGCGGGACTTCCGGAAAGTAAGTATCAAGGCGGTGGCCAGCACCGCCGCGGCCAGCGCGAACCACTGCAGCGCGTAGCCGCGGTGTTGTTCGGGCGGCAGGGTGTTGGCGAGCAGTTCCAGATCGCGCTCGTAACCCAGCTTCAGCGCCGGATCCAGACGCAGCACGCGCGGCGACAGCGGTACCGACAGGCCGATGCCGGGGCCGATCGCATCGGTATCGACGCGGGTCAGCAGCCAGCCCTCGCCTTCCTGGCCGAGCGCGGGACCCAGCGCGATGCCGGTCGAGGGCGGCGGCGCGAGCAAGCCGCGCAGCTCCATCGAGCCCTCCGGCCGCGGAATGCGCGGGAAGCGGCGCTGACCGTCCAACGCCAGCCAGCCCAGGTCGACCAGCAGCGGCACGCCCGCGCCCTGCTCGGGCACGAACACGCGATAGACCCGCACGCCGGCGCGGCCGTTGCGCTGCTGGTTGTCCAGCAGCAGGGCGCCGCGCGCGTCGAACGCGCCGCGGCCGGCGGCCCAGTCGTAGTCGCGGCGGCGCGAGGGATCGGCGGCCAGCGCCAACGAAACCGGCCGGCGTTCGCCCAGCACCCGCGCCGAGGCGTCGAGCATGGCCTGCTTTTCGACCGCGCGCCGCGACTGCCACAGGCCCAGGTTGGCGAACACCGCGATGGTCAGCAGCGCCAGCGTCCAGCCCACGATCAGGTTGCGCCGACGGCTCACGACATCCTCCGGCCGGACTGCGATAATCCGGCTTTCGCGGTATCGCGCGCGCCGCCGGAGGCCGCCATGAACGACTCGCTCAAGACCCTGCTGATCATTGCGTTCCTGATCCTCATCCTCTGGAACCTGGGCGCCGGCCTCTATTACATGCTCGTGGACAAGGGGCAGAGCAAGCGCACGGTGAACGCGCTGACCCGCCGCATCGCGCTGTCCGTCGCGTTGATCCTGATCATCATCCTGTCGATCAAGATGGGCTGGATCCAGCCGCACGGCATCGGATCCAACCCGAACTGAGCCCCGGCCGCGCGGCCGTGGCGAAACGGCCGCTGCGAAATCCCAGGTTCCCAAGACGCAAACGGGCCGGCAATGCCGGCCCGATGCGCTAAAGGGTCGTGCGCGCTTACAGCACGTAGACGAACAGGAACAGGCCCAGCCAGACCACGTCGACGAAGTGCCAGTACCAGGCCACCGCCTCGAACGCGAAGTGGTTGTCCTTGTCGAAATGGCCCTTCAGGCAGCGGAACCAGATGATCGCCAGCATCAGGGTGCCCAGCGTCACGTGCGCGCCGTGGAAGCCGGTGAGCATGAAGAAGGTCGAACCGTAGATGCCCGAACCCAGGGTCAGGTTCAGCTCCTTGTAGGCGTGGATGTATTCCTCGGCCTGGTAGAACAGGAACAGGCAGCCCAGGGCCACGGTCAGGCCCAGGAACACCAGCAGCTGCTTGCGGTGACCGGCCTTCAGCGCGTGGTGCGCGATGGTCACGGTGATGCCCGAGGTCAGCAGGATCATGGTGTTGAGCAGCGGCAGGCCCCAAGCCGGGATGGTCTCGAACACGCCGCCGACGGCGCCCGGGCCGTTGGTCGGCCAACCGGCGGCGTAACCGCTCCACAGCAGGCTGTTGGTCATCACGCCGTCGCCGACGCCGCTGAGCCACGGCAACGCGAACTGGCGGGCGTAGAACAGCGCGCCGAAGAAGGCCGCGAAGAACATCACTTCGGAGAAGATGAACCACATCATCCCCATGCGGAACGAGATATCGACCTGACGGTTGTAGTGGCCGCGCACCGATTCGCGGATCACGTCGCCGAACCAGCCGAACAGCACGCCGCACATCAGGGCCAGACCGACGAAGAAGGTGGGCTTGCCCCAGCTGACTTCGTTGAGCCAGCTGGCGATGCCGATCATCGTGGTGAACAGGGCGATCGAACCGAGGAACGGCCAGCGGCTGCTGTGCGGCACGAAGTAGGTGTTGGCGTCTGGCGTGTGTGCTTGGGCCATGGCGGCGTTCCGTTAGGTTCGGTACTGATGAAGGGGCGTGCGCGGCGGAACCGGGATCACGGCGCCGACAGCGGCGACGCCGGCGTCTTGGCCGTCGAGCCCTGCTGTCGCGCAGTGAGCACATCGTTCTTGAAGAAGGTATACGACAGCGTGATCGTCTTTACGTCGGCCGGCAGATTGGGGTCGACGATGAAACGCACCGGCATGTCGCGCTTCTCGCCCGCCGCCAGGGTCTGCGCGGTGAAGCAGAAGCATTCGGTCTTGCTGAAATAGCCCGAGGCGCGCGCGGGCGCGACCGAGGGCACGGCGCTGCCGACGATGGTGCGGTCGCTGTCGTTGTGCGCGTAGTAGGTGGTTTCGTACTGTTCGCCCGGGCGCACCTGCATGGTGACCTGGTTGGGATGGAACGACCACGGCAGCTTGGAATTGACGCCGCCGTCGAACTGCACGGTGACGGTGCGCGCGCCCTGGGCCTGGGCCTGGCCCACGTCTTCGGCGGCGGTGCGTTCCAGGCGGATGCCGAACACCTTTTCGCAGGCGATGCGGTACAGCGGCACCAGGGTGAAGGTGAAGGCGAACGCGGCCAAGGCCACCAGCACCAGCTTCACCAGGCCGGCGGTGTTCTTCTTGCCGCGCTCGTCGCCGCCGGCGCTCATTGCGCCATCACGCCGCTGAGGATGAACAACACGTACACCGTCACCGCGATGCCCGCCGCCCACAATGCGGTACGCCGCGCGCTCTTGCGGCGCGCTGCGATATCCGGGTTGTCAGGCGTCTTGTTCATACGTTTCCTATGCTCCGAATCGCCAGCCCTTGGAGCCCCCTTAAGTTAAGGGGGCGGCCTGCTCCGCGCAGCGGAGTAAGCGGGGTTGTGGGATGCAATCCGTATCAATCCGAAGCAATGTCCTCCGAGCTTCTTACTGCGGCGTAAGCCTCAGTGAGTGATGTCGCCGTGCGCCAGGTCGCCATCGCGAATCACCGGCGGCGTGCTGAAGGTGTGGTGCGGCGCCGGGCTCGGCACGGTCCACTCCAGGCCCTTGGCGCTGTCCCACGAACGCGCTTCGGCCTTGGCGCCGTACTTCTTCGAGTGCCACAGGATGCCCAGCATCATGAACGGGGTCAGGAACATGCCGAAGGCGCCGATCGAGCTGATCAGGTTCCAATCCGCGAACACCACGTTGTAGTCCGGGATGCGGCGCGGCATGCCGGCCAGGCCCAGGAAGTGCTGCGGGAAGAACAGCAGGTTCACGAACAGGATCGTCCACCAGAAATGGAACTTGGCGGCGGTCTCGTTGTACATGCGGCCGGTCCACTTCGGCCACCAGTAGTAGACCGCGGCGATGATCGAGAACAGCGCGCCGGTCACCAGCACGTAGTGGAAGTGCGCGACCACGAAGTAGGTGTCGTGGTACTGGAAGTCCGCCGGCACGATCGCGAGCATCAGGCCCGAGAAGCCGCCGATGGTGAACAGGATCACGAACGCGATCGCCCACAGCATCGGCGATTCGAAGCTGATCGAACCGCGCCACATGGTGGTGACCCAGTTGAACACCTTCACGCCGGTCGGCACCGCGATCAGCATGGTCGCGAACATGAAGTAGATCTCGCCACCCAGCGGCATGCCGACGGTGAACATGTGGTGGGCCCACACGATGAACGAGAGGAAGGCGATCGAGGCGGTCGCGTACACCATCGCCTGGTAGCCGAACAGCGGCTTGCGGCTGAAGGTCGGGATGATCTCCGAGACCACGCCGAACGCCGGCAGGATCATGATGTAGACCTCGGGGTGACCGAAGAACCAGAAGATGTGCTGGAACATCACCGGGTCGCCGCCGCCGGCCGCGTTGAAGAACGAGGTGGCGAAGAACTTGTCGGTCAGCAGCATGGTCACGGCGCCGGCGAGCACCGGCATCACCGCGATCAGCAGGAACGCGGTGATCAGCCAGGTCCAGCAGAAGATCGGCATCTTCAGCAGGTCGATGCCCGGCGCGCGCATGTTGAGCACGGTCGCGATCACGTTGATCGCGCCCATGATCGAGCTGATGCCCATCATGTGGATGGCGAAGATCGTGAAGGCGACGTTGCTGCCGCCCTGCAGCGACAGCGGCGGGTACAGGGTCCAGCCGCCGGCCGGCGCGCCGCCCGGCAGGAACAGCGTCATCAGCAGCAGGCTGAAGGCGAACGGCAGGATCCAGAACGACCAGTTGTTCATGCGCGGCAGCGCCATGTCCGGCGCGCCGATCTGCAGCGGGATCATCCAGTTGGCCAGGCCGACGAAGGCCGGCATCACGCCGCCGAAGATCATCACCAGCGCGTGCATGGTGGTCATCTGGTTGAAGAACTCGGGCTTCACCAGCTGCAGGCCAGGCGTGGCCAGCTCAGCGCGGATGATCACCGACATGCCTGCGCCGATGATGAACATCACGAAGCTGAAGATCAGGTACAGCGTGCCGATGTCTTTGTGGTTGGTCGAGAAGAACCAACGCTCGATGAAGCCCTGCTGGTGGGCGTGATGATCATCGTGATGATCGGCGACGGGGTGCGTGGCTGCCATGGCCTACCTCTAGGAATGCTTTGACGATCAACCGGCGACCGCGGGAGCGGTCGTGGCGTCGGAGTTCGGAGTGCCGGCCGTCGCGGGCGCCGGAGCGGCTTCGGCCGGCGCAGCCGGAGCGGCGGGCGCCGCGGCCGGAGCGTTCTTGGCCTTCTGCTCGGCGAGCCACTGCTGGTACTCGGCCTTGGGCACGGCGCGCACGACGATCGGCATGAAGCCGTGGTCCTTGCCGCACAGTTCGGCGCACTGGCCGCGGTACACGCCCGGCTCTTTGATCTCGGTCCAGGCCTCGTTGACGATGCCCGGGATCGCGTCCTGCTTCCAGCCCAGCGCCGGCACCCACCACGCGTGGATGACGTCGTCGGCGGTGATCACGAAGCGGATCTTGGTGTCGGTCGGCAGCACCAGGACATTGTCGACGTCGAGCAGGTAATGCTCGTGGTCGGCCTGGGTGACGGTCTTCTTGCTCTGGCGCAGGGCGTCGCTCTTGCGGTCCAGGCGGCTGGTGAACGAGACGTTCTCGCCCAGGTAGTCGTACTTCCACATCCACTGGAAGCCGGTGACCTTGATGGTCATGGCCGACTCGCGGGTGTCGTACATCTTGATGAGCTTGCTGGTGGCCGGGAACGCCATCGCCACCAGCAGCACCACCGGGACCACGGTCCAGATGATTTCCAGCTTGGTGCTGTGGGTGAAGTCCTTATCCGCCACCGCGCCCTTGGAATGGCGGAACTTGAACATCGCCACGGCCATCGCGCCGAACACCAGCACGCCGATCACCACGCAGATCCACAGCGCCAGCATGTGGGCCTCGTAGGCGTTGACCGACTGCGCGGTGACGCCGCGGCCCATGTTCAACTGCCACGGCTTGGGATCGGCCGCCTGAGCAAATGCAAGGACCGGCACCGCCATCGCGGCGACACCCACTGCCCACTGCTTGAAACGACCGGCTTTCATCAGTTCGAGCCCCGAAAATCGTAGAAGGTTGCGTTGTCTGCTCCGCGGGCTGCCCCTCCCGGCACCGGCCCGGCCAGGCGCTGGCGCGGGGGAACCGTCCGGAAGGAGGTGGCTGGCGAGCCCCGTCCAGGGCCCATCACGCCGGTGACGGCGCTACGGATAATCCGCGAAATGGTAGCCTCCGACCCGCTCTGCGGCAACCCGCGAGGCGTTCACGCAAGCGCTGCGGGCCTTGCACGAACGGGCCGGAGCGGCCGTCGCGGGGGCCTGTGCGGCCCCTGCCGAGCGCCCGATCGGGCGAGTCCGACGGCGCGCCGGGCGCCCCATCCGCCCCCGTCCGGCGCTGCGATGCGCGGGCCGCAACGCCGGACGCCGGGTTGCGACAGACCGGATTGGACCGAAAGCTCTAAACTAAGCGGCTCCCCTCCGCTGCGCTGCGGTCCGAATGACCATCGACTCCTCCTCCGACGCCGCCGACGGCCCGCCGCCGCGCGCGCTGATCAGTCCCGAACTCCCAGCGGCTCCGGCCGGCCCGCGCGCGGCGATCACCGCCGCCTGGGTCCGCGACGAAGCCCAACACGTGGGCCACCTGCTCGAACAGGCCCGCCTGCCCGAGGCCGACCGCCAGGCCGCGCAGGCCACCGCCGCCGACCTGGTCGCCCGGGTCCGCACCCGCGCCCAGGACCAGGGCGCGATCGAAGCCTTCATGCGCCAATACGACCTGGGCAGCGAGGAAGGCGTGCTGCTGATGTGCGTGGCCGAGGCGCTGCTGCGCATTCCGGACCAGGACACCGCCGACAAGCTGATCCGTGACAAGCTCGGCGAGGCCGACTGGAAGCGCCACCTCGGCCAATCCGACTCGGTCCTGGTCAACGCTTCGACCTGGGGCCTGATGCTGACCGGCCACCTGGTCGATCTGGCCGACGACACCAAGCGCGACGTCCATAACGCCTTCAAGCGCCTGATCGGCCGCGTCGGCGAGCCGGTGATCCGCCTGGCCGTGCGCCAGGCCATGCGCATCATGGGCCATCAATTCGTGATGGGCCGCACCATCGGCGAGGCGCTGTCGCGCTCCAAGAAGGGCGACAACGCCAGCTACCGCTATTCCTTCGACATGCTGGGCGAAGGCGCGCTGACCACCAAGGACGCGCTGCGCTACCTGGAGGCCTACCGCCAGGCGATCCACGCGATCGGCAAGAGCGGCCCGGGCGGTCACTACCTGCAGCACGACGTGTTCGCCGCGCCCAGCATCTCGGTCAAGCTGTCGGCGCTGCATCCGCGCTACGAGCACGCCAAGCGTGCGCGCGTGTTCGCCGAACTCACCCCGCGCGTGCTGGAACTGGCGCAGCTGGCCAAGCGCTACGGCATCGGCTTCACCATCGACGCCGAGGAAGCCGACCGCCTGGAAATGTCGCTGGACGTGATCGCGGCGGCCTACGCCGACAAGTCGCTGGATGGCTGGCAGGGCTACGGCCTGGCCGTGCAGGCCTACCAGAAGCGCGCGCCGGAGGTGATCGACTTCCTGGCCGACCTGGCCCGCCGCACCGGCCGCCGCATCCCGGTGCGCCTGGTCAAGGGCGCCTACTGGGACAGCGAGGTCAAGCGCGCCCAGGTCGACGGCCAGCTCGGCTATCCGGTGTTCACGCGCAAGCCCAACACCGACGTGTCCTACCTGGCCAACGCGCGCCGCATGCTCGAAGCCAGCGACGCGATCTATCCGATGTTCGCCACCCACAACGCCCAGACCATCGCCACCGTGCACCGCATGGCCGCCGGGCGCGCGTTCGAGTTCCAGAAGCTGCACGGCATGGGCGACGACCTCTACGCCGAGGTCGTGCCCGCCGATCGCCTGGACGTGCCCTGTCGCGTGTACGCGCCGGTCGGTTCGCACGAGGATCTGCTGCCCTACCTGGTGCGGCGCCTGCTCGAGAACGGCGCCAACTCCAGTTTCGTCAACCGCATCACCGACGAAGACATCGCGATCGACGAACTGATCCGCGACCCGGTCGAAACCGTGTCCGCGTTCTCCAGCATCCCCCACCCGCGCATTCCGCTGCCGGTCGACCTGTACCGCAGCTACGGTTTCGAGAGGACCAATTCCATGGGCGTCAACCTCGCCAACGATCAGCAACTGCAGTCCCTGGCCGAGCAGGTCAACGCCGCCGTCGCCGACTGGCGCGCCGCGCCGCTGGTGCCGGGCGCCAATGCCGCCGGCCCCGACATCGCCGTGACCAACCCGTCCGACCGTCGCGAGACCGTCGGCCAGTGGCGCGCCGCCGACGCCGCCACCGTCGAGCTGGCGCTGAAGAACGCGGTCGCCGCGCAGGACGCCTGGGATTCGACCCCGGCCGCCAGCCGCGCCGCGATCCTCGAGCACGCCGCCGACCTGCTCGAACAGCGCATGCCGCACTACATCGCGCTGTGCACCAAGGAAGCCGGCAAGACCATCCCCGACGGCGTCGCCGAAGTGCGCGAGGCGGTCGATTTCCTGCGCTACTACGGCCAGCAGGCGCGCAAGCTGTTCGCGCCCGAGGCGCTGCCGGGCCCGACCGGCGAGTCCAACACCCTGCTCCTGTCCGGCCGCGGCGTGTTCGTCTGCATCAGCCCCTGGAACTTCCCGCTGGCGATCTTCGCCGGCCAGATCGCCGCCGCGCTCGCGGCCGGCAACAGCGTGATCGCGAAGCCGGCCGAGCAGACCAATCTGATCGGCTACTACGCGGTGAAGCTGCTGCACGAAGCCGGCGTGCCGGAAGCGGTGCTGCAGTTCCTGCCCGGCGACGGCGCCACCGTCGGCGCCGCGCTCACCCGCGACCCGCGCGTGGCCGGCGTGGCCTTCACCGGCTCCACCGACACCGCGCGCGCGATCAACCGCGCCCTGGCCGCGCGCGACGCCGCGATCGGCGTGCTGATCGCCGAGACCGGCGGCCAGAACGCGCTGATCGCCGACTCCTCGTCGCTGCCGGAACAGCTGGTCAAGGACGCGATCGGCTCGGCCTTCACGTCCGCCGGCCAGCGCTGCTCCGCCGCGCGCGTGCTGTTCGTGCAGGAAGACATCGCCGACAAGGTGACCTCGATGCTGGCCGGCGCGATGGCCGAGCTGAAGGTCGGCGACCCCGGCCTGCTCTCCACCGACGTCGGCCCGGTGATCGACGAGGACGCGCTGAAGATGCTCAACGACCATGCCGCGCGCATGGACAAGGAAGCGACCAAGATCGCCGAGGTCGCGCTCGACGCCGACAGCGCCCACGGCAGCTACTTCGCCCCGCGCGCGTACGCGCTGAAGTCGCTGGACCAGCTGCACAAGGAAGTGTTCGGCCCGGTCCTGCACGTGATCCGCTGGAAGGCCGACCAGCTCGACGCGGTGATCGACGCGATCAACGCCACCGGCTACGGCCTGACCCTGGGCATCCACTCGCGCATCGACGAGACCATCGAACGCATCGCCGCGCGGGTCAAGGTCGGCAACTGCTACGTCAATCGCAACCAGATCGGCGCGGTGGTCGGCGTGCAACCCTTCGGCGGCCAGAACCTGTCCGGCACCGGCCCCAAAGCCGGCGGCCCGCACTACCTGCCGCGCTTCACCACCGAGAAGACGATCACGGTCAACACCACGGCGGCCGGCGGCAACGCGTCGCTGCTGACGCTGGGCGACTGATCGCGTACGGCGGCAGGCGATACCGAACGGCCCCGCTCGATGCGGGGCCGTTCGTTTATGGGCTCAGGACAAGGCGGCCTGCGCGCGTGGCACGCGCCCGCGCAGCAAGGCGGATAGGCCGAACGCGCTGAGCAGACCGATCGCGCAAAACACCGCCCAAGGCAGCCATGGCCAATGTCGCGTTGCGGCCACGTCGATCAGCCAGCCGCCGGCGACGTTGCCCAGGCCGCCGCCCACCGCCAGGCTTAGCGAACTCACGCCCAGGTAGGTGCCCAGCGCGCGCGGGTCGGCCAGCTCGGCGATCAGGGTCTGCTGGGTGGGGCGCGTCATCAGCGCGCCGACCGAGAACGCCGCCACGCAAGCCAGGAACGCGGCGTAACCCGAGACCAGACCGATCGCGCCGACCGCCAGCGACATCAGGCTCACGCCCGCCACCAGCACCTGCGCCGACGTCCAGCGCCGCTCCAACCAGCGCACCAGCAGGTATTGCAAGGCCACCGTAAGGCCGGCGCTGACCGCGAACATCAGGCCGACGCTGGCGACGTCGCCGGTGAGGCGCTGCGCAAGCAAAGGGAAACTGATGTTGATCTGGATGGCGACGAACCAGTACAGCATCATCAAACCGACCAGACGCAGGAAGCGCGTGTCGCGCCAGACCAGGCCCAGACCGCGGCTGGGCGGCGCGCGGTCGGGCATCTCCACGCGCGGCAGCAGCGCCAGGGCGACCACGAAGTTGAGGGCGAAGCAGGCCGCGGCGACCAGGCACACCACGCGGAAATCGAAACGCAGCAGGGCCACGCCGATCAGCGGCCCCAGGGTGGTCGCCACGCCGCTGACCCAGTTGCTGATCGCGTAGTAGCGCGGCCGCGTCTGCGTGGTGGTCAGGGCCGCGATCGAGGCCTGGTACGGGGCCTCGAACAAGGCCCCGCCCAGCGCCGACAAGACCATCGCCGCCAACAATGCGGGCAGATCGCCCGCGAAGGCGAGGCTGGCGAAGCCCAGCGCGCGCAGCAGCACGCCCAGGCAGATCATGCGGCGCGCGCCGTAGCGGTCCGAGAGCAGGCCGCCGACCAGGGCCAGGCCCTGCTGGGTGAGCTGGCGCACCGCTAGCGCCAGGCCGACCGCGGCGGCCGCGAAGCCGAGATCATTGACGTAGTGCACCGCCACCAGCGGCATCAGCATGGCGAAGCCGCTCACCATGAAGAAGGTGTAGACCAGCAGGCCGTTGAGTCCACGCCGCCGGCTGCGGTCGTCCATGGGCGATGCGGATGCGCTCATGCGGCCGCGCGCGCGCCGTCGTCGTCGTAGCCGGGCGCACGATACAGGTGGATCGGCGTGGGATCGGCGCTGAACTGCGAGAACGGGAAGGGCTCGGCCGACACCGCAGCCACGCCGTGACCGAGGAAGCGCGGCACGATCGCGCTGCCGGTCTGGGCGTACACCACCAGCGGCACCGCGCGTGCGCGCAGCGTGGCCAGGATCTCGTCGAAGGAGCCGTTGCTCAGGGTCATGCCGGTGGCGATCACCAGATCGGCCTGGGCCAGGACCGGCCCCATGTCGCGCACGACCGGCGTGCCGTCCTGGGTGCGCTCCAGATTGAAGTCGCAAGGCAGGCAGACGCCGCCACGCGCGCGGATCGCCGCCACCAGCGGATTGACCACGCCGATCAGGCCCACGCGCATGCCCGGCTCGATCCGCAGCAGCCCGGCGATGGCCTCGTCGCGCGCCTGGGCGCGTTGCAGCGGCGTGCCCGCCGGCAACAGGAAGCGCTGCGCACGCACGTCCTCGCGATGCGGGCAGGTAAGCGACAGATAGGCGTCGAGCGCGGCCACCCGCACCGGCGTGCGCGGGTCGCGCAAGAGTTCGGCCACGCTGCGGCCGGACAGTTCCTCGGCGACGATGGAGTCGAGCTGCTCGCGCTCCAGGCAGCAGCCGCCGAAACCGGCCTCCACGCGCAGCACCAGGTAATAGTTGCGGTACTTGGTGTCGGTGCCCGGAAACTGGGTGCTCTGACGCACCCAGAAGGCGCCCACCGCGTGCAGGGTTTCGGGATCGGGGCCGTACTCGCCGCGCAGCACGGCCTGGGTGAGGTCGGCGACGGACGCGGGGGATGAGGATGGGTGGGACATGGGCGCTCTCCGGGAGACGGTGTCAGGGGAATGCGGCGTAGCGCAGGCGTACGCGACTCAGCGCGCGCTCGGCGTGCGCGCGTGCGCCCTGCCCCTGCGGGTCGACCGCGACCACGTGACCCAGGTAGCAGGCGTTATCGATGGGCTCGGCGACGTCGCTGCCGGCGATCGACGCCAGCGTCCAGCGCGCCAGATGCGGATCGGTCGCCAGACTGTCGGCGCCCTCGACCGCTTCCACACGTCCGCCGCGCGGCGGCACCAGGAACTTGATCGCGGCGCTGCTCACGCCGGTGGCGCGCGGCGTCAGATCCGGTGCGCGGCCCAGCGCCAGCTCGATCTGCGCATCCAGCAAATCGATGCCGGTCACGCGCTGGATCAGTTCGACGATGTAGTTGCCGCCCGGACGCGGATTGATCTCGATCACGCGCGGCCCGTCGGCGGTGAGCCTGACCTCGGTATGGCTGATGCCGTGATCGTGGCCGACCGCTTCCAGCGCGCCGCGCACCAGCGCGATCGTGGCCTCGGCCTGGGCCGGTCCCAGGTGGGCCGGAAACATGTGGCCGTCCTCGATGAAGTAGGGAAAGCCCGCCAGGCTCTTGTCGGTGATACCGATCACCGTGGTCTCGCCACGGTAAGTGCAGGCCTCGACGCTGACCTCTTCGCCCTGCAGGTATTCCTCCAGCAGCACCAGCGGCACCCGCTCCTGTTCGCGGAAATTGCGCGGGAACTGCTCCAGCGCGTCGTAGGCCTCGCACAGCTCGACCTCGTCGCGCACCAGGCGCACGTAGGCACTGGAGGCCAGGTCGGTGGGCTTGAGGATCAGCGGATAGCCGATGCGCTGCGCCTCGACGCGGGTCTGCGCCCAGTCGGCGGTCACCGCGAATTTCGGATTGGGCAGGCCGGCGCGTTCGATCGCCACGCGCACCCGATCCTTGCGCCGCTCCATCACCACGTTGGCCGAGAACGCCTGCGGCAGGCCCAGGGCTTGCGCGACCTGGGCTACGGTGTCGATGTAGTAGTCGCAGATCGTGACCACGCCGTCGAAAGTCAGGATCGCATGCTGGGCGCGCAGGAATTCGATCAACGAGGGGACGTCGTTGGTGTCCCAGCTCAGCACGTGATCGGCGTGCTCGATCGCCGGATGGATTTCGCGCGTG
Source organism: Lysobacter sp. cf310 (assembly GCF_900114355.1). Classification (GTDB taxonomy): domain Bacteria; phylum Pseudomonadota; class Gammaproteobacteria; order Xanthomonadales; family Xanthomonadaceae; genus Lysobacter. The sequence goes on from NZ_FOSS01000005.1 coordinate 291,788, forward strand.
CGCGGGTCGCGGTAGTGATCGCGGTTGCGGGTCACGAAGGTGTAGCGGTGGCCGAGCCGGCCGATCGCGGGCGGGAAGATGCGGCCGGTGCCGCCGACCCAGCTTTCGATCATCAACAGATGCGCCATGGCGCTGCTCCTTCAGGGGGAATGGGGATGTGCGGGCGCGTAGTCGCGGCGCCGCCACGCCATCGCCGACCACGGCAGCGCCAGCTCGTCCAGCGAGGCGATCGGCGTGGGCGCCAGCGCGCGCGGATCCAGCGCGTCCTGGTAATGGGCGAATACGCCGTCGACATAGCGATGTCCGGTGTCGGCGGCGACGAACAGCAGCTTGCGCTCGGGATGCAATGCAGCCTCGCGCGCGGCGACCAGATAGCAACAGCCGGTCGACAGGCCCGCGAACACCGCATGCTCGCGCAGCAGCGCGACCGAGCCGGCCAGGCCGTAATCGAACGACACCCAGTGGACCTGGTCGTAGAGGGCGTGGCGCACGTTGCGGAACGGGATCGAGCTGCCGATGCCGGCGATGATGATGCCGGGGTCTTCCAGGTGCTGGCAGCCGAAGGTCAGGCTGCCGAAGGGCTGCACGCCGATCAGTTCGACCGCGTCGTCGCGCTCGCGCAGCGCGCGCGCGAGGCCGCCGGTGGAGCAGCCCGAGCCGATGCCACCGACGATGCTGAGCGCCTCGCAGCCCAGGGCATCGGCGATGGCCGCGGCCACCGGCGCATAGCCGTCGTAATGGATGTCGTCGTGGTACTGCTGCATCCAGTGCAGACTGGGATCGGCCGCCAGCAGTTCGTGGATGCGCGCCACGCGCAGGCTCTGATCGAGCTTGAGCGTGGCCTGCGGTTCGACCTGTTCGATGGTCGCGCCGAGGATGCGCAGCTGCGTCATCAGAGTGCGGTCCACGGTCTTGGAACCGACGATGCGGCAGTGCAGCCCGAACTTGTGGCAGGCCAGCGCCAGCGCGTAGGCGTAGATGCCGCTGGAACTGTCGATCAGGGTCGCGCCCGGCTGGACCCGGCCGCTAGCCAGCAGGCGTTCGACCGCGACCAGAGTCGAATAGACCTTCATGGTCTCGAAGCGCGCCACGTACAGATTGGCGCCGAGCCGGACCAGATCCGGCGCCTTGATCGCATCGGCGATATGCGCGTGCACGCCGCTCACGGTCCGGTCTCCACGAAGCGGCATTGGTGGCCCAGGCCGCGAAAGAAGGACGAGAGCGCGCCCATGCGCGCGGTACTGGGGCGACGCGCGTACAGGTAGCCGATCAGGCTGCCGGTGTGCGCGACCACGATGCCGTCGGCGCCCAGCGCGCGCCGGCGTTCGAGCAGGGTGTCGAAGGCGCGCTTGGCGATCACGCCCTGGGCCAGGGCGGCGCTGCGGGTGGCGCAATCGCAGATCGCGCGCACATCGTGGGCCGCGAAGGCCTGCAGCATGCGCTGGAGGTTGCCGCGGTAGTCGTCGAGACGGTCGCGATAGTGGCCCAGCAGATCGGCCGCGACCCGCTCGGTCTCGACCGTACCGCCCTCGTCGATGTAGCAGGCGTGCAGGCGCAGCGCGCGCGGAAACGTCCGCACCACTTCCTGGCGGCCGCTGAGGTAGAGCGCGTGGCGGTCGAGGAACACGCTGTCGGAGCGCTCGATCTCGCGCAGCAGCGCGGCCATCAGCGCCGGCGACGAACGCAGCCCGAACACCCGGTCCAGGCAGCGGATGGTGGCGACGATGTCGGCGGTGGAGCTGGCCATGCCCTTGCCGGTGGGCAGCTCGGAGTCGTGGCTCCAGCGGCCCGGCGGCAAGCGCTTGCGGTGGTGCGCGAGGTACAGGCCCAGCGCCTGCCGGCATTTGTCCTTGCCCGCCAGTTCGGCGTCGATATCGCCGTCCTCGCCGGGTGCGAAATGCATCCAGCTGTAGCGCCGCACCGGCAGCGAGATGATGCCGATGTGCAGCTCGCCGTCGCGTTCGTACGGGCCCTGCAGCAGCTCGCCCAGGGTGCCATGGCAGACGCCGCTGTGCACCGCGGCCGATGGCTCGGCCTGCGCGCCGGCGGCGACGCGGGCGCGCGCCGGCGGCGGGCGGTTCGGGTGTTGCCGTTCCTGGCGCAGCATGTTCGCTGTTTCTCCTTGTCGCATCGGACTAAGCCTCGAAATCGACCGCCAGTTGGACCAGGTAGCGACGGCCGTCGGTGAGGCCGAAGCTGTTGTGGCCGTAGAGGTTCCAGGTGTAGGTGTCGCCGACGTTGGCGACCAGCAGACGCAGGGTTGCCGGCGCGTTGCCGAGCTTGAAGCGATAGCGCGCGCCGACGTCGGCCAGGCTGTAAGCGGGCACGCGGTTGCTACCGTCGCGCGAAGCCACGCGTTCGCCGTAGTGGCTCATGGCCAGATCGAACGACCAGCCCGGCCAGCTCGGTGGGCGGTATTCCAGGTCGGCTCGCAGCACGCGCTCGGCCTGGCCGATCGGACGCTCACCGACGCGGCCCTGGCGCACCGCCTCGCCGCTCACGCGCGGACGCATCAGCACCGCGCCGGCGACCAGGCTGAGGTGGTCGCTGGGGCGCCCGCTCAGGCTGAGTTCGACGCCGCGATGGCGGACCTCGCCCTGCACGCCGTAGACGTTGCGCTCGTCGGTGATGAAGTAGGGCTTGCGCACGTCGAACACGCCGGTCACCAGCTTCATCTCGTTGGGCAGCACCCAGCGCAGACCCGCGTCGGTCTGGCGGGTGCGGATCGCCGGCAGCGCCTGATTGCGGTTGGCCGCGTCGTCGGGCGCGACGCCGCTCTCCTCCAGGCCGCGGGTGTGGCCGGCGTAAAGCGCGACGCGCTTGCTCAGATACGCGGTCAGGTTGGCGCTGGGCAGCCAGGGGTCGTCGCGGGTGGACACGCGCGCCAGGCCGGGTTGGTCGACCTGCTTCTCGTAGTGGGTGCGTTGCAAGCCGAGACTGAGCTCGCCGACCTCGCGCCAGCGCCCTTCGTAGGCCAGCCCGCCGGTCCACTGGCGCACCTGGTCCTGGGTACGCGGACCGAAGGCCCAGTCGTCCGGGCGCGGCATCGGCAGCGGATCGCCGAGCCGGCGCCAACCGTAGTCCAGCGCCGGCGCCGAGCCGCCGTACTCGCTGTGCAGATCGCGCCCGCGCACCGCCGCGTGCAACACGTGCAGACGCGGCCCCTCGCTGAAGCTGCGGCTCAGGCGCAGCTCGCCGCTGGTCGAGGCCGAGCGCTGGCGCGGATCGGCGATCACCTTCTCGCGGGTGAGCCCGTCGGGCGTGGTGTCGACGAACAATTCGGCGTAGCCGCTGGGCATCTCGAAGATCGAGCGCACCACGCCGCCGGCCAGCGCCCAGTGATCGCCGAAACGCGCCTTGGCGATCACGCCGTAGTTGCGGCTGTCGTACTCGTTGTCGCTCCAGCGTTGGCCGAAGTGGCGGCGGCGCTGAATTTCGGGCGGCAGGTAGTTGCCGGCGGTCACGATCACCGGCGCGACCTCTTCGTCGCGGCCGCGCGAGATGCTCCAGAACGGCAGGATCTCGACGTGCTCGGACGGCCGCCAGCGCGGCACCACGGCGGCGCGCAGGTAGCGCGCATCGGCGCCGTCGTAGTATTCCTCGCGTGCCCAGGACAGATTGGCGGCGACGCCGAACACGCCCTCGACGATGGGCAGCTTGGCATCCAGCTCCAGCGCGGGCGCGCCGTAGGCGTTGAGCGCGCCCAGCACGCTCAGCACGCGCCGGTCGCCGGCCTTCTTGAGGCGGTAGTCGACGATGCCGGTCGGCGCGGGAAACGGATAGTTCAGGGCCGACAAGCCGACCCGGATCGTCGAGCCTTCGACCAGGGCTGGCGGCACCGTTCCCTGACGGTCGAAGTAGACGCCGTCCATGCGCACATTGCCGGCGTCCACCGGCGAGAAGCCGCGCACCTGCTTGCTGCTGTACAGGCCGATGCTCTCGTTGCCCAGGGTCGCGCCGAACGCGTCCTCGGCGGCGGTCACCGCATTGTCGCCGGCGCGCTGGGCCAGGGCCGGCGATGCGAGCGCGCAGGCCAGCGCCAGTACCGCGGGTTTCATCCGTGCATCGATAGCGGACATGTCACAACTCCGTCGGCCAATGGCGCAGGCGCGACAGCGCCCACGCGGTGAGTGCGGCGGCCAGCAGGCACAGCCACAGCGCGATCGGCGCCACCCTGCCAGCGCGTGCCGACGGCGGTGCCTGCGGTCCCGACCAGACCGGGATCGCGTCGTAGTCGGTGAAGTTCAGGCGCCCGTAGCTATCGGCGGGCGTGCGCGCGGGCGTCGCGACGATCTGGCGCTGCAGGCGCGGATAGAACCAGTCGCGCAAGCGCAGCTGATAAGCGCGGGTCTGCGCTTCGAAGCGGCGATGACGCGCGAGATCGGTGCCGGCCAAGGTCGCCAGCGCGGACTGCAGACCCAGCGACGGCGACAGGTACGCGATCAGATCCGCGGCGCGTTCGCGACCGATCCGCGCCTGCGTCTGCTGCCGTTGCAAGGGCTGCAACCGCCGCTCCAGTTCCGGCGTGAGAAAGCTCAGACGCGTCGCGTAGTCGATGCTGCCGACGCGTTCGACCACCGTGGCGAGATCGGTCCGACGACGGAAGGCGGCGGCGACGATCTCGTCGCGATGCTCGGCGATGGCATCGTTGGCGCGCCGTTGCGCGTCCACCATGCTCGCCGCCGAAGGCGCCGGCGCGAACGCGGCCGCCGCGGCGCCGCCGGCCAGCGGCACGCCGATGGTGAGCAACGCCCATACCGCGACCAGGGTCGAGATCGCAGCCGCGGCGCTGGACCAGCTGGCGGCGACCGCGAAGCCCAGCGCCAGCCAGAACGCCAGGTAGGCGAGTACCAGCGCGATCGCGGTCAGCAACTCGGGCGCGGCCGCCGTCAGGTCGGTACCGGCCAGCGCCAGGGCCGCGAGCAGGCCCAGCACCACCGACGGCGCCAGCCACAGCGCGATCGCGGCGATGCGCGCGCCCAGCCAGGCGCGCGGACCGACGTGTTGCGCGGCGATCAGGCGCAGCATGCCGTTGTCGCGCTCGAAGCTGGTCAGCAGGCCGATCAGCAGGATGCAGGCGATCGGCAGCAAGTAGACCAGCACGAAGCCCAGATCGAAGCGCCCCAGGGCCAAGCCGCGCGGATTCTCGAAGTCGTAGACCGGCTCGATACCGAATGGCGTCTCCAGCTTGACCGGCAGGCGCGCGGGCAGCAGATCGCTGGCGCCGACGGCGAGCGCGGAGAGAGGCAGATGCGGCTTGAACGCCTGCGTGCGCAGGAAATAGCGGCTGAACCCCGCCGCGTCGGTGGGGTCCTGCCAGTACGGCAGCTCGCCCGTCGCCGGCGCGGCGTAGCGCTGCGCGCGCTCGCGCACTTGCTGCATCCAGGCTGCGTCGGCCTGGCGCGCATGCTCGATCGCCGCATCCTGCTGCCGGTGCAGGGTGGCGCCGCTGAGCGCGCCCCAGCCCATGGCCAGCACCAGGATGGCGAGCACCAGCCACAGCAGGCGATTGCGGCCCACCTGACGCAGCTCCCAGCGCAACAGACTCGCGAAGGCCGGCGCGCTCATGGCCGCAACCTGCGTGCGGCCAGCCACAAGGCGCCCAGCGCGAGCGCGCACCACAACAGCAGCGACCACAAGGCCGGCGCCGCACTGCCCCAGGCAGCGCTCAGCGCGGGCGGACGGTGCTGGAACGGCGGTATCTGCGCCCACAACGCCGCGCCGCTGGTGTGTTTCGCGCCGCCGTGCTGGGTCGGGTGCGCCATCACGTCCTGGTTCATGCGATTGACCAGCGCGCGCCGATAGGTCTCGGCGCCGTCAATGAAGCCGCGGTGATGGGCGAAATCGCCACCGGCGAAGGCCGGCGACAGGCTCTGGATCGCGATCGCGGGCGACAGCAGGCCCCAACCCGCGTAGGCGCGGTCCTGCGCCAGCACGCGGCCGTAGAAGTCGCCGAGCACGCGGTCGAACACGCGATAGGCGTGGCGCTCGTTCATGTCCAATTCGGCGCCGCGCAGATCGACCTTGAGGTCCTCCTTGCGCTGCGCCCCATGCTGCGCGAGCAGCCTGGCCTGGTTCTCGCGCGCGGTCTCGGCGGTCCAGAACGCGGGCGCCTCGTCGGTCAAGCGCTGCTTGATCGATTGCGTGGAGGGCAAGGGCTGCGCGCGCTCGACCGCGCTGTCGGCCCAGCGCGGCAACACCAGCGCGAACACGATCCACAGGCCGAACAGCAGCGCCAACGCCGTGCGCACGCCGCCGGCGAAGGTCGACGCCGCGATCCCGATCGCGGTCAGCACGCCCAGCCAAGCCGCCATCGCCAGGCTCCACGCGCTCAGGCGCAAGGCGAGATCGGTATCGAACGCATGCTGCGCCGAGGCCAGCACCACCGCCGCCAGCGTCGTCGGCGCCAACAGCGCCAGCAGCAGCGCGGCCCAGATCGCCAGCGCTTTCGCGGCCACGATCGCGCCGGGCCGGGTGGCCGCGCCCAGCGCGAGTCGCAGCGTGCCGCGCTCGCGATCCATCGCCATCGCGCCGAACGCGAGCAGGAACGCGACCAACGGCGCAAATCCGATCAACAGCGCCGCCGGGCTGATCGCACCGGCGCGCTGCAGCGGGCCGGCCTCGCCCTGCGGTCGGTACAGCATGTCGTTCTGCGCATGCGCCTCCAGCCACAGCGCCTGGCCCACGTAGGGCTCGACGCCGGGATCCAGCGCGGCCAGGGTCGGCGCGGGCTTGAATGCATAGATGCTGTAGTGCGCGGCCGAGTGCGGGTCCTTCTCGCCCTGCCCCAGCCAGCGCGCGCGTTCCTGCTGGGCGATGCGCGCCTTGTCGGCATTGGCGCGCGCGAGCTGGGCGGCGTTGAGCGCGAACGCCAGCAGCACCAGCGCGCCCAAACTCAACAAGGCCCACCAGGCGCGACGGTCGCGCCGCAGCAGGGTCCATTCGTAGGCGGTCAGCGAGGCCTTCATCGCGCCAGCTGCTCCAGATACAGGGCTTCGATGTCGGCCGCCGAGAGGTCTTCGGTATGACGCTCGATCAGCAGACGCCCATCGCGCAGGATGCCCAGCCGCTGCGCCACGTCCTTGACCCGATACAGGTCGTGCGTCGCCATCAGCACCGCGATCCCGCGCCGCGCCGCCGCACGCACGCCGTGCGAAAGATCGTTGGCCGCGCTCGCGTCCAGGCCCGAGGTCGGCTCGTCCAGCAGCAGCAGTTGCGCGTTCTTGGCCAGCGCGATCGCCAGGCCGACTTTCTGGCGCATGCCTTTGGAGAAGCCGGCCGCGCGGCGCGCGTGCGCGTCCTCCTGCAGGCCGGCTTCGCTGAGCAGCGCGCGCGCCTGCACGGCATCGAGACGGCGGCCGCCGAGCATGGCGAAGTAGCCCAGGTTCTCGATCGCATTCAGGGCCGGATGCAGCATCACGGTCTCGGGCAGATAGGCGATCCTGGCGCGCGCCTGCAGCGGATCCCGCGTGGCGTCGACGCCGGCGACCTCGATGCGCCCCGCATCGGGCCGCAGGAAACCGAGGATGAGGTTGAGCGTGGTGGTCTTGCCCGCGCCGTTCGGGCCTAGCAGCGCATAGACCTCACCGGGCGCGATCGTCAGCGACAGCGCGTCCAGAGCCTTGCGCTCGCCGAAGTCCTTGCGCACGTCCTGCAGCCGCAACGCGTGGACCTGCGCGGGCGTATCCAGACGACTCACAGGTTCACCTTGAAGGTGAGCTCGACGCTGCGCGGCGCGCCGATCACGATCTGATCGGCGGCGCCACCGGACCAATCGGCGTAGAAGGCGTCGCCGAGATTGCGCCCGTGCAGGGCGATCTCGCCGAACGGCAGCCGGTAGGCCAGCGAGGCGTCGAACACCGTGTGCGCGTCGACGCGGATGCTGTTGGCGTTGTTGGTGTAGAACGCGCCGACGTGACGCAGGCCGGCGCTCAGGCGCAGCGGCAGCGCCTCGAATCGGTAGCTGGCGTAGAGATTGGCGATGCGCTCGGGCACATTGGGCGGCGTATTGCCGGCGCGATCGACGCCGCCGGCCTCGCGCAGCGCGTCGTAGCGCGCGTTCAAGCCCGCCACGCTGGCGTCGATGCTGAGCGCGCGCGTGAGCGCCGCCGACACCGACAGCTCGACGCCACGCGAGGACTGGCGGCCGCCCTGGATCGAGATCGCCGCATTGGCCGGATCGCGGGTGACGATGTCGTCCTGTTCGATCCAGTAGCCGCCCAGGGTCAGATCGATGCGGTTTTCCCAGAACGAGCTCTTGACCCCGACGTCGACGGCGCGGCCATGGGTGAGGTCGAAGCGCGAGTTGGCCAGCGACAACAACGGCAAGCTGCCCACCGGCGCCACCGCCACGCTGTACTGCGCATAGAGCTGGGTTTGCGGCCGCAGGTCGAACACGCTGCCCAGGCGCCAGGACAGCGGATCGTAGTCGCGCTGGAAGCGGGTGACGACGCCGGTGTTGTAGTCGCGCACGCTGCGCTCCAGCTCGACGCGGTCGTAGCGCAGCCCCGCCAGCAGCAACCAGCGCGGCGTCAGGTCCAGCGCGTCCTCGACGAACACCGAGGCGGTGCGCGTGTTGGAATCGAAGTCGACGCGGTTGCCGGCGCCGGGGAAGTTGAGCGCGTCGTCGCCGACCGGAAACAGGCCGCGCTGCGGCGCATAGGGATCGATGGACGCGGCCGTGCCGAAACGGCGCGGCACCTTGAAGTCGCCGTCGCTGAATTCCACGCCGATCGAGGCGCGATTGCGACGCCCGCCCAGCGTGCTGTCGGCGATCAGGGTCGCGCGCTCCACCCAATAGGCCTGCTCGTGTTCGATGCGGGTGATGCCGCGCTTCAACAGGCCGGTGATCGCGTCGTAGGTGTAGGTTTCCGAGTTCAGCCAGCGCCGGGTCGCATCGTAGTAGCTGGCCTCGTTGACGAAGCGCAGGCCGTCGCCGATCTGCCAGCTCAGCCGCGTGCGCAGCCAGTCGCTGCGGGCGGTCTGGGTACCGTCGGCGACGTTGTAGTTGCGGTCGCGCAGCGCACGATCGATTACGTAACCGTTGCTGCTGCGTACCAGGTCGCTGGGGTCGCGCGCGACGGCGCGCGGGACCAGCGGCGTGCCCCAGTAGGCGCTGTCGTAGTCGTCTTCGTAATGGTCCAGCGCCGCGTCGACTTCGACCGCATCGCTGGGACGCCAGCGCGCGCTGAGCGCGGCCGAACTGCTGCGGCTGTCGGTATCGTCGACATGGCCCTCGCTGCGCCGATGGCTGGCGACCAGGCGCAGGGCGAAGCTGGGATCCAGCGGCAGGTTGGTGTCGATGCCGTAGCGCTGGCTGCCGAAACTGCCCCAGCCCAGCAGCAGCGAGGTCGCACGGCCGTCGAAGTCGGGACGCTTGGGCACCAGATTGATCGCGCCGGCCAGCGCGCCTTCGCCGTACAGCACCGAAGCCGGGCCCTTCAGCACCTCGATGCGCTCGAAGCTCCAGCCGTCGAAGTCGCGCGTGATCAGCGGCGCGGCGGTCTGGCGCACGCCGTCGTACAGCAACGAGATCGCGCCACCGCTGAAGCCGCGCATCGAGCTCACGCCCGGCGAGGACGGCAACTGGCCGGCAAGCACGCCCGGCGCGGCGTTGAGCGCGTCGACCGTGCCGCGCAGGCCGCGTTGCTCGATGGTCTCGGCGCTCACGGTCTCGATCGCGGCCGGGGTCTCGCGCGAGCTCAGGCCCAAGCGCGAGGCGGTCGTGGTCGGCGTGTCCAGCAGCGCCTGCCCGGCCGTGCCGCTCACGGTGACCTTATCCAACTGATGCGGCGCGGCCTCCGCGTCCGCGCCCTGGTCGCTGTCGGGCGTCACCGTCTGCGCGAGCGCCGTTATCGGCGCGGCCAATACGCCCAGCGGCAGCAGCGCCGCCATCGTGCGTACCCAGCGCGCGGCCCAGCCCTGCTTGCGCCCGCACTTCACCGCTCTGCGGTCCCCACCACGCCAGTCGTTCACGTCGTTCGCCTTCCCGAAGCTTGATTGAAACGTTATATCATTTCAATCTATAAGCAAGTCGCGGGCGGCGTCAAGACGTTTCGAACAGTCGGCGTATGGCGCAGAGTTGCCGCACCGGCAGCGCAGCCCCAAAAAAAGAGCCCCGCTGCATGCGGGGCTCCTGAAGCGAAGTACGACTGCGATCGCGACGAGCTTAGGGAATCGGATTCCCGCCGCCGCCACCGCCACCACCGCCCGGGCAACCGGCCATGTTGTGGAAGCTGCGCGTGGCGCTCTGGCCATCGGCGCTGCCCACCGTCAGGGTCGCGGTCTGGCCGCTGCCGACTTCGGCGGTGCGTCCGTCGGGCGAGTACCAGATCACGTTGCTCCAACTGTAGGTGTAGGGCGGCAGGCCGCCGTTGACGGTGGCGGTGACGCTCCACGAGTCGCCGCAACCGCGCGCCGAGGCCGGCATGATCACGATCAGCGGACCCAACGGCTCATAGGCCACGCGGTCGTCGTACAGCTGCGCCCAGCGGCCGTCGTAACCGCCGTTCTGCGGCAGCTCCCAGCCATTGAGCAGCCACTGGCCGGCTTCGTAGTTCTCGCGCGTGTCGATGCCGCCGGAGTGCACCAGCAGATCGTGCTGGCGCCAGTAGGCGTTCAAGGACGCGTAGTCGCCGCTGGCGTCGGCGCGATTGCGGTTGTAGCTGTCGCGCCCGGCGCCGCTATAGCCACCGAGCTTGTCGGAACCGGAGATGGTGTCGGCGTTGGTCTCGGCCGAGTACGCGCCCCACAGCCAATCCTTGCCGAGCACGCCGTCGCGGCCGTCGGTCAGGCTGGAGCTGGAGGTGTCGCGCGACAGCACGTAGAAGCGCTGCAGGCCGACCGGCACTTCGACCTGGCCCAGTTCGTTGGTGATCGGCGTGTCGAGCAGGATGTCGGCGGTCTGGCCCGAGTTCCAGTTGATCGACCAGTTCGCGCCCGACCACTGCCCGCCGAACACGTCGGCCAGATCCTGCAGTTCGTAGGTGATGCGCTTGACCAGCGACCACGACACCGTGTCGTCGCGGCCGGCGGCCAGCGCATTCGCGTTGCCGTAATTGATGCTGCTGGCGCCCCAGGCGGTGACCGCGGCGTTGGAGGTCTCCGGCACCCACACGTAGTGCACCGACTTGTCGTCGTCGTTGGTGACTTCGACTTCGGCCGAGTTGTTGGCGGTGCGGCGCGCGGCGATGGTGCTGTAGGCGTCCTGCACGAAATGCAGTTCGTGGCCGTGCGTGCCGAGTTCGGTGTTGTCCTCGTCGGCCTGCCAGATCATCACGTGCTTGCCGCCGGTAACCTGCATGAAATTCAGGTCGGCGCTGCCGTAGCTGCGCATCACGTGGTCTTTGTGGCTGGTGATGGTGACGTGGCCCACGTACTCGCCGACCGCGCCCGGCACGCCGGTCACGCCGCGCACCACGATCTCGATGCGCTCCCAGTCGTGGATCTCGTTGGCCTTCTTATCGACCGGGTGATAGACGTGGTACAGCAGCACCAGGGCCTTGCTGTTGCCGTCCATGTACTCCATCACCGAGGAGTACAGGGTCGGACGGATGCGCCAGTTCGAATAGGCGCCGGTACCCGCGGCCGAGGCCGCGATGTACTGCGACAGCAGGTTGGGCCAGGTGTAGCGGTTGTTGGCGAAATTGCCGTCGCGATCGAAGTCGTAATTCGAAATCCAGTCGCGGCCCTTCTTGCTGCTGCTCTCCTCGGCGCGCTGCATGATCACCGGCGCGTAGTACTGCAGATAGGTCTTGCGCTCGGCCGGCGTCAGCAGCCAGGCCTGCGCGGAGGCCACGCCGCTGGCGAGCACGGCGGCGAGGAACAACAACAGGATCGAACACCAGCGCAAGGACAGGCGCGGTGAGAGAGCGCCAGCCGCTTTGGCGGCGGACGGCGCGGAACGGTTCACAGGGTGCATCGGCGTCTCCTTAATCCATCAAGGCACCTGCCCAGGGCAGGCGAGTTCATGATGCGAAAGGGCTGCCTGCATCGCTCCGCACAGGCTGCGCGCCCCCCGCGACGGTGTTTTGTGCCGTCACGCGCATCGCGTCCATATCTCCACTCGCGCACGCCCGCTGTCAATCGGTTTCGCGGGGCGCCCGCCCGGGCTTCGCCGAACTGGCACATAAAAGGCATAAAAAAAGCCCCGCCGAAGCGGGGCTTTTTGGAAACGCGGCGTACCGTGGATCAGAAGTGGTACTGCGCCGAAACGCCGAACAGGTTCACGTTGCTGCTGTAGGAACCGAACAGGCGCTGGCCACCGGCCGCCGGCGGGGTGACGATGCCGATCTGCGGGGTGTCCGGCTCGATGCGCACGTAGGAGAAGTTCAGCTCGAGGTTCTCGCTGAAGTCCCAGGTGGCGCCGATCGAGTACCAGCGACGGTCTTCGTCCGGCAGGCGCGGGGTGCGTGCGGAGTAGGTGGTCGGGGTTTCGTCGTAGGCGTAACCGGCGCGCAGGGTCCAGGCGTCGTTGAGCTTGTACTCGCCGCCCAGGGCCATGAAGCGGGTCTTGCTCCAGCCGAAATGCTCGACCGAATCCGGATCCGGGTTGGCGAAGTCGATGCGGATTTCCTGCAGCGACGACCAATCGGTCTCGGAGTAATCGGCCATCAGCGAGAACTGGTCGGTGAACTTGTACTCGACGCTCAGGGTGGTGACCGACGGGGTGGTCAGCTTGGCCAGGGCCTTGCCGTCCTGGAACAGCGGACGGGTGGTCGGGCTGGCGCCGAACACCGCGGCGACGTTGCCCGGCACGGTCCAGTCGACGTTGCCTTCCAGCTCGTGATCGATTTCCGAACGGTGCGACAGGCCGATGGCCAGCTTGTCGTTCGGACGCAGGTTCACGCCGATGATCCAGCCCAGGCCGGTGTCGTCGCCTTCGACCTTCGCGAAACCGTCGGCAGCCTGCGGGCGCGCGAACGGCAGCGGACGGGTCGCGGGGTTACCGAACAGCAGGGTGCCGAAGTCGACCGACTTCGACAGCTCGGCCTCGGCCTTTTCCCAGACGATGCCGGCGCCGACGGACAGGTGGTCCGGGACCAGCTCGAACGCGGCCGACAGGGTCAGGTCGACGGTCTTGAGCTCGGACTTGGCGGCGTAGTAGCGGCCGACCCAGCCGGGCTTGTATTCGGTCTTCAGACCGAACGGCGCGCTGACCATGGCGCCCACGGCCAGGCCGTTATCGAACTTGTGGATGATCGACATCGCCGGAACCGGGGTGACGTCGCCGGCTTCGCCGCCGTCGCCGCCGGTCAGCGGACGGCCGAGCACGTCGTAACCGCCGCCGTTGAACTTGGCGTTGAGGTCGATGACGGTGACGTCGGCCTGGAAGGTGGTGCCTTCGAACTGGGTCATCGCTGCCGGGTTGTTGGCGACGACGGAGGAGTCGCCAGCGGCCACGCCGGAACCGGCGAACGCGCGACCCATGGCCTTGACGCTGTTTTCCTTGAGCTGGAAGCCCGAAGCGTGGACCTGGCCCAAAGCCAGAGCGCCGGTGATGCCCAGCGCGAGGGCGGTCAGGCGCGTATAGCGGTGTGCGTGTTGCATGCGTGTAGTCTCCATTGGAGTATTTTTTGGTCTTCCTCGGCCGTCCGCGCGGCTCCGATCTGGCTGGAGCTCGCACCGCCGGAAAGCCCCTCCCGACGTACGACGCCGTATGCACTATAGCGCGGCCGTTAACTGAAAGCTAACAATAGGGTCCCAGTTCCACCCTTACCGTTTCTGGCCTCATGCCGTGCCGGTTCCCCCTGTTCGTACCGGCCGGACCTGAATCCGCGACGCCCCAAACCGATGTTCATCGCCATCCCTTCCCGCGAAAAGGCACCCCTGCGCTGGGCCACCCCCCTGCTGTTCGCGGTGCTGTGGCTGTGTTTCATCGGCTCGGCCTTGCTGCCGGACACCGACGAGCGCCGCCTGATGCTGGAATGGGGCGCGCTCTCGGGCGGTCTGTCGACCCCGGCGGCCTGGTGGGACGCGATCCGCGACGGCAGCGGCCTGCGCCTGTTCAGCGCCCTGTTCCTGCACGCCGACTGGGCCCACCTGCTGGGCAACCTGGTGTTCCTGCTGATCTTCGGCCTGCCGGCGGAGCGCACCATGGGGCCCTGGCGGTTCCTGGCGCTGTTCCTGTGCGGCGGCGCGGTCGCCAACCTGGCCGCGGTGATCGCGATCGGCACGCCGGACCGTCTGATCATCGGCGCCAGCGGCGCGGTCTCGGCGCTGATCGGCGCCTACCTGGCGCTGTTCCCGGGCGCCAAACTCGGCGTGGTGGTGCCGCTGGGGCTGTTCCTGCAGTTCGTGAAGGTGCCGGCGCCGTTGCTGATCGGGGTCTGGGCGCTGCTGCAGGTGGTCTTCACCTTCATCGGCCCGGCCTTCGGCGCGGTCGCGTGGTCGGCGCATCTGGCCGGCTTCGCCTTCGGCGGCGCGTTCGCGCTGATCGCGCGCGCGGGCATCGCGCGGCGAATGCGGCGCCGGCGCGGCTTCTGAGGGCCGAGATTGGGGATTAGGGATTCGACACAGCAGTTCGATACCGTGCACTTGAGTTTCGGTGTTCTTCCCCCAGCTTGGATGCAGGTGCCCGCTCGCGCTTTTGCGAATCCCTAATCCCCAATCTCGAATCCCGGCTCCCATGGCCAAGACGCTCTACAAAGTCACCTTCCTCAACGCCGGCAAGGTCTACGAGCTGTACGCGCGGCACGTGGGCTCGGGCGCGCTGTGGGGCTTCACCGAAATCGGCGAACTGGTGTTCGACGTACACGAGGGCCTGGTCGTGGACCCGACCGAGGAACGCCTGCGCGACGAGTTCGGCAACACCCGCATGCTGCACCTGCCGATGCACAGCATCGTGCGCATCGAGGAAGTCGAGCGCAAAGGCCAGTCGGCGATCCGCGACGCGACGACCGGCGAGAAGGTGGTGACCCCGTTCCCGCTGCCGGCGAAACCGCGCTGACGCAGGCGGCTGCGCACGCCTGGCCCAGCGCCGCCTCAAAAGCGCAGGGAATGCTCGCTTTGCGCTTGCTTCGGCGATGCGCCGGCGGCGCCGCTGATCCGCGACGCCACACATCGGCCCAATGCTAGGCTGCTCGCCGGCCCCAGACGCGGCGCGCGACGATGAGCGACGGCGAACAAGTCAGCGGCACGATCCGCCTCAAGGACCTGAGCTTCGCCGTCGAGCGCGCGCAGATCGTCGGCTGGTTGTACGACGACGCCAGCGGCGAGGTCTGTTGGTCGATCGATGTGCACGGCAGCGCGCAGCGCTTCGGCGAAGGCGAGGTCCAGCAGGATCTGCGGCCGCACTTCTACGACGAAGTCATGCCGGCGCGGATCGACGATTGGCGCCGACTGGAAGGTTTCGCCTACGGCGTCGACCTCGAACGCGACGACGCGGTGGGCGACAGCCTGCCCAGTCTTTACCTCTGCTCGCATCTGAGCCTGCCACGCAGCGAACTGCGCCTGGGCGCACGGCGCGGCGCGCGCTTCGCCTTGCAGTGGCGCGGCTTGGCCGAGGCTAACTGGGATGAAGGCTACGGCGAGGGCATGCCGTTCCAGATCGACCTCGACATCCCGTTCGCGCATCAGGAAGTGCGCTACTGGCATCGCGGCGACGGCCAGGACTACGAAGGCGCCGCGCGCGAGGTCATGGCGCGGCGCGGGCTGTCCGGCGAACATCTGCGCTATCGCGATCACCGACGTTTCCGCGACGATCCCGCCGACGAGCACTACCGGCTGGTGCGCGCGTTCTTCGCTCCGGTGGAGTGAAACAGACGGCACCTCGCAACCGGAACGCCGCCGCATACGAAGACGCCCGGCTTGCGGCCGGGCGTCTTCGTATCGGATGCGGCGATTCGCTACCAACCGCGGCTGCGATGCCCGCGCGATTCCGCGCTCAGCGCTTGGTCGCGCCGTCGTCGGCCTTGGCCACCGCCGGCTTCTTCAGTTCCGCCAGCGCGGCCGCGATCGGCGCGTCGCCTTCCAGCACTTCGCCGGCATTGGTGCCCGGCGCGTCGTCGACGTCGCCGCGCAGATGGCCCGGCAGGCTGGCCTCGCTGTAGTTGGTGCGGCCGCCGTTGGCGGCTTCCTTGGCCGGATGCAGGGCGACGTCGGGCACGATGCCCAGGGCCTGGATCGATTTGCCGCTGGGCGTGTAGTAACGCGCGGTGGTCAGCTTGACCGAGTCGCCGTTGTCCAAGGGCAGCACGGTCTGCACCGAGCCTTTGCCGAAGGTGCGGCTGCCGACCACGCGTGCGCGGCCGTTGTCGCGCAGCGCGCCGGCCAACACTTCCGAGGCGCTGGCCGAACCGGCGTCCACCAGCACCACCACCGGCGCGCCGTCGATACGGTCGCCCGGGGTGGCGCCGAACTCGGCGTCGCTGATCGCGATGCGGCCGCGCGTGCTGACGATCTTGCCCTGCTCCAACAGGTCGTCGGCGATCTGCACCGCCGAGGTCAGCAGACCGCCGGGGTTGCTGCGCAGGTCGATCACCAGACCGTTGAGCTTGCCGCCGGCCTGGGTCTTGAGCTTCTCGATCTGGGTTTCGAAATCGGCGGCGGTGTCGGCCTGAAAGGCGCTGATGCGCGCGTAGCCGTAACCGGGCTCGAGCATGCGGCTGCGCACGCTGGCGACGCGGATGGTCTCGCGCGCCACGGTCACGTCGAAGGGCTTGTCGCGGCCCGCGCGCACGATGCTCAGCACGACCTTGCTGCCGGGGGCGCCGCGCAGCGGGCCGGAGCTGTCGCCTTCGTCGGCCTTGAACGGCTTGCCGTCGATGGCGATGATCAGGTCGCCGGCCTTGATGCCCGCGCGCGCGGCCGGGGTGTCGTCGATCGGCGAAATCACCCGCAGGGTGCCGTCGGGCTGGCGCTGCAGTTCGACGCCGATGCCGTCGTAGGCGCCGCGCGCCTGCTCGTCGAAATCGTCGGCGGCGACCTTGTCGAGGTAGACGCTGTGCGGATCGAGATCGAACAACAGGCCGCGTATCGCCGAGTGCATCAGCTTGCGGTCGTCGACCGGCTCGACATAGGCCTGCTTGACCGCGTTGTAGACCGCGACGTAGCGACGGATCTCGTCCAGCGGCACCTTGGATTCGGACTTGTCATCCTTGGTCTCGGCCTTGGCCGGCTTGGCCTCGGCGGGCGGCTCCTGCGCCGCCACGGGCAGGATCGCGCCGGCCAGCGCCAGCGGCGCCAGGCCCAGCAGCAGGGCTCGCGTCAGGCTAGGACGGGAGGACAGCGGATGACGCAGGCGCATGCATGGAGCTCCGTAACGGATACCGGTTGGACCGCGCGGCGCGATCGAGGTTCGGTCGCGGCGTGTGGTTCGAATAGGAACACGTTAGGCAGGGCCGCGGGAAGCTTTCGTTAACGGCCGGCGGGCGCGTTCAGGCGCGGTGCGGGGGACTTGTGACGGGTGGTGCAAATCCCCCTCAGCCCCCCTTTTCCAAAGGGGGAAGACCAGCCGTCGGCGGTGAAAGCGCCCTGCGATTCGGCCCCGCGACTCCCGACGCCGAAACCACGACCAGCGCCGCGCCCGCTTTCTCCCCCTTTGGAAAAGGGGGACTGAGGGGGATTTGCCCTTTGCGGCCTCAGCGCCGCAACCAAGTCGCCGGATTCACCGGCTGCCCGTTGCGGCGCAGCTCGAAGTACAGCGCCGGGCGGCCGTTGCCGCCGGAGCTGCCGACGGTGGCGACCGGGTCGCCGCGTTTGACGCGGTCGCCGACATTGCGCAGCAGTGCGTCGTTGTGGGCGTACAGGCTCATGTAGCCGTTGCCGTGGTCGACGATCAGCAACAGGCCGTAGCCGGTCATCCATTCGGCGTAGACCACCTGGCCGTCGCCGACCGCCTTGACGGTGGCGCCGGCGCTGGCGCCGATCAGCAGGCCTTCGCTGCCGCGCCCGTCGGGCATGGTGCCGCCATAGCCTGCCAGCAGCGCGCCCGAGACCGGCCAGCCGAGGCCGCCGACCTGCAGCGGCGCCGCGCTGGCGACCACCACCGGCTTGCGCGTGGGCGTGCTGCCGGCGGGCTTGCCGCTGTTCTGCGCGGCGCGCGCTTCGCGGGCCTCGCGCGCGGCCTTGGCCACGGCCGCGGCCTTGCGCTGCGCCTCGGCGCGCGCGGCGGCCTGGCGCAGCTTCTTGAGCAGATCCTCCAGGCCCTTGGCGTCGCGGCCGAGCGCGCGTTCGCGGCTGCTGCGGTCCTGGTATTTGCGATTGATCTGCTCGACCAGGCTGGCGCGGCTCTGGCGATCGTTCTGCAGCTGGCCCAACTGCGCGCGCTGCTGCTTGCGCGCGTTGTCGAGCTCGGAGCGGCGCGTCACGATGTCGCGCTCGACCGCGTCCAGTTCGGCGAGCTCGGTGCGCAACTGCTCGATCCGGCGTGCGCGGTCGCGTTGCACGTAGCCGTGGTAGGCGAGCATGCGGTTGGCGTCGGCGACCTTGTCCTGGGCCAGCATCACCTTCAAGGGCGCGTCGCCGCCTTGGGCGTAGGCGGCGCGCAGCAGTTGCGCCAGCTCTTCGCGCTTGGCGCCCAGAGTGCCCTGCAAGGTTTCGCGGCGCTGCTGCAGCTGCGCCAGCGAAGACTGCTCGCGCGCCAGGCGTTGCTCGGTCTCGCGCAGGCTGCGGTTGGACTGGCCGACCTTCTCGTCGGCCTCGCGCAGCTCGCGCGACGCGGCGCCGCGCTGGCCTTCGAGTTTGCGCCGTTCGTCGGCGACCGATTTGAGTTCGCTCTTGATGCGTTCGAGCTTGCGTTCGGCGTCGCGGCTGCTGTTCTGCGCCGCCGCCGGCGCGCAGGCCAGCAGCGACAACAGCAGCGCCACGGCGAACGCGCGCAGGTATGGCATCAGGCGACCGACCCGCCTTCCACCAGCAAACTGCGACCGGTCATCTCGTCCGGCTGCGGCAGGCCGAGCAGGTCCAGGATGGTCGGCGCGACGTCGCGCAGGGCGCCGCCGCTGCGCAGGCTGGCGCGACGCGGGCCCAGGTAGACCAGCGGCACCGGGCCGACGGTGTGGGCGGTGTGCGGCTGGCCGGTGGACGGGTCGCGCATCATCTCGAGGTTGCCGTGATCGGCGGTGATCAGCAGCGCGCCGCCGCTGTCGCGCACGGCCTGGGCGATCGCGCCGATCGCCACGTCCACCGCCTGCGCGGCCTGGATCGCGGCGCCGAGATCGCCGGTGTGGCCGACCATGTCGGGGTTGGCGATGTTGCAGATGGCGACGTCGATCGCGCCGGAGCGGATCGCCTCGACCAGCTTGGCGGTGACTTCCGGGCAGCTCATCTCCGGCTGCAGGTCGTAGGTGGCGACCTTGGGGCTGGGCACCAGGATGCGGGTCTCGCCCTCGTAGGGCTCCTCGCGGCCGCCGCTGAAGAAGAAGGTCACGTGCGCGTACTTTTCGGTCTCGGCGATGCGCAGCTGCTTGAGGCCGTGCTCGGCCAGCAGCTCGCCGAGGGTGTGGCGCAGGTCGTCGGGCGCGAACGCGACCGGCGCCGGCAGCTTGGCGTCGTATTCGGTCAGGCAGACGAAGCGCGACAGGCGCGGCTGGCGCAGTTCGTAGCCGGAGAAATTCGGATCGACGAAAGCGGCGGTGAGCTGACGCGCACGGTCGGCGCGGAAGTTCATGTACACCACGGCGTCGCCGTCCTGGATCGCGCGCGCGCCGTCGAGCACGGTCGGCGCCACGAACTCGTCGGTCTCGCCGCGCTCGTAGGCCTGCGCCAGCGCGGCCTGGGCGTCGCCGGTACGGTGCTCGCTGCGGGCTTCGACGATCGCGTCCCAGGCGCGGCGCTGGCGGTCCCAGCGCTGATCGCGGTCCATGGCGTAGTAGCGGCCGCTGACCGAGGCGATGCGGGCGTTGCCGACGCGGTCGCAGACGTCCTGCAGGCGCGCCAGGCTGGGCGCGGCCGACTTGGGCGGCATGTCGCGGCCGTCGAGGAAGGCATGCACGGCGACCTCGGCCACGCCTTCGCGGCGCGCCAGTTCCAGCATCGCGAAGATGTGCTGCTCGTGGCTGTGCACGCCGCCAGGCGAGAGCAGGCCCATCACGTGCAGGCGTCCGCCGGACGCCTTGGCCGCGGCGCAGGCCGCGCGCAGTTCGTCGTTGGCGTAGAAACTGCCGTCCTCGATCGCGGCGTCGACCCGGGTCAGGTCCTGGTAGACGATGCGGCCGGCGCCGAGGTTCATGTGGCCGACCTCGGAGTTGCCCATCTGACCGTCCGGCAGGCCGACGTGGCGGCCTTCGGTATGGATCAGGGTGTGCGGCTGGCTGGCCAGCAGCGCGTGCCACTGCGGCAGCTCGGCCTGGGCCAGGGCATTGTCGGCCGTCTCCTCGCGATGGCCCCAGCCATCCAGAATCAGCAGAACCACGGGATGGGGGCGCGCGGAGGGGGATGGCACGTCGCGTTTCCTAATGAATGGGCCGGAGCCGGCGTTGCGGTTGCCCGGGATTGTAGCGGAGCCGGCCGCGACGGCATTACGAAGGACACGCGCCGGTTTGTGCCGGATGCCTTAAACCTGTGCCATGCCCTGCGCATCAGATCTTACGAACCCACCCAACGGGAACTCCCAAGGACCCCGCCCATGACCCGCAACCGCTTCGCTCTCGCTCTCTCGCTGGCCCTGTCCGTAGCGGCCGCGCCCGTATTCGCCGCCGATCAGGACATCGACAAGGTCAACGGCAGCATCAACGTCGAAGCCGGTCAGACCTACGGCAACCTGGAAACCGTCAACGGCAGCATCCGTATCGGCGCCGGCGCCCGGGTCAAGAACGCCGAAACCGTCAACGGCAGCATCAACGTCGCCGAAAAGGTCCAGGCCGGCGGCCTGGAGACCGTCAACGGCAGCATCCGCGTCGCCAACCATGTGCAGATGGACAATGGCCTGGAGACCGTCAACGGCAGCATCTTCGTCGATCGCGGCGGCAACATCCGCGGCGGCGTCGAGACCGTGAACGGCTCGATCGGCCTGGTCGACACCGACGTGTCGCAGGGCATCAAGACCGTCAACGGCGACCTCACCGTCGGCGCCGGCTCGCACGTCAAGGGCGGCATCACCTACGACAAGCCGAATTTCCAGCTGTTCTCCAGCAATCGCCGCAATCCGCGCGTGATCATCGGACCCAACGCGCAGGTCGACGGCGCCCTGGTGTTCAAGCGCGAGGTCGATCTGTACGTGCATTCCAGCGCGAAGATCGGCGCGGTCACCGGCGCCACCGCCGTGCGCTATTCCACCGATACGCCGCCCAGCAAGTAAGCGCGGCGACGCTGAACGGCCCGGACCCGACCGCGTATTCACGATACCGGTCAGGTCCGCGGCCCGCGTCTGGACATAGAATCGGGATTCCGCCGATGTTGGCCGTCCCGGAGTTGCCATGTCCCGCACGCCGTTCCACCCCACTCACTGGTTGAGCGCCACCTCGGTGCTGGCCGCCGCGCTCGCCGCGACCGCCTGCAGCAAGCCGCCGGCCGAAGCGCCGACCGCCGCCGCACCCCAGGCCGCCGCGCCTGTCGCCGCCTCCGACCACGCCTTCGACGCGGCGATCAACGCCGCCGATTTCGCCGAGCACGTCAAAACCCTGGCCTCCGACGAGTTCGGCGGACGCGCGCCCGGCAGCGCCGGCGAGGAAAAGACCGTCCAGTATCTGGAAGCGCAGTTCAAGCGCCTGGGCCTGAAGCCGGGCAACGGCGACAGCTATTTTCAGACCGTACCGATGGTTCAGACCACGGCCGATGAATCCACCTCGCTCAAGCTCGACGTCAAGGGACAGGCGCGCGAGCTCAAGTTCGGCAGCGACATGGTCGTGGGCACGCGCACCGGCCAGTCGGAAGTGAAGGTGGACGCCAGCGATCTGGTGTTCGTCGGCTACGGCGTCAACGCGCCCGAGCAGAACTGGAACGACTACGCCGGCGTCGACGTGAAGGGCAAGACCGTGGTCATGTTCGTCAACGACCCGGGCTTCCACGCGCAGGACGCCAAGCTGTTCGAAGGCAAGCGCATGACCTACTACGGCCGTTGGACCTACAAGTTCGAGGAAGCCGCACGCCAGGGCGCCGCCGCCGCGCTCATCATCCACGACAGCGAAGGCGCGTCCTACGGTTGGGACGTGGTCAAGAACTCGTGGTCGGGCGCGCAGTTCGATCTGCCGGCCAAGGACGATCCGGAACCGCGTCTGCCGGTGCAGGGCTGGATCACCGGCGACGCCGCGCGCAAGCTGCTGGCCGACCTCGGCCAGGATCTGGACGCGCTGTACAAGGCCGCGGGCAAGCCCGGCTTCAAGGCGATTCCGCTGCAGGCCAAGGCCTCGATCGACCTCAAGAGCCAGATCAGCGAGAAGTCCTCGCGCAACGTGATCGCGCGCCTGGACGGCGCCAAGCGTCCGGACGAGGCCATCGTTTACATGGCGCATTGGGATCACCTGGGCGACCACGCCGACAAGGGCGGCCACGAAGGCCACGGTGCCGATGCCTCGGCCGCCGCCGTGGATACGATCTACAACGGCGCCATCGACAATGCCACCGGCGTGGCCGGCATCCTCGAGATCGCCGAAGCCTTCACCAAGCAGACCCCGCCGCCGGATCGCTCGCTGCTGTTCGTGGCGGTGACCCTGGAGGAGTCCGGCCTGCTCGGCTCCAAGTATTACGTCGCCCATCCGACCGTGCCGCTCAACAAGACCGTCGCGGTGATCAACCTCGACGCGATGCCGGTGATCGGCAAGGCGCGCGACATGACCGTGATCGGCTACGGCAGCTCGGAACTCGAGGACATCCTCAAGACCGTCGCCGGCGCCCAGGGCCGTACCTTGCACGCCGAGGCCACGCCGGAAGACGGCTTCTACTTCCGCTCCGATCACTTCAACTTCGCCAAGGCCGGCGTGCCCGCTCTGTACGCCAAGGGCGGCGACGACCTGATCGACGGCGGCACCGCGGCCGGACAGAAGGCCAACACCGACTACCGCGACCAGCGTTACCACAAGCCCGCCGACCAGTTCGACCCGGGCTGGAAGATGGACGGCGTGGTGCAGGACCTCGACGCGCTGTACGCGGTCGGCAAGACCCTGGCCGGCAACGAGCAGTGGCCGAACTGGTACGAGGGCAACGCGTTCCGCGCGGCGCACGATAAGTTGATGAAGCCGGCGGCGAAGTGACGCGGCTCGCGCCGCTGCGGTTCGTGCATGCTTTGACGGTGCGATCGGCAAGAAGCGCGAGCTGCGGCGAGTGTTGATCGCTGTACCCGGTGTTTGACAGAAGGGGCGCGAAAGCGCCCCTTCTTTCGTGGTGGACGGGCCTCCGAACGCCTGCCTCGGCGATGCCCGCCGCGCTTTTCCGCTAGGCTTCGCAACAACCTTCGCCGCGGAACCCCGTCATGACCCTGGCCCTCGCTTACTGGTGCGTGCTGTTCGCCGCGCTGCTGCCCTATCTGTGGGTGTACATCGCCAAGGCCAGCGGCCAGCGCTACAACAACCGCGATCCGCGCGGCTGGCAGGCGCGTCAGGACAATCCGCGCTCGATCCGCGCCAACGCCGCCCAGCTCAACGCCTTCGAGGCCTTCGCGCCGTTCGCGGCCGGCGTGGTGATGGCGCAGCTCACCGGCGTGGCCCATGCCCAGATCGCCGCGCTGGCGTTGGTGTTCGTGATCGCGCGCGTGCTGCACGGTCTGCTCTACCTGGCCGACAAGCACACCCTGCGCAGCCTGGTCTGGCTGGTGGGCTACGTCTGCGCGATCGCGCTGCTGGCCATGGCGGCGTTGAAGGCGGCCGCGATCGCCCCGATCTGATTCATGCCGGCGGATCGCTCCGCCGTTTCCCGTCGCAGCCGGGTCGATCGACCCGGCCGGACGCTACCGTAGCTTCGTCAAGGCTTGGGCAATGACTTCCGGCGTCACCGATACCGTCCGCGAGCTGGAATCCGGACTGCAGCACGACGGCTTCCGCTTCGTCGAGGCCGAGACCATGCGCGGCCTGCTCGAACGCGAGCGCCCGCTCGCCGACTGGCCGGCCTTCGCCGACAGTTGGAACGACCTGGGCCCCGACACCTATCTCGCCCGCCACGGCCGCGACCGCAAGCGCCGCTACGCGGTGTATTCCGCCGACACCGACGGCGGGCTACGGCGCGAAGCGCATCAGCCGCATTATCAAAGCCTGGATTACAACGCGCTGCAGGGCGACATCGAGCGCTGGTTCGAACCCATCCTGCCCGGGGTCGGAGAAAGCGACAGCCTGCTGCGCATCCTGGGCTTCTGCCGCGACTTCTACGGTGCGCTGGCGCCGGCGGTCAGCGGTTGGCATATCGAGGTGCATCAGTTCCGGATCGAGGCGCGCGTCGACCAGTCCGGCGAACCCACCCCGGAGGGCGTGCACCGCGACGGCGTCGACTATGTGCTGGTGCTGTTGATCGACCGCCAGAACATCCTCAGCGGCACGACCTCGATCCACGCCGGCGACGGCCGCGAACTCGGCAGCTTCACCTTGACCGCGCCCTTGGACGCGGCCCTGGTCGACGACAGTCGGGTTTTTCATGGCGTGACCGCGGTGACGGCGCAGGATCCGAACCTGCCCTCGCACCGCGACGTGCTGGTGGTGACTTTGCGGGCCAAGGATTCGGCTACGGCGCGCTGATTTTCGGCCTAGCTGATGCCCTAACTCAAAAATGCCGGTGCAAGCCGGCATTTTTTGTGCCCACGCATCCGTGTGGGAGCGCGTAAGCCGGTGTTTCTTGGGCGTGCTGCTTCCTGTGGGAGCGGCACCAGCGGGCGTTTCTTGGGTGCTGCTTCCTGTGGGAGCGGCACCAGCCGGCGTTTCTTGGGTGCTGCTTTCTGAGGGAGCAAGCAGCAGCCGACGTTTCTTGAGGTGCTGCTTTCTGAGGGAGCAAGCGCCAGACGGCAATTTCTTGGTCTGCTGCTTTCTGTGGGAGCGGCTTGAGCCGCGAAGTCAGTGAAGCGGCGGCGAGGTTCGGTGTGCCGCGATCGCGGCTGACGCCGCTCCCACAGGGCGGGATGCGGGCGTCTCGCGGCTCCGCAGCCTCCGGGTCTCGGCGCTAGGCAGGTTGCTGGCGTTGGCGCCCGCCCGCTTGGGGGTAGGAGCGGCGCAAACCGCGACCGCGACACTCCAAGCGACGTCTCTACCCCGCCGCCGTCGCGGTTGCTGCTTTCTGTGGGAGCGGCGTGAGCCGCGAAGTCAATGAAGCGGCGGCGTGGCTCGATGTGCCGCGATCGCGGCTGACGCCGCTCCCACAGGGCGGGGTGCGGGCGTCTCGCGGCTCTGCAGCCTCCGCGTCTCCGCGTCTCGGCGCTAGGCAGGTGGTTGGCGTTGGCGCTCGCTCGGCTTTGGGGTAGGAGCGGCGTGAGCCGCGACCAGGCGGCCACACCAACGCCGCTGTTTCATGTCAGACGCGGCCGTCGGAGTCGCGTCGCCGCTTGGTTGGCGCGGTCGCGGCTTGCGCCGCTCC
>NZ_FOSS01000007.1:0-16824 GCF_900114355.1 Lysobacter sp. cf310
CTCTTGGGCTAGCAAGAGAAAGTGACCCGCATGCGCAGCAGGCGGAAGCCTTTGACCTTCGGTCAGAAAAGACGAAAGCAAAGCAAAAGCAAATCCTCCCCAACCCTCCTTTTCCAAAGGAGGGAGCTAGGAGCAAAAGAAAGTGACTCGGGTACGCAGCAGGCGGAAGCCCTTGACCTTCGGTCAGAAAAGACAAAAGCAAAGCAACAGCAAATCCTCCCCAAACCGCCCGGCCAGCAGGCACAGCCTGCCGGCGTTCACCCGTGCACGAACCTGCGGTTCGTAAGCCGCACGGCTTCACCCTTTTACAAAGGAGGGAGCTAAAAGCAAGAGAAAGTGACTCGGCTACGCAGCAGCCGGAAGCCTTTGACCTTCGGTCAGAAAAGACGAAAGCAAAGCAACAGCAAATCCTCCCCAACCCTCCTTTGATAAAGGAGGGAGTCAAAGGCAAAGAGCGGGACTTGCATGCGGGAGGGTGTTAAAGACCCTCGATTCTCGCCTTCACGGGAATGACGAGCCGGAGCGACGAACAAGAGCACCGACATTGGCGCCTGCGGCGCTGCACTCCCCTCACCCTAGCCCTCTCCCGCCAGCGGGAGAGGGGATAGCGAACGCGGGCTTACGCCCCCGCCTCCGGCGCCTTCACCTTGAACCACGCCGCATACAGCGCCGGCAGGAACAACAGCGTCAACAGCGTCGCCACCATCAGACCGCCCATGATCGCCACCGCCATCGGCCCGAAGAACGCACTGCGCGACAACGGAATCATCGCCAGGATCGCCGCCAGCGCCGTCAACACGATCGGCCGGAAACGCCGCACCGTCGCCTCCACGATCGCCCGCCACGGCTCATGCCCGTCCGCCCGGTCCTGCTCGATCTGATCGACCAGGATCACCGAATTGCGCATGATCATGCCCGACAACGCGATCGTGCCCAGCATCGCCACGAAACCGAACGGCACCCGGAACACCAGCAGGAACAAGGTCACCCCGATCAGGCCCAACGGCGCCGTCAACATCACCATGAAACTGCGCGAGAAACTGCGCAACTGCAGCATCAGCAGGGTGAACACCGCGAACACGAACAGCGGCACGCCGGCGATGATTGAGTTCTGGCCGCGCGCGGAATCCTCCACGCTGCCGCCGACGTTGATCGCGTACCCATAGGGCAGCTGCGCGCGCAGCTCGTCCAGGGTCGGCGAGATCTGCCCCATCACCGTCGCCGGCTGAGTGCCGTCGTAGATGTCGGCGCGCACGGTGATCGTGGGCTGGCGGTCGCGGTGCCAGATGATGCCCTCCTCGAAACCGTACTCGAGCGTCGCGATCTGGGTCAGCGGCACGGCGCGGCCGTTGCTGGTCGGCACCATCAGGCTACCCAGCATGCTCAGCTGCAGACGCTCCTCGGTGGGGCCGCGCAGCAGCATCTCGATCAGCTCGTTGCCCTCGCGGTAGGTGCTGATGTGCGAGCCCGACAGCGAACTGGACAGGAACTGCGACAGGTCCGCCGAGGTCACGCCCAGCGCACGGGCGCGCTCCTGGTCGACCTGCAGGCGCACCACCTTGTTGGGCTCGTCCCAGTCCAGGTTCACGTTGATCACATGCGGGTTGGCGCGGATCTTCTCGCGCACCTGGTAGGCAATCGCGCGCACGCGGTCGATGTGCTCGCCGGAGACGCGGAACTGCACCGGGTAGCCGACCGGCGGGCCGTTCTCCAGACGCGTCACGCGCAGCTGCAGATCGGGGAAGCGCGGCACCACGTCCTTGATCACCCACTCGCGAATCGCTTCGCGCGCGGCCACGTCCTCGGGCATCAGCACGAACTGAGCGAAGTTGGCGGCCGGCAGCTGCTGGTCCAGCGGCAGGTAGAAGCGCGGCGAACCGGTGCCCACGTAGGACACGTAATTGGTCAGGTCTTTGCGCTGCTTGAGCAGGGCCTCCAGGCGCTGGGCCTGTTCGGCGGTCTGACGCAGCGAGCTGCCCTCGGCCAGCTCCATGTCCACCATCAGTTCGGGGCGCACCGAGTCGGGGAAGAACTGCTGCGGCACGAAACGGAACATGAACACCGACAGGAAGAACGCGGCCACGGTGATGCCGATCACCAGCCAGCGCCGGCGCACGCACCAGGTCACCCAGTTGCGGAAGCGGGTGTAGAACTTGCTGGCGTAGGGGTCGTGGTCCTTGCCGTCGTGCGGCGGCGGCGCGATGAAATCGGAGATCGCCGGATAGCGCTCGGCCCAGCGCGCGCGCTGCGCATGCCAGCGCGCGCCCAGCGAACCGGGCTTGAGCGCGGCCGCGTGGCCGTGGTCGGGCAATAGCTTGTCGCCGAGGAAGGGAATGAACGCGACCGCGGCGATCCACGACACCAGCAACGCGATCGTGACCACCTCGAACAGCGAACGCGTGTACTCGCCGGTGCTGGAGGCGGCGGTGGCGATCGGCAGGAAGCCGGCGGCGGTGATCAGGGTGCCAGTGAGCATTGGGAAGGCGGTGCTGTCCCAGGCGAACGCGGCAGCGCGAATGCGGTCGAAGCCCTGCTCCATCTTGATCGCCATCATTTCGACCGCGATGATCGCGTCGTCCACCAGCAGGCCCAGCGCCAGCACCAGCGCGCCCAGCGAAATCTTGTGCAGGCCGACGCCGAAGAACTGCATGGCGGCGAAGGTCATGGCCAGCACCAGCGGGATCGACAGCGCCACCACCAGCCCGGTGCGCCAGCCCAGCGAGAAGAAGCTGACCAGCAGCACGATCAGCACCGCCTCGGCCAGCACGCGCACGAACTCGCCGACCGACTCCTCGACCGCGGCCGGCTGGTCGGCGACCTTGCGCAACTCCATGCCCGCCGGCAGGGTCTTCTGCAGGCGGGCGAACTCGGCCTCCAGGGTCTTGCCCAGCTTGAGGATGTCGCCGCCTTCCTTCATCGACACGCCGATGCCGATCGCGTCCTCGCCCATGAAGCGCATGCGCGGCGCGGGCGGATCGGAGAAGCCGCGGCGCACCTCGGCGACGTCGCCGAGGCGGAAGGTGCGGTCGCCGACCCGGATCGGGAATTCGCGGATCTGCTCGACGGTCTTGAACTGGCCGCCCACGCGCAGCGCCACGCGGGTGCTGCCGGTTTCGAAGAATCCGGCCGGGGCCAGCGCGTTCTGCTGATTCAGGGCCTCGCCGACAGCGTTGGCCGGCACGCCCAGGGTCGCCAGCTTCACGTTCGACAGCTCGACCCAGATCTTCTCGTCCTGCACGCCGAACAGTTCGATCTTGCCGACGTCGGCCTGGTCCTGCAGGGCCAGCTGCACGCGCTCGGCGTAGTCCTTGAGCACGGCGTAATCGAAGCCCTTGCCGGTCAGCGCATAGATATTGCCGAAGGTGTCGCCGAACTCGTCGTTGAAGAACGGCCCGACCACATCGCTGGGCAGGGTCGGGCGGATGTCGCCGACCTTCTTGCGCACCTGATACCACAGCGGCTGGATGTCCTTGGAGCGCATCGAATCGCGTGCGCCGAAGATCACCTGCGATTCGCCGGCGCGCGAGTACGAGCGGATGAACTCGTACTGGCCGGTTTCCATCAGCTTCTTTTCGATGCGCTCGGTGACCTGGCGCGAGACTTCGTCGGCGGTGGCGCCGGGCCACAGGGTGCGGATCACCATCACCTTGAAGGTGAAGGCCGGATCCTCGCTACGGCCCAGGCGCAGATAAGAGAAAGTGCCCGCGATCGCCATCACCAGCATCGCGTAGACGATCAGGCTGCGGTGACGCAGCGCCCATTCGGAGAGGTTGAAGCGCATGAGAGAGGCTCAGCGTTGAATGAGTCGCCCCTCTCCCGCTTGCGGGAGAGGGGTTGAGGTGAGGGCGAACGGATGCGGTACGACGCGTGTCGCGGCGGCGCGCCCCCATCCCATCCCTTCCCCCGCGAGCGAGGGACGGGTGAAGGTGCCGAGCGGGATTCGCATCGGGCAGCTCAATGGCGATCGGGTCGCGTTCACTTCGGGGACTACGGTTTGACGGGTCGGTTGTCCCGATCCACCGGCACCACCTTCTGGCCCGCGCGCAGCAGATGGCCGCCGGCGGCCACCACCCAGTCGTTCGCGTTCAAACCGCCGCTCACCGGCACGCGGTCCTCGCCGTAGGGACCGATCTGCACCGGCACCAGCTTCAGGGTCGAGCGCTGGGCGTCGACCACGAACACCGCCGGCGCGCCCTTGTCGCGTTGCAGCGCCGACAGCGGAATGCTCAGGCCGGCGCCGCCGTTGCCGTTCTGCGCGACATACACGCGCGCGCTCTGGCCCAGTTCCAGCGCATCCGCCGGCGCCTCGACCGCGACCCGCGCGGCATAGGTGCGCGAGGCCGGATCGGCGGCCGGCGCGATCTCGCGCACCCGGCCCGGCCAGCGCTGGCCCGGTTGCGACCACAGCTCCACCATCACCTCGCGGCCGGTCTTGAACTGCGCGATCGCGCCTTCGGGAATCGCGAACGCGATTTCGCGCACGCCGTCGGCGGCCAGGCCGAACACCTGCTGGCCGGCCGCGACCACCTGCCCGGCTTCGGCGCTGCGCGTGGCGATCACGCCCGCATGCGGCGCGCGCAACTGGGTGTACTCGGCCTGGTTGCGCGCCACGTCGAGGTTGGCGCGGGCGGCGTTGACCTGACCCTGCGCGGCCTTGGCCGCGGCGTTCTGCGCGTCCAGGCTGGAGCGGCTGACCAATTGATCGTCGGCGAGGCGGGCGAAACGCTGCTGGTCGGCGCGCGCGCGGCCGAGTTCGGCCTCGGCCGCGGCCAACTGGGCCTGGGCCGCGCGCGACTGCGCCTGCAGATCGCCCGGATCCAGCACCGCGAGCAGGTCGCCGGCCTGCACGTGTGCGCCGACATCGACCCGGCGCTCGACCAGGTTGCCGCCGACCCGGAACGACAGCGGGCTTTCCTGGCGCGCTCGGACTTCGCCGGCGAAGGCGTTCACGCCGGTCTGGCCAGCGCCGGGATGGATCACCAGCACCGGCCGGGCCGCTTCGGGCGCGGGGGCATCGCGGCCGCAAGCCGCCAACGCCAGCATCAGAACGGCGCCGGAAAGCGCCAATCCGGGGGAAGAAGTGCGGCTGCGCATCGCGGGTGACCTCAGGGATAATTAATGTACCTGGCGGTACTGTATAAATATCGAACCCGTTAGTCTAGTATTCCGCGCATGACAGCCTCACGCAAAACCCTGCCCCCGCCCGAGACCGCCAAACCGGCCGGTCCGGGCCGCCCCAAGGACCTGAGCAAGCGCGCCGCCATCCTCGATGCGGCCTCGAAAATGTTCACCCAGGCCGGCTTCGACGCCACCAGCATGGATCAGATCGCGGCCGAGGCCGGGGTCTCCAAGCTCACCGTCTACAGCCATTTCGGCGACAAGGAGGCCCTGTTCGCCGAGGCCATCAAGACCTATTGCGAGCGCCATCTGCCGCCGCTGCTGTTCGAGCCCTCGCCCGCGACCCCGCTGCGCGAGCGCCTGATGACGATCGCGCAGGCGTTCTGGACCATGGTCAGCGCGACCGAGGCGGTCCAGGGCCATCGCATCCTGTGCTCGCCGCAACTGGCCGGCTCGCCGCTGCCGCGCATGTTCTGGGAAGCCGGGCCGCAGCGCGTGCACCAGGAATTCGCGGCCCTGCTGCGCCGACGCATCGCCGCCGGCGAGCTGCGGATCGACGACGTGGAGCGCGCGGCCGGGCAGTTCTTCGCCCTGCTCAAGGGCGAACCGCACGCGCAACTGGTGTTCGGCTGCGACTTCGACGCGTCCCAGATCGACGCCCACCTGCGGGCCTCGGTGGACCTGTTCCTGCGCGCCTACGCCCGCTCCACGTCCCATGGATAGAACCCAGGCCCGGGCGGGAACGCGAATGACGACAGTCTTGGTGACTTCCGGCACTCAGTCCCGCACGCCCGCAACCGCCATCCTGTATCCACCGGCTGCCGCGCCAGACCGGTAGAATTGTCGGCTCTAGCCTGCATTTCGACCGACGTTCCCCGCGCGAGACCACGAACCAATGACTAACATCGATTACGCCAAAGCACGTGAACTGATGGTCGAACAACAAGTTCGGCCCTGGGACGTGCTCGACCCGCGCGTACTCGACGTGCTGGCGACGCTGCCGCGCGAGGCCTTCGTGTCCGCCGAGCACCGCAACCTGGCCTATGCCGACCTGTCCCTGCCGCTGGGCCATGGCGAGTTCGCCATGAAGCCGGTGCTGGAAGGCCGCACCCTGCATTCGCTGGAGCTGGACCCCACCGACGACGTGCTCGAGATCGGCACCGGCAGCGGCTATCTGACCGCCTGCCTGGGCCGCCTGGCGCGCGAAGTGACCAGCCTGGAGATCCACGCCGACCTCGCCGACGCCGCCCGCGCGCGCCTGTCCGCGCAGTCGGTGGAGAACGCCCAGGTGGTGCTGGCCGACGCCTATGCCTGGCGCAGCGAGCGCCGTTACAACGCGATCTGCGTCACCGGCGCGGTCGCCGAGATTCCGCAACACTTCTTCGACTGGCTGCAGCCGGACGGACGCCTGTTCGTGGTCCGCGGCCGGTCGCCGGCGATGGAAGCGGTGCTGGTGCGCAACGAAGTCAACGCTCGCCGCATCCAATCGTTGTTCGAAACCGACCTCCCCTATCTCGTCGGCGCGGCGCCCGCGCCCGTCTTCGAGTTCTGAACCGAACGTCAAGGAAGCCGCATGATCCGCCGCCCACTCGTTCTCGCCCTCGTTGTCGCCCTGCTGCCGGCCGTCGCCTCGGCGGAAGACCTGCTGCAGACCTACGAGCTGGCCCGCAACGGCGACCCGCAGTTGTCGGCCGCCGAATCCAGCCGCCTGGCCACCAAGGAAGGCGCGGTGCAGGCCCGCGCGGCGCTGCTGCCGTCGCTGACCGGTTCGGCCACGCTGAGCAAGTCGCGTAACACCGCGCCCAGCTTCACCGACAACAGCGACCCGACCAATCCGGTCGAGGTCGCCGGCAATCTGACCACCGAGACGACCACGCGCAGCTACGGCGTCGACCTGCGGCAGATGATCTACGACCGCAGCCGCTTCACCACGCTCAAGAGCCGCAACGCGCTCAGCCAGGCCAGCGACTTTCAGCTCGAGTCCGCCGGCGACACCCTGATCACGCGCACCTCGGCCGCCTACTTCAACGTGCTGGTGCAGCTGGAGACCTTGGCCGCCGCCGAGGCCGCCGAGACCGCGCTGAAGAAGCAGTTCGACTACGCCTCCAAGCGTCTGGAAGTCGGCCTGGCGCCGATCACCGACGTGCACGAAGCCCGCGCCCAGTACGACAACGCCCGCGCCAACACCATCCTGGTGCGCAACGCGGTCGAGGACGCCTATCAGGCGCTGAGCGAAATCACCGGCCAGCCGATCCGCAACCTCAAGGGCCTGCCGGACGACTTCAAGCCGGCGCTGCCGGAGTCGCAGGGCGTCGACGGCTGGGTGCAGACGGCGATCGAGAACAACCCGGCCCTGCGCGCCAAGGAATTCCAGGTGCAGTCGGCCGAAGCCGACGTCGAGACCGCGCGCTCGGGCCACTGGCCGACCCTGTACCTGACCGGCGGCTACGACAAGAGCAAGAGCTGGACCGACCGCACCTTCGGCGGCAACACCTTCGAAAGCGACAGCGAAGGCCGCGGCCCCAGCCTGGGCATCACCCTGTCGGTGCCGATCTTCGCCGGCGGCGCCACCCAGTCCGGCGTGCGCCAGGCCCTGGCCACGCGCGACGTCGCCAGCGACGAGCTCGAGCAGCAGAAGCGCGCCCTGGTGCGCAATGCCCGCAACGCCTACCAGACCCTGGTCGCCGGCGTCAGCGAAGTCGAGGCCCGCCGTCTGGCCCTGGTCTCGGCGCGCAGCGCCTACGAGGCCTCGCAGGTCGGCCTGGAAGTCGGTACCCGCACTGTGCTGGACGTGTTGATCAACCAGCAGAACCTGTTCACCGCCCAGCAGGCCTATGCGCAGGCCAAGTACAACTACCTGCAGAACCGCCTGCTGCTGGAACAGGCCGCCGGCACCCTCGACGTCTCCGACGTGCAGGACATCAACCGCCTGTTGACCGCCGAACCCGCGGCCAAGTTCGAGCCCAGCGGCGGCTGACCCGACGCCCGCTCGATGCGACACGAACACCGCCGGCACGCCCGGCGGTTTTCTTTTGCGCGTTCGTAAGGCGCGGCGCGTCGTCGACGCGATCTTGGCGATGGCGATGATGCGGTTCGCTGCGCTCACCGCATCCTACGGAGCGAATCCGCTGTCTGTGGGAGCGGCGTAAGCCGCGATGCGTCTTCGGCCGGAGTTGCGGGAACGCGACTTGCGTCGCTCCCACAGGAATCCTTGCCGCCCGCAACACGGGAACGCGCGCCCCGGAAACTCAAGCCTGCGGCGGCAGCGCCGGTTGCAGCAGGGCGATGGTCTTGGCCAGCGCGCCGCGCCCGAGTTCGACCAGGGCACGGCCGGCCGCGATCATCTGCGCGCGCTGCTCGGGATCGGCGAGCAGGCGCTCGAGCTCGCGCTGCACCGCATCGGCATCGTCGCCGATGCGCAGCGCGCCGGCGGCCTGCAGGCGTTCGGCGATCTCGACGAAATTGTGCAGGTGCGGGCCGGTCACGATGGGCGTGCCGGTGGCGGCCGGCTCCAGCAGGTTGTGGCCGCCGATCGCCTGCAAGCTGCCGCCGACGAAGGCGACGTCGGCACCGGCGTAGAAGCACATCAGCTCGCCCAGGGTGTCGATCACGAACACGTCGTCGCCCTGCTGCGGCCAGCGCACGCGCGAGCGCGTCGACACCGTCCAGCCGACCGCGCGCGCGGATTCGGCCACCACCCGGAAGCGCTCGGGATGGCGCGGCGCCCATAGCAGCAACAGCCCCGGGAAGCGCGCGCGCAGGCGGCGATGGATGGCGATCACCGCCGCCTCTTCGTCCTCGTGGGTGCTGGCCGCGATCCAGACCGGGCGCGCGCCGCTGTGGCGGCGGCATTCGGCGGCGAATTCGTCCAGCGCCTCGGGCACGTTGACGTCGAACTTGAGGTTGCCGGTCTCGACGATCTGCTCGGGACGCGCGCCCAGGCGCACGAAGCGCTCGCCGTCGGCGCGCGACTGCGCCGCGACCGCGCGCACGGTGCGCAGCGCGCGCGCGACCAGCGGCGCCAGCACCCGGTAGCCGCGCAGCGAGCGCTCGGACAGGCGCGCGTTGACGATGTAGGTCGGAATGCCGCGGTCCCGGCAGCCGAACAGCAGGCTGGGCCAGAGTTCGGTTTCCATGATCAGCGCCGCGCAGGGGCGGTGGTGCTGGAGGAAGCGCGACACCGCGCCGGGCAGGTCGTAGGGCAGGTAGACGTGTTCGACGCCGTCGCCCCAGGCCGCGCGCGCGCGGTCCGAGCCGGTCGGGGTGATCGTGGTCACCAGCAGGCGCAGGTCCGGGCGGCCGCGGCGCAGGGCGTTGACCAGCGGGATCGCGGCGTTGACCTCGCCCACCGAGACCGCATGCAGCCACAGCGTGCGATGGTGGGCGGGGCCGCGATAGATGGCGTAGCGCTCCAGCCAGCGCTGGAAATAGGCGGGCTGGCGGAACCCGCGCCAGATCAGGTGGTAGACCGTGACCGGCGCCAACAGGTACAGCGCGACCGAGTACAGGCCGCGCAACAGGCGCTCGATATAGTCCCTCTGCATGCGCCAAGGATAAGCGTTCCGCGCCCGGGTCACGGCCATCGACTGCGCGAAACCCACGTCCGCGGCCGCGATTCGCCAGCTTTTGCGCAACCGCGGCGCCGGCCCATGGCCGCGTTTCCTCGTCAGGCCACTAAACTATCGTGCATGAGCGCAACCCCGCTGCCCCCTCCCCCGCGCGGCCCCCGTCATTGGCCGATGTGGCTGGCCCTGGCCGGCATGTGCCTGGGCGCGCGTCTGCCCTGGTCCCTGCAACGCGGACTGGGCCGGCTGTTCGGCGCGTTCGCGCTGGGCGTGGCCGGCGAGCGGCGGCGCGCGGCGCGCATCAATCTGGCCCTGTGCTATCCCGAGAAAAGCGATGCCGAACGCGAGCGCATGCTGCGCGAAAGCTTCCGCGATCTCGGCATCGGCCTGTTCGAGTTCGCGCGCGCCTGGTGGGGCTCGGTCGCGCCGATGCGGCGCACCGTGCGCATCGAGGGCCTGGAACTGCTGGACGAGGTGCGCGCGCAGGGTCGCGGCGTGCTGCTGATCTCCGGCCACTTCATGACCCTGGAGATGTGCGGCCGGCTGATGTGCGACCACCTGCCGCTGGCCGGCATGTACCGCCGCCACCGCAGTCCGGTGTTCGAGTGGGCGGTCAAGCGCGGCCGCCTGCGCTATGCCGCGGCCATGTACACCAATGAAGAAATCCGCCCGGCCATGCGCCATCTCAAGCAGGGCGGTTTCCTGTGGTACGCGCCGGACCAGGACATGCGCGGCAAGGACACGGTGTTCGCGCCGTTCTTCGGCGTGCCGGCGGCGACGATCACCGCCACCCACCAATTCGCCCGCCTCAGCGGCTGCGCGGTGGTGCCGTTCTTCCATCGCCGCGAAGGCGGCGACTACGTGCTGCGCCTGGGCGCGCCGCTGGCGGACTTCCCGTCCTCCGACGCCACCGCCGACAGCGCGCGCGTGAACGCCCAGATCGAGGCCATGGTGCGCGAAGCGCCCAGCCAGTACCTGTGGATCCATCGCCGCTTCAAGCGCCGCCCGCCCGGGGATGTCTCGCCGTACAAGCGAGGAGCGAGCGGGGAGGACTGAGAAGCGAGTAGGAGCGCTTTCGCTCACTCCTCACTTCTCCAAACTCACTCCTGCTTCTCGGCCTGTTGCGCCAACAGGCTTCCGGCGTACAAGGCCACCAGCATCAGCGCCAGGCCGCCCCAGAAGGTCGAATAGAAGGCCAGATGGGTATTGAACGGGAACAGCGTGACCGCGATCGCGAGCATGGCCGGCCGCGCGCGATCGCGCGCGTCGTCGTCGGCGAACCGCCATGCGCGCCAGGCCAGGGCCACGCCCGCCAGCCACATCAGCAAGCCGAACAGACCGGTCTCGCTGAGCACTTCCAGCACCACCTGATGCGCGTGCAGCGCGGGACCGTAGCCCCACGCCGCCTGCTTGCCGGGATCGGGATCGCAGGCCGGAAAGGCTTCGCGGAAACCGCGCGCGCCGACGCCGTTGATCGGATTCTCGCGCGCCATGCACAGCGCGGCGCCCCAGATGCGCGCGCGACCGGATAGGGCGCTGTCCACCCCCTCGGCATCGGCGCTGCGGACCAGGGTGGTGCGCACGACGCGCTCGCGCACCTGCGGCGAGACCACCGCGATGGTCGCCACCGCGATCGCGCCGAACGCGAACACGCCCAGCAGGCGCTTCCAGCCCAGCAGTCGCCAGCCCGACAGCACCAGCACCAGCGCGTAGGTGATCCACGAGGCGCGCGAACCGGCCAACACCACCACCAGGCCGACGCCGGCGGCCGCGATCAGCCAACCGCCCATGCCGTAACGCCGGCCGCCGGCATACAGCGCGAACGGCGACAGGCTGGCCAGCACCTGGCCGAGCTTGAGATTGCAGGGACCCAGTACGCCGCTGAGACGGTCGACGCCGGCGATTTCCTCGGGCGTGCACATGCCGTGGCCGCTGATGCCGCGCTTGATCGCGTCCAGCGCCGAGAACAACGGACTGGCGCCGGTCAGCGCCTGCAACAAGGCGTCCACGGTCCAGATCGCGACGATCACCGCCAGGCCGCCGAAGATGGTGCGGCGCCCGTGCGGATTGGCCACGGCCGAGGCGACCAGCCACAGGAACGGCAGGTAGCGGATGTCTTCCAGCGCCTTGCGCAGCGCGTGCGGCGCATCGACCGCGTCGAAGGCCGAGACCAGCTCGGGCAGCCAGTAGGCGAAGAACAGCACGCTGGTCAGCGCCCAGGCCGGATTGCTCAGCAACTGGCCGCCGCTGCGGAAACGCGAGGCCACCAGATGCACGATCGCAGCCAGCGCGCCCAGCACCAGGACCGCCTCGGCGTAACCCGGCGCCGGCCACAACGCGACATAGGCCAGGATCCAGGCCGGCGCCCAGCGCCAGCCGGGCGCGCCGCCCGCCGGCCGCGGCGGGTTGGGATCGACCCAACGCGGATCAGCGCGGTCGGCGGTGGAATTCGGCGTAGACGCCAAGCGTGGCCTCCTGCATCGCACGCAAGGAATAGGCAATCGTATCCGTTGCCGCGGGCGGATGCGTTAGCAATTCGCGAGCCGCCGCATGCAGCGCGGCCGGATCGAACGGCGCGGCCGCGCCGCGCGGCTGCAGCTGCGCGAGCAATTCGCCGACGCCGCCGTGCGCCCAGCCGAGCACGGCGCGCCCCACCGACAGCGCTTCGACCACCGTGCGCCCGAAGGCCTCGGGCTTGCGCGACAGCTGCAGCACCAGATCGGCGGCGGCGTAGGCGCGCGCGATCGCATCGGTAGGCGCGGTGAAGGCGACCGCATCGGCGACGCCCAACGCTTGCGCCTCGCGTTCGAGCTCGGCGATGTAGGCCTCGCGCCCGGCCTCGCGCGCGCCCGGCAGCCACAGGCGCGCGTCGTCGCCGTCGCGGCGCAGCGCGGCCAGCAGGCTCAGCGCGTCGGCATGGCCCTTGAGACGAGTGCCGCGGCCGGGCAGCAGCAGCAGCGGCCCGCTGCCGGCGAGCGCGGGATGCAGCGACGCGGCCCAGGCGCGCGCGTCGCGATCCGGCATCGGCGCTCGCGGGAACGCAGCCGGATCGATGCCGCGCGGGATCGTGCGCAGCTTGGCCGGATCGGTGTCGGGGTAATGTCGCAACACGTACTCGCGCACGGTGTCGGATACGCAGATCACGCGTTCGCCGGTGGTCATGACGGCGCTGTAGCGCGACGGCGAATTGAGCCCGTGCACGGTGGTGACGAAATGCGGTCGCGCCGGCGCCGGCATGCCGCGCAGGGCCAGCCGTGTCAGCCAGGCCGGCAGGCGCGAGCGCGCATGCACGATGTCGGCGCCGGTGTCGGCGAACACGCGTCGCAGCGCGCGCGCGTGGCGCAGGCTCAGCAGGGATTTGCGCCCGATGTCGAGTTCGATGTGCTCGGCGCCGCTGGCGAGCAGGCGCGGCGCCAGCCGGCCGCCGGCCGAGACCACGACCGCGCGATGGCCGGCGCGCACCAGCGCGTCGGCGATCTCCAGGGTGGAACGTTCGACGCCGCCGGACTCCAGCGCCGGCAGCAATTGCACTACGGTCAGCGGGCGCACGCGGAACCTGCGGCGTGGCCGCGCGGACTCAGTCGTCGACCAGGGTGAAATGCGCGCCGCAGTAGGGGCACTGGCATTCGCGCTCGGCCTCGATCGGCAGGTACACGCGCGGATGCGAATTCCACAGCGCCATCGACGGCAGCGGGCAGCTCAAGGGCAGGTCCGCGCGCGTGACGGTGTAACGCTGTTCGGCGTTGGCCTGGGTGGGATGGGCGTTGGCTGCGGTCATGACGGAACGACGGGTGGCGACGCGGAGGCGCAGTTTAGCAGGTGCGTCGCAGCAAGCCCGGTTTCGCCAGCGAGCGGGCCCTCACGCCGGCCGCGAGCTTGGCCCCTCTCCCGCTCGCGCGAGAGGGGCTCAGCGGGAGGCCAGGGCTTACTAGGCCGGCAAATCGAAGAACAACAAATTGGCCGATTCGGCGCCCAACCCGACGATGCGCAGCGGGCCGCTTTCCTCGCGGTAGCCCAGCGCGTCGCCGGCCTGCAGCCGACGCCCGTTGGCCTCGACCTCGCCTTCGGCCACGTGGAGCCAGTACGAACGCGCCGGATCGAGCTCGCGCTGCAACGCCGCGCCCTGGACTGGACGTGCGCCGTGCAGCCAGGCCTGCTGGCGGATCGCGATGCTGCCCTCGGCGCCATCGGGCGAGGCCAGCAGGGTCCAGCCGTCGCCGGCGCTCGCAGCCGCCTCGCGCTGGGCGTAGGCGGGCTGGGCGTTGAGACGGTCGGGCTGGATCCAGATCTGCAGGAAATGCACCGGCTCCGATTCGGAGGCGTTGAACTCGCTGTGCTCGACACCGTGACCGGCGCTCATCCACTGCAGTTCGCCCGGGCGGATGGTGCCGCCCCCGCCGGTGCTGTCCTTGTGCGCCAGACCGCCGCTGAGCACGTAGCTCAGGATTTCCATGTTGGCGTGGCGGTGCGGCGAGAAACCCGCGCCGGGAGCGACGCGGTCCTCGTTGATCACGCGCAAGGGGCCGAAGCCCATCCAGGCCGGGTCGTAGTAACCACCGAAGGAAAACGTGTGGTGGCTGTCCAGCCAACCGGCCTGGACGCGGCCGCGGCTCGCGGAAGGGCGTTCGACGATCATGGCGCTTACTGCTTCGCCGCTTCCGGCTTGGGCACGATGGCTTCGGTGGTGATGTGGATCGTCACCTCGTCGCTGACGTTGGGCACGTACTTGCCCACGCCGAACTCGCTGCGCTTGATCGTGGTGCTGGCGTCGAAGCCGGCCGCCGCGCGCTTGGCCATCGGCTGCTCGCCGACCTTGTTGATGGTCACGTCCAGCACCACCGACTTGGTCACGCCGTGCACGGTCAGGTCGCCGGTGACCTTGAGCTTCTTCTCGCCCGCGGCCTCGACCTTGGTGCTCTTGAAGGTGATGTTGGGGTACTTGGCGGCGTCGAAGAAATCCTCGCTGCGCAGGTGTTCGTCGAACGCGGCGACGTGCGAGTTCAGCCCGGCCAGCGGAATGGTGACCTCGACCGAGGACGCCGACGGCTTGGCCGGATCGTAGGTGATGCTGCCGTCGACCTGGCCGAAGTGGGCGACCGGGTTGGAGAAGCCGAAGTGGCTCCAGCCGGCGACGACATCGGTGTGGTTGGGATCGATCTTGTAGGTCAGCGGAGCGGCCGTGGCGGCGCCCGCGAAGGCGAGAGCGACGGCGGCGGCGAGCAGGAAGCGCTTCATGGCGAGGAATCTCCGGATGGGGCCCTGGGGCCGGTCTGTGCGGGGCGTGCTACGGGAAAACGAAACCGGCGCGGATCACAGGATCTGCGCGACCTCGTCGAAGGACAAGCGCGGCGAACGCGGGAACAGCTTGGACGCGTCGCCGTGGCCGAGGTTGATCAGGAAGTTGGACTTGATCGGCGTGCCGGCGAAGAAGGCCTCGTCGACCTTGGCGTTGTCGAAACCCGACATCGGGCCGGCGTCCAGGCCCAGCGCGCGCGCGGCCAGGATCACATAGGCGCCCTGCAGGCTGCCGTTGCGGAAGGCGGCGGCGCTGCGGCCCTCGCGCGGGCCGTCGAACCAGGCCTTGGCGTCGGTGTGCGGGAACAGATAAGGCAGCTTCTCGTGGAAGTCCTCGTCGTGGGCCACGATCACCGTCACCGGGGCCTTCATGGTCTTCTCCAGGTTGCCCTCCGACAGCGCCGGGCGCAGCTTCTCCTTGGCTTCGGCGGACTTCACGAACACGTAGCGGCCGGGCGACATGTTGGCGCTGGTCGGCGCCCACTTCATCAGGTCGTACAGGGCGCGCAGGGTATCGTCGCTGACCTCGCCGCCGAGCTCGTTATGGGTGCGGGCGGTACGGAACAGCTGGTCCAGTGCGGCATCGGACAAGGACGAGGACATCGGAGTCTCCAAGAGGTGCCGGAGCGGAAGCGCCGCGGCCAAGGGGAGAAGTGTAGAGTCCGGGCCGTTAAGCAAAGCCGCCATCGCCGGAACGGATTGATAGCACCAGTGCAACAAACGAAGCCATCAAGCTCGGTTATATCCATGGATGAAACTTTCATCCTGACCGATGGACATGCCGGCAACGTCCGTCAGGCCCAGGCCCTGGCGGCCGCGCTGGGCCGGCCGGCGCGCGAACTCGTCCTGGAAGCGCGCGCCCCCTGGGCCTGGACCGCGCCGCGGCGCCTGCCCGGCGCCGCGCATGCCTTCGGCG
Organism: Lysobacter sp. cf310; assembly: GCF_900114355.1. Classification (GTDB taxonomy): domain Bacteria; phylum Pseudomonadota; class Gammaproteobacteria; order Xanthomonadales; family Xanthomonadaceae; genus Lysobacter. The sequence continues at coordinate 15,895 of NZ_FOSS01000007.1, forward strand.
CCGCCTTCGCGGGCGCGCTGGCCGCGCCGCCGGCGCTGGCGATCGGCTGCGGACGCCAGGCCGCGCTCGCGACCCGGCTGCTGCGCCTGCGCGGTGCGCGCGCGGTGCAGATCCTCGATCCGCGCATCGACAGCCACCACTGGGACCTGGTGATCGCGCCCGAGCACGATGGCTTGCGCGCCGCCAACAGCCTGTCCCCGCTGGGCAGCCTGCATCCGGTCGACGACCTCTGGCTGGCCGCCGCGCGCAGCGCCTACCCGGCCTTCGGCGCCCTGCCCTCGCCGCGCACCGCCTTGCTGCTCGGCGGCCCCAGCGCGCATGCGGCGTTCGATGCGGGCGTGTTCGAACACTTGATCGCGCAGGTCGCCGCTTTGGTGGAACGCGAAGGCGGCAGCGTGCTCGCGACCGCATCGCGCCGCACGCCGACGAGCGTGCGCGAGCAGTTGCGCACGCGATTCGCGCGCGTGCCCGGCGTGGTCTGGGCGGGCCCGGAAGACGGCGCCAATCCCTACGCGGGCCTGCTCGGCTGGGCGGACCGGGTGGTGTGCACGGCCGATTCGGTCAATCTGCTGTCGGAAGCGGCCGCGACCACGGTGCCGTTGTACATCGCCGGCATCGACGCGCTCAGCGGCCGTCCGCGCCGCTTCGTCGACGCCTTGCTCGCCAGCGCGCGGGCACGACGCTTCGATGCCGCCGACACCCTCGCGCCATACGCGGTCACACCGCTGCGCGAAACGGCACGCATCGCGGACGAGGTGCGACGGCGTCTGGGCTTGGGCGCTTAGCGCAACGATGCGCTCCGCGGCCATGCGCCGCGCGGCAAACCCACGCGACGATGGGGTTCGCCTGCGGCTCACCGCATCCTACGACTGCAGCGCTCACGAAACGCCGTTGCCGTTGCTGTTGCTGTTGGTGTTGGTGTTGGTGTTG
>NZ_FOSS01000007.1:17314-34175 GCF_900114355.1 Lysobacter sp. cf310
AAAGCAAATCCTCCCCAACCCTCCTTTTCCAAAGGAGGGAGCTAAAAGCAAGAGAAAGTGACTCGGGTACGCAGCAGGCGGAAGCCTTTGACCTTCGGCCTGAAAAGACGAAAGCAAAGCAACAGCAAATCCTCCCCAACCCGCCCGGCCAGCAGGCACAGCCTGCCGGCGTTCGCAGGGATGACAACGTAGAGCGAGCGGAGCAACGGAGGATGGAGCCCGTTACCCAAGCAAGCTATTCAGCCGAACGCCAACCCCTGCGCCTTCGCCGCCGCGCGTATCGCCGCCCGCGCCGCCTCGACCGCCTCGTCCGGCGCCACCCGCCGCGCACGCCGGTCCAACGTGCAGTCCAACCCCCGTGCCAACAAAGTCGCATGCGCCGATAACAACGACGTCGCCGTCGCCTCGTCCAACACCCCCAGCACCTGCCCGATCCCGATCAAACCCGGCGTATCGCGCGGCGCCAACAAACCCGCATGCGTCTGCGCCTCGCGCAGCACCAGCGCCTGCAACAGAAACTCCAGATCGACCAGACCGCCCTCGCCCTGCTTGAGATCGAAGGCCGCCGCATCGCTGCGGTCGAGCTCGGCGCGCATGCGCAGGCGCATCGCGCTCACGTCCTCGCGGACCTTGCCCGGATCGCGCGCGTTGGCCAGCGTCTGCGCGCGCACCCGCTCGAAATCCTCGCGCAGCCCCGGATCGCCGGCGACGCTGCGCGCGCGCACCAGGGCCTGATGCTCCCAAGTCCAGGCGCGCTCGCGCTGGTAGTCGGCGAAGCTGGTCAGCGACGACACCAGCAGCCCTTTCGCGCCGTCCGGGCGCAGGCGCACGTCGACGTCGAACAAACGCCCCGCCGCGGTCACCGCGCCCAACAGCGCGACCACCTTCTGGGCCAGCCGCGCGAACCAGCGCACCGCGTCCAGCGGCCGCGCACCGTCGGACTGCAGGCCCTCGATGGCGACCGCGTCCGCGCGCGGCGCGTCGTACAGGAACACCAGGTCCAGATCGGAGCCGAAACCCAGCTCCTCGCCGCCCAGGCTGCCGTAGCCGAGCACCACGAAACGCGAGCCCGGCACGCGCCCGTGCGCGGCGGCGATATCGCGCTCGGCCAGCGCCAGCACGCGCAGCACCACGCCGTCGGCCAGCCAGGCCAGCTGGCGCGCGCTCTCCTCGGCCGATTGACGACCGTCGCGCAGCGCCAGCGCGATACGGAAGCTCAACGCCTGGCGCACCTCGTTCAAGGCCTGCAGGGTGGCTTCGGTATCGTCGCCCTCGTCGACCTCCTCGCAGGCGGCGATCAAGGCCAGGCGTCCGGGCAAGGGGCCGTCGACGCGCGCGTCCAGCAGTTCGTCCAACAGCAGCGGATACGCGGCCAGACGCTCGGCGAGCAGCGCGCTGCGGGTCACGGCCTCCAGCAGGCGCGACAGCGCGGCCGGTTGTTCGTCGAGCAGGGCCAGGTAGGCGCTGCGGCGCAGGATGTTGTGCAGCAGCGCGAGCAGGCGCTTCAAGGCCAGCATCGGCTGCGAGGACACCGCCGCGCCCTGCAGCAGCGCCGGCAGCACGCGATCCAGGCGCGCGCGCGCGCCGTCGGACAAGCCACGCACGCCGGGGCTGCGGGCGAGATCGCGCAGCAGAATGTCGGCCGCGGCCGCGTCCTCGAAGCCGGCGTCGGCCAGCACCTCGGCCGAACCCGCCTCGGGCAGGCCGCCCCAGTACACGGTCAGCGCGTTGGGCGCGACCACGCGCCGGCGCGGCGCGAGCAGGGCGTCGAATTCGGCGGTCACGCGCGCTCGGCGCAGATCGAGCTCGGCGCGCAGCGCGTCCCAATCCGCATAGCCCAGGCCCTGCGCGATCCGCAGCCTGTCGTCCCCGCCCTCCGGCAGGGCGTGGGTCTGCGCGTCGCGCAGCATCTGCAGGCGATTTTCCAGCCGGCGCAGATAGCGGTAGTCGTCGATCAGCGCCGCGCCCGCGGCCTCGCCGATCTGACGCTGGGCGATCAGCTCGCGCAACGCCGGCAGCAGGCGGCGGCCGCGCAACTCGGGCTCGCGGCCGCCGCGGATCAGTTGCAGGGCCTGGGCCAGGAACTCGATCTCGCGGATGCCGCCGGGACCGCGCTTGATGTCGTCGGCCAGTTCCTTGCGCGCGACCTCGGCGCTGATCGCGGCCTTCATCGCGCGCAGCCCGTCGAGCGCGCCGAAATCCAGGTAGCGCCGATACACGAACGGCCGCAACGCCTCCAGCAAACGCTCGCCGGCCTCGATATCGCCGGCCACCGGACGCGCCTTCTGCCAGGCGTAGCGTTCCCAATCGCGGCCTTCGCGCTGGAAGTACTGCTCCATCGCCGCGAACGACCAGGCCAGGCGACCGGCGTTGCCGTAGGGGCGCAGGCGCAGATCGACGCGGTGGCAGAAACCGTCGGCGGTAACTTCGTCGAGCAGGCGCGCGAGTTGCTGGCCGAGCTTGGCGAAGTAGTTCTCGGCGTCCAGCGCGCGTGCCGGATCGCGGCCGTCGTATTCGGTGCTGCCGTCGTGCTCGTAGGCGTAGACCAGGTCGACGTCGGAACTGAAATTGAGTTCGCCGCCGCCGAGCTTGCCCAGCCCGAACACCACCAGCCGCTGCAGGCGGCCGTCGCGGTCGCGGATCGCGCCGTAGCGCTGGGCGAACTCGGCCTCCAGCGCGTCCAGCGCGCGCTGCAGGCAGATCTCGGCCAGGGCGGTGCTGCCGGCCAGGGTGGCGTCGACCTCGTCCAGGCCCAGCGCGTCGCGCCAGATCAGGCGGGTCGAGCCGGCCGCGCGATAGCGACGCAGCAGGCTGCCCCAGTCGGCGCGCTGCTCGGGCCGCAACTCGGGCAAGGGCCAGGGCTCGGCACCGTCGTCGCCGGCCAGCGCGGCCAGCAAGGCGGGCTGACGCACCAGGGTGTCGATGGCGAAATCGCTGATCGCCGCGACCCGGGCCACGCGGCGGGCGAGCTCGGGATCGGACAGCGCGATGGCGCTTTCGGGCGCGGACGCGCGCAGGCGCGCAAGCGCGCGTTCGGTCGCGTCGGAGGGCATGGAGACGGATGCGGACATGCCGCGATGATGGCATGGCGATCGCGGCGTTCAGTACCGCGCAAACAGCGAACGCCCGCCGCGGCAGGCACGACGGGCGTTCGCATCGTCGCGACCGGTCACCATCGGTCGCGGCGCCCCTGCGCGGTGGCTGCTTAGCGCAGCGAATCGTCGGCGTTCACGCGCCCCTGGCCGAAGAACTCGTCGACGCCGTGCGTGCCCAGGTCGGCCGCGCCTTGCCTGAGCGCGTTCTCCACCCGCGACACCTGCAGATCGCCGCCGTTGGCGCCGATGATGAGCGCGGCGATGCCGGCTGCGTGCGGCGAGGCCATGCTGGTGCCGCCGGCCCAGGAGAAGCCGCCGGTGCTGTCGCTGAACACCAGGTCGAACACCCAGCACGGCCGCAACAGGCCGGCGACGGTGCAGTTCTCGTTGCCCGGATACACCGAGTCGCCGCCCGGCGCGGCGAAGTGGACCGTGTGCTTGCCGTAGTTGGTGTAGCTGGTCGGGATGTCGAGGTTGGTATTGAAGTTCAAGGCCCAGCCGATCGGCGCGGTCGCGGAGATGCCGACCACGCCTTCGACGCCGCCCGGGAACGACATCAGGCGGTTGCCGTCGGCATCGACCGCGCGATCGAAGTCGATCGCGTCGTTGCCGGTGGACGCGATCACGATGGTGTTGTTCTGACGCGCGTACAACACCGCTTTCTGCATCGCCTTGATCAGGTCCTTGGTGTCGGCGGCGATCGGCAGGCCGCCGGACACGCCCAGGCTCATGTTGATCACGTCGGCGCCGTTGTCGGTGGCGTAGAGGATGCCTTGCAGGATGCCGGCGAAGCTGCCGCTGCCGGTGAACTCGGACAGCACCTTGACCGCGAAGAACTTGGCCGAGGGCGCCACGCCGATGATGCCGATGCCGTTGTCGGCGGCCGCGATGGTGCCGGCGACGTGGGTGCCGTGGTTGAAGACCGGGAACGGACGCGTCGCGCACGCGCCCTCGCCGGGCACGAACGAGGCGTTGAGATTGATCAGAAGGTTGGGCACCAGGTCCGGATGCGTGCAGTCCACGCCCGAATCCAGCACCGCCACCACCGCGCCGACGCCGCGATAGCCGCGCGCCCACGCGTCGGTGGCACGGATCGCGGTGTGCCCCCACTGCAGGTCGAAGCGGGTGTCGTTGTCGCCGGTGTTGGGCGGACTGGCGGCGTTCTCGCCCAGGCTGAGCCCGCTCACCACGGTCGGCTGTTCGAACTGCAAGACCCGGTCGCGCGACGCCGATTCGATTTCGCCCAGTTGCAGCGCGCGCGCGGCGAAGCTGTCGTCGGCCTCGACGATCGCCACGCCGATCTGCGCATAGCGCGCCTTCACCTGACCGCCGGCGGCGGCGATCTTGGCGGCGAGGGCGGGACTGAAGTTCTGCGCTTTCGCCTGTACGACGTAAGTCGCCGCATGCGCATTGCCCGCAGCCAACGCGGCCGCGCATACCGCCAATGTCCAACGCTTCATAACCCCTTCTCCTGGATAAGAGTGACTTGCGTCACGGTCTTCCCCCATGCCGAAGCAGGGTAGGCCCATGCAGAAGGGGTCTCAAGGCACGGATTCGCGGCCGAAAACGGCCACCGACTGTCGCGCGGAGCCGGCACGACGCTTGCGGATGGGGTGCAGCGAACTAGCGGGCAATAAAAAAGCCCGCCCCGGTCGAACCGGTTGCGGGCCTGCTCCCTCCCCCACGTCGGGATGCGGGGCGATCGTGAAGGAAACGTTATCCCCTTTGCACGCTGCACTGCAAAACGATACCCGCCAGTTCAAAAAGCCCCGGGATTCAGGCAGTTACCTGAACAGGGGTCGGCCCCGGTCGGAACCGGGTCAGGCGCAGCTGGGCCAGGACCGCGCGCGCGGCGGTTTCGCCCGATTCGCAACCGCCTTCCATGAAGCCCTGGGTGTCCAGCGCGCAATGCTCGCCAGCGAAATGCAGGCCGCCGACCGACTCGCCCATGGCCCCGCGCAGCCCGGTCCAGTCGCCGGGGCGCAGGCAGGCGTAACTGCCCAGGGTCCAGGGATGGCTGGGCCAGTGGAAGCGCGCTTCGCGCTGGCCGGCGCGCGCCTGCGCCAGGCCCGGAAACACTCGATCCAGCGCCGCCGTCGCGGCCTGCGCCTGTTCGCGCGGGGTGCCCCGGCCCAGGTCGACGCCGTGCTGGCCGCCGGTGAAGTTGGTCAGCACGCCGCCGCGGCCGGCCTGCTTGCGCGAGGTTTCCCAACTGGTCTGGTAGCTCAGGTCGCTCATCGAGGCGCCGTTGCCGCCGTGCTCGCGCCAGACCCGGCGGTCGTAGCCGATCATCAGCTTGGCGTTGCTGCCATAGGCGAGAGTGTCGATCGCGCGGCGCTTGACCGGCGGCAGCTCGGCCTCGATCGCGACCTGACGCAGCAGGGTGAACGGCAGCGCCAGCACCACCTGCCTGGCCGCCACCTGGCGCGAACCGGCGCCGGCGCGGAACGACAGCGTGTAGCCGCCGCCCGCCTGCGCGCGCACCGATTCCAGCACCTGCCCGGTCTCGACCGCGTCCTCGAGCTTGCCGCCCAGGCGCTGCACGATCAGGTCGTTGCCGCCGCGCACGTGGAAGCGCTCGTCGCTTTCGCCGAACACCGCGAAGGCGTCGTCGTCGGTGCCGATGAAGGTCAGCAGGTTCAAGGCCGACTGCTGTTCGATCGCCAGTCCCATTTCGGTGGTGTAGGCCACATCGATCAGCTTGCGCAGCCAGCCGCCGACCTGGTTGGCGTCCAGCCATTGGGCGATCGACAGCGCATCCAGCGCCTGCGCGCCCTGGCCGTCGCGATAGGTGATGTCACCGTCGCCCAGGTCCGACAGGTCGCGCTCGATCAGGGCCGCGACCGGCACGAAGGCCGCGACCAGTTCGCGCTCGCCGATGCGGCGGCCGTCGAAGTACCAGACGTCGGCGTCGCTGTCGCCTTCGAGCAGGTCGTCCAGGACCAGGCCGAGTTCGCCGGCGAGCGCGCGGATGCGCGCATGGTTGCTGTCGATCAGCTCCCCGCCCAGCTCGATCACCTGGCCGTCGGAGAAATGATCGCGCAGGCTCAGCATGCGCCCGCCGACCCGGCCCTGGGCCTCGAACACGCGCACCCGCACGCCGGCCTGGCGCAGCCGCCAGGCCGCGGTGAGGCCGGCGATGCCGGCGCCCACCACCACCACTTCCTGGTCCGGCGGCAGCAGCGCGCGCGGCGGCGCCTGCGCGCAACCGGCCAGCACCAGGCCGGCGCCCGCGCCCTGCAGCAGGCGGCGCCGGCGCAGGTCGGTGCGGCGTTCCTCGGCGTAGGCCTGCAGCTCGTCCAGGGGCTGGCGCGCATGCAGGGACGCGCGCGCGATCCGCGCCGCGCGGCGCAACAAGGAGTACAGGGGCGTGCGGGCCATACGCGCTTCCTAGTCGGGTTCTGCACTGGCAACGCAGGCCGGATCGCGTTCAGGCCAGGGACGGTTTCGGCTGTCCTGCGCGACACGGTTCTGTCGTTGTTAGGGGTCAACGCATGTTCTATAACTGGGAAGTCCCCAGCGTCCAAGGAGGAGACGCCATGCCGCCGCCCCGCAGCACTTCCCCCTTCGCTTCCCTACGCACCTGGTGCGCGCTGCCGTTGAGCAGCCTCGCCCTGGCCGCCTGCGCGCATGTGTCGCACGGCGAGCCCACAGAAAAGACGTCCATCAAGGAGGAATCCATGACCACCACCACCCAGCTCACCGCCGACGACATCAGCCGGCGCGTGCTGAAGCTGATCGAGGGGCTCAAGTCCAGCGATCAGCTCACCCCCGAATACGTGGAGCAACAGACCGGCCTGGCGATCCAGCGCGCGGCCGGCCGCGCCGATTCGTTCGGCACCGGCGCCCAGCTGACCCCGGACTGGGCCTACAACCTGTACGTGACCAAGCCCGACGGCGCCGACAAGAACAAGCTGATCTTCGACTTCTCGCGCACCGGCGAGGGCAACGCGCCGATGAGCGCGATCTGCGGCGTCGACTTCAAGCAGTACGCCGAGGCGCTCAAGGGCATGGGCTTCCAGGACAGCGTCAGCTACGGCGAACACGGCCGGGTCGACCACTACCGGTTCCAGCGTCCGACGCTGTCGCTGGAGGTCTATATCGAGGGCGAATCCAGCGAAACGCCGGAGAAGACCACCCACCACTGCGTGAAGATGATCACGGTCGAGTAAGGGAAGGATCCCGTCATGCCTATCAGTGCAGATCTGCAGAAACTCATCGACGATTTCGGCAAGCAGTCCGGCGTCAGCGCCGAAGCCGTCACCAACCTCACCGCCACGATCAACGGCTCGCCGGCCCTGATGGCGCAGCTCAACGACGTCGTCACCAAGGGCCACCTGAAGGGCTTCGCCGCGCTGACCGACCCGCACGCCGGCGGCGCCTATCGCAGCGGCGACCAGACCATGCTGCTGCCGATCAAGGGCCTGGAGAACGCGCCCGGCGGCAGCTACAACGCCGGCAACATGACCTTCGTCCTCGGCCACGAAGTGCAGCACGGCTACTTCCGCACCGATCGCGCCACCGCCCTGTCGACCTTCGCCACCGAAGCCACGGCGATGGCCAAGAGCCCGGCCTCGGTGCACGACTACACCACGATCGTCGGCAAGATGATCCAGACCAACCGCGACGACGAGGCCAAGGCCCACATCGCCGGCTGGAACGCCCTGGTCGGCAACGTGCGTCAGGCCAAGCCCACCGCCACGCTCGAGGACGTCTACCTGAAGTCGCCCGGCCGCGCCGGAGACTTCATCAACCGCAGCGGCACCGCGCCCAACTTCACCTACGCGATGAAGCCCGACCTCACCGTCGGCGCCGACCTGTCGATGGCGCAAAGCGCCGACAACATCAAGGCGATGGGCAAGTACTACTTCGACATGCCCGGCTCGCAGGCGCGTCTGGGCCACAACGGCAATTCCGACTACGCCAACTACTACGGCGCCAGCTACGTCAGCTACATCAGCCAGCTCGAGCACGCGCACGGTAAGACCGCCGACGGCAGCAAGCCGGCGGTGCATCTGAACATGACCCAGCTCAAGCTCAACGAGAGCCTGATGGAGCAGAACGGCATCGACCTGGGCGCGAACTCGGCCGGGCGCCAGGCCTACGTCGACATCAGCACCAGCACGCCCAAGCCGGGTCACTTCGACCACACCAAGACCACCCACACGGCGGTGCCGATCAACTCGCCGCTGGAGAAGCTGCTGGAGGACACGCATTCGCACATCCGCGTCGATCCGCGCAGCGCCGAGCATGCCGACCACAAGCTGTTCACCGGCATCCGCGACAAGGTCGAAGGCGAATTCGCGCGCCACGGCCGCAGCATGTCCGAGGGCGAGCTCGACCGCATCGCCGCCGGCATGACCGTGGAAGGCAAGCGCAACGGCATCACCAGCCCCGACCACGTCGCCCTCAGCGTCGACCCGGTGACCAAGGAAGTCGGCAAGACCGCGTTCCTGGTCCAGGGCGGGCTCAGCGATCCGGCGCACGTGCGCGTGGGCGTGCCCACCGACAAGGCGCCCTCGGCCGAGGAGTCCTTCCGCCAGCTCGACGCGCTCAACCAGGGCCAGACCCCGGCCCAGCCGGCGCCGCTGAAGGAACAGCGCCAGGCGCAGTCGATGTAAGACGCACGACCGTCCGTCGGTGCCACGGCATCGGCGGTCGGCGCGGCGGGGACGCGCTTGCCCGCGTTCCCGGCGCTTAGCCAGCGCCCCTGCGTCGCACGCGCGCGCCGCGCCTGCGCGTAAGTAAGCCGCGGATTCCACGATTGCGGCCCGCGCGCTCGCGCCGATTGCGGCAACGCAGCACGCCTGCGCACGCAAGCGCGTCGCCCACACGCGCCAGTGCGCGCGTTCACGGCCGGCGATATGCTCGGATGGCACATCCACTCCACTCCGCCATCAGGAGCACCGACGCATGGAACGCCCCCCCCTGGACTTGAATCCGGGTCTCCACCGCGCGCGGCGCACGCCCGCCGCCGCCCTGCCCCTGCTGTGCCTGCTTGCGTTCGCGCCCATCGCGGCGGCGCAGGACGCCGCGCCGGACGAACGCGATCTGGATCAACCGGTAATGGCGCGCATGCTGCGCTCCGGCGACGCCGCCAAACCGCTGCTGAGCCTCACGCCCAAGGGAGCGCAGCCGCTGGACACCCACGAGGCCCAGCTGGACCTGCGCATCGTCTATACCCGTTCGCGGATCTGGAACCCGGAGAGCCAGCGCTACGACGAGGTCAACCTGCGCTCCTACCAGAGCCCGGGCACCCATCCGGACGTGCCTTTCGTGGCGCCGACCATCGTGACCTCGCCCGGCGAGACCGTGCGCATCCGCCTGGACAACAGCCTGCCCGAGCAGAAGGACTGCGCGCACGACGACATCAACATCCCGCACTGCTTCAACTCCACCAACCTGCATTCGCACGGCCTGTGGGTCAGCCCCACCGGCAACAGCGACAACGTATTGCTGACGCTGCGCCCGGGCGTGAAGTTCGAGTACGAATACAACCTGCCCGCCGATCATCCGTCCGGCACCTACTGGTATCACCCGCATCTGCACGGCTCGACCGCGCTGCAGGTGTCCAGCGGCATGGCCGGCGCGCTGCTGGTGCGCGGCAACCGCCTGCCCGCGCCGGGCCGCACCGGCGATCTCGACACCCTGTTGCGCGACCCCGACGGCAACGCCCTGCCCGAGCGTGTGCTGTTGTTCCAGCAGGTCGCCTACGCCTGTCGCGACAAGGCCACCGGCAAGATCAAGGTGCGCAAGAACGATGCCGGCGAAACCGTGGCCTGGGTCTGCGACCCGGGCGATGTCGGCGAGATAGAAGGTTACGACCAGTTCGGCTTCGAGCCCGGCGCCAAGATCGACACCTGGGTGCAGTCCGGCCGCCACACCAGCATCAACGGCGACGTGCTGCCGACTTTCACCGGCCTGGTCGCCGGCCGCATCGAGCGCTGGCGCCTGTTGCACGCGGGCGTGCGCGACACCATCAACCTGCAGCTGCGCGAGCTGCGTGCCAACCCCAGCAGCCTGGAAGGCCTGTCCGGCACCGCGCTGGACAACTGGGTCGCGCGCAACTGCACCGGTCCGGTGGTGACGCAGTTCGAAGTCGCGGCCGACGGCCTCAGCCATGCGCGCGCGATCGAGAAGGCCGAGAACGTGCTGCAGCCGGGCTACCGCAGCGACGCCCTGGTGGTGTTCCCCAAGGCCGGCCAGTACTGCGTGATCGACGCCGCCGCGCCGGCCTCGGCCAGCATCCTCAACGCCGCCGAGGACCGCCAGTTGCTGGGCGTGGCAACCGTGGCCGCCGGCAGCGGCGCGCCGATCGCGCAGTTGGCGCCCTACGTGACCGATCGCCTGGTCGCGTCCGCCGAAACCCAGATGCCCGCCGACCTGCGCGCCGGCATCGTCGCCGCGCTGCGCGACGGCCTGCGCCTGGACGCGTTCGTGCCGCACCCGGACATCGGCGACGGCGAACTCACCGGCAAGCAGGACCTGGTGTTCAACATCGACGGCAGCCGGATCCCGAATGTGTACATGGTCGACGGCTACCCTTACGACCCCAGCAAGTCGCGCGACCTGATCCTGGGCAACGTCGAGGAATGGGAGCTGCGCTCGGAACTCGGCGGCCATCCCTTCCACATCCACGTCAATCCGTTCCAGGTCTCGCGCATCCTCGATCCGCAGGGCAAGGACGTCAGCGTCAGCGGCGAGAAGAACGATCCGCAGTACGCCAACACCAAGGGCACCTGGAAGGACACCCTGTTCGTGAAGAAGGGCTATCGCGTGTTCGTGCGCACGCGCTATCAACGCTACATCGGCGAGTACGTCCTGCATTGCCACATCCTCGAGCACGAGGACCAGGGCATGATGCAGAACGTGCGCGTGCTGGTGCCGGACGGCAAGGGCGGCGGGATCGACAGCAGCCGGCATCATTGAAGCCGAGCGGCGCGGAGTGCGGTGACCACCGCACCGTCGCGCAGGCAGGGCGGACCGCGATGATGCGGTTCGCCTTCGGCTCACCGCATCCTACGAAAGTGACGCGCTGCTTTCGACGCAAGCCGTAGGGTGCGATGACAACCGCAGCGGCGCGGGGTCCGGTTCGCGCGATTTTGACCTGCGCCGGCTCAGCGCTTTTCGTGCGCGCGCTCGTCCTCGCGCAGGATCCGGCGCAGTTCGATGATCGCCTGCGGGGTCTCCTGCACGCTGTGGCCGGAGGTGATCGCGACTTCCGAGACCGCGCCATCTAGGTGCGCGCTGGCGTAAGGCACGTAGCCGTCGCTGGACTGCGCCAGCGGCATGGCCGGGTCCTTGCGGCCGACGATGGTGTGGAACGGCAGGCCCGCTTCCATCGGCACGCTCTCGGTCACGTGCATGAACCACGAGCTCGGGCTGAGATCGTCGGGACCGGTCGGCGGCCGGCCCTTGCGGAAACCGATCTTCTGCAGCGCCTGCTCGTCGACGTCGGCGCGCTGCGCCAGCTCGGCGGTTTCGCGCAGCACCTCGAACGGCAGCCCGATCAACTTGCGCACCATGCGCAGGGCCCAGCCGTCGGCCACGCCCGCGCCGCGATGCGGCGCCGCCATGAACACCACGCGCCCGACCTGCGGCATCGGCGCGAACACGGTCAGGCCGCGCACCAGCGGCTCCTGGCGCAGGCGCGCGATCTGCTCGGGCGAGAACGAAGCCAGGCTGGCGTCGAGCACGCGCTCGCCGCTGTCGCTGACCAGCAGGCGCGCGATCACCCCGCCCATGCTGTGGCCGACCAGCACCGCGTCGCGGCTGGCGGCATCGTTGCCGTCCGGGTCGTAGTGGCGGAAGGTGGCCTGCAGCGCGGCGTCGATCGATTGCCGGCTCGCGAGCAGGCCCAGGTTGGTCGGATAGAAGACCTGCCAGACCTGGTACTGGTCGCGCAGTTCGTCGTCGCCCAGCAATTCGTTGGCCAGATTGACCCAGGCCTCGGGACTGCTGGCCAGGCCATGCACCAGGATGATCACGCGCTTGTCGGGATCGTAAGGTTGGTTGAGATACACGCGCGGCTTGAACACCGTGCTCTGGCGCGGCTTGAGCAAGCTGGCCAGGCTCAGCTTGGCCAAGTCCGAACGCGCCAGCCACACGCCGTAGGCGGCCGAGAAATTCGCCGCCAGCGGCACGGTGCGCCCGGCGATGGTTTCGCTGTCGATCCGATACGGGTTGTACGCGTCCACGCGCAACTGCCGGCTGGCCAGCACCGCATCCAGGCTGTCGCCCGGGAAGCGCATGGTCACGGTCACCGGCAGGTAGCGGGTGTCGCGATAGGCGACCTGGGCCTGGTCGGGGTCGCGCTGCGGACGCGGGTACACCGCGACCAGGCTGGAGCCGAAACCGTCGCGGCGATACACCGCGCGCAGGTTGTCGAAGCCCAAAGTGTCGGAGGCCAACAGTTCGTCGGGCTGGGTGCCGAGCTGGCTGGCTTCGAAGCCGTGCAGGACCACCGTGGTTTCCAGCTCGCCGACCCGCACCGGCGAACTGCCGACGCCGCCCTGGGCGCGGCTGGCCTCGAAGGTAGCCTGGGCCAGCAGCTCGACCGCGCGGTTGTAGATCGCCAGCACGCGCTGCTGGCGCGATTCGAACACGCGCTGCTCGGGCGTGCGCGGGGTCAGGAACAGATAGGCGTAGGACCAGCGCGCGGCATCGGCGGCGAGCTGGGTGCGCAGCGGCGCGTCGGCGGCCTGCGCCTGCTTGTCCGATTGCAGGCGCGCCAGGTGCAGTTCGGCCGCCGTGGCCAGCCAGGCCTCCACCGGCACCGCATCGCGCAGCTGCTGCACGCAGGGCGCCGGATCGCGCGTGCAGGCATCGCTGTCCAGACCGGCCGCCGCCAGGGTGGTGGCCGTATCGGTGCTGAGCTTGCCGCTGCTGAGCACGTCGGCGCGACGCGCGATCGCGGCGTCGTCGGCCTTGTGCTGCTTGACCGAGACCACCGCGCAGCCGCTGAGCAGCAGCCAGGCCAGGGCGAGCACGAACGTCTGGGGGAACCGCCGGCTGGATCGCATCCCGCCTCCGTTGCTGGATCAGGCCGCCATTGTCCGCTTATGCGAGGGCGGCGGTAAACGCGCATGCCGCCCATCGGCTACCGAAGCGCGTGGGTCCAAGCCAGCCGGGAAGCACCGGTGGGACCGCCCGGCCTTCACGTAGACTCCGCCAACGATCTTGCTGCGCACACGGAGGGGGGCCTGCCATGCACACGCCAGAAGCGTCCGGGGAACCGGAACCGTATTACCAGTACATCGACTACATCCATTTAGGCGCCTTCGTGGCGCGCTTCGTCGTGCAACGCCTGGTCGACGGCCAAGTGATCAGCCAGACCCGGTTGCTCGGCCGCATGACGCACCATCGGGGCCAACGAATCGATTTGACCACGCTGCATTTCCATGGCCAACGCTTGAACGTCGGCGACCACGTGCGCCTGCGCATCGGCGCGGTCGGTGGCGTGCGACGCAGCGGGCCTTCGGTGGCGTATGCGCCCAACCGCGAGGCCGCCCGTTTCGAAGTGCGCGGCACGACCTTGGCGTTTACGATCCGCCAACACTAGCTCAGGCGCCTTCCTACGCACGGAGCCGAAGCTATGCATCCCTGTGGAGACCGGCGTTCGAGCCGACGATCGGGCATAGGGGCATCGTCGACAGCGCGGCGTTCATGCCGCGCTTCGTCATCCAGCGTCTGGTCGACGGTCGGCTGATCAACCAGACCAACAGCCTGGGCCGCCGGTCGACGGGACGAAATCGCCGCATCGATCACCTGACCACGCTGCGCTTGCGTGGGAGCCCCTGCGAGTAAGGCGACCGCGCGCGCCTGCGCATGAGCGCGACCCGTGAGGATGCCCGCGCAAGGCGTATCGCCCGACCCGGTCGCGTTGCCTTCGTAACGCGCAAAAAAAAACCCCGCCTCGCGGCGGGGTTTTTTCGTTTCGCGCGAACGGCGAACGGCTGGATCAGAAATCCATACCGCCCATGCCGCCCATGCCGCCGCCGCCCGGCATCGCCGGCTCGTCCTTCTTCGGCAGCTCGGCGACCATCGCCTCGGTCGTGATCATCAGACCGGCGATCGAAGCCGCGTTCTGCAGCGCGGTGCGGGTGACCTTGGTCGGGTCCAGGATGCCGAACTCGAGCATGTCGCCGTACTCGCCGTTGGCGGCGTTGTAACCGAACGCGCCCGAACCTTCCTGCACCTTGTTGAGGATGACGGAGGGCTCTTCGCCTGCGTTGGTGACGATCTCGCGCAGCGGGGCTTCCATCGCGCGCAGGGCGATCTGGATGCCGTGGTTCTGGTCTTCGTTGGCGCCCTTCAGGCCCGCGATCGCGGCCTTGGCGCGCAGCAGCGCGACGCCGCCGCCCGGGACGATGCCTTCTTCCACGGCAGCGCGGGTGGCGTGCAGCGCGTCTTCCACGCGTGCCTTCTTTTCCTTCATCTCGATCTCGGTCGAAGCGCCGACCTTGATCACCGCAACGCCGCCGGCCAGCTTGGCCACGCGCTCCTGCAGCTTCTCGCGGTCGTAGTCCGACGAGGTCTCTTCGATCTGGGCCTTGATCTGCTTGATGCGGGCCTGGATCGAATCGCCGTCGCCGGCGCCGTCGATGATGGTGGTGTTCTCCTTGGAGACCTGCACCTTCTTGGCGCGGCCCAGATCCTTGATCGTGGCCTTCTCGAGCTGCAGGCCGACTTCCTCGGAGATCACGGTGCCGCCGGTCAGCACGGCCATGTCTTCCAGCATCGCCTTGCGACGGTCGCCGAAGCCCGGGGCCTTGACGGCGCAGACCTTGACGATGCCGCGGATGGTGTTGACCACCAGGGTCGCCAGCGCTTCGCCTTCGACTTCCTCGGCGACGATCAGCAGCGGCTTACCGGCCTTGGCGACGCCTTCCAGCACCGGCAGCAGGTCGCGCACGTTGGAGATCTTCTTGTCGTACAGCAGCACGAACGGGTCGTCCAGCTCGGCCGACATCGACTGCTGGTTGTTGATGAAGTACGGCGACAGGTAGCCGCGGTCGAACTGCATGCCCTCGACGACGTCGAGCTCGTTCTCCAGGCCCGAGCCGTCTTCCACGGTGATCACGCCTTCCTTGCCGACCTTGTCCATCGCCTGGGCGATCAGGTCGCCGATGTCGGCGTCGGAGTTGGCCGAGATCGCGCCGACCTGGGCGATTTCCTTGCTCGTCGACGACGGCTTGGAGATCTTCTTCAGCTCTTCGACGGCGCCGACCACGGCCTTGTCGATGCCGCGCTTGAGGTCCATCGGGTTCATGCCGGCGGCGACCGCCTTCATGCCCTCGCGGATCAGCGCCTGGGCCAGCACGGTCGCGGTGGTGGTGCCGTCGCCGGCGTTGTCGGAGGTCTTGGAAGCGACTTCCTTCACCATCTGCGCGCCCATGTTCTCGAACTTGTCGGCCAGCTCGATCTCCTTGGCGACGGACACGCCGTCCTTGGTGATCGTCGGCGCGCCGAAGCTCTTCTCGAGCACGACGTTGCGGCCCTTCGGACCGAGGGTGGCCTTGACGGCATTGGCGAGCACGTTGACGCCGCGCACCATCTTGGCGCGAGCGTCCTCACCGAAACGAATTTCTTTGGCAGCCATGATTTGAAACTCCGGAATTTGGTATGGGGATTCGGGATTGCTTAAGAGCGAAGACGGGATGCCGGGGCGGGCGGGACACGCAGCGCAAGCGCATGCGGATCCGCGCGGCCGGGATCGCGGCTCTTAGCCGACGATCGCGAGGACGTCGTCTTCCTTGAGGATCTTGTATTCGATGCCGTCCTGCTTATAGGAGCTGCCCGAGTACTGGCCGTAGATGACCTTGTCGCCGACCTTGAGCTTCGGCGCGCGCAGGCTGCCGTTGTCCAGGGCCTTGCCTTCGCCAACGGCGACGACTTCGCCCTTGGTCGACTTTTCCTTGGCGGCGTCGGGGATGATGATGCCGCCGGCGGAGACTTCGTCGGCTTCGATCGGCTTGACCACAACGCGGTCGTAAAGCGGCTTGAGATTCATGGCGACCTCTGTAAGTGACTGAATGGGTGGAGAAAGGGCGAGAATTTTAGCAGTCGCCCCGGCGGAGTGCCAATGCCGGGGACAAAAAACGCCCGGCGAACCGGGATAGCCAGGAGATGGGGCGGCGGCGGGGCTTTTCAAGCGCCGGCGCGCGACTGGCCGCCAGGCGGTAGGGTCGCGCCGCCTCCGGACGGCGGCGGAAGCCCCTCATGCTGGAGCGGCGGCAGCGGCGGCATCCCTCCCCGCTGGAGCGGCGGCGTTGGCAGCCCCTCCCTGCCGGAGCGGCGGTGGTGGCGGCAGTCCCTCCCTGCCGGAGCGGCGTGGCAGCAGTCCCTCCCTGTAGGAGCGGCGCAAGCCGCGACCGCGTCGCAGCCGAAGTCGCGCGGTCGCGGCTTGCGCCGCTCCTACCCGAAGCAGGCGCCACGCCACCCAGGCACGCAGCCGCCCCTGGACCCGGACGCGTCGAATGCGTCGCCCGCAAACGCATCTGTCCGTGTGGAAGCGGCGCAAGCCGCGACCGCGTCGTAGCCGAAGTCGCGCGGTCGCGGCTTGCGCCGCTCCTACCCAAAGCAGGCGCCACGCCAGCCAGGCACGCAGCCGCTCCTGGACCCGGACGCGTCGAATCCGTCGCCCGCAAACGCATCCGTCCGTGTGGGAGCGGCGCAAGCCGCGACCACGTCGCAGCCGGAGTCGCGCGGTCGCGGCTCACGCCGCTCCTACCCCAAAGCGGGCGGGATCGCGGTCAAGCTATGGA
>NZ_FOSS01000007.1:34315-87211 GCF_900114355.1 Lysobacter sp. cf310
GTCGAATGCGTCGCCCGCATACGCATCTGTCCGTGTGGGAGCGGCGTAAGCCGCGATCGCGCCGTCACCACGGCGGCGCACTCGCGACTCACGCCGCTCCTACCCCAAAGCAGGCGCAATCGAAGGATCGAGTGGAAGCTGGCTTGCGATGCGTATCGCGCTGCCTGTCGTTCGCGCGCGCCGCGCATCGCACCGCGCGCATTCCGATCGCCCAAAAGAAAAGAGCGCGTCCCGTGGAACGCGCTCTTTGGTGCGGAGACGGCCGTCCTCAGCATGGCGCGATCCTGCGCCCCTTCCCCCGAACCGACCTCGTGTCGTTTGCCGACATCCTTGTTGGCGTGAGTGGATGGTGTTCACTCCCCGTCACATTTTCTAGATGCCTGGTCGCGAAACCTGCCGACTCCTGGTGGCACCCGGAAAGCACGAATGCCGTCACCATTGACTTACGACCACCCAGTAAGCTCATATTGCTACCGAAAGCACACAAGGTCTTCTCTCTATTGGTCGCCTAGTGACTTTTGGTAGCAAATGGCTATTTTGTAGGCAAAAACCCCCATCCAACCCCGCTAGGAGCGCAAGGATGACGCCTCAACAACGGATTCGATTGGCCCGGCGCCACGCCGGCATGTCGCAAGCGGCGCTGGGTTCGGCGGTCGGCGTGCAGCGTAGCGCGGTCGGCCACTGGGAAAGCGCGCAGGGCAAGTTTCCCAGCGTCGCCCATCTGCGCGAGGTCGCGCTGATCACCGGCGTGCAGTTCGAATGGCTGGCGACCGGGCGCGGCAAGATGAACCTGTCGGCCGACACCGAAATGGATTCGGTGGCCGCGGCCGAGGCCCTGCTGGTCGACGACCCGCTGGAACTGCGCCTGATCGTGGCCTTCCGCGACACCCCGACCAAGTCCAAGGCGCCGCTGGTGGAAATCGCCGAGCAACTGGCCGAGCTACGCACCGGCCGTCCACGCGCCACCCTCACCAAGGGCACACGCGTGGTCTTGTGAGCCGCGCCGCCTGCTGCGCTGCGGCAGACGATGTCACAAAGGCCGACTAGACTCCGGCGACTACCTGGGGAAAGGGAGTCGCCCGATGTCGTTGTCATTACGTCGTTCCTGTCTGAGCCTGTCCTGCCTGAGCCTGCTGATGGCCGCCGCGCTGCCTACCGCCGCACCGGCCGCCGTCTTCATCAACGAATTCCACTACGACGACGCCACCTCCGCGGGCGACGTCGGCGAGAAGATCGAGGTCGTCGCCACCGCCGGCGAAACCCTCAGCAACTACCGCATCTATCTGTACAACGGCTCGACGCCGTCGGCCGCCACCAGTTACGACAACGACCTGCTGCCCGCCGGCAGCCTGGTGTCCTGCGGCGGCAGCGTGCGCATCGGCGTGCTGAGCTATCCCACCAACGGCATCCAGAACGGCAGCAACGACGGCTTCGCGCTGGTCGACGGCAGCGGCAACGTGGTCCAGTTCCTCAGCTACGAGGGCGCGATCACCGCTTCCAGCGGCCCGGCCGCGGGCATGACCAGCACCAACCTGCCGGTCTCGGAAAGCGGCTCGACGCCGGCCGGCACCTCGCTGCGCCTGTCGGGCAGCGGCAGCACTTACGCCAACTTCACTTGGCAGGCCTCCGCCACGCAGAGCTTCGGCGCCTGCAACGCCGGCCAGACCTTCTCGACGCCGAACCCGGCGCCGACCGTGACGTCGACCACACCGGCCAACGGCAGCAACAGCTTCCCGGCCGCCGGCGATCTGGCGGTGAGCTTCAGCGAAGCGGTGACCCTGGGCAGCGGCGCGCTCACGCTGCAGTGCGCGAGCTCGGGCACGGTCGCGCTGACCTATCCGTCCAGCGGCACCAGCTTCACCGCCTCCACCGGCACCGCGCTGGTCGCGGGCGAGAGCTGCACCTACACCGTGGTCGCCGCGCAGGTCACCGACAGCGGCGGCGCGCATCCGGCCGCCAACACCGTGGTCAACTTCAGCGTGGCCAGCGGCGGTGGCGGCGGCGGTTACTACGCCCACGTCAACACCAGCAGCGCCAGCCAGCTGCGTTGCTCGCTGCACGAGACCATCAAGGGCCACACGGTCTATCCCTACAGCGGCGGCACCACCAACACCTGGACCATCCTGGAGATCGCCGACGAGGATCCGAACAACGCCGGCCGCATCCTCGATGCCTATCGCAACCGCAGCTACCTCAAGGTCACCGATCGCGCGGGCAGCGGCAGCGGCCTGAAGTACAACCGCGAACACACCTGGCCGAACTCGCTGGGCTTCGGCAGCACCACCGGCAACCTCGGCCTGCCCCACGCGCCCTACACCGACACCCACATGCTGTACCTGACCGACGCGACCTGGAACGCCGACCGCGGCAACAAGCCGTACGCGGACTGCACCCTGGCCAGCGGCTGCGGCGAGCGCATCACCGAGGCCAACGCCGGCTACGGCGGAGGCAGCGGCGTGTACCCGGGCAATTCCAACTGGGTCAAGACGCCCGACGGCAACGCCGGTTCGTTCCAGGTCTGGAACCACATGAAGGGCAACATGGCGCGCGCGGTGATGTACATGGCGATCCGCTACGAAGGCGACAGCCATCCGGTCACCGGCCAGGGCGAGCCGGATCTGGAGCTCACCGACAACCGCAGCCAGATCGTGATCACCTCGTCGTCGCCGGCTTACATGGGCCTGCTGAGCACGCTGCTGGCCTGGCACACCCAGGATCCGCCGGATGCCGCCGAGCAGGCGCGCAACGAAGTGATCTTCAGCTTCCAGGGCAACCGCAACCCCTTCATCGATCATCCGGAATGGGCGAGCAATGCGTTGTTCACTTCGAGCAAGCCGGCTAGCTGCGTGTTGATTCCGTAATCGCGGCCACTGCCGCTATGACGAACGCCCGCGCTATGCGGGCGCTCGTTTTTTGGGAAGGCAAAACCAGCCGGGCACTCTCCAACTGCAGGTGCCTACTCGCTGCGATGGCCTGCCGCTTTCTGTGGGAGCGGCGTGAGCCGCGATGACGCCGCTTCGGCTACGACGCGGCCGCGGCTTGCGCCGCTCCTACAGGGGGAGGCTTTGCCTCTCTGCCTAATGCGTCGGTCGTTGTGTTTGGTGACGTCGGCTTTGGGGTAGGAGCGACGTGAGTCGCGATTGCGCGACTTTGGCTACGACGCGATCGCGGCTTACGCCGCTCCCACAGGGGAACTGTCGTCGCCGGTTCGCAGCAACGTCACCTCCACATATCGCCGCGCGTGCTTTGGGGTAGGAGCGACGTGAGTCGCGACCGCGCGACTTCGGCCGCCACGCGGTCGCGGCTTGCGCCGCTCCTACAGGGGGCCCTCGCGCCGTCGAGGCGGCGCGTGCCTCTTTCCATCATGGACATGCGGGAACGCCGGGCGCGCCGCCTAGGGCATCGCCTCATTCGGCGCGGGATCGGTGCGCACCCATTGCGTGGGCAGGCCCTGGCGCGCGCAGTTCGCGCAGTCCCAGGCCTGGTCGGCGCGCGTGCGGAATTCGAGTTTCGGTGCGGCCGGGTCCTCGCAGGCGTTCTCGAACGTCGCCGCCGCCGGCAAGGGAATGTCGAAACCGTCGTCGCGCGCGCAGTAGTACTCCAGGAATTCGAAATCCGGGCGCTTCTTGCTGGCGATCATGTCCAGGTCGAAGATCACCGTGTCCGCGTCCAGCAACAGCAGCGGCGCGACCGCGCGCGACAAACGACCCGCGGCGGCCGCCGCGCGCACCTGCTCGGCGCTGCGGTAGTCGGCGGGCACGTAGCGTCCGGCGTACGGCGTCGCCGCGCTGGCGTACGGCGCAGGCTCCGTGCGCAGGTTGCGCGACAGCGCCTCGTGCAGGCGCGCGCTGCGTTGCGGCCCCAATCCGGACACCCAGGGCAATTCGCGTTCTCCGCGCATCGGCTGCAGCCGGCCCCAGGCGTCCAGACCCTCCAACCTGTCGTACTCGAACGGCACGATCACGCGGCCCTGCAGATCGAGCACGCCGTACTTGCCGTTGCGTCTGGCCTCGACGACGGCGAACTCTTCCCAGGGCAGGCCGAGCTTCTCCCAGCGGAAGTCGTACCCGACGCTCAGATACTCGTAGTCCCCGGCGAACACGGGTTTGCCGGTGCGCAGGTCGATGAGCGCGTCGCGCTCGCGCTGCGGGCCATCGCCGTCGTCGTCGCGCTCGCTCAGCATCAGATAAGGCAGCGGCAGGCTGGAGTTGGGCGCGGTCTCGCTAAAGCGCGGCTCCACGCGCCAGCGGCCTTGGCGATCGACCAAACCGATCTTGTCGCCCTGGCGCACCACGTACAGGCCGAGTTCGGGATAGCGGTCGTACATCTGCGCGTAGCGCGGCGGCAGCACTTCGCTGCCATCCGCGGCGAGCATGCCGTAACGGCGCACGCGGTCCTCGCCTTCGATACCGACCTCGTATTCGTCGGCCTTCGCCTCCGGCGTCTCTGCGTTCACGCCCCAGGCGTTGTGGGCCGGCTCGATCGAGTCGTAACGCGCCGGCACGCGCCATTTGCCATCGCGGTCGACCAGGCCCCAGAGGCAGTCGCCGGCATCGCTTTTGGCGCGCGCGCCGCGGAACAGGCCGCCGGCGCGATACGGGTAACCGCAGTCGAACGTGGCCAGGGTGCGGCCCTGCTCGTCGGCCAGGGTCCAGCCCGGCTGTACCGCCACGGCGGCGACCACCGGATCGTCGGTCGCGACCGCCGTCGCCGGCTCGCGCGCCGGCGTGATGACCCAGCGCGCGAGGTCGCGATGAAACGTCGCTTCGGAGAAGGTACGTCCGCCCAGAATCGGCCGGCCGGCGCCGTCGACGCCACGACAGCTCGATCTTTGGCCATCGCACACGGCGAAGTACCCCGTGGCGGCGCCAGCGCTGTCGTTGAGCGAGGACACCAGGTGTTCGCTCAACGGCACCACGTAGCGGCCGGTGCGATCCATCAGGCCCTGCCGACCGGCGTCGCCGACCAGTACCGCGCCCGGCGCATCGTTGACGCTGTCGAGGATCGGCTTGACCACGATCTGGCCGCGCGCGTCGGCCAGGCCCCAGCGCCGCGCCTGTTCGAACGAGAACAACCGGGTACCCGGCAGGTAGCGCAAATCCTTCTGAACCGGCGCCATCAGTGTTTGGCCGCGGCCATCGATCAAGCCACCGTCGCCGCCCAGCACCGGGCTGCCGCCGACCCCGACGATCAAGGCATCCACGGCCGGATCGACCACCTCCAGACTGTCGTAGGGGCCACCGATGCGCGCGCCGCGTGCGTCGTACAACCAGTAGGCGCCGTCGCGCTGGGCCATGAAGCCGCCGTTGCCGAGCGCGGTGAGCAAACCGGCCGGCGCCAGCACCACGCGGCCCTGGGCGTCGCGCAGGCCGTCGCCGCGCCAGCGCGTCAACTCGTTCTTGATCGAGAAGATCTGCAGCGGCGGCTCCTGCGCCGCGGCGGCGAAGGCGGCCAACGACAGCGCGGCGGCCAGCAGCAAGGGGCGGATACGCATCAAGGAACTCCGATGAGGCAGGCAGGAACGAAGCCGTCGCGATGCGCGAGCCAGCGCGCGCGCGCCGCGAGCAGCAAGGGCGCGCCGCTGGCGGCGGGCAAGTCTTCAGGGTCGATCTCGAACAGGGTTCCCGGCGCCTGCGCCTTTCCGCCGTTGCAGCGCGCGGCGGCGGCAAAGCACAACGCGGCCGCGTCGCCCGGTAGCGTCGGGCCCAACCACGGCGTCCATGCACTCGCCCATTGGGCGTCGCGCGAGAGGGTCTGCAACGTGTCGAACACCGGCGTGGACGTCCGCAGCAACAGGCGTTCGCTGTCGGCGGCGTAGTAGGCCTTGGCTACCGGCACGATGAGGCCGGTGCGGCAGTCGATCTTGTGCTCGATGCGCAGATCCGCATCGTCGGGCAGCGCAGGCGGCGGCTGTCGGTCGTGGCCCGCGCGCTGCGCGACCTCGATCGTGCCGCCGCCGCGATGGCGCAGGCCGGCCACGTGCCAGGCGCCGGCCTCGTGGTCGCCAACGGTCAGCCACGGCGCGCCTTTGTAGGGTCCCGCCGCCGGGCCCGCGGGCCGCGGCGACGGCATCGAGTCGCGCGCACGCTCGGCGTCGTACTGCGCGCGCAGACGCTCGTACAGGCCGTTGCCGTCCGGCGGCGGCGAAGCGCCGATCGCCTCGAAGTCGTAGGCATAGGGCCCGCCGTTGTCGCTCATCGTCGAACGCGCATCGGCGCCGACCGCGGGATCGCGGCTGGCCGCGCAGGCGAGCCAGATTTCGCTGTGGCTGGGCCAGCGATGCGCGGCCACGTCGGAGCGGGTCAGCGCGATCTGCTGCAACTGGTCGTCGCGGCGGGTTTCGCGGCGCGCGACCAGGCGGTTGTCGCGATCGAGCAGGGACAGCGCGGTGTCGACGTAGAGGCCGCTTTCGCAATCGATCAGGCGTTCCAGATATTCGTACCAGCCGCGCTGGTGCTGCTCGGCGGTCCAACCGGCGGCGGAGGTGCGCGGATAGCGACTGGCCGATTCCAGCAGGCCGTCCGCACGCAGCTTCTGCGTCGACAGATGGATCGCATGCGCCTGGCTGGCTTCGCCGCCCATGAAGGGCAGCCATTCCGGGCGCTCTGCCGCGGGTGCGGCGGCGGCGAACAGGCATAGCGACCACCCCCACCGTCCTTGATGCGATGCCATGCACGATCCTGTTGCGAGTCAGGCGCTCAGGATAACCCGGCGCGATGCGCGGCCCGGTGGCGGATCGCAGGTGTCGATGATGTGCGTGGGCTTTGGGGTAGGAGCGACGTGAGTCGCGACTGCGCGACTTCGGCTGCGGCGCGATCGCGGCTCACGCCGCTCCCACAGGGGAACCGTCGTCGGCTGTTCGTAGCGACGCCTTCTCCACATATCGCCGCGCGGGCCTTGGGGTAGGAGCGACGTGAGTCGCGACCGTGCTACTTCGGCTGCGACGCGGTCGCGGCTTGCGCCGCTCCTACAGGGGGAGGCTTTGCCTCTATGCCTAATGCGCGGGTCGCTGTGTTTGGTGACGCCGGCTTTGGGGCAGGAGCGACGTGAGTCGCGATTGCGCGACTTTGGCTACGACGCGATCGCGGCTCACGCCGCTCCCACAGGGGAACCGTCGTCGCCTGTTCGTAGCGATGCCTCCTCCACATATCGCCGCGGGGCTTTGGGGTAGGAGCGACGTTAGTCGCGACCGTGCCACTTCGGCTACGACGCGGTCGCGGCTTGCGCCGCTCCTACAGGGGGAGGCTTTGCCTCTGCCTAGTGCGCAGGTCGCTGTGTTTGGTGACGCGGGCTTTGGGGTAGGAGCGACGTGAGTCGCGACCGTGCTACTTCGGCTGCGGCGCGGTCGCGGCTTGCGCCGCTCCTACAGGGGGAGGCTTTGCCTCTATGCCTAATGCGCGGGTCGCTGTGTTTGGTGACGCCGGCTTTGGGGTAGGAGCGACGTGAGTCGCGACCGCGTGGCCTCGGCTAATGCGCGGTCGCGGCTTGCGCCGCTCCTACAGGGGCGGGGTTGGCGCATTGCGGGGGGGCTGACATTGGTTTCGCCTTCGCCGCGAACCCCGATCAATCGAACACGATCACCGGCTTGCCCAGCGCGCGTTGTTGCGCGACCGAGGCGATCGCGGCGGGGGCAGCGTCGAAGCCGAACACCTCGCCCACCACCGGTACGATGCGATGGCGCTCGAGCTCGGCCAGGAACTCCGCGAAGTCGCGCGCGCTGCCGACGCTGACGCCGTGGATGTTGAGCTGGTGGGCCATGATCGGCGCGATCAGGTTGCCGGCGACTTCGAAACCGTTGAGAAAACCGACGATGGCGATGTGCGCGTTGTCCGCGGCCGCGCCCAGCAATTCGATCAGGCCCGGGCCGCCGACCACGTCGACGATGCCGTCGACGCCGCGGCCCTCGTTGCGTTCGCGCACCGCTGCGGCGAGGTCGGGTCGCTGGCGGTAGTCGATCACCGTGCTGGCGCCCAGCGCGCGCAGGCGTTCGGCCTTGTCCGGGTCGGCGCTGGTCGCGATCACGCGCACGCCGCGCGCCACCGCCAGCTGCATCGCCATCAGCGAGACGCTGCCGCTGCCCTGCACCAGCAGGCTCGCACCGGGCGCGAGTTCGAGTTTGCGCAGGGCCGCCCAGGCGGTCAGGCCCGAGACCGGCAGGGTCGCGGCCTGGGCGGCGCTGAGGTAGGTCGGCGCCGGCAGCACCGCCGCGGCGGGCAGCAGGATCGAACGCGCGAGCCAGCCGTCGCGCGGGCCGCCGAGCTTGTGGGCATGGTTCTCGGAGCGGAAGGGACCGTCCAGCCAGGGGGTGGTGTAGTGGCCGAGCACGCGGTCGCCGACCTGCAGGCCGCTCACGCCCTCACCCAGCGCCTCGATCCGGCCGACGCCGTCGGACAGCGGCACGAAGGGGCGCGCCAGCTCGGGCTGATAGAGGCCGGTGGCCAGGGCGTAGTCGCGGTAGTTGATCGAGGCGGCCTCGGTGCGGATGCGCACCTCGCCGGGGCCGGGCGCGGGCTCGGGCAGGCGCACGCGGCGCAGGCTGTCCAGGCGGTGGCCCTGCAATTGGTAAGCGTCCATGGGTGTCTCCGGATCGGGGAGACACAGGCTATTGTTGAAGCAGAAGTGGATATAGGATCAATCCATCAACTCATCATTGAGTGAATATCAATAATGTTGGGCGGCCTGTACTCCGAGCTCGAGGCCTTCGAGGCCATCCTCACCCAGGGCAGCTTCACCGCCGCCGCGCGCCAACTGGGCGTGACCACGGGCGCGATCACGCGCCGGCTGCATGCGCTGGAGACCCGGCTGGGCGCCAAGCTGCTGAACCGCTCGACCCGCCGCCTCAGCCTCACCGAATCCGGCCGCGACTACTACGCCCAGATCGCGCCCGCGCTGGCCCAGATCGCCTCGGCGGCCGAGCGCGTGCACGACCTGGGCGGCGAACCGCGCGGCGAGCTGCGGGTGTCGCTGCCGATGAACTTCGGCCGCCTGTACGTGACGCCGCGCCTGCCCGCATTCCTGCAGCGCTGGCCCGGCATCGCCCTGGATGCGCAGTTCGACGACCGCTACGTCGATCTGATCGGCGAGGGCTACGACCTGGCGATCCGGATCGGCGCGCTCGACGATTCGCGCCTGGTCGCGCGCCGGCTGGCCGACACCCGCCGCATCCTGGTCGCCTCGCCCGACTACCTGCAGCGCCGCGGCGCGCCGCGCGCGCCCGGCGAACTGGTCGGGCACGACTGCCTGCACTACACCCTGTTCCGCGACGTGGCGACCTGGGAATTCCACCGCGGCCGCGAAACCCTGCGGGTGCCGGTGCGCGGGCGTCTGCGTTCGAACTACGGCGCGCCCCTGGTCGAGGCCGCGCTGCACGGCGGCGGCATCCTGCAGACCGCGACCTTCGCCGTCGCCCAGGAACTCGCCGACGGCCGCCTGTGCGAGGTGCTGCCGGACTGGAGCCTGGTCCCGATCGGCCTCTACGCGGTCTACCCGGGACGCGAGTACCGGCCGCGCAAGGTCGAGGTCTTCATCGACTTCCTGGAGGAAGCGATCGGCCGGCCCGCGCACTGGGAACGCCTGCTCGGCGGACCGCCCCACGGCTGAGCGCGGAACAGTCCGTGGCCGCATCCACGGTCGCCGCGCCCAGAGGCGGGCATTACACTGCGCCCCTCATGCCCGCACCCTCGCCCGTCCGCCTGGTCTTCAGCAGCTGCCCCGATGCCGCCAGCGCCGACGCGATCGCGCAGGCCCTGGTCGGCGAGCGCCTGGCCGCCTGCGTGAGCCGCCTGCCGGGCCTGCGCTCGACCTACCGCTGGCAGGGCCAGGTGGAAAGCGCGGACGAGGTGCAGTTGCTGATCAAGACCAGCGCCGACCGCCTGGACGCCCTGATCGAGCGCCTGCGGGCGCTGCATCCCTATGAACTGCCGGAGGCTGTCGCGGTCGAAGCCTGCGGCGGCCTGCCCCAGTACCTGCACTGGGTGGCCGAACAGACTCGTGACGATGACTGAACTGAAAGCCTTGCTCCGGCGCGCGCGCGCCGGTTACGCCGCCGCTGCGCTCGCGTTCGGCCTGTCCCTGGCCGGTCCGGCCCTGGCGATCGACGAGTCCGATCTGCTGCCGGTCGAACAGGCCTTCGTGCTCAGCACCGAAGCGCCCGCCGCCGACCGCATCGTGCTGCGCTGGAAGATCGCCGACGGTTACTACCTTTATAAGCACCGCATCTCGGTCAAGGCCGATCCCGCGTTCGCGGCGCAGGCGCTGCAGCTGCCCAAGGGCGACAAGCACAAGGACGAGTTCTTCGGCGAGGTCGAGACCTACCGCAAGGCCCTGAGCGCGACCCTGCCCGGCCGCGCCGGCGCCACCCGCGTCGATCTGCAGATCAAGTACCAGGGCTGCGCCGACGCCGGCATCTGCTACCCGCCGGTGACGCGCAATGTCAGCGTGAACCTGCCCGCGGCCGCGAACGCGGCGGCCGGCAACGACGAACCCCTGGTCGCGTTCGGCAACGCCGGCGCAGGCGGCGCGCCGCCGCTGGGCGGCGGCCTGCTCGGCAACGCGCCCAGCGCCGCGGCCGGCGCCGATGCGCTGCCGCTGCCGCCGGAACAGGCCTTCGGTTTCGAGGCCATCCCCGGCGACGGCAACACCCTGCTGCTGCGCTTCACCCCGGCGCGCGGCTACTACCTGTACCGCGACAAGACCTCGTTCAAGCTGGACGCGGCCGCGAGCAAGGCCGGCATCGCGCTGGGCGCGCCGCAATGGCCGCGCGGCAGCGCGCACCGCGACGAGCACTTCGGCCAGGTCATCGTGTTCTTCGACCAGATCGACGTGCCGCTGCCGCTGCGGCGCACCCGCGAGGACGCGGCCCGGTTCGTGCTGACCGCGAACTTCATGGGCTGCCAGACCGACGGCATCTGCTATCCGCCGATGACGCGCCGGGTTTCGATCGATCTGCCGCGCGGCAAGATCGTGGCCGAAACAGCGGTCGCGGCGACCGACGCCGCCCAACCGGCCGCCGCTACCGATGCCCCGACCGCCGATGCCGCGGCAACGACGGCGCTGGCGGACCCTGCATCGACCGCCACCGCGCAAGCCGGCGTCGACAGGAGCGCAGCGCGGTCCGACGCAGCCGCGATCCAGGCCGCGCGCAGCGCCGCGCCCGAACAGGCCGAAGACAGCCTGCTCGCCGCCGCCCTGTCCGGCCCCAACCGCTGGTTCACCCTGCTGGTGTTCCTGGCGATGGGCGTGGGCCTGTCGTTCACGCCCTGCGTGCTGCCGATGATCCCGATCCTGTCGGGCCTGATCGCCGGCCACGGCCCGGGCATCGGCGTGCGCCGCGCGTTCTCGCTGTCGCTGGTGTACGTGCTGGCCAACGCGGTGGTGTTCGCGATCGCCGGCGTGATCGCGGCCAGCGTCGGCGCCAATCTGCAGATCCTGTTCCAGACGCCGTGGGTGATCGTCGCCTTCTCGCTGCTGTTCGTACTGCTGGCGCTGTCCAGCTTCGGCCTCTACGAACTGCAGATGCCGGCCGCGCTGCGCAATCGCCTGGGCAGCCTCAGCGACCGCCAGCGTGGCGGCTCCTGGCTGGGCGTGGCGGCGATGGGCGCGCTGTCCTCGCTGATCGTCGGCCCCTGCGTGGCGCCGCCGCTGGCCGCGGCGATGCTCTACATCGGCCAGAGCGGCGACCAGTGGTTCGGCGGCGCGGCCTTGTTCCTGCTCGCGCTGGGCATGGGCGTGCCGCTGCTCGCGTTCGGCGTGGCCGCCGGCAAGGGCGTGCCGACCAGCGGGCCGTGGATGGTCGGCGTGCAACGCGCGTTCGGCTTCGTGTTCCTGGGCCTGGCGGTGTGGATGCTCACCCGCATCCTGCCTGGCCCGGTGGTGCTGGCGCTGTGGGGCGCGCTGCTGTTCGGCGCGGCCGCGGCGATCGGCCTGATCGCGAGCCGTGCCGGCGGCAGCGGCGGGCTGCGCGCGCTGGGCTGGACCGCGGCGCTGCTGCTGGGCCTGACCGGCGCCGCGCAGATTGTCGGCGCGCTGGCCGGCAGCAGCGATCCGCTGCAGCCGCTGGCCGGCCTGCGCGGCGGCGGCGCCGCGCATCGCGAGCTGCCGTTCCGCACCATCAAGTCGGTGGCCGACCTCGACCGCGAGGTCGCCGCGGCCCAGGCCGCGGGCCAGCCGCTGATGCTGGACTTCTACGCCGACTGGTGCGTGTCCTGCAAAGAGATGGAGAAGTACACCTTCACCGAACCCACGGTGCACGAGGCGCTGTCCGGCTTCGTCCTGCTCAAGGCAGACGTGACCGCCAACGACGAACTCGACGCGGCGCTGATGAAGCGCCTGGGCATCCACGGCCCGCCGGCCACGCTGTACTACAGCGGCGGCGCCGAACGTCGCGAGCTGCGCTTGTTCGGTTTCGAGGAAGCGCCCAAGTTCGTCGAACGCGCACGGCGCGCGCGCTGATATGGG
This sequence comes from Lysobacter sp. cf310, assembly GCF_900114355.1. Classification (GTDB taxonomy): domain Bacteria; phylum Pseudomonadota; class Gammaproteobacteria; order Xanthomonadales; family Xanthomonadaceae; genus Lysobacter. The sequence continues at coordinate 46,772 of NZ_FOSS01000007.1, forward strand.
TTCGACCGCGAAGGTGCTGCTGGTCGCCGGCATCGCCGGCGTGCTCGGCGCCGGCCTCGGGATCTGGCTCAACGGTCCCGGCCCGCTGCTGCGCAGCGAGGCCGGACAGCGCGTGCTGCAGGGCGTGATCGCCTCGACCGCGCCCGCACCGCCGCGGGACCTGCCTGTGGCCTCGCGCGGCGCGCCGGTGCCGGTGATCGAACTGCCGACGCTGGACGGCAAGCCGCTGCGTCTGCCCTCGGCGTACCCGGGCCGGCCGGTGCTGATCAATCTCTGGGCCAGCTGGTGCGGCCCCTGCATCAAGGAAATGCCCGAACTGGACCGTTACGCCGCCCAGCAGGGCGCGAGCGGCACCCAGGTGGTCGGAATCGCTCTGGACGACGCCGACGCGGTGCGCGAGTTCCTGCGCCGGGTGCCGGTGCGCTACCCGATCGTGCTGGACCGGGCCGGCCCGCGCGACGCCGGCGTGCAGTTGGGCAACCCCAAGGGCGTGCTGCCCTACACCGCCCTGGTCTCGGCCGAGGGGCGGCTGCTGAAGCAGAAGATCGGGCCGTTCGAACCCGGCGAACTCGAGGCCTGGGTCGGCTCGGCGCAGTGAGCGCCGCTCACAGCGAGGGGTATCGGCCCTCGTCGTCGACGTAGTAGACCTGCTGCAGATACCAACGCCCGTCGGCGCGGATCAGCCGGTACTCGTAGTCGGCTTCCAGCACGGTGCCGGCGATGGTGTGGGTGTCGCGCGTGCGCACCACCGCGCGGGCGCCGTCGATATCGGTCGACAGGATCCGCTCGTCGGCGGGGCTGTGATTGGCGCGCGAGCCGAACGCAAGCGGTTCGCCGCGGAAGCCGGGCTGGCAGTACGCGCGCAGCAGGCGGTCGTAGTCGGCCTGGGCCCGGGCGACGCCGCGCTCCTGCCCTTCGGTCTCGACGGCGCGCTGGGCGCGGTCGTTCCAGGCCTGGTAGTCGGCCAGGAACGCGCGCACCAGGCCGTCCGGCGTCGACGCGGGCACGGGCTTGGCGGCCAGGGCCACCGACATGAACAGGCATAGCAACAGACCCAGCCCACCGCGCATCGCATCCCCCGTTTGACATCGGCCGCGCCGGAGGCCACTTTGCCCGAACCGCCATCGCGCCGCCTGCCCGCGCCATCGTCGGCGATCGCGCCGGCAACGTGCCCGACGGCCGCGAAATTTAGAGTCGCCACTCAAACAACTGCTTAAATCGTAACAACTTCGCCGATTTGGCGGCGAACTTCTGGACATGGCACCGGCCTTCACGCACACTGCCGCCCTTTGAAGGCCACCGCTCCGGTTCCGATGGCGACGCTTCTGGTCCTGCACGGCCCCAACCTCAACCTGCTCGGCACGCGCGAGCCGGAGGTCTACGGCCGCACCACGCTGGCGCAGATCGATGCCGACCTGCGCAGCCGCGCCGAGGCCGCCGGGCACCGCTACGACAGCCTGCAGTCGAACGCCGAGCACGTCCTGGTCGATCGCGTCCAGGACGCGCGCGAAGACGGCACCGCCCTGATCCTGATCAATCCGGCCGCGTTCACCCACACCAGCGTGGCCCTGCGCGACGCCCTGGCCGCGGTCGCGATCCCCTTCATCGAGATCCACCTGTCCAACCCGCACCGCCGCGAAGACTTCCGCCGCACCAGCTACTTCAGCGATCTGGCGCTGGGCGTGATCTGCGGCTTCGGCGCGGACAGCTACCGCTACGCGCTGGATGCGGCGCTGCAGCGGCTCGACCCCCAATCCTGAAACCACCGCCCCGTCGCCGGGGCATTACCTGAGGCCCGTCCATGGACCTGCGCAAAATCAAGAAACTCATCGACCTGCTCGAGGAATCCAACCTCGCCGAGATCGAGATCAAGGAGGGCGAAGAGTCGGTGCGCCTGGCGCGCACGCCCAAGGGCGGCTACGCCGTGGCCGCGCCGATGATGCAGGCCGCGCCGATGGCCGAGCGCGCGCCGCAGGCGATGCCGATGCACTCGCCCACCGAAGCGGCCACCGGCGGCAGCGCCAAGCCCGCCAACGACCTGCCCGACGGCCACGTCGTGCGCGCGCCCATGGTCGGCACCTTCTACACCTCGCCGTCGCCGGACAAGCCCGCCTTCGTCAGCGTCGGCCAGGCGGTCAAGGCCGGCGACACCCTGGGCATCATCGAGGCGATGAAGATGTTCAACCCGATCGAGGCCGACGTGTCCGGCACCGTGCTCAAGGTGATGGCCGAGAGCGGCCAGCCGATCGAGTTCGATCAGCCCCTCTTCGTCATCGGCTGAGGCGACCTCCATGCTGGATAAGGTCGTCATCGCCAATCGCGGCGAAATCGCGTTGCGGATCCTGCGCGCCTGCCACGCGCTGGGCATCCGCACGGTCGCGGTGCATTCCACCGTCGACCGCAATCTCAAGCACGTCGCCATGGCCGACGAGTCGGTCTGCATCGGCCCCGCGCCGTCGACCGAGAGCTACCTCAACATGGCCTCGATCATCGCCGCGGCCGAAGTCACCGACGCCCAGGCGATCCACCCCGGCTACGGCTTCCTCAGCGAGAACGCGGACTTCGCCGAGCGCGTCGAGCAGTCGGGCTTCATCTTCATCGGGCCCAAGGCCGACACCATCCGCCTGATGGGCGACAAGGTCGAGGCGATCCGCGCCATGAAGGAGGCCGGCGTGCCCTGCGTGCCCGGCAGCGGCGGCCCGCTCGGCGACGACAACGCCACCAACATCAAGATCGCGCGCGAGATCGGCTACCCGATCATCGTCAAGGCCGCCGGCGGCGGCGGCGGTCGCGGCATGCGCGTGGTCCACACCGAGGCCCATCTCAACGCCGCGATCCAGACCACCAAGTCCGAGGCCAAGGCCGCGTTCGGCAACGACATGGTCTACATGGAGAAGTTCCTCGAGAACCCGCGCCATGTGGAAATCCAGGTCCTCGCCGACGGCCAGGGCAACGCGATCCATCTGGGCGAACGCGACTGCTCGATGCAGCGCCGCCACCAGAAGGTGGTCGAGGAAGCGCCGGCGCCGGGCATCAGCCTCGAGCAGCGCGCCGAGATCGGCAAGGTCTGCGTCGAGGCCTGCATCCGCATCGGTTACCGCGGCGCGGGCACGTTCGAGTTCCTGTACGAGAACGGCCGCTTCTACTTCATCGAAATGAACACCCGCATCCAGGTCGAGCACCCGGTCACCGAGCTGGTCACCGGCATCGACCTGGTGCGCGAGCAGCTGATGATCGCCGCCGGCCACAAGCTCTCGATCAAGCAAAGCGACGTGGTGCTCTCCGGCCACGCGATCGAATGCCGCATCAACGCCGAGGACCCGGACAGCTTCCTGCCCAGCCCCGGCCTGATCCAGCACTTCCACGCCCCGGGCGGCCCGGGCGTGCGCGTGGACAGCCACATCTACGAGGGCTACCGCGTGCCGGCCAACTACGACTCGATGATCGGCAAGCTGATCGTGCACGGCCCCGACCGCGAGACCGCGATCGCGCGCATGCGCGTGGCCCTGAGCGAGATGGTCGTGGACGGCATCAAGACCAACATTCCGCTGCAGCAGCGGATCCTGTCCGACGCCGGTTTCCAGCAGGGCGGCATGAACATCCATTACCTGGAAAAGCGCCTCAAGGAACAGAAGGAAAAGTCGATCTCGATCGTCTGATCGCGACGGCGGTGACACGCGGGGCGGCGTCGGGCGACCGGCGCCGCCCTTTTCGTTGGCGCGTGTCCGTAGGCCGCCAAGCGCCACGGTTTTTGCGTACTCTTTGCCCGCCCGCCCCGTGCCCCGGTCCGGCCCCGCAGCGGCGGCGGCGATCCCCAAACCCAACCAGGTACCGCCCCGTATGAAACACGGAATTTTCGTACTGACCGCCGCCGCGATCCTGTCGCTGAGCGCCTGCAAGAAATCCGAGGAGGCCGCCGCACCCGCGGCCGAGCCCGCCGCCGCGACCACCGCCGCCGCGCCCGCGCCCGAAACCGCCGCCCCCGCGGCCGCCCCGGCCGAGCCCAGCGCCGAGGATGCCGAGCGCGCCCAGGCCCAGGCCAAGCTCGACTTCGCGACCATGGAGGACGGCTATATCAACGACCCCAAGGGCCAGTGGGCGAGCGCGGCCAAGGCCAGCACCTCCTACGGCTCGGCCAACGGCAAGGATTCGAGCGCGCAGGAGTCCTACTCGCCCTACCACGCCACCGGCGCGGCCAATAACGAGTCCTGGAGCAACAACAGCCAGAGCGTCGGCTTCGACTGGATCGAGCTGAGCTACGACAAGCCGGTCAGCGCCAGCGAAGTGCGGGTCGCGTTGGAAGGCGGCAATGGCGCCAAGGGCATCACCAAGATCGAACTGATCGACACCGCCGGCCAGGCCCACACCGTGTGGAGCGGCCTGAGCGACAGCAAGCGCGACGAGCGCGGCGGCCGCACCTGGATCGTGCGCAAGTTCGAACCCACCGCCTACCAGGCCAAGAGCGTCAAGCTGACCTTCGCCAACAACGTCGAGAACGGCTACAGCTACGTCGACGCGGTGCAGCTGATCGGCGGCTGATCGCGAAAAAAAGGCCGCCCGATGGGCGGCCCTGCGGTTCCAGCATCCCGGCGCGGCTGCGCGCCTGGGATGGACGGCCCGCTCCGGATGCGGATTCGATCCGGAGCCCGGCCTGGGCGACACGGCGTCTCACCGTGCGCTCAATCCAACTGGCGCGGCACCGTGACCTCGCCGACTTCGCCCAGGTCGCCGACCCGGACGCCGTTGAGATCGGGCGCGGGCACCGTGATCGGGCCGCCCTGCGCGCGCGACTGCGTGCCCTGGATGGGCTGCGCGCCGGCGCTGGAGGCCGGGCTGACGATCATCACGTACTCGCTGGAGCCGTCGGGCCAGACCACCTTGAAGGTGCTGCCGGGAGGCAACGACGAGAACGGCGTGCCGCTCTGGGCGCGATACATCGCCGCGATCTGCGCCGAGCTCGCGCGCCGGGTCTGTTCCGGCGAGTGCACCGTGGTCACCGCGACCTGCGACAGCTCGCTGTAGTCGTCGGCGAGCACGTCGATCACGACCCCGGCCGCGCCCACCGAATAGGCGGCGAACAGCAGCACCCAGAAGCACAGCTTGGCCTTGTGTACGAAGCGCTTGTCTTTCATTTGGTTATCCTCGTTCCGCCGACAAGACCGTTGACCATGTCGTTCATCACTTCCGTTCCCTGGCGCGGCACCGCCGCGTCGAATACGAAACTGCTGAAGTCCTGGTTCGGGTCCTGCGAGCAGATACCTCCGTTGGCGCAATAAGTCGTCATCAGCACGCTGTTGGGGCTGCAATCCAGCCCCAGTCTGCAAGCAGCCAGCTGCCAGGCCAGTTCCGAGAACTGGGTACCGGCGATCGGCCCGTAAAAATTCCTGCGTCCGCTGGAGGCGATGCCCATCTTCGGCGAGATCGCGAAGAAGGCCTCCGGGTCCAGCGAATTGCGCACCCGGTCGACCAGGTCGCGCACATAGGCTTCGTCGTTCTGCAGCGGCTCGTCCATGCCCAGCAGCGAGGCTTCCGCGGGCAGGCTGCCGGCCTTGGCCGCGCGGATGCGGGTGCGCTGGATGGTCGCGTACGACAGGTCGTCGGCGGGCGTGAAGCGCGCGCAGCGTTGGCCGACGCGATTGCGCGCGGCCACCATCGCCTCCGAGGTGCGCAGGTTCATGCCGGCGATGGCCTGGGTGTCGCGGCCGTAGTCGGCGGGCGCGGCGGCGTAGCCGGCGCAATAGTCGAGCACGCGGCTCAGCATCCAGGTCGATTCGGGCTCGCCCGCGCGCACCGCCGCACCCAGCTCCTGGGCGTAGGCGTACAGATCGTCGCTGTGTTCGAAGCGTTCGCGCAGGCGTTGCGCGGGCGTCAGCGCGCGCGTGCGCTGGGGCGCGTCGGCATCCAGATCGCCCACGCCGCGGTCGACGCGCGCGGCCGTCGCGGCGACCGCCTCGGCGGAGGTCGCGGCGATCTCGGGCGCGGCCTCCGGCGCGATCTGGCCGCGTCGCGCGTACAGCACGCCGCCGGCCAACAAAGCTACGGCAGCCACCGCCCACATCGGTCGCACGATAGCGGACACGCCAGCCCGAACCGCGGGCGGCGCCTCCTTCTCGAGCTGGGATGTCAGCAAGTCGGACATTCGGTCCTGATCTCCGCCGCGTGCGGGGCTGGGTCCTGCGGCCTGGTGCCAGCGGGCCCGCCCTTCCTCGCCGCGCAGCCTGCGCGCGGTAGCGGGTGGCACCCTGATACCACGAATAGTAAAGCAAGCCGCCAGCCGGCGCCGAAACGGCCGGCCCACCGGCGCCGGCGGCGGCACGAACGGCGGCGGCGCCCCGACCTGAACCGGAACCGCGGCCAAGGGTGGGATAATGCGATCCCGTTACCCGCTGCGACCGCGATGCCCTTCCTCGAACTGACCCTGCGTTGCCGCGAATCCGAACAGCCCCGCTACGAGACCGCGCTGGACGACGTCGGCGCGCTGGCCGTGACCATGCTCGACGCCGATGCCGACACCGACGACGAGCACGCCATCCTCGAACCCGGCGTCGGCGAAACCCCGCTGTGGGACGAGATCGTGCTCAGCGCGCTGTTCCCGCACGAGACCGACGCACTGGTGCTGCTGGCCGCGCTGGAATCCTTCGACGCCGGCCTGGACTGGACCCAGGCGCGCTTCCGCGCGGTCGAGGACCAGGACTGGGAACGCGCCTGGATGGACCAGTACGTGCCCCTGCATTTCGGCGCGCGGACCTGGATCGTGCCCTGGAACCACGACCTGCCCGAGGGCGCCGACGCCGTCGACGCGGCGGTGATCCGGCTCGACCCGGGCCTGGCCTTCGGCTCCGGCACCCATCCGACCACCGCGCTGTGCCTGCAATGGCTGGACGGCCTGGCCGCCGACGGCGCGCTGGGCGAAGCGCGCGTGCTCGATTTCGGCTGCGGCTCGGGCATCCTCGCCCTGGCCGCGCTCAAGCTCGGCGCCGCCCACGCGATCGGCGTCGACAACGACCCGCAGGCCCTGCTCGCCACCGCCGACAACGCGCAGCGCAACGGTGTGGCCGAACGCATGCAGGTCTACCTGCCGCAGGACGAACCGGTTGCGACCTATCCGATCGTGGTCGCCAACATCCTCGCCTCGGCGCTGATCGCGCTGGCCGACACCCTGGCCGCGCGCGTCGCGCCAGGCGGCCGCATCGCGCTGTCGGGCATCCTGGCCGGACAGGAGGACGAGGTACTGGCGCGCTATGCCGAGACCTTCGAGGATCTGCGCGCCGACCGCCTCGAAGACTGGATGCGCGTCACGGGCAAGCGTCGCCGCTGAGTCCGGGGGGCGGACAGCGGCGAAGCCGGCGTGCTTGAATACGCCGATGTTCGTCGCCTGCCCCCATTGCGGATTCCTGGTCGCGCTGATCCTGCCTCCCAGCGGCAGTGGCGCGCGCGAAACGCCGCAACGCTGCCCGCGTTGCGAACGACCCTTGCAAGCCGATGCCGCCGATGCCGCGAGCGCGGACACCGACGGCGCGCCCGCCGCCGCGGAGCCCGTCGCCGATGCGGCCTCGCCGCAGGCGCCGCTGGAACGCGCGCACGGCGAGCCCGCCGTGGACGCGGACGCGAACCCGGCGCCCGAGCCGCAGGCCCCCGACACGGTCGCGGCCGAAGCCGACACCGCAGAAGCCGATGGCGCGGTAGCGGATGTCGCCGTCAGCGCCGCCACGGTGCCCTCGCTGGAAGAGGCGGTGGCCGCGTCCGCCCTGCCCGACACCCGCACCCGCCCGGCCCGCGGCGCGCGCGCGCCGCGCGCCAAGCGCGATGCGCCCAGCTTCGTGCGCGGCACCGCCGCCGCGCCGCCGCCGCGCCGCGACTGGCGCGCCGTGGCCGCGCTCGCCGCGCTGGTGCTGGCGCTGGCCTTGCAGTTGGTCCTAGCGCAACGCCAGGAGCTCGCCGCCGACGCGCGCTGGCGCCCACTGGTGGGCGCGCTGTGCGGCGTCCTGCGCTGCAGCCTGCCGCCCTGGCACGAGCCCACCGCCTACAGCATGCTCAACCGCAACGTGCGCCCCAGCCCCGGCGCGCCCGGCGTGCTGCGCGTCAACGCCAGCTTCCGCAACGACGCGCGCTGGCCGCAGCGTTGGCCGACCTTGCTGCTGACCTTGTCCGATGTCGATGGCCGGGAAGTCGGACAGCGCGCTTTCGCTCCCTCCGACTACCGCCGCGACCACGACCCCGGCGACGAACTCGCCCCCGGGCAGAGCGCGACCGTGCAGTTGGACGTGGTCGAGCCGGCGCCCCGGATCGTCGCATTCACCTTCGACTTCCAATAAAAACTGCGACGGTCGCGTTGTCCGCCGCGACCGTCGCGCGCTAGACTCCCCCTCCCGCCCGTACGCCGCGCTCAGCGCCAGGCACCCGCCCGGCGGGACGACACTGCATCAGGGGAACCGCTTGAACGCCGCAACCGATCGCAACGAAGCCACCCGCAGCGGACCGCGCGTCCCGCTGCGCGACCACGTGGCCACCTCGATCCGGCGCTACCTGGGCGACCTCAACGGCAGCGGCACCGAGAACCTCTACGAGATCGCCCTGCGCGAACTCGAAATCCCGCTGTTCGCCGAAGTCCTGCAACACTGCGACGGCAACCAAAGCCGCGCCGCCTCCATGCTGGGCATCCACCGCGCCACCCTGCGCAAGAAGCTGCGCGAGTACGGGCTGGAGTAATCCGCCGCCGCTGCGCCAGCAGCCGAAAGCCCCGTTTTCCCAGGCTTTCCCGCCGTTCCGACCGTTCCAGGCCAACACGACAAGGTCCGCCGCACATCGAACCGCCGCGACGATGCGGTTCGCCTTCGGCTCACCGCATCCTACGACTACCGCCTTTCACGGAGCTGCGGTTGCGGCTGCGGCTGCGATTGCCGTTGCCGTTGCCGTTGCCGTTGCCACGGCATTGAAGTCCAAAAGCCCCGCACTCACACGACCACCCGTAGACCCGAAGGGCGGCGCGCAGGACGCGCGCCGTTTTTCGAATGGACAGGGACGTCCATTCGAAAAATCCCCGCGCAAGCACCGAACCCGCAGGGGAGGTTTGGTCCCGCTAGCCCTTCTCTTTGGTTACTTTTGACCGAAGGGAATCCAGACGGACTCTTGGGCTAGCAAGAGAAAGTAACCCGCATGCGCAGCAGGCGGAAGCCTTTGACCTTCGAGCCGAAGCGGACGAAGCAACAGCAAGAGCAAATCCTCCCCAACCCTCCTTTTCCAAAGGAGGGAGCCAGGAGCACAAGCAAGCTAAAAAGCGCGACATCAAGAAGGCGGTTGTTGCCGTCCATGGCGCCGCCTGCACAGACTTTGGATCGCCCGGCCCGGCCATTCATGGCTGGGCGCGTAGCCGGACTGCGCGCAATGCGCGAGACGCTTCTTGGGAGTGCTCCGCTGCCATCCATGGCGAGAAGACACGGACTTCGGATCGCCCGGCCCGGCCATCCATGGCCGGGCGCGTAGCCGGACTGCGCGCAATGCGCGAGACGCTTCTTGGGGGTGCCCCCTGCCATCCATGGCGAGAAGACGCGGACTTCGGATCGTCCGGCCCGGCCATCCATGGCCGGGCGCGTAGCCGACGCGCGAGCCAATGGCTCGCAAGCGCGTCGGCTACGCCCACCAATACCGGATCAAATGGAAGAACACCGGCGCCGCGAAACACACCGAATCCAAACGATCCAGCATGCCCCCGTGCCCCTCGATCATGTGTCCCCAATCCTTGATCCCGCGATCGCGCTTGATCGCCGACATCACCAGACCACCGTAGAACCCCATCAGATTGATCACCAACGCCAACGCCGCCGCCTGCAACGGCGTGAACGGCGTGATCCACCACAAAGCCGCCCCTAGCGCCGTCGCCGAGGCCACCCCGCCGATGAAACCCTCCACCGTCTTGGACGGCGACAGCTTGGGCGCGATCAAGCGGCGCCCGCACAACTTGCCCCACACGTACTGCAACACGTCCGAGGACTGCACCACGATCACCAGGAACGCGATCAACAACAGATTGCGCCCCTCGTAGCCCGGAATGTCCAGATTCAACAACGCCGGCACGTGCGAAATGCAGAACACGCAGATCATCAGCCCCCACTGCACCTTGGCCGCGCGCTCCAGATAATGCGTGGTGTCGCCCCCCACCGTGGACAGGATCGGCAACAGCAGGAAGGCGTAGACCGGAATCAGCAGCGTGTACAACCCGTACCAGTCGGTGTAGACCAGCCAATACTGCAAGGGCAGCGCCGCGTAGAACGCCACCGCCAGCGCGTAGTAATCGCTGCGCCGCGTCGGCGTCAGGGTGATGAACTCGCGCAGCGCGAACAGCGACACCAGCGCGAACAGCACGATCACCCCGACCCGGCCGATCAGGAACGACGCCCCCACCACCGCCGCCATCACCCACCAGGCGCGGATGCGCGCGGTCAGGTTGGCGATCACCGGGCTGGGCCGTCCGCGCGTGCGCCAGCGCAGGAATTCCGCGATCGCCGTGGCCAGCAACAGCACCCCCGCCACGCCCAGGAACAACAGCACCGAATGCGGCAGCACCTTCACCCGCTCGATCAGGATCGCGAGATTCGCGCTCATGCGCCGCCCTCCGATCCGCGCGCGCCCGCACCGTCGCCGGACAAGGCCAGCAGCGCCTCGCGCGCGCGCGCCAGGAACGCCGGCTTGTCCTCGTCGCTATGCAGCCGCAGCGGTTCGCCGAAGGTGGCCGTGCACAGCAGGGGCAGCGGCAGCAGCTTGCCCTTGGGCATCACCCGCGCCAGGTTGTCGATCCACACCGGTACGAACTCCAGCTCCGGACGCAGCCGGGCGAGATGGAACAGGCCGCTCTTGAAAGGCAGCAGGCCGTCGCCCTGGTTGCGCGTGCCTTCGGGAAACAGGATCAACGAAGCGCCGCCGTCGACCGCATCGCACAGGGTCTGCATGGCCTCGTGGCGGCGCTGGTCGGGATCGCCGCAGTCCTGCGGCTTGGGCTCGCGGTCCACCAGCACGCCATTGAAGACTTCGCGTATCAGGTAACGGCGCAGTGCGTCGCGCTGCCAATAGTCGGCGCCCGCGACCGGCCGGGTCTCGTCGCGCACCGCGCGCGGCAGGGCCGACCAGATCATCACGAAGTCGCCGTGGCTGACGTGGTTGCCGTAATAGACCCGGCGATCGCCCAGCGGCGGGCAACGCCACAGCGCACGCGCACCGGTCAGGGCGCGGATCGCGAAACTGAAACCGTCGGCGATCCAACCGCTAAGCATCGATACGCACTCCCCCATAGGTCGACGGCACGCGCTCGTACCGCCATAGACTCGCGACCGGCGCGTCGTCGAACGCTTCCGGTCCCGCCTCATGATCCAGCGGCAGCGGCGCCAGCCACCAGGCCGTCGCCAACAACAAGGCCTGCGCGATCAGGCACGCGGCCTGACGCCGCAGCAGGCCGCGCGCGCCGCGCCAGCGCGCGGACCAGTCGCGGCCGGCGCGTTGGGGCGGCTGCAGGCCCAGGGCTTGCAGACTCGCGTCCACCGCCGTCGCCGCGTGCGCCGGATCGCGTTCGCGCGCGGCGGCCAGCAGCAGGCCGGCGTCGAAATCCACGCGCGCGGCGTAATAGACCTGCAGCAGGCCGGCGATCGCGCTCAGGCCCAGCCCGTAGGCGGTCCAGCCTACGAGCGCGCCGAAACCGAAGCCGGCCAGCAGCAGCCACAGGCCAGTCAAAGCCAGCAAGCCCAGCGACAACGCATGCAAGCGCCGCCCCTGGCGCAGCAGCAGGCCCATGGTGTGCAGCTCGAAAGCGGTGGTCATGTCGCGGGCGCTCCCGACTGTACGGAGATCGGCATCGCACCGGCGCGGACCTGCTCCAGCGCACGCAGATGCGCTTCGCCCAGGACCACCGCCGGCCGTGCGGCGCGCACCTGCGCGACCGCAGTCTCGACGGTATCGGCGCGGCCGCTGATCAGCAACCAGGCCGCGACCGTCGCCGCGCTGCGCGAATACCCCAGTGCGCAGCACACCAGCACCGCACCGGCCGCGCGCGCGGCTTCGATGTCCTGCGCGGCCGCGCGCAACGCCTGCGGTTCGGGTGCCACCAGGTCCAGCATCGGCCGCACCGCCGCCAGCCGCAGCGTCGACGGCGCCGACAACTCGGCGCAGACATCGACCGCGGCCGCGTAGCGCGCAGCCTCGTCGCGACCGGGCATGCGGCCCAGCCAGACGCCGTCGGCGACTTCGACCGGCTGCGGCGCGCGCCGCGTCCACCACCGCGAATTGATCCATGCCGCCCACAGGTAGGGGGCATACAGCCAACGCGCGGCCGGACCGAGGCGGCCATCGGCGCGCTTCTGGAATCCGTCCGCGCCCAGCAGCGCATAGTTCAGCGCCACCAGCAGCAGCGACAGCGCCGGCCACAACAGCCACCACGCCGCGCCGCGCAGCATCCAGGCCAGCGCCGCGCACAAGGCCGCGCCGACCAGATACAGCGATGCCAGCCGCCAACGCTTAGGATCGCGCGCCCAAGCCGCCGCACGCCACGGCGAGCGCGCGCCTTCCGGCCACAGCCACACGCACAGCCAGCCCGCGAGCAGCCCGGTCGGCACGTCGACGAAATGGTGCTGATAGGTGGTCAGCACCGACACGCCGATCAGGCCGAACCACAGGTGCAGCAGCCAGCGCCAGGCGCCGCTCAGGTGTTGGGCGAAACGCACCCACAGCACGATCAGCAGCACGATATGCAGCGACGGCGCCTGGTTGAACGGCTTGTCGAAACCCAGCAGCACGTCGAACATCCAGCCGAAGACGCCGTCGGTCTCGGGCCGTACGAAGCTGAAGGTCAGCGGGAACGCCAGGAAGCAGGCGATCGCGATGAACTGCGCGCTCAGCAGGCGCAGGGCCTGGTTGTCGAGTTCGCGGCGGTCGCGGCACACGAACAGCGAGATGCCGTAGAACAGATCGATCGACCAGTACGGCAGTATGGTCCAGGCCCAGAACGGGATCGCCCGCTCCCAGCCGAAGACGATGCTGGGCACGCCGACGCGCGCGGCCGCGACCGAATTCGCATAGCCGTAGCTGAGAAAGAACAACGGCCCCAGCAAGGCCAGCCACAGCAGCGCGCGGCCCCAGGGCCGGCGCACGGCGGTCTCGCTCATTCCTCGACCCGCTGCGCCAGCGACACGGTGAAGATGCCCCAGCGGTCGATGCGCTGATCGAGCTTGCGGAAACCGGCCGCGCGCACCAGCTCGTCCATCTCGGCCTGCGAGCGCCGCCGCATCACCCAGGCCTCGCCGCCGCGGTGGCTGGTCAGGGCGCGCGCGATGAACTCCAACTGCGGGTGCCAGGGCTGACCGGTGTAGACCAGATAGCCGCCCGGCGCGACCGCGTCGCCCAGGCCGGCCAGCGAGCGCCGCACCAGGGCGTTGTCGGGGAACAGTTCGTACAGGCCGGACACGATCGCCAGGGTCGGGCGCGGCGCCAGCGCGGCCAGGGCGGCGCGGTCGAAGGCGTCGCCCTGCTCGAACTCGGCCACGCCGCCGGCGCCCAGCTCGGCGATCAGCGCGCGGCCCTGGCGCACGTTGAGATCGCTGTAGTCGCGCAGGCGGATCGAATCGGCGCCGCCGGCCAGGGCCTCCAGCGCGTAGCGGCCGTGACCGGCGGCGATATCGACCACGTCCACGCGCGCACCGGCCGCGCGCAGGCGGCGCATGGCCTCGCCCAGCAGTTCGTGCAGATGCGTGCGGCGTACGCGGATGCCGCGCCAGCCGATCGCGTCCAGATAGTTGCGATCGACCATGCGCCCCAGCGGACCGGCGCCGCGCGCCTGGTCGCGGTAGACGTAGTCCAGGCTGCTGCCGGAGTCGAAGCCGGTGTCCAGGCCGGTGCGGATGCCTTCGGACAGGTGGCCGCCGAAGCGCAGGCCGGCACGCACGAAGCGCCAACGCAGGTCCTGCAGCGAATTGCGTTCCGGCGGCCAGGCCAGGCGCTCGGCCTCCTCGAAACTGTCGCCGTGGCGATGCGCGTCCAGCAGCGAGGCATGCTGCAGCGGCTCGTCGAAGCGCGCGCGCAGGAAGTCGCGGATCTTGGCCAGCGCCGGCGCGCGCTCCTTCTCGCCCAAGGTGTCGTGATAGAAACCGGGCAGGAAGTGGCGCTGCTTGATGCTCGAGCCCAGGCGCTCGTAGAAGCGGTCCTGCGGCGCGCGGTGGACCACGAAATCCGAGCCCGAGACCAGCAGCTGCACCGGCACCCGGATCGCCTGGGCGTCGGCGACGATGCGGTCGGCGGCCTCGTACAGGCCCAGCAGCACGCGCACCGAGATCGGCCGCGCGATCAGCGGATCGCTGCGGTAGCTGGCGACGCGCTCGCGGTCGTGGGTCAGCCATTGCGGCTGCACGTAACTGTTGACGAAGAAATTGCCGCGCAGCTTCTGCATCAGGCCCAGGCCCGCGCGTGCGAACGGCACGTACAGCTTGACCTTGAACGCAGGCGAGGCCAGCACCAGCGCGCGCAGGCGCGGCGCGTAGTCGTGGGCCCAGGTCGCAGCGACCACCGCGCCCACGCTCTGCGCGATCAACGCGGTGTCCTCCACCGCGATCCCGTGGACGTCGCCGATGTGGGCGACGAAGCGGTCCAGATCGCGCACCAGCGCCTCGAAGCCCGGCGCGTCGCCGCGCTCGCCCGGCGAGCGGCCGTTGCCGCGCGCGTCCCAGGCGAAGAAATCGCAATCGTCCAGACCCAGCTCGTCGACCAGGTGCGCGACCCGGCCGGAATGTTCGTGGCCGCGATGCAGCAGCACCACCGCGCGCCGCGGGCCCTCGCCGCGCGCCGGCCAATGACGGTAGTACAGCTCGGTGCCGTCGAAGCTGGCGTAGTGGCGTTCCTGGTGTTCCCTCATTCGCGACTCCCTTGCGTTGCGGCGTCGGCGGATGCCGCGCCGTGGCGCACGCCGGCGGTCACCCGCCGCAGCACCGTCCACACACACAACAATGCGGCCAGGATCGCGACCAGTTCGGTCGCGCGCGCGCCGGCCCAGCCCAGGGCCAGCGCCAGTCCCAGCGCGCCGACCACGAAGGCGCGGTCGCTCTTGCCCATGGGGCCGTCATAGCGGCGCGGCGCGCCGACCATCGGAGCGAGGATCCCGGCGAACTCAGTCAGCGCCGCCAGCCCCGCGAATGCCAGCAGGGTCCACGGCGCGACCCCAGGCACCGCCAACAAGGCCAGGTACAGCGCGCTGTCGGAGACCACGTCGCAGAGTTCGTTGAGGTAGGCGCCCAGGCGCGACTGCTGGCCGTGCTCGCGCGCCAGCATGCCGTCGATCGCGTTCAGGGCCATGCGCAGGAACATCCACAGCGGCAGGGCCGCGAACGCCCAGGGCTGCTCGGCGCCGTTCCAGGCCACCCAGGCCGCGACCGCCAGCGAGCCCAGCCCGGCCAGCACGGTGACCTGATTGGCGGTCACGCCGGCCGCAAACAGCGCGCGTACCAGCGGCCGCAACAAGGCCTGGAAGCGCCCCTTCAACGCATAGATCGATGCCATTCCCTGAGCCGGTCCCCATGCCCTCGCGGGCGATCGGGCATCAGCTTAGCCGCTGGCGCACGCGATGACGGCGCTGCCGCGGCTCGATCGCAGGGGTAGCGCATTGCTGACCCCCGGGGCCAGCGCGGCGCCACCTTCGGCTGCGCCGGACGCCCCGCGGGCGGGCGCACCGGCTGGATTCGGCGCGCGCAGGGCCGGGATGACGCGGCCGCACCGCTATAATTCCCGCGCCCTTCCGCTGCCCGACTCCCCGCATGACCTCCGATCGCCTGCCCGTCCGCCGGGCGCTGCTCTCTGTTTCCGACAAGAGCGGCCTGCTCGACCTCGCCCGTGCCCTGTCCGCCCATGGCGTCGAACTGCTGTCCACCGGCGGCACCGCCAAGGCGATCCGCGACGCCGGCCTGGCCGTGCGCGACGTCTCCGACGTCACCGGTTTCCCGGAAATGATGGACGGCCGGGTCAAGACCCTGCACCCGCTGGTGCACGGCGGCCTGCTCGGCCGCGCCGGCATCGACGATGCGGTCATGGCCGAACACGGCATCGGCGCGATCGACCTGCTGGTGTTGAACCTGTACCCGTTCGAGCAGGTCTCGGCCAAGGCCGACAGCTCGTTCGAGGACATCGTCGAGAACATCGACATCGGCGGCCCGGCGATGCTGCGCTCGGCGGCCAAGAACTTCGCCCGCGTCGCGGTCGCGACCGATCCGGCCCAGTACGCCGGCCTGATCGAGGAACTGCAGGCCAACGCCGGCACGCTCTCGGCGCAGACCCGCTTCGCGCTGTCGGTGGCCGCGTTCAACCGCGTCGCCCAGTACGACGCCTGCATCGCCAACTACCTGTCCTCGCTGGACGCCGACGGCGTGCGCAGCCAGCAGTTCCCGGCCCAGCAGCACAGCAACTTCGTCAAGGTCATGGACCTGCGCTACGGCGAAAATCCGCACCAGCAGGGCGCGTTCTACCGCGACCTGTACCCGGTGCCGGGCACGCTGGCCACCTTCAGCCAGCTGCAGGGCAAGGAGCTGAGCTACAACAACCTCGCCGACGCCGACGCGGCCTGGGAATGCGTGCGCCAGTTCGAGCGCCCGGCCTGCGTCATCGTCAAGCACGCCAATCCCTGCGGCGTGGCCGAGGGCGTGGCCTGCGGCGACGCCTACGAGCTGGCCTACGCCACCGACCCGACCTCGGCCTTCGGCGGCATCATCGCCTTCAACACCCGCCTGGACGCGGCCACCACCAAGGCCATCCTCGACCGCCAGTTCGTCGAAGTGCTGATCGCGCCGGACTACGACGAGGCCGCGCTGGCCTACTGCGCCAAGAAGGCCAACGTGCGCGTGCTGCGCATCCCACACGGCGACGGCAGGAACAACTTCGACGTCAAGCGCGTCGGTTCGGGCCTGCTGATGCAGACCAGCGACATCCGCGAGGTCGGCCGCGACGAGCTCAAGGTGGTCTCGCAGCGCGCGCCCAGCGACAGCGAACTGTCCGACCTGCTGTTCGCCTGGCGCGTGGCCAAGTTCGTCAAGTCCAACGCCATCGTCTATGCGCGCGACCATCGCAGCATCGGCATCGGCGCCGGCCAGATGAGCCGCGTGGTCTCGGCCAAGATCGCCGCGCTCAAGGCCGAGGAAGCCGGCCTGGCGGTGCCGGGCTCGGTGATGGCCTCCGACGCCTTCTTCCCGTTCCGCGACGGCATCGACGCCGCCGCCGCCGCCGGCGTGCGTGCGGTGATCCAGCCCGGCGGCTCGATGCGCGACGGCGAAGTGATCGCCGCCGCCGACGAGCACGGCCTGGCGATGGTGTTCACCGGCGTGCGCCACTTCCGCCACTGAACATGGAAACCGGCGCGCTGGTCATCCGCGACGAGCGCGCCGACGACCGCGACGCGATCCGCGATGTGGTCGCGGCCGCATTTCTCGGGCATCCGCACAGCCAGCAGACCGAGCACCGCATCGTCGACGCCCTGCGCGCCGCCGATGCGCTGAGCCTGTCGCTGGTGGCGGTGCGCGACGGCAAGGTGCTCGGCCACATCGCATTCTCGCGGGTCGGCATCGGCGACGGCAGCCCGGACTGGTACGGCCTGGGCCCGGTCGCGGTGGCGCCGGCGCAACAGGGGCGCGGCATCGGCCGCGCCCTGATCGAAACCGGGCTGACCCGGCTGCGCGCGCGCCGCGCCGCGGGCTGCGTGGTCGCGGGCGATCCGGCCTACTACGGCCGCTACGGTTTCGCCGCCGATCCGGGCCTGCGCTATCCGGGGCTGCCGCCGGAATACTTCATGGCCCAGCACTGGAGCGACGCGCCGGCACGCGGCGAGGTGGCCTACCACCCCGCATTCGAGCTGGCCTGAACGCGGTCGCAGCGCTAGCACTCATCGCCCGCTCCGGCCGGCTCGCGTAAAATTCGCGGTTCGCATCGCCCCACTTCAGGAGTTCGCATGAAAGTCCTCGTTATCGGTTCCGGCGGACGCGAACACGCGCTGGCGTGGAAGCTGGCGCAATCCTCGCGGGTGAGCGAGGTGCTGGTGGCCCCGGGCAACGCCGGCACCGCCACCGAGAATGGCTGCCGCAACGTCGCGGTGTCCGCCACCGACATCGACGGCCTGCTGGCCCTGGTCGCGGCCGAGGGCGTGGCGGTGACTGTGGTCGGCCCCGAGACGCCGCTGGTCGCGGGCGTGGTCGATCGCTTCCGCGCCGCCGGCCTGCGCATCTTCGGACCGACCGCGGCGGCGGCCCAGCTCGAAGGCAGCAAGGCCTACGCCAAGGACTTCCTGCACCGCCACAAGATCCCGACCGCGCACTACGCCGTGCACACTCATGTCGAGGAAGCGTTGGAGTACGTCCGCGAGAAGGGCGCGCCCATCGTGATCAAGGCCGACGGCCTGGCCGCCGGCAAGGGCGTGATCGTGGCGATGAGCCTGGCCGAGGCCGAGGCCGCGATCACTGACATGCTGGCCGACTACGCCTTCGGCGCCGCCGGCGCGCGCGTGGTGATCGAGGAATTCCTCGACGGCGAGGAAGCCAGCTTCATCTCCATGGTCGACGGCCGCACCGCCCTGCCGATGGCCACCTCGCAGGACCACAAGCGCGTGCACGACGGCGACACCGGCCCCAACACCGGCGGCATGGGCGCCTACTCGCCGGCGCCCGTGGTCACCCCCGAGGTACATGCGCGGGTGATGCGCGAAGTGGTCGAGCCGACCGTGCGCGGCATGATCGCCGACGGCATCCCCTTCACCGGCTTCCTCTACGCCGGCCTGATGATCGACAAGACCGGCGCGCCCAAGGTCATCGAGTTCAACGTGCGCTTCGGCGACCCGGAAACCCAGCCGGTGATGTTGCGCCTGCAGTCGGATCTGCTGGACCTGGTCGAAGCCGCGATCGACGGCCGCCTGCGCGAGACCGAAGCCCAGTGGGATCCGCGCCCCTCGCTGGGCGTGGTGATGGCCGCCGAGCATTATCCGGAGACGCCGCGCATCGGCGATCCGATCAGCGCCTGGGACGTGCCCATGCCCGAGGACAGCAAGGTCTTCCACGCCGGCACCAAGCTGGTCGACGGCCAGGTCGTGACCGCGGGCGGCCGCGTGCTGTGCGTGTGCGCCCTGGGCGCCAGCGTGGCCGAGGCCCAGCACCGCGCCTACGAAGCGGTGGCCGGCATCTCCTGGCACGGCGAGTTCCACCGCCACGACATCGGCTGGCGCGCGATCGAGCGCGAGCGCGCCACGCAGTCCTGAGCCGACATCGCCGCACCCAGAAAAACGGCCGGGAGCCTGGCGCTCCCGGCCGTTTTCTTTAGGCTCTCTGTGGGAGCGGCGTAAGCCGCGATCGCGCCAACACGAGCACCGGCGCGACCACCGCAACTAGTGCGCCGCCCCAGCCGCCTCCTCAGGCGCAGGCTGCAAGGACGCCGCCACCTCCTCCAACTCCGCGATCTCCTTTTCCAGGGCCTCGTACAACTCGCCCTGACGCACCATCAGATCCTCGATATGCGCGGCCAGCTTCAGCTTCGACAGCTCGCCGTCGAACAGCAGCCACTGCGCGGTCAACTGCTCCACATAGTTCTTGGAGTAATGGCGCATTTCCTTGAGCTGGTTCAACGCCGAATTCACGTGATCCAGCGGCGTCTTGGTATCGGCGGACATGGCGACCTCCTCTGCACAAGCTGGGCCCCAGGTTAGCCAGACCAAGCTGGCTGGACGCGAAACGGATCGCGCCTTGCACACGCGGTCTTCACAGCTTCCCCCGGCCCCGCCAGCGACGGCGCAGGCCGGGACTGCGCTTAGTTGTCGTTGAGTCCGAACGGCGCGCGCGTATGCAACCGTCGCTTCCACTGGCTTTCGACGGCGACTACTTCCGCGGCGTCCATGTCCGGCGACACCCGCTCCAGGATGCTGAAGACGAAGTGGTTGGGCTCGCATTGTCTAAGCAGGCGATTGCCGCCGTGACCGCTGGCGGCGTAGTTCTGCCAGCGACCCAGCAGGTTCTCGTCGCCGCTGGCCGACCCCACGTATCCGAGCTTCCGAACGGTATCGAAGATGTAGTACACGCCGCGCCATTGCGACAAGGCGCGTCGCCAGCTCTCGGGCAGCAGGTTGATCTCGCTCCAATCCAGGACCAGATCGTTCCATGCCGGCATCGCCCTGACCAACCGGCTCTCCTCGTGTATGGTCCGAACGAGAAACCGGTTGCGCTCGGCCCAGCGCCACCACGCGCGCTCGATGCCCGGCCACTCCACCACGAGCCGCCCTTTGAACTCGGCCAGCAGCGGCAGCACGCGCAGGTCGAACCACATGGGCGAACGCTCCCAGGTCGGGCCGCGGCAACCCAGCGAAGCCAGGGTTTCCATCTCCGGTATCCGCTCGTACTGCGCGCGGTCGATGCGCGTCCAGCCCGCGACTTCGTACACGCCCACGAACATGGCTTTGCCCGCCTCATGCCCGATGAACGAGGCCAGATGGCTGGCCTTCGACAGCGCATTCTCGGTTCGGGCGCTGTGCTGGCACTGGTAGGCGTTGTAGACAGGGTGCCGTTCGGCCGCCATGGTCGGCAGCGCTTCGCGCAGGGCCCTTTCCGTGGGGCGATGACGCATCACCAGCACCCGGCTCGGGTCGAGATCGGCCTTGGCCAACAAGTCGTTCAATTCGATCATCGTGCCGGCGCCCCTAGCCTCGCTTGGTGATGCGTCCGTCGCCGTCGCCGGCAACCCGCTGTCGGGCGCTAGGTTAACGGCTGGCGCCGCACCGGCGTGGGCACGACCCGCAGGCCTCCAAGCGAAGCCGTCCTGATCCGGGGTTAGCCTGGCTGCATCGCCGGGCTAGTTTTCCGCTACCCCGCGCGAGCCGCTACACCCCGTCAGGGCGGTTTGCTAGGCTCCACCGGCGAATCCTTCGCGCGAGCCGCACATCGACGTGCGGACCTGACCGGACCCGCAGGCCGCATGGCGCACAACCAGCTCGAGCTGCTCAAGCAGCGACGTTTCCTGCCGTTCTTCCTGACCCAGGCATTCGGTGCGTTCAACGACAACGTCTATCGCCAGGCCATCATCGGCCTGCTGTTCTATCTGGGGGTCAGCGACGAGCAGCGCACCCTCTACACCAACCTGGCGCCGGCGCTGTTCATCCTGCCCTACTTCCTGTTCTCGGCCACCGCCGGCCAGATCGCCGAGAAGCTGGAGAAGCACAAGCTGATCCGGATCACGACCGCGATGGAAATCGCGATCATGTCGCTGGCCGCGGTCGGCTTCCTGACCCAGAGCCTGCCGGTGCTGCTGGTCGCGCTGTTCGGCACCGGCCTGCAATCGACCCTGTTCGGGCCGGTCAAGTATTCGATCCTGCCCTCGGTGCTCAAGCCCGAGGAGCTCACCGGCGGCAACGGCCTGGTCGAGATGGGCACCTCGATCTCGATCCTGGCCGGCATGATCTTCGGCGGCCTGATCTTCACTCTCGCCGGCACCCACGGGCCGGTGGTCGCGGCCACCGCGATCGTGCTGCTGGCGATCACCGGCAACCTCGTCAGCCGCATGATCCCGCGCGCCGACGCCGGCGAACCGGACCTGGCGATCAATTGGAACCCCGTCCCCGAGTCGGTGAAGATCATGCGCATGACCCGGCGCCAGCCGGCGGTGCGCAACGCGGTGCTGGGCGTGTCGTGGTTCTGGTTCGTGGGCACCGTGCTGACCTCGCAGCTGCCGGGCTATGCGGAGGACAACCTCGGCGGCGGGCCCACGCTGTACATCTTCGCGCTGGCGCTGTTCTCGATCGGCACCGGCGTGGGCTCGATGCTGTGCGAACGGCTGTCGGCGCGCACGGTCGAGATCGGCCTGGTGCCGCTGGGCGCGTTCGGCATGACCGCCTTCATGGTCGATCTGTATTTCGCCCGCACCGGCGCGGCCACCGTCGCCGGCCTGGACGTGGCCGGCTTCGTCGGCCAGCCCGGCGCCTGGCGGGTGATGGTGGACCTGGTCGGCATCGGCGTGTTCGCCGGCTTCTTCGTGGTGCCGCTGTTCGCGCTGATCCAGAGCCGCTCGCCCAAGAACGAGCTGTCGCGCGTGATCGCCGGCATGAACATCCAGAACGCCGCCTTCATCGTGTCGGCGGCGGTGCTGGGCGTGGTCGTACAGCGCTACTTGCACTGGACCATTCCGCAGGTGTTCCTGGGCCTGGCCGTGGCCAACGCCCTGGTCGCGATCTGGATCTTCACCCTGGTGCCCGAGTTCCTGATGCGCTTCATGAGCTGGGTGCTCGTGCGCGCGCTCTACCGGCTGCGCGTGCAGGGCGTCGAGCGGATCCCCGACGAGGGCGCGGCGCTGGTGGTGTGCAACCACGTCAGCTACATGGACGCCCTGATCCTGAGCGCCAGCATTCCGCGCCCGGTGCGTTTCGTCATGTACTACAAGATCTTCAACATTCCGGTGATGAGCTGGATCTTCCGCACCGCCAAGGCGATTCCGATCGCCGGCGCGCGCGAGAACCCGGAGATCATGCGGCGCGCGTTCGAGGAGATCGAGGCCGCGCTCGCCGACGGCCAGATCGTCGGCATCTTCCCCGAGGGCGCCCTGACCAAGGACGGCGAGATCGCCAAGTTCAAGTCCGGCGTCGAGCACATCCTGGAAAAGCAGCCGGTGCCGGTGATCCCGATGGCGCTGCGCGGCATGTGGACCAGCATGTGGAGCCATCGCGACTCGCGCATGGCGCGCATGCGCGTGCCGCGGCGTTTCCGCGCCCAGGTCGAGGTGGTCGCCGCCGCGCCGGTGGACGGCGCCGCGGCCAGCGCCGAAAGCCTGGAAGCGCAGGTGCGCGCGTTGCGCGGCGACGCCGCGTGAGGCCGCCGGCCTGGATGGCGGAACGGCCGCGAAAGCCCATTCAGGACTGACAGCCGTCGCAGCCCGCTGCTAGGATGGGCAAGGGGGCGCCGGCGCGTGCCGGCGATCACAAACACAACAAGGATAGGGGACACCCATGTACGAGCCGCCTCAGGCCGCGCCTGCGCAGCCGATTCAAAACTACCTGGCCTGGTCGATCAGCATGACCGTGCTCGGCTTCTGCCTGTGCTGCTTCATCGGCTGCGCGCCGGGCATCGTCGGCATCGTTTACGGCTCGCAGGTCAACAGCAAGTCCAACGCGGGCGATCTGGAAGGCGCGCGCAAGGCCTCCGAGAACGCCAAGATCTGGTGCTGGGTCGCGACCGCGCTGGTCGTCGTCGGCCTGCTGCTCAACATCGCCAGCTTCATGATGGGCGGCACCGCTCAGTACATGGAAATGATGCAGCAGATGCAGAACGCGCGTTGATATGACCGCGTTGCGCCAGCCCCGACTGTGGCACGCGACGGCTGCGGCCGCCGCGCTCGCGGCGGCCGGGGCCGGCGTCTGGCTGTTGCGGCGCTTCGATCCGAACGCGCCCGACAGCCCGCTACCGGGCTGTCTGTTCTTCCATTTCACCGGGCTGTACTGCCCGGGCTGCGGCAGCACCCGCGCCATGCACGGCCTGGTCCACGGCGACCTGGGCCAGGCGCTGGCGATGAATCCGCTGCTGTTCGTGGTGATCCCGGCGATGCCGTTGCTGATCGCGCACGGCATGGGCTATCGCCTGCCCCTGCCCAAGCGCGCGATCGATCTGATGCTCAGCGGAAAATTCTGGCTCACGCTGATCTTCGGCTACTGGATCGCGCGCAATCTGCCCTGGTGGCCCTTCAGCTGGCTCGCTCCGGGCTGAGCCGCATCATCCGTCTCGGCGCCGCGAACGCGGCGCACCGCCTCATCTACAGAAGAACCGCATGAACGCACCTCACGGCGAGTACGTCCCCAATCACCTGGTCTGGGCGATCCTGTCCACCCTGTTCTGCTGCCTGCCGCTGGGCGTGGTCTCGATCGTGTATGCCGCGCAGGTCGACGGCAAACGCGCCGCGGGCGACATCGCCGGCGCGCGCGCGGCCTCGCGCAGCGCGGTCAATTGGGCGATCGCGTCGGTGGTCGCGCTGCCGGTCGCGATCGTGCTGTGGTTCGTGTTGTTCGGCGGACTCGCCGTGCTCGGCGCCGCGCTCGGGCAGTGAGCCGACGCTCGCGTGACGGCCGCCCGTCGGGCGATCAGCTGACGAAGCCGGCGATCACGAACAGCGCCAGCACCGCCAGCCACACCAGCAGGCTGCGCCAGACCAGGCTCATGGCATCGCGCAATTCGGGCAGCTCCGCGCTGACCAGGTTCGCGCCGCCGTTGTCTTCGGCATAGTCGGCGGCCTCTTCGGCCAGCTCGATCTTCACGCTCGCGCGCGCGACCGCGCCCAGGAAGCGGTTGTCCAGGCTCAGCGCGGCGCCGCCGGATTCGCGCCAGGCGCCCAGCACGGTGTCGAAATTGCCGACCAGGGCCATCGCCAGGGTCAGCAGCTGCGCCACCGGCCACTCCAGGATCGCCAACAGCGTGCGCGCGCCCGCGGCGGTTTCGCCGGGCAGCTCCTGCGCACCTTCGCCCTCGGCCGCCAATTCGGTCAGCCGGTACAGCACCGCGCCGAACGCGCCCAGCACCAGGAACCAGAACAGCACGCCGAACCAGCGCCGCAGCGCATTGCGGAACACCGCCTCGACCAGCGAGCCGCCGTCCAGCGAGGGCGTCGCGCCCGCCGGCCACAGCCGCGACGCGGCTTCGCGGCGCGAGGCCGCGTCCGGCGCGGCGACGATCGCGTCCACGTCCAGATCCAGATCGCGCGGGCCCCACACGTAGAACAGCACGGCGATCCCGAACACCAGCCCGGCCAGCCCGTACAGCGGTTCGTCCAGCGCAAGCTGGAACAGGCCCACCGCAAGCAGCGGCGGCAGCAGCGCCAGCGCGATGCCCCAGCGGCCGCGCCAGATGCTGTCCTCGGGGAAACGCGTGCCCAGCCAGCGCAGCCAGTCCGCGTACCAGCCGTAATGCCGCACCGAGGCCGCCAGCGACTGCGCGAGGTGGCCGAGCACGAGCGCGACGACGGCGGCGATCAGCGTTTCTGACATTGCGACCCGGCTCCCGGCGTTGCGTATCGGTTGAATGCGTGGGCGGCGCGCCTGGCGCTTGCCGCCGTCATGGCCGAACCGGCCATGGCCCCGATTCTACCGTGGCTCAACGCGCCGCACGTGCCTCGGCGGCCGCCAGCCACCGATCGATCAGCCAGCGCGAGATCGAAATGCTGGGCGAGAGCAGCGGGCCCTCGTCGCCTTCGCGCGGCGGGCGCTCGCCGCGGGCCTGGGCCTCGCGGACTTCCTGCGTGCTGAACCAGCGCGCTTCTTCCAATTCGTCGCCGACCTGCGGCTCGTCCGGGCCGGCCTCGGCGAAGAAGCCCAGCATCAGCGCGCCCGGGAACGGCCAGGGCTGCGAGCCTTGGTAGCTGCAGCGCAGCACGCGCACGCCGGCCTCTTCGAACACTTCGCGCGCGACCGTCTGCTCCAGCGATTCGCCGGGCTCGACGAAGCCGGCCAGCACCGAGTAACGGCGCGCCGGCCAGCCGGTCTGGCGCCCCAGCAGCAGGCGCTCGCCGTCGCTGACGGCGACGATCACCGCCGGATCGGTACGCGGATAGTGCTCGGCGCCGCATTGCGTGCAGCGGCCTTGCCAGCCGCCGCGCGAGAACCCGACTTCGCCGCCGCAGACGCCGCAGTGGCGGTTGCGCGTGCGCCAATGCTGCAGCGCGCGCGCCTGCGCGAACACGCTGGCGTGCAGCGCCGGCCAATGCGCGGCGGCGCCGCGCAGATCGACCCGACGCGGCGCCTCGAACGCGGCCAGCGCCGACTCAAGCGCGAACCAGCCGCCGCCGTCGGGCGCCAGGCCCAGGAACACGGCCGCGCCGACCCCGCCCGGACCGGCGCTGAGTTCGGCGCCACTGGGCGCGAGCAAGCGGCCTTCGTCGTCGGCCAGAGCCTGGCCGGATTCGTCCAGCAGGATCACGCGCGCCTGCGGCCACAGCGCGGTCAGCGCCTCGGGCTGGTCGCGCAGATGATCGGCGCGGTCCAGGGCCGCGCGCACGGCGGCATCGCTGCCGGCTTCGACGAAGGCGTAGGGCGCGCGCTCGGGTTGGTCGGCGGTATCGCTCACACCGCGAACGAAGAACCGCAGCCGCAGGTGGTCTTGGCGTTCGGATTGCGGATCACGAACTGCGCACCGTGCAGGCTTTCGGTGTAGTCGACCACCGCGCCCATCAGGTATTGCAGGCTCAACGGATCCACCAGCAGGGTCACGCCGTCGGTCTGCACGGCGAGGTCGTCCTCGCCCTGCTGCTCGTCGAACTCGAAGCCGTACTGGAAGCCCGAGCAGCCGCCACCCTGGATATAGACGCGCAGCTTGAGCGCGGCATTGCCTTCTTCCGCGATCAACTCGCGGACTTTGGTCGCCGCCGAGGCGGTGAAATCCAGCGGGCGCTCCAGCGACTGGTAGTCCGGCGCCGTGGGCAGGGCAGTGATCGTTTCCATCCCGTCAGGATGGGGCGCGAAGGGCCCGCATTCAAGCTCGCGGATCGAACGCTGCGGTTGATGGGTGGGGTGTAGCGGCGTTGCGGGCTTCGATTGAGGCCTTACGACACCGGCCGCGGTCGCCCTTCCAAACCGTCACGCCCACGAAAGCGGGCATCCAGTGACGTTGGCCGGGTCTCCGGGGGGCGATGCAGCGACAGTCGGGCCGCTATGAACGCACGGCGCTACGCTGTTGCTGGTGATTCCCGCGGGGCCGGGAATGACGAGCAACCGCGTCGAGGTCCGAGGGGATTTCGCAAAAAACGCGTAGCCGCCCCTACTCCGCCGCCGTCGCCCCGCTCCCCTCGCGCGTCGCCTCGGCCCAGGTGAAGGACTGCTCCACCGCCGCGCCGCTCTGCGGGGTCAGGCGCACGATCACCCGCACCGGGGTCACGCCCGCGGGCAGGAACAGGTCGCCTTCGATCTGCTGGAAGTACTTGAACGAATAGGCCAGGCCCGGCGCATTGGGCTGCTGGCGCAGATCGTCCCAGGCCAGCTTCTGCAGCTTGCCGCCGCGGCTGCCTTCCAGGGCCACCGTCAGGCGGCCGGCGCTGACCGCGCCGCGGTTGAGGTTCTGGGTCAGGGTGCTGGTGAAATGCCAGGCCCCGCCGTTCTGGGCCTGCACCCGCAGCGCGTGCACGGCCAGGCCGCGGCGTTGCGCGGTGGAACCGACCAGGCGTTCGTAGAAGGCGACGTCGGCGCGCAGGCCGGCGATTTCCTCGTCGCGCTCGGACAGCGTGCCCTGGAGGTCGCGGTTGGCCTCGCGGCTGATCTGGTCGGAGCGGCTGAGCGTGGTCACGCGCTGGCGCAGCTGCTCGAGTTCGGCGTGCTGGGCGCGCGCGTCGCGGGCCGCTTCGGGGCCGGCCGGAGCCGGCGGCGGAGCGGGCGACCAGGCCCGCCACAGGCCCCAGCCGCCGAACGCGAGCACGCCGGCCATGGCCACGCCGGCGGCGTAGCGCCAGTGCCTGGGCGCGTTCTGGGGACTGCGCGGTTCGGATTCGGCCATGCCCCATTAATAGGGCGCGGCGCGGGCCGGCGCAATCTCCCGTCAGTCGACCAGGGCGTGCGCGGTCACCGGGGCTTCAGCGCCCGCGCGCGGGGCACCGGCGGTGTCGGAATGGATCAGGCGGCCGGTCAGCATCGAACCGGCGATCATCTCGACCACCTTGTAGTGGACGTTGCCCAGCACGCGCGCCTTGGCCGCCAGCTCGACGCGCTCGGCGGCGTAGACGTCGCCGGTGAGCTCGCCGTTGATGATCACCACCGGCGCATGCACCTCGCCCTCGATGCTGCCGTTCTCGGCCAGGGTCAGCACCGCCGGCTGGCCCGGTTCGGCCACGATCTTGCCGACGATGCGGCCCTCGATGTACAGGCCGCCGCTGAACTGCAGATCGCCGCGCATCACCACCTGCGGGCCGATCATGGTGTCGACCTGGCCGGCCGCGAGCTGGGTGGGTTTGTTCTTGAACATGCTTAGGTTTCCCCGGTGACGGTAGCGCCGCTGCGCCAGTCGAACGCCTGCTCCACCGAGGCGTCGTCGCCTCGCAGCGACACGCGTACGCGCTGCGGAGTGAAGCCGGCCGGCAGCATCACGCTGCCGTCGAGCTGCTGGAAGTAGCGGAAAGAATAGTCCTGCGCCGGCGCCGCCGGGCGTTGATGCAGCTCGGCCCAGCCGACCGTGGTCAGCTTGCCGTTGCGCACGCCCTCGACCGCGAACTCCAGCCGGCCGGCGCTGACCGCGCCGCGGTTGAGGTTCTGGGTCAGGACGATCAGATAACGCCAAGTGCCGCCGGCCTCGGGCGAGAACTGGGTCGAGTGCACGTTCAAGCCCTGCGGCTTGCCGGTGGAACCGACCAGGCGCTCGTAGAAGGCGACGTCGGCGCGCAGATCGGCGATCTCTTCCTCGCGATCAGCCAGCGCGCCCTGGATCTGCTTGTTGGCGACCCGGCTGATCTGATCGGAGCGCTGCAAGGTGGCCTCGCGCTGCTCCAGCTGGTCCAGACGGGCCTGGCGCTCGCGCAGGGTCGCGCGCACGGCGTCGAGCTCGGCGCTGACCTTGGGCAGTTGCGGTGCCGCGCGCCAGGTCGCCCAGGCCCAGGCGCCGGCCAGCGACGCCAGCCAAATCACCGCCACCACGGCCGCGATCAACGGCCGCCGGTCGGGTTGCTGCTGGACGATGACGAAACGGGGCGGTGGTGCCTTGGCCATGCGACGGAGCGGCGGGGGCCGCCGGGTGGTTCTATACTCGGCCGACAAGTCTAGCGGGGTTGCCGCCGTGTCCGATGCGCACCTGTTCGCAATTGGGGTAGTTCTTGCCTGGCTGGCCGGGGTCCGGGTCTACATGACCGTATTCGGGGTCGGCATCGCCGGTGCCCTGGGCTGGCTGGACCTGCCGCAGGCCCTGCAGGCGACCCAGTCGCCGTGGGTAATCGGCGTCTCCGGCGTGCTCGCCGCCACCGAATTCTTCGCCGACAAGATTCCCGGCGTGGACTCGGGCTGGGACCTGCTGCACACCCTGCTGCGGGTGCCGGTCGGCGCCTTCCTGGCCGCCGCCACCCTGTCCCCGGACGGCCAGCTCGGCGCCGGCGCCCTAGCCACCGGCGCCGGCGTGGCCCTGAGCAGCCACCTGCTCAAGGCCGGCTCGCGCGTGCTGCTCAACACCTCGCCCGAGCCGGTGACCAACTGGACCGCCTCGGTCGGCGAAGACCTGGCCGTGGTCGGCACCCTGGCCCTGGTGTTCGCCCACCCGTGGATCGCGCTGTCGCTGGTCGCCCTGATCAGCCTGGTCGTCGCCCTGCTGCTGTGGTGGGTCTGGCGCCTGATCTTCCGGCGCGCGCCCAAGGTCGCCCCGGTCGCGCAATAAAAAAAGCCACCGGCGTACCGGTGGCTTCGATGTCTGGCTGGCGACTAGGCGCGTAACGCGCTTCGATGGCTGGCTGGATCTTGTGGCCGCGCGCGAGGCGCGGCGGCTTACTCTTCGATCTTGGTCAGCAGGTAGTTCTGCTCGCCCAGGCGATCGATCAGCGCGAGCTGGGTCTCGATCCAGTCGATGTGTTCTTCCTCGGAGTCGAGGATGTCGGCGAACAGCTGGCGGCTGACGTAGTCGCCGACGGCTTCGGCGTGCTTGATGCCGTCGCGCAGCACCGGCAGCGCTTCCAGTTCCAACGCGAGATCGCAGTTGAGCAGCTCGCGCGGATTCTCGCCGATGCGCAGCTTGCCCAGGGCCTGGAAGTTCGGCAGGCCGTCGAGGAACAGGATGCGCTCCGACAATTTGTCGGCATGCTTCATCTCGTCGATCGACTCGTGGTACTCGTGATCGGCCAGTTCCTTCAGGCCCCAGTTCTTCAGCATCTTGGCGTGCAGGAAGTACTGGTTGATCGCGGTCAGCTCGTTATAGAGCGCCTTGTTGAGAAATTCGATGACCTTGGCGTCGCCCTTCATGGCCGTGCTCCGACTTTGCAATGGCGGCACTCTAGCCCTTTCGCGCGCAGCGTGACGGAACGCGAATCGAGTGCATTTCGCGTACGCCTAAGGGCGCAAAACATCGGGGGTTCGCGAACGCGCGGCGCGCTCGCGGGAGACGATCAGGCGGCCTGCTGCAATACCGGCAGCGGCAGATCGCGCAGCGCGCGGGCGCGCTCGAGCAATTCGGAAGCCATGTCCAGGCAGCTGCCGCAATTGGCGCCGGCGCCGGTACGCATGGTCAATTCGGGCACGCTGCGGCAACCGGCCTCGGCGGCCTGGAGGATGTCGCGTTCGGTGACTCCGTTGCAGATGCAGACGTACACGGTGGTGTTGGGCGGGCAGGCAGCCGGATCGGCTGCAGGTCCATTTCGCCAGGAATGAGAATGATTGTCAATTCGACGACGGGTCCTGGCCGCCACGGGCGTTCATCCCGGGTTGCCGGGCGCGCGGCCGCTGGCGGTTGCGTCCCGGTCCGCCCGCACGCGGGTCTAGCTGCGGGCGCGGGTCCGGGCCGGGCGCCGGCACCGCCTGGGCGCCGGCGATGCTGCGCGCGAACGGGGCCAGATGGCGCAAGGCGCTGGAATAGACCCCGCGCTTGAACACCACCACGTGCTCGACCGGGTACCAGAAGTCCACCCAGCGCCAGTGGTCGAACTCGGGCTTGTCGGTCAGGTCCAGGCGCAGGTCGGACTCCTGGCCGGTCAGGCGCAGCAGGAACCAGACCTGTTTCTGGCCGATGCAGACCAGGCGGTCGTTGCGCCGGATCGCGCGCTGCGGCAGGCGATAGCGCAGCCAGCCCGGGGTCGCGCCCAGCACTTCGACGTGCTGCGGCAGCAGGCCGGTCTCTTCGCGCAGCTCGCGGTACATCGCCTCGAGCGGCGTCTCGTCGGTGTTCATCCCGCCTTGCGGGAACTGCCAGCCGTCGCGATGCACGCGTCGGGCCCAGAACAGGCGGCCGTCCGGGTGCATCAGCACGATGCCGACATTAGGCCTGTAGCCGTCCGGATCGATCACGATGCGGACTCCAAATTCACTGCGACCGACTCTGCCACGGCCCCCGCCCGACGACAAGCCGGCCCGGGACGATTGACGGCACCCGCCCCGGCATGAATAATTCGCGGTTCCCCGTGGCTATGTAGCTCAGCCGGTTAGAGCACAGCACTCATAATGCTGGGGTCGGTGGTTCGAGTCCACCCATAGCCACCATCGTTTCAGGCGCCTGGCGCCGCAGTTCAAGCCCGCCGCCGGCGGGCTTTTTCGTATCCGCCGCCCTCCCACGCCCTCGCCAAAGGCTGGATCGCCGACCGCGACGGCTTGCCGCACAATGACGCCATGAACATCTACAAGGTCTTTACCCTGGAAGCCGCGCATCGGCTGCCGAATGTGCCGGAAGGCCATAAGTGCGCGCGCCTGCACGGGCATTCGTTCCGGGTCGAGGTGCACCTGGAAGGCGAGCTCGGCGAGCACAGCGGCTGGGTGATGGACTTCGGCGACGTCAAAAAGGCGTTCCAGCCGCTGTACGACCAGCTCGACCACCACTATCTCAACGACATCCCCGGCCTGGACAACCCGACCAGCGAACGCCTGGCGGTCTGGATCTGGGAGCGCCTGAAGCCGGCGCTGCCGCTGCTGAGCGAGATCGTGGTCCACGAGACCTGCACCTCCGGCTGCCGCTACCGCGGCTGAGCCCGTCCGGACGGCGGCGCCTGCCGCCGTTTCGTCATCGCCCGGTCATCGCGGCGGCCGATTCTGGGCCGCGCCGGACCGCCTTCGGCGATGTAAGCCTTTGATTGCAAAGACCGCATGAACGGTCCGCAACCGCTCGTCAGTTCGATGTTGCAACGCAACAAAACCCGGATTATGCTGCACCGCACAATCCGGGCATTCCCCCGGCCCGGACCATCCAAATCTCAGGAGCACGCCATGTACCAGCAGTTCAACGAGCAGTTCGCCGCCGCGACGCGTCAGTTCGCTGACACGGCCGCTCAGGTCAACCGTCTGACCCTCGACAACGCCGAGGCCGTGTTCGGCCTGCAGCTGGCCGCGATCGAAGACCGCGTCAACGCCACCTTCGCTTTCTTCGGCGAAGCCGCCGAAGCCCGCGACTTCGACAGCCTCAAGACCCTGTGGCCGAAGGCCGCGCAGGTCGCCCGCGAGAACGTCGAGCGCGCCGTCAGCACCGGCCAGGAAGTCTTCGGCCGCACCCTGAAGGCCAACGAAGCCATCGGCGAGCTGGCCAAGTCGCAGATCGAGTCGGCCGCCAAGACCACCCAGGCCAACGTCGAAAAGGCCGCCAAGGCCGCGACCAAGGTCGCCGCCAAGTAATTCGCAACGTCTCTCTCCTCGTCGTACCCCCGACGGACACGAAACCCGGTAGCGCCAGCTACCGGGTTTTTTGTTGGGCGCGGTTTAGGGATCGGGTTTAGCAGTAGCGATCCAAGGCATCGAAGACGCGACGCTGCGGTTCGCTTTCGGCTCATCGCACGCGATGACCGAGACCCACGGCGTCAGCGCTCCAGCAGCGCTCTTAAGCCACCGGATCCCCGCCTTCGCGGGGATGAAAGCAAAGGGATAACGTGGTTGCGGTTGCCGTTGCCGTTGCCGTTGCCGTTGCCGTTGCCGCGGCATTGAAGTCCAAAAGCACCGCACTCACACAGACAACCGTAGACCCGAAGGGCGGCGCGCAGGACGCGCGCCGTTTTTCGATAGGGCAAGGATGTCCTATCGAAAAATCCCGGCGCAACCACCGAACCCGCAGGGGAGGTTTGGTCCCGCTAGCCCTTCTCTTTGGTTACTTTCTCTTGGGCTAGCAAGAGAAAGTGACCCGCATGCGCAGCAGGCGGAAGCCTTTGACCTTCGGACCGAGCCGACGAAGCAACAGCAAAAGCAAATCCTCCCCAACCCTCCTTTTTCAAAGGAGGGAGCTAAGAGCGAAAGGCCAAACTCGCGTGCGCGTGCGAGCGAGTGCTAAAGACGGCGGCTCCCCGCCTTCGCGAGGATGACAAGTCAAAATATGCATAGCAGGCGGGAGCGTTTGATCAGAGCAGCGCGCCCCAAAGAAAAGCCCGCCGTTCGGCGGGCTCTTCGGTAACAGCGGATCCGGATCAGCCCGCGGGCTTGGCCGCCGGCGGCTCATCGTCGTGACGCACGATCTTCGGCGCCTCGTCCAGCTTGTCGCCAAGAATCCGGCGAACGACCACATAGAACACCGGAATCAACAGCACGCCCAGGAAGGTCGCGAACATCATGCCGCCGATCACGCCCGTGCCGATCGCGTGACGCGAGTTCGCGCCCGCGCCCGACGAAATCGCCAGCGGGATCACACCCATGATGAAAGCGAAGGACGTCATCAGGATCGGGCGGAAACGCAGCTTGCAGGCCTCGATGGTCGCCTCGCGCAGCGTCTTTCCGGCCTGACGCTGCTCGATCGCGAACTCCACGATCAGGATCGCGTTCTTCGCCGCCAGGCCGATCACCGTGATCAGACCGATCTTGAAGTAGATGTCGTTGGGCAGACCGCGCAGCAACGAGAACACCACCGCACCGAGCACGCCCAGCGGCACCACCAGCAACACCGCCACCGGCACCGACCAGCTCTCGTACAACGCCGCCAAGCAGAGGAACACCACCAGGATCGACAGCGCCATCAACATCGGCGCCTGATTGCCCGACAGGATTTCCTGATAGGACTGACCGGTCCAGTCGTAACCGAAGCCCTCCGGCAGATCGTTGTCGACGATCGCCTGCATCGCGTTCATGGCCTCGCCCGAACTGTGCCCCGGCGCCTGCGAACCCACGATCTCGACCGCCGAATAACCGTTGTAACGGGTCAGCGACGGCGAGGCCATGATCCACTTGCTGTGGACCACGTTGGTCAGCGGGATCATCGCGTTGGTGGTGCTGTCGGCCGCGCTGCCGTCGACGTTGGTCGCCGCCGACGGGTTGGGCGTGTAGAACCGGGCCAAGGCTTCCGGACCGGTGCGGTACTGCGCATCGGCCTGCATGGTCACGCGCTTGATGCGGCCGTTGTCGACGAAGTCGTTGACGTACACCGGCGCCAGCATCAGCTGGATCGAGCTGTAGATGTCGTTCACCGACAGGCCCATCGCCTGCGCCTGCACGCGATCGACGTCGAGCTTGAGCTGCGGCGAATCTTCCTGCGTGTTCGGACGCACGCCGACCAGCGCCTGGTTCTTGCCGGCGTTGCCGAGCAGGATGTTGCGGGCCTCGGTCAGCGCCTCGCGGCCCTTGCCGCCGCGGTCCTGCAGGTACATGTCGAAACCGCCGAACGAACCCAGGCCGCTGACGGTGGGCAGGTTGATCACGAAGATCTGGGCGTCGCGGATGCCGCTCAGGGTGCCGTAGGTGGTCTGGATGAAGGTGCTTGCGTCGACCTTGCGCTCGTCCCAGGGCTTCAGGCGGATGAAGGCCATGCCCATGTTCTCGCCCTGGCCGACGAAGCTGAAGCCGGCCACTTCCATCATGCCGTCGTAGCCTTCCTGCTTCTCCAGGGCCTTGCGCATGTCGTCGAACACGGCCTGGGTGCGGCGCATGGTCGCGCCCGGCGGCAACTGCACCAGTGCCAGCGCGTAGCCCTGGTCTTCTTCCGGCAGGAAGCTGCCCGGCAGCTTGGTGAACAGGAAGCCGCACAGCACCGCCAGCGCCACGAACACCGCCATCCAGCGCGGCGCGTGCTTGACCGCGCTGCCGATGTGACCGACGTAGGTATTGGCGACCTTGTTGTAGACCGTGTTGAAGCCGCGGAACACGAAGTTCGATTTGTGATGTTCGGTGGGCTTGAGCATGGTCGCGCACAGCGCCGGGGTGAAGCCCAGGGCGAGGAACGCGGAGAAGCCCATCGCCATGGCGATGGTGATGGCGAACTGCTTGTAGATCTCGCCGGCCGAACCGCCCTGGAAGGCGCTGGGGATGAACACCGCCGCCAGCACCACCGTGATCGCGATGACCGCGCCGCTGATCTGGCTCATCGCCTTGATCGTGGCCTGGCGGGCGTTGAGCCCCTCCTCGGTCATGATGCGTTCGACGTTCTCGATCACCACGATCGCGTCGTCGACCACGATGCCGATCGCCAGCACCATGCCGAACAGGCTGAGCTGGTTGATGGTGAACCCGAGGATGTACATGCCCAGGAAGGTGCCCATCAAGGCGATCGGGATCACCAGGGTCGGGATCAGGGTGGCGCGGAAGTTCTGCAGGAAGATCAGCATCACCAGGAACACCAGCGCGATCGCCTCGAGCAGGGTCTTGACGACCTCCTCCACCGAGATCCGCACGAAGGTCGAGGTGTCGTAGGGCGAGAACCACTTCACGCCCTGCGGGAAACTGGTCTGCAGCTCGTCCATGCGCTTGCGCACCGCCTCGGCCACGCCCAGGGCGTTGGCGCCGGGGCTGAGCAGCACGGCGAAGGCGCCGGTCGGGGCGCCGTTCCAGCGCGCCTCGAAGCCGTAGGACTGCGCACCGATCTTGATCCGCGCGACGTCCTTCAGGCGCACCGTGGTGCCGTCGGCGTTGGCGCGCAGGATGATGTTGCCGAATTCCTCGGGCGTGCTGAAACGGCCTTCGGCCGAGACCGTGGCGGTGTAGGCCTGTTCCTTCGGCGAGGGCTCGGCGCCGATCGAACCGGCGGCGAACTGCACGTTCTGGCCGCGCACCGAGTTCAGCACCTGGGTGGCCGAGAGGCCGTAACCCTGCAGCTGCTCGGGGTTGAGCCAGATGTTCATGGCGTATTCGCTGCCGAACTGCTGGGTGCTGCCCACGCCGGGCACGCGCGCGATCTGGTCGAGCACGCGCGAGCCGATCATGTCGCTGAGCGCGTTGGTGTCCACGCCCGGATTTTCCGAGCGCAGCGCGACCACCATCAGGAAGTTCGAGTTCGACTTGGCCACCACCACGCCCTGCCGGGTCACTTCCTCCGGCAGTCGCGGCGTCGCCAGGGCGACCTTGTTCTGCACCTGGACCTGGGCGATGTCGGGATCGGTGCCCGGCGCGAAGGTCAGGGTGATCGAGGAGCCGCCCGAGGCGCTGGACGAGGAGCTGAAGTAATCGAGGTTGTCGATACCGGTCAGCTGCTGCTCGATCACCTGGGTGACCGCGCCTTCGGCGGTCTCGGCGCTGGCGCCCGGGTAGCTGGCCGAGATGCCCACCTGCGGCGGCGCGATGTTGGGATAGGACTCGACGCCGAGATTGAAGATCGCGAGCACGCCGCCCAGCGTGATCAGGATCGCGATGACCCAGGCGAAGACCGGGTGATTGATGAAGAATCTGGACATGGCGTTCGCTCAGTCCTTTATTTGGCGGCCGGCGCGGCGGCTTCGGGCTTGCCCTTGGCGCCCTCGGGCTGCCACGGCGTGGCCTTGGCCGCCTCGCCCGGAACGGCGCGCTGGATGCCGGAGACCACGACCTGATCGCCCGCGGCCAGGCCGCTGCTGATCACCCAGTTGCCGCCCTGGCTGCGGTCGGCGGTCACGCCCTTGCGCGCGACCTTGCCGTCGGCGCCCACCACCAGCACATAGGAACCGCCGGCGTCGCGCTGCAGCGCGGCCTGCGGCACCAGGAAGGCGTTGGCCTGGTTGCCCAGGGTGGCCTTCAGGGTCACGTAGGTGCCGGGCAGCAGGGTCTTGTCCGGGTTCGGGATGCGCGCGCGCAGCGCGATCGCGCCGGTGGCCGGATCGACCACGTCGCCGGAGAAATCCATCACGCCGGGACGCTGGTAGACCGTGCCGTCGGGCAGCACCACCTGGACCTGGGTTTCGCCCTGGGTCTGGCCGGCCTGGGCGCGGCGGATCTGCTCGAGCTCGGACACGCTGAGCGAGAAGTTCACGTACAGCTGATCGATCTGATCGACGGTGGTCAGCAGGGTCGCGGTGCCCTGCCCGACCAGCGCGCCCTCGGTGACCTGCTGCTTGCCGGCGCGGCCGTTGATCGGCGAGCGCACGGTGGCGTAACCCAGGTTGATGCGCGCGTTGGCCAGCGCGGCCTCGGCCTGCTTCACCGCGGCCGAGCCACTGCGTTCGGCGGCCAGCGCGTTGTCGAGATCGGAGCGCGAAATGAACTTCTCCGGCGCCAGCCGGCGCGCGCGATCGGCGGCGGCGCGCGCGTTGGCGTAGTTGGCTTCGGCCGAGGCCAGCGAGGCCTGGGCCTGGCCGACTTCGGCCTGCATCTGCGAGGGATCGATCTGGAACAGCACCTGACCTTCGCTGACGTCGCTGCCCTCGGCGTAGACGCGGCGCTGCAGCACGCCCGGCACGCGCGCGCGCACGTCGGCGCTGCGGTAGGCGGCCAGGCGGCCGACCAGATCCTTCTGCAGCGGCACGTTCGCCGGCTGCGCCTTGATCACGCCCAGTTCCGGCGGCGGCGGCGCGCCGCCGGCTTGTTCGTCGCCTCCACCTCCGCAAGCGGAAAGTGCGAGGGCCAACGCGAAGGCCAGGGCCGCGCAGCGCGGGATCATGATCATGGGAAAGACTCCGGTTCCATCGTTGTCTGAGCGCGATCGCTCGGTGGTTGTTTCTAATTCCTATACTGAAAAGTCTAACATTCTGATACTTGGCCCCACCCCCCATAAGTCACGGGGCCAGCGCCGCTAAACCACGCTGAGCAAGTGCGAGAAACGGCTGGCGTCGGGTTCGGGCGCGTACGGCAGGCGGCCCCAGCAGGGCGCCGGCAGGCGCTCACGCAGTAAACGGAAATTGTCATCGCGTCGGTCCATATGAGGGTCCATCTCATTGCCGATCCAGCCGACCAGACGCAGGCCGTCGGCCTCGATCGCACGCGCAGTCAGGCGCGCATGGTTGATGCAGCCTAGCCGCATTCCGACCACCAACACCACCGCCGCATCCAGTTCGCGCGCCAGTTCGGCCTGATCCAGGGTCGCCGACAGCGGCGCCGCCCAGCCGCCCACGCCTTCGACCACCACCACCTCGGCCTGCGCGGCCAGGCGCGCGTGCGCGGCCAGCAGGGTGGGCAGCGCGATCTCGACGCCGTCGTCGGCCGCGGCCAGTTCCGGCGCCAGCGGAGCGCGCAAGGCATAGGGGTTGATGTCGGCATACGCGGGCGTGGGCGAACTGGCGGCCTGCAACAGCAGCGCGTCCTCGTTGCGCAGCCCCTGCGGCGTGAGCTCGCAGCCGCTGGCGACCGGCTTCATGCCGACCGCGCGCAGCCCCTGCGCGCGCAGCGCGTGCAGCAGCGTGGCGCTGGCCACCGACTTGCCAATGCCGGTGTCGGTGCCGGTGACGAAGTAGCTGCGCGCGCTCAAGCGGCGGCGGCCTTCGATTGATGGGCCAGCCAGCGCCGATTGCGACGCACCGCATAGGCCGGCATGACCGCGCCCAGTCCCGCATACACCCACACCGGCAGCGCCGCGATCAGGCCCGGTGCGTTCTCGCCCGGCCAGGCCAGTGCCAGGCCGCTCAGCAGCAGGCTCAGCACCGCGGTGCCGGTGAGGATCCAGTGCAGGCCGATCTCGGTGCCGGTCTCGTAGCGCTCGGCCGCGGTCAGACCCAGCTTGTCGGCGCGTCGCAGCGCGTGCCGGTTGAGCTCGCACACGATCCACGACAGCAGACCGAAGCCCACCGCATAGACCATGAAAGCGGTCTGCAGGTCGGCGTTCCAATGCGCGGGATCGATGCCCAGCTCGCTCTTGACCCAGCCGCCGGTGAACATCGACATCGCGCTGGAGACCACCATGCGCAGCGGATAGACGTAGATCATCACCACCAGCACCAGCGCCAGGCTGAGCACGTTGGAGCGTCCGTCGTCGAGCCCGTAGCGCCGGCTCCAACGGTTGTGCGCGCCCCAGAACAGCGCGAGCAGCACGAAGCAGAACACGAAGGTCGGCACCCGCCGCAGCGCTTCGCGCAGTTCGGCGACGGTGTCGGGCAGTTCGTTGAACAGGATCACCAGCATCGTCAGCGAGAACGCGAACGCGGCGTCGACGAAACTTTCCAGCCGCGTCACCTGGTGGCCGCGTTCGCGGAAGGCGGGCATGGTCGAGCCTGACTCGGTCATCGGCATCCTCGGCGGCGGTCTTGGGGGGGCGGGGTCCGGCCATGGTAATGCCCGGGCGTGCCGCTGCTACACTCGCGGTATGTTCGCCGCCAACCCCCTGTCCGGCAGCAAGCCGGAACAATACGACCTGCTCCTGGCCCAGGCACGCGCCCTGATCGAGGGCGAGCGCGACCGTGTCGCCAACGCCGCCAACCTGTCGGCGCTGGTCTATCACGCCCTGCCGGACCTCAACTGGGTCGGCTTCTACTTCTACGACGGCCGCGAGTTGGTGGTCGGACCGTTCCAGGGCCTGCCGGCCTGCATCCGCATTCCGCTCGACAAGGGCGTGTGCGGCGCGGCGGCCTCCAGCGGCCAGACGCAGCGCATCGCCGACGTGCACCGCTTCCCGGGGCACATCGCCTGCGATTCGGCGTCGAACTCCGAACTGGTGGTGCCTTTGTCCTTGAACGGCGAGTTGATCGGCGTGTTCGATCTCGACAGCCCCAAGCTCGACCGCTTCGACGCCGACGACCAGCGCGGCCTGGAAGCGATCGCCCAGGCCTTCGTGGAGTCGCTGCGATGACCGCGGCCAAGCTGCGCAACATCGGCCCCAAGAGCGCGGCCTGGCTGCGCCAGGTCGGCCTGCGCTCGCACGAGGACATCGCCGCGATCGGCACGGTCGAGGCATTCATGCGGGTCAAGCGCGCGGGCTTCAAACCCACGCTCAACCTGCTGTACGCGATCGAAGGCGCGCTGCTGGACTGCCATTGGCAGGAGATCCCCGACCAGCGCCGCAACGAACTGATCGCCGCCGCCGAGGCCGCCACCGCCCTGCTGCCCGCGCCGCGCAACCGCCCGGCCGCCGGCCCGGTGCGCACCACCGTGCTGACCGAGGACACGGTGGCGATGCCGCCGTCCTACGACGACGGCTTCGACGACGAGCCCGCGGGCGAAGGCCGCGACGAGGCCGAAGAGCGGGAGTAAGGCGGCCCTGCGTTTCCCTTTGCGGCGCGGATTGGCGGCGCTTGGCTACGCTCCCAACCTGGCTTTCCCCGCTCCCAACCGCGGGAGCCGGTGCCCCGCTCGGCGGGCTGAGGACAGGCTGCGGGCCGGATGAAGCGCCGGGTGAAGTTGGAGCTGCGCGCTCTGCGCCGGGCCCTCACCCCAACCCCTCTCCCGCGAGCGGGAGAGGGGCTCACAACGCCGGTTCTTGATCTTCCCCTGCCCGCTTGCGGGTGAGGTTCTTGATCTGCCCTTCTCCCGCTTGCCGGAGAAAGTGCCCGCAGGGCGGATGAGGGCGCGCGGCGGGGTTCAAGCAACGCGCTCGCGCCGGGCCCTCACCCCAAGCCCTCTCCCGCGAGCGGGAGAGGGGCTCGCAACGCTAGTTTTTGATCTTCCCCTGCTTGCTTGCGGGAGAGGTTCTTGATCTGCCCTTCTCCCGCTTGCGGGAGAAGGTGCCCGCAGGGCGGATGAGGGCGCGC
>NZ_FOSS01000007.1:87436-128413 GCF_900114355.1 Lysobacter sp. cf310
GCCCTCACCCCAACCCCTCTCCCGCGAGCGGGAGAGGGGCTAACGGCCACGGCCCCCTCAAACCTCCGCTCCTTTTGGCCCCAACGCCCCCGATCGCGTAGACTGCGCGCGCTTCGAGGTGACCCCCGGCATCCGCCGTCAGGGTTGAAACGGGAAGCCGGTGACACCCCAGCGCTGCTGCAGCGCGATCGGGCCAGCCCGGCACTGCCCCCGCAACGGTAAGCGAGTCGACCGCGGCA
This sequence comes from Lysobacter sp. cf310, assembly GCF_900114355.1. Lineage (GTDB taxonomy): Bacteria > Pseudomonadota > Gammaproteobacteria > Xanthomonadales > Xanthomonadaceae > Lysobacter. Next base: position 87,676 of record NZ_FOSS01000007.1, read on the forward strand.
ACCGCCACTGTGCTCAGCACGGGAAGGCGCCGCGCACGGGACCCCGGTCCCGGCTCGCGAGTCCGGAGACCGGCCCCGACGCGCGACTGGTTGCGATGCGGAGGGCGTCGCGGCGGCGACCGTCGGCGCGTCCAGCGCCCGCATTCGCGGCCCCTCTCTCCTCGCGACTCCCTCGATCGACGGCGCGGCACCACCGCCGCGCCTCTGGAGTTTGCTCATGCGTGTTCCCAAGTTGTCCCTGGCCATCGCCGCCGCCCTCGCCCTGCCCGCTCTCGCCCAGGCGCAGCCGAACGACGACGCCACCGATCTGGACGATGTCGTCGTCACCGCCACCCGCACCGCGATCAGCGCCAACGACGCGCTGTCGCCGGTCGAGGTGATCACCCACGACGACATCGCGCGCAGCCAGGCGCGCTCGCTGCCCGACCTGCTGCGCGGCCGCGCCGGCATCTCGATCGGCAACCAGGGCGGCCTGGGCAAGCTGACCACGCTGTCGCTGCGCGGCAGCGAGACCGACCACGTGCTGGTCCTGGTCGACGGCATCCGCATCGGCTCGGCGACCTCCGGCCTGGCCTCGTTCCAGGACCTGCCGGTGGCGCTGATCGACCGCGTCGAGATCGTGCGCGGCCCGCGTTCCAGCCTGTACGGCGCCGATGCGATCGGCGGCGTGATCCAGATCTTCACCCGCCGCGACCGCGACGCCGTCGCCCCGCGCGCCAGCGTCACCGTCGGCAGCCACGGCGGCCGCGAAGCCAGCGCCGGCATCGGCGGCCGTATCGGCCGCGGCTGGTTCGGCGCCGACGCCGCCTACCAGCGCACCGACGGCATCAACGCCTGCGACGGCTCCAGCACCCTGTTCGCCGGCTGCTTCACCGAAGAGCCCGATCGCGACGGTTACCGCAACCGCTCGCTGTCGCTGCGCGGCGGCTTCGACGCCACCGACACTCTGAGCTTCGAAGGCCATGTCCTGCGCGCCGAAGGCGAGAACGAGTACGACGGCAGCTTCGTCAATTACTCCGAGATCGTGCAGCAGGTGGTCGGCGCCAAGGGCACCTGGCGCCCTTCCGAGAACCTGCGCCTGCAGGTCAGCGCCGGCCGCAACCGCGACGAATCCGACAACTTCCTCGGCAACGCGCGCAACGGCTACTTCGTCACCAACCGCGACAGTTTCACCGTGCAGACCGACTACGGGGTCGGCGAAGGCCAGCTGCTGAGCGTCGGCTTCGACTGGCTGCGCGACCATGCCGACAGCGACACCGCCTACGACGAGAACGAACGCGACAACCGCGCCGGCTTCGTCCAGTACCAGGGCCGCTTCGGCGCCCAGTCGATCGAGGCCAGCCTGCGCCGCGACGACAACGACCAGTTCGGCGGCCACACCACCGGCAGCATCGCCTGGGGCCTGGGCTTCGCCGACCACTGGCGCCTGACCGCGGGCTACGGCACCGCCTTCAAGGCCCCGACCTTCAACGAGCTGTACTACCCGTTCTTCGGCAACCCGGCGCTGCGTCCGGAAGAGTCCAAGACCTGGGAGCTCGGCCTGGCCTACCGCGGCGAGCGCTTCAACGCGCGCATCGACGGCTTCAGCACCCAGGTCGACGACCTGATCGCCTACGACGCCTCGATCTTCCTGCCCAACAACATCGAGCGCGCACGCGTGCGCGGCGCCGAGATCGGCGTCGATACCCACTTCGCCGACTGGACCGTGGCCGCCAGCGCCAGCTTCCTCGACAGCGAGAACCGGGTCGGCTTCTTCGCCGGCAACGACCTGCCGCGCCGCGCCAAGCGCAGCGCGCGCGTCGACATCGACCGCGCCTTCGGCGACTTCCGCTTCGGCGTCACCGCGGTCGGCTCCAGCGCGCGCTACGACGACGTCGCCAACACCCGTCGCGTCGGCGGCTACGGCACCCTGGACCTGCGCGCCGAGTACGCCTTCACCCCGTCCTGGTCGCTGCAGGCGCGCGTGGCCAACGTCTTCGACCGCGACTACGAGACCATCTCGTTCTACAACCAGCCCGGTCGCGAGTGGTTCCTGACCTTGCGTTACGCACCGGCGCGTTGAGCCGGACTCGCGTCTGAAAAGCCCGGCTCGCGCCGGGCTTTTTTTTGCGGTCGCATCGCGCGGCGGCCGGGTTCGCCGCTCGGGCGGGGCCCATCGGCCGAGGCGGCCCTCACGGCTCCACCAATAGAGTGCCGGCTGCGCCGGGCCCGGCCGGGGCCGGATCGGGCGCGGAACCACCCCTTACGCAGGTCCAATAGGATCCCCGACCGAAGGGCGTACGATAGCCGCGGCGAATACCGCACATCGCCCTACCGACGCCCCCCGAAACACTCACCGCAGCGGCAGACAGCGACATGAGCGACGCCAGCGCACGCGCCCTGGACTTGTTCGACGACTATGTCGAGATGTCGCCCGCCCAGCGCGAGCGCGCGCTCGCGGAGCTGTCCACGCGCGACCCCGAACTGTATCGCGCGCTGCAGGCCCTGCTGGACTCCGACGCGAAGGCCGAAAGCGACGTGTGGGAGCGCTCGCCGGCGGAGCTGATCGCGAACCGGCGCGCGCGCGAGGACCTGCACGACGGACCCGGGACCGGGCCGGACCCGCGCATCGGCACGCACCTGGGCCCTTGGCGCATCGATCGCCTGATCGCACGCGGCGGCATGGGCCGCGTGTACGAAGCCCAGCGCGACGACGGCCAGTACCGGCAGCGCGTCGCGCTCAAGTGCATCCTCCACGAGCTGGCGACGCCGGCGCTGATCGATGCCTTCCGCGACGAACGCAATGTGCTGGCGCGGTTGGACCACCCGGGCATCGCCGCGCTGATCGACGGCGGCGTGGACGACACCGGCCATCCCTGGTTCGCGATGCGCTACGTCGAAGGCGTGGCCATCGACACCTGGTGCGACCGCCAGCGCGCCAGCGTGCCGGAACGCGTGGACCTGCTGATCCAGGCCTGCTCGGCCCTGGCCTATGCCCATGCCCAGGGCGTACTGCACCGCGACATCAAGCCCTCCAATCTGTTGGTCAGCGCCGACGGGCGCGTGCAACTGGTCGACTTCGGCATCGCCTCCACCTTCGTCGCGCGCGCGGGTGCGGACCGCGAGCAGCTCGCGCTCACGCACGAGTACGCCGCGCCGGAGGCGCGCGAACGCGGCGCCAACGCACCGGCCACGGATCTGTACGCACTGGGTGTGCTCAGCTACCGCCTGCTGTGCGGGCAATGGCCGACGCCGCTGCATGCGCTGCGCGAGTTCGTGGAGGACGCGACGCCCGGCGAGGCGTTGCCGATGGATCGATTGCTCGACGATGCCGCGCCCGCCGTCGCCGAACAGCGCGGACTCGCGAACGTGGCCGCGCTCAAACGCGTGCTCGCCGGCGACCTGTCGGCGCTGGTCCGCAAGGCCGTGGCCCTGCGCCCGCAGGACCGCTACGCCAGCATCAACGAGTACGCCGATGAACTGCAGCGTTGGCGCGAGCACCGGCCCTTGGCGATACGCGGCGACGATCCGCTGTACCGGGCCCGCAAGTTCGCGCGCCGCCACCGCCTGGCCGTCGGCGTGGCGGTGGCCGTGGCGGTCGCCGGCATCCTGGGCGCCGGTCTGGCGCTGCGCCAACACCGCATCGCGGTGCGCGAAACCCAGGCCACCGCCGCCGTGAGTCGCCTGTTCGCCTCCACCCTGGGCATGGCCACACTGTCGGGGCTGGGCAGTGCGCCGTTCTCGTCGAAGGCCTTGCTGGACAAGACCGAGCGCGAGCTGCGTGGGCTGCCCTTGGACGAGCATCCGCTGCTGCACGCGCGCAGCCTTGCGACCTTGGCGCGCAGCTATGCCGTGCTCGGCGACTATCGCCACGCCCAACGCCTGGCCGACCAGGCCCAAGCGACGCTGGGCGACGCGCGCGACGACGAGGGCTCCATCGCGGCCACGCGACTGGCGATGCTCAACAGCCGTGGCCGCTACGCCGAGGCCGAGAAATTGACCCGAGCGCAGTTGGAAAGGATCGGCGACAGCGACGACGCGAACGCGCAGTCGATGCGGCTAAGCTTCGGCGCCGAACTGGCGAAGGCGCAATGGGGCCAGGCGGACACCTTCGGCGCGGTCCGCACCATGGACGAGCTGATGGAGCGCGCGCAACGCCTGCCTGGCGATCGCGAGGAAGTACGCGCCGAACTGCTGCTCGTGCGCGCGCACTTCCTCAATCGCCTGCTGCGTTTCGATGCCGCGGAGGCCGACGCCCGCCGCGCCGAGGCCTTGGCACGGCCGCGCAACCCGGTGCTCGCCGACGACGCCTTGGACGCGCTGGTGGTGATACTGGGCCGCAGCAAGAAGTCCGAAGTGCTGGCGCGCGCGCAGGAGTTGGTCGCCAACCGCCGGCGCAACCTGGGTCCGAACCACCCCAAGACCGCACAGGCGACTCTGCGTCTGGCCTGGATCCAGTATCCACGCTTCCCGAAAGCGGAGGCCAAGGCCGCGTTGGCGCAGATCGAGGCCAGTTACGGACGCGATAGCCCGAACTACGCCACCGCCATGGGCAGCTCGTCCTGGGCGATCGCACGCGACAAGCAAGACAACGTGCGCTTGCTGCGTGAGGCCCTGGCCACGCTGGAGCGCACCGCCGGCCCGCGCGCCGAGCAGACCATCGCGCTCAAGGGCATTCTGGGGGGCGCGCTGGTGGGCCTGTTCGGCGCGGACGGGAAATCGAACAGTCTTTACGAAGGCATCGAACTGCTGCGGCAAGCGATCGAGGAGAAGAGTCGATCCGGCATCGCCGCGCCCAGCGAACGCGGTCATATGGTCCTCGCCATCCTGGCCAGCGGCGACACCGCGCTACTGGCGCAGGCCCAGCACCAGATCGACGAGGGTCTGCGCGAGGCCGAGCGCCACTACGGCGGCCCCGACAATCCGCAAACCGAAGAATTGAGTCAGCTGGGCGACCAGTTGCTGTACGCACGCGGCCAACGCGAAGAGGCCGATCGTCGCTTCGCGCAGCGCATCGACGCCAATCGCGCATTCATGGACAGCACCGTCGTGGAGCGCACCAACCAGGTGCATGCGCGCGTCCAGATATTGACCAAGGCGCTCTTGATGCGCGCGCTGTACGCTTACGAAAGCTGCCGGAAAACGGATGCCGAAATGCATCTGGATCGCGCGCTGCGACTGGACGAACGCGTTCTCGGCCGAGACGACAAATTGACGCGAGCGGTGCAGGGCTATCGCGACAGTTTGCGCGGCCCAGGACAGCAGCTGGATCTGACAAAAGCCTCGTGGATACCGAAGGCGGACAGAGATGCCGCGAACCGACGCGCGAGCGCCTGCGCGGGCGGGCCGCCGCGAGCCAAGGCCACGGAACCTTAGGCCGCGTTCGGCAATAGCCAGCACGGTCTCCACGCGCATTGCTTCGCGATCGCCGGCAAACGCGGCCACCCCAGGTTGCGGTTTATGCATGGCCACGTTGCACGCGGCGTCGCTCGCGTCCAACCGGTATTGACGACGAATGGCTGCGGCCAGATGATCCGCCCAATCTCCGTACAGATCGCGCATGAGCAAGACCGGATTGGCCCTGGCCGCACTCTATCTCGCCCTCATCGCGATCTGTCTCGGTTTCGCTTTCGGCGGCGACGGCGATCCCAAGGGCCGGTTCGTATTCCTGCAGTTGCCCATCGCGCCGCGGTTGGCGCTGTTGCAGGCGCTCGGCCTGCTCGCATTGGCGTACGGCCTGCGCGCGCGGACGCCGTCGCGATGAGCGGATCCGACCTGGGGCCGGCCTTGCTGCTGCTGATCGTACTGGGCCTGGTCGCGTGGCAGGCGCGCGCGCTGCTGCTGGCGAAGGCCTCGGCCGGCTGGCCGCGTACGCGCGGCCGGGTGCTGAGCGCCTATCTCGACGAAACCCAGCCGGACGAGGATGGCGACGTCACCCATTCGGCGCATGTGCGCTACCGCTATCAGGTCGGCCGGCATTACTACACCTCGACCCGACTGAGCTATCGGCCCACGCGTTACCTGGGTTTTTCCGATGCCGCCGAACTGCTAGACGGCATCGTCCAGGGCCGCGAAGTCGAGGTCAGTTACGACCCGCAACGCCCGCAGCGCGCGGTGCTGGTGCCCGGCAGCTCCACCGCCAATCTGGTGCACCTGCTCCTGGCGGTGCTGCTGTCGCTGTGGCCGCTGTACTACCTGGTCGCCTGATCGCCGCCTGTATCCCGTCTCGGAGTCGATCGTGCTCGAATTCCTGTTCCAACTGATCGGCGAAGTGGTCCTGCAAGGGGTGCTGGAACTGCTGGTGGACCTGGGCCTGGAACCGTTCCGCCGCAAGCGCGAGTCGTCGCCTCCCAACCCCTGGTTCACCGCGATCGCTTACGCCTGCCTGGGCGCGCTGGCCGGTGGCGTCAGCCTGTGGCTGCTGCCGGAACTGCTGGTGCGGGACGAAACCTGGCGCGTGGTCAACCTGATCGCGACGCCGATACTGGCCGGGTTCGCGATGGCCGCGTTGGGCGTTTGGCGGGTCAAGCGCGGGCACGTGCAGGTGAGCATCGAGCGCTTCTCCTACGCCTACCTGTTCGCGCTGTGCCTGGCCTTGGTGCGGTTCCACTTCGCCGGCTAGGCCCGGCCCTCAAGCCGCGACGATCACCGCCCGCCGCAAATAGGCCTGGGCCGCCTCGCGGTCGCGCGCGACTTCCTCGCTCAGCCACTCGCGGAACTTGGCGATCTTGCCGCTGCGCTGGCGCGCGCTCGGGTAGGTGAGCCAGAACGCGCGTCCGTCGCCGGCGACGAAATCGTGCGCGGGCACCAGGCGTCCGGATTCGAGTTCGCCGCGGAACAGGATCGGCGAGCCGATCGCGATGCCGTGGCCGGCGACCGCGGCGGCCACGTCCAGGTGCTCGGCCGACAGATGGGTACCGAAGCCGCCCGGCGGCGCGGCGTCGGCGTGGCCCTGGGCGCGATACCACAGCGCCCACCAGTCCGGCCGTCCCAGCAAGGGCACGCTCAAGGGCCGTCGCGGATCGCCGAGTTCGGCCGCGGCCGCGCGCAGGGCCGGCGCGCACAAGGGCATGAAGATCGCCGGAAACAGCTCCATCGCCTGCATCCCGGGCCACACGCCGTGACCGTTGCGGATGGCGAGGTCGTAGCGGCCCACGCCCAGGTCCTGGGCCTCGACCGACAGATCCAGTTCCAATGCGATCTGCGGATGGCGGGCGCGGAAACGCCCGAGCTTGGGCGTGAGCCAACTCGTGCCCAGCGTGGGCAAGGTGGTCAGCGACAGCCGCGATTCGTCGATGTCGACCGCGCGCACGAAACTCGCGCGCAGGGCGGCGAAGGCGGCGATGGCTTCGCGCGCGACCAGCTCGCCCGACTCGGTCAGCTCGACCCGGTGCGGGTGGCGCCGGAACAGGGCCACGCCGATCTGCTCCTCGAGCCGGCGCACGTGGTAGCTGACCGAGGCCGCGGAGGTGTCCAGCTCCTGCGCGGCCTTGGCGAAACTTCCCAGGCGGGCCGCCGATTCGAAGGCCCGGATCGCGGACAGGGAGGGGAATCGCGGCGACTGGACCATAAGTGTGACTTAGCCTGGGGCCCGCAATTCGCGTCGTCAACCGCGGCGTCGGCCCTCATCCTGAGCGCCGCCACCTCCGCCATCGCCACAGGGACTGCGCATGACCTCCTCCCCCACCTGCCCCGCGTCCGCATCGTCCCGGGCCGATGCGGACGCCGCCGAAACGCCGCCCTCGCCCGGCCGGCGCGGCTTCGTGACCCGCACGGCCCTGGCCGGCGCCGCGGCCCTCGCCCTGCCCGCCTGGAGCTTCGCGAAAGCGCCGGCCGGCTCCGTCGCCGCGCCCGGCGCGCACGCGAAGGACTGGGCCTGGCTGCTGGGCAATTGGGACGTGCGCCATCGCCGCCTCAAGGAACGATTGACGGGCAGCCAGGACTGGCAGGACTTCGCCGGCAAGAGCGCGTGCTGGGCGACCCTGGACGGTCTGGGCACCATCGACGACAACATCGTCGAGCTGCCCGGCGATCCCTATCGCGGCCTCGGCATCCGCGCCTACGACCGCAGCTCGGGCCAGTGGTCGATCTGGTGGCTGGACGCGCGCAACCCGACCCACATCGATCCGCCGGTACGCGGCGGCTTCGACGGCGACGGCGGCGAGTTCGTCGGCCGCGACACGCTGCGCGGCAAGCCGATCGTGATGCGTTTCCGCTGGCACGACATCCACGGCGAACAACCGTGGTGGGACCAGGCGTTCTCGCCCGACGACGGCGCCAGCTGGGAGACGAACTGGCGCAACTATTTCACCCGCACCGCCGCGCGGCCCTCGGCGCTGGACAGGCTCGCGGATGCGCCGCGCGATTTCGATTTCCTGGTCGGCGATTGGCAGGTCAGCCATCGCCGCCTGCGCCAGCGCCTGGTCGGCAGCCAGAACTGGGACGAGTTCGGCGGCACCCTGCGCAATTGGCCGGTACTGGGCGGCTACGGCAATGTCGGCGACAACGTCTTCGAGTTTCCGACCGGCACGGTGCGCGGCGTGGGCCTGCGTTCCTACGACGCCAAAACCAAGCAGTGGCTGAGCTGGTGGCTGGACGGCCGCACCCCGACGTCGATCGCGGCGCCCGTGCGCGGCGGCTTCGACGCGCAGGGCCTGGGCACTTTCATCGGCGACGACAGCCTAGACGGCAAGCCGATCCGTACCCGCGTGTTGTGGTCGCGCATCACGGCGCGCTCGGCGCGTTGGGAGCAGGCGTGTTCCAACGATGGAGGCGCCAGTTGGGAAACCAATTGGATCAGCGATTTCGTACGCAAGGCCTAGGAGCGCGATCGATGGGTGGGGACATCGCAGCGAAGGACACCTTTCATCGGGCCCTGGTTTTCGGACTGTTGCTGGCTGCCGGAACCAGCAGTGCGACAGTGCCTGCAGCCTCCGACGCAGCCCCGCAGCCGGCCATCGAGATCCTCGATGCGCCCACCGTGTTCGCGCCCGGCATCGCCTCGACGAAATACGCGGACATTCGCCTCACCCTCAGCCCCGACGGCCGCACCGCGCTGTGGTTCAGCCGCGACCGGCCCGGCGGCGCGGGCGGCTACGACATCTGGGTCTCGCGACGCGACGAACGGGGCTGGAGCGAGGCGACGCCGGTGCCGTTCAACTCGCCGGGCCGCGATTTCGATCCCGCGTTCTCCGCCGATGGCCGCAGCGTCTATTTCTGTTCGGACCGCCCCGGCGGCCTGGGCGCGGACGATTTGTGGCGGGTCGCGGTCACCGGCACCGGCTTCGGCGAACCCGAGCACCTGGGCGCGGCGGTGAACAGCGCCGGCAAGGAGTACGCCCCCATGCTGTCGGCCGACGGCCAGCGCCTGCTGTTTTCCAGCGACCGGCCCGGCGGCGCCGGCCAACTCGATCTCTACCTCGCGCAACGGCGCGGCGCCGGCTTCGCCGCGGCGCGGCGCCTGAGCGGCGGCATCAACACCGGCGCCAACGACTTCGACGCCAGCTACCTCGCCGACGACCGCAGCATCGTCTACTCGCGCGCGCAGGACTTCCGCACCGATCGGGTCGACCTCTATCTGGCGAGGCCGCGTGGCGGGGGCTACGATGCGGGCCAGTTGCTGCCGCCGAGCGTGAACAGCCGCCAGACCGATAGCTACGGACCGATGCTCGACTGGTCCCAGCGCGATCGACTGCTCTACTCGGCCCAACGCGACGGCGCGCAGAGCATGGAGCTGTACCTGGTTCGCTATCGCCTGTTACCGTCGGCCGGCGATGCGGCCGGCAAGCACGCCGACGCCAGACCCTAGTTCGACGCCGGCGCGACCGCCGTCGCTCGCCACCAGCCCAGGAGCCGTCGCCGCGATGGACACCGTCATCAGCGTCCTGCTCTGGATCGGCGCGATCGGCTGCGGCCTGCTCGGCGGCCTGTTCTTCGCCTTCTCGGTGTTCATCATGACCGCGCTGGGCAGCATCGCGCCCAGCGCCGGCATCGCCGCGATGAACGCGATCAACCGCGTGATCCTGCGCTCGCTGTTCATGCCGGTGTTCTGGCTCACCACGCTGGCCGGCCTGGCCTTAGCCGGCATCGCGCTCGTGCACGCGAACACGCCCGGCGCCCTGGCCATGCTGATCGGCGGCGCCGCCCACGTGTTGGGCATGTTCGTCTGCACGGTCGTGTTCAACGTGCCGCTCAACAATGCCCTGGCCGCAGTCGATCAGGCCGGCGAGGCCGCGCCGCCGGTCTGGCAACGCTATCTGCGCGACTGGACGCGCTGGAATCACCTGCGCACGCTGGCCTGCACGCTGGCCAGCGCGATGTTCGTGCTGGCGCTGGTGCAGCGCGCGGCTTAGCGCGCGGATCTCAGCGTTTCCCGGCGACATACCGGTCGTCGACGAGCTCGCCCATCTCAGGCTTTTCATGGCCTCGATCCGCGCCGGCCGCGCGACGAAGCTCCGGCGGAACATGCGGATGCAGCGCGCTTGGTCGCAGGCACATCCCACCGCATACTCTCGCCATCGCTAAGGAGCGTCGATGCGCATCCGCATAACCTGGCGTTGGTTCGCGTGGGGGCTGTTGGCCTTGTTGGCGCTGGTCGTCAGCGGCGTGCTGCTGGCCGACCATCTGACTCCGCCCGCGACCGGCGCGCCCGGCACGCAGCTGCCCTTGCGCGCGGCGCAGACCACCATCGACCGCGAGCTCGCGCCGCGCCTGGCCGCGCATCCGGGCAAGACCGGCGTGCTGATGATTCCCGGCGGGTTGGAGGCCTTCGCTGCGCGCGCGACCAGCGCGCGCGCCAGCGGCCGCAGCCTGGATCTGCAGTACTACATGTGGCACGACGACCTGGTCGGCGGCCTGCTCGGCCGCGAGGTCTACGCGGCCGCCGAGCGCGGCGTGCGCGTGCGCCTGCTGCTGGACGATATCAACGCCGAGGGCCTGGACCCGGCGCTGATGGTGCTCGATGCCCATCCCAATATCGAGATCCGTCTCTACAACCCATTCCGCAACCGCGAAGGGCTGTGGCGCCTGCTGGAAATGGTGCAGCGCGTCTTCAGCATCAACCACCGCATGCACAACAAGGCCTGGATCGCCGACGGCCGCGTCGCCGTGGTCGGCGGCCGCAATGTCGGCGACGAGTATTTCGACGCCCACCAGGAAGTGAATTTCCGCGACCTCGACCTGCTGCTGGCCGGCCCGGCGGTCGCCGACGCCAGTGCCATCTTCGATCGCTATTGGAACAGCCCGGCGGTGGTGCCGATCGCCGCGCTCGGCGACAAGAGGCCGGCTGAGCTGAAGGCCTACATCGCCCAGATCGACGACGAGGCCGAAAGCGCCGAGGCCAAGCGCTACCTGCAACGCGTCTCCGATTCGCTAGACCAGAACCTGCCCTGGGACACCGGCATGCACTGGAGCGACGGCGTGCGCGTGCTGTCCGATCCAGCGCAGAAACGCGGCGACGGCGGCGACGACTGGCTGGTGACCCAGCTGATCGCCAAGCTCGCCACCACCGAGCACGAAGCCTTGCTGATCTCGCCCTACTTCGTGCCCGGCGACGAGGGCAGCGACGGCCTGATCGGCCTGGTCGGCAAGGGCGCCCAGGTCGGCGTGGTGACCAATTCCCTGGCCGCGAACGATGTCCCGGCCGTGCACAGCGGCTACGCGCGCTACCGCGAGCGCCTGCTCGCGGGCGGCGTGCGCCTGTACGAAATCCGTCGCAGCGGCCCCAGCGCCGCGGCCAGTCTGTTCGGCAGCAGCGGCGCCAGCCTGCATACCAAGGCCTTCGTGGTCGACGGCGCGCGCGGCTTCGTCGGGTCCTTCAACCTCGACCCGCGCTCGGCCGAGCTCAACACCGAAATGGGCGTGCTGTTCGAGGACGCGACGCTGGCCGCGTCCTTGCGCCGCGAGTACGAACGCCTGGCCGCGCCGGCGCTGAGCTATCGGGTAACCCTGGACGACGGCCGGCTGTGCTGGCTGGACGAAACCAGCCGCCCGCCGCGCCGGCTCGACCGCGAACCCGACGCCGGCCTCATGCGCCGCGCCACCGCGCGCGTGCTGGGCTGGCTGCCGATCGAATCGCAGTTGTAACGGCGCTAACGGGTTCGAGTGGCCGGGTAGCGCGCGGCGCCGCGCAACAGCTCGAATCCGCTGACGGTGCCGTCGCGGCCGCGCTCGAAGCGCAGCGACATGTCCTGTGCGGTCATGAAGAACGCATCCTTGGCTTGCGCGAACAGCTCCATGCGCTGGGCCCCGAACAAGTCGCTTTGGAAGTACAGGCGCCCGCCGTCGGCGACGACCTGGGCCGGCCGGTCCAGCAGTCGGTACTCGCCCGCCAACAGCCGGTTCGCTTCGGCATCGCCCGCGATCGCGGTCTTTTCGATCACCTGGAACTCGGGCCAGCCGTACTCGGCCGCGATGCTGCACAGGATCTCGTCGATCAAGGCGGCACCGTTGTCGCTGTTGGTCATCACCACCACGCCCTGGCCCGAGCGCGTGTAGCCATACAGCTGCGCGCGAAAGCCGGCGCTGCCGCCGCTATGACCGAAGCTGCTGCGGTCGCCCAGGTTTTCGACGAAGAAGCCCAGGCCGTACTCGCCCAGGCCGCGCGTGAGCATGGTCGCGGCCATGTCGCGCGACAGCAGCCCCGCGGACTGGCCCGCCTCGGCGCGCTGCACCTCGATCAGCACGCGCGCCAGATCGCTGGGCGTGGTCCACAGGCCGGCCGCCGCCGACTCCGGGTAGACATGCCATCCGCCCGCGACGGGCTTGCCGCTGTCGTCGTGGGCGCTGGCCGCGCGCGTGCGCCAGGCGTCCGGCAGGGGCGCCGCGAAGCTGCTGTGGCTCATGCCCAACGGATCCAGCACCGCCTCCTGCATGTAGCGATCGAACGGCTGGCCGCTGGCCTCGCTCATCATCAACTGGACGATGCTGTAGCCGCCGCCCGAGTAGCGCCAGACGCTGGCGGGCGCGAGCTCGACCCGGACCGGCGCCGAGTTCGCCGGCGCCGCGCCGTCCAGCACCTGCAGCAGGCTCGGCAGCGCCTGTCCCGGCGCATAGCCGTCGTAGCCGTGCAGGTTGGTGCCGGCGCTGTGGTTGAGCAGCATGCGCAGACTCACTGCCCGCTCGCGCGTGTAGTCGTTCTGCGGAATCTGCCAGGACGCGAGCTGGCGATTCGCGTCGCCGTCCAATGCCAGTCGGCCCTGCTCGACCAGACGCAGCGCGCCGATGGCGCTGAGCGACTTGCTGATCGAAGCGGCCTGGAACAGGGTGTCGGTATCCGCCGGCCGCTGGCTGACGGCATCGGCCACGCCGTAGGCGCGCGCCCACTCCACCCGCCCCGCATCGACCACGGCGATGCTGACCGCGGGCACGCGGTGGAAGGCCATGCGCTCGCGCAGGCTGTGCCGCTGGCCCGGCGTGCCCTTCACCACCACCCGGGTCGTCAGGCCCTGCTCGACCCGGGCGATGCGTGCCTGCAGCGCGGCCGCAGCCGCATCGTCCGCCGGTATCGGCGGCGTTCGCGCCTGTGCGCACAGGCACCACAGGGCGAGCGCGGCGCAGGACAGCCAGCGGGAATGCGTCATCGGGAATCGGCCACGGCAAGGGGTACCGGGATCGGATGCGCGGCCGCGCGATTTGGTTGGAACCGCGGCCATGGCGAGCGGGCCAGGCACCCGCCGGCCTCGTGTTCCATAGTCGCCACGGTGCGCGACCATGCGTCGCCGGGCACGGGAGGGTTCGGACCGGTCCGCGCAGCGGCGGTATCGATCGCCCGGGCCGCCGAGCCGGCGGCAACGCGCGGCGATTGCGTTTCCGCCGCGTCTGCCCGGAAATAGGGAGCCGGGCGCAGCAGGCCCCGGTCGCAGGAGAGCCGCATGGATTCCACCCATTTGTTCGAGCTGGTGATCGTGATGTTTCTGGCGATCATCGCGTTGCACTACGTGGCCGATAAGCTGGGCCTGCCGCCTTCGGTGGGTCTGCTCGCCGGCGGCGCGGCGCTGGCCTTCCTGCCCGGCCTGCCCGCCATCAGCGTCGATCCCGAGCTGGTGCTGGTGATCTTCCTGCCGCCGCTGCTGATGGACGGCGCCTGGTCCATCGCCCTGACCCGGTTGCGCCGCCACCTGATCGGCATAGGCTCGATGGCGGTGGGCGCGGTGTTGTTCACCTGCGTGGTCGTGGCCGTGGTGACCCACTGGCTGATCCCCTCGCTGCCCTGGGCCGCGTGCGCGGCGCTGGGAGCGATCGTGTCGCCGCCCGATGCCGTATCCGCGCGCTCGGTGCTGCAGCGGGTGAAGCTGCCGCGACGCCTGCAGATCCTGCTGGAAGGCGAAAGCCTGCTCAACGACGCCAGCGGCCTGGTGCTGTTCCGCTTCGCGATCGCCGCCGGCGTCACCGGCGCCTTCAGCGCGGGCGAGGCGGTCGGAAGCTTCTTCCTGCTCGCCTTGGGCGGCGTGGCGGCCGGCGCCGTGGTCGGCCTGCTCTGGGTCAAGCTGGTGCGCCGCCTCGGCGACGAATACCTGATCATCGCGGCCACCGCGCTGCTGGGCTGGATCGCCTACCTGCTAGGCGAAATGCTGCACGTGTCCGGCGTCATCGCCACGGTAACCGCCGGGCTGATCGCGAGCTGGAACTCCAGCATCATCCTGTCGGCCTCGACCCGCATGCGCGGCACCTCGTTCTGGACCGTCATGGTGTTCCTGATGGAAGCCTCGGTCTTCATCCTGATCGGGCTGTCGCTGCGCGGCGTGGTCGAACGCGGCGGCGGTTTCGGCGTGGTCGCCGCGACGATGGGGTGGCACATCCTGGCGGTGCTCGCCGCGCTCACGGTCGCGCGCTTCGTCTGGGTGTTCGGTTCCGATCTGGTCATCAAGCTGTGCAACGCGCTGGGCCTAAAGCGCTATCAGCCTATCGGCGCGCGCGGCTCGACCGTGCTGAGCTGGGCCGGCGTGCGCGGCGTGGTCACCCTGGCCCTGGCCCTGAGCGTGCCGCAAGGCTTTCCCGGCCGCGACTTCATCCTGGTGACCTCGTTCGCGGTCATCCTAGGCACCGTGCTGTTGCAGGGCATGACCCTGGGCCGCGTGATCGCATGGGCGCGCCTGAGCGAGCCCGAGACCGAGAAACCGCGCATGACCATGAGCCAGGCCGAAGCCGCGATGGCGCAGGCGCAGTTCGCGACCGTACGCGCCCTGGCCTACGACGGCGCCGGCGAACTCATCCATCCCAAGCTGCTGGCGCAGTACGAGCGCAAGTCCGTGGCCATCGTCGACTACGCCGCCCGCACCGAACACTATCTGCCGCTGCTGCACGCCCACTTCGACGTCGTGCTGGAAGCCGTCGCCAGCGGCCGCCGCGAACTGATCCGCCTGCATCGCGCCGGCGAGATCGACGACGCGACGCTGCGCGAGCTCGAACGGGATCTGGACCTGGAAGAACTGAGCGCACTGTCGGCGAAGGCCTGAGAGCGCCCGCGCGCCGCCGTCATGCCTGATCAGGGCGCCGCGCAGCTTGCGCCGACGACATCGGAGTCGCCGGCGGTGCGCGCAGCGATCACAGCTGCGTGGCGTGGAGACTCCCGATCCGGGCGATTTCTGCGTCCTGCAGCCCCGCCTCCGCCGCGAAGCCGGGCCAGGCGCGCACGGCCTCGCACACGCGGGCGATCGCGGCCTCCGCACCCGGGATCGAGAAGCGGGCCGCCACATTCAACAGGTCGTCTTTGGTGATGGCGTCGAATTTGCCGTTGATGCTCATCAGGTGTTGCTGGGTCCACTCGCCACGCGGGTTGTAGGCGAACGTCACGTCGTAGGCCGGAGTCGCTTCCCAGACCCCGCCTTCCCGCAGCATGAAGGCGTGATTCTTCGTATGGTCGTCGTGGTTCTTGGCCGCCACGTTGAACGCCATCCTCGCGAACAGCTGGGTCAGCGCCTCAGGGGCCAGCCCGAGCTGCGTGGCTGCGATGAACAGCTGCTCGTAGGCATGCGTGCCGCGCTGCTTGTAGTTGAGGTGTTGCAAGGCGCACAGCGTCTGCACGTGCAGCTTGCGGTTGCCCTCTCGGTCGAAGCGCCTGGTCATGAAATGCCGCCGGCCGTTCTCCTCCAGAAGTCGGCAAGGGCTCATCACGATGCCGGCTTGCGTCGCCATGAGGTGGTAGGCGTACTCGATTCGTCCGTAGTCCTGGCTGGACCCCAGCTCCAGATCCTTGCCGACGCCATCGAACTTCAGCAGCCAGTGCTCCCAACCCGGATCCACGTCGAACTGGCCGCTGCGGATTTCGTTGGTTTGCGGATTCCAGGCGATGACGGCCTTGGCGCGAGCGCCGCCGGCCGACGTGCCCACCCGGATGATGTTGGCCAGCGCCGCTTGCGCGGCCTGGTCGTCGCTCAGATCCGCATGGATGGCGCGACGCGCCTCCTCCACCAGGTTCTTCATCGCCAGCGGCTTCTTCGATTCCCTGGCCGAACCGCGCGCCGGCCGGAACTCGATCGCGCCCATGCCGCGCTTGCCCATGTAGGCGAGCCGGTCCAGGGTGGTCACGTCCTGCGGGCCGACGCCATGACTGGCCATCCACGCGTCGATCAGCTGGTTGCCGAAGTCGTCGGGCAAAGCATCGGCGAGCATGCCCGGCAAGCCCTTGTAGGCCTCGCGGTCCAGACTGGGGAAGGTGTAGGTGCCGGCGCCGGAGGTGGGCATCGTCAGGGGCGCCAGCTGGATGCCGCGCCGCGCCCAGGCCTGGTCGTACTCGAAGACATACGACGCATAGGTCGGATCCGCGGCGACCGCGCCGACGCGCTTGCCCCAGATGCGCACCTCCACGACGATCAGCGGTGCGGCGTTCATCCGCGCCGCCTCGGCGCTCGCCGCGGCTGCGCCTGGCGGGTACGCAGCAGGGCCATGGGGCTGATCGTCGGCGCCGGCGCCAGCGCGTCCAGCGAGGACAGGGCATCCAATGCTTTCAGCACGCTGACGTAGGTGACCAGCGACGAGCCCTTGCCACGCTCGAGATCGCCCAGCGCCCGCGGCGACACGCCGGCGCGGCTGGCCAGCTCGGCCTGGGTGAGCTCCTTGGCGATGCGCAGCCGGCTGATGCGTGCGCCCAGCTCCACCAGGAGTTCGGGCGGGGTCTTGAATGAGGCAGACATAACTAGCGCCTTTCCGCCAATGAACGGCTGAAAGCCTAGCACAAGGCGGAAATCCGCTAGTTAATTATCTATCGACTAACTAGCTGAATTTTGCTTATTAATTCAAAGAAATCAATTAATAGGCGTATAAGCGCCAATTAAACGCAGATCGTTAGCAGGCCGAACCGGCGCCGTGGCGCCGCCTGCTCACCAGGGCTCAGGCGCGCTGTGACGCGCGCGCCCGAGCGGCGCGACTCACTCCACCGTCACCGACTTGGCCAGATTGCGCGGCTTGTCGACGTCGGTGCCGCGCGCCAGCGCGGCGTGATAAGCCAGCAGTTGCACCGGGATCGCGTGCACCACCGGCGACAGCACGCCGACGTTGCGCGGGGCGCGAATCACGTGCACGCCTTCGGAGGGGCCGAACTGGCTGTCCTCGTCGGTGAACACGAACAGCTCGCCGCCGCGCGCGCGCACTTCCTGCATGTTCGACTTCACCTTCTCCAGCAGGCCGTCCTTGGGCGCGATCACCACCACCGGCATGGCCGCGTCGACCAGCGCCAGCGGACCGTGCTTGAGCTCGCCGGCCGGGTAGGCCTCGGCGTGGATGTAGGAGATTTCCTTGAGCTTGAGCGCGCCTTCCAGCGCGATCGGGTAGTGCACGCCGCGGCCCAGGAACAGCGCGTGCTGCTTGGGTGCGAAGCGGTCGGCCCAGGCGGTGATCTGCGGCTCCAGATTCAGGGCGTGCTGCACGCTGCCGGGCAGGTAGCGCAGCGCGTCGATGAACTCGGCTTCCTGGGCGGCGTCCAGACGGCCCTGCAGCTTGGCCACGGTTGCGGTCAGGATGAACAGCGCCACCAACTGGGTGGTGAAGGCCTTGGTCGAGGCCACGCCGATCTCGGCGCCGGCGCGGGTGTAGTAGACCAGTTTGCTGGCGCGCGGAATCGCGCTCTCGGGCACGTTGCAGATCGACAGCGTGCGCTCGTGGCCCAGCGACTTGGCGTACTTCAGGGCCTCCATCGTGTCCAGGGTTTCGCCCGACTGCGAGATCGTCACGATCAGCTGCTTCGGGTTGGCGACCGCCTTGCGGTAACGGTATTCGCTGGCCACCTCGACCTGACAGGGCAGGCCGGCGATGGCCTCGATCCAGTAACGCGCGGTCAGGCCGGCGTAGTAGCTGGTACCGCAGGCCAGGATCTGCACGCCCTCGATATCGCGCAGCACCGCTTCGGCGTCGCGGCCGAACAGCGCCGGCAGGAACGCGCCGTCGTTCATCACCGCTTCGATGGTGTCGGCGATCGCGCGCGGCTGCTCGTGGATCTCCTTCTGCATGAAGTGGCGGTACGGGCCCAGCTCCAGCGAGGCCAGCGACACGTCCGACAGATGGACGTCGCGCGCGGCCGGCTTGCCGTGCTCGTCGTACACGTCGACGCCGTCGCGACGCACGTCGGCGGTATCGCCTTCCTCGAGGAAGATCACCTTGCGCGTGGCCTGGATGATCGCCGAGACGTCGCTGGCGACGAAGTTCTCGCCCTCGCCCAGGCCGACCAGCAGCGGACAGCCCATGCGCGCGGCGACCAGGCGGCCGGGCTCGCGCTTGCTGACCACGGCGATCGCGTAGGCGCCGATCAGTTCGCGCACCGCGCCCTGCACCGCGAGCAGCAGGTCCTTGCCCTGCGACTGGTGATGATGGATGAGATGGGCGATGACTTCGGTGTCGGTCTGCGACTCGAACACGTAGCCCGCCGCGCGCAGACGCTCGCGCTGTTCTTCGTGGTTCTCGATGATGCCGTTATGCACCACCGCCAGCTCGCCGAAGCTGATGTGCGGATGCGCATTGGCCTCGGTGACGCCGCCGTGGGTGGCCCAACGGGTGTGGCCGATGCCGAGCGTGGCGTGGAAGCCCTCGGACTGAGCGGCGCCCTCCATTTCGGCGACGCGTCCGGTGCGGCGCACGCGGCGCACCTCGGCGCCATCGACCACCGCGATGCCGGCGGAATCGTAACCGCGGTATTCCAGCCGCTTGAGACCTTCGATCAGGACCGGTACCACATCGCGATCCGCGATCGCGCCGACGATTCCACACATGCTGCGAATGCTCCTGCTGGTGTCCGCCTAGTTTAACGGCGCGCGGCGGCGCAACCGGCATGTCCGGTCTGTCCGGCGGACGCGGTGTCCGTCCGGACGGACACCCGGACACCGCGCGTCCGCCAGTCAAATCAACAACTTGCGATTGGCACGACTCGTGCATTGCTTAACAGCAAAGCCCCTACGCCCACCCGCCGAGCCGAACGCCGCATGAGCATCCGCGATACCGCCGCCCAGGACCGCCCCGTCGCTGCCACCTCCTCCAGCGCGAGCAAGCGCCGTCGCCCCTGGCTGCTGGCCGGCGCCGCCGGCGTCGGCACGATCGCCATCGCGGCCTGGCTGCTGTCGGGCTGGAGCGCCGGCGGCCGTTCGGTCGATGCCTCGCGAGTGCGCATCTCCGAGGTCAAGCGCGGCGACCTGGTGCGCGACATCTCCGCCGACGGTCGCGTGATCGCCGCCAACAGCCCGACCCTGTACGCGATCGCCGCGGGCACGGTCACGCTGAAGGTGGTCGCCGGCGACGTGGTCAAGCAAGACCAGGCCCTGGCCGAGATCGACAGCCCCGAGCTGCGCAGCAAACTGGCGCAGGAACAGGCGACCCTGGCCAGCCTGGAAGCCGAAGCCGGCCGCTCCGAGCTCGACGCCCAACTGGCGCGTTCGAACGCGCGCAAGGCCTACGACCAGGCGCAGATCGAACGCACCGCGGCGATCCGCGATCTGGAACGCCAGCAGCGCGGCTTCGAAGGCGGCGCGGTGGCGCAGGTCGACGTCGCGCGTGCGCAGGACGAACTCAAGAAGGCCGACATCGGCCTGGCGCATGCGCGCGAAGACGCCGGCCTGCAGGGCCAGGGCGCCGGCCTGGACACGCGCAACAAGCGCCTGCTCGCCGACCGCCAGCGCGCGATCGTGATCGAGACCCAGCGTCAGGTCGACGCGCTGACCCTGCGCGCGCCGTTCGACGGCCAGGTCGGCCAGGTCCAGATCGCGCAGCGCGCCAACGTCGCCGCCAACGCGCCGGTGCTGAGCGTGGTCGACCTGGCCGTGTTCGAAGTCGAGATCAAGGTGCCGGAAAGTTTCGCCCGCGACCTGGGCATCGGCATGCCGGCGCAGATCACCAGCGGTGCCGGCGAACCCTACGCCGCGCAGGTCTCGGCGGTGTCGCCGGAAGTGGTGAACGGCGAAGTCACCAGCCGCCTGCGCTTCACCGGCAAGCAACCCCCGGGCCTGCGCCAGAACCAGCGCCTGTCCGCCCGCATCGTGCTCGATACCCGCCGCAACGTGCTGATGGTCGAGCGCGGCCCCTTCCTCGAACAGTCCGGCGGCCGCTTCGCCTACGTGGTCGACGGCAGCCACGCGGTGCGCCGCCCGATCCAGGCCGGCGCCAGCAGCCTCAGCGCGGTCGAAATCGTCTCGGGCGTGCAACCGGGCGAGCGCGTGGTGGTATCCGGTAGTGACCAGTTCGATAACGCAGAAAGCATCCGCCTCTCAGGAGAATGATCATGAAAGCTTCCAACCGCACCCCCGTGTTCCCCTTCGACCTGCATTGGACGTCCGACGACCTGGCCGGCGCCATGCCGCTGCGCCTGAGCGAGCTGTTCGACTTCGACGCCGCGCGCGCCCAGGCCCAGCCCAGCGCCAACGTCGAAGCGCCGGCCCAGGCCTGGCGCCGCAACGGCTACCTGCGCAACGCCGCGCCGACCTCGTTCCGCATCCGCTGATCCCTCTCCACCTTTTCACTCAGGACATACCGTCATGCTCGACATGCGCCAGGTCACCAAGGTTTACCGCACCGAACTCGTCGAAACCCACGCGCTGCGCTCGCTGGACCTGCATGTGCGCGAAGGCGAGTTCGTCGCGGTCACCGGCCCGTCGGGCTCGGGCAAGACCACCTTCCTCAACATCGCCGGCCTGCTGGAAACCTTCACCGGCGGCGAGTTCCGGCTCGACGGCGAGGACGTGAGCGGCATGTCCGACGATGCGCGTTCGCGCCTGCGCAACCGCAAGATCGGCTTCATCTTCCAGGGCTTCAACCTGATCCCCGACCTCAACCTGTTCGACAACGTCGACGTGCCGCTGCGCTACCGCGGCATGCCCGGCGCCGAGCGCCGCCAGCGCATCGAAGACGCGCTCAGCCGGGTCGGCCTGGGCTCGCGCATGAAGCATTACCCGGCCGAGCTGTCGGGCGGCCAGCAGCAGCGCGCCGCGATCGCGCGCGCGCTGGCCGGCAGCCCGCGCCTGCTGCTGGCCGACGAACCCACCGGCAACCTCGACTCGCAGATGGCGCGCGGCGTGATGGAACTGCTGGAGGAGATCAACGGCCAGGGCACCACCATCGTCATGGTCACACACGATCCGGAACTGGCCGCGCGCGCGCAGCGCAACGTGCACATCGTCGACGGCATGGCCACCGACTTCGCGGCCGTGCCCAGCCTGGTGCGCTCGCTGGCCAGCGACGACGCCGCCGCCACCACCGCCTGAGGACGCCGCGATGACCGCCAACTCCATGTTCGGCTACTACCTCGACCTGGCGTTCCGCAGCTTCCGCCGCAACAAGATGCTGACCGCGCTGATGGTGCTCGCCATCGCGCTCGGCATCGGCGCGAGCATGACCACGCTGACCGTGTTCTACGTGCTCTCCGGCGATCCCATTCCGAGCAAGAGCGATCGCCTGTTCTACGTGCAGATGGACCCGCGCACCAAGGACGGCTACACCCCGGGCGAGGATCCCTCGTTCCAGATGACCCGCTTCGACTCCGAAGCCCTGCTGCGCGCCAAGCGCGCCCAGCGCCAGGCCGTGATGACCGCCGGTTCGGCCAATATCGAACCCGAGCGCCAGGGCCTGACGCCCTTCATGTCCGACGCGCGCTTCACCTCCGCCGATATGTTCGCGATGTTCGACGTGCCCTTCCTGCAGGGCGGCGGCTGGAAGGCCAGCGACGACGAGAGCCGCGCGCGCGTGGCGGTGATCAGCAAGGAGCTCAGCGAGAAGCTGTACGGCGCCGGCCCCAGCGTCGGCAAGCCGATCCGGATCAACGAGTCGGAGTTCCGCGTGGTCGGCGTGATCGACAGCTGGCGCCCGACGCCGCGCTTCTACGACCTGAGCAACGAGAAGTTCGGCCGCGGCGAGCAGGTGTTCATCCCGTTCTCGACCTCGCTGGCCCTGCGCATGGGCAACAACGGCGACATGAACTGCTGGGGCGAGAGCCGCAACGACGACCCCGAAGGCTCGCACGCGCTCAACGCCCCCTGCGCCTGGCTGCAGTACTGGGTGGAGCTGGACTCGGCCGACAAGGCCAAGGACTACCTGGCCTACCTGGGCAACTACTCCGACGAACAGCGCCGCGCCGGCCGCTTCGAGCGCCCGACCAACGTGCGCCTGTACAACGTGATGGACTGGCTGGACCACAACAAGGTCGTGCCCTCCGACGTGCGCCTGCAGACCTGGCTGGCGTTCGGCTTCCTGCTGGTGTGCCTGCTCAACACCGTCGGCCTGCTGCTAGCCAAGTTCCTGCGCCGCGCCAACGAGATCGGCGTGCGCCGCGCGCTCGGCGCCTCGCGCCGCGCGATTTTCGCCCAATGTCTGGTCGAAGCCGGCACCGTCGGCCTGGTCGGCGGCGTGATCGGCCTGGGTCTGGCGATGCTGGGCCTGTGGGCGGTGCGCCAGCAACCGGCCAGTTACGCCGAACTCGCCCATCTGGATCCGACCATGCTGGTCGCCACCTTCGTGATCGCGGTCGTCGCCAGCGTGCTGGCCGGCCTGTTGCCGGCCTGGCATGCCTGCCAGGTGACCCCCGCCATCCAGCTCAAGAGCCAGTGAGGCCCACCATGGACATCCGCCCCATCCTGACGACCCTGCGTCGCCACAAGACCGCCGCCGCGCTGATCGTGTTCGAGATCGCCTTGAGCTGCGCCATCATCTGCAACGCGGTGTTCCTGATCAGCAACCGCCTGGAACTGATGAACCGCACCAGCGGCCTGGCCGAGAACGAAATCGTGCGGGTGCAGCTGACCGGCATCAACAACAACGAGGACGCGCGCGCCGTCACCCAGGCCGATCTGGCCGCGTTGCGCGGGCTGCCGGGGGTCAAGGCCGCCACCGTGAGCAACCAGGTCACGTTCGGCAACTCGTCCTGGAACAGCGGCGTGAGCGTGAAGCAGGATCAGCCGTTCCCGAACCTGAGCGCGACCACCTACTTCGGCGACGAGCAGCTGCTCGATACCCTGGGCCTGAACCTGATCGCCGGCCGTCGCTTCACCAACGACGAATACATCAACTACGAAGACTTCGACAAACTGCCCGCCGACGCCGGCGTGCCGGCGGCGATCATCACCAAGGTCGTGGCCGAGAAGCTGTTCCCGGGCGAGAACGCGGTCGGCAAGGTGTTCTACAGCTGGGGTCCGAAGCCGATTCGCGTGGTCGGCGTGGTCGATCACCTGGCGCGTCCGAACAACCGCGGCGGCGCCGGCGAGTACGAGTACTCGATGATCTTCCCGATCCGGGTGACCTACGAGGTGGGCGGCAACTATCTGCTGCGCGTGGATCCCAGCCGCCGCGACGAGACCCTGAAGGCGGCGGTCGCGGCGCTGGAGAAGAGCGGCCCGACCCGCATCATCCTGGAAGACCAGACCAAGACCATGGAAACGATGCGCCACGAGTTCTATCAGCAGGACCGTTCGATGGCCTGGCTGCTGGTCGCGGTGTGCATCGCGCTGCTGGTAGTGACCGCGTTGGGCATCGTCGGCCTGGCCAGCTTCTGGGTGCAGCAGCGGACCAAGCAGATCGGCGTGCGCCGTGCGCTGGGCGCGACCCGCGGCCAGGTGCTGCGCTACTTCCAGACCGAAAACTTCCTGCTCGCCACGCTCGGCATCATGATCGGCATGGCGCTGGCCTACGGCATCAACATGGTGCTGATGAGCACCTACGAACTGCCACGACTGCCGGCGATCTACCTGCCGCTGGGTGCGGTCGCGTTGTGGGCGCTGGGTCAGATCGCGGTGTTCGGTCCGGCGCGTCGCGCCGCCGCCGTACCGCCGGCGGTGGCGACCCGCTCGATCTGACGCGTTCGATTGCGAACGCGTGGCGCAGTTCCGGGCGCGCGCGCGGCGCGCCCTCTAGTCTCTCCGAGTCGGTCCGCAAGCCCGTCCAGCCTCCGCGCTGGACGGGCCCGGACCGGGTCGTCTCAACATCCGGTACGG
The DNA here is from genome assembly GCF_900114355.1 of Lysobacter sp. cf310. Lineage (GTDB taxonomy): Bacteria > Pseudomonadota > Gammaproteobacteria > Xanthomonadales > Xanthomonadaceae > Lysobacter. The sequence continues at coordinate 112,050 of NZ_FOSS01000007.1, forward strand.
AGCCCGAACTCATGTCCCCACGCACCACCGCCCTGCATGCCCTCGCGATCGCCCTGAGCCTGGCCATCGGCGGCGTACACGCCGCTCCCGCGGCCGCGCCGACGTCCAGCGCCGCCAGCACCGACGTCGCCGCACGCACTCGCGCGCTCAACGCCCTGATTGACGAGCAATGGCAGACCTTCCTGCGCGAAGCGCCGGAGCAGGCCAGCTTCTTCGGCGACTATCGCTACAACTCCGGCTGGAGCGATTTCTCGCTGGCCGCCGTCGCCAAGCAGACCCGCGATCTCGAAGCCTTGCTCAAGCGCTTCCGCGCGATCGATCCCAACGGGCTGGCCGACGCCGACCGCCTCAATCTGGAGCTGATGATCCGGCGCCTGGAAAGCGATCGCGAGTTCTACCGCCTCAAGCTGCACGAGGTGCCGCTGGACCAGATGAACGGCATCCACCTGCTGCTGCCCATCATCGCCAGCGCATTCCCGTTCAACGACGTCAAGCAGTACGACGAATACATCGCGCGCCTGCGCAGCATGCCCAAGCTGCTGGACCAGGTCACCGAGCGCGCGCGCCAGGGCGCCAAGGACGGGCTGATACCGCCGCGTTATCTGCTGGAAAAGGTGGTGGGGCAGTGCGACGGCATCGCCAATCCCGCCGGCGCCGACAACGTGTTCGCCCAGCCGCTGCAGAAGTTCCCCGACAGCGTGCCGGCCGCCGAGCGCGAGCGCATCCGCAAGGCCGTGCTCGCCGCGGTCGACGAGCAGGTACGTCCGGCCTATCGCAAGCTGTCCGAATTCGTCGCCAAGGAATACGCGCCGCAGGGCGGCGAAACCCTGGGCCTGTGGTCGCTGCCCAACGGCGAGGCGTTGTACGCCTACCAGATCCGCCAGCAGGCCTCGACCTCGATGAGCGCCGAGCAGATCCATCAGTTGGGCCTGTCGGAAGTGGCGCGCATCGAGCGGACCCAGACCGAGATCGCGCGCAAGCTCGGTTACGCCGACCTCAAGGCGATGCGCGTCGCGGTGCGTCAGGATCCCAAGCAGCATGCGCAATCGCGCGAGCAGATCCTGGAGCTGTATCGCAAGTACGTGACCCAGATGGAGCCGCGCCTGCCGGAACTGTTCGGCATGCTGCCCAAGACCGGCGTCGAAGTGCGCGCGATCGAACCCTACCGCGAAAAGTCCGCGTCCGCGGCCGGCTACATGCCCGGCACGCCAGACGGCTCGCGCCCGGGCATGATCATGATCAATACCGGCTCGCCGACCGAGCGCCTGCTGCTGCCGATCGAGGCGATCGCCTATCACGAAGGCATTCCCGGTCATCACCTGCAGAACTCGATCACCCGCGCCCTGCCCGAGCTGCCGCCGTTCCGCCGCCTGATCGGAGAGACCGCCTACATCGAAGGCTGGGGCCTGTACTCCGAACGCCTGGGCAAGGAACTGGGCTTCTACCAGGATCCGTACAGCGACTTCGGCCGCCTGGCCCAGGAACTGGTGCGCGCCAACCGCCTGGTACTGGACACCGGCGTGCACCACAAGCGTTGGACGCGCGATCAGATGGTGAGTTGGTACCGCGAGCATTCGGATTCGGACGAGGTCAGCATCCAGGCCGAGGTCGATCGCTACATCGCCAATCCCGGCCAGGCGCTGGCCTACAAGATCGGCGAGCTGAAGATCGTCGAGCTGCGCGAGCGCGCGCAGACCGCGCTGGGCGATCGCTTCGACATCCGCGCCTTCCACGACCAGGTCCTGGGCGGCGGCGCCCTGCCACTGGACACGCTGGAGCAGCGCGTCGACGGCTGGATCGCCCGCACCCGCGCCAGCGGCGCGGCCACGGGCGCGCCGTGACCCTCGCGCCGTCGCGCGGTATCGGCGCACGCGCGCCGCTGCCGCGCGGCGGCGCTGGCTATACTTCCGCCGGACCCGTGGCGACGTCGCGCACGTCGCCGCACCCTCAACGTTCCGGAGCCTTATGCGCACCGTCCTGGTGATCGACGACAACCCCGCGGTCGGCACCGCGCTGGACCTGCTGTTCGGCCTGCGCGAGATCCGCGTGCTCACCGCGCAATCGCCGGAGGACGGCCTGCAGGCGCTGGAACGCGAGCAGATCGGCCTGGTGATCCAGGACATGAACTTCAGTGCCGACACCACCTCGGGCGAGGAAGGCGTGGCCCTGTTCCGCGCCATCCGCGCGCGCCACCCCGACCTGCCGATCATCCTGCTCACCGCCTGGACGCATCTGGACATCGCGGTCGACCTGGCCAAGGCCGGCGCCGCCGACTACCTGGCCAAGCCCTGGGACGATCAGAAGCTGTTGGCCAGCGTCGAGAACCTGCTGGAACTGTCGGCGAGCACGCGCGAAGTCGCGCGCCTGCACGACCAGCGCAAGCGCGTGCAGCGCGAACTCGAATCGCGCTACGACCTGCGCGGCCTGGTGTTCGCGTCCGAGGCGCTGGCGCGCGTGGTCGAGTTGGCCGGACATGTCGCGCGCGCCGACGTGCCGGTGCTGATCACCGGCCCCAACGGCGCCGGCAAGGAAAAGATCGCCGAGATCGTGCAGGCCAATTCCTCGGTCAAGTCCGGCCCGTTCGTGACGCTCAACTGCGGCGCCCTGCCCTCGGAGCTGATCGAGGCCGAATTGTTCGGCGCCGACGCCGGCGCCTACACCGGCGCCAGCAAGGCGCGCGAAGGCAAGTTCGAAGCGGCCGATGGCGGCACCCTGTTCCTGGACGAGATCGGCAACCTGCCGCTGGCCGGCCAGATGAAGCTGCTGCGCGTGCTCGAGACCGGCCGCTTCGAACGCCTGGGCTCCAACCGCGAACGCCAGGTCAAGGTGCGCGTGATCAGCGCGACCAACGCCGATCTGCCGGCGATGATCCGCGACGGCCGCTTCCGCGAAGACCTGTACTACCGCCTCAACACCATCGAGATCCACCTGCCGCCGCTGGGCGAGCGCTCGGACGACGTGCTGCCGCTGGCGCGCAAGTTCCTGCGCGAACTCGCGCCCGACGGCCGCAAGCGCCTGAGCGAGGACGCCGAGCACGCTCTGGTCGCGCACGCCTGGCCGGGCAACGTGCGCGAACTGCGCAACACCCTGCAGCGCGCGGTGCTGCTGGCGCGCGGCGAGGATATCGGGGTCGCCGACCTCGGCCTGCCGGCGGCCAGCGCCAGCGTCGCGGCCTCCGGCGGCGACGAACCCGATCGCGCCAGCATCGAGGCCGCGCTGGAACGCGCGGGCGGCGTGCTCGCGCAGGCCGCCAGCGAACTGGGTTTGTCGCGCCAGGCCTTGTACCGCCGGCTCGACCGACTCGGCATAAAACGGGACTGAGGAGATCGCGATGCGCTGGTTGCGCCGTCTGCCCCTGAGCCTGAGCTTCAGCGCGATCGCGCTGGCTTACCTGATCGTAGGCACCGCCTTGACCAGCTGGCTGGACACCCTGCTGCCGCAGCGCTGGATGGCGCCGGCGTTGGCGGTGGCGCTGCTGCTGCCGCTGTTGATCTACCACGTGCGGCGCGCGTTCGCGCCGATGAACTCGTTGTTCCGCGCCCTGGCCGGCAGCGTCGCCAGCTACCGCGACGGCGATTACAGCTTCGGCCTGTCGTGGGCGGGCCGCGGCGAGCTCGGCGAATTGGTCGCCAGCCACAACCGCCTCGGCGAGGCTCTGCGCGAACAGCGGCTGTCGTTGGTGCAACGCGAGCTGCTGCTGGACACCATGGTCCAGAACACCCCGGTGGCGATGCTGCTGGTCGATCCGAGCCGGCGCGTGGTCCACGCCAATCTGGCCGCGCGCAAGATGCTGGGCGAGGGCCGCCGGCTCGAGGGCCAGTCCTTCGAGGACCTGCTCACGCGCGCGCCCGAGCCCGTGCGCGAGGCCTTCGATCGCGGCGGCGACGGCATGTTCACCGTCGGCGACGAGGACAACGAAGATATCTACCATCTCGCCCGGCGCATGTTCCGCCTCAACGGCCGCCACCACGAGCTGGTGCTGCTGCGCCAGCTCACCGCCGAGCTGCGGCGCCAGGAAGTGCAGACCTGGAAGAAGGTGATCCGGGTGATCAGCCACGAGCTCAACAACTCGCTGGCGCCGATCGCCTCGCTCGCCCACTCCGGCGCCGAGCTGGTGCGCCGCGGTCAGTACGACAAGCTGCCGACCGCGCTGACCACGATCGAGGAGCGCGCGCGTCATCTGGAGGGCTTCATCCGCGACTACGCGCGCTTCGCCAAGCTGCCGGCGCCGCGTCTGGAAGCGGTGGAGTGGTCGCGCTTCCTGGCCCAACTGCGCAGTCAGGTCGACTTCGTCTACGACGGCCGCGCGCGCGGCCAGGAAGGCATCGTCCATTTCGACGCCGCGCAGATGGAGCAGAGCCTGCTCAACCTGCTCAAGAACGCGCACGAGTCCGGCTCCAAGCCCGAAGAGGTGCGTCTGGTGCTGCGGCGCACGCCCGACGCCTGGCGCATCGACGTGCTCGACCGCGGCAGCGGCATGAACGAAGCGGTGCTGGCGAACGCGCTGCTGCCGTTCTACTCGACCAAGCGCAACGGCACCGGCCTGGGCCTGGCCCTGGCGCGCGAAATCGCCGAAGCCCACGGCGGCCGCATCGCCCTGCTCAACCGCGAAGGCGGCGGCTTGTGCGTGTCGATGCTGATTCCGGATTGAGCGTAGTTTCGTCGCCTACGCCTTCCCCCATCCCCTTGCTTTTGAATTCCCCCCTTTGAAAAAGGGGGGCCAGGGGGGATTTGCTTTTGCCTTGGACGAACCAGCAACAGCAACAGCAACAGCAAATCCCCCCTAGCCCCCCTTTTTCAAAGGGGGGAACTGTTCGGGGAGGGGGGAAGTACTTCGAGTGATTGGAGGGAAACCTCCAACTACCTACCTCAAGCCTTGGGCTTCTTCACCGGCCGCTGCCAGCCATCGATCGTGACCTGGCGCGCGCGCGCGACGGTGAGCTTGCCTTCCGGCGCGTTCTTGCCGATCACCGAGCCGGCGCCGATGGTCGCGCCCGCGCCGATGGTCACCGGCGCCACCAAGGCCGAGTTGGAACCGATGAAGGCGCCGTCCTCGATCACGGTGGTCGATTTGTTGACGCCGTCGTAGTTGCAGGTGATGGTGCCGGCGCCGACGTTCACGCCGCTGCCGATGCTCGCGTCGCCCAGATAGGCCAGATGATTGGCCTTGCTGCTCACGCCCAGACGCGCGTTCTTGGTCTCGACGAAGTTGCCCACGTGCACGCCGTCGGCGAGCACGGTGCCCGGACGCAGGCGCGAGTACGGGCCGATCTGGGCCGCGCCCTCGACCACCACGCCGTCGAGATCGCAATGCGCGCGCACTTCCGTGCCCGGCCCCAGGGTCACGTCCTTGAGGCGGCAGAACGGGCCGATGCGCACGCCGTCGGCGAGTTCGACCCGACCTTCCAGAATCACGTCCACGTCGATCTCGACGTCGCGACCGACGCTGACCTCGCCGCGCTGGTCGAAGCGGTTCGGATCGGCCAGACGCGCGCCCTGTTCGCACAGCGTACGCGCGGCGCGGCGCTGGAATGCGCGCTCCATCTGCGCCAGCTGCCAGGGATCGTTCACGCCCTCGACTTCCAGCGGATCGCTCACGTGCACCATTTCGGCGGCGCTGAACTCGGCGGCGGCGGCGGCGAAGACGTCGGTGAGGTAGTACTCGCCCTGAGCGTTGTCGTTGCCCAGGTTCTGCAGCCAGCGCCGCAAGGGCTCGCCGTCGCAGACCAGGATGCCGGTGTTGACGGTGCGGATCTCGCGCTGCGCTTCGTCGGCGTCCTTGTGCTCGACGATCTGGCCGACCCGGCCCTCGGCGTCGCGCACGATGCGGCCGTAGCCGGTGGGATCGATCAGGTCGGCGACCAGCACCGCCAGCCGGCCCGGCGCGTCCAACAGACGCTGCAGGGTCGCCGGCGTGGTCAACGGCACGTCGCCGTACAGCACCAGCACGCGCGCATCCTGCGGCACGCCCGGCATCGCCTGCTGCACGGCATGGCCGGTGCCCAGGCGCTGCGATTGTTCGGCCCAATGCAGGTCCGGCTGATCGGCGAACGCCGTGCGCACCTGCTCGCCGCCGTGGCCGTAGACCACGTGGATGCCCGCCGAATCCAGCGCGCGCGCGGTCGCGATCACGTGCGCGAGCATCGGCCGTCCGCCGATCTTCTGCAGCACCTTGGCGGTATCGGACTTCATGCGCTTGCCCTCGCCGGCGGCGAGGATGACGACATGCAGGGGTGCGGCCATGCGGACTCCGGGAGGCGTTTACGCGTTCAGTGAACAGTGATTCTAGCCGCGCCGGCCCTGCTAGGATGCGGCGGTGCCGAATCCGACCCCGCGCCATTCACGCCCCCGCGCCTCGGCGCGCCGCCGTCCGCGGAGCCGCGCCGGATGAGCCTGGGTCGCCAGGGCCGCCACTACCTCATCATCGGCCTGATCCAATGGCTGCTGGACTGGGGGGTGATGGTCGCGCTCAGTCACGCCGGCATGGCGGTGGAGCCGGCCAACATCGCCGGCCGCGTCAGCGGCGCCCTGCTCGGCTTCTGGCTCAACGGCCGCATCACCTTCGCCGGCGACGACACCCGCGTCGGGCGCCGTCAGTTCGGCCGTTTCCTGGGCATGTGGATCGCGACCACCCTGGCCAGCACCTGGGCCATGGGCGCGATCGACGACGCGGTCGGCCTGACCTGGACCTGGCTGGCCAAGCCCGCGGTGGAACTGGTGCTGGGCGCGATCGGCTTCCTGCTGTCGCGGTACTGGATCTATCGCCGCTGACCGGGCTTTGCGGCAGGAGCGGCGTCCCACAGGGATTGCCTTCGGTCATAAGCCGCGACCCTGCCTCGCACGCGCGGACTCTCCGGCGACCGAGGTTTCGTGGTCGCGGCTCACGCCGCTCCTATCCCAGGGCTGATCGAATGCTCCAAACAAAAACGCCGGCGCGAGGCCGGCGTTTCGTTCGCGACGCGGTGGCGCGCGATCAGTGCTTCATGTTCTTGCGCAGACGCTCCAGGGCGCTCAGCTGGGCAACGCTCATCGCCAACTGCGCCTGTGCCTCTTCCGCGCTCATCTTCGGATCTTTCTTCGACAGGATGCGCTCGGCCTCTTCCTTGGCGGCGCGCACGGCGGCTTCGTCGATGTCCTGAGCGCGGATCGCGGTGTCGGCCAGCACGGTCACGACCTGCGGCTGCACTTCCAGGATGCCGCCGGACACGGCGAAGTCCAGGTGCTCGCCGTTGGGCAGGGTCACCACGACCTTGCCGGGCTTGAGGCGCGTGATCAGCGGCGCGTGGCGCGGCGCGATGCCGAGCTCGCCGATTTCGCCGGTGGCGACCAGCAGCGTCGCTTCGCCGTGGAAGATTTCTTCCTCGGCGCTGACGATGTCGCAACGGAAGGTGGATGCCATAAAGAAACGCCTCTATTCGTTAACCCCCTCTCCCGCGACGCGGGAGAGGGCAGGGGTGAGGGCACACGGAGCTTCGAGCGCGAACCTGGTTACCGCACTATCGACAACCGCAAAACCGTCCTCGCCCTACCCCTCTCCCGTCGGACGGGAGAGGCCGCCGTGGTTTTTAGCCCACGCCCATCTTCTTGGCCTTCTCGACCGCTTCTTCGATCGCGCCGACCATGTAGAACGCCTGCTCCGGCAGGTGGTCGTATTCGCCGTCGACGATGCCCTTGAAGCCGCGGATCGTGTCCTTCAGCGAAACGTACTTGCCCGGCGCGCCGGTGAAGACTTCGGCCACGTGGAACGGCTGCGAGAAGAAACGCTCGATCTTGCGCGCGCGCGACACGGCCTGCTTGTCTTCTTCCGACAGCTCGTCCATGCCCAGGATCGCGATGATGTCCTTCAGTTCCTTGTACTTCTGCAGGGTCGACTGGACGCGGCGCGCGGTGTCGTAGTGCTCGGCGCCGATCACGTTCGGGTCGAGCTGACGCGAGGTCGAGTCCAGCGGGTCCACGGCCGGGTAGATGCCCAGCGAAGCGATGTTACGGCTCAACACGACGGTCGCGTCGAGGTGGGCGAAGGTGGTCGCCGGCGACGGGTCGGTCAGGTCGTCCGCGGGCACGTACACGGCCTGGATCGAGGTGATCGAACCGGTCTTGGTCGAGGTGATGCGCTCCTGCAGGACGCCCATTTCCTCGGCCAGGGTCGGCTGGTAACCCACCGCCGACGGCATACGGCCCAGCAGCGCCGACACTTCGGTACCGGCCAGGGTGTAGCGGTAGATGTTGTCGACGAACAGCAGCACGTCCTTGCCCTTGCCGGACGCGTCCTTCTCGTCGCGGAAGTACTCGGCCATGGTCAGGCCGGTCAGGGCCACGCGCAGACGGTTGCCCGGCGGCTCGTTCATCTGGCCGTACACCATCGCCACCTTGTCGAGGACGTTGGAGTCCTTCATCTCGTGGTAGAAGTCGTTGCCCTCGCGGGTACGCTCGCCCACGCCGGCGAACACGGACAGACCGCTGTGCGCCTTGGCGATGTTGTTGATGAGTTCCATCATGTTGACGGTCTTGCCGACGCCGGCGCCGCCGAACAGGCCGACCTTGCCGCCCTTCGCGAACGGGCACATCAGGTCGATGACCTTGATGCCGGTTTCGAGCAGGTCGTTGGCCGAGGACTGGTCCTCGTAGGACGGAGCCGAACGGTGGATTTCCCAATGATCGGTCGCCTGCACCGGGCCGGCTTCGTCGATCGGGTTGCCCAGCACGTCCATGATGCGGCCCAGGGTGCCAGCGCCCACCGGCACCGAGATCGCGCTACCGGTGTTGGTCGCGATCAGGTTGCGCTTGAGGCCGTCGGTCGAACCCAGTGCGATGGTACGCACGATGCCGTCGCCGAGCTGCTGCTGCACTTCCAGCGTGATGTCGGTGTTGGCGACCTTCAACGCGTCGTACACCTTCGGCACTTCCGCGCGCGCGAACTCGACGTCGACGACCGCACCGATGATCTGAACGATCTTGCCCTGGCTCATGGTTCTTTCCTCAGTAACTTAATGCTGCTTGGCGGCCGCGACAGGCGTCCGCGTGAATGGTTTAGACCGCCGCGGCGCCGCCGACGATTTCGGAGATTTCCTGCGTGATCGCAGCCTGACGGGCCTTGTTGTAGACCAGCTTCAGGGTGTCGATCAGCTTGCCGGCGTTGTCGCTGGCCGCCTTCATCGCCACCATGCGGGCGGCGTGCTCGGACGCGACGTTCTCCAGCACCGCCTGGTACACCAGCGACTCGATGTAGCGCGTCAGCACGTGCTCCAGCACGGTCTTCGCATCGGGTTCGTAGATGTAGTCCCAGTCGTGATGGGCGACCTGCGTTTCCGGCTCCGGCAGCGGCAGCAGCTGATCGAACGCCGCGCGCTGCGTCATGGTGTTGACGAAGTCGTTGTAGGTCAGGAACACGCGGTCGATGTTGCCGGCGCTGTACGCGTCCAGCATCACCTTGATCACGCCGACCAGCTGCTCCAGATGCGGCTTGTCGCCCAGGTGGGTGACCGACGCCAGCATGTTGACCTTGATCCGGCGGAAGAACACCGAGGCCTTCTGGCCGATGGTGACCACGTCGACCTCGACGCCCTGCTCCTGCCACTTGCGCATTTCGCCCAGCAGCTTGCGGAACAGGTTGTTGTTGAGGCCGCCGGCCAGGCCGCGGTCGGAGGAGACGATGATGTAACCGACGCGCTTGGTTTCCTTGCGCTCGATCATGTACGGATGCTGGTAATCGGAATTGGCCTGAGCCAGATGACCGATCACCTGCTTCATCACCCGCGCGTACGGACGCGAGGTCTTCATGCGCTCCTGCGCCTTGCGGATCTTGGAGGCCGAGACCATCTCGAGCGCGCGCGTCACCTTGCGGGTGTTCTGCACGCTCTTGATCTTCGTCTTGATTTCGCGTCCGCCTGCCATCTCTTCGCTCGCTTTGTTCGCTTCGTGGAATCAGGAAAGGGTGTGCCGGTCCTCGCGGCCGGAATCGCCTGGGGCGACCCGGCCCTCGGGCCCGGTCGCCTGCTTACCAGGTCCCGGTCTGCTTGAACTCTTCGATGCCCTTCTTGAAGGCGCCTTCGATCTCGTCGTCCCACGCACCGGTGGCGTTGATCTTGCTGATCAGCTCGCCCGCGGTGTTAGTGAAGTGGGCGTGCAGGGCTTCCTCGAACGCACCGATCTTGGCGACCGGCACTTCGTCCATGTAGCCCTTGTCCACCGCGTAGATCGACAGCGACTGCAGCGCGATCGACATCGGCGCGTACTGCTTCTGCTTCATCAGCTCGGTGACGCGCTGACCGCGCTCGAGCTGCTTGCGGGTGGCTTCGTCCAGGTCCGAGGCGAACTGCGCGAACGCAGCCAGCTCGCGGTACTGGGCCAGGGCGATACGGATGCCGCCCGACAGCTTCTTGACGATCTTGGTCTGGGCGGCGCCGCCGACGCGGGACACCGAGATACCGGCGTTCACGGCCGGACGGATACCGGCGTTGAACAGGTCGGTTTCCAGGAAGATCTGGCCGTCGGTGATCGAGATCACGTTGGTCGGCACGAACGCCGAGACGTCGCCGGCCTGGGTTTCGATGATCGGCAGCGCGGTCAGCGAACCGGTCTTGCCCTTCACCGCGCCGTTGGTGAACTTCTCGACGTACTCCTCGGACACGCGCGCGGCGCGCTCGAGCAGGCGGGAGTGCAGGTAGAACACGTCGCCCGGGTAGGCTTCGCGGCCCGGCGGACGCTTCAGCAGCAGCGAGATCTGGCGGTAGGCCACGGCCTGCTTGGACAGATCGTCGTACACGATCAGGGCGTCTTCGCCGCGGTCGAGGAAGTACTCGCCCATGGTGCAGCCGGAGTAGGCGCTGATGTACTGCATCGCGGCCGACTCGGAAGCGGTAGCGGCGACCACGATGGTGTGGGCGAGCGCGCCGTTCTCTTCCAGCTTGCGCACGACGTTGGCGACCGAGCTGGCCTTCTGGCCGATCGCGACGTACACGCACTTAATGCCGGTGCCCTTCTGGTTGATGATCGCGTCGATCGCCATCGCGGTCTTGCCGGTCTGGCGGTCGCCGATGATCAGCTCGCGCTGGCCGCGGCCGATCGGGATCATCGCGTCGACGGTCTTGTAACCGGTCTGCACCGGCTGGTCGACCGACTTACGCCAGATCACGCCCGGCGCGACGCGCTCCACCGGCGCGGTCAGCTTGGCGTCGATCGGGCCCTTGCCGTCGATCGGCTCGCCCAGGGCGTTGACCACGCGGCCGAGCAGTTCGTTGCCGACCGGCACTTCCAGGATGCGTGCGGTGGTCTTGGCCACGTCGCCTTCGCGCAGGTGCTCGTAGTCGCCCAGGACCACGGCGCCCACCGAGTCGCGCTCCAGGTTCAGCGCCAGCGCGTAGGTGTTGTTCGGCAGCTCGATCATTTCGCCCTGCATCACGTCGGCCAGGCCGTGGATGCGCACGATGCCGTCGGACACGGAGGTGACCGTGCCTTCGTTGCGCGCCTCGGCGGCCAGCTTGACCTTCTCGATGCGGGTCTTGATCAGTTCGCTGATTTCGGACGGGTTGAGCTGCGTGCTTGCCATGGGTGGTTCCCTTGTGCCCGGCGATACCGCCGGATTTGCATTTAAGTTCGTTCTGGTCGCCGGTCAGCCCGCGAGAGCGGTCTGCAGGCGCGCGAGCTTGCCCTTGAGCGAGCCATCGATGACCACATCGCCCGCGTCGATCACCGCGCCGCCGATCAGCGACGCGTCGACCGCGGTCTCGATCTCGACTTCGCGGCCGAAGCGCTTGGTCAGCGCGGCCTTGATCGATTCGAGCTCGGCGGCCGGCAGTTCGCTGGCGGCGGTGACGCGCGCCTTGACGATGCGTTCGGCTTCCGCGCGCAGTTCCTCGAACATGCCCGCGATCTCCGGCAGCAAGCTCAGCCGGCGGTTGTCGGCGAGCAGGCCGAGGAAGCGCAGATAGGCTTCGTCGGCGCCATCGATCGCGATCAGGCCGACGGCGTCGGCCGACGACAGGCGCGGGTGCGCGAGCAGCTCGTGCACCTGCGGGTCGGCGGCGATGCGCGCGGCCAGGGCGAGGCCCTGCGACCAGGCGGCGGAGCGACCGCCGTCGCGCGACAACGCGAACGCGGCGCGGGCGTACGGGCGGGCGAGTGTGAGGTTCTGGCTCATCAGCTTTGGGCTATCCGATCAGTGCGTTCGCGTCGCGCGCCGTTCAGAGCTGCGCGGCCAGATCGTCGAGCAGCGCCTTGTGGGCGTTGGCGTCGATCTCGCGCTTGAGCAGCTTCTCGGCACCGCTGACGGCCAGCGTCGACACCTGCTTGCGCAGGTCCTCGCGGGCACGCGTGGCGGCGGCGACGATTTCGGCATCGGCCAGCGCCTTTTGGCGCGTGGCTTCGACGACGGCATCGGTCTTGGCCTGGTCGATGATCTGATTGGCGCGCTGATGCGCCTGATCGATGATCTCGTTGGCCTTGGTGCGAGCCTCGCGAAGTTCCGCATCCGCGCGCTCTTGCGCCTGGATGAGATCCTTCTGGCTACGCTCCGCCGCGGCCAGGCCTTCGGCGATCTTCTTTTGGCGTTCTTCGATGGCCGCGTTCAGCGGCGGCCAAATGAACTTCATCGTGAACCAGACGAGGATCGCGAAGGAGAGCATCTGGCCGAAGAAAGTCATGTTGGGATTCATGACGGGTCCTCGACGTAGTCGTACTGGAGCCGGCCGAGTGGCCGGCCCGTGTGCCCGATTCGCGCGTTGCGGCGCGAACCGGCCCGGATCAGGCCTGGAGGACGCTGATCAGCGGGTTGGCGAACGCGAAGAACAGCGCCACGGCGAGACCGATGATGAACGCGGCGTCGATCAGGCCGGCGAGCAGGAACATACGGCCCTGCAGCATCGGCACCAGCTCCGGCTGACGGGCAGCGGATTCGAGGAACTTCGAGCCCATGAGCGCGATGCCGAGGCAAGCGCCCAGCGCGCCGAGACCGATGATGATGCCGATCGCGATCGCGGTCAGACCCTGAACGTTGGCGATGAACTCCATGGTGCTTCTCCTGGTAGAGGTAGTGCTAAACGGTGAAGGGAAAACGAATTGGGGGTGCAGCTGGGTAACGCGACTTGAATCAATGGCTCTCGCGGGCGCCGGCGATATAGACGACCGTGAGGATCATGAAGATGAAGGCCTGCAGCAGGATGATCAGGATGTGGAAGATCGCCCAGGCCGCATTGGCGAGCACGCCCGGCACGAAGGTGTAGACGCTGCCGAGCAGGCCGGCGATGAGCATGAACACCAGCTCGCCGCCGTACATGTTGCCGAACAGTCGCATCGCCAGCGAAACCGGCTTGACCAGCCATTCGATGATGTTCATCGCCAGATTGACCGGGACCAGCACGATCTGCATGAAGCCGTGCGCGTGGAACGGCGCGGTCACCAGCTCCTTGCCGAAGCCCAGGCCGCCCTTGGCGGAGATCGCGTGGCCGATCAGGATGAAGAACACCGAGGCCGACAGCGCGAACGTGGTGTTGAGGTCGGCGGTGGGAACGGCGCGGAAATAAGTGTGGTGCGCGGCTTCGGCGCCGGCGGTGCTGTGGACCAGCCAGCCGAACAGATCCAGCGGCAGCAGGTCCATCGTGTTCATGAACACGACCCACATGAAGATAGTCAACGCCAGCGGCGTCACCGAACGGCGGTCGCCGTGGAAGGTGTCCTTCACCTGGCCGTCGATGAACTCGACGATCATCTCGACGAAGGCCTGGCCCTTGCTGGGAACGCCGGCGGTGGCCTTGCGCGCTGCGAGGCCGAACCAGGTCACGAACACCAAGCCCAACACCAGAGCGACGATCCACGAGTCGAAATGGAACTGCCCCCCGAACACCTCCGTGGTGTTATGGGTCAGGTGGTGCTTGATGTATTCGTTCAGGCCGCCCGAACCGGTCTGTTCACTCACGAAAAGACACCTATCGTTTCAAAAGATTGGCCAGCACGAAGGCCAGCGTCGCCGCGAGCACTCCGACCAGCATTGGCAGCGGCGGCAACCGGAGCACGGCCAGACCCAGCCCGAGCATCAAGAACACCACCACCCACTTCAACATGACCCCCGCCAGCAGGCGCCCTATGGCCGCCCCGGCAGGCTGCACGCCGCCCCCTAGCGCCATCCAGGCCGCCACCACCGCACCCGCAAAGACCGCGCCTCCGCCAACCGCCGCCGCTAGCGCGTAGCGCGCACCGAGGGGGAAGAAGGCCAGCGCGGTCAGCGCCGTCGCGCCGGCTTGCCAGGCAATCGCGCGCGACGCCAGCCGGCGGCCCGTGGACAATGGATCGTGCACGCGGGTCTCGTCGGTCTGGGGTAGGCGCAAAGCGCCCGGTAGAGCCGCAAAAGTATAGAACGCGTAAGCGTTTCGGGCAACCGCCGGGCGTCACGGCCGCGTGCGGGGCGGTGCCCGCGGTGAGGACGGCTTCGATGCGTCTTCGGTCCATGCGCAACACTATGGGTGCGCGGCGTAGGTCGTTGAATTACCTGGGAGGTCAAGTCCGCGACACGGACGTGCGGCGGTGAAAACTCAATAGCCCACAACTATCGAAGCGAACGCGTCTATCGATTTGACTTCGCGATCCGTGCGTGCACAATTGAGAATAATTCTCATTTAGTGACCGCCATCATGGGCAAGACCGTAAGCTTCGCCTGCGTGCATTTCACCGTCGCCTTCCTGGTCGGCTACCTGATGACCGGCAGCGTTTGGGTCGGCGGCGCCCTGGCCCTGGTCGAACCGGCCTGCAATACCGTGGCTTTTCACCTGCACGAGAAGGTCTGGAAGCGGATCGAGCGCCGCCGGGCCGAAGCCGCGGCCGCCGCCCTGGCGACCTGAAAGAGCGCGGAACCTTTCCGCCCGACCCCGGTCAGTCTTATGGAACGCCCCCCGCCACTCTCTCCTCGTCAATGGCAAAAGCAGCGGTGGGCTCCCCGAAGCCCCGGCCTTATCCGCCGGGGCTTCGCCTTTTGTGACATCAGTCGCGTTTTCGAATCTCGCCACTTTGAATCGCGCGATTCAAACGCGCGCTTTCACGGCCGTTGCACCCGCAGTCCGGCATTGATGAGGCCGCCGTGCACTTTTGTTGTGCCGCGCGGCCCTTCCCCCGATCCGGAGTGCGACTAGTGAACCCCAAGACCCTGCCCCTGACGCTCGCGCTGGCCGCGACCGGCGTCGTATTCGCGCTGCCAGCGCAGGCCATCGAAGACGACCGTTTCACCCTGCGCCTGGGCGCGATGCAAGTCGATGCGCAAAGCGAACTGCGCGGCAGCACCGTGTTCGCCGGCCAACCGTTCGAATTCAGCGAGGACTTCGATTTCGGCGGCGACGAAGTGGTGCCGCGCCTGGAAGGCCAGTTCCGCTTCAGCGAACGCAACCGCCTGCTGTTCAACTATTTCGGCTACGACAAGGACCGCCGCGCGACGCTGGGCCAGGACCTGTCGTTCGACAACGTGACCATTCCCGCCGGCAGCTTCGCCAAGGCGAAGGCCAAGTTCGAACTGGCCAGCGTGGTCTACGATTACGCGGTGGTCGAAACCGACACCGTCAGCCTCGGCCTGCAGCTGGGCGTCGAGTACGCCAAGCTCGAAGGCAAGCTGTACGCCGAGTCCGGCGTCAACACCTACGAATCGCGCTCCAGCGACGACGGCTACGCGCCGGTGGTCGGCGCGCGCCTGACCGTGGCCCCGAACGAACACTGGCGCTTCGTCGCCCAGGGCCAGTACCTGGACGCGAGCTGGGGCAATTTCGACGACTACGAAGGCGACCTCAGCCGCGCCAACGCCCTGGTCGAATACCGCTTCACGCCCAACGTCGGCGTATTCGTCGGCTACGACTGGTTCAAGCTGGACGTGGACCAGCGCGGCAGCGACGGCGTGCTCGGCCTGGACCAGCGCTTCAAAGGCCCCATGGCCGGCGTAACGTTCGCGTTCTAATCGGCGAATCCGCCTAACGGCTCCGGCTCCGGCTCCGGCTCCGGCTCCGGCTCCGGCTGCGGCTGCGGCTGCCGTTGCCGTTGCCGTTGCCCCGGCATTGAAGCCCAAAAGCCCCGCACTCACACGACCAACCGTAGACCCGAAGGGCGGCGCGCAGGACGCGCGCCGTTTTTCGAATGGACAAGGATGTCCATTCGAAAAATCCCCGCGCCAGCTCCGAACCCGCAGGGGAGGTTTGGTCACGCTAGCCCTTCTCTTTGGTTACTTTCTCTTGGGCTAGCAAGAGAAAGTGACCCGCATGCGCAGCAGGCGGAAGCTGTTGACCTTCGGACCTAGCCGACGAAGCAACAGCAAAAGCAAATCCTCCCCAACCCTCCTTTTTCAAAGGAGGGAGCTAGAAGCAACGGCAAGTGACCCGCATGCGCAGCAGGCGGAA
>NZ_FOSS01000008.1 GCF_900114355.1 Lysobacter sp. cf310
GCAACCGCAACCGCAACCGCAACCGCAACCGCAATCGCAATCGCGGTTGGTCTATTCAAGGCCTGGGCTGCGCGTTCGAATGCGCAGCCCGCACTCAGTCGCGCAACTCCGCCACCTGACACGGCAACTCCAACTGCGCCAACACCGCTGCGGTCACCTCGGCTGTGCTCGCCCCGCGGCCGCCCGGCGCCAGATCGGCGCTGAGCACGCCGCGCTCCAGCACCGCCGCCACCGACTGCTCGATGCAGTCGGCTTCGTCGCTCAGACCCAGCGAGTGGCGCAGCAGCAGCGCCGCGCTGAGGATGGTGCCGACCGGGTTGGCGATGCCGCGGCCGGCGATGTCGGGGGCGGAGCCGTGGATGGGTTCGTAAAGGCCGATCTTGCCTTCGCCCAGCGAAGCAGAGGGCAGCAGGCCCAGCGAGCCGGCCAGCATCGAGGCTTCGTCGGTGAGGATGTCGCCGAACATGTTCTCGGTCACGATCACGTCGAAGGCGCGCGGCTTGGCGATCAAGTGCATGGCCATCGAATCGACCAGCTGATGCTCCAGGGTCACGTCCGGGAACTCGTCGCGGGCGACGCGAGCGGCGACTTCGCGCCACAGACGCGAGGTCTCCAGCACGTTGGCCTTGTCCACCGAGACCACGTGGCCGCGGCGGCCGCGCGCGAGCGCGCAGGCGCGGCGGACCACGCGTTCGATTTCGGCCACGCTGTATTCGCACAGGTCGCTGGCGCTGTCGGCGCCGCGCTGCTTCTGGCCGAAGTAGATGCCGCCGGTGAGCTCGCGCACCACCAGCAGGTCGACGCCGGCCAGCAGGTGCGGCTTGATCGGCGAGGCGCCCAGGGTGGCCGCGTGCGGTTTCACCGGGCGCAGGTTGGCGTACAGGCCCAGGCCTTTGCGCAAGGCCAGCAGGCCTTGTTCGGGGCGCACTTTCGCCTTGGGGTCGGACCACTTCGGGCCGCCGACCGCGCCCAGCAGTACGGCGTCGGCCTTGCGGCAGGCGGCCAGCGTGGCTTCGGGCAGGGGCTCGCCGGTGGCGTCGATCGCGGCGCCGCCGATCGGGTGCTCGCGTAGCGCGAAGGCGTGGCCGTAGCGACGGCCGACCGTGCGCAGCACTTCGACCGCGGCGGCGGTGACTTCGGGGCCGATGCCGTCGCCCGGCAATACGACGATCTCAGCGTGCATGACGCAGTTCCTCATAACGTTGGATGGCGGGTTGTTGTTTGAGCAGATAGCCCAGCTGGTCCACGCCTTCGAGCAGGCAGGTCTGGGCGAAGGCGTCGAGTGGGAACTGGACGCGGCTGCCGCCGGGCAGGATCACGCTGCGGCTGGCGACGTCGATGGACAGCTCGATGCCGGGCCGCTGCAGCAGCTCGTCGACCACGTCGTTGTCCAGCACGATCGGCAGCAGGCCGTTCTTGAGCGCGTTGCTGCGGAAGATGTCGGCGATCTCGGTGCTGATCACCGCGCGCAGGCCCAGGTCGGTCAAGGCCCAGGGCGCGTGCTCGCGCGAGGAACCGCAGCCGAAGTTGCGCCCCGCGACCAGGATCTGCGCGCCGGCGTTCTCGGGCCGGTTGAACGCGAACTCGGGGTTGGGCGAGCCGTCGGCCAGATAGCGCCAGTCGTTGAAGGCGTAGCGGCCCAGGCCCTGGCGCTGCGTGGTGGTGAGAAAGCGCGCGGGGATGATCTGGTCGGTGTCGATATTGCGTTCGCGCAGAACGACGGTGCGCGAGGTCAGTGCGGTGAAAGCGCTCATCACGCGGCCTCCGTTGCGACGGCTTGCAGGTAGGCGCGCGGGTCGGTGACCTCGCCCGCGATCGCGCAGGCGGCCGCGGTCAGCGGCGAGGCCAGCAGCGTGCGCGCGCCCTTACCCTGACGGCCTTCGAAATTGCGGTTGCTGGTGGAGACGGCGAGCTGGCCCGGGCCGACCAGGTCGCCGTTCATGGCGATGCACATCGAGCAGCCCGGCTCGCGCCACTCGGCGCCGGCCGCGCGCACGATGCGGTCGATGCCTTCGGCTTCGGCCTCGCGCTTGACCTGCTCGGAACCCGGCACCACCAGCATGCGCACGCGCGGATGCACGCGCCGGCCCTGCAGCACCTGCGCGGCCTGGCGCAGATCGGTGAGGCGTGAGTTGGTGCAGCTGCCGACGAAGACCACGTCGACCGGCGCGCCGGCCAGTGCCGCACCGCCGCTCAGGCCCATGTAGGCCAGCGCCTTGGCGGCGTCGGCGTCCTGCGCGATCGGCAGCTGCGCGTCGACCGCGGCGACCTGGCCGGGGTGGGTGCCCCAGGTCAGGGTGGGTTTGATCGTGCTGGCGTCGATATGCACTTCGCGATCGAAGCGCGCGCCCTCGTCGCCGACGAATGCGCTCCAGCGCGCGACCGCGCGTTCGAACTCCGCGCCCTGCGGCGCGCGCGGGGTCGTGGCGAGGTAGTTATAAGTGACCTGGTCGGGCGCGATCAGGCCCGCGCGCGCGCCGGCCTCGATCGACATGTTGCAGACCGTCATGCGCTCGTCCATCGACAGCGCGCGCACGGTGGAGCCGCGGTACTCGATCACCTGGCCGGTGCCGCCGTTGACGCCGATCTCGCCGATCACGTGCAGGATCAGGTCCTTGGCGCCGACGCCCGGCGCGAGCTCGCCTTCGATGTTGATCGCCAGCGTGCGCGGCTTGCGCTGCAGCAGGCATTGGGTGGCGAGAACGTGACCGACCTCGCTGGTGCCGATGCCGAACGCGAGCGCGCCGAACGCGCCGTGAGTGGCGGTGTGGCTGTCGCCGCAGACGATGGTCATGCCGGGCTGGGTCAGGCCCAGCTCCGGCCCGATCACGTGCACGATGCCGCGGTGCGGGCTGTCGTAGTCGAACAGCTCGATGCCGTGGCGCGCGCAGTTGCGGCGCAGGGTATCGACCTGACGCTCCGCCTCGTCGGTGTAGTAAGGCAGACGGCCATCGGCGCCGCGCGGCAGGGTCGGCGTGGAATGGTCGAGGGTGCCCTTGGTCAGGTCCGGCCGGCGCGGCGACAGGCCGCGCGATTCCAGCTCGGCGAAGGCCTGCGGGGTGGTGACCTCGTGGATCAGGTGCAGGTCGACGTAGAGCACGGCGGGCACGGCCTCGGTTTCGGGCGTGACCAGGTGGGCGTCCCACAGCTTGTCGAACAGGGTTCTGGGTGCGGTCATGGCGGGATGTGCGGCTTCGATGTTGGGCGGCTGTTGCGTTGGCGGGAGCGGTTCGGGGCGTGGGGCGCTGTGCGGAGCCGTCGTCGTGGCTGCTTGGCGCGTGTCCTCATCCCAACCCGTCTCCCGCAGGCGGGAGAGGGGCTCTTAGGCGGTGGCGGCTAAGCGCTGCGGGGGCTGCTGCTGGGTGCGCAGCACGCGATTGGCGATCTCCAGCCAGGCCAGCGCGCTGGCCTCGAGGATGTCGGTGCTGGTGCCCGAGCCGGTCAGTTCGACGCCGTCCACGCGTGTGGTCACGCTGGCCTGACCCTGGGCGTCGTCGCCGGTGGTCACGCTGGACACGTGGTAGCTGTCGATCTGCAGCTGCACGCCGGTCGCGCGCGCCAGCGCGGCGAACAGCGCGTGCACCGGACCGTCGCCGACCGCGGCTTCGCTGATCGCCCCGCCGTCGGGATCGACCAGCTGCACGCTGGCGGTCGGCAGGCTGTCGCTGGCGATGCCGGTGCTTACGTGCGCGCGCACCAGGCGATGGCCGCGCGCGGCGCGCGCGTCGGCGCCCAGTACCAGCGCTTCCAGGTCGGCGTCGAAGACCTCGCGCTTCTTCTCGGCCAGGGTCTTGAAGCTGGCGAACACCGCGTTCAGACGCGCCTCGTCGACCACGAAGCCCAGGGTTTGCAGGCGATCGCTCAACGCGGCGCGCCCGCTGTGGCGGCCCAGCACCATCTGCGACTGCGCCCAGCCCACGTCCTCGGGATTCATGATCTCGTAGGTGCCGCGGTGCTTGAGCATGCCGTGCTGGTGGATGCCGGATTCGTGCGCGAACGCGTTCTGGCCGACGATGGCCTTGTTGCGCTGCACGGCCATGCCGGTGATGCGCGACAGCAGGCGCGAGGTCGGCACCAGGCGGCGCGTGTCGATGCGGGTCTGGGCGTTGTAATAGCCGCCGCGCACGCGCAGCGCCATCACCAGCTCTTCCATCGCGCAGTTGCCGGCGCGTTCGCCGATGCCGTTGATGGTGCACTCGACCTGACGCGCGCCGCCTTCGATCGCGGCCAGGCTGTTGGCCACGGCCAGGCCCAGGTCGTTGTGGCAGTGGGCGCTGAAGATCGCGCGTTCGGCGTCGCGCACGTTCGCGCGCAGGTACTCGAACAGCGCGCGGATCTCGCTGGGGGTGGTGTAGCCGACGGTGTCGGGAATGTTCAGGGTGCGCGCGCCGGCGGCCAGCGCGGCGCCGCAGACCTCGGCCAGGAACTCGGGTTCGGTGCGCAACGCGTCCTCGGCCGAGAACTCCACGTCGTCGACGTAACGGCGCGCCAGTTCGACGCCCATCACCGCGCGTTCCAGCACCTGCTCGCGGCTCAGGCCCAGCTTGTGCTCGCGGTGCAGCGGGCTGGTCGAAATGAAGACGTGGATGCGCGGCTTGCCGGCGCCGTCCAGCGCGCGTGCGCAGGCCTCGATGTCGCCGACATGGCAGCGCGCCAGGGTGGCCAGGGTCGAGCCGCGCACTTCGCGCGCGATCGCCTGGGTGGCTTCGATTTCGGCGCCGGAGCTGGCCGGGAAGCCGGCCTCGATCACGTCCACGCCCAGCTCGGCCAGCGCGTGCGCGAAGCGCAGCTTCTGGCTGGAGCTCATGCTGCAACCGGGCGATTGCTCGCCGTCGCGCAGGCTGGTGTCGAAGATGGCGATGTGCTGCGGGGCGTGGTCTATGGGTACTACCGGTCCGGGCGACTCGTTCATGCGGGGACGTCCTCGATCAAAGTGGAATGCGGGGCAAGGGAGGGCGTGTGGGTCGTGCGCGCGGGCGGCGACGACCCGGATCTAAGTCGTGCCAGCCTGAAGATGTCGCTCTCGATGGCGGCGGCCTCGCGCGCGGGCGCCTCGCGGCTGCGTCGGCGCGGGCGGCGCGGTGCGCGCGGACGCACCTCCGACAGCAGTCGCGCGAGCACGCCGGCGTCGAGGTTGCCGCCGGAGACCACCGCGCATTTGCGCTTGCCGGCGATGCGGCGGCCGGCCGCCAGCGCGAGCGCGCCGGCGCCTTCGGCGATGATGTGTTCCTCCAGCGCCAGCCGGACCAGGGTTTCGCGCAATTCGGCCTCGCGCACGATCACCACATCGTCCAGCAGGGCGCTCAGCACGCGTTCGGTGATCCGGCCCGGGTCCTTGACCCGCACACCGTCGGCCAGCGTCGCGGCCGGCTCGATCAGACGACGGTCGCCGCGCAGGGCGCGCGCCATCGAGTCCACGCCTTCGACCTGCGCGCCGATCACGCGCACCCGGCGCGCGGCAGCGCTGCCGCACAGCAGCTCGGATTTCAGTGCCAGGGCGACGCCGGCGGCCAGGCCGCCACCGCCGATCGGCACCAGCAGCACGTCGGGCGCGAACGCGGCCAGTTCCAGCGCCACCGTGCCCTGGCCGGCGATCACGTCGGGGTCGTCGAAGGCCGACAGCAAACGGTAGTCGTGTTGCTCGGCCAGCTCGATCGCGAAGGCCTTGGCTTCGTCGTAGCTGTCGCCGTGCAGGCGCACGGTGGCGCCCCAGTGGGCGACGCCGGCGATCTTGGTTTGCGGCGCGCAGCGCGGCATCACCGTGATCGCGTTGACGCCCAGGCGATAAGCGGCCCAGGCCAGGCCCTGGGCGTGGTTGCCGGCGGAGGCGGCGATCACGGTGCGGTGATCGCCGCGCTCGCGCGCGGCCAGCAGCGCATTGAGCGCGCCGCGCACCTTGTAGGAACCGGTGCGCTGCAGGTTCTCCAGTTTCAGCCAGCAGCCGAAGCGCTCGGCATGGTGCAGCGGCGTCGGGTCCAGGTAGCGGCGCAGGCGCGCCTGCGCCGCCAGCAGGTCGGCGGCGCTCACGGGTACCGCGCTGGCTACGTCGCCGTCCATGCGCTCAGACCGGCGTCAGCCACGCGCGGTAGCGCGGGTCTTCGCCGCGCACCACGCGCGCGTACTGCGCAGACAGCTCGCGCGTGACCGGGTTGTCGCCGAACTCGCGACGGTCCAGCACGGCGATCGGCGTGGCCTCGGCGGCGGTGCCGCAGACGAACACTTCGTCGGCATCCAGCAGTTCATGTAAGGTGACTTCGCGCGATTGCGCGCCGGACAGCGCGATCATGGTGTCGCGGGTGATGCCCGGCAGCGCGTCGCGGTGCTCGACCGAGGTGATCGCGCCGTTCTTGACCATGAACACGTTGGCGCCGGTGCACTCGACCACATAGCCCTTGTCGTCGGTGAACAGCGCCTCGTCGAAGCCGCGTTGCTTGGCTTCGCGCTTGGCCAGGATCGAATTGACGTAGGCGCCGCTGAGCTTCAGCGCCGGCAGCGAGGTGGCCGGGTTGCGCTTCCAGGGCGAGACCGTCAGGCGCGTGCGCGCGCCGCCCAGGTGCACGACCTTGGCCATGGTCGCGATCATCAGATGCTGGCTCAGCGGGTCCACGTCCAGGCCGATGGTGCCGGTGCCCATCCAGGTCAGCGGGCGGATGTAGGCGTCGCGATGGCCATTCGCGCGCAAGGTCTGCACGGTCGCGGCGCTCGCGCGTTCGACGTCGAAATCGATGCCGAACAGCTCGGCGCCCTTGCGCATGCGCTCCATATGCTCGGGCAGGCGGAACACCGCCGCGCCGCCGTCGGCGGTGGCGTAGCTGCGGATGCCTTCGAACACCGCGGTGCCGTAGTGCATGGCGTGGGTGGTCAGCGGCGCTTCCGGGGCATCGGCGGCGACGAATTCGCCGTCGAACCAGATCAGCGGCGTTTGCGTGTCCAGGCGCAGCGAGATGCTCGCCGGAGCGGTGGAGAGCATTGGAGAGTCCGCACATGGATGTGCGGGGTTTTGCGAGGGATTCGCACTCAAGTACATGGAGACACCTCGACGGCTAGGCAGTCGTAGAGCTTGGCGAGCTGGCTCTGCAGGGCGGTGTCGGCGCGTTCGCCTTCCACCGTCATGCGCAGGTGCCAGCGATCGCCGTCGGGTTGCGCTTCGCCGTCCACCGACAGGGGACGGAAACCGCGCCGTTCGGCGGCGCCCAATACGCGAGCCAGCGCGCCCTCGGCCTGGCGCAGGGTCAGTTCAAGCTGGTATCGCATGGGCATCCTCCTTGTCGGTGGTGGGGGTGGCAGAGGCGGCCGCCGCGATCGCGTCGGCCTCGGGGTCCAGCATTTCGGCATTGCTGCGGTTGGGCGGCACCAGCGGCCAGACGTTGGCTTCCTGATCGATCGCCACATGCAGCAGCGCCGGGCCCTCGCAGGCCAGCATCGCGGCCAGCGCGTCCTCGACCGCGTCGGCGCGTTCGACATGGAACGAGGCCACGCCGAAGGCCGCGGCGATCGCGCAGAAGTCCGGGTTGTCGGACAGGTCGATCTCGGAGTAGCGGCGTTCGAAGAACAGCTCCTGCCACTGCCGCACCATGCCCAGGGCCTGGTTGTCGAGCAGCACGATCTTCACCGGCAGGCGATAGCGCGCCACGGTGGCCAGCTCCTGCACGTTCATCAGGAACGAGCCGTCGCCGCTCACGCAGATCACGCGCGCCGACGGGTCCTGCATCTGCGCGCCGATCGCGGCCGGCAGGCCGAAGCCCATCGCGCCCAAGGCGCCGCTGGTCAGGTGCTTGCGCGGATCGTCGAAGCGCCAGTGCTGGGCCACCCACATCTGATGCTGGCCGACGTCGCAGGTCACCACCGCATCGGGGGCCAGGTCGGACAGGCGCCGCAGCAGCGCCGGCGCGTACACGGTCTCGCCGGGCGCGTCGTAACGCGGGGCGCAATCGCGCTTGCGTTGCAGGCAGGTGTCGCGCCAGGCGCGGCGCGCGCCGCCGTTGCGGCCCTGGGTCTGGGCGGTGCAGGCCGGCGTCAGCGCCTCCAGCGAGCGCCGCAGATCGCCGTTGACCGCGGCGTCGGCGTGACGCAGCTTGCCGATCTCGGCGGGGTCCAGGTCCAGATGGACCACGCGCGCGTTCGGCGCGAACTCGGCCAGCTTGCCGGTGGCGCGATCGTCGAAACGCGCGCCGACCACGATCAGCAGATCGCATTCCTGCACCGACAGATTGGCGGCGCGGTTGCCGTGCATGCCCAGCATGCCCAGGTTCAACAAATGCTCGGCCGGCAGCGCGCCCAAACCTTTCAGGGTCAGCACGGCCGGGATCTGGCTGCCCTCGACGAAATTGCGGAACGCGCCCACCGCGTCGCCCAAGGCGATGCCGCCGCCGCCGTAGATCAGCGGCTTGCGCGCATGCGCGATCAGCGCCGCGGCTTCGTGGTAGGCCGCATCCGGTGCGCTGGGCAGCGGATCGGTCGGCAGCGGCACGTGCGCGGCCAGATGCGCGGCGTCGGCGTTCTGCACGTCCTTGGGCAGGTCGATCAGCACCGGGCCCGGTCGTCCGGAGCGCGCCAGGCGGAAGGCCTCGGCGACCATGCGCGGCAGATCGTCGACGCTGCGCACCAGGAAGCTGTGCTTGACGATCGGCAGGGTCATGCCGAACACGTCCAGTTCCTGGAATGCGTCGGTGCCCATCAGCGACGTCGCGACCTGGCCGGTGATCGCGACCATCGGCACCGAGTCCAGCATCGCGTCGGCGATGCCGGTGACCAGGTTGGACGCGCCGGGACCGGAGGTCGCCACGCATACGCCGACTCGCCCGCTGGCACGGGCATAGCCGTTGGCAGCGAAAGCGGCGCCTTGCTCGTGGCGGACCAGCACATGCTTGAGGTCCGACCCGTGCAGGGCGTCGTAGAAAGGCATGATGGTGCCGCCCGGATAACCGAACAGCGTGTCCACGCCTTCTGCGGCCAGCGCTTGCGCCAGCCAGCGGGCACCGTTCATCACGCAGCCTCTTCCTGTCGTTCGCCGCGCGTGGCGGCGGGAGCGGGAGCGGCCGGCTGCGCCTTCGGCGCGGTGTCCAGCCACTTCATGTTGGCGCGCAGCTTCTTGCCGACCGCTTCGATCGGGTGATCCAGATCGGCCTGCTTGAGCGCCTTGTAGTTGGCATTGCCCGAGGCGTACTCGGCGATCCATTGGCGGGCGAAAGTGCCGTCCTGGATTTCCTTGAGCACGCGCCGCATCTGCGCGCGGGTGTCCTCGTCGACCACATAGGGGCCGCGGGTGAGCGCGCCGTACTGCGCGGTCTCGCTGATGAACTCGTGCATGCGCGTCACGCCGCCCTCGTAGAACAGATCGACGATCAGCTTCAGTTCGTGCAGGCACTCGTAGTAGGCGACCTCGGGCTGGTAGCCGGCCTCGACCAGGGTTTCCCAGCCGGCCTGGACCAGCTTGGTCGCGCCGCCGCACAGCACGGCCTGCTCGCCGAACAGGTCGGTCTCGGTCTCTTCCTTGAACGTGGTCTTGATCGCGTTCTGGCGCGCGCCGCCGATGCCGGCGCAGTAGGTCAGGGCGAATTCCTCGGCGCGGCCGCTGCTGTCCTGATGCACCGCGTAAACGCTGGGCACGCCGCGGCCGATTTCGTATTCGCGACGCACCAGCGCGCCCGGGCCCTTGGGCGCCACGAGTACGACGTCGAGGTCCGCGCGCGGCGCGATCTGGGCGTAGTGGACATTGAAGCCGTGCGCGAACAGCAGGCAGGCGCCCTGGGCGATGTTGGGTTCGATCACGTCGCGATAGAGCTGGGCCTGGACCATGTCCGGCGTGAGCACCGCGACCAGTTCGGCGCCGGCCACCGCCTCGGCGGGCGACTGGACGGTGAAGCCGTCGGCCTTGGCCTTGAGCTCGGTCGGGCCGCCCGGGCGCAGACCGACGGTGACGTCGAAGCCGGAGTCGCGCAGGTTGAGCGCGTGGGCGCGGCCCTGGCTGCCGTAGCCGACGATGGCGATCTTGGGGCGGAAGGTCGTAGCGGTCATGTCTGTGATCTCTGAGCGAGGAGTGAGCGGAGAGGAGTGCGGAGCGGGTGGGGTCAAGCGGTTTCGGTAGGGGCGTGTTCGACTAAAGCGGCTGGGATCGTTCGCGGCGGCGGCGACTGCAGCGGACCGGGCGCGGTGACCGCGCCTTGCGAGGCCGAGCCGACCAGCAGCGCGTA
Source organism: Lysobacter sp. cf310 (assembly GCF_900114355.1). GTDB lineage: Bacteria > Pseudomonadota > Gammaproteobacteria > Xanthomonadales > Xanthomonadaceae > Lysobacter. The sequence continues at coordinate 10,194 of NZ_FOSS01000008.1, forward strand.
CTTGGCGAGCACGCCGGTGGTCACGCGCGGTGCGATGCGCGCGGGCTCGCGCGCGGCCAGGTCGGCGGCGACGTTCAAGCGGCGCGTGCGCACATCGATGCTCACGCGGTCGCCTTCGCGCAGACGCGCGATCGGGCCGCCGTGCGCGGCTTCCGGCGAGATGTGTCCGACCATGAAGCCGTGAGTGGCGCCGCTGAAGCGGCCGTCGGTGATCAGGGCGACGTCGTTGCTCAGTCCCTGTCCGACCAGGGCCGCGGTCACCGCCAGCATTTCGCGCATGCCGGGGCCGCCGGCCGGGCCTTCGAAGCGGATCACCACCACGTCGCCGGCCTGGATGCGGCGCGACTGCACCGCGGCGAACGCGTCCTCCTCGGAGTCGAACACCCGCGCCGGGCCTTCGAACTGCTCGCGGCCGTGGCCGGCCAGCTTGAGGATGCAGCCCTCCGGCGCGAGATCGCCGTACAGCACCGAGTAGCCGCCGCGCGGCTTGATCGGATCGGCGACCGGACGCACCACGTCCTGCTGGTCGGCCATGCAGGCGTCGGCCAGCTCCTGGAAAAAGGAACGGCCGGTGACCGTCGGAATATCCTCGATCAAGCCGGCCGCTTTGAGTTCGCGCGCCACCAGTGCCGCTCCGCCGAATTCGTACATCTCCGCGGCGGTGTAGCGGCCGCCCGGTTTCAGGTCGGCGATCACCGGCGTATGCGCGGCGGCTTCGAATTCTTCCAGATCGAAGGGCACGCCGGCTTCGTGCGCGATCGCCAGCAGATGCAGCGCGGCATTGGTGGAGCCGGCGGTGGCCGAGACCGCGCGCGCGGCGTTGCGCAGCGCGGAGGGAGAGAGGAGCGCGCGCGGCCTCGGTCCGCCCTTACGCAGTTGCTGCATGACCAGCTCGCCGCAGCTGCGCGCGGCTTCGGCCTTGTCGGCATGGATCGCCGGAATGTCGTTCAGGCCCAGCGGCGACAGGCCCAGGAAGGTCAGCACCATCGCCATGGTGTTGGCGGTGAACTGGCCGCCGCAGGCGCCGGCGCCGGGGCAGGCATGCGACTCGATGCGGTGCAGTTCGGCGTCGTCGATGCGGCCGGCCGAATGCGCGCCGACGGCTTCGAACACGTCCTGCACGGTCAGCGGCTTGTCGTCGGCCGCGCCCCGCTTGGACGGGCAATGGCCCGGCATGATGGTGCCGCCGTAGAGGATCACGGTCGGGATATCCAGGCGCGCCGCGGCCATCGCCGCGGCCGGGATGGTCTTGTCGCAGCCCACCAGCAGCACCATCGCGTCCAGGCAATGCCCGGACACCGCCAGCTCGATCGAGTCGGCGATGGTTTCGCGCGAGGCCAACGAGGCGCGCATGCCGTCGGTGCCCATGGCGATGCCGTCGGTGACGGCGATGGTGTTGAACTCGATCGGCGTGCCGCCGTTGTCGACCACGCCGCGGCGCACGTGCTGGGCCAGATCGCGCAGGGTGATGTTGCACGGCGAAACGTCGGACCAGGTATGGACCACGGCGACCAGCGGTCTGGCGATGGCCGCGTCGTCGAGACCGGTCGCGCGCAGCATCGCGCGTGCGGGGGCTCGGGCCGGGCCTTGCTTGATGGCGTTGCTTCTCACGGAAAAACGTTCCTGCAGTCGTAGTCGACAAGGAACCCGAGGCCTCAGAAACGAAAAACCCCGCGCCTTTTGGGCGCGGGGTTCAGGTTCTTTCGACCTTGGGTTGTGTGGTTTTGCTACACGAACCCGACTCCCGCGCTGGTAAGCGAGGTAATAAGTACGAGGACGAGAATAATCGTGGCGATCGCGGGTGCGAGGCGGAGCGCAACGCGCGCGGCGTCGTTCGAGGCCGTGGCGGCCTTGAGCGTCGTCGTCTGCGAATGGTTGTTGCGCTGCGTCATGCGATCGAGAAGATCACGGCCGATTGCGGCTTGTCAATAGTTTCTTTGCCAACCGTTCGCATTGCGTGGCGGCGGTCGCAATCCGCCGCACCCCGCGAACGCAGGCGGCCGACGACGCCCGGAGGACCTGCATCGCCTGCGTTTCCCCGCAGATCCCGCGCTCGCGCCGAGGCGGCGGCAGCGACGGGAGCTGCGCCCCGCGAGTGCATCGTTTGCGTACGAATAGCCCAGGCAATGCGCGCTTTATGTCATTGATTGCATGAGATTTTAGTGCCTTTCGTATTGACCAGCGGCGCAGAAGAAATGCCATCGCCCGCCGCTCTCGCGTCCTTGTGTGACCAGGTTGCGATTTTTCTGTGACGAATAATAAGTTTCCTATAGGATATCGACCGTCCTGTTGTGGCGTGCCGGCGCAGACGGTGGGATCGACTCTGCGACGGGGTCGCGGGCACGCCCGCGACGCGTCGAGCGCGCATGGGACAGGGGCGAATTCGGTGGCGGGACCTGCGGCGGCACACGCATGGCGTGGGCTCGCCACGGGGTGCGCGAGACCGATGGACGATCAAGGCTAGGTTCGCGGCGCGTCGTCTGGCGCGTCGCGCCGAGGTGCAGCAAGGGGATAGGCATCCGATGGAGCGTGTGCAGCAGTGGTTGGGTGGCCTGTTGGTGCTGGCCTGCCTGGTTTGGGTATTCGACGCGAGCGCGCAGACGACGGTGCGTTACCAGCAGGTGCTGAAGGGCGGCGCCGCGATGATCGGCAATGCGCATTACCTGCGCTCGTCCGACTTCGGCAATCCCATCGTGGTCAACGATATCGACGGCGACGCGAGCACGGCGATTTCGTCGTCGGCGGATCTGATCCTGCCGTCGGGCTCGACCATCGTGTACGCCTATCTGACCGTGCAGACGGGGTATCAGACCAGCCAGGGCATCGGCGCGATGACCAGCGTCAAGTTCCGCGTGCCCGGCGGCAGCTATACCACCCTGACCGGCGCCTCGCCGCAGTTCCTGCAGGCGCGCACCACCACCGAAGCGGCCAGCGGCGGCACCCGCTTCTATCGCCAGATCATGTTCAACGTGACCAGCCTGATGCCGGCCAACGGCTACGTCAGCAATGCCGGCGGCAGTCCGCTGGCGCGCTACTTCGTCGCCGACCCGGTGCCGGGTTTCACCGCAACCGGCACGGGCGACGCCGCGCGCAGCCGCCTCGGCGGCTGGTCGCTGATCGTGGTCTATCGCCACGCCAACGCATTGCCGCGCTCGGTCACGGTGGCCGACAACTGGCAGTTCTTCGGCTCCGGCGCCTTGTCCATCGATACCGACGTGCCGAACGTGCAGTTGCCCAACGGCGGTACGGTCACCGCCACCGTCGGCGTGGCCGCCACCTACGGCGATCCGTCGGGAACCACGGGCGGCTTCACCTGCGGCAATTGCGACGATTTCCTGTCCTTCGGCATCGCCGGCGGCGCGCTCACCGATCTGAGCGATCCGGTGCGCAACGTCACCAGCGATGCGCTCAATTCCACCATCGGCTGGGCTGCGGGCAACGACGTCAGCACCGACGGCGGTCCGGCGATCTCGGGCAGCTATGCCGCGCGCAACCCGGCCACGGGCTTCACGCCGTCCACCTACACCACCGTCGGCACCTGGGGATCGGCGGACTACGACTCCGACATCTTCAATGCCAGCAGCATCCTGCCTGCCGACGGTTCGATCCGCACCTTGCGCTTCCGCCAGCGCAGCCTCGGCAACGACTGGCTGGTCAGCGGCTCCTACTTCGTGTCGGTGGAAACCGGTACCGCGGCCCTGCGCAAATCGCTGACGCCGGCCACGATCGTCGATGGCGGCGTCGGCACCTATACCTTCACCTTGGACAACGCGTCGCCGACTTCGGTGAACCTGACCGGAGTCGGGTTCACCGACAACCTGCCCAGCAGCCTGCGCGTGGCCAATCCGGCGGCGATCGCCAACAGCTGCGGCGGCACGGTGACGGCCGCGTCCGGCGCGACCGCGATCGTGGCCAGCGGCATCACCTTGAACGCGGGCGTGTCCTGCACGATCAGCGTCAACGTCACCAACGTGCCGGGGCAGACCAATACCAGCTGCGCGGCCAATCCCGCCGCCTTCACCAACAGCACGACCAACATCACCGGCACCACCAGCGCGCTGTTCCCGGACTTCAATCCGGTATGCCTGGTCGTGCAGCCGGCAGCGACGATCGTCGTCGTCAAAGACGCGGTACCCAACGACGCTCAGGACTTCGCGTTCACCGCGACCGGCACCGGTTTGAGCGCCTTCAGCCTGGACGACGACGGCGACGCCACGCTGTCGAACACGCGCAACTTCACCGGCCTGGCCGCGGGCAGCTATACCGTCACCGAGACCGCGACAACCGGCTGGGCGTTGACCGGCCTGGTCTGCAGCGATCCCACCGGCAACAGCAGCGGCAACACCGGCACCCGCGTCGCCAGCATCGACGTGGCCGCCGGCGAGACGGTGACCTGCACCTACACCAACACCAAGCGCGCGCAGTTCCGATTGGCCAAGGCCTGGAGCAGCAACAGCGCGGCCGGCGACGTGGCCACGATCGCCGCCAGCACGGGCCTGGCCAACAACACCGCCGCCTTCGATTCGCCGGCGAGCGCCGCCCTGCAGGGGGCGGCCGTCGGCGTGCTGGCCGGAGAGACCGCCAGCCTGGCGGCCGAAACCATGGCGCCGGCCGGCGCGCTGGCCAACTACCTCACCTCGCTGACTTGCGACAACGGCGTGGTGCCGTCGGGCGCGAACGGCCAGGCCGCCAATACGGTGCAGATTCCCGCCAATCTCGCCGCCGATACCCTGATCACCTGCACCTACACCAACACGCGCAAGACCGCCACGCTGCAACTGCGCAAACAATGGTCGGGAGCGGCGCCGGGCGACGCGGCCACGGTCACGCTCACGCGCGCCGGCGTCGCCGTCGACAGCCTGGTGTCGAGCGCGGGTACGCCCGGCGAAATCGATGCCGATGCCACGCCGACCGTGGTGTTCGCGGGCGAAACCGTCGCCATCGCCGAAACCCTGGCCGGCGCCAACGAGGGCGCCTACAACGGCAGCCTGAGCTGCACCGGCGGCACCGACGTCAATCCGGGCGACGGCATCACCATCGCCGCGGCCGACACGGCCATCGTCTGCACCTACACCAATACGCGCAGATCGGCGGACCTCTCGGTCGCCAAGAGCAACGGCGCGAGCCTGCTCACCGCCGGCAGCACCACGACGTATACCGTGACGGTGCGCAACCAGGGCCCGGATGCGGCGCACGGCGCGGTGGTGCGCGATACGCCAGGCGCGCAGCTGACCGGCTGCACGGTGATCGGCTGCGCGCCGATCGGCGCCGCGACCTGTCCGGCGATGCCGGCGAATCTGCTCGCGGGCGGCGGTACCGCGGTGCCGACACTGCCGAATGCGAGCGGGGTGGTCTTCACTCTGCAGTGCACGGTGCTGTAAGCGCTGCCGATACCGGCACGGCGGCGCCGCGCTCCGCGATCTGGCCGACGGCGCGGTCTGGACGCGCCGGATGCGGTTCGCGCGCGCGAAGCGGAAGATCCGAAAGCGCCAGTCGTAGTCCATGGCCTGCGGTTCGGCACCGGTTCGGCGACTCGCCACCGCAAAGCGGCGATCGCGCGTTGACCCGGCGCCATGGGCCCCCGACCATGGATATGCATCGCACCCGGCGCTCGGATCGCGACGGATCGAATCGAATTCGAGGTTTTGCGGCAAGTGGCCGGTCGCCGGCGCGCGGTACAATGGCGGCACAGCCTTGTGCGCAAAGGTCCGCTTGCCCGGCGAGCGGGTTCGAACTCAACGACTACTCTGGCATGCCGCAACTCTCCGTTCCCGCCGAATCCGTCCTCAAGCAAGCCATCGACATCATCGGCCAGGAGGGCATCAGTGAGGATGAGATCGAGCGGCAGATTGCGGCTCTGATCGATGAGCCCATGCTGGCCCGGCGCGTGATCGACTGGCTGCCCGAAGTGTTCGGGCTGGTCCTCGTCTCCCATATGGACCAGGTCGAACTGCCGACCCGCTTCAGCGCGCGCGACCAGCGCGGCCGCTGGCATCGCTTCGAGTTCGAAATCGAACCCGTCTTCAAGAGCGGCCTGGTGCTGGCGGTGGAGATGTATCACGCCGGTCCCCGCCGCGGCTTCGGCGCGTTGGCGCTGCGCAGCTCGGTGGTGGCCGCGGCCAGCCAGGCGCTGCGCGAGAACGGGACCCTGGAGGGCGCGGAGCTGGCCGGACCGGCGCTGGCGGGGATACCGGCCGAGCTTTACGCGAGTGCGGTGGCTGCGTAGCGCACAAATTGTGCGTTACAGGTGCTGTCTTGACGGTGCTGTCGATCCCGCCCCACTCTGGCTCATATCGATTTCCGCTAAGTCGGGCGAGGCCATGTCGAAACCGCTGAATTTGTCCTGGGGCCGTTTCGCGCTGGCGATGGGCGTGCTGAACAGCCTGCCTTTGTTGCTGGCGCTGGCGAGTGGGGGGCTGGATACCGGCATCATGATCGCCTGGCTGATGGTGCTTTCCTTGTCCGTCTTCTCGATCTTCGGCTGGAGCCGTCTGCGTCGCGCGAACGCCGTCGCTCCGCTTTCCGCCTTCGACGCAGACCGTTTCAGGCGGGTGCTCATAGGCCCGCCGGCGGCCGCCATCGTATGGTGGGTCTGCACGGTGGCCGTGGCGATCGGGTTGGCGATCATCACCGCGCTATAGCGGCCGCGAAGAGGCGAACGGGACGCATGGAATTCATCTGCCGCTTTCACGATGGCGAGGCCTTGTCGGAGGCGCGCGAGCGGCTGCGCAAGAAGGGCATCCCCAGCTTCGCCCCCGAGGTGGAGCCGCGCAAGATGGGCAGTCAGTGGGCGCTGTTCGTGTACTTGCCCGAACAGGCCGACGATGCGCGACGGCTGCTGCGCGATCCGGATCACGAACCCGCGGTGCGGGTGGACGCCACGGCGTTCGAAACGGCTATCGAGCAGGCCAAGGCCGCTCCCTTCGATGCGAGTTTCGTGCGCAGGATCACCATCGTGGGCGCGGTGGTGGTCGCCGGCTTTCTCGCCCTGATGTATCTGCGCTCGCTGTGGACGTGAGCCGGTGCGGCCGGGTATGTCCCGATCGCGCTAACGCGTTTCGCCGCGACAGGCCTGTGCATGCAGCGGCTCGGCCGCGACCAGCGCGGCCTTGATCGGTACCTGAGCGCCGGTGGTGTTGATCAGCCGGCCATGCCGGCGCAGCGCGGCGAGGAAGCCCTGGGTGTCGCGGGTGGCGAAATGGGTGGGCCCCAGGCGGGCCTGTTCCGAAGCCAGCGCCTGGCTCAGATAGCGCTGCGCCTGCGCGTTGTCGCAGCGCTCGTAGGCGTACAGAGCGCGATACATCCAGGAGTCGTGCAGGTACAGCTGGGCGAGATAGCTGGTGTCGTCGCGGTACGCGTCCAGGGTGCGGGCGAAGTCGCGGTCGGCCTCGGCGCGATGGCCTTGCTGGTGGCGCAGGGTGATCCAGAAGATATCGACCATGCCCCGATAGCTGCTCTTGGGCTCGAAGTAACGCTCGCCCTCCGCGCGGCTCTCGCGCAGCAGAGCTTCCACCTTGGGCAGGTCCGCCGCCTGGCCGTGCAGCAGCAGCGAATGGGCCAGCAGCAGTTTTTCCCACGGCCCGGGGATGCGCGCCTCGCGCTTGATCCGCAGGTTGTACTCGAACAGCGCCTCGGCTTCCTTGTGGTCGCCAGGCGTCAGGATCGCCGGCGCCAGATCATGCAGGCGCGCGGCCAGGGTGCGGCGCACGAACAGGGTGGTTTCATGGCGCGGACCCAGCCGCCGCTCGCAGATGCGCAGCGCCTCGCGCAGGGCCTGGACGTTGTCGCGCGACTCGCGTGCGGACACGGTGGAGCTCATCAGCAAGGACAGCGCGTACTCGGGGTGGTCGCGGCCGTAGGCGGCTTCGATCAGGTCGCGTCCGGCGTCGATGTTCTTCAGCGCGTCGATCTTGCGGCCGCTCACGTGCTGGCCGTAGCCGAGCAGGATCCAGGCGCGCGCGGTCTTGGGATGGCGCTCGCCCAGGGTCTTGCGGCGATCGCGCAGCAAGCGTTCGGCCATGACCAGGTCGGACGAGCGCCGGTAGCGCGCCGACATGGTCAGCAGGTAGTCGCGCGCGTCGTCGGCCAGCACGGGGTTGCGCAGGTCGACCAGGGCGATGGCTTGCTCAGCATCGGCCTGGGCCTCCTTGAGGCGGAACAGGCGGGCGCGGAACTTGCTGCGCTGGATCAGCAACTGCGCGAGCAACTCCTCCTGCCCGCGACCCAGCGCCCGCGCCTGGCGCAATGCGGCGTCCAAGCTGCCCAGGGCCGCCGAGGGATCGCCCAGGCCCCATTGCGCCTGCGCGAGCTCGACGCCGAAGGCGACCTTGGATCGATGCGCCTGCGCGTCGTGGCGATCGACCAGGGCGGACAGGCGCGCGCGCGCGACCTGCTCGGCCTCGGCGTAGCGCGACTGCAGGTTGAGCAGCGACAGGCGCGTGGCGGCGACGTAGTCCTCTTCGTCGACCTCGTCGCCCAGACTGAGCTGCGCCTCGTCTGCCAGGCGCTCGGCATGCCGGTAGTCGCCGATCACCGCGTAGCTGCGCGCCAGCGTCGCCAGGCTGTGCGCGCGCAGCACGGGATGGCGGCGCAGATCGAGCTTGCGCAATTCCGTCTCGGTCTTGGTCAGCAGGTTCCGCGACGAGAACGGCGTCGAGCCCATGCCGGACAGCGTGGCCGTGCCCAGCGTGGACGCGAACAAGTTGCTGACCGCGTATGCGGCCTGGGCTTCGTGCAAGGCGCGTTGGCGCTGCCAATGCGTGAGGCCCAGCGCCGTGCCCAACGCCAGCAGCAACGCGGCGCCCAGGACGGCGGCGCCGCGATTGCGGCGCAGCAGCTTGCGCGTGCGCGGCCACCAGCCGATCGGGTGGGCCTGGACCGGGTGGTGAGTGCGCCAGCGCCGCAGGTCGTCGGCGAACTCCTGGGCGCTGGGGTAGCGGTCCTGCGGCCGTTCGGCCACCGCCTTGAGCGCGATCGCCGACAGGTCGCCGGCGAGCTCGCGCGTCAGCGCCGCGATGCCGGCGGCGCCGCGCTCGCTCGCGACCGAACGCGGCGCCTGCACGAGCAGGCGCTCCATCGGCGTGGCCGCGTCCTGCGCGGCATCGGGGATCAGCGCGCTCAGGGTATGCAGCGCGCTCGGCCACTGCCCGCACAGCAGGCGATAGCTCAGCACGCCCAGCGCATAAATGTCCGCGGCCGTACCGCCGGCGCCGCGACTGTGCGCACCCGCGCGCCGTATCTCGGGCGCGGCGTAGTCCAGGGTCAGCGCGATGCGCTCGCTGTGCGCACCGGTCAGCGCCTCGAAGGTGGAGGACAAGCCGAAGTCCACCAACTGCACGCGGCCGTCCGCGGTCACCAGTAGATTGGAGGGCTTGATGTCGCGATGCAGCAGGCCCTGGGCATGCGCGTAGCCCAGCGCTTGCGCGGCCTGCATCAGCAGGTCGACGCGTTCGCGCACCGACGCTCGGCGCTGATCGCACCACTGATCGATGGCGATCCCGTCGACGTAGCGCATCGCGAACCAGGGCTGGCCGCTCTCGTCCACGCCGCCGTCGACCAGCGCGGCGATGCCGGGATGGTCCAGGCGCGCAAGATGGTTGCGCTCGTTGCGGAAGGCGGCGAGCAGTTCCGGCGTGGCCAGTTCGGCGCGCACGCATTTGAGCGCGACGCGCTGCTGATAATGGCCGTCGTCGCGGTGCGCCTCGTAAACGCTGCCCATGCCGCCATGCGCGACCGCGCGGTCGATGCGCCACGCACCCAGGCGCGTGCCGATGCGCGCGTCCGCCTCGCGGACGTCGTCGCTGGCGGCAGCCTGCGCCGGCTGTTTGCTTGCGATCAGTTCCGCGGGCGAACGCGCCAGTATCCCGGATTCGCCGTCGTCGTCGGCCTGAAACAGGGCGCGCACTGCCTGATGCAAAGCCGGATCGCGACGGGCCAGTTCGGCCAGGGCGCTTTGGCGTTCCGCCCACGGCAGATCGATCCATTCGTCGAACAGGTTCAGCGCGCGGGAGATGAGTTCGCTCATGGAAGGGGCGCCGCCCCGGTCGCTGGATGGATCGGAGCCAAGGCCTGCGCTTTCAGCGCGCTGCTAGCTTTCAGGATGAGTAGGCGTCAATAAATACGCCAAACTCGAACAGCTGTCGAATGCGCGATACGCATTCCATCGCGTCGCGTGGAGCCCGGCGCGATCGACGGCGCGTTGCGCCGGTATCGGATCGTTCATGCATTTGCGACCACCGCGTCGCAGCGCGCTATGACGGTCAAATGATGAGGCTTAAGTGTGCATTTATGGTGATTATTCGCTGCCTATAGGTACTTTCACTCTCTTTATTTACCGCAGTGGATGGTGCGATGAATGCGCGAAACGGAGCGTCTTCGGTGCGGTTTGCCGGAGTCGGAGTGCGATGCCGGTGCGATAAGGGAGCGCGACTATGGATAGAAATTCGCTTGCGTGGGTGCGCGATGCACACAGTTGGCACATGGGTGCAGGGTGTCGCATCGATAGCGCGCCGCACACGGGTGCCAGAGCAGGCGTCTCGCGCACGCTGACCGCGCAGCGCCGTCTGCTTCCGTCCGTGACATTCGCTACGGTGCTGGCGCTGCTGCTGCCCGCGGGCGCGGCGCTGGCCCAGATCCGCCCGACCCTCGAGATGCAGACCGCCAACGGCGGCCCCGCCGGCACCGGGCCCACGGTCGCCAGTCAGGTCGTGACGTTTCGCAGGAACAACAACAATCCGGCCGGCAACACCTTTGCCGCCCAGGCGCCTACGCCCGCGGTCACGGTGACCTACAGCCTGTCCAACCAGCAGTACACCCTGAACACCACGACCGAATCTCCGGCGGGCTTCGCCGTCGCCTTCGGCAGCAATTTGAACAACGCCGGGACGCTGGCGGGGCCGCTCAATCTGTATATGAACATGAACACCATCGGCGCGCCGGCGAATGGCTCGTTTACGTCCACCGGCACCTCGACCGCGGGCACCGGCATCGAGATCGCGCAGAACGGCGCCATCGAAATGTTCATATCCACTCGCGGACTCTTCAACGCCGGTGTGCCGACCAATGCCAGCTATCGGATGGCGGATCTCACCTTGAGCTTCAGCCGCCCGGTCACCAATCCCGTGCTCCATTTCGCCGGCGCGGGCGGCATCTTCGGCGCCATGGGCATCGCGCCGACCTTCGACCTGCTGACGCCCGGGCTGTCCTTGAACCCGCTATCCGGCAACGCGGCCTTCGCCACCGGCATCAATCCGGTGACCGGCTTGCCCTCCATTCGGAACTCGGCGGCCACGCCCGCCAGCTTTTGCAATGTCGCCGACGAGGCGGCGTGCGGCTCGGTACGCGTCGTCGGCAACAACCTGTCGTCGATCAGCTTCCGCATCTACCTGCGCGGCGATGGGCTGGAGCCTGCCTGGTCCACGCCCACCCAACATCCGGGCGACGGATTCACCATCGGCGTTTCCGTGGACGTGCCTCCACGCATTCGGCTGCAGAAGGCGCTGGGCGCCAACGGGCGCGCAGCCGCGGCCGATCAGTTCGCCTTGAGCATCGCCGGTCCGGCCGGCGGCATCGCCACCGCGGCGACGGCCACCACCACCGGCACCGGCGCCACCGCGACCGGCACCGCCGACTTCGCCCAGGCCGATGTAGGCGCCACCTACACCTTGTCCGAAGCCATGGCGGCGGGCAGCGCCACCCCCTTGGCCGGCTACACCAGTTCGATCGCGTGCGTGAACGCCACAGCGAACTCCACCACCGTATTGCCGAGCGGCGCGGGCACCAGCTTCACCTTGACGACCACGGCGGCCGACGACATCACCTGTACTTTGACCAACACCCGAAAAGCCGTGCAGTTCCGCTTGGCCAAGGTCTGGGGCGCGAACAGCATCGCCGGCAACGTGGCGTCGATCGCGGCGACGACGGGGCTGGCCGCCAACACCGCGGCCTTCAACTCCACCGCACCCACCAACACCACCGGCGCGACGGCGACCGCGTTCGTCGGCGAGGTGGCGACGCTACCGGCGGAAACCTTCAGCAGCGGCAGTCTGAGCAACTACAACACGACGTTGACCTGCGACAACGGCGTCGCGCCCTCGGGCAGCAATGGCCAGGTCAGTAACACGGTGACGATGCCGAACAATCTGCCCGCCAGCACCCTGGTCACCTGCACCTATACCAACACGCGTCGGCAGGCCAACCTGTCGATCACCAAGACCAATACGCCAAGCACCAACGGCGAGGTCGACCCATCGGCCGATACCGTGATGACCGGCAATTCCACGGTGTACACGCTGATCGCGACCAATGCCGGACCGGACCCCGCGCACGGCGCGATCGTGCGCGACCAGCCCGTCGGCGGTTTGAGCGGCTGTGTGGTCAGTGGTTGCACCCAGAACGGCGGCGCGGCCTGTCCGGCGGTGCCTAACGATATCCTCAACGCCGGCGGCGCGGCGCTACCGGTATTTCCCGCGAACGCATCGGTGCACTTCGTCGTGGCTTGCACGGTCAACTAGGCGCGGCTGCTGGACTCCGTGGCGCGGCGCCGAGCGCCACGGAGCGACTGCCCGCGCCGCGCCGGGCCCGACCCCGTGGGGGCGCCGGGCACACCGGTCTGCCGCAGCGCGGTGTCGCCGAGATTGACGCGGGCACCCACGCCATCCGAGCATCCGTCCATCGCTCGGCCGCAACGGCCAGGCCTCCTGTTTTCGGAACCCGCATGGACGCAGCGCGAAATGCCCTGGAAATCGCATTGGCGCGCGCCGCCGCCGAGCCCGCGGCGCGGCCGGCGTTCTATCGGCTGCTGCTGGACTCGGAAATTTTCGCCATCGGCCATACCCGAAACCCGAACGATGGCGGCGACAAGCTCAAGCTGGCGCTGATGCAATGGCAGACGCAAGACGGCGCGCCCTATCTGCCGTTCTTCACCAGCATGGAAGCCTTACGGCGCGAGTCGGAAGCGGACGTAGCAACGGTAACGATGCCGGCGCGTAACTTCTTCGAGCTCACCCGCGGCGCCACGGTGGTGCTCAATCCCAGTTCGAACTGCGGCAGGGCGTTCACGCCTGCCGAGATTGCCGCCTTGCTGGACACCGGCATGTCCCAGCGCGTGAGCGCGCATACGCTTCCCCATAGCAGCCAAGTGCTGCTGGGCCAGCCGGTGCAATTGCCGGCCCGGATGCTGGCGTCCTTGAGCGCCTTGCTGGCGACGCAGCCCGAGGTGCGCGCTGCCTATCTATGCCAGATGCACGACCCTGCCCGGATGTCCGAGCCCGGCCTCGTGGTCGGCTTCGAAGGCGTGGGCGACTTGGATCGCGTCATGCAGGACGCCGGCACCGTCGTCGCCGATACCGTACCGCCGGGGCAGGCCGTCGACTTCGTGGTGATCGCGCGCGGCGACGGCGGCCTCAGCGACTATTTCCTGAGTTCGGTCGCGCCGTTCTATCGGCGCTCCTGGAGCAGCAGGTTGAAGGGGCTGTTTTCGTCGTGGGCCTAATGCAGGCCCGCGCGCGTCAGGGCAAGAGCGAGCAGCGGTAGAGATTTCTTGAGCATACGTGCGCGACCTATAGGCGATGGCGCGGATGGCCGTCAACTTCCGTCGTCATCGCTCGACAGTGCGCGTAGTCATCACGGACTGGTTTCCAGCCGCCGCAGCTGCGCCGCTGCGTGGGTGTTCTTGGGGTCCAGCGCCAGCGCCCGCCGATACGCCTCGATCGCGCCCTTGCGGTCGCCGTTGACGCCGCGGGCTTCGGCCAAGCTGTCGTAGGCGTTGCCGCTGTTCGGATACAGGTCGACGATGCGTTCGAAAATGGCCTGGGCCTGCTTCGGCCGGCCGGAGGCGAGCAGACGGTAGCCCCAGTCGTTGAACTCGGCCTCGGGGAAGCTCGCTTCCGGATGCCGGGCGCGCAGCGCGCTCAGTACCGTTTCGACGTGTTCGTAATCGCTGTCGTCCAGCGCGATCCGCAGCGCGGGTATGCCGGTCAGCGGCAGGTCGGGCGCGTAGATCTTGGCGATGCCGTCGATGAAGTCTTCCGGGTAGGCACCCGACAGGTTGGTGAGCACGATCACCGCGAGCTCGTCGTCCGGATACAGGAACACCGCCGAGCGGCCGCCGCCGGTCATGCCGACCATGCGATGACTGCCGCGCGCGAACACCTGCCAGCCCAGTCCCCATTGGCCTGGCTTGCCGTCGGCGTAGCGCACCGGCGTCCACAGCAGTTCGCGCGTGCGCGCGTCGATCAACCGGTCGCTCAGCACCGCCTTCGCCCAGTTCGCCATGTCTTCGGCGGTGCTGTTGATGCCGGAAGAGGCCTGCCGATAAGGCGGGAAACGCTCGTAGATGGGCCGCAGAGTGCGTGGCGTTCCCGGCCCGTTGTCGCGATAGCGATAGTTCGGGCCTTTGCCTGGGACGACGGCATCGGCATCGCCATAGCCGGTACGCCGCATACCGGCCGCGGCGAATTGCGGTGTGGCCAGGGCCGCGTCGGCCGGGCGCGCCATCAGCTTGTTGAGGATGCGTTGCAGCAGGGTGTAGTTGGTCTGGCAGTAGTCGTAGCGTTCGCCCGCGGCGAAGCGGATCGGCTGCGCCAGGGTCCAGGCCCACGCGGCGGCCGGGTCTTGCTCGACGGTGGGGGCGCGCATGAGGTCGGGCAGGCCGGACATGTGCGCCATCAGCTGTTCGATCGTAACGGCGCGCCAGGCCTGCGGCAGATCGTCGAGGTAGCGCGACAGCGGGGCTTTGGGGTCGAGGCGGCCCTGCGCGATGGCGGTGCCGGCGGCGATGCCCGAAAACGCCTTGGTGATCGAGTTCAGCGAAAACACCGACGCATCGGTCACGGGTACGCCGAGTTCCACGCTCGCGCTGCCGTAGTTGCGCAGCAGCACGGTCCGATCCTTGCGCACCACCGCGACCTGCAGGCCCGGAATGCCCAGCTGCTGCATCCGCCGCTGCACCAGGGTGTCGACGGCGCGCGTGTTCGCATCCGCGGCGGGCGCGAGCGGTGCCGAAGCCGGACCGGCGTGAGCGCTGCCGACGACGACCAACGAGAGTGCGAGGGCGAGCGGGAACGCTGGGTTCATGAGTGGGTGCTGCCTGCGATTAGCCGGGCGCAGTGAGACGCCCGGGTACGTTGCGATTCAAGGTAGCCCACGATTGCAACCATGGGCCGTGTTCCGATACCGACGCGTTGCCGGACGCACTGCGAGAGCTCCGTGATCGGTCCGTGGCCGGACATGCGGGCATTGTGGGCCGCGCTTTCGCGGTGGAGCAATCGGCATCCGACGATGGCCGCCGGGATTGCGCCAGGCCGGGGCGTCGCGGGATCGGCGCTGTGCGCGTCCGCCCGATGAGCCGCGGCCGGCGCGGACGGGCGGCACGCAGTCTGCCGCGCTATCGGCTACTGTCCAGCCTCTGCCACAGGGGGCGTGCCATGAAACAGTTCGGATGGATACTCGTAGGCGTGTTGGGTGCGATGTCGATGCGGTCGGCCACGGCCGCCGATGCCGACGCGCTGTATCGGCTGCTGCATCCCAGGTCGTGCCTGGGCTGCGATCTGAGCCAGGCCGAGTTGCCGGACGGCATCGACCTGAGCGACTACGACCTGAGCAAGACGCGCTTCAGCGGCGCGCAGCTGCGCGGCGCTATTCTGCGCGGCGCCAATTTCGCCGAGGCCGATCTCACCGGGGCCGATGTCAGCGGCGCCAATCTGCGCGCCGCCAAGCTGGGCGCGACCAAGCTGACCGGCGTCGATTTCAGTCGCGCCCAGACCGACGGCGATTTCAGCGACGTCGACCTGACCCGCACGCGCTTCAAGGGCAGCGAGCTCAACGGCAACCGTTTCAATCGCGCGCAACTGGGCGATGCCGACTTCAGCGAATCCAGGCTGGTCGGCGTCGATTTCGCCAAGGCCGTGGCCCAGCGCGCCGACTTCAGCGCCAGCCGCATCGACAACACCCACTTCGTCGGCGCGGTGTTGAGCGGGGCCAGCTTCAAGGATCTGCAGGTGCAGAGCTACAACGTCGGCAAGCCGATCGACTTCAGCGGCGCGGATTTGAACGGCGCCGATTTCAATGGCGCCAACTGCCGTGGCAAGTCCTTCCGGATCTGCACGCGCACCGACGCCGCGACCACCTGTCCGGCAGGCAATAAGGGCCCTTGCCTGGACTTCGGATCGGCGCTGGTCGCGCGCAATCGCGAGACCTTGAACGGCACTTCGGAGTGCAAGGGCTGCGATCTGCGTGGGGCGACGCTGGACAACAAGGGCGGCGCGCGCATCGTCCTGGATGGCGCCGACCTGCGCCACGCCTCGCTGTATCGCTTCAACGCGCCGGGCGGCAGTTTCGTCGACGCCAAGCTGCAAGGCGCGGACGTGGTGGGCGACTACACGCGCGCCAAGATGCAGGGCGCCGACCTGCGCGCCGACCGCCTGATGGGCACCTTCGTTGAAGCCCAACTGCAGGGCGCCGACCTCAGCGGCGCGGACATCCAGATGTCCGACTACCGCCGGGCCAACCTGGTTAAGGCCAAGCTCAACAACACCCTGGTGTACGGCACCGACCTGCGCGGCGCGGACCTGACCGGCGCCGACATCCAAGGGCTGCGCTACGGCAGCACGGCCAAGACGGATGCCACCACGACCTGCCCGAACGGAAAGCCAGGACCTTGCGCCTGGTGAACCGTCGATGGGTGCGAGGGCCCGATCGAGCTTGCACGCAGGCACGCGCGCAAGCTCGATGCAGGCGAAATGAGCAAGACACTGTTGCGTAGATGCCGGCTTGTTGGTCGATAGCGGCGGGGCTAAGCTCGCCGGGCCGCAACGCCCGGTCACCGGCGAGTGTCGCCGCTCCCCACTTCGCATCCGAGACCTGCCCATGAATCGCACCGCGCTCTCTCTCTTCGTCGCCGCCGCCTTGGCCGGCGCAACCTTGGTCGGTTGCGCCAAGCCCGAGCCCGCCGCGACCGCCACGCCGACCCCGGCCGAGACGCCCGCCACGGCCACGGCCTCGACGCCGGAAACCGCGAGCCCGGACGTGCATCGCTTCAAGATCGGCGCGCTCGATGCCGCGGCCTTGAAGGACGGCGATATCGATGCCGCCAACGACGGCAAGACCTTCGCCATCGGCCACCCGCCGGCGGACGTCGCGGCGCTGCTGAGCGCGGCCGGCCTGCCGACCGACGTGCTGCATCTGAGCATCCAGCCTTTGCTGGTGCGCAGCGGCTCGCGCGTGTTGCTGTTCGACACCGGCGCGGCCGACGCCTCGTTCGCACGCGCCGGGCGCCTGCCGGCTTCGCTGCGCGCCGACGGCGTCGAGCCTTCGCAGGTCACCGACATCTTTCTTTCGCACCAGCATCAGGATCACACCGGCGGCCTGCTCACCGCCGACGGCAAGCTCGCGTTCCCCAACGCCGCCATCCATCTGTCGGCACCGGAATGGGAAAGCCTGAAGGGCGACAAGGGCGCCGCGGCCCTGGTCGCCGCGATGACGCCGAAGGTCGCCACCTTCCAGCCGGGCGCGGTCCTCATTCCCGGCGTCGTCACCGCAGTCGCCGTGGACGGACATACGCCCGGCCACAGCGCCTACGAGATCGCGTCGGGCGATCAGCGCCTGCTCTACATCGGCGATACCGCGCATCACCACGTGATCTCGGTGCAGCGTCCCGAGTGGACCATCCAATACGACACCAACGCGCCGCTGGCCCAGACCAGCCGCCGTGCGCTGCTGCAGCACGCGGCCGACGGCCATCTGCGCGTCTACTCGGTGCACTTCCCGTTCCCGGGCCTGGGTCGCATCGAAGCCCAGGGCGACAGCTTCGTCTGGGTGCCGGAGCGCTGATCGCGCGGCGGGGCAGCGCGTTACCGCGTCGCTGCCCCTCGCTGGTGTCGGTCACCTGCTTTCGTCGCTGCCTATCGGTACCGGTTCGGCGCCATGCTGCGACGCGCCCCGCGAGGTGGCCAGGAATGAGCCCAGCAGCACCAGGGCGAAGCCCACCAGCATGCCGGGCGTCAGCGGCTCATGCAGCAGCCATACGCCCAGCAGCAAGGCCACCACCGGATTGACGTAGGTGATCACGGTCGCGCGTGTGGGCCCGGCTTCGGCGATCAGCGAGAAGAACAGCAGGAACGCGATCGCCGTGCAGAACACGCCTAGCACCAGTACGGATCCGGCGGCTTTCATCGTGACCTGCGGCGGCCAGGCCGGAATCGCGAACGGGATGTACAGCGCCGCCGCGACCGCGAGCGAAGCGGCGATCACGCCCAGCGGCGGTACCCCGGACAGGTAGCGGCTGATCACGATCGGGCCCAGCGCGTAACCCAGCGCGGTCGCCAGCGCGGCGCCCACCGCCCAGCCGTTGGAGACGTCGATGTCCAGGCCGACCAGCGCGACCACGCCACCCAAGCCCACGGCCAATCCCAGCGAGCGCCGGCCGTTCAGCACCTCGCGACCGCTCAGCGCCATCAGGCCGGCGGTCAGTACCGGCACCAGCGCGATCAGCAGGCCGGCGGTGGAACTGTTGATGCGGGTCTCCGCATACCCCAACAGCCACCAAGGAATACTGATCTCGACCAGGGTGAAAGCCAGCAAGGGTTTCCAGTAGCGCAGCAGCGGCCGCAACTCCCCGCGCATCGCCGCGATCGGCAGCAACAGCAGGGCGCCGATCAGAGTGCGTGCGAACGCCACGCACACCGGCGGCAGGTCGGCCACCGCCACCCGGATCAGCAGATAGGGAATGCCCCAGATCAGGCCGAGCGCGAGGAACAGCCACCAGGCGCGCGCGCTCATGCGGCCTTCCTCGCCAGCACGGAGCGCCAGGGCCCGGAGCTCTCGTCCTGGTGCGCGTCCCACACCACGACGAAGCCTGCGCGCCGCAGGCGCTGGTCCAGCGCTTCGCCGGTCCACAGCACCACGCGATAGTCGCCCGAGTTCGCATGCTCCCAGTACTCGGTCTCGCCCAGCGGGTAGGACAGCAGCACGGCTCCCTCCGCGGTCAGGGCGTTGGCGAGTTTGTCCAACACGCCATCCAGGTCGGCGCGCTCGAAATGCTGAAGCACGCACAGCATCAGGATGCCGTCGTAGGTGTCGGCGATCTCGTCCGTGAGCACGTCCAGCGCATCCACACGATGGCCGCGCTCGGCCTGGACCTCGCGGAAGGCCGCGGTCACGTCGGTGCGGTGCACGCGCACGCCCAGGGTTTCCAGGAAATCGGCATCCCAGCCCGGGCCGGAGCCCACGTCCAGCACGCGTCCGTCACCGGGCAGCAGCTCGACCAGTTGCCGCAAGGCCGTGGCATACAGCCCGGTCGGCTGTTTCGGCACCGTGGCCGCGTAGTCGTGCGCGCATTGCTCGTAGCCGGCGACGGTGCGGCGGTTCGAATCGGGCGAATCGGGCATGGCGTGTGCTCCTGCGGTGTAGCGATGAGGCGAGGGCTTAATCGGCCAGCGGTATCCACAGCGAGAGCCCGCCTTCGCCGGTGTCGGGATCGAACGCAGGCGAATGCCGCTCGATGATAGGCGACTGCGCCGGCGTCCATCCGTGCTCGGGCAAGGCTTCGTTCCAGATCGCGGCATAGGTATCCAGCAGCGTCGAGACATGTCCGCGGTGTTCGAACACCGCGTAGCGGCAAGGCGCGATCTCGATCCGCAGCAGATCCTCCGGTACACGGCCGAACGCGCCGACCTCGGCGGCGCAGACGTAGTCGAATCCGCCCTGATCGTCCGCGGGGTACTGAATGCCGATCGGTATGCCCGCGATGCGGTGCGGGATCTGGGCGTAGCTGCCGGCCATGAAGACCTGCCACTGGATGGGAATGCCGATGACCTTGTCGAAGCTGTGCCGGCGCGACAGACCGACCGCGCGCACGGCCGGGCCGTCGGCCAACCAGGGCGGCGCCAGCGCGGGCCGCGCTCGGGCGTGCAGGTCCAGCGGCGCGACCAGCGCCAGGCCCTGCGTGCTCGCGCGCTCGCGCACGCGCTCGGGCGGCAGTTCGAACTGGTCGCGGAATGCGCGGGTGAAGGCTTCGTGCGATCCGTAGCCCGCGTCCAGCGCGACCGCCAGGATGTCGGGCGCGCCCTGCGCCAAGGTTTGCGCCGCGCAGGTCAGGCGCCGTGCGCGCAGGTACTTCATCAGCGGCCAACCGGTGCTGCTGCCGAACGCGCTGGCCAGGTGCGAGCGCGATACGCCGCAGGCTTCGGCCACGGTCGACAGGCTGAGCCCGCATTCCGAGTTGCGCTCGATGACCCACAAGGCTTTGTCCACGACCGACATGCGAGTCCTCCCGTTTCGAAAGGCGCAAGCTAGCAAGCGCCCCGGCCGGCGGTTTGATCGTTCGTACGGTCGCAGGGTGGCCGTTGCCGGCCGGGCGCGGTAGTGACAAGTCTCACAAGAACGCGATGATGCGCGGATCCGACTAACCTGCGCTGCTCCAATGCGCCTGGCCGCCATGTCGGCGACCGGACTCGCGCGACGTCCGCATGGGCGAACGCTGGCCTGTCCGCGCCGCATCCGACGTTGGCCCCGGATGTCGAGCCAACGGAGGGCGGATCATGATCGTCTCGGTGTTCAATCTCAGCCACGGCGCCATCAGCGACATCCGGATGCAGGAAGTGATCCGGGCCATTAACGTGCAGGTCGAGCGCGACTTCGAACCCTACTGGGGCTTCGGCGCGACCCTGCGCCTGGAAGGCCACACCGCGCGCAGGGGCAAGCAGCGTTTCGAGTTCGATCCCTTGGACATGCGCGGCGACGGCGTGCTGTACGTGCTGGACAAGTTCAACCAGGACCTGGCCGGCGCGCACGAGACCGATTTCCGCGGCGTGCCGGCCGGCGTGGTCTATCTGGACCTCAGCAAGGGCCTGCAGGAGGACTGGACGGTCAGCCTTTCGCACGAAGCGCTGGAAATGATCGCCGATCCGCAGGTCAACCTGGTGGTGCAGGGCCCGCATCCGGAAGCGCGCGATCGCGACGTGTTCCACTGGTTCGAGATGTGCGACGCCGTGCAGGCGCAGTCCTACGCGATCGACGGTGTCGGCGTGTCGGATTTCGTCCTGCCGCTGTATTTCACGCCCTCATCCGAGCCGGGTTCGCGCAACAACTTCATGGGCGCCACGGTGCGCGGCAAGAAGCGCGTCGACCTGCCTTCGTTCGGCGTGGCCCACGGCGGCTACATCGGCTACTTCGATCCCAAGAAGGCCGACAACCTCACCTACGAACACGAAGGCGACACCCTGGCCCGGAAACGCCGGGCGCTGAAGCAGGGGCGCACCGGTCGCCGCGCCCAACGCATGCTCAAGACCGCCAACTTCGCCAAGATCCCAAAGGCCTAGGCTGCCGCCGCGCCTACTTCATGGGCTGACGGATCACGGTCTTCCACTTGGCCGGATCGCCGCGGCGGATGTCGCTTAGATAGATCTCGTGGTGTTTGCCGGTCAGCGCCGAATGCGCGCCGATGTAGTCGTGGACGCGCTGTATGGTCGGCCCTTCCTCGCTGAAGGGGCCGATGTGCAGCGTCTGCGCGCAGCGCCCCTCGCTGAAGCGTTCCAGTCTCAGTTCGTCCACGGCCGGCAGGGCCTTCTTTCGCCGCACCTCCGCGATGGCCGCATCGACGACCGCGTCCTCCACGAAATCCGGCTGCAGGATCATCATCGTCCATCGCCACTTCGAGCGCTCGTTGGCGGCGAAGGACGCCAGCTCGTCCGACCACCACAACCCCTCCAAGGGCATCACGGCGTAGTCGATGGCCTGTCGGCCCTTCTTGAGCATGAACTTGGCCGTGTAGGACACCGAGAACAGCGCCTCCACCGCAGCGGCGTACGCGGGCGCGGTGTTGGGATCGCCCGCGCCGTCGATCATCAGGAAGCGCAAAGTCGGAACCTCGACTTCGACCACGGCCTTCGCCGAGGGTTGGTACAGGTGCTTGAGTTCCTTCTTCAGGTCGATCTTCTGCATGGAGGCTCCCGAGGGCGGAGGACACGCGACGCTGCGCGGCCGAATCCGGCCGCCGCACGCGATGGCGTCGATCGTGTGCGGTGGCCGGATCGCGATAGTACGAAGCTAGGCGGCGCTCGGGAAAGCGGCCTCAGGTCGACGTCTGCGCCTGTTGGCGCTGCTGCAGCAGCGACGACTTGAAGTAGTGGTGCAGGTGGTGGTCCGCGCCTACCGCGACGCCGGAGCCCGACCACACCGCATTCTGGCCGGAGCCGTCGTCCCAGGTGACGCCGCACACGTGGTAGCGGTCGGCGGCGTCGATCTGCTGCAGTTCCATGGTGCCCGCCTGGCTCCAATCGCCGGGCGCGATCCGCGACCACAGATGGTGATTGCCGTCGATCGCGAACAGCGAAGCGTCGGCGCCGATCGCCACGTCCAGCATCGCGCCTGTGGTGGGCGAGGAGACCGCCTGCCAGCCGCCGCCGGTGAAGAAGAACAGCTTGCCGCTGGGGTCGAGGCCGGCGATGTACTGCGAGGAGCCCACCGCGACCTTCTGCATCCGGCCCGGCACCGGCTGCCAGGCGGCGCCGTCGAAACTCCAGATGGCTTGCGATCGGTCGACGCCCCACAGGCTGCCGTCGACGCCCGCCGAGATCGAGGCGAAGTTGCTGCCCGCGATCTTCTGCCAGGTGCTGCCGCCCCATTGCAGATAGACGCCGGTCTGCACGTCGAGCGCATACATCTTATGGGCGTCGATGGCGATCTTGTCCAAGGTGCGATTGGGAAAAACCAGCGACTGCCAGGCGCCGAAGCCGGCCAGCCGGACGACCGGATCGCCGTCGACCAGCAGGGTGCCGTCCGCGGCTACGCCGGCCGAGGCGCAGTACCCCAGGGTGTCGATGGGCTGCCAGAAGCCGCCGCCCAAGACCCAGAGCAGGCCGAAGTCCCAGCCGTAGACCAGCCCGCCGTTGCCCGCGACGATGCCGAACAGATTCGGCGTGTTGGTGGCGGCGACCCGCCATACGCCGCCGTCGAGATACAGAGTGCGATCGTCGTGCGACTGCAGCCAGACCGTGCCGTCCGGGGCGATCGAGATCCACTGCGCGTTGGGTGCGTCGGTCACCGGAGCGAAGGTGCTGCCGTTCCACTTGTAGGGAACGCCGGGGCCGCCCCACCAGCCGCTGGTGTTGTCGATCGTCCAGACATTGCCGCCGTCGCCGACCGCCACGAACAGGGCCAAGGCGCCGCCGTTGGGGCGTTGCTGCCATTGCCCGCCGGACCACTCGAAGATATTGCCGTTGCCGTCGACGCCCCAGGCCGAACCGTCCGCGCTGGTGCTGACATGCCACATCGGCGTCCAGGGCGCGGCCTGGTACGGCGTATTGACCAGTTGATAGACCTCGCCGGCGGCGCTGAGGCCGTAGATGCTGTTGACGTTGCCGACCGCGATGTAGGTCAGCGCCTGCGAGGTTTCGGGTTGCACCGCGGAATTGCCCAGATACCGGAGCGCCTGATGGGCCGCGTTCAAAGCCCAGAACGTACCGTCGTTGCCGTTCGTCGCCATCAAGTACTTCGCCATGCGCTACTCCGAGAGTGGGATAGAAGGGATCGGGAGCCGGCTTGCGACCGTGCCTGGCGCCGCGACGGCCGGCAGGCCGAACGGCGATCGCGACGCGGTGTCCGCATCGGGTCGTGAGCTAGGAATTCCCCGGGTGAGTCCGTGTTCGTGATGCGGCGGCAGCGACGCCGCCGCATCGCGCCTTGCAGGTCGTGCCTGCACCGCGGCGAAGACGGGGTTCGTAGCGCCCAGCGCAATCCTACGTCCGCTCCAGGGCGGAAACGACCGCGCCGACGTCGGCGGTCGCCCTGGAGGCGCCGCTCATCCGGCGCGGCCGCCCGGCGATGCCGATGTTGGCGGGTCGGTGGCGGGCAAGCGGCGATCCGCGCCGGTGCGCGGGTCAGGGCGGGAACGGGGATGGCGCGGGCCCGCGCAGGGGGGGCGATTGCCGGAGAGGGGGAATGGACGCCCCTGTCCCTATCAATATCTTAGCGCATGGGGGGCTTGCGGCAAGCCCCGGGCCCTGGCGCCAAATCGCCGACCGTAAGCCGGACTCCCCGGCGGCTGGAGCGACGAAATGGGCGAGCGGTCGATGCAAGACGCGGTACATACGCATGCGGTGGCGATCGCCGGAGGCGGGCCGACCGGCTTGATGCTGGCGGCCGAACTGGCCTTGGCGGGCGTGGACGTCGCCATCGTCGAGCGACGCGCGAGCCAGGAGCTGGCGGGCTCGCGCGCGGGCGGCCTGCACGCGCGCACGCTGGAGATCCTCGATCAGCGCGGCGTCGTCGAGCGCTTCCTGGCGCAAGGGCAGGTCGCCCAGGTCGCAGGCTTCGGAGGCGCGCGCCTGGATATCAGCGACTTTCCCACCCGCCATCCCTATGGCCTGGGGCTATGGCAGAACCATATCGAACGCATCCTTGCCGGCTGGGTCGATGAGCTGGCGGTGACGATCTATCGCGGCTGCGCAGTGAGCGGCTTCGCGCAGGACTCCGCGGGCGTCGACATCGCGCTGTCCGACGGCGCGACGCTGCGGGCGGACTACCTGGTCGGTTGCGACGGCGGGCGCAGCCTGGTGCGCAAGCTCGCCGGCATCGATTTTCCCGGCTCGGATCCGACCACCAGCGCCTTGATCGCCGAAGTCGAGCTCCGCGGGCGGCCGGAGCTGGGCATCCACCGCAACGCCTGGGGTGTGCATTCCTTCGGCAAGCTCGAATACGAGATCCGCGACGGCAAGGTGATCTACAAGGACGGCGGCCCGACCCGGGTGATGGTGACCGAAGCGCAGGTCGGCACCGGCGAGCCCGGCTTGCGCGATCTCAGCGAGGCCATGATCGCGGTGTACGGCACCGACTACGGCGTCCACAGCCCCAGCTGGATCTCGCGCTTCACCGACACGACGCGGCAGGCCGCGAACTACCGCGCCGGACGCGTGTTGGTGGCCGGCGACGCCGCGCACGTGCACAGCCCGATCGGCGGACAAGGCCTCAACACCGGCGTGCAGGACGCGGTGAATCTGGGCTGGAAACTGGCCCAGGTGGTTCGCGGCACCTCGCCGGACAGTCTGCTCGACAGCTACCACGCCGAGCGCCATCCGGTCGGCGCGCGCGTGCTGCGCAACACCATGGCGCAGGTGGTGCTGCATCGTAACGACGATCGCAGCAAGGCCCTGAGCGAAGCCGTGTCCGAGCTGCTGAGCATGGACGAGCCGCGCAAGCGCTATGCCGCGATGATGAGCGGCCTGGACATCCGCTACGAGCTGGGCGAAGGACACCCGCTGCTCGGGCGCCGCATGCCTGATCTGGAACTGATCGGCGCCGACGGCCCGCTGCGGGTCTACACCCTGCTGCACGCGGCGCAGCCGCTGCTGCTCAATCTGGGCGCGCCCGGCGCCTGCGACCTCGCGCAGTGGGCGCGGCGTGTGCGGCGGGTCGACGCCCGCTACACGGGCGCCTGGGAGCTGCCGGCGCTGGGCGTGGTCGCGCCGCCCTCGGCCGTGTTGATACGACCGGACGGGCATGTGGCGTGGGTGGGCGAGGGCTCGGATGCGGGGCTGCAGGATGCGCTAGCCACCTGGTTCGGGCCGCCCGCGGCGGCCTAATCCGGCAGGCGCCCGCGCCGGCGACGAAGAGGCGCCGACGCAGTCTCGCAGAGCGCGCCTGTCCAGTCCGCGACCGATACCGATCGCGGGCTGGGCGCGCGGGAGCGCGCGTGCGACGTGCGGGAATCAGGCGCCCGTGTTCGCCACTGCGCGATCCAGCGCGGCGATGTCGATCTTCCTCATCCCCATCATCGCCGCGAACGCGCGCTTGGCGGTGTCGCCGCCCTGGGCCATGAGGTCGGTCAGGCGCCGCGGGGTGATCTGCCAGGACAGACCGAAGCGGTCCTCGCACCAGCCGCACATGCTCTCCTTGCCGCCGTTGCTCACGATCGCCTGCCAGTAGCGATCGGTCTCGGCCTGATCCTCGGTGGAGATCTGGAAACTCACCGCCTCGTCGAATTTGAACTGCGGGCCGCCGTTCAACAGTAGGAAGGGCATGCCGAAGATGGTCATCTCGACGGTCAGGACGTCGCCCTGCTTGCCGTCGGGATAGTCGCCGGGCGCACGCGCCACCGCGTCTATGTGGCTGCCGGGAAAGGTGGCGGCGTAGAACTGCGCGGCCTCTTCGGCATTCTTGTCGTACCAAAGGCAGGGCTGGATCTTGGCGGTCATGCTTAGCCTCCTGGAAACAATCCGAGCGCGCGAGGGTACTGCGGCGCGGGCGAGTCCGGCGTGAATCCCGGCGCCGCACGCGATGGCGGTGCCCGACCCAGCGCGGCTCCCGCGAGTGCGCGTGCGTCGACCCGCCTCGGCGGCGTTGCGCGATGCGCGACGGTCCGTGCCAGCCGCGCCCGATCGGCCATGCGGCCGTTGCCGTAGCATGAAGCACCCCGCATCGGCGCTGGAGTCCTGCTTTGTCTTCGTTCTCCGATCCCCAAGCGGTCGCCCGTTACGCGCAGGGTCCGGTGCGCCAGGTGCCGGGCTTTCACGCCCTGCAGCAGATGACCCGGTTGTTGCTGGCCGAGTCGGTACCCGACGACGGTCGCGTGCTGGTGCTGGGCGCCGGCGGCGGTCTGGAATTGAAGGTCTTCGCCGACGCGCAGCCGGGCTGGCGCCTGGTCGGTGTGGACCCGTCGGCCGAGATGCTGAAACTCGCCGACGTCACCCTGGGCCCGCTCGCGCCGCGTGCCGAACTCATCGAGGGCTATATCGACAGCGCGCCGCTGGGGCCCTTCGACGGCGCGACGTGCCTGTTGACCTTGCACTTCCTCGATGCCGACGAGCGCTTGCGCACGCTGAGCGAACTGCGGCGGCGCTTGAGGCCTGGCGCGCCGCTGGTCGTCGCTCATCACAGCATCCCGCTGCAAGCCGAGCAGAAAGTGCGCTGGCTCAGGCGCTATGCCGCGTTCGGAATCGCATCCGGCGTGGCCGAGCTGGACGCGAACAAGGCGATCGCCGCGATCGGCGAACGACTGCCGCTGCTGTCGCCGGAACAGGAGGTCGCGCTGTTGCAGCGGGCCGGCTTCGACACCGTCGAGCTGTTCTATGCGGCCTTCAGCTTCAAGGGCTGGGTCGCCTACAACCCGGGTTAGCGACGGGCCCTGCGCGGCATCGCCGGTTCGCGGCGCGCGGTGTTCACAGGTGCAGGGCCTGCCGCAGGCGCACCAGCCAGCCGCGGTCGCGGGCGATCGGCCGGCCCGCCTGCCAAAGACGCAGGTCGTCGGCGAAGGCGACCATGTCCGCGTAGCCGCCGCGCGAGGCCATGGCCCGGCCGACGATGGCGGCGAGGTCGCCGCCGAGCGCGCGCGCGAGTGCGCGGTTGTCGTCCAGGCTGCGGCGCTGGGCGATGCCGATCGGGGCGTCGATCAAGGCCAGCGCCATGCTGGGCGCCGCGTCGGGTTTGGCGGGCAGCGGCGCGCGGCCGCACAACAGCCGGAACGCGACCGCGGCGAGGGCGCGCACGTCGGCGCCGATGGCGATGCGGTCGGCGTCCGGCGGCGTGGGCTCGGCGTCGAATAGCGAGCCGGAGCGGGCTGCGGCGGGTAGGCCGAAGCCGATCAGTTGCAGTTGCCCGGTTTCGTCCATCAGCAGGTTGCAGGCGGCCACCTGGCGGTGGCGCACGCCGTGGGCGTGCGCGTAGGCCAGCGCGTCGCAGGCGCGGATCAACAACTCGACCCGCTGCGCCACCGGCAGACGGTGCGCGTCGCACCAGGCGTCGATGGCCTGACCGTCGACGGGGCGGGTCGCGAGCCAGGGATGCCCGTCGCCGTCGATGCCGGCGTCCAGGGTGGTGACGATGCCCGGATGGCGCAGGGCGACCAGGCGCCGCCGCTCGGACAGGAAGGCGCCGATCGCATGCGGCTCGCGCAGGCGCGGGTGCAGACAGTCCAACACCACCTGCTGGCGATAGCGGCCGTCGTCGCGATAGGCGAGGTAGCGACGGCTGCCGCAGCCGTCGGCGAGGGCGTGATCGATGCGCCAGGCGCCCAGGCGCTCGCCGATGCGCGGATCGGCTGGGTCGGCGTTCGCGTGTTCGGGCGAGGCCAGCACCGCCAGGTGGGCCACCAGTCCGCTGGGCAGTTCGTCGTCCAGGGCGTGGTGGCAGCCGTCGGCGCGCAGCAGATGGGCCAGGGCCCCATGCAGGCGCGGATTGGCGTGGCGGAGCGATTGCAACCATTGCGCGCGTTGCGCGGCCGGCAGGTCGACGTAGTCGTCGAACAGGTCCAAGGCGCGAAGCTTGAGTTCGTCCATGGGTGAGCGGTAAGGCCGGCGGTGGGCGCGGTTGCGCCTGACACAGCAGATATCGCGGCGAGGGGCGGAATCAGGGCATGTGCAGGACGCCGTTCGTCGCTGGAAACACCAATCTGCGACCCCGTTAGCGTTTCGCCCCGTTGGCGCCGGGGCGCGCCTTGCCCTTGTCGAGGGTTGCTGACAGATTTTGAGTGGATTTATGGCGCTCAAAAGCTGCGCCGCTTCCACAGTTCTGAGTGTGCCTCAAGGCCGCTGCCCTGAGTTCGTATTGTGGGATCCCCTGAGCGCGCGGGGCCGACAACATGGCGCCGTCGCGCAGGGCTGCCAGATAGGCGCGCGACTCGCGGATAGCGGTGCCGTCCGGGCCTTGGCGGCGTAGGTCGTCATCCGCCGCTTGGGTCAGTAGCGCCGCGGCGTCGTCATCGCGGCAGGTCTCATAAGCGTAAAGCGCCCGATAGATGAAGCTCTCGTGTTCACCGGCACCGGCAAGGTCGCTGGAACTGTCTTGAACTGCCGCGAGTTGGCGTGCGAAATCGGCATCGGCCTCGGCGCGATGCCCGAGCAGATAGGTCGCGGCCGTCCTGGTCTGGGTGACCAGCTTACTGAACAAATCGTCGGGTCCGTAGTAGCGATCGATGGCGACTTGGGTCTGGCGCAGCAGGGCTGCTGCGCGCGGCAGGTCGGATCTATGTCCATGGAGCATCAGCGCGCGCGCCAAGACGTAGGTTTCCCGTGCAGTAGGCAGGCCGGCTTCTTGCTTGAACTTCAGGTTTTGGGTCGACAGAGACAGCAGCTCGGCGGCATCTCCGGGCTGTTGCGCGCGCGGCGACAGGTTCAACAGCCGGATCGACAGAGAGTTGCGCGCGCGTATCGTGATTTCGTGGCGCGGCCCCATGGTCTTGTCGCAGATGCGCAGTACCTCGCGCAGTTGAGCCACGCTGTCGCGGTTGTCGCTCGGCGCGGTGTAGGCCGTGAACATCAACGCCTGTGCGTAGTCGGGGTGCTCGCGGCCATAGGCGGCTTCGATCATGGATAGGCCGGCCTGCAGTTTCTGTCGCGCGATTACCTTGCTGCCCGCGTAGTACTGGGTGAAGCCGAGCAGGATCCATGCACGTCCGGTTTTGGGGTGCTGTTCGCCCAGCGTGTGGCGGCGGCTCGTGAGCAGGCGTTCGCTGAGCGCGGGATCGATGCGCTGGCTCTTACGCACCAGCATGAACAGTTCTTCTTCGCGGCCATCGTCGGCGAGCACGATATTCTTGGAGTCGGCGAGCGTGATCGCAGACAACAGGTCGGCCTGCGCCTCCTTGAAGCGCGACATGCGGGAGAGGTAGTTGCCGCGCCGGATCAATACCTGCGCCTGAAGCTCCTCGTTGCCGCGACCCAGCGCCTGCGCTTGCGCGAGCGCTTCATCCAGCGTGCGCACCGCTACCGGCGGGTGACCCTGACCCCATTGCGCCTGAGCCAATTCAGCGCTGAAGTTGATCTTCTCGCGTCGCGCTGACGCATCGTTGCGATCCGCCAACTGAGCCAGGCGCGCCGTAGCCAAGCGAGTGGCTTCATCAAATTGCATGCGTGCATTGAGCATCGAGACCTGGGTCGCCGAGACGTAACCATCGTCGTCGCCGGTCCCGCCCAAGGCCTGCATAGCCTCATCGGCCAGGCCTTCCGCGTGTTTGTAGTCGCCGATCACCGCGTTGCTGCGCGCGAGCGTGGCCAGGCTGTGCGCGAGCAGCTGCGGGTGGTCGCTGAGCGACATCCGGCGCAGTTCCGCCTCGGTCTTGTTCAACAGGGCGCGCGAGGAAAACGGCGCGCTGCCCAGACCCGACAAGGTGGCGGTGCCCAGCGTGGAGGCGAACAGTTGGCCGACCGCGAGCGTCGCGCGCGCCTCGCGCGCGGCGCGCTGGCCCTGCCATAGGGTGATGCCGGTGCCGGCGATCAGGACCAGCAGCAGCGAAGCGGCCAGGCCGGTGGCGGCGCGGTTGCGGCGCATGAGCTTGCCCAGACGCGCCAGGCGGCCGAGCGGACGCGCCAGTACCGGCCGGTCTTCCTGCCAGCGGCGCAGGTCGGCGCCGAATTCGGCGGCGCTGGCGTAACGGTCCTGCGGTTGCGCGGCCACCGCCTTGAGCGCGATCGCGCTGAGGTCGCCGGCCAGCGCCCTGGCCAAGTCCGCGACGCTGCGCGCGCCGCGCTGTTGCGCCACCGATGCGGACGCGGGTGCCTGCAGCAGCAGGCGCTCCATGGGCTCGGCGGCCGCCGAGCTCCAGCCGGGCATGAGCCCGTGCAGGCTGTGTCTGGGTGCGGGCCATTGCGCGCACAGCAACCGATAGGCGAGCACGCCCAGCGAATAGATGTCCACCGCGGGGCCGCGGCTGCCGTGTTGCAGGCTCTCCGGCGCGCTGTAGTCGGGCGTGGCCGCGAGTTTCGGGTCGGCCGGTGCCGTGCCGGTGAACAGCGAGGAGATGCCGAAGTCGACCAGATGCAGATGACCGTCGGGCGTGACCAGCAGGTTGCCGGGCTTGATGTCGCCGTGCAGCACGCCTTGCGCATGCGCGTGCGCGAGCGCGTCGCAGGCCTGGACCAGCAGGCCCACGCGCGTGCGCAGGTCGGCGTTGCGGGCATCGCACCATTCGTCGATCGGGCTGCCGTCGACGTAGCGCATCGCGAACCAGGGCCGGCCCTCGCCGTCGAGGCCGCCGTCGACCAGGCTGGCGATGCCGGCATGGTCCAGGCGCGCGAGATGGTGGCGTTCGTCGAGGAAGGCGGCGACCAGTTCGGCCGAGACCAGTTCGTTGCGGATGCACTTGAGCGCGACGCGCTGCTGGTAGTGGCCATCGTCGCGATGCGCTTCGTAGACCGCGCCCATGCCGCCGCGCGCGATCAGGCGTTGCAGACGCCAGGGGCCCAGGTGGCTGCCGATGCGCGACTGGTCGGCGCAGTCGGCGTCGTCGTCGAGCGGGTCCTCGGAGTTGGCGGGCTGCTTGTCGGCCAGGAAGTCCACCGCCGAGCGTTGCAGGATGCCCTCGTGTCCGGCGTCGGCGTCCAGCAGCGCGCGCAGGAGCGCGTGCAGCGGCGTATCGCTGCGCGCCAGCGACGCCAGGGCGCACTCGCGCGCGGCCGGCGGCATGGCCACGTACTCGTCGAACAATGTCAACGCACGCACGGACAAGGAGGTCATGGCGATGTCGGCCAGGTCGGGCGTCCTGCGTTCGGTGATGTCTTCAGACCGAGTCGTCGTCCGTATCGCCCGGGTCCAGCGATGCGGCGAGGAAGGCGCGCGCCTTGCGCCAGTCTCGCCGCACGGTACGCTCGGTGACGCCCAGCACCTGGGCGATCTCGCCTTCGCTCATGCCGGCGAAATAGCGCATCTCCACGACCTGACCCAGACGCGGATCGACCGCGGCCAGATCGGTGAGCGCGCGGTCGATCGCGACCAGTTGATCCAGTTCGGGGTCGTAGGAGGGTTCCTGGACCGCATCGATTTCGCCGGGATGGTAATGCTCGGCGCGCTTGCTGGCTTGCAGCCGGCGCACTTCGTCCAGCACCGCGTAGCGCATCGCGCGCGACAGCACCGACAGCAGGTGCTGGCGATTGTTGAGGGTGACTTCGTCCTGATTGAGGCGCAGCCAGGTGCGGTTGATCAGCGAGGTCGGCGAACGTTCGCTGCCGCGCCAGCGCCGACGCAGGTGCAAGCCGGCGACCTTGTGCAGTTCCTGATACAGCAGGGAGTAGACGCGATCCCAGGCACCGGCCTGGCCGTTCTGGGCGGCCAGGATCAGCTGGGTGACGGAGTCCATGGTGTCGCAGCCGAATTCGAACCCGGACGGACTCGCGTCCGGGGCGCCCTGAACCGCTTCTTGGGCTTCGTGCGTCATGGTCTCGAGTGTTTCCGAATACGAAAGTTGTGTCCTTGAGAACGATAAATACGCCAAAGGCCGTCCACTGTCGATTGTTGCGGCCGCAACCGATGGAGAGTGGTCAGGTTTCGCTAACAAGCGCGCCGAGATGCAGGGGAAAACCCCTACATTTTGTTAGTGATATGGCGTAGTTGCAGGCGGCGGTGGGGTCACGCTTTGCTGCGCCTGCAGGCCGTGCTTGGACATTTTCGGGGTGCCTTCCTGCCCGCCGACGAGCGGTGGCGGCCACGCCCGTCGCGCGCTGCCGGCGTGCGCGCGACGTTGGAGCTTGGCGCTCCGCCATATTGTGATTGCTGTCACATTTTTCTCGGCCCGCTCAGGCGGCCATGCTCGCCAGCCGCGCGCGCAGCGCCGCGTAGTCGGCGCGCAGGGGCTCGGCCGCGGCCGGGCGCGCCAAGGCCTCGGCCAGTGCCTGCGGCGGTGGCACGGCATGGCCGACCAAGGGCTCGACGATGCTGTCGAACTTGGCCGGATGCGCGGTCGCGACCACCGCCCACGGCCGGGTATCGCCTTGCGCGCGCAGGCCTTCGAGCAGATGCAGGCCGGTGGCGGTGTGCGGGCAGGGCACGATGCCGTGGCGTTGCGGCGCGCGCCGGATGGTTTCTCCGATGGTGGCGTCGTCGACCGCGGTGGCGGAAATCGCGGCGCGCAGTTGCGCGTCGCTGCCGAACCAATGGCGCAGGCGTTCGTAGTTGCTGGGCGCGCCGACGTCCATGGCGTTGGCGAGCGTGGCGCGGGTCGGCTGCGCGGCGTAGTCGGCGCCGGCGAAGTAGCGCGGCAAGGTGTCGTTGGCGTTGGTGGCCAGACGGATCTCGCCGATCGGCAGGCCCATGCGCTGGGCGACCAGCGCCGCGCAGGCGTTGCCGAGATTGCCGGTGGGCACGATGAAGTTGAGCGCGTCGCCGTGACGCGCATGGTGTTGGGCGGCGGCGTGGGCGTAGTAGGCGGCCTGCGGCAGCAGGCGACCCAGGCTGATGCTGTTGGCCGAGCTCAGCGACAGGGTCTCGCGCAGGGCCTGATCGGACAGCGCCTGC
The DNA here is from genome assembly GCF_900114355.1 of Lysobacter sp. cf310. GTDB lineage: Bacteria > Pseudomonadota > Gammaproteobacteria > Xanthomonadales > Xanthomonadaceae > Lysobacter. The sequence goes on from NZ_FOSS01000008.1 coordinate 43,410, forward strand.
TTGGCCAGGCGCTGGCAGGCGTCGAAATCGCCGTCGACGCGATAGGCCTGGACGTTGTCGCCCCAGCAGCCCAGGCCGTGGGCCTGACGCGGCGAGACGCGACCGTCGGGGTAGAGGATCAGCACGCGGAAACCCGGACGGCGATGGAAGGCGGCCGCGACCGCGGCGCCGGTGTCGCCGGAGGTCGCGACCACGATGGTGGTCGCTGGCGCGTCCGGCGCGCGCAAGGCCGACAGCGCTTCGGCGAGGAAGCGCGCGGCGTAGTCCTTGAACGCGGCGGTGGGGCCGTGGAACAGCTCCAGCAGCAGATCGTCGGGCCGCGAGAGCGGGCGCAGCCGCGCGGCGAAGTCGTAGGCGCGGCGGCACAGCTCGGGCAGGCGTTCGCGCAGCGCGGAGTCGGCGAAGTAGGGCGCGAGCAGGGCCTGCGCGGTATCGGCGAGCGCGTCGCGCGCGGGCTGCGGCGGCAGCTGCGGCAAGGCTTCGGGTACGTAAAGACCGCCATCGGGCGCGAGTCCGGCCGAGAGCGCGGCGTCGATCGAGGTCGCGGGCGTCTGGCCGCGCGTGCTGTAGTAGTTCATGGGCGGTCTCGGGACGGGGCGGCTTGGCTGCCGACGGCGGTCGAAGAGCAAATCCCCCTCGGTCCCCCTTTTGCAAAGGGGGAGGACCAACGGGTCCCTGGTGGGAAGGGAGAGGCGTGCGGCGGTGGACGACCAGCGGCGGTCGAAGAGCAAATCCCCCTCGGTCCCCCTTTTTCAAAGGGGGAAGACCAGCGGGCTTTTGCAAAGGGGGAGGACCAACGGCATTTTGCAAAGACGGAAGGCCAGCGGGCTTTTGCAAAGAGGGAGGACCAGCGGGTCTTCAGCGCGATGGGAGATATGGGCGACGGCGCAAGACGAGGCGCGCGACGCCCTGCTGTTCCCCCCTTTGAAAAAGGGGGGCAGGGGGGATTTGCCGTTGCCGTTGCCGTTGTCGTTGTTGCCGTTGTTGCCGTTGTTGCCGTTGCCGTTGTTGTCGCTGCCATTGCTGCTGCCGTTATCGCCTCACTCCTCACCGATCACCTCCGCGCGCGGCCCCGCCACCGGCGTCACGTAGGCGCGCGCGTCGTAGCCGGCGTCGGCGAAAGCTTCGCGCATCGGCGCCGCCGCGGCCTGCGCCTGCGCCCGGGACTCGAACCAGGCGAAACAGCTGGGTCCGGCGCCGGAGATGCTGGCGCCCAGCGCGCCCTGCGCGAGCGCGGCGGCCTTGACCGCGGCGAAGCCGGGGATCAGCGGCGCGCGGCGCGGTTCGACCAGCAGATCGACCAGGCCTTCGCGCAGCAGACTGGCGTCGCCGCGCTGCAGGCCGGTCAGGAACAGGGCCAGGTGCGCGCTCTGTTCGACCACGGTGTGCAGCGGATAGGGTTCGGCGAGTACGGCGCGCGCACGCCGCGTCTCCAGTACCTGGTCCGGATGCACGACCACCGCATGCAGCCACTCGGGTACGGCCAGCGGAATCATGCGTGTGGCGGTGGCCATGACCACGCCGCCCAGCAGCATCGGCGCGACGTTGTCGCCATGGCGGCTGCCGCTGGACACCGACTCACCGTCCAGCGCGAATTCGTACAGCGCCTCGCGCGGCAGCGGCGCGTCCAGCAGCCCATTGGCGGCGACCACCGCGGCCACGCAGGACGCGGCCGAGCCGCCCAGGCCGGAGCCCAGCGGAATGCCTTTTTCCAGCTCCAACTCGAAGCCGTACGCCAAGCCGAGCTTGGCGCGCAGCGCGATCAGGGCCTGGCCGGCGGTATTGCGTGCGGCCTCCAGCGGCAGGCCGGCGGCGCCGGGGCTGTCGCCGCGGATCGCGGCGATGCGCACCGTCGGCTCGGCGATGCGCCGCACCACGGCGACATCGCGCGGGCCGTCGATGGAATGACCGAGCAGGTCGAAGCCGACCCCGATGTTGCCGACGCTGCCGGGCGCGAAGGCGCGCACGCGGGTAGGGGGTGTGGCAGCGCTCATGCGCGGGCTCCGAGGGTCTGCGCGATGGAAAGGATGTCGCCGAACACGCCGGCCGCGGTGACGTCCGGCCCCGCGCCGGGCCCTTGCACCACCAGTGGATTATCCGCGTAACGGCGGGTGCGGAACTGGATCAGGTTGTCGGTGAGCGCGCCATGCAGGGCGGCATGGCCCGGCGGCGGCGAGACCACGCCGACGCTGGCGCGGCCGTCGCGATCCAGGCGGGCCAGGTAGCGCAGGCCCAGGCCGGCCGCGCGCGCCTCGTCGAAGCGCTGTTTCAACGGCGCGTCCAGCTCGGACAAGCGCGCCATGAACTCCTCCTTGGAGACCGTGCGCAGCGCTTCGGGCACCAGGCTTTCGACCTCGACCTGCTCCAGCGACAGCGCGCGACCGGCCTCGCGCGCCAGGATCACCAGCTTGCGGGCGACGTCGGTGCCGGACAGGTCGTCGCGCGGATCGGGTTCGGTGTACCCCAGGCGATGGGCCTCGCGCACCAGTTCGGAGAACGCGGCGCTGCCGTCGTAGCGGTTGAACAGCCAGGCCAGGGTGCCCGACAGGATGCCCTCGACCTCGGTGAGCTCATCGCCGGTGTCCAGCAGCGAGCGCAGGGTCTGGATCACCGGCAGGCCGGCGCCGACCGTGGCTTCGTAACGGAACTTGGCGCCGCCGTTGCGGCTGGCGGCGCGGATCGCTTCGTAGCGCGGCAGCGGGCCAGCGCCGGCCTGTTTGTTGGGCGTGACCACATGGATGCCGGCTTCCAGCCACTGCGGGTAATAGGCGGCGACCGCGTCGCTGCCGCTGCAGTCGACGATCAGCGCATGCGGCAGGTGCTCGGCGCGCACGTGCGCGGCGAAGCGCTCCAGGTCCAGCGCTTCGCCCTCGGCCAGCGCCTCGACCGCGCCTTGCGGCGCCATCGCCTTGGGCGTGAGCTGCATGCGCCGGCTGTCGGCGATCGCGCGCAGGCGCAGTTCCAGTTTCGAATCCGGGTGGTGTTCGGAACTCAGGCGCGGCTGCGCGTCGGCCAACTGCGCGAGCAGGGCGCGGCCGACCTTGCCGGGGCCGATCAGGCCGACCGACACGCATTGCGGCGACAGCCAGAACGCGGAGTGGGCGGCGCGCAGCGCGCGGGTGGCGTCGCGTGCGCCGATCGCGACCGAGATGTTGCGCTCGCCCGCGCCCTGCGCGATCGCGCGCACGTTCACGCGCGCCTGCGCGAGTCCGCCGAGCAGGCGCGCGGCCACGCCGGGCGTGCCGACCATGCCGTCGCCGACCGCGGCCAGCACGCACACGTCCGGGGTCACGCTGACTTCCTGGGCCTGGCCGTCGGCCATGGCGTCGGCGAACGCGGCGACGATCGCCGCGCGCCCGCGCTGGGCCTGATCGGCGCGCACCACGCAGCAGATCGAGTGTTCGGACGAGCCCTGCGAAATCATGGTCACCGACACGCCCGCGCCGCGCAGCGCGCCGAACAGACGCTCGGCGGTGCCGGGCACGCCGACCATGCCGTTGCCGACCAGTTCCAGCACCGCCAGATCGTGGACCAGGCTCAGGCCTTTAACCGGCGCGCCGTCTTCGGACGGCTGCGGCGTGATCAGGGTGCCGGGCGCGGCCGGATTGCGCGCGTTGCGGATGCGCAGCGGGATGCCGCGCTGCTGCACCGGCGCCAGGGTCTGCGGATGCAGCACCTTGGCGCCGAAATAGGCCAGCTCGCAGGCCTCGGCATAGGACATCGCCGGCAGACAGACCGCATCGGGCACCAGGCGCGGATCGGCCGACAGCACGCCGTCGACGTCGGTCCAGATGGTCAGCGCGTCGGCGTCGAACAGGTGGGCGAAGATCGCCGCGGAATAATCGCTGCCGTTACGGCCCAGCGTGGTCGCTTCGCCGTGCGCGTCGCGGGCGACGAAGCCGGTGATCACGATGCGCTCGCCCGGATGGCGCGCGCGCCAATCGGCCAGGCGCGCGCGGCTGGCGTCCCAATCCACGCCCACGCCCATCTCGCCCGGATGCACCACCAGCACCTCGCGCGCATCCAGACGCGTCCAGCCGGCGGCGTCGCCGCCGAGGGTGGCATGCAGCAAGTACGAGGACAGCACTTCGCCCAGCCCAGGCAGGGCCGCGGCCATGCGTGCGGCTCGATCGTCGTCCCACTGACCCGCGGCGAGTCGATCGAGTTGGGCTTTGAGTTCGGTGAGTTCGTGCCGCAGCGCATGCGCCAAACCCAGCCGGCCGCTGGGGTCGAGGTCGGCGGCGACATCGAGATGACGCTGACTCAGCGCCGACCAGGCCGGCTCCAGCGCTTCGCGCCCGCGCGCGGCCGCGGCCAGCGCGACCAGGGCGTCGGTGACGCCCTGCATGGCCGAGACCACGACCATGCGTGCCGGCGCGCCGTCGTCGATCAGCGGCGCGACGGCGCGGTAGCGGACGGCGTCGGCGACGCTGCTGCCGCCGAACTTGTGCATGTGGCGTACGGGAGGAACGGCGGGCGAGGGTGGCGCGGACGACATGGCGAGAGCTCCGTTGGGGGCTCCGCGTCGCGACTCGGGGGTGGCCGGCAGGCCGCACCCGGATCGGGTGCGGAGCGGCGTGTTTGGATCAGTTGGACACGCCCGTCCGCACCACTGGGGTAGTGGTGGTACCGGTGGTGGTAATCGCCAGCGCCCGCGCGGCCGGGGCCCGGCCTTGCGGCTGGGCGGCGATGCGGGCGGTGGCGAAGGCGGGGTGCATGACGACAGCAATAACCGAGGTTTGTGCGGTGCGTCAAGCGCCGCGAATGGCCGTCACGCTCCGCAGGCGTTCGCCGACGGCGGCGAGGGATCGCGTTAGCGCGGTTTCTTCGCGCGCGGCGCGCGCTTGGGCTTGGCCGGCGCGGGCGGCGGATCGCTCGCCCCCCAGGGCGGCGGCGGGGTCGCGATCGGCCGGGTCAGATCGAACTCGACCCGGAACAGCCGCCCGGGGCGCGCCAGTTTGTAGACGAAGCGGCGGCCGCCATCGAGCTCGATCGTCCACACGTTCTGCGTGGCCTCCGGCCGGCCCATGCGCCGGAACAGCGAACGCGACGCGGCGTCGGCGGGGAATTGCGCTTCGGCGCTGTCGGCGGAGATCGCGATCTGCGCGCTGTCGCCGCCGTAGTGAGAAAGCGGATCGGCGGCGCCGTCGGCATGGCGGTGGTCGTGCTCGAGCCGCAACTGATGCCCGCGCGGGCTGAGCACCCAGGTGCGCGAGCGGTCGCTGCCGACCTGGAACGGGATGCGGATCTCCTGCTTGCTGCATTCGCGCACGTGCATCACCAGGGCGCGGCCCGAATAAGGATCGGCCGCGTTTTCGGGGATGTCGGCGACCACGCGCCCCAGATACGCCTTGCCGCACAGGGCGGACAGGCGGCGGAACAGTTCGTGGGCATCGTCGGCGACCGGTTCGGGGGCTTCCTCGCCGCGGAACGGCCATAGGGAGCAGGCGCTGGTCGCCAGCACGACGCAAAGCAGGGCGATCAGGCGCGGCGAAGATGGGTTCATGCGGCCGGAGCGTGCGTCGAAGTGATGACGTCATCGTGGCACGCGGTGCGGCCGTGCCGATAGGTGCAGCGAGTGCGGTTCTAACGCACATCAAAGGCGCGCGATGTGAATGCGAAAGCGCGGATCCATTCGCCTTTCGCTTGGCCGGGCCGCCGACGTCGGGGGCGGCGAACGGGCTCATGTCGAAATGGAATAACAGAATTGGAGAATTGGTCTCATTTGAAACTAAATGAACGGGCCTGCGTCTCACGACAGCGCGGCCCCTGGGCGCCAGAGTTTTTTTGCTGCGCGTTCCTCAAGGGCGACGGATGCCAGCGGAGTGGCGGGACGTTTAGCCGGACGTTACGGCTCGGCGCCGGAGCCCGACGGCTAGGGCAGGCGCACGCAGTTCGCCCATTCGTTCACTTAAGGAGCAAGGCAATGAAGGAGATTTCCAAGGCAAGACGGGCGCTGCTGGCGTGTTGCATGGCGCTGGCGATCGGCGGAACGGCCACGGCGGCGGAACCGGCCGCCGACGGTCTGACCGGACGGGACCTGATCTACAGCTACGACGAGATGTTCGATTTCGACATCGACGCCTACCTGGTCAAGCGCGCGCCGCATCTGTCGCGTTACGGCGAGACCATCTCGCACTGGGCCGGCTACAGCGGCATCAGTCCGAAGGTGCTGATCGCGCTGATGGAGCAGCAGAGCGGCGTGGTCACGCGCCGGCGCGCGGCGGCCGACGGCATGAGCCGGCCGTTCGGCAAGCTCGCCCAGAGCCGCGACTTCAGCGCGCAAACCCGCGAGGTGGCGGTGGCGCTGCGCGAGGCGCTGTACGCGCAGGATGCGGCCGACGCCCGCGGGCCGGTGTCGCTGGCGCGCGTCAATCCGCTGCAGACCTTGTTCGCACGTACGGGCGTCAGTGCGGCCAGCGCGGCGTTGAGCGGCGACGGCGAGTTCCAGCAGGTCTATGCCGGCTTGTTCAACGAGACCCGCAAGGCGGCGGCGCCGTCGCCGCGCTTCGCGGCGCAGGCCGGTCCGGACGTGGGCGCCCTGGCGGGCCCGGCGAACGGCTTCCTGCAGTTCCCGTTCCCGCGCGGACAGCGCTGGCATGTGGGCGGCGCGCACACCAACACCGGCTCGGGCAACTACCCGATGTCGTCGCTGGACATGTCGATCGGCGGCGGCTGGGGCAGCAACCAGAGCAATACCTGGGTGTCTTCCTCGGCGGCGGGTTCGTTCAAGCGCCACTCCTCGTGCTTCGCCGAAGTCGTGCACAGCGGCGGCTGGTCGACCACCTACTACCACCTGATGAACATCCAGTACGGCACCGGCGCCAGCGTCGCGGCCAATACCCGCATCGCCAATCCGGCCAACACCCAGAGCCAGGCGCTGTGCAACGGCGGCAGCTCTACCGGCCCGCACGAGCATTGGTCGCTCAAGTCCAACGGCAGCCACTACCACCTCAACCAGGTGTATCTGTCGGGCTTCCTGATCACCGCGACCGGTAGCAGCTACGACACCAACTGCAATCGCTTCTATCTGACCAAGAACGGAACCAAGTACTGCTCGGGCTACTTCACCAACCCGTGATGCACGCGGGCGCGCCGGCGCCCGTGGTTCTTCCTGCGGCGTGTCCGACCGGCTAGTGCGGTCGGGCGCGCCGCAGCTCGATCAAGCGCGCGCGTTCAAGCGCCCCATGGCGGCGGAGGCGGCGCGACCGGCTGGGTGAGGTCGAATTCGACCCGGAACAAACGCCCGGGGCGCGCGAGTTCGTAGACGAAGCGCTGCGCGTCGATCTCGACCGCCCACACGTTCGGCACCGAGACCTCGCGGCCCAGTTTGCGGAACATGTCCTGGCTGTAGGCGTCGGCCGGAAATTCGTAGCGGCCGGCGATCTCGCCCGGGTGCTGCACGCCGGGCGCACGCTGATCGCCGCCGTACTGGGTGAGCGCATCGGGGCTGCCGTCGGCATGGCGATGGTCGTGCTTGAGCCGCAGCTGGCCGTCGTGCGCGCCGAACACCCAGGTGCGCGAGCGGTCTTCGCCGACATGGAAGGGCACGCGGATCTCGATCAGGCCGCATTCGCGTACGTGCATGATCAGCGGCTTGCCGGCGAAGGGATCGTCCGCGCTCTTGGGCGTGTCGACCACGACGCGGCCGGCGTAGGCCTTGCCGCACAGCGGGCGCAGGCGCTGCAGCGGATCGGCCGGGTTCGGCGCGGCAACGGCATTCGGCGTCGCTGGCGCGGGCTTGGGCGCGGGCGCGGCGCAGGCCGACAGGGCCAGGAGGAACGCCACTGCCCCTCCGGCGCGGGCGCCGAGGGTGGGCTGCGAAGGAAGCTGACTGGGGTGGCTGGTCATCCCCACACGCTAGCCTGCGCGGCCGCGAGCGGCAATGCGCGGGCGCCGCGGCGGTTCGGCGGCGCCCCTGCGTCGATGCGCCGATGCCCGGCGGGCCGCGCCCGCGCGGCCGCGGATTGGCGGCGGCCCGGATTTCCATGTCTAATGCGCACTGAAGCGGGGGTACCGCGGCGGTTCCAGGCCGACGGTTGAGACAGTCCCTTCGAACCTGATGCGGTTGAGACCGCCGTAGGGAAGCTTCGCCGGCCGCCGATGCGGCCGTGCGCCGCCCGCTTTGTGCGAGTCCCTCGCATGCGCCCGCACGTCTCGTGCGGATGTCCTCATCAAAAAGCGGATCCGATCCCATGAATGCGGTGCCCTCCGAACTGCTGCAGCAGGCCGAACGTCTTTCGGCCGACGTCGTGCGTCCGATTCCCGGTTCGCGCAAGATCCACGTCGAAGGTTCGCGCGCGGACCTGCAAGTGCCGATGCGCGAGATCGCGCTGGCGCGCACGCCGACCATCTTCGGCGGCGAGGACAACGCCGCGCTCGCGGTCTACGACACCTCCGGCCCCTACACCGATCACGACGTCGAGATCGATCTCGCCGCCGGCCTGAAGCCGCTGCGCGCGAACTGGATCGCCGAGCGCGGCGACACGCAGGCGCTGAGCGGCCTGTCGTCGGAGTTCGGCCGCAAGCGCGAGCACGACCCCAAGCTGGCCCACGTGCGCTTCGGCAACCGTCCGCTGCCGCGCCGCGCGATCGCCGGCGCCAACGTGACCCAGATGCATTACGCGCGCCGCGGCATCGTCACCCCGGAGATGGAATACATCGCGATCCGCGAGAACCAGCGCCTGGAAGCGATCCGCGAGGCCCACCTGCTCAACCAGCACCCCGGCCACAGCTTCGGCGCCGACATCCAGAAGATCATCACGCCGCAGTTCGTGCGCGACGAGGTCGCGCGCGGCCGCGCGATCATCCCCAATAACATCAACCACCCGGAAAGCGAGCCGATGATCATCGGCCGCAACTTCCTGACCAAGGTCAACGCCAACATCGGCAATTCGGCGGTGTCCTCGGGCATCGCCGAGGAAGTCGAGAAGCTGGTGTGGTCGATCCGCTGGGGCGCCGACACGGTCATGGACCTGTCCACCGGCAAGCACATCCACGAAACCCGCGAGTGGATCATCCGCAATTCGCCGGTGCCGATCGGCACGGTGCCGATCTACCAGGCCCTGGAAAAGGTCGACGGCCGCGCCGAGGAGCTCAACTGGGAGATCTTCCGCGACACCCTGATCGAACAGGCCGAGCAGGGCGTGGACTACTTCACCATCCACGCCGGCGTCTTGCTGCGCTACGTGCCGCTGACCGCCAAGCGCGTGACCGGCATCGTCTCGCGCGGCGGCTCGATCCTGGCCAAGTGGTGCCTGGCGCACCACAAGGAAAATTTCCTCTACACCCACTTCGAGGAAATCTGCGAAATCATGAAGGCCTACGACGTGGCCTTCTCGCTGGGCGACGGCCTGCGTCCGGGCTCGATCGCCGACGCCAACGACGCGGCCCAGTTCGGCGAGCTGGAGACCTTGGGCGAGTTGACCAAGATCGCCTGGAAGCACGACGTCCAGACCATGATCGAAGGCCCTGGCCACGTGCCGATGCAGCTGATCAAGGAGAACATGGACAAGCAGCTGGAGGTGTGCGGCGAGGCGCCGTTCTACACCCTCGGCCCGCTGACCACCGATATCGCGCCGGGTTACGACCACATCACCTCGGCGATCGGCGCGGCGATGATCGGTTGGTTCGGCACCGCGATGCTGTGCTACGTGACGCCCAAGGAGCATCTGGGCCTGCCCAACAAGCAGGACGTGCGCGAGGGGCTGATGGCCTACAAGATCGCGGCGCATGCGGCCGATCTGGCCAAGGGGCATCCGGGCGCGCAGGCGCGCGACAACGCGATGAGCAAGGCGCGCTTCGAGTTCCGCTGGGAGGATCAGTTCAATCTGGGCTTGGATCCGGAGCGGGCGCGTGAGTATCACGATGAGACGCTGCCGAAGGATGCGCACAAGGTGGCGCACTTTTGTTCGATGTGCGGTCCGCACTTCTGTTCGATGAAGATCACGCAGGACGTGCGCGACTACGCCAAGGAGCACGGGGTGGAGGAGACGGCTGCGTTGAGCGAAGGTATGGCGGAGAAGTCGGCGGAGTTCTTGGCGCAGGGCGCTGAGGTTTATCGACGCGCGTAAGTCTGCTGGGGTGGAGTGTTCTCTCCAGTCTTTGTTCCTCCTTGTTGCTTCGCCTTGATTCCCTCTCCCGCTTGCGGGAGAGGGCTAGGGTGAGGGGATGCAGCGCCAAAGGCGCAAATGCCGTTGCTGCGCATGCGGGTCACTCCTCTAGCTCCTAGCTCCTAGCCCTTAGCTCCCTCCTTTATCAAAGGAGGGTTGGGGAGGATTTGCTTTTGCTTTGCTGTCGCTTCTTCTGACCGAAGGTCAAAGGCTTCCGCCTGCTGCGCATGCGGGTCACTTTCTCTTGCTAGCCCAAGAGAAAGTAACCAAAGAGAAGGGCTAGCTTGACCAAACCTCCCCTGCGGGTTCGGGGCTGGCGCCGGGATTTTTCGAATGGACATCCCTGTCCATTCGAAAAACGGCGCGCGTCCTGCGCGCCGCCCTTCGGGTCTACGGTTGGTCGTGTGAGTGCGGGGCTTTTGGACTTCAATGCCGCGGCAACCGCAACCGCAACCGCAACGGCGGCCGCGGCCGCCGTTGCGAAGACACGCGGCAACGGTGCTCCTGGCTAGGCGGGATAGGCGCCTCCTTGTGAGCTTGCGTACCCGTTTCGGCCGATCGGTATCGCCCGAGGATGGTTTGAGCCGGACCTGGGTGCGGGGCGCGAAACGAAGGCTCGCCTCGGCGCGGCTTTCGTTTTGGGGTGGTACGGGCGCGTTGGGTCGGGGTCCCCGCCCCCTGTGCGCCGCCCGCCAAGTCCTGCACACTCCGCCGCATGAGCGATCGCAGCTACGCTTCCTTGAAATGGCGCGCCATCGCGCGTCGGCATCCGTCGGCGTTCCTGCTGGCCGCGCAGCTGTTGAGCATGCTCGCGTATCCGCTGTTCGAGCCCTCCGGCGGCGGGCGGGTGGTGTTCGGCGCGTTCGGCGTGCTGGTGCTGACCCTGGCGGTGTGGGTGGTGGACCGCAGCCCGGCGATCAAATGGATCGCCTGGTTGCTGGCGGTGCCGGCGTTCGCGCTGTCGATCCTGTCGGTGCTGGTGAACAGCGAAGTGCTGCTGGTGGCCTCGTCGGCGCTGGAGGCGCTGCTGTACTTCTATGCCGCCGGCAGCCTGATCGCCTACATGATGAGCGACCACCGGGTCACCGCCGACGAACTGTTCGCGGCCGGCGCGACCTTCACCCTGTTGGCCTGGGGCTTCGCCTACGCCTTCCTGGTCTGCCAGGCCTGGTACCCCGGCAGTTTCGTCGGCGCCGAGCGCCCGGGCGAGCCGCGGACCTGGATCGAGCTGCTGTTCCTGAGCTTCACCAACCTCTCCGCGGTCGGCCTGGGCGACGTGATCCCGTTGGGCTCGGGCGCGCGCGTGCTGGTGATGCTGGAGCAGTTCGCGGGCGTGGGCTATATCGCCGCGGTGGTGTCGCGCCTGATCGGCCTGACCATCCTGCGCCAGGAGCGCCGTTGAGTCCGGCGAAATCGCGCGCATTCGCGGCCGCCATTAAGCACGCATGCAGCCAAGGCGCGGATAAAAAAATCGCGCCCCGGCCCCGTGAAGGCCGCGACGCGAAAGTGGAACGATACGTTCTGTAAGACGTCGGCGAGAGAGGGCCTGTGTGCCACCCGCGATGAATGCGGAGGTACCCGGCGACGTTAGAATGGCGGCCTTAGGCGCGTTAGCCCGTTCGCGCCCCAGCGTTGTGCCGGGTGTGGCCGTTGGCCTTACACGTCTTCAGGCACATGACGCCGTAGCGGCCCGCCGCGACCATTGCAGGATTCATGTCACGACCCCCCGAGCCATCGCCGCCGCCGCCGCTGCCGTCCGAGCGACTGCGCGTGGGCGATTGCCTGGTCGACGTGCCGCTGCGCGAGATCCTCGCGCCGGGCGCGCGCCGGGCGCGCCGGATCACGCCCAAGGCCATGGGCGTGCTGCTGAGCCTGGTCGAGCACCAGGGCCGGGTGGTGAGCCGCGACGCCCTGCTGACCGAGGTCTGGCCCGACACCCTGCCGACCAACGACGTCATCACCCAGGCCATCACCCAACTGCGTAAGGCCTTCGACGACGAGCGCGGCAATCCGCGCTACATCGAGACGATCGCCAAGAACGGTTATCGCCTGCTCACGCCGGTGGTGTGGCTGGACGCCGCCACGGACGCGCCCGCGCGCGCCGAACGCGCGCGTCAGGAAGCGGCGCTGGTCGATCCCTCGCGCACCACCGCCGAGCATCCGGCGTTTCCCGAACCGCGGCGCGACGAGACGGTGGCGGCGATTCCGGTGGTCGCCGCGCCCAGCGCGCGCGGCGCCTGGACCTCGATCGTCGGCGCGATCGTGGCGGTGACGGTGCTGGTCGGTGCGATCGTGCTGTGGTCGATGCTGCGCGCGCCGGCGCCGCAGGACGCGCGCGCCAACAGCGCGATGCCCTTGCCCAGCGAACGCCCGTATCGCCTGATCACCTCGATGCCCGGCTTCGAGCTGGCGCCGACGCTGTCGCCGGACGCGTCGATGGTGGCTTACGTCGCCATCCCCGAGCGCGCGCGGGCGACCGCGATCATGGTCCAGACCACCGACCAGACCCAGCCGCGCGTGCTTAGCCATCCCAGCGGCGCCGCCGAGGACAGCGCGCCGGCGTGGTCGCCGGACGGGCGCTGGATCGCGTTCGTGCGGCTGGAACCGGGCGTCGCCTGCCGGGTCATGATGATCGCGGCCAACGGCGGCGCCGAGCGCGAAGTCGGCACCTGCGACCATCGCAGCCCGCCCAGCTTCGACTGGACGCCCGACAGCCACGGCCTGGTGTTCGGCAGCATGCCCACCGCCTTGGGCGTGGTCGGCATGCGCCAGCTCGATCTGGCCAGCGGCGAATGGACCGCGCTCAACTACCGCCGCGGTCGCGACGACCTCGACACCGCGCCGCGCTACTCGCCCGACGGGCGCTGGATCGCCTTCGTGCGCAACGCGCCGCTGGGCGACTTCTGGCGGGTGCCGGCCGAGGGCGGCGAAGCCGAGCGCCTGACCGAACTGCGCGCCGACGTGCGCGGCTGGGACTGGCTGCCCGACGGCAGCGGCCTGTTGTTCGGACGCGCCATCGACGGCGATGTGCGCATGTACCGGCTCGACTTCGACAGCGGCCGGATCACCGACACCGGCATCGCCGATGCCCAGAGCCCGGTGTCCGCGCGCAGCCGCGAGGCCGCGGTGTTCGTGCAGCGCAAACCCTATTTCGGTCTGTACCGGGTGATGGTGCCGGAGCATTCCGGCGGCCTGGTGCACGTGGTCGAACCCCTGTTCGCGTCCTCGGCGCGCGATGTGCTGCCGTCGATCGCGCCCGACTCGCGCCAGATGGTGTTCGTGTCCGACCGCTCCGGCAGCAACGGCCTGTGGTGGGCCGACCTGCAGCGGCCGGAATCGCTGCGCATGATCGCCGGCGTGCAGCCGGCCACCCGTTACGTCTCCAGCTGGTCGCCGGACGCGCGCAGCGTGCTGGTCAGCGGCCGCGACCGCGAGGGCCGGCCGGTGGTGCACGAGGTGGTGCCGTCCAGCGGCCGGGTCTCGCAGCTGGACCTGCCGCTGAGCGAACCGGTGCAGGCCCTGTATCTGCCCGATCCGGACCGGATCCTGGTCCTGGCCGGCGCCGGCGACGGTCACCTGCGCCTGCACCTGTTCGACCGCCGCCAGAACCCCATGAAGGCCCTGGCCACCATCGACGACGTGTCCCAGGTTCAGCTGGACCCGGTCGGCCAGCGCGTGCTGTTCACCCGGCCGACCCGCAGCGGCCTGTGGCAAGCCGACCTGGCCCTGAGCGCGGGCAGCGTGCGCGAGCTGAACGCGGAGATGCCGATCTCCGACCGCTACCGCCTGTGGGCGGTCGCCGGCGACGGCCAGATCCGCTACCTCGAACAGCTGCAAAGTTGCGCTGCCCGCCTGCGTCGCATCGGCCTGGGAGACACCACCACGGCACCGGCCCTGTGCCTGGACCAAAGCCGGCGCGCCGCGGTCAACGGTTTCTCGGTCAGCCCGCGCGGCGACGCCGTGTATGTGGCCCTGGTCGAGTGGGATGGCGCTGATATCGGTTACATGGACCTGTTGCCGGCTCCGAAGACCGAAGTGCCGGGTTGGTTCAAGTAATTGATCCGAAAGCGAAACATGCTTTCGGAAGTTCTTCGGTTTTGCTCTCGTTGCGATTTCGCATAACTGTCCGACAACTTTCCTGAAGCCGCCGTCCGGCTCCGGCAAAACCTTTGGCCATTCTCGGCACAAGAGGTGGACCAATGGAGCAATCGCAATGGGCGGATCGCGGGCAGCTGCTGCAGCTCGACAGCCCGGACAACGCAGCGCTGGGTAGCTGCGTCGGCGTCTCCCGCCTCGGCAGCGCACAGCTGTCGGGCGCCAACTTCTCGATCTGGGTGCAGCTGCGAGGCGCGTCCTGGGTCGAAGCCAAGGAAGGCAAATTCCGTCTGCGCCGCGGCGACTGGATCGCCTTCGAGCGCGACTCCAAGCCGGTGCTGCAGGCCGACCGCCACGGTCTGTGCGTGGGCCTGAACCTGAGCGCGGACGCGCTCAAGGCGATGGCGCGCTTCACCGACTGCGGCCTCTATGCCGGCCGCGGTCGCATGACCCGGCGCGACGCCCGCGTCGCCCTGCGCCTGTGGCGCCAGGCCAGCGTGCACGCCGCCGACACCGAGGCCCCGGCCGAGGTCACCGCGCTGCGTCCGATCCTGCTGCACCTGGCCGGCATCCAGCGCGAGCTGGCCGCGCGCATCCCGCGTTGCCCCGGCCGCTCGCGCAGCCGCAAGCGTCAGGTGTTCGGCCGTCTGCAGCGCGCGCGCCTGTATCTGGAAGGCAATTGCGATCGCGTGGTGCGCATCAGCGAACTCGCCGAGCTGACCAGCTTCTCTAGCTGGTACTTCTCCAAGACCTTCCACTCGCTCTATGAGGAGAGTCCGCAGGCGGCGTCGGCGCGCATGCGTCTGGAGCACGCGGCGGATCTGCTGAAGAGCACGACGATGATGATCGGCGAGGTCGCCGCGGCCAGCGGCTTCGACAACTGCTGCAGTTTCGCGCGCGCGTTCCGCGCACGCTTCGGCGTATCGGCCACGCGCTATCGCAGCGCGGCGGCGAGCGGCGCGAATGCGCGGGCCGATTCGGCAAAGTCCGCGGGCGTCGTGCGCAAAGCCGCGTGAGTTCGGCGCCAACGATGCGGAATCGCGCACATATATAGAGGTGCGCGTCGCGATGCATCGGCGTGCAGTGAGAACGACGAGCGAAGCCGCTGACATCAACGGCTTCGCTTTTTTGTTTGCGCGTGTTACGCGCGTTCGCGTTGCTTGTGCGACGACGCGGCGCGTGTGAGCTCGCGGACCGACTCGGCAAAGTCTCTCAGCGCCGCGCGCAAAGCAGCGATGGCCAGCGGAACGTAATTTTGCTGGGCGTTTTAACACGCCCATAACGATTACTGGAGAGAGATAGATGAACCATCGCAATTTGCGTCCCGCGGTGCGGCTCGGCTTGCTGCCGGCCGGTATCGCGATCGCACTGGTGCCGGCGTTTGCCAGCGCCCAAGAAGCCGATGCAGCTCCCGCCCAAGACGCCACGACGCTCGATCGCATCGAGGTCACCGGCTCGCGCATCAAGCGCGCCGACATCGAAACTTCGCAGCCGATCTTCACCCTGACCCGCGCCGAGATCGACAAGCAGGGCGTGACTTCGGTCGCCGACGTGCTGCAGCGCATCTCCAGCAACGGCGCCGCGCTGAACTCGACCTTCAACAACGGTGGCGACGGTTCCTCGGGCATCAGCCTGCGTAACCTCGGCAGCAGCCGCACCCTGGTGCTGGTCAACGGCCGCCGCTGGACCACCCAGCTCGACGGTTCGGTCGACCTCAACACCATCCCGGCCTCGATCATCGAGCGCGTGGAAGTGCTGAAGGACGGCGCCTCGACCATCTACGGTTCCGACGCCATCGCCGGCGTGGTCAACATCATCACCCGCCGCAACTTCGAAGGCGCCGAAGCCGGCGCGTACTTCGGCCAGTACAACGCCCAGGACGGCGACCGTCAGGCGTACGACTTCTCGCTGGGCGTGAGCAACGACCGCTCCTCGCTGCTGCTGGGCGCTTCCTACGTGAAGGAAGAGGCCGTCATGGCCGGCGCTCGCAAGATCTCCGCGGGCGGCGCTCCGTTCTTCTCGGGCCAGAGCGGCACCGGCTTCCCGGGTTCGTTCGTCGACAACCAGGGCACCGCGTCCAACGCCGACGACGTGCGCTACGTGCTCGACGCGCAGGGCAACAAGGTCGTTTACGACTCGGCCATCCACGGCTACAACACCTCGCCGGACAACTACCTGCTGACCCCGCAGGAGCGCACCTCGCTGTTCGCGCAGGGCACGTTCGACATCACCGACAACCTGACCTTCCGCACCGAGACGCTGTACAACCAGCGCATCTCCGAGCAGCTGCTCGCGGCCATGCCGGTCACCGGCCTGACCCTGAGCAAGGACAGCCTGTATGCGCCGGCCGAGTACAAGGGCGTGCGCGATCTGGTCGGCGTCAACCGCCGCTTCCAGGAAACCGGCGGCCGTTCGTTCAACCAGGACGTCAAGAACTTCCACTTCTACGGCGGTCTGGAAGGCTACTTCAGCGTCGGCGAGCGTCAGTTCGATTGGGACGCCGGCTACCGCTACGACAAGTCCGACGAAAGCACCCTGACCTACGGTCTGTTCAACCTGGCCGCGCTGCGCAACGCCTACGGTCCGTCGGAAATGCGCGACGGCAAGGCCGTGTGCGTGTCCGCTCCGGGCGGCGCGATCATCGCCGGCTGCGTGCCGATCAATCCGCTCGGCGGCCTGGGTGCGATCACCCCGGAAGGCCTGGCGTACACCGGCTTCACCGCGCACGATTCGGCCAAGGTCGAGTCCAAGAGCTACACCCTCAACGTCAGCGGCGACATCGTCGACCTGCCGGCCGGCCCGCTGGGCTTCGCCGCGGGCTATGAGCACCGCACCGAGAGCGGCCAGTTCGATCCGGACGCGTTCATCGCCGCCGGCCTGAGCACGGGCAACGCGCGTTCGCCCACCGCCGGTTCGTACTCGCTGGACGAGTTCTACCTCGAAGTCGCCGTGCCGGTGCTGTCCGACCTGCCGTTCGCCAAGCTGCTCGACTTCTCGGTCGCCACGCGTTACTCGGACTTCAGCAACTTCGGCAACACGCTGAACAGCAAGTTCGGTTTCCGCTGGAAGCCGATCGACGACCTGCTGATCCGCGGTAACTGGTCGGAGGGCTTCCGCGCCCCGAGCATCAGCAACCTCTACGGCGGCAACACCGACTCGTTCGAGAGCTACATCGACCCGTGCTCCAGCCACTCGCCGCTGCGTAGCAACCCGCAGGTCGCCGCTCGCTGCGCCGCCGAAGGCGTGCCGGCGAACTACGTGCAGCCGGGCAACGGTTCGTCGCGTCAGACGTTGGAAGCCTTCACCTGGACCTCCAACGACAAGCTGTCGCCGGAAACCTCGACCAGCAAGACCCTGGGCTTCGTCTACAGCCCGAGCTGGCTGCAGGGCTTCGACATCGCCCTGGACTGGTACAAGGTCAAGATCGAGAACGCGATCACCCGTCCGGAAGCGCAGTTCATCCTCGACAAGTGCTACGCCGGTACCCCGGGCGAGCAGGCCGCGTATTGCGGTCTGTACCAGCGCGGCGGCACCTCCGCCGGTAACCCGAACATCATCGACAACCTCGAGATGCCGCTGCTCAACCTCGCTCAGTACGAGGTCGAGGGTTACGACATGACCTTGAACTACCGTCTGCCGGAAACGGTCTACGGCAAGTTCTCGATCACCTGGGACACCAGCTACACCTCCAAGTGGATCGCCACCGCCACCAAGGACTCCGTTGCGGAAGAGCGTCAGGGCCTGTACCTGCCGAACGATCCGTACTGGCGCATCAAGTCCAATCTGTACCTGGATTGGAGCAAGGGCGACTTCGGCGCGACCTGGGGCATGCGCTACAAGTCGGGCATCGACGAGGTCTGCCCGTTCACCGGTGCGAACGCGCAGGCTTACTGCTCGGATCCGAACCGCGTGACGGCCGAAGGCGCTTCGCCGCGTAACCACCTGGGCGCGACGACGTACCACGACATGCAGTTCCGCTACAACACGCCGTGGAACGCCACCGTCTCGGTCGGCGCGAACAACGTGTTCGACAAGGATCCGCCGCTGTCGTTGACCGCGAAGTACAACATGTTCGACCCGCAGTACGACCTGCCGGGCCGCTACTACTACCTGCAGTACCGTCAGCGCTTCTGATCGACGGTTGCCGTAGTAGGCAGCACGCAGTACCGGGAGGCGGGCCATGGGCCCGCCTCCTTTTTTATGCGCATCCGAATCGGTTCGGGCGCCCGCCGACGCGCTTGCGCCGGGCGATGGCGGCTCGGCTGCGACGCGTCAGCGCGGGCCGGCATCGCCGGGCGCGATCAGCCGACGAAACGCGCGCGCGCGACGACCGTCTTGCTCAGGCCGGTCGATAGGTCGGTCACCAGCACGGACATCCGGATCAGGCCGTCGCCCATCAGGTCCGATGCGATCGGCGTGTTGCACGCGTGGAAGTTGCCGCAACCGGCGGGCGCAGTGCCGGTATCCAGATCGGTCCAGACGTAGCTGTAGCTGCCCGGGGTCAGGCCGGTGACCACGAAAGAAGCGGTGGTGGGGTCCGGTCCATTCCCCACCATGGAGACGCATCCGTTCGCGGTCAGCGCATCGTTGGCGTTGGTGTCGACGAAGCAGGACAGCTTGACGTTGGTCAGGTCGCCGGCGATCGCCGGCTGCGCTGCGCTCGACAGGCCCATGGCCACGAGCAAGGTCGCAATCATTGCGTTACGCATTCCTTGATCCTCCTTGTTTGATTTCCCTGGCGAACTGCTGCGTTCGCCGCATGCAGCCTAGGCCAGAAAACAAGCCGATGCCCTGAACAGAGCGAGCGCTGAGCGCTATGTGTGGCTTATTGGCGCGTGTCTGCTGGCGATCATGTGTATTAGAAGTGCCGTCTATCGCTGCGCCTTGGTCTGTCGTCGAATGTCGCCACGTCCCGGCGTTCGTCGCAGTCAGGCTCATGCAGCATCCGATCGGCGATGGAACGCGCGACTGCAGCGGTGGTCGCATCCCGCGTGCGCATTCGCAACTCGACGAATCGGGATTCGCAAGACCCGGCTGCGAGCTTGCGAACTTGCACAGACCGATCGCCACGAGTGCGCGCGCAGTCGTGCAAGACCGGTACGCGCATGGAGGACGCGTGATCCGTGATGGCGGATGCGTGTGGAGCGAATAGAGCCCGCCTTCGCATCGCGGCGTTCGCGGCGATCGTTGCGGCGCGTCGGCAGCGCGTTCGCCTGGGAATGTGTGGCGGCACGAAGTACCGGCGCAGGGCGGGGCGGGGACTTTCGACGAGCGCCGGCGCGGCGGCGGGGCCAGTCCCGTGGGCCTTCCTGCGTGGCCTCGCCCCGGAGCGGGCGGCGGCCGCTGCGGTAATATCGGGCCCATCGCAAGCCCGGATCGCACGATGAAATTGCAGGTGCCGTTCATCCAGTTGCCGCTGACCATCGATGCGGCGCGGCTGGCCGCCGAGATCGCCGACCTGGGCGAGGGCCCCTGGCGCCCGCACCCGCAGGGTTTCGCCGGCAACTCCATGCTGCCGCTGGTGGCGGCGGACGGCGACCCGGCCAACGAGGCTTTCTCCGGGCAGATGCGCCCGACCCCGGAGCTGCTGCGCTGCCCGTACCTGACCCAGGTTTTCGCCAGCCTCGGCGCCACCGTCGGCCGCAGCCGCTTGATGCGCCTGTCCGGCCATGCCGAGGTCACCCGCCACGCCGACCAGGGCTATTACTGGGCCGAGCGCGTGCGCGTGCACGTGCCGGTGGTGACCCAGCCGACCGTGCGCTTCGAGTGCGGCGATGCCGCCATCAACATGGCCGCCGGCGAGTGCTGGATCTTCGACACCTGGCGCCAGCATCGCGTGATCAACGACGCGGTGGAATCGCGCATCCATCTGGTCGTGGACACGGTCGGCGGCGGCGATTTCTGGGAACTGGTCGCACGCGGCCGCCCGCACAACGTGCCGCCCGCGGGCTGGCCGCAGCAGGCGGTGGTGCCGCGCGCCAGCGAAATCGCCGATTTCGCCTGCGAGGCCGTCAACGTGCCGGCGGTGATGAGCCCTTGGGAGCTCAACGCTCACTTCGGCCTGCTGTTCGCCGATGCCGAGCCGCATCCGCAGCTGCAGCAGGTGCGCCAGGCCTCGATGCGCTTCGCACGCGTATGGCAGGGCCTGTGGTTCGAGTACGGCGAGCGCCCGCAAGGCCGCGCGCGTTATCGCGATGCGTTGCAGCGCTTCATCGACGAGGTCAAAGGCCCCAGCCAGACCATCCGGCTGAAGAACGAGCTGCGCTGGTTCAACGCCATGATGACCATCGTCGCCAAGTTCGCGGTGGGCAGCGAGACGCCGGCGACGGGCAATAGCGCCGAGCAGCAGCGCGCGGTGGGCGATAACGCCTAGCCGTCGCTATCCTCTCCGCCCTGCGGGGCAGCACCTTCTCCGCCTCGCGCTTCCTTCGGTCGCCGCAAGCGGGCGTAGGGAATAGCAGGTGGCAACGCTGCGAAAACACGAAGGCCGCCCTGGGGCGGCCTTCGTCGTAGCGGAATCGCGATGGCCTCAGAACTTGGGCTTGTCGCTCTCTTCGGTGGCGTTATAGCGCTCGATCGCTTCCAGCAGGATCTGCTTGGCTTCGGCGGCCTTGCCCCAGCCGTCCAGCTTGACCCACTTGCCCTTCTCCAGATCCTTGTAGTGCTCGAAGAAGTGGCCGATGCGGTCCAGCCAATGCTGGCTGACCTGCTCGATATCGGAGATGTGGCTGTAGCCGGCGAAGACCTTGTCGATCGGCACCGCCAGCAGCTTCTCGTCGCCGCCGGCTTCGTCGGTCATGCGCAGCACGCCGACCGGACGGCAGCGGATCACCGAACCCGGGATCAGCGGCAGCGGCAGCACCACCAGCACGTCGGCCGGGTCGCCGTCGCCGCACAGGGTGTGCGGCACGTAGCCGTAGTTGCAGGGGTAACGCATCGGGGTCGACAGGATGCGGTCGACGAAGATCGCACCGGAGGCCTTGTCGACCTCGTACTTGACCGGCTCGGCGTCCTTTGGGATTTCGATGATGACGTTGATCTCTTCCGGCGGGTTCTTGCCGGTGGGGACGAGGTCCAGACCCATGATGCGTAGCTCCGACTGCTGGTGGCCCGCCGGGGGGCAGGCCTAGAAAGAGCGGGCATTCTACGCGGCCGGCTGTTGCGATGCAGCATCGGTCCGGCCGACCCGCCGCTGCGGCCCGCCCGTCCGCGCCGGGGCCCCGGCCCGTCGAGGCATTGCCGTCCCGGCATGCCGAACGGCCGTGACCCGGACCGGCCGAGGAGCGATGGCGAGGCGACACAGGACGGAGACCGGGCTTGGTGTCGGCCATGCCGTGCGCCGCCGTGACCCCGGCCGCCGCGGAATGGCTGCCGGGCCTGGCGCGGCATCGAGCGACACCCGGCTGCCGCCGGTGCGCGGCCCGTTCGAGTCCGCCAGCGCCACCCACGCCGGCGTGGGCCCGCCCGCCGACGAGGCGGCCTATCGCGTCGGCGGCGCGCGGGTGCGCGGGCTCGGCGAGCGCGGCAGGCAGTACGCCCAGCACACGCCCAGCGCGCCCCGAGCCGCCTACCATTCCCCGATCGGAGCGATATGACACGGTGCAAAGGAATGAAGCAGACCCAGGACCGGACTCACGTACTCCTGCTGACGCCGCTGCTGCTGGCGGCGCTGGCCGCGCAGGCCAGAACCGGCGCAAGCGATGCCGGCCCCGATCGGGCGCGCACCGACGAGTCGCGCACCGCCGCCTATTTCGATCGCATCGCCGACCGGCCGCCGCAGCTGCGCATGTTCCTGCAGGCCATGCCCAAGGGCGGCGACCTGCATAACCACGCCAGCGGTTCGGTCTATGCCGAGGACTATCTGCGCTGGGCCGCGGAGCAGGGCTATTGCGTGGCCGCCGACAGCCATCGCATCGTGCGCCCGCCCTGCGAGGTGCCGGCGTCGGTGGCGGCGCGCGATCTGGCCGGCAAGGACTACGCCGCTTACAGCCGCGCGATCGACGCGCTGTCGATGCGCAACGCGACGCTGCCCGATTTCGACCGTTTCTTCGCCAGCTTCGACGGCTTCCGCGCGGTCTCCACCGGCGACGCCGGGCGGGTGATCGCGGCCGCGCGCGAACTGGCCGCCGACGACAACCTGGCCTATCTGGAACTGATGTCGATGCCGCGCAGCGCGCAGGTGGTGCTGGACGCGGCCAAGGCCGGCGATCAGGACGGCGGCGATCTGGACGCGCTAGCGGCGGCGCTGGCGCCGCTACTGCCGGCGGCGGTCGCCGAGGCGCGCGCCGAGCTGGATCGCGACGAAGCCGCGTTCGCGGCTTCGCATGCCTGCGCGAGCGCTACGCCCAAGCCCGCCTGCGCGGTCGAGGTCCGTTATCAGATCCCGGCGGTGCGCCATCGCACGCCGGCGCAGGCCTTTGCCGCGATGGCGTTCGGCTTCGCCCTGGTCGAAGCCGATCCGCGCTGGGTCGGCGTCAACATCGTCGGTCCCGAGCACCACCCGGTGGCGCAGCGCGACTACGGCTTGCACATGCGCATGTTCGCCTACCTGAAACAGCGCCATCCCACGGTGCCCTTGTCCCTGCACGCGGGCGAACAGACCCTGGGCCTGGTCGCGCCGCGCGAGCTGCGCTACCACGTGCGCGATGCGGTGGGGGTGGCCGGCGCGCGCCGCATCGGCCACGGCGTGGATATCGCCTACGAGACCGACGCGGTCGCCTTGCTGGAGCGCATGGCGCGCGAGCGCATCGCGGTCGAGATCAACCTCAGCAGCAACGCGGCCATCCTCGGCGTGCAGGGCGCGCAGCATCCCTTGCACGCCTACCTGGCCGCGGGCGTGCCGGTGGTGCTGGCCACCGACGACCAGGGCGTGCTGCGCAGCGATATGACCCACGAGTACCAGCGCGCCGTGAAGGAGCAGGGCTTGCGCTACGCCCAGCTCAAGCGGATCGCGCGCGACAGTCTGGAGTACGCCTTCCTGTCGGGCGCCAGCCTGTGGGCCGAACGCGCCGGCGGCGCGCGCGTGGCCGCCTGCGCGCGCTCGCGCGAGAGCGCCGACGCGGCGTGCGCGCGCTTCCTGCAAGGCAGCGACAAGGCGCGCCAGCAATGGCGGTTGGAGCAGGACTTCGCGCGCTTCGAGCGCGGTTACCGCTGAGCGCGCCCCGGCGCAAACGAAAACGGCGGCCGTAGCCGCCGTTTTCTCGCCGCCTGCAGGCCGCCGCTTACTCGAGGCGCACCTCGACCCGGCGCGCCTCCTTGGCGGTGCCGTCGCCTTCCATCTGCACCGGCTTGTCCATGCTCACGCGGTCCGCGGACAGGCCCTGCTGGACCAGCCAGTCCCTGACCACCGACGCGCGCTGCTTGGCCAAGTCGGCATTGCGCGCGGGATCGCCGCTGCTGTCGTGAAAGCCCGACACGCGCGCCTTCAGCGCCGGATCGCGCTGCATGCGGTGGTAGGCCTTGGACAGCACGGTTTCGAACTCGGCCGGCAGCGCGGCCGAACCGCTTTCGAAGTACAACGTGGCCAGCGAGTCCGGCGTGGCATCGGTGGCCGGCATGGCATTCATCGCCGGTGCCGACAGCGCCGCCACCGGCGCGCCGTGCGCGGCCGCGTCGGCCGGACCGGCGCCGCTGGGCAGCAGCGGCACCAGCAACAGCGCGACGATGTTGATGATCTTGATCAGCGGATTGATCGCCGGGCCGGCGGTGTCCTTGTACGGATCGCCGACGGTGTCGCCGGTGACCGCGGCCTTGTGCGCCTCGGAACCCTTGCCGCCGTGATGACCGTCCTCGATGTACTTCTTGGCGTTGTCCCAGGCGCCGCCGCCGGTGGTCATCGAGATCGCCACGAACAGGCCGGTCACGATGGTGCCGATCAGCAGACCGCCCAGTGCCTTCGGACCCAGCAGCAGGCCGATCACCACCGGTACCGCGACCGGCAGCAGCGAGGGCACGATCATTTCCTTGATCGCCGACTTGGTCAGCATGTCCACGGCGCGCGAGTAATCCGGCTTGCCGGTGCCTTCCATGATGCCGGGGATGTCGCGGAACTGACGACGCACTTCCTCCACCACCGCACCGGCGGCGCGGCCCACGGCTTCCATCGCCATGGCGCCGAACAGGTACGGGATCAGGCCGCCGATCAGCAGGCCGATGATCACGTAGTGGTCGGACAGGTCGAAGGAGAACACCGTGCCCGGATGCGCGGCCTGCAGGTTGTGGGTGTAGTCGGCGAACAGCACCAGCGCGGCCAGCGCGGCCGAACCGATCGCATAGCCCTTGGTCACCGCCTTGGTGGTGTTGCCGACCGCGTCCAGCGGGTCGGTCACCGCGCGCACTTCCGGCGGCAGCTCGGCCATCTCGGCGATGCCGCCGGCGTTGTCGGTGATCGGGCCGTAGGCGTCCAGCGCGACGATCATGCCCGCCATCGACAGCATCGAGGTCGCGGCGATGGCGATGCCGTACAGGCCGCCGCACGCATGCGCGCCCCAGATCGCCAGGCACACCGCGATCACCGGCAGCGCGGTCGACTTCATCGACACGCCCAGGCCGGCGATGATGTTGGTGCCGTGACCAGTGGTCGAAGCCGCCGCGACGTGCTGCACCGGCTTGAACTGGGTGCCGGTGTAGTACTCGGTGATCCATACGATCACGCCGGTCAGCACCAGGCCGATCAAGGCGCACCAGTACAGGTTCAGCGCGCCGTAGGACGAGTCGGCCATCAGCTGGGTGGTGATCGGGTAGAACGCGATCGCCGCCAGCACCGCCGACACGATCACGCCCTTGTACAGCGCGCCCATGATCGAGCCGCCGGCTTTCACCTTGACGAAGAACGCGCCGATGATCGAGGCGATGATCGACACGCCGCCCAGCACCAGCGGGTACAGCACCGCGTTGGTGCCGGCCTGGGCGATCATCAGCCCGCCCAGCAGCATGGTCGCGATCACCGTGACCGCATAGGTTTCGAACAGATCGGCGGCCATGCCGGCGCAGTCGCCGACGTTGTCGCCGACGTTGTCGGCGATCACCGCCGGGTTGCGCGGGTCGTCCTCGGGGATGCCGGCTTCGACCTTGCCCACCAGGTCGGCGCCGACGTCGGCGCCCTTGGTGAAGATGCCGCCGCCCAGTCGCGCGAAGATCGAGATCAGCGAGGAGCCGAAGGCCAGGCCGACCAGCGCGTGCAGCGCCGCTTCGCCCTGGATGCCGACCTTGTCCAGCGCCAGCCAGTAACCGGCCACGCCGAGCAGGCCCAGGCCGACCACCAGCATGCCGGTGATGGCGCCGCCGCGGAAGGCGACGTCCATGGCCGGGCCGATGCCCTTGCGCGCGGCTTCGGCGGTGCGCACGTTGGCGCGCACCGACACGTTCATGCCGATGTAGCCGGCCGCGCCCGACAGCACCGCGCCGATCAGGAAACCGATCGCGGTGGGCCAGTTCAGGAAGATGCCGATGACCACGAACAACACCGCGCCGGCGATGCCGATGGTGCTGTACTGGCGGTTGAGGTAGGCGCGCGCGCCTTCCTGGATCGCGCCGGCGATCTCCTGCATGCGTTCGTTGCCGGCGGGTTGTGCGCTGATCCAGCGCGCGGAAATGATCCCGTACAGGATCGCGATGACGGCGCAAGCCAGCGCCAAGGTCAAACCGTACTGCTCCAGCATGAACCCCTCCCCAGAGTGGACATCAGGAATTTCTGATCACCTATAAAGTTTTAGGTCGCAGGCCGGAGTTCCGGCGCGGCAACGCAGGGACTATCGCACAGCCCCTGGGCCTGTGAAACCTCGTGAAACCAGGGTTCAGCCCCGGCGTGCCAGCCTGCGACCCCAGTCACGTATCGATGGAGCCTGTTCATGCGCATCGCCGTCGTCCTGCTCGCCGCCGCGCTGTCGCTGCCGGCCCTGGCCGTCGCTTCCGGCAGCGATCCCGCCCCGGAGATCCAACGCCCGGCCGCGCAGCCGCAGGCGCTGGGCGCCGTCCACACCCTGCGCCAGATCCCCGAGGCCTGCGCCCGCCTGGAGGGCCAGTTCACCGGCCAGGCCGCGCAGCCCTACAAGTTCGCCGTGGTCCGCACCAGCCCCAACTGCCAGCCGCGCGCGCGCTTCGTCGACGCCGCCAAGGCCCAGCCCTCGCTGGCCGCGGGTTGGAAATTCAACGATCTGATCCGCGTGCCCAACGCGGCCTGCCCCTCGCAGCAGGCGGTGGTGCGGGTGTGGCGCAAGCCGGCCGACGTCGCCCCGCCCAAGCTGGACGGTCAGGGCCAGGCGCGTCTGTACCTGGCCGACGAGAAGGCCAAGGCCGCGGCCAATCAGCTGGCGGCGGTGCCGATGTTCGCCGCCGCGATGACGGTCGAGGGCAGGGCCTGCGGCGGCTGAGGCGCGCCGCGCGCCTGGCGCACATACGCGGACGGGCGCCGATGCGGCGCCCGTCTGCGATCGATGCGGCTTACTTGGCGAGCTTGAGCTTCTTGGCCAGGGCGTCGAACGCGGCCGCGTCGGTGGGCGACAGGTTCGGACGACCCGCGATGATGCCCATGCCCAGCGTGCCCTGCACGTAGTAGGTTTCGCCGGCTTCGATTTCCATGGTCAGCACGTCCTTGGTCTCGCCATGCACGCGGTACTCGTGCGTGCCCGGCTCGGCGACGTGGACGAAGTACTTGCCGTTGCGCAGCTTGCCCAGCTCGGTTTCGCCCTCGCGCACCTTGAAGCCGACGGCGGCGCCGACTAGCTTGGACGGACGGAAGAACACGATCTGACCCTTGCCCTGCGGCGGCACGCCGATCGGGCCGGAGGCTTGCGCGTCGGTGGCGCTGTCGTCGGCCGCTTCGGCGCTGGCTTCGGTCGCGGCCGGCTGGGCGGCGTCCTGGGCCAGCACGGCGCCGGAGAACATCAGGCCCAGCGCGAGGGCGGAAACACGGAACTTCAGGTTCATCTAAGGACTACTCCTTGGGTGGTTGAACAGCGTCGGCCGCAGCGGCCGGCGATGGAGAAACGGGCAGGGCGGTCGCGGTCGCGGCGACCGTGCCGGCGACGGGCAGCTCCAGATCCTGGGCGAGCTTGGCGCGCAACGCGGTGTCGGCCGGAATCTCGATCTCGCGTCCGCGCACGAACATCGCGAACGGGCCGATCACGAAGGCCGCGCCCATCGCGCCGTTGATCTGATCGCGTCCGCTTTGCCCCACCGACAGACCGCGCAGGGGAATCTGGCGGCCGTTGAATTCCAGATAGCGGCCCGCGATCAGCAACTCGCCGGGATGGCCGCCGCCGCGCGAACGCGCGCCGTGCACGACTTCGCCGACGGCGGGCGTGCCGGCCGGTATCGGCTCGGCGCCGTCGACCGTCAGCGGCTGGCTCAGGCGTAGCGCGAAGCGATCGCCGCGCTTGTGGCGCGCCGAGGACAGGCTTTCGCCGAGCTGCAGTTCGACCACGCTGCCCGCCACGAGCCGGCAGCAGGGCGCAAGCGGCGCAGCGGTGGTGACGGCGGTGGTCGCAGTGGTGTCGTCGGCCGCGGCAGGCGCCGCGCTCGGCGTGGTCGCAACGTCGGGCATCGCGATCGGGAGCGGCGCCGCCGCGGCGCCGTCCTGCGCGTGCGCGGCGGGAACGACCAATAACGCCGCGAGCGCGGCTGCGAACTTGAACATGAGCGACGCCCCCCTGAGCGTGGCCGCACCTTAGCCAAGGCTCGGATTTCAGGCAAGCGCGGCGCGCGTGCGCGGATCGGGTTCGCTGGGATCGCGGCGGCGCGGGCGATGCCGCCAGCCGGTCCGACGCCGGTGGCGAGCGGGAGGCGCTAAGCCAATGGCCGCAAGGATTCGGCGCTGGCAGGGGGCGGATGGTTCGCCGGTGAGGAGTCGTCGAGGCGGCGCATCAACCATGCGCGCGACTTCGAGGCCGCGCGCCAGACCGGTAGCGTCCGTCGCCGAAGCGGTGCGGCCTGCGCCGGCGGAGCGGGAAAGCGCACAGGCCGCGCCGAAGCGCGGCCTGTGCATTGCCGTTGCGGCTTACTGGATGCCGCGGCAGTTCTTCAGCCACACCAGGTAGCTGGACTCGTCGTAATGGTCGTAGGTGGCGTTGAGGTACATCTTGTCGCCGTTGCGCATCGCCAGCGCGTAGGCGTTCTGGTCGGGCATCATCCGGCAGGCGATGCGCAGCTCGCCGCGCCGCGACTTGCTGGGGACGAAGCCCGGCACCAGCGAGGGGTTCATGTCGAAGTACAGCTCGAACGCGCCCTTCCTGCCGGCCACGCCCTTGTTGACGCCCTTGATGTTGTAGACCTTGCCTTCGAAGCGCACGTCGATCGCGGCGGAGTTTTCCAGGCCCTGGCGTTCGATATCGGTGGCCAGCGCGGTCGCCTGGATCTCGATCGGCTTGACCGCGGCGCGCGCGACCGGCGCCTTGCCCGGCTTGAGCTGGGTCAGCATCTTGCACATCTCGGTGCGGATGCCGTCGGCGTTGCCGAACGCGCCGCGTCGCGTCTTCATCAGCATCGACACCGTGCCGTCGGGCTTGGCGGTGACATAGACCTGCAGGCCCTTGTGGGCCAGGTTCGCCGGCTCCTCCAGCAGCAGCGAGCCGCTGTCGGGGCTTTCGTCCAGCACGTCCATGCCGTCGGCGATGGCGAGGTTGCGCATCTGGCCGATCGCGCTGGGCACGCTCAGGCCCGCCACCTTGTAGGAGGTCGAGTATTCGGCGCCGGAGAGCGCATTGCCCTTCTTGCTGAAGTTGTCGTCGCACTGCCCGGCCAACGCCGACAGGGGCAGCAACAGCAGCATCGGGAGCAACAGTTGGATCGGCTTGGCTTTCATGAGCAGTTCCTTGAAGTGATCGGTCTTCCGTGCGCCTTGCCGACGGCCGGCGACGCCCGCGGCCGCAGATTGCCGGATTACCCCTGTCGATTCAACGACAATCCGGCACGAATTCCGCTATCGCGTTCGCATTCTTGCGTTCGAACGTGCGTTACGCGCGCTCAAGCGCAGGGATCGGCGGGGTAGCGGCGCTGCATTTCCTCGGGCGTGAGCTCCTCGATGCTGTGACCGATGTTCCAGCGATGGCCGAAGGGATCGATCACAGTACCGGAGCGCTCGCCGTAGAAATGATCGCGCGGCGCCATCGCCAGCTGCGCGCCGGCGGCGACCGCGCGCGCGACCGTCGCGTCGGCGTCGTCCACGTGCAGGTGCAGGGTATGGCTGTGGCCGTGCTCGGGCACCGGGCGGCGGATGTCGATCTCCGGATACTCCTCGCAGAGCATCAGGGTGCTGCCGCCCAGGTCCAGTTCGACATGGCCGATGCGGCCGCCGGGCTCGACCAGGCGGAACTTCTCGCTGGCCTCGAAGGCATAGGTGTAGAACTCGATCGCGGCCTGGGCATCGGCGACGCAGAGATAGGGAAACAGTTCGTGTACGGCCATGGCGGTGCTCCGGGGTGGGTGTGCGCGTCAGCCTGCGTGGCGCGCGCGCCGCACGATTGGACGAAATTTACCTGCTTGCCGCTGCGGCGACGCCTGCTCTCTGTGGGAGCGGCGTGAGCCGCGATGAGCCTGCGGCCACGACGAAACTCTGGGCGGCGGGGCTGGCTGTCGCGGCTGCGCGATCGCGGCTTACGCCGCTCCCACAGAAAGCCCACAGATCGCACCAGCGTCCGCGCCCCCCGCCCGCGCTCAAGCCAGGGGCAGGTGATTCGGCGAGCCCGGCGCGCGCGCCGCGTACTCGCGCGGGCTCACGCCGGCGAACTCGCGGAATTCGCGGATCAGATGGGATTGGTCGAAGTAGCCCGCGTCCAGCGCCAACTGCGCCCAGGCCGGGCGCGGCGTCGCCGCCAGCGCGGCCAGCAGGCGCTGGAAGCGCAGCACGCGCGCGTAGCGCTTGGGCGCCAGGCCGGCGGCATCGCGGAAGCCGGCGATGAAATGGCGCGGGCTGCGGCCGCAGGCGTCGGCCAGCGCCGCCACGTCGGTCTCGGCCGGCGCGCGCTGCACGCGCGCCAGCGCCTGCGCGATCTGCGGGTCCAGCCCGCGCCCGCCGCGCGCGCGGCGCAGGCGCGCGCCCAGGAACGCCAGCAGCAGCGCGCGGCGATGGGCGGGGTCGGCGTCGGCGGCCAGGCGCTCGTACAGCCGCCCGGCTTCCTGCCCGCACAACTGGTCCAGGTCGACGTGGCCGTCGGCGAGCTCGGCCGCCGACACCCCGAACAGGGCCAGCGCCGCGCCCGGCCGCAGCACCGCGCCTACCGAGGCGGCGGGATGGGCGGTGTCCTTGATGCAGTAGCCGGCGCGCACGCCGCCGACGGTGGCGGCGCTGTAGCCGCGGCCCTGGCGGTCGTCGGCGCTGGCGTAGATCCGCAGCGGCGGGCCGTCCAGGCGGATCGACAGATGCATCGCGCCGCTGGGCAGCGAGTGCTCGCGCGCATGCGCGGGCGGCGCGTCCGGGCGCGCGCAGGCCCAGACCTGCGCTACCCAGGGCCGCAATGCCGCCGCCTCGTGCATGCCCGCGCCCTCAGCCCTCGAAGGCCGGCAGCTTGCGCTTCACCGCCACGTTCTTCAGCGTCACGTACTTGGGCAGGCCGTCGCGGCCGTAGGGCGGCGGCGCCTCGCCGCGGATCAGCGGCTCCAGGTATTTGCGCGCGCTGGCGGTGATGCCGTGGCCGTCCTTGCGGATGAAACCGGCCGGCATCTTCTTCTCGTGGTTGGCGACCTTGTCCAGCGGCGCCGGTGCGATCTTCCAGCGGTAGGGCGCGTCGGAACTGCGCACGATCGCCGGCATCACCGCGTTCATGCCCTTGAGCGCGTACTCGACCGCGGCCTTGCCCACCGCCTGCGCCTGCTCGACGTCGGTCTTGGAGGCCAGGTGGCGGGCCGAGCGCTGCAGATAGTCGGGCAGGGTCCAGTGGACCTTGTAGCCCAGCACGTCCTTGACCCGGCCGGCCAGGTGCGAGGCCACGCCGCCGAGCTGGGTATGGCCGAAGGAGTCCTTGCCGCCGCCGGCATCGGCGACGAAACGGCCGTCGGCGGTCTGGATGCCCTCGCTGGCGACCACCACGCAGTAGCCCACGCGCTCGACGACGGCTTTGACGCGCCGGAAGAAGTCGGCTTCGTCGAACGGCCGCTCCGGGAACAGGATCAGGTGCGGGGCGTCGTCCGGGCCCTGGCCGGCCAGGCCGGCGGCCGCGGCCAGCCAGCCGGCGTGCCGGCCCATGGCCTCGTAGACGAAGACCTTGGTGGAGGTCTCGGCCATCGCGGCCACGTCCAGCGCCGCCTCGC
Source organism: Lysobacter sp. cf310 (assembly GCF_900114355.1). Classification (GTDB taxonomy): domain Bacteria; phylum Pseudomonadota; class Gammaproteobacteria; order Xanthomonadales; family Xanthomonadaceae; genus Lysobacter. Next base: position 74,861 of record NZ_FOSS01000008.1, read on the forward strand.
GCACCGACACCGCGGTGTACTTGGCGGCCGAGCCGAAGCCCGGGCAGCAGTCGGTCACGGCCAGGTCGTTGTCGACCGTCTTGGGCACGCCGATGCAGGTCAGCGGATAGCCGAATTCGGCCGCCAGGCGCGAGACCTTGAGCGCGGTGTCGGCCGAGTCGTTGCCGCCGTTGTAGAGGAACCAGCGCACGTCGTGGGCCTTGAGCACCGCCAGCAGGCGCTCGTAGCGGGCGCGGTCGGCGTCCAGGGATTTCAGCTTGACCCGGCAGGAGCCGAAGGCCCCGCCCGGGGTGTGCGCCAGGGCCCGGATCGCCGCCGCCGATTCCTTGGAGGTGTCGATCAGGTCCTCGCGCAGGGCGCCGAGGATGCCGTTGCGGGCGGCCAGCACCTTGACCTTGCGCGCACGGGCGGTCTCGATGACGGCCGCGGCGGTGGCATTGATGACGGCGGTCACGCCGCCGGATTGCGCGTACAGCAGGGTTCCAGAGGCCATGGGGGTTCCAGGATTGACGCCGGGATGCGGTAAGCTGACCGCAATATTGACGCCCGGCGGTGGGGTGGCGACGGCTGAGTGTAGCGCCGCGCCCCGGGCACGCGACCCAGGCCGCTCCCGAGAGAGCGCCGGCCGCGCGAGGCATTCTTGTTCTAGGAGCGATGTAGATGCGATTGGTACTTCTGGGCGCGCCCGGTTCCGGCAAGGGCACGCAGGCTGCGCGGCTCAAGGACCACCTGCAGGTGCCGCACATTTCCACCGGCGATTTGCTGCGCGCCGAAGTCGCGGCCGGCAGCAAGCTCGGCCTCGAGGCCAAGGCGGTGATGGACGCCGGCAACCTGGTCAGCGACGAGATCCTGCTGGGCATGCTTGAGGACCGTTTCTCGCGTCCGGACACCCACGGCGGCTTCATCCTCGACGGCTACCCGCGCAACCTGGCCCAGGCCGATGCGCTGGACGTGCTGCTGAAGAAGATCGGCCAGCCCATGGACTACGCCGTGCAGCTGGAAGTGCCGATCGAGCTGCTGGTCGAGCGCATCGCCGGCCGCGCCGCCGAGCAGGGCCGCAAGGACGACAGTCCCGAAGCCGTGCGCACCCGTTTGAAGGTCTACGACGACGTGACCGCCCCGGTGATCGAGTACTACCGCCAGCACGGCCGCCTCACCGCGATCGACGGCGTGGGCTCGCTGGACGAGGTGTTCACGCGGATCGTCGAGGCGTTGTCGCCGGCGCCGGTGGTCGGCTGAGTTTTCCGCTTCGTTTTTGCTTCCGCCTTTCGCTTTAGCCCCCTCTCCCGCTCGCGGGAGAGGGCTGGGGTGAGGGCACACGAATCCCAAAACCACGGCGTCAGTATCGAAATCGCGACATCGGCTGCTAGCCAGCTTGCGTCGAACGCCAACTGTCGCGCGCCCTCACCCCTTGCCCTCTCCCGCAAGCGGGAGAGGGGGAGTAGGCCCTATGCGGGAGTCGCTGCGTTGAGCTTTCGCTGTTAATCCAGGACGTCGGATCTTGAAGCTACATATCTTGGGCATTGCCGGTACCTTCATGGGCGGCGTCGCCGCGCTCGCGCGCGAACTCGGCCACCAGGTCGAAGGCAGCGACCAGGCGGTGTATCCGCCGATGTCGACCCAGCTGGAGCAGCTCGGCATCGCCCTGCGCCAGAGCTACCAGCCCGAACACATTTCCGCCGATTGCGACGAGGTCGTGGTCGGCAACGCGCTGTCGCGCGGCAACGCCGCGGTCGAGCAGGTGCTCGACGACGGCCGCCGCTACACTTCCGGCGCGCAGTGGCTGTCCGAGCGCGTGCTGCCGGGCCGCGACACCCTCGCGGTGGCCGGCACCCACGGCAAGACCACCACCACCACCATCCTCACCTGGCTGCTGGAAGCCGCCGGCCGTGCGCCCGGCTTCCTGATCGGCGGCGTCGCCGAGGATTTCGGCGTGTCCGCGCGCGTCGGCGGCGGTCGCGAGTTCGTGGTCGAGGCCGACGAATACGACACCGCCTTCTTCGACAAGCGCAGCAAGTTCGTCCACTACCGGCCGCTGGTGGCGATCCTCAACAACCTCGAATACGACCACGCCGACATCTTCCCGGACGTGGCCGCGATCCAGCGTCAGTTCCATCACCTGGTGCGTACTGTGCCGCGCCGCGGCCGCCTGATCGTCAACGGCGAGGACGCGCGGCTGGCCGAAGTGCTGGCGATGGGTTGCTGGACGCCGGTGGAGACCTTCGGCCTGGACGCCGACGCGGCCCAGGGCGGCGCCGGCTACACCTGGAGCGCGCGCCTGCTCGCCCAGGACGGCAGCGCCTTCGTCGTGGTCCACAACGGCAACGAGATCGGCGAGGTGCAGTGGCCTTTGCTGGGTCGCCACAACGTGATGAACGCCTTGGCCGCGCTGGCCGCCGCCCATGCGGTCGGCGTCGAGGTCGCCAGCGTGCTGCCCGCGCTGGCCGCGTTCCGCAGCGTCAAGCGCCGCCTGGAAGTGATAGGCGAGGCCGACGGCATCACCGTCTACGACGACTTCGCCCATCACCCGACCGCGATCGCGACCACCCTGGCCGGCCTGCGCGCGCGCGTCGGCGCGGCGCGCATCGTGGTGGCGATGGAGCCGCGCAGCAATTCCATGCGCCTGGGCGCGCATGCGCAGGCCCTGGCGCCGTCGCTGGACGGCGCCGACGCGGTGGTGTTCCTGCACCGTCCGGAACTGGCCTGGGACGCCGGCCAGGTCGTCGCCGGCCTGCGCGGCGAAGGCGTGACCGCGGCCGATGCCGACAGCCTGATCGCGGCCCTGCGCGCCCGCGTGCGCGCCGGCGACCACGTCGTCTTCATGTCCAACGGCGGCTTCGACGGCGCGCCGCGCCGCTTCCTCGCCGCCCTGCGCGACCACGCGGGCTGAACGCGGCCGCGGCTATCGGCGGCCGCGTCCTGCAGCCGATAATGCCAATTCAAATGTGCCAATCTGAACGCCGGATCGGTCGTTTTTTGCACATGCCAGCGGCAGATGTGTGCCAATCAGGCACACTTTGAATATCCACATATCACCTGATTAGTGCCCAAATTGCGTAGCTGGGGCACGGCGAAGTCGCGTCCGAGGCCCTGTCTCAGATGGCAACTGATAATTGTCATTTGTGCATACGAAAAGTGCCACTCTCGGCTGTGAGTTACGCAACAATGAGTTGCGTCACTCCCGCCGCCCGTGCGCCGCATCCCGCGCCCGCCCGGGCGGCCCGTCTCGGCCTGGCAGGATGCATGGGCGGTACTGCATGACTTCAAACCACGACGACTTCGCTCAGCGCCTGCGCCATGCCTTGGACTATTCCGGTTTCGCCAAGGGCCGCGGCCGCATCGGCGCACTCGCGATCCAATACAACGTCAGCCGCGAGACCGCGCGCAAATGGCTGGCCGGGCTGTCGCTGCCGGAACTGCAGCGCATGATCGAGATCGCCAAACAGCAACGCGTGAGCTTCGAATGGCTGAGCACCGGACGCGGCAGCGTCGACGGCAACGGCGTGTCCGTGCGCGACGCCGGCGGCCACTACGGCGACCCCGACGAACTGCAGTTGGCCGGATTGGTGCAGCGGCTTTCGCGCAAGAAGCGCCGCGCCCTGATCGACCTGCTGGAGCCGTAGCGAGACGCTAGCCGGTGCGCGTGCCGCGGGTACACTGGCGGCATGTCGACCGCCTCCGACACCGCAGCCGCCAACCCCGAATCGCTGGGCCTGTTTCCCCTGCACACGGTGCTGGTGCCCGGCGCCGCGATCGGCCTGCGCGTGTTCGAGCCGCGCTATCTGGATCTGGTGCGCGACTGCGGCCGCCGCGGCCGCGGCTTCGGCGTCTGCCTGATCATCGACGGCGAGGAGGCTGGTGCGCCGGCCAGCGCCGCCGCGTTCGGCACCGAGGCCCTGATCGAGGATTTCGGCACCGACGCCGACGGCCTGCTGACCTTGCGCGTGCGCGGCGCCCGCCGTTTCCACGCGCGTCGGGTGCGGGTGCGCGACAACGGCCTGCAGGTGGCCGAGATCGAATGGTGCGCGCCCGATCCCGAGCAGGTCCTGCGTCCGGAACACGGCTTGCTCGCGACGCTGCTGCAGGAGCTGATCGACCGTTTCGGCGGCGAGTACGCGCTGGCGCCGCGCGTGCGCATGGAGGACGCATCCTGGGTCGGCTGGCGCCTGGCCGAACTGCTGCCGCTGCAGCACGCCCAGCGCCAGGCCCTGTTGCAGATCGACGACCCGCACGAACGCCTGGATCGCCTGCTGGTCCTGCTGCCGTAAACCCTCAGCCGGCTCGTAGGAGGCGGCGGGCCGCCATGCGAACCGCGTCTCAACGCGCCATTCAAGACCGCATCGCCACACCCGCCGAACGCGACTGCGCTCAGGGTGCGCCGCGCTAAGGCTTGCGCGTTTGCGCCGGCAGCTCGCCGCCCGCTGGTGTCGTGCGCAGGCGCAGCACCGGCGTGCCATGGAACCCGGTCGCCTCGATCGCGCTGAATTCCTTCAGCGCCGCGCGCACGGTCGCATGCGCGCGCACGTCGTCGCTGGTCGGCAGCCACAAGGCGGCCGCGTCCAGCGGCTTGTTGAGGCGCAGCACCTGGCTGGTGCCCAGCCACAGCGGCGTGCCGTCCTCGAACTTCGCCGGCGCCGGCCACAGCCGCAGCGCGTACTGCTCGTCCGGGCGCGCGCCCGCGCGCAGCAACAGCAGCGACTCGGCCTGCGCATCCAGCGTGGCCGGCAGCACCGCTTGTTCCAGCGGCGGCGCACTGTCGTTGAGCAGCGCGATCGTGGCCAGCCAATCGGCCTGCGGCTGCACCCGCCAGCCCTGCGCGATCAGGCTTGCGCGCAGCGGTTCCAGCGGGCCGGCGACCTGCAGGTCCAGCGGCCAGCGCCGGCGCAGATCGCGTTCGTTGCGGTGCTCGGGCAGGGTCGCCCAATCGCGCCGCCACCAGTCGTCGACCGCCAGCACGCGGGTGGGCGCGGCGGCGGCGAACTTCGCCAGCAGCGCGTCGGCCGAGCGCGGCGCATGCCACAGCGCCGCGGCCGCGAAGCTGCCGTAGAACAGCCAGGCCAGCGGCCGCATCCAGAACGAGCGCGCGACGTGGCGGCGATAGGCGATGCCCAGGATCAGCAGCCAGACGATGCCGAACAAGGTGCCGCCGACCAGGTCGCTGGGCCAATGCGCGCCCAGGTACAGACGCGCGAAGCCGACCAGGGTGGTCACCACGCCGGCCAGCAAGTACGGCCACACGCGTTGCCGGCCCGGCAGTTCGCGCGCGATCAGCACCGCGAAGAAACCGAACACGATCGTGGTCATGGTGACCGCGACCGAGGGGAAGCCGAAGCCGGCCGGCGCGGTCGGCGGGCGCGGCATGTCGATCGCCGCTTCCAGCAACGAGGTCAGGGCCAGGCCGAACACGATCGCCGCCACCCAGTGCGCAGCCGCCATCCAGCGCCGCCGCCACAGCAGATAGCCCAGCGCGACGAGTGCCGCCGGCGCCAGCACCGCCGCGTCGCCCAGGCTGGCCAGGCCCGCCATCAGGCGGTCGGCAAGCGGGTTGCGCAGGCTCCACATCAACTCGTGGATGCTGTGATCCAGCGCCAGCGGACCGCCGCTGGCCAGCAGGGTCGCCAGCAGGGTGAACCAGATCCAGCTGATCGTCAGCAGGCACACCGCCAGGATCGCCAGCGACGCCGACTCGGGCCGGTTCGGATCGATCAGGGCTTCGGCGTAGCGGCCCATGCGCGGATGCCGGCGGGTCCAGCGCAAGGCGCGCGCGAGCAGGTTGTTGGCGTGCGCGGCGAACCAGCGCCAGGTGTAGAGCACGCAGGCCCAGACCAGCGCCACCGCCACCAACAGCCCGCCCAGCACCAGAGCCAGGCGGTCGGCGACCGCGGCCACCGCATCGTAGGACGCGCCCAGCACCCAGCCCGGGGCCAGGAACGCGGCGGCCCAGGCGATGCAGGCGAACAGGCTGGGCAGGGCGTAGCGACGCGCCGGCATGTGCAGCATGCCCGCGATCGCCGGCACGAACGGCCGCACCGCGCCGACGAAGCGCGCGATCAGGATGCTCTTGCTGCCGTGGCGGCGGAACAACTGCTCGCCGCGATCCAGCCATTGCGGATAGCGCGAGAACGGCCAGCGTTGGCGCAACTGCGGGCCCCAGCGATAGCCGACCCAATAGCTCAGGCCGTCGCCGGCGAAGGCGCCCGCCGCCGCGCAGGCCAGCGCGTAGGGGCCGCTGATGTGGCCCAGGCCGACCAGAGCGCCGACCGCGAACAGCAGCGGCAGGGCCGGCACCACGATGCCCGCCAGGATCAGGGCGTCGCAGAACGCAATCAGGAAGATCACCGCGCCGGCGGCGGTGGGGTTCGCCGCGATCCATGCGGTCGCGCTTTCGAGCCAGGCTGAATCCATCGGTCGATTATAGGCAGCGCGGAAGACAGGATTAGGGAGTGGGACGCGAATGCCTGGAATTCAAGCGAGCTTCCGCCAGTCGATCCCCAATCCGCGGGCCCGAACGTACACTGCGCATATGACCATCGACGCCATCGAAGTCGCCGCGCTCAAAGCCGACAGCTTCGGCCGCATCGCGCTGATGCGCGACGGCGACGGCCTGTTCGTGCGCCGCGATCTCGCCCATGTGCCGCTGTGGCTGCGTTTGCCGGCCTGGTGGCTGGCGCGGCGCGAGGCCCTGGCGCTCGGCCGCGTGCACGGCCTGGCCGCGCCGCAGCTGCTGCGCTGGGACGGGCGTCGGCTCGACCGCAGCTACCTCGACGGCGCCGCCATGTACCAGCGCCCGCCGCACGGCGATGTCGCCTACTTCCGGCGCGCGCGCCGCCTGCTGCAGCAACTGCATCGCAGCGGCATCGCCCACAACGACCTGGCCAAGGAGGCCAACTGGCTGGTGCTGGCCGACGGCGCGCCGGCGGTGATCGACTTCCAGCTCGCGGTGTGCGGGCGGCCGCGCGCGCGTTGGTTGCGCCTGCTCGCGCGCGAAGACCTGCGCCACCTGCTCAAGCACAAGCGCACTTACTGCCCGCAGGCCCTGACGCCGATCGAGCGGCGCCTGCTGAAGCGGCCTTCCTGGCTGCGTCAGGCCTGGTTCGCGACCGGCAAACCGGTGTACCGCTTCGTGACCCGGCGTATCCTGCATTGGGAAGACAACGAAGGGCAGGGGCCCAAGCCTTGAAGGCCGGTCCCGCCGCATCCGTACGCGGATGGGCCGGGAGCGCATGGTGCGATGCCTCGGCTAGGATCGTTTGCGCTGGCGGGCGCCGCCACTCACGAATCACGCTACGACGCGCTTGCGATCGCGCAGGCGACCGCCGCCGGCGTTCCCCCAAGGAGTCCTTATGAGCAGTTTGTCCGGCAAGACCCTCTTCATCACCGGCGCCTCGCGCGGCATCGGCCGCGCGATCGCCCTGCGCGCCGCGCGCGACGGCGCCAACATCGCGATCGCGGCCAAGTCCGATGTCGCCAATCCCAAGCTGCCGGGCACCATCCACAGCGTCGCGGCCGAGATCGAGGCCGCCGGCGGCCGCGCGCTCGCGCTCAAGTGCGACATCCGCGAGGAGGACGAGGTTCGCGCCGCGGTCGCGGCCACCGTCGACGCCTTCGGCGGCCTCGACATCCTGGTCAACAACGCCAGCGCGATCTGGCTGCGCGGCACCCTGGACACGCCGATGAAGCGCTTCGACCTGATGCAGCAGGTCAACGCGCGCGGCAGCTTCCTGTGCGCGCAGGCCTGCCTGCCGCATCTGTTGAAGGCGCCCAACCCGCACATCCTGACCCTGGCGCCGCCGTTGAGCGTCGACCCGAAGTGGTGGGCGCCGCACACCGGCTACACCCTGGCCAAGATGGGCATGAGTTTCGTCACCCTGGGCCTGGCCGCCGAGTTCGGACCGCAGGGCGTGGCGGTCAACGCGCTGTGGCCGCGCACGGTGATCGCCACCGATGCGATCAACATGATTCCGGGCGTGCAGGCCGAACGCTGCCGCACCCCGGACATCGTCGCCGACGCCGCGCACGCGGTGCTGGTGCGGCCGGCGCAGGGCTACTACGGCCACTACCTCATCGACGACGACGTGCTGTTCGCGCTGGGCGTCACCGATTTCACGCCCTACGCGGTCGATCCGACCCAGCCCTTGCTGCCGGACCTGTTCCTGGACTTCGACAGCGCGCCCAAGCACCGGCGCTGAGCGAGGACGATGCCGATGGTCGAGGCAATCCGATGAAGCGTTGGCTGCGGCCGCTACGTGCCCTGTTCGGCGCGTCGGAACAGGGCGACGAGGTTGTCGTCATGGATCCCGGCACGATTCTGTATTCGCTGCCGACCATCGCCATGGACGAATTGGAATTCGTCGTCCCGACCCGCGAGTCTTTCGAGGGCGCGCCGCAGTTCCACGAGGACATCTGGCGCCAGCTCGAGTTCTATCCGGGTAGCCGGCGTGAGGAAATTCAGCAGTTGTTGGTGGAATGCCAACGTTTCGAGCGTACGCATCGCCAGGGACCGGGCTGGAATCAAATCTATGCACGTCGCATCGCGCCTGCGGCGATGCTAAACGGCGCCGATGCGCTGCAAGTTCTGGCCAGCGTGTTTGAGACCCGTCCCGGCCGCGCGCCCATCCTGACCGCTGCGAGACAGCCGTTGGGCCAAGTCAAGGGCGGCTTCAGCGTCGCCATCGCGCCCAAGATCTGGCTGTACGGGCTGCGCGACGAAGACGGGCTCGGCGTGCTGGCCGTACTGCTCGATTCCGGGGCCGACGATTTCACGCTCACGCGCGCATTCATCGCCCTGCACCAGCAGCACGGCCTGATCCTGGTCGATTGGCGTCAGCAGATGCTGCTGGCGGGCGTGCAGCCGGACGGCGACATCGAGGTGTGGTCCCCGTAGGCGCGGTGAGCGACGCTGCCGCATCGCCCACCGCCAGTCGCCGCCTTACTTCTTCGCCGTCGCCTTCAGCGAATCCGACAGCGCATACATCAGGTCGACATAGAAGCGTTCGGCCTGCGCCAATCCGGCGATCTTCGAGCCGGCCTGCGGTTCCACCACCATGTATTCGTTGGGCGCGTGCGCGCCGCTGCCGTGGCCCAGGCCGCCGGCGATCATCGGCAAGCCCAGGGTCTGGGTGAATACGTAATAGGGCGCACTGCCGGCCAGGCGCGGCGCGATGGTCGGGGTGAAACCGTATTTGCGGTAGGTGCCGATCGCCGCGCGCGACAGCGGCGCGTCCACCGAGGTCTGCGCCGGCGGATAGCCCGACAGCTGGCGCACCACGATGTCGTCGAAGCCTTGCGCGTCGAGCTGCTTGCGGATCAGGCCCAGCGCCTGCTCCGGGGTCTGGTCGGGCACCAGCCGCGAATCGACCTTGGCCACCGCGCGGTGCGGCAGGATGGTCTTGACGCCTTCGCCGGTGTAGCCGGCGACCAGGCCGTCGATGTTGAGGGTGGTATCGAACAATTCCGACGCCACCGCCTCGCGCACGCTGCGCCCGTTCTTCCAGCGCGTCGCGCCCAGCACTTCCAGGGTCTTGGCCGCGTCCTGCTCGCGGTCGCGGATCAGGCCGTTGTACAGGCGCTGTTCCTCGGCGTTGGGCGGACGGATCGCGTCGCGGTAGCCCGGCACCGCGATCTCGCCTTCGGGCGTGGTCAGGGTCGACAGCGCCTGCACCAGGCGCCAGGTCGGCGAATCCAGGGTCGCCGCCATCGAGCCGTGCACCTCGCTCTTCTGCGAGCCGCCGGTCTTGGCGTTGCCGCGCGCTTCCAGTTCGAAGTACAGGATGCCCTTCACGCCCAGGAACATGCTGGGCTCGCCGTCGCGGCCCTGGGTGTTCATCGGGAAGAACACGCCGTCGGCCTTGCGCAGCTGCGCTTCGTACTTGGCCACCACTTCCGGGTAGTGCGGCGAGCCGAGCTCCTCCTCGCCCTCGGCCAGCACGATCAGGTTCACCGGCGGCTTGCCGCGCACCTTGATCATCGCCGCCAGCGCATTGAGAAACGCGCGCTGCGGGCCCTTCTGATTGGTCGCGCCGCGCGCCATCAGCACCTTGCCCAGGCCGGGCTCGTCGACCAGTTCGCCCTTGAAAGCGTCGACCTTCCAGCCGGTGGGCTCGATCGGCTGCACGTCGTACATCATGTAGACGACCAGGGTGTGCTCGGCGCCGGCGTCGTAATACCCGTAGACGCCGGGGTGGCCGGAGGTCGGCACCAGCGCGGTGTCGCGAAAGCCCAGGCCCTGCAGATCGGCGCGCAGCAGTTCGGCCATTTCCTTGATGCCCTGGTTCTGCGCGCTGATCGACGGCTGCCGCACCCAGCGCTGCAGCTGTTCCAGATCCTGCGCACGGTGCTGTTCGAGATAGGCGTAGATGTCGGCGTAGTCGCCGGCATAGGCCGGCACCGAAGCGGCATCGAACGCCGCGGTCTCGGTGATCGTGATCTTCGGCGCGGGCGCACCGGGCGGCGCCGCGGCGGCGGAGCCGGCGACGAGCAGGGCGGACAACAGACAGGCGAACGACGAGCGGCGCGGCTGGGTCATGAGCGTGGGGTCCCTGGAGTGGTCCGACGATTCTGCGCGCGCCGGACCGTTTACCGCATGACGCAGCGCACAGTGCGTCCTGGCGCATGCCGTCTTGTCGCTCGCGCGCGCCCGGGCTAAGGTCTGCGGGCTTTCCGATCAGGGGTGGGAATGTCGTACTTGCAGGGTCTGCCGGCGTTCGCCGGTTATTTCGGGGTCGGGCTGGGGTTCGTCGCCTTGTTTCTGGCGCTGTACCTGCAACTCACGCCGCATCGCGAACTGCAGTTGATCCGCGACGGCAACCTCGCCGCCAGCACCGCCCTGGCCGGCGCGCTGCTCGGCTTCTGCCTGCCGCTGGCCAGCGCGATGGCGCACAGCCTCAGCCTGATCGACCTGGCCGTGTGGGGCGCGGTCGCGATGCTGACGCAGGCTGCCGCGCATGTGCTGACCCGCTTGCTGCTGCCGGGATTTCCCGCGCGCATCGAGCGCGGCGAGCAGGCCGCCGCGCTGTTGTCCGCCACCCTGCATCTGGGCGTGGGCCTGATCAATGCCGCGGCGATGACTTACTGACGATGGCGAAGAAGAAACGCGGCGCGTCGCAGTACACGCCCACGATCACCCGCCCCGGCCCGCTCAAGCGCAAGCGCTCCTACGCGGTGCCCTTGCTGTGGCTGGGCGCGGCCGGGCTGATCGGTTATCCGATCGTGCGCGATCTCACCGCCGAGCCGGTGCAGCGCGGCGGTTACGCCGATCGCTACAGCTGCGAATGCGACTACAGCGATCGCTGCACCTACGAGAACGGGCGCTGGTACGGGCCCTGGTATCCGCAGAAGGCGCAGGATCCGCGCGACGAACAGGCCGGCAACCGTTGCCGCCGCCACGGCGGCTATTACGGCGGCTACGGCAACGCCGCCGGCTCCCGCGGCGACGCCGACTACCGCGCGCCTACCGTCGAGCAAGGCTACCGCGGCGGCTTCGGCCGCACCGGCGCCGCTCACTCGGTCCGTTCCTGATGCGCCGCGAGCGCTGCGCGCCGCGACCGGACTGGCGCGCGCGGGTCGAGGCGTTGGGCTTCGATTTCCACAGCCTCGACGGCGCCTATTGGGTCGACGACGCCTGCTACCGGTTCGGCGAAGATCAGATCGACCGCATCGAGGCCGCGACCGGCGAGCTGCACCAGCTGTGTCTGCAGGCCGCGGCCCATGTCGTCGAACGCGGCGACTATGCCGAATTGGGCTTGAGCGCGCGCGCGGCCGAACTGGTCGAGCGCTCCTGGCGCGCGAAGGAACCGGCGCTGTACGGCCGCTTCGACCTGGCCTACGACGGCTACGGCGAACCCAAGCTGCTCGAATACAACGCCGACACCCCGACCTCGTTGTTCGAGGCCGCGGTGGTGCAGTGGTACTGGCTGGAAGACACCGCCGCCGGCACCGACCAGTTCAATCTGATCCACGAGCGCCTGGTCGAGCGCTGGCCGCAGATCCTGCCCGCCGGCGCGCAGGTGCATTTCGCCGGCTGCCTGGAGACCCCCGAGGACCGCGCCACCGTCGAATACCTGCGCGAGACCTGCGCCCAGGCCGGTTACGCCACCCAGTCGCTGGATATCGCCGAGATCGGCTGGCTGGACGCGAACTACGTCGATCTCGACGATCGCCCGATCGCGCAGCTGTTCAAGCTCTATCCCTGGGAGTGGCTGCTGGACGAGCCTTTCGCCGAGCACCTGCCGACGGCGCCGACGCGCTGGATCGAACCGGCGTGGAAGCAACTGCTGTCGAACAAGTCGCTGCTGCCCTTGCTGTGGCGTTTGTTTCCGGGCCATCCCAACCTGCTGCCGGCCTCGCACGATCCGGCCGCGATCGACGGCCCGCTGGTCGCCAAGCCGCGCCTGGGCCGCGAAGGCGAGGGCGTGGCGATGTTCGAACGCGCGCCGCTGATGGCCGCGCCGGACACGGTCTACCAGGCCTATACGCCGCTCTACCAGAGCGCCGCCGGCCACGCCGTGCTCGGCGCCTGGGTGGTCGGCGACGTCGCCGCCGGCCTGGGCGTGCGCGAGGACGGCGACCGCATCACCCGCAATTCCAGCCGCTTCGTACCGCACTGCTTCGACTGAAGCCGCGCGCCAGCGCCGGCCGCCGACTTGGGCGAGAATATGCGTTCTCCCCAACCGATCCCGCGTCGATGACCGCCTCCACCGAATCGCTGTTCGCCCTTTCCGAGCGCTACTACCTGCCGGTCTACCGTCCGCGCCGGATCGTGCTCGATCACGGCCAGGGTGCGCGCATCTGGGACCGCGACGGTCGCGAATACGTGGATTTCGGCGCCGGCATCGCCGTCAACGCGCTCGGCCATGCGCATCCGGCGCTGATCGCCGCGCTGACCGAGCAGGCCGGCAAGCTCTGGCACACCAGCAACGTGTTCGTGAGCGAGCCGCCGCTGCGCCTGGCCGAAGCGCTGGTGAGCGCCTCGGGCTTCGCCGAGCGGGTGTTCTTCTGCAATTCCGGCGCCGAGGCCAACGAGGCCGCGATCAAGCTGGCGCGCAAGTGGGCCACCGCACAAGGCCGCGCGCCCGAGCGTCGCGCGATCCTGAGTTTCCGCGGCAGCTTCCACGGCCGCACCCTGGCCGCGGTCACCGCCACCGCCCAGCCCAAGTACCACGAGGGCTTCGAGCCGCTGCCGCCGGGCTTCCGCTACAGCGACTTCAACGATCTCGCCGCGGCCGAGGCCGCGATGGCCGACGGCGCGGTCTGCGCGGTGCTGGTCGAGCCGGTGCAGGGCGAGGGCGGGGTGACGCCGGCGACGGTGGAGTTCCTGCAGGGCCTGCGCGCGCTCTGCGATCGCCACGGCGCCTTGCTGATCCTGGACGAAATCCAATGCGGCATGGGCCGCACCGGCCGCTTGTTCGCCTGCCACGGTTACGAGGTCGTGCCGGACGTGGTCACGCTGGCCAAGGCGCTGGGCAGCGGCTTCCCGATCGGCGCCATGCTGGTCGGTGCGCGCGCCGGCGAAAGCATGCAGTTCGGCGCCCACGGCACCACTTTCGGCGGCAATCCGCTCGCCGCCGCGGTCGCCAACGCGGCCCTGCGCGAGCTGTCGTCGCCGGCACTGCTGGCCAACGTGCAGCGCCAGTCCGACGCCTTGCGTGCGGCCCTGGCGGCGCTGGACGCGGAGTTCTCTTTGTTCTCCGAAGTGCGCGGCCGTGGCCTGATGCTGGGCGCGCAACTGCGTCCCGAGCACGCCGGCAAGGCCGGCGAGATTCTCGACCGTTGCGTCGACCACGGCCTGCTGCTGCTGCAGGCCGGTCCCGACGTGTTGCGCTTCGTGCCGGCGCTGAACATCGCCGACGCCGATGTCGCCGAAGGCCTGGCGCGTCTGCGCGCCGCGCTGGCGACGTTCCTGGGCCGCTGATCGCCGACCTCGGACGCATGAGCGACGACGACTGCGTCTTCTGCGCGATCGTGGCCGGCACCGCGCCGGCCAGCGTCGTCTACGAAGACGAGATCGCGCTGGCCTTCGTCGATCTGCGTCAGGCCGTGAGCGGGCATGTGCTGATCGTGCCGCGCGTACATGTGCCGGATATCTATGCCCTGGACGAAGCCACCGCCGCGCACCTGATGCGGCTGGCGGTGCGGATCGCTAAGGCGCTCGCGGCCGACGGCCGCCCCGACGGACTCAGCCTGTGGCAGTCCAACGGCGCGGCGGCGATGCAGGAAGTGCCGCATGTCCATCTGCACGTGCATCCGCGCCGTCACGGCGACGGTCTGCTCGACGTGTACCCGAGCGGCTTGCCCGTGCCGGTCGCGCGCGAGGCCCTGCAAGCGCTCGCGCAGCGCATCGCCGAGCGCCTGTCCGCCCACTGACGCCGCTCACGGCCTTGGTTTTCCCTCGCAAAAACGGCCTGCAGATCTGGCATCCGCTGCTTAATCAAACGATAATGATTATCGTTTGCAAAATCCAGCCGGAGACCCCATGCCCCGAACTCGCCTCCACCCGGCCCCCTTGGCCGTGGCGCTCGCGCTAGTCTTGACCGCGCCGCTCGCACGCGCCCAGACCCCGTCCAGCCCCGACAGCGGCGACGCGCGCGCGGACCGGGCCACCGACCTCGACCACGTCGTCGTGCAGGGCGCCTCGACCGGCTACAAGGCCGCCAACGCGAGCACCGCGACCAAGACCGACACGCCGCTCGGCGAAACGCCGCAGGCGATCACCGTGGTCACCGGCGAGCAGATGCGCGACCAAGGCGCACAGAACATCCAGGACGCGCTCAACTACGCCGCCGGCGTGCGCTCGGAGGCCTACGGCCTGGATTCGCGCGGCGACTGGACCCTGATCCGCGGCAGCGACCCCACCGAGTATCTGGACGGCCTGCGCGGCGCGTTCAACTACTACACCAGCACCACCCGTACCGACCCCTACATGCTCGAGCGCATCGAAGTGCTGCGCGGTCCCTCGTCCATGCTGTTCGGGCAGGGCAGCACCGCGGGCATCATCAACCTGGTCAGCAAGCGCCCGCAGGCGCAGAGCCAGCGCGAGATCGGCGTGCAGCTGGGCAGCTTCGACCGCCGCCAGATCAACGCCGACCTGACCGGCCCGCTGACCGCCGACGGCACCTGGCTGTACCGCATCGTCGCCCTCTACCGCGACAGCGACACCCAGGTCGACCAGGTCGAGGACGACCGCCGCCTGATCGCGCCCTCGCTGACCTGGCGCCCCAACGAAGACACCTCGCTGACCTTGCTGCTGCGCTGGCAGCAGGACCGCACCGGTTCGACCTCGCAGTTCTTCCAGTGGAGCGGCCTGGTCGCGCCGAACCCGAACGGGCCGATTCCGGCGAACCGCTTCATCGGCAATCCCGGCGACCACTACGACACCGATCACAGCAGCGCCGGCTGGTCGTTCGAACACCGTTTCAATCCGAACTGGACCTTCCGCCAGGCGTTCCGCGCCTCGCGCAACGAAGTCGACTACGTCACCGTCTACGCCGATCCCTTCAGCAATCCGCTCAATCCCTTCATCGACCCGCAGCAGCGGGTGATCAATCGCGAGGGCTGGTTCGCCCATAACCGGGCGCGCATGCAGAACCTGGACCAGCATGTCGAGGGCCGTTTCAAGACCGGCGCGCTCGAACACCAGATGCTGCTCGGCGTGGACGCGGTGCGTTTCAAGCAGGACGAGGCGCAGAGCTTCGACGGCGCGCCCGAACGCGGCGGCACCCTGCCGCCGATCGACGTCTACAACCCGGTCTACGCGCCGTACACGCCGCCGCCGCTGGGCCCGGCCGTGCAGACCAGCCAGCGCCAGATCGGCGTCTACCTGCAGGATCAGATGCGCATTGGCGAGCATTGGATCGTCGTCGCCGGCCTGCGTCACGACCGCGCCAAGAGCGGCAAGGTCGGCGAGGCCGACGAGAGCTCCAGCGCCACCACCAAGCGCCTGGGCCTGATGTTCCACGACTGGGCCGGCTGGTCGCCGTATGTGAGCTACAGCGAATCCTTCACGCCGGTGGCCGGCACCAACCGCAACGGTGCGCGCTACCGGCCGCAGCGCGGCGAGCAGGTCGAGGCCGGCCTCAAGTTCGAACCCGCGCAACGCGATCTGAGCTTCACTGCCGCGGCCTACGAGCTGCGCGAAGAGAACCGTCTGATCCCCGACCCCGCCAGTCCGGTCGGTAACAACATCCAGGCCGGCAAGACCAAGACCACCGGCCTGGAGCTGGAATTCGCGGGCAAGCTGACGTCCTCGCTGGACATCACCGCGCACTACAACTATCTCGACAACGACAAGCAGTTGACGCCGGCGCCGCGCCATCAGGCCGCGGTCTGGGCCAAGCAAGCTTTCAGCCTCGGCGGCCGCGACGGCTTCGCCGCCGGCCTGGGCCTGCGCTACTTCAGCGCCTTCGCCGAACCGCCCAGCCCGACCACACCCTCGGTCCTGCTCGGCGACGCGATGCTGTCCTACGACACCGGCGCCTGGCGTCTGGCGCTCAACGTCAACAACCTCACCGACAAACGCTACTTCAGCTACTGCGGCGGGCGCGGCGACTGCTGGTTCGGCGCGCGTCGCAACATGGTGCTGAGCGCCAGCTACTCGTTCTGAGCGCAAAGCAAAACGGGCCGACGCAAGGTCGGCCCGTTCGCGTTCACCGTGCCGCAGGCGCGCGGCACCTGACGGATCACAACGCCGCGAAACTCGCGCGCGCGGCCTCCAGCGTGTGCGCGATCTCGGACTCGCCGTGCGCGCTGGACAGGAAGCCGGCCTCGAACGCCGACGGCGCCAGGTACACGCCGCGCTCGAGCATGCCGTGGAAGAAGCGGTTGAAGCGCTGGGTGTCCGAAGCGAGCGCGTCGGCGAAACTGTTCACCGGCCCTTCGCGGAAATACAGACCGAACATGCCCGGCGCGCGGGTGGTATGGAAGGCCACGCCGGCGTCGCGCGCGGCCGCCTCCAAACCGTCGCACAGCGCATGCGTGCTGCGTTCCAGCGCCTCGTGGAAGCCCGGCGCGCGGATCAGATCCAGCGTCGCCAGGCCCGCGGCCATCGCCACCGGATTGCCGCTGAGCGTGCCGGCCTGATAGATCGGGCCGCTGGGCGCGACCTGGCTCATCAGATCGCGACGGCCGCCGTAGGCGCCCACCGGCATGCCGCCGCCGATGATCTTGCCGAAGGTGCTCAGGTCCGGCTTGATGCCGTAACGCTGCTGCGCGCCGCCCAGCGCGACCCGGAAACCGGTCATCACCTCGTCGAAGATCAGCAGCGCGCCGTAGTTGCTGCACAGGGCGCGCAGATGCTGCAGATAGCCTTCGCGCGGCAGGATGCAGTTGGCGTTGCCGACGATGGGCTCGATGATCAGGCCGGCGATCTGATCGCCGACATCGTCGAACAAGCGCGTCGCCGCCTCGAAATCGTTGTAGGGCAGGGTCAGGGTCAGGTCGGCCAGCGCCGAGGGCACGCCCGGCGAATTCGGCAGGCCCAGGGTGAGCGCGCCGCTGCCGGCCTTGACCAGGAAACTGTCGCCGTGGCCGTGGTAGCAGCCTTCGAACTTGACGATGCGCGTGCGCCCGGTCGCGCCGCGCGCCACCCGGATCGCCGACAGCGTGGCCTCGGTGCCCGAGTTCACCATGCGCACCATCTCGCAGCTGGGCACGATCGAAGTGATCGCCTCGGCCATGGTCACTTCCAGCGCATTGGGCACGCCGAAGCTCAGGCCGTCGCGCATGGTGCGCGCGACCGCGTCCAGCACCTGCGGATGGGCGTGGCCGGCGATCATCGGGCCCCAGGAACCGACGTAGTCGACGTAACGGTTGCCGTCCACGTCGTACAGATACGCACCTTCGGCGCGCTGGGCGAAGAACGGCTCGCCGCCGACGGATTTGAACGCGCGCACCGGCGAATTGACGCCGCCGGGCAGCAGCTCGGAAGCGCGGGTGAACAGGGCGTGCGAACGGGCGTTATTCATGGGCAGACAGGGGTCTTCAGGTAAGAGGAACGGAATCGGAATGAGGGGCGTCGAAACATGCCCGGTACGCGCGCGTCGCGGCGGCCGGATCCGGCGCGTCGAACACGCCGCTGATCACCGCCAGCAGATCGGCGCCGGCCGCGACCAGCGCCGGCGCATTGTCCGGGGTGATGCCGCCTATCGCCACCCGCGGCACGTTCAAATCCGCCGCGTCGCGCAGCAGCTGCGGCGCCGCGCGCCGCGCGTTGGGCTTGGTCGGCGACGGAAAGAACGCACCGAACGCGACATAGTCGGCGCCGGCCGCGACCGCCGCGCGGGCCAGGGCGCCCTGGTCGTAGCAGGACACGCCGAGGATCGCATCCGCGCCCAGAGCGGCGCGCGCGGCCGCGATATCGCCGTCGTCCTCGCCCAGGTGGGCGCCGTCGGCGCCGATGCGCGCGGCCAGGCGCCAGTCGTCGTTCACGATCAGCGGCACCTGGCGACGCCGGCACAGGGCCAGCAAGGCGCGCGCCTGGCGCTCGCGGCCGGCGTCGTCGGCGGCCTTGTTGCGGTACTGCAGCCAGGCCGCGCCCGCGCCCAGCACGGTGTCGACCCGCGCCAGCAGGCGCGCGTCGTCGGCGTCGTCGGGGGTGATCGCATAGACGCCGCGGCGCGGCCAGGATGAATGCATGACGGCGCTTCCGTGGGCGCGACGGGGGTGGGACAATGCCTGTCCCGCAAGACAGCCATTATCCGCCCATATGTCCGAGATCGCCGCCGCTACCGTGTTCCGCACCTGGATGTGCGTCGTATGCGGCTTCATCTACGACGAGGCCAAAGGCCTGCCGGAAGAGGGCATCGCCCCGGGCACCCGCTGGGCGGACGTGCCCGATACCTGGACCTGTCCGGACTGCGGCGTGACCAAGGACGACTTCGAGATGATGGAGCTCTGAGCGCCTAGGCGGTTCAGGGCTGGGGCAAGCCCGGCCCGAAGGTCAGCACGGCGCCGTCCTGCAGTTTCAGCTTGGCCGCCTGGCCGGCGTTGAGTTCCAGCACGTAACGCGCCGGCGCGGCGCTGGGGTAGGGCGGGCACTGGTTGCCGGCCGAGCACGGCGGCACGTCGCGCTGCTGCGACACCAGCTTGCGGTCGTTGTCGAAGTACAGGATATCCAGCGGAATCTTGGTGTTTTTCATCCAGTAGGCCTGCGGTTCCTGGCGCTCGTGGATGAAGACCATGCCGCGGTCGACGGCCATTTCCTCGCGGAACATGAGACCCATGGCGCGCTCTTCGTCGTCGTCGGCGACTTCCACCGTATAGCGCTGCCCGGCCAGCTCCACCCAGGTGTCGGCGCCGCTGGCGCAACCGGATAGGGCCAGGCCGCAGCAGGCGGCCAACAGACGTAGCTTGGACATCGAGCGTGTTCCTTGTTGCCGGAGGGTGCGGCGACCATCGGGCAGCGCGGCGCGGCGGTCAAGTCGAATTATTTTCGCCGACCCCCTTCCCTATTCAGCTTGAGCTGTGCACAATGCGCGCCCCGCCGAGCTGCATTGATTGAGCGCGGCGGAGCGGATCGAAAGCGGCATCGAAAACGGTTGACGGATTCGGAGGCTGCTGTAAGATGCGCGGCCCGACAGACGGGACGGCTTCAGGGCCTGAACGGAACGGCGGGAAGCGGTAGAAAAAAGGTTTCGCAGGGTGTTGACGGTCGCGAAATCTGCTGTAAGATGTGCGGCTCCCTCGGGCACTTTGGTGACGAGGTCGGAACAAGGCGCTGAGGCCGGTTCCTAGGATCTTTGACAGTGTGCGCAGGTGACTTGTGCGGGCGTCTGGCCGGTGGTGTTAGTCCATCAGCAGACGTTCGTAACAGAGTCCAAATGAAGCAAGAAAGCATGCAAATGCGAGTAAACGTGTAATTCGGGCTCAGGAGCGACGACTGCACTCAAAGCATTAGATTGGTACTTCGGTACTGGTCGAAAATTTAAGTGAAGAGTTTGATCCTGGCTCAGAGTGAACGCTGGCGGCAGG